>NZ_CP045093.1:1169270-2081160 GCF_022870505.1 Burkholderia perseverans
CGGCACGGCACGGCACGGCACGGCACGGCACGGCACGGCACGGCACGGCACGGCACGGCACGGCACGGCACGGCACGGCACGGCACGTGCGATCGCAGCGCCGTCGCGATGCGGCGGGCGCTGCGGTGAGCGGAACAGCGTAACGGCAGGCGCCGACATGGCTGCCGGCGTACCGCCGTCGAAGGCGAGGCGATGCCCGGGTAACCCGGAGCCCCAGCGGCCGCCCGACTCCCGCATGACGCGCGATGCTGGCGCGAACCCGTTTCGCGCGATTCGCTTTGCAGCCCGGCAGCCGATACGTTTCGAGATGTATCGGCAGTTGCTTCCGGCGCGCGTCGGCGCGGAAAATTTCGGACCATGAGTACGCAGACGAAACGCCACAAGATCGCGCGGGCCGCGAAAGCCCACGCTCGTGCCGCCTTCATGGCTGCGGCCGGGCTCGTCGCGAGCGCGGCCGCGCATGCCCAGCCTGCGACGGCGCGGCAAGCGCCGCCGTCGCAGGCTTCGCAATACGCGCCCGTCGCGCCCGTGCAACTGCCGCCTGGTGCGTCGAGTGCGCCGGCCGCCGCTCCGGTGGCCGACACACCGTCCGGCGCGAGGGCTTCATCGTCACCGGCGCCCGCCGCCTCGTCGGACTGGCACGCCTATCTCGACGCGAACCGCCGCGTGCTGGCGGGGCAGGCCGACCTGGCGGCCGCGATGGGGCTGACGGGCGCGGCCGGTCAAGCCGCCAATGCGGCCGGCACGCTCGGCGACGACGACGTGGCCGCCTCGCATGTCTCGAACACCCTGCTCTCGCAGATCGGCGGCGCGCAGCAGTCGATCGCGCTCGCGCTGTCGCAGGCATTTGCGTCCACCGCGGGCGCGCCGCTCGATCGCGAGGCGTTCCGCACCGGCCTGACCTCGCTTGGCGAGGGCCTCCAGCGTTTCGAGGGCCTGCGGCGGGGCGGGCCGGCTCCCGCTTCGCTCGACGCCGCTTCGTCGAGCATCGCCGGGCATGCGCCTGACCAGATCGACGCCGCCGCCTCGACGCTCAGCGACGCCGTGCGCTATGCGTCGCTGCATGGGATCGACGTGCCGCCCGTGGCGACTTCCGCGCTGCGCCGCGTCACGCGCTGAACGGGCCGGCGGAGCTGTCCGGCATGCGTGAGGCCGTTCTCGCGACGCTAAACGATGGCGTGTAGCCGTCACGCTTGTCAAAAAACGCCGCCCGGGGCCGTGGCCGGTGCCGCCACCACATTCCTGACGTGATCGCGCCGTCCAGGTCGACCAGGCTGTCGGGGCCCGTACTCAGCACGAAGCAAGTCCATGCGTCGCGACACGAAACGATGGCGCATCCCCGCCGCGCTTGCGAAAAAATGCCGCCGCACGCGGCCCCCGATGCCGCCGTCGGATTCCTGCGCCGATCGCCGCGTGATGCTAAGGTAACGCCAGCCGCCGAACCGGCTTCCTCTTCCACAGGCACGCACCGCATGTACGACGATCTGGATCTTCCACACTACCTCGAACGTATCGGCTATCGCGGCACCCCCGAGCCGACGCTCGACGTGCTGCGGCAACTGCATCGTCTGCATCCGCAGGCGATCGCGTTCGAGAATCTCGATGCGCTGACGGGCTCGCCGGTGAAGCTCGATCTGCTGTCGATCGCCGCCAAGATGGTCGCACGGCGGCGCGGCGGCTACTGCTTCGAGCACAACCGGCTGTTCCATGCCGCGCTCGCGCAGATCGGCTTCCGCGTCACGCCGCTGCTCGCGCGCGTGCGCTGGCAGCAGGCGCCCGACGCCGTCACGCCGCAGACGCACAAGCTGTTGTGCGTCGAGATCGACGACGAGGTCTGGTACGTGGACGTCGGGTTCGGCACGGTCACCCAGACGGCGCCGCTCGCGGCCGCCCCCGGCCTCGCGCAGCATACGCCGCATGGCGAGTACCGGATCGTCGCCGCGCCGGCGCCGGCGGCCGGCGAATTCGACCTCGAATGCCGGACGGCGAAGGGCTGGCAGACCGTCTACCGGTTCGGCACGAAGCGCGCCGAGCGCGTCGATTACGAGGTGGCGAACTGGTACACCTCCACGCATCCCGATTCGAAGTTCGTCAACGACCTGATCGTGAGCCGCGTGCTGCCGGACGGCCGCGCCACGCTGCTCAACGACGAACTGACGTTGCGCGACGCGCACGGCGTCGCCACCCTCACCGAACGGCTCGCCGACGCGTCCGCGTGGGCCGCCTGCCTGACCGAGCGCTTCGATCTCGACCTCGAGGGCTTCGACATCGGTGGCCTGTTCGCGCGCGTGCAGGCGCGCAACGCGGCGCTCGACGCGCTGGCGCAGGCGCAATCGCCGCGCTGAGGGGGCGTCCGGGTGCGTCCGGGCGCATTCCGCTCATTTCGACCGGATCCGGAGGCATCGCATGCCGCAGCGCCGTTTCCGCATGCGCAGTCTTCCGGTCCACGCCCAAGCCTGAGCCCAATCCCCCGCGGCACCCGCTAGCGCGGTGCCGCCACTTCCTCATTCTCTCCGCGCCGCCTCCCGCATCAGCCATTCGCGGAACGTGACGAGCTTCGGCAGCGTCGCGCAATCGGCGCGATAGACCACGTAGTAAGCGAGCGCCGACGCATAGCGGATCTCGGGAAACAGCGGCGTCAGCCGGCCCGCGGCGGCGACGTCGGCGGCCATCACGCTGCGCGCGAGCGCGATGCCATGGCCGTCGATCGCGGCCTGCAGCACGGCCGCCGAGTTGTTCACCTGCATCCCGCGCCGCGCTTCCACCTCGCCGTGCTTCGCGAGCCACCCCGGCGAGGCGACCGGGAACACCTGTTCGTCCATCAGCTTCTCGGCGACGAGCCCGGCCCAGCTGCCGCGCCCGTAGCGCACGCCGACGTCGATGCCGTGTGCGATGAAATCGACCGGCGTCAGGTTGGTGTCGAGCCGTACGTCGGTCTCGGGGCACTGCGCGTGGAAGCGCTCGATGCGCGGCAGCAGCCACTTGGCGCCTCGCGCGAGGACATCGCCGAGACGCTCGGCGTGGCGATCGCGCTGAACGCGGGCGCCGCGCTGACCGACTCGGCGCGCGTGCTCGAAGCGCATGCGGCGTTGCCGGGCGTTTGAGCCCGCAAGCCCGCGAATCCAGGCCATCGGCGCCGCCGCCCGGGCTTCCCGCCCGGTCGGCGGCCCCACACGATCCGTTTCCGAATGCCCGCCATGTTAGTCAACGCCGATGTCTCGCGCCGCGCCGTCGTGCCGGCCGACCCATACCGCTGGATCGCTTCGCCGCAACCGGGCGTCGAGCGCGTGATGCTCGACCGGATCGGCGCCGAAGCGGCGCGCGCCACGAGCATCGTGCGTTACGCGCGTGCCTCGCGATTCCCTCGCCATGCGCAACCGGGCGGCGAGGAGATCCTCGTGCTGTCCGGCGTGTTCTCCGAGGGCGAGCGTCACTATCCGGCGGGCTGGTATCTGCGCAATCCGCCCGGCTCGTCGCACGCGCCGTCGAGCGAGCGCGGCGCGACGCTGTTCGTGAAGCTGCGCCAGATGGCAGACGGCGACGCCGGCACGGTGCGCATCGACACGCGCGATCCGGCCGCCTGGACGCAAGCGGACGGGCAGGTGGTCTGCCCGCTGTATGCGTCGGACCGCGAGCGCGTCGGGTTGCGACGGCTCGAAGCCGGCGCGCCGCTCGACGTCGAGGCGGCCGGGCGCACCGAATGGCTCGTGGTCGCGGGCGAACTGCGCGTCGAGGGGCTGGCCTGTCCGCGCGGCAGCTGGCTTCGGCTGCCCGACGGCGATCGTCCCGTCGGCACGGCCGGCGCGACCGTCTACGTGAAGACCGAGCGCGCCACGCCCATTGCCGGCTTGCCGGCAGCGGGGGCGCCGGCATGCTGACGCGCGCACGGATCGCGATCGTCGGCGCCGGCCCGTGGCACGACCGGCTGGTGGGGATCGCGAGCGAATGGTCGCCGAGCTATCCCGGCTACGTCGCCGGCGCGGTCGAGGCGGCCGGCCTTGGCGTGGCCGCGCCGGCCGGGATCGAGCGACGGCGGTAACCGCGTCAGGAGGAGGCCCGCTAGCCGCGTCGGCCCTTACACCTGCATCGACGACACGTCCTTCATGCAGCGCAGCGCGAACATCGAGCGGCTGTGGCGGATGCTCGAAATCCGGTAGAGCTTCTCGCGCAGGAAGCGTTCGTAACCGGCGGTGCCGTCGACGGCTACCTTGATCCAGTAGTCGTATTCGCCCGACACGAGGTAGGCCTCGAGCACCTCGGGCAGCGCGGCCAGTTCGGCGCCGAAGCGCGCGAGCGCGTCGTCCTCGTGGCGGTCGAGCGTGACCTCGAGGATCACGATGTCGGCGAAACCGAGCATGCGCTGGTTGACGAGCGCGACGTAGCCGTCGATGTAGCCGTCGGTTTCGAGCTGGCGCGTGCGGTTCCAGCAGGCGGTGGCCGACATGCCCACCTGTTCGGCCAGTTCGGCGTTCGACAGGCGTGCGTTGGTCTGCAGCGCACGCAGGATCTTGCGGTCCTGGCTGTCGAGTGGGCGGGGGGCGCGTTCGCGGCTAACCATGGTGGTCGGAATTTTGTTCAGGGAATAGTGATTTTATCTGAAGAAGCTTCCGGTTTTTGGCAAGATTTGCTGGAGAACAGAAAGCCTTTTCCGACTCGCGGCAGGTATATTTTCTCCATGCCTTGAAGCCCGGCACGAACGATGCGAGCAACCATTCGCATCGCGTCGTCACCGCGATCACGAGTCGCGGCGCCGGGCGAGACGGGCATCCCGGCCACCCGCCCCCGTCCGAACGAAGAGCCGGCGCCACCGCGCCGGTCCGTCGCTTTTCTCCTGTCCGTCCTGCCCCGTCATGTCGTTCCAGCTCTATCTGTCGTTCGTCGCCGCCGCGCTCGTGCTCGTCTATGCGCCCGGTCCCGTCAACCTGCTCGCGATGAGCCATGCGCTGCGCGCCGGCTGGCGCCGCGCGCTGCCCTGCGTCTGGGGCGGCACGCTGGCCGTGCTGCTGCAGCTGGCGTTCACGGCGCTGTGCCTCAATTCGCTGCTGCACGTCGATGCGCGTGCGCTCGGCGTGCTGCGCTGGGTCGGCGCCGCCTATCTGGTGTGGCTCGGCTATCGGCAGTGGCGCGGCGGCGCGCTGGTCGGGCCCGATGAAGCGAACGAATCGAATCGACCCACCGGTCCGAACGTCTCGAACGAAGCCGCCGCGGTCCCGGCGCTGCGCGACGAGCGTGCCGCGCAGCGCGGCCTGTTCTGGCGCGGCGTCGCCACCTCGGGCTTCAACCCGAAGACGCTGCTGTTCTTTCCGTCGTTTTTCCCGCAGTTCATCAGCAGCGACGCGCACTGGAGCGTCAACCAGCAATACCTGCTGCTGGCCGTGACGTTCGCGTTGCTGTTCGCGGGCGGGGTTGCGTCGATGGCGCTGTTCTCGCAGCGGCTGAGCCGGCTGTTGCGGCGGCCGACGCGCGTGCGCGCGCTGAACCGGCTGATGGGCGGCCTGCTCGCTGGCATGGGCGCGATGATGGCCGGCTGGGGTTGAGCGCCGTTGGTTGTGCGCTCCTGAAGAAAACGCGTCGTGAATCACGGCGCGTTTTTCATCGGGCGACGCAACGAACGCGGGTTGGCGTAGCCCAAGTGCCGCGCGGCCTGCCTCAGCCGGCGTCCTGATCCGACCACAGCCTGCCGGCCGTCGCCCAGTTCTCGCGCTTCACGTCGTGCAGGATGATGTCGACGGACGACGGCGGGCAGTCGAGCGTCTCGCAGGTCACGCGCGTGATCGCCTCGACGAAGCGGCGTTTCTGTTCCAGCGTGCGGCCTTCGAACAGGTCGATGTGAAAAGTGGGCATCTCGGGTCTCCCGGGTTGAGCGAAATCGGAAACGACAACAACAGCCAGCACAGTAACCGCAACCGCGGCGCTGCCGCGAGCTGGCCGATCGGCTAATCAGTCAATCGGCATACGACGGCTCGCCGGCGCGCGCATGGCGATCGAGCCGGCGCAGCAGCGCGGGCCATTCGAGTTCGCCTTCCAGCGCGCCGCCGTCGCGCAGCTGGCCGGCCGCGCGCGCGGCCACGGCCGGGGCGGGCAGCACCGGTTCGATGCCGCCCGCCAGCGCGGCCAGCTGGATCTCGCAGGCCTTCACGAGCGTGACCGTTCGCACATAGGCTTCCGCGACCGTGCGGCCCACCGTCAGCAGGCCGTGATTGCGCAGCAGCATGGCCGAGTTGCCGGCGAGTCGTTCGACCAGCCGCGTGCCCTCGGCCGGCGTGAACGCGAGCGCCTCGTAGTCGTGGCAGGCGAGATCGCCGTGAAAGCGCAGCGCGTGCTGCGAGGCGGGCAGCAGCCCGGCCGGCTGGATCGAGACGGCGATGGCGGCCGTCGCATGCAGGTGGATCACGCAGGCCGCGTCGGCGCGCGCGGCGTGGACGGCCGCGTGCAGCGCGAAGCCGGTCGCGTTGACGTCGTGCGGGCCGCAGCCGATCCGGTTGCCGGCCAGGTCGATCTTGACGAGGTTCGACGCGCACACTTCCTCGAACGCGAGTCCGAACGGATTGATCAGGAAGTGGCCCGGTTCGCCGGGCACGGCCACGGACAGATGCGTGTAGATCAGGTCGTCCAGGCCGTCGAGCGCGACCAGCCGATAGGCGGCCGCGAGATCGATGCGCGCGCGCTGCTCGGCGGGCGAGGGCGGGTGCGTGGCGGCGCGTGTTTCAGCGCGGTGGACGAACGACATGGGTGGCTCCATGGGCAGAGGGGAGACGCGCGCCGACCGCGTTATCGGCATTGCCGTTACCGCCCTCGCCATGCGACGGGGCGCGTGAGCGGCGCAGGGCCGAGACGAGGCAGGCGGCGAGCGCGAACGGCGCGCTGAGCGGCGGCAGGCCGGCACGCAGCGCGAGCAGATGCAGCGCTGCCGCGAGCGCGGCGGCGCCGAGCGCGGCACGCGCGCCGGCCGGGGCGAGCGCGATGGCCGCGAGCGCGCCGTTGTAGCCGAGCAGGCCGGCCGCGCAGGCGGCGGAGCCGGCGTGGGCGCCGCCCGCCATCAGCAGCGCCGAGGCGAGCAGCGCGCCGGCCACGGCGAGGCCGGCCGCGCGCGGCGAGGCCAGTGCGAGCCCGGCCAGCAGCACCGCGCCCGGCAGCAGGCCCGAGGCGAGCACCGCCTGCGCGAACGAGGCCAGCACGGCGCCGGCGAGGCAGGCGGGGGCGTCCAGCGGCGCGGCAGCGAGGCGTGCCGTGCCCGGCGCGAGGAACGGCAGCCAGAGCAGCGTGGCAAGCACGGCCGGCAGCGAATAGGCGGCGGCGCCGACGCGGCCGAGCACGCGAGAGACGGGGCGATAGAGCACGCCGGCCACGCTCGCCGCGATCAGCGCGATCGCGAAGGCGGTCGAGCGGTCGGGGATCAGCGCGACGGCCGCCAGCGCGGCCAGCGTGCCGCTGTAGCCATGCAGGCCGCGTTGCAGGTCGGCTTGGTTGGAGGTGGGAGCGGCCGTGTTTGCGATGGCGATTGGCGCGTGAGCCGGGAAGGGGGTTCCTCCGGCGAGCATGACGGGATGGACGCCTGCATCGGGCATGGCTTCGCGCGGTGCGGGTGCTGACCGCAGGGCGCGTTGCTCGCGCGGCGCACTCGTCAGCAGCGCGGCGAGCGTGGCCGCCGCCGTGCCGGCCAGCGCGGCACAGGCGAACGCCGGGTCCGCGAGTGCCAGCGCGGCCACCACGCAGGCGCCGGTACCCGCGTGCGCCTGCAGGACGACTTGCCCGACGCCGCGCAGCAGCGTGAGCAGTTCGGGCAGCGGCGCGAACGGGAGGAGACGGCGGCGGGCGAGCATCGTCGGCGCGGGCGGGCGTGAGCGGGGAAAGGTGCCGCGAGCATAAGGGATCGCCCGGCATGCCGGGATGGGCGGCGCCGGATACCGGTTATTTGCGGTTCGGCGCGCATGCGCGTGGCAGGCGCGGCGGCGGGTGGGGCGAATGCATGATGATGCGCGGCCGGGTGGTGGGCGGGAGGTGGACGAATCGTGCTCGCGTCATGGCTGGGTCAAGTGGCCGGCATCGAGAATGTGCAGCCGGCCGGGGTGACCTCGATGGCTCGCACGCATGCTCCACGCATCCGTTCAGTCGGGCAGCGGTGCTGGCCATGAACTCGCCGCATCCCAAGAACACACCGCCATCCCGCTACGACTCAATCCCGCTCGATCGCATCCGACACCACCCCGACCAGCAGATACGCATCGAGCGGCCCGAGCGTGTCGCGGAACAGGCGGTCGAGATCGGCGTCGCCGGTGGACGGCAGTGCGTCGTAAAGCTCGTCGACCATCGTATAGGCGTTGCGCAGGACCAGGCTGTCCGGCTCGAGCCGTTCCGCCTGTCCGAGCCAGGCCGCGAGCTGCCGCCCGCATTCGAGGATCCCGGCCGGCACGCTCGTGCCGACCTGCGGATACAGCGGGTCGCCGCCCAGCACTTTCCTCAGCAGCTTGTAGAAGATCGGGCTTTCACTGCGCGCGGTGGCGAACAGCTGCGGCGCGCTTGCCTTCAACTCGGCGTGGGCGAGACGCAGCCGCGCGCGCAGCAGCTGGCGCATCACGCCGCCGGACTGGCGCGACGGCACCATGCCGGTCGAATCGATGTAGAGCGTGGTGAACGCGTCGGCGCGGATCACCGAGTAGCCGGTCCATCCCGCCATCTGCCCGCTCGCGTCTTCGATGACGGTGAACTCCCGCAGCCGGGCGAAATAGCCCTGGTCCTTGCGGAAGCGCCAGTAGGGCGTCATGTCCGCGCCGAAGGCGCGCGTGGTGACGGGCACCAGCGCGCCGTAGATCGCGTCGCGGGTGGCCTCGGAAAAGCGCTCGCCGGGATCGCGGCAGCAGTGCGCCACCAGTTCGCCGGGCAGCGAGAGCGTTTCCGCGGTACGGATCGCCTCGCCGAAGATCTCGCTCACCAACGGATAGGCGAACGAGTCGATCGGACTTTCCACTGACATGTCTGCTCTCTCCGCGCAGGGTGTGGGTTCGTGTGTAGTCCGGATCGCACACGCGGGGGCGGCTCATCGACGGGCCGACGGCGGCCGATCGCGGTTTCGCATTCGGGGACGAAACGGACACGCGGAGCATACCGGCAAATGGCCGCGCTGGGGTTCGCCGTAGCGCGTCGGGTTCGGCTCGCGGAGCGAGGAAGGGCAGACGCTGGCCTTCGCGTTCGTAACGAAATGAACGGACGGACGTAGCAGGAGATGGCGCCACCGATCACGGCAAAAGCGACAGCCCCGCAACGCGCTTATCCGGCCACAGGGGCGGCGTGCGCTCAAGCACTCGCGCGCGGCGAAAGCGGCGGCCCACCCGGATCGTTCGCGGCCGTCGGCCGGTTCGCGAACGACGGCTCATACCGCGACGCGAAGCGGTCGATACGCTCCGCAATCAACGCCGCCTCGCGCAGCACGGTCCAGTGCGAGGCGTCGATCAGCTCGCGCTCATGTACGCCGAGCCAGCGTTCGAGGTTCTCGGTCAGCACGGGCGTGACGTAGCGGTCGCGCAGCGGCACCAGGATCTGCACCGGCGCCTGCGCGTAGCGTTCGCGCGGTTGTCGCGCGCGGGCGATGAAGTTCGCGCGATAGAGCCGGATGCCGTTGACGCCATTGCTCAGCTGCAGCGGATCGGGTTCGACGCGAATCCGCTCGGTGCGGCGCAGCCACCATGGCCACAGCGCGGCGCCGCCGAGCCGCCAGAACAGCGCCGGCAGCAGCGGCAGATGGAAGAACGCGATGTACCACGACTTCAGCGACTGCCTCAGGCTGAACGGCGCGCGGAACACGTGATCGAGGCACGGCCCCGAGATCGACGTATACGACAGGATGCGTCCGCGCATCGCCGGATCGGTCACGGCCTCCCAGCTCTGGATCGAGCCCCAGTCGTGGCCGACCAGATGGAACGGCCGCCGCCCGCAGGTCGCGCTCGCCACGGCGCCGAGGTCGCGTTCGAGCTGCGCGAGGCGATAGGCCGAAACCGGCTTCGGCGCATCCGACGCGCCGGCGCCGCGCACGTCGTAGGCGATCACGCGGTAGCGCTTCTCGAGCGTCTCGCGCACGCGGTCCCAGACTCGCGCGGAGTCGGGATAGCCATGCACGAGGATCACGGGCGGCGCCTCGCGCGGCCCGCTCAGGTAGACGGCCAGCCGCACGCCGTCCGAATCCACCGTGAGCGTCTCGTGGCCGGCCGTCGCGACATCCAGCGCGGCGTCCATCACGGATGCGCGACGTGGGCCGCATGCAGCGGCACGCGCCGCGGCGCGGCCTCGGCCGCGTAGCGCGCGTTGGTCTCGTCGATCCGGGCCAGCAGGCTGTCGAGTTCGCCGAGGTAGCGGCGGTTGTCGTAGTCCCACGGATGGAAGCCCGGGCGGAAGAAGCCGAACCATTCGCGCGCGATGCCGGGAAACACGCCGCCGCGCGGCGAGTACAGGTACTTGACGAGCGTCCACATGCCCGAGAAGCGGCCATGGCGGCGCCGGTGCGCGAGCATCAGGCGCACGTGGTAGTCGAACACGATGGTCCAGAAGATCGCGGTGGTCAGCAGCATCGTGCCGGTGCGCAGCAGGTAGCGGCCGAGGCCGGGGCGCGTCACGCGCAGCCACACGTCGTAGGACACCGACTTGTGTTCGGTCTCCTCCATCGCGTGCCACATCCACATCTGCGTGTAGCCGTCCACCGAGCCGTCGATGCGCATCTCGTGCCCTTCGAGCAGCAGGTTCGCGAGCATCGCCGTGTAGTGTTCGAGCGCGATCGTAATGGCGAGCTGCATCGCGGGCGGCAGCGTCTTGCGGAACAGCCCGAGGATCATCCACAGCCGCTTGTCGAGCTTGTGCGCGGGCAGGCCGGCGGCCTGCAGCAGGTCGTTGTACTCGATGTGCTCGCGCGTATGCATCGCCTCCTGGCCGATGAAGCCGGCCACCTGCTTCTTCAGTTCGGGATCGTGGATCTGGTCGCGGTAGTGGCGCACCGAGTCCATGAAGAAGCGCTCGCCGGCGGGGAACAGCAGCGACAGCGCGTTCATGAAGTGGGTGACGGGCACCCCCTTCACGTGCCAGTCGCACGCGCGGTCGGGGGGCATGGCGAAACGGATGTCGCGGCGGACGGGCATCATGACGGTTCTCCCTGATTGCCTGCGTTGTGGTACGTCGACTCGGTGGGGGCGAGTTCGCCGCGCGTGGCGCGGCGGCGTGCCTTGGCCCGTTCCCGTCTGGTGGCGAGCACGACCAGCGCCTGGTAGGCGGCCGGCAGCGTGCGCGCGAGCCAGTCGGCCCCGCGCGCGTCGCGCCCGATCAGCACGCGGCGCCGGTTCTTGCGCACGCCGTGCAGGATCACGCGCGCGGCTTCGTCCGCGGTGGTGATGAAGAACTTCTCGAAGTCGTCCTTGCCCTGCTGCTCGCTATCCACCATGAAGCCGAGCATGCTCTGCGAGATGCGGCTCGACTGCGCGATGTTGGTCTTGATGCCGCCGGGGTGGACGCAGGTGGCCGACACGCCGCACTTCATCATGTCGAGTTCCTGGCGCAGCGATTCGGTGAAGCCGCGCACCGCGTACTTGGTTGCGTTGTAGGCGCTCATGCCCGGCTGCGCGAAGATCCCGAAGATGCTCGAGGTGTTGATCACGTGGCCGTCGCCGGATGCCTTCAGATGCGGGAGGAACGCCTTGGTGCCGTGGACCACGCCCCAGAAGTTGATGTTCATGATCCATTCGAGGTCGGCGTACTCCATGCCCTCGATGGTGCTCGACAGCGCGACGCCGGCGTTGTTGAACACCAGGTTCACGCGGCCGAACTCGCGCGCGGTGTCGTCGGCCCAGCGATGCATGGCCGCGCGGTCGCCCACGTCGAGCACGCAGGTGGACACGCGCACCGCGGGTGCGAGCGCGCGCACGATCCGCTCGGTCTCGGCGAGGCCCATGCCGTTGCGGTCCGCGAGCGCGACGTGGCAGCCGTCCTGCGCGAGCTGCAGCGCGAGCGAGCGGCCCATGCCGGAACCGGCGCCGGTGATGGCTGCCACCTTGTCGTGAAACGATTTCATGAGGAATCCTCCTTGAATCAGACGGCCGGCGCGCGCTGGCCCGATGCGTCGGTGGCGGCGGCCGGCGTGGCCGCCTGCTCGGTAGCGGTCGTGGTGGCGGTGGCCGGCTGCGCATCGTGGCGCGCGGCCGCGTAGGCCTGGTAGTCGGCGATCGAGAAGTGCGCGGTGGCCTGCCGGAAGCGCCAGGTGAAGCCGGGCCACAGCGTGGTGTTCCTGCCGGTGCGCGGGTCGAGATACCAGCTCTTGCAGCCGCCGGTGGACCAGATCGCGCGCCCGAGCCGCTGCTGCAGCCGCCGGTTGTAGTCGGCCTCGACGAGCGGGCGCACCTCGAGCGCCTCGGCCCGCTCGTGCTCCATCGCGTCGAGCGCGCCGAGGATGTACTCGATCTGCGACTCGATCATGAACACCATCGAGTTGTGGCCGAGCCCGGTGTTCGGGCCGACGATCATGAAGAAGTTCGGGTAGCCGGGCAGCGTGGTGCCGAGATAGGCGTGCGCGCCGTCGCGCCACGTATCGACGATGTCGACGCCGCCGCGCCCGCGGATCACGCCGCGCGGGAACGGGTCGGCCACCTGGAAGCCGGTGCCGTAGATCAGGCAGTCCACGGCGTGGCGGCGGCCGTCCGCGGTGACCACGGCGTCGGGTTCGATGCGCGCGATGGCGTCGGTCACCACCTCGACGTTCTCGCGCGTGAGCGCCGGGTAATAGTCGTTCGAGATCAGCACGCGCTTGCAGCCGAGCGTGTAGTTCGGCGTAACCGTGGCGCGCAGCGCCGGATCGGCGATCTGCTTGCGGATGTGGCGCTCGGCGAGCTTCTGCACGTTCTTCATCAGCGCCGGATGGATCGCGAAGCCGAGCACGCGCGATTCGAGCATCCAGTAGCGGCTGGTGCGCGCGAGCTTCTGCGTGAATGGCAGCGCGCGGAACAGCCACTGCTCGAAGCGGCTCAGCTGGCGGTCGGGCTTCGGCATGATCCACGGCGGAGTGCGCTGGAACAGCGCCAGCCGCGCGACGCGCGGCGCGATCTGCGGCACGAACTGGATCGCGCTCGCGCCGGTGCCGATCACGGCCACGCGCTTGCCGGCCAGATCGTAGGCGTGGTCCCAGTGCTGCGAGTGGAACGCGTGGCCCGCGAACGACTCGATGCCGTCGATCCGCGGCAGCGCGGCCCGCGACAGCCCGCCCATGCCCGATACCAGCACGCGCGCCGAAACGCGCCGGCCGTTGGCGAAGCGCAGCTGCCAGCGGTGGGCGAGTTCGTCGTATTCGGCGCTGGCGAGTTCGTGGCCGAAGCGCAGGTAGCGGGCGATGCCGAAGCGCTCGACGCAGTGTTCCAGATAGGCGCGGATTTCCGGCTGCGGCGCGAACATGCGCGTCCAGCGCGGGTTCGGCGCGAACGAGAACGAATAGACGTGGGACTGCACATCGCAGGCGCAGCCGGGATAGTGGTTGTCGCGCCAGGTGCCGCCCACCGTGGCGGCCTTCTCGAACACGGCGAAATTCGCGCGGCCGGCCTGTTGCAGCCGGATCGCCATGCCGAGGCCGGCGAAGCCGGTGCCGATGATCGCGACGTCGACGGCTTCGGGTTGCCCGTCGGAAGCGGGCGGGGTGCGCGCAGTCATGCGATGTCTCCGTTCCGGTTCATTTTTAAATGTGACATTGAGTGATGTAACGATAGTCGGTGACGGGAGAAATCGCAACCGGATAGACGATCGCCTCTAACCGGTCCGGGAGCCTGCATCGGAACATGAAATCGGGCGAAAACGCCCGCCAGGAAAGGTTTTCGAAATAAAGGGAAGGATTGCTGGGGGCGGCTCGGTGAAAACACGGAGCCCGGCGGCTCACGCTGCCGGGCGGGAGGCGACGCACCCCGACGCGCCGATCCGTGCCGGCAGATTCGCACCAAACGGGTCCCCGGCGCCGCCCCGCGATTGATCGCGACGCGCGAATAATCGCGGCTGGTCTTGAATCGCGATGGCGTGCGGCTCTATTCTGTTCCGTTGGTCGTTCGAAAGCAGAAATAGGGGGAAGTCATGGACCGTTTACAGGCGATGCAGGTTTTTACGCGCGTAGTCGATGCCAACAGCTTCACGCGGGCCGCGGAGACGCTGTCGATGCCGCGCGCGTCGGTCACGACCATCATCCAGAACCTCGAGGCCCTGCTCGGCGTGCGGCTGCTGCACCGCACCACGCGCCGGCTGTCGCTGACGCCCGAGGGCGCGGGGTATTACGAGCATTGCATCCGGATCATGTCCGAGATCTCGGAGGCCGACGCGAGCTTTCAGGTCGGCAATCGCAAGCCGCACGGCACGCTGCGCGTCCACATGCCGTCGCTGCTCGGGCGGCGCGTGGTGCTGCCGGCGCTGCCGCTGTTCCATCAGCGCTATCCGGACATCGAGCTGCATTTCGGGCTCTCGGACCGGCCCGTCGATCTGGTGCGCGACGGCTTCGACTGCGAGATCCGGGTCGGACCGCTCGAGGATTTGTCGATGGTGGCGCGGCGCGTGGGCGTGATGAACCGCATCAGCTGCGCCTCGCCCGACTACCTGGCGCGTTTCGGCCAGCCGGAATCGATCGAGGTGCTGGAGCAGCACCGTGCCGTGAATTTCGCCTATGCGAGCGGCGGCCGGCCGATGCCGTGGACTTTCCTGATCGACGGCAAGCTGCACGAGGTGCGGATGAACTCGGTGGTGACCGTCAATGATTCGGATGCCTACGTGACCTGCGCGCTGGAAGGCTTCGGGCTGATCCAGCCGACGCTGTTCTCGGTGATTCCGCACCTGCTCGACGGCTCGCTCGTCGAGGTGCTGCCGGGCGTCTATCCGAAGCCGAAGCCGATCTCGATCGTCTATCCGCACAACCGCCATCTGTCGATGACGGTGCGCGTGTTCGCGGACTGGGTGGCCGAGCTGTTCGCGTCGGTGCCGGCGCTCGAGAGCGTGCCGGGCAGGGCCGTGCCGGTGCCGGGCGCGGCGGCGCGCAAGGAGCACGGCGCGGTGGCGGCCTGACGCCATCGCCGGAGCCGGCGCGGCGGCGGGCGCTGCCGCTGCCGTCACCGTGCCGCGGCCGCGGTCCGCTTCCGGTGTCATCGCACTGCACTACAATCTGGCGCGCCGGCCCGTTCCCTGGCTGGCGCGATCCATACAACGACATCACCACCTGCGAGGCTCCGACCATGCGTCTCATTCTTGCCATCATCCTGCCGTGGCTCCAGTTCTTCACGATCGGCCGCCCGTTCGCGGGCATCATCTGCCTGCTGCTGCAGGTCACGCTGATCGGCTGGATTCCGGCCGCGATCTGGTCCGTCTACGCGCTGAGCCAGTACAAGACCGACCAGAAGATCTCGCGCGCGATGGGCGGGCGCGGCTGACGGCAGCCGCTGAAGGCAGGCCGGCCGCGCATCGGGATGGCCGGTCCTCGCCGTGGATGGACCACGGCTTGGGGCGTTCGTGCCGGTGCCCCGATCGGGCGAGGAACGAAACCGAGCACGCGGCGTGGCGTGGCCTCCGGTCTTCCGGTCCAGGCGCGCCGCTTACGATTTCGGCAGCGGCACGGCCTGCCGCGCGAGCAGGCGCCAGCCGTCGGCGTGATGCTTCCAGACCTGCAGCACGCCGATGTGCGAGGTCGTGACCTTGCCGTCCGGCTGGTTGTTCTCCGAGTCGAACGTGTGGCGCACGATGGCGTTGTCACCGACCACGCGGATCGTCTGGTCGGACTGCGTGACCGACTTGAACGCGTGCGTGCCGACCAGATCCTTCAGGAATTCCGCGCGATCCTCGACATGGGCCGACGAATGGCCGTAGCTGAGCTGCGGCTCGGTCAGCTTCTTCAGCGTGGCCTCGTCGCCGGCCACCATCGCCACGCGCAGCTGTTCGACGGCCTTCGCGACGGCCGCCTCGCCGCCCGACGGCGTGGCCGCGGCAGCGGCAAGACTGGCTGCGGCCAGCGTGGCGCCGAGCGTGGCGCGCAGCGCGAAACTTCCGCGTTTCTGAAACAGCATGGATCGTCTCCTGGGTTGGGTTGAGGCTTCGGGTACGAGCGCGCGACCGGTCGTTCACCGCACGTCCGACATGATTTCGGAACGTTATTCCATTTTTATTCGGTGTCGAATCGCGGTTAACCCTGCCGACAGCCGCGGAATGTGCCGAGGCGGAACGGCCTCGTTGTCGCGAAAAATACGAATGCAGAACGACATTCCGGCTTTGTCGGGCGCGTGACATGGATACCGGCGAGGCACCGGCGACACGGCTTCCCGCCTCGCCGTCAGGGCTGACCCGCAACGGGTTAGCCCCTAACGCGCGATAAAGGAATGGAATCGCTCCCCCGCAAAATTTGATTGGATTTTCATCGCGCGGCGCTTGTATGTTGTCGGAACCGGTACCGTGCGGGCGAGGCGGCCCGCGCCGGGCGTCCGCGTTGTGCCCCGAGCGTCGCGATGCCGGTTGCTTTCCAGGTTCGAGAAAATCCGCCCGGCCTACCGGGCGGCCATAAGCTGAACGAGACTGCCAGGAGACACCCGATGAAGCCTTCCACCCCCGCCGCGCTGCCGGCCGATGCCGCGCCCGAGCTCGCGAGCGATGCAGCCTCGCCACGGATCCGGCGCATCCAGCGCACGGCGCTCACGCTGCTGCTGATGAGCGGCGTGGTCAACTACCTCGATCGCGCCACGCTGTCGATCGCCACGCCGCTGATCCGCCACGACCTCGGTTTCTCGGTGCCGCAGATGGGGCTGTTGCTGTCGGCGTTCCTGTGGGCCTACGCGTTCGCGCAGCTGCCGGCCGGCATGATGATCGACCGGCTCGGCGCGCGCCTGACGCTGGCCACGAGCCTCGGGCTCTGGTCGATCGCGCAGACCTTCGGCGGCATCGTCAACGGCTTCTCGACGTTCTTCGCCGCGCGCATGGTGCTCGGCGTCGGCGAGGCGCCGCAGTTCCCCACCAGCGCGCGGATCGTGCGCGACTGGTTCGCCAAACACGAGCGCGGCACGGCCACCGGCATCTGGAACAGTTCGTCGACGCTCGGCACGGCGATTTCCGCGCCGCTCTTGACGGTGCTGATGCTGAACGTGGGCTGGCGCTGGATGTTCGTGGTGATGGGCGCGGCCGGGCTGGTGCTGGCGGTGGCGTTCTACCTGCTGCACCGCGACCCGCGCCACGTCACGCTGACCCACCGCGAGCGCGCCTATCTCGACGACGCCGACGGCCTCGCCAACACGCGCCCGACCTGGGCCGACTGGCGCCACCTGCTGCGCTATCGCACCACCTGGGGCATGCTGCTCGGCTTCTTCGGCACGATCTACGTGCTCTGGCTCTACAACGCGTGGCTGCCCACCTATCTGCAGATGGAGCACCACCTGACGATCGCGCGCACCGGCTGGGTAGCCGCCGTGCCCTACGTGTTCGGCGTGATCGGCAGCCTGTCGGGCGGGCGGATCTGCGACGTGCTCGCGCGCAACGGCGTCTCGACCATCAACAGCCGCAAGTATCCGATGGTCGCTTCGCTGCTCGGCATCGCGGTGTTCACGACGCTGACCGCGCTGACCGACAACACCACGCTCGCGGTGGTGTTCATCTCGGTGTCGATGCTGCTGATGTACATCTCGTCGAGCGCGGCCTGGGCGATGGCCTCGGTGGCCGCGCCTGCCAACTCGACGGCCTCGATCGGCGCGATGCAGAACTTCGGCGGCTATTTCGGCGGCGCGCTGGCGCCGGTCGTGACGGGCTTCATCGTGGCCGCTTCGCACTCGTTCAAGCCGGCGCTCTACGTCGGCGCCGTGGTGGTGGTGGTCGCGATGATCGGCTACTGGGTGCTGGTGGGCGAGCCGGTGCCGCCGCGCGAGGCGCAGGCGTCGAACTGAGGTGCCGGGCCCCGCGCGGCGCATGCGATGACGCGCGGGGGCCGGTGGTGTCGCTGGTGGCGAGGCCTTGCGCGCCGCGTGGCGATGCTCAGAACAGGTGATCGATACCGACCGTGAAGGCGGTCTGGCTGCTGACGCCGTTCGGATTCAGCGTGCTGACCACGGAATGCCGGTACGAGGTGTAGTCGCCTTCCGCGTACAGCGTGGTGCGCTTGGACAGCAGGTAGGCGAGCGAGATCACCGACAGGCCGCGCCGGCTCGCCTTGTCGTTCGTGACGGTGGTCTGGTAGTAGCTGCCGCGGAACACCATGGTGGGCGAGATGCGCCACGACAGGCCGCCGAACGCGTTGTTGGTGACCTGGTGCGGCGCGGTCGGGTTCTCGAGGTCTTCGGCCATGAAGCCGCCCGACAGGCGCACCGGCCCGATCTTGTAGCCGGCGCCCACCATGTAGTAGCTGTCGCCCACGTAGGCCGTGCCGCTCGCCACGCTGCGATGGCCGAACACGCCGCCCACCGTCGCCGGCCCGGCCGCGTAGCTCAGACCGACCGCGTGTCCGGAGCCGCTCGCGAAGTTGCCCGCCACGCCGCCGAACGAGCTGTCGACTTCGAACAGCAGCGAGCCGAAGGTGTTCTTGTACTTCACGTCGTTGTTGTTGCGCGTGCCGTCGGAGGCCGTGGTGAGCGGGATGATCGGCGTGAAGTGGAAGCCGAACGGGTCGTAGCGGCTGATGATGTCGTGCGCGATCGTGTACTGGCGGCCGAGATCGAGCGAGCCGTATTTCTCGTGACCGATGCCGACGAACGACTGCCGGTTGAATTCGGTGCCGGTAGTGTTGTCGAACTGGCCGTTGCCGAGATTGAAGCCGCTTTCCAGCAGGAAGTGCGCGTTCCAGCCGTCGCCGAGTTCTTCCTTGCCGCGGAAATCGAGCTTGTTGGAACTGTAATAGCCGTTCGAATTCTGCGTCACGATCGTGCCGCCACCCTTGGCCGCGTTGGTCTGATAGCGGATGCCGCCGTCCACCGTGCCGTACAGCTGCACGCTCGATTGCGCGTGTGCCGGCAATGCCACCGCCAGCAGCGCCGTCGTCGACAAACCACAACCGATCGTTCTCCAAACCACCTGCTTCATCTCCAGTCTCCTTGGTATTGGTCTTTCCGCGAGTGCCATGCGAAAGATGGCTGCACATCGCATCTGATTCGTACGACTAATTATTTTCACGATGTCCGCGTTGCGTTTCATCGTTGCGGCGCGGTGCTGCGCCGTACCGCGTGCTGCCGTACCACCTGCCGCCGGAATCCGGCGGCGGCCGGCGGCGCGCCGTATCGCGCCGCCGGTACTACCGTCATTCGCGGGCCAGTGCCTTACCCCCGCTCAATGACCTGCCTGCCCGCCGCCGCCGTGCTCGAGATGCGCGAGCGGCGGTGTGTCGGCGATGAAACCGGTCTTCAGTTCCTGCTGGAGCCGGGTGCGATCGAGCGCCTTCTCCCAGTTCGCCACCACGATCGTGGCCACGCTGTTGCCGACGATGTTGGTGAACACGAAGCCGCTCGACAGGGCCTTGTGGATGCCGAGGATCAGCGCGATCGAGGCCACCGGGATCGTGTTCGACGCCGTGAGGGTGGCGGCCAGCACCGCGATCGCCGCGCCCGATACCCCGGCCGCGCCCTTCGAGGTCAGCAGCAGCACCGCCAGCAGCACCAGCTGCTCGTGCCAGCTCATCGGCGTGTTGGTGGCCTGCGCGAGGAACACCGCGGCGGCCGCGAAGTACAGGCAGGTGCCGTCGTGGTTGAACGTGTAGGCGGTCGGCAGCACCAGGCCCACCACCGACTTCTCGCAGCCGAGCCGTTCGAGCTTGTCGATCAGCTGCGGGAACACCGTCTCCGACGAACTCGTGCCGATCACCAGCAGCAGCTCGGCGCCGATGTAGCGCATCAGGCGCAGCAGGCTGAAGCCGTTGGCCTTCGCGATCGGCCAGAGGATCAGCAGCAGGAACAGCGCGCAGGTCAGGTAGAACTCCAGCACCAGCTTGCCGAGCGCGAGCAGGGTGCCGAAGCCGAACTTGCTGACGGTGAAGGCGATCGCGCCGAACGCGGCCAGCGGCGCGACCTTCATGGTCAGGCCGATGATCCAGAACAGCGAGCCCGAGGCCGCGTCAATCAGATCGAGCGCCGGCTTCGCGCGCTCGCCGATCGCGGCCAGGCCGAACGCGAACAGCACCGAGAAGAACAGCACCTGCAGCACGTCGCCGCCGGCGAACGCGCTGATCGCGGTGTGCGGGATCACGTTGAGCAGGAACTCGCTGACGGTGACCACGTGATGCGCCTTGGCGACGTAGCCGTCGACGACGGCCGAGTGGACGCTCGACATGTCGACGTTCATGCCCACGCCGGGCTTGAGCACGTTGATCACGACCAGGCCGAGCACCAGCGCGAGCGAGGTGACCACCTCGAAGTAGAACAGCGCCTTGATCGCCACGCGCCCGACCTTCTTGAAGTCGTTCACGCCCGCGATGCCGCTGCAGACCGTGCAGAAGATGATCGGGCCGATCAGCATCTGGATCACGCGGATGAACGCGTCGCCCACCGGCTGCAGGTCGATGCCGAACTTCGGGAACACGTAGCCCGTGAGCACGCCCAGCGCCATGCCGGCAAGCACCTGGAACGACAGGTCGCGATAGAACGGCCGGCGCGTTCGGGGTTTCGGGGTGGCGGTCTTGCCGGGCAAACTCATGATGTCTCCTTGAGGGGCGACGGCGAACTCGGGTTCGCTCGATACCGGTGAAACGTTGAAGCGGGCGGGGCGGCCTCAGCCGGCCGCGGAGCCGAACAGCGCGGCGCTGTCGGCAAAGATCTCGTCCACGCCGAGCTTGCGCGGCAGCAGTTGCTGCGCCTCACAGAATGCCAGCGTTTCCTCGAGCGGCCGGCGCAGTGCGTCGTAGCCGGCCAGCAGCTTGTCGGGCTTGCCGGCCTGCTCGGCGGCCACCGCCGCCTTGCCGCGGCAGAGCAGGTCGTAGACGGCGCGCACCGCTTGCGGATGCGCGTCGACCACGGCCTGGGTGGCCACCACGACATGGTTGATCGGCACGTAGCGGTGCTGTTCGTACCAGAGGCGGTCGGCGGCCGCGGCGTCGGGGATCAGCGGCGCGAACTCGGGATCGTCGGGCAGGTCGTTGCCGAACACGGCCGCGTCGAGCTCGCCGCTGCGCAGCATCGCCAGCATCTGTTCGCCGGGCGCGGCGCGGCGCACGAACGCCGGATCACTGTATTCCTCGACGTGGGCGCCCTCGAAGGTGACCCAGTCGATCTGTTCGAGCGGCACGCCGTAGGTCTGCGCGAGGATCGCGCGCACCCACATGCCGGTGGTCTGCGTGTAGGCGCGCACGCCGATCCGCTTGCCGGCGAGGTTGCCGACGTCGAGCTTGCCGCGCCGCGCATTATAAATAATGCAGCCCTGCTGGAAGCGCGCGGCCACCACGAACGGCAGCAGCACGAGCGGCTTGCCGTAGGCCTTCGCCTGCAGGTAGGTGGCGATCGCCATCTCGCTGACGTCGTAGAGCTGGCGGCGCGCCATCGGCGCGAACGCGCGGTGGATCGGCTCGACTTCGTCGAACGCGAGCCGCACGGCCGGGTCGGTCAGTTCGCCGTGCTTCAGCGCCCTGGTGTGCGGATAGCTCTTCAGCGCGATGGTCAGGCGCGGGGCTTGGGTGTCGATGCTCATCGTCGGGTTCCGGATTGGCTGCGGTCGTGCCGGGGCGGCGGGCTCAGGCGCCGAGCGCCGGGTAGATGGCGCGCGCCGTGTCGCCGAAGATCGCCGTCTGCGCCGCCTCGGGCAGCATCGCGAGGCTTTCGCGCGCCTCGGCCAGCAGTTGCGGCAGCGCGCCTTCGGCGGCCGGGAAGTTCGAACCCCAGGCGATGCGGTGCGCGCCGAACGCGTCGAGCACGAGCGGGAAGAACTCGCCCGGCGTGGAGGCGCCGCGCGATGCCTCGGCGATGGTGCGGTTGGTCAGCTTCAGGTACACGCCGTTGTGCGCGGCCAGGCTGAACAGCGGCGCGGCCGCTTCGTAGGGGGCGCCGGCCGCGAGGTCGGGACGCGCCAGATGGTCGAGCAGCACGCGGATGCGCGGGAAGCGCGCCAGCATGTTCAGCAGCGCCGGGATGCCCTGCGCCGTCATCTGCAGGCAGATCGACACGCCGTGCTGCTGCGCGTAATCCCACACCGGGAACGAGCGCTCGTCGTCGAGCCAGCCGGCCTGGCCCGGCATCGTGCTGCCCGTCGTGAACAGGCGCAGGCCCGAGAGGCCGGCGTCGAGCCAGCGCTGCAGCTGCGTGACGGCGTCGTCGGCGAGCACGTCGATCGAGAACACGCCGGCGAAGCGGTCCGGGTGCGCGCGCACCGCGTCGACCACATAACTATTGTCGTTGCCGTAGACCGTCGACGCCTGCACGACCACCGCGCGATCGATGCCGGCCTCGTCCATCGAGGCGAGCAGCCCTTCGTAGCTGACCGGGCGCTTGGCCGACCATTCGGACTGGTGGCCGCCCACTGGCGCGAGCGGATAACGTTGTTTATCCGGGGAAATTGCGTGGGTGTGGGTGTCGATGACGGCGGACATGTCCGGGGCTCCTGATGAAATCGTAATGTTCGAATGGCTGTAACTTTAAGCGTGATGTCATCGGAACCTGCAATATGAAGTGTGCCGTAACTCATAAATTGTGGTTAAGCTAGGGGTTTTCACATAGGCGTTTTCGAGAGCATGGTGGATGCGGATGACGATGGATTGCCGGGTGACGATCTGGCGCGATTACGGCGGCTGTTCCTGTTCGACGCCGTTTGCGAGGCGGGCGGGATCGGCCAAGCGGCCGCGCGCGCGGGGCGCACGCAGCCGGCCGTGAGCCTCGCCATCGCCAAGCTGGAGGCGAGTTTCGGCGGGCGGCTGTTCGAGCGCGGCTTCGGCGGCAGCGAGCTGACCGGCGACGGCGCGATCCTGCAGCGCCGCGTGCGGCGCATGCTCGACCAGATGGAGCGCGCGGTGGCCGAACTGGTCGGCGCGCCGGCGGCGGCAAACGCGGCGAGCCTGACGCGCCATCTGACCGACGCGCAGGTGCGCTGCCATATCGCGATCGCGCAGGCCGGCTCGGCGGCCGAGGCGGCCGGGCGGCTCGGCATCTCGCAGCCGGCCGTGCATCGCGCGGCGCGCCAGCTGGAGGCCACCGTCGGCGTCGCGCTGTACCGGCGGCGCGTCCACAGCGTGTCGGCGAGCCCGGCCGGCGTCGAGTTCGCGCGCTGCCTCGCGCTCGCGCTGCACGAGATCGCGCAGGCGCGCGAGGAGCTGGCCTCGGCGCGCGGGCAGCTCACCGGCAAGGTCGCGATCGGGGTGCTGCCGATGCTCTCGCCGCGCTTCGTGGCGCGCGCGATCCAGCGGCTGCGCGAGCGCTATCCGGCCGCGCGCGTGACGGTGGACGAGGGGGCCTACGAGCGGCTCGTGCGCGAGCTGCGGGTGGGCGCGCTCGACCTGATCATCGGCGCGCTGCGCGAGCCGCGCGCCACGGCCGACGTGCGGGAGACCCAGCTGTTCGCCGATCCCTACGTGATCGCCGTGCGCAAGGGCCACCGGCTGGCGCTGCAGCGGACCATCGCCGCGCGCGACCTGGCCGCGTTCGACTGGGTCGTGCCGCAGCGCAACGTGCCGCGCCGCACCGTGATCGACGCGCTGATCGCGCGGCTGCCCGACAAGCCGCCGCTGGTGGTGGAGACGAGTTCGCTGCCGATGATGATGGCGATGCTGGTGGAGAGCGACTGCATCACCGTGCTGCCGCGTTCGCAGATCGACGAGCTCTATCCCGGCAGCGCGATGGCCGCGCTCGAACTCAAGGCGCCCGAGGCGAGCCGCGTGGTGGGATACACGCTGCGGCCCGACTGGCTCGGCACGCCGGTGCAGCAGGCGTTCGTCGAATTCCTGTGCGCCGAGTGCGCGGGGCAGCCGCGGGCGCGTGGCGACGGCCTGGACCAGGACGCCGGCCGCGGGTAGTCGGGCGCATGGCGCGCCCGCGCGGCGGCGATGCGGGTCGAGATGCCCGGCTTCCCGCCGGGCGCGTTCGCGTTACCCGCCGAGCGCGGCCGGCGGCGTCAGGCCGTAACGCTGCGCGCAGGCCGCGAGCGCCGGCGCGATCGCCGGATGCAGCCGCACGCCGTCGCGCAATTGCTCGCGCTTGCGCGCGAGCCCGCGGTCGCCGGGCATCCGCACCTCGCTGAAGCCGTCGCGCGGCGGGTTGTTGCGGCAGGCCTCGGCGAGCCAGTCCATCTGCCGGCGGAACCCGGCCTCGCCGCCGAACGCCGACGGATCGTGCAGCGTCAGGTACACCGTCGCGCCCCAGCCGTCCGGCGGATCGGCGCGGCCATGGCCGCCCAGGCCGCCCGTGAGCGCCTCGATCATCAGCGCCAGCCCGAAGCCCTTGTGCCCGAACGGCAGGCCGCCGAGCGGCAGGATCGTGCCGGGCGGCTCGGTCGAGAGCACGGCCGGGTCGCGGCTCGGCTTGCCGTCGGCGTCGATCAGGCAGGCTTCCTCGAACTGCTGCCCGGCCTTGTGCAGGCGCGAACTCATGCCGTTCGTCACCAGCGACGCGGAGATGTCGATCAGGAACGGCGTACCCGAGGTCGGGATGCCGGCCGCGATCGGGTTCGGCGTGAACACGGCGCGCGTGCCGCCGAACGGCGCGACGCTCTTCGCGGCCGGGTCCGAGCTGCCGAGCACGATCAGGAAGCCCTCGGCGGTGGCGCGCTCCAGGTAGCTCGCGAGACAGGCGATGTGATGGCTGCGGCGGATCACGAGCGTGGCGCTGCCGTACTGCCGCGCGCGCACGGCGAGCGTGTCGATGCCGCTTCGCACCAGCGACGGGCCGGGCAGCCGGCGGCCGTCCCACAGCAGGCTCGCGCCGCGGTCGGACAGCACCTCGGGCTCGCCGCTGCGCGCCATGGTGCCGCGTTCGAGTTCGCCGACGTAGGGCGCGAGCAGTGCGAGGCCGTGCGTGTCGTGGCCCATCAGGTCGCCGTCGACGAGCGTCTCGGCGACGGCGCCTGCATGCCGGGCGTCGAGGCCGGCTGCGCCGAGCAGCGCGCGGGCGAAGTCTTGCAACTCGGTGGCGGAGTAACGGGCGTCGTTGGTCATGGGATCGTCGGGATGGGGTCGTGAGGACGGGATGCGAAGTCAGGTTGCAGGGACGGCTCGCAAGCGGCCCGACGCGGCACGGGAAGCACCGGCGGGACGCGCCGGCCGGGCGCCTCGCGGCAATTCCAGCCGGGCGCGCGGCGCGCCGTTCGTCACAGCGTCGCGCCGATGTGCCAGGGCACGAATTCGTTCTGCCCGTAGCCGTGCAGCTCGCTCTGGGTGGGCTTGCCCGAGGCGGTGGCGAGCATGCGCTCGAAGATCTGCTGGCCGAGTTCTTCGATGCTCGTCTCGCCGTCGAGGAGGGTGCCGCAGTTGATGTCGATGTCCTCGGCCTGGCGCCGCCACAGCGCGGTGTTGGTGCCGAGCTTCAGCGACGGCGCCGGCGCGCAGCCGTAGGCCGAGCCGCGTCCGGTGGTGAAGCAGAGCAGGTTCGCGCCGCCCGCCACCTGGCCCGTGGCCGACACCGGATCGTAGCCGGGCGTGTCCATGAACACGAGGCCCGCCGCGCGCACCGGCTCGGCGTAGAGATAGACGTCGACCAGGTTGGTGGTGCCGGCCTTGGCAACGGCGCCGAGCGATTTCTCGAGGATCGTGGTGAGGCCGCCGGCCTTGTTGCCGGCCGAGGGGTTGTTGTTGAGGTCGGCGTTCATGCGCCGGCAATGGTCTTCCCACCAGCGGATGCGCGCGAGCAGCTTCTCGCCGATCTCGGCCGACACGGCGCGGCGCGTGAGCAGGTGCTCGGCGCCGTAGATCTCGGGCGTCTCCGACAGGATCGCGGTGCCGCCGTGCGCGACGAGGCGGTCGACGGCCGCGCCGAGCGCCGGGTTCGCGGTGATCCCGGAGTAGCCGTCCGAGCCGCCGCATTGCAGGCCGACGGTGAGGTGCCGCGCGTCCACCGGCTCGCGCCGCGCCGCGTTGGCGGCCGGCAGCATGGCCTTGACGGCGGCCACCCCGGCCGCGACGGTGGCGGCGGTGCCGCCGGTGGCCTGGATCGTCATGGTCTCGAGCGTCGCGCCGCGCTCGATCGACTGGTCGCGCATCAGCGCGTCGATCTGGTTGGTCTCGCAGCCGAGCCCGACGATCAGCACCGCCGCGAAGTTCGCATGTCGCGCGTAGCCGCCGAGCGTGCGGCGCAGCAGCGTGATCGCCTCGCCGTCGGTGGAGGTCGCGCAGCCCAGGCCGTGGGTCAGCGCCACCACGCCGTCGACGTTCGGATAGTCGGCCAGCGCCTCGGGATACACGTCGCGGCGAAAGCGCTCGGCGATCGCGCGCGCGGCGGTGGCCGAGCAGTTCACCGAGGTCAGGATGCCGATGTAGTTGCGCGTCGCGACGCGGCCGTCGGCGCGCACGATGCCCTCGAACGTGGCGCGTCCGGTGCCGCGCGCGGTCGGCTTCGCGTCGACGCCGATCGCGCTGTCGCGCTCGAAGCTGCCCATCGACAGGTTGTGGGTGTGGACGTGCTCGCCGGGCTCGATCGCGCGCGAGGCGAAGCCGATGATCTGCCCGTAGCGCCGCACCGGCGCGCCGGCCGCCACCGCGCGCCGGGCGATCTTGTGGCCGGCCGGCACCAGCCCGCGCACCGCCAGCCCGCCCTCGATGGTTGCGCCCGCAACCAGCTGCTGGCGCGCGATCAGCACGTCGTCGTCGGGGTGCAGCGTGAGCACGCCGGGCAGGGTGGGGGAAACGGAGGCGCCGGAGGCCGGGGGAGCGGTGTCGGGCTTCATGGGGAGGTCTCGTTCGGATCGTGGGAGGTGGGGGATGGGCCCCGCATCGCTGCACTGTATGGTTGCCATCGATAAACGTCCAATCGAAGAATTGCTAGACTCGATTCCATCCGGTTATCGCCGAATTCAGGTTTACCCTCATGTCCCGACAAGCCCTGCTGCTGCCCGCCACGCTGCCGTCGAAGCTGCGCTTTCGCCACCTGCAGCTGCTCGAACTGCTCGGCCGCACGCGCAACCTGCGCGCGGCGGCCGAGCAGATGCACATGACGCAGCCGGCCGCCACCAAGATCCTCGGCGATATCGAAACGATGCTGGGCGCGCGGCTGTTCGAGCGGCTGCCGCGCGAGATGCGGCCGACCGACCTGGGCCTGCTCGCGATCCGCTATGCGAACACCACCATGGCCGATCTCGGCAGGTTCGCCGGCGAGTTCGTCACGCAGCAGGGCGGCGGCTACGGGCATCTGACGGTGGGGGCGATCTCGGCCTCGGCCGCGCAGCTCGTGATCGCGGCGATCCGCGAGATCCACGGCCGGCGTCCGCGGCTCGTGATCAAGCTGGTCGAGCAGAGCAGCGACCAGCTCACGGCGTGGCTGGAGCAGAAGCAGCTCGACCTGATGATCGGCCGGCTCACCGAGCCGCGTCATCATGCGATCTTCGATGCGATCGCGCTGTCGGACGAGCCGGTCTGCTTCGTGGTGGGGCGCCACCATCCGCTGCTCGGCGCGCGCCGCGTGGACATGGCCGATCTGGGCCAGTGGCCGTGGATTCTCTATCCGCCCGCCACGGCGATTCGCCAGCTGTTCGAGGAGACCTTCGCGAGCGCGGGGCTCGTCGCGCCGGTCGGCATGGTGGAGACGCCGTCGATCTTCTCGACGCTGGAGCTGCTGCAATCGACCGACATGATCTCGCTGCAGCCGATGGCGGTGGTGCGCAAGTCGCTCGACGACGGCGTGCTCGCCTGCCTGCCGATCCCGGTGCGCCGCAGCATGAGCCACTACAGCGCGATCACGCGCAGGAACGAGCCGCTGCCGCCGGCCGTGGACGAATTCATCGCGATCCTGCGGCGGCGCGCGAGCGAGCGGGCGGCGGCGCAGGAGGCGTAGCGCGCGGCGGGCGCGCTACGGGTGGCGGGCGCGCTACGGGTGGCGGCCTGGTATCCGCTGCGCTCAGGACACGTTCGCGCTGCAGCTCGGGTACGGCGCCTTTTCGCCGGCCACGATCGGGCAGACCTTCAGCGGCATCAGGTTGCGGATGCGCCGCAGCCACATCTCGGCGTCGATGGTGGCGGGCTTGGTGGCCTGCGGGCCGCGCTGCGCCCATTGCAGCGTGTAGAGATCCTTGGCGCCCTTCACGACGGTGATCGCCGTGGTCTCGCTGTGGCCCGCGCTGGCGGCGGCGTTGCCGCAGCTGACGACCATCGAGAACGCGTCGCTGCCGTTGAGCTTGCCGTCGAAGATGCCCTTGGCCGCGAAGCTCTGCGGGCAGGCGCGCTGGAAGCCGGCGGCGATGCTGGTCGCGTAGCTCTTCGCGTCCGCTTCCGGGTGCTTGGCGATGACGTTCTGCGCGCCCGTGAGCGTGATCATCTGCGTCCAGTTCGAATTGGTTTCGCCAGGCAGCACCCACTCGTGCGCGTAGTCGTCGGCATGCGTGCCTTCGTAGATCGACACGAAGCGCGTGGGCAGGCGGAAGTAGACGAGCTGGTTGAAGATCGGCGCGATCGTTGCGATCACCGGCAATACGGGTTGCGTGGCTTGCACGCCGGCGGGGGCCGCGGGCGCGCTGCCTTGCGCGTGGGCGCCGATGGCGAGCGTCAGGGTCAGCAGCGAGCCGGCGACGAGCGCGGCGGGGCGCGCATGGAATCGGATAACACGCATGATTTCCTCGTGATGGTGGGCATCGGTTTCGGTGGCGGCGTGCCTTAGCTTGCGAATGTAGCGCAAACGCGCCGCATCGGTCGATGGTTTTACGCTCTGCAACATGTTGCAGAGCGGGCGCCGCTGCGCTGCGGCATGGTGCGGACACAATCTTTCAGCGCGCATGCCAATGCATGCCGACTTGACAGGCGGGGAAGGTGGCCCGGCCGTCGTGATGCGGGCATGGCAACCGATCGCACGGTGTCGTGGAGAAATGGTTGTGCGTGCATCGATATCGGGAGATCGATTTGATTCGCATAACTGAATGATTGGCGAGTCCGTTGCCGTGCGGGTTGCGGTGCCGTCGCCGGTACCGCCCGCACGTGACGATCGAGGCACCGCCCGCCCGCGGTGGCATGGCGGCGCCCCGGCCCGGGATTCGGGTCATGGAGCGTTGTGCTGCGTCAATCCAAGAGGTACGATGTCGCTCGACATAAATTACAAACTACCGTCGATCGACGGGGTGTTTGTCTGATATGTCGAGAAGAATCGGGGTGGTAGGCGCAATTAAGTTGTCTGACGACAGTTGAGATAGACGAGGAGAATCAGGATGAAGAACCGACATACGCCGCGCGTGCTGGCCGCAGCAATTTCCCTGGCCGCGACGCTGCTGGCCATGGCCCCGGCCGCCCACGCAGCCACTTACGCCTACGTGTCGAACGCCGACAGCCACGACATCTCGGTGCTGAAGCTCGATACCGGCTCGGGCGCGGTGACGCCGGTCGAGACGGTGGACGTGGGCGGCACGGTGATGCCGATGGCGCTGTCGCCCGACCATCGACGCCTCTACGCGGGCATCCGTTCGCAGCCGTTTCGCGTGCTCAGCTTCGCGCCGAACCCGCTCGACGGACATCTCACGCAGCTCGGCAGCGCGCCGCTCGCGAACAGCATGCCGTTCATCTCGACCGATGCCACCGGCCGCTATCTGCTGTCGGCGTCCTACGACGGCAACCTGGTGGCCGTGAATTCGATCGGCGCGGACGGCGTGGTGGGGCCGGTGCAGCAGACCATTCCGACCGGCCCGAAGGCGCACGCGATCCTGACCACGCCCGACAATCGCGTGGCGTTCGCCTCGGTGCTCGGCGCCGACGCCTGGCTGCGGCTGGGCTTCGACGCGGCCACCGGCCGGCTGACGCTCGACGCGACGCCCGGCTACGCGCTGCCGCCGCACTCGGGGCCGCGCCACTTCCGGTTCGCGCCGGACAACCGCTTCGTCTACCTGATCGACGAACTCGACGGCAAGCTGCACGTGCTCGCGTTCGATGGCGACCACGATCGCGCCCGGCCGGTCCAGACCGTGTCGATCCTGCCGCCCGGCTTCGGCGCGCAGACGCCGTGGGGCGCCGACCTGCACCTGACGCCGGATGGCCGGTTCCTCTACGTGTCGGAGCGCACCTCCAGCACGCTCGGCATCTATCGCGTCAACCAGGGCAACGGGCACCTGACGCGGATCGGCACGGTGCCGACCGAGAAGCAGCCGCGCGGCTTCGCGATCGACCCGTCGGGCCGCTACCTGCTCGCGGTCGGGCAGCTGTCCACCGCGTTGCGCACCTACCGGATCGATCCGGCCACCGGCGCGCTGACGGCGCTCGGCGAGACGCCGGTGGGCAAGGGCGCGAACTGGGTGGAGATCGTCGACTTCCCGGGCTCGAACGCGGACTGAGTCGGCCGGTCGGGGTGCCGGCATGCGGCGCGTCGGGCGTCGGCGCGCGAGTGCCGGTGTCCGGGGGGCGGTGTGTAAGCTTCGTCAGCCGGGCTGGGGCATCCGGGCGCCGGCATCCGGGCGCCGGCATCCGCGTGGCAGCGTGCGTGCTGCGGCGGCCGTGCTGCGGCGCCCGATCCCGGCCGAAAGCGCGACCGTCGTCAAGGCCGGGTACGATCGGGGCTGGCCTTGCCCGCGGCGGCCGTGCGAGGATCTCGCATCCGGCCGATCCCTTGTCCACGCCGTTCGCGGCGCCCCGATCCACGATGACTCCGCTCGACTCCTTTCCCCGCCTGCAGACGCGGCGGCTCGTATTGCGCGAGCTGGCGCCGGCCGACGCGGCGGCGCTCTACGCGATCCACGGCGACGCGGAGGCGATGCGCTGGTACGGCGCCGAGCCGATGACGGCGCCGGGGCAGGCCGCGCGGCTGATCGATACGTTCACGGCCTGGCGCATCGCCGGCACCGGCGTGCGCTGGGGCATCGAGCGCCGCATCGACGGCGCGCTGATCGGCACCTGCGGGCTGTTTCGCTGGAGCCGCGCGTGGCGCAGCTGCACGATCGGCTACGAGCTCGCGCGCGGCGCGCGCGGGCAGGGCTTCATGCGCGAGGCGCTGGGCGCCGTGCTCGGGCATGGCTTCGACACGATGGGCCTGAACCGCGTCGAGGCGCGCGTCCACCCCGAGAACGACGCCTCGCTGCGGATCCTGGCCGCGCTCGGGTTCGCGCGCGAGGGCTATCAGCGGCAGGCCGGCTACTGGAACGGCGCGTTTCGCGATCTCGTCCAGTACGCCCTGCTGCGCGACGAATACCGCGCGCCGGCGGACTGATCCAGTGCGTTCGCCGGCTGCGCTTGCCGGCCGGCCGCCATGCCGATGGAACCGCGCTTATCATCGGCGTTTCATCTCCGACGCGAGGCAGATCCGATGCGAACCCTGATGCGCGTGGCCCGGCCCGTCGGCGATCTCGAACGGGCGGCGCGGATGTATCGCGAGGCGCTCGCGCTCGACGTCGTCGGCCGCTTCGAGGCCCATGCCGGCTTCGACGGCGTGATGCTCGGCCGCGACGGGCTCGACTACCACCTCGAATTCACGGTCTGCCGCGCGCATCCGGTCGCGCCGGCGCCGACCGTCGACGACCTGATCGTCTTCTACCTGCCCGACGCGGCCGACTGGGCCGCCGCCTGCGCGCGCTTCGAGGCGGCCGGCTTCGCGCGCGTCGCCTCGTTCAACCCTTACTGGGACGCGCAGGGGCGCACCTACGTCGACCCGGACGGCTACCGCACCGTGCTGCAACATGCGGCGTGGCGCGGCGGGCGCGCCGAATGAAGCACACCGGATGAGCCGCGCCGCGCCCGCCGCCGTGCCGGCCCGGAATCAGAACGTGTGGCGCAGCCCCACCGTGACGGCCACCTGCGTGTCGGTGGACGACGGCGAGAGCGTGTTGATCATCGCGTGCGAGAGCACCGAGCCGGCCGGCGCGCCGTGGACGTTCTGGTAGACGCCTTCCAGATAGACGTCGGTGCGCTTGCTGAGCGCGTAGTCGGTCTGCAGCATCGCGGTGTTCCAGCCCGGCGACGCGCCGTCGTAGGCGCCGCGCGTGTAGGTATAGGCGCCCGACACGCTGAGCGCGCTGGTCAGCGCGTATTTTGCGTTGACCTCGTAGTTGTCGAGCCGCAGCGTGCCGTTCAGGCCGCCCGCCGAGCTGTCGCCGGCGCCGAGATAGGTGCCGGTGCCGAACGAGAACACGCCGGTGGCGTCGTCGATCTGCGTGTGGCTCCAGACCAGCCCGACGGTGGCCGCGCCGAACGTGTAGTTGCCGCCGAGCGACCAGATCCGCTGGCGCCGCGCGACGAAATTCGCGCTGGCGTCGCTGGCCGTGATCGCGCCGGCGCCGCTGCCGGCATTGGCGAACTGCAGGTAGCCGGCCGCGAGATTGACGGGGCCCTGCGCATACGACAGCGCGAAGCCGTAGGCGCGGTTGTCGGCGAAGCTGCCGGCCTTGTTGCTGAAGCCGTACATGGTCTCGAAGGTCAGGCCGCGCCAGGTCGGGCTCGCGTACTTGACGGTGTTGTTCACCACCACCGAGTTCGCGGCCAGGTTGTCGTTCTCGAACGGATGCGCGGCGATGCTGCCGCCCCAGGTGTTCAGTTCAGCCGTGAGCGGGCCGACCAGGTCGTTCACCACGTCGAACTGGCGGCCGAGCGTGAGCGTGCCGGCCTGGTCGCTCTGCAGCCCGACCCAGGCCTGCGAGCCGAAGCCGTCGCCCGAGAACGCCTGCGCGCCGTTGTTGAGCAGGAAACCCTGTTCCAGCTTGAACACCGCGTGCAGCCCGCCGCCCAGGTCTTCGCTGCCCTTCAGGCCGAACACGGTGTTCTGCGTGGAGCTGCTGTTCTCCTGCCAGTTGCTGTGGCCGAGCTGGTTGTTGGTGTAGACGAGGCCGGTGTCGATCAGCCCGTAGAGCGTGACGCTGCTTTGCGCATGGACGGAGGCCGAGGCGGCGAGCGCGCCGACGAGCGCGGCGCTGATCAGGGTGGGTTTCATCGAAAAGGCTCCAGTTGGACGATGACGGTTCCGGAATCGGCCGGCCGCACGGGCCGCCGCGCCATGCAATGCGTAATGCGGATGACGCATGGCGCCGGGAAAGGCGCGGCGCCGGCATTCGAAAAATAGGCGAAAGCGCAAGCGATCCGCCAATCGGCGAGGCGTTTCGCCGATTGCCGCCGGCCGGCGCGACAGGCTTGCCGGGCGGCCCTGGCGGGGCGATCCGGCGTGATTCGCTGAATTGGCAACGGGTCGCATCTTAGAACGCCGAAAATAAAAATGGCATTCAAAAGAGCCAGTCGTGGTATCAAAAAAACAGAACGATTTTTTATATTTTTTATTCGGTGCTGCCTGATTTCGGCGGATTCCGCTTATTTCTGAAACGCCGGCAATCGGCACGGCGATATAGCGAAGCTTTCATGAGGTTTGGAATCTGTTTTCATGTGACTTTCTGGATTGCCGGGGCCGCATGCCGATGCGATGATGACGCGCACCGCGTATCCGCGTCCGGTACTGGATGCGTGGCCCGGCGCCGGCTGTTCCGCTTTCGCCGCTTCGTTTCCGATCCACCGAAGGAGCGCACGCTTGCCTTCCGTTCCGCCTCCCGCCGCGCGCCGGCGTTCAAGCCGGCTTGCGGGCCGACTTCAAAGCCAAAGCCGACTTCGAGGCCGCCTGCTCGTGCCGGCGCTGGCCGCCGCCGCGCTGCTGTCGGCCTGCGCCGGCGGCGCGCCGCGCGAGCTGCCGCCGCCGCCTTCGCCGCCGATCCCGGCCGGCATGACGGGCGCGCAGCTGCTGCCGCGCGGCTACGTCTGCCAGGACTGCACGATCGATTTCCTGCTCGGCGCGATCACGCCGCCGGCCCACGGGCTGATGCTGGTGCGCGGCGGGTTCATGACGCCGCAGGCAATCTGGATCGTGGTCGATTACGACGCGCGGCGCGTCTCGCGCATCGTCACGGCCGCCTCGCAGGACGCGCAGGGCCGCTTCGCGCTGCGCGCGCTCGCGCGCAACGACGCGCCGCTGAGCGCGGGCGAACTCTCCGGCATCCGCTCGGACGCCGACGCGATCTGGATCTCCACCCACACGCTGCGCTCGAAATCGGCCGCCGATACCACCTGGAGCCTTTATCTGATCGACGGCGGGGCGGTGCGCCACGAGTTCGGCATCGGCCAGCCGGGCGAGGGCGCGGCACGGCTCGCCGACGATCTCGACGGCATCGTGCGGCACGCGATCGGCGGCTGAGGTCGCTGAGGTCGCTGGGGCCGCCGAGCCGGCCGGGCGGCTCGGGCCCGTCCCCGCCATCCGCCCCCAAGCCGCTTCCCCGGCCGCCGTCTCCCCCCGGGTTTGCCCAAGCCCCTGCGATGCGGTTAGAATGCCGCACCGCAGCACCCGCTCCCGCCGCCCGCACGCAGCTTGCCGGTGCGCCGGCGGTGCGCGTCGCCCAGTCCGTCCAAATCGACTCCGCTACGACCCCGCTACCCATGTAATCGCTCGCGAACTCCCATCCGTCGTCTGTCCATTCGCCCGACCGATCGGGGGTTCGCGGACCGATGTCGCCCGTGTCGTCCGCCTTGCGCGGCATGCCGGGCGCCGTCCCGTCTACCCGTGTCCTCACACGAACGCCTGCCGGCGTCGCACGCCTCCGCCTGCCGGGCGCCGCGCACCGGCGGCACCGGATGCCGTCCGCGCCCGAAGGCCGGGCCGGCCGCGCGAGCCCCGACGCCGCGCGGCACCGCCCCCAACGCTCCACCATGGAACCCGCCATGCATGCCCGTACCCTACGCGACGAGTGGTTTGGCAACCCTCGCGGCGATCTGCTCGCCGGCATCGTCGTCGCCCTCGCGCTGATTCCCGAAGCGCTCGCCTTTTCGATCATCGCCGGCGTCGACCCGAAAGTCGGCCTCTACGCGGCCTCCGTGATCGCCGTCGTCTCCGCGATCGCGGGCGGCCGGCCCGGCATGATCTCGGCCGCCACCGGCGCGGTCGCGCTGCTGCTCACCTCGCTGGTGCGCGACCACGGCGTGCAGTACGTGCTCGCCGCCGGCATGCTGGCCGGCGTGCTGCAGATCGGCGCCGGCCTGCTGCGGCTCGGCGAGCTGATGCGCTTCGTGTCGCGCTCGGTGATGACGGGCTTCGTCAACGCGCTCGCGATCCTGATCTTCCTCGCCCAGCTGCCGCAGCTGCGCGGCGTGCCGGTCACCGTCTACGGCCTGCTCGCGCTCGGCCTCGCGATCATCTACCTGCTGCCGCGCGTGACGCGCGTGGTGCCGTCGCCGCTCGTCTGCATCGTCGTGCTGACCGCGCTGGCGCTGGCCTGCCACCTGCCGCTGCGCACCGTCGGCGACATGGGCGCGTTCCCCGACGCGCTGCCCGGGTTCGCGATCCCGCACGTGCCGCTCACGCTCGACACGCTGCGCATCGTGCTGCCGTACTCGATCGGCATCGCGGTGGTGGGGCTGCTCGAATCGCTGATGACGGCCGCCATCGTCGACGACTACACCGACACGCCGAGCGACAAGAACCGCGAATGCCGCGGCCAGGGCTGCGCGAACATCGCCGCGGGCCTGCTCGGCGGCATGCCGGGCTGCGCGATGATCGGCCAGACCGTGATCAACATGAAGTCGGGCGGGCGCGGGCGCCTGTCGACGTTCGTGGCCGGCGCGTTCCTGCTGGTGCTGGTGGTGTTCCTCGGGCCGTGGGTGCGGCAGATTCCGATGGTGGCGCTGGTCGCCGTGATGGTGATGGTGTCGATCAGCACCTTCAGCTGGAAGTCGCTCGCGAACCTGCGCACGCACCCGGCCAGCTCGTCGGTGGTGATGCTGGCCACCGTGGCGATCGTGGTGGCCACCGGCAACCTGGCGATCGGCGTGTTCGTCGGCGTGCTGCTCTCGGCGCTGTTCTTCGCCTCGAAGGTGCGGCGCGTGCTGGCGGTCGACAGCACGCTCGACGCGGCGGCCGGCGAGCGGCGCTACACGGTGCGCGGGCAGGTGTTCTTCGCGTCGTCGGAGGCGTTCGTCGCGCAGTTCGATTTCCACGAGCCGGTCGCGCGCGTGCGGCTCGACGTGTCGCACGCGCACTTCTGGGACATCACCGCGATCGACGCGCTCGACCGCATCGTCAACAAGTTCCGCCGCCACGGCGTGGCGGTCGAGCTGTTCGGGCTCAATCGCGCGAGCGCGACGATGATCGACCGGTACGCGACGCACGACAAGGCCGGAGCGGGCGGCGAGGCGGGACTGTCGCACTGACGGACGCCGCCCGGGACGGCACCGCCGCGCGTCGGCGCGAGCGTGACGCGGCGGCGCGCGGGCGAAGCCGGCGGCTCGAGATCGCCGACCTGATCGCCTTCATCGTCCCCGGCTTGCCGGTGCCGCGCCGCGGTTTCCCGCCGCTCTGACCGGGCGCCCGGTGCGAGCCCGGGCGGGCGCCCCGGCGTCCGCTCCTTTCTCGACACCGGCGGCGCGCCGCCGGCCCTCACTCACTTCTCACTTCGACGCGAGCGCCGCCTGCACGGCCGGATCGCGCCAGACCGCGGCGGCCACGTCGAGCTTCTGCGGAATCAGCTTCACGCCGTAGAACGCGTCGGCCACGGCCTGCTGCGAGGCGACGATGCGGTCGTCCACCGGCACCGCGCCGAACGGCACGCGCTTGAACCACGCCTCGACGAGCGCCGTGTCGAGCCCCACCTTCGGCGCGATGATCGTGGCCGTATCGGCCGGATGCGCGTTGACCCACCCGCCCGTCTCGCGGAGCTGGCGCAGCACGGCGGCGACGATGTCGGCATGCGCGCCGGCGAAGTCGCGCGTCGCCTCATAGAAGTTGTACGACGCGACGAGCCCCGTGTAGTCCGACAGCGTGCGCACCTTCAGCGCGCTCTGCGCGGCCGCGTAGTACGGATCCCAGACCACCCAGGCGTCCACGTCGCCGCTCTCGAACGCGGCGCGCGCGTCGGCGGGCGCGAGGTAGACGGGCTGGATGTCGCCGTAGCGCAGCCCGGCCTTGTTCAGCGCGGCGAGCAGCAGGTAGTTCGAGCTGGAGCCTTTCTGCAGCGCCACCTTCCTGCCGCGCAGGCCGGCCACGTCGCGGATCGGCGAGCCCGCCTTCACGAAGATCGCCTCGTTGTGCGGCGCGGGCGGCTCGGCGCCGACGTAGACGAAGCGCACGCCGCCCGCCTGCGCGAACACGGGCGGCGGCGCGCCGGTGTAGCCGAAGTCGATGCTGTTGGCGTTCAGCGCCTCGAGCAGCTGCGGGCCGGCCGGGAATTCGAACCATTTCACCGTGTAGCCGAGCGCCGCGAGCCGCGTCTCGAGCGCGCCCTGCGCCTTCACCACCGCGAGCAGGCCGGCCTTCTGGTAGCCGATCCGCAGCACGTGGCCGGCGCCCTGGGCGGCGGCGCTGCCGGCGAAGCCGGCCGACAGCGCGGCGGCGGCGAGCAGCGCGGCGAGCCGGGCGGTCGGCCTGAATGCGGGGCGGGAGGGAGCGGCGGTACGGGAGGAGGCGATGAAGCGGGTGAAGCGGACGAAGCGGGCAAGGCTGGGCATCGGGCGATCTCCGGAGCGGTCGCCGGCATGCGGCGAGATTCGACGGGGACGGCGGCATGCCGAACCATGCCGCCGCAGTCAAAAAATCGTCGCATGGGCATCCGCCCGGCCCAACCAAGCATTGCCGAAATCAATATGACGGCGGCGTGACTAAGGTTTTTAGGGTTTCTCGCGCTTGCCGCGCGCCGCCTCGGCGGTCTCGCGCGTGACGTCGGCCGGCGCCGCGCCCGGCTTGCCGGCCTTGTCGGCTTCGTCGCGGGCGGCGCCGCTCAGCTGCTTGTCGAGGATGGTCGCCACGCGGCCGCCGAGGTAGTCGCCCGAGGCGGCCTCGAGCGCGCGGTTCATCTCGCCCTCGACGAAGGTGGCCGACAGCGGCCGCACGCGCCAGATCGCCTCGACCAGCGCCGGCACCTCGGTGACGGGCGGCAGCGAGCCTTCGTCGTAGCGGTCGAGGCGGCGCACCACGAGGTCCACCAGCACGCGCGCGATCGCGTCGAAGTGGGGCCGCGCGATCATGATCGCGTCCACCAGCTCGCGCACCGGAATGCCCTCGCGCGCCATCGCGGCGGCGGCTTCGATCAGGCCCGGCGTCTTCGCCACGAACGACAGCCCGCGCCGCTCCAGCAGCCCGAGTTCGGTCACGCGAGCGAGCGAGGACGGTGTCTGCGGGCCGAACATCGTCACCAGGTCGGCCAGCGAATAGGTTTTCGGCCGCTCGTGCGACCAGCGCCCGCCGATCGCGTTCTCGAGGCCGAGGATCGAGCGCAGGTCGTGGCCGTCGTCGATCGCCTTGATCAGGTCCTGGATGTTGGCGAGCGTGTAGCCGCGCGCGAGCAGGTGGTTGATCACCTTGAGCCGCGCCACGTGCGTGTCGTCGTAGATGCCGACGCGGCCGCGCTTGCGCGGCGGCGTGAGCAAGCCGCGATCCTGGTAGGCGCGGACGTTGCGCACGGTCGTGTCGGTCACGCGCGCGAGCTCGTCGACGGTGTACTCGTTGGAGGCTGCGCCGTCGGGCGACGCATCGGCGGGAGAGGGCGGGGTCGATGTCGGCATGCGCGGATTTTAGCGTGTGTACGCGATGTCGTCGCGCGCTTCGGGCGGTGGCTTCGGGTGGCCGCTCATGTCGTCCCCTCGCGCCTGCCTCGCGGCGGGCGGCCGGCGCGCGGGGCCTGGCCGCGGCGGCGGGGCGTCCGAACCACGAGGCGGACCCCGGCACCGGATGCCCATCCTGGTCATAAGCCTGCGCAAGATCAAGAATCTGGACGAAACCGCCCGAATCGGGATGATTCCCCATTCCGGAATACTCAAGTTTTCCAGTTCAGGACCGTAAATATCGTCAGCAAAAGACGTGCGCGCGAGCGCCATTGAATCCTGTCGACCGGTCAGCCATGAACGCTTTGTTTTCCCGTTTCTCGATCCGTACTCGCCTTTATTCGACGCTGGCCCTGGCCGCCGCGCTGCTCTGCGTGACCGGCCTGATCGGTCTGTTCGGCATGCAGGGCTCGAACGACGCGCTGAAGGACGCCTATACGTCCCGGCTCGCCGCCAAGACGGCACTGGCCTCGGCGAACCTGAACCTGACCATCGTGCGCACCACGCTCGATCGCGCCATCCTGCATCCGGACCGCCCGGACCTGCAGTCGGTGGTCAACAAGGCCGAATCGTACCTGTCGATTTCCGACAAGGCCTGGAAGGACTACATCGCGCTGCCGCGCCAGGACGGCGAGCAGCCGTTCGTCGACGCGGTGGCCGGCGCGCGCGGCGCGTTCATTTCGCAGGCGATCCAGCCGATGATCGACGCGCTGCGCGGCGGTCACGCCGACGAGGCCGACCGCCTGATGATGAAGGTCTCGCCGTCGCTGTCGGTGGCGCTGTCGAAGGCCACCAACGACCTCGACACGTTCGCCCTCGACAACGGCCGCCAGCAGTACCAGCGCGCGCAGCAGCGCTTCTCGACGCTGCGTCTGGTTGCGCTGGCAACCATCGTGGTCGGCCTCGGTGCCTGCCTCGGCTGCGCGATCGGCCTGCACTACGCGATCACGGCCCCGCTCTCGCACCTGCTCGAACACTTCCGCCGGCTCTCCGACGGCGATCTCACGCGCGAACTGCAATGGACCTCGCGCGACGAGATGGCCGAACTCGTGAGCGGCGTCACGCGCATGCAGCGCAACCTCTCGGAGACGGTGCGGCGCGTCGCGCACGGCTCCGAATCGATCGCCACCGCCACGCGCCAGATCTCGGCCGGCAACACCGATCTCTCGCAGCGCACCGAGGAACAGGCGGCCGCGCTGGAGCAGACCGCGGCCAGCATGGCGCAGCTGACCACCACGGTGCGCCAGAACGCCGACCATGCGCGCGACGCGCGCGAATCGGCCGACGACGCCACGCGCATCGCCTCGCAGGGCGCCTCGGTGGTGGGCGAGGTGATCGGCACCATGAACGACATCGACCGCAGCTCGCAGCGCGTGGCCGACATCATCGGCACGATCGAGGGCATCGCGTTCCAGACCAATATCCTGGCGTTGAACGCGGCCGTGGAAGCGGCGCGCGCCGGCGAGCAGGGCCGCGGCTTCGCGGTGGTGGCGGGCGAGGTGCGCACGCTCGCGCAGCGTTCGGCCAGCGCCGCCAAGGAGATCCGCGCGCTGATCGGCGAATCGGTGGAGCGCGTCGCGGCCGGCTCGCGGCTGGTCGGCTCGGCCGGCAACACCATGAACGAGATCCGCGATGCGATCACGCGGGTCAACGACAGCATGGCCGCGATCGCGGCCGCCTCCGACGAGCAGCGCGACGGCATCGAGCAGGTCAGCCGCGCGGTCTCGCAGATGGACGAGGTCTCGCAGCAGAACGCGGCGCTCGTCGAGCAGGCCGCGGCGGCCGCCGCCGCGCTCGAGGAGCAGGCCGACGGGCTGCGCGAGGCGGTGCGCGCATTCCACGTGGCCTGAGTGGCTGGCGTGGCTTGAGGCCCGCGCGGGCCGCGACGGTCCGGAAAAACGCAAGGGGCGCGATCTATCGCGCCCCTTGTCGTTCGGGTCGACGTTCGCCCGGTGCGTCAGTCGCCCGGCGCGATTCGCGCGGCGGCACGCTGCGAGGCCACCACGATCAGCTTCATGGTCGCGCGCGTGGCGCCGACGAACAGCTTGCGCGCCGCGCGCGCGTCGAACGTCTCGAAATCGACCTCGGTCAGGATCACGCAGGGCGCGGCCTGCCCCTTGAAGCGATAGATCGAATCGAGCAGCACCTCGCCTTCCTGATACTCCGGCGTGCCGAACAGGTCGTACTTGCCGGTGAAGCGGCGCACGCGGTGCGGGCCGAGCTGGTCGAGCGGCGTGAACACCGAGCTTTCGCGGCCGCGATAGGACAGCACCGCGATGTCCTGCTTGCGAAAGCCCAGCGACAGCGCCTGCGTGATCGCGCGCTTGGTGGCGTCGATGCAGGCCTCGCCGGTCGCGTCGCCGTCGTCGTAGACGTTGAAGCTCAGCTCCGAGCCGTCGAGCGGGCTGCCCGATTTCAGTTCGGCCGCGAGCGGCTCCAGCTCGCCCACCACGCGGCGCAGGTAGTGCAGCACGTCGCGCGGGCTGCGGTAGTTGGTCAGCTCGCGCAGCGTGACCCAGCCGTCGAACGGCACGTCGTCGCGCGCGTAGAGCGCCTGCAGCGGGTCTTCCAGCCACCACCAGGCGCCGTCCGGCGTCAGCAGCCGTTCGAGCGCGGCGGCCCAGTCGGGCTGGAAGTCCTGCCCTTCGTCGACGATCAGTACGTCGAAGCGCCAGCGCTCGGGCACCGGGGTGGCCGCGAAGCGTGCCGCGAGCCGCGTGAACGCGTCGGGCTCGGCGAAGTCGGGCGTGTGGCCGGTATCGCGCAGCACCGCGTCGCAGAACTGGTGGTAGTTGGCGATGGTCGCGCCTTCCGGGGCCAGCCGCTTGATCGAGTCGGCCAGCGGGCGGTTGAAGCAGACGTAGAGCACGCGCCGGCCCGCGGCCACCGCGTCGCGCATCACGCGCACCGCGAGCTGGGTCTTGCCCGAACCGGCGGTGGCGATCACCCGCAGCCGGAACGGCGCGAACTCGAGCCGGCGCGCCCAGGTGGCGAGGCCGGCCGCGAGCCGCGTGACGAGCGTGTCGGCCTGGCCGACCAGCGCGCTGGTGTCGGGCGCGAGCGAAAGCTCGTCGGCGAGGAAGTGGTGGATCTTCGCGGCGCTCGCGAACGGCGGCTCGTCGGCCGGCAACGCGGCCTCGATCACGGCGGCCAGCTGGTTGCGGCGCGTCGCGTCGACGATGCGCTCGGGCGGCAGCCCCGCGATCGCCGGGTTCGTGACGGTGTGGTCGGGGCAGTAGAGCAGCGCGTCCACGCCGTACTCGCCCGCGCCGAACGCGGCCGTCAGGCGCCGGTGCAGCGTCTCCTGCATGCGCGCGAGCTGGATCGCCACGTTGCGCTCGGTCTTCATGTAGACCTTCGCGAGCCCCTTCGGCGTCTCGCGCAGGAAGCCGGCCTTCTGCTCCACCAGCAGCACGCGCCCCGACGGGCTCACCACCACGAAATCGGCCTCGCCGAACACCGAGAAATGATGGTCGGGACGCGTCCAGTGGACGCCGTGGTAGATCGTGTAGGCGTCGGGCAGCGCGGCCTCGAGCATCGTCAGCGTGTCGCGCTCGCGCTGCGCGGCGCCGGTGGCGGCGACGCTCTTCCAGTCGTCGGGGATGATGCGGGCCATGAAGGGACTCGGAGGTGGAGGCGTCGGCTATTGTACGCACGCGCTCCTGGTCGCGACACGTGATGTCGCAGGCGCGGGCCGCCGCCGGGGCGTTTCCCTCGTGCCGCGGCAACGCCGGCCCGCGCGATGTGCGGAAGGAGGGCGCGGCGCGCTTGCGCCGCCATGGTCGGCGCCGCGTCGCGAGGTGCCCGGTGGACGCCGCGCGGGCCGCCGGTTCAGTGCCGCGCGAGCCGCTTCGCCAGATCGGCGCAGAGCAGCGCGAGGCGCGCCGGCTTCTCGTAGCAGACCACGTCGAAGGTGCGCATCACGTCGCTGATCTCGGCCTCGCTGGCGTGGCCCGAGAGCAGCGCGCCCGTCAGCACGAAGATCGGCGCGCCGGGATTGTCGGAGGCGCGCACGGCGCGGATCACCGGCGTGGCCGGCCGCTCCTCGAACAGCCATTCGGTCAGCACCGCGTCGAACGCCTGGTTCTGCAGCGCGTCGATGAAGGCCGGCAGCTTGTCGAAATGCACGGTCGCGAAGCCCTGCTCGTCGAGGTAGCGGCAGACCAGCTCGGCGGTGCCGAGATCGCTGTCGACCACCGCCACCAGCAGCCGGTCGTTCTCGACACGGCGCGGATAGATCTCGATCTTGTGGACGTCGTAGGCGTTCTGGTAGAGCACGCCGCTCTGGCGCAGCACGCGCCAGCGGCCCTGGTTCTCGTAGGCGACGAACTCGGGGCGCGCGCCCGGTTCGAGCTGCGCGCCGATCCAGACCGTGCAGGGGATCTCGGCGACGCCGGCGAACAGGATCGCGTCGTGCGCGCTCGCGCCCACCATGCCGGGGTCGAGCGACTGCGCGCCGAACAGCTGCGCGGCGGGTTCGCCATAGGCTTCGGCGACCTTGCGGATCTGGGAGAGGGTCCAGGGGCTGCTGCCGCGCAATTTGCGGTGGCCCTGGGAAAAGCTCAGATCGAGAATCCGGCACAGTTCGGTGGTCTGTTGCCGTTTCCCGATGCCATTGCGGCTCATCAGCTCGCGCACGCGTTCGGCGACGGCTAGGGAGTCCGTGGTCACTGCTTCGTTGGTCATGCTTGCGAATGCGATCGGGTCGAGAGGGTGTCGCTTTACGACGTTGGGTTCATGTCGGACAGGGCCGCTGAGGGGTAGAGCGAGCCGACCGGCCACGCACGCAAACGTTAACTTTACCGCAATTCAGAAATCGCTCTGTCGACATTTACACTGGCGAATGGGAAAGCTGTAACGAAACATTGCGATGTGTCTCGCGCGCCAACCTGCGAGCCCCGATGGACGGGGCATTCAAGGCAGGCGCGCGCGGCGGTCGAACCGCGGGCGGCGAAATTGCGTGGCGCTCGGTGTTTCATGGTGCCTGCGTCGAGTGGCGCGATGCCGTTGAACCCGCGACGGCCGTCGGCGCGACCCTCGTCTCCATAACATAGACGAGCGATCGTACCGGCGCCAGTCGGGGTAGCGTGGGGCGGCGCGCGACTGTTTCGTGCATTTTTGTGTTCGCGTGCCGTCGGCCGCGTGCCACCGGCGGGCGCGGGCGGCCGGTAGAATGGCGCGATCGCCGAGGCGGCATCCCGCCACCTCGCCCCCACCGCTTTCCAGACCGCCAGCCACGTCGCATGACCACCACCTATCCGTTGTACCGCGCGTTTTCCCGCGCGGACGAACCGTTCCCGACCGAGGCCGACGTCGTGATCGCCGGCGCCGGCATCATGGGCTGCGCGGCGGCCTACTATCTCGCCCTGCGCGGGATCCGGGCCGTGGTGTTCGACAAGTCGCGGGTGGCCGGCCAGCAGTCCACGCGCGCCTGGGGCTTCGTGCGCCAGCAGGGGCGCGAGGCGGCCGAGGTGCCGCTGATGATGGCCGGCATGCGGATCTGGGAAGGGCTCGAGGCCGAACTCGGCGCCGATCTCGAATGGCGCCAGGGCGGCTGCCTTTATCTGGCCGACAACGACGACGACTGGGCCGCGTTCCAGGACTGGCTCGGGGTGGCGCGCGAGCATGGGCTCGACACGCGCGCGCTCGCGCCCGCCGAGGTCGGGCGCCATGTGACGGGGCTCGCCGCGCCGGTGCTCGGCGGCCTCTACACCGCCACCGACGGGCAGGCCGAGCCGCGGCGCGTGGCGCCCGCGTTCGCCGCGCGCGCGATCGAGCGCGGCGCGCGCTTCTTCGACGGCTGCGGCGTGAGCGCGATCGAGACGGCTGGCGGCGCGGTGACGGGCGTCGTGACCGAGCGCGGCCTCGTGAAGACCTCGCGCGTGATCTGCGCGGCCGGCGCGGCCAGCTTCCGGCTGCTCGACGGCGTGGGCATCCGCCTGCCGCAGCAGACCGTGCGCGGCACCTGCATCCGCACCAACGCGCTGCCGGCCGTGTCGGCGGCGACGATCTGGGGCCACGGGCTCGGCATTCGCCAGCGCGCCGACGGCGCCATCAACCTCGCCGACGACATGACCGTCGACGTCGATCTGACGCTCGGCCACCTGCGCGGGCTGTCGCTGTTCATGCCCGAATTCTGGAAGCATCGCGAGAAATTCCGGATTCACCTGAACGGCGCGCTGCCCCGCGACCTCGCGCGGCGCCTCACGGGCGGCCTCGACGCGATCGAGCCGCGCGAGCCGCAGCCGCGCCCGAATCCCGCGCAGGGGCCGCGCGCGCTGGCACGGCTCAGGAAGATCTTCCCGGCGCTTGCGGCGGCGCAGGCCGTCGAGAGCTGGGCCGGGCTGATCGACGTGCTGCCCGACGGGATTCCGGTGATCGACGCGCCCGACGCGGTGCGCGGGCTCGCGATCGCGACCGGCTTCTGCGGGCACGGCTTCGCGATGGGGCCGATCGTCGGGCGGCTGCTCGCGGAGCTGGTCGATACCGGCGCGCCGTCGCTCGAACTGGACGCGTTTCGTGCGCGCCGGTTCGTCGACGGGACCATGAAGCGGCCGCGCAGCATGCTGTAAGGGTAGCGGGCGAGCGGTTTTCCGTTTCATGCCGAGCGCCGGTGTCGGTCGCGTTGCGCGTCTTGACCCGGATCGAGACGCGGAACAGGACGAAAGCGCTTGAAAGGAAACGGGCGGCCGCGCGCCGACGTCGATCGAGCATCCCGAGGCAAGCCGCCGCCCACCATCCCGCGACGGACGCCCGCGCGAGGCGCCGGTCGCGCGGGCGGAAGCGCGCCGGGCCGACTTCTGCGATGCTTGGCAAGCCCGACGCTTGTCGGCATGATTCAGGGCCAGTCATCCGCGCCGCCCCCATCGAAGGGCGGCGCCTTCCGAAGGAGCGCAGCGCCACGCTGCAACGATGAAGTCCACGCGCCGTTGGTTCCCTTTCCATGCCGCCCGGCGGGCCGCCTTTCCGGCGCCGGCCGCATTGCGCCGTGCCGCGGCGTGGGGCTCGGCGCTGGCCGCCACCGTCACGCTGGCGGCGGTGCCGACGGCCGCCAGCGCCGGCGCCGATGGCGTGGAACTGGCCGCGGCGCGCTTCCAGGCGCTGCTGGCCTGCGCGCCGGGTGCGCGGGCGCCGGGGCCGGCCGAGCGGGCGGCGTGGCGCGCGGCGGGCGTGTCGTTCACCGGTTATGCGCATGACGGCGGCGTGCAGCTCGACGACCGGCACGACGCGCCGTCCGACGCCTGGGAGGAAATGCGCGTGCGGTTTCCGCGCCCCGTGACGATCGAGGGCAGCCCGGTGACGCTGATCCATCTGGCCAGGCAGCAGAGCGGGGACGCGGCCACCGACACCGACCTCACCGTCTACGCCGAGACGGCGGGCGAGATCGGCGCGTTCGCGGCCGCGCGCCGGCTCGCGCCGCTGCCGTCGGCGGTGCCGGCGGGGCTCGACATCGAGGGCAACGCCGAGGACGGCCACGCGGCCCTGTTCCATGCCGGCTACCTGCGCTGGGCGATGCCGCTGTCGAAGCGTCAGGCCGATGCGCTGAGCGAGCCGGGGAGCCTGTATCTGCCGGGCGCGCACCGGCTGCCGTCGGCCCGCTTCGCCGGCGCGCTGGTGGGCGAGCCGGGGCGCTTCGCGTTCGGCTGCGTGGTGTTCGGGCCGGACGTGACGCCGGTGGACGGGATGTGAGGCGGGGCGGCGCTTACCACTTCGGGATTTCCGGGTTCTTCCCCCGGGCCGCCGACACCGTGTTGATCACCTCGGTGTATTGCGCCTTGACGGCGTCGTCCTGCAGGAACGCGATGATCTTCGCGTTGAAGGCCGGGCGCTCGGTGAACGATTCCATGCCGACGAAATCGACGACGTCCTTGATGTATTCATAGATCGTCTGGCTCGATGCCTCGGGGCTGCGCGACAGGTCCTCGAAATGCTTCGCGTGATGCACGAGCGGGTTCCTGACCTCGGCGTAGAGCGCGTCGTAATCGGTCAACCTGGCTTTGAATCGCCTGGCGTTGCATCGACTGATCGCGGCGGCCATGAAGGTCCGGTGCTTCCATCCGGTCCATTTCGGATCGGGGCCGACGAGGCCGTCGAGCGCGAATACCAGCGACAGGAATTGGGCTTCCGGGGCGATCGCATAAAACGCATATCGGCAGGCCCGGATCGCGGTGAACGACGCATCGATCAGCGGCCCGGCGATCGTGCCGGCCAGCATCTCCACCAGCACCGGCAATTCGGGCGAAAACGGCACGTCGACTTCAGGCCCGAGCCAGTTGTTGTTGGCGGAAATCGGCCGGCTGATTCCCGACAGGATCTGCGGCTTGAAATAGGTGGTGCCGCGCGGCTCCACATGAATGCGATAGACGCCGTCCGCGCATTGTCCGGCCGGATTCGGCGTGGTCTCGATCCGGTTGAAGCGGCTGCAGGTGGTGCGAATCACGTCGAGCGCCTTTTCGGCGTGATTGAGGACGCGATTGATCAGGCGATTTCCCGCATCGATCGATTCCATGGTTTGCAGCAGTTCCCGGTTCGATACCGTGAGTTCGAATTCAACGTATTCCTGATCGAATTCATCGACACGCGCCTCGTCGGCGGCGTCATCGCTCGAGCGGCGCGGGAAAAACCGGTAATCGGCGAGGCTGAAAGGCGTTTCGATGAAAATCTTGTCGAGCGGGATCGCAAACGTGCAGGGGATCATGCGATCGCCGTCGAGTTCGGCCAGTTCGGCATTCGTATTCGATCCGGTCTTCAGTGAAATATCGAGCCAGGTAAAGGCGGCGCGGAAATGCATGAGCATGTCCGCTTCGCTGGTGCCGGCCGGCACGGAAAAGCCCACGCCGTCGCCTTCCGGAAAGGCGCTGGCCCAATAGCCGAGTGCCGTCAGTTGCCGGCAGGCGTTTGCGATTTCCGTGGCGAGACCGGCCTGCTCGCCGGTATTCCAGAGCAGATTGCCGTGATAGTTGGCCTTCGGCGGGAGGAGCGAGGCTCGCATGGGTCGTTTTCTCGTTGATTCGGCGGGATGGCCCGCCGGATTGTTTTCGGTTGCCGCTGCCGGTCTGATGATCGGCCGTCAATAAAGCGGATTGGCATTGACCAGATCGACGATGAGGGTTTCCAGCAGCCCGCCGAGCCATTTGATTTCGGTGACCTCCTGGTTGCCGAGGCCGATGATGCGGTCCAGCCGCTCGCCATGGGCTGACTTGTTTCGAACGAAATACATATATTTGATACAGACCAGTGCGGCGATTTCCTGGTCGTTCACGGTGCCGGTCTTGAGATGGAGGGCGATGTGATCCTCGGTCGCCTTCAACAGGCCGGCGCTTTTCAGGAACGCCGCCCGATACGGAAGAATGCCCTCGAATACCTTCATGAGCCGGGCATCCGTATAGCGGCGAATGAAGTCGCTGAACGCCTTTGCTTTCGCCGCGCTCTCGAAATCATTCAGGATCAGCGCGCGCCATCGCAATTTTTCCCGCAGCGCCGTGGCATCGAGCGTCTTCAATCGGGCGGCCACCGATTGCGAGGCGGCCGGGTGCTGCAGAAGGAACTGCCTCAGAACGACGTGGCAGTCATGATCCTTGGTCTTGCCGGCAACGAGACGATAGAGCGCGTTGTACGATTTCCATAGCGAATCGAATCGATCGAACGGATCCTGTTTGGTTTTGGCACGAATCAGATGCGAGATCGTCTTGAGCAGCGCCGAGCTTTTTGCCGATTCTTCGAACAGAACCTGGAGTGCCGCGGCGTCGAACGCAGTAGGAAACCGGCCTTGCAAAGAGGCGGGCTGTTTGAGATCCGCCGATCCGATGGTCAGGTGCCGGGAGACCTTGCTGTTGCGCACGGCGTTGATCGTGATTGCCTTGATCACCGGAATGGTCTGCGTGATGCAGATATAGAACGTGATGCACTTGGCGATCTGGCCGTAAAGGCCGCTTTGATAATTGGAGAATATGCCGCCCAGTTCGATCAAGGACGCGCGCTGGCATTCGAGCTTGATGTGATCGACGTGGATGATGACCTGATCGGTTCGACCGGCGCTGCCTGCATATTCGGCCGTGCCTCGGTAAAGCTCGTTTTGGGAACTGGCGCCGTCAATCGCGATGTGGACGATGTACTGGTATTTTCCCGTCATGATGTCTGGTCTTTGTTTGTCTTTTGGCAGATCGCACGGTAGTGCGATATAACGCGCCGCCGTCCGGCCCCGGATTGGATTCGTGAATCTACTGGAAATGGCGACGAGGCACCAGAGACCGTAGCCGACGGCGCCGCATGCATGCGGCCAAGGCGGCTTCGATACCCGGCCGGCTCGCCCGCGCTGCCCGGGCTTGCCGGCAGGCCCGGCGGCGTCGCCGTCGGACCGCCGCGCCACGCGGTGTCCCGGCCGCGCGGCGGGAGCCGCCGTTGCCAGCCGGCATCGCGCCGCCCCAAGTTGCAAAACATCGTGTCGCGCTCGCCACGCCGCGTTCGAAACTCGGTACCATTCACCGTTTTTTGAAATATCCGGTAAACATGAGAGTTCGAAATGCGAGCCTTTGGGCACCGGCGGGCATGCGGCGCTGGGCATACGCGGCCGGCGCGCTGGCGCTCGCGATCGCCGTGCGGCTCGCGTTGCATCCGTTGCTCGGCCCGATCATGCCCGGCACCGCGTTCGCGATCGCGGCGGTGCTGGTCGAATACTATCTGGGGCTCGCGCCGGCCCTGGTGGTGATGTTTACCGGCCTGCCGATCGCCGACTTCCTGTTCGTGCCGCCTTACGCCTCGCTCGACGAGTTCCTGACGATCGATCGCGGCGACATCGTCCTGCTGGTCTCGTATCCGCTCGTCACGCTGCTCGTGATCACGCTGGTGGAGCGGCTGCGCCGCGCCCAGTTTCACGCGCAGCTGGTCACCTCGGTCGCGCAGTCGCGCTACGAGATGCTGCTGCGTCAGGACAACGACCGCCTGCTCGCGCGCCGCGCCGTCGACGAAACGCATCGTCTCTTGCGCCACCTCGCCCAGCACCAGTCCCAGCTGATTCTGATCAAGGCGCTCGAACGCGACGCGGCGCAGCGCGCGCAGGTCGGCCAGAGCGTGGACGCGCCGCTGCCGTTCGGCGGCGAGGTCGCGCCCGGCCCGCGCTACGCGCAGGTCCATCCCGACGACATCCAGCGCCTCGCGCACGCGCTGTCGGCGGGCAGCCAGCGCGTGCGTGCGCGCGCGGACGACAGTGGCGGCGAGTTCCGCCTCACGCAGTGCCAATGCGATCGATTCACCACGCACGCGGGCGATTTCCTCGTGCTGCGCGCGGAGGAGCAAGGCTGAGATGGCAACCCTCGACATCACGACCGCCGCCGCCGCGAGCCGCCCGGCCCGCGCCTCGGCCGCCGCGCCGATCTTCGGCGAAGGCGACGGCCACGCCGTGCTGCTGCTGCACGGCCTGTCCAGTTCGCCGCTCGAACTGCGCTATCTGGCGCGCTACCTGCACGAGGAAGGCTTCACGGTCTGCGCGCCGGTGCTCGACGGCTACAGCGCGGGCACGTCCGAGCAGCCGATGGAGCGCTGGATCGAGGGCGCGGTGCGCGAGTTCGATGCGCTCGCGGCGCGCTACGAGCGCGTCTCGGTGTGCGGGCTGTCGATCGGCGGCGCGCTCGCGCTGCGGCTGATCCAGCAGCGCCCGCGCGCGCAGGCGCTGGCGCTGCTGTCGCTGACGCTGACCTACAACGGCTGGGCGATCCCGTGGTATCGCTTCATCCTCGACCTGGCCTACTACACGCCGTTGCGGCACCGCTATCGCTACCGCGAGGCCGAGCCGTTCGGCCTGCGCAACGAGGCACTGCGCGCCAAGATCGCGCGCGCGATGGAGCGCGACGCGTTCAGCGAGGTCGGCCCGTCCGAAATCTCGCTGCCGGCGCTGCATCAGGCCAACCGGCTCGCGCGCCTGGCGCGCCAGGGGCTCGACCGGATCGAGAACGACACGCTCGTGATCCACGCGATCGACGACGAGACCTCGAGCCCGCGCAACCCGAATTTCGTCATCGAGCGGATTGGCGCGAGCTTCCTGCGCACCATCTGGCTCGACGATTCCTATCACATGATCACCTCGGACAACGAACGGGAAATCGTCGCGCGAGAGACCGCGCTGTTCCTCCGCGAAAGCGAGATCACGCACGGCGCCGACAGCGGGGCGAACCCGCCCGTGGTGTCGAAGGCGCTCGCGCGGCGGCTGCGCCAGCTCGCGGCGGTGGCCCGCAAAAGCAAATAAATGAAGCCCATGTTTCTCCGGAAGACGGCGGCGCCGCTCGCCGCGATGCTGCTTGCCTCGGCCGCGCAAGCCGATACGGGCGGCGCGGCGGACGGCAGCGCCGGTGCCGGCAGCGCCGCGTCGCCGTGGAAGATCACGGTCGGGCCCGGCATCTACGTCGCCCCGCAGTATCCGGGTTCGCGGCACCTGAAGGCCTATCCGTTCCCGGCGCTCGACATCTCCTACCGCGACACGTTCTTCTCGCAGGGCCCGGACGTACTCGGCTGGAACGTGCTCGGCAACGACACCTACCACCTCGGCGCGGCGATCAGCTTCGATTTCCAGTCGCGCGACGCGAACGACGACAGCCGGCTGCGCGGCCTGCCCGACGTCCACGACGGCCCGAAGCTGAAGCTGTTCGCCGACTACACGGTATGGGCGTTCACCGGGGCGCTGGCCGTCTATCGCGACGTGGTCGGCTACGGGCAGGGCACCACGGCCAGCGCCGATCTGTACGCCTCGCTGCCGCTGAAGGGCTGGCTGTTCTCGGTCGGTCCGGGCCTGACCTGGGCCAACGGCGCCTACACGCGCACGCTGTTCGGCATCTCGCCGTCGGAGAGCGCCGCCTCGGGGCTGCCGCAATACGGCACCGGCGCCGGCATCCGCGACATCCACCTGAACTTCTACATGACGCACGACTTCTCGCGGCACTGGGTCGGCACCGTCAACTCGACGCTCGGGCGGCTGCAGCGCTTCGCGGCGAACAGCCCGGTCACGGAGCGCCGCACCGAGTGGACGACGTTCGCGTCGCTCGGCTACCGGTTCTGAGGTCCGGGTGCCGGGTTCTGATCCGACGCGTGGGCGGGCCCGCTCGCGAACGGGCGCGCGCGGCGATTCGCCGGTAGCATGTGGCACTGGCGGCAGCGGGCAGGGCGCCCGCGCCGCTCGCCGCTCCGGCCTGATGCGCCCTCGACTCCCGATCCACTGAACGCGATGAACGAATCCCTTTCCCTTGGCCGTCTGCTCGCGCAGGCCTTCACGAGCCACACGCAGATCGACACGCTGCCCGACGCCGTCCTGCCGCGCGACGCGGGCGCGGCCTACGACGCGCAGCACGAGATCGTCGCGGCGCTCGACGACACGATCGGCGGCTGGAAGGTCGGCGCGAAGACGCCCGACGGCCCGCGCCAGGGCGCGCCGCTGCCGAAGCACGGCGTCTCGCTCGACGACACGGGGGTCTACACGGCCGACGCGCGCCGGCCGTTCGGGCTCGAACTCGAGTTCGCGTTCCGCTTCGGCCGCCGCTTCGAGCCGACCGATCGCGCCTATCCGGACGCCGAGGTCGAGGCGGCGATCGCCGAGGTCGGCGCCACCATCGAGGTGGTGGCGAGCCGCTTCGCCGGGTTTCCGGCCGTCGATCGCCTGCTGCAGCTGGCCGACCTGCAGAACCACGGCGCGCTCGCGGCCGGCGAGTTCGTGCCGTATCGCGCCGACCTGCCGTTCGTCACGCCCGAACTGTCGTTCACGTTCAACGGCCAGCCGCTGTTCTCGGGCACCCCGGCGAACCCGGCCGGCGATCCGCGCCGGCTGCTGAGCTGGCTCGTCAACCACGCCACGGTGGAACGCGGCATCGCGATCACGCCCGATCAGCTCGTCACCTGCGGCAGCTACGTCGGCCTCGTGAACGTGGCGGGCAGCGGCGTGGCCGTCGGGCAGATCGGCGGCCTGCCGCCGGTGACGCTGACGGTGGCCTGAAGGCGGCCTGAGGCGGCCTGCGCCGCCGCGGGCATCGGCTCCGGGCGGCGGCGCATGTCCTGCCGGATCGTTTATTTCATCGACTCTCCGGATTCCTCCCGCGCGCGGCCGGCTTCGCGGTTCGCGCGCGCCCGCTTCCGTCTCGATCTTCGTCCCGATCTCCTCCACGACATGACGCGCGCCGCCGCCGCCGTCATGCCGAATCGCGTCGAGTCGCGCCGAGTCGCGTCGTGCCGATAAGCATTGCAGCAATCGGGATTTGGCCCGCGCGCGGGTTTGATTACCATCGGCGCTCCGGGCGGACGATCGCGATCGTCCGCCGGCGTCCGTGACCGGTCGAGCGGCACGGCACGGACGTTCCGACGAACCGAACACGGACACCAGGCAACGATGCGACGCGGGCTCCCGACTTCCACCATGATTTCCACGACCGACGAACCGCGCGCCGCGGCCGACGGCACCACCCGGCGCGGCTGGCTGAAGGCGGCGGGTGCCGCCGCGACGCTCGCGCTTGCGCGGCCGGCGGGGCTCGCCGGGTTCGGCGCGCTGGCCGCGAGCGGCACCGCGTTCGCAGCCGGCGATGCCGCCACGTTGCGGATCGGCTACCAGAAATACGGAAACTTCGTCGTGCTGAAGGCGCGCGGCACGCTGGAGAAGCGGCTCGCGCCGCTTGGCGTGAGCGTGCGCTGGATCGAATTCCCGGGCGGCCCGCAGCTGCTCGAAGGGCTCGCGGCCGGCGCCGTGGACATCGGCACCGTCGGCGAGACGCCGCCGATCTTCGCGCAGGCCGGCAAGGTCGATTTCGTCTACATCGGCGCCGAGCCGCCCGCGCCGAAGGGCGAGGCGATCGTGGTGCCGCACGATTCGCCGATTCGCGGCGTGGCCGGCCTGCGCGGCAAGAAGGTCGCGCTCAATCGCGGCTCCAACGTCCACTACCTGCTGGTGAAGGCGCTGCAGGCGGCGAAGCTCGACTATCGCGACATCGAGCCCGTGTATCTCGCGCCGGCCGACGGGCGCGCCGCGTTCGAGCAGCACGCGATCGACGCCTGGGTGATCTGGGATCCGTATCTGGCGGCGGTCGAGCGCCAGACCGGCGCGCGCACGCTGGCCAATGGCGAGGGGCTGGTCCGCAACACGCAGTATTACCTCGCGAGCCGGCCGTTCGCGACGGCGCGGCCCGAGATCGTGCGCGCGGTGCTGGCCGAGATCGACGCGACCGACGCCTGGGCGCGCGATCACGTACCCGAGGTGGCCGCGCAACTCTCGCCGCTGGTCGGGCTCGACGCGCCGACGCTGGAGCTGGCGCTCGGCCGCGCCACCTATCAGGTGGAGCCGGTCACCGACGCGACCTTCGCCTACCAGCAGCAGATCGCCGACGCGTTCACCGCGCTGAAGCTGATTCCGGGCAGGCTCGACGTGACGCAGGCGCGCTGGACGGCGCGCTGAGGCGCGGGCTGCGGGCGAGTGCCGGCTTCGTTGCGAATGCAACCAGATGACGCCGGCGCCTGGTGCGCAGGCCGGAGATGCTGATGACGCTCTGGCCGCCCATATCGCTTTGCGCGGCACCGGTCGGCTCCACGCGCTTCGCCGCGACGGCGCGTCGAGATGCGCTGCAAATGAAGTGCCGGCTCCGTTGCGAACGCAACCAGATGAAGCCGGTGTGCGACGCGCAGGCCGGATGGTGCCGGCGCCGCGTTATCCGTCGATGCCCGCTCATGCTGTTTCACGCGTCGCCCGTCAAGCGCCGGCCGGCTCCGCGCGTTTCGCCGCGAAATCCCAGCGCAGCGCCTGCCGCGTGTCGACGCGCGCCGGCAGCAGGCCGGCCTTCAGGAACGCATCGGCGATCTGTTGCTGCTCGCCGAAGTGGTCGGTCGTGACGGCGCGCACCGCGTAGCTGCGCCGCGCGTTGGCACGCTCGATGGTGGCCGCGTCGAGGCCCCAGATCGGCGCGAGCAGCGCGGCCGCGTCGGCCGGATGGGCGCGCAGCCACTCGCCCGCGCGCGTCAGTTCGTCGAACAGCACCTGCAGCACCGCCGGATGCGCGGCGGCGTAGTCGCTCGACGCGAGGTAATAGCGCTGGTACGAGGCGAGGCCGGTGCCGTCGGCGAGCACCTTCACGTCGGGGCGACGGTCCACCGAGGCGACGTAGGGATCCCAGGTGATCCACGCCCCCACGCTGCCGCGCTCGAACGCGGCGCGGCCGTCGGCCGGCGTCAGGTAGTGGACCGACACGTCGGCCGGCGCGAGCCCCGCGCGGGCCAGCGCGGCGAGCAGCAGGTAATGGCTGCCGGCCGCCTTGGTGGTGGCGATGTCCTTGCCCTTCAGCGCGGCCAGCGTGTCGATCCCGCCGCCGCGCTTGACGAGGATCGCCTGCGCGGCGGGCGACGGCGCTTCCTGCGCGACGTAGACGAAGCGTGCGTGCGCGGCCTGCGCGAACACCGGTACCGTGTCGGCCACGTCGGCGCTGAAATCGACGGCGCCCACGTTGAGCGCCTCGGTGAGCGGCAGGCCGCTCGCGAACTCGTGCCATTCCACGCGCGTGTGCAGCGGCGCGAGCGCCTGGTCGAGCGTGCCGCGCGCCTTCAGCAGCGTGACCAGCGTCGACGATTTCTGGTAGCCGATCCGCAGCACGCCGGCGGCCGGCTGCTGCGCACGCGCGAGCGGGCCGGCGGCGGACAGCGCCAGTGCCAGCAGGGAACGGGAGAACGCGCGGCGCGACAGTCGGGACATGAGACGGATTCCTGATGATCGGGGAAAGGGAATCCGCTACGTTACCGGGTTCGACTGCTGCGGCGAACCGATCATTTCAGCTATCGATTCGAGCGGCGGGACTATCGCGCGCCGCGCTCGGCGGAGTTCGCCGAGCGGCTCAGATATCGACCTGGAACGACTTCCATCGATGCATGCGCTCGCGCAGGTCGAAGATCTCTCCGTCGGCGGCGAACGTGCCGTCGCCGCGGTGGTGCAGCACGCGGCGCTCGTCGCGCGCGTCGTTGACGCCGGCCGCCACTGCCCGCAGTACGAACAGGTCGTGGCGTTCGGCGAGCGAGTCGTCCTCGACCACGCATTCGAGGTTGTAGAGGCAGTCGGCGAGGCGCGGCGCGCGCACGCGCCGCGACGGCGCGGTGGCGAGCCCGAAGCGTTCGAACTTGTCGAGTTCGGCGCCGCTGCAGTTGCCGATGTCCACCAGCGTGCCGGCCCAGTCGGCGCCCGGCACCGCGATCACGCATTCGCCGGTGTCGCGCAGCGCCGCGTGGCTGTGGTCCCACGGGCCGATGATCGCGCCGATCAGCGGCGGCGCGTGGCGCATCACCATCATGAAGCCCATCGTCATCACGTTCGGACGCTCGCCGTCGTGCGTGACGACCAGCACCACCGGGCCGGATTCGAGCATCCGGTAAGCTTTCGACGGATCGGTTTCGCGCATGGCCGGGCCTCCTTGTCGGACGAATGAGGCGAGTCTACGCGCGCGGCGCCGCGCTGGCGTGCCACCAGCGCCACCACGCAGGCCGGCGCCGGCGCCGCTCTCGCTCGTGGAGCGCCGCCACGGCTGGCCGGCGCAGCGCGCCTCGCGCCAGGTCACGGCCGCCGCGAGCATTTCCCGTGCGCCGTGCGAGGGCCAGGCCGCGCCGCGGATCCGCCGCGCGCGATGGTAAATTGACACCGTTGCGATTCCCGCCTCACGGCCGCCCCCGCATGACCGATCGAACCGCCCTCACGCCGCGGCGCGCCGCTCCCCGGACCGAGGTCCGCATCTGGCGCGCGCCCGAGCTGGCCGCCGAGCTGCTGCTCGGCGACTTTCACGATTTCTCCTACGACGTCCATACGCACGACACGGCCTGCTTCGCGCTGATCACCTCGGGCGCGATCCGGATCCGGATGCGCGGCAGCGAGTTCGTCGCGAAGCAGGGCGACCTCTACGCGATCGACGCCGACGAGCCGCACGCGGGCTGGCCCGTGGACCAGGCCGGCTGGCGCCAGCGCACCGTGTACGTGCGCACCGAGCACCTGCGTTCGCTGCTCCCGGACGAGGCCGGCGGCCAGGCGCGCGGCGGCGCGCTGCGCGGGCCGATCATCGACGATGCGCGGCTCAGCGCGCTGCTGCGGCGCGTGCATCAGGATTCGGAGACGCAGGGCGGTGACGTGCTGGCGCGCGAGGAGCATTACCTGCGCTTCGTCGAGCGGCTGTTCGAACGGCACGTCCGCGAGCCGGTCGCGCCGCGCGCGGCGGGTGCCGCGCCGCGTGCCGTGCGCCTCGCGCGCGAGTTTCTCGACCACCGGCTCGACCAGCAGGTGCATCTCGACGAGATCGCGGGCGCGGCGGGGCTGCCGGTGTTCCGGCTGTTTCGCGCGTTCGAGCGCCATCTCGGCATGAGCCCGCATGCCTACCAGCGGCAGGCGCGGGTGCGCTCGGCGATCGCGTTGATCCGGCTCGGGCGGCCGCTGAGCGAGGTCGCGGCCACTGCCGGCTTCGCCGATCAGGCGCATCTGACGCGTTCGTTCCGGCGCATGATGGGCGTCACGCCGGGCGTGTTCCGCGACGCGGCGCTCGGGCGGGCGCCGCGCGGCTGAGCGCCGGCGTGCCGGCGTCAGCCTTCCTTTACTTGAGCAAACCGAGATTCGCGACCAGCTTGCCGATCGCCTTGCGCGCGCCCACCAGCGCGATGCCGACGTAGCGCAGATCGGCCGTCGCGACCTCGGCAACGGCGGCGCCAAACGCCGCGTAGTCGGTGGTCTGCTGGCCCTGCACGGGAAAATCGACGACGTCGCAGCCGGCCGCGGCGGCCTTGTCGCGGATCGTGCTCAACGTACCGGCCTCGGCCGCCAGCACCGTGATGCCGATCGGGATCAGCCCCGGATGCACGAGGCCCGAGGCGTCGACGAGCGGCGCGCCGACCAGCGCCGGCTGACGCTGCCCGACGGTCAGCGCGAGCACGGCGGCGGCGTTGGCCGCGCGGCCCGGCGGCAGCTGACTGTCGACGACGATCACGCAGCGTTCCGCCACCGGGGCGGGTCGGGCCGCGGCGAGCGGGGAAACTTCCTGGGTCATGCCTGGGTCCTCCGGAACCGTCTGAAGAGGACGCCATTATTCGGCGCGCCGCGCCGCAGGTATTGAACGCCATTGCAGCGTCCATGCCATCGCCCGCCGGGCAGGCCGGGGCGGAAGCAGGCGATGGAAAACGCCGGGCTCAGGCGGCCCAGAGCTGCCAGAGCAGCGCGACGTTGAGCACGAGGATCAATGCCGTGCAGGCCCAGGTCGCCATGTGGACCCAGCCGCGTATCCGCCAGCGGCCCATCAGTTCAGGGTCGGCCGCGAAGCGCACCAGCGGGATCACGGCCAGCGGCAGCTGCAGGCTCAGCACGACCTGGCTCGCCACCAGCAGTTGCGCGGAACCGTGATTGCCGAACGCGGCCACGGCCACCAGCGCCGGGCCGATCGCGAGCGCGCGCGTGAGGATCGCGCGCCGCGTGGGCGAGATGCGCAGCTTCAGGAAGCCTTCCATCACGATCTGCCCGGCGAGCGTGCCGGTCACGGTGGAGTTGAGCCCGCAGGCGAGCAGCGCGGCGGCGAACAGCAGGCTCGCCCAGTTGCTGCCGACCAGCGGCGCGAGCAGCCGGTGCGCGTCGGCCAGATCGTCCACGCTGGTATGGCCGCTCGCATGGAACACGGCCGCGGCCACGATCAGCAGCGCCGCGTTGACGATGAACGCGAAACCGAGCGAGCCGAACGTGTCGAAGCCGACGCCGCGCATCGTGTCGGCGATCTCGGCGTCGCGCTCGCGGTGCGCGGGGGCGCCATCGCGTGCTTCATGGGTGTCGCGCGCGTCACGCCCGTCGCCGGCCGGCGGCGCGTGGCGCTTGACGAGCGCCGAGTGCAGGTAGAGGTTGTGCGGCATCACCGTGGCGCCGACGATGCCGGCCGCGAGCCAGACCATGCCGGCGTTGCGGACCAGCTCGGTGGACGGCATGAAGCCGCCGAGCGCGGCGGCCCAGTCGGGCCGCGCGAGCGCGACTTCGGCCACGAAGCACAGCGCGACGAACAGGATCAGCGCGGCGACGCAGGCTTCGAGCGTGCGGTGGCCGCGCCGCTGCAGCGCGAGCATCGCGAACGTGCCGACCGCCGAGATCAGCACGCCGGCCAGCAGCGGCACGTGCAGCAGCATCTGCAAGGCCACCGCGCAGCCCACCACCTCGGCCACGTCGCAGGCGATGATGGCGGCCTCGGTGGCGAGCCAGAGCGCGAGCGTGGCGCGCGGCGAGAGCCGTTCGCGGCACAGCTCGGCCAGATCGCGCCCGGTCACCACGCCGACCCGCGCGGCCACCCATTGCAGCAGCACGGCGATCACGCTCGCCAGCGCGACCACGCCGAGCAGCCGGTAGCCGAACTGGGCACCGCCCGCCAGCGCGGTGGCCCAGTTGCCCGGATCCATGTAGCCGACCGCGACCAGCGCGCCGGCCCCAGCGTAGCGGGTCCATGGCGTGGGCGGGCGAAGGGGGCGCACAGGCGAAGGCAGGGAGGGCATTGTCGGGTCGGGCATCGGTCGGGGTCCGGCTGCAATCGGAAGAATAGCGGCACGCCGCGGTGGCGTTCACGAATGATAATTATTCTCATTCGTATCTGACAATGAAAAATATCGATTTTCTCGATAGCGGCGCCGGGATCGGGAATGGGGAGCGATCGCCGAGGCGCGCCGGGAGCGGGTGGGGCGGTGGGGGCAGCGATGCCGGGCGGCGGCCGGACGGGGAGGATCGCGGCGGGTGCCGGGAACCCCGGCGCAAGGCTCGAGCCTGCCGGGGAACGTCCCTCGTCATGAAAATCGAAGGAACGCGCGGGTGGGAGGGGGCGGGGAAGGCGGCTTCGTATGCTTCGCGCGGGCGGCGCGAAGCGGGTCAGCGGGGCGGGCGCCGAGGCGGGCGGTGCCGGGCGGCCCGGATGCGCCCGCCCGCCTGGTCGCGTCAGGCTTGCGCGCGCCGCGCCTCGTAGGCGCAGAGGTTCGCGTAGGCCACGCGCAGCAGCGACAGCGTGGTGGCGTCGTGCTGTTCGAGCCCGCCGCGCGAGATCAGGTCGCCCACCACGTGCGCGGCCTCGATCGGCGCGCCGTTGAGCATGTCGCGCAGCATCGAGGCCGTCATCGGCGAACCGGGCGCGTAGAGCATCGCGGTGGCGCGCTCGATGGTGGCCGCGCCGGCCGCGAAGCCGTTGTGACGCGCGATCGACAGACATTCGTCGAAGATCGAGCCGATCAGCCGCTTGCCGTCCGGCGCGGCGAGGATCTCGCCGAGCGAGGCACGGCACAGCGTGGTGCTGCAGGCGAGCGTGGCGAGGAACACCCACTTGTCCCACATCCGCTGGCGGATCGCCTCGTCGGCCTGCACCTCGAAGCCGGCGCCCGACAGCTCGCCGAGGATGGCCGTCACGCGTGCGTCGGGGCCGCCCGCGAGCGGGCCGAACGTGATCGAGTGCAGCTCGTTCAGGTGTGCGATCTCGTGGCGTTCGTTCAGCGTGGCCGCGATCACGCACTGGCCGCCCAGCACGCGCGCCTCGCCGAACTGCCGGGTCAGCACGTCGATGTGGCGCATGCCGTTCAGCAGCGGCAGGATCCGCGTGTCCGGGCCGACCGCCGGCGCGAACGAGGCGATCGCGCCGTCGAGGCTGTAGGCCTTGCAGCTCAGCACGATCAGGTCGTAGTGGCCGTCGATCGCGGCGGCGTCCACGGTCTTCACGTCGGCCAGCGTCAGGTCGCCATGCGGGCTGCGGATCACCAGCCCGTCGGCATGCAGTTGCGCGGCGCGGGCGGGGCGCACCAGAAACGAGACGTCGCGGCCCGCGTTCGCGAGCCGCCCGCCGAAATACCCGCCGACGGCGCCGGCGCCTACTATCAGAATTCGCATCGTCACTCCAGGGTGGATCGGTGGCGCCGGGCAGGGCCGGCACCATCGCGGATTGTCTCAGACCCGGCCGGCTCGTGCCGCGAGCTTGGGTGGGCACGAGCGCAGATGCATGACGGGCCCGGGGGCGCAGTGGCGGCGAATCCGGTCGCGGCTGCCCGGAATCCTTCTCGTTTCCGGTGCGATGGGGCGCGGCCGGGCGCAGCGGCGAGCGGCGCTGACGACATGCGCCGCCGGAGCGGCCCGGCGGCGGTCCGGTTCGAACGCGCACGTGTTCGGCGGCGCCGTGATACCGTCTCGACGGGACGCGGCACGATGGCCGGCCGGCGGCGTGTCCCGCGATCGTGAGTGAATGCGGCGGCCGCGCGGCGGCCGGCAGGCGGGCAGCGGAGGAGGGTGGCTTGATGCGGATCTTTGCGTTATCGGACATCCACGTCGATTTCGACGGCAACGCGGAGTGGGTCGCGTCGCTGTCGCGCGACGACTATCGCGACGACGTGCTGATCCTGGCCGGCGACGTGTCCGACCTGGCCGGCCGGCTCGAACAGTGCCTCGGCGCGTTCGCGAGCCGGTTCCACCAGGTGTTCTTCGTACCGGGCAACCACGATCTCTGGGTGATCCGCGACGCGCCGGCCATGACTTCGCTCGACAAGTTCGAGCAGGTCGCGCGCATCGTCGAGAACTGCGGCGCGACGATGCGTGCCGGCGTGGTGGGCGGTGTCTCGATCGTGCCGCTGTTCGGCTGGTACGACGGCTCGTTCGGGCTGCCCGGCCCCGAGCTGACCGAAGCATGGATGGATTTTCACGCCTGCCGCTGGCCCGCCGGATGGTCCGCCGGGCGCATCACCGAGCACTTCATCGGCAGCAACGAACCGGCCGCGCCGCGCGCCGGCGCGCTCACCATCACGTTCTCGCATTTCCTGCCGCGCATCGACCTGATGCCCGACTTCATCCCGCCAGCGCGCCGCATGCTCTATCCGGTGCTCGGCAGCAGCCGGATCGAGACGCTGATCCGGCGTGTCGAGCCCGACACCCACGTGTACGGCCACAGCCACGTCAATCGCGACGTGTCGCTCGACGGGATTCGCTACGTCAACAACGCGTTCGGCTATCCGCACGAGGCGCGGATCACGCGGAAGGCGTTGAAGTGCATTCATGAGGTGTGAGGGCGGCGAGTTCGGCCGCGCTTGATCGGTAGGCGGTGTGCCGCGATGCCCGGCATGTCGGCCCGCATTCCGGCCGTTCGGGTTCGAGCCGGCGAGGGTCATGCGCGGACGCCGCGACCGGACTCGATGACCCGGGCGGCGAATCGGCTTTGCCAAGCTGGGTTGGTCCGATTCGATCCGCACGGCACGAAGATGAACTGCCGGCCGGCACCATGCCGCCGCGATTCCAGGCACGCCGGACGTATCGAAAATGCCGGGAAAAATGCTCTGGAAATGCGCGGGAAATGCCATGGCGCGCTGGCGCGGGGCATATCTGCGGGCAGTCAGCCGACCGGCGGCGGTGTTTCGGCCGGCAACCATGGTCCGATCACGCCAGCGCGGTCCGGCGGCCCGCCGGTTCTTTCTTTTTGCTTACCGGTATGTCGCGCAATATATCCTCTAAAAACTGACAGGTTTGGAATCCCGATTCGGGAAAACTGCTGTTGACAGCAATTGTTCAATCGATTAGGTTATTGCCTGTTTGTGGTTTTTCAAGAATTAAAAAAGCAGCTTATCCTATCTTTCGAGGGCGCCATGACAGTCGATTTTCTGTCGAAAAAGATTATCGGCTCTGTAATTCCAAATCGCTTTCCCTGAACCGCTTCGATTCCTGATATTCGCGAAACCTGCCGCTTCGGCAAGGGCTTTGCACGGCTGGCGAAAATAGCTTGAATTCGCCGGCGGCTGGCCGATATCCAAATGAGTGTGGATGACAATGAAAAAGACATTCATATTTCTTGCTGTCGCCAGCCTGCTGCTGCTGGCCATCTCGATACCACTGATCCTGCAGAAGGTACCCCCCAACGAGTATTACGGAGTACGCACCCATTCGACGCTCGCCAACGCTGAAAACTGGTACAAGACCAACAAGCTGTATGGCGAATGCATGGTCGTGTCCACGCTGCTGTTTTTCGGTGTGAGTGTCGTGGTAGGGGGCTGGCGAAAAACGGGGAACGATTTCATCAATATCGGTTTGTTCGTGGTGCAGGTCGCTGTCCCGACGATCATCAGCTTGTTATATAGCAATTCTTATTTAAAATAAGGAAAAAGCATGGAACAGGTTGGTTTTTACAAAAACTCGTTGAGCCTGAGAAATTTCCTGGCTGGGAATCCGGCGCTTTTGTCGGATTTCAGGAAAAATCCGGTCAAGACGATTCGCGAGAACGTGCTGGATTTTTCGATAGATCAGGATGGCGAGCAGATTATGCTGTCCCATTATCTTGAAAGTGTTTCCGATACGGCCAGGCGGGTGATCGTCAGTTCCATCATGGGGCCGATCAGTCCGGATGTTTCGCGCGGCCAGCGGGCCGCCGGCGACGATACCGGCGACGACTGGATCGACGACGTGCATGGCGGGATTGCGGTGACGGCCGTTGCGGTGGCCAACGTGATCACCGTGGTGAATGCCAACGTGGTGGCCAATGCCAACGCGACCGCCAACGTCAATGCCATCTCGAATGCCAATGCGATTTCCAATTCGAACTCGCTCGGCTTCGGTTCGGCGAATTCTGACGGCGACGCGGCCGGCAGCATTCAGATCCATCTCGGCGAGAACGTATCGAGCACGAAGCTCACCGATACGCTGCAGGACCGCGGGCTGAACGTATATCGCCGTGCCGCGCTGCTCAAGCATCTGGCATGGAAGTATCGTCCGCTCGAAGCCCACGGCGGGGAACGCACCACGGTGCTGGCGCAGTACAAGAACCTGAAGATCGAACTGACGGTGGCCCGTGACAGCAACAAATGGCAGCTCCTGAAGGCCGATCTGCTCCAGTAACGGCATCGGGACGAGACCGGACGGTGTGTCGAGGTCTTCTCGGGAGGCGGCGCCAGACATGATTCGGGCGGCCCGGCCCGGGAGACGACCGTATCTTGCCGTCGTCGGTTGCGTTCGCACGGCTTCCGGCATGCCGGAAGCCGTGAAACGGCGTCACGCCCGACACGAGAGACGCCGGTGATAACGAGGCGCCGCGCGCCTGTCCGGCCCGCGCCACGCTGGAACAACTCAAAGAATCCGACTTGCTTATTTTGAGAGGTAAGTGAGATGGTCGATGTCAGTCAATTCACTGTTCTGACGACGAATCAATGTACGGCGGCGTGCGGCCACTGCCTGATGAATTCATCGCCGGAGCGGCGCGGGCGGCTTTCCCTGGACACCATTTCCGACACGATCACCGATCTGCTGGAACATGGCAGCCCGCTGAGGCTGGTGATATTCGCGGGAGGGGAGCCGACGCTGCTGAAATCCGATCTGCTCGACGCGATTGCATTCTGCGCGGGCAAGGGGCTGGAGACCCGCATGGTGACCAACGCGTCGTGGGCCGTGACGCCGAAGGTGGCCGAGCGCATGGTCGAATCGTTCAGGGAGGCGGGGCTCGCCGAGATCAACTACAGCGTCGATGATTACCACGATCCCGATATCGATTTCAGTCGCGTCGTCAACGCCTGGCGCGCGAGCAAGAACAAGGGCTTCGAGAGCGTCGTGATCGCCAACTGCTTCGGGCCCGAATCCCGCATCACCACCGAATTCATCCGTGAGCACCTGGATGAGGAACTGCCGGCGTTCTGGGACGACGAAGGGCTGCCCAATTCGATGGTCGAGCCCTCCGCGGACGGCACCCGCTACCTGCTGTCCAATTCCCGCCTGCAGCGGCTCGGGCGCGGCGCCGACATTCCCGATCACGCGCTCGTGTTCCCGGAGCAGGAGCAGTTGAATCTGCCGTGCCCGTGGGCGGTGAAGAGCGCCGCGCTGTCGGCGGGCGGCCATCTCGTCGCCTGTTGCGGTACCGAAGCGCACGGCAACGAGTTCCTCGATTTCGGCGATGTCAGGGACATCGAGATCGGCGTATTGCTCGACCAGGCCAACCGCAGCGTCGTGGTCCGGGCGATCAACAAGCTGGGGCCTTACTTCCTGATGCATTTCGTGCGCTCGTATCTCGGCGAGGAGCGGATTTTCAAGGATCGGTACGCTTCGGTATGCGAAATTTGCGAAGACGTGGTGCATAACGCCCGATCCAGGGAAATCATCAAGAAGCACCTTCCGGAAATTTCGTTGATCCTGTGAGCAAGGTCTTGAACATGAACAATCTCAAAGCGTTTCTGGATGCGATCGGCTATGCCGACCTGTGCAGCTCGTTCTTTCCCGGCGCACCTCGCCTGGAGGTCTGGCGCGGCGTGGGCGAAAACCTCACCGACAAGCGTCTGCATCGTTTCTACAGCCTGCTGCTGACGGGCGGCAAGGTGGCGGCCGCGGAGTTCGAGCCGGGAGAGATCGAGATCCTCGAACCGCTGATCCAGAAGAACGTACTGATCCGCAAGCACGATTTTCTGTATTCGAACGGCCTGTCGCTATACATGGTGATGGGCTACTGGCTCTTCTTCGAAACGCCGAACGTGAACCCGAAGGTGTACTACGGCGACGATTCGTTCGGCCTGGTCAGCCGGCTGCGCCCCGTGCGCGGCGGGGCGACCCTGGACCTGTGCGCCGGCCCCGGCGTGCAGTCGCTGATTTCGTCTGCGATCGCATCGCGCGTCGTGTCCATCGAGATCAATCCCTACGCCGCTGCCATCGCCGAGCTGAACCGCGACATCAACGGCATCGACAACTGGGAGATCCGCGTCGGCGATCTGTACGACGCGCTGCCGCCCGATGCCGTGTTCGACCACGTCGTCTGCAATCCGCCGCTGCTGCCATTTCCCGACGACGAGTCGTATCCGTTCGTCGGCCACGGCGGCATCGACGGCTGGTCGGTGGCCTGGCGCGTGCTGGACGGCCTGCCGCGATTCCTGAGCCGGAAAGGGTTGGCGCAGATCATCGGCACCACGCTCAGCGACGGCGTGGAGCCGATGGTCCTCGACCGGCTCGGCGCCTGGGCGAAGGCCGAAAAAATGGACTGCGACCTGACCGTCATCGTCCAGAAGTCGTTGAACCGCGAATCGGAGTACTTCAAGGGGCTCGTGTATACCGCCTCGGCGATGGGCGACAACTCCGAATCGAACCTGTCCGATTCCTATGCCCGCATGCTGTCCGAAACCGACATGAACGCGCTGGTCACCCACTCCCTCTCGGTGCGCCACGGCTCGGGGCAGGTGAAGGTGACGGACTTGTTCAACAAGGCGGTCAGCTCGGGCTCGCTCTGGTACGTCTGAGTTCGCGGGCGCGACGGGCGGCGCCCATCGGTTCGATGGCGCGCCCGACCGACGTGATGGAAGGCACGGGATTCGCGGAGGCAATGCTGTACCCATGCATGAGATATCGGAATTCATCGCGCCGTGCCTGGTTCCGTTCGAGGTGTACCGTCGTCCGGACGGCGCGGTCGTCTACGCGAACGAACGCCTGGCGATGTCGGAACGCGAACTGCTCGATGCGTTTTCCTGCTCGACCGACCGCTACGCCGACGACGGCGGCGGCGAGGCCGGCCGCACGCTGTTCGCGGAGCGCTACGGCGGTGCGGGCGTCAGCGTCAATGGCGGCGGCGGACGCTGCGGGTTCGACGGCAAGCAGTTCCAGGTCAAGGGCGTTGGCAGGAATCCGCTGGTGGGCGGCGCGCCCGGCAGCGCGCACAGCGACGGCATCCTGCCGATGTCGTTCGCGCTCTACGAGATGATCTGGAGCCGGATACTGCGGGACAAGCTGCCGTTCGGCGTCGTCGATTGCCAGGCCGTGATCGCGATCGCGTCGTCGAGGCCGGCTGGCGCCCCTGACCGGTTCGAGCGCGCGCTGCTGGTGCGCGAGGTCTGCCTGCGTCCCGCGCATTTCGAACGCGCGGCGTATTTCCGGCGCGACGAGGTGAACGTCACGGCCGACCGGGACGCCGACGTGGATCGGGTCAGCCGGATGCAGCGTGGCATCGAGCCGATTCTCCAGCACCTGTTCGCGCTCGACACGCCGTCGTCCGAGTCCACGACGCTCGCCGGTCTCGGCGAGTTCGCGCGGCGTCAGGCGCACCAGCTGGCTTTTGCGAGAGCGAACTTTCTTCTGCACAGCGTCTCGTCGTCGAACTTCTCGATGGACGGGCGCTGGCTCGACCTGACCTCGATCGCCTCGCTACATCCGCAGCAGGCGTTCACCGCCGACACCATCGGCAGCGCATGGTCGAGGCTCTGGGAGCACGAATTCATCATCTGGGAAATCGTGGGCTCGGTGATGTTCCACTACGCGAAGTACCGGCGGCGTTCCGATGCGTTCCTGGCCGACGCGCTGGCGTCGCTGCGCGAGACGTTCTTCAGCGCGCTCGACGAGGCCGGCGCGCAATATTTCCTCTGCACGATCGGCGTGCCGATGATCGTCGCGCGGCGGATCGCCGGCACGCGCGCGGTGCGTGAATGGGCTCGATGCTATGCGCAGACGCTCAAGTCGGATTTCGCGAACGCGGGTGCCAATCGCCGGCGCATGACAGGCCCGGAAGCGACGCATGGTGCCGGCTTCAGTTTCCTGCCGCTGTCCGCGTTCGCCGCACTGGCGCGGGACCGTCACGCGGCGGCGCCCGAGCGGGAGGTCACCGCCGGCTACGCGCGCTGCCTCGACGAGGTGATGGTGGAGGTGCGCCGCGGCGCGGCCGATCTCGGCATCGACCCGCGGGCACTCGAGGCCGCGCTCGCCATCAACGCGGTGAAATACTCGACGGAGAAGGCCGGGCTCGGCTTCGACGAGCTGCGCGGAGGCCTGTCGAGCCTCATCGAGACCGATTCGGGCGATGTCGCGGCGATGCGGGCGCGGATTGCGGGCCATGTCGATCGCCTCGTCGAGATCGGCGCGTTCCGGATCGGCTTCGATCCGGGCATGGCGCTCGGATGCTGGCGCGAGGCCGGCGTGGCGATCGACTACGACATGCACGGCGACCGCTTCGTGGTGCATGACCGGGGCCGGCGCGAAACCGTCGAGCGCGCATGCTGGAAGCCGGGCGCCGAGGGCCGGCCAGCGTGGCGCGCGATGATCGACTTCTACGAACGGCACGACGCCCACCTTATCTTCCAGTGACGATGGCCGCCCAATCGAACCCTTTCCGCCAGGAAGCGGACCGCCGTAAATTCGAGCAACTCGGTTGCATCGCCAACATCCTGGCGCGCCACCCGGGCCTGTCGGCGCGCTCGCTCGCGTTCCTGAGAGGCTGGACCGAAAACGCCGTCGCCCACGGGCAGGTCGAGATATTTTTTTGCGACGGCCTGCCGCTCGGCTATGTCGCCTGGGCCTACCTGAGCGAAGAGGTGATCGGCCGGCTGCTGCATACGGACTATTTTCCCCACTGGTCCGAGTGGAACGAGGGCCGCCATGTCTGGATCATGGACCTGTGCCTGGTGTCCGACCTGCTCAACGCCAGCGTGGAGGATTTCTACTGCGAGCGGTTTGCCGATGAAGGCAGGGTCTTCTGGTCGTCCGAGCTCGGCGACCGTGTCTATCGCTTCGACGTGAGGAGCCGGCGTACCTCGACGATTTCGCGGACCGGCTTTCTCGAGCGGATCGGGCGCGAGCGGGAGGCCGCTGAATGATGCCGACGCCGCGCTCTTTCCCGAATCCGGACCCTTCGTAAGCCATGACACCATCCCGTTTCCGCGAGGAAGCCCGCGAGGGCCAGCATGCGCCGGCGATCGGCGGGATCGTGCTGGTGCGTCCCGTCTCGTTCACGCTGCTGACCGGCGGCGCGCTCGGCATGGCCCTGCTGGTCGTGCTGCTGTTCGCGCTCGGCAGCTACACGCGCCGGATCCGCGCCGACGGCGTGGTCACGCCGAGTACCGGCCTCGTCAAGGTGTACGTGCCGCAGTCGGGCGTGGTGCTGAGCAAGACCGTCACCGAAGGGCAGCATGTCACGCGCGGCATGGTGCTGTACCGGATCTCGCTCGAACTGCAGAGCGCCGCCGACGGCCACACGCAGGCCGCGCTGATCGAACAGGCGCGCCAGCGCAAGCAGTCGCTGCTGCAGGAGATCGACAAGACGAGAGTGCTGCAGCGCGATGAGCGCGGCACGCAGCAGGCCCGGCGTGACAGCCTGAATACCGAACTGGCGCGGCTCGACGACCGCCTCGCCGCGCAGCGGCAGCGGGTGGCGCTGGCCGCCGACGGGGTGGCGCGCTACCGGAGCCTGCTCGCCAAGGATTACATCTCGACCGACCAGTTCCAGCAGCGCCAGGCCGACCTGCTGGACCAGCAATCGAAGCTGCTCGACCTGCAGCGCGATCGGGCCGGCGTCGCGCAATCGCTGAAGGAGGTCGAGAGCCAGCTCTCGGGGCTCGCGCTGCGCCAGCAGAACGATCTCGCCAGGATCGACCGCGGCGTGATCGACGTCGACCAGAGCCTGATCGAGAGCGAGGCCAGGCGCGAACTCGTCGTGACCGCGCCCGAGAGCGGGGTGGCCACCGCGGTGATCGCCGAGCCCGGGCAGATGGTCGACGCCACGCATCCGGTCGCGAGCATCGTGCCCGACGGCGCCGGATGGCAGGCGTTCCTGTTCGTGCCGAGCACGGCCATCGGTTTCGTGCGGGTCGGCGACCCGGTCCGGGTTCGCTACCAGGCGTACCCCTACGAAAAATTCGGCCAGTACCGCGCGCACGTCGTATCGGTGACGCGTACCGCGCTGTCGCCCGCCGAGTTGTCCTCCAGCGGCATGCTGGCCGCGAACCTGCCCGGCGACACGGCGTTCTATCGCGTCACCGCCGCGCTCGATGCCCAGACCGTCAATGCCTACGGCCGGCCCCAGCCGCTGCAGGCCGGCATGAGCTTGCAGGCCGACATCCAGCAGGACCGGCGGCGCCTCTACGAATGGGTGCTTGATCCCCTCTACAGCCTCACCGGCAAACTTTGATCCGCGCGTTGATCCATGTCCCTTCTTGATCGCCTCTCGTTCGGCCTCGGCAGCCGGCTGCCGATGATCCTGCAAACCGAAGCGGCGGAGTGCGGGCTCGCATGCCTCGCGATGATCGCCAGCTATCATGGGCATCACGTCGACCTGCCCGTGCTGCGCAGCCGTTTCTCGGTCTCGCTCAAGGGCATCAACCTGCGTCAGATCATCGAGTTCTCGCAGCGGCTCGATCTCGGCACGCGCGCGCTGAGGCTGGACCTCGGCCAGCTCGCGCAGCTGCGCCTGCCCTGCATCCTGCATTGGAACTTCAACCACTTCGTGGTGTTGAAGGAGGTGACGGGAAAGCACGCGGTGATCCACGATCCGGCCCAGGGCATCCGCCGGCTGCCGCTCGAGGTGCTGTCGCGCTCGTTCACCGGCGCGGCGCTCGAGCTGTGGCCGTCGAAGGGCTTCGAGCGGCGCGAGGCGCCGCCGCGCGTCAGGCTGCGCGCGCTGCTCGGCCCGGTATCGGGACTGTCGCGCTCGCTCGGCCAGGTGCTGCTGCTCGCGCTGGCGCTCGAGATCTTCACGGTGGCGCATCCGTTCTTCCTGCAATGGGTCATCGACGAGGTGATCGTCAACGTCGACCGCGACCTGCTGAACGTGCTGGCGATCGGCTTCGGACTGCTCCTGGTGATGCAGTCGGCCACCAGCGCGATCCGCGCCTGGGTGCTGATGTACTTCGGCACGACGCTCAACCTGCAGTGGCGCGCCAACGTCTTCACGCACCTGCTGAGCCTGCCGGTGCGCTATTTCGAGCAACGTCACCTGGGTGACGTGGTATCGCGCTTCGGCTCGATCGAGGCGATCCAGCAGACGCTGACGAGTTCGTTTCTCGGCGCGGTGATCGACGGGCTCATGGCGGTCGTCACGCTGGCGATGATGTTCGTCTACAGCCGCGCACTGGGCGCCATCGCGCTGGTGGCAATGGCGGCCTACGCGCTCTGGCGCGCCGCGTGGTACCAGCCGCTCTGGAGCGCCACCGAGGAGCAGATCGTGCATGCCGCGAAGCAGCAGACGCACTTTCTCGAGATCGTGCGCGGCGTGAAGACCATCAAGCTTTTCAACCGGCAGAGCGAGCGGCGCTCCAGCTGGCTGGCGCTGCTGGTCGAGCAGATCAACGCGGGCCTGCGCGTGCAGAAGCTGCAGCTCGTCTACCAGCAGCTCAACGGGCTGCTGTTCGGCGCGGTCGAGATTCTCGTCATCTGGCTCGGGGCGCGGATGGTGATGAACGGTGAATTCACCGTCGGGGTGCTGATGGCGTTCACCGCATACAAGACCCAGTTCGACCGGCGCGTCAGCAGCCTCATCGACAAGTACTTCGAAATCAAGATGCTGCGGATTCAGGGCGAGCGCCTGGCCGACATCGTGTTCGCCGAGCCGGAATACGGCACGAAGCCGCGCCAGGCACCGGGTGAGGCGGATGACCTGCCGGGCAGCATCGAGTTCGATGCTGTCGGTTTTCGCTATGCGGATGGCGAGCCGGCCGTGCTCGACGGCGTGTCGTTCGCCATCTCGCCCGGCGAGTCGGTGGCGCTGGTCGGCCCGTCGGGCTGCGGCAAGACCACGCTCGTCAACGTGCTGCTCGGCGTCCTCGAACCGACTGCGGGCAAGGTGCGCGTCGGCGGCGTCGACGCGCAGCGGCTTGGCATCGAGCCGCTGCGCGAGTTGATCGGCACGGTGCTGCAGGACGACGTGCTGTTCGCCGGCTCGATTGCCGATAACATCAGCTTCTTCGACGGCAGCGTCGACCTGAGATGGGTGGCCGAATGCGCGCGGCTCGCTTCGGTGCATGACGATATCCTCGCGATGCCGATGGCCTACAACACGCTGGTCGGCGACATGGGCACGGTTCTATCGGGCGGCCAGAAGCAGCGTGTGCTGCTCGCGCGCGCGCTCTACAAGCGCCCGAGGATACTGGTGCTCGACGAGGCGACCAGCCACCTCGACGTGCTGCGGGAACAGGAGGTCAACGCGGCGGTGGGCGCGCTGCGGATGACGCGCCTGATCGTGGCCCACCGGCCGCAGACCGTTGCGTCCGCGGCCCGCGTCATGAGGCTCGACGGCGGGCGCATCGTGTCCGACCGGCCGACGGCCGGGGCCGAAGCGGAGGCTCAAGTCGAAACCGGAGCGGGGGCGGCTGGCGCCGGCAGCGGGGCGCCGGTCAGCATGGTCGTGGCCGAGCCGGTCGCGGACCGGCAGGCGGGCCGATGAGGGGCGTCCGGCTTCGGGCCTGGCTGGTCGCAGCGATGGTGGGCGCCACGGGCGGCGCCCACGCGCAGATGCTCGATGTGTTCCGCACCCGCGGCGAGGTCGCTGCTTCACCGGCCGCGCCGCTGGTGCGCGACGCCTCATGCGCCGCGACCGACGAGAGCCGTCCGCTCGAACTCGAGGACGCGATCCTGATGGCGGTCTGCGCCAATCCGCGCGCCCGCCAGGCCTGGGCCGACGCACGCGCGCAGGCTGCCGCGCTGGGCCAGGCCGATGCCGCCTATCTGCCGACGCTGAACGCCACGGCCGGCGTCGAGCGCGATACATTGGCCACCACCTACGGCACGAGCGTGTTCAACGCCCAGCCGATCGAGCAGACGCAGAATTCGTCGAGCCGCTATGCGATCCTGAACCTGAGCTGGGTGCTGTTCGATTTCGGCAAGCGCGGCGCGGCGAGGCGGCAGGCGCGAGCGCTGCTCTCGGCCGAAAACGCGGCCCAGGACGAGGTGCTGCAGACCGTGTTCTTCGACGCGACGCGTGCTTTCTACGCGTTGCGCGATGCGCAGGCGTCGCTGGCCGCGGCCCGGCGCACCGAGGCGATCGCGCAGGAGAGTCTCGCCGAAGCCGGCGCCAGGCACGCGGCGGGGGCGGGCACGCTCGCCGACGAGTTGCAGGCCCGCACCAGCTATCGCCGCGCGCTGCTCGATCGCGTCGACGCCGAGGGGGCGGAGCGCGATGCCACGGGCGCGCTCGCCGTGGCGCTCGGTTTCGATGCGAACGCGCCGCTGCGGATCGCCGCGCCGGCGGCCGATGCCAATCTCGGCAGCGAGCCCGGTTTGATCGACACCGGCATCGATCAGTTGATCGCCGAGGCCGAGGCGCGCCGGCCGTCGCTGCTCGCCGCCCGGGCGCGGCTCGACGCGGCGCGCGCCAACGTCGACGCCGCGCGCGCGCAGGGGCGGCCGACCATCTCGCTGGTCGGCAGCTTCACGCAGAACAATCCGTCCTATCAGCGGCAGCCGCAGGAAATCCCGGTGACGGGTAGCCGTGGCAGCACGCTGGGCATCCAGGTCACGATTCCGCTGTTCGAGGGGTTCGCATCCGGTTATCGGGTCGAGCAGGCGCAGGCGCAGGCCGATTCGCAGGAGGCGGCGCTGCACGACGCCGAACTCCAGGTGTCGCTCGAAGTCTGGCGCGGCTATCACGGCGTGCGGACCGACGCGGACAACCTTGCCAATTCGCGTGACCTGCTCGACGACGCGCAGCAGGCGCTCGACGTGGCACGCGGCCGCTACAAGGAGGGCGTGGGCACGTTCACCGAGCTGCTGAACGCGCAGACGGCGCTGGCCGACGCGCAGCGCCAGCGTGTATCAGCGCTGTCGAAATGGCGGACTGCGCGCCTCGCCCTGGCGCGCAGTCTCGGCAAGCTCGGCGTCTGGCGTCCAGAGCCGTGACGACGGCGTGGCCCGGGTTCATGCCGCCGGCTTCGGGCCGAGATGCGCGTCGAAAAACGCAACCATCGCCTCGTAGAACTCGAGACGGTTTTCCTCGTTCTGGAAGCCGTGTCCCTCGTTGTCCTTGAGCATGTACTGGACCTCGACGCCGCGCCCTCGCAGCGCCTCGACGATACGATCGCTATCCGAGCGGTTCACGCGCGGATCGTTGGCGCCCTGCGCCACGAACAGCGGCGTCACGATGCGATCCGCGAAGAACAGCGGCGAGGCGTCGTGCAGCGCGCGCCGGCCTTCCTCGGTGCGCGGATCGCCGATCATTTCATACATCATCTCGAGCGTCGGCTTCCAGTAGGCCGGCACCGACTCGAGCAGGGTGAACAGGTTCGACACGCCGACATAGTCGACGGCCGCGGCGTAGCGTTCCGGCGTGAAGGCGATGCCGGCCAGCGTGGCGTAGCCGCCGTAGCTCACGCCGTAGATGCCGATCCGCCGCGGATCGACGATGCCGCGCGCGATCAGCCAGTCGACGCCGTCATCGATGTCGTTCTGCATGGCCCGGCCCCATTGCCCGAACCCGGCTTCCCAGAAGGCGCGGCCATAGCCCGTCGAGCCGCGGAAATTGACCTGCAGCACCGCGTAGCCGCGATTGGCGAGCAACTGCGCCTCCGCGTTGAAGCCCCAGTGGTTGCGTGCCCATGGGCCGCCGTGCGGATTCACGATCAGCGGCAGATTGGCCGCCTCGTCGTCGTCGGGGGCGAGGCCGGCGGGCAGCGTCAGGTAGCCATGGATCGTCAGTCCGTCGCGCGAGGGGTAGGCGATCGCGTGCATCGGCGCCATGTCCTCGGGGGCGAGCCAGGGCAGCAGGTCCGCGATCTTCGTGAGGCGTCCGGAGGCGAAATGGTAGATCCAGGTCCCGCCCGGCGAGCGATCGTTGGCGGTTCTCACCAGCGCGAGCGACTCGTCGCGCGTGATGCTCGCCAGATTGACCTCGGTATCGGGCAGCAGCGCCTCGAGCCCGGCATGGAGGTGCGCGGTGTGGTCGTCGAGGCAATGCCGCCGGACACGGTCGTCGGCATACCAGACGGTGGTGAGGGTGCGACGGCGCCGTGAATACGACATGCCGGTCAGGTCGACTTCGTCGTGTTCGAACACGAGCGCGCCTTCCCGGCCGGTCCGCGGATCGAATTCGAAGATCGCGATCCGGTCGCGGCCGCGGTTCGACAGCACGTACAGGCGCCGGTCGTCGAACGTGAAGAACAGCGGCGAGATCGTCTCGCGAAAACTCGTGGTGGCGACCGCCCTGAACGGCTCGGTCTCGTCGTCACGATAGAGCAGCGTCTTGTCGACGCCGTCCGAGGCGACGGCCACGCGCAGCCGGCCCGCGTGGTCCGTCATCCAGCCCAGGATGTTGCCGGGGTTGCGGGCGATCATCGTCGCCTCGCCATTGGTCACGTCGACGCGCAGCACGTCGAATACCTGCGGGTCGCGCTGGTTGTGGCAGATCAGGATGTGGCGATCGTCGTCGATCAGGCCGTCGACGATCGATGCGCGGATGCCTTCATGGGGCGTGAGATCGAGCGGCTCGCCGCCGGCGATCGGCACGGCCACCACGTGATAGTTCTCGTCGCCGCCGAAGTCTTTCAGGTAAAGCAGGTGGCTGCTGCCCTTCCAGCAGAAGCCCAGCATGTCGCGGACCGTTTCATGCGTCAGCACCGTCGCGTCGCCGCTCGGCACGCCCTGCGCGTCGAGTGGCTGCACGAACAGATTGAGGCGGCCGGCGTGGACGGCGAGGTAGGCGAGGTGGCGGCCGTCGGGCGCGAGCTGGAATCCGGTGCGCTCGGGATAGCGGAGGAAATCGCGGACCTCGTAGGTCCTGGCTGGCGTTGCGGGGTGGATCGAACCTCGGGATCCATTCATGTGTCCGTTCGCTCCGGTGGGGCCGAGAATCGGATGCTGCGCGGGATGTGCCGTGCATTCTAGCAGGCGCTCCGCGAGGGTCGCCGGTGTCCGCGAGGGATGTCGGACCGGCGCGGCCAGGGTTGCGCCGCGCCGCTGGCGTCGTCGTATCGGCATCGCGCCGGCCCGGCCCGACGCGCGTAACGCGGCGATTTACGCCGGCATGGCCGGCTTCGCCTGCGATGCCTTGGCATCGGCATCGGCACCACGCCGCGCCGCGCCGGCCTCCACCATGCCGCGCAGGTCGAACCCGGAAGGATGCTGGTAGACGCGCAGCCCGAACTCGGGCAGCACGGCCAGCAGGTGATCGAAGATGTCGCCCTGGATCGTCTCGTAGTCGAGCCAGGTGGTGGTGTCGGTGAAGCAGTAGAGTTCCAGCGGAATGCCCTCGGCCGTGGGCGGCAGCTGGCGCGCCATGCAGGTCATGCCGCGATGGATGCGCGGGTGCCGCTGCAGGTAGTTGTCGCAATAGGCGCGGAACGTGCCGAGGTTGGTCAGCTGCCGGCGGTTGCCCATCCATTCGCCGTCGGCGCCGAGCGAGTCGTTCCATTCGGCGAGCGTGTCGAGCTTGCCTTCCAGGTACGCCTTCAACAGCATGAAGCGTTCGAGCCGCTCGATTTCCTCGGGCGCGAGGAAGCGCACGCTGGTGGCGTCGACGAACAGCGAGCGCTTGATGCGCCGGCCGCCCGATTCGGTCATGCCGCGCCAGTTCTGGTAGCTCTCGGTGATCAGCTTCCAGGTCGGAATCGTGATGATGGTGCGGTCGAAGTTCGACACCTTGACGGTGTTCAGCGTGATGTCGATCACGTCGCCGTCGGCGCCCGCGCTCGGCATCGTGATCCAGTCGCCGATCCGCAGCATGTCGTTCGACGAGAGCTGCACGCCGGCCACGAGGCCGAGAATGGTGTCCTTGAAGATCAGCATCAGCACCGCCGACATCGCGCCGATCCCCGACAGCAGCAGCCCGATCTGCTTGCCGGTGACGGTGCCGATCACCACCAGCGTGGCAGTGATGAACATCGCGAGCTTGACGAGCTGCATGGCGCCCTTGAGCGAGAGCGTCGGCCGCGTGCGGGTGGTGCGGTGCAGGTGCTCGACGGCGGACAGCACCGAGCTGACCAGCATCGTGACGAGGAACACGACGATCGCGAACAGCAGCTTGTCGACCAGCTGCGCGGCCGATTCGGGGATGTTCGGGATGGTACGGAAGCCGAGCTGGAACACCACGAACGGCACCAGCCGCGACAGCCACTTGAACGCGCCGAACTGGAACAGCACGTCGTCGAAGCGCGTCGGCGAGCGCTGCGCGAACTTCGCGACCACGCGGAACAGCAGGAAGCGCACGGCACCGCCGATCGCGCACGACGCGGCCAGCAGGATCAGACAGCCGACGAGCGGCGAAAACCAGGATGCATTCATTGACTTGCTATCGAAACGGATGAAACGGACAGGACGAACGCAGCGAACCGGGCCGCGCGGACGCGGTGGCGGCAACGAAGGGTATCCGTAATCGACCGCGCGGGCGTCCGCAAGGTTCCGGATCATTGTTCGAAACGCCGGTGCTGTCGCCGCCGTGCCGGCCCACACCGGCCGGATGCGACCCGCGATCCTACCCGGTTTTCCGGCGCGGCTTGCCGGGGCGGCGGGAGGCAGAAGCGTCATCCGGCGAATCGGGCGACCCGCGGCGGTGTCCGGCGGCGCGAGCCGCGCGGTCCGAGGCCGGCCGCCGGCCGCGTTGCGCGTCGCTTACTTCACGCAGTCGAGCGCGTAGCCGAGCGCTGGCGCGAGCAGCTGGCGCCAGACGTCCCAGCTGTGGCCGCCGTCGACGATGCGCAGCTCGGCCGGGCTGCGCGCGCGCCGCAGGCTGGTGTAGAGCATGCTCGATTCGGCCTGGATCGACAGGTCGTCGTCGCCGGCCGCGATGAACACCGGCACGCGCCACGGTTGCGCGAGGTAGTCGCGCAGCAACGGCGGATAGTTCAGCGCGTGCCAGACCTGCGGGTCGAACCGGTGCTCGCCGAACACGCCCACATAGCGCGCGGCCGAGCCCGGCGGCGGCTCGTCGGCGTAGATCGCCGGGCTCAGCAGCAGCGCGCCGCAGAACCGGTCCGGCGCCATCAGCGCGAAGCGCAGCGCGCCGTAGCCGCCCATCGACACACCGCCGATCGTGCGGCCCGCGCGCTGGTTCGATACCGCGTAGTGCGTCTCGACGTCGGGCAGCAGATCCTCGAGAAACGCCGTCTGCATCGGTTCCTTGCGATCGACGTACCAGTCGGTGCCGGCCTGCGGCATGACGATCACCACCGGTGCGATGTCGTGCCGCGCGATCAGCGCGTCGGCGGTCAGTTGCTGGCGGCCCTGCGTGATCCAGTCGTTCGCGCTGGCGGCGTTGCCGTGCAGCAGGTACAGCACCGGATGGCGGGGCCCGTCGTCGCGATAGCCGGGCGGCAGATAGACCGTGTACGACCAGTCGCGTTGCAGCGTCGCCGAGCGGAACGTGCGCGTGACGATGCTGCTGCGGGGTGGCGTGAGCGCGCCGAGTCGCATGGCCGCGCGCGGCGCGGGTGCGTTGCCGGCGGCGTTGGCGTGCGCCGGCGCGGGGCGCAGCGCGGCGAGGGCAATCAGCACGATGAGCGAGCATGACGCAACGGCCGGCGCCGGCCGCAAGGCGCGCCATGTACCGGCGCCGGCGCGCGCGATCGGAAGCCGGCGACGCACGGCATGCAGCAGCGCGGCGCTACGCGCGCGGGTGGCTCGGCGCGCGATGTCGAGCCCGCCGCCCCGCGTCTCGGGCATTGGAGGCGCCGCGATGCGCGCACGCTCAGGCCCGGGCGGGCAGGGCACCGTGCCGCGACGCGAAAAGGGAATGCGCACGAAAGCCATCGCCGCCGCCCCCGCTCAGCGCCGCGAGCCGAGGAACGGCAGCCGCGCGGCGATAGGCCCGTAGAGCTTCGCGACCAGATAGAGCAGGCCGATCGCGACGGCATCGGCGGTCAGGCCGAGCGGCACGTCGAGATAGCCGTCGGTTTCCCAGTAGAGCACCGAATCCACCGACAGCGAGATCGCCGTGCCCGCCACGAAGCAGAGCAGCCCCTGACGGCCGATCGTGCCGATCCACGGCAGCATGCTCGCCACCTTGTGCATCCAGCCGAGGTGGACCAGCTTGGCCGCGAGCCAGGCGATCGCGAGGAAATTGACGAGCCGCAGCGGGCCGAGGTTCTGCTTGATCGCCGGATCGGTCGGGAACGGCTCGATGCGCAGCCGGTAATAGGCACCCGCCGCGACCACGGCCACCGCCAGCGCCGTCACCGCCACCCCGCGCGGCTGCCACGACAGCGACGCGTAGACCGGCTGGCAGCGCGACAGCGCGCCGAGCACGAACAGGAACTGCCACGCGAACGGGTTGAAGTCCCACGGCATGCCGTCCACGGCCGGCAGGTAGCCGGCGATGCGCCGCGCCGACAGCCAGGCCAGCAGGCTGATGGCCAGCAGCAGCCAGGGCTTGTCGCGCGCGAGCGGCAGCGCCAGCGGCACCAGCGCCGCGAAGAACGCGTACATCGGCAGCACCGAGGCCAGATAAGGCTGGCGGCGAAACAGCAGGATGTCGCGCAGCGCCGCGAACGGGCGGTGCATGAGCCCTTCGAGGTCGTTGGTCGGCATGTTCGGGCCGTCGATCGCGAGCGCGCCGAGCACCGCCGTGATCAGCAGCATCAGCCCGGCCGTGATCAGGAACGCGCGGTAGATCTCGAACGCGCGGCGGATGAAGCGCTGCCGCGCGACCGCCTCGGTCTGCCGTTCGGCCAGCGAGTTGTAGGCGATCGCGGTGGCGAAGCCGCCGAGGAACACGAACACCTCGGCCGCGTCGCAGAGCGCGTAGGCGTGCAGCGTCACGCGCGACAGGATGCTGCCGCCGATATGGTCGACCACGATCACGAGCAGCACCAGCCCGCGAAAGAAGTCGAGCTCGGCGAACCGGCCGGGCCGGCTGGCCGGCGGCGTGCTCATGCGGGGCGGCGCCGGGCGGCGCGCGATGGACGAGCGAAGCGGAGCGCAACGGCGGCGCGGCGCGGCGGAAAAATCGGCATGAAGCGGGTGGCGGGGAGCGGAAACGGACGTGATTGTGCCACCGCCGGGGCGGCGTCTGCAGATCGGGCGGCGGTGCGGTGGTTGCATGGGCCGGGCGCGCGTGCGCGGCGGTGCGGCGCGCGGCCCATGATGTGTCGCCGGCTTGACGGCGCCCGATCGGGTGCATGGCAAGTTGGCAATACGCAACGACCCCGATCGGCCGTTCGAACGACATGGACGGCGCCATCGCACCGTGACACACTTCCCGATCATCGATGGCGCCGCCGTATTGCCGATCGCCTCTCGCCGATCGTGCCGTGGCCGGCCGCCCGATTCCCGATTTTCGAGGTCCGACGGACGGAGCCGCGCGCCGAGCGGCCCGCCGCGCGGTGCCGGTTTTCCGGTTCGGAGACTGTCGACGATGAACAAGTATCTGCTGCCCGCCGCCGTCGCCATGGCGCTGGCGGCGCCCGCCTTTGCACAGACCAGCGTCACGCTGTACGGCGTGATCGACGAAGGCTTCAACTACACCAACAACGTCGGCGTCAACGGCACCAATCACAGCGTCTACGCGCTCGCGAGCGGCTATGCGCAGCGCAGCAGCTGGGGCCTGCGCGGCGCCGAGGACCTGGGCGGCGGCCTGAAGGCGATCTTCACGCTGGAAAGCGGTTTCGACGTCAACAACGGCAGCCTTTCCAACGGCGGCAGGCTGTTCGGGCGCCAGGCGTTCGTCGGGCTCACGCACGCGCAGTACGGCGCGCTGACGCTGGGCCGGCAATACGATTCGGTGGTCGACTACCTCGCGCCGCTGACGGCCGCCGGCAGCTGGGGCGGCATGCTGATGTCGCATCCTTTCGACAACGACAACGCCGACAACACGGCGCGCGCGAACAACAGCGTCAAGTATGCGAGCCCCGATTTCGGCGGCCTCACGTTCGGCGGCGCGTACAGCTTCAGCAACGGTACCGGCTTCGCGAACAACCGCGAGTACAGCGCCGGCGCGCAGTACGCGTTCGGCGGCCTGCAGGTGGGCGCGGCCTACCTCGAGGCCGACGACCCGGGCCGTACCGCCGACGGCGCGGCCGCCGCCGGCGACACGAATTTCGTCGCGGACCGGATGCGGATCTTCGGCGGCGGCGTGAACTACACGTTCGGCGGGACGACCGTCGGCTTCGTCTATACGAAGACCGACCTGAAGAATCCGGTGGCCACCGCCTACCTGCCGGCGAGCACGCTGTCGGGGCTCGGCCTGACGGCCACCCGGTTCGACAACTTCGAGGTCAACGGCAAGTACCAGCTCACGCCGGCGTTCTTCGTGGGCGCGCAATACACCTATACCAGCGGCACGTTCGACACCGCCGACGGCGGGGCGAAGCCGCATTACCACACGATCGGGCTGATGGCCGACTACAGCCTCTCCAAGCAGACCGACGTCTACCTGCAGGGCGCCTGGCAGCGCGTGGGTGGCGACCACGCCGGCAGCGCCGTCGACGGCGGCTATCTGGTCGGCACCGACGGGCCGTCCGCCACGTCGAGCCAGTTCTCGGTGCGCGCCGCGATCCGGCACAAGTTCTGATCCGCGCGGCGGAAGATCCCCCGGCCCGCGCGGCCGGGGCGGGCATTCCGGCCGCTTTTTCCTGTTTTCGCTTCGCCTGAAGACGCGTGCGCCAGCAGCGGCTCGACAATTTTTCGATCGAGAAGCAACTAACGGTCTGTTCCGACCAATCCCGCCGAGGCCGCTGCGCGGCGCCCACCACGTCGACAGAAGCAAGGCCCGGCCGGCTCGCCTGAGCCGGACTCAGGTAAAGCCAGATGGCGCGAAGCCGCGCTGGCCGGCACCATCGCCGCGGTTCCTGTTGCCACTTCTTCTCCGGAATTTCGTCATGGATTCGTTTGGCTCGACGGCGGCCATCGTCGTGATGGTGTTCGCGCTGGCCGGCGTCGTGAAGGGCATGATCGGGCTCGGGCTGCCCACCATCGCGATGGGGCTGCTCACGCTGGCGATGCCGCCGGCCGCCGCCGCGAGCCTGCTGGTCGTGCCCTCGCTCGTCACCAACGTCTGGCAGCTGGTGCGCGGCCCTGCGTTCGGCGCGCTCGCGCGACGGCTGTGGGCGCTGCTGGCCGGGATCGTCGTCGGCACCTTCGCGGGCGGCCTGCCGTCGCTGGTCCACGCGGCGCCGTGGACGCGCGTCGCGCTCGGGGCCGTGGTCGCGCTGTACGGCGCCTGGGGCCTGGCCGCCGCGCGCCTGCCGGCGCCGGGGCGCCGGGAGCGCTGGCTGTCGCCGCTGGTCGGCTACCTGACGGGCGCCGTGACCGCCGCCACCGGCGTGTTCGTGATCCCGGCCGTGCCGTACCTGCAGGCGCTGCGCCTCGACAAGGAGCAGCTCGTGCAGGCGCTCGGCCTGTCGTTCACGGTCTCGACGCTGGCGCTCGCCGCGCAGCTGGCATTGACCTCGGGATGGCAGCCGGTCGATGTCGGGATGTCGGCGTTCGCGCTCGTGCCGGCGCTGGCCGGGATGGCGGGCGGGACGGTGCTGCGCAAGGTGGTGAGCGAGTCCACGTTCCGGCGCGTGTTCTTCGCCGGTCTCGTCGCGCTCGGGCTCTACATGGCCGTGGGGCCGACGCCGGGCTGAGCGACGGCGCCGCCGCCGTTCGCTCCGGGGCGTGGCGGCCGTGCATCGCGGTGGATCGATCCGGCGGATCGGCCCGGCGATGTGTTGCCGCCAGCCTTCGCTTGCCGCGCCGCTGAAAAGCCCGCATCCTTGAGCCGCGCTCGCGTGTCGCGAGCGATTTCATTTCCGGCCGGCGAGGCGCCGCCCGGTGGCCAGGCCGCGATCCATGGTTTTTCAGTCGAACGTTTTGCATCTGATGCTGGCCGAGCGCCTGTCGGACGAGATCGGGCAGGGGCTCTGGGCGCCGGGGCAGCGCCTGCCGTCGGTGCGCGAACTGGGCCGCAGCCACGCCGTCAGCGTGACCACGGTGCTGGCCGCCTATCGCACGCTGGAAGACCGCCGTTTGATCGAGAGCCGGCCGAAGAAGGGCTATTTCGTGCGCGGCCCGGCGAGCCGACAGACTCCTCGCGAGGCCGCCATGAGCGCCGCCGAGCCGGCCGCCGGCATCGTGCCGGGCCCGCTCGATCCCGATGCCCTGACCGGCATGGAAGGCCGGCCCGGCGTCGTTTCGTTCGGCACCGCGCTGTGCGGCGACGCGCTGTTTCCCGTCGAGGCGCTCGCGCGGGCGATCGCCTCGACGGCGCGCCGCCACAGCGGGCTGCTGGCGGCCGTGTCGTTCTCGCCCGGCGCGCCGCGGCTGCGCGAGAGCATCGCATCGCACGCCGCCAACTGGAACTGCCATCTCGCGCCCGACGAGGTGCTCGTCACGAACGGCTGCGTCGAGGCGTTCGGCCTCTGCCTGCAGACCGTGGCCAGGCCCGGCGAGGCGGTGATCGTCGAGTCGCCCGCCTACTACGGCTATCTGTCGACGCTCGCGCAACTCGGCATGCGGCCGCTGCCGGTGCGCTTCCAGGGCCGCGAGGCGGCGGCCGTCGACGAGATCGAACGGCTCGCGCGCGAGCAGCGGATCGGCGCGTGCCTGCTGGCGACGGCCGTCAGCAACCCGAGCGGCGCGAGCCTTGGCGACGCGACGCGCGCGGCGCTGGTCGAGCGGCTCGACGCGCTGGCGATTCCGCTGATCGAGGACGCGACCTTCAGCGACCTGCACGTCGATGCGATGCAGCGCGCCGCGAAATCGTATGACCGCTCCGGCAACGTGCTGCTGTGCAGTTCGCTGTCGAAGACGCTCGCGCCGGGGCTGCGGCTCGGCTGGGTCAGCGGCGGGCGGCATCACCGGGCGCTGGTCGAGCTGAAGCGCACCATGAGCATCGGGCAGCCGCTGATCATCCAGGAAGCCGTCGGACAGTTCCTGCACGGCGGCGGCTACCGGCACCATCTGCGACGGCTGAGGAGCCGGTGCCGCGCGCAGGTGGACGAGACGCTCGCCCACCTGCGCGGCTGCGTGCCGCCCGGCACGGCGCTGCGCGAGCCGGACGGCGGCTATCTGCTCTGGATGGGCCTGCCGCCGGGCGTCTCGGCCGACGCGCTCGCGCGGCGGGCCTACGCGCAGGGCATCGCGGTGGCGCCCGGCACGCTGTTCTCTCCCGATCGCGACTACGACGACCACCTGCGGCTCAATTGCGGCTACCCGCTCGACGAGCGCCGCCGCGCCGCGCTGACACGGCTGGGCGAATTGATCGGCGACGCGGTGCGCTGAAGCATGCCGGCCGCGCGAACGATCGGCGTGCTGCTGCAGCCGGGACGTGTCACGCGCGAGGTGGCGGCTCACCGCGACCGGAAGTGCGATCAATTAAAACGAAACGTATTTCGTAGTATTTCGATTGTTCAAAGATAAGAAATAGCTAAGATTGCATCCGTGAATTTTGACAATTCGATTTCAATGTCATTCCATTTAGTTTAATTTGAATGGAGTGGCGTGTATTGCTTGTTGAGGGTGGAAAAATAAAAATGTATCGAGTGGCGTATGCGTCAATTAAATATACCGGGTAATCGATATACATATGAGGTGCGTCAAAGGAAGTCGCGCCCAATCGGGCAAAAATTTCTAATTGAAAGCTAACGCCGTCGGCTAACGCCGTCGGCTAACGCCGTCGGCTAACGCCGTCGGCTAACGCCGTCGGTATCCCGTGCCGAGGTGATTTTGATGTTGTTTCCTCTCGATTCCCTTCGTCAATTTCCTTCCCGGATCCGGGCGAGGCCATTCGATTCGTCGATCCGGCATCAAGCCGTGCGTCCGGGTCACTCGTCTTCCATGAAAAACTGATTCACCGCGGCTGCGGCCGCGGCGCGATCCGTCATATTCATTTATTCAGCATGATTCTCCGCTCCTTGCGGCTCGGGGCGCGCATGGTATTAACGAAGCAGGTTGGTGAAGCCGACATGCTCCGTTAATTTCGTGTTGACGAGAGGTTGATGATGATTTGATTTAATGCTTTGAAAATCCATTCCATCGGCTGGCTCGCGAGGGCCGTTTATTATTTTTGAAAAAGGGGAATACGATGAAACTCACCAAGCTGGTGACGGCACTCGGCGTGGCTGTAGCGTTCTGCGGAATGGCGCACACGGCAAACGCGGATCCGGTGTCGAAGAAGATCACGCTGACGGCGCAGATCAACGACGCGATTTTCGTGTCGAAGCCCGACGGTTCGACCTGGTATGACACGGAGGAACTGAGCGCCAACGACTACACGCAGCAGAAATTCAGCCGGTCGCTGCCGGTTCGCGTCTGGACCAAGGGCAAGGACTTCAACGTCTCGCTGGCCCAGCCGCTGAAGATGTCGAGCGGCCGCTACGAAATGCAGAACGCCGTGGTCACGCTGTCGAGCAATGTCGGTGACCAGGAGGTAAAGTTCGGCGCCCAGCAGAAGATCACGCAAACCGTGGCCGGCAACGGCGGTTATGACGAGATTCACGACCTGAAGATCAACGTCGACGCGCCGAAGCAGGTCGGGGATACCAGTACCAACGGCAGCTACAGCGGCGATCTCGTGATGATGTTCGAGCCGGTGGCGTCCGCCGGTCCTTCCACCTGAGTTGAAAATATAAGGATTAAAACCCAGGCGGGGAAACTCCATGGCCACGGGGTTTCCCCGCCCATATGGTGTGCCCATCGCGTCAGTCGCGGGAACTCTTTGGCTCAACCAGCGTGCTCATCGATAAACCCTCCATTCGCTTCAGCAAGCTGTGGCTTGGCGCATTCATCTTTTGGTCGTCGCAAACCGTTGCCGCGCCGAAGCCGGTGCGTGGCGTACAGCAACCTGGTGGTTCGGTGGAGTTGATCGACGGCGCGAGCTATATCGCGACGTTCAACGGAAAAATACTGCCCGGCCTGATCGGCTATTCCATCATGCATGCGGGCTTTACGTTCGATGAATCGGGCTTTCTCGAAAACGACATCTCGAGCGAGGATGTCAAAAAGCTCAAGCGCATCATTTCGCACCTGGATTACCGGCGCTGCCGCAAGGGCTGCCATCTGGAGGTGAAAAACTACCGCGTCGTGGCCGACCAGGGTGCCCGCTCGATATTCATTCGCGATTCGCACGGCGACTATCTGGCTTTGCACCGGAGTTCGCGCGCGATCGGCGCGCCGTGGCCGGCGCGGCATGCCGTTTCCCCTATGAATTCTCCCGTCGACGATCATGGCCACCCGCATGCGCGCACTTTGCCGACGCGTCCGGCGGAGCCGGGCGGGTATCGGGGCGCACCGGCGGTATCGCTGTCGCCGGTCGCGCAGCGTCGATCCGGGCGCCGGGTCGGCCGCGATTCGCCGATCCTTGCGGTTGCGTCGATCGCTGACGGCACCGAACCGGCAACTGCCGCGCCGCGCCCGGCGCCGAACGCCGAGGTAGTCGGTCTTGCGGTTTCGCGGGTTGCCGACAGGCGGGGCATCACGCCGCCGATGCTGGTGCGATTCGGCACGGCGCACGAGCGGGGCGGTGCTCGCTACCTCGCAACGTTCAATGGCAGGACGCTCCCGGGGCATGTCGGCTACGACGCCGGGACGAATGGTCTGGTCATTGATGAGGATGCCTATCTGGATGCCGGCATCTCGCAGGAAGATGTCGACGTGCTGAAGCAGATCGTCTCGCGGCTCGATTACCAGCGTTGCCGCGATGGTTGCCACCTGGAGGTGAAAAGCTTTCGTGTGGTGGTCGACAAGGGCGCGCGGTCGATATTCATTCGTGACGCGCGTGGCGACTACGTCGCGTTGCACAAGCGTTCCGGCCCTGTCGGGAAGCGCGCGCCGGCGTCGCGCGCCGCGCCTGGCGGGCATCGCGCGGCGAACGGCAACGGACAGGTGGTCAAGGCGCCTTTGCCGCCGGGTCTCGATCGGTTCCGGCCCGAGCCGATCGGGTTGGCGGCGCGCCCGCACGGCGAGCCGCCGGCGTTCCGGCGCGAGACCGGGCCGAATCCGGGAGAGGTGCCCGCGCGTTCAGGCGTGCCGCGGCTTGCCGCCGGAGCGACGCGCGACGAGGTGCCGGCCGCGCAAGCCGAGGCCACCACGGATGCCGCGGCCGACGTGCCGCCTCTGCCCGGCGCCGGCGATCCGTCGGCGCGTCGCGGCGGCATTCACCGTGCATCGACTCCGGTTCGCGAGAGCGACGAGGCCGCTGCCGGAAAGGCTCGGGCGTGGGACGGCGGAGCGTCGGCGGGCGACGTCGCGAGATCCGGGCCGGAGGCGCATCGGCCCGACTATCGGCGATATCGCGAAGGATGCCAACCGGGCGCCCAAAGTTGCCGCTTGGTTACCGATGATGGCGCGCGGCCGGTGCCCATTCGCGATTCGCGAGCGCTTGCCGCGGTATCGCGGGCAGCCGGAGCGGTCGAGCGCGGCACCGTCGATGCAACGGCGCAGCCGCCCGCCGCAGCCGATGGCGCGCACTCGATGAATGGCGTCCGCCGTGGCGCCGCGAACGCCACCCCGTCGGACAGCGAGGTTCGGGACGCCCGGCTTGCGGACCGCGATGCGGACGCCGGCGGGGCGAGGTCCCTGCCGGCTCGGGAAATCGCGTTGGGCAAGCGCACGACGTCCGCCTCACCGGGGCCGTCCCGGTTCGTCGAGAGCGCCGGGGCAAGGGCGGAAACGGACGCTGTCGCACCGAGCGGCCAGCTCGCCGATCTCGATTCGCGCGCGCCCGGGCCGGTGCCGCCGACGCAGCATGAAAACGAACCGGTCGGGAAAACGGCACATGCATCGTCGGATACCAAAGCCATCGCGCGGCGCGGCCAGCTCGCCGAACCGCGTTCACCGCCTGCGGGCGAGCCCGACCCGCAGCTCGCGCAGGCCGATGGACCGGAAGCAACAACGCAATCCGTGCCACGCAGCCGTCCCGCCACGTTCAGCCCGGAACTGGAAGCCTCCCCGAAGCCGTCGACCCGGCCAGCCAGGGACGACGCTCCCGCCACGGTCACGAAGGGCTTGAAAGTCTCCTATGGCGTGCCGGAAGGATTCAGCGCCGCCGAACTCGACAACAGCGCGAGTTATGTCTCGACCTTCAACGGCAAGACGCTGCCGGGGCTCGTCAGCTATTCGCAGACGCGCGGCATGCTGACGTTCGACGAAAAGGCCTATCTGGACAATGGCATTTCCAGCGAGGACATCGGCGCGCTCAAGCAGGTCTTCTCGCGCCTGAACTACAAGCAGTGCCGCAAAGGCTGCGACGTGACGATCGGGAACTACCATGTGACCGTCGACAAGCTGGCCCGGTCGATCGCCGTTCGCGACGCGCGCAACGATTACATCGCGCCGCCCACCGGCTTCGGCCTCGTCAACAACCAGACGGTGGATCTGCGGGCCGCCACCGACGGCTATCGCGCGTTCAACATCACCGGCGGCACGTGGGTCGGGATGCCGTCGCAGAGCTTTGGCTTCCTGAGCTGGTACGTGAACGAAACGCACTCGCGCCAGTACAGCAGCAGCAACAAAGGGCTGTCCTCGTACTACCTGCAGAAGAACTTCGCGAGCACCTATATCCGGGCGGGGCGCCAGAGCAGCCTCGACTATTCGTCGAGCGCCGTCAGCACGCTGATTTCGCCGAGCTTCGACCAGTTCGTGACGTTCGGCAGCCAGTCGCATCTCGACGTCAACGACAAGGCCGGCTCGCTGATCCTCTACGCGAACGCCGACGGCAACTACGAGTTCTACCGCGACGGCCGGCTGGTTCTGAAGCGGCCGGCCGCCATCGGGCGCAACCAGATCAGTTACGCCGATCTGCCCGGCGGCTATTACTCGGTGGAAGTGCGGCTGGTCGACCGCAACGGCAATATCGTCAGCCGCGAAATCCACGAGATCAACAATCTCAACTTCGGTGGCCCCGATAGCGGCAACGCGTGGCACGTGACGGCCGGCAAGGACATGTATACCGGCGGCTATCTGGTCGAAGGCGCCATGAGCCGCAACCTGAAGCAGTTCTATCTGAACAGCTCGATCCTGGTCGGGCAGGGCGGCAGGTGGGCGGCGGAAATGAACATGACGCGCCCCACGCGGATCGCCGGCTTCGACATCGCGCCGACGCTGGGCCTGCTGAGCGGCGAACGCAGTTTCGGCGGCTACGCGAACGTGTCGGTATCGCACGACCGCCTCGGCAGCCTGACCATGAGCCGTTACCAGAACACCGACGTCTCGCGCTTCTACCGCGGGCAGCCGAGCACGGCGCTGTCGTACAGCCGCGTGATTCGCAAGGCCACGTTCAGCTACAACTATCAACAGTCCGATTTCGGCCGGTCCCATCAGGCCGAAGTGCGCTGGAACTATCGCCCCAACGGGTTGTGGGCGACCTTCGCGCTCGGGCTGCAGAAGGGCGGCTTCCAGCGCGGCGGCAACGGCTACAGCGTGTATTTCAACATGACCGTCACGCTCGACAGGGTGCAGGGAAGCTTCGGCGCGGCGCATTCGAGCGGTCAGACCCAACTCAACGCGGACGTGAGGAAGGACTTCCAGGACAACTTCGGCACGTCGACGGTGGGCTTCAACGCCAACCGCACCGGCAACGACTACGGCGTAAACGTCTACGGCAACCGTTCCGGCACGCGCGGCGACGTCTCGTTGAACGTCGGCAACACGCGCGCCACCACCAACGTCGATTTCAACTATCGCGGCACGGTGGCGGCCAGCAAGGCCGGCGTCGCGCTCGGGCGCTACAGCCCGAGCGGTACCGCCATGCTGCTGAGCACGCCGAAGATCGGCGACATGCACTACGGCTTCAACGTCGAGGGCAGCCCGGTGGCCGGCAACAGCCGATACGCGGTGCCGTTGAACGCCTATGCCGACGTGTCGTTCGCGCGCGTGTTCAGCAACCGCCACGATCTCGACATGAACATCGAGGTCCCCGCCAACATCGTGCGGGCGCACCCGGGGCAAGTCTATTCGGCGCAGGCCAAGGTCGACATCAACATGATCTACAGCGGCTTTCTCACCGATGCGGCCGGCAAGCCGCTCAGCGGAAAGATCGTCGAGACGGAGGACCGGGTCTACCGGAACGGCCTGTTCTCGATCGTCAGCAAGAAGGTGCTGCCGAACATCACGGTCGAGACCGACGGCGGTGAGCAATACCGTTGTGATCTCAGGAAGGCGAAGGGCAGCTATTTCCGTTGTGAAAAGTACCAACCGATCGTGAACGCAAAGGCAGGCAGGTAAATGAACAAGCTATTGACGGGTTGCGCGCTGGCCGGCGTGCTGATGGGCGTGGCCGCGGCCGCGCGGGCGGAAGGCGAGCTGATGGTGATGCCGGCCACCACCAAGGTCTACGACTCGCACGATCAGCAGGTCACGGCGAAGAACATGGGCAACGGCCCGCTCTACCTGAAGATTTCCGTGCTGAAGGTGACCAACCCCGGGCTGACGCCGGAGAACAAGGTGGCGCTCGGCGACCTCGAGCACCCCGGGATCATCGCGAGCCCCGACAAGCTGACGCTCGGGCCGGGCCAGATGCGCGACATCATGCTCAAGTCGCTGTTCGTGCCGAAGCAGGAGGAGCTGTATCGCCTGTACATCGTGCCGGTGCGGTCGCTGAAGGTCGATGCGGCGCCCGCGAACCGGATCACCGTGCCGGTGTCGGTCGCGATCGGCTATGGCGTGCTGGTCAGGCATATGCCGCCGCCGCGCATGCAGCGCCACGGGTGGACGCATCGCTGCGAGGATGGCGGCATGACGCTGGAAAATACCGGCAACGTGCGCGAGGTGTTCACGCACGTGCTCTATGACGGCGCCCGTTCGGCGGAGACGATCGCGGTGTTCCCGGGCACGCCGCAACACTTCGCGACGAAGCGCATGTCGCTCGACATCGACGACAAATCGATGAAGCTGACATGCCCGTGAACATGCGCCGGCAGCGGGCGGTCTGGCTGGCGATCGCGGCGCTCCACTGCGCGAACGGCTGGGGTGCCGGCATCCTGAAGCTGTCGCGCACGGATCTGGTGATCGAGCCGGGCAAGCCGGTGCCGGAGCTATGGGTCGAGAACCGCGGGAACACGCCGCTGTTCCTGACCATGGAGCAGCAGCTGGTCACCAATCCCGGCGCCGCGCCGGAGCAGCGCGTGCCGATCGGGGAAGCGCGCCATCCGGCCTTGCTGGCGCAGCCCGGGCGCCTCGTGCTGGCGCCCGGGCAGACATACCGGATGACCTTGAAGGTGCTCGATGTCCCGGCACGCCCGCAGGTCTGGCGCCTGACGTTTCGGCCCCGCGAGCGCGTCGAGGTTCATGGCGAGGGCGGCGGGTCCATCACGTCGCCGCTGTTCGTCAACGTGGGGTACGGCGTCGTGATCTATCAGATGCCCGGCCGTTCCGCGACGGCCGGCGAGTGAGGTGGCGTGGCGGGCGTCCGGCGAAGCGTCGGCGCCGATCGATGCGAGGTGAATCATGGTGAAGCTGCTTGGTGTGCTTTTTTGTGGACTGGTTGCGACACTGGCCTGCGCGCAGGAGATCGTGGTGGTCGGCAAGACCACGAGCAGGATCACGGCCCGGGTCGTCCGGACCGACAACCTGATCGTGACCGACGACCAGGGCGGCTGGTTCGACAGCGGACTCACGATGCGGCAGCTGGGCGGCTGGACCACGCCGTATGAGGTGCAGGCGCGCCTGAAGGTCGTGTCCACCACCGGCACGTTCCAGGTCCGGCTCGATGCGCCGCTGGTGATTGCCCATCAATCGAAGCCGTCGCTGGTGTTCCGGAACGCCACCGTCAAGCTCGGCAACGAAGGCGAGACGCCGAAACGGCTTTCGGTGGGACGCAACACGCCATTCCGGAATCCGGTGCCGGCCACGGCGGGCGTGGACTCCATCGGCTACTACGTGCTCGACGTGGCGGCCTATGCGCCGGAAGGGACGCTGGAGGACGTCGGCGGCACCTATCGCGGCGAACTGTCGATGATCTTCGAGCCGGTGATCGAGATGCCGAAATCGTGAAGCCGAAATCGTGAAGCCGTGGCGCGAAACCCTCGATTTGCCGGCTGCGGCGTGGCGAACGGACGAGGGCGAACGTCGATCCGGAGGCTGAGGTGGAAATGTCCAGACATGGTGTGAGCGCGAGGCCCGCGGCCGCATGGGCGGTCCTGATCGCGGCCTGCTTCGGTGTCGCGAGGCCGGCGCAGGCGGCGATCGACGTGATCCCGAAGGTGGTGGAGGTGGAGCAGAGCGGCACGCAGGTGAAGATCATCAACCGCGGCCGCGATGTGGAGTACGTCAGCATCTCGCTGTCGCGGTTGCTGAATCCCGGCGTTCCGCTCGACGAGGAACGCCTGCAGTCGATCGGCGACGTCGAGCATCCCGCGCTGTATGCCTATCCATTTCATTTGACGCTGGCGCCGGGGCAGAGCAAGAGCGTGTCGCTGAAGCCGCTGGCGCCGGTCGAGCGGGAAACGGTTTACCGGTTGCACGTCAAGCCGGAGGTGAAGCTGCTGGGTGGCGAGCGCAACAGGATCGCGGGCGGTGTCGTCGTGAAGCTGGGGTTCAGTATCCTGGTTCGCCAGTTGCCCGCGGAGCCGCACGAAAAAATCTCGGTCGAGTGCGACGCGACCGGGGCGCGATTCACCGCGACGGGCAATGTGCGCTACCGGGTGAGCGCGGTGAAGGTGGACGGGAGCGCGCTGCCCGACTTCAACGTCTACCCCGGCACGCCGATCCATCGGGCCGGCCGGTCGGTGGCGGTTCCCGGCGCCGGCACATGCGCGGCGAAGGAAACGCTGCCGCCGGGCTCCGGCCGGTAAGCCGGGGGCACGGCAGCCCGTGCGGACCGGGCGTGTCCGCCTGAACGATCGCCACGGCCTCGCTTGCTACAGCCGCAGGCTGCCCGCTGACACGAGCCGCGCGTATCCGCCGATCTCGAGCCGTCCGCCGGCGTCCGGCCCGTGCCAGTGGATCGTCGCGTCGCGTCCGACGTGGCGCCCTTGCGCGGCACGCAGGCCGGCGCTGCCCTCGCGCCAGCCGTGCGAGGCTGCGATCAGCGCGGCCGCGCAGGCGTTGCCGCCACCGCAGGCGGCGTCCTCGGCGACGCCGATCGCGGGGCCGAACGAGCGCACCTCGAAATCGGCGCCGCTGTGCGCGGCCGGCGCGATCACGGTGAGACCGGACACGTCGTGCCGCCGGCTCAGGCGCAGGATCGCGTCGAGATCGGGCGTGAGCGCGTCGAGGCCTTCGGACTGGCCGAGCCGCGCCACCAGCCAGCGCGCGCCGGCCTCGACGCGGGCCGCTTCGCACGCCCCGGCCGCCGGCCCGAGCGCGGCGGCCACGGCCTGCGCCGCCTCCCCATCGAGCATGACGACGTCGGGGACCGGCGTCTCGAAGCGGATCTCGCCGTCGGCGCCGTCGCTTGCGCGCATCGTGACGAGCCCGTAGGGGCTCTGCTGCACGAGCCGGCCGTCGTGCGGCGTCGCCATGCCGTTCGCGATCAACGCATGCGCCGCGCCGATCGACGGATGGCCCGCGAACGGCAGCTCGCGCAGCGGCGACCAGATCCGCACGCGATAGTCGGCACCGGCGTCGCGCGCGCCCGGCATCACGAACACGGTTTCCGGCATGCCGATCCAGGCCGCGAGCGCCTGCATCGCGGCGTCCGTCGGCACAGCGGCCGGCACCACCACGGCGACGGGGTTGCCGCGCAGCGCCTGCCGCGTGAACACGTCGACCAGGAACAGCGCGGCGTCGGCGGCGCTCATGCGGCCCACTCGCGTGCGAGATCGACGAGCACGGCCGCTGCGTGTTCGCAGCCCTCGCGCGTCACGTCGAGATGCGTGGTCACGCGGATGCGCACGGCATCGAGCGCCCGCACGCGCACGCCGCGCGCCAGCGCCTGCGCGGCGAACGCCGGCGCGTCGAGGCGCAGCTGCCGGACGCCGAACAGCACGATGTTGGTCTGCGGCGGGTCGGTCTCGAGCAGGAAGTGCGGGCTCGGCGCGAGCCGCGCGGCGATCAGCGCCGCGTTCGCGTGATCGTCGGCGAGCCGCTCGACGTGGTGATCGAGCGCGTGCAGTGCGGCGGCGGCCAGCACGCCCGACTGGCGCATCGCGCCGCCGAGCCGGTATTTCCAGGTCCACGCGTCGCGCACGAACGCGGCGCTGCCGGCCAGCACGGCGCCCACCGGGCAGCCGAGCCCCTTGCTGAAATCGAGCCAGGCGCTGTCCCAGCCGAGCGTGTAGTCGGCCGGCGCGATGCCGGTGGCCACCGTGGCATTGAGCAGGCGCGCGCCGTCGATGTGGGCGATCAGGCCAGCCTCGCGCGCGACGTCGCGCACGGCCCGCAGCGTGTCGAGCGGCCAGACCGCGCCGCCGCTGAAGTTGGTGGTCTGCTCGATCGACACCATCGCCGAGCGCGGCGCGGTGCGCGACGGCGCGCGAATCGCGGCGCGGCACTGCTCGGCCGTGAAGATGCCGTCGCGCGTGGCGAGCGGCGCGATCGCCACGCCGGCGATGGCCGCGGCGCCGGCGCCCTCGGTCGCGCAGATGTGCGCGCCGGCGTCGGCGATCAGCTCGTCGCCGCGGCGCGTGTGGACCAGCGTGGCGACCAGGTTGCACATGGTGCCGGACGGCATGAACACGGCGGCCTCGTAGCCGAGCAGCGCGGCCGTGCGGGCGCAGAGCGCCTCGGTGGTGGGGTCGTCGCCGGCCTGCTCGTCGCCGACGGGCGCGGCCGCCATGGCCGCGCGCATCGCGGCGGTGGGGCGCGTCTGCGTATCGCTGTAGAGATCGATCATCGGGGGCTCATCGGAAGGCTCAGCGGAAGGCTCATCGGGTCTCGGGGAACGGCTCGGCGCCGGCGTCGAACGGTGCTTCAAGCGGCGCGTAGAGCGGATCGTCGGCGGCGCTGTCGTGGCCGTCGCTGAAGCTGGCCGGCGTGAGCGCGCGACGGTTCACGCGCAGCTCGAACACGTCGAAGCGATTGTAATAGCCGACCACGTCCTGGAACTGCTTCGGCACCACGCAGCGGGCGAGATCGATGTCGGCATAGACGATGCCTTCGTCGTCGCGCAGCACGTCGCTGATCACGCGGCCGTCCGGGCCGAAGATCATCGACACGCTCTTCGGCGATTCCTCCAGCAGGCGCCGCGCGCGCGCGTCGTCGCGCGCGATCAGGTCGATCGCCTCGGGCGGCAGGAAACCCGAGGCGACGATGTTGAACAGCTTGCCCTCGAACGCATGGGCGCCGGCGCGCAGCCGGATCGCGGCCTCCAGGTCGTAGCCGCCCTCGCCGGGCGGGTGGGTCGGCCAGCGCGGCGAGAACGACGAGACGTGGACGTTCTCGCCCTGCGCGAGCAGCGCGAAGCGCGCCAGCGAATTGGTGTTCTCGCCGCAGACCAGCGCGCCGATGCGGCCGATCGGCGTGTCCACCACGCGCAGGCCGCTGCCGTCGCCGTTCGCCCAGGTCAGCTTCTCCCAGTAGGTCGGCACCAGCTTGCGATGGCGGTTCAGCAGCCGGCCGTCCTGGCCGATCAGCAGGTTGGTGTCCCAGACGCAGCCGGGGCTCACCGGCGTGCCCTCGTTGATGCCGATCGAGACGATCACGCCGTGGCGCCGCGCGGCCTCCTGCAGCCGGCGCACCTCGGGGCCGGGCACCGCGATCGCACTCGACACGAGCTTATGGAAGAACTCGTGGACGTCCACCGGCGCATAGACGCCGGACCAGACCGGGAACGCGCTGACGAAGGCCTCGGGGAACGCCACCAGCGCGGCGCCGTGGGCGGCGGCCTCGGCGATCAGCGCGCAGGCCTTGTCGAGGGTGCGGGGCGTGTCGAAGTAGCAGGGCGCGACGTGGCAGGCCGCGGCGCGAAAAGCCGGATAGGAGGTCATGGCGGGCAAAGGTGACGGGAACGGGGCCATTCTCAGACGCCGTTTGCGCGCTGTCGATGCACAGAGCCCGGCGAAAACGCTGGAACAGCCGCGGTGCGCGCCTAGGGATTGCGCGGCGCGCCCTCGCTCAGGAACGCCACGAAGTCGCGCGTGTACTTCGGCAGCGTCGAGAAATCGCGCGCGCACAGCACGAGCCGCCGGTGCGCCCACGCGTCGGTCAGCTCCACGGTGGCGAGGCGCATGGTGGCCAGCGCGCGATGCGCCGCGTGCCGCGACACCACGCCGATCCCCACGCCGCTCTCGATCACGCGGCAGATCGCATCGAAGCTGCGCAGCTGCGCGCGGTAGGCGAGGCGCCTGCCGAACGCCTTGGCCTGTTCGGCCAGATGCGCGTGCAGCGCGCTGCCGTCGGTCAGGCCGACGAACTCGGCATCGACAATCTCGCCGAACGACACCGAGGCGCGCGCGGCCAGCGGATCGGCCGCCGCGGCCACCACCAGCAGCCAGTCCTCGCGGAACGGCAGCTGTTCGAGGCCGTCGAGCCCGACCGAATCGGCGACGATGCCCACCTCGGCGGCGCGCGCGCGGATCGCGTGGACGATCTCCCCGCTCGAACGCTCCTCGAGGCTGATCGAGATGCCCGGATGCCGAGGCAGATACTCGGCCAGCGCGTCGGGCAGGTATTCGCTGAGCGAGGCGGTGTTGCAGAGCAGGCGGATGCGCGCGCGCAGCCCGTCGCCGAACTGCTGCAGCTCGCCGTGCATCTGCTCGATCTGCTGCAGCACGACACGTGCGTGATGTTCGAGCGAGCGGCCCGCGTCGGTCGGCTGCGTGCCGGTTTTCGTGCGATGCAGCAGCGGCACGCCGAGCGTGTCCTCCATGCCGCGAATGCGCTCACTCGCCGATTGCAGCGTGATGTGGGTGCGTTCGGCACCGGCCGTGATGCTGCCGGCGTGGCAGACGTTCAGGAAGAGGCGCAGGTCGGTGAGGTCGAATCGCATGATCGGTTCCGTGGCGGCGTGGCGGCGTGGCGGCTTGAAGGCTTGAATGGCGACGGGCGGCGTGGCCGGCAATGTAGCAGGCGCCGCGCGCGGTGCGCCTCAGGGATTGCCTGAGGCCGGATTCGCCGGTTCCGGATGGTGACCGCGCGCGCCGCCGTGCATGATGGGCGCCAGGGCCGCACGGTTCGCCACGCGGCCGCAGCATCCGTCAATCACGCACCAGGAGGCGGCAATGCGGGACGATCCCGGCTGGTCCCTGTCGTTCAGGCTCGCGCTGCATATCGTGTTCCTGTGCGTCGGCCTCGCACTGGCATGGGCGGCGCTGCTCGAGCGGTTTGGCTGAGCGGTTGATGAGCGGCTTATATGAGCGGCTCGGTCGAACGCGCCGCGCCTACTTGCGGCCGACCAGATAGTCGACGCCGTCCGGCCCGTAGCACTCGATGTGTGGCGTGTCCGCCGGCAGCTGGAACACGTCGCCGGGGCGGTAGACGGTGTCGACGCCGGCCACGCGCAGCGTGATCTCGCCGGCGACGATCAGCGCCTTCGCCTCGAACGGATGCGCGTGCTCGGCCAGCGTGCCGGGCTCGCGCCTGACGGGGACGGGCGCGGCGAAGCCTTCGCGGGCGAGCGCGGCGACGAACGTGTCGTGGTCCATGGGGGCTCCTCGATGCCGGGCGTGGGGAGACCGGCCTGTCGCAACGATACCGCTTGCCGGCCGCGGCGTCATGCGGGCGAGCGGAGTGCGCCGGCGCGGAGCGTTTGTCATCGTTGCTTGCATCCGGTTACAGGTGCGCGCGGCCAATTTTGAGAAGCTTGGCGACCTTCGCAGACACCCGAACCGGACATGAACGACAACGACAACATCGCATCACGAGGATCGCGCGGCGCCGCCTGGTGCGCCGTGCTCGCGGCCGCTTGCCTCGCGGCCGGCTGCGCCGCCGACAGGCAGCCGCTGCCGCCGGGCGATACGCTGGCGGGCGCCCCGGCCGCCGTGTCGCCGGGCGGCGGCCCGACGGTGCTGCCCACGGCCGGCCCCGGCGCGAGCGACGCGCAGCAGATCGTGCGCGCGACGCGCCGCCATGCGCAGCGCGTCGCGCTCGCGTGGCCGGCCGACGGCCCCGTGGTCGCCGATTTCCAGCCCGGCAGCAACCGCGGCATCGAGATCGCCGTGCGCTCGGGCGAGCCGGTGCGTGCGGCCGCCGACGGCCGCGTGATGTACGCCGGCACGGGCCTCAACGACTACGGTTCGCTCGTGATCGTCCAGCACAGCGCCGATTTCCTCACCGCCTACGCGCGCAGCGACCGCCTGCTCGTGAAGACCGGCGACATCGTCCGGCAGGGCGAGCCGATCGCCGAGGCGGGCGCGCCGGACCGGGCGCGCGACGCCGCCGTCTGGTTCGAGGTGCGCCGCGACGGCAAACCCGTCGATCCCGTCGATTACCTGCCGGCGCGGCAGGGCTGAGGCGGCAGGCGCGCTAGCGCGTGCTCGACATGGTCGCCTTGTCGGCGACGTGAGCCTGAGCGCCCGGCTCGACGCGTGGGCCCATCGCGTAAGTTCGTGGCGCTTGACCGACCCACGCTCGACGCGATTGCCTTGCGGGCGACATGGACCTGAGCGCCGGCCTGGCCCGACGCGCGGGCCCATCGCGCGGGTCCGCAGCGTTTGACCGAGCCGCGCCGCGGCGCGCCCCCGGCTTGACAGCGCCCGCCCGGCGCAGTGATGCTGTCTGCCGATTCCCCGACCTCGCTCGTTCCCGACCCGCCATGACCCATTCCCCGCTTCGCCGCTCCCTGCTGCTGGCCGCCGCGTCGGCTCCGGTGCTGGCCGCCTGTGCATCGCCGCGCGGCGGCTCGCCCGCCGTCGAGGCGGGCCGCCGCGAGCTTGCGGCACTCGACGCCGGGTTTGCCGGCGGACGCATCGGCGTGGCCGCGCTCGATACCGGCAGCGGCGCGCGCCTGCTGCATCGCGCCGACGAGCGTTTCGCGTTCTGCAGCACGTTCAAGACGATCCTCGTCTCGGCCGTGCTGACGCGCGCGGCCGGCGATCCGCGCCTGCTGTCGAGCGTGATCCGCTATCGCGCGCAGGACCTGGTGCGCTATTCGCCGGTCAGCGAGAAGCATGTGGACACCGGCATGAGCGTGGCGGGGCTCTGCGCCGCCGCGCTGCAGTACAGCGACAACTCGGCCGCGAACCTGCTGATCCGGATGGTGGGTGGCCCGGCCGCGGTGACCGCCTACGCGCGTTCGATCGGCGACCGCCGGTTCCGGCTCGACCGCATCGAAACCGAACTGAACGACGCGGTGCCCGGCGACGAGCGCGACACCACCACGCCCGCCGCGATGCTCGACACGCTGCGGCGCGTCGCGCTCGGCGACGCGCTCGACGCGTCCGGCCGCGCCCGGCTGATCGGCTGGATGCTCGGCAATACCACCGGCGACGCGCGGATTCGCGCGGGCGTGCCGGCCGGCTGGCGCGTGGCCGACAAGACCGGCAGCGGCGACTACGGCAGCGCGAACGACGTCGCCGTGATCTATCCGCCGCAGCGCGCGCCGATCGTGCTGGTGGTGTACACCACGCGCGATCGCAAGGACGCCGAGTACGACAACGCCGCGATCGCCTCGGCCGCGCGGATCGTGACGGCGGCGTTCGGCTGACGCGGCCTGATGCCGGGCGGTGGCGTGGATGGCCGGAGGCGGGCGCTTCCGGCGCCCGTTCCGGAAGCATTCCGGGCGCCGCGCGATGGCATGGCCGAACCCGCCTCGGCGGGCGGCTCGCCTTATGTTTCCGGATCGCTTATCGTGACGCCTGACACGCCGGCGTCCGCATTTGCAACACCACGCGCCGGCGCCCTCGCTTCCCGTTCTCCCGCGCTCCGCACACCGTCGCCATGCATCGTCTGCCGCCGCTCAACGCCCTGCACGTATTCGTCACGGTCGCGCGCCATCTGAACTTCACGCGCGCGGCCGACGCGCTGTGCCTCACGCAGGGCGCGGTCAGCCGGCAGATCCAGTCGCTCGAGGCGCACTACGGCTTCCCGCTGTTCGTGCGGCGCGCGAAGGGGCTCGCGCTGACGCCGGAGGGCGAGCAGCTGCTGCCCGTGGTGGCCGACAGCTTCGCGCGCATCGACGAGGTTTCGCGGCGCCTCACGCGCGAGCGCACCGATCTCGCGCTGAAGGTGCCCACCTGCGTGATGCGCTGGATCCTGCCGAAGGTCATGCAGTTCCAGGCCGAGCATCCCGACCTGCACGTGCAGATGACCACCGCCTGGCGGCACGACGTCGATTTCGCGACCGAGCCGTTCGACGCGGCGATCGTCTACGGCGGCGCGGGCGGCCCGGAGATCCACACGGTGCCGCTGTTCGACGAGCGGCTCACGCCCGTGTGCGCGCCGGAGCTGCTGGCGGACCGGCCGCTCGCCTCGGGCGCCGATCTGGCGCGCCACACGCTGCTGCATCCCACGCGCGACCATCGCGACTGGCGGCAGTGGCTCGCTCACGCCGGCATCGACGGCGTCGACGCGGCGCGCGGGCCGAGCTTCGACACGCTCGACCTGGCGACCAACGCGGCGATGCAGGGCTTCGGCGTGGCGATCGGCGACGTGACGCTGGTGGCCGAGGACGTGGCCGCACGGCGCCTGGCACGGCCGTTCGACGCGGTGCTGGCCACCGGCGCGCGCTATGCGTTCGTCTGCCCGGCGCGCAACGCGGCGCAGCCGAAGCTCGGCGTGTTCGGCGCGTGGCTCGCCGCGCATCGCGATTGAGCGGGCCGGACGGCCCTGCCGGTCAGCTGGCCCACGGCTGTCGCGAGCGGCGCACCGCGCATGAAGCGGCGGTCACGACTGATAGCGGGTGGCGGCAATCTGGTGAATCGGCGGGTGCCGACCGCGAATACCGACTACTCCGTTTCATCGAGGTAGTCGTCGGCGTTTCCCGTCCAGAGCGGCATGCGCGGGAATACCGCGCTGGCTGCCAGCGCCGCGTTTTCGGACGACTGGGCGCCGATCACCAGCGCGAACGGCTGGCCGGCACCTCCCGTATAGGTGGCCGATGCCTGCCAGCGCCAGACGATTTCACCGAGCGCCACCCAGACCCCGCCGGTCGGCTTGAACATCACGTACAGATGGTAGGTTTCATTGATATCGACACGCTGCTTGACCAACATCGGCCCGCTGCCGCCGAGCAGACTCGAAGGCGTATCGTCGGTGGTCAGGGTATGGGTCGCGGCGCCGGCTGCCGTGTCGAACGGCCCGTCGCATTCCTCGCCATCGCACTCGAACGGGTAAATGAATTCCCGATCGACGACTTCGCCCGGCGAGACGCTATTGGGGATAGCCGTGCCGTCCGCCGCCGTGCCGGGGCGATTGACCCGGAAGGTCTGGGTCATGCCCAGCTGTCCCGACCAGAGAAAGCCGGCCGGCAGGGTGACGATCGCGGTCGCGGCAATGCCGGGTCGTTGCAATGCCGTATTGCCGAATGAAAGACTGGAAATGCCGCTCGTCGGATCGCTTGGAACGCGCAACGGCGACAGGATCTGGCTGACGTCGGTCTGGGCGGTATAGCTCGTGAGTGTGGGGCTCGCCACGGTCACGGCGATCGTGGTGGTGGCCGCCTGCCCATTGACGTTGGCGGTCACGACGAGCGTCACCGCACCCGAGGTCGCCCAATAAAACGTGGCCCGGTCCGCCGCCGCGGCGAACGGCGCGACCGTACCGACGTCATCGGTCGTCGTGTAGTTGCCGACGATGGCGCCGGCGGGCGCGACGTTGAATGCGAGCCCGGTGATGTTGGCCCCGGGCGTATTCGGAGAACTGACCGTCCAGGTTTCGCGGCCGCCGATGACCGCCGAATAACCATTGGCCACCGGGCCGGAAAGCCCCTGAATGCTCAACATGGGAACGACTGCCGCCGGCGGCGGCGCCGGCTGAGCCGCGGGTTGAACTGCCGGTTGCGGTGCCGGTTGCGTTGCCGGTTGAGCCTGCGCTACCAGCGGGGTATGGCAGAACAGGCAATCGCCCGGGGAAGCGCTGGTATAGGTGCAAAACGGGGCATTCTTGCAGACATACATGAGATCACCTCGGTGAATCCGGAATGGGCGGATCGGATTGCTTGAGGCGAGTCTATCGAGTCGAGGCAGGTGGAACTTGAACAAATCGACGGATTTGTTTGCAGGTTCTTCGCATGCGATGCCGGCAGGGAGAATGGGCGCGGCGCCCTGCGTTTCGGGGCGCTGCATCGCTTGAAATCCGGCGAGGGATGCCGGAGACGACGAACGCCGCCGCCGCCGTCAGGCGACGGCAGCGGCAGGGGCCGGGCGCTCAGGCGCCGCGCTTGCGCACCGCGCCGACGATCACGAGCAGCACTATCGCGCCGATGATCGAGGCGACCCAGCCCGCCCCCTGGCCCGGCTGGTACCAGCCGGCCATGCGGCCCACGTAGCCGGCCACCACCGAGCCGGCGATGCCGAGCACGATCGTCATCACGATGCCCATGCCGTCGTCGCCGGGCTTCAGCGCGCGCGCGAGCAGGCCGACGACGAGACCGACCACCAGGGTTTCGAGAAGATGAATCATGAGCGCTCCTTGCGAGGTTGGATCGAAACGGGTGAAAGACATTCGCATGGACCAGCCGCCACGCGTACAGTTCGGCAGCAGCGTCCGTGCCTGCCCCGGCTCGGCGGCCGGATGCGTTCGACATTCACCCGGCATGCACTCGGTCCGGCGCCGGCCCGCCGTCGCCATCGCTATCCCCGGCCGCGCCACCGCGCCGATAGCCGCCCGTGGCCGCCAGCAGCGCGCGCGTGTAGTCGCTCGTCACGCGCGCGGCGCGCAGGTCCTCGATCGCGAGCTGCTCGACGATGCCGCCGTGCCGCATCACGGCGAGCCGCTCGCAGAGGAAGCCGACCACGGCGAGATTATGGCTGACCAGCAGCATCGTCAGCCCACGCTCGCGGTGCAGGCGCCGCAGCAGGTTCAGGATGCCGGCCTGCACCGACACGTCGAGCGCCGAGGTGGGCTCGTCGAGCAGCAGCACGCGCGGCTCGACGATCAATGCGCGCGCGATCGCCACGCGCTGTCGCTGCCCGCCCGAGAGCTGGTGCGGATAGCGGAACCGGAACGCGGCGTCGAACCCGACCTCGGCCAGCGCGCGCGGAATGCGCGTGTCGGCGCCGGCGATGCCGTGGATCGCGAGCGGCTCGCGCAGCGTCTCGTCCACCGTGAAGCGCGGATGCAGCGACGCGTAGGGATCCTGGAACACCATCTGCACGTCGCGGCGGAACGCGCGGTCGAGCTTGCCCCGCACGGGCCGGCCGTCGATCGCGAGCGTGCCGGCCGCCGCCGGTACGAGGCCGGTCAGCGCGCGCAGCAGCGTCGATTTGCCGGAACCCGATTCGCCGACCAGCCCGAACGCGGCGCCGCGCGCCACCGCGAAGCTGGCCTCGCGTACCGCGTCGACATGGCCCGCGCGCGTCGCGAAGCGCACCGACACGGCACGCACGTCGATCATCGGCGCGGCGGCGGCTCCCACGTCGGCGGTATCGGCGGACATCCCGGCGCGATCGAGAGGGGCCGTCATGATGCCTCCCCGAGCCAGGCCGGATCGAACGCGACCACCGGCAGCTCGTCGGGCGGCGCGACCAGCGGCGGGCTCGCGCCGAGCAGCGCGCGCGTGTACGGATGTTGCGCGTGAATCAGGTCGCGCGCCGCGCAGGTCTCCACCACGCGGCCCGCCACCATCACGGCGACGCGATCGCAGAACGACATCACGAGCGGCAGGTCGTGGCTGATCAGGATCAGCCCGGTGCCGTGGCGCGCGATCATCGCGTCGAGCACGGCCAGCACCTGCAGCGACACGGCCACGTCGAGCGCCGAGGTGGGCTCGTCGGCGATCAGCAGGCGCGGCCCGGTGGACACCATCATCGCGATCATCACGCGCTGGCCCATGCCGCCCGACAGCTCGTGTGGATAGGCGTCGGCCACGCGCGCGGGCGCGTCGATGCCGACCGCCGCGAGCGCCGCGACGATCCGCTCGCGCAGCGCGCGGCCGCGCAGGCCCGGCTCGCGCAGCCGGAACGCCTCGGCCATCTGGCGCGCCACCGTCATCACCGGGTTCAGTGAATATTTCGGATCCTGCAGGATCATCGCGATCTCGGCGCCGCACAGGCGCCGCCGCTCGCCGGCGCGCATCGCGAGCAGGTCGCGGCCGGCGAAGCGCAGGCCGCGCGCGCTCCATTGCGCGGCCTGCGGCAGCAGCCCGAGCAGCGCGCGGCCGGTCAGCGATTTGCCCGAGCCCGATTCGCCGACGATGCCGAGCCGCTCGCCCGGCGCGAGCGTGAGCGAGAGGTCGCGCACGGCGTCGGTGAGCGTGCCGTCGTGGCCGCGAAAGCCGATCCGCAGGCCGTCGATTTCGACCAGCGGTGCCGGTTCATCCGGCGCAGGCGTGGTGAGGGATGGCGCGTTCATCTCAGGCTCCATGGCGCGGGTCGAGCACGTCGCGCAGCCCGTCGCCGAGCAGGTTGAAGGCGAGGCTCACGAGCAGGATCGCGATGCCGGGCAGCGTTGCCACCCACCACGCGTCGAGCAGCACGCCGCGGCCCGAGGCCACCATGAAGCCCCATTCGGGGCTGGGCGGCTGCGCGCCGAGGCCGAGGAAGCCGAGCCCGGCCACGGTCAGGATGATGCCGGCCATGTCGAGCGTGGCGCGCACGATCACCGACGACAGGCAGAGCGGCACGATGTAGCGCCGCAGGATACGCCAGCCCGAGGCGCCCTGCAGCCGCGCGGCGTGGATGAAATCGGCCTGCGCGATGCGGATCGTCTCGGCGCGCGCGAGGCGCGCGTAGGCGGGCCACGCGGTGATCGAGATCGCCACCACGGCGTTCACCACGCCGGGGCCGAGCGCGGCCGCGAAGGCCAGCGCCAGCACGATCTTCGGGAACGCCAGCGCGATGTCGGTCAGGCGCATCAGCACGCTGTCGACGAAGCCGCCCGCATAGCCGGCGGTGGTGCCGATCAGCACGCCGATCGGCACCACGATCGCCACCACCAGGATCGCGATGCCGAGCGTGATGCGCGAGCCGCCGATCAGGCGCGAGCCGATGTCGCGGCCGAGCTGGTCGGTGCCGAGCCAGTGCGAGGGCGTGCCGGGCGGCAGCAGCCGGTCGCCGAGCACCTGCGCGAGCGGATCGTGCGGCATCAGCAGCGGCGCGGCCAGCGCCACCAGGATCAGCGCGGCGAGGATCGCGAGGCCGAGCAGGTTCAGCGGATTGCGCGCGAAGCGGCGCCAGCGGCGATAGGCGAGGCCGAGCGAGGCCTGCAGGCGCGAGGCGGGCGTGTCGGTGAGCAGCCACGCGCGCCGCGTGGTGGGGCCGGGGGAGACAGGAGGCTGGGTCATCGGCAATTCGGGCAGAACAAGGACGGCATGAGCGACAGGATCGACGGGACGGCGCGCATGCCGTTCATCGCGCGCGCGGATCGAACACGCGGTAGAGCGCGTCGGTCAGCAGGTTGAGCGTGATGAACATCGCGCCGATCACGAGCGTGGCGCCGAGCACCGCGTTCATGTCGGCGTTGAGCAGCGCGCCCGTCAGGTACGAGCCGATGCCGGGCCACGCGAACACGATCTCGGTCAGCACCGAGCCTTCGAGCAGGTTGCTGTAGGTCAGCGCGATCACCGTCAGCAGCGGCACGGCGATGTTGCCGAACGCGTGGCGCCAGATCACGCGGCGCTCGGGCACGCCCTTGGCGCGCGCGGTCACGATGTATTCCTGGCTCAGCTGGTCGAGCATGAACGAGCGCGTCATGCGGCTCAGGTAGGCCACCGAGTAGTAGCCGAGGATCGCGGCCGGCAGCGCGACGTGCGAGAGCGCGTTGCGGAACACCTCCCACTCGCCGGCCAGCGCCGCGTCGATCAGCAGGCTGCCGGTGCGCGCGTCCACCATGCCGTCGTAGGCCGCGTCGATGCGGCCCGGGCCGCCCACCCAGTGCAGCTTCGCGTAGAACAGCAGCAGCCCCATCAGGCCGAGCCAGAACACCGGCACCGAGCTGCCGACCAGGCCGACGAAGCGGGCGAGGTGATCGACCGGCCCGTTGTGGCGCACCGCGGCGGCCACGCCGAGCGGCACGCCGACGCCGATCCCGATCAGCGTGGCAAGCGTGGCCAGTTCGAGCGTGGCGGGGAACACGCGCAGGATGTCGTCGCGCACCGGGTTGGCGGTCAAGAGCGAGATGCCGAGGTCGCCGTGCAGCACGGCGCGCACGTAGATCAGGAATTGCTCCGCGAGCGGCCGGTCGAGGCCGAGCGCAGTGCGTTCGGCCGCGTAGGCGGCGGCCGAGGCGCGATCGCCGAGCACCGCCAGCACCGGATCGATCGGCACCTTGCGGCCGATCACGAAGGTCAGCGCGAGCAGCCCGGCAAACGTGACGGCCAGCGTCAGCAGCCAGCGCGCGAGGCGCAGCAGCAGGCGCACGAGCGGCCGGCGCGCCGGCAGCGTGCGCAGCGCGTCGAGCCGCGAAACGGGCGCGGGCCCGGCATCGGGTCGTGAATCGGGTCGTGCGTCAGGCGATGAAGCGGGGGACGGCATCGGGGCGGCGGTCTCCGGGTCGGGATGGGTTCGAACGGGTGCGGCGGCGATCGGGTCGGCGACCGCAGGGTCGCCGCATGGTCACTTCTTCAGCTTGCGGTACGACACGAGATCGTTGATCGGGCCGACCTCGAGGCCGCTCATGCCGGGCGCGGTCGCCACCTGCGCGACCTTCTCGAACAGGATCACGAACGGCGAATTCGCCAGCAGCGCCTTCTGCATCGCCTGGTAGCGCTTCGCGCGCTCGGCCGTGGACGGCTCCACCAGCGCCGCGTCGGTCTGCTGCGTGAGCGCCGGGATGTTCCAGGCGTTGCGCCACGCGAGCATCCTGTAGCTGGAACCGTCCGAGTTGTCCGGGTTCCAGGCGAAGCCCTGCGCGTTGCTGTGCGGGTCGATGTAGTCCGCCGACCATTCGCCGATGTAGATGTCGTGCTGCCGCGCGCGGTACTTCGCGAGCGTCTGCTTGTTGTCGCCGGGGATCAGCGTGAGCTTCACGCCGGCCAGCGCGAAATTCGCCTGGATCGCCTGCGCGATGTCGGTGTACGGATAATCGTTGCGCACGTCCATCGTCACGGCGAAACCGTTCGGCACGCCGGCCTTCGCGAGCAGCGCCTTCGCCCGGGCCACGTCGAGATGGTACGGGTTCGCGTTCAGCGTGCCAAGGAATCCTTCGGGCAGGAAGGTCTGGTGGACGGCGTAGGTGGTCTTCACGACGTGCTGCTGGATGCCCGCGTAATCGACCAGCCACTTCAGCGCTTCCTGTACCTCGGGCTTGGCCAGCGTCGGGTTCTTCGTGTTCAGGCCGAGGTAGAGCAGCGTGGCCTGCGGCGAGGCCGTGACCTTCGCCTTGCCGCTCTTCACCACGGCGGCCAGATCGTCGGGGCTCAGGTCGCGTGCGGCGTCCACGTCGCCGTTCTCGAGCATCAGCCGCTGGGTGGCGGCCTCGGGCACGTGGCGCAGCACGATCCGCTTGATCGCGAGCGGCAGCCGGTAGCCGTCGTCGCGCTGCAGCACGAGGCTGTCGCCGGCCGTCCACTTGACGAGCCGGTAGCCGCCCGAGCCGGCCTCGTGGGTCTTGAGCCAGCCGTTGCCGTAGTCGTCGCCCTGCTGGTGCGAGAGCAGCAGCTTGCTGTCGACGATCGAGGCGGGCCAGGCGCCGAGCACGTTCAGCACGAAGGTGCTGGCGTAGCGGCGGTCGGTGCGGATCGTGACGTCGTGTTCGCCGGCCTTCGTCACGTTCCGCGCGACGTTGGCTTGGGTCAGGCCGATGCCGGCCAGCACCGCGGCCGGCCCCTTGTCGAGCAGCACCGCGCGCCGGATCGACCAGACCACGTCGTCGGCCGTGAGCGGGTTGCCCGAGTGGAACTTCAGGCCGTCGCGCAGGCGGAACGTGAAGCGCGTGCCGTCGGCGCTCACGCTCCACGACTGCGCCACGTCGCCGTCGAACTTCGACGGGTCGGCGAGGTTCACGCGCACCAGCCGGTCGTAGACGTTGGCCACGTATTCCTCGGGCACCAGCTCGTAGATCTCGGCCGGGTCGAGCGTCGAGAATTCGTCGAGCAGCGTGGCCATCACGAAGATGTCCTTCGGCGTGGCGGCGCGCGCGGGGCTGGCGGGCAGCGCGGCCAGCGCGAGGCAGGCGGTGGTGGCGAGGGCTGCGAAGGCGGCGAGCGGGGGTCTCCAGGGCTTCATGCACACTCCATCGGTGGCGAATCGGCAGGCGGTGGCGGGATCGCCTGCGACAGCGACGGCGGAGCGCGGCGGGCGCGCATCGTCGCCCGTCACGGGCGTGCCGTATTAAAGCAGACAATCGCCGGCTATCTAAGCCCGTCAAAATTCGGCATGCTTACGCGGCGTGGCCGGGTACGCCGTGGGGCAGGCCGGCAGCCGGCGCGGCAGGCCGACATCAACGAGCAAGGGAGCGAGGGCGATGGACAGGAAGGAAGCGAAGGCGAAGGTGCGCGAGATGCTCGCGGCCGGAACGAAGAAGGGCGAGGTGTTCCGCGCGCTGTCGGGGCAGGGCGTCAAGGACCGCGCGCTGGCGTTCCTGATCGCCTCGCATCTCGATCCGCGCCGTTACGCGGACAACCGGATCCACGTCAGGATCGTGATCGCGATCGCCTGCCTGCAGCTGATCCTCGGCCTGCTGATCGGCGCCTATCTCGGCCTGACCCGGTCGCCCATGGAGGGGTTGATTGTCGGCGGCGTGGTGGTGGTGGTGGCCGGCCTGTTCCTGTGGGGCTTCGCGACCCACAACGCGGGCGTCTACAACGCGTTCCTGCTCCTCACGATCGTGCAGTGGGCGCGGCAGCTGCGCGAATTCGCCGGCGATCCGGGCGGCACGGCCGTGGCGCTCGGCGTCTCGATCGTGATCTTCGCCTACGTCTGGTTCGTGCGCGGCCGGCTGTTTCCCGATTTCGCGTTCATCAGCCCGCGCAAGGCGGGCGGCCAATACGTGTTCACCGACTGAGCGTGTTGCGCGGCCGGTGAGCATGGCGCCGGCGCGGCGCGGCGTGAGGTGGCCACGGCGCGTTGCGCCGGGCCGCGGGCGTCACTTCTTCAAGCTCTGGTACGAGGTCAGGTCGTTGATCGGGCCGACTTCCGGCCCCGTCACGCCGGGCCGCGTGGCGACCTGCGCGACCTTCTCGAACATGATCACGAACGGCGAGTGGTCGAGCGCCGACTGCTGCAGCGCCTGGTACAGCTTCGCGCGTTTGGCCGGCGACGGCTCGACCAGCGCCGCATCGGTCTGTTTCGTCAGCTCGGGAATGTTCCAGGCGTTGCGCCAGGCCAGCATCCTGGTGGGCGAGGCGTCGGAATTGTCGGGATTCCAGGCGAAGCCGCGCGCGTTGCTGTTCGGGTCCATGTAGTCGGGCGACCACTCGCCGATGAAGATGTCGTGCTGCCGCGCGCGGTATTTGCCGATCGCCTGCTTCGCGTCGCCGGGCAGCAGCTTCACGCGGATGCCGGCCTGCGCGAAGTTCGCCTGCAGCGCCTGCGCGATCTCGACATACGGGTAATCGTTCGGCATGTCCATCGTCACGTCGAAGCCGTTCGCGAGGCCCGCCTTGGCCAGCAGCGCGCGGGCCTTGGCGACGTCGCGGTGATACGGGTTGCGGTCGAGCGCGCCGAGGAAGCCGTCGGGCAGGAAGGTCTCATGCACCTTGTAGGTGGCCGAGATGATGTTGCGCTGGATGCCGTCGTAGTCCACCAGCCACTTCATGGCCTGCTGCACCTCGGGCCGGGCCAGGTTCGGGTTCTTCGTGTTGAGGCTCAGGTACATCAGCGCCGCCACCGGCGTGGTGGCGACGCGGATCTTGCCGGCCTTGGCGAGCGCGGCGAGGCTGTCGGGGCTCAGGTTGCGCGCGGCGTCGGCGTCGCCGTTCTCCAGCAGCAGCCGCTGCGCCGACGCCTCGGGCACATGGCGCAGCACGACGCGCTTCATCGGATAGGGCGTGGGGTAGCCGTCGAAGCGCTGCAGCACGAGGCTTTCGTTCGGCGTCCACTTGACGAGCTGGTACGGGCCGCTGCCGGCGTCGTGGGTCTTCAGCCAGGCGTTGCCGAAGTCGCCGTCGCGCGCGTGGCCGTCGAGCAGCTTGCGATCGGCGATCGAGGCGGGTCCGGTGCTCAGCACGTTCAGCACGAAGCTCGGCGCGGTCTTGCGGTCGGTCTGCAGCGTCACGGTGGCGGCATCCACGGCGCGCACCTTCTCGCGCACGTTGTCCTTCGTGAGGCCGAGATCGGCCAGCACGCCGGCCGGCCCCTTGCCGAGCAGCACCGTGCGCTGCAGCGACCAGGCGACGTCGTCGGCCGTGACCGGGTTGCCGGAATGGAACTTGAGGCCGGGCTTCAGCCTGAACGTGTAGGTGAGGCCGTCGGCGGCGACGCTCCACGATTGCGCGATCCGGCCTTCGAACTTCGTCGGGTCGTGCAGGTCGACGCGCACCAGCCGCTCGTAGGTGTTCGCGACGTACTCGGACGGCACCTGTTCGTAGATCTCGGCCGGGTCGAGCGTCGAGAACTCGCCGATCTGCGTGGCGATCACGAAGATGCCGGCCGGCGTCGCGGCGGTGGCGGGAACGGCGGGCGCCAGCGCCGCGAGCGCGGCGGTGACGGCGAGCGTGGACAGCAGGCGCTTCATGCGGGCTCCGTCGAATCGGGGAATCCGCGATTCTCTCATCCCGGCGCGCGCATGACGGAAAAATGACGGGCGGCGTTGCGGTGAGCGGGGCGGCCGAGGCGGCCGGGTTGCGCTACCAGTAGAGCACGAACGCGCCGTCGTCGCGCCGCACGCCGTGGCCCTGCAGCGTGATCCGCTCGATCGCGCCGTTGCAGGCGAGCACGGCCTGATGCGTGACGAGCCCGTCGTGCACCACCAGCGCGCCGTCGCGATAGGCGAAGAACTCGGGGTGTCCGGCGTCGCCGGTCCATTGGTTGAGGCCGCTACCGGGCGGCGTGGACAGCGACAGCGTGAAGCTCACGAGCTTGCCCGGCTCGGGCTCGAACGCGGGAAAGACGTCGCGGAACTGCAGATCGCGATGGATCTGCGCGACCGGGCCGCCGAACGCCGGATGCGGCAGGTAGATGTGGAAGCCGGGCAGCGCGGCGTCGTCGGCCAGCACGGCCGGCGCGCCGAGGCAGCCGGCGAGCGCGTCGGCCACGGTGTCGAGCAGCGGCCGGAACGTGCCGGCCAGCAGCGCGTTGCTGGCGTGGCGCACGTCGGCGTCGCGATAGAGGTCGGTGCCGCCCGCGCTGCAGTCGAGGTAGGCGGCCAGCCCCAGCGTGAAGAACGGCACGAGCGGATGGCGCTGCCGCCAGTGCGCGCGCATCCGCATCACCTGGCCGATCCAGTCGGCGCGCGCGGCGGCGTCGAGCACGTCGTCGAGATGGATCGGCTCGTGCAGCAGGCGGACGGGCGCGGGGCAGGACATGCCGTTCATGGCCGGGGCTCCTTCGGATTCGGTCTGGCACGGCGCGTGGGCGCGGGCCGGCCGTGACCGACGATTATCGGAGCGGCGCCGCGCGGCGGGGCCGCGAACGCGATCCGGCGTAGCGCGAATGCGAAGCGAGGTGGGGTAGGAGAGCCGGGGGCCCGCGCCGCATGGCGGGGCGCGAACGGGCAAGGCGCCCGGCGGGCGAGCCGGGCCGGCTCAGGCAACGTCAGGCAGGATCAGGCAACCTCAGGCCGGCTCGTCCCGCGGCCCCGGTGCGCTCTGCTGTCGGTGCTCCTCGAGCATCTCCTTCAGCACCGCGACGGCGCCTTCGATCCGCGTCATCGTGCTGGCGATCTCCTGCCGGCTCTTTTCGAGCTTGCGCAGCTGTTCCTCGCCGCGCGGCAGCTCTTCCTCGAACGAGCGGATCCGCGCGGCCACCATGGCCATGTCGGCCTCGCCTTCCTGGATTCCCTTCAGCGCCTCGATCGCGCCCTGGATGCGCAGCAGCGTGCGTTTCAGTTCGTCCTGTTTGTGCTGGTTTTCGTGCAGCGCGCGGTCGCCCTGGCTCAGGTTGTCCTCGAACTGCCGGAGGCGTTCCAGGATCATGTCTTCGTTCATGTCGATACGGATGGCAAGGTGTGGATGAGTGATCCGGCAACGGGACGGCCGGCCTGCGCCGTCATAGCCATATAGCCGCCGTCGCGTCAATGTGTTTTCGGCGATGTCGGCAGACGATAGCGGTTATCAAATCGGCAGGCAATGCGTTTTTTTACCTGGATTTCTGCCCGACTTTAATCGAGTCGAAACGCGATGCCGGACGTGCCGCAGGGTAGCGCCGCCGTCTACGAGGCGTGGTAGCGCGCGTCGGCCGGGATTTCCCCGGGCAGCGGTTCGCCGGCGAGTTCGCAGAGCGAGCGTTCGATCTGGCGCGTCAGCGTGTCGAGCGCGAGGTGGTGCGGGCCGGTGCCGAACGGGTCGGCGATGTAGCCGGCGATGGTGTCGAGCGCGATCAGCGTATACGACACGAACACGGACACGAACGGCGTGGCGAAGCCGATCGAGTCGACGAGGCCGAACGGCAGCATCACGCAGTAGCAGTAGATGGTCCGGTGCAGCAGCACGTGATACGGGAACGGGATCGGCGTGGAGGCGATCCGCTCGCAGCCGGCCAGCTTCGCGCCGAGTTCGTTGAGCTGCGCGTCGAGCATCCAGAGTTGCGTGTCGGTGAGCGCGCCGTCGCGGCGGCGCGCGGCCAGGCGCTCGCGCAGCAGCTGCAGGACCGTCACCGGCACGAAGCGCGCGGCGGCGCAGCGCGCCTGGGCCGCCGCGTCGAGATGGCGGGCGAGATCCCCGGCCGGATCGCTGCCGCGCAGCTGGTGCTTCATCGCGTAGACGAACGCGATGGTGAGGCGCGCGCAGTCACGGCCGGCCGGCGTGCCGTCGTAGGCGAGCGCCTGCGAGACCAGCGCGCGCGCGGCGGTCAGCACGCCGCCCCAGAGCTTGCGTGCTTCCCAGTAGCGGTCGTAGCTCGCGTTGTTGCGGAACGCCGCGAAGATCGCGAGCGCGAGGCCGGCCAGCGTGAACGGCGTGGGGTTCAGCGGCACCTTGGTGCCGAAGATGCGGCCGTCGGTCAGCAGCGCCAGCAGGCTGATCACCGTCATCACCGCGAGCTGCGGCAGGATCGATTGCAGCACCGAGCCGTTCCAGACGAACAGCATCCGGAACCAGTGTTCGCGCGGACGGATGATCATGACGGCAACTCCGGTACGACGGGGGAGGCTGGCAACACTACCAGAACCTGGAACGGGCAACCATGGCGGGCGGGCGGCCCGGCACGGGCGCGAGGCGGCGCCGTGCCGGCCAGGCCGGCGCGGGGATCGCGTTGCGTGCGTGGTGGCCCCCTGCGGCGGGGCGATGAAGCCGGACGGTGAATCCGGGGAGGTGAAGCGGCCCGTGCCGGCGCCGCCGTCACTGCCTCGTCAGGCCGCCGCGCGCGTGGCGCCGGCCGCCGAGCGGTGCATCAGCACCGGGATCGACTTCGAGGTCGGCGTGTTCGCGATGTCGGCCGTGCTGTCGAGCGGCACCAGCGGATTCGTTTCCGGGTAGTAGGCGCCGAGGCAGCCGCGCGGGATGTCGTACTCGACCAGCAGGAAGCCGTCGGCGCGGCGCTCGATGCCGTCGTGCCAGACCGTCTCCAGGTCGACCCGGTCGCCGGCCTGGAAGCCGAGCATCGCGAGGTCGTCCTTGTTCGCGAACACCACGCGGCGCTGGCCGAACACGCCGCGGTAGCGGTCGTCGAGCGCGTAGATGGTGGTGTTGTACTGGTCGTGCGAGCGCGTCGTCATCAGCGTCAGCAGCTTCTCGCCGTGCTGCGCGCGGGCGCGGTGGATCGGCGAGTCGGTCGGCAGCGGGTGGGCGATGAAGTTCGCCTTGCGGTTCGGCGTGATCCAGTCGCGTTCGCGCGAGGCCACCCGCAGGTGGAAGCCGCCCGGCTGCGCGATCCGCTCGTTGTAGTTCTCGAAGCCGGGGAAGGTGGCCTCGATCGCGTCGCGCACGCGCGCGTAGTCGTTCATGTAGCCGCGCCAGTCCACCGTGTCCTCGGGGCCGAACAGCGCCATCGCCATGCGCGCGACGATCGCCGTCTCCGACAGCAGGTTCGGCGAGGCCGGCTTGTTCATCCCGTAGGAGACGTGGACCATGCTCATCGAATCCTCCACCGTCACGCCCTGCGAGACGCCGTTCTGCAGGTCGATCTCGGTGCGCCCGAGGGTGGGCAGGATCAGCGCGTCGGTGCCGTGGATCAGGTGGCTGCGGTTCAGCTTGGTGGTGATGTGGACCGTCAGCGCGCAGCGGCGCAGGCCGTCCCAGGTGCGCGGCGTGTCGGGCGTGGCCATCGCGAAGTTGCCGCCCAGGCCGATGAACACGTTCACCTGGCCTTCCAGCATCGCCTCGATGGTTTCCACCACGTCGTAGCCGTGGTGGCGCGGCGGCTCGAAGCCGTAGACCTGGCCGAGCCGGTCGAGGAACGCCATGCCCGGCTTTTCCTCGATGCCGACCGTGCGGTTGCCCTGCACGTTCGAGTGGCCGCGCACGGGGCACAGGCCCGCGCCCTCGCGGCCGATGTTGCCGCGCATCAGCATCAGGTTCGACAGCATGTGGATGGTCTGCACCGAATGCTTGTGCTGCGTGATGCCCATGCCCCAGGTGGCGATCACGCGCTCGCTCGACGCGTAGAGCCGCGCGAGCGAATCGATCTGCGCGTAGGACACGCCGCTCTCGGCGGTCAGCGCGGCCCAGCTCTCGGCGCGCAGGTCGGCGGCGAACGCGTCGAAGCCGGCGCCGTGCTCGTCGATGAAGGCCACGTCGAGCACGCGCGGCTCGCCGGCCAGCACGGCCGCGTCGTCGAACTCGAGCACGCGCTTGGCGACGCCCTTGATCAGCGCGAAGTCGCCGCCGATGATCGGCTGCACGAAGGTGGTGGCGATTTTCGTGCTGCCCATGGTCAGCATCTCGACCGGGCTCTGCGGGTCGGAGAAACGTTCGAGGCCGCGCTCCTTGAGCGGGTTGATCGAGACGATCTTCGCGCCGCGCTTCGCGCACTCGCGCAGCTCGCCGAGCATGCGCGGGTGGTTGGTGGCCGGGTTCTGGCCGAAGATCATCAGCAGGTCGGCATGCTCGAAATCGTCGAGCGTCACCGTGCCCTTGCCGACCCCGACGGTGGCCGGCAGCCCGCGGCTGGTGGCCTCGTGGCACATGTTCGAGCAGTCGGGGAAGTTGTTGGTGCCGAAGCGGCGCACCAGCAGCTGATACAGGAACGCGGCCTCGTTGCTGGCGCGGCCCGAGGTGTAGAACGCGGCGCGGTCCGGATCGTCGAGCGCGTTCAGGTGGCGCGCGATCAGCGTGAACGCGTCGTCCCAGGCGATCGGCACGTAGCGGTCGCTGGCGGCGTCGTAGACCATCGGGTCGGTCAGGCGGCCGTGCTGCTCCAGCTCGTAGTCGGACTGCTCGAGCAGCGCGGTGACGGTGTTCGCGGCGAAGAATTCGGGCGTGACGCGCTTCGAGGTGGCCTCGGCGGCCACCGCCTTCACGCCGTTCTCGCAGAATTCGAAGGTGGACGCGTGCTGGCGGTCCGGCCAGGCGCAGCCCGGGCAGTCGAAGCCATCCGGCTGGTTCTGCTTGAACAGCGTGCGGTAGTTGCCGCCCGCCACGCGTTCCTTGATCAGGTTGATCGCCACCTGCTTGACCGCGCCCCAACCGGCGGCGGCGTGGTGATAGGGTTCGATGCGCGGAATCGGAGCTTTCTTCTTCATGGCTGAAGCCGTTACGGGGCCGCCTCTGGCGACGATGGACAGAGCGTACCCGCGGCTTCATGCCTCATGGGTACACACCTGATCTATCGCAAAAAGAGTACAGTTTCGTTTCCAGAACGCCTGACGGCCATCAACTGTGCTTCCCACCTCCCTGAAAGGCGTCGCATGACGCGCTACGAAAAGCTGGCCGACGAGATCGACGAGATGATCCGGCGCGGCGTCTACCGGCCCGGCGAGCGCGTGCCGTCGGTGCGGCAGGCGGCGCGCCAGCACGACCTCAGCATCACCACCGTGGTGCGCGCCTACCTGGTGCTGGAGAGCCGCGGCGCGATCGAGAGCCGGCCGCAGTCGGGCTACTTCGTGCGCGCGCGCGAGGCCGCGGCCGGCGAGCCGGCGCTGAACGCGAGCACGCCGATCGCGGTGTCGTCCACGGTGGACGTGAGCCGGCTGGTGCTGTCCACGCTGCGCAGCATCGCGCGCGACGACGCCGTGCCGCTCGGCTCGCCGTATCCCGACTCGGCGCTGTTCCCGTCGCAGCGGATCGCGCGCCACATGCACGCGATCGCGCGCGGGCGCACGCGCTGGGGCGTGGTGGACGACCTGCCGCCCGGCAACCCCGAGCTGATCCGGCAGATCGCGCGGCGCTACGGCGAGCGCGGCATCGCCGTGGACCCGAACGAGATCGTCGTGACGATCGGCGCGACCGAGGCGATCAACCTGTGCCTGCAGGCGGTGGCGCGGCCCGGCGACACGATCGCGGTGGAATCGCCGACCTTCTACGCGATGCTGCACGCGATCGAGCGGCTCGGCATGCGCGCGATCGAGGTGGCCACGCATCCGGTGGACGGCATCGACCTCGATGCGCTGGCGCGGATCCTCGAACGCGAGCCGATCGCCGCCTGCATGGTGATGCCGAACTTCCAGAACCCGCTCGGCTTTCGCATGAGCGACGCGCGCAAGGCGGCGCTCGTCGACCTGCTGGCGCGCCACGACGTGCCGGCCATCGAGAACGACGTCTACCACGAGCTCTACTACGGCGAGGTGCGCCCGAGCGCGCTGAAGTCGTTCGACCGGCGCGGGCTGGTGCTGCACTGCGCGTCGTTCTCGAAGAGCCTGTCGCCGGCCTACCGGATCGGCTGGGCGATGCCGGGCCGCTACCGCGATCAGGTCGAGAAGCTCAAGTTCCTGAACACGCTCGGCACGCCGGCGCTCGACCAGCTCGCGATCGCCGAGTACCTGGGGCACGACGGCTACGACCACCACCTGCGGCGGATCCGCAAGACCTTCGCGCAGCAGGCCAACCTGATGGCCGCGATGGTGCGGCGCTTCTTTCCCGACGGCACGCGAATCTCGCAGCCGGCGGGCGGCTACGTGCTGTGGGTGGAACTGCCGCCCGCGTGCGATGCGATCGCGCTGTACCGGCTCGCGCTGGCCGAGCGGATCACCATCGGGCCGGGACACATGTTCTCGACCACCGGCAACTATCGGCACTGCATCCGGCTCAACTACAGCTATCCGTGGTCGCCGCAGATCGAGGACGCGGTGCGCCGGCTCGGGCGGCTGGTGGCGTTCGCCTCGGACCGCGGCGCGGGTGGTGGTGATGGCGGCGGCGATGGCGGGAGCGCCCGCGCCGGCGGGCAGGACGGGCATGGCAAGGGCAGGGCGGCGCGAAGCCGCGCAAACGACCGACCAACCAGGAGGAGACACGATGACGAACCGATCGCATGACGGCACGCCCGACGCGCCGCACGACTACGACGGCCCGGCCGGCGACGCTGCCAACGACGCCGGCGGGCTCGACCCGACCATCGCCGCGGTGCTGCGCCAGCTGCGCGACGCGCTGATCGAAACGCCGGGCCGCGCCTGGTCGCTCGCGAAGCTGAGCAAGCGCTCGCAGGTGCCGATGAGCACGCTGCGGCGCACGCTCACGCAGCTCGACGCGGCCGGTCTCACGGCCACCGAACTCGGCGAGGACGGCATCGGGCACGCGGTGCTGACGCAGGAGGGCGTGGCGCTCTGCGAGGCACTGTTCGGCGCCAACGACTGACGGCGCGGCGGGGCAGTCGGCGCAGGGCGGGCGACGGGTGCGATGCCGGCGTCGGTGTCGTGCCACGCGTGATTCGCGCGGCATCCGGCGGGCTCGGAGAGGGCATGCCGGAGGCGGTTCGCAATATCGTCAGGACACCGTATCGATGATGTGAATTGCGTCCAAAACGCCGTCGCGAGCGGGGATGGCGGCACGCGGAAGCAGGGGATTCAAGCCGAAAAGGCACTTGACGCCGATCAATACTGGCCGTCAGTCGAGAGCGCCTAATTTTGACTGTGTCCACCCTTTTCCGAGGTTCGCATCATGGAACTCCCGCTCAGCGGCATCAAGGTCATCGATTTCACCGGCGTGCAATCGGGCCCGGCCTGCACCCAGATGATGGCGTGGTACGGCGCCGACGTGATCAAGGTCGAACGGCCCGGCGTGGGCGACGTCACGCGCAATCAGCTGCGCGACATTCCCGATCTGGACGCGCTCTACTTCACGATGCTCAACAGCAACAAGCGTTCGCTGGAGCTGAACACGAAGACGCCCGAGGGCAAGGCGATCATGGAGCAGCTGGTCCGCGAGGCCGACATCCTGGTCGAGAACTTCCATCCGGGCGCGCTCGATCACATGGGCTTCACCTGGGAGCATCTGCAGGAGTTGAACCCGCGCCTGATCTTCGGCTCGGTCAAGGGCTTCAACGACGATTCGCCCTATGCCCACATCAAGGCCTACGAGAACGTCGCGCAGTGCGCGGGCGGCGCGGCCTCCACCACCGGCTTCTGGGACGGCCCGCCCATCATCAGCGCGGCCGCGCTCGGCGACAGCAACACCGGCATGCACCTGCTGATCGGCCTGCTCACCGCGCTGATCGGCCGGGAAAAGACGGGCCGCGGGCAGCGCGTGACGATCTCGATGCAGGACAGCGTGCTGAACCTGTGCCGCGTGAAGCTGCGCGACCAGCAGCGGCTCGAGCGCGTGGGCTACCTCGAGGAATATCCGCAATACCCGCACGGCACGTTCACCGACGTCGTGCCGCGCGGCGGCAACGCGGGCGGCGGCGGCCAGCCCGGCTGGATCCTCAAGTGCAAGGGCTGGCAGAGCGATCCGAACGCCTACATCTATTTCACGATCCAGGAGCAGAACTGGCCGGCGACCTGCGACGCGATCGGCAAGCCGGAGTGGAAGGACGATCCGGCCTACAACACGGCCAAGGCGCGGCAGTCGGTGATCTTCCAGATCTTCGCCGAGATCGAGAAGGTGCTCGCCGACAAGACCAAGTTCGAGGCGGTCGACTACCTGAGCGGGTTCGACGTGCCGTGCGCGCCGGTGCTGACGATGAAGGAAATCGCCAACGACGCCTCGCTGCGCGCGAGCGGCACCGTGGTCGAGGTCGAGCAGAAGAAGCGCGGCAAGTACCTGACGGTCGGCAGTCCGATCAAGTTCTCCGGGTTCACGCCGAAGATCGCCGGCGCGCCGCTGCTGGGCGAGCACAACGACGAGATCCTCGCCGCGCTCGGCTACTCGAAACAGCAGATCGATGCGTTGCGGGAGAAGCAGGTCATCTGACCGGTCCGGCCGGTGTTGAACCGACATCAGGCTGGTACCTGACGGATATCTGACTGCATCGGCGCCACGGCGCCGACCCACCGCATCGGAGCAGAACATGGCGGACATTTCCACCCGGCCGGCCGCGACGGACGGCTTTCATCTGGTCGTGCAGGCGCTGAAGCTGAACGGCCTCGACACGATCTACGGCGTCGCCGGCATTCCCATCACCGATCTCGCGCGGCTCGCCCAGGCCGAGGGCATCCGCTATCTCGGGTTTCGCCACGAGCAGTCGGCCGGCCACGCGGCGGCGATCTCCGGCTATCTGCGGCAATGGCCGGGCGTATGTCTGACCGTCTCGGCGCCGGGCTTCCTGAACGGGCTCATCGCGCTGGCCAACGCCACCACCAACGGCTTCCCGATGATCCAGATCAGCGGTTCGAGCGATCGCGCCATCGTCGACCTGCAGCAGGGCGACTACGAGGAACTCGACCAGCTCAGCGCGGCGCGGCCGTTTGCCAAGGCGGCGTTCCGCGTCAACCGGCCCGAGGACATCGGCATCGGCATCGCGCGGGCGATTCGCGCGGCGGTGTCGGGGCGCCCCGGCGGCGTCTATCTCGACCTGACGGCCGCCGCGCTGGCCGCGACGCTCGACGCGCAGGCGGCGGCGCGCTCGCTCGTCACGGTGGTCGACGCGGCCCCGGCGCGCGCGCCGCAGCCGCAAGCGGTGAGCCGCGCGCTGGCGCTGCTGGCCGAGGCGCGGCGCCCGCTCGTGATCCTCGGCAAGGGCGCCGCCTACGCGCGTGCCGAAGGCGAGATCCGCGCGTTCCTCGAAGCCACCGGCATCCCTTATCTGCCGATGTCGATGGCCAAGGGCCTGCTGCCCGACGACCACCCGCAGTCGGCCGCCGCGGCGCGCTCGCTCGCGCTGGGGCAGGCCGACGTCGTGATGCTGGTGGGCGCGCGCCTGAACTGGCTGCTCGGGCACGGCCGCGCGCCGCAGTGGGCGCAGGACGCGCGCTTCATCCAGATCGACATCGAGCCGGCCGAGTTCGACAGCAACCGCGCGATCGCCGCGCCGCTGGCCGCCGACGTCGGCGCCGCGATGACGGCGCTGCGCGCCGGGCTCGCCGCCACGCCGGTGCAGGCGCCGCGCGACTGGATCGAGGCGATCGCCGGGCGCCGCCGCCGCAACGAGGCGCGCATGGCCGAGACCCTGCAGGCCGATCCGAGCCCGATGACGTTCCAGAGCGCGCTGCGCGCGGTGCGCGACGTGCTCGCCGCGCACGACGAGGTCCTGCTCGTCAACGAAGGCGCGAACACGCTCGACTTCGCCCGCAACATCATCGACATGCGGCAGCCGCGCCGGCGGCTCGACGCCGGCACCTGGGGCGTGATGGGCATCGGCATGGGCTACGCGATCGGCGCCGCCGTCACGAGCGGCCAGCCCGTGGTGGCGCTCGAAGGCGACAGCGCGTTCGGCTTCAGCGGCATGGAGATCGAGACGATCTGCCGATACCGGCTGCCGGTGGTGATCGTGGTCTTCAACAACGGCGGCATCTATCACGGCGACGACGTGAACCGCGGCGGCGGCACCGACCCCGGGCCGACCGTGCTGATGGGCGCGGCCCGCCACGACCGGCTGATCGAGGCGTTCGGCGGCACCGGCTACCGCGTCGAGCGCCCGGCCGAACTGGCCGCGGCGCTGAGCGCGGCGCTGGCCGCCGGCACCCCGGCGCTGATCGACTGCGTGATCGATCCGCATGCCGGCACGGAAAGCGGCCACCTGAAGAACCTCAACCCGCGCAGCGCGCTGGCGGCGGCGAAGTGAAGCCGCGCTGCCGCGCGGCGGCGCTCCACGTCGCGGCGCGCCTGCGCCGCGGCGGTTCCCGTCCCGATGGAACGACCCGATGACATTCTCATTCGACAACACCGGCCGCCGGGCCGGCCCGTTTTCCAACCTGCTCGTGATCGATCTCACGCATGTGCTCAACGGCCCGTTCGGTACCAGCATCCTGGCCGATCTCGGCGCGCGCGTGATCAAGGTGGAGCAGCCCGGCCACGGTGACGACACGCGCCTCTACGGCCCGTTCGTGCAGGACCAGTCGCTCTACTTCAGCTTCGTCAATCGCGGCAAGGAAAGCATCGTGCTCGATCTGAAGGACGAAGCCGATCGCGCCATCTTCCTGAACATGGTGCGCCGCGCCGACGTGCTGGCCGAGAACTTCCGGCCGGGCACCATGCAGCGGCTCGGCTTTTCCTACGAGACGCTGTCGGCGCTGAATCCGCGGCTGATCTACGCCTCGTCGTCGGGCTTCGGCCAGACCGGGCCGATGGCCAGCTATCCGGCCTACGACACCATCGTGCAGGCGATGAGCGGCATCGTCGACGCCACCGGCTTTCCCGACGGGCCGCCCACGCGCGTCGGCACCTCGCTGTCGGACCTGTGCGGCGGCCTCTACCTGTTCAGCGGCATCGCCAGCGCGCTCTACGACCGCGAGCGCACGGGCCGGGGCACGCACGTCGACGTGGCGATGTTCGACGCGACGCTCGCGTTCCTCGAACACGGCTTCATGTCCTACGTGGCGACCGGCCGCGCGCCGGGCCGGATCGGCAACCGCCATCCCTACATGGCCCCGTTCGACATCTACGAGGCGCGCGACCGCCCGCTCGTGATCTGCGCCGGCAACGACGCGCTGTTCCTGAAGCTGTGCGAAGCGCTCGGCCGGCCCGGGCTGGCCGCCGATCCGCGCTTCGCCGGCAACCACGAGCGCATGGAGCACGCCGACGCGCTGCGGCGCGAGCTCGAGGCGAGCCTGCGCGAGCAGGATGCGGCCCACTGGCTGCGCGTGATCCACGAGGCCGGCGTGCCGGTGGGGCCGCTGCTGGACATCGCCGAGGCGGCGGCGCTGCCGCAGACGGCCGCGCGCAACATGCTGATCGAGGCGGGCGGCGTGCGGATGCCCGGCAATCCGCTCAAGCTCAGCGGCTACGACGATCCGGCGGTGCGCCCCGGCGCGCCGTCGCTGGACCAGCACGGCGCCGCGCTGCGCAGCGAGTTCGCGACGCGCAAGCCGGCCTGGTGAGCCTGGAGCGAGCGATGGCGACCGAATCCGCCCGCGAGCGGCCCGCCGCGCCGCCGCTGCGCGTCAACGTGCGGCGCGTGGTGGCGCTGACCACCGTGTGCGGCTTCGTCGAGGTGATCGGGTTCCGCGACGCCGGCGGCATCTATCCGGCCATCATGACCGGCAACACCGTGCAGCTCGGCTGGAGCCTCGCGCAGGGCACGGGCGCGCGCTTCGCGCTGCTGGCCTTCGCGATCGGCGCGTTCTTCGTCGGCTGCCTGGTGGCCAGCCTGATCCGGCGCCACCTGAAGCGGCCCGCGCTCGAACTCTGCATCATGGCCGCGCTGCTGGTGGCGGCCGATGTCGTGCGCGGCCAGCCGGCGCTGCGGGTGCCGGTCGAGCTGCCGGTGCTGGCGCTCGCGCTCGGCATGCAGGGCGAGACGGTGAGCCGCTTCGGCGCGGTCTCGCTGCAGACGCTGGTGGTCACCAACAACATCGTGAAGTTCTGCGATGCCTTCGTCGGGCGTTATCTCGGCGGCCGGCACGCGAAGGCGCCGCGTCCGGCGCTGGCCGAGGTGCTGCTGCCGGGGCTGGCCTGGCTGACCTACAGCCTGTCGGCCGCGGCCGGGGCGATCGTCTCGGCGTGGATCGCGATGCCGCTGATCGTGCCGGCGCTGATCCTGGTGCTCGTGACGGTCGACCTGATCCGCATGCCGGACCGGTGAGCGCCGCGTTACCCCACACTGACAAAGGAGCGGACATGACGGAGACGTCTTCCCTGAACGGGCTCATGATCGACCAGGCCCCCGATGCGCTGATCGCCTCGGACGCGAGCGGCACGATCATCCGCTGGAATCTCGCGGCCGAGGCGCTGCTCGGCTATCGCGCCGACGAGGCGCTCGGCCGCAACCTGGACCTGGTGATCCCGCCACATCTGCGCGCCGCGCACTGGCGCGGCTTCGAGCAGGCGATGCGCACGGGCCGCACCAGGCATCACGGCGAGGCCGTGCTGACCGCGGCGACGCACAAGGACGGCACGCGCCGTTATGCGGAGGTGGCGTTCTCGCTGATCCGTGACGGCGAGGGGCGGATCGCCGGCGCGCTCGCGATCGCGCGGCCGAAGCGGCGCGAGGGGTGAGCGGCGAGGTCCGGGCGCGGGCGTCATCCGGAGGCCTGCCGGCCGGGTCGGGAGCGCGGCAATCGGATGGCGTATCGGGAGGCCGGCTTCGACGCCGGCTGCCATGCCCGAAATCGCACCCGAGACCGATCCGTCGGCGCCAGCTGGCAGCAGCCGACCTGCCCCGAGGCCGGGCCGGCCGGGCGAGGCATGACGGGGTCGAAGCAAACGGCGGCCGTTCGACTGGTTCATATCGTTATCGTTCGCACCACCTTCCGGCTTCGTTTTTCAGCTTCGAGGTTCGCAAACCGGGAGCAGCCCTTTCATGCGAGTCCTAGAGTCGTGGTCATCCGCCCCGGCCCGTCGGCAGGGGCTCCCTATCGTATTCAACGAGGAAGACCATGGCACCGAAGGGCATCAAGGGGTCCGGCAGTACTCGGGGCGGTTACGCGCCCGAGGATTTCGGCCAGCAATCCGGCCATGGCGCGGACCGATCGGACCGCAACCGCGGCGAGCCGCGTCAGCGCAGCCATCACAATTCGTCGCTGGTGCCCTCTCCCAGGCAGCACCACCGGGCGGAGGGATCGTCGCGCGCGGGCGGGTCGTCGTCGAACGCGGAGCCCTCGGCGGATCTGGCGCAGCATGTCCGGCACTTGCGCAGGAACGATCTGTCGTCCAACGATCGGCAGATCCACGCCGAGGTCGAGGCGTATCGGATGGGCGGTACGCGGCCCCAGCATCCGGTCGCGGTGGAGATCATGCGGCGTTCCCGCAGGTTCATGCCACAGGTGACGCAAGGCACGGTCGCGGACCGGACCGAGGCCATCGCCGAAACCATGATCGATCTCGGCGCGGCGCCATCCGCGCCGCCGCCCGCGGTGGCCCCCGACGCCCATCGCCGGGTGGCCGGTGCGATCGACAGCCATCTGTTCGGCCAGGGCGAGGTCGATGGCGATACCCGGGCGCTGATCGACGAGATGCTGGCCTTCGAAACGCGTGGCGCGCGGCCTCCGTCGGGATCGCCGATGCGGCCGATCGCCGACATCATGCAGCGCGGTCTCGCTCGCGAGAGCACCCAGGTGGATCGCCAGAACGTCATGTTCCTGGCGCTGAGCGATCTGCTCGGCGTGCATCCGAACGAGGTGCTCGGACCGCCCGACCGGGAGACCGGCCTGCCGTCGAACGTGAACCTGGTGGTCGAGGAAACCAGCACCATGGCCGACTGGATGGCGGAGGTCGCCATGCGCGGCGCCGATCCGGACACCCGCAGGGCGGCGAATCAGATCAACCGGTTCATCGAAACCGGCGAGATCCCTTACGGGATGGACGAGGACACCGCGCGCATCATCGAGGTCGCCAGTCGCGAGACTTCGCCGGCCGGATCGCCGAGCGGGTCGCCGCATTCGCGTCCGGGGGGCCTGGCGCCCCGTCTCCCGGACATCGTGGACGCAGCGGACGCCACCACGGCGCGTCGCAATGTGGTCACGCGCATGCTGCTGCAGGTCATGAACAACGAGGGCGGTGGAACCTTCCGCCGGGGTGCGTATTCCACGGCCAACTCGCTCATGCGCAACGTCGCCACGGTGATGGTGCCGACCATGCTGCGGCAATATCTTGACCAGGGCATCGCATCGCGGATGGACCGGCTCACCGAGCACGAGCAGCTCGGCCTGTCGCTGACGGCCGCGCTGATCCCGCCGCTGCTGCTCAGCATCGGTGCCTATGTCGATCGCGACAAGGCGACCACCGCCAGCAACATCTCGCGCGCGACGCTCGCGCTGGTGAGCTTCGGCGCGATCGCCGCGGCAGTGTCGACCGGCAACATGGCGAGCCTCGGGCCGGCGCTGATCGGTTATCTCACCTACGCCGCGATGCGTGACCTCGGGCAGAAGTTCATCAAGCTCGACAACCCGGACGCCAATCCGGACATGCGGCTCGCCACCACGATGAAGGGCGCGGGCGCCTATGTCGCGAATCAGACTATCGCGGGCGCGATGATGACCTACCTCGCGTCGCCGTCGGGCGCGGGGGCCGCCGGCATGCCCCTGGAGGCCCTGAACGGCTTCCTGCGCGGCGTCATCAACGGCGCCGCCGAGAGCGGCGACGACGTGACGTACAACTCGTTCGCTTCGCGCGAGGTGGGCCAGTCGCTGCGGCTCACGCTGTCGGGCGCGGTGCCGACGCTCGGCCAGCTGGGATCGACCTACACGACGACGTCGCCGGCGCGCGCGACGCTCAGCACCGTCGACGCGATGTTGAGCACCGTGGTCGGTGCGGCGCTCGCGCGCACCAACCTGAGCGCCACGGCGCAGGACAATCTCGGCAACCTGTTCGGCGCGGCCGTGCTCGGCGTGCTGTATTCGGCGTTCCTGCACATCCACCAGGAGCCGCCGGCCGCGACCTCGACGCAGGACGTGGAAAGCGGGCGTCCGCGAATCCGCGTGTCGGGCGACGGCGGCGAATCGTTCGGGATGGACCGGCTGTCGCTCGACGATCGCTCCACGCGCTCGGGCTTCACCGGCAACGTCGGCCTGGGCGGCGGCAGTTCGATCCGGGCCTTGCCGCCCTCGACGCGCGTGCCAAGCACGCGTAGCCGCTCGTCCTCGGTGCAGGGCCTGGCGCCGTCGTCGTATGGCGGAAGCCGGCCGCCGTCGATGAGACGCGATTATCCGCCGCCGCGCGACGAGCGCTTCGACGACCGAGGCCTTTCCGACAACCCGTTTGCCCCGCAGCCTCAGTTCCTGGCACCACCGCCGCCCGGACAATTCGGTGGCGGCTTTGGCCCCCCGTATCCGCCGCAGATGCCGCCTCAGCCTCCGGCCGACCGGTTGCGCGATCGCTTCAATCGCGGAGGGGGCGGGGGCTTCGAGGGGCCGCCGCTGCCGCCGCACATGCAGCAACAACGCGACCCGTCGATTCGCTCGCACCATTCCGATTCGACGGCGTTCTACTCGTTCGAATCGGAGTCCGCCGAGTCCAGGTACTACACGCCGGGCGGCTCGAATCGCAGCCAGCGTTCGCGTCGCTCCGAGGACGACGATCCGGGCTACCGGTGAATCGCCGCCCGCGCCGCCGGGCATGGCGCGGGGTGGCTGCGCCATGCCCGGCCGGGCGGCGATGGCGGGTCGCCGCTATCCGGCCTTCATCCCGGTCGTGACTCCGTCGAGCACACGCACGGTGCCTTGGGAACCCGACCGGGAGCGGAGCGGGCGCGGCCATCCCGAGGCACTTCCACCTCGCGAACAGCGCCCGGCCTTCGCGGCCGGGCGCCCCGTCAGCGCGGCACGGCCAATGCAACAATCTCTGCCGCGCTATCCAGCCGTTCGACCTGCCAGCACCGCTCGATCAGCGCACGAGTCTGATCGGCTGGCAGGATGCCGTCCGCCAGGTCGGCGAACTTCTTCTCCAGTTGCGCATCGCTCATCGGCACCTCGGTGCTGCCGATCGCGTGCCGGATGAACATGTGCAGCTTGCGGCCGTCCTTGAGCGTGATGGTCATGTCGACCTGCTCGGGCTTGATAGCCGGATCGACGATCGCATCGACCTTGTCGCGCAACGCGACCACGCGCGGGTCGCGCACCTTCGCGTCGCTGAACTGCTTTTCCCCCGCCGCCCCGTCGATGATCGCGATGGCGACCGCGTAATAGATGCTGAACTTTCCCTCGAGGCCGGTGCGCGGTGTCTTCTTGCCGGTCAGCTCGAGCACGAGAGGATGCACGCGCAGGTCGATGCGCTCGATCTGATCCGCGCTCAGGTGGTTCTGGTTGCGCAGCTGGATGGCCGCGTCGAGCGCGGGATGGATCACGATTCCGCAGGCAAACGGCTTGTAGGTGTTCAGCGTCGATTCGTAGTGGGTGCCGAGGCCTTCGGTGATCTCGCGGTAATCCTGCTTGGTGCTGATCGCATTGGCCCAGCCGCGCTTCGCTTCGATCATGCCGTCCGAGCTGGTGTAGTCGCGGCTGGCGAGGATCGCGGCGAACATGCCGTTCGCGGCGGCCCGGCCGGGATTGAAGCTCTTGTTCATCGAGCCGAACGATTCGCGCAGGCCGACCGGCTGCGAGGCCGCCAGGCCCAGTGCCCAGACCGTCTGCTGCACGCTCAGGCCCATCAGTTTGGCCATCGCCGCCGCCGAGCCGAACACGCCGCAGGTGCCGGTGATGTGCCAGCCCACGTCGTAGTGATTCGGGTAGACGGCGTTGCCGATCCGCAATTCGGTCTCGACGCCGAGCACCAGCGCATTGAGGAAATCCGCGCCCGACACCGGCCGATATTGGGCATAGGCGAGGATCGCGGACGCCACCGGGCCGGCCGGGTGGATGATCGTCTTCAGGTGCGTGTCGTCGTAGTCGAAGATATGGCTGCTGACGCCGTTGACGAACGCCGCGTTCATGATGTCGAAGCGCTCCGCGCGTCCCAGCAGGTTCGCCTGCGGCGGCCCCGAGAACGGCGCGAGCGCGGCCACGGCGCGGTCCACGGTTTCGTCGTGCGAACCGCCTACCGCCACGCCGACCCAGTTCATGAAGGTGCGCACGCCTTCGCGACGCGCCGCGGCGGGCAGATCGCGGTAGCTCGTGCGCTGGATGAATTCGGCGAGGATCCGCGTGACGCGCGGCGGGTTGGCGGCGGGAGGCGTGGTCGTTGCGGCCGGCACCGGCGCTTCGGTCGCCGAAGCCGCCGAAGCCGCCGAAGCCGTTGCAGCCGCCGATTCGGCGGGGCGGCTTTGCGCGAACGCGGTTCCGGCGGTCGCGGAGGCCAGGGCGCCGGCGGCGCTCGTCTTGAGGAAGTTGCGACGGTCAAGCAGCGGCATCGGTTCGTCTCCTCGACATGAGATGCGGGAAGGTCATGCGGTGATGAATGGGCGCAGTTCGCGCAGGTCTTTCAGCGTCTCGAGCCGTTCGAGCCGCGTGATCAGCGCCGTGGTGCGAGCGTCGCCCAGCACCGGCGCCATCAGGTCGCGCGCCTTCGCGGCCACGGCCTCGCTCGTCAGCGGATTCTCGCGGGTGCCGGGCGGAAAGCGGGTGAGATGCGAGACCGTGCGGCCGTCCGTGAGCGTCACCTCGACCCGGGCGCCGCGCGGCGCGGCCGGATCGTGCAGGGCGGGATCGGGCTGCAGGCTCACCTTGGCACGCACCGCGAGAATCGCCGGATCGTGCATCAGCGCCGCGTCGTGGCTGTCGCGAAACGACACGGCGCCTTTCACGAGCGCGAGCGCCACCAGATGCTGGCAATTCACGTCGGGCATCGCGCTGTCGCCGACGATGCCTTCGGCGTCGGGAGGAATCCGTACCACGATGCCGCGCACGTTCGCCGGCGTCAGTCCGTACTGCCGGCGCAGGCTGAGCAGCGCATCGAGCGGCGACTGGATCGGATAGCCGACCGAGTAGGTCTTGATCGCCGTTTCGGTCACGTAGAAGCGCGTGCCGAGCCCGTCGAGCATTGCCTCGGGCGAGGGCCGGGGCGACAGCGCGATGAACAGGTTGTGCGTGCCGTCGAGCACGTCGCTCACACCGGTCATGCCCGCCTGCGCCATGGTCACCGCCATCACGCCGTTGCGCGCGCCCATCCCGGCGAAGTCGAAGGCCTTCTCGACATGGTCGCGGTCCTTGACCCAGCTCCACAATCCCGACACCTGCTGGGCCGAATAGGAGATCGCGTAGCGCATGGCGGTCTCGTCGAGGCCGGCGAGCGCCGCCGCCGCGCCCAGCGCGCCGAAGGTCGAGGCGGTGCCTTCGGCGCTGCGGTGCGACGCGCGGACCTGATCCGGGCCGAGCGCCATCAGCAGGCGGCAGGCTAGGTCGTAGCCGAGCGCGACCGCGCGAATCATCGTTGCGCCGCTTTGCGCGCCGTGCTCGGCCATCGCCAGCGCCGCCGGCACCACCGAGCTGCCCGGATGCGCCTTGGTGACCGGCTCGAAATCGTCGGTTTCGTCGGCGTGCGCGCACATCGCATTGGCCAGCGCGGCATTGACCACCTGGGTTCGCATCCGCGTGCCGATCACGCTCGCCTGTGGCGTGCCGCCCAGTTCGCGTACATAGCGTGCCGCCTGCATGCCGGCTGGAAGGCGCGAGCCCGATACCATCGCGCCGAAGGTATCGAGAATGCGATGCTTGCAGGCCAGGACGACGGCTTCGGGCAGGGGCGTGGAGCGTGCGCTCGCCATGTAGCGGGCGAGTTGCGCGGTAATCTGGCCGGCGGCCGCGCCGCTGGCGGCATCGGTGTCGGGGGCAGTGGCGGCATCGGCGGCGGAAGCGGTGGAAGCGGCGGACTCGCCGGCGGCCAGCGCGCCGCGCATGCCGCCGAGCGACAGCGCGGCCAGCGCGGCGGCGGATTGAAGAACCCGCCGGCGTTGCGGCCGGTAACGATCGGACATGGCGCGTCTCCTGGATATGATGCGGGGCCGATCGTCCCCGATCCTTTAAATGTCGACAGTTTTATGGGCTGCGGCGTGAAGAATCCGACGGGAATCAGAAATTTCCGCGTAAACTGCACATTATCAGAGATTGTCAAAAAGCGAATGGGAAAAAGTGTCGACACATTTGCATCCGATGCCGATGGGGAATCGTCGCGTGTGGCGGAGATCATCGACTGGATCGCGCGCGGCATCATCGAGGGGCGCCTGCCGTCCGGCGCCGACCTGAATTCGGTCGAACTGGCCAGACGCTTCCAGGTCAGCCGGACGCCGGTGCGTGAAGCGTTGTTCGTGCTGAGCCGCGAAGGGCTGGTGGACTGGGCGCCGAGGCGGCGTCCGCGCGTGTCGGGGATTCGGCTGCAGGACGTGCGCGAGTTGTACCAGCTGCGGGCGGTGCTGTATGCGCAGGTGTCCGGCGCGATCGTCGAGCGCGCCACGGAGCACGACATCGCGCGCCTGTGGGCGGCGCATGGCCAACTCGCCGAGGCCGCCGCGCGCGGCGACGTGGACGGGTATTTCTGGGCCAACGTCGCGTTCCGGGACGAGGAGCTGCAGGTCTGCGGCAATCGCATCTTCCGCGAAGTGCTCGACTCGATGCGCCTGCGCATCAACCGGCTGCGCCGTTTCAGCACCGCCTTGCCGGGCCGCATGCAGCGGTCCTGCGCCGATCATCAGCGCCTCTGCGAAGCGTATGCGGACCGCGATGCGGGACTGGCCGCGGCGCTGAACCAGTCGATCGTGACGGGCGCGCTGCGGGCGATCGAGCAGGCATGGCAGGAACGGGGCGCGCTCGACGGCGCCGCGGCCATCGACGCTTAGTGCGTTGCTTCAATCGACGCTTAATGCGTCGAGTCCCTTGCCCGATCGTGAACGCGCCCAGGCCAAGGGCGCCCGCGTCAGTCGGATGCCGGGCCGCCCAGCGCGCCGCGCTGGGCCAGCACGAACTCCACGAACCGCGCCGCCGCCGGATCGCGCATCTCGACCGGATACGCGAGATGCAGCGGCGCCGAGAAGCCGGCGCCGTCCGTGAGCGGGCAGAACACCGCGCTGCGGTGATCGTAGCGGCGCATCGAGGCCGGCACGAGCGTCACGCCGAGGCCGGCCGCCACCATGTGGATGCCGGTCAGCATGCGCGGCACCTCGCGCGCGACGTGCGGCACGAACCCCTGGCGCCGGCACGCGGCCAGGAAATCCGCATACATGCCGGGCGCGCCGGGCCGGCGCACGAGGATGAACTCCTCGTGTTCGAGCGCCTTCAGCGAGATCGCCGGCGGCGCGTCGCCCATCCCCTCCAGCAGCCGGTGCCCGACCGGCAGCACCACCACCATCGGCTCGTCGAGCATCTGCTCGAACGCCACGCCCGATGGCGTATCCACCGGTTTTCTCAGGAACGCCACCTGCAGCTGCCCGTTCGACAGCCCCTCGATCAGCTCGGCCGCGTTGCGCTCCGACAGCGAGATCTCGATGCCGGGATTGGCCGCGCGAAACGCACGGATCGCGTCGGTGGTGAGCGGGTGGAAGCCGGCCGAGCTGGTCAGCCCGACCGCGATCGCGCCGAGTTCGCCGCGCGCGATCCGGCGCGCGTGCGCGATGCCCTGCTGCAGCGTGTCGAGCACCAGCCCGGCGTTCTGCGCGAACGCGCGGCCGGCCGGCGTCAGCTCCACGCCGCGCGGCTGGCGCACGAACAGGTCGAAGCCGATTTCCTCCTCCAGCAGGCGGATCTGCTGCGACAGCGGCGGCTGCTGCATCGCCAGCCGCTCGGCGGCGCGGGTGAACTGGCCTTCCTCGGCGACGGCGAGGAAGTACCGCAGGTGTCGCAATTCCATGCTGGAAGGCTCCGGGCGGGGCGCGAAAAATGTCCCATATTCTACAAATATGGCACTACTAGAAAATGGATATTTTACATCTGGCTCGGGACTCCCTAGGATTGCGCCTGACCCGTCAGCCCATAGGTGGCAAGGGTTTCCGGGAAACGGAACCCGGCGCCACACGACAACAATGTCCAGGAGACCGTTGTGAAAAAGCACCATGCCGCAGCCGCCGTGCTGCTTGCCGGATGCGCGTCCGCTTACGCGCAGCAGGATGAGATCGACGAAGCGCTGCAGCTGGCGACGGGCGGCGGAGGCGGCGGCAGCTCGGTGATGCTGTACGGCGTGATCGACGCGAACGTCGAATACCTGACCCACGCCAGCACCACGGGCGGCGCGCTGGTGCGCGAGAATTCCGGCGGCGTCCACAACTCGCGGTTCGGCGTGCGCGGCTCGGAAGACCTCGGCGGCGGCAATTCGGCCTGGTTCGTGCTCGAGGCCGGCTTCAACACCAACGACGGCAGCCAGGCCACGGCGGGCACGCTGTTCAACCGCACCTCGGCCGTCGGCCTGTCGAACCGCACGTTCGGCTCGCTGTCGTTCGGCCTGCAGTACACGCCGATGTACGACGTGATGCTGCGCTACGACCCGATGTCGTTCTCGCCGCAATACACGTGGTTCCCGACCACCGGCTCGTCCGATTCGTTCTCGTTCCGCGCGCGCAACAGCAACATGGTGAAGTACGTGGGCCGCTTCGGTGGCGTCACTGCGATCGCAGGCTACAGCTTCGGCGGCGATCCGGCCTCGTTCCAGAGCAGCGCGGCCTACGGCGGCGGCCTCGACTACGACGGCGGCACGTTCGGCGTCGGTCTCGCCTACGATTACCGCAACGGCGCGATCACCTCGACCGGCAACTTCACGAAGTCGCGCAACCTCTCGCTGGCGTTCCGCCAGGACGTGGGCCGCGGCCAGCTGATGGCGGGCTACGAACACTTCCTGACCGATCCGTCGAGCGTGAAGACGGCGTCGTCGGCGCAGGCGCTGTGGTTCGCGGGCATCCGCTATCCGGTGATGCGCAACCTGAAGGTGACGGCCGCCTACTACTACGACCAGGACAAGACGCCGGGCCAGTCGAATACCTGGATGGGCGTGCTGAGCACGCAATACGCACTGTCCAAGCGCACCTCGCTCTATGCGACGGTGGCCTACGCGCAGGCCACGCGCGGCAACAACGGCAGCTACACGCCGGTCGGCACCACCGACGAGACCGCGTTCGGTCCGAACCAGACCGGGGTGACGATCGGCATGTTCCACCGGTTCTGAGCGCCTTACCCGTTTGACGTCGGGCCGAAGCCGCGCGCCGTGCGGCGACGGCCCACCAGGAGCAGTCCGAATGCCTTTCGAATCGTCCTTTCCGCGCAGGCTGCGCGGCGCCGGCGCGGCTTGCGCGCTGGCGCTCGCGCTGGCCGGCGGCCCCGCGGCCGAAGCTGCGCAGGGCACCGACGCGGCCAGCGCCGCCGGCGCCAGCGCGCCGCACGTGTACAACCCGCATCTGCGGCCGGTGGCGCGGATCGCGGCCACGCGCATGCGGATCGACACGCCGGCCGGCGCCGCGCAGTTTCCGCTCTATCTGTCGCGCGACTGGGACCAGCCGGCGCCCGACGTGACGCGCGCGGTGATCGTGATTCACGGCAAGCTGCGCAACGCGGACCGCTATTTCAAGAGCGCGCAGGCCGCCCGCGCCGCGGCGCGCGAGCAGGGCGCCGTGGCGGCCGACGAGGCCGGCACGCTGTTGATCGCGCCGCAGTTCCTCGCCACGCTCGATCTGGCCGGCCGCGATGAATCGGCCGCGCTGCTGCGCTGGGATGCGAACGGCTGGATGGCCGGCGACGACGCGGTGGGCCCCGTGCCCGTCAGTTCCTACGCGGTGCTCGACGCGATCGTCGCGCGGCTCGCCGATCGCCAGCGCTTTCCGAACCTGAAGACGGTGGTGTTCGCCGGCCATTCGGGCGGCGGCCAGGTGGTGCAGCGCTACGCGGTGGCCGCGCGCGAGACGGCAGCCTTGTCGCGCGAGGGCATCGCGCTGCGCTACGTGGTGTCGAGCCCGTCGTCGTATGCGTATTTCGACGCCGGGCGCCCCGGCGCGGACGGCCAGCCGGCCGCGTTCGACGCGGCCGCGTGCCCCGGCTTCGACGACTGGAAATACGGCATGGCCAGGCGCCCGCCGTATCTGGCCGACCGCTCCGCGGCGCAGCTCGAGGCCGCCTACGCGGCGCGCCGCGTGACCTATCTGGTGGGCGGCAACGACGACGATCCGCAGCAGAAGGCGCTCGACCAGAGCTGCCCGGCCGAAGCGCAGGGCCCGCAGCGCCTGGCGCGCGCCGAGGCGTATTTCGGCTACCTGCGCGCGCGCCATCCGCAGGGGCTGAACCAGAGCCTGCACGTGGTGCCCGGCGTCGGCCACAACGGCGCGAAGATGCTGACCTCGGCCTGCGCGCTCCACGCGATCTACGACACCCCGGGGTGCGGATCATGAGCCGCGCCACGCAAGCGCCGTCGCCGTCGCTGTCGCCGGAAGGCGCGATGCAAGCCCCCGCGCGCCTGTCGCCGTCGATGGTGCGCCGCGCGATCTTCGCCTCGGTGCTCGGCAACGGCCTGGAATGGTTCGACTTCCTGATCTACGGCTATTTCTCGAAGATCATCGCGCAGGTGTTCTTCCCGGCCGGCAACGCGCTGGTCTCGCTGCTGCTCACGCTGGCGACGTTCGCGATCGGCTTCGTGGTGCGGCCGATCGGCGGCATCCTGCTGGGCGTCTACGCCGACCGCGCGGGCCGCAGCCGCGCGCTGTCGCTGCTGATCATCTCGATGGCGGCCAGCACGCTGCTGATGGGCCTCACGCCCGGCTACGCGCGGATCGGCTACGCGGCGCCCGCGCTGGTGATCCTCGCGCGCGTGCTGCAGGGGCTCTCGGTGGGCGGCCAGTTCGCGACCGCCTCGGCGATGCTGGTCGAGTACGCGCCGCCGGGCCGCAAGATGTTCTACGGCAGCTTCAACATGACGGCGCAGTCGTTCGCGCTGCTGCTCTCGTCGGGCGCGGGCTACCTGCTCACCACGCGGCTCTCGCACGACGCGCTGGTGGCGTGGGGCTGGCGCGTGCCGTTCCTGTGCGGCGCGCTGGCCGGCCCGCTCGGCTTCTACATCCGCCACAAGGTGGCCGAGTCGCCCGAGTTCCAGCAACTGAGCCGCGAGCAGCCAGCGGGCAGGCGCCCGAAGGTGCCGCTCGCCGCGTTCTTCCGCGACAACGGCCGCGCCGCGCTCTGCGCGATGGGCGTGATCGCGGTGGGGGCGGCCACCAACTACGTCTGGCATTCGTACATCGCCGTCTACGTCGAGCGCCAGCTGCACCTGCCGCTGCAGGTCGCGCTGCGCGGCGCGTTCTTCTCGGGCCTGCTGAACCTGTTCCTGTTCCCGCTGTCGGGGCGCCTGGCCGACCGCTTCGGCGCGTACCGGCTGTTCTATCCGGTCACGATCGCCTGGATGATCTGCGCCTATCCGCTCTACCTGTTCGTCGTCACGGAGCCGTCGGCCTCGCGCCTGTTCATCGCGCAGATCGTCTCGACGGTGTTCCTCGCGGCGATGTCGGGCGCGCATCCCGGCATGCTCGCGACGCTGTTCCCGGTGCAGAGCCGCTCGTCCGGCGTCGCGCTGTCGTACAACATCGCGGTCACGCTGTTCGGCGGCCTGGCGCCGTTCACCGTCACCTGGCTGATCTCGCTGACGGGCAGCAGCCTGACTCCCGCGTTCTATCTGATCTTTGCCGGCTTCGTCTCGCTCGCGCTGGTCGGGCTGTCCCGTCGCGGACATCCCGAGCTCGGCATCGAGGCGCCGGCCACCACGAGGACCCCCGCTTGAGCACCGTGCCCCCCAACCTCGACGGCGCGCACGACGAACGCGCGCCGAACGAACGGCCCGTCGACGTCGTCGCTCCGCAGCACCTGACCGTCTCCACGCCGGCCGGCACCGGCACCGTGCCGTTGTTCGCCACCGGCGAGTGGAACGCGTCGCAACCGGGCGTGCGCACCGCCGTGATCCTGCTGCATGGCCGGCTGCGCAACGCCGATGCCTATTTCAAGTTCGCCCATCGCGCGCGCGCCGCGGCCGGCCGCAATTCCGAGGACACGGTGCTGCTGGTGCCGCAGTTCCTCGCGCAGGCCGACGTCGAGGCGCACCGCCTGCCGGCCTCGACGCTGGCCTGGGAGTGGACCGGCTGGATGGGCGGCGGCGAGGCGCTCGCGCCCGCGCCGGTCAGCTCGTTCGAGGTGCTCGACGCGCTGCTGGCCGGGCTGGCCGACACGCGCGTCTTTCCCGCGCTGCGCGAGGTGGTGGTGGCCGGCCACTCGGGCGGCGGCCAGGTCGCGCAGCGCTATGCCGTGCTCGCGCGCGGCGAGGCGGCGCTGGCCGAACGCGGCGTGGCGCTGCGCTACGTGATCGCGAATCCGTCCTCGTATGTGTATTTCGATACGCTGCGCCCCGACGCCGACGGCGGCTTCTCCGCCTACGACGCGGCGCGCTGCGACGGTTTCAATGCCTGGAAGTACGGGCTCGAGGCGCTGCCGGCCTATGCCGGCGAGCAGCCGGCCGCGGCCGAGCCGGGCGCGTTCGAGCGTGCTTACCTGAAGCGCGACGTGACGATGCTGCTCGGCGAGCGCGACTGCGACCCGCGGCATCCGGCGCTCGACCGTTCGTGCGCGGCGATGGCGCAGGGCGCGCACCGGCTCGAACGCGGGCTGGCCTATGCGCGCTACATCGCGGCGCGCGCGCCGGCCGGCTGCACGCACGAGACGCACCGGATTCCCGGCGCGGGCCATGACGCCGACGCCGTGTTCGGCTCGCCGGCCGGCATCGCGGCGCTGTTCGGCGAGCCGGCGTAACGGAGCGGGCGGGAAGCGGTAGAACCGGGGGACGCTGGCGATGCCGCGAACGCGGTGACCATGCAGGAGGCCGCCGCCTTTGCCGCCGGCCGCGTCGCCAGCGAAGCCGTGCCGTTACCCCGATCGAGCCGACAGGCGAAAGCAGGCAGGCGAAAGAAAGCAGTCCGGGCCACGGTCCGGAAACCATTCAAAACAATCAGGAGACCGTATGAAATCACCTCATCCGAACTTGTCGGGCGGCCGGCTCGCCGTGCCCGGCGCGACGGTCGCGCGCGCGGCGCGTGCCCCGGCCGCGCTGGTCGCGCTCGCGCTGCCGCTGGTCGCGCCGGCCGTGCAGGCGGCCAGCTGCGATAACCAGGCGCTGCCCGGCGCGGCGGCCTGCGTCTCGACCATCGCGGCGGGCCAGACCGTCACCGGCACCACCATCAACAACGGCGGCTCGCAGACGGTGCGCGGCAGCGCCGTCGCCTCCACCGTGTCGTCGGGCGGCACCCAGACGATTTCCTCGGGCGGCGCGGCCAGCAACACGCTGCTCGCCGGCGGCCGGCAGATCGTCTCGCGCGGCGGCTTGGCGAGCGGCACCACGGTCGGCAACGACGGCCTGCTCACGGTGTTCTCGGCCGGCTCGACGGTCAGCACGGTGGTCTCATCGGGCGGCACGCAGTACGTCTCGGCGGGCGGCACGGCCACCGGCACCACGGTGGTGTCGGGCGGCAGCTTCGGCGTGTCGCGCGGCGGCATCGGCATCGACTCGGTGGTCAGCTCGGGCGGCCTGATGCGCGTCTATTCGGGCGGCCTCGTGTCGAGCAGCCTGGTGGCGGGCGGCAAGCAGTACGTGTCGGCCGGCGGCTCGGCGGTGGGCACGGTGGTCAGCGCCGGCTCGCAGGTGGTGTTCACGGGCGGCGCCACCACCGCGACGGTGGTCAACGGCGGCATCCAGCTGGTGTCGAGCGGCGGCCTCGCGCAGGGCACGCAGGTCAACGCCGGTGGTGCGCAGACGGTGCTGCTGGGCGGCTCGGCCGCGCAGAGCACGGTGGCGGCCGGCGGCACGCTGACGGTGGACGTGGGCGGCACGACGGCGGCCGGCCCGGTGGCGGCGCAGACGCTCGCGGGCGTGGCGCTGGCCGGCACGCTGACGATCGACGAGGCCGCGGCCGACGCGCTGACCGGCAACGCGGCGCTGAGCGTCGACCAGCTCGCGATGCAGGGCGGCACCGTGCAGTTCGCGGCGCCGCGCACGGGCGGCTTCAAGACCGTCACGGTCACGCAGCTCTCGGGCAGCGGCCAGTTCGTGCTCAACACCAACGTCGGCGCGGGCCAGGCCGACCGACTGGTGGTCGAGCAGGGCACCGGCGCCTACACGCTGTCGGTGCATGACGCGAGCACCACGGCCGCGGCGGCCGGCACGCGCCTCGAACTCGTGCAGGCGGCCGGCACCGGCGCGACGTTCTCGCTGGCGGGCAGCAACGGCATCGACGTGGGCGCCTACAAGTTCGCGCTGCAGAACGACAACGGCGACTACTTCCTCGCCAACACCGGCCAGACCAGCGACATCGCCTCGGTCGCGCAGGCCGCGGCGGCCACCGCGTCGCTGCTCTGGTACCAGCAGCTCGAAACCGCGTTCTCGTATCTCGGCGACCTGCGCAACGGCGCGGACGGCGGCGGCCAGCTCTGGGTGCGCGCCTACGACCAGCGCATGAAGACGAGCCCGGGCGGCACCGCCACCGAGCTGACGCTGTACGGCGCGCAGATCGGCCGCGACTGGAGCATCGCCACCCACGCCGGCACGCTGCACGTGGGCGCCACCGGCGGCTACGCCGAGGCCAACGAGAGCTTCGACGGGATCGGCAACGGCACCGCGCGGCCCTGGAACATCGGCGCCTACGCGGGCTTCGACACGCCCTCGGGCCTGTTCGCCGACACCGTGGTGCGCTACCTCGGCTTCAAGCAGTCGCTCGGCGTCAGCACGGCCGGCAACCAGGCGAGCGGCGACTACGCGCAGTCCGGCTTCGCTGTCTCGCTCGACGCCGGCAAGCGCTGGCAACTCGGCCAGCGCTGGTGGGCCGAGCCGCGGCTCGAGGTGACCTGGCAGCATGCCGGCGCGATCGCCTACGAAAGCTCGCTCGGCACGCCGGTCATGCTGCAGTCGAAGTCGCTCGTGTTCGGCGGCGCGGGCGCGCGCGTGGGCACCTCGCTCGCGGTCGGCGACCTGAAGCTCGACCCCTACGTCGGCGTCGAGGCGATGCACGTGTTCAACGCCGGGCTCGGCGACACGATCGGCGGCACCGCGCTCAACACCACGTTGCCGAAGACCTGGGTCAACGCGGACCTCGGCGTGGGCGCGTCGCTCACGCGCCACGTGCGCGCCTGGGGCGCGTTCGGCTACGGCAAGGGCCACGACTATTCGCAGCCGTGGGCCGTGACGGTGGGGATCAGCTATGTCGACTGAGTCGCTGGCGGCGCGGCGCCGGACCGCGTCGGTGATCGAGGCGGCGATGTCGGCCGTCTCCGCGTCGGTGGCCGGCGCGGCGGCGGCCATGCCGTCGCCCGGCGGCGCGGGTGCCGGCGCCGGCCTGACCGGCGATCCGCGCATGCCGGTGGTGGCGGTGCCGGCCGGCCGGCTCGCCGCGCCGGCGCAGGGGATTTCGGCGGTAGACGCGGTGCATGCGTTGGCCGTGAGCCCCGCGCCTGATGCGCACCCCGCGCCGGCCCCGGCCGACGGGGCCGGCGCGCTGCCGGCCGCGATCGTCGATCCGGGGCCGCCGGTGATCGAAGGCCCGCACGGCATCCGCTACGACTTCAACTACGGCTGCCGCGTGCAGGTGCCGGCCGGATCGTGGCGCGTGCGGCTGCTCGATCTCGACGCCGACGTCGTGCTGTTCGACGAACTCGTCGACGACGGCATCGTCAGCAGCACCAAGAAGTATTTCGTGCGGTTCCGCATCGAGGTGCTGCGCGACGGCGAGCGCGTGTTCGAACACGACTACGACGCGCGCGGCCAGCGCGTCTACATGCGCCTGCCGGTGGGCACGCTCGGCGACATCCTCGCGTGGTTTCCCTACGTCGACGAGTTTCGCCGCACGCACGGCTGCGAGGTCTCGGTGTCGATGGGCGCGGCGCTCTGGACGCTGTTCGAGGACGCCTATCCCGAACTCGAATACGTGCCGCCCGACGACGAGCCGACGCTGCTCGCGCGCAGCTACGCGAGCTACTACCTCGGCATCTTCTTCCCGTGCGACGACCGCACCCATCAGCCGACCGACTTCCGCGTGAGCGGCCTGCAGAAGACGATTCCGTACCTGCTCGGGCTGATGGCCGTGGAGCGCCGGCCGCGGATCGCCGTGCATGACACGACGCGCACCATCGCCGAGCCGTATGTGGTGATCGCGGCGCAGTCGTCGTCGCAATGCAAGTACTGGAATCATCCGACCGGCTGGTACGAGCTCGTGAAGTTCCTGAAGGCGAGCGGCTACCGCGTGCTCTGCATCGACCGGCAGCCGGCGCACGGCGAGAAGCTGATGTGGAATCTGATCCCGTATGGCAGCGAGGATTTCACGGGCGACCTGCCGCTGCAGCAGCGCGCGAGCCTGCTGCTGCACGCCGATTTCTTCATCGGGCTGTCGAGCGGGCTGTCGTGGCTGGCCTGGGCGCTCGGCAAGCCGGTGGTGATGATCAGCGGCTTCACGCATCCGCTCAACGAGTTCGAAACGCCGTGGCGCGTGATCAACCATCACGTCTGCAACAGCTGCTGGAACGATACGTCGATCGAGTTCGACCATCGCGATTTCGCCTGGTGTCCGCGCCATGCGGGCACCGACCGGCAGTTCGAATGCTCGCGCATGATCACGCCGGGGCAGGTGATCCGCACGGTGCGCAGCCTGATGACGAATCTCGATCTCGATCCGCGCCGGGCGGCATCGGCGCCTGCCTGAACGCGGCGCGTCCGGCGCTCGCGCGCCGGGCGCCGTATACTGGCGGCCTGCCTTTACCCTTTACGTGACGTCCCGCCGAACCCAGCCGTGCCCACGCCGCCCCATACTCCCGCCGCCGCCGGCCACGAACCGGCATCCTCATCCGGCCAGGACGATCCGCGTCCGCAGCCGCCCGTGCCGCCCGAACTCGAGGACTGCTGCCAGTCCGGCTGCTCGCCCTGCGTGTTCGATCTCTACGACGACGCGCTCGAACGCTACCAGGCCGAACTCGCCGCGTGGCGCGAACGGCATCCGGAAGCCGGGCCGTATTGAGCGGGTTGTATCGATCGCGCGGCCCGCGCCGCCGTAACGCCGGCGACGCGGGCCATCACCATCGAATACGGCCCGACGCGCCGCCGGCCGTTCGCCTTTAGCTGCCGGCGATCGTCAGGCTCGGGCAGTAGTGCGTCGCCGACAGGTTCAGGCTCGTGCTCTGCGTGCTGCGCGCGCCCGAGGCGTTCGAGGTGCGCGGATCGAGGAAGACGTGCGCGTTCGAGGCGCCCGCCGGTGCCGTGAACTTCATGCTGACCTTCCACCAGTTGCCGACCTTGCTCGCCGACAGCGTCGAGCCGCCCGCGCCCCACGTACCCGGCACGATCACGCCGTTGTTGGTGTTGAGCACGCCCGCGAACTCGGTCTGGTTGCCGTCGTCGGTCTGCACCGAGAAGGCCGGGAAGATCGTCTGCCCGGAACTGGCCGGCAGGTAGTCCGTGAACGTGTAGGTCTGGCCGCCCTGGATCTTGACCCACTGGTCGATTTCCGAGAACGGGCTGCCGCTGGCGTTGCCGATCACGGCCGCGTAGTTGGTGGTGCCGGAGATGTCCGTGGTCAGCGAGATCACCGAACCCTGCGCGCCCGGATGCCAGGCCGAGGTGTTGGCGAGCGCGAGCGGCTGGGTGGCGAGGTTGCCGGCCTGGCAGGCGGCGGCCGTGGTGTCGGTGGGCGGCCCGTAGAAGGTCTGGATGCTGCCCTGCACGGCGTTGTCGGCGGCGTCGGAACTCATCTTCGTGATGATGGCGCCTTCATAGAACTCGATCGGCGCATCCGATTCGTCGCCGCCCTCGCCGAGCGACAGCCCGCCTTCCCAGCGGCCCAGGAAGCGGTGCCCGGTGTCGCCGAAGAAGTCGACCGCTTCCGGCGGCACGCCCGAGTACACCGAGGTCAGCACCGCCTGCGAGGAATCGCCGCCCTTCACCGCGAAGTGGTTGGCCTGCGTCTGCGGCGAGTACTTCGCGAGCACCGTGACGAAGCTTTCCGTGAGCGGCTGCCTCGGTCCATAAAGATAGACGCCGGCCTCGGCATCGACGCCGGGCCAGTTCACGCCGGTGTCGTTGGCCGAGTAGGTCGGGCCGCCGTTCTTGTAGCCGGGGCCGTAGCCGAACACGGCCGCGTTGCCGCTGGCGTAGGCGAGCCCGAACATCATGCCTTCGATCTGCCCCTTGGCGCCGTTGGTGTCCACCATCACCGGGTCGCCCGGGATCGACGCGCCCGACGGCGGCACCGTGCCGGAGCCCTGGAACGTGCCGCTCGAATTGTCTTCCATGTTGCCGTAGGTGCCGCAGCAGGCCGAGGTGGAGCCCGCGGGCAGGTTGGTGCCGGCCACCATGTATTCGGCGATTTCCGTGTCGCCGATCGACTGGTTGACCGTGCCGATCCGGTTGCGGTACGACTGGTGAGCCAGGATGTCGAGCGCCACCGTGGTGCGACCGCCCGGCACCGGCACGAAGCGGATCTTCGACGGCGACTTGTCGCCCGCGAACGGCAGGTCGTTGCCGATCGTGATCGCCTGGTTGGTGGGCGTGGGATTGTTGACGAGGGCGGGGAAATTCACCGACGGGCGGTGGACCTGCACCGTCACGGTGTTGCCGTTCGGCAGGCTCAGTTGCGCGAAGCCGCCCGTTACCGGCACGGTCTGCCCCGTTGCGTTGATGGTCAGCGTCTTCGCCTGGTTGTTGACGACGTTCAGCGTCGCGGCCACGTTGCCGAACTGGCCGGCGCTCTGCAGCGGCGCGACCAGATCGATCTGGTCGTAGATGTCGTCCACCACGCAGCCGCTCGCGTCGCTGCCGCAGGCCTGCCTGATCGCGTCGAGGTTGGTGGTGCCGACCAGGTTCGCGGCCACGCCGGAGCCGGCCGTGTACGGGAAGATGTTGGTCCGCGCGTTGGTGGTCAGGTTCAACACGCGGAACAGCGGCCCGGTGTAGTTCCTGGTCAGCAGGCGCGTCACGCTGTGCGCGGCCGAACACGCGGTGCCGGCCGCCGCGAGCGCGTCGCAGGGCAGGGCCGCCGCGGCCGCGGCGCTGCCGGTCGCCGCGGCGCCGCCGGTGGTTGCCTGGGTGTTCTGCGGCGTGGTTTCGCGCAGCGACTGCGATCCCGCGCTACCCGAATCGCCGTTGCACGCGGCGAGGCTCATCGTCATGGCGGCCAGCGCCATGGTCAGCTCATTTTGTTTCCACATAGCCAGCTGCTCCTTTTGTTTCAGTCGTGTAAATAATCAGTGTTCCGAACTATCTGACGGATGAATCAACGGCGGACTTGCATAGCAATGCTTACTAATTGGGACGAAGCAAACGAAACGCCTTCATCTGCCGGTTCGCTTCGTCCGGGTTGCCGCCGCCCGCGGCGCCTTGCCGTGCGAGCCCGGCGAACGGCGGACGCCCGGCACGGCGCGTTCGCGGGGCCGCGCGGCGGTGGCCACCATGCCGGGCGGATTCGTCGGATTCGGGAAAGGCAGGGAAATGCGGACGGCTGTCCCGCACATCGGCACGCGCGTCGCGCGGCCCCCCCGGGCCTGGACGTGCCATGTGCTGGGCGTCGTGGCCGGCGGGCGAGCCGCCGGCCACGACGTGTATCGAAATCAGATCGGGTGGGCGCGTGTCGGGCGCCGGTGCGGCTACGGCACCGACCGGTGCCGCCTTGACGCGTTATCGTTTGCCACGGCTTGCCATCATCGTCTCCCTGTCCGGTCGGACGCGTGGATCATATTGGGCATACAGGCTAGTGATATTGCTTACTAATAATATTGCCTCATGCCTCGGATTTACGAGCTAGGGCAATCCCGTAGCGTGTCCGGTGGGGTGCGAAGCGGCGGGATCGGCATGCTCGGAGACGATGACTGGCGGGGTGGCGGCATGGATCGGCGGGCCGGCGGCGTGGGGACCTGCGAATCGCGAGAAATTCGACACAACGCTGGCGGGGCGCGGCAAAGCGGCTCATGAGCCGAGCCGGATCGGGCTGCCACGCCGTCAGCACGCCGCCGTCGCTCCATCATGCGGTGCTCGGCCGTGCGCATCGCGTGCTGCCGGCGCCGAGCCGGTTGAGTTACGCTCGGGAAGCCGCAGCCCATGTCACTGCTTCGCGAGTCGTTCAGGAAATTAATATCACTAATATATTATTTTCCCGCACGCCCGGCCGGCGATACTGCCGGCAGCGGAGCCACCGGTCCGCTGCCTTTTTTTCGTTCCTGCCGCGATCGCTACCGTGACACGCCCGACCCGACGCCGCCCCACGATGACCGACATCGCCAAGCTCGCCGGCGTGTCGCAATCCACCGTCTCGCTGGTGCTGAACCACGCGAGCGGCACGAAGTTCTCGGACGCCACGCGCGAGAAGGTGCTGAAGGTCGCCCACGAGCTCGGCTACCGTTTCCTGCCGCGCGAACCGGCGACCGTGCATGACGGCGAGCGCGACCTGATCGTCTATCTCGCCGACGAGATCTCCACCAGCCCGCATCCGGTGGTCAGCATCGACGGCGCGCGCGACGCCGCCTATGCGAACGGCAGGACGCTCGCCGTGTATTCGACCCACGGCAACCTCGACATCGAGCGCCGCGTGCTGGACGCGGTGCTGGCGATGCCGAACCTGCGCGGCGTGGTCTACGCCACGGTCTACACGCGCAAGGTCGCGCCGCCGCCGCAACTGCTGGGCGTGCCGGCCGTCTTGCTGAACTGCTACGCGCCGGACAGCCCGCTGTCGTCGGTGGTGCCCGCCGAGGTCACCGGCGGCCAGGCCGCCACCAGTTTCCTGCTGCGCGCGGGCCACCGGCGGATCGGCTACATCAACGGCGAACCGTGGCAGGACGCGGCGCGCGACCGCCTGCGCGGCTATCGCACCGCGCTCGCCACGGCGGGCATCGCGTTCGCGCCCGAACTGGTGCGCGAGGGCGACTGGAGTTCCGGCGCCGGCTTCGAGCAGGCGCTGTCGCTGCTGCGCGAGCCGCGCCCGCCTACGGCGATCTTCTGCGCGAACGACCTGATGGCGCTCGGCGCGATCGAGGCCGTCAAGCAGCTCGGCCTGCGCGTGCCCGACGACGTGTCGATACACGGCTACGACGATCAGGAAATCGCGCGCCACACGCATCCGCCGCTCACTACCGTGGTGCTGCCGAATTACGAGCTGGGACGCCGGGCGGTGGAGATCCTGATGCAGGAGGCGCAGCATCGCGCGCTCGGCGTGCCGGTGCGCCGCCATGCGATCAAGCTCGACGGGCCGCTCGTCGAGCGCGGCTCGGTGCGCGCGGTCGTGACGGCGCCGCATTCCACCGATGCCTGAGCAGCGCACGGCGCGTCCTGCCTGATCGTGGAGGCGGATGGCGGCTGGACGCCAGCCCGGCATGGTTCGCTATCCCATCGCGTCATCGGGTCATCGCCCGTCTCGCCGTTTTACGGGGACGCGGCCACCGTTTTTCGCCTATTCAATCCGCCGCCGCGTCCCGGCATGCTGTGCGCCGAACGTGCCGGAGCGGCTTGCCCCCGCCCCGGCGCATCGGGCGCTCCCGTCGTGCCGGCAATCCCGCCGCATCGATTCACGGGCGCGCCGCCAACCGATTTTCCGGGAGCAGAGCATGGCAAAAGCCTATTGGGTCGTATCGATCCGCAAGATCCTGAACGCGGACCGGATGGCCGCCTATTCGAAGCTGGCGGCACCGGCGATCGCGGCCGGCGGCGGCCGCATCATCGCGCGCGGCACCGCGAAGTATGCGTTCGAGGCGGGGCTGCTGGAGCGCACCGTGGTGACCGAATTCGACAGCCTCGAGGCGGCCAGGGCCACCTTCGACAGCGACGCCTATCAGGCTGCCGTCAAGGTGCTCGACGGCGCCGCCGAACGCGATTTCCGCATCGTCGACGGCACCGAATGAGCGGCGCCGCCGCGCCGCTTCAGGCCGGGCCGGAGAGATGCGCGAACGACGCGCGCAGCCGCGGCACCAGGAAGTCGAGGAAGCGGCGCAGCTTGAGCGGCATCTGGCCTCGCGAGACATGCACCAGATGGATCGGCGTGGGCTCGATCTCGTAGTCGCTCAGCACCACGCGCAGCGTGCCCGCCTCGATCGCGTCGGCCGCCTGGTAGTGGAGCAGGCGCGTGAGGCCCACGCCCAGCACGGCGGCCTCGGCGCCCGAGGCCGCTGCCGACACGCGCAGCCGCGGCGTGATGGCCAGCGTGCTGCGTTCGTCCGGCGCGCCCGGCGCGCGGAAGTGCCAGTGCGGCGCGAGCAGCGGCCCGTTCACGACGATGCACGGCAGCCGCGGCAAGTCTGCCGGCGTCCGCGGCGTGCCATGGCGGTCGAGAAACGCGGGGCTCGCGCAGACCACCGTGCGCATCGTGCCCACCTGCGTGGCGATCAGGCTGCTGTCGGGCAGCCGGCCGATGCGCACGGCCAGATCCACCTGCGCGTCGAGCAGATCGACGTTGCGATCGGATTGCTCCAGCGTGATGTTGATCTCGGGAAACTGCGCGAGGAACGCCGCGATGTGCGGCAGCACGTGCCGATGCCCGAACAGCACCGGCGCCGTCACCACCAGCTCGCCGCGCGGTGTCGTGAATTCGCCGGACGCCTCGCGCTCCTGTTCGTCCACCAGATCAAGAATGCGCCGTGCGGCGGCGAGATAGCCGATGCCGGTGTCGGTCAGCGTGAGCCCGCGCGTGGTACGCACCAGCAGCCGCGCGTCGAGGCGCGCCTCGAGGTCGGTGATCTTGCGCGTGAGCGTGGCCGCCGGCACGCGCAGCTCGCGTGCGGCCGCCGAGAAGCTGCCCTGTTCGACCGCCGTGATCAGCATGGTCATCGCTTCGAAGCGGTCCATTCGTTTCGTCATTTTCCGGGGAGGGAAACGCCGATTCTAGAGGATTCAACAGCGCCGCGAGGCGCGGCACCATGGGAGCCGGTGATGCCGGACCCGAGGGAGGAACCCGCATGTCGTGCCGTTCGATCCCGACGCCCCGGTATTGCCGAGGCACCCGTACATGACCCGGACGCGGCCGGCCCTCGAGTGGGCCGCGTCCACCCGCGCGCCGCTGCACCGCGCGGATTTTCGCTTGGCGAGACCCACTTGGAACCTACCGCTTCCCCACAAGTATTTCTGATCACCGGTGTCGGCGCCGGCCTGGGCCGTGCATTCGCCACGGCGGCGCTGGCCGACGGGCATACCGTGATCGGCACGCTCAGGACCGACGAGGCGCGCGCCGCGTTCGAACGGCTGTTGCCCGGCCGCGCGCACGGCGTGCTGCTCGATGTGACCGACTTCGACGCGATCGGGCCGGCCGTGGCGGCGGCCACGCGCGTGGCCGGCCCCGTCGACGTGCTGGTCAACAACGCCGGCTACGGCCACGAAGGCACGCTCGAGGAATCGTCGCTCGACGCGCTGCGGCACCAGTTCGACGTCAACGTATTCGGCGCGGTCGCGATGATCAAGGCGGTGCTGCCGTCGATGCGCGAGCGCCGCCGCGGCCACATCGTCAACGTCACCTCGCTGGCCGGCTTCGTTGCCGCGCCGGGCATCCCGTACTACGCGGGCAGCAAGTTCGCGCTGGAAGGGATCAGCGAGTCGCTCGCGCAGGAGCTGCGCGGCTTCGGCATCCGCGTCTCGGCGCTCGCGCCCGGCGCGTTTCGCACCGACTGGGCCGGCCGTTCGCTGGTGCGGACGGGGCGCAGCATCGCCGACTACGACGCCGTGTTCGAGCCGGTCCGCGCGGCGCGCCGGCGCAAGGACGGCCGCCAGCCCGGCGATCCGGCCCGCGCCGCGCGCGTGCTGCTCGACCTCGTGCGGCACGACGATCCGCCCGTGCATCTGCTGCTCGGCAACGACGCGCTGCTGGCCGCGCGGCACCGGCTCGCGCAGCTGGCCACGGAGGTCGAACGCTGGAAGGACGTGTCGGCGTCGACCGACTTCGACGCGGAGGCAGACGCGGTACTCAGGAACGACTGAGCAACCGTCTTGTGAGTCAAGCGATATGAAAGTCGGGATTCCAGTCGAGGCGGTGTTTTGCGATGGCGTTGACGATGGTCAGCAGCTTGCGCATGGCGGCTACCAGAGCGACTTTCTTTCGCTTGCCCGCCTGGACGAGACGCTGGTAGTAATCGCGCAATACCGGGTTGTAGCGCACGCCGGTGAGCGTGGCCATATACAGGGTGCGCCGCACGTCGGCCCGTCCACCCCAGATGCAGCGTTGGCCGCGCATGAGCCCCGAGTCCCGGTTCAGTGGCGCCACACCGACCAATGCGGCAATGCGCCTGCGATCCAGTTTTCCCAGTTCGGGCAGCTCGGCAAGCAGCACTGCGACGCTGGTCGAGCCGATGCCGGGCACGCTACGCAACGTCCGCGCCAGTTCTGCGTGGTGATGCTCGACGTGTTGGGCAACCTCGTTATCGCTGTCGTCGAGTTCCTTTTTGAGGAAATCGATGACGCGTTCGAGGCTGGGCCGGGCTGCGGCATGGGCGAGCCGCAGGCGTTGTCGCTCGCCGGTGATCATCTGGACCAGTTGCCGACGCCGCAGCACCAGGGCTTGGAGCCGCTGGAGTTCGGCATCGGCCAGAGGTTTGACGAAACGTTCGCGCTCGGGATGCTGGTGAAGCACGCGAGCGAATGCAGCCAGCATTTTTGCATCCAGCGCGTCGGTCTTGGCAAGCGCGCCCATGGCACGCGCGAAGTCGCGCGCCATGCGAGGGTTGACCACGGCGACGGCCAGGCCCACGGCTTGAAGCGCGCACGCGGCCTCGAACTCGTAGCCGCCGGTGGCCTCCAGCACGATCAGCGCCGGCTGAAGTTCACGCAACTGACTGGCCAGTTGTTCGATACCTGCGGCATCGTTGGCCGCTTGCCACGTCGCAGTTTGCGTGCTGATTGCAATTTCGAGCGTCTGGCTCGAGACATCGATTCCCACAAAAGTCGTATCGGACACGTCCCTTCGCTCCCATCCTTGTTTATGCGAACTCTGAATTCCTACAACCGTTCGGGCTGCAAGAAAGGACGGTCCAACCCGGGCGCCCAGTGCTCAGTCACGGGCTTGGTGTTTCAACCCAGAGGCCGCTCGGGCTACCCGAGTTGGTCCGAGGCTTAAAGATACAAGGTTGGCGACGGCGAGCGCGCTGGCCGGATCGAGCGCGAAGCCGCTGTATCCGGTGACGGGGAGGGACGGTGTGCGGCTGCCGCTCAGCGCGGCGGCGTCGCGCGGTTGGCCCAGCCGCCGTGATCGGCGCGCAGTTGAAGCCCTCGTTTCGCGAACGCATAGCCGGTGCGCAGGATCATCACGCCGATCAGCGTGGCCGCGAGCTGGTCGAGGCGCGGCAGGCCGAAGCGCGCGCCGGCCAGCGCCAGCGTGGCGAGCAGCAGCGTCAGCGCGTCGACACGGATGTGCCACGCGCTCGCCTCGATCAGCGCGGCGCCGCCGATCGCGCGCGCGCGGCCAAGCATCCAGCGCGACAGCGATGCCTTGCCGGCCAGCGCGATGCCGAGCACGGCGAACGAGAGCAGGTCGGGCGAGATGTCGGGCGGTGCGGAGAGATGGGTGGCGGCCTGCCAGATCATCTGCGCGCCGGTGGCGAGCAGCAGCAGGCCGAGGCCGACCAGCGCGAGCGGCTCGTAGGTCGGCCGCTGTTCGGGCGGCAGCTTCGCGTCGAGGCGGCAGGCGAGCAGCAGCAGCGCGTCGGCGAGCAGGTCGATCGCCGCGTGGATCGTGTCGGCGAAGATTCCCGACGAATGCGTCGCATAGGCGGCGCCGGCCTGCGCGGTCATCAGCAGCAGGTTGACGACGAGGCTCGTCGTCAGCACCCGGCTGGTGATCGCATGGACGGATTGTGACGCGCGCGCTGAGCTCGGCATGGAGGCGTGGGGATGGTCTGTTCTGCTGGTTGAAGCCGGACTTTATCGGCGGTAAATGGCAGACCGATGACAAGCCGGATCTGCGTCCGGCACGGGAGTCCACGGGGTGGCAAGCGCGGCGATGTCACAGGGATGTCATCAACGGGCCGCCCGGATCGGCGTTCGAGCGGTGGTCGACACCGTCGAGCAGGTGGCCGGAGCGGCGCACGCCACGCGCGACGCGGAACAGGGAAGCGCAAAGCAGGACGGCCCGCCCGCCGCAACGGCGGCAACGGGCGAGCCGTGGTGAGGCCCGAGGGGAGCGGGCCAGGGGAGGAAGCTTAGTGGGTTGCGGAGGCAACCGCCGCGCCGGCGTCCATCAGGCCGGCGCCCGGCGCCATCGCCGTACACGACGAGGTGCTCGACGCCGTGATCTGCGACGGGCGCGCCGTGGCGGCCAGCTTCTGCGCGATCTGCGCGGGCGTCAGGCTCGGGTTCAGCGACAGCATCAGCGCGGCCACGCCGGCCACCTGCGGCGCGGCCAGGCTCGTGCCGCTGTTGAGCGCATAGGTGTCGCTGCCCGGCGTGGTGGTGCCGGTGTTGCTGGTCGAGAGGATATTCGAACCCGGCGCGCTCAGCGTGATCTCGCTGCTGAAGTTGCTGTAATAGGCACGCTTGGCGGTGGAGTCGGTGGCGCCCACCGCGATCACGCCGGTGCAGTTCGCCGGGCGGTCCTGCGCGTTGGCGAGGCCGTCGTTGCCGGCCGCCACCACCACCGTCACGCCGCGCGCGATCACGTCGTTGATCGCCGACTGGAAGGTGCTGCCGCACGGGCCGCTGCCGCCGAGGCTCAGGTTGATGATCCTGGCCGGCGTGGTGTTGTCGGGCACGCCCGCCACCGAGATGCCGGCCGCCCAGCGCATCGCGTCGGCGATGTCGCTGGTCGTGCCGCCGCACTTGCCGAGCGCGCGCACCGGCAGGATCTTGCCGAACCAGCTCGCGCCGGCGATGCCGATGCCGTTGTTGGCGCTCGCGCCGATCAGGCCGGCCACTTCCGTGCCGTGCCAGGTGCTGTTGCTCGGCGCGCTCGCGCAGTTGTAGAACGGGCCCGACGAGTCGTTGAGTTCGGCCTGCGTGACCCAGTCGCCCGGATCGGTCGCGTCGGAGCTGCGGCCGTGGCCGTTGTTGCCGGTGTTCACGTCGGTGATGAAGTCGTAGCCGGGCAGCAGGTTGCCGGAGATGTCGGCGTGCGGGCGGTAGCCGGTGTCGATCACCGCGGTGACGACGTTCGACGCGCCGGTGCTCAGGTTCCAGGCGGCCGGCATGTTCACGCCCGCGGTCGGGTCGAAGTCGTTCCACTGCTGCGAGTAGTCCGGGTCGGTCGGCGCGGTGCTGACGAACAGGCGGCGGTCCGGCTCGGCGTAGGCCACCTCGCTGTCGGCCGCGAAGGCCTGCGCGAGCGTGGCCGCGTCGGCCGAGGCCACGCGCTTGCCGAGCGAGACCACCGCCGCGCCGTCCGACATGGTGCGTTCCAGCTGCACGTTGTCGAAGCTCGGCAGCGCCGGGGCGGCGGCCGTCGAGGCCAGCACGCGGGCCTGCAGGCGTTGCGCGTTCCACTGCGTGAGCACGCGGCTGATCACGTCGCCGACGCGCGTCGTGTCGGAGCTGGCGGCCAGCGTGCGGGCGCCGTTCGCGAGGCTGGTGGACGAGGCCGACGTGAGTTTCACGATCAGGTGATCGACGGGCGCGTCGAGCGTGCCGACCGTGGCCGGGCTCGGCGTGGCGTTGCCGTTGCCGCTCGAGGTGGTGGCGGTCGTGCTGGTGCTGGCGGTGTTGGCCTGCGCGGTGGCGAGGGCGGTGGTGCAGAGCTGGCTGGAACTGGTGGAGGTCCCCGAGGTGCTGGTGGAGGTACCCGAGGTCGAGGTGCTGGTGCCGCTGCTGGTGCCGGCGGCCGTGCTCGCGGCGGAGCCCGAATCACCGCCGCCGCCGCCGCAACCGGCTATGACGGAGGCGACCAGCGTCATCGAAACGACGGAGGCCAGGGTACGAAGCTGACCCGCACGCGGATTGGCGGAGTGGAAACGCTCGATTTTCATGTTCTCGATCCTGACAGTGCAACCGCAAGCCCGCGGTCTGGGCGGCCGGTTTCCGACGAGGCGGCGCGACACCCCGGTCGCGTCCGCCGCCATCGTCCTGCTGGAAAGCGGCTCGTATCCTGTTCGCGCCGCGCTGACGCGCGCGGCAGTGACTGCTACTCCGGGTAACGGCGGTCCTTAACATTTCTTAACCGTTAAATATCGAGTTTTACCCTGGGTTTCCTCCAGACATTCGGGGGACGGAACGCAGACGCAGGCGGGTACTAGAGGGTCCTATTGAATCGCTCGAATAGAGCCATAAAAGCATGGCTAATCATGGGATTCGGGGCAGCGACGAAACGCGTCCGGAGGCCCAGCCGGCGGCCGAAAACGGGCGAGATTCGGCAGACGAATAGAACATTTCCGGAATTGCCATTGCTAAAGGACAGGCCAAAAAAACCCTTCGGCGAAGCACGGGCGAAGCGCGGCGCGCGAGCGCTGCCGAAGCGCCGGGCCGGGGCCGCCCGGTGCTGTCTGGCGCCGCGTTGGGCGTGCGGATGCGATCATGGGGGCGGGCGCCGATCGCCACGGTGCCGGCAATTCCGACCGACTCCACCACGAGGACCGACCGATGATCGCAAGCTCTCCCCATGGATTGAATCGCTTCAAGGCCGCGCTCGCGGCACGCCGGCGCCAGATCGGTTTCTGGGTGTCGATGGCCGAGCCGTATCTGGCCGAGGTGACCGCGACGGGCGGTTTCGACTGGCTGCTGATCGACGGCGAGCACGCGCCGAACGACGTGCGCAGCATCGTGGCGCAGTTGCAGGCGGTGGCGCCGTACCGCGCCGAGGCCGTGGTGCGCCCGGTCGAGGGCAACACCGCGCTGATCAAGCAGCTGCTCGACGCCGGCGCGCGCACGCTGCTGGTGCCGATGGTCGAGACGGCCGAGCAGGCGCGCGAGCTCGTCTCGGCGGTCCGTTATCCGCCGCGCGGCGTGCGCGGCGTGGGCAGCGCGGTGGCGCGCGCCTCGCGCTGGAACCTGCGCGCCGACTATCTCGACATCGCGGACGAGGAAGTCTGCCTGCTGGTGCAGGCGGAAAGCGCGACCGCGCTCGGCAATCTCGAGGCGATCTGCGCGGTGGACGGCGTGGACGGCGTGTTCATCGGGCCGGCGGATCTGGCCGCCTCGATGGGGCATCGCGGCGAGCCCGGCCATGCCGACGTGCAGTTCGCGATCGACGACGCGATCGCGCGCATCGTGCGCTCGGGCAAGGCGGCCGGCACGCTGACCGGCGACGCGGCGCTCGCGCGCCATTACCTCGCGCTCGGCTGCACGTTCGTGGCGGTCGGCGTGGACGTGCTGCTCTACGCGAACGCCGTGCGCGCGGTGGCGGACGCGTTCGGCGTGGGGCCGGCCGGCGCCTGAGAGCGCGCGAAAGCCGGGGCGAGAGGGCGCTTGCGTGCGGGCTGCTTGTTACCGCCGTAACGGCGTGAATGCGGCGCCCGGCAAGGCTCGCGCTGCAGGCGGCGCCGCTTCGGAAAGATCCGGTAAGACGCCGAAATTGCATCTGCGCGCGCAAATTCATACAGTGGAGCGCACTCTTTCCCCAAAGAGTGTTATCGAAACGCGGTTGGCCTCGGCTCCGGACCCCTCCGGGCCGAGGCATTTTTTTGGGTTGTGGGGGGAGGGCGGCGCTGAAGCCGGGAACCTGTCCGTGGCCTGGCTCCTGCCCCCGGCAGAGCCGATCATCAGAACCCGCTCACCTTGCGCCACGAACTCGAGAGAGCCCCGGTAATCGGTCTCCACCGTTTCGGAAGCCTGCTGAAGAAGATCCCGCAATCCCGCGTGCCCGCGGTGCGAACCGGCAAGCGGCCAGCCCTCGCCCGGAATGATCCACTCGATATCTTCGGCACACGGCGCTAGCGCGTCCTGCCTGTCGCCGCGAGCCATTGCCGCGAAAAAGTCTTTCACAACCTGGACGTTGTCCTGGGCGCGCATCCAAATCTCTCCGTTTTCCAACGTCGGAACGAGTCCGATCCGCCCGGATAGCGGCGACCTGCCGGTGAGGGCCGGGCGCCGCGGATTCATCCGATATCGGCTTTCATGGCGAAGTCCCAGGTGCCGGCGCCGTTTTTGGCCAGGCCGATCATCATCAGGCCGAGCGATTCGAGCGTTGCGGCCATGTGTAGCCCGCCGACATCCAGCGGGCGCAGCCCGAGACTCTCGAGGAGGGTCGACACACGCGCCTTGGCCGCCGGATCGTCGGCCGCGATGAACGCGTCCAGGCGTTCGCCCTTGGCAAGCACGTGGCCGAAAATGGTGTTGAACGCCTTCACGACATGCGCGCCGGCGGGCAGGCGCCTGGTAATCTCCTGCGCGCCGGAACTGCCGTGAGGGGTAACGAGGCCGGACAGGTCGGGGGCCGCCGGGTTGGTGATGTCGATGATCAGCTTGCCGTCGAGCGCGTCCCCGTAATCGGCCACCGCCGCCGCCGCACCGCTGTACGGCACGGCAAGGATGACGATATCGCCCGCCGGCGCGGTGCCGTATGTCCCGGTGGTCGCTCCGGCCGCGAGCCGGTCGGCCAGCGCCTGCGCGCTGGCGGGGTTGCGGCTGGCCACCTCGACGGTGTAGCCAGCCCCGGCGATACGGCCAGCGATCGCTGCCGCCATGCCGCCTGCTCCGATGATGCTGATCGTGCTCATGGGTTGTTTCCTCGCAAGTTGGTGGATTGCTCTTCGTCTCGCCACCGGGCCTGTTGTGGCCCGGTACACGGCCTCGGATCGACTCAGCCGGCAGGGAAATAGTGGCCGTTGTCCAGATCGGCGAGCAGGCCGGGCTGGGCGGGCTTCCAGCCGAGGGTCCGGCGGGTGATGGCATGGGATGCCGGGAGATCCAGCGTGACCAGATTCGAGAGGAATCCAAAATATCCAGGCAACATCAATACGTCTGCGGGAATGGACACGGCAGGCAGATTCAGGCGGCTGCCGATGGCCTCGGCGATTTGGCGGAACGGAATCCCGTCGTCGCCAATCGCGTGCCAGTTCCTGCCGGCCGTACCCTTCTCCAGTGCCAGGCGGAACAGGATGGCGAGATCGCGGGCATGCACGGCCGGCCACCGGTTCGTACCGTCTCCGGGATAACCCATCACGCCCTTCTCCTTCGCGAGCCCGATCAGCAGCGGGAGGAAGCCGGCTTTGTCGGTCGTGCTGTGCATGATGGTCGGAATCCTCACGATCGACGATCGCACCCCCTTCGCGGCGAGGCCGAGCACGGTGGTTTCCACGATGTTGCGCACCCGCAGGGTGCCCTTGTACGCATCGCCGCCGGGAAGGGGCGGATCGTCCTCGGTGGCTGGCCGGCCCAAGCCTTCCCATCCGGGCGATCCGATGCTGCCCGACACGACGAGCGGCTTTCCGGTTCCCTCCAGCGCCTCGCCGTACGCGAGCATGATCCGGCGCTCGACGGCGGCCACGGCGTCGATGCCGCCGGACGGAAGCAGGTCCTGCCGGTGCGCGACGTGGATGACGCCGTCGGAGTCCGCCGCCGCCGCCTTGAGCCCGTCGAGATCCTCCAGGCTGCCGCGGCGCACCTTCGCGCCGAGCGCGGACACCGCCGCGGCGGCCGAGTCCGACCGGGCGAGGCCGGTGACCTCGTGTCCGGCGGCGATCAGTTCGGAGATGATGTACGGACCGGAATGGCCGGTCCCGCCAGTGACTAAAACGTGCATGTCGTGGTTCCTTGCAGGTTGCCGTGCTGTAAGACGTGGTGGTACTGCGTTCAGCCGGGCAGGCCGACGCCGGGCGAGAAACTGGCGCGTTCGACGGCGCGGGTCATGAGGCCCGCCACCACATCCCGGCGTGTTCCGGCGTGCGCGCCGTCCCGACGTCGCGACTCATCCCTTCGACGGTGCATCCGGTCTTGACGGCAAGGCCGCCAATCGCCGCGGTCGTGCCGCCGGCCCCGATGCTGCCGGCATCGTTCATGCGCAGCCTCTTGCATGGAGGGACGCCATACTCTCCGGCTCGGATGGGTTGAGGTACTATGTCGATCAGTGATCCAAATATATGGATCACTGATCCATATGTCAAGAGGCACCCATGCGAGCCGATGCGAAAAAAAATTACAGTCACATCCTCACGATCGCGAGTGAGGCGCTTGTCGAGGACGGCGCCGATGTCTCGATGCGCGATATCGCCCGTCGGGCCAATGTCGGACTGGCAACGCTGCTTCGTCACTTCCCGTCGCGGGAAGCCTTGTTCGAAGCGCTGCTATGTACGAATCTGGATGCGCTGACGCAGAAGGCGGGCGAACTCGAAAAATCCGGTTCACCTGGCGAAGCGATCCTGTCCTGGTTCCGCGAATGGATGACGTTTGCCCGAAGCTATAAGGGCGTCGTCGCGCTGATGGCGGCAGCGCATACCAACCCGGACTCCGCGCTTTACGCTTCGTGCGCAGCAGTGCATTCCGCGAGTGCGCGACTGTTGCTGCGTGCTCAAGCCGAAGGGACGGCGCGCGCCGATATGAATGGGGACGACATGTTCGGCTTGATGGCGGCGCTCGGCTGGCTCGCCGATCTGCCCTCATTCGCGCCGCGCGCAGATCATCTTGCTCACCTGGTGACGAGCGCCATCCTGACGAACCGGTCCGGCAACGACGTCAAAAAGAAGGGCGTCCCAAAGGCGGTGCGCCGGGTTGGTCCGAAATAAAAGGATGGGGGAGATCAGCTGAACCTGACCCAGGTGCGTTTTCCGGCGTCGGAAGCGTAGCCGGGAAGTTCAGCGTCAAGTGAATCAGTAGTGCAAACCTGAATGAGCCCGGCTGTCGCAAAGCATGACGCATCGCTGATGGGAGCGTTCCGCCTTCGATGAATCCGGGCAAGAGATCAAGCCGGGATGTCGGGATTCATCTACGCCGCGTCGCGGTCCGCGAATATGCGCGCCATTTCCTCCGCATTCTCCGTTCCCCAGGTGCAGAGCGGGACAATTGCATCGGCCAGGCTGCGACCGAGCGGAGTCAGCGCGTAGTCCACACGTGGCGGCACTTCCTTGTAGTCCGTCCTCGCCATGACCCGATCGGCTTCCAGATCCTTCAATTGCTGAATCAGCACCTTGTCGCTGACGCCAGGGATCAGGCGCTTGAGTTCGCCGTAGCGTTTTGCGCCGTCGCGCAGAAAGAACAGGATCCGCGGTTTCCACTTGCCGGAGATGATTCGGAGCGTGGCGTTAAGCCCGCAGCCGGTATCGCAGATTTCGCGCGGTGTCGTCATGTCGAGGTACTTACCAAAAAGTGCATACTTGTTTAAAGGTAACCGGGTCTGGATACTGGCGCAACCACAACTCAGGATTTAAAAAAATGACCAGACTGAACGGAAAGACCGCGGTGATCACTGGCGGTGCTACCGGCATCGGCTTTGCCGCGGCAAAGCGCTTCATCGACGAAGGCGCCTTCGTTTTCATCTTCGGCCGGCGGCAGGACGCACTCGACGACGCCGTGTCCAGGCTCGGCCCCAACGCTCGCGCAGTGAGGGGCTCGGTCTCCGACCCGGCTGACCTCGGGCGACTGTACGAGGCGGTGAAAGCCGAGCGTGGAACGCTTGACATCGTCTTCGCCAATGCCGGGGCGGGAAGCCCGCTTCCGCTCGGCAGGATCACCGCCGAGCACATTGACGACACCTTCGACACCAACGTAAAGGGGACGATCTTTACGGTCCAGGCGGCGCTTCCGCTGATGGGTCCCGGTGGTTCGATCATCCTGACCGGCTCGAGCGCCGGCACCACGGGGGCTCCGGGATTCACGGCCTATAGCGCGAGTAAAGCGGCAGTGCGCAACCTTGCGCGGACCTGGGCCGAAGACTTGAAGGGCACCGGCATCCGCGTCAACGTGCTGTCGCCCGGGGCGACCGCGACTGAACTCGCCAAGGCGGCGCTGGGCGAGGAAGGCCAGAAGGCCTACGGTGCGATGACGCCGCTCCAGCGCATGGCCGATCCGGCGGAAATTGGAGCGGTAGCCGCTTTTCTGGCGTCGCCGGACAGCAGTTTCATGACCGCGAGCGAAGTCGCCGCGGACGGCGGCCTGGCGCAACTCTGACGAGTCACGCCGGATAACGCCGTTCGATTCCCGGGAGCGCCATAGGGTGCGATCAAAATGAAGGAATACTGATGAAATATGCAATCATCGGCTTTGGCAATATCGGCAAGGCCCTGGCCAGGGCGTTTGCCCGCAGCGGCATCGAAGTGTCCGTTGCAACCACGCGCGAGCCCGCAAGCTTGGCCGCCGATGCGGCCGCGATCGGCCCCACCATCATGCCCGAAACCTTGCCGGAAGCCGTCAAGGCCGACATCATCTTTCTGGCGGTCCGCTTCGAATCGCACGCGGATGTCGCGAAGTCGCTGCCTTCCTGGCAGGGGAAGACCATCGTCGATGTGACCAATGCCTACGGCGTGTCTCCTGAAACGCTGGAAGGGCAGCCGTCGTCCCGGTTTGTCGCGAAGGCCTTCGCCGGGGGACGACTGGTCAAGGGATTCAACCACCTGGTCGCCGCGGTCCTTGCCCAGGACCCGCCCGTTCATCGGGGCAGGAGAGTCGTGTTCCTGGCGAGCGACGACGACGGCGCCGCTACCGACGTCGGTGCGCTTGCCGAACGACTTGGATTTGCTCCAGTCACACTTGGCGGCCTTTCGGAAGGCGGGTTGCTGGTTCAGGCACGCGGAAACCGCTGGGGCCCGCTCATTTTCAAGGACTTGGTGAAGTTCGACGATTAGGCCGAGATCGTGAATCCCGATCCGGTCCCGCCTCGTGAGAAAGGACGGCCGGTATTCGACTTGACGCCTGGCCGTCGGCTTTGAGTCGAGGCCGCGCCGTCGGGCCCGCCGCCGCTCAACCTGAGCGCCATCCCCGCGCCGTGCGAAGATAGCAACCCGGCCCGCTTCGGGCGCACCACGGAAAACCGATGAACGGATGGTGGACGGACACGATGTCCGGGCTCTGGCGAGCCGGCCTGTGGGATCTGCTCGAGCGCCTGTGGGCGTTGCTCGTGATGGTGTTCCATTTCCTGCTCTGGCTGCTGCGCTTTCTCGGCGGCGGCGGTTGAGGCGGCCCGCCCACCCGCCGCCCGCAAGGCGCCGCGCCGCCTACAACTGTTCCGAAATCCGCCGCGACACATCGAGCAGGCGGCCGAGATAACGTTCGACGACCTTGTCGACCGTCAGCGCCGACGAGAACCAGGTCAGCCCGATCGACGCCACCACGAACTCGTTCTTCATCACCGGCACCGCGAGCGTGCCCGACACGGGCCGCACCTTCGCATCGCGCAGCGCGTAGCCGCGCCGCCGCGTCTCGTCCAGCATCGCCCGCACCGCCTCGCGATCGTGCGCGAGCGCGTCCTCGGGATGATGGCTCTGGCGCACCACCTCCAGCAGCATCTCCTGCTCGTCGGCCGAGCAGAACGCCAGATAGGCGCGGCCGATCGCGCGCGCGACGAGGCTCAGCCGCATGTTGATCGATGAATGCAGCAGCGACAGCGGCGAGTAGGGAATGGTGCTGTAGCGCACCACCAGCGCGTCCACGTCGAGCATCGCGACCGCGATCGGCCACTTGATCTCCTCGGTCAGCGCGCGCACCAGCGGCGCGGCGATCTCCACCACGCGCGGGACGTGGTGATAGCCCGAGTTGAGCGCGTTCACGCCGTCGAGCAGCCGGTATTCGCCGGGGCGCGCGCCGCGCGCCACCAGCCCGAGTTCCTCGAAGGTGCGCAGCAGCCGGATCAGTGTCGGCTTGGGCAGCGACGTCGACTGATGCAGGCTGTCGAGCGTCGAGACGGGCATCTGGTTCAGCGCGCGCAGCAGGGCGATGGCCCGCTCGACCGCGCGGATCGACGAATCGCGTTCCGGCATCGCTGGATCTTCCCGAGAAGGGCCGGCCGCGGGCACCACGCGCGCCGCCGGCCGGCGATCGCGCGGATTATCGCATTCCGGCCCGGCCGCCGCCTCGCGCGTTCGCGCGAGGCCCGCCCGGGGGCTGGCTCCTGTCCGGCCGCCCGCGTCACCACCGGAATTGGCGCCACGCGCGCCGGGTTCGCGCCGCGTCACGCCATCATCGCCAGCGCGCCCTTGCGCAGCAGCGCCTGGTCGGAGCCGATCACGAACCAGTTCGCGCCCATCCGCTCGAACTCCTCGCATTCGCGCGCGTCGCCGAGCGCGACGCCGGGGATCTTGCCGGCCTGCCGCGCGATGTCGAGCACGGCGACGGTGGCGGCCATCACCTCGGGCGCGCGCGCGTCGGCGAGACCGAACGACAGCGCGAGATCGGCGCGCCCGACGAACAGGCCGGCCACGCCGTCCACGGCCGCGATCTCGCGCGCGGCCTCGCAGCCGGCGCGGCTCTCGATCTGGCAGATCACGGTGGTGCCGTTGCCGGCCGCCACCGCGGCGGCCATGCCGAGCGCGCCGTAGGCGGCGAAGCGCGGCGAGCTGGAGAAACCGCGCTCGCCGTCGAGGAAGCGCGTGCGTGCCACCAGCCGGCGCGCGTCGTCGGCCGAATCGACGTGCGGCACCAGCAGGCCGCTCACGCCGAGGTCGAGCGCGGACTGGATCGTCGCCGGCTGCATGTCGGGAATCCGCACGAAGAGGGGCAGGCCGACCGAGCGCGCGGCGATCACGAGCAGGTCGAGCGTGCCGCGATCGAACGGTGCGTGTTCGGCGTCGACCACCACGAAGTGCAGGCCGGCGCCGCCGAGGATTTCGACGATCTGCGGTGCGCCGGTCTTGACGAAGGTGCCGATGCGGCGGGAAGAAGTGTCGGACATGTCGGGTCTCGATTGAACGGGGCGGCGCGCGATCAGCGCGGCTGATCAGGCTGTTGCGGACGGGAGGCCGAAGCGGCGCCGTCGCGAGCGACAGCGTGGGCGTTCGCACGCCGGCTCGCCAGCTCCATCGCGAACGCGGCCACGCCGAGCGAGAGCAGGCACAGCGCCGGCAGCAGCATCGCGTAGCCGGCATGGCCGAGCGCGCGGCCGAGCCACGGCATCGCGTTCTGCGCGAGGAAGCCGCCGAAGTTGCCGATGCTGCTGATCGCGGCGAGGCTCGCCGCCGCGCGCCGGCCGCTGAAGTATTTCGACGGCAGCGACCAGAAGCACGGCAGCAGCAGCGAGGTGCAGGGCGTGCCGATCACGAGCGCCGCGTAGCGCGCGGCCGGGTCGCTCAGCAGCACGCTGGCGATGAACGCGAGGCAGCCGATCGTGCCGATCGCGGCCGCCGCGACGCGCACGCGGCTCTCGCGCGTGAGCAGGCGCGGCACGGTGAGCAGCAGCACGGCCGTGAGTGCCCACGGGATCATCGTCAACAGCCCGTTGAGCGAACTCGACACGCCGAAGCCCTTGATCACCGTCGGCAGCCAGTAGATGAGCCCGTACAGCGAGGTCAGCATCAGCGTGTAGGCGAACGAGAACACCTGCACGCGGCGGTCGCGCAGCACGGTCCAGACGCTGCCCTCGTGATGGGCGGCGGGCGCCTCGTCGGCCACCATGCGCGCGAGCCGCGCGCGCTCGGCGGCGTCGAGGAACGGCGCGGTCTCGATCGAGCGAGGTAGACAGGTCAGTACCACCGGCGCGAGCGCGAGCGCCAGCACGCCGGTGACGATGAACACCCACTGCCAGCCGGCGTGGTGCATGACGCCGTCGAGCGAGAGCAGCGCGCCGCCGAACGCCGAGCCGAGCATGTTGCCGAGCGCGCTGCCGAGCGTGAGCAGCGCGATCGCGCGCACCTGGTAGCGGCGCGGGAACCAGACCGTCAGGTAATAGACGATGCCGGGATAGAGGCCGGCCTCGGCGGCGCCCACCAGGAACCGCAGCGCCGCGAACATCGAGCCCGACGAAATATAGGCGAGCAGCACGGTGGCCACGCCCCAGCTCAGCACGATGCGGAAGATCCACTTCGGCGCGCCGAAGCGATGCACGCCGAGCGCGCTCGGGATCTCGAAGATCAGATAGCCGATGAAGAACAGCGACGACGCGAGCCCGTAGGCGGTCTCGGTCAGGCCGATCTGATGCACCATCTGCAGCTTCGCGAAGCTGACGTTCATCTTGTCGATCACCGATACCAGATAGGTGATCAGGATCAGCGGCATGATGCGCCACCAGACGCGCCGGATCAGGCGTTCGTCGCTCGCGGCCGCGACGCTCCCGGTCGCGGCAAGGGTGATTTCCATGTCTCCTCCATCGGTCCCGCCGGGCGGGCCGCGCATTCTCGCGCGTCGGCCGGCTGCGTGTTATCGGGGTCATGCCTGACTGCGTGCAGGACCACGGCGGGCAATACTACGCCGCGTCGATTTTGCCCTCCAGCGCGAATCCCGAGGATTTCGCGGTGCGGAATCCGTTGCATCGTCCCCCAATTGCATGCGGCCTGTCGCGCCCGGCGCTTTTCGCTCTGCGAAATGTTCCGGAAACGCGCTTGGGTTCGCGGCGCCTCGCATGGAACCATACGAGGCGTCGAGACGGAGTGGACGATTCCACGAGCCGCTCCGCTCGGCGATCCGTCGCCCGTCCACGAACGGGCCAAATCATCGGAGGAGACCTCATGAAAACTTCGCTGTCGCTGATCGCCGCCGCCGCCGCGATCGCCTGCACGACGACGGCCCACGCGCAGAGCAGCGTGACGCTGTACGGCATCGTCGATGCCGGCTATAGCTACAACAGCAACGCGGGCGGCAAGACGCAGTCCGCGATCGCCGGCGGCAACGAGAGCGCCTCGCGCTTCGGCCTGACCGGCAGCGAGGAACTGGGCGGCGGCTACAAGGCGGTGTTCACGCTCGAGAACGGCTTCACCACCACCACCGGCGCGCTGCAAGCCGGCCTGCTGTTCGGCCGCCAGGCTTTCGTCGGGCTTGGCACGCCTTACGGCACCGTCACGCTGGGCCGCCAGTACCTGACGCTGTCGAGCTATCTCGGCGCGTTCGCGTCCGGTACCGACTGGGCCGCGCGCGGCGCGGGCTGGGGCTATCACCCGGCCGGCCTCGACGACGTGGACGGCACCGAGCGCGCCAACAACGCGATCAAGTACGTGAGCCCGCGCTATCGCGGCGTGCAGGTGGGTGCCACCTACAGCCTCGGCGGCGTGGCCGGGCAGGTCACGCGCAACGAGATGATCTCGGCCGGCATCGACTATCTGCAGGGGCCGTTCCATGCGGCGCTGGCCTACCTGTACGTGAAGAATCCGAACTTCGCGCTGTTCGGCAACAACGCCACCAGCAGCGCGACCGGCAACAACTTCGCGAGCCCGATCTTCAGCGGCTACGCGAGCGCCGCCGCGCAGCGCGAGCTTGGCGCCGGCGCGTCCTACGAGTTCGGCAAGCTCACGGCCGGGCTGATCTACACCAACACGCGCTTCACCGACCTCGGCGGCACGCCGGTGGCGGGGCTCGTCACGCCGGCCGGTGAACTCGGCAAGACCGCCAGCTTCAACACCGCCGAGGCGAACCTCAAGTACCGGCTCACGCCCGCGCTGCTGCTCGGCGTGGCCTATGCCTACACGCGCGTGAGTTCGTACCAGGGCCTGAGCGGCGCGAGCTACCAGCAATGGAACCTCGGCGCCGACTACGCGCTGTCGAAGCGGACCGATCTGTATTGCGTGCTGCTGCACGAAACGGCCGCCGGTTTCGATTCGACCGGCCATCGCGCGGTGGCCGCGCTGACCTTCGCGACGCCGTCGGCGAGCGACGCGCAGACCGGCTTCACGATCGGCATCCGCCATCTGTTCTGAGGCAGCGCGGCCCGCGCGCCGCGCCGCTGAATCACCCGCATCAACGAATCACCCGCTTTCGTTCCGACTGGAGACATGATGGATTCCACCCAAGCCCGACCGCCACATGCCGGCGTGACGCTGTTCGACTCGCACGCTCACCTGGTGGCCGACGATCAGGCGCGCTATCCGCGCAACCCGATGAAGCGCTCGCCCAACGCGCCGCCGCGCCTGCCCGGCGTGATCGGCCTGCCGGGCGGCAAGCACGGCCCGAACCCGATCAACGAGGTGCCCGACGTGGCGCGGATGCTGCCGTGGATGGCCGAGGCCGGCGTGGAGGCGGCCGTGGCCGTGCAGAAGCGCATGATCTACCGCTACGACAACAGCTACATCCTCGATTCGTCGGACGCGCATCCGGACACGTTCTCGGCCGTCGTGATCCTCGACGCCGAGGACGCGGCCACCCCCGGGCTGGTGCGCGGCTACATCGAGCGCCACGGGCTGGCCGGCGTGCGCCTGTTCGGCGGGCGCGAGCCGGACGGCAGCATGCCGTGGCTGAACTCGCCGCGCGCGCTCGAGACCTGGGCGGTGGCCAACGAACACGGCATCGTGATGGACATCGAGGTGCTGGCGCTGGGCGGCGGCGGGCCGTCGGTGCCGGTCATCATCGAGCTGGCGCGGCGCTTCCCGAAGCTGCGCGTGGTACTCGACCACATGCTCGAACCCGAGGTGGACGACGACAACTTCGGCTTCGACGCGCGCTTCGCGCCGCTCGCAGCCGAGCCGAACATCTTCTTCAAGTTCACCTCGATCAACCTCGACATCTACCGCGAGACCGGCACGCCCGCGCACGAGGTGCTGCGCGCGGCCGTCGACCTGTTCGGCGCGGACCGCATCATGTGGGGCTCCGACATCGGCACCTCGTCGGGCACCTATCTCGACATGGTGCAGCGCATGCTCGAGGCCACCACGCTGCTGACCGATGCCGAGCGCCACGCGGTGCTCTACGAGACCGGCAAGCGCGTGTTCGTGAAGGGCGGCGCGCGTGGCTGAGCACAACCCGGACCCCGCGCGGGCACTCGCCATGTTCATCGATCCGGCCGCCACGCCCGGCTTCAAGCGCACGCTGTTCAACGCGATCGTCGCGCCGCGCCCGATCGGCTGGATCAGCACCGTCAACGGCCGCGGCCAGGTGAACCTCGCGCCGTTCTCGCACTTCAACCTCGTCTCGACCGCGCCGCCGGTGGTGATGTTCTCGTGCAACACGCCGGCCGACCGCGCCGAGAAGGACACCATCGCCAACGTGCGCGAGACCGGCGAGTTCGTGACGAACCTCGTCAGCTGGGACTTGCGCGAGCCGATGAACCACAGCTCGATCGACGCGCCCTACGGCACCGACGAGTTCGAGCTGGCGGGCCTCGCCAAGGCTCCGAGCGTGATGGTGCGGCCGCCGCGCGTGGCGGCCTCGCCGGCCAGCATGGAATGCCGGCTGCTGCGGATCGTCGAGATCGAGCCGACCGGGCCGGGCGAGACGGCCAGCCAGGTGGTGTTCGGCCGCGTGGTGGGCGTGCATCTGGACCCGCGCTTCGTGGGCGAGGACGGCCGCTTCGACACGGTGCGCGCCGAGCCGCTCACGCGCCTGGACGGCAACCGCTACGGCGTGGTGGAGCGCCTCGCCGAGCTGGGCCGGCCGAGCCCGCGCCGCGACTGATATCAAGGAAATCGAGAGGATCACGACATGACGATGGCAACCGAAACCGGCGTGCGCCGCACGGCCGTCTACGACCTGGGCCCCGGCGCGATCGCGCGCGGCCAGAATTTCTTCGTGCAGTGGCTGGAGGGCGAGGGCGGTGATGGCGCCGCCAGCCCGGAATTCGCCGCCGCGAGCGAACACGAGCTGCTGCTGCTGCTGCCCGAGGAAACCGGTGCGCAGGTGCGGATCGGGCACGGCGAGGCGCGCGAGGTGCCGGGCCGCAGCGTCTGCGTGCTGCCGGCGGGCGAGGTGGCGGTGCGCCCGGCCGCGGGCGGGCGCGCGGTGCTGATCGCCTCCACGCGCGCCGATCTCGCGCCCGGCGCGGCCTGCAACGACGGCGACTACGCCGCGCCCGACGCGCGCATCGCGCCCGGCGACGCCGGCTACCGGCGCACGCGCGGCGGCGGCGAGCTGCAGGTGATCCGCATCGACGAGATCGTGCCGCCCGCCGACAAGCCGCGCCTGAAGATGCTGCAGTCGGACACGCTCAGCATCAACTGGGTCGAGTACCAGGACGCGCGCGACCGCTCGAAGCTGAGCCCGCACAGCCATACGAACTTCGAGCAGGGGTCGCTCGCGATCGCGGGCGAGTTCATCCACCACCTGCGCGTGCAGTGGGGCGCGGATGCGAACCAGTGGCGCGAGGACGAGCACCTGCACGCGGGCGCCGCCTCGATGATCGCGATCCCCGTGCAGCTGATCCACACCACCGAAGGCGTGGGCGCGGGCCGGCATCTGCTGATCGACGTGTTCTCGCCGCCGCGCGAGGACTTCATCGGCAAGGGCTGGATCGCGAACGCCGCCGATTACGCGCGCGGCTGAGGCGGAGGCTGGCGATGCGTGCCGCGAGGGCGAGGGCGGGCGAGGCGGCGGGAGGTGCGCGGAGGCGCCCGGCCAGTTGCTCGGCCAGCGGGGCAGCCCGAAGCTGGGCAACGCGCCGCGCGGGAACTGCGGAACATGCGGGCAATGCGGAAGGTCCGGCGCAAGCGCGCGCCGCCTCGACCGCCGCCGCGCCGGGCCGCCCGTCAGGGCGCCGCGTGCGCCGCGTCAGCCGGCGTGGCCACGTCGGCGCGCAGCCGCGCCAGCGCCTCGATCGCGCGCAGCCACGGCGCGTCGATGCCGAGCCGCGCCGCGCATTCGAGCGGCGCGCCGAGGATCGCGTCGAGTTCGAGCGAGCGGCCCGCCTCGAGGTCCTGCAGCATCGAGGTCTTCACGGCGCCGAGCTGGCGCGTCTGCGCGATCCGCTGCGCGATGTCGATCTCGATCGTGAGCCCGGCCGCGCGGCCGATCGCGAGGCATTCGCCCATCAGGCGCTCGTAGACGGCCAGCGTGCCGGCGTCGTTGACGAGGCGGTCGGTGCCGGCCTGCGTCAGCACGCTGAGCGGGTTCGAGCAGGCGTTGCCGAGCAGCTTGATCCACAGGTCGCGGCGGATGTCGTCGCTGGCCACCGTCGTCAGGCCCGCCGCGCTCAGCAGCGCGGCCCAGCCCGCCGCGCGCTCGCTGACGCCGCCGGCCGGCTCGCCGATCGTGATGCGGTTGCCGCTGTGGTGCCGCACCACGCCGGGCGCGGGCGAGCTGCACGAGGCCATCACGCTGCCGCCCAGCACCTGCGCGAACGGCAGCGTGCGCTCGATGGCGCCGTCGGGGTCCACGCTGGCGAGCCGCAGGCCCGCGAGCGGGCCGCCGGCCGGCAGGCAGAACCACCACGGCAGCCCGTTGCCGACCGGCAGCACCACGGTACCGGGGCCGACCAGCGGCGCGAGCGAGGCGGCCAGGCCCGGCAGCGCCTGCGATTTCAGCGCGATCACGAGCAGGTCCTGTTCGCCCATCGCCTCGGCGTGCTGGTGTGCCTCGATGGCGATCACGCGTTCGGCGTCGTCGCCAGCGCCCGTGTAGCGCAGGCCGGTGTCGGCGAGCACGCGCAGCGTCGCGCCGCGCGCCAGCGCCGAGACGCGGTGGCCGGCCAGCGCGAGCCGCGCCGCGAAATGGCCACCGATCGCGCCGATGCCGACGATGCCGATCCGGCGCGCCGGCACCGCGCCGCCGCCGGTGGTGGAAAGCGGCGCCTGCCGCGAGGGGGTCTGGCTCATGCCTGGCTCCGCGTCATGATGTGCAACGTAGGGTGTGCAACGCATTGTCGCCGCGCGGCCAATTCGGCGGCGAACTCTTTTGGCCGGGTTTTCTCCTGGCGGAATCGCGATCGTGCCCGCCGCGCGGCACGATCCTCAACCGATGATTCTCTCCCCATGTCCACACTCGACAGTTCGATCCTGAAGCGCGTGACCGCGCAGCTCTACGAGCGCTCGCTGAAGACGATCCCCGACGACACGCGCGCGTTCCTCGAACGGGCCGAGGCGCGCGAGTCGAATCCCACCGGCCGCACCACGCTGCGGATCCTGATCGACAGCGCCGACGGCGCGCGGCGCGACGATTCGCTGGTCTGCAGCGACGTCGGGATTCCCACCTACAGCATCAAGATCGGCACGCGCGTGAACTTCGACGGGCCGGTGCGCGCGGCGATCCGCGACGGCTTCGCCGAGCTGGCCGCGCGCATCTCGCCGCCGATCCTGAAGATGGTGACGAACCCGCTCACGCACGAACGCGGCCATGCCGGCAAGGACATGCCGATCGTCAGCTTCGACCTGATCGACGAGGCCGACTACGTGGACGTGGTCTGCTCGCCGAAGGCGATGGGCACCGGGCGCTGGGAGGCGATCGAGGCGTTCGTCTACCCGAGCCACGAGCAGATCGAGCGCTTCGTGCTCGACACCATGCTGCGCGCCGGCTCGCAGCCGTGCCTGCCGCTCGTGATCGGGGTGGGCATCGGCGGTACCTTCGACTATGCGGCGCGGCTCGCCAAGGAGCAGATGCTGCGGCCGTTCGGGCGCACCAACCCGGAACCCGTGCTGGCCGCCATGGAGCGGCGGCTGCTCGACGCCGTCAACGCGATGGGCTTCGGACCGATGGGCACCGGCGGCGACACCACCGCGATGGCCGTCCACATCGACTACGCGGCGAGCCACGGCTTCGTGCCGGTGGCCGTCTGTTTCAACTGCTGGATCAACCGGCGCACCGCCGCGCGCATTCACGGCGACGGCCGCGTCGAATTCCTGGAGGGCACCGCATGAGCCGGATCCACGACCTGAGCCTGCCGCTCGCGCGCGAGCAGGTGGACGCGCTGCAGCTCGGCGACATGGTGCGGCTGTCGGGGCGCGTGACCGTCAGCATCGGGCTGCCAACCCACCAGCGGCTGGCGCGGATGATCGAGGCCGGCGAGCCGCTGCCGGTGGATCTCGCCGGCGGCGCGTTCTTCCACCTGAGCACCTACGTGGACGAAACCGGAGGCACGCCGCGCGCGCTGTACCTGAACCCGAGCACCAGCACGCGCTACAACCCGTGGATGCCAACCTTGATCCGTGGGCTAGGGGTGCGCCTGGTGGGCGGCAAGGGCGGCCTGGACGCCGCCAGCGCCGCCGCGCTGCGCGAGGCCGGCTGCGCCTACCTGTCGTTTCCGGGCGGCGGCCTGAACCTGCTGTCGCGCGCGCTGCGCGCCGTGGCGGCGCAGCACTGGACCGAGTACATCTCGCAGTTCCGGCTGCTCACGCTCGAGGTCGCGCAGCTCGGGCCGGCCACGGTGGCGATCGACGCGCGCGGCGAAAGCCTCTATGCGCAACTGCACGAGCAGGCGGTGGCGCGGCTGCCCGGCATCGTCGGCGCGCTCGGGCATGGCCGTGTCGATGCCGGTTGATCGGGTCGCGGGCTGCCGGCGCAGCCGGCAATGAATTCAAAAAAATGCCGGTGGATCGGAGGGGGTGATCCACCGGCCGAACACCTTTCGGCGTAATACAACGAGGTTCAAAGCGGTCCCTCGTTGAATGCATCGTAACGAAATGACCGCCAGGATTGTGGCGAGATCGTGAGCAGTGTGCCGAAAGTGTGTCGTCTTCCAGCGCGACGCGGGTGGCATGATCGTGGCAATCCAGGCGTCGCGACTGGCAGGCCGCCGATCTGACGGCCATACCCTCGTGGCCAATCGGCGCCGCTCCACCTCCTGTTCTTCCGCTCCCGCGCGCATGCCGGCCCGGCACCGCCGCCGCAGCCGGCACGCCGCAGTCTCCCTCCCGGCCGTCCCGCGCCTCCCCCACACGCATCCGCTGCGATATCAATGAAGGCAAACAGAAATGCATTCGATTGCTTTTGGAAAGCCGGAAATCGGACGTCATTGATCGGGCGGGCGGTGCGGCACGCCGCTTCGCTGACGGCCATGCCAGCGAACGTCGCGCGGGGCCGGAAAAACGAACGAGGTTAACCCTCAAAGATCAGTCGTCTTATAACGTTGTTGCCCAGCACGCGGCAGGCGAAAGAATTTGCGGCGCGGCGGCCGCCCGGCGACCCGCAACGAATCCAAAAAACAGAGATAAATCGTTGAATGGAAATGGAAAATGTGATTTTTCGAGAAACGCGACGATCGACCCTCTGCGGGTATGCACCAAGTGTACAAGCGTGGTTCCGCCCCGATAGACTCGCTCCCTAGTTGTACGACGTGAGACAGCGGGTGAGCTGTCTGATGGTGATCTGACGACAACGACGACGAACGGCCCGACGACAGGGGGATGGCAGTGACCGGATATGACGACATGCGGCGAAAGCAGGGCGACAGCCTGCCGGTGCGTGCCATTGCATACGTGCCGAACGTCGCGAAGTCCGCCGGGGTGACGTCCGCCACGCTCGACAACCCGCGTCCGGCCTCGCGCTGACGCCGTGCCGGGGGCGGCGCCCGCCCACCCAATACTCGATATTCCCAGAGGAGACTTGACCATGAAAACGATCTTCACTCGCACCCGCGTCGCGGTCGCGATCGTCGCGGCGCTGGCCGCGGCGACCACGATGTCGGCCCAGGCCCGCACGTTCCGCTCGGCTGACGTCCACAGCGACAACTTCCCGACGAACATGGCCGTCAAGTTCATGAGCGACGAGATCAGCAAGGCCACGGGCGGCAAGGATTCGATCAAGGTCTACGGCAACAGCGCGCTCGGCTCGGAAAACGAGACGATCGACCAGGTGCGGATCGGCGCGATCGACATGGTTCGCGCCAACGGCGCCGCGTTCAACGAGATCGTGCCGGAATCGCTGATCCCGTCGTTCCCGTTCCTGTTCCGCGACATCGAGCACTTCCGCAACGTGATGTACGGCCCGGAAGGCCAGAAGATCCTCGACGCGTTCAAGGCGAAAGGCCTGATCGCGCTGACCTTCTACGAGAGCGGCGCGCGTTCGATCTACGCGAAGCGTCCGGTCAAGTCGCCGGCCGACATGAAGGGCCTCAAGGTGCGCGTGCAGCCGTCGGACCTGATGGTCGATGAAATCAAGGCGATGGGCGGCGTGCCGACCCCGATGCCGTTCTCGGAAGTCTATACGGGCCTGAAGACGGGCCTGGTGGACGCGGCCGAGAACAACCTGCCGTCGTATGACGAAACCAAGCATTACGAAGTGGCGAACGTGTACTCGGAAACGCAGCACGCCATGACGCCGGAAGTGCTGGTGTTCTCGAAGAAGATCTGGGACACGCTCTCCCCGCAGGAGCAGGCGGCGATCAAGAAGGCGGCCGCCGACTCGGTGCCGTACTACGTGCAGCTCTGGACGGCGCGTGAAGGCGATGCGCGCAAGGCCGTGCTGAAGGGCGGCGCCACCATCGTGCCGGCCGCGCAGATCGACCGTGCCGCGTTCGTGAAGGCGATGCAGCCGCTCTGGACCAAGTACGAGAAGACCCCGCAAATGAAGCAGATCGTCGACGAAATCCAGGCGATCAAGTAAGACGCGGCGTGCGGTCCGGCGATGCCGGCCCGCATGCGCGAACCGGCGGCCGTGCGTGGATGCGCCCGGCCGCCTTTCCTGTCCGATGAGGATTGAAGCAATGAGGTTCATCAAGCACACGAACGACGTGTTCTTCATGGCGCTGGCGGTGATCGCGTCCGCGAGTCTCGTCGCGCTGACGGCGCTCGTGTTCTACGCCGTCGTGAAGCGCTACGTGTTCAACGACGCGCCCGATTTCGTCGAGCCGATCGCGCTGCTGCTCGTGATCGTGATCGCGATGTTCGGCGCCGCGATGAAGGTCCGCGACGGCGGCCACATCGGCCTCGATTCGTTCGTGCGCCGGCTTTCCCCGAAGGGCCAGGCGGTCGTCCACGGGTTCCAGCATCTGTGCCTGATCGCGTTCGCGGTCGCGATCATCATCGGCTGCCTGCAGATGGCCGAAACCACTGCCGACGACAGCATCCCGATCATCGGGCTGCCCGAGGCGGTCCGCTACCTGATCCCGATGCCGGCGGGTCTCGCCATCATCCTGTTCTCGCTCGAGCACTTGCTTGCGCTGCGCAAGCGCAACCGAACCTGATCCACCATGGAACTCGCAATCCTTTCCATCAGCTTCCTGCTGCTGCTGTTTCTCGGGGTGCCCGTGTCGTTCGCGCTCGGGCTCTCGTGCGTCGCGACCTACCTGGCCGAAGGGCTGCCGGTGGCCACCGCGATGCAGTCCGTCATCTCGGGGATGAACGCGTTCTCGTTCCTCGCCGTGCCGTTCTTCATCTTCTCCGGCGAACTGATGCTGCATGGCGGCATCGCCGACCGGATCCTGAACTTCGCGCAGTCGGCCGTCGGGCACTTCCGCGGCGGCCTCGGCATGGCCAACGTGGTGGCCTGCACGCTGTTCGGCGGCGTGTCCGGCTCGCCGACCGCCGACACCTCGGCGATGGGCGGCGTGGTGATCCCGCTGATGAAGCGCGAAGGCTACAGCGCCGCCTACGCGGTGAACGTGACCACCCATGCCTCGCTGGCCGGCGCGCTGATGCCGACCTCGACCAACATGATCATCTACGCGTTCGCCGCGCAGGGGATCACCGGCATGCTGAACGGCCACATGGTGAGCGGCGTGTCGATCGGCGACCTGCTGTTCTCGGGCCTGCTGCCGGTGCTGTGGGTGATGGGCTTCGTGCTGATCGCCGCCTACTGGCAAGCGCGCCGCTACGGCTACCCGCGCAGCGCCGACGGCTCCACGGCACTGCTGAAGTTCCCGGGCTGGTACGCGGTGGCGCGTTCGTTCGTGGGCGCGCTGCCGGGCCTGGGCGTGATCGCCATCATCCTGGTGTGCGTGGCCAAGGGGATCGCCACGGCGACCGAGGCGGCCGCGATCGCGGTGGTGTACTCGCTGGTGCTGACGCTGTTCGTCTATCGCACGCTGACGATGAAGAAGCTGTGGCGCGCGCTGTCGCACGCCTCGCGTACCACCGGCGTGGTGCTGCTGCTGATCGCCGTGTCGAACATGCTGCGCTTCCAGATGTCGTACCTGGAGATTCCGGACGCGATCGAGCACCTGCTGCAGCAGTCGAACGCCGCGCCGTGGCTGATGCTGCTGTACATCAACATCCTGCAGGTGTTCCTCGGCACGTTCGTGGACATGGCCGCGCACATCCTGATTACCACGCCGCTGTTCCTGCCGCTCGCGATGGCCTGCGGCGTGGGGCCGGTGCAGTTCGGGATCATGCTGCTGCTGAACTGCTCGCTCGGCCTCGTGCATCCGCCGATCGGCTCGGTGCAGTTCGTGGGCTGCGCGATCGGCGAGGTGTCGATCGGCGAGACCACCAAGACCGCCTGGCCGTATTACCTGGCGATCTTCAGCGCGATCAATATCGTGACGTACATGCCGTTCTTTTCGACCTGGCTGCCCAGCATCATCAGCGGGCATCCGGTGTTCTGATGCGGTGAGGGTTTGATGTAGCGTGGACGATGGTTTGGCCAGTCGGTCGCGTGAGCTTCGACGGCGGCGTGGGATTCCACGGCCGCCGTTTTTTTATTGGCGCGCGCAAGCGAGCGTGGGCGAGGGCGGGCGAATTCACCGGGCGAGGCGAGGGCCGGGGCAGGTTCGGGATGGCGCGCAACGAGCGCGAATCAAGAAACCGCATCGGCGGGTTGCCATATCGATGCGTTGAATCAAGACGCGGGCCGGTCATCGGGCCAAAATCCTTGTTTGAAAGCAAACGCCGTCGGCAAACGCCGTCGGCAAACGCCGTCGGCAAACGCCGTCGGATCTCCATGTCGAGGTGGCTGCGTGTTGATTCGTTATCCTTCTGAATTTCCAGTCGTCGTTCAAGAATCCGGTGAAGTCCGCCCGGCCTGCGCAGCATTGCACGAGTCTATTTTTCGATCGGACTACCCACAGCGTTCGGTTTTCCGGGACGCTGACCGAACAAGCCGGGAGTCGCGCGGTTTCTGATTAAAAAAAAGTCGAATATCCGCTGATCGTCGATGCGACCGGCGGGATCTCGATTTGGTCGAAAAGAGGCGAGGTATCCATGAGTTGGTTTTTCAAGGAAGACATCCATCGTGATGGATGGCGGGTAGGCGTTGGCGGAGCTCGGGCGCGATGAGGAACGTCCGGCTGGCCTGGGTCATGATTCTGTCGGGATGCCTGGTTTGCAAACCGGTATCTGCTCAGTCGATGTTGAAGCAGTCGGTGGTCGACAGTTACGGCAATTGCACATGGCGTGAAAACGGCGACGGTACGAAAACAGCATCGCTGATCATCAATTTCAAGGCTGCCACGCGTGAAAATCTGGGTGGTGGAACGAGCCTGCATTCGAGATCGTTGATGACGTTGGCCTATGACAAGGACGGGAAGAGTTATAGCAATGACATCTCTATTGGCGGCTTCAATGCGGGGGAGAAAATAAACGGCGTGGGACGCGATTATGGACTGAGGGTCACCTATACGGATTGGCCGGGCATGATCGATTTCAAAATAAATGGCCGCCGTCCCGATGATAATTGGCACAATGCCAATGCTTTCTCCGCCAGCGTCGAGGTGACTTTTCGTGGAGAACGGTGGCGCGCGATCAGCGTCACGGCCGGCAACGTCGGATATTTTCTCACCGGGTTCTCGCAGGAGCAGACGGGCGCAGCCTATCTGTATCCCGATTCCGACGGAAGCGGATGCCAGGTCGTCTCGCCGATCAATCCGCCGAAGCCGCCCGTCACGATCCGCATGTCCGCACCCGACTGGGATCTGGGCGAACTACCGATGGACCATGGGGAAAAGCGCTTCACGGCGGCGGCCGACCAGCTCTGTTTTGCGTATTCGGGATTGAGCGGCGACGGCCTCGACGTGGTACTCGATGCCGACAGCCAGAATGGGGTAATCGACAATCAGTACCAGCTGAAAGCGCTGGCCGATCCGACTCAAGTGGTGCCGTACAGCATGGCGCTGGACGACGGCAGTACCGAATTCACGCTTCCGAATCAGGTGAAATCATCGATCCGCCTGAACCCGTCCGGCAGAACCTGCTTCGCGCCGACCTTCAGGACTTACGTGAGGCCGTTGCTGAAGAAGGGGGATTACAGCGATGTGCTGACGTTTACGGTGGTGAGTAAAACCTGAGAAGCCGATCGGTCGGGCGGCGCCCCGTTACACGACGGCATGGTTTGGACTTCAGCGGCACGGAAACACAAGGTCCGCCTGCGGGAGATCGTGTCGGCTCGACTGGTCGTGACCATGCGCCCGGCGGACCAAGCCGGCGAGCCCAAAAAATCCCGCGCTTTTTCACGAATGCCGGCGTTCCGAAATGCATCCGACAGACAGCCGAAAGCCATCCGCATCATTACCACCCAGCCGGTAAAACCAGCGCGCCCCCCCGACTGCACGCCGCATCGCGACATGCGATACTTCCCGGCCCGTTCCCCCACCGCGTGACGCATTCCCTCGCGCGGCCCCCGCCAACAAGGAACTCCCCATGTCATCCACGCCCGCATCCACCCCCGTCTGGTTCATCACCGGCTGTTCGACCGGCTTCGGCCGCGAGCTGGCGTTCGCCGTGCTCGACAAGGGCTGGCGCGCCGTCGTCACCGCCCGCCAGCCTGGCTCGCTCGCGGAATTCGGCGAGCGCTACGGCGAGCGCGCGCTCGTGCTCGAACTCGACGTCACGCGGCGCGAACAGATCGACCACGCGGTGCAGCAGACGCTGCAGCAGTTCGGCCGCCTCGACGTGCTCGTCAACAACGCCGGCTATGGCTATCTGAGCGCGATCGAAGAGGGCGACGACCAGGACGTGCGCGACATGTTCGAAGTCAATTTCTTCGGACTGGCCGACACGATCAAGGCGGTGCTGCCGGTGATGCGCAAGCAGCGTGCCGGCCACATCGTCAACATCACCTCGGTGGGTGGCCTGATCGGCAACCCGGGCAGCGGCTATTACGGCGCCAGCAAGTTCGCGGTGGAGGGGCTGAGCGAAGCGCTCGGTGCCGAGACGGCCGAACTCGGCATCAAGGTCATCGCGGTCGAACCGGGGCCGTTCCGTACCGACTGGGCCGGGCGTTCGCTGAAACAGACGAAGACGCCGATCGACGCCTACGACACGATCGCCGGCCAGCGTCGCGCGGCCATCTCGGCCCACAGCGGCAAGCAGCCGGGCGACCCGGCGCGCGCGGCGCTCGCGATCATCGCCGCGGTGGAGTCGCCCACGCCGCCGGCGCACCTGATCCTCGGCAGCAACGGGTTGGAACGTGTCAAGGCGAAGCTGGACACGCTGCGTGCCGAGATCGCCGCGTGGGAAGCCGTGACGCGCAGCGCTGATTTTCCCGAGTGATCGACGCAACACCGAGTCACTGAACGAGGGCATCAGGCCCGGCCGCCCTCGTCAGCCCTCGATCAAAGCCTGAACTGCTGCCGCAGCGCCGTGGCGAGCACCTCTGTCGCCTCGCTTGCCTTGCCGCGCGCGCCGCGCATCAGTACCACCTCGTGGTCGGCCACGCCCGGCAGCGTGTCCAGCACCCGCATCCCGGCGCCCACCCGCGCGCGATCGACCAGCGTCACCGCCAGGCCGGCCTCGACGCAGGCGCGGATCGCCTGCGTCGAGGCGCTGTCCAGGATCACGCGCCACTTCCGTCCGATCGATTCGAGCACGCTCATCATCGCCATCCGGTACGGGCAGGGCTCGCCGTAAAGCGCCAGCGGCAGCGGCGCCGACTCGTCGTGGACGAAGCTCGGGCCGGCCACCCACACCGGCGTCGTCATGGTCAGGAAATCGGCGGGCCGGCTGTCGTGCGCGGGCTGCACCACGAGCGCGAGATCGAGCTTGCCGCGCGCGATCTGGTCGCGCAGCTTCAGGCTCGGCGCGGTCCTCATTTCCAGGATCAGGTTGGGCCACTGGGCCGAGAAGCGCGGCAGGATATCGCGAATCACGTGCGCGGCATATTCATCGGGAATGCCCAGCACCACACGTCCGGCCAGCGTCTTGCCGTGAATCTCGTCCACCACGCGGTCGTGGGCGGCCAGCACGTCGCTGCTGCTGGCGAGCAGCCGCTTGCCGAGCGCGGTCAGCGTGACCGTCTGGTTGTCCCGATCGAGCAGCCGGCCGCCGACGATCGCCTCGAGCCGCTGGATGTGGATGCTGACGGCGGCCGGGCTCTTGTTGACGAATTCGGCGGCCAGCCGGAACCGCCCGAGTCGCGCCACGGCGTGAAAAGTTCGCAATATCTCGATGTCGAGGATCGTGCTCATGGTTTCGTTCCGCTAAACGACTCGATCAGTATATTTTGATTTTCGAATCGACGCGGCGGCACTAGCCTTCAGGCATGACCCGCGCATCGACATCGAACCCGGGCGGAGCCGCCGTGCTCCGCAAGCTTCCCCGCCTGCCGCTTCCGGTGCTGGAGGCGCTGATGGTCGTGACCTGGAGTTCCGGCTTCGTCGGCATGCGGTTCTCGGCCGGCCAGGCGCCGATCTTCCTCGTGATGCTGTGGCGCCTGATCGCCGTGTCGGTCTGCCTGCTGCCGTTCGTGGCCCGCGAGATCGGGCGCGCGCCCGCGGCGGTGCTGCTCCGCCAGGCGGGCATCGGTGTGCTGGCGATGGCCGGCTACCTGATCGGCGTGTCGAAGGGCATCGCGCTCGGCGTGCCGGCCGGCCTCGCCGCGCTGATCGCGGATCTGCTGCCGCTCGGCACCGTGCTCGTTTCCACGTTCGCATTGCGCGAGCGGCATCCGCGCCGCGTCTGGGCGGGGCTGGCGCTCGGGCTGGCCGGCACGCTGGTGGTGTGTCGCGACGCGGTCGCGCTCGGCGCCGCGCCGGTCTGGGCCTACGCGCTGCCGGTGGCCGGCATGGCCTCGCTGGCGGTGGCCACGGTCTGGCAGCAGCGCGCGTCGGGCCGGCACGCCGGGTTGAGCCCGCTCGGCACGCTGTGGCTGCAGTGCGCGGCGTCGTGCCCGGTGTTCGTGGGATTGCAAGCCACGCAGGGCCGCCTGTTGCCGATCGCCTCGGCCGGCTTCGCGGCCAGCGTCGCGTGGACCGTGATCCTTGCCACGCTCGGCGGCTGCGGGCTCTACTGGGCCTGCCTGCGGCGCTCGTCGCCGTCACGCGTGACGAGCGTGCTGTTCCTGAGCCCGCCCGTCACGTTCATCTGGGCATGGGCGATGTTCGGCGAGCCGCTGTCGTGGCTGATGCTGGTGGGCACGGCGATCTCGGGGCTCGGGGTGCTGTTGATGGCGGGGCGCAGTGCCGGGGGCAGCGCGCATTGAACGCGTCGCGGGCGATGCGCAAGACGGAACGCCGTGCAAAGGCGCAACGAAGCGGAAGGGGACTCAGACGGGGAATGAAGCAGAAACGAAGCATCGGGTTCGAGGCCGGAGCCGGCCATCGAACCCGCCGGCGGCGCGTGCCGCCGGCCAGCCGGGACCGTGAGGCTTAGTGGACCCAGTGGCAGCTGCGGTGGTGGTGATGGTCGACGTGGCAGACCTTGTGCGGGCGGGCTTCCGCGTTCGTCACGAGGAGGGCGAGCGTCACGGCCAGAGCCGAAGCGAGCAGAGCTTTCATGGAGTGTCCTGAGCGGAGTGGTGTGGTTGTAACCGGGGCCGACATCGCCGCGTCGGATGCGATCCGCTGCGGCCTGGCGTCCGGGTTCGTGGTCGAACGACACGATCATACGAATGCGCTTCATTTCAGGTGCAACGGTTTGTAACCGCGCATTTAAAACAGCATTCATTCCGCTTTCAATGTGACGGCCCATGTCTGCCGCATGCATGACGCGTCGCGCCGCTCACACCGGAAACTGCGTGGTGGAGAGGATCTCCTTCAACACCACGAAGGTGCGGATCTGCCGGACCCCGGGCAGGTAGAGCAACTGTTCCGCGTGCAGCCGGTTGAAGGTCTCGCTGTCGCGCGTGCGCACCAGCATGAAGGCGTCGAACTCGCCGGTCACCACATGGCATTCCATGCAGCCCGACACCTTCTGCGCGGCCTTCTCGAACGCGGCGAACGACTCGGGCGTCGAGCGGTCGAGCACCACGCCGATCATCACGAGCATGCCCGCGTTCAGCGCCTTCGGTTCGAGCAGCGCGACGACGCCGCGAATCAGCCCGGCCTCCCTGAGCTTTTCCACGCGCCGCAGGCAGGCCGGCGGGCTCAGGTTCACGCGCCCGGCCAGCGCCACGTTCGAGATCGACGCGTCGCGCTGCAGCGCGCGCAGGATCGCGCGATCGACGCGGTCGAGTTCCGCGCCGGCGGCCACGGCGGCTGCCACGGACGCTGTTTTTTTTGTTGCGCACATGGACCAGATTTCCTAACGAAATTAATCAAAAAATGAATCGAGCCTTCGAAACATCTGAAATCAGCAATTGATTCGCAACCCTGATTCGTGCCGTCGTTTCTAACATAGTCGCATCGTTTCGACGACAGGCGCGGGGGCCGGCACCGTGGGCGTCGTGCGGAACGTATCCATCCATCCGTTCAAGGAGCGAGGCATGAATCTTCAGAAGTTCCCGCGTTATCCGCTGACTTTCGGGCCGACGCCGATCCAGCCGCTGCGGCGGCTCAGCGCCCATCTGGGCGGCAAGGTCGAGCTGTACGCGAAGCGCGAGGATTGCAACAGCGGGCTCGCGTTCGGCGGCAACAAGACCCGCAAGCTCGAATACCTGATTCCGGACGCGATCGCGCAGGGCGCGGACACGCTGGTGTCGATCGGCGGCGTGCAGTCGAACCAGACGCGCCAGGTGGCGGCGGTGGCGGCGCATCTCGGCATGAAGTGCGTGCTGGTGCAGGAGAACTGGGTCAACTATGCGGACGCGGTCTATGACCGGGTCGGCAACATCCAGATGTCGCGCATCATGGGCGCCGACGTGCGGCTGGTGCCGGACGGCTTCGACATCGGCATCCGCAAGAGCTGGGAGGAGGCGCTGGCCGAAGTGCGCGCGGCCGGCGGCAAGCCGTATCCGATTCCGGCCGGCTGCTCGGAGCATCCGCTCGGCGGGCTCGGCTTCGTCGGCTTCGCCGAGGAAGTGCGCGCGCAGGAGGCGGAGCTGGGGATTCGCTTCGACTACATCGTCGTGTGCTCGGTCACGGGCAGCACGCAGGCCGGCATGGTGGTGGGCTTCGCGGCCGACGGGCGCGCCGACCGCGTGATCGGCATCGACGCCTCGGCCAAGCCGGCGCAGACGCGCGAGCAGATCCTGCGGATCGCGCGCGGCACGGCCGATCGCGTCGAGCTGGGCCGCGACATCGGCGAGGCGGACGTGGTGCTCGACGAGCGCTTCGGCGGCCCCGAATACGGCCTGCCGAGCGACGGCACGCTCGAGGCGATCCGCCTGAGCGCGAAGTTCGAGGGCATGCTGACCGACCCGGTCTACGAAGGCAAGTCGATGCACGGCATGATCGAGAAGGTGCGGCTCGGCGAGTTCCCGGCCGGCTCGAAAGTGCTCTATGCGCATCTGGGCGGCGTGCCGGCGCTGAGCGCCTATAGCTACCTGTTCCGCGACGGTTGAGGCCACGGCCGGCAGGTGATCACGTTTCATGATTACGCGATCAACAATCACCATTGGCAAGGCCCGGCCGCCTGCGGTCTACTGAGCGCCCGCCGCAGCGCGCCGATTTCCGGCGCGCGCGGCTCAGGTATTCGGAGACAGGCATGGCAGACGTGACCACCCTGTTCCGGCTCGACGGGCGCCGCGCGCTCGTGACCGGGTCGGGACGCGGCATCGGCCTCGCACTTGCGCGCGGGCTCGCGCAAGCCGGCGCGAGCATCGTGATCAACGATCGCAATCCCGAGAAGGCCGCCGCGCTCGCGGCCGGCTTCCGCGACGAAGGCTTCGACGCCTCGCACGCGGTGTTCGACGTGACCGATTCGGCGCAGGCCACGGCCGCGATCGACGCGTTCGAGGCCGAGGTCGGCCCGATCGAGATCCTCGTCAACAACGCCGGCATCCAGCGCCGCGCGCCGCTCGACCAGTTCGAGGACGACGACTGGCACGCGCTGATGCGCGTCAACCTCGACGGCGCGTTCATCGTCTCGCGCGCGCTCGCGCGCCACATGATCGGGCGCGGTCGCGGCAAGATCATCAACATCTGCTCGGTGCAGAGCGAACTCGCGCGGCCCTCGATCGCGCCGTATGCGGCCACCAAGGGCGCGCTGCGGATGCTGACCAAGGGCATGTGCGCGGACTGGGCGCGCCACGGCATCCAGGCCAACGGCCTCGCGCCGGGCTACTTCGAGACCGAACTGAACCAGGCGCTGGTCGCCGATCCCGCGTTCAACGACTGGATCTGCAAGCGCACGCCGGCCGGCCGCTGGGGCCGCGTCGAGGAGCTGTGCGGCGCGGCGGTGTTCCTCGCCTCGCCGGCGGCCGATTTCATCAACGGCCAGACGCTGTTCGTCGACGGCGGCCTGACGAGCGTGGTCTGAGCGCCGGGCGCTCCGGCATTCCGGTGTTCCAGCATTGAAGATCAGGAGGAAACATCCATGAGACTGCGTTGCATGTGTCTCGTCATTCACGCGCCGAACGACCTGCGCTACGAGGCCGCCGACATCGAGGCGCCCGGCGCGGGCCAGGTGCGCGTGCAGGTTGCGATGGGCGGCATCTGCGGCTCGGACCTGCATTACTTCCGCCACGGCGGGTTCGGCGCGATCCGGCTGCAGCAGCCGATGATTCTGGGCCACGAGGTGGCCGGCACGGTGGTCGAGACCGGCGAGGGCGTGACCGGCGTGCGGGTGGGCGACCGCGTGGCCGTCAACCCGAGCCGGCCCTGTGGCCGGTGCAAGTACTGCCTCGAAGGGCTGCCGAACCAGTGTCTCGACATGCGCTTCTACGGCAGCGCGATGCGCATGCCGCACATCCAGGGCGCGTTTCGCGGCGCGCTGGTCTGCGATGCGGCGCAGTGCGTGAAGCTGGCCGATCACGTGCCGTTCTCGCTCGCCGCGCTGGCCGAGCCGTTCGCGGTCGGCCTGCATGCCGTGACGCGCGCCGGCGCGCTGATCGGCCGGCGCGTGCTGGTGTCGGGCTGCGGGCCGATCGGCGCGCTGGTGGTGGCGGCGGCCCGCGCGCACGGCGCGCGCGAGGTGATGGCTACCGACGTGGTGGACGAGCCGCTCGCGGTGGCGAAGGCGCTCGGCGCCGATCACACCATCAACGTCGCGGCCGATCCCGAATGGACGAAGCCGCTCGCGGCCGACAAGGGCAGCTTCGACGTGATGATCGAGTGCTCGGGCAACGAACGCGCGCTGCGCGACGGGCTCGAGGTGCTGCGCCCGCGCGGCGTGGTGGTGCAGCTCGGCCTGGGCGGCGACGTGGCGATCCCGCAGAACGTGGTGGTGGCCAAGGAGCTGACGATCTGCGGCTCGTTCCGCTTCCACGCCGAGTTCGCGCTGGCCGTGCAGTTGATCAACGAGGGGCGCGTGGATCTGGCGCCCGCCATCACGCGCGTGTTCCCGGCGCGCGAGGCGAGCGAGGCGTTCGCGCTCGCCGGCGACCGGCGCCGCGCGATGAAGGTGCTGATCGATTTCCAGGACGCGCTGGCCGACGCCGAGGCCTGATGCGCTGGGTGGGCGGCTGCCTCGCCGCCTGACACGACGAAGGCCCGATCGCGACGATCGGGCCTTTCGTCCTGGGTCCTGGATCCGCGGGGCAGGGCGCGTCGCGCCTCAATGCCCCTCGTCGCCGGCGCCGCCGTTCAGCCGCGCGGCCAGCGTGCGCGCGGCCAGATCGAGCAGGAAGCCGAGCACGCCGATCACGAGGATCACGGCGGTCAGCTCCGAGTAGGCGAGCCGGTCGCGCGTGTCGAGGATCAGGTAGCCGAGCCCCGAACTGACGCCGATCATCTCGGCCGGCACCAGCACGATCCAGAGAATGCCGATCGCGAGCCGCACGCCGGTCAGCACGTGCGCGGCCACGCCGGGCACGTAGATGTGCCAGAGCATTTCGGCGCGCGTCGCGGCCAGGCTGCGGCCCAGTTCGATCCAGCGCCGGTCCAGCTGCGCGACGCCGGCCGCGGTGCTGAGGATCAGCGGCCATACCGCCGCGAACGCGAGCAGGAAATAGACGGCGCGATCGCCGACGCCGAGCGACATCACCGCCACCGGCATCCACGACAGCGGCGAGATCATGCGCAGGAACTGCAGCGTCGGCGACAGCGCGTGCTCGAGCCAGCGCACGCGGCCGATCGCGAAGCCGACCGGCACGCCGATCACGAGCGCCGCGCCGAGGCCCACCGCGATGCGGCGCAGGCTGGTGGCCACGTGCAGCAGCAGCTGATCCTCGCCGATCAGCGCCGGCAGTGCCTGCCACGCGCGCTGTGGCGAGAACTGCGCGAGCATCGCGTTGCCGCCGGCCAGCAGCGCCACGGCCAGCCACCAGACGGCCAGCGTCGCCGCGAGACCGGCCACGCCGAGCAGCACGGCGCGCCGGCGGCGCGCGGCACGACGGCGTGCGAGGTCGGCCGCGGCGGCGCCGTCGGGCGGGGCGAGGGCGTCGCGCGCGTCGCGTTCCTCGTGCCCGGTCGGCAGCACGCTAGACAAGAATCGTCTCCTGCCGCGTGTAGCCGGCCGGCTGCCCGAACGCGGCCATCCCGCCCAGCGCCTCGATGCTCTTCTTCACGAAGCGGTCGTCCACCAGATCGCGCGCCGCGAACGCCGGATCGAGCTTGCCGAGGAAATCGCTCGCGCCCTCGGTCTGCGTGTTCTTGAGCCGGCGCACCAGTTCCTCGGTGTAGCTCGGGTACGGATAGGGCTGGAAGTCGATGCGCTTCTCGTGCCAGTCGGCGTGCTGGATCGCGCGGTCGCCCAGATAGCGCCCCTCGTCGCTGGCGGGCGGCGCGAGCACGCGGCCGAGCAGCGCCGATGCGTGCGGCGTGTAATGGTTCGGGCCTTCCTTCGACAGCAGCCTGGCCGCGTCCTGCGGATGCGCGCGGGTCCAGAGCTGGGCCTTGACGATCGCGTCGACCACCTTCTGCGACCAGTCCGGGCGCTGCGTCAGATCCTGCTCGTGCATGAAGATCGTGCAGCAGGCGTGGTTGCGCCAGACATCGCCGGTGAAGCGCAGCACCTTGCCCACGTTCAGTTGCTCGGCGGCCGCGTTGAACGGCTCGGCCACGATGAAGCCGGCGATCTGGCGCGAGGCCAGTGCGGGCGGCATGTCGGACGGCGACATCACGATCAGCGCGACTTCCTTCGGGCCGGGCGCGGCGCCTTTCTTCAGCACCGGGCGCAGCCCCTGCGCGCGCAGCAGGTCCTGCAGGATCACGTTGTGGATCGAGTACCAGAACGGCACGGCCACGGTCTTGCCGCCAAGGTCGGCGAGCGAGTTGACCTCGGGCGCGACCGTGAGCGCCGAGCCGTTCACGTGGTTCCAGGCCACCACCTTGGCCGGCGCGCGGCTGCCGTAGCGCGCCCACAGCGTCATCGGCGAGAGCAGGTGGACGACGTTGACCTGGCCCGACAGGAACGCCTCGACCAGCTGCGCCCAGCTGCGCAGCAGCGTCGGCTTCTCGGCGTGCAGGCCGGCGGCCTCGAAGTAGCCGTTGTTGTGCGCGACCAGCAGCGGCGCGGCGTCGATGATCGGCAGATAGCCGATCCGCACCGGCGCGTCGGGCTCGGCGGCGGCGCGCGCCGACAGCGAACCGAGCAGCGGCGCGGCGCCGGCCACGGAGAACAGCGTCGCGAGCTTCAGCCACTCGCGGCGGGACATCGGGAATTGGCACATCGTCAGGGTTCCACGGTGGGTTCGTCGGGATTCTTCGCGGCCGGGCTCAAGCGGTGTCGCGCGCCGCGGCCGGCTGCATCGCGTCGTGCAGCGCCTGCAGGATCGGGATGCGCAGCGCGCCGAGCGCGTCGAGCTGGCCGTCGCGCGGCGCGGGCACCGCCACGCGCCATTCGCCGGCGAGCCGGCCGCCGTTGCCGAGCAGCACGATGCGGTCGGCCACGCGCAGCGCCTCGTCGATGTCGTGCGTGACGAGCACGGCGGTCGCGCCGGTGCGGCGCACGATCTCGACCAGCAGTTGCTGCATGCCGGCGCGCGTGACTTCGTCGAGCGCGCCGAACGGTTCGTCGAGCAGCAGCGCACGCGGCTCGCGCGCGAGGCTGCGGGCCAGCGCGGCGCGCTGCGCCATGCCGCCCGACAGCTGCGCGGGGCGCCAGTGGCGCGCGTGTTCGAGGCCGACCGCGCGCAGCGCGGCGGTGGTGCGCTCGCGGCGCGTGGCACGCGGCAGCGCCGGCTGGCGCGCGAAGTCGAGGCCGAACGCGACGTTGCGCTCGACGCTGAGCCACGGCAGCAGCGCGGGATGCTGGAACGCGAGCGCGATGTCGGCGCGCGGGCCGTTCACCGGCGCGCCGTCGACGCGCACGGTGCCCGCGCTGGGCGGCACGAGTCCCGCCAGCGCGCGCAGCAGCGAGGACTTGCCGCAGCCGCTCGGCCCGAGCAGCGCGAGGATCTCGCCGGGCGCGACCTGCAGCGCGACCTCGCGCAGCACCTCGCGGTTCGGATAGCGGAGCGCGAGCCCCTCGGTCTCGAGTCGCGCGCCGCCGCTCATGCCGTCGCCGCCTGCTGGCGGTGGCGGGCGAGCTGGGTCTTCAACTGCACCAGGCTCGGCGTGACGATCGGCACGAACGAGGCCTCGCGCACGCGGCGCGCGGTGCCGCCCTGGCCACGCAGGTAGCCGCGTCCGCCCACCGCCTGCACTTCCAGCGCGACGGCCGCCTCGACGCTGGCCACCAGCGCGATGCGCAGCTCGAACAGCGCGGCCGGGCGCGCGAGGAAGCTGCCGTCCAGCACGCCCGCGAGCAGATGCTCGCGCTGCGCGGCCAGCGTCGCGCGGGTCGCCTCGATCTCGTCGGCGATCACGTCCTGCGTCGCGTGGCCGGTGTCGGCCGCCGCCGCGAGCGCGCGCTCGGCGAGGCCCACCGACATCCCGCATTGCAGCCCGAGGAACGACGGGCGCACGCGCGCGAGGAACGCCGGCGCGTCGGCCGCGATCCGCCACGAGGCGTCGAGCACGGTGCCGTCCACGCGCAGCGCGGCCGTGTTGCTGCCGCGCAGCGCGATCAGGTCGAGGTGGTCGCTGCGCACGACGCCGGGCGCCGCGTGCGGCAGCGCGAAGATCGACGGCGCGGCGCCGTCGTCGTGCTCGAACGCGGCGGCCGCGAGGAAGCCCTCGGGCCGCAGGTTGGTGATCCACGGCAGGCTGCCCGCGAGCGCGTAGCCGTCGGCATGACGGGTGGCGCGCATCTGCAGCGATTCGATGTTCGACAGGTACTTCATCGCGTTCGACAGGCCGGTGGCGCCGGCGATCTCGCCGCGCAGCAGCGGCGGCAGCCAGCGCTCGCGCAGCGCGTCCTGGTCGCCGCGCAGCACGTATTCGATGAAGGTGCGATGGCCCCACAGCACGAACGCGGCCGCGAGCGAGTGCGTGGCGACCTCGGCCACCGCCTCGATCGCGTCGGCGATGCTGCCGCCCGCGCCGCCGTCGGCTACCGGGACGCCGAGGCCGAACACGCCGCCGCGCGCGAGCCGCGGCAGCAGTTCGGCGGCCAGCACCGGTTCGGTGTCGAGCGATTCGGCATGCGCGTCGAGCCACGCGCCGAGTTCGGCGCGGGCGGACAAGTTCTGGGCCGGCGCGCCGGTTTCCGGCGTGGTGTCGGGCATCGGAATCGTCGGGTTCATGCGGTGCGGGCCTTCGGTTCCCAGCGGTAGTCGGCGAGTTGCGGATTCAGGTCGTTGCCGGCGAAATTGTTCGCGAAGTTGCAGAGCGTGGCAAGGCTTACGCCGAGGATCACTTCCAGCGCGTTCGCGTCGCTGAAGCCGGCCGCGAGGAACGCCGCGCGCGCCGCGTCCGGCACCGCGCCGCGCGTCGCGATCACGGCGCGCGTGAGCACGGCCACGGCGTCGAGCCGCGCGTCGGGAATCGTCGCCTGCTCGCGGATCGCCTCGACCACCTCGGCCGGCAATTGTGCCTTCTTCAGCGCGACGGCCGTGTGACCGGCCACGCAGAAGCCGCAGCCGTGGATCGCGGCGGCCGTGATCTGCACCACCTCGCGTTCGGCCAGCGTCAGGCCCGCGCGGCCGTTGATGCCGCCCACCGTCAGATAGGCTTCGAGCGCGGTGGGCGCGTTGGCCAGCGAGGCGACCAGGTTCGGCAGATAGCCGTTCGCGGCAAGCGCTTTTTCCAGGAACGGGCGGCTCGCTTCGGGAGCGCTTTCGACGGTGTGCAACGGCAGACGGGCCATGATGTCCTCGGCAGGAAGGGGCAGGTTCGAAGCTGCATTGTTGCCGGCGGCGGCGCGGGCGGGCAATGCGGCGCCGTCCGTGTTTCCTGCGGATTCGTCTCGCGCGCCGTGTGCATGACGCCGGGCGGCGCATGCGCCGCCGTCAGTGGATTGGCGCGTAGACCGACGCGTCGTGGCGCCGTTCGCGCCGGCAGGCGCCGGGCCGCAGGCCCGTCACGCGCTTGAAGGCCTGCGCGAACGCCGACTCGGAGCGGTAGCCGACGTGCTCGGCCGCGTTCCAGGTCGAGGCGCCGTGGCGCAGCATCTCGGCGGCCACCTTCATGCGCAGCAGCGCGAGGAATTGCGCGGGCGGCTGGCCGCAGGCATCGGCGAACTGCTTGCAGAAACGCGCGCGCGACATGTGGCAGAAATCGGCCATCGAGGTGGTGGTCCAGGCCTGGCCCGGTTCGGCCACGATCGCGTTGACGAGCGGCGCGAATTCGGCGCGGCGCATCACCGACCAGAGCCCGGGCGCGAAATCGTCGGCGCTCGCCACGGTGCGCAGCGCGTAGAAGAACAGCACGTCGGTCAGGCGGTCGACGAGCGGCGAGGGCGCGTCGGGCGTGCGGCGCGCCTCCTCGCGGATCAGGTCGAACACCACGCGCGCGCCGGCCAGGCGCGGATCGTCGTGGCTGGCGAGGATGTGGTCGGGCAGCAGGCCGTGGATGGCATCGCCGAGGTCGGAGCGGAACTCGAAGAAGCCGCAGGCGAGGCCCACAGTGCCGGCCGACGCGTCGGCTTCGAGCGAGGTCATGGTGCCGGCGCGTGCGCCGAACTGGCGATCGTCGGGCGCGGCCGCGTCGGGCGACAGGCAATGCGCGATGTCGTGCAGCAGGAACACCGCGTCGCCGGCCACGAGCCGCTGGCTGCGCGCCGGGCGCGTGTCGGTGGCGCGCAGGTGCAGCCAGCATTCGCCCTGCAGCACGAGGTGGAAGCTCGCGCGCTGGTGGCCGGCCGTGGACGCGAGGTAAGTCCCGCAATACTGGCCGGCGTGGAACAGGGTGCTGCGCAATTCGAGGCCGGAGAGCAGCCAGTCGGCGGCGCGTTCAGCGGTGGTCAACATGGGGCGACGAGGATGCGGCCGGGGCCGAAAACACAATGAGAAAAGAGACGCAGCTTAAGCCCCGGCGCGCGCGGCGCCAAAGAAGCATTGGCAGGATACATATGCGATGCGGTGATAAGCGCGCGCTCGCTGACGTGCCGATCGTGCGCCGCGGCAGAGGAAGCCGTCTAGTTTTCCGGCGCGGCGCGGGGGCGTGCCGATGCTAAGCTCCGCACCATCTTGTCATCGTTCAATGTCAACAATGGAGACCCGGAGATGATCCGTTCGCAACTCTGCCTGACCATCGTCGCGCTGCTGCCGTTCGTCTGGACCGTCTGCGCGAAGGGGCGCGCGAGCTACGACAACCGCGCGCCGCGCGACTACCTCGCGAAGCTCGAAGGCTGGCGGCGCCGCGCGGCGGCCGCGCACCAGAACGCCTGGGAGGCGCTCGCGCTGTTCACGGCGGCGCTGGTGGTGGCGTGGCACGATGGAGCGAACGCGGCGCGCGTCGATCAGCTGGCCACCGCGTTCGTCGCGATCCGCGTGCTGCACGGCGTCGTCTATGTCGCGAACTGGGCGGCGCTGCGCTCGCTGGTCTGGTTCGCGGGGATGGTCTGCATCGTCTGGCTGTTCTTCGTCGCGCCCTGAGTGCCGAGAGCCGCCGGGCTCAAAGCGGGCCGCCGGCCACCCAGTCCCGTACCGCCTGCGTGAACAGGCGCAGCGGCGCGGGCGGATGGCGGTTGGCCGGGTAATAGAGCGCGAGCCCCGGCATCGGCACGCTCCAGGCGTCGAGCAGCGCGATCAGCCGCCCGCTCGCCAGATGCTCCTCGATCTGGCTCTCGGGCACCCAGGCCACGCCGATGCCGGCCAGCGCGGCCTCGATCATCGAATTCAGGTTGCCGAGCGTCATCGGGCCGTGTACGTCGAGGCTGCTGGTCTTGCCGTCGAGCTGGAAATCCCAGCGGAACATCGCGCCGCTCTCGAACCGGTAGCGGATGCAGCGGAGCTGCATCAGGTCGGCGGGCCGTTCCGGCTTCGGATGGCGCGCCAGATAGGCGGGCGAGGCCACGGCGATGAAGCGCATGTCCGGCCCGAAGCGCACCGCGATCATGTCGCGCGGGACGTCGTCGAGCACGCGGATGCCGGCATCGAAGCCTTCCGCGACGATGTCGATGAGCCGCGTGTCGGTGACGAACTCGACGTGGATCTCCGGATAGCGCAGCAGGAAATCGGGCAGTACGTGGCGGATCAGGAGGCGCGTGGAGGTTTCCGACGCGTTGATCCGGACCGAGCCGGTGGGCCGGTTCTGCGCGGTCGAGACTTCGTCCACGGCGTTCTCGAGGTCGCTCAGCGCCGGGCCGACACGGCGCAGCAGGTGCTCGCCGGCCTCGGTCAGCGCGACCGAGCGTGTGGTGCGGTTGAACAGGCGCACGCCGAGCCGCGCCTCCAGGCTGCGCATCGCGTGGCTCAGCGCCGACGGCGAGACGGCCAGCGAGCGTGCCGCCGCGCGGAAGCTGCGCTGGTCGGCGATCGCGACGAACGCCGTCAGTTCGGAGAGCCCGGCTCGCAACATAGATGAAAATTCCTCAGTAACGCGTGCAAAATCATTCGTATTGTTGCGCGTAGCGTAGCACCCTAGACTGCTTCCTGTCTCGCACGACGACGGCATCGGGCCGTCGCGACGGCGGCCGGCCGGGCGTTCCGCGCCGCGCCGGCCGGCATTGGAACAGGAGGATGAAGCATGCAGACACGCACACTGGGCAACGGCGGGCTCGAGGTTTCGGCGATCGGGTTCGGCTGCATGGGCCTGAGCTTCGGCTACGGCCCGGCCGTCGACAAGGCCCACGGCATCGCGCTGATCCGCAGCGCGTTCGAGCGCGGCGTCACCTTCTTCGACACCGCCGAGGCCTATGCGCAGGGCGAGAACGAGCGGCTGGTCGGCGAGGCGCTCGCGCCGTTTCGCGAGCAGGTGGTGATCGCCACCAAGTTCGGCTTCATCGACGGCGATCCACGGCAGGGCGTCGACAGCCGGCCCGAGACGATCCGCGCCGTCTGCGAGGCGTCGCTCGCGCGGCTCGGCGTCGAGCGCATCGATCTGTTCTACCAGCATCGCGTCGATCCTGCCGTGCCGATCGAGGACGTGGCCGGCACCGTGAAGGAACTGGTGCGAGAGGGCAAGGTCGCGCACTTCGGCCTGTCCGAGGCCGGCGCGCAGACCATCCGGCGCGCGCACGCGGTGCTGCCGGTGGCGGCGCTGCAGAGCGAATACTCGCTGTGGTGGCGCGAGCCCGAGCAGGCCGTGCTGCCCGTGCTCGACGAACTCGGCATCGGCTTCGTGCCGTTCTCGCCGCTCGGCAAGGGCTTCCTGACCGGCGCGATCGATACCACCACAAGGTTCGACGCCAGCGATTTCCGCAACGTCGTGCCGCGTTTTTCGGAGGCGAACCGTGCCGCGAACGCGGGGCTCGTCGCGGCGCTCGGCGCGATCGCCGATCGGAAGGGCGCCACGCGCGCGCAGATCGCGCTCGCCTGGCTGCTCGCGCAGCGTGCGTCGATCGTGCCGATTCCGGGCACGACGAAATCGCATCGGCTCGACGAGAACGTCGGCGCGGCCGGGGTGACGCTCGACGCCGCCGATCTCGACCGGATCGGCGCGATGCTGCGCGAGATCGAGGTGGTGGGCGAGCGCTATCCGGCGCAGTTCCAGCAGCGCATCGATCGTTGAACGGCCGGGCAGGGGCGCGGGCGCCCCGAGCCTGAAAACGACAAGGCCCCGTTCGCTGCCGACGGGGCCTTGTCGTGTCGGGCGCCTGAGCGGCCGCGCGATTCACGCGGCCATCAACGCCTGCGCCCGCCTGATGCGGGTTGGGGAAAAAGCACCCTCGCTGCCATGGGGGCATGGCGGGCGAGGGTCAAGGGTAGAACGTTACGACTGCAATGCTTGCCTGCCGGGGCCGCGCGTCAGGCGGCGACGGCTTCGCCGGCCTTCGCGGCGACGGGCGCCTCGACGTCCTGGCGGATCAGGTAATCGAAGGCCGACAGCGAGGCCTTCGCGCCTTCGCCGACCGCGATCACGATCTGCTTGTACGGCACCGTGGTCACGTCGCCGGCGGCGAACACGCCCGGCAGCGAGGTGGCGCCGCGCGCATCGACCACGATTTCGCCGTGCTTCGACAGCTCGATCGTGCCCTTCAGCCATTCCGTGTTCGGCACCAGGCCGATCTGGACGAACACGCCTTCCAGTTCGATGCGCTTCGTTTCGCCGGTCGTGCGCTCCAGGTAGACGAGGCCGTTCAGCTTCTGGCCGTCGCCGAGCAGTTCCTTGGTCTGCGCGCTGGTGATGATGGTCACGTTCTTGAGGCTGCGCAGCTTGCGTTGCAGCACTTCGTCTGCGCGCAGCGCGTCGCCGAATTCGATCAGCGTCACTTCACGGACGATGCCGGCCAGGTCGATCGCGGCTTCCACGCCGGAGTTGCCGCCGCCCACCACGGCTACGCGCTTGCCCTTGAACAGCGGGCCGTCGCAGTGCGGGCAGTAGGCCACGCCCTTGTTGCGGTATTCGCGTTCGCCCGGCACGTTCAGTTCGCGCCAGCGGGCACCCGTCGAGAGGATCACCGACTTCGCCTTCAGCGTCGCGCCGCTTTCGAGGCGGATCTCGTTGATCGCGCCCGGCACCAGCGCGGTGGCGCGCTGCACGTCCATGATGTCGACTTCATACTGCTTGACGTGCTGTTCGAGCGCGACCGCGAACTTCGGCCCTTCGGTTTCCTGCACGGAGACGAAGTTCTCGATCGCCATCGTGTCGAGCACTTGGCCGCCGAAGCGCTCGGCCACCACGCCGGTGCGGATGCCCTTGCGCGCCGCGTAGATCGCGGCCGCCGCGCCCGCCGGGCCGCCGCCGACGATCAGCACGTCGAACACGTCCTTCTTGTCCAGTTCCTTCGCGGCCCGGGCGCTGGCGCCGGTGTCGAGCTTCGCGAGGATTTCCTTGACGCTGCTGCGGCCCTGGCCGAAATGCTCGCCGTTCACGAACATGGTCGGCACGGCCATGATCTGGCGTTCGTCCACCTCGTTCTGGAACAGCGCGCCGTCGATCGCCACGTGGCGGATGCGCGGGTTCAAGAGCGCCATCACGTTCAGCGCCTGCACGACTTCCGGGCAGTTCTGGCAGGTCAGCGAGAAATACGTTTCGAAGGAGAAATCGCCTTCGAGGTTGCGGATCTGTTCGATCGTCGCGTCGTCGAGCTTGAGCGGATGGCCGCCCACCTGCAGCAGCGCGAGCACGAGCGAGGTGAATTCATGCCCCATCGGGATACCCGCGAAGCGGATGCCGGTGGGCTTGCCGGGCTCGCCGATCGAGAACGACGGCTTGCGTTCGGCATCGTCGCGGCGTTCCACGACGGTGACGCGCGGCGACAGCGAGCCGATCTCGTTCAGCAGCTCGATCAGCTCCTTCGACTTGGCGCCGTCGTCGAGCGAAGCGACGAGTTCGATCGGGCGGGTGATCTTGTCGAGGTACGACTTCAACTGGTTCTTGAGATTGGCGTCGAGCATGATGATTCGGATTCCGTAATGTTTTTGGCACCTCGCCGGAGGGCGAGGAGGCGTGCGGCGCGAGGGCCGCACGGTGGAGCGCCTTGCGGCGCCCCGGTACCGTCTGATGCGAACGAAGCTTAGATCTTGCCGACCAGGTCGAGCGACGGCGTCAGCGTTTCGGCGCCCGGCGTCCACTTGGCGGGGCAGACTTCACCCGGGTGCGACGCGACGTATTGAGCAGCCTGCACCTTGCGCAGCAGTTCGCCTGCGTCGCGGCCGATGCCGTTGTCGTGGATTTCAGCGATCTTGATCTCGCCTTCCGGGTTGATCACGAACGTGCCGCGCAGCGCCAGGCCTTCTTCCTCGATCAGCACGTCGAATGCGCGTGCCAGCGTGGCCGTCGGGTCGCCGACCAGCGGGTACTTGATCTTCGCGATCGTGTCCGACGTGTCGTGCCATGCCTTGTGCGTGAAGTGGGTGTCGGTCGACACGCCGTAGATTTCCACGCCCAGCTTCTGGAATTCTTCGTAGCGATCCGCCAGGTCGCCCAGCTCCGTCGGGCACACGAACGTGAAGTCGGCCGGATAGAACACGACGACCGACCACTTGCCCTTCAGCGACTCTTCGCTGACGGGAACGAATTCGCCGTTGTGATATGCGGTTGCCTTGAACGGTTTGATCTGGCTGTTGATGATCGGCATTTGGGTCTTCCTTTGGTCAATGGGTGATCAGGAGCAGCCAGTATGACGATTGGGGGAGGGAATGTGAAATTGCTTGTTTCAATCACGGGGATCGAGATTTTCTATCTACCCCGAATTTTAGATAGCCCGAAGCTCGGGCCGGGTCGGGAGACCGGGCGCCGGCGCAAGCGGAGCGACGGTGGGCAGGCGGAGAGCCTTGCCGCGTAAGCTTCGGATGCCTCGCCGGAGGTCGCGGGGCGGGCTGCGCCGAGGCGCTCGGCGCGAGATGCGACGACGCGTCTAAATGACGCGAATATCCGGATTTTCGCCGATTCGTGCGTGGCCGTCCAGCCCCGTGGGAAAACGAAATGGCACCTGGCGAATCATTAGCGGATCGATTTGACGTAGGCGTGACGAAGCGCATTTCGATCTGGCCGATGCCGCCATACTGCCGCGCAATTTCGGTGCGGATTCGGGCGGATTCGAGTGGAGCGGGGCGCGACGGCGATGCGGGAATCGGTGGCGACAACGATAACGAAACGGCGCCCCGGAGCGGGGCCAGGAGCAAGGCGCGGGCGGCGGCCAGGCGACGGCTGGACCCTGGTGTCGCCGGGCAAGCTCGGCTCGTGGTTCATGCTGACGATCATGAGCTACGTGATCGTGACGTTCGTGAACCGGCCGCGCGCGTGGCACGGCGCCGAGGCGCACGGCGGCGCGCGCGAGCGGCGGTAGAATGCCGGTTTTCCATTTCCTCCGCGCCGCCGCGACCGGTTCGCGCGCGCGGAGCGTCCCCCAAGCGCGATGACCCACACTGACGACAAAACGCTCGACGAGCTCGACCGGTTCCTGATGTCCGACATCATGTCGGAAAACACCATGACGATCGAGATGCTCGACGGTTACCTGACCGCGATCGCGATCGGCCCGACCACCATCCAGCCGACCGAATGGCTCGCCGACGTCTGGGGGCCGACCGAGGACGACGCGCCCGATTTCGAATCCTACGAACAGGCCGAGTACGTGTTCGGCCTGATGATGCGCCACTACAACGCGATCCTGCAGACCTTCGAGGCCGATCCCGCGTCGATCGCGCCGCTGTTCAGCGTCAACGAGGTGGACGACGAGGACGATCCGCGCGAGTACATCGACGCGGAAGCGTGGGCGAACGGTTTCTTCCAGGGCATGGGGCTGTGCTGGGACGACTGGCAGCCGCTGCTCGACCATCCCGATGCCGAGGAATGGCTGCGGCCGCTGCGCCTGCTCGGCAGCGACGATCTCGACGACGAGGAGCGCGAGCTGGTCAGCCAGCCGGCCGAGCGCGAGACGCTGTCGGAGCAGGTGCCGCCCGCGGTCGCGCGAATCTACGCATTCTGGCTGCCGCATCGCGGCTCGACGCAGGAGCGGCTGCTGGCGCAGACGATCCAGCGCGACGCGCCGAAGGTCGGCCGCAACGATCCCTGCCCGTGCGGCAGCGGCAAGAAGTTCAAGAAGTGCCACGGCACGGACGATGCGCAGGACTGACGCGGCGCGGCGCCGCTCGCTGCGGATCGGTCGCGATCAGGCGGTGAGCGGGCGCGCGATGCGCCGTCGGAATCGGCCGTGGCGGCCGTGATGGGCCGTGACGGGTGGGGGCGGTGCCATGCCGGCCTCGCCCGCGGCTCAACTCAGTGGATGTAGGTGACGCTGCGTTCGCGCGCGCGGATCTCGAGTCCGGCGTCGAGCAGCGAGATCGAGAACCAGCGCGTGAGCTTCAGCACGCCGCTGACCGAGAACGCGGGCAGCCAGTCGTTCAGCACGCGCATCGCGGCCTCGCCGCGCGTCGACTGCAGATGCGCGATGGCCTGCAGCAGCGAGGCTTCGTCGTAGGCGAGTTCGCGCGCGCAGCGGCAGCGCATGTCGAGCGGACGCGCCGCCGAACTGGCGAGCACGCACATCATCATGTCGAAGTGGTCGAGGCCGTCGGGATGGACGCCGGCCTCGGCCAGCACGTCGCGCCACGTATGCGGCAGCCGCGGGTTCGCGTTGCTGGCGCAGGCGGGATGCAGCCAGGTCCGCACGGCGGTGAGGATGACGCGTTCGGCGGTATCGGGATCGCCCGCGAGCGGGTCGTCGATCAACGAAGCGCGGCGTGTGGCGAGTCGCGTGTCACTCATGGCACCTCCAGGTATTCGGTGATTCGGTTGGGGCGGGGCGGGCGCGCGCGCCGCTCCGCGGGAAGACGCAGGCCGCGCCCGCGCGGCGGCGCGGCGGCGGCTTGACGGTCGATGAGCCGTGGATCAGTGCTGGGCGGAGCGCCATTCGCGCACGTAGGCGCTGGCGGCCGGGCGCGGCGTGGCCGGCATGTCGGCGGCCGGCGTGCCGACGTAGAGAAAGCCGAGCAGCCGCTCGTTCGGCGCAAAGCCGAGCGCGTCGTGCAGCGCGGGCTCGCGCGAATCGACGCCGGTCGACCAGAAGCCGCCGTAGCCAAGCAGGTGGACGGCGTTCAGCAGGTTCATCGCGGCGGCGCCGGCCGCCAGCAGCTGCTCGGTCTCGGGCACCTTGCGATGCGGGACGAGGGCCGCGCCGATCGCGATCAGCACGGGGGCGGCCAGCGCCTTGCCGGCGCGGTGCGCGTTCGATCCCGGCGGCGCGTCGGGCTCGCGCGCGTCGGCGAGGCCCACCAGCACGTCACCGAGCGCGCGGCGCGCTTCGCCGCGAATCAGCACGAAGCGCCACGGCTTCAGGTTGCCGTGATCGGGCGCGCGCATCGCGGCCGCGAAGATCGCGTCGAGTTCGCGGTCGTTCGGGCCGGGCTCGGCGAGCGGCCAGCAGGATTGGCGGGACAGCAGGCCGGCCAGGGCGGCGGCGGGATCGGTGGCGGCGTCGGGGGCGCCGAGGCGGGAGAGCGTGGCGGTCGTCATGGGAATCGGTGCGGTTCGTCGGTTCGGGCGATGGACGAATGATCGGCCAGTTTCTTCTTTAATGCAAATGATTCTCATTTATTGATTTGAGAAAACGGTTCGGCCGATGCGGTGGCGGTGCCACGTCTGCTGTCCGAAGTGGCCGTTCGGCCAGCCCTGCGTGCGAGTCCCGCCGCTTCCCGGTCCCGCTTCGCGCCGCGCTCACCGCCGTCGCGCGCCGATGGGCAAGCGGCGCCAACTGGCGCATGATCGACGCAGGCCGGCATGCTCGCCACGGTCGCCGGGTCTGTCGTCGAGGCCCCTCGTTCCGCTGGCCCGACTCGCGTTGCCGGGCCGCCTGCCTCGTCGCGGCGCATGCCGGCGCGCGCGGCGCGGCGGCCCGCACCGCCGCGGTGCGTGATGCCGTCAAACGGTGCCATATCGGTGAAAGTCTCAGGCTGGCGCAAGGCACGGACCTTGCTGGATACTGCATCACGCCGGTCCGGCATCGTGGATGCCGAACAGAAGAAGAGAGATGGAGAGATCCTGAATGAAGCCATTCGATGAAATGCTGCAATCCGGCGACTCGGTACGCGCACCTTACGAGCGCCTCAAGCAATGGCTCGATACGCAGGACCCTGCGAGCCTGGCGCAGAAGGCCCATGATGCCGAAGGCGTATTCCGGCGCACCGGCATCACGTTCGCCGTCTACGGCGACGCGGAGGCCGCCGAGCGGCTGATCCCGTTCGACATCGTGCCGCGCATCATTTCCGGTCAGGAATGGACCCGCCTGTCCCAGGGCATCGAGCAGCGCGTGATGGCGCTCAATGCGTTCCTCGACGACATCTACCACCGCCAGGAAATCGTCCGCGCCGGCATCGTGCCGAAGCACCTGATCGCGCACAACGAGGCGTTCCTGCCCGAGATGATCGGCTTCCGGCCGCCCGGCAACGTCTACACGCACATCATCGGCGTCGACATCGTGCGCACCGCCGAGAACCAGTTCTACGTGCTGGAGGACAACGCGCGCACGCCGTCGGGCGTGTCGTACATGCTGGAAAACCGCGAAACCATGATGCAGCTGTTTCCCGAGTTGTTCCAGCGCGTCAAGGTGCGGCCCGTCGAGACCTATCCGCAGCTGCTGCGCCAGTCGCTGGCGGCGGTCTGCCCGCCCGGCGGCAACGCCGACAATCCGACGGTGGCCGTGCTCACGCCCGGCATCCACAACTCGGCCTACTACGAACACGCGTTCCTGGCCGACCAGATGGGCGTGCATCTGGTGGAGGGCAGCGACCTGCAGGTGATCGACGGGCGCGTGGCGATGCGCACCACCGAGGGCTTCCGGCCGATCGACGTGCTGTACCGGCGCCTCGACGACGCGTTTCTCGATCCGCTCACGTTCCGCCCCGATTCGGTGCTCGGCGTGGCCGGCATCATGGACGTCTACCGCGCCGGCAACATCACGATCGCCAACGCGCCCGGCACCGGCATCGCCGACGACAAGGCGATCTATTCCTACATGCCCGAGATCGTCGAGTTCTACACCGGCCGCAAGGCGCTGCTCGAGAACGTGCCGACCTGGCGCTGCGGCGAGGCCGACAGCCTCAAGTACGTGCTCGAGCACCTGGAGGAGCTGGTGGTGAAGGAGGTCCACGGCTCGGGCGGCTACGGCATGCTGGTCGGCCCGGCCTCGACGCGCGAGGAGCGCGAGACCTTTTCGGCCAAGCTGCGCGCGCGGCCCGCCAACTACATCGCGCAGCCCACGCTCGCGCTGTCCACCACGCCGATCCTGACCGAGAAGGGGCTCGCGCCGCGCCACGTCGACCTGCGCCCGTTCGTGCTGGTCTCGGACCGGATCCGCATCACGCCGGGCGGGCTCACGCGCGTGGCGCTCAAGGAAGGCTCGCTCGTCGTCAATTCGAGCCAGGGCGGCGGCACCAAGGACACCTGGGTGCTGGCCGACTGAGCCGCCCGGCTCGCGCGGCGCAGCTCACCTGGCGGGCGCCGCGCGCGAAAGAAACAACGATCGGAGTCAACGGGAAATGCTTCTTGGACGCACTGCAAGCGGTCTCTACTGGATGTACCGCTACATCGAGCGCGCGGAGAACACCGCGCGGATCGTCGACGCGGGCCTGCGCATGGCGCTGACGCGCACCGCCGACGCGCCGGCGGAATGGTCGTCGGTGCTGGTCAGCTCGGGCGCCGACGACGGCTTCCGGCAGAAATACGACGAATACACGGTCGACAACGTCGCCGACTACCTGCTGCGCGATCGCGACAACCCGTCGAGCGTGCTGTCGTGCATCGAATACGCGCGGATGAACGCGCGCATGGTGCGCATCGCGCTCACGCGCGAGCTGTGGGAGACCGTCAACGACGCGTGGCAGTCGGTCAAGCGCCTGCTGGCGCGACCGTTCACGTCGAGCCAGCTGCCGGCGATCCTCGACCACATCAAGCGCGAGACCGCGCTGATGCTCGGCAGCTTCTACAGCACCATGCTGCGCAACGAGATCTTCGATTTCGCCGAGATCGGCGCGTTCATCGAGCGCGCCGACAACACCGCGCGGATCCTCGACGTGAAGTACCACCTGCTGCTGCCGTCGGTCTCGCACGTCGGCACCATGATCGACAACTACCAGTGGGAGTCGATCCTGCGCTCGGTGGCGGCGCACCGCTCGTACCGCTGGGTCTACGACGTGCAGTACAAGCCGATCAACATCGCCGACTATCTGATCCTGAACGGCCGCATGCCGCGCTCGCTGCGCTATTGCGCGGGGCGCGTGATGTCGAGCCTGAACCGGCTCGGGAGAGATTACGGCGTGACCCACGAATGTCACGATACCGCCGCGAAAATCCTGCAGATGCTGTCCGACAATTCGGTCGAACGGATCTTCAAGAGCGGGCTGCACGAGTTCCTGACCGACTTCATCGGCCGGAACAACAGCCTCGGCATCGAAATCGCCCAAGCCTACAACTTCGACTGAGAGCGCTGCCATGCGACTTGCGATCCGCCATATTTCACGCTTTCGATTCGACGATCACGCCACCCACGCGCTGCAGCGCCTGCGCCTGCGGCCGCCGAGCGGCCCCGGCCAGACGGTGCGCGCCTGGCAGGTGACGATCGACGGGGTCGAGCCGACCGTCGGCTACGCGGACGGCCTCGGCAACCGCATCGACCTGGTGCGCCATGATCGCGGCGAGCGGCCCGAGGTGGTCGTGATCGCGGCCGGCGTGGTCGAGACGCAGGACCGCGCCGGCATCGTCGGCGGCGCCGACGACTACGCCGTGCCGTGGATCTTCGAGCGCACCACCGGCTTCACGGAGGCCGGCGAGCGCGTGCGCGAGATCGCCGCCGCGCTGCCGCTCGAACACCACAGCCTCGACGCGCTGCACTGGCTGATGTCGGAAGTCCACGCGCGGATCCGCTACGTGCCCGAGCTGGCCGATGCCGACACCGACGCCGAGCGCGCGCTCGAAGCCGGCGAGGGTACCAGCCGCGACCACGCGCATGCGTTCATCGCGGTGGCGCGCGCGCTGAAGATTCCGGCGCGCTACGTGGCCGGCTATCTGCTGACGGACGGCCCGCTGCAGCGGATCGCCGAAACCATGCAGCAGTCGGGCGGCGCGCAGCAGTCGCAGCGCATGCAGCTCGACGCCGACGGCATTCGCCATCCCGCCGCGGACGCGCCCGAAGCGGTGGCGCGCCAGCAGCAGACCAGCGTCACGACCTATCCGCCGTCGGGTCACGCGTGGGCCGAGGCCTATGTCGAGGGGCTCGGCTGGGTGGGCTTCGATCCGTTCATGAACCGCTGCCCCGACGAGCGCTACGTGCGCGTGGCCGCCGGGCTCGACCACACCGACGCGCGGCCCGTGACGGGAATCGGCGCGGTGCCGGTGGCCGTCGAGATCAGCGTGATCCAGTCGCCCGAACTCGTCTGAGCCGGCGCGGTGGTGGACGTGGCGCGGACGGCGCGTGAGCCGGCGCGCGCCGCGCTTGCGTGGGCCGAGGGCATGCCGAGGCCGCCGGATGTCGAACGCCGCGCCCCGGATCCGCGCCGCCGCCTGAACCGTCTTGCCCGGAACCGCATCGCCCGAACCCGACCGTACCGCCTCGAACCGTCCGACTCCTAGCCGCCCGACGCCGAACCTGACCGCTCCGAACCGAATCGCCCGAACGCAACGACCTCGAACGCAGCCGCCCCGAACCCGATCCGCCGCATCGCCGACCTGAACCGAACCGATCGATCCAGACATGTCCATCCACGTCGCGCTTCACCACACCACCCGCTACCGCTATGACCGGCTGGTCGGCCTCGGGCCGCAGATCGTGCGGCTGCGCCCGGCGCCGCACTGCCGGACGCCGATCCTGTCGTACTCGATGAAGGTCGAGCCGGCGCAGCACTTCGTGAACTGGCAGCAGGATCCGTTCGCGAACTATCTGGCGCGGCTCGTGTTCCCCGAGCGCACGCGCGAGTTCGAGATCACCATCGATCTGGTCGCCGAGATGTCGGTCTACAACCCGTTCGACTTCTTCCTGGAAGAGTCGGCCGGCCAGTTCCCGTTCGACTACGACGCGGCGCTGCGCGAGGAACTGGCGCCGTATCTGGCCTGCGACGCGGCCACCGGCGCCTCGCCGGTGTTCCGCGACTATCTCGCCGGCATCGATCGCACGCCGGTCGCCACCATCGATTTCCTGGTCGCGCTGAACCAGCAGCTGCAGAACGACATCCGCTATCTGGTGCGGATGGAGCCCGGCGTGCAGACGCCCGACGAGACGCTGCGCCATGCCTCGGGCTCGTGCCGCGACAGCGGCTGGCTGCTGGTGCAGCTGTGCCGGCATCTGGGCCTTGCCGCGCGCTTCGTGTCGGGCTACCTGATCCAGCTCGCGCCCGACGTCAAGGCGCTCGACGGCCCGAGCGGCACCGAGGTCGATTTCACCGACCTGCACGCGTGGTGCGAGGTCTACCTGCCCGGCGCCGGCTGGATCGGCTTCGACCCGACCTCGGGCCTGCTGGCGGGCGAGGGGCACATCCCGCTCGCCTGCACGCCGCAGCCCACCAGCGCCGCGCCCGTCGAGGGGATGATCGACGACTGCGAGGTGGAGTTCGAACACGACATGAGGGTCACGCGCATCTACGAATCGCCGCGCGTGACCAAGCCCTATACCGACGACCAGTGGGCCGGCGTGCTGGAGCTGGGCGCGGCGGTGGACGCGCGGCTCGCGGCCGGCGACGTGCGGCTCACGCAGGGCGGCGAGCCGACCTTCGTGTCGATCGACGACCGCGACGGCGCCGAATGGAACACCGACGCGCTCGGGCCGACCAAGCGCGGCTACGCCACCTCGCTGGTGCAGAAGCTGCGCGCCGAATACGGCGCCGGCGGCTTCCTGCATTTCGGCCAGGGCAAGTGGTATCCGGGCGAGCAGCTGCCGCGCTGGGCGCTGTCGGTGTGCTGGCGCAAGGACGGCGAGCCGGTCTGGCACGATCCCGCGCTGTTCGCCGACGAGCGCGAGCCGTCGGCCTATACCAGCGCCGACGCCGAGCGCTTCATCCGCGCGCTGGCCGAACGGCTCGGGCTGTCGGGCGAGCACATCCGGCCCGGCTTCGAGGACGTCTGGTACTACCTGTGGCGCGAACGCCGCCTGCCGGTGAACGTCGATCCGTTCGATTCGCGCCTCGACGACGAACTCGAACGCGCGCGCCTGCGCAAGGTGTTCGACCAGAAGCTCGACACCGTGATCGGCTACGTGCTGCCGCTCAAGGCGCTGCCGCCGTCGCCGTCGTTGGCCGGCCCGCGCTGGGAGACCGGCCCGTGGTTCTTCCGCGACGAGCGCATGTACCTGATTCCCGGCGATTCGCCGATGGGCTACCGGCTGCCGCTCGACTCGCTGCCGTGGGTCAGCGGGACCGACTATCCGTATCTGGTCGATCGCGATCCGTTCGCGCCGCGCGAGCCGCTGCCGGGCGCCGAGGCGCTGCGTGCGCGCTATCTGGCCGCCGCCGACGCGCCGCGCTACCTGACCGGGCAGCCCGATCCGTGGCTGGCGGGCACGCCGCGCACCACGCTGCAGTCGCGGCTCGACGGGCAGGGGCGCGCATTCGGCGCTCCCGACGGTGGCTTCGACAGCGGCGCCGTCGGCCACGGCGCGCCGCGTGCGTTCGACGCGGCGCCCGCGCGCGACGCCGCCGGCTCGCGCGAGCCCGGGCGCTTCGAATCGGCGTCCTGGATCACGCGCACCGCGATGTGCGCGCAGGTGCGCGACGGCGTGCTCTACCTGTTCATGCCGCCGCTGGCCGCGCTCGAGGATTATCTGGACCTGCTCGGCGCGATCGAGCTGACCGCGCGCGCGCTCGAGGTGAAGCTGGTGCTCGAAGGCTACCCGCCGCCGCGCGATCCGCGCCTCTTGGTGCTGCAGGTCACGCCCGACCCCGGCGTGATCGAGGTGAACATCCATCCCGCGCACGATTTCCCGCAACTGGTGCAGCAGACCGAATTCCTCTACGACGCGGCCTGGCGTACCCGGCTGTCGTCGGAGAAGTTCATGATCGACGGCCGCCACGTGGGCACCGGCGGCGGCAATCACTTCGTGCTGGGCGGCGCGACGCCGGCCGACAGCCCGTTCCTGCGCCGCCCGGACCTGCTCGCGAGCCTGATCGGCTACTGGCACAACCATCCGTCGCTCTCGTATCTGTTCTCGGGCCTGTTCATCGGGCCGACCAGCCAGGCGCCGCGCGTGGACGAGGCGCGCAACGACCAGCTCTACGAGCTCGACATCGCGTTCGGCGAGATCGCGCGCAACAAGCTGCTGTACGGCCAGGACATGCCGCCCTGGCTGGTCGACCGCGTGCTGCGCAACCTGCTGGTGGACGTGACCGGCAACACGCACCGCAGCGAGTTCTGCATCGACAAGCTCTATTCGCCCGATTCGTCCACGGGTCGGCTCGGGCTGCTGGAGCTGCGCGCGTTCGAGATGCCGCCGCACGCACGCATGAGCCTCGTGCAGCAGCTGCTGCTGCGCGCGCTGGTGGCGCGCTTCTGGGACGCGCCGTACACCACGCCGCTCACGCGCTGGGGCACCGCGCTGCACGACCGCTTCATGCTGCCCGCGTTCGTGAAGATGGATTTCGACGACGTCATGACCGAGATGCGCGAGGCCGGCTTCGGCTTCGACGCGGCCTGGTTCGCGCCGCATTTCGAGTTCCGCTTCCCGCTGTTCGGGCAGGTGGCGGTGCGCGGCATCGAGCTGAACCTGCGCGGCGCGCTGGAGCCGTGGCACGTGATGGGCGAGGAGGGCGCGACGGGCGGCACGGTGCGCTACGTCGATTCCTCGCTGGAGCGGCTCGAGGTGCGCGTGAGCGGGCTCAACGACAACCGCCACGTGGTGACCGTGAACGGCCGCGCGCTGCCGCTGCAGCCCACCGGCGCGGCCGGCGAGTACGTGGCCGGAGTGCGCTACAAGGCCTGGGCGCCGCCCTCGGCACTGCATCCGACGATCGGCGTCCACGCGCCGCTCACGTTCGACATCGTCGACACCTGGATGCGGCGTTCGCTCGGCGGCTGCCGCTATCACGTCGCGCATCCGGGCGGGCGCAACTACGCGACGTTCCCGGTCAACGCCTACGAGGCGGAAAGCCGGCGGCTCGCGCGCTTCGTCTCGATCGGCCACACGCCCGGGCGCATGGACGTCGCGCCGGCCGCGCCGAGCCGCGAGTTCCCGTTCACGCTCGACTTGCGGCGCGAATGAGGGGCGGCGCGGGCAGGCGCGCGGGCGCGGAGGCCGGCATGCTGCGATGCGTCGGGAACGTCACGGCGGGAATGATAGGATGCGGGCTCGACGGGCGGCGCGCGTCGCGGCCTCGGGGGCCGCGGTCGCGCCGGCGTGCCGCCCTGGACTGACGAAACGACATCGTGCTTCTCCAAATTACCGACGACCTGGCCGCCGACGACGCCATGCATACGCTGTTCGACACGGGATCGACACAGGACGCCGCCGAGCTCGGCGCGGCGCTCGCCGCCCCGGCGGTGACGGGCCGCTACGACGAGCTGCGCGGCGGCGCCGCCGCGTTGCAGACGGCCGCGCTCGCGCCCGTCTGGCGCGAATTCTTCATGCAGCTCGGCAGCGTCGGCTTCGCCGACCTCGACCGCCGCGCCGAGGCGCTCGAACGGCGCATGCGCGAGAACGGGCTGGCCTACCAGCTGCACGACCAGCACGCGGCCGGCGGCGCCGCGCGGCCCTGGTCGCTCGACCTGCTGCCGATGATCGTCGCGCCGGCCGACTGGGCCGTCATCGAGCGCGGCGTGCTGCAGCGCGTGCGGCTCGCCAACGCGATCCTCGCCGACATCTACGGCGAACAGACCATCCTGAAGGAAGGGCTGCTGCCGCCCGCGCTCGTCACGGGCCACCCCGGCTATCTGCGGCCGATGCGCGGCGCGGCGATTCCGGGCGGCACCTGGCTGCATCTGGCCGCCTTCGACCTGATGCGGATGCCCGACGGCCAATGGCGGCTCGTCGCGCAGCACACGCAGGGGCCGACCGGGCTCGGCTATCTGCTGGAGAACCGGCTGATCGTCTCGCGGCTGTTCCCGCGCGCGTTCCGCGGGCTGCGCGTGCAGCGGCTCGCGGCCAGCTATCGCGCGCTGCTGCACAGCATGCAGGACCTGAGCCCGGCCGGGAAAAATTCGCGGATCGTGCTGCTGACGCCGGGCCGCCACGCGCCGACCTACTTCGAGCATGCCTATCTGGCGCGCTATCTCGGCCTCACGCTGGTGGAGGGCGGCGACCTGACCGCGCGCGACAACCATGTCTACCTGAAGACGCTGAGCGGGCTGGAGCCGGTACACGGCATCCTGCGCCGCGTCGACGACGAGTGGCTCGATCCGCTCGAACTGCGCCCCGATTCGATGCTCGGCGTGCCGGGCCTGCTGCAGGCGGTGCGCGCCGGCAACGTGCTGATCGCCAACGCGCCGGGTTCGGCGTTCCTCGAATCGCCGGGCGTGCTCGGCTTCATGCCGAAGCTCGCCGAGCGCATCCTCGGCGAGACGCTCGCGCTGCCCGCGCTGCCGACCTGGTGGTGCGGCGAGGCGGCCGCCTGCGCCGACGCGCTGCCGCAGCTCTCGCGCGCCATCATCAAGCCGGCCTATCCGCCCGGCGCGCAGGCGGGCGGGCGCTTCGATCCGGTGATCGGCGCGCGGCTCACCTCGCAGCAGCTCGCCGACTGGCGCGCGCGGATCGCCGCGCATCCGGCGCATTACGTGATCCAGTCGGACCTGCCGCCGTCGCAGGCGCCGACCTGGCCCAGCGCGAGCGGCGCGCATGCCTACGAGGGCGGCGCGCGGATCGTGCCGAAGCCGCTGCTGCTGCGCGTGTTCGCGCTGGCCGACGGGGCGGGCTCGTGGCGCGTGCTGCCGGGCGGGCTGTCGCGCGTGGGCACGCGCGACGAGCTGTTCAACGCGCCGATGCCGCGCGGCGGCAGCAGCGTCGACACCTGGGTGATGACCGAGGGCGCGATCGATCCGACCACGCTGCTGCAGACCCATCTCGGCCCCGACGACCTGATCGCGCGGCCGCGCACCATTTCGAGCCGCGCCGCCGAGAACCTGTTCTGGCTCGGCCGCTACACCGAGCGCGCGGCGAACCTCACGCGCCTCGCGCGCGCCGCGTTCGAGCGGCTGCGCGGCGAGGACGATCTCGACAGCCCCGCGCACCTCGAACTGCTCGACGCGCTGTGCCGCGAGAACGGCCTGATCCCGTCCGGCACGCGCTCGGCCGCCACCTCGCCGCGCGAGTTCCAGCAGACGCTGGCGCGCGCGCTGTCGCGGCGCGCCGACCCCGGCTCGGGCATCGCCGCCTGCGTGTTCGGCATGCGCGGGGCCGCCGCCGCGATCCGCGAGCGGCTCTCGCGCGACCAGTGGCGGCTGATCGACGACGCGACGCAATGGTTCGACGAAAGCGCCGGCGCCGAGGACGAGCCCGAGGAGCAGCTCGGCAACGCCGCGCTGCAGATGCTCGACCGCCTGAACCTGCTGCTCTCGGCGATCACCGGCGCGCAGACCGACAACATGACGCGCGACGACGGCTGGCGCCTGCTGTCGATCGGCCGCCAGATCGACCGGATCGATTTCCTGTCGGGCGTGCTGCGCTTCGCGTTCGAGGACGGCGCGGTGACCAAGCAGGACGGCTTCGAACTGGTGCTGGAGCTGTTCGACAGCACCATCACGTTTCGCTCGCAGTTCCAGCGCTGCTTCGACGTCGCGCCGCTGATCTCGCTGGTGGTGCTCGACGGCGACAACCCGCGCTCGCTCGCCTGGGTCGTGCAGAAGATGCAGGGCCGACTGACCAAGGTCGAGCATGGCGAGGGCTATGCGCTGTCGGATCTGTCGGAGACGCTGCCGGTGCCCGGCGACTGGTCGCTGCACGCGCTGTGCGAAACCGACGCGGACGGCCGCCACGCAGTGCTGCTCGAGCATCTGCAGACGCTCGGCCGGGCTGCCTGGGATCTGTCGAACCGGATCGGCGAACGCTACTTCAGTCATGTGCGGGAAGCAGGCAGGTCGTTATGGGGATGAACGCGAACGGCGCGGACGCGGTCCGGCACGCGCAGCGCGAGGGGCTGGACGGCGGAAATTGGCCGGGTGGCGAGGCGGGCGCGGCGCAGGCCGGCGCGCGCCGGCCCGAGGATGCCGCGGCGGCCGGCCCGGCGCGGGCCGTGACGGCCGAGGCGACGGCGGTGTCGGCGGCCGGCGCGTCGCGTGACGCGGCGCCGGCCGGTGGCGCGGCGCGGGCCTCGGGCGCTTCGGGGACCTCGAGCACGGCCGCGGCGCCGGTAGCGGGGGCGGCTGCCGGCACGACGGCCGCCGCGGCCACGGCCACGGCCGTCGCGAGCGCGCAGCCGGCCGCCTCGGCGGTGGCGCCGCGCACGCTGCGCGTCACGCACGACACGCATTACCGCTACGCGGCGCGCGTCGAGTCGGCCCAGCATCAGGCACGGCTCCGGCCGCTCGACCTGCCGCGCCAGCAGCTGCTCGAGTTCGCGATCGAGATCGAGCCGCGTCCGGAGGACATGGGCGCCGGGATCGACGCGTTCGGCAACCAGCGCACCTCGTTCGCGCTGAACCAGCCGCACGAGGAACTGTTCGTGCGCAGCCGCAGCCTGGTGCGCGTGAGCCCGCCGACGCTGACGGCCGGCAAGCGCGGCGAGCCGCCGCCCGCGATCGCGAGGCCGGCGCCGGGCACCGCGAGCGCCTGGGAGACCGTGCGCGAGACGCTGACGTTCCGCGCGGGCCAAGCCTACGACGCCGCGAGCGAATTCGTGTTTCCGTCCACCCACGTGGCCTGCCACGCCGACCTGGCCGCCTACGCGGCGCGCAGCTTCACGCCGGGTCGGCCGCTCGTGCAGGCCGCCTGGGACCTGATGCGCCGCATCCACGCCGAGTTCGCCTATACGCCGAACAGCACCGACGTCAACACCACGGCGCTCGACGCGCTCGCGCTGCGCCGCGGCGTCTGCCAGGACTTCGCGCACGTGATGATCGGCGCGATGCGCTCGCTCGGGCTCGCCGCGCGCTACGTCAGCGGCTATCTGCTGACGCAGCCGCCGCCTGGCCAGCCGCGCCTGATCGGTGCCGACGCCTCGCATGCCTGGGTCGAGGCGTACGACCCGGCATGGCCCGAGGACGGCGGCTGGCTGCAGCTCGATCCGACCAACGATCGCGCGCCCGGCAACGACTACGTGATGCTGTCGGTCGGCCGCGATTACGCCGACGTCACGCCGCTGCGCGGCGTGATTCGCGGCGGCGGCGCCGATCAGGTGCTCGAGGTGGGCGTCACGGTCGAGCCGCTCGACGAATCGCCGGCGGCCGGCTGAGATCCGGCGCGTTTCCTTTCGCGTAGCGCGCATGGCCGCCCGCATGCCCGCGCCGACCTGACGAATGCCCGACACATCACGCCGCACTCGCGGCGCCGCCCCGATTCGCCGTTCACCGGCGCCGTCATGCATCCGGCAATGAAACGTCCGGTCTCCCCGTCGTCAATCCGCCGCGACAGCACCCGATGGCGTGTTTTGCCGAGCTTCCCGCGTGGTGCGATACTGGCGCCTGCCGGAGCGGACGGTCGGTCTCGAAGGCGCGACTGGCGCGGTATCCGACTGATGAAAGCCCGCCGCGCCGCCTCGCTGGCAGACCGCTTCGACCGGCTCCGTCGCCACGCGGGCCGGCTCGTGCCCGCGCGGCCAATCCGGACGTATCACGGCGCGCCGCGCCATGGCACGCGCGCGTTCCCGGCCGCATCGTCGCTGCTGGCCGGGCAGCATCACAGGCATAGGAGTCATAGGCGCATGATCAGGCAAGGGGCGGGAGTCCAGGCATTCACGGCGAACGGCGAGCGTGGCAACGCCGCGTTCGTGTTCGCCACGCAGGCACACGAGCGCGTCGATATCGACGCCTGCATCGCACTGTCGGCGCAGCTGCAAAGCGAGGTCGCGTGGCTGCGACGCGATCCGGGCGTGCCGGGCCTCGGCCTGCGCTTCTTCACGCCGGGCGGCGAGATCGCGTTCTGCGGCCACGGCGTGCTGGCGTCGGCCGCCTGGCTCGACGCGTTCGACGGCGAGCGGGCCAGCCACGCGTTCGAGGTCAGCGGCGCGGCGGTCTCCGTCAAGCGTGACGGGGCGGGCCGCTGGTTCTATCTGCAGGATGAAGGCAGCTCGGAGTCGGTCGATCTCTGGCTGCTCGACGACGCGCTGCGCGCGCTCGGCCTGACCCACACCGATGCCCTGCGCGCGGGCGGTGCGAAGCTCTCGCGCACGGTGGGCGCGCCGCGCGAGAAGCTGCTGCTCGAATTGCCCGATGCGCTGCTGCTGGGCGAGATCGACCTCGATCCGGCGCGTCGCGACGCGCTGTGCGAGCGGCTCGGGACGACCGGCATCTACGCGTTCGCCGTGAAGGACCGGGAGCAGCCGCGCCTGGCCGCGCGCCATTTCGCGATCCGGGTCGGCACGCAGGAAGACATGGCCACCGGCAGCGTGGCGCCCACCGTGGTGCGCCACGCGGGGCTGTCGGGCGAGACCGGCGACGTCGTGATCGACCAGGGCGGCCCCGGCTGCAACAACGCGCGGCTGTTCGTGTCCGCCGCGATGTTCGGCACCGCGCGGCGCGTGGCCGGCGAATGCGTGATCGGACCCGAGGCGCCGCTCGTCGGCATCGTCAGCACGGTGTCCTGAGGCGGCGCGCGGCGTGCCGGGGCGACCCGCGCGCCGTGCCGCGCTCTGTATCCATTCCCCTTCGGAGCCCGGGCGCAGTCCCGCCGCGCCGAACCGTTCTCTGAATCCTTGAGTTCCGCCGGCCGCTTATTCGGTCACTCGGTTGTGCAGCGCGAGCGCGTGGCCGGCGCGGGCAGTTCGTCGGCGGCGGCGGCGCGCACGAAATGATGCTCGAGACGAATCCGCAGCACGCCGTCGAGCCCCAGCAGCTGTTCGCGCAGCGCCCGGGCGCGCCGTTCGCCGATGCCCTCGAGCACGATCCGGTGGGCGTCCACCTGCCGGCAGCGCACCACGACGATGTCGCCGACCCGCGCGTCCTGCTCCCGCAGATGGCCCTGCACGCGCGCGGCGACCTGCCGGTCGGCAACGGAGACGAGATGGAGGATGTGGGTCAGCCTGAAACCCGGCAGATAGAACGAGGAATCCGCGATGAGCTCCGCGACGGGTTGCGGGCAAGGCTTGGGGTGGTGCATGAGGGCTCCGGGGTGAGGGGTGTTCGAACCGGTGCCAGCCATGCCGTCCCGTTTCGTTGCCGACTATCGGCCGCATCGCCTGATGGCTTCCACCTTGCCCGGGTAGGCAGGTTGGCGTCGGAAAACAGACCTCCGACTCTTGATGCATGCGACATGATAGGAAAAAACCGCGCGCCTGCCAACCGGGAACTGGGGGCGGACTCGCGTGTGCCGTTCCGTATCGGTCGGGAACCGGCGCGCGCCCGTCGTCATACCGCGTACCGACGGGCTCGCCGGCCGCGTTCAGCCGTGCAGGGCGGCCGCGACGGCGCGCGAGGGGCGGACGGTGGCCGGTGCGCCACGCGGCGGCCGGCGCGCCGTGGCACCGGCCTTCGCGCGCCGCGCCGTGAGCAGCAGCAGCGCCGCGAACCGCGCCTCGTCGCTGCGCAGGCCGCGCGGCACCGGGCAGGGGCCGAGCAGGCACAGTTCGCCGGCCTCGAAGCTGTCGAGCACCACCGGATGGATATAGCAGCGCCGGCAGACCGCCGGCGTGTTGCGCAGCAGCGTCGCGACCGCGCGCACCGTCTCGACGATCTGCTTGCGCGCGCTGGTGGCGTCGCGCCACTCCATGCGCCGCAGCGCCGTCAGCGCGAGCACGCTGCCGGCCCAGGTCCGGTAGTCCTTGGCGGTGAAATCGGCGCCGCTGGCCTCGCGCAGGTAATCGTTGATGTCGGCCGAACCGACCGCGTGGCGCGTGCCGTCGTCGTCGACATACTGGAACAGGTCGTGGCCGGGCAGCTCGGCGCAGCGCAGCAGGATGCGCTTCACGCGCGGATCTTCGATGCTCACGTCGTGCGCGATGCCGCTCTTGCCGGTGAAGCAGAGCCGCACGCTGGCGGCGCGTACCTTCAGGTGGCGCTTGCGCAGCGTGGTGAGCCCGTAGGAGTCGTTGTCACGCGCGTATTCGGGGCTGCCGATCCGCACCAGCGTGGTGTCGAGCAGGCGCACCACGGTGGCCGCGACCTTGTCGCGTGACATGCCCGGCTTGGCGAGATCGCGCGTGACGCGCGCGCGTATTTTCGACAGCGCGCGGCCGAACGCGGCCATCCTCGCGTACTTGTTGGCGTCGCGGATTTCGCGCCATAACGGGTGATAGCGATACTGCTTGCGGCCGCGCGCGTCGCGTCCGGTCGCCTGCAGGTGGCCGCGCGCGTCGGGGCAGATCCAGACGTCGGTGTAGGCGGGCGGGATCGCGAGCGCGTTGATGCGCGCGATTTCGCCGGCGTCGCGAATCCGCGCGCCGTCGCGGTCGTAGTAGGCGAAGCCGGCACGCGTGCGGCGCCGCGTGTAGCCGGGGCGCCGGTCGTCGACGTGCCGCAGCGCGGCGCCCGCCGCTGCCACCGGCGTCGGCGCCACGCGGGGCGCCCGCGGCCCGGCCGCTTTGCGCCGCCGCGTCGCCATCAGGCCGGCTTCCCCGCGCTGCCGCTCTTGCCGGCCTTGGGCCGTGCGGCGAGGCTGTCGATCAGCGTCGAGACGAACGCATCGAGATCGTCGGGCTTGCGGCTCGTGATCAGGTTGCCGTCCTTCACCACGCGCTCGTCCACCCACTGGCCGCCCGCGTTGCGGATGTCGTCCTGCAGGCTCGGCCAGCTCGTCATGCGGCGGCCCTCGACGATGCCGGCCGACACCGGCAGCCAGCCGCCGTGGCAGATCACGGCGATCGGCTTGTCGGCCTGGTGCGCGGCGGTGACGAACTCGCGCGCGGCCGGGATCATCCGGATCGCGTCGCCGTTCACCACGCCGCCCGGCAGCACGACGGCGTCGTAGTCGCCGGCCTTCGCCTGCTCGAACGTCAGGTCGACCTTGGTGCAATCGCCCTTGTCCACGTGCTTGAATCCCTGGATCTCGCCGGGCTTTTGCGAGATCACCTCGACCGTCGCGCCTTCGGCCTTCAGCGCGCGCTGCGGCTCCGTCAGCTCGACCTGCTCGAAACCGTCTACGGCCAGAATCGCGATCCTGCAGTCATTCAGCTTGCCACTCATGGAAACCTCCTTCATCGATGGGGCGGCATCGTTCATGCCGGGGATGAAGGGAATCAGCAAGCACCGTGCCGCCACGGTGGCATGCCTTGGCGCGCCGGGCTGCCGTCGATCCGGCTCGTCCGGAGCGGTAGTTTTTTCAAGCGACTGTCATTTGTGATGCAAGCCCCGCCGCCATGTGTGGTGATGGGCGCCGCCCGCGTGCGAGGCACGTTCGATGCTGTCGACGGGAATGGTCCGGGTGGTCCGGACCGCCGCTTACGGTGCTGACCGACATGGAGCCGATCAACCTCATGAAACCCTTGCTGAATATCGCGGCGGCGGCCGCCTGCGGCGCGGCCGCGATGTACTTCCTCGACCCGCAGGCGGGCCGTCGGCGCCGCGCCTACGTGCGCGACAAGGCGGTGGAGGCGCGCCACGGCGTGAGCGAATACGCGAGCGCCGGGGCCAGACGCGTGGCCGAGCAGGCGCGCGGCGTGGCCGCCGACCTGCGGGCCGAATGGCGCGACGCGGGCCGTGAAGCAGGCCACGGCGGCCATGGCGACCACGATGCGGACGCGCTCGACGACGCACGGATCGTCGAGCGGATTCGCGCCGCGCTCGCGCTGATGGCCAGCCATCCGCGCGATATCGAGGTGGGCGTCGAGCACGGCCGCGCCTGGCTGGGCGGCCGCATCGCCGACGACGAGCGCCGCCTCGTGCTCGACGGCGTCGCCGACGTGAACGGCGTGCGCTCGGTGGAGGATCGTTTCGAGCGGCGCGAGCCCGATGCCGGCGACGACCTGCTGCCGGGCGGCGGGATCGGCTCGGCGCCGTGACGGACAGGGCCGGCCGGCGCGCCGGCCTGTTCAGGCGCGCGCCGATCGGCCCGCCGAGGCGGGAAGGGGGCTGCCTTTGCAAGCGGCGGGTGGCCGATCGATAAAACATTCCGGACAACTGATGATCAGCCGTCCGAGAACGTCACCCGAATCGCCCCGCGCGCCGCTCAGTGCCCCCACCGCCACGCATCGAGCGCCATCTTCACGGCCAGCACGAACAGCATGCCGCCCATCACGCGACGCTGCGCGAGCAGCCAGCGCGGCCGCGTGGCCAGGAAGCCGGCCAGCGACGCCGACGAGACCGCGACGGCCGCGTTGACGGCCGCGAACGCGCCGATCAGCGAGGTGCCCAGCAGCATCGACTGCCGGAACACGTTGCCCGCCTGATAGTCGATGAACTGCGGCAGCAGCGACAGGAACAGCATCGCGAGCTTCGGATTCAGCAGGCTGGTGGCGGTGCCCATCGCGAACAGCCGCCCCGGCTGCTCGGCGCGCCGCGCGCCGGGCTCGAACGGCGAACGCCCGCCCGGCCGCGCCGCCTGCCACGCGAGATAGAACAGATACAGCGCGCCCACCGCCGCCAGCAGCCGCCCCGCGCCCGGAATCGTCAGGAACAGCGCGGTGATCCCGAACGCCGCGCCGAACATGTAGATCAGGTAGCCGAGCATCACGCCGGCCAGCGAGGTCAGGCCGGCCTTGCGCCCCTGCGATACCGATCGCGACATCACGTAGACCATGTTCGGCCCCGGCGTGACCGCGAGCATGCCGCCCACCGCCACGAATTCGAGCATCGTTCCCATTGCGTTCACCGTTCCCGTCCAGGCCGTCATCGACCGCGATGAAACCGAGTATCGGGCGTGCCGGCTCACCAGTAAAACGGATTAAACTGAAAAGATTGCTCAGATTTTCTGAAGAACATGAAAAAACTCGATCTCGACGTGCTGGAAATGGTGGTGGCGATTGCCGACACGGGTTCGTTCGCGCGCGCGGCCGAGGCGGTGCACCGCTCGTCCTCGGCGGTCAGCATGCAGGTGAAGGGGCTCGAGGATGCACTCGGCAAGCCGCTGTTCGCGCGCAGCACGCGCAACCTCGCGATCACGCACGAGGGCCGCATGATCGTCGACTACGGGCGGCGCCTGCTGGCGATGCGCGAGGAAGCCTGGGCCTCGGTGGTGCGCCCGGAAGTGCGCGGCCGCGTGACGATCGGCGTGCCCGACGATTACGCGTCGTCGCTGCTGCCCTCGGTGCTGCGCAAGTTCGCGATCGCGCATCCGCGCGTCGAGATCCGCGTGATCGGCCTGCCGAGCAGCGCGCTGGTGCCGCTGATCAAGGACAACACCGTCGATTTGGCCTGCATGACGCGCACGCGCGGCGTGTCGGCGGAGTTCATCCGCCACGAGCCGGTGGTATGGGCGGCGCTGCGCGGCGGCCAGCCGATCTGGAACGAGCGGCCGCTGCCGATCGCCGTGTTCGAGCATGGCAGCGCCGCGCGCGTGCGTGCGATCGGCGCGCTCAACCAGGCCGGCATCAAGTACCGGATGTCCTACGAAAGCCCGAGCCTGCTCGGCCTGATCACGATGGTCGAAGCCGGCCTCGCGCTCGCGCCGCTCGCGCGCTGCAGCGTGCCGGCGCACCTGATGCACGTGGGCGAGGCCGAGGGCCTGCCGTCGCTCGGCGAACACGAGGTGGTGCTGGCGCGCAGCGCCAAGTCCGCGCGGCCGCCCTGCGATTTCCTGGCCGAGCAGATGCTGGCCGACCTGCGCCGGGCGTCGTAGCGGCAGGGCGGGAGCGGCGCGCCGGCCCCTGCCGGCTGCGTACTCCGATGTTTCGGGCGTGCCATACTTGCCGCTTCTCCTGAACCATGGACATCCGATCCGACCCATGCCCGATCGACCTCAGGCGGCATTCGGCCAGCCGACCGAACGCCACGCGCCTCCCGAAGTGATCGTCGAACGCATCCTCGATGCGCTGAGCGCGGGTGACCTGAAAGCCGGCGACCGGCTTCCGGACGAGGCGCAGCTGGCAAGAACCTTCGGCGCGGCGCGCCTGCCGCTGCGCAACGCACTCATCGTGCTGCGCGACCTGGGGCTCGTCGATACCGCGCGCGGCCGTTTTGGCGGCACGTTCGTTGCTGCCGACGTGCATGAGCGGCTGCGCAACATGGCGCCCGAGGCCAGCATCGACGCGGCGGCGCTGCGCAGCCTGACCGACTGGCGCCGCGCGATCACCGGCGAGGCGTGTTTCCTGGCCGCGCTGCGCGCCACCGATGCGCAGCTGGCCGGGATCGAGGCCGCCGCGCGGATGTTCGTCGACGAGTTCCCCGACATCGACGCGCGTCGCGCCGCCGACGCGCGCTTTCACGTGCGGATCGCCGAGGCCACCGGCTCGCGGCATCTGGTCGAGCAGGAGGAGGCGATCCAGCAGGCGTTCAACGCGGTCTACGCGTCGCTGCCGATCGTCCGGCACGCGGTGGGCTCGGCGTCGATGGATCACGCGCCGCTGGTGCGCGCGCTGCTCGCGCGCGACGCGGCGCGGGCCCGCGAGGAAGCGATCGCGCATATCGAATCGACCTGCGCGTGGTGCGGTTCGCTGTTGCGCGTGAAGATGACGGGATGAACGTGCCGGATGCGCCGACGTGGCGGCGCGTCCGGCCGCGATTCAGATGACGTAGCAGGCGATGCCGACGAACTGGCAGAGGCTGCCGCCGAGTACGAACAGATGCCAGATGCCGTGCCCGTGGCGAATCCGTTCATCGTTGATGAAGAAGTAGATGCCGGCGCTGTAGATGATGCCGCCCGCCACGACCCACACCGTGCCGCCCAGCGGCAGCGCCGCGAGCAGCGGCTGGGCCGCGACGAGCGCGAGCCAGCCCATCAGCACGTAGAGCACCATCGAGACGATCCGCGTGCGGCGCCCGAGCGTCAGCTCCTGGACGATGCCGAACACGGCCAGCCCCCAGATCACGCCGAACAGCGACCAGCCCCACGGGCCGCGCAGCGTGATCAGCGTAAACGGCGTGTAGCTGCCGGCGATCAGCAGATAGATCGCCGAGTGGTCGCACTTCTGCAGGATCGCCTTCAGGCGCGGCCGATGCACGCTGTGATAGAGCGTGGAGACCGCGTAGAGCACCAGCAGCGCGGCGCCGTAGATGGCGGCGCTGACCACCTTGTAGGCATCGCCCGCGAGCGCGCCCATCGTGACGAGCGTCGCGAGCCCCGCCACCGACATCAGCGCGCCGACCAGATGCGTGATGCTATTGAAACGTTCACCGACCACCACGACTCGAACCTCTTTGTTGCCTGACTGTTGTTGAAAAATCGCCGGCCATCCGGCGTGAAACCGGGGCCGACGTACTTGCCGTGGCGCTTTTCGGGGCCGCGGCCTGAGCGGACCGCGTGGCTCGCTCAAGTTGCCGCAAAGCGGTCCGTGGCCGCCAGCAGCGCGCGCAGGATGCCGGGTTCGTCGAACGCATGGCCGGCATCGGCGATGATCTCGAAGCTCGCGTCCGGCCAGGCCCTGGCGAGATCCCAGGCGCTCCTGGCCGGCGTCGCGACGTCGTAGCGGCCCTGCACGATCACGCCGGGGATCGACGCGAGCCGATGCGCATCGCGCAGCAGCTGGCCTTCCTCGATGAAACCACGATTGACGAAATAGTGGTTTTCGATCCGCGCGAACGCCAGCGCGTAGTGGGCCTCGCCGAACTGCTCGGCCAGCTCCGGGCTCGGCAGCAGCGTGATGGTGCGGCCTTCCCAGAGGCTCCAGGCGAGCGCGGCCTCGAGCTTTGCCGCCTCGTCGTCGCCCGTCAGGCGGCGGCGATAGGCGGTGATCAGGTCGCCGCGCTCGGCTTCCGGGATCGGCGCGAGGAACGACTCCCACAGATCCGGGAACAGCCACGAGGCGCCTTCCTGGTAATACCAGAGCAGCTCGGCGTGGCGCAGCGTGAAGATCCCGCGCAAGACCAGCTCGCTGACGCGCTGCGGATGCGTTTCGGCATAGGCGAGGGCAAGCGTGCTGCCCCACGAGCCGCCGAACACGAGCCAGCGATCGACACCGACCATTTCGCGCAAGCGCTCGATATCGTCGACCAGATGCCAGGTGGTGTTGTTCCGCAGGCTGGCGTGCGGAGTTGATCTACCGCAGCCGCGCTGGTCGAACAACAGGACATCGTAGCGCGCCGGGTCGAACAGCCGCCGATGGCTCGGCCCGCAGCCCGCACCCGGGCCGCCGTGCAGGAACACCGCCGGCTTCGCGCCGGGCGTGCCGCAGCGTTCCCAATAGAGGCGGTGGCCGTCACCGGTATCGAGATGGCCGTGGGCGTAGGGTTCGACGGGTGGATACATGCTGCGAACTCCGGAGGGAGGGGCCAGATGCGATGGCGCGATGCAGCCGCCATGCCGTTCCGGTGCGCTGCCCGGCGTGGCGTGCCGGGATCGTTGCGGGATGCCGCGGCGGCGGGCCGGGCGCGCGCCGGGCGTCCCCACATTATGCCGAAGCGCGCGGGGCGGCGCCGGGCCTGCCGCAACAGACTTTACAGACGGTTACCCGAATCCATGCGCGAGCGCGGGTGCGCGTTCCCTATACTCGTGGCGTTTCCGTGCGGCTCTCGTACCGTTTTTTTTGCCGGCTTTCCGTTTATTTTTCGCGTCGTTTTTCCAGTCTTCGCTCCCGGTTTTTCCGTTTTTTTCCTGTTTCCGCGCCCATCCTTTTGATCCTCGTCACGACGATGCCTGCCCGTTCCCTGTTTCGCCCGGCGCTTGGCCGAGCTGCCGTCTGGTTCGTTCCGTTCGTCGCCGGCGTCGCGCTGCCGATGACGGCCTGTGTCGCCGCCGGCCCGTATGGCGCGACGGACGGACAGACGGGATATGGCGTGCCGCCGTTGTATGGGCAACCGGGCGCGCAGCCGGCCTATCCGCCGGCGTCGAGCCCGCCGGCGAACGCGGCGCCCGCTTATGGCGGCGGAGCGCAGCCGGGCGACAGCCAGCCCGGTTACGGGCCGCAGGAGTCCGAGGACGATGAGGATGCGCCGCCCGAGCAGAGCGGGCAGCCGAATTACCAAGGTCAACGGGGCTATCAAGGTCAGCCGGGCTACCAGAGTCAGCCGGATGAACAGGGCCAACCGGGCTACCAAGGCCAACCGGGTTATCAAGGCCAGCCGGGCTATCAAGGTCAACCGGGCTATCAAGGCCAACCGGGCTATCAAGGCCAACCGGGTTATCAAGGCCAGCCGGGCTATCAAGGTCAATCGGGTTATCAAGGCCAGCCGGGCTACCAAGGTCAACCGGGTTATCAAGGCCAGCCGGGCTACCAAGGTCAACCGGGCTATCAAAACCCGCCGGGCTATCAAGACCAACCCGGCTCGCAAAGCCGGCCCATCTATCTCAACCCGTCCGATGACGGCGACAGCCCGTATCCGCCGCCCGGCTACGGCCAGCCGGGCGGTGCCGCGCAGCCGCAGCCCGCGCCCTATGCGACCCAGTTCGGGATGGTCCTCGGCGTGCGTCCGATCGGCGGCCCGACGAGCCCGTCCGGCGTGACGGGAACGGTGGTCGGCGCGCTGGTGGGCGGCGTGCTCGGCAATCAGGTCGGGCATGGTCGCGGACGCAGCGCGGCCACCGTGATCGGCGCGCTCGGCGGCGCGGCGGTCGGCAATCAGATCGGCCAGCAGATGGGCGCACCGGCCCGCTATCGCCTCGACCTGAAACTCGACGACGGCGAACTGCGCTCGTTCGACCTGCCGGATGCCGGCGACTGGCGGCCCGGAGACCGCGTGCGGATCGACGCGGGCAATCGCCTCTCGCATGATTGAGCATGAGTGAGCGCGGGTGCGGCCGGCGGATGCCGGGCGAGGCGCGTTGCCGACGAATTGCATCAGCGGCCACGCACATCGGCCCGTCGGCTCATCGACCCGTGCGATGCCTACTGCGCCGATTTTCCCCGTCTCGCTGTCGCGGCCTTGCTCGAGGCGTTGAGCACGACCGCCGCGCGGATCAGCGCGACGAACGCCTGCGCATCGACCGTTTCGCCCTCGCGGATGTCGATCGCGCGCCGCACCTTGCCGTCGAGGCTCGCGTTGAAGAGGCCGGCCGGATCCGGCAGCGAGGCACCGCGCGCGAACGTCAGCTTGACGACGGCCTTGTACGATTCGCCGGTGCAGACGATGCCGTCTTGCGACCAGACCGGCGCGCCCATCCATTTCCACTGTTCGGCAATCCCGGGGTCCGCTTCCCGGATCAGCGCGCGTATCCGGCGCAGCGTGTCGCCGCGCCAGTCGCCCAGCGCGGCGGTGCGCCGGTCGATCCGCGCGAAGGCGGCCCCGCCTTCGGCCGGTTGCATGGTGGTCATGTGTGGTGTCTCCTCGCGGGCCGCGGGGCCTGCTAGATGTTCCATTGCGGCGACACGTCCTGCAGCCGCTGCCGCATCAGATCGCATTCGCGCTCGATCTTCTCGTTGATCGACACGTAGCCGGACAGCTGCGCCGGCACCTCGGCCGGACGCGGCCCGCTCACCGCCGGCAGCGGCTGCAGCCGCGCGAGCGTGCCGAACTTCAGCGCGCGGCTCGGCCCGATCAGCAGCCCGTGGATGCGGCGGTTGAGGCCGCGCAGCGCGGTCTGCACGTAACGCCGGCCCACCACGTCGCCGTCGGCCGGCTGCACGCTGGCGAGCATTTCGAGCGAGCTGATCACGAGCCGCAGCGAGCGCTGGATCGCGTCGAGCTGCGCCATCGTGATGTCGGTCTCCTTCGACACCCACGGCATCAGCGAGCGCATCTGCACCAGCAGCGCGTTCAGCGCGGCCATCTCCTTCAGGTGCGCGGTGTCGCTGACGGTCTTGTCGCTGACGATGCGCGCGTGGACCACGGCGCAGGCCCGCAGCCCGTCGGCGAGCTTGTAGCGCCACGAGTAGGTGGCGTAGAGCGGCAGCGCGAACGAGAACGCCAGCGCGATGCCGATGCCGACGATCACGTTGACCGCGCGCCAGAGCCCGTCGACGATCTCGTTGTCGCCGTGCCCGGCCACGATCAGGAGCGTGATCGCCGAGAGCAGCGCGATGTAGCCGGCCTTGCCGATCGCATGGTAGGCGCAGATCCCGCACAGCACGCTCATCACGAGGTAGGTGAGGATCGACACGTGCAGCGTGGACTGCAGCACGATCAGCGCGAGCCCGGCCAGCGCGCCGATGGTGGTGCCGAGCGCGCGTTCGGCGGCCTTCTTGCGGATGTTGCCGTGATGCTGGAGCCCGCCGATCACGATCAGCACCGTGATCGACGACCACTCGCCGTGCGGGATGTCGAGGCCCGTCGACAGCGCGATCGACGCGAGCATGCTGAGCGCGACGCGCGCGGCATGGATCAGCTTCGCGTGCCGGTAGCGGCGATAGGGGTCGAGCAGCGGGCGGAACAGCGCGCGCAGCGCGGCGGGCAGACGGAGCGACGGGGAAGCGGTCATGACGGGCAGTGGGAGAACGGAGCGCTCGCGCGGCGGCGCGTCGGCGCGGGCCGGCCGCCGGAGGGCGGGGCGCGGAGCAGCCGATACGTTTCGCGATTCTAAAGGATCGTCGGCGCGCCGCGAGCCCGGGCAAACGCGAGCGCGGGCCGCTTGTTGATATCGATGCGGAGCCGATGTCGATGCCCGCGCCCGGCGCGAGCGGAGCCGGCCGGCAAGAAAAAACGGCCAACGGGCGTTGCCTGCCCGTTGGCCGTTTTCGATGGGGGAGCGGCGGTTCGCGGCCGCCGGGATCAGCGCGTGAGCGCGCTGAAGCCCTCGAGCAGCCGGTCGATGTCGGCCGGCGTGATCGCGCCCATCGTCGAGACGCGGAACAGCGAGGCCGACAGGCCGCCCTGGCCCGCGTAGATCACGAAGCCGCGCGCCTTCAGCCCGTCGTGCAGCGTCTCGTAGCCGACGCCGGCCGGCAGCGTGTAGGCGCGCAGCACCACCGACGATTCGCCGTCGGGCAGCACCAGCGACATGCCGCGCGCGGCGAGCCCGTCGCGCACCTGGTCGGCGAGCGCGCGGTAGCGTGCGTGGCGCGCCTGCCAGCCGCCTTCGTCCTCGAACTCGCGCAGCGCCTCGACGAGCGCGTAGTAGGCGTGGACCGACGGCGTGAACGGCGTGTTGCGCTGCGCCTGCAGCTTTGCCAGCCGCGCCAGGTCGAGGTAATAGGTGCGGCTCGCGGCACGCGCCAGCGCTGCGCCGCGCACGATCACGAACGCCGCGCCCGGCACGCCGTGCAGGCACTTGTTGGCGGTGGCGGCCACCGCGTCGAGCACGTCGTCGCCGAACTCGATTGCCTCGGCGCCGAAGCTGCTGACGCCGTCCACCAGCAGCCGCGCGCCGTGCTTGCGGCACAGCCCGGCGATCGGGCCGAGCGCGTTCAGGCGCCCGGTGGTGGTCTCGTGATGGATCACGGCGACGTGCGTGATGGCACGGTCGGCGGCCAGCGCGGCCTCGACGCGGGCCAGGTCCGGCGCTTCCATCCACTCGTGCTTCAGTACCTCGTGCGCGATCCGGTACTGCTTCGCGATCTGCGCGATGCGGTCGCCGTACACGCCGTTCTCGATCACGAGCAGCTTGCCGTCCTCGGGGACCAGCGCGGCGATCATGCTTTCGACGGCGGCGGTGCCCGAACCCGTCATCAGCACCGCCTGCCATTCAGCCGGATCGAGCGCGTAGGCGGCCACCAGCCGCGTGCGCGCTTCGTCCTGGAGATCGAAGAACTCGCTTTCGCGGTGGCAGAGGTCGGTCTGCAGCAGGCTTTGGCGGACGCGCTCGGTGAGCGTGACCGGGCCGGGGTTCAGCAGCAGCATCATTGGGCTCCCGCGCCGATGTGGCGCATCAGACGAGTCTTCACTTCGACCGGCGTGACGGTCGGGCGCGGCAGGCCGTCGGGCACGCCGGTGCGGATCGTGACGCCGGCGAAGCGCACGCCGTCGGCGGGCTCGGCGAACACGGCGTCGAGCACGCCGAGATCGCCGCCTTCGCGCGCCGACGCGTAGCCGCAGGCCGCCGCCACGCCGGCGAACGACACGCACGGCGAGACGGTGGACTGGCCGCCCGTCGATTCATGCGCGCCGTTGTCGAGCAGCACGTGGACCAGGTTGTTCGGCCCGTAGGCGCCGAGCGTCGCGAACGCGCCCATCCGCATCAGCGCGGCGCCGTCGCCGTCCACGGCCACCACGGTCAGGTCCGGGCGCGCCAGCGCGAGGCCGAGCGCGAGCGGCGTCACGCAGCCCATCGAGCCGACCATGTAGAGCTGGTTGGCGCGATCGTCGAGCGCGTAGAGTTCACGCCCGCAGAAGCCGGTGGAGGCCAGCACCACGCTCGAGTCGAGCGGGGTGCGCGCGATCACGGCGGCCAGCGCGTCGTGGCGCGTCGGCAGCTCGGCCGCGGCCGGCCGGGCCGAGGCGGCCACGGCGTGCGTGCGCGGCGCCGGCATCGCGGCGTCCTTGAGCGGATAGGCGGCCACGCTGCCTTTCTGCATCACCAGCGCATAGGGGCGGCCGGTCTCGTCCATGTGGCGGATCGCGCGGTCCAGCGCCGGGGCGATCTGGTCGGCCTCGGTCGGGAACAGCTCCCACGGGATCTCCATGGTGTCGAGCATCTGCGGCGTGATCGGCCCCATCAGCGCGTGCTGCGGCTCGTCGTGCTCGCCGGGCTTGCCGCGCCAGGTCACGATCAGCAGCTGCGGCAGCTGGAACGTCCAGGTCAGCGAGGTCAGCGGGCTGACCGCGTTGCCGAGCCCGGAGTTCTGCATCATCGCGATGCCGCGCTTGCCGCCGAGCGTCGCGCCCGCCACGATGGCGACCGCGTCGCCCTCGTTGGCGGCCGACACGTAGTGCAGCGTCGGGTCCTGCAGCACGTAGTTGATGAACGGCGTCAGATACGAGCAGGGCACGCCCGCATACCAGTCGAAACCGCGCTCGCGCGCGGCCTCGACGAACTGTGCCGCCTCGATCATTGCGCGTCCCCGACCGCCGTGCCGCTCGCGAGCGGCGTCTGGCCGTGCGCGAAGTCGCCCGCGCGACGGAATTCGTCGAGGTCGTTCACGCCGCGCCAGTGGCCATGCACGTACTGCACCGCGATCTGCTCGCCGGCTTCCACGAGCGCGTTGAGCAGCGCCGGGATGTCGAGCTGGTCGAAGTCGGGGCGCGCCTGCAGCGTCGCGATCATCGCCTTCAGGCGTTCCACGCCCGCGCCGCGCACGTTCAGCAGGCCGACCCAGCGGCCGTGCGGCGCGCCGTTGCCGGCATCGCTCGCCACGCGTTGCAGCGTGATCTTCTGGCCGAACAGGCCGCGGTCGTCGGCGGCCGAGCACAGCGCGAAGTCGCGCACGCTCTGGTTCGGCGAATCGGTCAGCGACGAATCCACCACCACCGTGAATTCGGCGTCGCTCTCGGCCAGGTCGCGCAGGATGTAGCTGCGGAACAGCAGGTCGCCGTAGGAGATCACGGTGTCGCCGCTGATCTTGCCGGCCGCGCAGGCCAGCGAGGCCAGCTCGCCCGTCTCGGCATGGCGTTCGTTGACCACCAGCTTCACGCCCGACTTGTCGATCGCGTCGGCGCGGTAGCCGCCCACCACCGTGATGTCGTTCACGCCTTCCTTCTTGAAGCCGTCCACCAGCCAGCGCAGCAGCGGCTTGCCGGCGATCGGCAGCATCACCTTCGGCTTGTCCTCGGTGATGGCCTCGAGGCCCGAGCCGCGGCTTGCCGCGAGCACCAGCGCCGAGTTCGACGAGCGCGACGACGACGACAGGTAGAGGCGCTCGGCGGCCGAGTATTCGTCGGCGTCCTGCAGGCGGAAGATCTCGTTGACGGTGGCCACCCGATCCTCGACGTTGACGAGCGTCTCGCTCTCGAAGATCTCGCGCGCGGTGGCCTGCATCGCGGCGGCCGACGAGCGGACCAGGTGGTTCGCCCAGATCACGGTGCTGATGCCGGCCTGGCGGAACACGTCGGTCGGCGTGCTGTAGTACTTGGTCGGCACGATCACGAGCGGCGCGCGGTTGCCCCATTCGCGCGCGAACTGGAGGATCTCGTCCGGGCGCGACAGCTTGCTGTGGATCAGGATCGCGTCGGCGCCGGCATCGGCGTAGGCATGCGCGCGGCGCAGCGCCTCGTCCATGCCCCAGCCCGCGATCAGCGCCTCGACGCGCGCCACGATCGAGAAGTCCGGATCGTGCTGCGAATCCTTGCCGGCCTTGATCTTGCCCGCGAACTCGTCGATCTCGGCGAGCGGCTGGCGTTCGCCGTCGATGAAGCTGTTGGTCTTCGGGAACTGCTTGTCCTCGATGCAGACGCCGGCGATGCCGCGCTGCTCGAGCTTGCGCACCAGGCGGCGCATGTTGTTGAAGTTGCCGTAGCCGGTGTCGCCGTCGAGCAGGATCGGCAGGTCGCTCGCGTCGGCCATGAATTCGAGCACGTCGACCACCTGGGTCCAGCTCGCCTCGTTGTTGTCGCGCACGCCGAGCGCGGCGGAGATCGACAGGCCCGAGCCCCAGATCGCCTTGAAGCCGGCCTCGCGCACGATCTTCGCGGACAGGCCGTTGTGCGCTTCCATCAGGAATTCGAGCTCGTTGCTCGTCAGCATGCGCCGCAGCCGCGCGGCGCGGGATTCGGTGAAGTTGGGTTCGCGTGCGTTCATCGTGCGGCTCCTACGGTATTGCGCTGAATCAGCGGCAGAACTTCGTCGCGGGCACGCGCGACGTCGTTGGGGAAATCGATTTCGATCCACGGGGCGCCGGTCACGTCGGCGACGTCGAATGCGCGGCCGCCTTCGAGCAGCAGGTCGCGCACGGCTTCCTCGTGGGGCAGGTTGGCGCGGCCGGAGTCGACGTAGCCGGCGACGATCTCGGCCAGGCGCTTCGCGGTGGCTTCGCTGAAGCGGAAGAAGCCCACCGATTCGCCGATCGTGTCGTACTGCAGGTCCACCGCGAGCTGCTTGCGCAGTTCGACCGGCACGCCGTCCTTCACGCAGAGCTTGACGGGCTCGTCGCCGGCCTCGAAGTCGCGGTCGATCAGCAGGCGGTCCACGGCCTCATTCGGGTTCGCGACCAGCGCCTGCATGATGCTGTCGTCATAGAGTACGTCGGCGTCCATCAGCAGCACGTCGCCGCCGCGCGTGAGCGCGTCGGCCGCGGTATGGACCGTCAGCACGCTGCCGAGGTCGAAACGCGGGTTCAGGACGATCTCGGCGCGGCGGCCGAGGCGCGCCAGTTCGGCTTCGACCTTCTCGGACTGGAAGCCGAGCGCGAGCACGATCTCGGTCACGCCAAGCGACTCGAGCAGGCGCAGGTGCCGTTCGAGCAGGCTGAGCTCGTCGAAGCGCAGCAGGCACTTCGGGTACTGCGCCTCGGGGGGCAGTTGCAGACGCAGGCCGAGGCCCGCGGCGAGGATGATGGCTCGCATTGAATACTCCACGCAATGTTGGTTGCTACGTGGCCCGGAGCGGGCCTTTAGTCCGCGAGCTGCGGCGCGCGGCGCCGCTGCCAGTTTCGTTCAATGAAATGCAGGTACAGGATGCCGGGCAGGCCGAACGCGAGTTCGCGCGCGCGCTTGGCGAGCGACAGCGCGAGCGCCGCGTCCGGCGGCAGCCCGACGAGCGGGGCGAGCAGCAGGTAGCCGCCTTCCTGCGCGCCGAGCGAGCCGGGAATCATGAAGGCGGCGCCGCGAATCGCCTGGCCGACGCTCTCCAGCAGCAGCGCGTCGACGAGCCCGACCGGATGGCCGAGGAAGTGCAGCGCGAGCCACACCTCGCCGGTGCCGAGCACCCAGCCGGCGAAGCTGAACCAGAACGTGCGGATCACGCGGTCGCGCTTGCCGTACAGCTCGCCGACGGCCGAGTCGATCGCGTCGGCGCGCGTGGCGAGCGAGGGCCAGTCGCGCGGGCCGAGCGCCTTCGAGACCATCCGCAGCCCGCGGCCGAACAGGCCGCGCCGCTGCGCGAGATAGAAGCCCGCCGCGCAGATGCCGAGCAGCGCGGTGGCGATCAGCGCCGGCGTGCGCAGGTGCGCGGCCGCCTCGCTGTTGGTGCCGAGGCTGAAGGTGGCGATCCCGGCCAGCGCGAACAGGATTTGCGCGAGCGCCTGCATGGTGGTGCTGACCGTCACGGCCGCGGCCGCGCGCGGCATCGGCACGCCCTTCTGCGAGAGGTAGCGCGCCATCAGCACCGGGCCGCCGATCTGGCCGGCCGGCAGCAGGCTGTTGACCGATTCGAGCACCCAGCGCGCGCACAGCGAATCGAGCATTGACACGCCGGGCGTGCCGCGCGGGAACATCACCGCGATCGCGCGCGCGTCGAACACGATCGGCACGAGGTGGAACAGCGCGACCAGGGCGAGGCCCCAGCCGGCCGTGGCGAGCGTCGACACCACGGCGCCGAAGCCTTGCCACGACAGCAACGCGATGAACAATGCCGTCCCGATGGACAGCAGGATGAGGCCGGCGCGCGTCATGAGCGGGTGGGGCGGCGCGTCGCGAGCTGCTTGAACACCTGCCGGAAGCCGAAGTAGGCGATCGCGTCCTTCATGTTCGAGATGAAGCGCTTCCACGGCCGCATGCCCGGGTCGGTCACGTACTCGAAGGTCAGCGAGACGCGGATCTCGTTCTCGCGCGCGGGCGTCACGCGGTGGCGCAGCTTGTCGCCGTCGAACAGCACGATGCCGCCGTCGGCGATCTGCACCGCGCCCGGTTCGTCGGGCACGGCCGGGTTGCGCGTGTGCAGCTCGTATTCGAGCTGGCACGAGGATTCGTCGATCACGCCGATCAGCAGCGTGTAGCGGCGGCCGTCGTAGTACGAGGTGTCGTAGTGCCAGCCGATGTGGTCGCCCGGCTTCGTGTAGTAGTAGAGCGCGTAGGCATGCGGATCGTCGGCGGGCGAGACCTGCAGCGTGTCGCCGGTGAGCTTTTCGAGCAGGCCGAGCAGCGCCTTCGAGCGGTACAGCTCGGCGATGTACGGCGCCTTCTCGTCGATCGTGTGGCGGCTCACGCTGCCGCCCTGCTTGTGGCCCGGCAGGTAGTTCCGGTTCAGGTCCGGCAGCAGCGCGCGCGCGAGCCCGGCGAGCTGCGCGGCGGCGTCCTTCGGCAGGAACCGGTCGAGGTAGAGGAACGCGCCCTGGCGTTCGAAGTCCTGCCGCAGGCGGTCGGTGTCGAGCGCGGCCACGGCGGCGGCCACGGCCCGGTCGGCGCTCACGGGCGCGCTCGCGCCGGCGGCCGCGGAGGCAGCGCGCGGCGCGGTTCCGGCTTCGATGGGGGTACTCATTTCGTCGGCTGGATTTCGGTGGGATTGCTGGCGGCGGCCGGGGCGGCGCCGCGGCGCACGACGCGCCAGTAGTCGATCACGACCCAGGCCGCGAACAGCGGGGCGCCGATCGCGGCCGCGAACACGAAGCGCTCGACGCCGTCGAACAGCGTCACGAGCGGCAGCAGGTAGAGCACGTCCTCGGTCTCGAAGCCGCCGATCGACGCCTGCCTGGTGCCGGCCTTGCCGGCCAGCGACTCGATCCGCATGCGCAGGAAGAAGATCAGCGCCACGGCCGCGCCGGCGACGGTGCCGAGCAGCACCGGCGGCGCGAACATGCGGCCGCCCTGGGCGACGATCCCCGCGCCCATGCAGACGAACAGCGCCACGGTGATCACCGCGTCGCTCGCGAGGTCGTAGAAATGACCGATCTTGCTGGTCTTGCCGCTGATGCGCGCCAGCTCGCCGTCGGTGTGGTCGACGAAATTGGACAGCACGATCAGGAAGGCCCCCGCGTTGATCCAGCCGAACCCGCCCTGCGCAAGGCAGACCGCGCCGGCAAGGCCGATCAGCAGGCGCAGCGTGGTCAGGTGATTCGGGGTAACGGGCGTATCGACGAGCGGCGTGACGAGCCGGCGCGCGAGCCGTGCGTCCCAGGTGCGTGGGGGCGGCGGCACGATGAGTTTTCTTTGGTCCATCGGCGGAATATATACGGATTTGTAACGATTTGCTTTTTGGCAGGGCTCGATTTTGACATGACGATGTCTCGCCGGGGTTCGACCAAAAAGGGATCGATGTCGCGCCACGGTGGATGGCGAGACGAATTTTGGGGCGTTTAGTCGCGATTCGTGGCGCCGGCGTGGCATCGCGCGCGCCGCGGACGGGCGCCTCGGGCTTGCGGGGCGGGCGAGAGCGGGGAGCCGGCGGGGGGCGTGGCCGGTTTTCCGTGGTGCCGGACGGCGCCGTAAAGACCGATTTCGAGCCGTTGGCGAGCGGCGACATGTGTTGCGCGGTGTTGCGTGCCGCGCAGTGACCGGCGGCCCGACCTGCGCCGGCTTCGGCGCGCCGGCCGGAATTTCGCGCGGCGCCGGCGCGGTGGGCCATTCGTGCAGTCGGCAAATTGAAAGAAAGGCGTGGCGTCACGAACGGACATGGAATAAAGGCGTGCCGCGCGCCGTTTTGCCAGTCGGGTGCGCGCGCCGCCCGGTTCGATGCAGTGCGCGCGGATCGTTTCAACTTCCTTCCATTTTTCCTGGCGACGATGAAAGACCTGACAATCCGCGCGGCGCTGCTCGCGATGGCGGCGGCGAGCGCCCCCGCGTTCGCGGCGCCGTCCGGCTGCATGGCCGATGCGACCACCCAGACCGCCATCAACGACTGCGCGGCGAGCCGCTACCGGCAGTCCGACCTGCAGTTGAACCGCACCTATCAGGCGCTCGTCGCGAAGGTCGCCGAGCCGGCCCGCGGCCGGCTGAAGGAAGCGCAGCGCCGCTGGGTGGCGTGGCGCGACGCCCAGTGCGCGTTCGAGGCGAGCGGCGTGGCGGGCGGCAGCGCCGCGCCGATGGTGGCCAGCCAGTGCCTGGACGCGCTCACGCGCGCGCAGACGCGGCGCCTCGACAGCCATCTGCACTGCCCCGAGGGCGACCTCGCCTGCGCGAACTGAGGCGCGAGCCGGGGCTTGAGCCGGGGCGCGCGTCGTGCCGCACGTCCGGCGCCGGCGCCGCGCCGCCGGCTGTATAGCCGGATAACAAAAAAAACGCCTCGGGCATAGGGTTTTCCTTTCGATCCAAGTAGACTGTCCGACCTTGCGGTCCGACCCCGCGCGCGGCTCATGGCGCGGTGGTGCCGCAATCACGTCGGGCACGGCCGGCGCGCGCGCTCCGGGACGCGCGCCGCGACCGGACGCCCGACGGCGCCGGGCTCCGCGCTTCACCCCCGCGTCACCCCCGCGTTTCACCAACATGTATCCGGAGGAGCACATTCACATGAAGCAGACATCCATGATTCGGCTCGGCGTCGCCGCGCTGTTTTCGCTCGCGGCCGCGACCGGCGCGCTGGCGGACCAGGTCGTGAAGATCGGCAGCGTCGAGCCGCTGACGGGCGGCGCCTCGCACCTGGGCAAGGACAACGAGAACGGCGCGCGCCTCGCGATCGAGGAGATCAACGCGCAGGGCCTGACGATCGGCGGCCAGAAGATCACGCTGCAGCTCGACGGCCAGGACGACGCGGGCGACCCGCGCACGGCCACCCAGGTCGCGCAGAAGCTCGTCGACGAGAAGGTCGTGGCGGTGGTCGGCCACCTGAACTCGGGCACCTCGATCCCGGCTTCGAAGATCTACAGCGATGCCGGCATCGTGCAGATCTCGCCGTCGTCGACCAACCCGGTCTACACGCAGCAGGGTTTCAAGACCACCTACCGGATGGTCGCCACCGACGCGCAGCAAGGTCCGGCGCTCGCGAGCTACGCGCAGGCCAAGGCGATCAGGACGGTCGCCGTGATCGACGATTCGACCGCCTACGGCCAGGGTCTCGCCAACGAGTTCGAAAAGAAGGCCAAGGCGCTCGGCATCAAGGTGCTCTCGCACGACGCGACCAACGACAAGGCGGTCGATTTCCGCGCGATCCTCACCAAGATCAAGGGCGAGAACCCGGACGCGATCATGTACGGCGGCATGGATGCGACGGGCGGCCCGCTCGCCAAGCAGGCCAAGCAGCTCGGCCTGCGCGCGAAGCTGTTCTCGGGCGACGGCGTCTGCACCGAGCAGCTCTCGGACCTCGCCGGCCCGGCCGCCGACAACGTGGTCTGCTCGCAGCCGGGCGCCGCGATCGAGACGATGCCGGGCGGCGCGGCGTTCCAGGCCAAGTACCAGAAGCGCTTCGGCCAGATCATCAAGTTCGACGCGCCGTTCTCGTATGACGCGGTCTACATCATCGTCGACGCGATGAAGCGCGCGAACTCGACCGACGCGGCGAAGATCCTCGCGGCGATGCCGGCCACCGACCACAAGGGCGTGATCGGCGAGACCGTGTTCGACGCGAAGGGCGACCTGAAGCACGGCGTGATCTCGCTGTACGGCTACAAGGCCGGCAAGAAGACCTTCGTCGACGAAGTGAAGATGTAACCGGCGAGGCCCCGGGCAATCGCTGCCCGGGGGCGGCGGCGCGTCGAAGTCCGCCGCGCCGCCGCCATGCCGCCACGCTCAGCGGGCGCGCCGCCGCGCCGCCACCAGCATCATCATCGGGCGCTCGCGCTCCAGTGCCAGCTCGGGCTGCGCCTCCACCTGCGCCGGCGTCGGCCCCCATTCGTTCAGGTGTTCGAACACGAACCCCGATTCCACCAGCAGGTTCAGCAGCGTGCCGAGCGTGCGGTGCTGCTTGATTACCCCCTCGGCCAGCCAGTCCACCTCGCGTCGCCCCTCGCGCTGATAGCCCTCGAGCGGCCAGAAGCGGTTGCCGTCGGCGTCGCTGCGAAAGCCGGGTCGGGCCGGCGCGGTCAGCACCGGATGCTCCATCGAGAACACCAGCCGGCCGTTCGGCACCAGCGCATGGTGGATCGCGCGCATCAGCGCGGGCAGGTTCTCGACGTAGTGGAACGCCAGCGAACTGTAGACGAGATCGAACGCGGCGGCCGGCAGGTCGAGCCGTTCGAGGTCGGTGCGGCGGTAGGCGATGCGCGTGTCGTGGGTGGCGGCGGCGGCGCGTTCGAGCATGCGCTCCGAGACGTCGATGCCGAGCACGCTGGCCGCGCCGTGTTCGGCGGCCCAGCGGCAGAACCAGCCGTAGCCGCAGCCGAGATCGGCGATGCGCAGCTCGCGCAGGTCGGGCAGCAGCGCGCGCAGCGCCGGCCATTCCGGGGCGCCGTCGAGCCCGTGAATCGAGCGGTTCAGCTTCGCGTAGCTGGCGAAGAAAGCCGGATCGTCGTAGATGTTCTGTGTCACCGGTGGGGCTCCCGAGATCGATTCGCCGCGCCCCGCGCCCAGGCGCCAGGCGGGCGCGCTCGGCCCGCCGCGCGGCGGCGGCGATGTCATGAATGCTCGGAGATCGTAGCGCGTAACGCAAGCACTGGCGAGCCAAGGCTCGAGACAGGTCTTTTTGTGCGCGGTTTGGGTGTGATAAAAGCGCGGCCGGCGGACTTGCGGGGCGGGCGGCAGGTTCGTGTCGGAGGCCGCCGCGCCGACCGCCCGGCTGCTACACTGAATCGCTCCGAATCCCCATCAAGCTCCCGATCATGACCACCGCGTCGTCCGGCTTCGTCGCCGGCAACACGCTGCTGAACCCGCAGTGGCTGCGCACCTTCGAAACCCTCGTCGACACCGGCAATTTCACGCGCGCGGCCGAACGGCTCGGGCTCACGCAGGCCGCCGTCAGCCAGCATCTGCGCCATCTGGAGGACCAGCTCGGGCTGCTCGTGATCCGCCGTCCGCGCGGCATCGACGTGACGCCCACCGGCCGCGTGGTGCTCGACTACTGCGCCGAACTCGCGCGCGCCGACCGGCGCCTGCGCGGCCGGCTCGCCGAGGCCGACGCCGACTGCGGCGAGATCAGCCTGATCACGCCCGGCAGCATCGGCCTGGCGATGGCGCCCTGGCTGATCGACATGCAGCTCGAAACGCCGGGCCTGGTGGTGCGGCACCGCTTTGCGCCCGATCGCGAGGTGCTCGACGCGGTGCTGTCGAACCTCTACGAAGTCGGGCTCGTCACGCTAAAGCCCGACGACGAACGGCTCGCCGCCTGCCGCTTCGCCGAGGAGCCGCTCGAACTCGTGGTGCCGGCCGGCGAGCAGGCGCACGAGTGGAGCGACCTGCAGCGGCTCGGCTTCATCGACCATCCGGACGGCATCGCGATGGCCAACCGCCTGCTGAGCCGGCGCTTTCCCGACAATCCCGGCGTGCGCGGCCTGCCGCGCCGCGCCTTCACGAACCAGGTGGGCCTGATCCTGGAGCCGGTCGCGCGCGGGCTCGGCTTCACGGTGATTCCGCGCTACGCGCGGCAGGCGTTCGCGCGCCAGGACGCGATCGGCGTGATCGAGTGCGGCGCGCCGGTGGTGGATACGCTCTGGCTGATCCATCGCGCCGAATGGGGGCTGTCGAGCCGCATGGCGCGCGCCGTCGAGACGCTGCGCGAGCGGCTCGGCGCGGCCGTCGCCGTGGCCTGCGAGCGCGATCCCGTGCAGCGTCAGGGGCGGTGAGGCGCGGCGCGTTGGCCCGCGCCGGAAAACGCTTGTCTCCACACTGCCCGCACCGCCTAAAGGGGCGGCGGACCGCTGCCGTTAATGCGTCGTCAGGAAAACGAAAAACAGACGACGGGGGACCAACATGGGCACGCAGGGGAAACCGGCCTCGACGCTTGGCGAGGGGCTGAGGAATTCGCTCGCCGAGGCGCGGCAGAAGGCGCGCGAGCTGGCCGATCGGGTCGAGGTGCCGGCCGCGCTGACCGGGCTCACGCAGAACGTGGCGTCGAAGGCGCGCGGGGTCGCGGCGGCGGGCCGGGAGCAGGCGGGGCGGCTCGCGCAGCAGGCCGGGGACCGGCTCGCCGGGCTCGACCACGAGGTGCGGGCGCGGCTCGAGGCCGATCTGCGGCGCCTGCGCGACCACGCGGAGCAGGGCGGCGAGAAGCTCGCCAGCTATTTCAAGACGACCTTCGAGGTCGACAAGACCACCGCGCAGATGATCGAGGACATGCGCTCGCGCCGGCCGATTCCCGCCGCGAGCGTCGACGACATCTTCGAGCAGTGCAAGCGCGAGGCGTTCCAGCGCACGCTGGAGGAGTTCTTCCACGAGCCGGGCGAAGCCGCCGGGGGCGCCGCGGCGGCCGCGAGCGAGGCCAGCTCGGGCCGGATCCACGTCGATGCGGCGAGCGGCCGGCTCGTGATCGGCGAGCCGCCGGCGCCCGTCGAGCCGGCGGCGGTACCGGCGCTGCCGGCCGCGCCCGTCTTGCCCGATTTGCCCGAGTCATCCGCGCCGTCCGCGTTGCCTGATCTGCACGCGTCGCCGGTGCCGTCCGCGCTGCCCGCCTCATCCCCGGCACCCGTCCCGCCCGAGGCCGCCCACACCGGGCTGGCCAATCCGATGGCCACGTCGCCGCTCGATGCGAACACGCGCCGGCTCGCGCAGCAGCTGGTCGGGCTGATCCTGCTGGAGACGATCGACCTGTTCATCGACGAGATCCACGACATCGCCGTGCGCGGCACGTTCGGCGACGAGCACGGGCTGATCGCCGGCATCCACGCGCGGCGCGAGCGCATCGCGAGCCAGCTCGGCAGCCGCTTCGAGGAACACCAGATCTGGGCGCGCGCCCGCGCGATCGGCTTCGAGGGCGGCATCGACGGCGTGCTCGGCGCGGTCCAGCAGATCCTGATCACGCATCTCGTGAAGACGCCGCTGCACATGCTGTCGGTGATCCGCGTCTGCACCCAGTCGATGGTGCGCTGCACGCGGGTGATGGTGGGCGACGGCGAGCGCAAGTTCGAGGACCTGCGGATGATCGTGGGCGGCACCGCCAGCGGCGTGATGAGCATCCACGTGGCCGACGCGATCGCCAAGGGCGTGGCCGTGGTGCCGCTGCTGAGCCTGTACAGCGAGAAGGTGGCCGCGGTGCTGACCGAGGTGATCGTCACGGCGGTGCCGCTCGGCGCCGTCTACGTGTTCGAGCGCAACAAGGGGCGCTTCAGGTTCCGCGCGGCCGGGGGCTGACGGCGCACGGCCGCGTGCCGCGGCACCGTGGAAAAGATCCCGATCGCGCGGCGACGCTAGAATGGCCGGTCCGCCCGCGACCGCCGCCGGGCGCCGGCTGCCGGCCCGCCCGGCACGCCGGCACCGGCCGTCGCGCCCTGGATACCAACCGAACAGGTGAGCCCATGGAACCAACCCCGCAGCGCGCCGCCGGCGCGACGCCCGCCGTCAAACGCCACGACGTGCGCGATTTCTTCCGCCGTCCCGAACGCACCGGCTTCCAGCTCTCGCCCGATGGCCGCCATCTGTCGTTCCTCGCGCGCCACGCCGGCCGCCTCAACCTGTTCGTGCAGTCCATCGACGAGCAGGGCCGCGTCCACGGCGAGCCGCGCGTGCTGACCAACGAATCCGCGCGCGACGTGCCCGGCCACGTCTGGAAGGGCAACGACCGCGTGCTGTACGTGAAGGACTTCGGCGGCGACGAGAACTACCACGTGCTGTCGGTGCCGATCGACGGCGGCCCGGCCGTGGACCTGACGCCCTACGACGGCGTGCGCGCCTCGATCGTCGACGGGCTGATCGACGACGACCGCCACATCCTGCTGTCGCACAACCGCCGCGACGCGACCGTGTTCGACGTGCTGCGGGTGGACGTGACGACGGGCGAGGCCAGCGTGATCGCCGAGAATCCCGGCAACATCCTCGGCTGGATGACCGACCACGCGGGGCGGCTGCGCGTGGCCGTGTCGTCGGACGGCGTGAACCAGACGCTGCTCTATCGCGACGAGGAGAGCGAGCCGTTCCGCGCGCTCGCCACCACCAATTTCCGCGAGATGCTCGCGCCGATCTTCTTCACGTTCGACGACCGCCGGCTCTACGTGCTGTCCAATCGCGGGCGCGACCGCGTCGCGATCTTCGAGTTCGATCCGCAGACGGGGCTGGAAGGCACGCTGCTGTTCGAGCACCCCGAGGTGGACGTGAAGGGCATGAGCTTCTCGCGCGAGCGGCGCGTGCTGACCACCGCCTGGTACGAGGACGACCGGGTCCGCGCGCATCACTTCGACGCGCAGGTGGCCAACCTCTACGCCGATCTCGACGCGCGCCTGCCGGGCGGCGAATCGAGCATCGCCAGCCTGACGCGCGACGAATCGCGGATGCTGGTGCGCAACGCGCGCGACCTGTCGCCGGGCGCGGTCTGGTTCTACGACGTCGGCTCGCGCGAACTCACGCAGATCGAGAACCTGACGCCGTGGCTCGACCCCGCCGACATGGCGCCGATGCGGCCGATCGAATACACCTCGCGCGACGGGCTGCGCATCCACGGCTACCTGACGCTGCCGGCCGGCGTCGCGCCCGATGCGCCCGGCGCCGAAAAGCTGCCGCTGGTGGTGAACCCGCACGGCGGGCCGTGGGCGCGCGACCACTGGGGTTTCAATCCCGAAGTGCAGCTGCTGGCCAATCGTGGCTACGCGGTGCTGCAGATGAACTTCCGCGGCTCGATCGGCTACGGCCGCGCGTTCTGGGAGGCCAGCTTCGGCCAGTGGGGCCGCGCGATGCAGGACGACATCGACGACGGCGTCGACTGGCTGGTCGGGCAGGGGCTCGTCGACCCGGCGCGCATCGCGATCTACGGCGCGAGCTACGGCGGCTACGCGACGCTGGCCGGCGTGGCGTTCACGCCCGAGCGCTACGCGGCCGCCGTCGACTACGTCGGCGTCTCGAACCTGTTCACGCTGCTCGAATCGATGCCGCCGTACTGGAAGCCGCTGCTCGAGATGATGTACGAGCAGATCGGCAACCCGAACACCGAGGCCGGGCGGCAGGCGCTGCACGACGCCTCGCCGCTGTTCTTCGCCGATCGCATCGTCACGCCGCTGTTCGTCGCGCAGGGCGCCAACGATCCGCGCGTCAAGCAGGCCGAGAGCGACCAGATCGTGGCCGCGCTGCGCGAGCGCGGCGTGGAGGTCAAGTACATGCTGAAGGCCGACGAAGGGCACGGTTTCGCCAACGAGGAGAACCAGTACGAGTTCTACGAGGCGATGATCGCGTTCCTCGATGCGCATCTCGGCGCCGCGCGGGCGGGCTGAAGGCAGCCGGCAGCGGGCGGCCGGCGGCGCGCCCGGGCGACGGGCGGTGGCTGTCGGGCCGCCCGCGCTGGCCGCTGGCGCCGCTCAGGTCGTGCCGGCCTTGCGCGTCGCGCGTCGGGCCGCCGGCGCCCGGGGCGCGGTCGATGCCTGCGTCGCCTCCGCCACCTCCCTTTCTCCCGCCGGCACCGCATTCCCGCCTTTCTCCTTTCTCGCCACCGCCTGTTCCGGCGCGCCGCCCGCGTGCGCGGCGCTCAGGCATTCCTGGAACAGCAGCGCGGCCCGCGACGGCTGTGGCGAGCGCCGGTGCAGGCTGACGAACCGGCAGCGGTACTGGAAGCGGTGCGGCGCGATCGCCTGCAGGCGGCCGGCGCGCTCGAAACTCTCGGCGTAGTGATCGGGCAGGAAGCCGAGGAAGCGGCCCGAGAGGATCAGCGTGGCGATCGATTCCTGATCCGAGGCGGTGGCGCTGCGCGTGAGCTTCGCGCGGTGCGTGAGCTGCAGGTTCGGCGAATGGAAGCCGAGCCCGGCGAACGCATGCTCGCGAATCCGCTCCCAGCCGAGCCGCCGGTGCGAGGCGCCGAACAGCGGGTGGCCGGCGCCGCAGTAGAGCAGCATCCGCTCGTCGAACAGCCCGGTGTAGACGAGGCTGCTCGAGCTGCGGTGCTCGGGGATGATGCCGATCTGGTAGCTGCCGTCGATCACGCCGCGCTCGATCTCCTGGATCGAGCCCACGTGCAGGTTCAGCCCCACGTCGGGCGCGGCCTGCGCGAAGCGGCGGATCGCGTCGGCGACGCGCGCGGCCGGGTTGGTGGCGGTCTTGTCGAACATCGCGATCTGCAGTTCGCCGCCCATCCGGTCGTGGATGCCGTCCACGCGGCTGCGGAACGCCTCCAGCGAGGCGAGCAGCCGCAGCGTTTCCTCGTAGACGGTCTGCCCCTCGGGCGTCAGCGTGAAGCCGGCGCGCCCGCGCCGGCACAGCACCATGCCGAGCCGCGTCTCGAGATCCTTGACGTGGCGGCTGATGGTCGAGATGCCGATATTGAGTTCCAGCTCGGCGGCGGCCATCCCGCCGCACTGCACGACCACCTTGAAGACGCGCAGCAGCCGCAGGTCCATGTCGCTCAACTGGCCAAGCAGCGCGCGATGCTTGGGGGCTCTTACTTGCATGAATGCTCAAGTCAACATTGATATTGCGATATTCAAAAGACTATCCGGCGCCCCAACAATGCGCAACACACCGAACCACGAGGAGCGCCCCGCGCCTGCCGACATGACCGAACTGACCGCCCCCCAGCAAGCGGACGCGATCCGCACCGACGCCGCCTGGCTCGACGCCCACTGGATGCCGTTCACCGGCAACCGCCAGTTCAAGCAGGATCCGCGCATCATCGTCGAGGGCAAGGGCGCCTATTACACCGACGCGGCCGGCCGCAGGATCTTCGACGGCCTGTCGGGCCTCTGGTGCTGCGGCCTCGGCCACGGCCGCAGCGAGATCACCGAGGCGGTCAGCCGCCAGATCGCCAAGCTCGACTACGCGCCGGGCTTCCAGTTCGGCCATCCGCAGTCGTTCGAACTCGCGAACCGGATCAAGGAACTGACGCCGGCCGGCCTCGACTACGTGTTCTTCACGAGTTCGGGCTCGGAGGCCGCCGACACCTCGCTGAAGATGGCCCGCGCCTACTGGCGCGCCAAGGGCCGTGGCACCAAGACGCGCCTGATCGGCCGCGAGAAGGGCTACCACGGCGTGAACTTCGGCGGCATCTCGGTGGGCGGGATCGGCGCGAACCGCAAGCTGTTCGGCCAGGGCGTGGACGCCGATTTCCTGCCGCACACGCTGCTCGCGCAGAACCGCTTCTCGCGCGGCCTGCCCGAGCATGGCGTCGAGCTGGCCGACCGGCTGCTCGACCTGATCGCGCTGCACGACGCGTCGAACATCGCCGCGGTGATCGTCGAGCCGTTCTCGGGCTCGGCCGGCGTGGTGGTGCCGCCCAAGGGCTACCTGAAGCGGCTGCGCGAGATCTGCACCGCGCACGACATCCTGCTGATCTTCGACGAGGTGATCACGGGCTTCGGCCGCGCCGGCGCGCTGACGGGCGCCGACGCGTTCGGCGTGATGCCGGACCTGCTCAACTTCGCGAAGCAGGTCACGAACGGCACGCAGCCGCTCGGCGGCGTGGTGGCCACCAAGGAGATCCACGACACGTTCATGGCCGCGGGCGGGCCCGAGTATCTGGTCGAGTTTCCGCACGGCTATACCTATTCGGCGCATCCGGTGGCCTGCGCGGCCGGCAACGCGGCGCTGGAGCTGCTGCGCCGCGAGGACGGCGTGGGCCGCGTGCGCGCGCTCGCGCCGCATTTCGAGAACGCCGTCCATGGCCTGAAGGGGGTGCGCCACGTGGCCGACATCCGCAACTTCGGCCTCGCCGCCGGCATCTCGATCGATCCGCTGCCGGGCGAGCCGGCGCGGCGCCCGTTCGAGATCGCGATGCGCTGCTGGGAGAAGGGCTTCTACGTGCGCTACGGCGCCGACACGATCCAGCTCGCGCCGCCGTTCATCGCCGAGCCGCGCGAGATCGACAACCTGGTCGGGGCGCTGGCCGACGCGCTGAACGCGACGGCCTGAGCCCGCGGCCGGCAACGGGATCCGCATCCGCTCGCGGTGGATGCCCGAACGCGGTACCGGACGATTGCGCCGGTACCGCGTTTTTCATGGCGCCGCGTCACCTTCACGCCGCCCCGGACCCCGGATTTCACGCCCCTCAAGCCGGCTCCCAAGCCGGCAGCCTGCGTTCGAGATGCGCGGCCACCGCCAGCAACTGGTGCTCGTCCCAGTGCCGTCCCACCAGCTGCAGCCCGATCGGCAGCCCGCTGTCGGGGCAGCGGCCTGCCGGGATCACCACCGCCGGCGAGCCGCTCAGGCTGAACGGGAACACGTAGCGGTAGGCGGCTGGCTCGCGCAGCGACTCGCCATGGCCGAACGCCACGTCCGGGTAGACGGGGCAGATCAGCACGTCGACGTCGCGGAACCAGGCGGCCAGCTGGTAGCGCACCGTGTCGCGCATCACGAGCGCGGCGCGCAGTTCGTCGACGCTCATTTCCAGTTCGGCGCTCCACTCGAGCAGGGCCGCGATGGGCGGCGAGAACGCCTGCTTGCCGATCCGCCCGAACAGCTGCCGCCAGCCGCGGCCGCCGTCGCCGCCGAGGATCAGCACCTTCCACAGCACCTCGCAGGCCTCGTCCACCATCGGCGGCGCGCGCTCCACCACCGACGCCACCGCGCCGTCGAGCAGCGCCGCTGCGTGCTGGAGCCGCTCGCGCACGGCCGCCGAGGGTCGCGCCGGCCCGGCGCTGTCGTGCCAGATGCCGACCCGCAGTGGCGCCAGCGGCTGGTGGCGGTAATCGCCGAACGGGGCCGGCACGGTGTCGGGGTCGTGGCCGTCCGGCCCGCTGATCAGCTCGCCGAGCAGCGCGACGTCGTCCACGCCGCGCCCCATCACGGCGAACGACGAGCACAGATGGAACAGGCCGGAGCGATCCTGCGGGAACTGGCCGGTCAGCGGCACGCGCCACTGCGTCAGCTTCAGGCCGCACACGCCGTTGAAGTGGGCCGGCACGCGCACGCTGCCGCAGGCGTCGGACGCGAGGCCGCCCGGGCTCATGCCGGCGGCGATCGCGGCCGCCTCGCCGCCGCTGCTGCCGCCCGCCGAGCGGTCCGGATGATGTGGATTGAGGGTGCGGCCGTGCAGCAGGTTGTCGGTTTCGAACGCCATGCACATCTCGGGCACGTTGCTGAGCCCGAGCGCGACGGCGCCGGCGTCGAACAGCCGCTGCACCACGGTGGCGTTGGCCTCGCTGGGCTGGCCGTGCAGCTCGCGCACGCCGCGGCTCGGATGGAAGCCGCGCACGTGGCAGGCGTCCTTCAGCGTCAGCGGCACGCCGTGCAGCGGGCCGTGCAGCCGGCCGCGCCGCAGCGCGGCGTCGGCGGCGTCGGCCGCGGCCAGCACCTGGCCGGGCGCGGCCGGCTCGATGATGGCGTTCAGGCGCGGATTGCGCTCGGCGATGCGCGCCAGGTAATGCTCGGCCAGCGCGCGGCTGCTCAGGCGGCCGCGCCGTTGCAGGCCGACCAGTTCCCGCAGGGGCAGGGTATCGATGGGGATCATGGGCATCGTCACAGCTTGCGCAGCAGCGCGTTGGGCAGGTGGTACATGGAGCGCGTGACGCGACGCATCACGGCGATCTTCCAGGCCGGCAGCGCGGCCACCGCCTCCAGCGCCTCGCGCGAGCGCGCCAGCACCTCGTCGATGGTCGCGGCGCTCACGGTCAGCGGCGGGTAGTAGCGCAGCACCGGCCGCTCGGCGCGCTCGTTCATCGAATGGCCGGCATGCACGTTGCGCTTGCCCAGCTCCATCGACAGCAGCGATTCGTAGACGGCGCCCTTGAGCCGCAGGCCCGTCATCAGGCCGATGCCGGGCACGTCCTCGATGATCCGCGGGAAGCGCCTCGCCAGCGCCATCAGCCCCTGGCGCAGCTGCAGGCCGCGCTCGACCGAGGCCTGCACCAGCTGCTCGTCCTCGATCACGTCGAGCGAGGCCAGCGCCGCCGCGCAGGCGAACGGATGGCCGCCGCAGCTGTCGTGGTCGTCGGGCGGCGCGGGCAGGCGCGCCAGCGTCTGTTGCCGGTACATCACGCAGGCGATCGACGCGTAGCCGCCCGTCAGCCCCTTCGACAGGATCAGGATGTCGGGCTCGATGCCGCCGTATTCCACGGCGAACATCCTGCCGCAGCGGCCGAACGCGGTCTGGATCTCGTCGGCGACGAGCAGCGTGCCGGTGCGGTCGCACAGCGCGCGGATGTCCTCCAGATAGCCGAGCGGCGGCATGCGCAGATGGGCGCCGCCGAGGATCGGTTCGAGGTAGACGGCGCAGGCGCCGTCGCCGACCGCCTCGCGCATCGCCGCCATGTCGCCGTAGGGCACGATGGTGACGTCGTCGCCGAAGCGGCCGAAGCTGGCCTCGTGCTGGCGCTGGCCGAGAATGCTCATGGCCGCCAGCGTCTTGCCGTGATAGGCCCCGGCGGTGATCACGATGCGCCGGCGCGGCGCGTTGGCGGCGAGCGCGTAGCGGATCGAATGCTCGACCGCCTCGGCGCCCGACACCATGTAGCGCACCTCGCCCCACTCGCCGGGCGCCAGCGCCTTCAGGCGCGCCGTCAGCTCCTGCTGGAGCGGATCGACGGTGCCGCGCGGCAGCCAGGCCAGCCGCGCCAGCTGCGCGTCGATGCGCTGCTGGACGCGCGGATGGCGGTGGCCGACGATGAACACGCCGTAGCTGCAGGCGAAATCCAGATAGCTGCGGCCGGTCTGGTCGTGTACCTCGCAGCCGGACGCCTGCGCCTCGATCTGGCTGCCGGCGATGCGGTAGAGCTTGGCGGCCGACGCGCCCCAGTGTTTCTCGCAGGTGTCCAGCAGCTGCCGGCGGTCAAGCGTTGCGGTGTTCATCGAAGCTTCTCCTGATGGCGTCGAGCGCGTCGTTGAGCGTCGGGGTCCGGGTGACGGCCGACGGGTAGAGGGTCAGCGTCCGGCCGCGCGGCGCGCGCACCAGCACGCCGGCCGCGAGCAGCCGTTGCGGCAGGCTTGCGGCATCGATGCCGTCCGGCAGGCGCAGATTGACGATGCCGCCCGTCACGCTCGACACGTGCCCGGCCAGCCCGTCGGCGATGCGCTGGCCGAGCGCCCGGAAGCGGGCCGGCGCGTCGTGGCGCGTCGCGTGTTCGAGCGCGGCCAGCGCGGCCACGCACGACAGCGGGTTGCCGCCGGTGGTGCTGCCGTGCTTGGCGGGCGAGCTGCGGCCATAGACGCGGTAGGCGCGTTCGGCCGAGGTCAGGTAGCAGCCGACCGGAATCGCGCGGCCGCCCAGCGCGCCGCCCAGCACCAGGATGTCGGGGTCCGTGCCGCCCGCTTCGTGGCCGAACATCACGCCGCTGGCGCCGAGGCAGATCTCGCTCGCCTGGCAGACCAGCGGCACCTTCGCGGCGCGCGCCAGCGCCGCGATCCGGCGCAGCCGGTCGGCCGCGAGCGGCACCAGCGCGCCGTCGGGCCGGCGCACCAGCGGCGAGTAGCAGAGCGCGAAGCAGCGCCCCAGCTCGGCGGCCGACGGCAGCAGCCCGTCGCATTCGATGGTCAGTGTCTCGAGGCCGAGGAAGCGCCGCAGCTCAACTTGTCCGTCCGGATCCTCGAGGCAGCGGCCGTAGCTGAGCGAGCCGAATTCGCTGCCGCGCACGTGGGCGAGGCCACGCAGCTCGGGCCGCAGCCCCTTGCACAGCTTCAGCGCGCCTTCGAACGCCTCGTCGCCGGAACTGCACACGTAGGCGTTGGACAGCGTCGGCGGCAGCTGCGCGGCCAGCTCGCGGCAGAGCCGCAGCAGCGGTTCGGACATCATCACGCGGTTCGACAGGCCCATCAGCGCCGCCTGCTCGCGCACCTTGCCGATGATGTCGGGCAGGCCGAAGCCGAGCCCGCCGCTGGCCAGGTCGACGATGCGGCGGCCGCCGCCGTCGATCAGGATTTCGCCTTCCGCGCTCTGGATCTGCCCGGCGATGGGGGGCAGGGCGTCGCGTGCCGTCATGGCAGTCTCCTCACAGGTAGCTGAGCGCGTTGAAGATGGTGCGCCGGGTATCGACGATCGCGCGCCGGCCGTGCATCACGCGCCGGTTGTCGATCATCACGAAGTCGTTGTCGTCCCATTCGATCGGGATGGTGACGGCGTCGGTCACGCGGATCACCTCGTCCATCATCGCGGCGGGGATCGGCTCGCCGCTGGCCGCCACCGTGATGCGCGGCTTCTCGTAGTTGTACGAAGGACCGAGGATGCTGTTGGCGAAGGCCGGCTGGCGGCCGACGGCGGAGACCAGCACGGCCGACACCGTGAAGTCGTAGCCGATCGATTCGTCGTCCGGGTGATAGGTGATGCGCGTGTTGGGATCGTCGCCGACGATGCGCGACAGATGCTCGACGCTGACCTGGGCCGGATCGTCGAGATCGGGCGTGTAGTGCAGCACCAGCCGCTTCCACTTGTCGGCCTGCACGTTGCGCGAGTAGCGGATCTCGTGGTTCAGGAAGAACTCGCGGGTGGGCGCCGAGAGCCGTTCGAGCACGGCCACGCCGTCGCAGGCGGTGGTCTGCGAGCCGCGGCGCGGCGCCTCCTTGCAGTAGAACCAAGTCAGGTCCGGCCAGAACGGCGAGTTGCCGTTCTCGCAATGCAGGCCCACCGCGTCGGTGCCGGCGTCCACCAGCTGGGCGGCGCCGCCTTCCATCGCGCGCGCCGGGTCGAGGCTCAGCCGCGAGCTGTGGCGCTTGACGAAATCGCAGAACGCCTCGACCGACTGCGCGCCCTCGCGGAACAGCACGATGCCGGTTTCGGCCAGTTCGGTCAGCAGGTCCCCGGTGCGCAGCGCGGGCATGTCGGCGGCGGACAGATGCTTGATGGTGGTCTCAGACGGCAACGAGACGGCCTTGCTCATGATGATGGTTCTCCTCGGAACGGGAAGGGGTGCCGCGGCGGGCCGCGTAGGCCTGGGCGATGTCGTGGCGCTGCGGGCGGCCGGTGACGGTGTAGAGGCTGCCGAGCAACGCGCTGCCGCGCGGCAGCAGCCACAGCCGGGCGGGGCGCTCGATGTCGGAGAGGTGGTCGGCCATCCAGCCCAGCCACGGCGCGGCGTCGCTGGCCGGCGCGGTGTGCAGCAGGGCGACCAGCCCGTCCTCCTCGTCGAGGAACACCACCGCGTCGTGGATGCCGTCGAGCTGGCGCAGCGCCAGCTCGACCTGCTCGGGGCTCACGTTGCGGCCGTTCGGCAGGCACAGCACGTTCTTCTTGCGGCCGTTGATGAACAGGTAGCCGTCGCTGTCGAGCGCGCCGAGATCGCCGGTGTCGAGCCAGCCGTCGTCGGTATGCGCGCAGGCGCTCGGATCCTCGCCCGAGTAGTGGCTGAACAGCGACGCGCTGCGGATCTGCACGCCGCCGTCGCCGCCGATGCGCACCTCGACGTGCGGCAGCGGGCGGCCGACGCTGCCGTGGCGGTTGCTCGCGCGCGTGTTGACGCTGACCACCGAGGCGTTCTCGCTGAGGCCATAGCCCTGGAAGATCTCGACGCCGTGCCCGGCGGCCAGCCGCGCCAGCACCTCGGCGCTCACGGCCGCGCCGCCGCAGGTGATGTGCGGCGCGTCGGCGCCGCCGAGATAGGCGGCGAGTTCGGCGTCGCCGTGCTCGAGCCGGGCCAGCAGGCGGTTGACGATCATCGGCGGCACCGTGCTGGCGCCGGGGCGCACGCGGCTCAGCCAGTCGATCATGCTGTCGGCGCTGCCGCCTGGCTCGCCCAGCAGCGGCACGCTGTCGGGCAGGAAGTGGACCGCGCCGCCCGACAGCAGCGGCAGATACACGGCGGTGACCTGTTCCAGCAGCAGGCTCAGCGGCACCAGCGACAGATAGCGGTGATGGCAGCCGGGCGGCAGCGCATCGCGCAGCCCCAGCAGCGTCGCGGCGATCGCGCGCTCGTGCAGGCAGACGCCCTTGGGGCGGCTGGTGGTGCCGGAGGTATGGATGATCTTGCAGATCCAGTCCGCGTCGGGCGCTGCGCGTGGCGCCGTGGGGGCCGCGCCGCGCGACGGCGCCAGCTGGTCCACCCGCAGCTTGCGCGAGTCCGCCGTGCGCAGGCCCCAGCGCCGTTCGAGCGTGGTTTCGCCGGACTCGTCGAGCAGGAAGAAATCGCACTTGGCGGCCAGGTGTTCGGCCTGCGCGCGCGTGAAGGCCTGCGGCAGCGGCAGGCTCGTGAGATTGGCGAACAGGCAGGCCAGGTCGGCGATCACCCAGTCGCTGCTGTTGCGGATCACGATGCCGACCACCGGCCGCGTCGCGGCGCTCGCCGGCAGCACCTGCGCGAGCAGCCGCGCGGCCAGCGTGTAGGCGGCGTCGGCCAGCTCGCGGCAGGTCAGGCGCCGCCGCACGCCGCCGTCGGCGTCGTGGTCGACGCAGGCGAGCCGCTCCGGGTCGCCCAGCAGCTGCCGGTGCAGTTGGTGGCTCAGGCTCACGACACGGTCTCCAGCTGGTCGGCCTGGCTGCGGCTGATGAAGTCCATCGAGGTGGTCATGTGGCGCAGCAGGGCGCGATGATCGGCAACGTGGATCAGGCCGGTGACGGGGCGGTTCGCGTAGTAGCTGCCCCAGGCGTGTTCGGCGCCGGCCACGCGGGCGGGATCGGCTTCGCAGATCGGCTCGAACTGGATGTCGTAGTTCTTCAGCAGGCCGGCGACCTTGGTGGTGACGGTGCAGAGCAGCGCCCGCGCGCCCATGCACCAGGCCAGCAACGGCACCAGCTTGATGACGCTGGCCGACGCGCTGATGTCGTTCGAGATCAGGTTGCCGATTTCCGCGATTTCGCTGCGGAAATACTCGACGCGCCAGGCATCGTGAATGACGGATTCAATCGGCTTTTCCAGATATTGTTCGGAAAACAGCGGCGTCGGCCCGGCAAACGTGATGCCGGCGCACGCGAGAATCCGTTGCGCATCGTCGATCGCAACGACGAAATTTTCAGGATTGGGTTCGACCTGCGCTTCGTAGGCGATACGGTACTTTTTCTTCACTGCATCGGCTGCAATCGTCCATAAGGCCGTCCCCTGCTTTGCCACTCGGATCTTCATCACATCTCCCGTGAGTTTGCTGAAAATCGACGGGGGCCATGATGAACCGGCGGCCAAATTCCTGTGGCGCATTAATTCGATTTTTGTATTTGAATTTTAAAATTATTTTTCCCATATTTTGCGCAATTCGTGGCTAACGAAATGGGTGGAATTACCGGAATGGAAAATGCCGCGTAATGAATGGGGCGATTTAACCGCCGGATCTCGCGATGGCGCCGTGGATTGTTTCGTGAAAAGGAGCTGAGGCAAGGCCGGATCGGCAATTCATGGCGAATCGCGGAGGACGGTCCGGTCTTTTCTGCCGGTTTGAAACATGCGAAATATGTCGATGCATGGCCAATTCGCGATGGCGGAATCGCGAATCAACGATTCAGCGCTTCGATATTCGTATCGATCGAATGGCTTGCCGGCCACTGGCGCGGTTGGGTGAATGGCCGGCTCGATGGTTTCGTATCCTGGTCCCGTCGTGAAATATCAAACCTTGATAAAATCGACTCCGCTCCGGATATCCCGCTTCGTGTGCGTCAGGCAGCCCATCAGGCAGCCGATCCGCGCAGGCCCGGCAATATGTCGATCAGCCACGCCGCGAAAAATGAACAAGACGGTGAAAAATCACGCCGCCGCCGATTTCACGTTCGGGCGATTGCGAAAAAGCCGATCACGGGTATGAAATTTTGAATTGCTTTTCAGCGTCGAGGCGCGATCTAATGCGCAATCATTCCTCCAAGCAGAGAGCGAAAGCATGACGCAATCCTCCCGCACGACCCGCCGCGTGCCGCTGATCCTGGCGCTGGTGCTGGTCGGCCTGAACCTGCGACCGTCGATGGCCGCCATCGGTCCGCTGCTGACCTCGATCCGCAGCACCATCCCGCTCAGCTACACCGTGGTGTCGCTGCTGACCATGCTGCCGGTGCTGGCGATGGGCTTCGCGATGTTCCGCGGCGCCCGGCTGGCCGCGCGCTGGGGCGAGCACCGCGTGATCGCGGTCGCGCTGCTCGTGATCGGCCTCGCCAGCCTGGCCCGGCTCTATGCGTCGACCGCGCTCGACCTGATCCTGAGCGCCGTGGTGGCGGGCATGGGCATCGCCATCATCCAGTCGGTGATGCCGGGCATCATCAAGAGCCGCTTCCCGAACGCGGTCGCGCTGCTGATGGGCGTGTACGTCACCGCGATCATGGGCGGCGCGGCGCTGGCCGCCTCCACCTCGCCGTTCATCGGCGCCTGGCTGGGCGACTGGCAGCACGCGCTGGCGGCCTGGGCGGCGCTGGCCGCCGTGGCGCTGGCGGCGTGGTACGCGATCCGCGGCGACATCGTTTCTTTCGACGCGGTCGAAGCCGGCGCGGCGCTCCAGGAGGAATCGCTCGCGGCGCGCCCGCGGGCCTGGCTGCTCGGCATCTTCTTCGGGCTCGGCACGGCGTCCTACACCTGCGTGCTGGCCTGGCTGCCGCCCTTCTACGTCGAGCAGGGCTGGCCGGACACGCATGCCGGGCTGCTGCTCGCCTACCTGACCAGCATGGAAGTGGTGTCCGGGCTCGTGATGCCGGCGCTGGCCAGCCGCCATGCCGACCGCCGGCCGGTGCTGCTGCTGGTGCTGGCCTCGGTGATCGCCGGCTTCGTCGGCCTGATCCTCGCGCCGGTCGCCTATCCGGTGGTGTGGGCGGGGCTGCTCGGCATCGGCATCGGCGGGCTGTTCCCGCTCAGCCTGATCGTGGCGATGGACCACATGGACGCGCCGCGCCGCGCCGGCCAGCTCACCGCGTTCGTGCAGGGCGTGGGATACCTGATCGCGGCGCTGTCGCCGCTGATCGCCGGCTTCATCAAGGACGTCTCGTCGAGCTTCACCGAGGCGTGGCTGCTGCTGGCCGTGGTGTCGGCCGGCATGACGTTCATGGTGCAGCGCTTCCGGCCGGCCGACTATCCGCGCCATTTCGCGGTGCGCTCCGCGCCGGCCGCGGCCGAGCGCTAGACGGCGGCGCAGGCGCGGATCAGCTGCTGGCGCAGCCAGGTATTGGCCTGATGGTTCGCCAGCGCCGCGCTCCAGACCATCTCCAGCGTGAAGTCGGGCATGCCCTCGGGCACCGGACGCGCGCCGATGTTCGGATACTGGCGCCGGACCCGTTCGTGGACCCGCTGCGGCAGCATCAGCAGCAGGTCGGTGCCGGACAGCAGCTCGATGGCGGAAAAGTAGCTGTTGGCACGCGCTGAAATGGTGCGGTGGCGGCCCTGCGAGCGCAGCCAGTCGTCCACCATGTTGGCGTCGGAAATCCATGGTGTCGGGAATACGTGCCGCCGCGCCAGCATCTCGTCGAGCGGCAGCGGGCGCGCCTCGTCGGGGCCTTCCCGCACCACCAGCAGCCGGTCGCGAAGCAGCTGCCGGGTGGCGAGGCCCGGGTAGGGACGCCCCGGGCCGAACACGATCGCCAGATCGATCCTGCCTTCGAGCACGTCCGCGTAGGGCAGCTCCTTTTCCGGCTTCTTGATGTTGATCGAGACGTGATAGCCGGCCTCCAGGATGTTTTTCATCAGGGCCGGCATGATCAGGATTTCGAAATAATCGGGCGCATAGATCGTGAACGCGGCGCCGTTCTCGCTGGGATTGAAGACCGTCTCCTCCTGCACGCACTCGGCCATCTGGTTCAGGATGCTCTGGATCCGCGAGGTCAGCGCCTCGGCCTTCGGCGTCGGACTCATGCCGAAGCGGGAACTGACGAACAGCTCGTCGTGGAAGCAGCCGCGCAGGCGCTTCAGGCAATAGCTGATGGTCGACTGGCTGACGCTGAGCCGTTCCGCCACTTCGGTGGCGCTGCGGTGCTTGTAGATCAACTGGAAGATCATCAGATCCTGAAAGTCCAGCTTGCGGACGCGATTGTTGAGCAACATGGTTGGCCGATCCCTGATGGATATCCGTGTGACGGGGCGAACGACGATCGTTTTTCAAGCGGCACCGCCCACGCATGCCGGGAAGCGATCGGAACGAGCGGCGAGCCGGCCCGGCGGGGCCGCCTTGCGGCTGGATTTGCGGCTGGAAGCGCGGCAGTTTGGGGTGGACCCGTGCCGCGAGCGCGGATCGCGCCGGCACGGAAATCGCCGGGCGGCGCGATCCACGCGCGGGTCGCCGGCCGTGAAGCGCGGGCCGCGACCGGCTGGCGGCCTGCCTCAGCCGGGCCGGGGCGCGCGCGGGTTGCGGGCCGTCGCGCGGGCGTGCCCAAGCGTGCCGCGCGGGTGGAGAGCGAGGGGGCGGTCGGGACCGGAGGGGGCCGGCGCGAGGCCGCATGCACCGGAATGGAGCGGCGCGCGGCGCGGGGCCGCCGGCGCGTTTCCGCGATTGCGAAGCGCCTTGCCGAACCGGAAGGGGGCCGAGGCGAATGCCGTCGGGCCGTTGAACGCACGCATGCGTGGCTGCATCACTTCGGTCGCCTCCGTATCCATTTCGAGCGCCGTGCTGGCATCCATGGCGCAATCCTTATCCGGTTGCCTCCCGCCCGATCGGCCGGGATATCCGCCGGTCCGCGAAGCCGCCTTCGTGAGGCGGCTCCGGCGCGTTGACGACGAATGGCACTGTGTCGGAAGCGTGACCGTAATCCAAGGATCACACGCAGAATACAAGAAGTCGGTGCGTGAGCGTGCTATCGAAATGATCGCGCCGGATCCAGCCCGTCCGGCCCCCGAAACGTACCGCGCGGCGCATCGCGCGCGGGCGCGCCGCGCGCGACGATGCGGTTCCCGCACGGCCTTGCCGGACCTGCCCGGGCGGTGAGAAAAAGTGTGGGTTTGCTGAGGAATGTCGAGAAAGGCGGGGCGAGAACGACGCCTTGGCCGCCGCGCGCGCGTCGGCGTTTCGCGACACGCACGAATCGGTACCACGGCGGGGCGGATCCGCAATCGACGAAACCATGCAGGGAACGCGCCGGCAGTGCGTCGCGCGAGGGTATCCGCGCGCGCCGATAAGCATTCGCGCAACGCACTCATTACCTTTGCCGGAAACGTTATTGGAGGCGTGGCGACCGGTCCGATAGAGTCGACGGATCGTCCGGCGGATCGCGGGCAGCGGCCGCTCGCGATCCGCCGGTTCCGCCTCGCGCGGCACTTTCCGACCGGAGACATCGAGCATGAGCCAGCCCATCCGCTTCAACGCGTTCGAGATGAATTGCGTCGGACATCAGTCGCCGGGGCTCTGGTCGCATCCGCGCGACCGTTCGTGGCAGTACAAGGATCTCGAATACTGGACCGATCTCGCGAAGACGCTCGAGAAGGGGATCTTCGACGGCATCTTCATCGCCGACGTGATCGGCTATTACGACGTCTACCACGGCAGCAGCCACCATGCCCTGCATCAGGGCGTGCAGATTCCCGTCAACGATCCGCTGCAGCTCGCCGCGCCGATCGCGCTCGTCACCGAGCATCTCGGCATCGGCATCACCGCGTCGACCTCGTTCGAGCATCCCTATACGTTCGCGCGCCGGCTTTCCACCGCCGATCACCACACCAAGGGCCGGGTGGGCTGGAACATCGTCACGTCGTATCTGGAGAGCGGCGCGCGCAACGTCGGCCAGACCGGGCTCGCCGATCACACGAACCGCTACGAGATCGCGGCCGAGTACCTGGAGGTGCTGTACAAGCTGTTCGAGGGGAGCTGGGAGGACGGCGCCGTGCTGCGCGACCGCGAGCGCCGGATCTTCGCCGATCCCGCGAAGATCCACGAGATCCGCCACCACGGCAGGCACTTCGACGTGCCGGGCTATCACCTGTGCGAGCCGTCGCCGCAGCGCACGCCGGTGCTGTATCAGGCCGGCGCTTCCGGGGCGGGCAAGGCGTTCGCGGCGCAGCACGCGGAGTGCGTGTTCGTGGCCGCGCCCACGCGCGCCACGCTGCGCGACTACGTGGCCGACATCCGGCGGCGCGCGGCCGAGGCCGGACGCGATGCGGACAAACTGCTGATCTACACGCTGGTGACGATCGTGGTCGACGAAACCGACCAGAAGGCGCAGGCCAGGTTCGAGGACTACCAGCGCCATGTGTCCTACGACGGCTCGCTGGTGCTGATGTCGGGCTGGACCGGCATCGACTTCGGCCAGTACGCGCCGACCGATCTGGTGCGGCACGTCGAGACCAACGCGATCGTGTCGGCCGTCGAGCATCTGGCGGGCGGCGACAAGCGCTGGACCATCGACGAACTGGCGCGCTTCGGCGGCGTGGGCGGGCTGGGGCCGGTGTTCGTCGGCTCGCCGGCGACGGTCGCGGACATCCTGGAGGAATGGCGCGAACACACCGGCGTGGACGGCTTCAACCTCGCCTACGCGCTCGCGCACGAAACCTTCGAGAACGTGGTCGAGTACCTGGTGCCCGAGTTGCAGCGGCGCGGTGCGTATCCGACCGCCTATCGGCCCGGTACGCTGCGCGAGAAGCTGTTCGGCGAGGGGCCGCGGCTCGGCGAGGGGCATCCCGGCGCCGCGTACCGCGACCTGTCGCGCTTCGTGCAGGGCACCTCGGCGCCGGCGGGCGAAGTCACGGCCGCCTGAGGCGCGTCAGGCGGGTATCGGCGTGACGCGAAGCCGGAACGAAACAACCCGGCCCACGGTGACGGACCGTGGGCCGGGTTGTCTCCTGCTGCGCTCAGATACGACGATCGCGGCGCGCGGAGACGCGCACCGGACCACGCGCATAGCTCGTCGCGGCCTTCAGTTGCAGTTGCGACTGGAGCTCGAACAGAGCCCAGACGTCGCGCAGCATGGCGCCGATCTTCGACAGGAACGAGGTGGACGATTGACGCGAAGCAGCTTGGTTTTGGCGGAAATTCGACATGATCGTGTGCAGAAAGTGGATTAGGGTTGTTGCTTAGGTGTTAACCCTAATCTAGACCTCGGCTTGCCCAATGTCAAAGGATTTCGAGGGAAGCCGCGAGGCGACGATCTGATCGTTGCGAAAACGCCGCGATCGGTGCAGGAGACTGGCCGTTTTCCGTTGCGACCCTGGTGAAGAGCGGCGCACCCGGCCCCGTTCGACCAATTTCCGGCCCGGTCCGCTTAGCGATAGCCGTAAGCCGCCCGCAACCCGTCGTAATCGTAGAAATGGCTGCCCGGCGCGATCCGCGCGCCGTCGCAGGCGGCCGGGAAGTCGGTCTCGCGTTCGTTGTAAAGCATCCGGACGATCCGGTGCGTGCCGTTGCGGAACACGTCCCATTGCAGGTTGGCGGCCATCGGCGAGACGCGGCTGCCGCGCCACGGATTCGTGTCGTAGGCGTAGGTCCGTGCGGCGGGCTCGGGCACGAACACGCCTTCCAGCTGCAGCCGCGACGCGAACGCCATGATCTCCTCGCCGTGCGTGAAGCGCAGCGTCGCGGCGGGGCCGGACGCGCTCGCCTCGATTTGCGCGAAGAAATCGTCGAGCAGGATCGTCGCCACGCGGTAGGTGACCGGGTTGGCCTCGCGGATGCCGGGGCCGTTGCGATAGAAGTCGGCCGCGTCGCGCAGGTAGGCCAGATAGCGGGCATGCGGCGCGGCGAGGTAGGTCTCCATCGCCACGCCGTTGGTTTCGGCCGTCAGGGCGGGCGCGACCAGCAGCAGGTTGTAGAGCAGGTGGACGGCGTCGACGGCCGAGCGGAGCGTCGCCCGGCCGTCGCCCCGCACGGTGTTGCTGAAGCCGGTGCCGGGCGCCGTGAACGTGTGGGTGCCGAGGTTCGCGAACCGGTAGCCGTCGCCGCCGAGCTTCGCGGCGAAGCCGGGCGTGACGAGCCTGGCGAGCACCGCCCGCGCGACCTCGCTGGCCTCCGGCGAGGCGTGCAGCGCGGCCAGCTTCGCGCCGATCGCCGGATCGGCCGCGTGGGCCTGATACGCGAGGCTGTCCTGCCAGGTCGCGTAGCGCGGGTCATGCGGGTCCGTCACGAGATCGGTGTCGGCCTTCAACGCGTGGAAGTCGAGCAGGAAGCGGTCGGCGGTGGCGGGCGCGACCGACGCGGCGAGCGCGGGCCGCGCCGTGACCAGCGCGTCGGCGAAATGGCGCGCGCTGTCGACGGCGCGCCCTTTGCCGGAATGGAGCACCCGCACCGTGCGCGTGCCGTCGAACAGCGGCGACATGCGTTGCAGCAACCTCCCGGCCAGCCCCTGATGCTCGCGGATGCCGGCGCGGGTCAGGTTGCCGTAGCCGGGCTTCGCGACGCCGGCCATGTCGTGGCCGAGCAGCGCGTTGGTTCGCATCAGCGTGAGCGTATCGGCCTGCAGCTGCCGGCCGAGTTCGGTCAGCGCGCCGTCCGCCTCGGCCTTCATCAGCATCGCGTGGAGCGCGCCGTCGTACTTGAGGCTCGCGAGCCCGCGCGAGCCGTGTCGCGCGACCAGCTGCGTGCTGAGCGGTAGATAGCCGGACGGTATTGCTTCGTAGCGCGAAGCATCCTGTTGCGGCTGGTAAGGCGTTTTCGTCTGATAGAAGCCGTCGTCGGCGCGGTCGGCCGGGCGTTCGCGGGAGGGGGAGGTGAGGGAGGTGCGGGCAATCATGTCGGCGGCGGGCTGGCTAGCTGGCTGCTGCGAACCAGTCGTGCGCGAGCCGGCGGTGAAGGAATCGGGCCGCGCGCGAAGCGCGAGCCTTGCCGCCAAGTCTAGCAGTCCGACGCCGGCTGGTGGCGCGATGGCCGGCGTGCGGCTTGCACAATCTCAAAATGCGTGCGCGTCCCTGCTGGCGCGGCGCGCCGGACTTCAGCTGCCGAAGTAGATGTTGCAGAAGCTGACCGGGCCGACGCAGGCATCGGGGTTCTGCGCCGGTGCCTGGCGCGACGTTTGCGGGGCGTGGGCCTTCGGCGCCGGCTGGTCGGCGCCGCCGGTCGCGGCCTGTGCCTGGGCGATACAGGCGGTGGAAACGAGCAGGACGGCGAGCGCGAGTTGCAGCGATTTCATGTTGGGTTCTCCTGGGTGAGTGCCGTTGTTGTTGCAGCGGTGTCGTCACTATAGGAGCGCCCCTTCGATCGATTAAGCCATCGCGACGGATAGCATCTTTCCATTCCGCGAAGGGATCGAAACGTCGCCGGCCCGGTCAGCCGCCGTGGCGGCGGCGCCGCGCGCGCACGAACGGCGCGTCGCGATCGAGCAGCGCGCTGCGCACGAAATGCAGGCCGGCCAGCACGCGGCGCATCCGCTCGCGCGGCTCGGGCGCCGCCTCCCAGGCGGGCCGCGCGCGCTGGATCGCGCGGATCGCCAGCTCGACGGAACGTTGCGTGCGCAACAGCCTGGCCGGATCGACGGGATCGGGCGCCTCGAACAGCTCGGGCAGCAGGCGCAGCACGCGGCGCAGCGGCACCTGCCAGCGCGCCTCGCCCGCCGCGCGCGAGCGCGCGAACGGCTGCAGGTCGGCACGCAGGTCGATCACGGCGTGGCCGATCTCGAGCGTGACGAGCAGCCAGCGCAGCGCGATGCGGTGGCGCGCCGAGCGCTTCAGCAGCAGCTGGCGCAGGTGCGAGGTCAGTTCGTGCGCGCTGGACTGGAAGCGCGCGTGCAGCCCGTCGAGCGGCGCCTCGCAGGCCACCCGGATGCGCCCGCGCAAGTCGCGCTGGATGCGCTCGCTGAGCCACGGCATCTCGGTCGGGAAGATCACCGCGAACACCAGCGCGGCCGTGAGCATCGCCGCCACCACGGCGAGGCCGTTGTTGAGCAGCAGGTCCGGCGCATAGACGATCCGGTTGTCGGGGCCGGCCAGCAGGCAGAAGAACACGATGAAGCCGACGCCGTAGCCCGACAGCCGCGGCCGTGTGGTCACGAACACGCCGGCCGCGAGCAGCGGCGCGAGCGCCGCGCAGAGCAGCGTGAAGCCGTCGATGGCGGGATAGACGAAGCAGAGGTACAGATAGCCGGCCAGCGTCGCGAGCGCGGCGCCGGCGCCCATCTGCGCGACGAAGCGCGGCGCGCGCGGCGAGGTGGAACTGAGCGCGCAGGCGATCGCGGCGGCGATCGTGGCGAGGCCGCCGCTCGGCCAGGCGGTGGCGAGCCAGAACGCACTCACCGCGCCGATCACGACGAGGCTGCGCACGAACGTGAAGGCCACGAACACGCCGTTGGTGCGCACCTCGTAGCGCGGCGCGACCTTGTCGAGCGCGCCGGTGTCGTGCGCCAGCGACGCGTGGGTGCGCGCATAGCCGGCGAACTCGGCGGCGAAGCGCGTGAGCAGCTCGATCGCGGTGTCGAAGTCGAGCAGGTCGCCGGGCGCCTCGGCCTCGATGCGCCGGCGCGCGGCGCGTGCCGCGGCCGGCAGCGTCGCGAGCAGTGCTTGCAGACCGGCCAGCGCGTCGGCCGGGTCGCGCGCGTGGCGCCGGGCGCTCGGCATGGCGGCGTCCTGGTCCGCCCCGCCGTGCAGCCGGCCGAGCGTGGCCGCCAGCGAGCCGAATAGCGGCGCGAGCGCCGCCAGCACCGCTGACGCGCGCCGATGCACGAGCCGCTTGTGCAGCTGGCGCAGCGCATGCAGCCGCGTGCTGGCGCTGACGAATTCCTCGTTGAGCCGCGCCAGCCGCCGGCTGCGCGCGCGAATGCGTGGGTCCTCGAACGACGCGTAGGCGCGTATCGCGTCGAAGCCGACGATGTCGTCGATGAAGTCGGCGAAGCGCCGCTCGAACTCGCCGCGCGCGAGCCGGCCGTCGAGCGCGGCCACCGCGAACGCGCAGAACCGCAGGTGCCGCGCCTGCAGCGAACGCATCAGCGTGCGGCTCGAACTGAGCGGCAGCACCAGCGCGCTGACGGCGGCCGAGCAGACGATGCCGACGCCGACCTCGGCCGCGCGCGTGAGCGCCGAGATGAAGAGCGCGTTCGGCGTCTCGACGGCGGGGATGCCGATCAGCGCGGCCGTATAGCCGGCCAGCACGTAGCCGTACCAGCGGAAATGCCGGTTGCGCACCGCCGCCGCGATGCACGCGCCGATCCACAGCGTGATGCCGGCCATGTATAGCTCGGGCTGCTGCGCGAACAGCCCGCCGAGTGCGAGCGCGGCCACCAGCCCGACCGCCGTGCCGATCACGCGGTAGAAGCTCTTGGCGAACACCATCCCGCTCATCGGCTGCATCAGCACGAACACGGTGGTCATGGCGATGCGCGGCTGCGAGAGTTCGAGGCGCATCGCGATGCCCATCGCGAGCAGCGCGGCGCCCACCGTCTTCGCCAGATGCACCCACACCAGCGCGTCGGATCTCGCCCAGTCACGCAGCGCATGGCCGGCCGGCGCGAGCCGGCCTTGCCAGCGGCGGATTTCGGCGGCACTGCGAACGGACGCTGACGGAAGTTTCATCACGGAACACGCGGGGACGATGGCGGCACGAGGGATTCGGCACGAGCCGGCAGGCGCCGCGCCGCGATGCATGGCGACCCGATGCGGCGCAGATTGTAGGGGCGCGGCGCGCGTTCATTAACGCAAATGCGGGGAAACCAGAGTTGCCGCGCAGGTAACAATCGTGCAAGCGACGCGGAGGACAATGGCGCCTTCCTTTCGTACCGAAGTCGTTCCCCACCCATGGATACGTTGCAGAACATGCGGGTATTTGCCCGCGTGGTGGAAGCCGGCAGCTTCACGGCCGCCGCGCTGTCGCTGAACTCGACCACCGGCGCTACCTCGCGCGCCGTCACCGAACTCGAGGCGCGGCTGCGCACCCGGCTGATGAACCGCTCGACGCGCCGGCTGTCGCTGACGCCCGCCGGCGAGAGCTATTTGCTGCGCTGCCGGCAGATCCTCGCCGACGTCGACGCGGCCGAGGAGGAGGCGAGCTGCGCGCACGAGCGGCCGTCCGGCGTGTTGCGGCTGCACAGCTTCGCGAGCATCGGCCAGCATTACGTGCTGCCGGCGCTGACCAGCTACCGCGAGCAGCACCGGGATGTATCGGTCGAGCTGACGCTGTGGCAGCGCATGCCCGACCTGTTCGACGGCAGCAGCGACATGGCCGTGGTCACCGCCTCGTCGCTGCCCGATTCGGAACTCGTCTCGCATCGCCTCGGCGAAACCTTCAACATCCTTTGCGCGTCGCCGTCCTATCTGCGCGAGCGCGGCGCCCCGTCCAGCCCGGCCGAACTCGTCGATCACGATTGCCTGATGCTGCAGACGCCGGCGTTTCCGACCCACGACTGGCTGCTGGAGAACCGCGCCGGCCAGATCGAGCAGATCCGCGTGAGCGGCCCGGTCCAGACCAATACGGCCGAGTCGCTGGCCATCGCGATTCGCGACGGGATCGGCATCGGCATGCTGCCGCTGTACGCGGCAATCGGGCTGCTGCGCGACGGCTCGCTGATGCGCGTGCTGCCCGCGCATACGCTGCAGCGCATGAGCATCTACGCGCTGTATCCGTCGCGCCGCTTCGTCGATGCGAAGGTGCGCACCTGGGTGGAGTTCCTGCGCGCCGATCTGCCGGACCGGATCGCGCGCGACGAGGCGCTGCTCGCCTCGCTCGACGCGCGGATGCGGGCCGCGCTGGCCTCGACGCGGCGCTCCGGTGCGCCCGACGTGGCGGGCGAGGCCGGGGCCGCGACCGGGCGCTGAGCGCCCGCGCTCACTGCGCGCGCTTGCCCGCGTCGGCGCCGGCCGCGGCGTTCGGGCCGTAGGCGTTGCGCGCCGCTTCGCTCGCGGCCAGCTTCTTCGCGGCCAGCCGCTGTTCGGCCGCGAGGATGTCGTTCGGATACGACGAATCGTTGCCGTGCGAGGGCTGGTAGCCGACCGATTCGAGATCGACGAGATCCTGCACGACCTGCGCGCGGGTCAGGCCTTGATTGGCAGCCTGAGCGTGGGAGAGGGCCGGCACGGCGATCAGCAGCGCGGCGGTGGTCGAAACGACGAGCGATCTGGCATTCATGATGTGACTCCTGGTAGTGATCGGGATCGGTGTGTCTGCAACGATCGAACCGATGACTGAAGTGTAGGGAGCCGGTGCTCGGGAAAACATCGGGCGGCCCGGCAGGCAGCTTTCCGGATCACGCAACAGTCGGCACGGTGCTCGCCGTGCCCTCGCGCGCGCGCATTTTGGCAAGCACGGCGTTTGATTAGAATGAAGGCGAGCCGGCGCGTCCGGCATCCATCGCCGTCACGGCGTCTCACCCATCGCCACGCCCGGCCCGGCCGCCCCACACGGCCGGTGCCGCCACGACAGGAACGACCATGAAGATCGTCAACGCGACGCTGCGCCGGCGCAGCGGGCTGCACACCCTCGAACTCGACGGCGCGATCATCGCGCGCATCGATGCGCAGGCCGCGCGCGTCGCGCCGGCCTCGCCCGACGACATCGATGCCGACGGCCGCCTCGTGATCGCGCCGCTGGTCGAGCCGCACATCCATCTCGACGCGGTGCTGACGGCCGGCGACCCCGAATGGAACCGCAGCGGCACGCTGTTCGAGGGCATCGAGCGCTGGGGCCAGCGCAAGGCCACCATCACGCATGCCGACACCAAGACGCGCGCCCACGCGGCCATCGCGATGCTGCGCGACCACGGCATCCAGCACGTGCGCACGCACGTGGACGTGACCGACCCGACGCTGGCGGCGCTGGCCGCGATGCTGGAGGTGAAGGACGAGGCGCGCGAGCTGATCGACCTGCAGATCGTGGCGTTTCCGCAGGAGGGGATCGAATCGTTCGACGGCGGCCGCGCGCTGATGGCGCGCGCGATCGAGATGGGCGCCGACGTGGTGGGCGGGATTCCGCACTTCGAGAACACGCGCGAGCAGGGCGTGAGCTCGGTGAAGTTCCTGATGGATCTGGCCGAGCGGCACGGCTGCCTCGTCGACGTCCATTGCGACGAGACCGACGATCCGCATTCGCGCTTCCTGGAAGTGCTGGCCGAGGAGGCGCGCGTGCGCGGCATCGGCTCGCGCGTGACGGCCAGCCATACCACCGCGATGGGCTCCTACGACAACGCCTATTGCTCGAAGCTGTTCCGGCTGCTCAAGCGCTCGGGCATCCACTTCGTGTCGTGTCCGACCGAGAGCATCCACCTGCAGGGCCGCTTCGACACGTTTCCGAAGCGGCGCGGCGTGACGCGCGTGGGCGAACTGGATCGCGCCGGCATCAACGTCTGCTTCGGGCAGGATTCGATCCAGGATCCGTGGTATCCGCTCGGCAACGGCAACATCCTGCGCGTGCTCGATGCGGGAATGCACATCTGCCACATGATGGGCTACGACGACCTGCAGCGCTGCCTCGATTTCGTCACCGACCACAGCGCGGCCGTGCTCTCGCTCGGCGAGCGCTACGGGCTCGAGGCGGGGCGGCCCGCGAACCTGGTGGTGCTCGACGCGAGCGGCGACTACGACGCGCTGCGGCGGCAGGTGAAGCCGCTCGTGTCGGTGCGGGCGGGGCGCGTGATTTTGCGGCGCGAGCCGGAGCGGATCAGTTATCCGTCGGTGGGCTGAGGCGGCACCGATTGCGGTAGCGCCTCGGCGCGGCGGGCATGCCGTCGACCCAACCCTCGCGCCACACCGTCAGCCGCGCAGCAGCTGCTCGATGCCGGCCGCCACGCGCAGCACGCGCGCGTCGTCGAGCGCAAGGCCGCCGACGCTGAGTCCGACCGGCGCCGCGCCGGCCGGTGTGCAGGGCAGCGACACGGCGCAGCCGTCGAGGAAATTCACCACCGACGGGTTGCGCAGCACCAGCGCGTTGGTGGCCGCGAAGCGCGCCGCGTCGGTTTCGAGCGGCGCGACGGGCGGCGGCACGATCGGCACGGTCGGCATCAGGAACGCGTCGAAGCCGTCGAGCGCGGCGCGCGCCGTCTCGATCGCGGCGGTGCGCGCCGCGAGCAGGTCGAGATAGTCGGCGGCGCCGGCCGGCTCGCCGACGCGCAGCCGCGCCAGCACGCGCGGATCGTAGTCGCCGGCGCGCGTGGCCAGCGTCGCGCGATGGGTGGCGTAGGCCTCGATCGGCGAGAAGCCGAAGCGGTTGACCGACGGCAGCGTATCGAGCAGCGGCAGCGCGAGTGGCGTGAGCCGCGCGCCGGCCCGCGACAGGCGGCCGAGCGTGTCGTCCCAGGCGCGCGCGACAGTCTCGTCCATGCCGTCCGTCACGTAGTTGGCCAGCACCGCGAAGCGCAGGCCGGCGAGCGGCGCGGCGGGCTGCGCGACGCCGCCGGCCTCGACCGGTTCGCCCGCCAGCAGCCGGTCGAGCAGCGTGCAGCAGGCCACCGTCGGAGCGATCGCGCCGGTCGAGTCGAGCGTGGTGGAGAGCGGGAACACGCCGCGCGTCGTGATCCGTCGCGCGGTGGGCTTGAAGCCGGTGAGCCCGCAGAACGCGGCCGGGATCCGCAGCGAGCCGCCGGTGTCGCTGCCGAGCCCGGCGGCGGCCATCCCTTGCGCGACCGAGGCCGCGGCGCCCGACGACGAGCCGCCGGCCACGCGCGGCTCGTCCGGTCCCCACGGCGAACGCGGCGTGCCGTGCCACGGATTGACGCCGAGCCCCGAGAACGCGAATTCGCTCATGTTGGTGCGCCCGACCAGCACCGCGCCGGCGCGGCGCATCAGGGCGACCGCGGGTGCGTCGGCCGCGGCGGGCGGCGCGCTGTCGAGGACGCGCGAACCGGCGCGCGTGGGCTGCCCGGCCACGTCGAACAGATCCTTGACCGAGACCGGCAGGCCGGCCAGCGGCGAGAGGCGCACGCCGGCGCGGCGCAGCGCGTCCTGTGCATCGGCCTGGCGGCGCGCGGCGTCGGCATCGACATGACAGAACGCGTGCATGCCGTCGCCGCCGGCCGCGGCGATGCGCTCGAGCGCGGTGTCGACGAGCGCGCGACTGGTGGTGGTGCCGGCATCGAGTTGCGCGGCGAGCGAGAGCAGCGGGGCGGCGGGCGGGAAGGTCATCGGGGCGTCTCCTGCGGACTGGATTCAGAGGATGGGCGCCGGATCGCCGGCGCCCGTGGCGGCGTTGCGGTGGCCGGCCGCGTGGCTCAGGCCACCACCGGCAGCGCCGTCACCTGATAGCGGTGGCGCAGGCGCCGGTCGAGTACCGGGTCGTGCAGTTCGAGTTCGAATGCGTCGCCGCTCGCCATCGCCGCCAGTGCGCCGTGGACCGCGAGCGTGCCGCTGTACATCGCGCTGCGCGCCGGCAGCGTGCCGGCGTCGCGATCGGCGTAGCGCCGCCACAGTTCGGCGGGCGGCAGCAGGCCGTCCACCGGACCTTCCTGATAGGGCCGCCGCGTGCCGTCGGCGGCCACGAAAGTCGAGCGCAGCACCAGGCGGTCCCAGTGCGCGGCCACCTCGGCGTAGCGCCATGCCTCGCGCGCGAGCGGCTTCGCGCAGACCTGCTTCGACACGGCCACGCTGTAGGCCTCGGTCTTGCGGTCGGTGTGGTCGGAGCCGATCGTCACGAGCGTGCCGAGCGCGCTGTCGAGCAGCACGCACTCGATCTCGCCGCTGGTATCGGTGCCGAGCACCTCCACGGCCTCGGCCTGCGTGAGCTGCTGGGCGGCCACGCGATAGAAGCACGGCGTGCTGGTGGGCGGGGCCACGCCGAGCGCGGCGAGTTCGTCGATGTGGGCCTGGATCGCGGCGGCGTCGCGGCCGGCCCAGCCGGCGATCACGAGCGTGTCGAGCGTGACGTCGAGCGTGCGCGCGGTGCCGCCGAGCGGCGAAACGGTAAAGGAAAGCTGGGTCATGATCGATGGCGGGAAGTGCGGGGTCGGCTCGTGCCGCGCGTGCCGTTGCGCCGTGCCTCGCCTTCGCCGCCGCGCCGCCGGACGTGGCGGAAGGCGGCAGGTGGCGAAGGCGGACGGCGAACGTTGCGCGCTGGCGCGGGCTGGCCCGGGGCGCGGCGCGAGCCGCGGGAAAGGCCGGCTCAGTCCTCGAGCGTGCGATGCGCGGTCTCGCGCGCGGCCAGCAGCGCGATCGCGGTGATGGCGAGCGCGAGCGTGACGTAGCACGAGACGGCCAGCGTGGTGTGCCAGTGGCGGAACAGCGCGACGATGATCAGCGGCGCGAAGCCGCCTCCGAGAATGCCGGCCAGCGTGTAGGCCAGCGACGAGCCGGCATAGCGCACGCGGGTCGGGAATTGCTCGGTGACGAAGGCCGCCTGCGGCCCGTACATCACGGCGTGGATCACCAGGCCGACCACCACCGCCAGCACGATCCAGCCCGGCTTCGAGGTGTTCACCAGCGAGAAGAACGCGAAGGCCCAGACGATCGCCGCGAGCACGCCGCCGAGGTAGACCGGGCGCCGCCCGAGCCGGTCCGACAGCGCGCCGAACAGCGGCACGGTGAGCGCGTTGCAGGCGGTGCCGCACAGCACGGCAGTGAGCGCGAGCGAACGCGACAGGTTCAGCACCGTGGTCACGTAGGTCAGCGTGAACACCACGATCAGCGCGTAGAGCACGTCCGAGCCGATCCGCGAGCCGCCCGCTACCAGCAGGCGCCGCCAGTGCCGCGAGAACACCTCGGCCACCGGCACCTTGACGGTGGCGTGCGCCTCGCTGAGCTTCTCGAAGGCCGGCGTCTCGCCGACGCCGCGGCGCACCCACAGCCCGAACCCCACCAGCAGCAGGCTGGCCAGGAACGGCAGGCGCCAGCCCCACGCGAGGAACGAGTCGGACGATACCGACAGCGTGATCAGCGCGATGAAGCCGGTGCCGAGCAGCGTGCCGAACGACGGCCCGACCTGCGCCCACGAGGCGTTCAGCCCGCGCTTCTTCTGGTCGCCATGCTCGACGGCCAGCAGCACCGCGCCGGCCCATTCGCCGCCCAGCGCGATGCCCTGCACGAAGCGCAGGCTCACCAGCAGGATCGGGCTGACGATGCCGGCCGCCTCGTAGGTCGGCAGCACGCCCATCAGCGCGGTGGTCAGGCCCATCAGCAGCAGCGTCAGCATCAGTACCGCGCGGCGGCCCAGCTTGTCGCCGAGATTGCCGAACACGAAGCCGCCGAGCGGCCGCGAGACGTAGCCGACCGCGTAGGTCGAGAACGCCAGCAGCGTGCCGGCCAGCGGATCGACGGACGGGAAGAACAGGTGGTTGAACACCAGCGCGGCGAGCGTGTTGTAGACCGTGAAGTCGTACCACTCGAGCGAGGTGCCGATCATGCTGGCGGTGGCGAGCCGGCCGCGCCCGGCGCGCGGGGGCCTGGTGTCTTCCGACGGGCGGGTTGCCGGCAGGTGGGATTCCGACGGGCGGGCGAGTGAATTCATGGGGTTCTCCATCAGATGAGGCGGCGGGGCCGTACCGGTGGCGGCGGCCTCAGGCCGCGAGGCGCCACAGCAGGTCGAAGCCGCGCACGCCGGCCGGGTCGACGTCGGCCAGCGCGGCGAGCCGCGCGGCGGCCGTGCGGACGCTCTGGTTCGTGCTGCCCTCGACGAGCACGAGCGCGTCGCCGGGCGCCGCCGCGTTGCTTGCCGCCAGATCGCCGCCGGTCGCGAGCGGCGCCGACAGCGAGGCGTCGGTGGCGAACACGCGGATCGCATGCAGCCCCGGCGTGCCGTGCGCCGCGGCGCCGGCCGCCTCGCGCCAGGCCGCTGCCGCGATCGCGGCGGGCGGCGCGACGAACAGCGCGAGCCGGCCGCCTTCGCCTTCGCCGGCCTCGAACGCGAGTTCGCCGACGCGGCGTTGCGTGTCGTGCATGCGCGCGAAGCTGCGCAGCGACCAGTCGGTCTGCACCGTGAACGCCTGGCGGTACGCGTCGCTGCGGAACACCGCGAGCGTCTCGGTCTCGTAGAGCGCGAGATAGCGGCGCGCGCCGCCGTCGTTGGCGAGGAAGCGCCGCGCATGGCGGAAGCCGGCGATCGCGACGCGCTCCTGCATGTGCTCGCGGTCGTACCACGCGTTGAAATCGTCTTCGGTTCGGGAGTCGGTGTCGGTCCAGATGCAAAGCTGGCCCGGGCGCCTGGTCGGCTGTTCGCTCATCGCGGCGTTCCTGCGTAAGGTTTCGGACAGGCGCAGTGTGGCGATCGCGGGCGGATCCGGTCCAACAAGAAAAAAAATACGCAGTGAACGGGTTTTCTTATCGGGCCGGGCCGGTGCCGCGCTCGCTGGCCGGGAGGGTGGGGCGCGGCGGCCGGCCGTCGAGATCGGCGCCGAGCGTGGCCGTGAACGCGCGCGCCGTCTCGGCCGCGAGTTCGGCGATCTTCGCCGGCAACGGGTTCGGCAGCCGGTGGCAGGCCACCAGCGGCATCGGCGCGAACGAGCTGTCGGCGTCGAGCACCACCAGCGAGCCGTCGCGCAATTCGCGCTGGATGATCGCGGGCGGCAGCGCGGCCACGCCGAAGCCGTCGGAGACGAGCCGCACGATCGCGGCCACCGAGCTGATGCAGTTGATCCGCACCGGCCGCTCCACGGCGCGCGCGAATTCGCGTTCGATCGCGGTATGCGGCCCCGAATGGCGCGAGAAGCTCAGCACCGGGTGCTCGGCGAGCGTGCCGAGCGTGACCGGTGCGCCGCCCAGGCCGAGCGAGGGGCTCGCCACCCAGCGCATCGGGAATTCGCAGAGCGCGGCGTTGGCGAAATCGCGGTCGGCGAGCGTATCGGTCTGAAGAATCAGGTCGACGGCGTCGGCGCGCAGCCACTGCACGAGATGGATCGTGGTATCGCTCGTGACCTCCACCTCGAGGCGCGGGAACCGCTCGCGGATCTGCGCCATCAGCGCCGGGAACCAGCTGTGGACGATCGACTCGATCACGCCGATGCGGATCAGGCCCGCGTCGCCGCCGGTGTCCTCCACCTCGCGGCGCATCTCGTCGCCGAGCCGCACGATCCGCTCCGCGTAGATCAGCATCTTGCGCCCGGCCGGCGTGAGCGTGGCCGAGCGCGAATTGCGGTCGAACAGGCGCACGTCGAAGCTTTCCTCCAGCGCGGCGATGCGGCTCGACACGGCGGCCTGGGTGGTGTGCAGCTTCTCGGCGGTCAGGCGGAAGTTCTGCAGGCGCGCGAGCCAGATGAAGGTTTCGAGGAAGCGGATGTTCATTGGGGCGGGGGCCGCGGGCAGGGATCGAGCCCGATGATAACGCGGCCATTTTTCGCCGGAATACCGCGAAGGCCGCGCCCGGCGCCGGCGATAGCAAAAACTGTTTGGCGCGAATTTATTTTCTTGTTGGAGCGAAGCGGGCCGGCCGGGCAACACTTCGGCATCCGTTCACGCCGGCCGGCATGGCGGTGGCCGTGCCTCGCGGCGCCGCCGCCGGGAGCCGCATGCCGGCATACGAAGAATGGCAGTCCTGACGATTTGAATCGATTCACGAGGAGCCCGCATGATACCCCAGCGTCACCCGCGTCTTTCACGTTTCCCGAGTCTTGCGGCCGTGCCGCGCCCCGCGCCGCGCACCGCTTTCGCCACCCGCCGGCTCGCGCGCGGCGTGGCGGCCGGGCTGGCCGGCGGCCTGGTCGCCTGCGCCGCGCAGGCGCAGTCGAGCGTCACGCTGTACGGCACCATCGACACCGCGCTGGTCTACGCGAACAACGCGGGCGGCAAGCGCCAGTTCGAGATGAACAGCAGCAACGTGCTCGGCAACCGCTGGGGGCTGCGCGGCTACGAGGATCTGGGCAACGGCCTGCGCGCCGTGTTCGACCTCGAGAACGGCTATTCGTCGACCACCGGCGGCTTCCAGCAGGGCGGCGACGAGTTCGGCCGCCAGGCCTGGGTCGGGCTCGCCTCGCCGCGCGCCGGCACGCTGACGATGGGCCGCCAGTACGACGCGGTGGTGGACTTCATCGGGCCGATGATCGCGGGCACGCAGTGGGCCACCTATCTCGGCGGCCATCCGGGCGACCTCGACAACACCAACAACGACTACCGTTCCAACAACTCGGTCAAGTACACCACGCCGACCTTCTCGGGGCTGCGCCTGAGCGGCCTGTACAGCTTCGGCGGCGTGCCGGGGCAGATGGGCCGCAACGCGATCTGGTCGCTCGGCGCCGGCTACACGGCCGGCCCGTTCGTGCTCGGCGCGGCCTACGTCAACGTCAAGGATCCGAATTTCTCGTACTTCGGCAACAACGCGACCTCGAGCGCGACCGGCAGCAACATGGCGGCGAGCCGCGTCTACTCGGGCTACGCCTCGGCCGGCAGCGAGCAGATCGTGGCGCTGGGCGGCACCTACACGGCCGGCCCGGCGATCGTCGGCGCGGTCTACACCAACACGCGCTTCGGCGATCTGGGCGCGCACGCGAGCCTCGATCCGGCCGGCTATCGCGGCTCCGCGAGCTTCCACAACGCCGAGCTGAACCTGCGCTACTACCTGACGCCGGTCTGGCTGCTCGGTGCCGCCTACGACTATACGCGCGGCTACGGCGTGAATCACGTGAACTACCAGCAGGGCGATCTCGGCGCCACCTACATCTTCTCGAAGCGCACCCAGGTGTACCTGATCGGCCTCTACCAGCACGCGTCGGGCATCGATTCGAGCGGGCAGGCGGCGGTGGCCAACATCAACGGGCTCAGCGCCGCGTCGACGCCGAACCAGCTGGCGGTGCTGGCCGGCATCACGCATCGCTTCTGAGTCCGGGCGGCGCGGGCCGGTGTTGCCGGCGCCGCAGGCCGCCGGCTGCCGGCTCACTCGCCGCCGTGCTTCAGGCGCAGCGCGGCCACGGCCGCGACGGCCAGCGCCACCGCGAGCAGCGTGAGGCCGTTCTTCGCGTTGCCGGTGGCCTGCTCGATCGCGCCCACCACGGTCGGCCCGACGAAGCCGCCGAGCAGGCCGCAGGTGTTCACGAGGCCGAGGCCGCCGGCCAGCGCGGTACCCGACAGCCGCGACGCCGGGAACGTGAAGATGATCGCCTGCACCACGAAGAACATCGCGGCGGCCACGCAGACGCTGAGCATGGCCAGCGCGGGCGGCGCGTAGGCGGCGCAGACGAGGCCCGCGGCCATCACCGCGAGCCCGGCGCAGAGCAGCGCGCGCGAGCGCTTCGAGTCGCGCGCGAAACGCGGCAGCGTGGCGGCGCCGAGCGCGGCCGCGACCCACGGCATCGCGCTGAGCAGCCCGACCGCGAACGGCGAGAACTGCCCCGACGCCGAGATGATGCCGGGCAGGAAGAAGATCATCGTGTAGATCGTCAGCTGGTGGCAGAAGTAGACGAAGATCGCCAGCCAGATCTGCGGGTCGCGCACCGCGAGGCCGAACGAATGGCCGCCCTGGGCGGCGCCGGCGGCCTGCTGCTCGGCGGCCAGCGAGCGCTCGAGCGCGCGGCCCGTGTCGGCCGGCAGCCAGGCCGCGCGGCTCGGCCGGTCCGGCAGCTTCGCCCAGACCACGAACGCGAGCAGGATGGCCGGAATCCCCTCGATCGCGAACAGCCACTGCCAGCCGTGCAGGCCGAGCGTGCCGTCGAGTTCGATCAGCGCGCCGGCCAGCGGCCCGCCCACGATGTTGGCCACGCACACGCCGAGCAGGAAATAGCCGGTGGCGCGCGCGCGTTCCTCGCGGCCGAACCAGTAGGTCAGGTACAGCATCACGCCCGGGAACAGGCCCGCCTCGGCCGCGCCGAGCGCGAGCCGCATCAGGTAGAACGAGGTCTCGCCGCGCACGAATGCCATCGCCACCGACAGCAGGCCCCAGGTGACCATGATGCGCGTGATCCAGAAACGCGCGCCCACGCGATGCAGCACCAGGTTGCTGGGGATTTCGAGCACCGCGTAGGTCAGGAAGAACAGGCCGGCGCCGAGGCCGTAGGCGGCCGACGAGATGCCGAGATCGAGGCTCATCGCGTGTTTCGCGAACGCGATGTTGGTGCGGTCGAGGAAGCTGATCACGTAGGCGACGATCAGGATCGGCATCAGCTTGCGGAACAGCAGCCGGTTCAGCGACGCGCGAGCGTCGCCTTCGACGGCGGACAGGGTGGCGGGTTGGGTCGACATCGTGGGTCTCCATCGTGCGGGCCGGCATGCCGCATCGGTTGTTTCGACAGGCGGGCGGCCCGCGCGCGGCGGCCGTGGCGGCCCGGGCGGGCGGCATGGCCGGCTCGCGCGCCGGCGCGGTGCCGGCGCCTGCGTGTCGTGGGTGGATCGATCCGTTACGGGGGCGGTAGGCCGCGGGCTCAGAAGTTGACCGCGTCGCCGCCCTTCAGCGCGAGCATCGCGCGCGCCTCGGCCGGCGTCGCGATCTCGAGCGACAGCCCCTCCAGCACCTGGCGCATCTTCAGCACCTGCGCGGCGCTCGATTCGGCGAGCTTGCCCGGCCCGATCCAGAGCGAATCCTCGAGGCCCACGCGCACGTTCGCGCCCTGCGCCGCACCGATCGTCGCGAGCGGAATCTGGTTGCGCCCGGCGCCGAGGATCGACCAGACGTAGTCGCGGCCGAACAGGCGGTCGGCGGTGCGCCGCATGTGCATGAGGTCCTCGGGATGCGCGCCGATCCCGCCCAGCAGCCCGAACACGCTCTGGATGAAGAACGGCGGCTTGGCCAGCCCGCGCTCGACGAAGTGCGCGAGGTTGTAGAGATGCGAGATGTCGTAGCACTCGAATTCGAAGCGCGTGCCGTTCGCGCCGCAGCTCGTCAGGATCGTCTCGATGTCGGCGAAGGTGTTCTTGAACACCAGGTCTCGGCTGTTGGCGAGATGCTCGCGCTCCCAGGCGTGCTTCTGGTCCGGGAAGCGTTCCAGCATCGGGTAGAGGCCGAAATTCATCGAGCCCATGTTCAGCGACGCCACCTCGGGCTGGAAGTGGTGCGCGGGGCGCAGCCGCTCGGCCACCGTCATGTGCGGGCTGCCGCCCGAGGTCAGGTTGATCACGGCATCGGTGCGGGCCTTGATGCGCGGCAGGAACTCGCTGAACACGGCGGGGTCCTGGGTCGGCTTGCCGTCGGACGGGTTGCGCGCGTGCAGGTGCAGGATCGCGGCGCCGGCCTCGGCGGCGGCCACCGCGGCCTCCTCGATCTCGCGCGGCGTGACGGGCAGGTACGGCGACATCGACGGCGTATGGATCGCGCCGGTCGGCGCGCAGGTGATGATGACTTTGCGGGCGGTAGCCATGGGTTGGGCTCCTGGTTCGGTGGGTTCGGATGGCGGGTTCGGCGGAGGCGGGCGGCGCGCTACAGCACCTCGACGTTGCCGCACACCGAGATCGCCTGGCCCGAGATGCCCTGGCCGCCCGGCGAGCAGAGGAACAGCGCGGTGGCGGCGATCTCGGCCGGGTCGGTCATGCGGCGCAGCGAGATCTTCTCGAGGTAGCGCGCCTCCATCTCGTCGTAGCCGATGCCGAGCTGCTTCGCGCGCGCCTCGATCACGCCGCGCATGCGCGGGCCGCGCACGATGCCGGGCTGGATCGCGTTGACGCGGATGCCGGTCGGCCCGAGTTCGATCGCGAGGCTCTTGACGAGCCCGACGATGGCCCACTTGGTGGCCGCGTAGGGCGTGCGGAACGCATAGCCGAGCCGGCCGGCCACCGACGACAGCGCGATGATCGCGCCGCCGTGCGGCGCCTCGCGCAGCAGCGGCACGGCACGGCGCGCGAAGCGGAACTGCGCGTCGAGGTTGATCGAGATGGTCTGCTGCCACTGCGCCGGATCGATCTCGTCGATGCCGCCGGTGGGACCGGCGATGCCGGCGTTGTTGACGAGCACGTCGAGCCCGCCGAGCGTGCGGCCGAGGTCGTCGAACACGCGCTCGACCGCGGCCGGGTCCGAGACGTCGGCCAGCGTCGCGCTGATGGCAGGGGCCGAGGGGCGGTCGGCCAGCGCGGCGATCGCGGCCTCGGACGCGTCGCAGACGTGGACGCGCGCGCCGCATTCGGCGAACGCGTCGGCGATCGTGAGGCCGATGCCGGACGCGCCGCCCGTCACGAGCACGCGCAGGCCGCCGGGTGGTTTGAGCAGATCGAGGATGGCCATGCCGGTGTGTCTCCTGTTTCGTTGTACTGAGGGTTGTCGCGACGCGCCGTGGCGCGTTCGGGTTGCTGTCCTGCCGATGTTGCTGCCGTTGCTGCGCGCCGTGTCACCGTGGACGTTCACGGGCGCGGCGCGCCGCTCAGGACGCGAGTGCCGGCTTGCGCCGGGCCGGCGCGCCCGCCAGCGTCGCCGCCAGATCGTGCGCGGCGCCGCCGATGTCGAGCGCGATGCCGGCCCGCGCGCCGGCGCCGTCGCGGCGTGCGAGCGCGTCGACGATCGCGCGGTGCGCGTCCATCGAGCGCCGCATGTGCGGGATGTCGGGGGCCACCATGTTCAGGAACGGGCCGATCCGCATCCAGAGGTTCTCGATGATCGCGAGCGTGTTCTCGCTCGCGCCGTGCTGGTAGATCGCGCGGTGGAACGCGAAATTGCGCTGCAGGTAGGCGCGCGCGTCGCCGGCCTCCGCATGCACGTGCATCGCGTCGCAGAGCGCGCGCGCCTCGGCGATCTGCGCATCGCTCATGCGCGCGGTGGCGCGCTCGGCCACGCAGCCTTCGAGCGCGATCCGCACGTCGCGCAGCTCGTCGAGCATCTCCACCGTCATCGGCGGCACCACCATCGCGCGGTTCGGGCCGTCCACCAGCGCGCGCTCGGCGCGCAGCCGCGTGAGCGCCGCGCGCACCGGCATGGTCGACGAGCCGACCGCCTCGGCCACGCTGCGCAGGCTCAGCGCCTGGCCCGGTGCGAAACGGCCGCTCATCAGCGCCTCGCGCAGTTGCCGATAGACCTGATCGGCCATCGTTTCGGCCTCGATGACGGGCAGGCCGGGTGCCACGATGCGAGGTGCCAAGGCGGGGTCTCCTGAATCTGGTGTGATCACACTTGCGATGTCTGGCAGTGTTGTCGATCGATACGCGGGCGTCAAGGCGCACGGCGTCAGGGAAAACGCGGGGGCGCCGCGTGTCGCCCGCCGGGCGCGGCGTGGGCGGATTCGCGCCGCGATCCAATTCATGCGCTCATGAAATGAATCGAGAAGAAAAATCCATTTGTTTCATGAGTCGGTGCTGTCTACGATGTCATCACTGCGGCGGCTCGACGCACATGCGACGCATTCGTGTCGATGCGTGCCCGCCGCGGCCGCCGCCCCGATTCACGACTCCCTGAACTGCCGCGCTCACCATGTCCTCGCCCGCCACGCCGACTCCTTCCGCCGCCCCGGCCGCTTCGCCGGGCCTCGTCGTGCCGTCCGCCGCATCCGCATCCGCATCCGCCGCGCTGCGCCCGCTCGCGCGGTTCGCGGTCGTGACGCTGCTGACGGGCGTGGGCGCCGGCATCGGCGGCATGCTGCTGGCGCTGCTGCTGCACGCGATCCAGCATCTCGCCTATGGCTACAGCCTCGCCCACGTGATCAGCGGCCAGACCTTCCTCGACGGCGTCTCGCACGCCGCGCCGGCGCGCCGCGTGGCGGTGATGGCGGGCTGCGGGCTCGTGGCCGGGTTCGGCTGGTGGGCCGTGTATCGCTACGGCCAGCCGCTCGTCAGCATCAAGCGCGCCGTGCAGGCCGCCGATCCGCGCATGCCGGTGGCGAGCACGCTGGCGCATGCGCTGCTGCAGATCGTGACGGTCGCGCTCGGCTCGCCGCTCGGCCGCGAGGTGGCGCCGCGCGAGATCGGCTCGCTGTGGGCCGGCTGGATCGCGCACCGCGCCGGACTGCCGGCCGCCGACCAGCGGCTGATGGTGGCCTGCGGGGCCGGCGCGGGGCTCGCGGCCGTCTACAACGTGCCGCTCGGCGGCGCCGTGTTCGTGCTCGAGGTGCTGCTCGGCACGTTCGGCTGGCGCGCCGCGGTGCCGGCGCTCGTGACCTCGTCGATCGCCGCCGTGGTGGCCTGGGTCGGGCTCGGCAACGAGCATCAGTACACGGTCGCGCCGCTCGCGATCGACGCGTCGTTGGTGGTGTGGGCCGCCGTCTGCGGGCCGCTGTTCGGGCTCGCCGCCTGCGGCTTCACGCGCCTCACCACGGCCGCGCGCGCGAACGCGCCGAGGGGCTGGCGGCTGCCGCTGCTGTCGGTGCTGAACTTCACGATCATCGGCGGGCTGTCGATCGCGCTGCCGGCGCTGCTCGGCAACGGCAAGGGGCCGGCCTCGCTCGGCTTCGACAGCGCGCTCACGGTGGGCATGGCCGCCACGCTGCTGGTGCTGAAGGTGGCGATCGAGTGGGGAAGCCTGCGGGCCGGCGCCGAAGGCGGGCTGCTGACGCCGGGCCTCGCCAACGGCGCGCTGCTGGCGATCGTGCTCGGCGGCGCGTGGCAGCTGCTGTGGCCGGGCACGGCGCCCGGCGCGTTCGCGATCGTCGGCGCGGCGGCGTTCCTCGCCGCGTCGATGCAGATGCCGCTGACGGCGATCGTGCTGATCGCCGAGTTCACGCGCGTCGGCCACGACTTCCTGATCCCGATGCTGATCGCGGTGGGCGGGTCGATCGCCGCGTACCGGCTGGTGTCGCGGCGGCTGGGCGCCTGAGCGTCCGAGCGCGCCGTTGCCGGCGCGGGCGCGTTCGCGCCGGGAGCGGTTTTTACAAATCATTGTCTCGAGGCTCCGGTCAGGCGTGGGCCGCCGCCCGCACGCCCATGCCGCAAGGCCGCCGTTCCAGGTACGGAGCGTGCGGCCTGCATTCACGGACGGCGCATGCGCGGCGTTCCGGCGAATGGCGCGTGTCGTCGCCGGCAGCGGGCCGCGTGGCGTGCTTTACCTTTCATATGAATGGTTTATTGTTGATGCGTATTCGCTGTTGCACGGCAAGCGGCGCGTGACGTATCGTGTCGTCACTCCGGCGCGGGCGCTCCGGCCCACGCAAGCGCCCGCCCGCCGCCCGCGCTCGATATCGATGCGCGAACAACGAACTGCGGTTCCTGCCCATGGCCGATGGAGGCCGAATGGAAATCTTCGACGCATTGCATCTGGCGCGCATGCAGTTCGCGTTCACGGTGTCGTTCCACATCGTGTTCCCCGCGATCAGCATCGGCATGGCCAGTTTTCTCGCGGTGCTCGAAGGGATGTGGCTGAAGACCGGCGATTCGTCGTACAAGGACATGTTCCTGTTCTGGTCGAAGATCTTCGCGGTCGGCTTCGGCATGGGCGTGATCTCGGGGGTGGTGATGGCCTACGAGATCGGCACCAACTGGGGCGGCTTCTCGCGCATCGCGGGCAGCGTCACCGGCCCGCTGCTGACCTACGAAGTGCTGACAGCCTTCTTTCTCGAAGCCGGGTTCCTCGGCGTGATGCTGTTCGGCTGGCAGCGCGTGAGCGCGCGCGCGCATTACTTCGCCACGCTGATGGTGGCGCTCGGCACGCTGATCTCCACGTTCTGGATCCTCGCCTCGAACAGCTTCATGCAGACGCCGCAGGGCTTCGGCATCGAGGGCGGCCGGATCGTGCCGGTGGACTGGTGGAAGATCATCTTCAATCCGTCGTTCCCGTACCGGCTGCTGCACATGACCACGGCCGCGTTCATCGTCGCGGGCTTCCTGGTCGCGGCCTGCGGGGCGTGGCACCTGCTGAAGGGGCGGCGCGACCCGGCCATCAAGCGCAGCTTCTCGATGGCGCTGTGGCTGCTGCTGCCGCTGGTGCCGATCCAGATCGCGATCGGCGACGCGCACGGCCTGAACACGCGCGAATACCAGCCGGCCAAGATCGCGGCGATCGAAGGCGTGTGGGAAACGGAGCAGGGCGGCACCGCGCTGAACCTGATCGGGCTGCCCGACATGCAGGCCGAGGTCACGCGCTACGCGATCCGCGTGCCGCATCTGGGCAGCCTGATCCTCACGCACAGCTGGGACGGCGAGATCCGCGGCCTGAAGACCTTCCCGCCCGAGGATCGGCCGTACTCGCCGATCCTGTTCTGGACCTTCCGCGTGATGGCGGGGCTCGGCTTCCTGATGCTGTTCGCGGTGCTGCTCGGCTGGTGGCTGCGGCGCGGCGGCCGGCTCTACGAGTCGCGCGTGTTCCAGCGCTTCATGCTGTGGATGGGGCCGTCGGGCATCGTGGCGCTGCTGGCCGGCTGGATCACCACCGAGGTGGGGCGCCAGCCGTGGACCGTGTACGGCGTGCTGCGCACCGAGCATTCGGTGTCGCCGCTCACCGGCCAGCAGGTCGGCGTCACGCTGCTGCTGTTCGTGATCGTCTACTTTCTCGTCTTCGGTACCGGCGTCTACTACATGCTGAAGCTGATGAGGAAAGGCCCCTCGGCCGGCCACGACGAAGCCCAGGCCGCCCATCCCGCGCTGCATGCCCGGGCGCTGTCGCGCCCGCTCGATTCGATCGACGGAGAGTGACACGATGGTTCTCGATCTTCCCGTGCTGTGGGCGTGCATCGTCGGGCTCGGCGTATTCCTCTACGTGATGCTCGACGGCTTCGATCTCGGCATCGGCCTGCTGTTTCCGTTCTTCGACGCCGAGCGCGAGCGCCAGGTGATGCTCAACACGGTCGCGCCCGTGTGGGACGGCAACGAAACCTTCCTGGTGCTGGGCGGCGCCGTGCTGTACGGCGCGTTCCCGGTGGCCTACGCCACGCTGCTGCCGGCCAACTACCTGCCGCTGATCCTGATGGTGATCGGGCTGATCTTCCGCGGCGCCGCGTTCGAGCTGCGCGCGAAGGCGGTGCGCACGCAGAACCTGTGGGATCTCGCGTTCATCGGCGGCTCGATGCTCGCCACCTTCTGCCAGGGCGTCGTGCTCGGCTCGCTGCTGCAGGGCACGAAGATCGTCGACGGCAGCTTCGCCGGCGACCCGTTCGGCTGGCTCTCGCCGTTCAGCGTGTTCTGCGGCTTCTGCCTGCTGATCACCTACGCCACGCTCGGCTGCGGCTGGATCATCTGGAAGACCGACGGCGCGCTGCAGGCGAAGGCCTATTTCCTGATGAAGCCGCTCTGCCTGCTGCTGCTCGGCGCGATCTTCCTGGTCAGCGCCTGGACCGTGATCGGGCTGCCGGCCGTGGCCGATCGCTGGTTCGGCGGCAGCCGCCTGATCGTGTTCTCGCCGGTGCCGATCCTGGTGCTGGCCTGCGCGGCGGGCATCGTGCGCGCCGTAAACCGGCGCCGCGACACGCATCCGTTCGTGCTCACGCTGGCGATCCTGTTCCTCGGCTACACCGGCCTCGTGATCAGCATCTGGCCGAATCTCGTGCCGCCCTCGCTGAGCATCTGGGACGCGTCCTCGCCGGCCAGGAGCCAGTGGTTCATCCTGGTCGGCACGGTGATCGTGCTGCCGATCATCCTCGTCTACAACTTCATGCAGTACCGCGTATTCCACGGCAAGGTGCGCGAGGGCGACGCCGGTTATCACTGAACGGCGGCGGGCGGCAGCGCGCCCCGCGAGCGCGCGCAACCCGACGCGAGATTGCCGTGCAGCGCCGCAAAACCGTGCACCGGCGCCGGATTCGCAGGGTCGCGAACGTGCAGGGTCGCGCAAAAGACGATATATTTGCGACCCTATTGAAACGAGCCGGATGTTTCAGAAGTCTTTCATGCAGTGAGGCACGGCATGCCGTGGCGGTGCTGCATTCGATGTGCATGCCATGCATTCACGTGACGGGAAGGACATGACAATCAGGCAAATCGGGTGGGCGTTCCGGATGTCTCTTCGGGCAGCCGTGTCTCGTGCCGCGTCGCGCGCACGAGGGACGGCTGCCGCCGACAGGATGCACGCGCTGCCGCCGTGCTTCGCCTTGCCGAATCGGGCATGGGCGGCGTCACGCGGCCCGGCGCCTCGCATGCCGCGTAGTGGGTTCCCCAGTTTTCGCCGTTGCGTTCGCGCCCGCCCGTGCGGGCTCGCGCCGCTGTCGGCATGTCGTGTAGCAGGCGCCGCGGCCGTCGTCATGACGGCCGCGGCCGGCGCGTGCCATGCACCGGCCGTTGCATGGCACGCGGTTTCGTGGTCGATATAAAAAAAACGATGGAGGATGACCTGCGCGCCTCGGCTGCGCAGTTTTGTGGATTAACCATCTCAAAAAAAGGTTGGGATCATGACAAGACAATCCTCGTCGCTCGGTGTCATCGGCGGGCTGACGCTGCTGTTCGCCGTGCTGGCCGGGCTCTACCTGCTGGTCGGCGGCGTCTGGCTCGCCGCGATCGGCGGCTCGGCCTACTACGTGGTGGCCGGCATCGTGCTGCTGGTGTTCGCCTGGCTGATCCGCGGCCGCCGCGCCGTCGCGCTTTCGCTCTATGCGCTGCTGCTGGTGGGCACCGCGATCTGGGCGGTCGGCGAATCCGGTTTCGACTTCTGGGCGCTCGCGCCGCGCTCGGGCGTGCTGGTGGTGTTCGGCGTCTGGCTGCTGGTGCTCGTCACGCGCAAGCTCGACGGCGCGCGCGCCGCGAACGGCTGGGCCCTGACCGCCTCGCTGGTGATCTGGGCCGGCGTGCTGGTGTACGCGAACTTCAACGATCCGCAGGAACTGAACGGCACGCTAGCGGCCACCGCGCCCGCGCAGACCTCGCCGATCCCCGGCATCGCCGACGCGGACTGGCCCGCCTACGGCCGCACCCAGGACGGCACGCGCTATTCGCCGCTCAAGCAGATCACGCCCGAGAACGTGAAGAACCTGCAGGTGGCGTGGACCTTCCGCACCGGCGACATGAAGGGCCCCAATGACCCGGGCGAGATCACGGCCGAAGTCACGCCGATCAAGGTCGGCAACCTGCTCTACCTCTGCTCGCCGCACCAGATCCTGTTCGCGCTCGACGCGACCACCGGCAAGCTCGCCTGGAAGTTCGACCCGCGCCTGAAGAACGACCCGTCGTTCCAGCACGTGACCTGCCGCGGCGTGTCGTATCACGACCTGTCGGCCGACGCGCAGGCCGGCGCCGCGCCCGCCGCCGGCGCGCCCACGACGGCCGCCGCCGCACCGGCTTCGGGCACGACGATTGCTGCTTCCGACGCCACCGCCGCCGCTGCCACGAGCGCCGCAACCGATGCCGCCGCCAGCGCGCCGGCCGCGCCGGCCCCGGCCGCGACCACCGCGCAAGCCTCGCCGGCCGCCTGCACGCGCCGCATCTACCTGCCCGTCAACGACGGCCACCTCTATGCGCTCGACGCGCTGACGGGCGAACGCTGTGCCGGGTTCGGCAACAACGGCGACCTCGACCTGCAGCACGCCCAGCCGGTGACCACGCCGGGCATGTACGAGCCGACCTCGCCGCCCGTCATCACGAACAGCGTGATCGTGGTTGCCGGCTCGGTCGAGGACAACTTCTCGACGCGCGAGCCGTCCGGCGTGATCCGCGGCTTCGACGTGCGCACCGGCCAGTTGGTGTGGGCGTTCGACCCGGGCGCGAAGGACCCGAACCACATCCCCGGCCCGGGCGAGCACTACAGCTGGAACTCGCCGAACTCGTGGGCGCCGTCGGCCTATGACGCCAAGCTCGACATCGTCTACCTGCCGATGGGCGTGACCACCCCCGATATCTGGGGCGGCAACCGCACGCCGGAACAGGAGCGCTACGCGAGCGGCGTGCTCGCGCTGCATGCGTCCACCGGCAAGCTGGCCTGGTTCTACCAGACCTCGCACCACGACCTGTGGGACATGGACCAGCCGGCGCAGCCCACGCTGGCCGACATCACCGACAAGGACGGCAAGACGGTGCCGGTGGTGTACGCGCCGGCCAAGACCGGCAACATCTTCGTGCTCGACCGCCGCACCGGTGCGCCGGTGGTGCCGGCCCCGGAGCTGCCGGTGCCGCAGGGCGCCGCCAAGGGTGACCACCTCTCGCCGACGCAGCCGTTCTCCGATCTCACGTTCCGTCCGAAGCAGAAGCTCACGGACGCCGACATGTGGGGCGCGACGATGTTCGACCAGCTCGTGTGCCGTGTGATGTTCCACCAGCTGCGCTACGAAGGCACCTTCACGCCGCCGTCGGAGCAGGGCACGCTGGTGTTCCCGGGCAACCTCGGGATGTTCGAGTGGGGCGGCATCGCCGTCGACACCGACCGCCAGATCGCGATCGCGAACCCGATCGCGCTGCCGTTCGTCTCGCGCCTGATCCCGCGCGGTCCGGGCAACCCGATGGAGCCGCAGGCCGGCGCCAAGGGCAGCGGCACCGAGTCGGGCATCCAGCCGCAATACGGCGTGCCCTACGGCGTGACGCTGAACCCGTTCCTCTCGCCGTTCGGCCTGCCGTGCAAGCAGCCGGCCTGGGGCTACGTGTCGGCGATCGACCTGAAGACCAACCAGATCGTCTGGAAGCGCCGCATCGGCACGGTGCGCGACAGCTCGCCGGTGCCGCTGCCGTTCCGGATGGGCATGCCGATGCTGGGCGGCCCGGCCACCACGGCGGGCGGCGTGTTCTTCATCGGCGCGACCGCGGACAACTACATCCGCGCCTACGACACCGACAACGGCAAGCTGCTGTGGCAGCAGCGCCTGCCGGCCGGCGGCCAGGCCACGCCGATGACCTACGAGGTCAACGGCCGCCAGTACGTGGTGATCTCGGCGGGTGGCCATGGCTCGTTCGGCACCAAGCTCGGCGACTACATCATCGCCTACGCGCTGCCGGACACGAAGTAAGCGGGCCGCGAGGCCGCGATCCGGCCATGGCGGGACGCGGCGCGAGCGATTCGCGCCGTGTCCCGCCGCGGTGGCCGATGCCACCGATGCCGGTGCGAACGGCTTGCCGTCGCACCGGCTTTTTACTGTGAGATTTTCCTTTCCGTTCGTTTCGGCCCGCGCCCGCGGGCCGGCGGAGCCGTTCATCGATGTTTTCCCATTTCGTTGCGAACGCAACTTTCAGCGGCGCCGCCGGACCGGGGCCGCGTGCCGTCCGGCGTGCCGCCGCAGTAGTGGCGTGTCTCGGCTTCGGCCTGCACGCGGGCGCCTGTGCCGCGCAGGGTTCGGTCACGCTGTACGGCCTGCTCGACACCAGCATCGAGGTGACCAACCCCGGCTCGGGCTGGGTGCCGCGGCTCGATTCGGGCGCCTATCGCGGCTCGCGCATCGGCGTGCGCGGCAGCGAACCGATCGGCGGCGGGCTGCGCGTGCTGTTCGCGCTCGAGAGCGGCTTCGGCTCCAGCGACGGCATGCTTTCCACGGCCGGCACGCTGTTCAACCGGCAGGCCTGGGTCGGGCTCGGCGCGCCGTGGGGCGAGCTGCGCGTGGGCCGGCAGTACTCGCCGATCTACATCCCGTTCAAAGGCCAGATCGATGCGTTCGGCGCAGGCACGATCGCCTCGGGCCTCAACAACCTGTCGAAGATCACGCCCTACGAGAGCGACGCGATCACCTACCTGTCGCCCGATTTCCACGGCTTCACGACCACGCTGATGGTGTCGCTGCGCGATCCGGCGGGCGGCGGCGCGAATGGGCTGGGCGGCAGCATCGCCACCTTCGCGTACCGGCACGGGCCGCTGCGGATCGCGTTCGCGCACCAGCAGACCAACGATGCGGGGGCGCTGCGCGCGAATCTCGGCGGCCTGTCCTGGGCATTCGGGCGGCTCACGGCGTTCGTCTCGATGTTCAACGGCGACGGCGGCACGCCGCGCTATCACGACGACGGCATGGCCGTGTCGATGCGCTACGCGATGACGGCGCGGCTGCGCGCCTCGCTCGGCTACACCTATCTGCGCGACCGCTCGGGCGGCGGCGACGACGCGGACCAGTTCAGCGCTGCGGCCGAGTACGATCTCTCGCCGCGCGTGCTGCTCTACGCGAGCGCCGGCTGGCTGCGCAATCGCGGCGCGGCCACCTTCACGCTGCGCGGCGTGAACGTGACGGGGCTCACGCCCGCGTATCCGGGCGCGACCGTGAAGGGCGTGCAGCTGGGAATGATCGAGCGGTTCTGAGCGCGGCTCGGGCTCAGCCCGCGCTCAGCGGCACGGCCGCCCTCACGTCCGAACCGAGGCGATCGAGCAGCGCGTGCAGTTCGTGCGCCACGGCACGCGGCGTACACGGCTCGCCCTGGCGATAGAACAGCTGATCCTCGTGCGGCGCGGCGCCCGCGATGCCGAGCGGCTCGAAGCCGAGCTTGCCCAGCGCGCTGCGCGACGGCGTGTTGTAGTCGAACACCTTCGCATAGCAGGCGCGCATGCCATGGCGCGCCCGCGCCAGCTCGAGCAGCCGCGCGACCGCGCGCGGCCCGAGCCCCCGGCCCTGGAAGTCGGGCCCCAGCCAGTAGTAGAAGAAGCCGACGGAATCATGCAGGGCGAGGCTGACGCAGCCGATGAAGCCCCACTCGCGGTGCAGCACCGCGAGGATGGATTTGCCGGCCTGGTAACCGCTTGCCAGCCAGTCGTGCCAGTGCTCGTTGCTCTCGAAGCGCGGCATGCAGCACAGCCGCGCGATGGCGGGGTCGTGGTACTGCCAGGCGAAGTCCGCCAGATGGTGATGCGCGAGCGGCTCCAGCACGAGTTCGGCCGTCGCCCAGCGCGCGGCATCGCGGATCGGCAGGCCGTCGCGCCAGCGCAGCCAGTGCCGCAACCGCGCGTGGCGTGCCGCATGGGCGTGCTCGCGCGGCTGCGCGAGCTGCAGCCGGATCGCCAGCGCGACGGCGGCCTCGCCGTCGCCGAGCCGGCGATGGGCCTCGATCACGTGCGGCGCGGCGCTGGCCGGAAGACGGCGCTCCCGTTCGAGCGCCGCGCCGACCGAGCCGACCAGCGGCCACGCCTGCCAGGCCGCCGCGAGTTCCAGCAGCGCCAGCCTGCCGTCGTCCGCGAGCGCCGGGCCGGCCTGCCGCCAGGCCGCGTGCAGGCCGCCCAGCCAGGCGCCGCGCTGCTGCGGCGCGAGCCATGGCGCGTGCCGCAGCAGGTCCGGCAGCCGGCGCGCCAGCAGCGCGACCGGCCAGCCGCCGTCCGCCAGCTCGGCGAACCATCGCGCGAGCGCGATGGGGTCGCCGCCGGCCGGCATCGCGTCGTGCGAAGCGGCGTCGGGCCCGGGTGGCACGGTGGGCATGTCGAGGTGGTCTTCCTGCGGATCAGACGAACGGGTTGTTGGTGGAATGTTCGTCCAGAAACGTATTCTCGCGGATGGTTTTCATCGCCGTATGCGTCAGCGTGAGCTCCGCCGCTTCCTTTCGCCTGGGCGGGGAGAGGCTGAACGTCGAGGTTCCCTTCGCGTGGTCGTTCTGGAGCCCGAAGCCGGCTCCATAGGAGTGGCTGTAGTCCGCTTTGAAATTGCCATTGGGACTCTCATAACCGATCCCGAACGTGCTGAAGGCGGCGAACGCCCGCACGTTGTCGTTTTCGTATTTCACGCCGGCCTCGATATCGATCATCTTGGCGCTGAGCTTGTGTTGTCCGTAGGTTCCGTTGTAGCTCATGAGATTGAAGTTGAAGCCAAGGCTAAGGCCATGGTCGCTCTTTTCGTATAGACCTGCGCGCGGGCCTTCGGGGCCGTGTTGGAAGCGTCTGCTGCTGTTGCTGTCGCTCATGCTGGTTTCCTTGCGTGGTGTGGAGGAGGTTGTCGAGTCGCCTCGACGACCGTTCCCTTCGCGCAGGCCGGCAGCCAGGTGCCGGCATCGAAGGGAACGGGCGGGGCGCCAGACCGCGACCGAGCCGCGCTTCCCGCTTCGCCGGGAGCGCGCGCCGCCGGCATCGCACGAAATTCGTCGATACCGGCCGATGGGGCGCGTGACGACGCCTCCGTGGCGGGTTTCACGCAAGTTTTGTGCTAGGACGAAGCCCGGTGCCGCCGGACCAGCCGCCAAGCGGCTCCCGGGCGCGCTGTGGAATGTGCGGGGGAGGCGGACTGGGTGCGATCGCACCTCACGGCTCGAGCTGCCGGGATGACGCGTCAGCGCCGTGGGCCGCGTCGGTGCTGGCTCGCGGCGATCGACGGCCGTGGTGGGACGGGAGCGCGGAGGGGTGGGTCGATATCGACTCGCGAACGTGGCGCGGGGCGGCGTGGGTCGGCGGACACGACAAGCCGGAGCGGGCGAGCCGATCCGGCCGATCCGGCCGGGATGCATCAAGCAAGCGCGTATCAGGCGAGTAGCGAGCGAACCTCACGCAGGCCCGTGCCGGCTCGGCCTGCTCGCGCGCCGAGCCGTTGGCGCGCCCGCTCAAAACCCCACTTCGCGCTGCAGCACCGCCGCCACGAAGCGAATCCCCTTGCCGACATAGCTCTCGCGCCCCGCGCCGAGCTGCACGGTGCCCGGCACCTCGCGCCCCAGCCCGTCGCCGCCGCTGCATTCGCCGAAGCGCACCTGCCAGGTGGCCGCGAGCGGCACCAGCTGATGCGTCCTCGCGTCCTGCTCGGCCGGGATCGGACCGCCGTAGGTGCTGGCCACCGACGGCGCGTCGAGCGTCGCCAGGTTGACCTTGTCGATCGCGTCGATCCGGCAGCGCCGCGCCGCGAGTTCGGGCAGGCTCGCCACGAAGCTGGCCGACTGCCCGGCCTTCAGGCGCGCCACGTCGTTCTCGCCCACGTAGGCGTCGCCCTTCACGGCACCGGGCGCGATCAGGTCGTAGAGCCGCTCGCCGCGCGGCAGCCAGGTGCCGGGCGCCTGCGCGTCATCGTTGGCCTGCACGGTGCCGTCGAACGGCGCGCGGATCGTCAGCTGCGCGATCTGCGCCTGCAGGCCGGCCACGGTCTGCCGCGCCGAATCCCAGCGATGCGAGAGCGCGGTGCCTTGCTTCTGCAGCCGCTCGTCGAACGGCTGCTGGTCGACTTCCCAGTGCAGCATCGCTTCGTCGGCGTTGGCGGCGGCCAGCTTGGCGTCGAGGTCGGGCGACACCAGCACGGCGAGCGTCTCGCCGGCGCGTACCTGCTGGCCGTCGCGCGCGGGCGCCGGGCTGGCGGCGAGGTAGCCCGGCGCCACGGTGTAGAGCCCTTGCGCGCGCTGCGGCGCGAGCACGGCCGGCGCGCTCACGCCGGCATGCCACGGCAGCACGAAGAAGCCCAGCAGCACGGCGCCGAGGATCGCGCTGCGGCGCGTCTCGCGGCACCAGCGCAGCTCGTCGCGGCGCTGCCAGGTGAGCGTGGCCTCGCGCCAGACCGGGCGCACGATGAACCAGCCGAACTCGACGCAGAACAGCAGCATGCCGAGCAGCTTGAAGAACGCGTGATAGACCACCAGCGCGATCGACATGAACACCACCAGCCGGTACAGCCAGGTGGCGAACGAGAACGCGATCAGGAAGCGCCGCCGCGAGGCGCGGCACGGCTCGGGCTGCGGATCGCCGAAGCCGAACAGCCACTCGCGCATCCACCAGCGGCCGAGCGCGAACGCGCGGTCGTGCAGGTTCGGCATGTCGAGCCAGTCCGACAGCAGGAAGTAGCCGTCGAAGCGCATGAACGGGCTGGCGTTGATGGCGAGCGTGGCCACCCAGGTGGTGGTGGCGAGCATGAACGCGCCGCCGCGCAGCGGCCCGTCGGGCAAGAGGCTCCAGGCCAGCGTCGCGAACGCGGCCAGCGCGATCTCGCTCAGCATGCCGGCCGCGCCGATCCAGAGCCGGTCGCGCCGCGCCGGCACCTTCCAGGCCTCGGTGGTGTCGGTGTAGAGCACCGGCAGCATCACCAGCAGCGCCACGCCCATGGTCGGCACGCGGCAGCCGTGGCGCTGCGCCGTGTAGGCATGCGCGAACTCGTGCAGGATCTTCGCGAAGCCGAGCGCGATGCCCACCCCGATCAGGCCGCGCCAGTCGGCGTAGCCGTGGAAGGTGTGGACGAACTCGTCCCAGTGGCGCGAGGCGAGGATCAGCCCGATCAGCGCGACGGCGGCCACCACGATCCACGACGCCGGCCGGAACGCGAAACGCACGTAGCGCTCGGTGGCGCGCAGCAGCGGCATCGGATGCCAGAGCGGAATCCGGATCATCAGGTAGTGCTTGAGCAGCCACATCGCGCGCGAGGTCTGCTGCGCGGCGCCGTGCTGTTCGAGCCGCGCGGTGTCGGCGGCGCTCGCGGACACCAGCAGGCTCTGCTGGCGCAGCATGCGCGCGAGCGCTTCCAGGTCGTCGAGCGTGACGGTCAGCGTGGTTTCGCGATTGACGGCATCGACGATCGCCTGCGCGTCGTCGAGCGGCCAGCGCGAGAGCATCTCGAAGGCCGGCCAGCCGATCTGGAAGAAGCGGTTGGCGGCCGGGTCGTGCAGCATCCAGGTGGGCGCGCCGTCGGGCGTGGCCGCGCCGGGCGAGAGCGTCAGCTCCTGGCGAAGTTGCGGAAGTCGTGGCATGGCGGAAGGCGCGGTGTCACCAGCCGAGCCATTGACGCGCGAGCGTCAGCGGGCGGCGCAACACGTAATAGATCGCCGGCACCCACGGGCCGCGGATGCGCGCGGTGCCCATCGCGCCGAGCGGGGCCTGCCGCGCATCCTGGTCGCGCGTGTCGAAGCTGGCGCGCACGCGGTAGGCGAGCACGCCCTCGGGGGTGGGCTCGGCGCGCCAGGCGATCGAATCGATGCGCGCGTCGTAGCTGGTGAGCGGCGAACTCTTCGGATAGAGCGTGAGCGCGGTACCGGGCTGCACGTCGATGTTGTCGGCCACCGGCAGCCAGGCGGTCACCTCGACGTGGGCCGGATCGGCCAGCACCAGGATCTTCTCGCCGACGGCCACCGCCTTGCCGGTCCATTCGTTCGGATCACTGAACACGGCCACTCCCGAGCGCGCGGCGTTCACGCTCACGCGAGCGAGCTGGCGCGCGGTGTAGTCGAGCTCGACGCGGCTCTGGTCGAGCTTGCCGCGCCGTTCGGCCATGTCCAGGCGCGTGCGGTCGTCGGTGACGGCGAGCTGCTCGGTCTGGCGGAATTCTTCCTGCGCGGTGTCGTAGTCCTTGCGCGCCACGGCATAGCGCGACTGCAGCGTGGTGGCGTCGAGGCCGAGCAGCGGCGTGCCGGCCTGCACCACCTGGTTCGGCTTCACGTAGAGCCGGTCGATCACGCCGTCGAGCGGCGAGCGCACCACGAACGGATCCTTCGGCGTGACTTCGGCCGGCGCGAGCACGGTCAGCCGCATCGGGATCACGCAGACCACGGCCAGGCCGATCAGCACGCGGCGCTGCTGGCGGCCGGGCCGCAGCACGGCGCGCGCGCGTTCGAGCCAGCTCGCGCGCGGCGAGAACGCCTCGAACGCATGCGCCCAGACCTGGCCGAGTTCGGTCAACAGCGCGGTATCGGTGGCGCTCCAGGCGGTGTCGCGCGCGAACACCACGCCGCCCACCGGGTGGCCGGCGCGGTCGGTCAGCGGCAGCCACGCGCCGTTCGCGGGCCACCAGGCCTCCCATTCGGCGGCCACGTGGGGCGCCTCGGCCTCGAGGTCGGCGGCGGTGAAGGTCTGCACCTTCGGCCGCGCCGGCAGCACCGGCGCGCCGTGGCCTTCCACGTGCGCGGCGGCGTCCTTCGGCGGCGCACCGCGCAGGCCGTGCGCGAGCGCCTTGCAGAGCGCGCCGAGCCACTGCACGTAGGGCGCGTTCGGGTCGCTCTGCGGCAGGCCCGAGACGGCGGCGACGTGGCCCGGCGTGTCGCCGCGCCACCAGGCGGCCTGCCGGTACGGCACCAGCGCGAGCGTTTCGTTGACGATCGTGAAGCCGAGCGTGGTTTCGCTCGCGGCCGCCCGCGCGCGCGTCGACAGCTGCCACAGCAGCGCGAGCTGCTGGCCGTCGATGCGGACCTGTTGCGCCGCGTCGTCGGCCCTATGCGTTTGCGTCATTGCATCACCGCGCGAAGGTCGCCCAGCCGCTCATGCCCGGCAGCAGTTCCGGCGCGCTGCCGTTGAGCGCCGCGGTCACGTCCACGGTCTGCGTGACCGGATCGACGCGCGCGCCGATCCGCGCGACCTTGGCCGGATAGGTCTTGCCCACCTCGTCCACCTGCACGCTGAGCGGATGGCCGGGCTTGAGCCAGGCGAGCCACTTCGACGGCACGATCATCTTCAGTTCGAGATGACTGGTGTCGATGATGGTCAGGAGCGGCTTGCCGGGTTCCGCGAACTGCTGCGGCGAGGCGCTGCGCTTGGAGACGCGGCCGTCGAACGGCGCCGAGATCGCGCACTTGTGGACGGTGGTCTGCATGTAGGCGACGTCGGCGGCGCTGGCCTTCTGCTTGGCCTGCGCCTGCTGCACTTCCAGCTCGCCGATCGAATGCAGCGCCTGCAGCTTGCGGTTCGTGTCGAGCAGCTCGCGTGCGCCTTCGGCGTCGGCCTGGGCCTTGCGCAGCTGGGCGGTGAACAGCGAGCAGTCGAGCGTGACGAGGGTCTGCCCGGCGCGGAACGTGTCGCCGTCGCGGAACGGCAGCGACGCGATCTTCGCCGAGATTTCGCTCGACACGTCCACCTGGTCGCGCGAGACCAGCTGGATGCGGATCCGCGAATCGTTGCCGTCCGGGCTCGCCGGCGCGGCGGCCGGTGCCGCGGGGGCGGCGGCCGGCGCCGGGGCGGGAGCCGGCCGCGCGGGCGGCGCGGCGGGCGCCGCCGCCGTGGCCGCCGAGGCGGCCTGTGCTGCGACGAGCAGCGCGACTGCGGCCGCTGCCCGGTATTTCATGAACTGCGTCATTTCTGCGTGGCTCCCGCCGGCAATGCCGCTGCCGCGGCGATCGTCGGACCCGGTTGCGCGAGGGCGGCGGCCTGGATGCCGTGCTGGGCGATGTCGTCCCAGCGCTTCTGCTCCTCGCCGATCGAGCGCGTCAGCGAGGCGATGTCGTTGCCGTTCAGCTTGGCCGGCACCGGATCGAGGCCGAGCGTGGCCAGCATCTGGCCGTAGGCGCTTTCGAGTTCGCCGTAGCTCTGGTACAGGCGCAGTTCGGACATCATCGCGGCGGTGGCCACGCGGATTTCCTCGAGCTTGCCCTGGGCGTTGGCCACGGTGGCGTTGTGCGTGTGTTCGAGGATCTGCTGGTCGATGTCGTTCAGCTGCTTGAACAGGTCGAACTGGCGCGTCTTGGCGCCGAGTTCGCTGCGCGCGACGTGGACCTGCGTGAGCACGGCCATGCTGAGCGCCATGCGCTGCATCTTCGCCACGTCGAGCTGGGCCTTCGCCGTGCCGCGGATGTTGCGCTCGTTGAGCAGGTTCAGCAGGTTCCAGCTCACGCTGATGCCGGCCGAGCGCCACGCGTTGTAGACCAGGAAGCTGTTGCTGTCGTAGTGCGCGCCGAGGCTGAACTCGATGCCGGGCAGCAGCTTGGCGATCGCCTTGTGCGTTTCGTTGACGCTGATGCGCTCGTTGTAGCTGGCCTCGACCAGTTCCGGGCGGCGCTGCAGCGCCATGTCTTCCATCTGCGGCATCGCCATGTCGAAGTTCGGCACGCGGAAGTCGTCGCTCGCGGCGAGCGTGAAGTCCTTGCCCGGTTCGAGGTTCATCAGCGAGGCGAGGCGCGGCTTGGCTTCCTCGAGCTGGTCGCGCACGGCTTCGAGCTGGCGCATCAGGTCGAGCAGCGAGCGCTGGTAGTTGAGCGTTTCCACCGGCGAGCGCAGGCCCTGCTGCTGGGCCGCGCGCGAATCGTCGAGCGCGCCCTTCGCCTGGTCGAGCAGCGGCCCGATGCGGTCATGCAGGCGCTGCGCGCCCTCCGCCTGCCAGTACGCCTCGCGCACCTGCTGCATCATCAACTGCACGACCTTGCGGCGGCGCTGCTCGAGCACCAGCACGTGGTCGGCCTGCTCCTTGGCCTCGAAATAGCTGACGCCGAAGTCGAGGATGTTCCAGGACAGGTTCAGGTCCGCGGTGCGGCTGTTCTTGTCGGTCGAGTACGAGGGAATCAACGATTCCTCGTGCGTATAGAGGCCTTCGGAGGCCGACGCGAGCTCGTGGTTGCGGTTCGTGTAGCCGGCCGCGGCGGTCAGCTTCGGCAGCAGGTCGAAGTTCGACAGGTCGAGCTGACGCTGCGCGAGCGCCTCTTCCATCATCTTCAGGCGATGGTCGAGGTTGTAGCGGATCGCGCGCGCCATCGCCTCGTCGAGCGTGATCGGCCCGCTCACCGGCTGCTGGTTCGCGAACATCGTCGTGCGGTCGGTGCGTGCCGTTTCGGCACGTTCGGCGTCGGAGAACGGGGCGGGCTTGACCGCGCAGCCGGACAGCCACACGACGGCGAGCGCGACCGCGAGCAGGGCGGGACGCGGTGCGCGTCCACGGAGCGACAGGGTTTTCACTTCGGCGGATCTCTTGTTGGATTGGGCGAGTTGGGTAAGGAAACCGGAATTCATGAGCGGCGCTCCGTGGTGGCCTGCAGGGCTTCGAACGGCACCGCGTCATGGCGGGCCACGTGCAAGACGGCGTGCGCGCTGGCGAACTGCGCGGCCAGCGACGCCTTCGAGGCGGGCAGCGCGGCATGCGGCTGCGGCGCGGCGGGGCCGTTGGCCGGGCGCGGCGACGGCTTCGCCGCGTCGTGGCCGTGGCCGTTCGCGCGCTGGCCGGCCGGTGCGTCGAAGCGCACCACCACGTCGCGGCGCGTGACGTTGCCGGCCGCGTCGCGCACCAGCAGCGTGACGTGTACCGAATGCACGCCGGCGGGCGGCGTGCCGGTCAGCACCCCGCGTGCCGCGTCGTAGTGCAGCCAGGCGGGCAGCGGCGCGCCGCCGGCCAGCGTCACGGCCACGTTGCCGGCTTCGCCGTGCGCAACGTCCTGGCCGGCCGGCGCGCGCAGCAGCGGCGCGACCGGCAGAGCGAAGCGGCTGCCCGCCTGCTGCAGCGGATGCACGTCGGCCGTCGGCAGCGTGTGCGTGACGGCCGGCGCGGCTTCCACGCCGCGCGGCACGATCGAATCGAGCGCGCTCACATGGGTGTCGCCGAGCGAATCGTCGCGATGGCCGTGCGGCGCGAACGTGAAGGTGGTGCGCGGCGCGATCGCGCCGAGCCCGTCCGGCGCCACGAGTTCGTTGAGCACGATCACCGGGTTCGAGATGCCGTCGCTATGGCCGTTGACGTCGGTGACGATCAGCGGGTTGCCGCGGCCCGAGAACAGCGGCGGCGGCGCGATCACCGGCGGCTCCAGGCGGTTCGGCTGCGGCCACGGCAGGATCGGCGTGCCGACCTGGTCCTGGCCGGCCTGGATATGCAGCGTGCGCGTGAGCGGCTGGCTGGTGGTGGTGCCGTCGCTGAGCGTGAAGGTCAGCGTGCGCGAGCCGGACTTGTTCTGGATCTGCGTGTCGCGGTAGGTCACGGCCGTGATGGCCGCCTGCCATTGCGCGAGCGTGGCCGTGCCGCTTGCCGAGCTCAGCGTGAGCGTGCCGGTGGCGGCGTTGTAGCTGGCCGTGATGTCGCCCGTCGCGGCGCTGGCGTTGAAGGCCAGCAGGTCGTGCGCCGGATCGAAACCGGCGCCGATCGCCACCGTCGCCAGGGTCGGCGGCGTGCCGTTGCGGTCGGTCAGCGTGATGCCGTCGCCGATCTGCGCCACCGTGGTGGCCTTGCCGTCGCCCGTGTAGGTCAGCGGCGGGGCCGTGTCGCTCACGCCGACGACGAGCGTCTGGTGGGTGGCGGTGACGGTCACGTCGCGCGAGTAGACGGCGCTGGTGGTGGTGCCGTCGTTGACGCTGACGCTGACGGTGCGGTTGGCGGTGTCGGGCGTGATCGCCGTGTCGGTATAGGTCACCGAGCGCAGCGCGGCCTGCCATTGCGCGATGGTGGCCGTCGCATCGGCCGAGCTCAGCGTGAGCGTGCCGGTGGTGGCGTCGTAGCTGGCCGTGATGTTGCCCATGGTGCCGTCGTTGGCGAACGCGAGCACGTCCTCGCCGGCGTGGAAGCCCGCACCGATCTGCACGGTGGCCGAGGCCAGCGTGGCGTTGTCGCGGTCGGACAGCGTGATGCCGGCGTCGATCGCGACCGGCGTCGAGGTGACGTTGTCGCCGGCCACGAATGCGGCGTTGCCGGTGCTGCCGGTCGAGATCACCGGCGTCTGGTCGGTGTCGGCCACGCTCACGTCGCGCGTGATCGCCGTGCTGTTCTTCACGCCGTCGTTGACGCTGAAGCCGATGGTGCGGGTGGCCGTGTCGGGCGTGACGGCCGTGTCGGTGTAGGTCACCGAGCGCAGCGCGGCCTGCCATTGCGCGATGGTGGCCGTCGCATCGGCCGAGCTCAGCGTCAGCGTGCCGGTGGCGGCATCGTAGCTGGCCGTGATGTTGCCCATCGTGCCGTCATTGGTGAACGCGAGCACGTCCTCGCCGGCGTGGAAGCCCGCACCGATCTGCACGGTGGCCGAGGCGAACGTGGTGTTGTCGGCATCCGACAGCGTGATGCCGGTATCGATCGTGACCGGCGTGGAGTCGACGTTGTCGCCGGCCACGAACGCGACGCCGCCGGTGCTGCTGGTCGAGATCAGCGGGGTCTGGTCGGTGGCCGTGACGCTCACGTCGCGCGTGTAGACGGCGCTCGTCTTCACGCCGTCGTTGACGCTGAAGTTGATGGTGCGGGTGGCCGTGTCGGGCGTGATCGCCGTGTCGAGGTAGGTGATCGAGCGCAGCGCGGCCTGCCACTGCGCGACGGTGGCCGTGCCGTCCAGCGAGCTCAGCGTGAGCACGCCGGTGGCGGCGTCGTAGCTGGCCGCGATGTTGCCCATCGTGCCGTCGTTGGTGAACGCGAGCACGTCCTCGCCGGCGTGGAAGCCCGCGCCGATCTGCACGGTGGCCGAGGCCAGCGTGCCGTTGTCGAGATCGCCGAGCGTGATGCCGGCGTCGATCGCGATCGGCGTCGAGGGGACGTTGTCGCCCGAGACGAACGCGGCGTCACCGCTGCTGCCGGTCGAGATCACCGGCGTCTGGTCGGTGTCGGCCACCGTCACGGTGCGCGTGATCGTCGTGCTGTTCTTCACGCCGTCGTTGACGCTGAAGCCGATGGTGCGGGTGGCGGTGTCGGGCGTGATGGCCGTGTCGGTGTAGGTCACCGAGCGCAGCGCGGCCTGCCATTGCGCGATGGTGGCCGTCGCATCGGCCGAGCTCAGCGTCAGCGTGCCGGCGGCGGCGTCGTAGCTGGCCGTGATGTTGCCCATCGTGCCGTCGTTGATGAAGCCGAGCACGTCCTCGCCGGCATGGAAGCCGGTGCCGATCTGCACGGTGGCCGAGGCGAACGTGGTGTTGTCGGCGTCCGACAGCACGATGCCGGTATCGACCGCCACCGGCGTGGAGGCGACGTTGTCGCCGGCCACGAACGCGGCGCTGCCGGTGCTGCCGGTCGAGATCAGCGGCGTCTGGTCGGTGACCGTGACGGTCACGTCGCGCGAGTAGACGGCGCTGGTCTTCAGGTTGTCGTTGACGGTGAAGCCGATGGTGCGCGTGGCCGGGTTCGGCGAGACGGCCGTGTCGAGGTAGGTGACCGCGTGCAGCGCGTTCTGCCATTGCAGCAGCGTGGCGCTGGCGCCGAACGAGTTCAGCGTGAGCGTGCCGGTGGTGGCGTCGTAGCTGGCCGTGATGTTGCCCATCGTCAGGCCGTCGTTGATGAAGCCGAGCACGTCCTCGCCGGCATGGAAGCCGGCGCCGATCTGCACGGTGGCCGAGGCCAGCGTGCTGTTGTCGAGATCGCTGAGCACGATGCCCGTATCGACGGCGATCGGCGTGGACGGGCCGTTGTCGGCCGACACGAACGCGGCCGGGCCGCCGCTCGTGGAATCGACGATCGGCGTCTGGTCGGTGTCGGCCACGCTGACGTCGCGCGTGAGCGGCGCGCTGGTCTTGGTGCCGTCGTTGACGGTGAAGCTGATGGTGCGCGACACCGCGGTGGGCGTGATGGCGGTGTCGGTGTAGGTGACGGCGCGCAGCGCGGCCTGCCATTGCGCGATGGTGGCCGTCGCGTCGGCCGAGGTCAGCGTGAGCGTGCCGTGCACGGCGTCGTAGGTGGCCGTGATGTTGCCCATCGTGCCGTCGTTGATGAAGCCGAGCACGTCCTCGCCGATCTGGAAACCGGCGCCGATCTGCACGGTGGCCGAGGCCAGCGTGGTGTTGTCGAGATCGCCGAGCACGATGTTGCTGTCGATCGCGACCGGCGTGGACACCGTGTTGTCGCCGGCCACGAACGCGGCCGGGCCGGTGCTGGTGCTGCTGGTGATCGGGGTCTGGTCGGTGTCGGCCACGGTGACGGTGCGCGTGTACGCCACGCTGTCCTTCGTGCCGTCGTTGACGAGGAAGCTGACGGTGCGGGTGGCCGTGTCGGGCGTGACGGCCGTGTCGACGTAGGTTACGGCGCGCAGCGCGGCCTGCCATTGGGCGACGGTGGCCGTGCCGTCCTGCGAGGTCAGCCTGAGCGTGCCGGTGGCGGCATCGTAGCTGGCCGTGATGTTGCCCATCGTGCCGTCGTTGGTGAACGTGAGCAGGTCCTCGCCGGCGTGGAAGCCGGTGCCGATCTGCACGACGGCCGTGGCCAGCGTGGTGTTGTCGGCGTCGCTCAGCGTGATGCCGGCGTCGATCGCCACCGGCGTGGACGGCGCGTTGTCGGCGGCCACGAACGCGGCGCTGCCGGTACTGCTGCTCGAGATCAGCGGCGTCTGGTCGGTGCCGGCCACGGTCACGTCGCGCGAGTAGACGGCGCTCGTCTTCACGTTGTCGTTGACGGCGAAATTGATGGTGCGCGTGGTCGTGTCGGGCGTGATCGCCGTGTCGAGATAGGTGATCGAGCGCAGCGCGGCCTGCCACTGCGCGAGCGTGGCCGAGTGGTTCTGCGAGGTCAGCGTGAGCGTGCCGATGGAGGGGTTGTAGATGCCCGTGATGTTGCCCATCGTGCCGTCGTTGATGAACGTGAGCACGTCCTCGCCGGCATGGAAGCCGGCGCCGATCTGCACGGTGGCCGAGGCCAGCGTGGTGTTGTCGAGATCGGACAGCGTGATGCCGTCGTCGATCGCGACCGGCGTGGAGGCGACGTTGTCGCCGGCCGCGAACGCGGCGTCACCGGTGCTGTTGGTCGAGATCACCGGGGTCTGGTCGGTGTCGGTCACGCTGACGGTGCGTGTCAGCGCGGTGCTCGACTTGGTGCCGTCGCTGATGGTGAACTGGATCGAGCGCTGCGTGTTGTCGGGCGTGACGGCCGTGTCGGTGTAGGTGACCGCGCGCAGCGCGTTCTGCCATTGCAGCTGGGTCGCGCTCGAATCGGCCGAGCTCAGCGTCAGCGTGCCGTGGACGGCGTCGTAGGTGGCCGTGATGTTGCCCATCGTGCCGTCGTTGATGAAGCCGAGCACGTCCTCGCCGGCGTTGAAGCCGGTGCCGATCTGCACGGTGGCCGTGCTCAGCGTGGGGGTGTCGAGGTCGGCCACCACGATGTTGGCGTCGATCGCGACCGGCGTGGACGGCGCGTTGTCGCCGGCCACGAACGCGGCGCTGCCGGTGCTGCTGGTGGACAGCAGCGGCGTCTGGTCGGTGTCGGTGACGGTGATGGTGCGCGTCAGCACGTTGCTGAACTGCGCGCCGGCGTTCAGCGAGAAGGCGACGGTGCGCGTCGCGCTGTTCGGCGTGACGAGCGTGTCGGTGTAGGTGACCGAGCGCAGCGCGGCCTGCCACTGCGCGAGCGTGGCCGAGCCGTCGCTCGAGCTCAGCGTGAGCACGCCGGTCAACTGGTTGTAGTTGCCGGTGATGTTGCCCATCGTCAGGCCGTCGTTGATGAACGAGAGCTGATCCTCGCCGCTGTGCAGGTTGCCGGTGATCGCGACCACCGCGCTGTCGACCACGTTGCCGAGCGGGTCCGCGACCGTCAGGTTCGAGTCGACCGCCACCGGCGTCGAGCTGGCGTTGTCGCCGGCCACGAAGCTCACGCTGCCGGTGCTGGTGGTGTCCAGCGCCGGGGCCGAGCTGATCACGTCCACGCTGTAGTTGATCGGGGAACTGGCCTTCACGCCGTCGTTGATGACGATGGCGAGCGTGCGCGTGCCGAGCGGGGCGTCGGCGGCGCCCGAGAACTGCAGGTTGTCGAGCACCGTCTGCCATTGCGCAATGGTGCCGCCGGTCGAACTGATCGTCAGCGTGCCGGTGGTGCTGTCGTAGTTGATGTTCATGCCGTTGGTCAGCGTCGACGTCGGCAGGCTGAAGCCGAGCGTGTCGCCCATCTGCATCCCGGACGTGAACTGCACCGTGATCGTCATCGACACCAGCGTCGAGCCGCTGACGTTCAGGTCGGTCAGCGTGATGCCGCTGTCGATCGAGGTGGCGGCCTGGCCCGGCAGGTAGGTGAGGCTGTTGTCCGAGGCGCCGAGCACCGGGGTCTGGTGGGTCGCGTTCACCGTGATGACCTTGCTCGAGCCGATGCTGGACTTGAAGCCGTCATTGGCGCTGAAGCTGATGGTGCGGTTCGCGGTCTGCGGCACGGCGGCCGTGTCGGTGTAGGTGACCGAGCGCAGCGCGGCCTGCCACTGCGCGATGGTCGACTCGCCGGCCGAGGTCAGCGTGAGCGTGCCGGTGCTGGCGTCGAAGTTTGCCTGGATGTCGCCGAACGAGCCGCCGCCGAGCGCGAGCACGTCCTCGCCGTTCTGGTAGTTGCCGGTGATCGCGATGGAGGCCGACGCCATGGTCGACGAGTCGGTGTCGGTCAGCGTCACGCCGGCATCGACCACGATCGGCGTGGACGGCGCATTATCGGCCGAGGTGAAGGTGACGGTGCCGCCGCTGTCGGTGACGATCGGCGACTGCTCGGTCAGCAGGACGTTGACCGTGCGGTTGAAGCTGGCGCTAAATTCCACGCCATCGCTGACGGTGATGCTGATGACACGCTGCGTGGTGCTCGGGCTCGAGGCGGCGTCCGTGAACGTGAGCGAGCGCAGCGCGGCCTGCCATTGCGCGAGCGTGGCCGTGCTGTTCTGCGAGATCAGCACCAGTATGCCGTTCGAATACGAGCCCACGATGTTGCCCATCGTCGAGCCGTCATTGGTGAACAGCAGGAAGTCGCCGTTCGAGTCGTAGCCGGACGAGATCACGACGTGGGCCTGCGCCAGCGTGGTGTTGTCGAGGTCCGAGAGCGTGATGGCCGGATCGATCACGATCGGCGTGGACGAGGCGTTGTCGCCCTGCGTGAACGTTGCGTTGCCCGTCGAGCCGTGGATGATCGGCGTCTGGTCGGTGTCGGTCACCGTCACGGTGGAGGTGATCGCCGTGCTGGTCTTGGTGCCGTCGCTGACCGAGAAAGTGACGGTACGCGCGCCGTTGCCGGGCGTGACGGCTGTCGAGTTGTAGGTCACGGCCTGCAGCGCGTTCTGCCACTGCGTGAGCGTGGCCTGGTTGCCCGACGAGGTCAGCGTCAGCACGCCGTTCACGTAGGTGGCCGAGATGTTGCCGTACAGCGCGGTGTTGTTGTTGTTGAAGGCGAGGACGTCGGTTGCCTCGTAGTGGGCCGTGATGCTGATCACGGCCTGCTGCAGCGGGCCGCCGTCCAGGTCGGTGACGGCGATGGCGCTGTTGACCGCGACCGCCGTCGAGGCCGCGTTGTCGCCGGCCACGAACGCGGCGGTGTTGCCGCCGCCGCCGAGCAACGGGGTCTGGTCGGTGGCCGTCACGGCCACGGTGCGCGTGGCTACCGCGCTGGTCAGCGTGCCGTCGTTGATCTGGTAGCTGACCGTGCGGGTCAGGGTGGACGGCACCACCAGGTCGTTGGTGAACTTGATCGAGGCGAGCGCGTTCTGCCACTGCAGCAGCGACGCGCCGCCGGCCGCGGTCAGCGTCAGGATGCCCGTGCCGCTGTCGTAGACGCCGCTGATGTTGCCCATCGTCGACGGGTTGCCGATGAACACCAGTTCGTCATGGTTGATCTGGAAGTTGCCGGTGATCGAGACGGTCGCGCTGACCAGCGTCGAGCTGTTGCCGTCGGCGAGCAGGACGCCCGCATCGACCGCGACCGGCGTCGAGGTGGCGTTGTCGCCGCTCACGAACTGCGCCGAGCCGACGTCGGTGCTGACCGTCGGGCCGAGCGTGACCACCATGCTGTGGTGCAGCAGCGCGCTGGTAGTGCTGCCGTCGCTGACCGCGAACGTGATGTCGCGCGTGCCGCCCGGCGTGCCCGTCGCGCTCGAGAACGTGACGGCCTCGAACGCGTTCTGCCATTGCGCGGCGGTGGCATTGTTGCTCACCGAGGTCAGCGTGAGCTGGTGCGAGGTCGGGTCGTAGCTGCCGACGATGTCGCCGTACAGCGTCGCGTTCGAGTTGTTGAACGCGAGCGTGTCGCCGGCGTTGTAGCCGCTCGCGATCGAGACGGTGCCCGAGGTCAGCTTCGGCGTGTCGGCGTCGCTGACGTGCAGGTTCGCGTCGACCGCGACCGCGGCCGTGCCGGCGATGTAGCCGGTGCTGGCCGCGCCGCCCTCGGTCACTTGCGGCGTCTGGTTGGTGGCCGTGATGGTGATGGTGCGCGTCGCGATGTTGCTCGACTCGATGCCGTCGTTGAACGAGAAGGTCACCGAGCGCGTGGCGGTGTTCAGGCCCGGCGTGGCTTCGCTGGAGAACAAGATCGACCGCAGCGCGGTCTGCCATTGGGCGATGGTCGGCGAACCGGAGCCGGTCAGCAGCAGGATGCCGGTGGTGGCGTCGTAGCTGCCGGTGATGCCGTTCTGCGCCGAGAACGACAGCAGGTCGCCGGTCTGCACGTTGGTGATGCGCACCGTGGCGGTGACCGCCGAGGCCGAGCCGGGGTCGGTCAGCGTGATGCCCGAGTCGACCGCCACCGGGGTACCGCCCACGCCGTTGTTGCCCGAGGTCCACGACGCGCTGCCGCTGCTGGTGGTCACGGTCGGGCCGTTGTCGATGTAGGCGAGGTTGTTGAGCGTCGGCTCGAAGCTGCCGGTGTCGTTCTGGTCGATCAGCGAGAACGAGACGATGTTGTTGAACGCGGTGCCGAGCTGGTTCGTGTTCGACACGCTGCCCTCGAAGCCGCCCACGGTGGCCGTGGCGAGCTGGATCAGCTGGCTCTTCGAGCCGTCCGCGTAGTTGGCCTGGATGTACAGGTCGCCGTTGAACGAGCTGAGGTCGAAGCTCTGCAGGCTGAACAGGTGGCCGTTCGCGAGCGAGATCGTGACGTTGCGCAGCGTCGAGGCGCCGTCGGCGTTGATCTCCAGCACGCCGTCGGTGGGCGAGACGGAGATGTCGCTCGGGGCCGGCCAGTTCGACGCGTTGTAGGCGAACGTGTTGTTGGTCTGGTCCATCGAGTAGACGATGCCGTCGAGCACGAACTGCGACTGGCCGACCGCCTGGAAATTGTTGGCGGCCGCGTCGTCGTAGGTCTCCGTCGTCACGCCGAGCAGTTCGTTGAACTGCGCCTGGGCGCTGGCCGATTCGTTCAGCGCGGTGTGGACGTTGCCGACCTGGTATTCGAGCGTCCAGTTGCCGCCGAGCGCGGTCGCGCCGGTCGCATCGGTGGAGGCCGCCACGTTCAGATGCGTGATGCCGGCGATCTTCTGCACCAGCGCCTGACCGTCGGCCTGCTGGGCCACGTCGCAGCCGTAGATCAGGAAGTCGCCGCCGGCGTTCATCGCCGCGCCGATCTGCGCGAGCTGCGTGGTGTAGGCGGACAGGTCGTTGTTGGTGAGCCAGGTCGAGCCGACCTGGATCATGCCGTCGCTGCCGTGCGAGATCAGGCTGATCGATTCGACGCCGTGGTGGGCCTGCAGGTACTGCGCGATCTGCGCAAGGCCGTCCGTGTTCGCGTCGAGCACCACGTACTGCGTGCCGGCGGGCAGGCCCGCGATCAGGACCTGGTAGTTCGCGACGCTCGGGTCGATGAACACGACCTGGGTCTGCGTGGCCGGCATCGCGACGCTTATGTCGTTCGCGGTGGCATGCTGCGTGTCCTGTTGCGTTGCCTGCGTCGGCTGCTGGTTCTGCGCGGCCGCAGCCGTCGAGGTCGGGTCGCTCGCCGCGCGCGAGGCGCTGCGCACCGGCTTGTCGACCGGGGCGTTGCCGGCGTTGTTCGACGTCGCGGCCGTGGACGTGTCGGTATGCGTCTCGGTGCGATGGATTTCCGAGTGCGCGTGTTCGTGCGCGTGCGGCTGGGCGGCCACGGCGGCCACCGATGCGTCGTAGACGACGCGCGGCTCGAGGGCGAGCAACAGCGGAGAGGCCGCGACGCGCGGGCCGGGCCGATTGGCGCTTTGCTTCTGGCGCGCGAACCACTGCTTGACGATCTTCATGGCGATATTCTCCTTGCTGCTGCCTGCCCGATGCCGCGCTTGCGGCTCCGGGGCCGTACCGGCCCCCGGCGTGATGATTGAAGCCTTGAAACGGTCAGCCGCGCGACGGGAAGATGCCTTCCAGCGCGATGATGAACGACAGGCCGAGGTACGGATTACGGATGTTGACGGGCATGTTGCTGCCCGACACGCCGATCATGACGGTCGGGTTGGTGGTGAACGCCACGGCCGCGTCGAACGGCTTGAGCGTGGTGGTGGAGGCCGACGTGCTGTAGATCGTCGCCGTGTGGCCACCCGATGCGCCCGGGCCAAGCACCGTGGCGGTGGTCGGCACCGACTCCGGTCCGGCAACGCTCGAGGTCGCCGGCACGGCGATCGACGCGTGGGCGGCACCGGGGGCGCTCACGACGGCCTGGTGGTTGTGCGCCGGCATCTGCGAGAGCAGCAGCGTGATCGTCTCGGCGCCCGAATTCTGGCCGATCGAGACCGGCGCGAGGCCCGGGCCGGTACCGGTGCCGATCGCCGAGCGGCCGGCCAGGTCGGGCAGGCCGAAGGTCGAGACGCCGTTGCCGCCGAAGTTGGTGCCGAGCAGCGCGAACAGCGGGGTGTACTGCGCGATCGACATCAACTGGCCACGGCAGAATGCCCAGCCGGGAGGGGCGAAATCGAATGCGACGGTCCGGATTTCGCCAATGTACGGTTCAGACATGTTGACTCCTGAGAGAGGTCAGGTGGGGGAAAGCGGTCACGCGGCTCGAAACGCGGCCGCTTGTCGTTATTCGCCCGTCGAGGCGCCGGCGGTGGCCGGTGCGTCGTCGAGGCGGCGATGAATCACGACGCAGAGCACGCCGGCGCCGCTTTCGAGCGGGCGCGCGGGCGCGGCGAACAGCAGCCACGCGCGGCCGTCCGGCGCGCAGAAGCGATAGGTGTCCTGGGGCAGCCGCAGGTTCTCCGGCAGTTCGAAGTTGGCGCGATAGCAGGTGTGTTCGTCGTCGGCGGAGCGGCCTGCCGGCGCGCTCAAGAGACGCGTCTGGGTCAGCGGCACGGCGGCATCGTCGGCCGTCGCGATGATCAGCATCTGGCCGACCAGCGCCTGCAACTCTTCATGGGAAGGTAGAACTGACACGTCTGATTTTCCTTGGCGTTGGTCTGTACGCCCGTCCGCCGCGCCCCACCTCTACCCGCGCGAACGGCCGATCCTTCGTTATTTCATCGCCGGGCTGCGGAATGGATTCCACGCGCCGCGCCCGGATTCATATTTAAACCCGCGGCACGGAATTCACCTGCCATGCCGGATTTAATTAAGACTTAAACAAAAACCGTATCCCCATCCCGCTGCTGGCCGTGTTTACGACACTGTCCCGGTTTTCTGAAGGCAGGGTATACGAGCTTGACTTATATAGGCTGCTTTTAAGCTGCCGGCACGACCAGCGGCTCGCGACGCAACTGGTCCAGCGGGGTGGCCGGCAAATCGAATCGCGCGGCGGCGCGGCGCATCGTGTCGTAGATGCCGCTGCTGCCGATTTTCACGAAGCCGAGCCGTTGATATAAACGCTGCACCGGATTATTGGCTTCCACGTTCAGGCTCACCGGCAGGCCCTCGGCCGCGGCCGAGGCCAGCAGCGCATGCAGCAGCCGCGTGCCGATGCCGCGGCCGCGCCAGGCGGGCAGCAGCGCGATGTCGATCACGCGCACCTCGTCGCCGAGCTGAGGCGGGCGCCAGGCGTGATAAAGCCGTCCGACCGGCGTGCCGCCGGACTCGACCACCTCGAAATGCGCCTGCCGATAATGCTCGTGATAGTGCTGATGCTGAAGCTGGAACTGGTCCCGCAGCAGTGCCTCGACCTGTTCGGCCCCAAGGCCGGCGCGCGTGAATTCCTCACGGCGCGTGCTGGCGAATACCTCGCGCAGAAACGACCGATCAGCCGGCAAGGCGGCGCGCAATGTCAATTCGGGACTCGCGCAAATGTTTGCGGCCGCGGTTTCCGAGGCTGGCACCAATTCGGCTGTCATGGAACCAAATAGTTGAAATGGTTGGAAAAAAAATGACAGACGAGATCCTAACCAAATGTCAGATGAGCGGCAACAGGATTTTATTCGGGGGAATTCAGTAATTGCACGAATACGTTTGCGCGCGCATTCTCCGATTCTTTTTCATATGCTTTCTCTGGTGAATCAGGTAGAAAACGGAAATTGTGAAAATGTGTGTCTTTTTGCGAAAGCTAATTGAAAGTATAGGCGGAGAAAAAAACGCCCCTGGATGACCAGGGGCGTCGCGGATGCGGATGCGGATGCGGCCGGCCCCGGGGCGGGTCGCCGGCGCGGTTACTGCGGCTTCGGATCGTCGTCGAGCGTGTGCAGGAACGCGATGATGTCCTGGATGTCCGCCTGCGTCATGGCGGGCGTATCGCCGAACTTGCGGTCGAACGGGGCATCGGTCACGTCGACGTTGGCCTGGTACTTGGCCGGCACGTCGTCGTATTTCTCGATCTTGCCGTCCGGGCCGCGCGGGTAGAACTTGCCCGGGTCCGTGTTGCGCGCGTTGTAGAAGTCCATCACGTGCTGCAGGTCGTGGTAGACCCCGTTGTGGAAGAACACCTGGCGCGTGGCGGCGTTGCGCAGCGTCGGCGTGAGGAACATCGAGCAGTACTGCGACTGGTCCTTCAGGTCGGTGCGGAACGGGCCGCACACGCCGATATCGTAGAACGCCGGGTCCTTGTTCTGCGCGAGCGCGTGGTTGCGCGGCACGCCGAGCGCCTCGTACTGGTAGTCGGTGAACATCGGCGGCAGGCCTTCCGGGCTCGGCTGCGAGAGGTGGCAGCCCGCGCAGTTCGCCTTGTTCGGGTCGTTGAACAGCCGCAGCCCGTTCAACTCGGCATGGCTCAGGCGCGCCTTGCCTTCCAGCCAGCGGTCGTACTTGCTGTTGTACGGATGGAACGACGGGTCCTCGAACTGGTAGCGCGCGATCGCGAACACGATCTCGGAGGCGGCCAGCCGCGGATCGTTGAAGACGTTCTCGCCGAACATCTGCTTGAGCGTCGTCGCGTACTTGCTGCCGGCCACGCGCGTGACCACGCCCTCGATTTTCGGGTTCGCCATCTCGACCGAGTTCAGCAGCGGCCCGAATGCCTGCTGCTGCAGCGTGTCGGCGCGGCCGTCCCAGAACAGGCCGCCCTGCGGCACCATCTGCACCGCGGCCGGGCCGCCGGCCGTCTTCTGCGCCTTCACCACGCCCGCGTTCTGCGCGGCGAGCTGCTGCACGGTGGGCGCGGCGTCGTTCTCGCCCGCGTCCGGGCCGATGCTAAAGTTCGGCTGGCGGTTCAGGTACATCAGCGAGGGCGGCGGGCGGTAGCCCTGCTGGTCCAGGTTCTTGCCGCCGAGCTGCACGTCTAGGTCGTTCGGCGGCCCGAAGGCGTGCGCCGGGCTGTGGCACGACGCGCACGACATCTTGCCCGAGGCCGACAGCATCGGGTCGAAGAACAGCGACTTGCCGAGCAGCGCGACGGTGGAAAGCGGGTGATCGACCGGACGTTTCAGCACGACCGGGTGCGGATTCGCGCCCGTCAGGTTCTCGACGATCTCGCCCACGGCGTCGGGCACGTCGGCCGGGAACGCGACCGCGTAGCCGGCATAGCCCACCGCGGCCAGCGCGGCGGCGCCGACGATCGTCAGCACGATCGTGCGCAACAGAGGGCGGCGGGGCGCCGGGGAAGAGGGAGGGACGACAGGCGTGGCGGAAAGCTCGTTCATGCTGGTGTGGTCGATTCGGGAGGGCCGCCCGCGAAGGCGGCCGCACAGGCAAAAGGCCGGCGCGTGCGCGCCGGCCGGTTTCGTTACATCGTGCCGGATCAGTTAGCCGGTGCTGCGCTCAACTGCGTACCCGCCGACGGATCGAGGAACAGCGCCGTCGTGTTGGCCGTACCCGTCAGGTTCAGCATGTCGCTCATGTCGCCGGTCGTCGCGTCGAACGAACCACCGCCAAGGCGCGCGCCGCCGAGCCAGTTGTCTTCGATGAAGCGCGCCACCGATGCTTGCGTGATCTGCACGTGGCTGACGTAGTTCGTCTTGGCCCACGGCGAGATCAGCACGAACGGGATACGCGTGCCCGGACCGCAGCGGCCGTTGACGGCCTTGCCCGTGACGCCGAGCGGTGCCGTGGTCGAGCCCGTGCCGCAGATGCCGTTGCCGTTCAACTGGTCGACCGCGTCGAACGAAGCGTGCGTCGGCGTGGCGTACTTGTGGTCGTACCAGCCGTCCGAATCGTCATACGTGACGACCACGGCCGTGTTCTTCCAGTCCGGCTGCTGCATCAGGAAGTTCACGACCTTCGTGACGAACAGCTGCTCGTCGAGCGGGTCCGAGTAGCCGGCGTGCGCATCCTGCGCGGCCGGTGCCTTCAGGAACGAGACCGACGGGAAGTTGCCGGCCTGGACGGCCGCGAAGAAGTCGTCCGAATCGTACTGGTGGTTCGCCGGCTCGGCCGTCTTGCCATCCGTTTCCAGGCTCGAGCCGATTGCGGCGACCGAGCTCGGGCGCGTGTGGTTCGGGTTCGCCGTCGAAGCGAAGTACTGGAACCAGTTGTGGTGCGGAACGTAGTCGTTCGTCGCGGCGCCGACGGCCACGGCCGTCGTCTTGCGCGTGCAGCCCGTCGAGCCGTCGGCGTTCTTGGTCGACAGGTTGAAGCCGCCCATGAAGCCGCCCCACGTGATCTTCTGCGCGTTCAGCAGGTCGCCGATGTTCTTGCCCTGCATCATCGCCTGATCGGTCGTGCTCGAGCAGGTGTCATAGCCCGGGTCCACGTCGTTGATCATCGTGTAGCCGCTCTGGCCGTCGTTGATGTAGTACGAGCTGGCGGCGAGCGTCGACGGCGACTTCGACGTCTTCACGATCTGCATGCCGTTGGTGTTGCCCGACACGACTTCAAGCGCGCCCGGCGTCGACGGACCATAGGTGTCCGAGAACGCGTTGTCGCTCATTGCGTAGTGCGAGGCGTAGTTCCACAGGGCCGTGACGGTGTTGCCGTCGTAGTAGCCCATCACCTGGCCCTTCGTGCCGAAGCCGCCCACGCCGCCCGGCGTCGCCGTACCGGTGTAGAGCGGGAACAGGTCGGCCGCGCCGTTGTCGTAGGCCTGCTGTTCCGGCGTATACGAGTGGTTCTGGTCGGCTGAGGCGGCCTGCGTGCGGTCCAGGCGGAACGGGCCCGAGGCGTTCGCGCCGTTGGCCGGGTTCGTCTGGTTGCCGTTGGCGGTGCGCAGCGTGCTGGTGGCGACGCCGAGGTTGTCGATGTCGGTCTGCGTGTTCGCGGCCGGCGTGAAGGCCGGTTCGCCCGGCAGGTTGGTAGCGTTCGGGTAGGTGCCGAAGTAGTGGTCGAACGAGACGTTCTCGCCGTAGATCACGACCAGATGCTTGATCGGCGTCTTGGTCTGCAGGGCGTCCTGAGCCGAGACCGTCGTGGTCGTCGGCGGCGTGGTCGAGGTCGAGGTGGACGGGGAACTATCATCATTGCCGCCACAGGCGTACAGCGCGATCGCGGACGCGGCGCATGCAGTGGCAATCAAGGTTCGACGAAGCAGCATTGTGTGAGACTCCATTGGAAGGCCGTCGGTTGTTTCATTCCCCGTGCGGGACGGCGCGGACCATTTTTGGTAGCGGGCGGGGTCTTCGAAGCGGGATACCCCCCCGAGCTTCGAAGTGCGAGCATTGGAACAGGTCGGTATGAAGCTGGCGGGAAGAGTTACTTTCGCAATAGTTACGCATGTGTATCTGAAGCATTACGCGAAATTTGATAAAGAAAGAATCATGAAGGCATGGAAAGGCGCGGCGTGCCGGGCCGGCGCGCAGGGCCGATGGAGCGGATTTCTTCACCATGACGGAAACTCGACGGCCAGATGAAAATCATGCGAAGAAATGGTTTCGATTCCATTTTTCGATGCTGTCGAAATCATTCTCGTGATGATGAAAGGCCGGTCTAGGCGGGTGCCGCCGCGCGGCGGACGATCGGCGGCACGATGGCGTGCCGCGCGTCGATAACAAAATGAAGGCTGGCGACAAGTCGGACGAAAGCCGTGGTCTGACGAAAGCCGCGGCGCGTGACGATTCACGATTCGAGTCGCAAGGTGGGCCCGCGCGGCGGTTTTCGCGGCGACGCCGGCCGCTGACGCGCGCCGCCGATGTGCAATCCGCGGCGCCGCGAGCGCGGCCTCCCGCACGATCACGTTGCATGCGTGCGTGACATGCCGCGAACGCGCCGGTTTCGTCGCGCCCACGCCACAGCGCCTGCCAGATTTTTATGTGTTCCCTGCGCGGGTCGGCGCGAACGGCAAAGTCGCCGAGCCGCAAACCATTACAATTGCGGATTGCCGACGCGCCGGCGGCGCGCCACCCCGAGGGCCGGGGAGCGCCCGCGAACCGGCGTCGTCGATGGGGGCGAGAGAGGTGCGGCCGATCCATCCATCCACGGAGCGGAGACGCGCATGCTACGGAGACAACATGGTAGAACCAACTGACAACGACAACGGTGGCCTGAAGCGCGGGCTCAAGAACCGCCACATCCAGCTGATCGCCCTGGGCGGCGCGATCGGCACGGGCCTTTTCCTCGGTATCGCGCAGACCATCCAAACGGCCGGGCCGGCCGTGCTGCTCGGCTACGCCGTGGCCGGCATCATCGCGTTCTTCATCATGCGGCAGCTGGGCGAGATGGTGGTGGACGAGCCCGTCGCCGGCTCGTTCAGCTACTTCGCCGCCAAATACTGCGGCCACTTCACGGGCTTCCTGTCCGGCTGGAACTACTGGGTGCTCTACATCCTGGTCAGCATGGCCGAGCTGTCGGCGGTCGGCATCTACGTGCAGTACTGGTGGCCGGGCGTGCCGACCTGGGTGTCGGCGCTGGTGTTCTTCGCGCTGATCAACCTGCTCAACGTGGTCAGCGTGAAGTCCTACGGCGAGACCGAGTTCTGGTTCGCGATCGTCAAGGTCGCCGCGGTGGTCGGCATGATCGGCTTCGGCGCCTGGCTGCTGCTGTCGGGTGGCGCGGGACCGCAGGCGAGCGTGACCAACCTCTGGCGCAACGGCGGCTTCTTCCCGAACGGCGTGGGCGGCCTCGTCACCTCGATGGCGGTCATCATGTTCTCGTTCGGCGGGCTCGAGCTGGTGGGCATCACGGCCGCCGAGGCCGACGATCCCACCCGCAGCATCCCGCGCGCGACCAACCAGGTGATCTACCGGATCCTGATTTTCTACATCGGCGCGCTCGGCGTGCTGCTCTCGCTGTTCCCGTGGCAGAAGGTGGTCACGGGCGGCAGCCCGTTCGTGCTGATCTTCCACGCGCTCGGCAGCGACCTGGTGGCGAACGTGCTGAACGTGGTGGTGCTGACGGCCGCGCTGTCGGTCTACAACAGCGGCGTGTACTGCAACAGCCGCATGCTGTTCGGCCTCGCCCAACAAGGCAACGCGCCGCGCGCGCTGCTGTCGGTGAGCCGGCGCGGCATCCCGCTCGCGGCGCTGGGCGTGTCGGCGGTGGCCACCGGGATCTGCGTGCTGATCAACTACCTGATGCCGGGCAAGGCGTTCGGCTTCCTGATGGGGCTGGTGGTGTCGGCGCTGATCATCAACTGGGCGATGATCAGCTACATCCACCTGCGCTTCCGCCAGGCCAAGCGCGCGGCCGGCCAGACCACGCTGTTCCGCAGCCTCGGCTATCCGCTCACGAACTGGCTCTGCCTCGCGTTCCTGGCGGCGATCCTGGTCGTGATGTACCTGGACCCGGACCTGCGACTGTCGGTTTACCTGATCCCGGTGTGGCTGGTCGTGCTCGGAATCGGGTATCGTCTGCGGGGGCGGCGCGCGAACGATGCGGCGTCCGGCATTTCCATGCAATAGTTCAGCTTTCCCGCTTCCTCCGATTGACCAGGACTCACCATGTTCGAACACATCGATGCCTTCCCGGGCGACCCGATTCTCTCGCTGAACGAGAACTTCCAGCACGATCCGCGCGAGCGGAAAGTCAACCTGAGCATCGGCATCTATTTCGATGAAGCCGGCAGGATTCCCGTGATGGGCGCCGTGCGCGAGGCGGAGCGGCAGCTCGCGGCCTCGGTCGGCCCGAAGCCGTACCTGCCGATGGCAGGCATCGCCGGCTATCGCGACGCGGTGCAGACGCTCGTGTTCGGCAAGGATTGCGCGGTGCGCGATGCGGGCCGCATCGCCACGGTGCAGACGGTGGGCGGCTCGGGCGCGCTGAAGGTCGGCGCCGATTTCATCAAGCGCTATTTCCCCGACACGCCGATCTGGGTCAGCGACCCGAGCTGGGAAAACCACCGCTTCGTGTTCGAGCGCTCGGGCCTGACGGTCGAAACCTACCCGTACTACGACGAAGCCACGGGCGGCCTGCGCTTCGAGGCGATGCTCGCGGCGCTCGACGCGCTGCCGGCGCGCAGCGCGGTGCTGCTGCATGCCTGCTGCCACAACCCCACCGGCGTGGATCTCGACGACGCGCAATGGCTCAAGGTGATCGACGTGCTGCAGGCGCGCGAGCTGCTGCCGTTCATCGACATGGCCTACCAGGGCTTCGGCGCGGGCCTCGACGCCGACGCGTTCGCGGTGCGCGAGCTGGCGCGGCGCGGGATGCCGGCGCTCGTCGCCACCTCGTTCTCGAAGAACTTCTCGATCTACGGCGAGCGCTGCGGCAGCCTGTCGGTGATCTGCGACGACGCGGCCATCGCCGGGCGCGTGCTGGGCCAATTGGCCAGCAACGTCCGCGCGATCTACAGCAACCCGCCGACGCAGGGCGCGAAGATCGTCACGGCGGTGCTGGGCTCGCCGGAGCTGCGCGCGCAGTGGGAGGAGGAGCTGGCCTCGATGTGCCGCCGCATCGCCCGGATGCGCACCGCGATCCACGACGGCCTGCGCGAGCACGTGCCGGCCGAGGCGCTGTCGCGCTACGTCAAGCAGCGCGGCATGTTCACCTACAGCGGCCTGACCGGCACGCAGGTGGACGTGCTGCGCGAGAAGTACGGCGTCTACATCCTGCGCTCGGGCCGCATGTGCGTGGCCGGGCTCAACGAGTCGAACGTCTCGATCGTGGCCGATGCGATCGGCGAGGTGATCGCGAGCGGCGTGTAAGCGGCTTGTAGATTGCGCATGAGACGGCGCCGGTGACGGGCCGCGGTGCGGTTTCGTCGCGCAGCCGGCGCTCGCCGGGCCGGGAGGATTGTCGTATCGTCGGCGGGGTCGCCGTGGTCGTTCGCTTCAGGCGAATGGCGCACGGCGGCCCTTTTTCATGCCTGCTTTTTTCGCGGCGATTTCTTCATGACGTCTCTCGTGCCGATGCCGCCGCCGTGCGGCCGGCACGCTGCCTGGAGGTCCGGATGAGCATTCGTGTGGTTCGGCTCGGCGCGCCGCGCGCGCCTGACGAGGGCGTGCGCATCGGCACGGTGCGGCGCCCGCCGCGCGGCGTGCCGAAGGCCGAATTCGCGACGCGCGACTACTACGACGTCTGGCTGCCGGTGCTCGCGCCGAGCGACACGCTCGTCAAGGCGATCCATGCCGTCACCACCGACGCGCAGTGGCACGCCTGCGAGCGCAGCTTCCGCGCCGAGATGGCCAGGGGCGATGCCGGCAAGGTGCTCGACCTGCTCGCCGCGCTGTCGCACACGAGCGACTTCTCGGTCGGCTGCTATTGCGAGAACGAGGCGCACTGCCATCGCAGCGTGCTGCGGCGGCTGCTCGAATCGCGCGGCGCGGCGGTGCTGCCCTGAGCGGCGCGCCGCTCCGGTGGGCGGCCGAGGCGGTACGGCGCTTGCGAGCGGTGCGATGAGGCGCCGGTGTAAGCAGCGGTGCGTGGTTCACGGTACGACGTGGCGCCTTGATCGTGCGCAAGCGGCGGCGCGATCCGCCGACTATTCTGGAGTGTCGATGCGTGCCGCATCGCCAGATCAGGAGGCTGCCATGCACATCTCGTTTCCGCAGGAACTCCCGCAGTACACGCCGGCCGATCCCGCCATCGCGTTTCCGGTGCTGATCGACACCACGCGCCTGCGTTGCGAAATCAGTGCCGAGGCGCTCGAAAGCCATTTCGGCGCGGCGTCGGCCGGCGAGGGCGACCTGCGCCACGCGTTCAGCGCGCATCGCGACGAAATCGAGGAAGCCGCGCGGCGCATGATCGAGGCGGCGGGCGGCAAGCCCGTGAAGCTGAACAGCGGCTATTTCCGCTTCTGCGGCTGAGTCGCGCCGCGCCGGCCGGTGGCGTTCGGCCGCCGCGCCGGCCGTCTTCGGGTTTCACGAGTGCGCTGCGCACGGTAGCCCCGCATGTTTTCGCTTGCTCTCCGTTCCTCGTTTCCTGTCCCGGCTTCGTGCCGCGGGCGCGTCAATCGTCCGGGTCGTCGACCAGCCGGTGCCGCAGCGCGTAGCGCACCAGCGCCGCTTCATGCGGCATCTGCATCTTTTCCAGAATCCGCGTCTTGTAGGTGCTGACCGTCTTCGCGCTCACGCATAGCGCGTTGGCGATCTCGGTCAGCGTCTGGCCCGCCGCGATGCGGCGGAACACGTCGAACTCGCGGTCCGACAGCCGCTGGTGCGGCAGCGTGTCGGCCGGCTCGTTGAGGCTCTGCGCGAATCGCTCGGCCATCGACAGGCTCACGTACACGCCGCCCGAGGCGACCTTCGCGACCGCGCCCACCAGTTCGGCGCTCGCGCTTTCCTTCGTGAGATAACCGGATGCGCCGGCGCGGAACGCGCGCAGCGCATATTGCTGTTCGGCGTGCATGGTCAGCACGAGGATCCGCAGCGTCGGCTTCTCGTCCTTGATCTGGCGGATCAGCTCCACGCCGTTGCGGCCCGGCATCGACAGGTCGAGCACCAGCACCTGGGCCGGCGTGGCGCGGATCAGGGCGATCGTGGAGGCGCTGTCGTAGGCTTCGCCGGCCACTTCGAAGCCGGTGGCGTCGCGCAGGATGTGGCGCAGCCCGTCGCGCACGAGCGCGTGATCGTCGGCAATCAGCACATGGATCATGGCAGGTTCGGGTCCTGTGTCGAAGGCAGGGGGATGGTGATCGTGAGCGCGTAGCCGCGGTCGCGCGCCGTCTCGATGCGCACGGTGCCGCCCAGCATGTGCGCGCGCTCGCGGATGCCGAGCAGGCCGAACGACTTGTCGTCGGGCGCGCGGCGGCCGTCGGCGTGATCGGCGCCCACGCCGTCGTCGACAATGCGCAGCAGGCACTGGCGATCCTCGATGCCGAGCGTGAGCTCGACGCGCGAGGCTTCCGCGTGGCGCGCGACGTTGGTCAGCGCTTCCTGCACGATGCGGAACAGCGCGGTGGCGGTGGCGTTCGGGAACCGCACGTCGCCCGGTTCGATGCGGCGCTCGACGTCGATCCCGTAGCGGTTCGTGAAGTCGTTCGCGAGCCATTCGATGGCCGGCACGAGGCCGAGATCGTCGAGCATCACGGGCCGCAGGTCCGCCGCGATGCGGCGCACCGAGGCCACCGTCGCGTCGATCAGGCGGCGCATCTCGCGCAGCGGCTCCACCACGCTCGCGTGGGCGTCGCCGGTGCCGTCGCGCAGCAGCCGGTGCTCGACGGCCGAGAGGTCCATCTTCAGCGCCGTCAGCTGCTGGCCGAGGTCGTCGTGCAGCTCGCGCGCGATGCGGGTCTTTTCCTCCTCGCGCACGCGCTGCAGGTTCGCGGACAGTTCGCGCAGCTCCTCGCGCGAAGCCTTCAGCGCGTTCTCGGCCTGCACGCGTTCGGTCACGTCGCGCATCATCACCGTGTAGAGCTTGCCGTCGCCGTCGTGGATCTGCGAGATCGAGGCCTCGATCGGGAATTCGTCGCCGTTCGCGCGCAGCCCGTACAGCAGCCGCTGGCTGCCCAGGTGCCGCTCGGACTGGCCGGTCACGCCGAAGCGTGCGATGTGGCTCGAATGCGCGTGGCGAAAGCGCGGCGGGATGAAGCGCGTGAGCGGCGCGCCGATCGCGTCCATCGCCGAGACGCCGAACACCTTTTCCGCCATCGGATTGAAGATGACGATCTTCTGCTCCTCGTCGACCGTGATGATCGCCTCCATCGACGAGCGGATGATGCCCATCATGCGCGCCTCGTTGAGCCGGCTGCCGCTCGGCACCGTGCGGGCCGCCGCGCGGGCGCGCGACCAGCCGGCCAGCGCGGCGGCCAGCGACAGCGAGGCGACCAGCCCCGCCGCGAGCACGATCGAGGCGAGCGTGCGGGCGCCGGCGGTGGCGTCCACCGCCGTGTAGGCGAGCGTCAGCGTGACGCCGCCGAACGCGAGCGTGTCGGTGCGCCGGAAGTTCGCGCGCGCGAGCGGCGAATCGTCGGCGGGCGGCGTATCGGTGGCGTAGAGCGGCGCGGTGCCGGGCGCGGCGAAGGCCTGCAGGCCGAGGTTGCGATCGTCGGCGCTGGCCAGTTCGAACAGGCGCGTGACGTCGAGCGGCGCGAACAGGTAGCCGGCCGGCGCGCGGCGCGCGGCGGTGGTGGTGCCGGGAGCCGGCGCGGGCGTGGCGTCGTCGGGGGCAGGCGCGGCGTCCACGGGCAGATAGAGCGTGAGCGCGGCGGGCCGGCCGCCTTGCGCGGGGCGCGCGGCGAGCGCGAGCTGGCCGCTCTCTCGCGCGCGCTGCAGGGCGCCGGCATCGGCGGCCGGCGGCGTGGGCTGCGCGCCGCGCGTGATCGGCGCGAACAGCGTGATCGAGGCGGGCGGGGGAAAGGCGGTGGATGAGGCGACGGAGGCAGACGAGGCCGCTGCCGTTGGAGCGGAGAGAACGGCTTGCGCATCGCTTGCCGCGAGCGGGGCCCGCGCCTGTTCGAGGCTCACGCGGCCGGCGCGCGTCACGTCCGGCACGATCGCCGTGCTCGCCGAGCCGGTACCGGGGCCGGCGCTTGGGCCAGCATCAAGGCTCGCGGCGCCGGCCGCGGCATAGCCGAGCGCGGCGAGCGGCGCTCGGGCGCCGTCCGGATCGAGCGTCGCGACGTAGTCGCGCCACGCGGCAGGGGCGAGGCCCGGCGCCAGCTGCAGCACGCCGCGCGCGCTGCTCAGCACGGCGCCGCTCGCCTGCAGCTCGCGCCGCAGGTTGGTGGTGACGAGGCTTGCGCGGCGCTCGAAGCGCGCCGTCATCGAGTCCTGCCACGCCTGGCCGACGAACCACGCGACACCGACGGACAGCACCGCGCCCACGGCGAACGCGGCGAAGCCGGCGGCGGCCGGGCGGGCCAGCGCAGCCGCCAGCCGCGAGCGGGGCGCGCGCGGCTGGCCGGAAGGAAAGCGGGAAGAGCCGCTAGCAATCATGGCGAGTTGTCGTTGGCGTCGCGTGCCGGAGCGTATCCGTGTGCGCGAATCGCGCACGCGTCCATCGAACGGTCCGTTGCGGTGATCTACGTTCTTTCTTATCGAGATGAAATTGTGATCGGTTTCCCTGCCTTTGGCTAATGGGAAGAGACAATCGAGCGCAGTTGGTGCGGTTGTCAGATTATATTGACGCATCGCGCGCCCGGGGGCGGTGCATCGGGAAAACGCGGCGCTGTGATTTCCGGGCGGCTTGCCGGGTTCGATCGTGGGGCAACGGAATGGCGCGATCGCTTAATACCGGTCGCATCCGGAAATCCTGCGGTCGATGAACGAGCGATGCGTGAACGGCGGCCGTGAACCGAGGATGTGTTCGGAAGCGATCCGGCTGCCGCTTCGCCGCTCGACCGACGCGGCGGGCCGGGCACGCCGCCTGCGATGCACGGCCCGCACGCATGCCGTCTGAAATCTGCAACGATCCTTTGCTAACGTTCTGTAACCGAAACCGTCTAAAATGCGCCATCCCGGTCGTGCGGCCGGGCGCCGCAGTCGGCACGCCGCCGCCGGGCGGTTCCGACCCGCGCAGCCCGGCTGATCGTGATTCAGGAGCGGCGCCGTGTGGCACTTTCCCGTTGCAATCCCTTCGTCGCTCGGCCCGTGGGCCGTCTTTCTGAGCGTGCTCGTCACGCAGCTCGGCCTGCCCGTGCCCGCTGCGCCGATGCTGATCCTGGGCGGCACGATGGCGGCGATGGGGCAGGCGTCGTACACGAGCATGTTCGTGGCCGCGATCAGCGCGACGCTGCTCGCCGATTCGCTCTGGTTCAGCGCCGGGCGCCTGCGCGGGCGCCGGCTGCTGAACGGGCTGGTGCGCTACTCGCTGTCGCTCGACACCACGCTGCGCATCGCGCGCAACGTGTTCGAGCGCTACGGCGCGCCGATCCTGATCGTCGCGAAGTTCCTGCCCGGACTCGGGCTGATGTCGGCGCCGCTGCTCGGCACCACCTCGATCGCGGTGCCCGTGTTCCTGCTCTGGGATTTGGCCGGCGCGACGACGTGGGCCAGCGTCTGGCTGCTCGGCGGTGCCGCGCTCGACCATGAGATCGTGCGCATCGTGCTGTGGGTGCGCAGCAGCGGCGGCACGATCTTCGACGCGTTCGCGGCGATCTTCATCACGTTCCTGCTCTATCGCTGGGTGCGGCGCATCCAGTTCCGCCGCTGGCTCGCGAAGGTGCGCATCGAGCCGGCCCAGCTCGACGCGATGATGAGGTCGACCGAGCCGCCGCTGATCTTCGACGCGCGGCCGCGCGCGATTCGCCAGAAGGATGCGTACCGGATTGCCGGCGCCTACCCGCTCGATCTCGATTCGTCGGACCAGCTCGATCCGGCGCTGCTGAACCGGCCGCTCGTGGTGTACTGCGTGTGCCCGAACGAGGCGACGGCCAAGAAGATCATCCAGCAGTTGCAGCGCAAGAACATCCACCAGGTGCGGGCATTGAAGGGCGGGCTCGATGCGTGGGAGAAGCATGGCTATCCGGTCGAGCCGCTGCCGGTGGATTTCGACGCGGCGCGGTATACGGTGAAGCCCGAGCTGGAGATGGAGGGGGAATATACGGTGCGGGCGCGGCTGTCGGATACCTGATACGCCAGCGAGGCGCTGCCCGGCGCCTCGCGCATCCGATGCGATGACGAACCTCGGTTTGGCACGCGCCGCCGACCCGCCACACGGCCCGATTACCCGCTCCGGTCACCGCGCCTCCGCGCAAGCTTTCGCGCCCATCTCGCCGCCGCCGCCATCCCCGCCTAAATACACGTTCCGCCACAACCGGGCACAATCGACCGTTCTGCCTCATCCGAACGCGCGACCGCGCGGCGTCGCGCCGTCGCGTATCCCGACGTTCGCGCGTCTGCCTCACGAGGGCGGCGCGCGGACTCCCTTCACTTCGAACGGAGCGCCCATGGCAAGCAAAACCATCGCAGATTATCTGGCCCACACGCTGGCGGAAGCCGGTGTCGAACGCATCTGGGGGGTGACGGGCGACAGCCTGAACGGCCTCTCGGACAGCCTGCGGCGGCTCGGCAAGATCGAGTGGGCACATACGCGCCACGAGGAAACCGCGGCGTTCGCGGCCGGCGCGGAGGCGGCCGTCACGGGGCGGCTGGCGGTCTGCGCGGGCAGCTGCGGCCCCGGCAACCTGCACCTGATCAACGGCCTGTTCGACTGCCATCGCAACCATGTGCCGGTGGTGGCGATCGCCGCGCACATCCCGTCCTCGGAGATCGGACTCGGCTATTTCCAGGAGACGCATCCGCAGGAGCTGTTCCGCGAATGCAGCCATTACGTCGAGCTCGTATCGAACCCGAAGCAGTTCCCGCGCGTGCTCGACCGCGCGATCCGCACCGCGGTGGAGGAGCGCGGCGTGGCCGTGATCGTGCTGCCTGGCGACGTCGCGCTCGAGGTGGTGCCCGACGCCGCGGTGGCCGGCCACGTCAGCTACGAGACCGGCGCGGCGGTGCCGCCCGAGTCGCAGCTCGACGCGCTCGCGAAGCTGCTCGACGCGTCGCGCAAGGTGGCGCTGCTGTGCGGCAGCGGCTGCGCGGGCGCGCATGACGAGATCGTGGCGCTGGCCGACACGCTCGGCGCGCCGATCGTCCACGCGCTGCGCGGCAAGGAGCACGTGGAATGGGACAACCCGTTCGACGTCGGCATGACCGGGCTGATCGGCTTCAGCTCCGGCTACCACGCGCTGAAATCGTGCGACACGCTGCTGATGCTCGGCACCGATTTCCCGTACCGCAACTTCTATCCGACCGACGCGAAGGTGATCCAGATCGACCGGCGCGGCTCGGCGATCGGCAAGCGCGTGGCCGTCGACCTGGGGCTCGTCGGCGACGTGAAGGCGACGCTCGCGGCGCTGCACGGCCGCCTCGCGCGCAAGACCGACCGCCATTTCCTCGATGCCGCGCGGCGCCATTACGCCGAGGCGCGCGAGGGGCTCGACAGCCTCGCGCGGCCGTCGCCGGCCGGCCGGCCGATCCATCCGCAATACCTGACGAAGCTGGTCAGCGAGCTGGCCGACGACGACGCGATCTTCAGCGTGGACGTGGGCACGCCCACGCTGTGGGCCGCGCGCTACCTGAAGATGAACGGCAAGCGGCGCCTGCTCGGCTCGTTCAACCACGGCTCGATGGCCAACGCGCTGCCGCAGGCGCTGGGCGCGCAGGCCGCGCTGCCGGACCGCCAGGTGGTCGCGCTGTGCGGCGACGGCGGGCTCTCGATGCTGATGGGCGAGCTGCTCACGGCGCGCCAGCAGCAGCTGCCGCTCACGCTGGTGGTGTTCAACAACAGCTCGCTCGGCTTCGTGTCGATGGAGATGAAGGCGGGCGGCTATCTCGACGACGATACGCGGCTCGCCGACACCGATTACGCGGCGATCGCACGCGGCGCCGAGATCGAGGCGATCCGCGTCGAGCAGGCCGAGGATCTGGAGGGCGCGCTGAAGGAAGCGTTCGCGCTACGCAAGCCGGTGCTGGTCGACGTCGTGACGGCACGGCAGGAGATCGCGCTGCCGCCGAAGATCGAATGGGCGCAGGCCAAGGGCTTCAGCCTCTACATGCTGAAGGCGGTGCTGAATGCGAAGGGCAACGAGGTGGTGGAACTGGCGACGACGATGTTCCGCTGAAGCGGACGGCGGGAGAGGGTGGCCGGCGGCGAAGGCCGCCGGCGCGAGGCCGGGCCGCACGCGCGAGGCGTGCCGGCCCGCTTCGGTTTACTTCGGTTCGGCGTCGTGCCCGGCGTGGTCGCCGTGGTCGGCCTGGCCCGCGTCGGTGCCCGAGGCGGCCGTCTCGACGGCTTCGGTCGCGTCCGGTGCCGGCGCGGCTGGAGCCACGGCGGCGTCCGCCGTCACCTCGGCTGCCGGCGCTTCGGCTTCGGGTGTGGCCTCGGCCGCTTCGGGCAGCGCGGCGGCGGCCGCGTCCTGCTCGCTGGCCGCGTTCGACTCCGGGACGCCCTTGGCGTTCGCGCCGTCGCCGCGCTTCGCGTCGCCGGCCTTGCCCCTGCCGGACGCGCGCGAACGGCGTGCCGCGTCGAGGCGGACCGCGCCGGCCGCCTGCTGGGCCGTCACGGTGCCGGCTTCGGCGCCCGTCAGGTCGACGCGCGCCGCGCCGTCGACGAGGCAGGCCCAGTAGCGGCTGCCGCGGCACCATTCCTTGATGGCGTCACGCAGCTGCGCTTCGTCCAGGCCGAGTTCGGCCGTGTGGGCGACCAGATCCTTGAAGATGCCGATCTTCAGCGGCACCTTCGGCGCGGGACTCTTCGGGAACGCCACCGGGAAACGGCGCTGCAGCTTGCCGATCGCCAGCACGGTCGGATTGACCGGCTTCGCGTCGGCGGCCGGGGCCGGGGCCGGGCGGCGCGCATGCTGCTGCGGCTTGCCCGACGACGGCTTGCCGCCGCCATGCGCGGCTGCCGGCTTGCCGGTGGATTGTTGGTGATGCGCCGGCTTCGACGATTTCGCCGGCGGCTTGCCGCCGGACGGTTTCGCGGCGGGCTGGCCAGACGGCTTGCCCTGCCGGCCCTGCGGTTTGGCATCGGCTCGCTGCTTCGCGAGTTGCTTCTTCAATTCTGCGAGTTGTTCGAAACCCATTTCGCACGATCATTCAGGTTGGACGGCGATTGTAACAGCCCGGCATCGGGTTTCGCCGGTCGCCGTTGAAAGAACTTTACCGCGCACGCCGCCGCCGCGCGAAAACGTCATGACGGCGCCACGGGCCGTGCCCATACCGGTATCCGCGTGGATTTATCCGGCCCGATCCTCAATTTTTTCCAGTAACCCTCAAGTTTTCTGAGCGCACGCCGTTTACCGTTCCAGCCCCTGATCCAGGGCTGAAAAACCGTGGGCCACAAGCCCGCTCGACCGAGCTTTCACCATGCTTTCGTCCCTCCGTACCCGTATCGTCGCCGCCAGCGTCGCCATCGTGGCGTTCGCGCTCTGCGCCAGCACGATCATCGGCTACGTCGTCACCCGTTCCTCGAATCTCGACAACCTCAACGTCAACCTGTCGGCGACCGCCGCCGACAACGGCAGCGGCGTGCGCGACTGGGTCGCCTCGAAGCGGCGCATGATCGAATCGCTGACCGACGTGGCGACGTCGGCCGACCCGGTGCCGACGTTCAGGCAGATCGTGGCGGCGGGCGGCTTCCTGAACGTCTATGCCGGCTACCCGGACAAAAGCTGGAAGTTCTCGGACGCGGACGGCGTGCCCGCCGGCTACGATCCGACCGCCCGCCCATGGTACCGGCAGGCGGCCGAGGCCGGGCACACCGTGGTCACCACGCCCTACGTGGACGCGCGAACCTCCAAGGTAGTGGTGACGGTGGCCGTGCCGGTGCTGCGCGACGGCCAGCTGAAGGCGGTGGTCAGCGGCGACGTGACGATGGACGACGTGGTCGCGAACGTGAAATCGATCCATCCCACGCCGGGCAGCTTCGCGATGCTGGTGGACGGCACCGGCCACCTGGTCGCGCACCCCGACGCGTCGCTGGTGGGCAAGCCGCTGGCCGACCTCTCGCCCGATCTCGCGAACGTGCCGCTCGCCACGCTCGACGACGCGAGCAGGCCGTTCGTGGCCCGCATCGGCGGGCGTGACGAGTGGTTGCGCGCGCAACCGATCGCCGGCACCGACTGGCGGCTCGTGGTGGCGTTCGACGAGGAGGAGGCGACCGCCGCCACGCGCTCGCTGCTGGTGACGTTCGCGATCGTGTTCGTGGTGATCGTGCTGCTGGCCTCGGTGATCGTGGTGGCGATCACGCGCACCGCGTTCCGGCGGCTCTCGCAGGTGCGCGACGCGATGACGGCGATCGGCTCGGGTTCGGGCGACCTCACGCAGCGGCTGCCCGCCGACGGCCGCGACGAGGTGGCCGACATCGCGCGTTCGTTCAATGCGTTCGTGGGCAAGCTGCACGACGTGATGCGCGAGGTGCGCGACGCGGCCGAATCGGTGCGCGCGGCCGCCGACGAGATCGCGGCCGGCAACGTCGACCTGTCGTCGCGGACCGAATCGGCCGCCGCGAGCCTGGAGCAGACCGCCGCCTCGATGGAGCAGATCACCGCCACCGTCGGCCAGTCGGCCAGCGCCGCGCAGCAGGCCGACGAACGCGCGGGCGCCGCGCAGCAGATCGCCTCGCACGGCGGGGAAGTGGTGTCGAAGGTGGTCGCGACCATGGAGAAGATCGAGGGCGCCTCGAGCCGGATCGGCGACATCATCGGCGTGATCGACGGCATCGCGTTCCAGACCAACATCCTGGCGCTGAACGCGGCCGTGGAAGCAGCGCGCGCCGGCGAGCAGGGACGCGGCTTCGCAGTGGTCGCGCAGGAAGTGCGCAGCCTCGCGCAGCGCAGCGCGCAGGCCGCGCGCGAAGTGAAGACGCTGGTGGAAACGACCGTCGAGCGCGTCGGCGAAGGCGCCGCGCAGGTCCGCACCGCCGGCGCGACGATGGACGAGATCGTCGGCAATGTCGCGAACGTGACGACCATCATCTCCGAGATCCGCCACGCGTCGGGCGAGCAGACGCGCGGCATCCAGGAGGTCAATCGCGCCGTCACGCAGCTCGACGAGATGGTCCAGCAGAACGCGGCGCTGGTCGAGCAGTCCACGGCCGCCGCGGCCGCGCTGCAATCGCAGGCGAAGATGCTGACGGCGACGGTCGGGCGCTTCCGGGTCGCCTGAGCGGCGCGGAACGGAACGCATGGCGGGCGCGTGCGCCGGCCGTGACGGTCGCGCAGCCGCGGCGCGGCGGGCGGGCGGTTTGGCGACGTGCGAGGACGGCGGCGCCTCCGGGGCGTGCCGGCCGTCTTGGCCGGCCGGGACGGCAAGGCGCGGCGGGCGCGTCAGGAGCAGGGACGTGAGGGTGCGGCGCGGCCGCCCGGCGACGCTTTCTCCCGTCATTTCAAAAATGATGGGAGCGGGCGCTTCAGGCCGCGCCGCGCCTGCCGTATACCTAAAGAGTTCGGTTCGCTTGCATGGGAGTTCGCCTGCCTGATGCGATCGCACCGCGCGCGGCGCATAATCGCCGCGGCCACTCCGGTTGAACCCGTGTCGCGTATCGCAGCGCGACGCCGGCCGTTCAGCCGTTCGTCGTGGTGCTCCTCGTGCCGGGAGCGCCTCGCCCGCGCTGCCGGCGAGACGAAGGTGGGGAACGGGAGCATGTAAAAAAGCGAGCCACTATCTCAGAATAGTGGGTTGAGACCTGTTTGAGCGTTATAAACCGTTGCCATGCGTGGATCGAGCGTTTCGCCCTCAAGCGGCGCATCGTTGCCGGTCGATCGCGCGGGGACTTCGGTGTCCTACGAGGAAGCTGTCATGTCGAATTACCACGAGCTGCTCGCTCAACTGAACGAGTTGACCCGCCAGGCCAGCGAGGCCCGCGAAACGGAGCTCAAGGCCGTGATCGCCGACATTCGTCGCGCGATCGCCGAATACGGGCTGACCGAACGCGACCTGTTCCCGCCGCGGCTCGGCCGTCCGCGCAAGGAGGACCAGAAGCCGAAGCCCCGCTACCGCGACCCGGAGACGGGCGCGACGTGGACGGGCCGCGGCCGCGTGCCGGGCTGGATCGCCGGACAGGATCGCGAGCGCTTCCTGATCTCCTGAGCGGGATTGCCGACGGGGCGGGGAGACCGCGCCACACCGGGCCGAGGCAGCACCGGGCCGGGTGGGGGCGCTGAACCGGATGCGACCGGCGCCGTGCCAGACGGCGGTCGCGATACCGGCGCCACGTAGCGGTAGCCGGGCTGCCGCGGCAGCCTGAAAAAAATGTGATCGACCGATCACGGGAGTGGTGTTTTTGGCGCGAATTCGCACGCGGCCGCGTTTGAAACACAGATCAAACGTTTGCGCATCCGGATTGCGTCAACGGATTGCGTCAATCGCAAAAAATACGAGGCCGCGCCGACGACGATAAAAAGCGGCCGCGATTTGACCGCGGCCGCCTTGCAGGCGTGATGACCCATCCAGCTGCCGATCGACCGTCAGGCCGCCTGCGCCGCCGCTTCCCACTCGGCCGTGAAGCGCTCGATGTCATGCGCCGAGGGCGACTGCCCGCTGCGTGAGCGCACCGCCGGCAGCGCATCCACCTTCGCCTGCCACGCCGTGAGCGCGCTCAGCTCCGGTGCGATCTGCAGGCCCGTGAACGGCAGGAACAGCAGCGCCGCATAGAGCGTGATGTCGGCCATCGAGAACGTGTCGCCGGCCAGGAACGCGCGTTCCTGCAGCACCTCGTCCCAGTAGCGCAGGCCGCGCAGCGCCGCCTCGCCACGCCGCTTGCCCCATTCGCCGCGACCGGGCCAGTCCGGCATGCGCCACGGCGCCAGCGCGCGGCCGAGGCCCGGCGTGCCGTAATGGAAGTAGTCGTCGATCGGTTCCAGCAGCAGTTGCTCGACGCGCCGCTGCATCATGTGGATCAGCGCTTTCTCGCGCGGCGTCGTGCCCGTGAGCAGCGGGCGGCCGTCGAGGTTGTCGAGGTATTCGGTGATCGCGGTCGATTCCGAGATCACGAGGCCGTCGTCGAGCTCGAGCAGTGGAATCTTGCCGATCGGGTTCTTCGCGAGATAGCCGTCCTGCTTCTGCCCGGCGGACAGCAGGTCGACGGGGATGAATTCGACGCCCGGCTCGAGGCCTTTCGCAGCCAGCACGATGCGGATGCGGGCGGCGTTCGGGGCACCTTCTGAATCGTAGATCTTCACTTCAGCTCCTGGGGTTCCGGTTTGGCGATTCATGCGCCGAGCGCATCGGGTGAGCGCCGGCTGCACGGCCGGGCCGGCATGGCGGCCACGGATGACGCGACTATAATCAGGTGTCGGCGGGCTGCCTATCCCGATGGGCGGATATCAGTGATCGATCCGGCGCATCAATCGTGGCGGTGATCGTGGCCGCCATGTTCGTGTGCCGGCTGCGCCGGTAGCGGAACAGGGCTTGCTAGGCGCGCGGCTCGCTGCGCCGCCGCACACGGTGGCGCCGGGCAGGGCGGGCATGACCGCCGCCGTGCCGCCGGCCGGTGTTCCCGGTTTCGGCCTGTGCCGTGTGCGGTGCCGCATGCGGCGCGGCCGCGAAGCTTACGGCCGCCGTTTTGCCCGCTTACACCGCCACAACCTCCGGCCGCCATCTGCCGTCGTTTGCTCTACGCTCCTCACGCGATCCTGCCCGGGTCGCCTCGCGGGCTGCTCCGGCAAATCACGTTGCCGGGCCTTGCGTCCCATGTTGCGCGGTGCATGGCCGTCACCGCCGGGCGCGCGCCAGTCCGCTCGATAACACCACCAACAGGAGGGGGCATGACAGCACGCCGTTTCGTGAAATCGCTGATCGCGTCTTGCATCTGCGCGGGCCTGCTGGCCGCCTGCCATGACGACGACGGCACGCCGCCGGGCGGCACGCCGGCCAGCGCCTCGGCGCTCGCGTTCCGCATGGACGCGGGCGGGCAGGTGAACGCGTTCCTGCGGCAGGACAAGGTGGCCGCGCATCTGCTGATGCGTTCGTCGACCAAACCGCGCCTGCTGGTGGTGTTCCCGGCCGGCGACAGCGGCACCGGCCTCTGGTTCGACGACACCGCGCAGGCCGTGAACTGGAGCATCGACACGCCGCCCGCGCCGATCTCGCAGCAGGACCCTCTCGGGCGCCCGCTCTACGGGATCGCGTCGGACGTGTCGGTCGACACCGGCACGCTGACGATCCATCAGGGGCTGGCCAGCAGCGTGCGCTTCCTGCGCGACTACAACGGCGGCGCGACGGTGCCGCAGCAGATCATCACGGCGCCCGTGGTGCGCGACGCCGGCGCGCAATGGCAGCGCGACCGAGTGGACGGCGCGCCCGGCTATGCGCTGCGGATCTCGCTGCGCCAGGGCGGCACCGTCACCGCCACGCCGGACGGCAAGGTCGTGCTGCAGGCGGCATCCGGCGCCGGCACGCTGAAACTGCACGTCGAGGCGCTGACCGGCGAGACGCCGCTCTCGCCGATCGCGCACGACGCGCTGTTCGACGCGCAGGCGGGCGCCGATCCGGTGAGCCAGAACGTGGTCGAATTCCTCAGCTTCGACGACAAGCTGCTGGCCGGCTCGTGGCAGTACGACACCTACTTCGGACGCGACACGCTGATCTCCGTGCAGATGCTGATGCCGGTGCTGCAGCCGCCCGCGATCGAGGCCGGCCTGCGTTCGGTGCTCGACCGCCTGTCGTCGGACGGCAAGGTCGCGCACGAGGAGGGCATCGGCGAATTCGCGCTGATCGACAACGCGAAGAACGGCCGGCCCAACGATCCCACGCCCACTTACGACTACAAGATGATCGACGGCGATTATCTGCTCGCGCCCGTGATGGCCGCCTGGCTGCTCGACGACACGCGTGGCCAGGCGCGCGCCGCCGCGTTCCTCGCGCAGGCCGCCGGCGGCGGCGCGACCAACGGCAGCCTGTTCGTGACCAACCTGCTGCACGTGGTGAACACCGCCCAGCCGTTCGTGCAGCAGCCGTCCGCCGCGAACCTGATCCACCTGCGGCCGGGCGAGATCGTCGGCAACTGGCGCGACAGCACCGACGGGCTCGCGGGCGGCGTGGTGCCCTACGACGTCAACGCCGTGCTGGTGCCGGCCGCGCTGCGCGCCGCGGGCAACTTCCTCGCGCGCGGGCTGCTCGATCCGTACCTGAGCGCGGACCAGCGCGCCGTGCTGCAGAACGCGACCGCCGAGGCCGCGGCCTGGGAGCAGCAGGCGCCGCCGCTGTTCCAGGTGAGCGTGCCGGCCGCGCAGGCCGCCGCCGACGCGTCCACCTACGCTGCGGCCGCCGGCGTGCCGGCCGGCAGCGCGCCCACCGCGCCGCTCGATTTCTACGCGCTGTCGCTCGATGCGAACGGCGCGCCGATTCCGGTGATGAATTCCGATGGCGGGTTTGCGCTGCTGCTCGGCACGCCGCCAGAGGATGCGCTGCAGCGGATCGTGACCGACGCCACGCGGCCGTTTCCGAACGGGCTGATCACCGACGTCGGCATGCTGATCGCGAATCCGGCGTATGCCGATCCGTCGTTGTGGCCGAAGTTCACGAGTTCGGCCTATCACGGCACCGTGGTGTGGTCGTGGCAGCAGGCGATGTGGGTGGCCGGGCTGGACCGGCAGCTGGCGCGGCAGGATCTGTCGGACACCACGCGCACGCTGCTCACGCAGGCGCGGCAGCAGATCTGGCAGGTGATCTCGAACGCGCGCGAGATGCGCACGCAGGAGATGTGGACCTGGTCCTATCTGAACGGTCAGTACCAGGCCGACGCGTTCGGCACGCGCAGCGCCGACGCGACCGAGGCGAACGCCGCGCAGCTCTGGAGCACGACGTATCTGGCGATTCAGGATCCGGGGCTGCGGGCCGGGAAGTTCTGGTGGCAGGCGGCGGGCGGTGCGAGCGATGCGTCGGCGCGGGCGGGGGCGGGGGCGGCGCGCGCTGTTGCGCTGGCGGGGGCGCGCGGGTCGTGACGGGGGGCTGATCCGAAGCGCCCGGGCCTCGATCCGTCCGATGAATCGCGTCTCGCCGGGCATGTGCCGTCGGCGGGCGGCACGAGTGGTCATGACGCGACAGCCGCTTGGCGATTCGCGACCGACGCGGTGTTTTCCCGGTATGCACGAGGCGCCGCAAGCCGCTATAACGTCGGGAACGTCGTTCGGACGGGGAGGCCCGCGATGAAGTGGCTGGTGATCTTGCTGATCGGATTGGTCGGCACGGCGGCGGTGGCCGCGCGCAGTGCGGGCGACGACGTGAGCGTCGTGCTCGCGGCCGGCTATGCGGCGACGGTGGTGGCCGGCGTGATCGCGGGGCGGATGCTGTGGGTGCGGATGGGGCGCGGGCGGTAGGTGGTGGAACTGCCGCGAGGCTGTCCTGCAGGCAGGCGTCTCGCGGCACTGCGTCATCGCTCGCGGTTGGGCGGCGCCACGGTCGGCTTCTTTTTTTCTTCGATCTTCGACCCGATCGCATCGATGTAGGACTCGATGTCGTGAGCACCAAAATCCAGATTCGGCTTGAGGCTCGTCCACGCCCCCTTCAATAGTTTCCGGACGGAATTCCCGGACTGCTGCACCGATCCGCCCGGTTTCGAAAGATAGGTGGCCTGGAAATCAGACGCGAATCCGGGTGGGGTCGAGGGAACCGGATCTCCTTGAACGATCAGCCGATAATGCGGGCGGTGGATGTATTGCCAGATCTCCCCTTTGCCGATGCGCGGCGCCCCGAAGGTATAGGTCGCCCCCAAGCGGAAGTCATGCCGATCGGCGCGCCGGGCGTTGGGCCAATGATTGTACTTAGCGTGGCGATGCAGCCAAGCGGCAAAGTTGAGAGCCAGCGCGCCGCCGAGGCTGTGGCCGCAAAGGGTCAATGGCGGTGCCGGCTCGTTGCTTTCGCGGTATTGCAGAAACTCGATGATGAGTTCCAGGATCGCGGGAGCGAGATTTTCGGCGAGACCGGTGAATCCTTTGTGTAGCTGCGCGCCGTGGCTCGAGAAGGCGGCCTCCATATCGATAGTGCCGCCGGTGAAGTTGTGAATCCAATCTTGCCAATTGGCAGTCCCTCTGAACGCAATGACGAGATGATCGTTTTTCCACGTCAGCAGTGCGCTTGCCTGATCAGTGACGACGACGCGATAACCGCGCTCCGCGTCGAAGCTTCGAGACTGGCCATCGGCACCGCCCTCGATCATTCTCTCGATTGCGAGGGTGCGGCTGGCAATGGCGTTTCGCTGGCGGCAGGGGATGTAATCTTGGCCCGGCGCATGCGGCGAGTTCGGATAGGCAGCATAGACGGCCAGCGATTGCTTGGCGCAAAACAGTTCTGCTTCATCGCTATGTGCCGAGGGGGTAATGAGATGTGGGAAGTCAGCCCACTTCAATCCATATCGTTCGTAGACATCGTTTTCCACTGCCGGATCTTTCGTCATCTTCGAGTCGATATTGCCGATACGGCAACTGCGCCTGTTGGGAGAGAGAACTAGCGATCGCGCATGGCGCTGTCATCGTCCATGCCAAAATGCTCGCATTGAAAATCACGTTGATCCGGATAGAACCACCGCTCAATACCGATGCCCACGCCGCCTTTTCACACCCGATCGGGCTCGCCGCTTACCACAAACGCGAGGCGCTCCGGGCGCCGGTGGCTGCGGTTCGCGCAACCAGCCGTCGCCGCGACGCCGGCGAGCCGCATCACACCGTCGCCGGGTGATATTTCTTCAGCAGGGCAACGAAGCGCGGATCGTTGCGAATGCTGTCGAGGTCGGTGTCCTTCGCCATCTGGTCGAAGTAGGCGAAGCCGAGCTGGAAGCTTTCGTCCAGCGCCTTCAGCGCGTCGTCGGTCCGGCCTTGCTTGAGCCGCAGCACGCCCAGGTTGTAATAGACGAGCGACTGCTTCGGCGCGCGCGTGGCCGCATCGCTCAAGGCCTTGTCGGCGTCATCGAGCTTGCCTTGCGTCATGTCCGCGATCGCCACCTTGATCATCTCCTTCGCGGCGGCGTCGTTGCTGGCGGTTTCGGCGCCGGCCGCGTCGGCTTTCGCCAGCTTCTCGTCGCCCTGCTTGCGCAGCGCGGCGATGTCCGCGTCGGTCGGCGCGATGCCGCTCGGCCCCGAGGCGATGACCGGCGCGGCGGGAGCGGCCGGTGCCTGGCCCGCGACCGTCACGACCGGCACGACCGGAGCGGAAGCGAGCGGGGCGGCGGGCGTCGATGCCGGCATCGCGGCCGTGGACGCCTGCCGCGTGTCGGCCCGGGTTTCGGCGCGATGAGCGCTGTAGTAGTAGCCGCCGCCCGCGAGGGCCAGCACCGCGATCCCGGCCACGGCCGCCGCGATCGGTACCTTGCTGGTCGGCTTCCTTGTCTCGGTGTCCAGCAGTTCGAGCGGCAAGCCGCAGCCGGGGCAATTCAGGTTCTCGCCCGGCGAGAGTACGAAAACCTCGCCGCGCTCGGCACGATCGCAGTCGCCGCGGGCGCGGCATTTGTAGTTCGCCATGGTCTTGCTGTTCCCTATGGATGGATGTTTCCTGGCCCGGTTCAGGCGTATTCGGTCGACGCGGCCGGCAGCCCGACGATCTCGCGTACCGCTACCTTCATCCGGACGAGCTCCTGGTAGGCCGGGTGGTCGGTATCGTCGCCGAGCTCCTCGAGCCGCGCGCGCGCGAAGGCATTGAACTCGTCTAGCAGCGCGTTCTTCCGTTCGAGATGCTGGTAGTCGGCACCGAGCCGGCGCGTCACTTCCTTCTCGAGCAGCGCCTGGAGCGCCTCGGGCTGATCGCCGTCGAACACGCGATCCCAGGTGCCCCCGCTCAGGGCCTTGGAGGCGGGCAGGCCATCGGACTCGTAGGTCAGCACCCATTCCGGTTCGCCGGTGGTCCGGTTCGCACGCCCCTTGAGCATGCCGAGCAGGCGCGCCACGAGCCGGTACGGCTTGCGTCTCGCCTGTATCGCGATCTCGGTCGCGGTGCGCGCAAAGAGCGGCGGCAGCTGCTTGCCGTTGCCGTCGCCATGCAGCAGGAACGATTCGTTGCGGTCGCCGAGCAGGCCGTCGTAGTGGCGCTTGAGCAGCGCGAGCGGCTCGATGAAGCGCACCGGCATCAGGGAGGCGACCTTCATGATGACGATCTCGTTGGACAGCCGGCCGGTTGCCACCACCGTGTTCGACGCGGGGTCCTTCTGCTCCTCGAACATCGCCGTCAATGAGGCATGGAAATTCTTCTGGCTCTCGCACTCGGGCAGAAACACCGCGATCGTCTTCTCCGTGCCGCGCGAGCCGCCCTCGTTGTTCGAAACCGTGCGATCCACCTCGGTCTTGTTGTACTGCAGCATCGTGCCGGACTTCTCGTAGAGCTGCGAGACGAAGTCCTTCAGTCCGCTCGGGTTCGCGTCGTACTGCTTCTGCAGGCGCTCGACGATGTTCACGTGCAGCACCGGCGCGAGCGACTTCGCGATCTCGGCGTGCGCCATCTCGACGATCGTCGCGGACGCCTGCGAGATGGTCGAGAGGATCGAGCCGAGCGAGACGCTGCGGGCGAGCTTGTCGAACGAATCGACCTCGGTGCCGGCCAGATTGATGATCGACTGGCGCACGCTCTGCGTGCGCGTGATCTGTGCCTGCTCGTCCACGATCACCGACTTCATCACGCTCTCGATCGCGCCGCGGTCGAAGATGCGCTGCTGGTACACGGCGTCCTTGCCGGCGAGGCGCGCTGCCTGCTCCTGATGCACCTTCTCGGCGGCCGCGGCGAGGTATTGGTGCAGCGCATCGATGTGTCCGCGCAGCGAGGCCAGTTCGTCCTTGACGAACGGGATCAGGCCGGCGGCGAAGCGCTGGCCTTCGACCAGGGTGCGCAGCGCGTAGAGATCCTGGTAGTGGGTGGCGACGTTCGCGAACAGCGAGCCGCGCCTGTCGGTCAGATGCTGGCGGAAGAAGCCGACGTCGTTGAATTCCTTGGTCAAGGCATCGATGCGCGCGAGCACGGTCTGTTCGGTGGCCGGCGCCTTGGTGAGCTCCTCGTTGAACACCGCCAGCCGTTCGTCCAGCGAGATCACGAGCGCGTCGATGAACAGGCGCAACTGGATCAGCGAGCGCTGGCCCACCTTCCATTGCGCAAACAGCTCCTTCTCGATGCGGCGGCTGATGTGGCGTGCCATCTCGAGTCGCGCGTTGCCCTTGATTTCGTAGAACTTGCGCACGCCGCCCATCCGGCGATAGGTCTCGTCGAAAATCTTGGACAACCGCGTGTTCAGCGCGTGGCTCCATTGGGTCTGCTCGAGCGTCTGGTCGGCCTGGATCTCCGGGCCGAGTCCGCTCACGACCTGCTTCCAGTATTCGCGCGCGGGCTTCCACATGGCGTTCTGCGCGTCTTCGTCGAGGATGCCGGCCTCGAGCATCAGATGTGCGTCGCTGACCAGCAACTGCTGCACCACCTCGGGCTTGCGCACCTCCGAGCCCCAGTCCTTCTGGACCGGCTCGTCGGCGTAGCCCTCGCCCTGGCGGAAGTTGTTGAACATGAGCTGGCGGGTGGCCTGCTCGGCGAAGCCGTAGGCGAGGTATTCCTTGATCTCCTCCTCGGGCACCACGATGCGCTCGACGCCGAACGACAGGAACAGCTTCGCGCGCGCCTTGCCGCCATCGTCTTCGCTCTCGAAGTTCTTGATGTCATTCTCGCCCTTCTCGGCCCGGTTCAGGCCTTCCCATTGCTGGTTGAGGGTCTTCTGATAGATGAATTCGGAGACGATGCGCGGCGTTTCCGATTCGATGTCGAACTGCAGGTTGTGCTCGTTGACGTTGCTGACGAGGTAGCAGCCGTTGAAGTAGATGTCGTGATTCATGCGCGAACCGTCCAGCACGTTCGCCGGATGGTACTTGCCGACCGCCATCGCGTTGAGTTCGGCGAGTGCCGCGTAGCCGTTCGCGTAGTAGTTCGAAAAGCCCGCCACGTCGCGCACGCGGCGCGAGTCCTTCTCCGGCAGCAGCGCGTAGATCACGATGCGGTGCAGGTCCGGGTCCGTGTACTTGTTGCGGATCAGCGCGACCGCGTCGACCACCGAGCCGCTGCCGGTACCGCCGGCGAGCCCGCAGACGACATGGATGACGGCGCCCTTGCGGCCCGGGCTCTGTTCGAGCACGTGCATGCGATCCTCGAGGGCCCGCACGAACTGCGTGGCGTTCTGGGCGAACACGAGGCGGCCGAGCTTGCGGCGCTGCGCTGCGCCGGCGATACCGGGCTTGACGAAATCGAAGATGCTCTTGGGCTCGATCCAGTCGCGCAGTCCCGGGAACGAGGCCGGATCGTCGAGCACGGGCCGCACGTTGCTGGCCGTGTTGATCAGGTACTGGCTGCGCGCGAGATCGATGTCCTTGCCGAGCACTTTCCATTCGTCGCGCTTGTCCATCTCGTCGCTGGAGGTATCGACGTAGAGGTATTCGAAGCGCGCCGTCGACGCGCTGCCGCCCCGGGCGTCGCGGCCGCGCTCGAGGATCTTGCGCAGGTTGCGGATGATCTTGCCGCCGGAGCCGCCGAGACCGATGATCAGGTGGTTGTTGTGTTCCATGTTCGGGATCCTGTCTGTTCAGAGAGCCGTACCGGCATGCTCACTCGTGCAAGAGGTTGATCTTCAGGTACAGGTCGGCGTCGGCGCGCGTGGTCGGCTTGACGACATACGAGGCCACCTGGCCGCCGGCCGCCGGCGCCGCATCGTCCGTGAACACGATGCCCTTCGCCTTGTAGCCCGGCGACGGGTCCTGCGCGAGGCTGGCCGCGCACGAGGCGTCCTGGTCCGGCGCGAACGCGATGCCCTTGCTGACGTAACCGGTCCCGGCATCGGCCAGTTGCAGCGGCTCGCCGCCGGCCGGTGCCGATGCCGGCTGGTCGGTCAGCCGGAGCGGTTCGCCGCCGTCCGGCGCGGACGCCGCCGCGGGTGTAGCGGCGGTCAGGTTCGAGGCGGCCGGGCATGCGCCCGCGTCGGCGGACTTCTGCGCGGGGGCGGTCGAAATCAGGTCCGGTGCGAGGTGGTCGAGGCGTCGCGACACGTCGTCGTGCTCGCGCTGCGAGGTAACGAACACGAGCAGTTTTTCCATGCCGGGCTGGTCGTCGAACTGGAACGCGCCCTTTGCCGGCAGGAACACCACGCCCATCGCGTCGACGAAGTTGTCCTGCGACGGCTGCGGGTAGATCTGCGTGACCTTGCCGTCGGGTGCCTGGTTCAGGATGTAGACATAGGACGGGCGATTCACCTTCACGCCGAGCTGGAAGCGATCGCCGCTGCGGAAAATCCGCTTGGCGAGCACGTCCTGCGTGGTGCCGTCGGCGTTTTTCAGGCGCACGAAATAGCTCGCGCCGAGGGCGGTGGCCTTGCGCTTGTGGGCCGCCTTGACGATCCTGCCGGCGTCCTGGCTCGGGGCATGCGTCGCGGTCGTGTCGCGCGAGGCCACCAGCGGGCTCGCCTCCTTGGCGCCGGCCGTGCTGACGGTGACCAGCGAGTCGTCCTGCGCGAAGAACAGGGATTTCGCCGTATAACCTTCTCCGGCCCACGCATGGCTGGCGAGAGCGGCGACGGTCAGGGCGGCGAGGGGGTATCGCATGGTGGTTCTCCAAATGAACTTGGGTCGGTCGGACGCGATCCGGGGCTTACCGCAGCAGATCGTTCTGTTGCGAAGGGATGGTCGAGTACTGGCGCGGAATCTGATGCGCCTGACCGTCCGACACCTGAATCGCGATGCGTGACGTGAAGCTGCGCGCGTCGTTGAACGCCGGGTCGAGCTGGCCGTTGTAGTGGCCCAGATAATCGAACAGCGATTGTGTGAAGTACGAACCCTTCAGCACGCGATCGGCGGAGACCGGGCTGCGGAACGTGCCCGAAGTCGGCGCGAGCGATTCCTCGTCCGGGCTGGTGGCGGTGATCAGCATGTAGCCGCTGCGGCTGCGGTCGATCGCGGCGTGCACGCCCTTCGCGCCGGCGGGGGCGTCGGCGTCGTCGGCGTCGTCGGCGGAAAACCGGATGCCCTTGGTGGTGTAGGCCGGCCCGGTCCACGACGCGAGCGAAATGCCCTGTTCCTCGCGCCTGCCGCCGTTGGCGGCGCGAATGTAGGTGCTGCTTTCGTCGTGGATGTCGTCGAGCATGTCGCCGCTGTAGCAGGTGTCGATCACCACGCGCGTGGTGTGGCTCGGCTTCTTCGCGAGGTTCTGCACCAGCGTGTCGGGTACCGAGTGGCGCTGGTAATACAGCATGACGTCGGCGCGGTCGTGCGAGCGCATCGTCTGCGCGCTGCCGGAGTCGTAGACGAGGATCGACATCCTGCGCTGGTCCTGGCCGCCCGGCGTCGGCACCGGCAGGTTGCCGTGACTCGACACGTAGAGGAACACGTCGTCGTTCGGGCCGATCTCGCTGTCGAGCCGGGCGATCGCGGCCTTGACGGCCGCCTGGGTGGCGCGCTCGTCGAGCAGCGCCGTGACCCGGTAGCCCGCGCGCTGCAGGTAGTTCTGCACCACCACCGCGTCGTCGGCGCCCTGGATGTCGGGCGTATGGACATGGTCGACGAAATGATTGATGCCGATCACCAGCGCGCGCTTCACCGGTGCGCCCGCCGCCTTGCGCCGCTCGTGGGCGTAGCTGGCGAGCGCCTTGCCCGCGGCCGCTTCCCAACGCTTCTGCAGGATATGTTCGGGATAGAACGGCGAGGTGGACTTGATGCCGACGATCGACTGCACGATCGTGAACGCGTCGTCGACCTCGTCCTCGTTGCGGTACGTGCCGGTCAGCTCGATGCGTCCCGTGCTGTCCCGGGCGACGCTGGCCCCATCGAGGCCGTGCTGGCGGAATTTGGCCTTGATTTGCTCGACGAGCGGCTGCGGAACGTCGTAGCCGTGATAGGCGTTACGGTATCCCGGCAGGTCGCTGGCCGCGCAGGCCGTGAGCAACAGGGTGCCGGCCAGGATGGCGAGGCGTGCAAGAATCGTGTTCATCGAATGGAGCGGCGCGTGACGGTGAGGCATGCGCCCGGCAGGCGCATGCCGTCCACCGCCTGTTTCAACGGGGGCGAACATGCGGGCAGCCGGATGCCGCGCGGAGCGGCACCCGGCCGGAACTCACTCCGCAATGGTGAACTGGCTCGACGCCGAGGCCGGCGGCAGGTTGTTCGCGGTGACGCGGAACTCCACGCGGTAGACGCTGCCGGGCTTGGCGTCGTGCGGGATCGGGATATGCACGACGTCCTTCTGCTCGCCCGGCTCGAACGTGCGCTGCTCGGCGTTGCGGCCCGGGAAGGGCAGTTCGGTCTGCTTGTCCTTGTCGACCACGTAGAGCTTGCGCTCGACCGTGACGGGCGCCTCGGCGCCGTCCGGCGTCATCAGGATGAAGGTGCTGTTGACCTCGGCCTGGCTGTCGGGCTTCACGGGGCCGGCGACATCGACGGACTCGACGCGCGTCACCACGCCCTGGCTCTTCTTGTAGTGGATGGCGTTGCGGACGTTGTCGTAATCCCTGGTGCGCTGAATATCCGATTCGGGCAGCCACGACGGGTTCTTCTTGAAACAGGTATCGACGGCGGTGTAATAGGCGGTGGCGAATCCCGCAATACCGCCTGCCACCGCGCCGATCAATGCGGCCTTGCCGGCATCCTGGCTCTTGTGCGCGACGAACATGGCTGAAACGCCGGCCAATGCGCCAATGCCGACGCCCTTGACGGTGGTCAGGACCTGCTCCTTCTTCACGCAGGAATTCAAATCGCCGTTGGCCGACTCCTGCGCCAGTGCGCCGGAAGATGACAATAGCAACCCCGCGGCAACGGTCATGCAGACCGTTGCAGTCATTTTCTCTCGTGTTTTCATGGTCTCGCTTCTTGGTCGTGGCAGATACGTCTTTCTGATCGCACCGGCGTGACGCGCGGACCCCACCGCGCGTGCCTGCGGAAGCAACGTCCGGCCCCTCCGGACGCTCCGCCGTCAAGATATTCTCGACGCGCCGCTGATAAACTTTAGCATCAGGCTTCCGTTCACCGGATGAATTTTTAAATACCCGGAAGCGTGCTCGCGGCAGGCGGGGAAGTCGGGTTAATTAATTTATGCAATGCAATCGTTTGCCCTGTAAGTAAATCGAGGAAAAATGAACGGAATCACCGGGCGAGCGATGCCGGGATGTTGTAATTTAATGACGATATCAAAATGAATTCGCTTTATTAAATATGAACATCGAATTTTCATCGAACTGTCGCACGAGTCGGCGGGCGTGCGATCCCCGGTTCGGAGCGATGAAAACGAATGGTCCGGGGGCGGTATTGCCGGCGCGTCCGGGCACGCCGGCAACATGTCATTCGCGGGCGGCGATGGCCGGCCGCCCGACCGCCCGACCGCGGCGTATCGATGGCAGTCGGCGGACCCGCCGTTTATCCGCGGGCCGCGCGCGGCATGGCATGGTGCCCGGTCAAGGCGCGCGGCGCGCCGCCGCCGCTCCCGCACCGGGCTTCGCCACCGCGCCGCGCACCTCGAACGCCACGTGGTCGGCCACCTTGCCGCCGGCATCGAGCAGCGCCAGCTCGTGCCGCCCGGGCCACGGCAGCCACGCGACGCGCTCGCCGCGGCCGATCACGCGGCCGTCGAGCCGCCAGCTGCCGCGCCCGCTGTTGCCGGCCACGCGCTCGAACCAGACGCGCTGGTTGCGCGGCGGGATGTCGGGATCGACGGCGAAGATCGTGCCGTCGGTGGGGGCGGCGATCGCGAGCGGCGCGCGCGGCGCCGTGCCGGCGGACACGGCGTGCAGGCGTCCCGCCGGCATCGCGTCGCCGCGTGCCGGCGCGGCCGGCTCGCCGCCGGCGCCGGCCGCGAGCCGCACCTCGGCCGTCTCGGTGCCGCGCAGGAACCACTCGTCGCGCGTGGGTTCGATCGCGCGCTCGAAGCTCACGCGCTCGCGCACCACGCCGGGCGGCGCCGGCGGCGCGACGCTGCCGCCGGCGCGATGCAACCGCGCGACGATCGCGGCCCATACCGGCGCGGCGCCCGTCACGCCCGACACGTTGCGCATCGGCGTGCCGTCGGCGTTGCCCACCCACACGCCCACCGTGTAGCGCGACGTGAAGCCGACCGTCCAGTTGTCGCGCATGTCCTTGCTGGTGCCGGTCTTGACGGCCGAGAACGCGTGCGTGGCGAGCGGGCTGTCGAAGCCGAAGGTGCGTGTGCGCGCGTTGTTGTCGGCGAGCATGTCGGTGACGATGAAGCTCGCGTCGGCACTGAACACGCGCCGGCCGGCCGGTGTGGTGCCCGGTGCGGGGCCTCGCGGCAGGTCGAAGGTGGGCCGCGCGATCCCGCCGTTGGCGAGCGCGCGGTAGGCGTTGGCGAGCGTGAGCAGCGAGACGTCGGCGCTGCCGAGCGCGAGGCTGTAGCCGTAGTAGTCGCCCTGTTCGGTCAGCGGCAGGCCGAGCGCGGTCAGCGTCTTCGAGAAGCGGTGCGGCGTGACGAGCACCAGCGTGCGCACGGCCGGCACGTTCAGCGACGAGCCGAGCGCGCTGCGCACGCTGACCCAGCCCTTGAAGTCGTGATCGTAGTTCTGCGGCACGTAGAGGCCGCCGCCGGCGGCGAGATCGACGGGCGAATCGTCGAGCAGCGTGGCGCCCGTCACGCGCCGCTCGTCGATCGCCTGCGCGTAGAGGAACGGCTTGAGCGTGGAGCCGGCCTGGCGCAGCGCCAGCACGGCGTCCACCTCGCGCGCGGCCGACAGCGCGCCCGACGACCCGACCCAGGCGAGGATCTCGCCGCTGCGGTTGTCGATCACGATCGCGGCGCCGTCCTGCACGTCGCGCGATTGCGGCGGCGCGTTCAGTTCGGTCAGCGTGCGCGTGAGCGTGTCGCGCGTGAAGCGCTGCAGGCCGGCGTCGAGCGTCGAACGCACGCGCGCGCCGGCTTGCGGCCGCGCTTGCGCCGCCACGCGCCGCGCGAAATGCGGCGCGAGCGCCTCGCCGTCGAGGAACGCCGACGACGGCGTGGCCGGCCGCGCGAACGCGAGCTGCACGAAGCCGTCGAGGCCGGCGCAGCGCGGCGCGGCCTGCATGTCGCGCAGGATCCGGCAGGCGCGCTCGGCCACTTTCGGATAGGGCGCGTTCGGCGCGCGGATCAGCGCGGCGGCCACCGCCGCTTCGCGCTCGTCGAGGCCGGATGGCGCCTTGCCGAACAGCGTGTAGGACAGCGCCGAGAGGCCCACCGTCTCGCCGCGGAACGGCACGAGGTTCAGGTAGGCCTCGAGGATCTGGTCCTTGCGCCAGCCGCGTTCGAGCCAGAGCGCGTCGATCGCCTGGCTGGCCTTCTGCGGCAGCGAGCGCTGGCCCGAGTGGCGCGCGCCGTCGCCGAGCAGGCCGGCCAGCTGCATCGTGACGGTGGACGCGCCGCGCGTGCGCGCGTTCCAGAGGTTCGCCCAGGCGGCGCCGGCGATGCCGCGCCAGTCCACGCCGCTGTGCGCGTAGAAGCGTTTGTCCTCGGACACCACGATGGCCTCGCGCAGCGCCGGCGAGACGTCGGCGAGCGCGACCCAGTCGCCGCGCCGCTCGCCGTCGTCGATCCGCGTGCGCTGCAACGGCGTGCCGTCGCGCGCGAGCAGGATCCAGTCGGAGCTGCGCCAGTCGCGGCGCACGGCATCGTAGCTCGGCACCGCGCAGGCGAGCGTGGCCGTGCCGAGGCACAGCGCGCCGGCGATCACGCGCAGCAGGCGCGCGAGGCCGGGCGCAGCGCCGGGATGCGGCTCGCGCGGCGGGCGGCCGGACGCTGCGGGGAATGCGTCGGGTGTCGGCGAACGCCAGCCGGCGCCTGCGCGGCCGGCCGCGTTCGGCGAGGCGGGTGCCGCCGAGGCAAGCCGCGGCGGCTGCCGTGCCGCGAGCGGCCGATCGAACGACGCGTCGATCGACTGATCGAGCGGCTCACCAGGCGGCTCACCGAGCGACCCGCTGATCAATCCGCTGATCGGCCCACCGGGCGCCCGCCCGGGCAGGCCTTCGGGCAACCCGCCCGACAGCCTGGCCCGTGCCCCCGAACGCGAACCGCTCACGGCCGCGCGTCCGGCGCCGGCTGCACGACCACCGGCACGTTCGGCGTCACGCCATACGCCGACGGCGCGTAGAGCGCCTCGACGCGCGTCGGCGGCAGGCCGAACCTGCCGACCGCGTTGAGCCGCACCGTGTATTCGAGCGTCGCGTGGCCCTTCGGCAGGTAGTCGTAGTAGGCGCGATAGCCGTCGAAGTCACGCTCGACGAACACCGGCCAGCTGCCCTTCGGCGCGTTCTCGTCCTGCGTGGCCGCGGCCGAGTCGCGGCCGAGGCCCGAGCCGAGGATCGTCGCGCCGGCCGGCACCGGATCGTTGACGGCCACCCAGGTCATGTCGGCCTGTGCGTCGATGTCGAGCTTCACGCGCAGCACGTCGCCGCGCGTGAGCACGCCCTTGACGGCCGGATCGACCGGCGTGACCGTCTTCACCACGCGATAGCCGGCCGCGAACGGCGCCTTCAGCGCGACCGCCGCGAGGCTCTGGATCGTCGCCCACGGCTTGCCGGTGCCGTCCTGCGTCAGCGCCAGCGTGACCGGTGCCGGTTGCGCGGCGGGCCACGGCAGCAGCGCCTGGCGCGCGCCGGCCGCGCGCGTGGCGGAGGCCGAGGAGGCCGCGTTCGACGGCGCGGCGGCCGCCGTTGCCGAAGCGGTCGAGGACGATGCGCCCGAAGCAGGCGCGGCAGCGGCGGCCGCCGACACCGCGGCGCCGCCCCAACCGATGCGTCGCTGCGTGTCACCGAACTGCAGCAGCGTCTGGCCCGTCACCGGCGTGCTTTCATAGGTCTTCGAGAAGCGTTCGACGGCAAGCTGGCCGAGCGCGTTCGAGGTGGTGGTCTGCCACGCGCCGTTGCGTTGCAGCGCGAGCAGGCCGGCCAGGATCCTCGGCATCTCGTCCTTCCAGGCCGCGTCGCCGTTGAACTCGAGCGCGAGCCGCGCGGCGTTGGTCTCGGTGCCGCTCATCAGCCACCAGAGATCGTCGTCGCGCGCGGTCGAGAACACCAGCTGGGTGCCCTGATAGGTGATGCGCGCGCGCAGCAGCTGTTCGACCTGCGCGCGCTTCTCGTCGCGCTGCGGGATGTCGGCCACGCGGGAGAGGATCGCGTGATAGTCGAGCAGCGCCGAGGTCGGCCAGCGTTCCGGCGCGATCGTCAGCGAGCCGAGCATGCGGGCCTGCGCCGCGCCGTGGCGCGACAGCGCCTCGATCGCGGCGAGCTTGCGCAGTTCGAGATCCTGGCGCGGCGCCCAGCTGTCGCGCGTGATGCGGCCGTCGACGAAGCTCGCGAGCCCGGCCTCGAGCTGCGAGCGCAGCGCGTCGGGGATCGCGAAGCGCGGGTCGAGCCTGGCCGCCTCGTCGGTGACCGACAGCAGATAGGCGGTCAGCGCGGTGCTGCCGGTCGGGCCGCTGTCGGCGTCGGCCGGGAAGTAGTTCGCGAGGCCGTCGCGGTCGAGGTAGGCGGGCATCTGCGCGACCACGGCTTGCCACATCTTCGGATCGTGCAGCCCGATCGCGCGCGAGGTCTGCTGCTCGATGCAGCGGTACGGATAGCGCTCGAACCAGCGCGTGACGCCGGGCAGGCCGTCGGCGAGCCGTGCCTGCAATGCCACCGAGATGCCGCCGCGCGGCACGCCGCTGCGATCGGCGGCGGCGCCGGCCGGTGCCGCGACGGGCAGCGAGAAGCTGCCGTCCACCTGGGTGAGCGTGGCCTGCTGCACGGTGACGGGCAGCGACGGCACGATCCGCTGCGTGATCTTCAGCGCGTCGGCGGCATGCGCGCCACCCTGTTCGACGGCCGCGACGCTCCACGGCAGCGCGCCGCCCGCGTCGGCGATGCCGTCGGGGATCGCCACGCGCCACGACACTTCATGCGAGGCGCCGGCCGCGAGATCGACCGTCTGCGCGGCGAGCGCGAGCCCCGGCGCGTTCGGCGTGACCACCACCTTCATCGCGCGCGAGGTGGTGTTGCGCAGCGTGAACGGCGCGACCAGCGCGTCGCCCTCGCGCGCGAGCGGCGGCAGCCCCGAGATCAGCTGCAGGTCCTGCGTGCTGCGCACGCTGGCGCGGCCGGTGCCGAAGCGGTCGGCGCCGGTCGAGGCGATCGCGACGATCGAGAAGCGCGTCAGCGCGTCGTTGAGCTTGACGTCGAGCGTGGCCTCGCCGCGCGCGTCGAGCGTCACGCGCGGGTTCCACAGCAGCAGCGTGTCGAACAGCTCGCGGGTGGGCGCGGCACCGCCGCCGCCGCCGGCCGGCACGGCCTTGCGGCCGAAGTGGCGGCGCCCGACGATCTCCATCTGCGCGGTGGCGGTTTCCACGCCGTAGCCGCGCCGCTGCAGCATCGCGCCGAGCAGGTCCCAGCTGTCGTTCGGCATCAGTTCGAGCAGCGCCTCGTCCACCGCGGCCACGGCCACCTGCGTGCCGGCCGGCGCGGGTTTGCCGTCCGGCAGCCTGACGGCCACCTTCACGTGGGCGGTGCCGCGTACCGGATAGCTGGCCGCGTCGGTCGTGACCGTCACGCCGAGCCGGTGCGGGGCGATGCCCACCTTGATCTCGGCCACGCCGTAGCGGAACGCGGGCTTCGACAGATCGACGAGCGGGGTGGTCGGCACGTAGTGGCGGCCCTCGTTCCAGAACGCATGCGCCCATTCGATCGGGGTCTTCCAGCCCCAGGTGAAGAACGAGTACCACGGCACCTCGCGCAGCCGCCCGCGCAGCGCGAGCACCGACACGTAGACGTTCGGCCCCCAGTCCGGCTCCACCTTCAGCTCGACGCTCGGATCGCGGCCGTTCAGCTGCACCACGTGCGTTTCCATCACGCCCGAACGCTCCACGGCCACCAGCGCGGTGGCGAAGCGGAACGGCATGCGCACCTGGAAGCGCGCGGTCTCGCCGGGCTCGTAGGCGGGCTTCTCGGGAATCAGGTCGATGCGATCGGTGTTGTTGCCGCCGAACCAGAGTTCGTCCTCGCGCACCACCCACACCGAGGTGCTGCCGGTGGCGGCGCGCCCGGCGCCATCCTTGACCACGGCCACCAGCGAGATCTCGCCGGCGGTCTTGAGCTTCGCGTCGCAGGCGAGGCGCCCCTTGTCGTCGGTCTTGCCGCTGCAGAGCGTGCCGAGGTCGCTGGTTTCGCTGCGGTCGTCGTAGGCGTAGAAGCCGCCCACCATGCGCTTGCGCGACGAGGTGGTGACGCGCGCGTAGCCGTGGATCTCCACTTCGGCGCCGGCGTGCGGCTTGCCGTCGAGGTCGATCGCGAGCGCGGTGACGGGCACCGTGTCGCCCACCGCGACCCAGTGGCCGGCCTTGATGCCGGCCGCGAGCGCGGCGGGCCACAGCGTGGTGTCGCCGCGGATTGTCTGGATCTCGCCGTTCGGATCGGCGAAGGTGGCCTCGAGCGAGAGCTGGCGCGGCGTGTCCACCTTCGGCAGCGATTTCAGCGCGAGATTGCCGGCGCCGTTGCGGTCCAGCGTGACGGGCAGCTTGTCGGCCACCAGCTTCGGCGCGTCGGGATCGGGCGCGGACGCGGTGTCGGCGCTGTTGCTGTCACCGTCGTCGTCGTCGCTCGCGCCGGCATCGGCGCCCGGCTGCTGCGCGCGATACGGGTTGAACGAGAAGTCGGGATAGCGATCGAGGAAGGCCGGCGTGGCGGGGCGCACCAGCGCCGATACGCGCACCGGCAGGTTCGACGCCGGGCCGCCCGACACGTAGTCGAGCTGCACGGTGACGGGCGCCTCGCTCGCGCCGACGAGCGGGCTCGTCTTCGCGTCGCGCACGCCCACGGCGCCCTTGAACACCGGCAGGCGGAACGCCTCGACGCGGAACGAGCCGCTGTCGTAGCTGGCGCGCGAGGCGTCGTCGTCGCTGCCGCCGTCACCGTCCTTGTCGTCCTTGTCGGCATCGGCGCTGCCGTTGTCGAGCGTCACCGCGTATTCGCCGAGCTTCGCGGCGGGCGGCAGCGTGAACGACGAATCGGCGGTGTGGTCGGCGGCCCAGACGAGCGGCTGGTGATAGGTGTCGCCGCTGCCGAGATGGCGGATCGTGACGCGGTTCGGATACTGCTTCGGAAAGCCGAGCGAGGCGAGCTGCTCGACGCGCAGGTAGTGCTTCATCGAAACCGTCTCGCCGGCGCGCACCAGCGTGCGGTCGAACACGGTATGGGCGATCGCGCGCGAGCCGCTGCCGTACTCGGTCGGCACGTCGAAGCGCCAGCGCTCGATGCCGCGGTTCCAGTCGTCGATCACGAACGCCATGTCCGGGCCGGTGACGGGGTCGTTCACGCGCGCCGACACGAACGTATTGCGATAGCCGTGTTCGTAGTCGCACGAGCGCCGCGCGGCGAGCGTGCCGTCGATGGCGAGCAGCCCCTGCGCGTTGGTGCGGCCCGAGGCGATCGTCTCGCCGTTGCAGTCGGACACGCGGATCTCCGCGTTCGGCACCGGCTTGCCCTTGTCGAGCGTGGTCACCCACACCAGGCTGTTGTCGCGGCCCTGCTTGAAATGGACGCCGAGATTGGTGACCAGCACGGTGGTGCGCACGTACATCGGCGCGGGTTTGGCCATCAGCGAGCGACCCAGCGCGGGCGAGGCGAGTTCGAGCACGTAGAAGCCGGGTTTGGCGATCGGCACGCCCACCACCTCGAACGGCCGCAGCGTGGCCGGGTCGGCCTTCGGCAGCACCAGCCGCTGCTGGTTCGGCTCGCCGGCCAGCAGCGACAGCGAGCGCAGGTCGACGATGCGGTGCTGGCCGGTGGGCGGCTTCTCGCCCTCGGCGGGCGGCACGAACACCGGGTGCGCCGCGTGTTCGAACAGGCCGGGGCGCACCGCGTCCAGCTCATGCACCGACATCGCGATGCCGTCGAGCCGCTCGACGGTGCGCATCCAGTCGCGGATCGCGCTGTCGTCCTCGACGCGGATGTTCGCGAACTCGGCACGGCCGGCGTCGAGCCCGGCGATCTTCAGGTCGGCCTCGACGTTGCGCAGCGTGACGGGCACCAGCGCCGGCGAATCGGGCTCCGCGTAGCGCTCAATGATGCCGAACGTCGACGACGAGAATTTCGCGAGCGGCGGCATCGCGGCGGTGCGGGTCTTGAGCGGGAACAGGTCGGCGTTGTCGAGCGGCCGGCCGCTGTCGTCGGTCAGCCCGGCCGGCAGCGTGACGGTCAGGTCGGCGCTGGCGGGCAGCGGCGCGGCGAACTCCACGGTGCGCGTCTGGGCGGATTGGTCATCGGGCTTGAAGGTGGGCGCGAGCGCGCCGCCGGGGCCCTGCAGGCGCAGCTTTTCGGCGTCGGCGCGCGCGATCGGCGCGTTGAACTCGATGCGCACCGGCCGCAGCGGCGTGCAGGGCGCCTTGGCGTTCTCGCGCTCGCAGCTGAACGAGGCGGCGAACGGCTCGCGCACCTCGTAGTCGTAGCGCGCCTCGTTGTCGTTGGCGATGCCGCTCGGGCTCGCCACGCCCTTGCCGAACACCAGCTGCATCTTCACGCCGGGCGGCAGCGCCTGCGCGCAGCCGAGCACCAGCACGCGGGCCGCGTCGGCCTTCCATTTGAAATGATCGAGCAGTTTGCTGCGCGTATCGGCATCGGCCAGCGTGACCGGAATCCGGTTGCCGATGCCGGTGGCCTCGCACCAGACATGCTCGCGCACCGAAGCCTCGGTGGCCGGGCCGGTCAGCTTCAGCACGAACAGCTGGCGCTCCTCGATGCGTCCGCCGCCGGGGCGCACCGTGGCCGGGTAGGGGCCGCCCGTCTGGAACGTGAAGCGGCGCGGGCCGGTGACGGCGTGGCCGGCCACCGAGCGCAGCGTGTCGTCGAGTTCGATCGTGCAGGACACGCCGGGCGGCAGGTCCTGGCGGAAATTGACGAGCCAGGTGCGCGCGTCGCTCCAGCTCGCGTCGTATTTCGCGGCAGCGGCATCGTTGCAGCTCAGGTGCGCCGGGTCGGGCTGCGCGGCCGAGCCGAACGCCACCATCGGCTCGTCGAACTTCACCACCGCCTGGCTGACCTGGGGCGAGGTGCCCTGCGGCGAGACGCTGACCGTCCTGGCGGCATCGGCGCGCCAGCCGAAGCCGGCGCCAAGGCCCACGACGAGTGCCGAGAGGGCACTCCAACGCACGATTTTTTTTGATGTGATCTGCTTCATCGCTGGCCGTTCCTGGAGGGGGAAGCATTTCGGAATGCCTGCGATTCTAACCGAGCCCTTTCACGGTCAGACGGGATTTTGCCGTGCAATAACACGATTGGGCCGCGCTGGGAAGCGCTGTCGCGCCGATCCGACATCTCGGGCCAGGCGCGGGATTATCGCGAATCGGCGAATGCTTCATGCACTATAAAGAGATTGTCCGTCAGGCCGCGAACGCGTACATTGCCGGTCCGCGCAAACGGTCAACCCTCTGAACGATCCGGCCGCCCCGTTGCATCACGATCCGGGCGGCCTCGAGCGAGACGGCCCACGCACGCGGCATCCGGCGATGGGTTCGCCGACCACACAAGAACACCGTATCCGCGGGCGGCTTCGCTGCGCCGGCGGTGCGGGCCCGGGACGCTTCACGGCCGCATCCAGCAGCGCGGCGGCGCGCCGGAAGTGCCAGTCAATCTGAGAGAGATACAGGCAGGGGATATGAAACTTCGAATCAGAACCATCGCGGCGCTGAGCTTTGCCATGCCGGCCGCCGCGTTCGCGCAGTCGAGCGTCACGCTGTACGGGCGGATCGACGGCGGCATCCAGTACATCAACCACGTCGCCAACGCGACGCGCACCGGCACCAGCAACCTCTGGAGCGCGGAAGGCGGCGACTGGGGCACCAGCATGTTCGGCCTGAAGGGCGTGGAAGACCTGGGCGGCGGCACGTCGACGATCTTCGACCTCGAGACCGCGTTCCAGGTGATGAACGGCACCACGGGTGGCGGCCGGATGTTCTCGCGGCGCGCCTACGTGGGCCTGAAGAACAATGACTGGGGCACGCTGCAGGCCGGGCGCAACCTGTTCATCGACAGCGACGGCGTGTGGGAATTCGATCCGTTCGTGCAGCAGGCGTTCTCGTCGGCCTCGCTGGTGCGCGGCCGCAACTGGCAGCAGACCAGCAACAACATCGAATACCACAGCCCGGTGTGGAACGGCTTCGACGTGCAGGGGCAGTTCGCGTTCGGCAACCAGACCAGCTTCAACACCGGCCCGAACAACGACTTCGGCCGCTCCGACGGCATCATGCTGTCGTACCACTCGCCGCTGTTCGACGTGCGCGGCATCTATGACGAACTGCGCAACAGCAACGGCAAGATGGACAACGTGTTCACGGCCTCGCGCGAGTACTTCGTCGGCACCAACGTCTACGTGCAGAAGTTCAAGATCCAGGCCGCCTACACGCACTACTCGGCGCCCGATACGCCCACCGGCCTCGCCGATCGCGCCGATCACGTCTGGCTCGGCGCGACCTACACGGCGACGCCGGCCTGGGCCGTCACGGCCGGCGGCTTCTACGTGCGGGTGGGCAGCGGCGGCGGCGACGCCACGCACGATCCGTCGGGCCACGCGATCATGTACGTGCTCGGCACCACCTACAACCTGTCGAAGCGCACGTTCCTGTACGGCACGGTCGCCTACATGCGCAACAGCGGCAACTCGGACTTCTCGCTGATCGCGACCTCGCGCGATTCGACCAGCGGCACCAACCCGCTGACGGGCGAGTCGCAGACCGGCGCCTACGTCGGCATCATGCACAACTTCTGATGCGGGAGCCGGCCGCCGCGCGCGGCCGGCCATCACCCGAACATCGCAGCACCGCCCGGAACGGCTCGCGTCGTCCCGGGCGGTGGCGCATTCAGCGCCGGCGCATCAGTCGCCGGCCGTCCACTCGACGTTCGCGCCGACCGAGCGCAGGTTCTCGACGAAGTGCGGATGCGCGCGGCGGATCGGCTGCGCGTTGAGGATCTCGGAGCGGCCCTCGATGCTGGCGGCCACCATCAGCAGCGCGATCGCGACGCGGATGATGTAGGGGCTCTCGACGCGCGCCGGCGTGAGCGGCAGCCCGCCGAACGTGATCAGCCGGTGCGGATCGGACTGGAACACGTGCGCGCCGAACTTCGAGAGCTCGCCGGTCCAGCCCATCGCGCCGTCGTACACCTTGTTCCAGAACATCACGCTGCCCTCGGCCTTGACGCCGAGCGCGATGAAGATCGGCAGCAGGTCGACCGGCAGGTACGGCCACGGCGCGGCTTCGATCTTGGTCAGGATGTTCTGCGTGAACGGCTTTTTCACCTTCATCGCGCCGTCGCGCGTGGCGCGCGACCAGCCGTTCGCGTGCGTGACCTGCACGCCGAGCTTGGCGAACGTGCGGTCGATCAGCGGGAACTGCTCGGGGCCGCTGTTGCGCACCGCGATATCGCCGCCCGTGATCGCGCCGAGCGCGAGGAACGTGGCGATCTCGTGGAAATCCTCGGCGAAGCGGTGCTCGCCGCCCGCCAGCTTCACGCCGCCCTGCACGCGCACGTGCGAGGTGCCGATGCCTTCGATCGGCACGCCGAGCATCGCGAGGAAGCGGCAGAACTCCTGCACGTGCGGCTCCGAGGCGGCGTTCACGAGCGTCGACACGCCGCCGGCCGCCGCCGCGCAGAGCACGAAGTTCTCGGTGGTGGTGACCGACGCGTAGTCGAGCCAGTGGTCGTTCGGCGTCAGCTTGGTGGCGCGCACGATCAGCGAATCGGTGGTGCGCTCGATGCTCGCGCCGAAACGCTCGAACACTTCCACGTGCGGATCGATCTCGCGCACGCCGAGCGTGCAGCCCTTCACGTCGTTCTCGAGCCGCGCCACGCCGAAGCGGGCGAGCAGCGGCGGCACCAGCATGATCGACGAGCGCATTTCCTCGGGCAGCCGATGCACGGCCGGATCGAACTGCGTCGCGCGGTGATGCAGATCGAGCACGCCGGTGGCGAAATCGATCGACACGTCGCTGCCGAGCGTGCGGAAGATCTCGAGGATCTTGCGCACGTCGGTGATGTCGGGCACGCCGACGAGCCGCAGCGGCTGGTCGGACAGCAGGGTGGAGCAGAGGATCGGGAGGACGGCGTTCTTGTTGGCGGACGGCGTGATTTCCCCGCGTAGCGGGGTGCCGCCGTGGACGATCAGATTCGACATGGTTCGGCGCGGTAGGGATGAAGGTGGCGCAAGTTCGTATCATGCCATCGTTTGCGGGGCGGGCGCGAGCCGGACCGCCCGGCGCCGCGGTTTCACGCGGCGTTCGCGTATCCGGCCCTCGTCGGCGGGCGCCGCGCCGTTCCTTGCCGGGCGCCGTGCCGCGTCTCAAGCGGCGAGCCAGCCCTGCGCGATCCTCACCCAGTAGCTCGCGCCGATCGCGAGGATTTCGTCGTTGAAGTCGTAGCCGGGGTGGTGGACCATCCGTCCGTGGCAGCCTTCCACGCCGTTGCCGAGCAGCGCATAGCAGCCGGGCCGTGCCTCCAGCATGTAGGCGAAATCCTCGCTGCCCATCAGCGGCGGCGCCTGCGCTTCCACGCGCGCGTCGCCGAGCAGCTCGCGGGCGATGCCGCGCGCGAATTCGGTGGGCGCCGCGTGGTTGACGAGCACCGGGTAGCCGTAGTCGTAGTCGACCACGGCGGTGAGGCCGTAGGCGGTGGCGTGGCCCTGCGCGAGCTGCGTGATGCGCAGGGCCAGCTGCCTGCGTACCTCGGCGTCGAGCGCGCGCACCGACAGCTTCATCTCGACCGTCTCGGGAATCACGTTGAAGGTCTCGCCGGCGCGCACGCTGCCGACCGTGATCACCGCCGCCTGCCGCGCATCGATGTCGCGCGCGACGATGGTCTGCAACGCCACCATCAGGCCGCCGGCCGCCGACATCGGGTCGCGCGCCAGATGCGGCAGCGCGCCGTGGCCGCCCATGCCGCGCAGCGTGATCGTCACGCGATCGCACGAGGCCATGGCCGGGCCGGCGCGGAACGCCATGTCGCCGGCCGGCCGCCCCGGCATGTTGTGCAGCGCGAAGATCGCGTCGCACGGGAAGCGTTCGAACAGGCCGTCGTCGAGCATCGCCTTGCCGCCGCCGAAGTTCTCCTCGGCCGGCTGGAAGATCAGGTTCAGCGTGCCGGAAAAGCGCCGCGTGGCGGCGAGGTGGCGCGCGGCGCAAAGCAGCATCGCGGTATGGCCGTCGTGGCCGCAGGCGTGCATGGTGTTCTCGTTCACGCTCGCGTAGGGCAGGCGCGTGGCTTCGCGGATCGGCAGCGCGTCCATGTCGGCGCGCAGGCCCAGGGTCTTGCCGCCGCGGCCCTCGCGCAGCACGCCGACCAGCCCGGTCTTGCCGATTCCGCGATGGACGGCATAGCCCCATTGCGTCAGCAGCTGCGCGACCAGGTCGCTGGTGCGGGTTTCCTGGAAAGCGAGTTCGGGGTGGGCGTGAAGGCGGTGGCGCAGTTCGATGAATTCGGGCGCGAGCTCGGCGATGCCGGCGATGACGGGCTGGGTGGCGGACATGACAACTCCTGGTTAGCGGGGCTCGCGAACGCGGAGCCCGTGGGGCGCAAGTTCAGCCCAGCATAGGCCGTGCTGCCGCTCGCCATAAGTTGTTAAATTGTCCCGCCAGCCATGCTGGAGGATCGCCTGCGCGACGCGTTGGACGGCAGTGGGCGTGACGCGCGACGGCGGCACGGCGGAAGAGTGGCCGGATGCAGGAATGGCCCGCCGATAGGAAAACACCCCGCCGGGGCTAATGCCGTTCAGTTAAGGTTCTTTCTGAGGAACCGAACGGCATAACGAGCAGGACGGGACTTGACGGCCCGATCGCATTTGCGGTCGGGCCGTTTTACATTGATGAGCAGTTTGAGGTGTTCGCGAAGTCGCTTGAGGACGGTGGGCAGCTTGGCGAAGGCGGGCGTGCGCGCGGCCCACATCATCTCGTGCTGGATGAGATGGAACGAGCGAACAAAGCTCAATTCGGTCGGTTCGCACTTGGCCTCAAAGGCCGCGCTAGCCATTTCGCGACGAATCAGGTTGTAGGCGATCAGCGCACCCCAGATCTCCTGATAGATGCCATCGACGGTTCGGCTGCGTAGCGTCAGCTCGCTACCGAGCATGGACTGCTTCAGTTCGCGGTAGCTGGTCTCGATCTGCCAGCGCCGCTCGTAGCACGCAGCCAGATCGGCCAACTTGAAGCGACGCCGATCGGTCAAGGATGTCAGTAGTACCCGCTCGCGCCCTCGTGCATCTTGAATGCGCACTGCACGCGCGGTCCACCACTCCGGCAAATCGGGGCATTTCTGCCGAGCCTGAGGCGAGACGCGCATGCGCACCAGTGCATCGTCCGGTTTGCCCGACAATACCTCCCAACGCGTATTGGACTTTGCCGGAATCAGGAAGTGGCGATTGCGTTCGCCCGAGCTCAGGCCCCACAGGATCTCGGCAGCCAGGAAGCCTTTGTCGAAGACCGTGAGCGAATGGTCGGGGATCTGCGCCAACAGGCTCTTGGCGTAGATCATCTCGTTGGTGTCGTAGCGGCCAAACGCGATGTTCGCCACGAGATGCGTCGGGATCGAGCTCAGCGTGACGGCACGCACCTGCGGATAGCTGGCCACCTTGCCGCTCGCGTAGCTTTGGGCCCCGAAATGTTCCCGATTCGCGGTACTGTCCGGCGTGCGTAGCGTGGTGCCATCCATGGCCCATAGACTGAGGCCTTTGACGCCATGACGAACCGCGTCCTGCTTGCACCATGCCTGCGCGGTTTGCTCGAACAGCCAAGCTATCGGGGCTTGGCCTAAGCGCTGCCGGGCTTGAGTGACGGCGCTCTTGCTGACGAACGCGGATTCGTTGGGCAGCACCAGTTCCAGACTGTCCACCACTTCGCTGACTGACCAATGACGATAGATCGCCAGCGCAATCACTAGCCAGACCACCTGTTCAGCCGGCAAGCGACGGCGACGAATGCTCGCCGTGCCGGTCGCTTCGATGGCTTGCTCGATCCATGCATGCGGCAGATGCTCCGCCAACCGGCTCAACTCGGTTGGTCCGGTATCCAGCATGAAGGTCAGGTGGTCGGTCAGCATCGCGCCGAAAAGTTAACACTTCAGCGCAGCGTTTACAACCACTCCTTCCCCAAAACAAAAATGCCGTTCAGTTGCTTAACTGAACGGCATTACCCCGCCGGGGCGGGGTGCGGGATGTCCGACGCAGCGGACCGAAGCGATCCGTGGCGGCGGCGTCCGGCCGCGACGCGCACCGGCCAGGGGAGAGCGGTGCGTGTCGTGGCCAGACGCCGGCGCGCCCGGGTGCTTCGCTTGCGGCTTTACAGGCAGGTGCTGAGGTCCGCGGCGGCCGGGTTCGCGGCGTCGCCGACCGAGCGGAAGCCCACCCAGGTGGTGGCGCCGGCCGAGCGGGCCGGGCGTACCATCGCGGCCGCGCCATTGGGCGGCTGCTGGCCCGGCACGTAGACGTCCATCGCCATGTCGTTGGCGAGCACGTCCTGCGAGATCACCTGTTGCTGGGACTTGTCGGCCCAGCTCTTGGCGATGCAGGCGGCAACCTGCGGAGCGGGCTTCTGGCTTTGACCGACGTTCTGGATCGTCCACTGCGGTTGTTGCTGTTGCGCGAAAGCGGAAGCAGCGACGGTCAGTGCGATAAGCGGCAGCAGTTTCTTCACGTTTATCTCCTTCTTCGGTCTTCAGTAAAAACACATGCCGGGCACCTGCGATGCCGATGCCGGCGAGAGCTACGAAAATGTCGGATCGCCTGTTTCGCGCCGGGGTTCCGGCGATTGCGCAACGGTCATCGCGTTGCGTGGCGAAACGTGTCGAGACGTTCCCGGGTGTATCCGGTCGCGTCCGACGAGGCGCTTGCCCTGATCGCTGGTCTTGCGACGTGGCATGGGAGACCGCTTCGCGACGCGGTCGCGGGGCGGCGGGTGACGAGATCGGCGCGGACGGGGCCGGCACGATCGGACTGCTCGAGCGAGGTAGCCGTCAGCCTACGCCGCGGTTCTATGACCGCTGGCGTAGTGTGCGTGCTGAGCGGTGGCCCCATCGCATTTGCCTTCATGATGGCGCAAAACGCGGCCGAAATCTGTTAAGCAGATTTAAATTCGTGACGGATTGTGACAGCGGCGGTTTCGCCGCGAGCCTGGCGGATCACTCCGAACCCCGCATTTATCGAGGCCGTGGAGGCCGTCAACCGGGCCGCACGATGCGCCGCCGCGAGCGCGAGGCGCGCGGCAGGCGCATGCCGTGGAAGCGCTCGCGCTTGTGTTCCTCGTCGAAGTGGCGCAGCGCCGGCTTTACCAGATCGCTGCGCGCGACGAGGCCGACGAGTCGCGGCGAGGCCTCGTCCGCGATCACCGGCAACCGCTCGAGCCCATGCACGGCGAGCCGCGTCGCGACCAGCCGGCAGGTCTCGTGCGGCAGCGCCCAGGCGCCGCGCGAGACGCCGCGCAGCGCTGCGCCGAGGCCGGCGTGCGGGCCGTGTTCGGCGTCGAGCCGTTCGAGCGCGGCGCGGTCGAGCATGGTCACGAGCAGGCCGTCGCGCAGCACCGGGTACGCGCGATGCTTCTGGTCCGCGCCGAAGTACGCGCGCCGCACCTCGGCGAGCGGCATGGCCGCGTCGATCGCGATCGTCTCGCGCGTCATCACGTCGGCCACCTCGTGCCGTTCGAGCGGATCGACGCCGTACTCGCGATAGATGTGATAGCCGCGCCGCGCGATCTTCTCGGTCATGATCGAGCGCCGCATCACCACCGCCGAGAAGCCGTGCGCGACCAGCGTGGCCGCGAGCAGCGGCAGCAGCGCGGTGGCGTCGTGGGTCAGGCCGAACGCGAACACCACGGCCGTGAGCGGCGCGCCCAGCGTGGCGCCGAGCGTCGCCGCCATGCAGACCAGCGGCCACAGCGCGGGATCGGTGCCCGGCAGCGCGGCGCCGAGCAGCGTGCCGAGCCCGGCGCCGAGCATCAGCAGCGGCGCCAGCACGCCGCCCGAGGTGCCCGAGCCGAGCGCCACCACCCAGATCACCGCCTTGACCGCGAGCAGCGCGAGCACGACGTGCAGCGCGAGGTGCCCGTGCAGCAGGTCGCCGATCACGTCGTAGCCGACGCCGAACGCACGCGGCTCCAGCCAGCCGCCGATGCCCACTACCACGCCGCCGAGCGCGGGCCACCACATCCAGTGCAGCGGCAGCTTGCCGAACGCGTCCTCGGTGCGGTAGAGCGCGGCCGACAGGCCGCTCGCGAGCGCGCCCGACAGCAGCCCGGCCAGCAGGCAGACGAACAGCGCGGAGGTGGAGGGCGCGGCCGTCGTCAGCGGGAACAGCGGCGCGGTGCCGAAGCAGAGCGCGCGCGCGAAGCCGGCCACCGCGCAGGCCAGCGCCACCGGCAGGAAGCTGCGCGGGCGCCATTCGAACAGCAGCAGCTCGACGGCCAGCAGCACCGCCGCGACCGGCGTGCCGAACACGGCGGTCATGCCGGCCGTGGCACCCGCCACCAGCAGCGTCTTGCGCTCGGCGGCCGTCACCTTGAAGCATTGCGCGATCAGCGAGCCGAGCGCGCCGCCCGTCATGATGATCGGCCCCTCGGCGCCGAACGGCCCGCCGCTGCCGATCACGACGCCCGACGAGAGCGGCTTGAGGATCGCCACCTTCGGCGACATGCGGCTCTTGCCGAACAGGATCGCCTCGATCGCCTCGGGAATGCCGTGGCCGCGGATCTTCTCCGAACCGAAGCGCGCCATCAGGCCCACGATCAGGCCGCCGATCACCGGCACCGCGATCACCCAGGCGCCGAGCGCGTGGCCGGCCGGCGCGCGGTCGGCGAACGACCAGCGGCCGAAGAAGAACAGGTTCGTGAACAGGTGGATCAGGTTCAGCAGCACGACCGCCGCGAGCGTGCTGGTCACGCCGATCGCGGCGGCGAGCACGGCGATGCGGGGCAGGCGGAGGTTCGGCGCGAAATCGCGCTGGTGCGGCGGGGCGGCATGCATGATGGTCGGGGGAAGAAGAGTGGGAAAACGGGGCTAATAGTCGATCTGCGGCACCTGGAACGTGCCGCGCAGCGATTTGATCTCGGCGCGATGCAGCGCGGCGAGCCGCGCCAGCACCGTCTCGCCGGCCTTCAGCAGATGGACTTCCACCTGGCGCCGGTCGCTCGCGCTGGGCCGGCGCTTGACGAGCCCGGCCGCCTCGCAGCGCGAGACCAGCGCGACCACGCCGTGATGCTGCGCCTGCAGCCGCTCGGCCAGCTCGCCGATAGTGGCCCATTCGCGTGCCGGGTAGCCCTTGATGTGCAGCAGCATCAGGTATTGCAGCGGCGTCACGCCCTCGCTCTGCGCCGCGCGCTCGGAGAAGCGCTCGAAGCGCCGCATCTGGTAGCGGAACTCGGACAGCTGTTCGAAATCGGATTTCTGCAGGAGTTGGGGCGAGTCGGTCATCATGATTCCAGGTCGGGCGGAATCGATAAATATATCACGTCGTGACATATATGGCCGTGAGACAGCGGAAATATTGAGGTTTCGCATCGTGTCTGCCGGGCGCCGCTCAGGCCGCCTTGCGCTCCCGCGTGCCCCGGTACAGCCCGGCGATCAGGTCGGCCTGCGTGACGAGCCCGACCACCTGCTCGCCCGCGTCGACCACCACGATCACCGGCTCGCCGGCCTCGGCGAACAGCGGCACGAGATCGGTGATCGGCTCGGTGGACAGGATACTCGGTGCGCCCGCCACGATCGCGTCGGCGATCGGCGGATCGTGTCGCGCATCAACGATGGGGCTGGCGTGCCGGGCGCCTGGCCGCTGCGCCGCGGCGGCCAGCGGCGCGAGCCGCGCGCGCGTGACGACGCCGAGCACGCGACGCGCCGCGTCCACCACCGGCAGTGCGTCGGTGCGCAGCCGGTCGAGCAGCGCGAGCGCGGCCGAGACGCGCGTGCCGGCGTCGAGCCCGACGCGTGGATGCGCGACCAGATCGGCGCAGCTCAGCGCGCCGAACGTGCGCGCGTAGGCGTGCAGTTCGGTTTCCCGCAGCAGCGCGTCGAGATCGTCGGTCGAGACGTCGAGCCATTCGGTCCGGCGTTCGAGTGCCGCCTCCAGGTCTTCACGCGAGAAGCCGCGCGCGGTCGGCCGGTCGGCCTCGCGCTGGGCTGCACCACGGTGCGGATAACGGTGGCCCGTCAGCGCGTGATAGCCGAGCGCGGCGGCCAGCAGCGCCGCCGATTGCAGCGCGATCGGCTCGAACACGAAACCGAAGCCGAGCGCGTGGACGGACGGCCCGCCCACCACGGCGGTCAGCGCCACCGCGCCGGACGGCGGGTGGACGCAGCGCAGCGCCAGCATCGCGCCGACCGAACAGGCGATCGCGAGCGAGGCGGCCGCGACCGGCGACGGAATCCACCGCGCGCAGGCCACGCCCACCACCGCCGACACCAGATTGCCGCCGATCAGCGACCACGGCTGCGCGAGCGGGCTGGCCGGCACCGCGAACAGCAGCACCGCCGACGCGCCCATCGGCGCGACCAGCAGCGGAACCGCGTCGGGGATGCCCGGCAGCATGCTCATCGTCAGGCCCACGCAGGCGATGCCGACCAGCGCGCCGAGGCACGAGCGCAGCCGCTCGCGCGAGCTGAGCACGACCGGGGCCGGCGCGAAACCGAGCAGCCAGGCGCGCAGGCGGGCGGCGAACGACAGGGAGGAGTGCGACGGCAGCGGCGACATGAGCGGATCTGGGGTGCGACGATCGGATGGCCGCGAATTATATCGCAATATGATATTTATCATGATGCATCCCTGTATTGCGTGTAGGGGCGTGCGATTCAAACGAGCGTTCGACCGATCATGGGCGTACAATTCGCCGCAGCCCCGATTGCTTCAAATCAAATTCGAATCCGACAAGATGCCGCGCGCGATGCCGATCCCCAGTCCAGCTTCCGGCCGGGATCGCGCGTCTGCCGCCTGCGCCGCCAGGCCCCGAGGGGCCGCGGCATCGCCAGCTCCTCCGTATCCCTGATCCCCCATGGACATGCTCGAAAACATGCGGCTGTTCGTGCGCGTCGTCGAGGCCGGCAGCTTCACCGCCGTCGCCAAGGAAATCGCCGCCACGACCGCGCAGGTGTCGCGTGCCGTCTCGAATCTCGAGGCCCACGTGCAGACGCGCCTGCTGCACCGCACCACCCGCCACCTCGGTCTGACGGAAAGCGGACAGCGCTATTTCGAACGGTCGAAGTCGATCCTGGCCGAGATCGACCACGCCAACGCCGAGGCGCGCAACGCCTTGCTGAAGCCGAGCGGACGGATGCGCATCCATGCGATGACGGGGCTCGGGCAGAGCCACGTGGTGCCGGCCGTGGCGCGTTACCAGGAAGACAACCCCGAGGTGTCGATCGAGCTGACGCTCGCGCAGCGCATGCCGAACCTGGTGGAAGAGGGCTACGACGTGTCGATCGTCACGGCCTCGCAGCTGCCCGATTCCGGCTACGTCGCGCAGACCTGCGGCGAGAGCTGCAGCGTGCTGGTGGCGTCGCGCGATTACCTGGCGCGCCACGGCGTGCCGAAGACGCCCGACGATCTGCTCAAGCACACCTGCCTGCGGCTCGACACGCCGTCGTCGCCGGGCGGCGAATGGCGGCTCGAGAGCGACGACGGCGACGAGCGGCGCTTCGAGCTGCCGACCTCGCCGTTCCAGGTCAACGTGCCCGACGCGCTCGCGGTGGCGCTGCGCCTCGGCCGCGGCATCGGCTCGATCGCGCTCTACACGGCGCTCGACGACCTGCGCTCCGGCAGGCTCGTGCGGGTGCTGCCGAACTACCGGCTGCACACGATCCACGTCTATGCCGTGTATGCGACGCGCCGCTATCTCGACGCGAAGACGCGCACCTTCCTCGACCATCTGCGCACGACGCTCACGCCGGCGCTCGCCAACGATCTGGTCGAGCTGGAACGGCTGGCCGGCACGGTGCCGGCCGGCGCCTGAGCGTAGTCTCAGCGATCTGGAGTGAGTCGGGTGATGTGGCCGGCGCGTTCGCGCCGGCCGGTCCGGAACCGGCGTGCGGCCGTCGGTGCGCGACCTGCTGCGCGACTCAGTGCGTGACCGACAGGAACAGGTAGGCGGCGAACAGCGAGAGGTGGACCACGCCCTGCAGCACGGTGGTGCGGCCCGCGCTCAGCGTCAGCGTGCTGACCAGCAGCGTGAGCGAGAGCAGCACCGTTTCCATCGAGCCGATGCCGAGCGTGAGCGGCTGGCCGGTCCAGATGAACACGGCGGCCACGGTCGGGATCGTCAGGCCGATGCTCGCGAGCGCCGAGCCGAGCGCGAGGTTGAGGCTCGTCTGCAGGCGGTTCGCACGCGCCGCGCCCACCGCCGCGAGCCCCTCGGGCAGCAGCACCAGCGCCGCGATCACGATGCCCACCGCCGCCTCGGGCGCGCCCAGATGCGCCACGCCGCGCTCGACGGCCGGCGACAGCAGCTTCGCGAGCAGCACCACCGCCACCAGCGCGATCAGCAGGAACACCACGCTCGTCAGCGCGACGCGCGCCGTGGGCGGCGCCGCGTGGATCGATTCGTCGGTGCTTTCGGCCACCAGGAAGTAATCGCGGTGGCGCACCGTCTGCACGAACACGAACACGCCGTAGAGCACCAGCGAGGAGACCCCCGCGAAGGCCAGCTGCGAGGTGGAGAACTGCGGGCCGGGCGCCGCGTTCAGGTAGTTCGGCATCACCAGCGAGAGCACCGACAGCGAAGCCAGCACCGCCAGCGACTTGCTCGCGCCGCGCCCCTGGAAATCCTGTTCGCCGTGCTTCCAGCCGCCCACCAGCAGGCAGAGCCCGACGATGCCGTTGCAGACGATCATCACCGCCGCGAACACCGTGTCGCGCGCGAGGCCCGATTTCTCGGGGCCGGCCGACAGCATCACCGAGACGATCAGCGCCACCTCGATCACGGTCACCGCGATCGCCAGCACCAGCGTGCCGAACGGCTCGCCGACGCGATGCGCGACCACCTCGGCGTGATGGACCGCCGCGAACACCGCGCCGGCCAGCGCCACCGCGATCAGCGTGATCGCGAGCCACTCGAACGGGATGAAGCCCGCCACCGCGAGTACCAGCCAGGCCGCGATCGGGGCCACGAGCGTCCAGCGGGGCAGGGCGTGAGAGGAGTTCGGCATCGGCGATCCATGGTTGCTTTGTTGATCGGGTGTTCTGTCCCGGCGCTCGGCCCGGGCGGGTTCGCGCGTGCCCGATTCTAGCAGGCGGGCGGGTCGTTCCGGCCCTTCTGGTGGCCGCCGCGTATTGGCGCGGCGGCCCGCGTGGCGGCGCATGCCGGGACGTGTAAAGACATGCATGAACGGGGGCGGCAGCGGGCGCCGTGCCGGCCTCGTCATCGATTCGTTCGCACCGCCGCCGCGAGCGTGAACGGCTGCACTACAATGGCGCCGGCCCGATCCCGTCCGCGTGCCCGGACGCCGTCGTCTTTCTTTTTCGACCGATGATCTTCCACCGTCTGATTTCCGAAATCTTGTTCGGCTTCACCGGCCTGATGGGCATCCTCAATCCGTTCGGGATCGCGTTCCTGTTCCTCGAGCGCACCGATTCGCTCAACGAGCGCCAGCGCGCCGCGCTCGCGCGCAAGGTGGCGATCAACGCGTTCATCGTGCTGATGGTGGCGTTTTTCTTCGGCACGCCGGTGCTGCACTTTTTCGGTATCTCGATGGAGGCGCTGCGCATCGGCGGCGGCTTCGCGGTGGCCGTGTCCGGCTGGCAGATGCTGAACGCGCCGGACGTGCCCGGCGGCGAGGCCGAGGTCAAGCCGCTCAACCCGCACAACGTGATGGCGCGCGCCTTCTTCCCGCTGACGATTCCGCTGACGGTCGGGCCGGGCTCGGTCGCCACCGCGATCGCGCTGAACGCGAACCGCACCCACAAGCTCTCCGAGTTCCTGATGTCGAGCATCGTCTCGGTGGCCGTGTCGGCGCTGGCCGCGCTCGTGATCTGGCAGACCTACAGCCGCGCCGAAGTGCTCGCGCGCTACCTCGGCGCCGAGGGCACCAAGGTCGCGCAGCGCGTGTCGGCGTTCCTGCTGCTGTGCGTGGGCGTGCAGATCATGTTGACCGGGTTCTCCGCGTTCCTGCAGCCGCTGGCCGATCAGGCGAAGTGAGACCGCGCGCCGTGCCTGACGCTCAGGCGCCCGTCGCCGCGCGCAGCGGGTAGGTGAATAGCGCGAAATGCACGATGTCGAGGCCGGCGTGGGCGATCCAGGCCGCGCGCAGGCCGCCGAAGCGGTAGGCGAGGCCGTAGCCGAGGCCCGATAGCGTGGCCAGCGCGACGAACGCGGCGCCGCCCTGCGCGTGGGCCGCGCCGAACACGCGCGAGGCCGCGAGCAGCGCGAGCCACTGGCCGCCCGGCGCGCGCGCGAGGCCGATCTCGAGGCCGCGCTGGAGCCAGCCGCGAAACAGCGCTTCCTCGGCGAGCGCGACGATCAGCAGATTGTTGGCGAGCCAGAGCCAGCCGGCCGCCGGCCATTTCGGCGCCCAGCCCACCGCGCCGAGCGCGGCCGCCAGCGCGAGACAGACCAGCGCCGTGCCGAGCGCGGCCGCCGCGCCGATCGGCAGCGACTTGCTCCAGCGCACCGGCCGCACGGCCGAGGGCAGCACCCACAGCAGCCAGAAGCCGACCAGTGCCTTGTCGGCGTTCAGATACATCGTGAACGGCACCGCGTCCGGCGTGAAACGGATCGCGGCGATCACGCGCGGGTTGTGGAAGCCGGGCAGCAGGTGCAGCGAGAGCGCCACGGCCAGCATCGTGAACAGCACGCCGCCGGCGATGCGCAGCGGCCAGGCGCGACCCGGGCGGATCGCCCAGGCGGCCAGCGCGAGGCCCGCGAGCGGGGCGAGCGCGATCGGGGCGAGCTGGCCGGCCGCGAACGCGGCGGCGTAGCCGATCGCGGCCAGCGCGACGCTGGCCAAGCGAAGGCGGGGACACCAGACGAGCAGCGCGGCGGCGAAGATCGCGGCCCAGGGCAGCAGGGGCGGGAGGTTGGACATATCGGGGGGCGACGGAGCCGACGGGCGCACATCATAGCTTGGGCTGGATGGTGATGCGCGGATGTCATCGTCGTGAAAGGGAGGCGGGGCGGATGGACAGGGCTGCCGGCATCGGTCGTTGCGGCGCGGATTCGAGGCGTCGCCGGATCGCGAGCATGGCTCGCGTGGGCGCCGCGTGGTTCGATCGCATCGATGCCGGCAACGGGCGCCGCATCGGTCAAGGGGCCGTTTGGCCCGCGTCGTCCCACGAGCTCGGCGCCATGAAAAATCCGGCTGGCCTCACCGAGTCATCCCTTGTGAGCGAATGCCAGCGCAATCGCGTCGCCCAGTTCGTCGACGACATCCGCCGAAGCCCCCGCCGCGGCGAACATCGTGAATTCGACATCGGGCAGCGCCGGCAAGCCGGCATCCGGCGGGATCACGCGCAGGCCGTTGATCAGTTGTGTCTGCGTGATCGGCGTCACCGCGAAGCCGGCCTGCGCGGCCGCGCAGAGGCCGGCACCGCTCGCGCACACCAGCACGATCCGGTAATCGACGCCGGCGCGCGCGAGTGCGGCCAGTGCCGCCTCGCGATACGGACAGGGCTCGGGAGACAGGGCGAGCGGCACCGGCAGATGGGACGCGAGCGATGCCCACTCCGCGCCGGCCCATACCAGCGGCTCGCGCCACATGACACGTCCGGGACGGGCGTCGTGACAGCGTCCGCCGATCACCACGTCGAGCTCGAGCTGGTCCAGCGAATGCAGCAGTTCGGCCGGGATACCCACCCGGGCGCTGAACTCGATACGCGGATACCGAACGGCGAATGCCTGCATGACGTTCATGAGCCGCGGGCCGGCGAGATCTTCCGACAGCCCGACGCGGACCACGCCCTCGCTCGGCCCGCGCGATAGCTGCGCGCGCGCATCGTGATTGAGCGCCAGGATCGCGCGTGCGTATCCCAGCAGCAACTCGCCGTCCGGGGTCAGCGCGACCGAACGTGTCGTGCGCGCGAGCAGATCGCGGCCGATTTGCTTTTCCAGGCGCCGCAGATGCGCACTGACCGCGGACTGCGTCAGGTTCAGACGGAGGGCGGCGTTCGTGAAGCCGCCCTCCTGGACGATCGCCACGAAAGAGCGCAGCAGGACGGTATCGAACACGCGAGGTTTCCGTTCGTTGAATCATTTAAGTGCGAAAAGCACTGAATCTCGCGATGATACTTTGTTTATATTTTGAATTGAAATATGTTGTGATGGCGACTCATCCACCACGCAGGAGTCAGCCATGCCCACTTTGCTGCATATCGAAGCGTCGCCGCGGAAACTGCGGTCGGCGTCGCTCGACGTCGCGCGCACGTATCTGGACGCATACCGGAAGGCACATCCGGATCATCGGATCGACGTGCTCGATCTATGGGCCGTCGCATTGCCGGAATTCGACGGCGACGCGCTCGACGCCAAATATGCGGAACTGAGCGGCACGGCGCTGAACGCCGGACAACAGCAGGCGTGGGCGGCGATCCGAAGCCTCGCGCAGCGGCTGCACGACGCCGATACCCTGCTGTTTTCCGTGCCGCTCTGGAATTTTTCCATTCCCTACCGGCTCAAGCATTTCATCGATGCCGTCTCGCAGCGCAACGTCCTGTTTTCGCTGGATGAGCGGGGCAGCGCGGGATTGCTGAACGGCAAGCACGCGGTGCTGGTCTATGCGAGAGGCCTCGACTATTCAATGGAGTCGGGCACACCGGCCCATTCGTTCGATTTTCAGCGGCCGTTCATGGAAGCGTGGCTGCGTTTTGTCGGCGTGACGGACATCGAATCGATCGTCGTCGAGAAAACGCTGCTTGGCCCCGAGATCGATGAGGCGGCCAGGCAGGCCGCGCGCGATCTCGCCGTGAGGCTGGCTGCGAAGGCGGCCGTTCCGGCCGGGCAATGACAGACGGCGTGGCCGCCGCGCTCGTTTGCCTGCCGCCGCGATTTTTGGGGTGGTTCAATCGGTGTGTTTTTAATCAACAGCCAGGTCGCGACACGCATGAGCGAAAGCGTTCAACGAATCCAGATACGACAGCCGTCCCTCCATGATTTGCGCGGGCTGTTGGCTTGTCGAAATACGGGCTTGTCGCCCGATTCAACCGACCTCATGTCCGGGGAGGACGCGGCGCGTCTGCTCGAGGCGCAGGCCGTGAAAACGGACGCCGATCCCGGCTGGCGCATGTTTACGATTTGCCGCGACGGCCACGACGACATGATCGGCGAGGTCGGGGGATTCGTTCATGAGGGAGATCCCCTCGTGATCGATATCGGGTGGTGGCTGGCCGCGCCGTTTCGAGGAAACGGCTATGCCACCGAGGCGGCGCGACGGCTGCTGGTCTGGTGTTTCGAGATCCGCCACGCCGGCGAGGTCACGGCGCACTGCCTGGCCGAAAACATGGCGTCGAGAAAAATAGCCGAAAGACTCGGCATGCGTGAGAGCGGACGGAAACCCGTCGGCACGGACGGAGCGCAAGAGGTGGCGTTCGTGTTGAGTCGGGACGGGTGGGACCGGCGCAATTGCTGAGCGGCGCTTCGACGATTCCGTTCGGCGTGGCGCCCGGCGATGGCGGGCCAGGCCGCCTGCATGGAACGCACCGCCGAACTGGCGTGCCGCTGCCTTGTTTTGATGCGCGGCAAGACGCGTCAGGCGTCGGCGGCGCGGGCCGCGTTCGGGCGGCCGCCTGGAATCCCGCGCACGGGCACGCGCAATCGTTCACCCGAACCCGCCGCGCTCGCCAGCCTTACTCCGGCTTCGCGCCAACCGTGAACGCGAACGACGCGATGCCGTCCACGCCGCCTTCCACGCGATCGCCCGGCTGCAGCGCCGCGACGCCGGCCGGCGTACCGGTGAAGATCAGGTCGCCCGGCTGCAGTTCGATCGAGCGCGACACATACGCGATGATGTCCGGCACCGGCCAGATCATGTCGGCCAGGTCGCCCTGCTGGCGCGCCGTGCCGTTCACCGACAGCCAGATCCGGCCGCCCTTCGGGTGCCCGACCGCGGCGGCCGGGTGCAGCGGCGTGACCGGCCCGGACGCGTCGAAGCCCTTGGCCCAGTCCCACGGGCGGCCGAGCTTCTTCGCCTCGGCCTGCAGGTCGCGGCGCGTGAGGTCGACGCCCACGGCGTAGCCCCAGACGTGGTCGAGCGCCTTAGCCGGGTCGATGTGGGTACCGCCGGTGCCCACCGCGATCACGAGTTCGATCTCGTGGTGCAGGTCCGAGGTCAGCGGCGGGTAGGGGACGGTGCCTTCGGCCGGCACCACGGCGTCGGCCGGCTTCGAGAAGAAGAACGGCGGCTCGCGGGTCGGATCGGCGCCCATTTCGCGCGCGTGCTCGGCGTAGTTGCGGCCGACGCAGAACACGCGGCGCAGCGGGAAGCGCGCCGGCGAACCGGCGATCGCGATGCTGGCGACGGCGGGCGGCTGGATGGCGTAGGAAGCGGAATGATCGGTCATGTCGGAACTCGGGTCGAAGGCGGGGAAGCGGAAACCGGCGGCCGTGTCGGCACGGCCCGATGACAAGATAACAAGCGCGGCCGTGTCGCGATGCGACGCAGCTGTCGACATTCTGGACAAATCTACGCTGCCTGCCTACCCGCGCCATCGCGGCGGGGGCGGCCTGGTTCGCGGCCGGCGCTTTCTCCTGCCGTTTCAGCCTGCCGCGCCGTCCTGCCGTTTTTGTCTTACCGTTCGCCGCCGGCTTCGGACATGCCGTTTCCGGCCGGATTACCCGCCGGGCCGCAGTCTACTGCCGGGCCGCCGTCCACCGCCGGCCCGGCCGCCACCCCCCCCGCACCACTCGCCGCGCTCAGCGCACCCGCCACGTTCGCCGGCTCGCCACGCGGCGCCCCGGCCTCGCCGTTCGCCTCGCGATAGTCCTTCGGCGACATCCCCACGCAGGCCCGGAAGCGCCGCGAGAAATACCCCTCGTCACGAAACCCGACCTCGTGCGCGATGTCGGCGATGCGCCGCGTGGTATGCGCGAGCAGTGACTGCGCGAGCGCGATGCGGCGCCCGGTGACCAGTTCGGTGAAGGTGCTGCCGGTTTCCTTGCGGATCAGGTGCGCGAGGTAGTTCGGCGACAGGAACGCGGCCTCGGCGGTGCCGGTCAGCGTGAGTTCGCCGCTCGTCAGGTTCGCGCGGATGTGGCGCATCACGCGCGCGAGCGCATCGCGCCGGCCGGCCTTCTGCGCGCCGTGGCTGTGCGCGAGCCGGCCGAGCGCGCCGGCGTACAGCGTGCTGACCAGGCCGATCAGCTGCAGCAGGTAGCCGCGCAGCAGCGTGGCCGAGCCGAAGCCGCGCTCGCGGTCGGTGTCGAGCATGCGCTGGGCCAGGCGGCGCGCGTCGTCGAACGCGTCGCCGGTCAGGATGTAGTCGAGCCGCTCCTGGAAGCGGAACGGCGCGAGTTCCGGCACGCGCTGCACGGGCACCTCGTCCAGGTCGAGCGGATCGACGTCGAGATCGGCGCGCAGGAACGTCTGCGAGAAGTTGATGACGATGAAGTGCGCGCCGGGCGGGTGCGGGATCAGGTGCTCGCGAAACGGCAGGATGAACGCCAGCGCGCCGCGCGGAAACGGCCGCGTCACGCCGCCGATGCGCTGCTCGGTGTCGCCGCCGAGATTGAACTGGATCTGGAAATACGCGTGCCGGTGCGGCTCGGTGATCGGCTGCCGGGTGGTCTGGTCGCGAACGTAGAAATCGAGGCGGTCGCTGCGCTCGGGCATCGCGTAGGTGCGCGGCTGCGGATTGGCTGGCATGGCGGTGAAGCGGGGTCTTGCTGGTCGAGCCGGGATGGTACAGCGGTTGGGGCGGAGGGTGTCACGGATCGTTCGCAAGGACATGAAATGTTTTTGTTGTTGTTTATAATAATCATTCTCATTTAGATGAAGAAACCCGGCGTGAGCGCCGGGGAGAAGGTTCGATGTCGGCCAATACACTGCTTCAACACCGCGAAATCGATGCGCTCTACAGCGGCCATCATGCATGGCTGCAGCGCTGGCTGTGCCGCCGGCTCGGCTGCGCGCACCGCGCGGCCGACCTCGCGCACGACACGTTCATGCGGCTGCTGGCCCGCGAGGAGCCGATCGGCGCCGACGAGCCGCGCGCGTTCCTGACCACCGTCGCGCAGCGCGTGCTCTACAACCACTGGCGCCGCGAGCGCATCGAGCAGGCCTATCTCGAGGCGCTGGCCGCGCAGCCCGAGCCCTATGCGCCGTCGCCCGAAACACGCGCGCTGCTGCTCGAGACGCTGGTCGAGATCGACCGGCTGCTCGACGGCCTGCCGGTGGCCGCCAGGCGCGCGTTCCTGCTCTCGCAGCTCGACGGGCTCTCGCAGGCCGAGATCGCCGCCGAGCTTGGCGTGTCGCTGTCCACGGTCAAGCGCCACCTGACGCGCGCCGCCGCCCAGTGTTTCTTCGCGCTGGCGCTCTGACCCGATGCAATCCGAACCGAAACCGGCGATTCCGCCGGAAGTCGCCCAGCGCGCCGTGCAGTGGTGGGTGGAAATGCAGGGCGCCGGTGCTTCAGCCGACGCGGCGGCCCGCGCGGGCCTGGCCCGCTGGCGCGCCGAACATCCGCTGCACGACGCCGCGTGGCGCCATATCGAAACCGTGCAGGGGCGCTTCACGCAGCTGGCCGCCGGGCTCGACGCCGGCGCCGCGCGCGCCGCGCTGCTGCCGGCGCGCTCGCCGAAGCGGCGCGCCGCGATCAAGGCGCTGGCGCTGCTGGTGTTCGCGGGCGGCGGCGTCTGGACGCTCGATCCGGCGCGGCAGTGGGCCGTCTGGACCGCCGACGCGCGTACCGCCGTGGGCGAGCGGCGCCGCATGACGCTGGCCGACGGCACGAAGGTGGTGCTCAACACCGACAGCGCGATCGACGTGCGGTTCGACGCGAGCACGCGCCGGATCGTGCTGCTGCGCGGCGAGATCATGGTGACGAGCGGCCACGAGCGGCGCCTGCCGGCGCGAGCGCTGGTGGTGGCCGCCGCGCCGGGCGAGCTGATGCCGCTCGGCACGCGCTTCGGCGTGCGGCTCGACGGCGCCGCGCTGCGCGTCGGCGTGTTCGAGGGCGCCGTGCGCGCCCAGCCGGGCGAACCGGGCGCGGCGTCGCGCGTGATCGCGGCCGGCCAGCGCGCGGCCGTCACGCTCACGGCGGTCAGCGAGCCGCAGCCGCTCGGCGCCTACGCCGGCAGCTGGACCGACGGCACGCTGGTGGCGTCGAAGCTGCGCCTGGGCGACCTCGTCGCCGAGCTGGCGCGCTACCGGCACGGCTACGTGCAGTGCGATCCGGCCGTGGCCGGGCTGCGCGTGTCGGGCAGCTATCCGCTCGACGACACCGCGCGCGTATTCGAGACGCTGCGCGCGACGCTGCCGATCGACATCGAATACGTCACGCGTTACTGGGTGCGGATCGTGCCGTCGCGCGCTTGATACGTACCTGACACGCGCCTGCCCGGCCTGCCGCGCGGCCCCGCCGGCCGGTTTCAGCCGGTCCCGGCGGCGCGTGTCGCCGGATATCGGCACCTGTCGGCGGTCCCTGATCGATCCCGCCATCCGCCTTTTCATCCACTTCGCAAAAATTTTCGAGAAAACCTGAGCTGTTTGGCCTGGCTCGCGTGACAGGAAACAGGAAAGCCACTCTCTTTGCCCTCGTTTCCGATTCTCCGATCATGCAACCGACCCGTACCGCCCGGCCGCCGCGCCGTTCCTCCGTTTTCTCCCCGTGCCGCGCGCCCGATTTCGCCGCGCGGGTGCCACGGCGCGTGGCCGGCCGGCTCGCGGCCGCCGCGTTGCTGACGGCGCTGGTGCCGCCCGTCGCGATGGCCGCCGACGCGAGCGCCGGCGCGAGCGCCCGGTCCGACGCACCCGCCGCCGCGCCGCGCGGCTACGAGATTCCTGCCGGCCCGCTGGAGGGCGCGCTGAACCGCTTCGGCCACGAGGCCGGCATCCTGCTCGCGTTCCCGGCCGATCAGGTGGCCGGCCTGCGCAGCCCGGGGCTGCACGGCCGCTTCGAGGTCCGGCAGGCGCTCGACCAGCTGCTGTCGGGCAGCGGCCTGAGCGCGGTGCGCCAGCCGGGCGGCGGCTACACGCTGGTGCATGCCGAGGGGGCCGCGGCCGACGCGGCGCCGCTGCCGGCCACCGCGCTCAGCACCATCGTGGTCGAGCGGCAGGCGGTGAAGGCCGACAGCTACCGGCCGCAGCGCGAGGCGAACGTCACGCGCTCGAACGAGCCGGTGCTCGACACGGCGCAGGCCGTCAACATCGTGCCGGCGCAGGTGCTGCGCGACCAGAAACCGCGCAACCTCGACGACGCGCTCGCCAACGTCAGCGGCATCACCCAGGGCAACACGCTGGCCGGCACGCAGGACACCGTGATGAAGCGCGGCTTCGGCGACAACCGCGACGGCTCGATCATGCGCAACGGCATGCCGGTGGTGCAGGGCCGGGCGCTGAACGCCACCGTCGACAGCGTCGAGGTGCTGAAGGGGCCGACCTCGCTGCTGTACGGGATCATGGACCCGGGCGGCGTGATCAACGTGGTCAGCAAGGTGCCGCAGCTGGTGCGTTCGAACACGGTGTCGGTGACCGGCGAGACCTACGGGCACGGCAAGAACGGCGGCGACATGATGCTCGACCTGACCGGCCCGATCGGCGACACCAAGCTGGCCTACCGGCTGGTGGTCGATCATTCCGACGAGGCCTACTGGCGCAACTTCGGCACCAGCCGCGAGACGCTGGTGTCGCCGTCGCTGGCCTGGTACGGCCGCGACACGCAGGTGGTGCTGTCCTACGAGCATCGCGATTTCCTCTATCCGTTCGATCGCGGCACGGCGCTCGATCCACGTACCAGCACGCCGCTCGCGATTCCCGCGCGCGAGCGGCTGGACGAGCCCTGGAACAACATGGTCGGCGCCTCGAACCTGTTCCAGCTGCAGGCCGACCACCAGTTCAGCCCGGACTGGAGCGTCCACGCGGGCTACAGCTATAACCGCGAGACCTACGACGCGAACCAGGTGCGCATCGCCGGCGTGAACACCGCCACGGGCACGCTCACGCGCAGCGACGACGCCACCCACGGCTCGCTCAGCACCGACAGCTACGGCGTGGCCTACGTGAACGGCAAGCTGCGGCTGGGCGGCATGCAGCACGACCTGCAGTTCGGCGTGGACAGCGAATACCGCCGCATCTATCGCGCCGACCTGCTGCGCCAGGCCGTGTCCGCGCCGTTCAGCTACCTGAACCCGGTGTACGGCCTGATTCCGCCGTCCTCCACGGTGTCGCCCGCCGACAGCGACCAGACCGACAAGCTGCACAGCCTCGGCCTGTTCGCGCAGGACGCCGTGCAGCTGACCGACAAGTGGATCGTGAGCGGCGGCGTGCGCTTCATGCGCTTCAACCAGGTGGCCGGCAAGGGCCGCCCGTTCGTCGCCAACACCGATCTCGACGGCACCAAGTGGCTGCCGCGCGCCGGCATCGTCTACCAGGCCACCAGCACGTTCTCGCTGTACGGCAGCTATTCGCAGTCGCTGCGGCCGACCTCGTCGATCGCGGCGCTCTCGTCGGGCTACATCATCGATGGCGCCACGCCGCCCGAGCAGTCCACCGCCTACGAGGCGGGCGCGAAGCTCGACATGCCGGGCGGCCTGACGGGCACGCTCGCGCTGTTCGACATCGACAAGAAGAACGTGCTGGTCTCGCAGTTCAACGACGTGACCAAGCTGACCGACTGGCGCACCTCGGGCCGCGCGCGCTCGCGCGGCGTCGAACTCGACGTGTCGGGCCGGATCGGCGCGCACCTGGACCTGATCGCGAGCTACGCCTACATCGACGCGAAGACCACCGAGGATCCGCTCTACGCCGGCAACCGGCTCTGGAACGTGGCGCGCAACACGGCGTCGCTGTCGGCCGTCTACGACGTCGGCACGCTGTTCGGCGGCGACGACCTGCGCATCGGCGGCGCGACGCACTACGTGGGCGCGCGGCCCGGCGATTCGGCCAACAGCTTCACGCTGCCGTCCTACGTGCTGTTCGACACGTTCGCCACCTACGACACGCGCATCGGCAAGCAGAACCTGTCGTTCCAGCTGAACGTGAAGAACCTGTTCAACCGCACCTATTACCCGTCGAGCGCGAACCGCTATTTCGTCTCGCTCGGCGACGCGCGGCAGGTGCTGCTGACCACCACGCTGCAATTCTGATCCGGAGCCCGCGATGACGACGTTCAGGCGAAACGAGGCGGCGCGGGGCCGCGTGGTCGAGCACGCCGTGGAGCCGACCGCCGGCTCGCGCGGGGCCGGCGCGGCGCACGACGCGCGGCGCCGCGCGTGGCTGCGCGCGGCGGCGGGCGCCGTGGCCTGCGGGCTCGGCGGCGCGGTGGCCGCCGGTGATGCGCGGGCCGCGGAGGCGGCTCGATCGACTCAAGCCGCGGCGGCGGTGCAGGGCGACGCCACGTGCGTGACGATGCTGGTGCAGTCCGGCGGCCCCGACCTCGCCGTCGATCAGCGCATCGCCGCGCATCTCGGCGAGCGCGGCTACGCGGTGCGGCTCGTCGATCAGGCCGCGCCGGTGTCGGCGGCGGACGACGCCGATCTCGTGATGATCTCGTCGACGGTCTCGGCCAAGGCGGTGCCGGCCGACTGGCGTCACCTGGCCAAGCCGCTCGTGACCTGGGAGAACGACCTGCTCGACGATCTCGCGATGACGGGCAAGCGCCACGACGTCGATTTCGGCGAGACCGGCAAGGAGCGTCATCTGTGGCTCGTGAACGCGCCGCATCCGATCGCGGCGGGGCTGCCGGCCGGCACCACCGACGTGTACGGCAAGCAGGCGCCGATGAGCTGGGGCAAGCCCGGCCTCGGCGCGTCGATCATCGCCACCGTCTACGGCCAGCCGGAAAAGGCGGCGATCTTCGCCTACGAGCAGGGCGCGACGATGGACTACGAAGCGCTCGCGCCGGCACGCCGCGTGATGCTGTTCCTCGACAACGACACGTTCCCGGACCTGTCGACGGCCGGTGTCGCGCTGTTCGACGCGGCCGTGGATTGGGCGGCAGGACGGCGTTGAGGGAAGGGGCGGGCGGCGCGCTGAGCGCGGAAGCAGGGGTGAAGCCGTGTTCGATGACGCTGAGCAGCGGCGCCGGAAGGTTCTCGCGCGGTTTGCGCCTTGTGGTCGGCGAGGCGTCCGTTATGGCCGCCTTCGCCGGGCGTCATTCCTGGTTCGACGCCGCGCCGATCCGTTCAGCGCGCGCCGGCCCTGGCCGGCAGTGTCGTGCTGGTCGGCGTGTTGGACGACATCGGCGCGCCCACCGTCGCTGCCTCGGTACCGGAGGTAGCCACCGCCTCCGACGCGGCGGCATTCCCCGCCGCAGCAGCAGGTTCATCCTCCCAACCCCCGCCCAACGCCAGGAACAAACGCACCTGGTCGGCCGCGACCTGGCCTTCCACGGCGGCGACCTGCGCCTGCACGCTGGTCAGCGTGCGTGTTGCATCGAGATCCGAAATGAACGATTCGCGGCCCGCCGCGTAGAGCCGGTGCGTTTCGTCGGCCGAGTCGCGCGCCGACTGGTAGGCGGTGCGCAGCGCGTCCGCGCGCTGCGTATCGGCCGCGTAGGTGGCGAGGCTCGTCTGCGTCTCGCGCAGCGCGTTCAGCACCACGCCGTCGAAGTGCGCGAGCGCGCCGCCCGTCGCGGCCTCGGCCTCGCGCACGCGGGCGCGCTGGCCGTTGGCCGGGAAGGTCCAGCTGATCAGCGGGCCGAACGCCCAGCGGTTGGTCTCCGACGAGAGCAGGTCGCCGAAGATGCCGGTGGTGCCCACCGAGGCGCCGAGGCTGACCGTCGGATACATCGCGCCCACCGCCACGCCGATCCGCGCGGTGGCTGCCGCCAGCTGGCGCTCGGCCTCGCGCACGTCGGGGCGCCGCCGCAGCAGCGCGGCGCCGTCGCCCACCGGGATCGCCTGCTTCAGGCGCGGCAGTTTCCTGCAGCTGAGCGCGGCGGCCGGCAGCTCGGCCGGCGAGCGCGCCAGCAGCGCGGCCAGCTGGTACTGCGCGACGCGGCGGCGGCCCTCGAAGCGCGGGATGTCGGCGGCGAGCGTCTGCACCTGCGTCACGCCGCGCGTGACGTCGGGCTGGTTGCCGCGTCCGGCGTCGCGCAGCCGCCGCGAGAGCGTGACGCGCTGCCTTTGCAGGTCGAGCGACTGTTTCGCGATCTCGAGTTCCTCGCCCGCCGAGCATGCTTCCACGTAGGCGCGCACCACGTCGGCCACCACCGTGATGCGCGCGAGATCGCCGGCCGCCTTGACGGCGTCGCTGTCGGCGCGCGCGGCCTCGACGCCGCGCCGCAGCTTGCCGAACAGGTCGAATTCGTAGGACACGTTGAAGTTGAACGCGCCTTCGTTGACCACCGGCAGCTTGCCCGAGAGCAGATATTGTTCGGCCGACTCCTGGGCGCGCTGCGCACCGCCCTCGAAGTTGCCGGCGAAGCCGCCCTGCGCGTTCGCGACGTCGAGCGCCGCACGCGAGCGCGCCAGATTCGCCGCCGCCACGCGCAGGTCGGTGTTCGAGCCGAGCGCCTGCTGCACGAGGCCGTCGAGCACGGGGTCGTCGTAGAGCCGCCACCAGTTGGCGGGGACCGTGTCGTGCGAGACCAGCGCGCTGCCGTTGCCGGCGCCGTCGAGCGGGGCGTTCGCGAGCGGCGCGTTGACGAGCGCCTGCTTCGGTAGCTGGTAGTTCGGGCCGACGGTGGTGCAGGCCGCGAGCACGAGCGCGGCCGCAAGCGGCGTGAGGGCGGCGGCGCGGCGCGAGATCGATGCCGATGCCGATGCCGCCGAAGCTGCCGCGAGCGCGAAGCGGCGCTTCATCGCGCGGCTCCGGCCGAGGCCGCGTGCGATGCCGGCGCCACGGGGGAGATGGATGCCGAGGCACCGGGCGCCGCGGCGACGCTAGCCGTGTTGGTGGCGTTCGTGGGGTTCGCCGTACCGGATGCCGCCGACGCGCTCGATGCCCCCGACGCCGCGCCGCCAAGCCGGCGCGGCGCCGCGGGCGAGCCCGGCGCGCGCATCGCCACGGTCGCGGTGCGTCCGGCGATCATGCGGAAATCGTCAGGCACCTCGTCGAGCGCGACGCGCACCGGAATCCGCTGCGCGAGCCGCACCCAGCTGAAGGCCGGATTGACATTCGGCAGCAGGTTCGCGCTCTGCGAGCGGTCGCGGTCCTCGATCGCGGCGACGATGCTCTGCACGTGGCCGCGCAGCGGACGCGGCTCGCCCATCACGGTGATGTCCACCGGCTGGCCGATGTGGATGCCGCTCAGCTTGGTTTCCTCGAAGTAGCCGTCGACGCGGAACGAATGCTGGTCCACCACCGACAGCACCGCGCGGCCGGCCGGCACGTATTCGCCCACGCGCGGCGCGCGGTCGTTCAGGTAGCCGTCCACCGGGCTCACGATGGTGGTGCGCCGCAGGTTCAGCTTCGCGGTATCGACGTTGACCTGCGCGTCGGCCACCGCCGCCTCGCCCTGGTCGACGCGCGTGCGGCTTTCCTCCAGTTGCTCGCTGGCCACCAGGTTGCCGAGCTTCAGGTTGCGCGCGTATTCGCGGCGCGCCTGCGCGAGCGTGGCGCGGCGCTGTTCGAGCGTGGCCTCGGCCAGCCGCAGCGCAAGCGTGTAGCGCGCCTGGTCGATCACGAACAGCACCTGGCCCTGACGCACCGCCTGGTTGTCCACCACGCGCACGTCGGTGATGAGGCCCGACACGTCGGGCGCCACCTGGATCACGTCGGCGCGCACGTGGCCGTCGCGCGTCCACGGCGAGAACATGTAGTAGTTGACGATGCGCCACAGCACGAGAGCCGCGACGACGACGACGATCAGGGTCAGCAGGATCTGCCCCGCCGAGAACCAGGTTCTTTTCACGTTAAGGTAGCCACGAAATGGTGGGAGACGAGCACGACGCCGGCCAGCAGGAACACGTAGATGCCGAGGTCGAAGATCGAGCGGTGCCAGACGAAACGGTAGAGGCCGACGCGCGTGAAGATCGCGCGCACGACGATGTTGAGCAGATAGGCGATCAGCATCAGCACTAGCGGTGCGGGCACGTAGACGCCGAAGATGTCGAGTTCGCCGATCATGGTTGCGTGAGGTTGGACATGGGAGCGTCGGGTCAGGCCTGCGCGGCCTCGGGCGCGGGCGGCTTCGGCTGCATCAGCACGGGATTCAGCGACAGCCGCAGGCCCACCAGCGCATGCAGCGCGTCGCGCAGCCCGCGCTGCAGCGCGGCGGCCGGGCGCTCGTCGTTGGGCGGCAGTACGGCGCCGGGGATGGTGTCGGCGTCGGTATCGGTTTCAACGCCGGCGCTGGCTGCGTCGGCATTCTCCGCGCCGGCGGGCGTGCCGCCCTGGGCCGGCTGGCGCAGCGACAGGCGGTCGAGCGCCTCCTCGATCGATTCGAGCAGCGAGGGCGGCACCGGCTGGCGCGCGTTCGCATCGGCGCAGGCGGTGAAGTGCGCGTTGACGCCGTCGAGCACGCGGTCGATCGCGGCCGGCATGTCGCCGTCGAGCCGGCGCCGCGAACGGTGCAGATCGAGCGCGTTGAGCGCCACGCGCAGGTCGCGGAACGATTCGATCGACGGGTGGCGGTGGTCGTCGGAGGCGGCCAGCCGCGGCAGCAGCTGGGTGACGCGGTCGAGCATCCGCGAGGCGTGGTTGCGCTGGTCGCGGATCGGCTGCGCCGAAGCCGATTTCGCCACGTCCTCCCAGCTCGAGCGCAGCAGCCGCCGCACCGCGAGTTCGGCGCCGAACGGGCGCGTCACGCGGGTCCAGACGAACGCGAACAGCAGCCCCGCCACGCCGGCGATGTTGCTGTTCAGGAAGATCAGGAAGTCGGCCTGGTAGGCGTCCTGGATGCTGATGAAGGTGGCGGTGTTGACGGCCACCAGCATCGTCACGAGATTGAACTGCGGGCGCGGGATCAGCGTGCCGATCAGGATGAACGGCCCGGCGAACATCACCACCAGCATCGCGAAGTCATGCACGTGCGGCAGCACCAGGAACAGGTAGAGCCCGGCCAGCACCACGCTCGCGCAGGTCGCGGCGAAGAAGCGGAACACCATCGGCGCCGGTTCGTCGAGCGCGGCGAAGAAGCAGCAGGCCACCGCCGCCAGCGTGACCGCGCCGGCGCCGTCGGCCCAGCCCGACGAGATCCACAGCCAGCACGCGAACACGATCGCGCCGCCCGCCGTCAGCGTGGAGAACAGCATCATGCCGCGATCGAAATAGCGCTCGGTGCCGCCGATCCGCCAGTGCCGGTAGCGCGGCTGCCAGACGCCCGCTTCGTTGGCGATCAGCGCGCGCAGCGCGCGGCAGTCCTGCCATACGTCGATCACCTGGCGCAGCCGCCACAGCGCGTTCGACAGCAGCGCGCCGTCCCAGCGCGTGAGCGCCTCGCCACGCGGCTGCAGCGCCGCGATCCGCGCGCGCAGCCGGTCGGCCTCGGGCTCGTCGACGCCGCCGGCGGCATCCGACGCGTTCGGCAGCGGCGCGTCGAACCAGCGGGCCGCGTCGGCCAGCAGCGTCTCCAGCTCGGCCGGCAGCTGCTTGAGCTCCTGCATCAGCGCGACGAGCGGGTCGGCCAGCGCCGACATCAGCGGCAGGAACAGCTGCATGCGCCCGCGCAGCGCCTCGGCGCGCGCCAGCACGCGCGGCGACGAGTGATCGTAGCCGAGCTGGCTCAGCAGGAATTCGAGCGCCGAGATGGTCGAGGCGAGCCGCTGCCGGCAGGCGGACAGCGCCTTGCCGGCCAGATGGCCCGACAGCGTTTCGCGGCCGTAGAACGCGGCGTCGCGGAACCACGCATCGGTGCGCTCGATCAGCGTCGGCGCGAGCCGGTTCGGCAGGATCGCGCTGCCCACCACGCTCGCGCAGACGATGCCGAGCGTGATCTCCTCGGTCCGCGCGATCGCCACGTCGAACACCGTGGTGGGATCGGTCACGGTGGGCAAGGCGATCAGCGGCATCGTATAGCCGGCCAGCATGAACACGTAGCTGCGCGCGGTGCGATCGGAGATCGCCAGATAGAGCAGCGTGCCGGTCCACAGCGCGACGATCACGCTGAACAGGAACGGCGTCTCGACGAACGGCGGCACCAGCAGGATCGCCGCGGCCGCGCCGAGCGCGGTGCCGAGCGCGCGATACAGCGCCTTCGAGCGCGTCGCGCCGACGAACGGGTTCGAGACGATGTAGACGCTGGCCATCGCCCAGTACGGGCGCGGCAGCTGGAAGTAGAGGCCGAGATAGAGCGCGAGCATCGACGCGGCGAACGTCTTGGTCGAAAACAGCCAGTCGCGGACCGACGGGTAGGTCATGATGCGGCGTGATCCTGGCTGCCCGCTTCGTTGAAGGCGTTCAACACGCGCAGCGTCGCTTCCAGATCGGCGCGGCTGACCGATTTCAGCACCCTGCCGCGCAGCGCGCGCAGGTCGTCTTCCATCTTTTCCGTGACCGCGCGGCCTTCGTCGGTCAGCGTGATCGTCTTCGCGCGGCGATCGGCGGGATCCTCGTCGCGGCGCGCGAGGCCCGCCGCGCAAAGCTGGTCGAGCAGCCGCACCAGCGACGGCCCCTCGATGCCGACGTACTCGGCCAGCGTGACCTGACGCACCGCCTCGCCGAGCCGGCCGGCGATCAGCAGCGGGGTGGCGCAAGCCTCCGACACGTTGTAGGCGGTCAGCACCGAGTCGCTGGTGCGCCGCCACTTGCGCGCGGCGATGGTCAGCGTGCTGCTGACGGCAAGGCGCAGATCATGCAGATTTGTCATGGCCGGCATGATAGCGGAAATCAATTCGATAGCAAACTATCTTGTTTTCGTCGATGCATGACGCGATCGTGCGGGCGGGACGGGAGCGGGGCGGCGGGCTCGGGCGGCCGGTCCGGGCCGCCGCATGCCGGCAGGGTGATGCCGGCCCGATGGCGGGGCGATGTCGTTTTCGTACCACTTCGATGCCGCGGCGCGGCCGGTTGGCCGGGCCCACGCCGGCGCGCGTCGGGCATGCCGGCATACCGCCGGCGTGCGGTCGGCCCACCGCGCCGCGTCATGCCGGGCAGGACCTTGCCACCCTTGGCGGTGCGGGCACGATCGCTGCTCCCCGATGCTGCGGCGCGGCGAGCGCGCGCCACGGCACTTGGCGCGGCGGCCACGGCGCCAACGCGTGCCGCCGTGGCGAACGCCGGCCCGCAAGCTTCGGTGCCGGGCACACGCACGCGGCCGCCCTCCGCCGAATCGGGTCGGATGTGCTTATATTTCCGGATGCTTCGCGCCGTCGGCGCGCGGCATGTGATCCTTCCCATGACGCCCTGCATCGAGGCAACAGAATGAAGAAGAAATCGCTTGCGATGTTCGTTCGCCCGCGCCGTCGCGCCGGCGAACTCGCCGCCCGGCGCAACCGGAAGATGGCGCGCTCGGTCCACGCCTACGTGCGCGGCAACACGGCCCGCTATTACGAGTGGCTCGAGAACGCCAAGGTGGGCACGCTGCCGGAAGGCCCCGCGATCTGGATCTGCGGCGACTGCCATACCGGCAACCTCGGCCCGGTGGCGAACGATGCCGGCGAGATCGAAATCCAGATCCGCGATCTCGACCAGACCGTGATCGGCAACCCGGTCCACGATCTGATCCGGCTCAGCCTGTCGCTGGCCACCGCCGCGCGCAGTTCCGACCTGCCCGGCATCGTCACGGCCCGCATCATCGAGGAAGTCCACGAGGGCTATACGCATGCGCTGGCGGGCGGCAAGCGGCGCGCCGCGGCGATCCAGAAGCCCGACGTGGTGCGGATCGTGATGCGCGACGCGCTCGAACGCACCTGGAAGCACCTCGCGCGCGAGCGGCTGATGGGCGTGAAGCCCGAACTGCCGCTCGGCAAGCGGTTTTGGCCGCTGTCGGCGGCCGAGTCGCGCGGGATCGCGTCGCTGGTCGGCACGCCCGCCGTCGCCGAACTCGCGATCGGGCTGCGCGGCCACCGGCCCGGCGAGCATGTCGAACTGCTCGATGCGGCTTACTGGGTGAAAGGCTGCAGCTCGCTCGGGCGGCTGCGCTACGCCGTACTGCTCGACGTGGACGGCGCCGCCTCCGACGGCGACGACCTCTGCCTCATCGACATCAAGGAAGGCACCACCGCGCTCGCGCCGCGCTACCGCGACAGCGAGATGCCGCGCGACAACGGCAAGCGCGTGGTGGAAGGCGCGCGCCACCTGTCGCCGCATCTGGGCAACCGGATGTGCGCGGCCACGCTGGCCGATCGCTCGGTGATCGTGCGCGAGCTGCTGCCGGCCGACCTGAAGCTCGAGATCGGCAGCGTCGACGAGGTGGAGGCGCGCCGCATCGCGCGCTACCTGGCCTACGTGGTGGGCGTCGCGCATGCCCGGCAGATGGATACGGCGACGCGCACGCGCTGGCATGCCGAACTGAAGCGCGTGCGCTCGAAGACGATCGACGCGCCGTTCTGGCTCTGGCGCAGCGTGCTCGAGCTGATGGGCAGCCACGAGGTCGGCTACCTCGAACACTGCCGGCGCGTGGCCGCGCAGCACGGCGAGGCATGAGACGGGCGGCAGGCGGGCAAGGAAGGCGGTAAAGACGCGAGGGTGATCAGGTCATGAAAACGTTTCATTGCGGTAACTGCACGCAGCTGGTGTTCTTCGAAAACGTCCGCTGCGAGCGCTGCGAGGCGCCGCTCGGCTATCTGCCCGACGTCGGCGAGGTCGGCGCGTTCGAGCCCGACGCGTCGGGCAGCTGGCGCAGCCTGCATCCGGCCGCGCTCGGGCGGCGCTACCGGCAATGCCACAACTACGCGGTGGAGAACGTCTGCAACTGGATGATTCCGGCCGAGTCCGACGCCACCTATTGCGAAGCCTGCGCGCTGACCGAGACGATTCCCGATCTGTCGAACCCCGACAATCGCCCGCTCTGGTATCGCACCGAGGTGGCCAAGCGGCGGCTGCTCTACACGCTTTCCATGCTGGGGCTGCCGATCGAATCGCGCAGCGCGTTTCCCGAGCGCGGCATGAGCTTCGCGTTCAAGGCCGCCACCGAGACCGAGCCGGTGATGACGGGCCACGCGAACGGCCTCGTCACGCTGAACCTGGCCGAGGCCGACGACGCCGAACGCGAGCGCGTGCGGGCCGCGATGCGCGAGCCGTACCGCACGCTGGTCGGGCATTTCCGGCACGAGATCGGCCATTACTATTTCGATCGCCTGATCGTCGGCACGCCCTGGCTCGAACCGTTCCGCGAGCGCTTCGGCGACGAGCGCGCCGACTATCAGGCGGCGCTCGACGCGCACTACCAGCATGGCGCGCCGGCCGGCTGGGAGGATGCCTACGTCAGCGAATACGCGACCATGCATCCGTGGGAGGACTGGGCCGAGACCTGGGCGCATTACCTGCACATCGTCGATACGCTCGACACCGCCAACGCCTGCGGGCTCGTGCTCGATCCCGACGACGAGAGCCTGCCGCGCCTGGACGACCAGACCTCGGTGGACGAGGCTTCGTTCGGCAACCTGATGCGGCGCTGGTTCCCGTTGACCTATGCGCTGAACAGCCTGAACCGCAGCATGGGCGTGGCCGACGCCTATCCGTTCGCGCTGTCGGCGACGGTGGTGGCGAAGCTGCGGTTCGTGCATCGCGTGGTGACGGCCACGCGCGAGGTGACGCCTGACGACGGCGCCGGTGCGCGGGCCGTGGGCAGTGAAGGGGAAGCGGGGTGAGCGTGCGAGGGACGGGGGCGGCGGTGCGCGGTGATGGCGCTGCCGGATCGCAGGGTGGCGAGCGTGCCGGCGGGTGTATCGGCGGGTGTATCGGGATAGACAGGCTGGTTCGGCGCACCGCCGGAGCGGTGCGCCGCAATGTTACGACTCGTCGGCGGTGCCGGCCGTGCCGCGCGGGCGGCGGGCGCGCGCGGCGCCGCTGCGGGGCGAGCGCGCGCGTTTCGCGGCGGCGGGAGCCGGTGCGTCGTCGGCCGGCAGCAGGCTGGCGGGCGCGTCTGCGGTAGACGAATCGGCGGCGGGTGCCGATGCCGGTCCGGCGTCATGCGCGGCATCATCGGCCGAGGCGCCGGCCTTCCTGGCCGCCGGCTTGCGCGTGCGGGCCGGCGTCTTCTTCGCCTTCGCGGTTTTCCGCGCGGGCTCAGCCTGCGCATCCACCACTTCCCACACCGCTGCCTCGGGCGCCACGGCGGGTTCGAACGCCGCCGGTTCGGCCGCGTCGGCCGGCATGGCCGGCGCGATCGTATCGACCTCGGCCGGCGTGTCGTCGATCAGCGGCATCTGCTCGGGTTTGCGCGAGCCGCGTCCCTTGCCGTGTTTCGCGTCGTCGCGCTTCGCGTGGCGGCGCTCGTCGCCGTGGCGCGGCTGGCGGCCGTCGCGATGCGGTTTCGCGGCGGCCGGTGCTTCGGCCTGCGCCGGCGCGGTGGTGTCGATCGCCTCGATCGCGTCGACTGCCTCCGCCGGCTCGGCCGCTTCGTCCGGCTTGCCCACCTTGTCGGCGTGGCGTGCTTCGTCGCCGCCGCGTTGCGCGTCGCGATCGCGGCGCCGCGAGCCGTGCTTGCCTTCGCCATGACGCGAGGCGCGTGCCGGTTCGGCCGGCGCATCCGCCGTGAAGCCTTCCTCATTGCCCTTGGCCGCGTCGCCCGTCAAGGCCGGATCGACGGCCACGCCGCCGCGCGACACGTAGGTGCCCGACTTCTCGTCGCGACCGATTTCGAGCAGCCCGCGTGCCTGCGCTTCGTCGAGCAGGTTGCCGAACGCGCGGAAGCCGTAATAGCTCTCGTTGAAGCCCGGCTTGCGGCGCTTGATGGCGCTCTTCAGCACCGACGCCCAGATCTTGCCGCTGTCGCTGCGCTCCGAGGCGAGCGCGTCGAACGTTTCCACCGCGATCGTGATTGCCTCGAGCTTGCGCGCGTCGCCGTCCTGCTTGCGCTGGCGCTCGTCGTCGGCGCGCTTGCCCGGCGCCGCCGCCGCGGCGGCGCGGGCATCGCGCTTGGCCAGCTCGCGTTGCTGCTCGCGGGCGAGATCGTCGTAAAAAATAAACTCGTCGCAGTTCGCCACGAGCAGGTCCGAGGTCGAGTTCTTCACGCCCACGCCGATCACGCGCTTCGCGTTCTCGCGCAGCTTCGAGACGAGCGGGGAGAAGTCGGAATCGCCGCTGATGATCACGAACGTGTCCACGTGCGATTTCGTGTAGCAGAGGTCGAGCGCGTCCACCACCAGGCGGATGTCGGCCGAGTTCTTGCCCGACTGGCGCACGTGCGGAATCTCGATCAGCTCGAAGCTCGCTTCATGCATCGAGCCCTTGAACGTCTTGTAGCGATCCCAGTCGCAATACGCCTTCTTCACCACGATGCTGCCCTTGAGCAGCAGCTTTTCGAGCACCGGCTTGATGTCGAATTTTTCGAACTTCGTATCGCGCACGCCGAGCGCGATGTTTTCGAAGTCGCAAAAAAGCGCCATGTTGACGCTGTCCTGAGGCAAGGCCATGAGTTCTCCAACCGAAGGCTCGCCAAGGCGGCGAGCGCTGAAATTGCGGACATGATAGCGGTTGTGCGGCGCGCTAACGGAAAAAGCGCGGCGGGCGGCGGGCCGTTTGCGTAACCGGATGTTGCGCTGCGATCGGCCAGGGCGCGGTGTCGAGCGCGCGTTGCACGGCCCGCGGGCGCTGGCGCGCGCGGCTGCGCGCCGTCAGCTTCGCGGGTCGCGCAGCTTGCGGATCGCCTGCCACGCGCAGCCGGCCGCCGTTGCGACGAGGCCGGCGAACGCCACCAGCACGCCGAGCGCGAACCCGGCGGGCATCTCGCCGCTGTCGGGCGTGTCGGGGCGCGCGATCGCCATCGCCAGCGCGCCGGCCACGAGCAGCGCCACGCAGATCACCCAGTAGAGCCGGCCGCGCGTCGCGCGCAGCGTCTGCCAGCCCGCCCAGCCGAGGCCGCAGACGCAGAGCAGCGCGAGCACGCCGAGCGCGACCAGATCGGTGACGGGGGAGGCTTGGGCAAGGACGGCGGAAGCGGGCATGGCGATGAGGCGGGCTGGAGCGGTGAGGGCGGCACAAGCGTGGGAGGCCGACGCGGCGACGGACAGCGCCGACAGCCGAGACTGTAGCGGCGACGGTGCCGGAAACGCAAGCGACGCGAGGCGGGCGGCATCGGGCTTCGTCAGCCCGAGCGGCTTGGCGGTCGTCGCCCCGCGTCCGAAACGAGATATCAAAAACAGATCGTGGTTGGCACGCGCCTGTTTAGAATCGAGTCTTTTCCCGTTCCGAGACCGTTGCCATGACGCAGACCCCGCCCGCCTCGATCGATCCCGTCGCCCTGTCGGGCCGCCTCGACGCCGTGTTCGGACGGGCGCTGAGCGAGCGGCGCGTGGTGGGCGCGGTGGGCGTCGTCGCGCAGCACGGCAAGCTGCTGTACCGGCGCGCGCATGGCCTGGCCGACCGCGAGGCGCGGCGGCTGATGCGCGAGGACACGCTGTTCCGGCTCGCCTCGGTGACCAAGCCGATCGTCGCGCTCGCGGCGCTGCGGCTCGTGGCGAGCGGGGCGCTGGCGCTCGACGCGCCCGTCACGCGCTGGCTGCCCGGGTTCCGGCCGACGCTGGCGAACGGCGAGGCGCCGGAACTGACGATCCATCACCTGCTCACGCATACGGCCGGCCTCGGCTACTGGCTGCTCGACGGGCCGGGCTCGCTTTACGACCGGCTCGGCATTTCCGACGGGCTCGACCTGCGCGATTTCGATCTCTACGAGAACCTGCAGCGGCTGGCCGCGGCGCCGCTCGCGTTCGCGCCGGGCGCGGGCTGGCAGTATTCGCTCGCGCTCGACGTGCTCGGCGCGGTGATCGAGCGCGCCACCGGCACGACGCTGGCGCAGGCGGTGGCGACGCTGGTGGGCGAGCCGCTCGGCCTGCGCGACAGCGGGTTCGTGTCGAACCAGCCCGAGCGCTTCGCGACGCCTTATTACTACGGCAGCCCGGAGCCGGTGCGGATGACGGACGGCGTGGACGTGCCGCTGCCCGACGGGCACGGCGCGGCGGTGCGCTTCGCGCCCTCGCGCGTGTTCGAGCGCGACGCGTATCCGTCGGGCGGCGCGGGGATGTACGGCTGCGCCGACGACGTGCTGCGAGTGCTGGAGGCGATTCGCGACGGCGGGCGTTTCCTGCCCGAGGCGCTGGCCGCGGCGGCCCGGCGCGATCAGGTAGGCGCCGCGGCCGAGACGCGCGGGCCGGGCTGGGGCTTCGGGTACGTCGGCGCGGTGCTGAGCGAGCCGGCGCTGGCGCAGACGCCGATGGCGGCCGGGGCGCTGGCCTGGGGCGGCGTGTACGGGCATGCGTGGTTCGTCGATCCGGCGTGGGGGTTGAGCGTGCTGCTGCTGACGAATACCGCGTATGAAGGGATGTCCGGGGCGTTGAAGGTCGAGTTTGGCGAGGCGGTTTATGCGGGGTGAGCGGCCGGCCGGGTGAGATCTTCGCGCGGCGTGCGGTTGGCGGCGAACCGGGCGGGCCGTTCAGGGCTGGGTCCGCGCCGGTTTGTGGTACGTGCGATGTCGAGACGGATGCCGCGCGCTCACGCTAAACGGATAGACGACATGTGACGAGGTGGGTGGCCTCGGGAATCCATCCCTACCCGTACACCCCGACACTGAACCTCGTCCCCACAAGGCTGCACCGCACCGCGATCTCCCAGCCGTGAGCGGCCGCGATTTCACCGCAGATCGCCAGCCCCAGCCCCGACCCATGCCCGGCCGAATTCGGCGCGCGCCAGAAAGGGCGGAACAGGTTCGGGATGTCGGCGGCGGGCACTCCGGCGCCGCTGTCACAGACGTGCAGCCCGTCGGCGTCGAGCCGAAGCAGCACGATGCCGCGTTTCGGCGAGGCATCGATCGCGTTCTCGACGATATTCTTGAGCAGGATGAAAAGGGCGCCCCGGTCGGCCACGACCGTCGGCTGGCTCTCGCACTCCACGATATGCAGCCGCACCGCTTTCTCGTCGGCCCGTTGCGCGAGGTAATCGACGGCATCTTTCATCACGTCGAGCGCGTCGATCTCCTCGAACTGGAAATTATGCGCCTCGCCGGCTTCGGCCAGATGCAGCAACTGGCGAACGTGTCGCGCGATCAGATCGATCTCGCCGAGCAGGTCGGCCCTGCCGCCGATATCGGCCTGCAGCTCGATGTGGCCGCGCAGCAGCGTCAGCGGCGTCTGGAGTTCGTGCGCCGCGCAGGCAAGAAACTGCTGTTGCGATTCGAAGCCGTCCTCGAGGCGCGCGAGCGCGGCATTGAACGCGCCGATGAGCGGCCGGATCTCGCCCGGCACGTTGCGCAGCGGAAGGCGGGCCTCGAGGTGCTTCGGCGTGATCCCGGCCGCCGCTCGCGACACGTCGCGCAGCGGGCGCAGCACGTGCCGGATCGTCAGCGGCAGCGTAAGCCCGAACACCGGTGCCGAGATCAGGACGATGATTTCGACGATCCGGGGAACGGGCTGGATTCGCAGGCTTGCCAGCGCATCGATGAACTGCAGGCTGGCCGCCGTCTGCACGAAGTACGGGACGCCGCCGTGCATGACCTTCACGGTCGCGACGGCAAAGGGCCGGCCCGCGACGGTCGAATGTCCGGTGCTGGCGTCGGCGAGGCCGCTTGCCGGCAGCGGCCACGCGCCCGGCGGTTGCGCCGGCATCGAACTCAGCAGCACGCCGCCGCGCGAATCGAGGACGCGATAGCGGAATTCGCCCGGCGCCACCCCGAACAGCCAGCCATGCTGCCGCGTCAGCGAGACCGCGCGGGGCATGCCGGCCTCGTCGAAGCGCAGGCCGTTCGCCACGTCGTAGGCGGTGTCGAGGCGCTCGTTCCGCGTGATGATGTGCTCGGGATTGGCGTCGTAGGCCCGGACGACCATTTCCGCCAGGCCCCCCAGGCTCAGCGCGAGCACCGCGACGTTGATCAGCCAGAGCCTCGCGGCGAGACTGTTCTTCCAGACCGCCCTCATGGCCCGCCCGTCGCGGATTGCGGTGCAAGGCTCATGAAGCCGGCCGGGGCGGCGGTCTGGTCGTGGTCGAACCTCGTCGGCCCGCCGCGAACGGGCGGCCGATCATCGTGCTCTCGCATCGTCATACCCGCGGCCCACGGAGAATCCCCGCTTCGACTGGCTCGCCTCGGCGCGCACGCCCCGGGCAGCGGCCGGCTTGACGCGCCAGACGTCGGACTCGTGGAAGTCGGGCAGGAAGACATAGCCGCGCCCCCAACGGGTGCCGATCAGTTCCGGGCCGTGCCAGTGCTGCTTGAGCCGCTTGCGAAAGCGCGACACCATGACGTTGATGGTCCCGGGTTCGCGCAGGACGTGCGGCGACAGGCGTTCCGCCAGCGCGGCCCGCGTCACCACCCGGCCCGGCGAACGCGACAGGACGTTCAGCAATGCGAATTCGCCCTGATTCAGCGGCACGCGTTTGCCGTCGAGCGTCAGCACGCGCGCGGCGAAGTTCAGCACGAAGCGGTCGAACGCGAAGTTCGGCCGCCCGCATGGGTCGATCGGCATCGGTCCGGAGGTCCGCGCCATCACGCGTCGCACTCTGGCCAGCAACTCCCGCGGGTTGACGGGCTTGAAGACGAAGTCGTCCGCTCCGGCCCGCAGTCCGGCCACGCACTCGTCCACGTCCAGGCTCCCGCCCAGCATGATCACGGGCACGGTGATGCCGGCCTCGCGCAGTGCGCCGAGCGCCGCGAGGCCGGGCGCTGGATCGGTGTCGTTCGCGAGGACCACGAGATCGGGAGGGAGGTCGGCCACTTCCCGGACCAGGCAGGCCGGCGAATCGACCGCGCGGACTTCGAAGTCGACCGCGCTCAGGCAGGCTCGCATGGCTGTTTGCCATGCCTGGTCGGCATCGACGATCAGGATGGAGTGCTTCACGTCGTACCTTCCTTGTCAGGTTGCGGCCGGGCCGGGAAGGCCAGCGCCAAGGTCGAGGCAGGCAGCGAGGCGCGGGCCTCGCGCGGCCGTGCCATCACTTGAACTGGTAGAGGTAGCCGACGCTGGCTTCGGGCACGTAGCGCCTGCCGACGATCGGGCTGTTGGTCACGTTGCTGCCGAGGTGGGCCACGCCGACGTCGAACAGGATGCGCTGGTGTTCGGTAAGCCGATAGTTGACCCGCGAGCCCACCGTGAAGGCCCAGCTCGCGCCGCTCGTGTAGGCCGGGCGCCCGATGCGCGCCTCGGACGGCATGACGCCGTAGTAATAGTTGTCGTATTTGCTGCTGTACCACTGCGCGCCGATGTGAGGCTCGATCGAGAACCGGCCCGCCTCGAACGAGCGTCCGAATTCGAGCTTCGCCTGTTCGCCCTTGTTGCCGCCCAGCAGGAAGTCGCCGGACAGGGTGCCGAACGCGGTCTTCCAGGCCAGCGCCGGGCCGTACCAGAGCGCGCCGTTGCGATTCTGCATGCCGTTCAGGGCCGGCGCGTCGGACTCCTTGTAGCCGTCGAACAGCCCGAAGCGGGCGCGCAGCGCGACGCTGACGTGATGCCATTCGCCCGCCTTCAGGTCGAGGGTGGTGCCGAGCACATGCACCCACTTGTCGTCGAAATACAGCAGCGGAATCGGCGAAACCTTGGAGCCGTCGCCGCGATACGGCGAGGATTCGATGCCCACGCCGGCGCCGAGCCCCCAATGCGTGACGTTCGTGGCGTTGTTGAGGATGGTGAGTCCGGCATTGCCGTCGTCTTCATCGGCCGGGGCGGACTGCGCCGAGGCCGACTGGGTGGCGAGCGCGAAGCAGATCGCGCCGAATTGAAGACTGATCGAACGAAGGGAAAGGGCGGTCACGGTGTCGTATCCATGGTGTCGAGTGGCAACACCGTGACTGTAAAAAGAGTCCACTTACCCGCTACTTACCGGTCGGGCGATCGGGGTCGATCGCGAACCGGCCGCGCGACGCCGGGCGCGAAGCACGCGACGGCCACTGGAAACTCGCAGGCCCGGCAGCGTCGAGGCCGGCGGCCGGCCCGCCACCGACGTGCGCCGGCGAGCCTTGCGAGGTCGGGCGTGCTGCGAGGCATGGCGGCGGCCGCGTTGGTGACCGCGCCCGCCGCGCCGCCGCCGCGCTCGGCCCCGGCGTTCATGCCGGGGCCGGTTCGGTCTCGCGCCGTTCGGTCCGCGCTTCGGCGGCGAAGCGGACGGAAAAGCAGCTGCCCGTCGGCGAGCTGCGGACCGAGATGGCCCAGCCATGCACCTGGGCAATCTCCTGGCAGATCGCGAGGCCGAGGCCGGCGCCTTCGTAGCCGGCGCCCGGCGCGCGCCAGTAGCGTTCGAACAGCCTCGGCAGGTGGGCGTCATCGATGCCCGGGCCTTCGTCGATCACGTGCAGGCCGTCCGCCGTGCAGCGGATCAGCACGACCGAGGCGTCGGGCGAGACGTTGACGGCGTTTTCCACCAGATTCTTCAGCAGGATGAACAGCGCGCTGCGATCGGCCAGGGTGTGCCGCGGCGCGTCCACGTCGTCGATGCCGATCGCGACCTGCCTGGCGTCGGCCTTGCGCGCCAGATAGGCCTTCACGTCGTGGACCACGTCGCCGATCCGGATCGGCGCGAAGCTGAAGTTCTGGGTTTCGCGCACTTCGGCCAGATGCAGCAGTTGCCGGACCTGGCGCGCCATGCCGTCGATCTCGCGGATCAGCAGCGCCTGATCCGCGATCTCCGGCTGCAGCTCGATCTGGCCGCGCAGCAGCGTCAGCGGCGTCTGCAATTCGTGGGCGGCCGACGCGAGAAAGTGCTGCTGGGCGTTGAAGCCGGCCTCGAGGCGGGCCAGCGCGTCGTTGAAGGCGTCGATCAGCGGCCGGATCTCGCCCGGCACCGCGGCCACCGGCAGCCGTGCCTGCAGGTTGTGCGGCGTGATGTTCGAGGCGGCCGCCGACACGTCGCGCAACGGCCGCAGCACGTAGCGGATCGTCAACGGCAGCGTCAGGCCGAACACGAGGGTCGCGATCACCACGATCACCGCGACCACGCGCGGGATCGGCCGCATCTTGAGGCTCGACAGCGCCACCAGGAACTGCACGCTGGTGGCCGTCTGCACGAAACAGGTCCTGGCGCCGCACGGCACCCGCAGCGTCGCGACGATGAACGGCCGTCCCTCGATGTCGGTGCGCCGGTAGCCGTCCGGTACCGTATCGAGCGGTGCCGGCTGCCAGCCGCCGTCGAACGCGTGCGTGCCCGAGGCCGCCACGATCGCGCCGTTCGCGTCGAACACGCGATAGTGCAGCTCGGTCGGCGCGATCTGGTATAGCCAGGTCTCGCGCTCGGACAGGTGGACCGCCACGGGCGTGCCGCCGGCATCGAAGCGCAGGCCCCGCACGACGTCGTTGGCCGACTCCATCCGCTCGATATGCCCGAGGGCGCGCTCGGGGTTGCTGTCATAGATCCACAGCACCAGGCTCGCCAGACAGGCCAGGCTCAAGGCCAGCCCCAGCACGTTGGTCAGCCACAGCCGCCCGGACAGGGTCTGCAGCCAGGGGCCGCGTACCGGGCAGCCGGACTGCCCGCCGGTCGGATCGGCCGGCGCTTTCATGGTGTGTCCTCCGCGGTCGCGCCGGGCGTGCCGTCGGCCTGGCCGACGCGCAGCACGAAGCCGGCGCCCCGGACGTTTTCCAGTTTCACCGGCGCCTGCATGGCCTGCAGCTTCTTGCGCAGCCGGTGCAGCGTCACGTCCAGCGCGTTCGGCGTCACGCTTTCGCCGAATCCCCAGGCCGCGTGTTCGAGCACGCCGTGCCGCACGGTACGGCCGCCGGCCCGCATCAGGCTCAGCAGGATCTGCAGCTCGGCCGACGCGAGCCGGGTGACGCGCGCGTCGCAACGCATGGTCTGCTGTTGCGGATCGACCTCGAGCCCGCCCAGCGACAGCGTCAGGTCGGTGAGCACGGCGGAGCGACGCATCAGCGAGCGGACCCGGGCAACCAGCTCGCTCATCGCGAACGGCTTGGTGAGATAGTCGTCGGCACCGCTTTCGAGCCCCTCCACGCGATCGTGCAGGGCGTCGCGCGCGGTAAGCATCAGGCACGGCGTCATCACGCCGGCGCGGCGCAGGTCGCGAACCAGCGTCAGGCCGTCGGCATCGGGCAGGCCGCGATCGACGACCACGACCGCATATTCCTCGCGTGCCACCGCGTAGGCGGCGGCGGACACGCTGCCGAACAGGTCGGCCTCGATGCCCGCCGCCGACAGGGCCTGGCGGACCATCGCGGCCAGCCGCTCATGATCCTCGACGACGGCTACTCTCGACATGATCGCGGTGTCATAGGTGGATGGGTGGGTAATGGGCTGGTGCAGCGGGCTGGCGCAGGAGTCATGGGCGGGGCATCCGGGAGACGGCGCCGATCGGCGGCGCGCGCGAAGCCGTCCCGGGCGACGGTGCGAGTGTCGATTCGTCTGATCATCGCGCGGCAGCCGGAAGCGACGGGACCGAAAGCATCGCGATTCTAAGGTGCCGAGACTTACCGTTCACTTACCAAAGGGCGGCGCATGCCTTGCATGGTCGGAACGGCGAAAACCAGCGGTAGTCGATCGCGAGCGGGAGCGACGGAAAAGCGGACGGTACAGCGGACAAAAAAATGGACGAAAAAAACGGCCGGAAATCCTTCCGGCCGTTTTCGTGACGGCGATCGAAGCGGCCGATCCGGCCTCAGGGATCTCTCACAGATCGAAAAACACCGTCTCCCGATCGCCCTGCATGCGGATGTCGAAGCGATAGACGACGAGGCCGTTCCCGCATGCCTCGCGCCGCGCGATCAAGGTCTCGCGCCGCGCCGCCGGCACGCTTTCCAGCACCGCGTCGGCCGCGTTCGCCTGCGCCTCGTCCTCGAAGTAGAGCCGCGTGAACGCGTGCGTGAGCACGCCGCGCATCATCACCGTCACGTCCACATGCGGCGCGCCGGCGTCGGTCGCGGCCGGCTTCACGGTGCGCACCACGAAGCAGTGCTGCGGGTCCGTGCCGGTGCCCACGCGGGCGAACCCGGTGAAGCCGCTCTCGGCGATCTCCGCGCGCGAACCGGGAAACCGGCCCGCCGCGTCCACCTGCGTGAACTCGAGCATCGCGTCGAGGATCGGCTGTCCGTCGCCGTCGAACACCTGCCCGACCAGCAGGATCTGCTCGCCCGGCGTATGCGGCGCGGCGATCTCCGGCGAGAACAGGCTCTTCATGTCGAAGTTGTACTGCTGCGGGCACAGCCCGTAGGCGAAGTACGGGCCGACGGTCTGCGAAGGGGTCTGTTTCAGGGTCGTCATGATCAGCGCTCCATCGGGGTGGCGTCGCGGCCGCGCAGCACGATATCGAATTCGTAGCCGAGCGCGTAGCTTTCCTCGGTCACGTCGAGCGAGAAGCGCGACACCAGCCGCTCGCGCGCGGCCTCGGGCGTGCCCTGGAAGATCGGATCGTGTTGCAGCAGCGGGTCGCCGGGGAAATACATCTGCGTGACGAGGCGCGAGCCGAAGTCGTCGCCGAACAGCGAGAAATGGATGTGATTCGGGCGCCACGCGTTGGTGTGGTTGCCCCACGGATAGGCGCCGGGCTTGATGGTCAGGAAGCGGTAGCGGCCCTCGCCGTCGGTCAGGCAGCGCCCGGCGCCGAGGAAGTTCGGGTCGAGCGGCGCGTCGTGCTGGTCCGCCTTGTGGACGTAGCGCCCGGCGGCGTTCGCCTGCCAGACCTCCACCAGCGTGTTGCGCACCGGCCTGCCGCCTTCGTCGAGCACGCGGCCGGTCACGATGATGCGCTCGCCGAGCGGCTCGCCGTTCTTCACGGCGTTGCGGGTCAGGTCGTGGTCGAGCGCGCCCAGATCGTCGCTGCCGTACACGGGCACGCGCTGGTTGCGCAGCCGTTCCTTCAGCGGCACGAGCGGCTGGGTCGGGCCGCGCTTGACCGACGAGCGGTATTCGGGGTGAACGTAGGCGGGATGCGAGGGCCAGTCGCGCGGGCTGAGGATGGAATCGTCCATCGCGGTGTCTCCTGTTTCGTATTGGAGGGAATGGCAAGACTTTAGCCAATCCGGAAAGTTATGCAAAATGACGTTTCTTCTCATCTCGTATAACCGCTCGTTATGTCCAACCGAATCGCCGACGGCCGCGTCAAGTTCCGGCACCTGCAGTGTTTCCTCGCGGTGGCGCAGCTGGGCGGCGTGCAGAAGGCGGCCGAAAGCCTGTCGATCACGCAGCCGGCGGTGTCGAAGACGATCGCGGAACTCGAATCGATCCTCGGCGTGAAGCTGTTCGAGCGCGGCCGGCAGGGCGCGCAGCCCACCCGCGAGGGGCAGCTGTTCCTGCCGCACGCGAGCGCGAGCGTGCTGGCGCTGCGCCAGGGCGTGGGGCTGCTGGCCGGCGAGAGCAGCGGCGCGGCGGCCACGCTGGAACTCGGCATGCTGCCGACGGTGGCGGCCTCGCTCGCGCCGGCGGTGCTCAAGGCGCTCACGGCGCGGCTGCCGCGCGTGATCGTGCGGATCGCGACCGACGCCAACGCGCGGCTGCTCGAACGGCTCAAGTCGGGCGAGATCGAGTGCGCGATCGGCCGGCTCTCGGAGCCGGAGCGCATGGTGGGGCTGTCGTTCGAGCAACTCTACAACGAGCCGCTCGTCGCGCTGGTGCGCGCGGGCCATCCGCTCGCGACGCATGCCGCGCCGGCCGGCGAGCTGGGCCGCTTCCCGGTGGTGCTGCCGCCTTACGGCACGCTGATCCGCCAGTCGGCCGAGCAGCTGCTGGCGGCCTGCGGGGCGCCGCCGCTCGAGGCGTTCGTGGAGGTACTGTCGGTATCGGTCGGCCGCGCGCTGGCGCTCGAGAACGACGCGGTGTGGTTCGTGCCGCGCTACGCGGCCGAGTACGATCTGGCCGCGCGCACGCTGGTGCGGCTCGCGCTGCCGGCCGAGGGCGCCGACGAACTGGTGGGGCTGGTCCTGCGCACCGACGCGCGGCCGTCGCCGGCCGCGCAGGCGTTGATCGACGCGGTGCGCAACGTCGCGCGCGATCGTTTCGCGAGTTTCGCGCCGCGCCGCCCGGCGGCGCGTAAACGGCGTGGTTCCGCGGCGCCGCATCGGTGATAATGGCCGCTCGGCACACTTCACGGAACCGGCCCGCGGCACGGTCCGCATGACAACGATGAACGAGAGTACTGCCGGGTGGCGCGGATGGAGAGATCCGTCGCCCCGGATGCCGTTGGGTTATCTCGTGATCGCCGCGGGTGTGGCGATCGCGCTGGTGATGATGACGATCTGCGCGGCGATCCTGCGGGACAGCCGCGTGGATGCGTTCGAGCGCGCGCAGGACAGCGCGCGCAACACGCTGCTGATGATCGAGCGCGACGTGGCGCGCAGCCTGCACATCGACGATCTCGCGCTGCAGGGCGTGGCCGCCGGCCTGCGCGATCCGGCGCTGGCGGCGCTGCCGGCGGCGCTGCGCCGCCGCCTGCTGTTCGACCGCGCGGCGGTGGCCAACGACATCGGCGGAATCTACGTGCTCGACGCCGACGGCCGCCTGATGGTGTCCTCCACCGACCTCGACACTGGCGACGAACGCTTCGACGACCGCGATTTCTTCGCGGCGCAGCGCGACGACCCCGACACCGGCCTGTTCGTCAGCAGCCCCTACACGTCGGTGCTGCACGGCGACGATCCGAGCATCGCGCTGTCGCGCCGGCTCAACGGCCCGGACGGGCGGTTCGCCGGGGTGGTGGTGCTGTCGGTGCGGCTCGAGTATTTCCGCCGGCTGTTCGCGGGGCTCGCGCTCGGCGCGCACGGCACGATCGCGCTGATCCACGCCAACGGACGGCTGATCATGCGCGCGCCGAGCGACGCCACGCTGATCGGGCGCGACCTGCGCGGCACCGGCCCCTACACGCGGATGCTGGCGGGCGGCAGCGGCTCGTTCGTCGACGTCGCCTCGATCGACGGCGTGCGCCGCAGCTACCTGTTCCAGCGCCTGCCGCGGCTGCCGGTGATCGTCCAGGTGGCGGTGGCCGAGCAGGACGTCTACGCCGAATGGCGGCGGCGCGCCTGGCGCTTCGGGATTCTCACGGGCGCGTTCGGCATCGCGTTCGTGGTGCTGAGCGCCTGCCTCGCGCATTCGCTGTGGCGCCAGTCGGAGGCCGAGGCCGCGCTGGCGCGGCTGGCCGGCACCGACAGCCTGACCGGCCTGCCGAACCGCCGCTCGCTGGACGCCTCGCTCGAACGCGAATGGCGCCGCGCGGTGCGGGCGCGGCGGCCGCTCGCGATCCTGTTCGTCGATATCGACCACTTCAAGCGCTACAACGACGAATACGGCCACACGGTCGGCGACGAGGTGCTGGCCAGCGTGTCGGCCAGCATCGCGCGGCAGGCGCTGGGCTCGCACGACGTGGTGGCGCGCTACGGCGGCGAGGAGTTCGTGGTGGTGCTGCCCGAGACCGACAGCGCCGGCGCGCGCGCCATTGGCGAGCGGATTCGCGACGCGGTGCGCGAGCTGGCGATCGCCCATGCCGGCTCGGAGTCGGGTTACGTGACGGTCAGCGTCGGCGTGGCGACCTGGCGGCCCGATGCGGGCTTCGCCTCGGACGTGGCGGTGGTGGTCGACGCGGCCGACCAGGCGCTCTATCGCGCGAAGGAGAGCGGGCGCGACCGCGTGTTCGAGGCCGAACTGGCCTGAGCGCGCAGCGGTTTTTCGATATCGCCTTCGTTCTCGTCGGCGGCCGGGACGCGCAACCCGTGCGGCTCAAGACGGCCGCAGCGCCGCGTGGTGCGGCATACCCGTGGCAGCCGCGCGCGTATCGGCCGGCGGCGCGGTCGGCTGGGCCGCCACCGAGAAGCCGAACGTGTTCCAGCCGTCCTCGCTGGCCACGAACACCGAGCCGCCATGCATCTCGGCCACCGCCTTGACGATCGACAGGCCGAGCCCGTGGTTCTCGTTGCTGTTGCTGCGCGCTTCCTCGCGGCGGTAGAAGCGCTCGAACATCTGCGCGCGCACGGCGGGATCGAGCGGCGCGCCGGGGTTCGACACGGCGATCTCGACCTGCTCGCCGGCCGCGCGGATCTTCACGCGCAGGGTGCCGCCGGGCCGCGAGTGCTGGATCGCGTTGATCAGGAGATTGGTCATGGCGCGGCCGAACAGCGAGGTGTCGACGCTCGCGCGCGCGTCGCCGGCCAGCTCGGCGCGCAGCTGCGCGTCGTCGAGCGAGATCTCCAGGAAGTCGAGCATGCGCGACACCTCCACGGCCAGCGACACGTCGCAGAGGTTGGTGGCGCGCTCGCCGCGGTCGCTGCGCGACAGGAACAGCATGTCGTTGACGATCACGCGCAGCCGCTCGAATTCCTCCAGGTTCGACTGCAGCGTGCGCTGCATGCGCTCGACGCTGCGGTCGCGCGAGGTCAGCGCCACCTGGGTCTGCCCGATCAGGATGCTGACCGGCGTGCGCAGCTCGTGCGCGACGTCGGCGTTGAACGATTCGAGCCGGTCGTAGGCGTGCTCGATCCGTTCCAGCGCGCCGTTGAACGAGCTGGCCAGATCGTGCAGCTCGCTCGGCAGCGCGTCGGTCCGCAGGCGCTGCTTGCGGTTCGCGGGGCTCAGCGCGGCGGCCTCCTTCGACAGCCGCACCAGCGGTTCGAGCCCGAAGCGCGTGACGGCGCGGCTCAGCAGCAGCGCGATCACGGTGGCCGCGCCGATCAGCCCGGCCAGCGTCAGCGCGATGAAGCGCAGCATCTTCTGGGTGCGCTCGCAGGTGGTGGCGACCACCAGCGTCAGCTCGGGTCGCACGCCGTTCGGCGGGAGCACGGTGGTGCGGGTCATCACGTCGTAGCCGCTGCCGACACAGTGGATCAGCCGGAACGCGCCCACCGGCATGCCCTCGGTCTCGCCCTTCACCGGCGTGCCGAGCCGGAACGCCGGGTCGGGGCTCGTCACGATGTAGCGCGTCGAGCCGTCGAGCGGCTGCAGGTCGTTGAGCTTCTCCTGCGTGATGTGCCAGCGCGCGGCGGTGGTGGCGTGCGAGACGATCAGCTCGGCCACCTTGGCGCGTGTTTCCAGCGTGGCGCGCAGTTCGGCGAACAGCTGCCGCTCCATCATCGCGAACAGGCCGATGCCGACCAGCGAGAACACCAGCAGCGAGGTGATGCCGAACATCAGGGACAGCCGCAGCGAAATCGAGCGCTTCATCGCGGACCTCAACGGCGCAGGTCGGCTTCCGGCTCGTCGCGCACCTCGAGCACGTAGCCCATCCCGCGGATGGTATGCAGCAGTTTGTCGGAGAACGGCCCGTCCAGCTTGGCGCGCAGCCGCTTGATGGCGGTTTCCACCACGTTCGCGTTGCTGTCGAAATTGACGTCCCACACCAGTTCGGTGATGGTGGTCTTCGACAGCACCTCGCCGCGCCGGCGCGCGAGCACGCCGAGCAGCTGGAATTCCTGGGCGGTCAGGTCGAGCCGGATGCCGTTGCGCGTGGCGCGGCGGCTGATCAGGTCCACCCGCAGGTCGCCGATCGAGATCAGCGTCGATTCCTGCACGCGCGCGCGGCGCGTCAGCGCGCGCAGCCGCTCGATCAGTTCCAGGAACGAGAACGGCTTGGTCAGATAGTCGTCGGCACCGCCGCGCAGGCCGCGCACGCGGTCGTCCACGCGGTCGCGCGCGGTCAGCATGATCACCGGCGTGTCCTTTTGGGCGCGCAGCGCGCGCAGCACGCCGAAGCCGTCGATCTTCGGCAGCATCACGTCGAGCACGACCACGTCGTAGTCGTATTCGACCGCCTTCCAGGCGCCGTCCTCGCCGTCGGTCGCGGTGTCGACCACCCAGCCTTCCTCGGCCAGGCCGCTCTTCAGGTAATCGACCACTTTCGGTTCGTCTTCGACTATCAGTACTTTCATTCGCGAGTTCCGGTTGCGATGCCGGCGGCCGGCCGGGCCGCGGAGTCGGCCGCCAGGCGGGGCGCGGGCGCGGCGGCGGGCGCGAGCGCCGCGCCGCCCTGGGCGTCGCCGTTCGTGCCATTGGCCGCGACGGGCGCGGCGCCCGACCAGCCGCCGCCGAGTGCTTTTGCGAGATATACCACCAGTGCGGCCCGTTGGCCACGGATCTGCACTTCCTGGCGCTCGCTGGTGAGCAGCTGCTGTTGCGCGCTGATCACGTCGATGTAGGCGGTCAGGCCGCCGCCGTAGCGGTCCTGGGCCAGCGAGACGAGCTGGCGCGCATCGTCCACGGCCGCGCGCGCGCGCCGTTCGGCCTCGTCGAGCGCCGACAGGCCGGTCACGGCGTTCTGCACTTCCTGGAACGCGGTCAGCACGGTCTGGCGGTAGTTGGCGCGCGCCGCGTCGTAGCCGGCCTGCGCGACCTCGACGCCGGCCTTGAGGCGGCCGTCCTCGAACAGCGGCTGGGACACCGAGGCGCCCACCGACCATACCAGCGCCGGCACCGTAAACAGGCTCGCGAAGCGCGTGGCCTCCCAGCCGATGTCGGGCGACAGCGTGATGCGCGGGAAATAGGCGGCGCGCGCGATGCCGATCTGCGCGTTGGCGGCGGCCATCGCGCGCTCGGCCGAGGCCACGTCGGGGCGCCGCTGCAGCAGCTCGCTCGGCACGCCGGTCGGCAGCCGCGGGGCGCTGAGCGGCTGCACGCGCGGCGCGATCGAGAACGACGGCGCGGGCGTGCCCACCAGCGTCGCGATCGCGTGTTCGTATTGCTGGCGCGTATTGAGGAGCAGCTGCGCCTGGGTCTTCGTCGCGTCGAGCTGCGAGCGCTGCTGCAGCAGGTTCAGGCCCGACACGGCGCCCAGCTCGTGCTGCGCGGTGACGAAATCGAGCGCTTTCTGCTGCAGCGCGACCGAGCGGTTCAGCACGTCGATCTCGGCGTCGGTCTCGCGCAGCGCCAGGTAGGCGGTGGCCAGATCGGCGGTCAGCACCAGCCGCGCGTTGACGAGATCGTCGCCGGACTGCTCGGTGCTGGCGCGCGCGGCCTCCACGGTGCGGCGGATCCGGCCGAACAGGTCCAGCTCGTAGCTGGCGTTGGCGCCGATCTGCGTGTCGTTCTGCACCGTCGACATGTTGCGCTGGGCGTAGTTCGTCAGCGGCCGGTCCGCCGAGATCCGCTCGCGCGCCGCGCTGGCGCCGAGCCCGATCGACGGCAGCAGCGAGGCCGAGGTCGAGGCCAGCGTGGCCTGCGCCTGCGCATAGTGCGCGGCGGCCACGGCGAGCGTCTGGTTCGCGCCCAGCGCGCGCGTCTCCAGCGCGTCGAGCAGCGGATCGTTGAACGCCTGCCACCAGTCCGGCGCGAGCGGCGCGTGCGAGGGCGTGCCGCGCTGCCAGTCGGCGTCGCCGGGCGGCGGCTGCCAGGCGGCGGGCGTGTCGCTCACGCCCGGGCGGTGGTAGTCGGGGCCGACCGCGCAGCCGGCCAGCGCGAACGCGGCCAGCGCGAGCGCGGCGGGTCGCGCGAGCGGGGCGCGCCGCGGGCGTGGTGCTTGGGAACAAGCGGGCGTATGAGAGGCGGCCGGGTTCGAGGTGCCGCGAACGGCGAGCGTCGTCGCGCCGCTCGCCTGACCGGCGTCGGCGGCCTGAGCGGCACGGGCCGCGCAGGCGGACGAACCGGCAACGGCCGCGGTCGCCCGTCCGGCGCGCCGTGCCGGGAAACGGATCCGGATCACGATCCGGCCCCCGGGCCGGCCTTGGTGGCCGAGGCGGCGTCCGGCGCGGCGGACGAGGTGGCCGAAGCCGCCCGAGCCGACGCCGCAGCTGAAGAAGCTGCCGAAGCCGAAGAAGCCGAAGAAGCCGAAGAAGCCGAAGAAGCCGAAGAAGCCGAAGAAGCCGAAGAAGCCGAAGAAGCCGAAGCCCCACCCGCCGGCGCCGCCGCCTTGACGATCACCGCGTCGCCGTTGGCGAGCGAATCGCTCGGGTTCAGCACGAGCCGGTCGCCGGCCTCGACGCCTTCGTCGATCTCGAGCGTCTTGCCGAGCGTGCGCGCGATCCGCACCGGGTGCAGCGTGATCCTGCCGTCGGCGCCGACCACCGCCACCGTCGGCCCCTCGGCGCGGAACAGCAGCGTGTTGGCCGGGATCGACAGCGTGCCGACCGCCGCCATCGGCAGCGTGGCCTTCACGTAGGCGCCCGGCAGCAGCCGGCCGTCGCCGTTGGGCAGCGTGATCTCGATCTGCAGCGTGCGGGTGGCCACGTCGATCGCCTGCGCCGTATGCGTGATGGTGCCGTCGAAGGTGCGCCCCGGCAGCTCCGACTGCGTGACGGCCACGTGCTGGCCGAGTCTGACCTGCTGCGCGTAGGTCTGCGGCACGCGCACGTACAGGCGCAGCCGGTCGGCCTGGGTCACCACGAACAGCGCGCGGCCGGCGCCGCCGTTGCCGGCGTTGACGAGGTCGCCGATGTCGAGGTTGCGCTGGGTGACCACGCCGTCCACCGGCGCGACGATCTTCTGGAAGCCCTTCAGCTCGGTCAGGCGGCGCACGTTCGCGTCGGCCGCCGAGAGGTTCGCCACGGCCTGGTGGTAGGCGCCCTGGCGGTCGTCGAGTTCCTGCTGCGAGACGGCGTCGCGCTGGCGCAGCTGCTGGGCGCGATCGAACGAGGTCCTGGCCAGCGCCAGCGTCGACTGCACCTGCTGGCGCTGCGCCACCGCCTGCGCGAATTCCTGGTCCACCTCGGGCGTGTCGAGTTCGGCCAGCACCTGGCCGGCCTTCACGCGCGTGCCGATGTCCACGTCCCAGCGGCTCACGTAGCCGCTCGCGCGCGCGTAGATCGGCGCTTCCACGTAGCCGCGCAGCGTGCCCGGCAGCGCGAGCCGCGTGTCGCCGGTGGCGCGGCTCGGCCGCACCACGCTCACGTACTGGCGCGCGTTCTGCTGCGCGAGCTGTTCCAGCTGGTGGTCGTTCAGGTGGTCGGCCACCAGCGTGCGCACCGCCAGCGCGGCCAGCAGCACGCCCACCACGATCAGCGCGAGCTTCGCGCGGCGCCGGACCTGCGCGCGGGCCGGCAGATCGAGGCCCGACGATTCGTCGACGTGGAGCCCGACGGAGCTGTGACGTTTCTCTTCCATGAGTTCAACCGGTCTATACGAATCCAGGGGTCAGGACGCTTCGGCGCGATGCTCGCGCCGCTTCGCCAGCCGATGATGCACGCCCGCGAACACGAGCGGCACGAAAAACAGCGTCGAGACGGTGGCGAACAGCAGGCCGCCGATCACCGCGCGGCCGAGCGGGGCGTTCTGCTCGGCGCCCTCGCCGAAGCCGAGCGCCATCGGGATCATGCCGATGATCATCGCCAGCGCGGTCATCATGACCGGGCGAATCCGCGTGGCGCCGGCCTCCAGCGCGGCCGACAGCGCCGGCACGCCGGCATCGAGCCGCTGCCGCGCGAACGCCACCACCAGAATGCTGTTGGCGGTGGCCACGCCCACCGTCATGATCGCGCCGGTCAGCGCCGGCACGCTCAGGTGGGTGCCGGTCACGAACAGCATCCAGGCGATCCCGGCCAGCGCGGCCGGCATCGCGCTGATGATGATCAGCGGGTCGATCCACGACTGGAAGTTCACCACGATCAGCAGGTACACCAGCACGATCGCCATCGCCACGCCGGCGCCGAGCCCGAAGTAGGAGCTGCGCATGGTCTCCACCTGGCCGCGCAGCGTGACCGAGGTGCCGCGCGGCAGCGTCGCGCGCGCCTTGGCGACGATCGCGTCGATGTCGGAGGCCACGCCGCCGAGGTCGCGGCCGTCCACGCTGACGTAGAGGTCGGTGACGAGCCGGATGTTGTAGTGCGTGACCACCGCCGGATCGACGTCGCGGCGTATCTCGGCGAGGTTCGAGAGCAGCTGGTACGGCGTGCCGGGGCTGCCGGACGCGGCCACCGGCGTGGAGAGCAGGTCGCCGACCGAATGGATCTGGTATTGCGGGGTCTGGATCGTCAGCGGGTACTGCACGCCGGTGCGCGGGTTGACCCAGAACGTGGGGCTGGTCTGCGAGGTGCCCGCCAGCGAAATCAGCATGTTCTGCGCGACGTTCTGCGCCGACAGGTTCAGCTCCTGCATCCGCGTGCGGTCCATGTAGGCGGTCAGCAGCGGCTCGTCGTTGCGCTGCAGGATGTGCGCGTCCACCGCGCCGGGCACGGTGCGCACCGCCTTGAGCAGCTGGCTCGCGATCCGCATGTTCGAGGCCGCGTCGTTGCCCTGCACCTGCACGTCGATCGCCGCCGGCTGGCCGAAGTTCAGGATCTGCGTGACGATGTCCGAGGGCTGGAAGAAGAACTCCACGCCCGGGAAGCGCTCGGGCAGGATCCGGCGCAGCGCCGCCACGTAGCGGTGCGCGCTCGGGTGGCCGTCCTTCAGCGCGATCATGATCTCGCCGTCGAGCGTGCCGATCGTGCCGGCGTTGCTGTAGGACAGGTTGATGCCGCTGGAGGGCAGGCCGAGGTTGTCGACGATGGTGTCGAGCTGGTCGCGCGGCACCACTTCGCGGATCACCTTTTCCACCTCGTCGGCGAGCCGCGCGGTTTCCTCGATGCGGATGCCGGTCTGGGCGCGCATGTGCAGCCGGATGTTGCCGGAATCGACGCTCGGGAAGAAGTCACGGCCGAGCGCGAACACCAGGCCGGTGGACAGCAGGCAGAAGCCGAGGAACGCGATCGCGGCCACCCGGCGCCGCACGATCAGCATGCCGAGCAGCACGATGTAGCCGGCCCGCAGCCGCTCGAAGCCGCGGTCGAAGCCGTGATGGATGCGCGCGAAGCGCGACGGGCGGCGCGCCGGCGCGGCGTCGTGGCCCGCGGCGTGCGCGCCGGCCGGCGACTTGACGCGGAACAGCAGCATCGCGAGCGTCGGCACCAGCGTGCGCGAGAGCACGTAGGAGGCCAGCATCGCGAACACCACCGCCTCGGCGAGCGGCACGAACAGGAAGCGCGCCACGCCGGTGAGGAAGAACATCGGCACGAACACGATGCAGATGCAGAGCGTGGAGACCAGCGCCGGCACCGCGATCTCGCCCGCGCCATCGAGGATCGACTCGCGCAGCCCGGTGCCCAGGTGCAGGTGGCGCTCGATGTTCTCGATCGTCACGGTGGCGTCGTCCACCAGGATCCCGACCGCCAGCGCGAGGCCGCCCAGCGTCATGATGTTGATGGTCTGGCCGAGCGCGGCCAGCGCCAGGATCGAGGTGAAGATCGACAGCGGGATCGACACCGCGATGATCAGCGTGCTGCGCCAGTTGCCGAGGAACAGCAGGATCATCATCGCGGTCAGCAGCGCCGCGATCAGCGCCTCGCGGATCACGCCCTGCACGGCCGCCTTCACGAACACCGACTGGTCGAACAGCGCGCTGATCTTCAGGTCGGCCGGCAGCGTCGCCTCCACCGAGGGCAGCAGCGCCTCGAGCGCGCCCACCACCTGCAGCGTCGAGGCGTCGCCGTTCTTCATGATCGACATCAGCACGCCGCGCTGGCCGTCGCGGCGCACCACGTTGGTCTGCGGCGTGAAGCCGTCGCGCACGTGGGCCACGTCCGACAGGTAGATGGTGGCGCCGTTCTGGGTGCGGATCGGCAGGCGGTTCAGCTCGGCCACCGTGTCGGGCGAGGCGTTGGTGCCGACCCGGTATTCGGTGGGGCCGATCTTCGCGGTGCCGGTGGGCAGGATCAGGTTCTGCACGCCCACCGCGTTGACCACGTCGGACGGCGTGAGGCCCTTGGCCATCAGCGCCTGCATGTCCAGGTCGACCGAGATCACGCGCGTGCGCCCGCCGTAGGGCGCCGGGATCTGCACGCCGCGCACCGTGACCAGCTGCGGGCGCAGGAAGTTCTGCGCGATGTCGGCCAGCGACTCTTCCGGCAGCGACTGGCTCGACAGCCCGAGCTGCAGCACCGGGATGCTCGACGCCGAATAGCTGATGATCAGCGGCGGGGTGGCGCCGGGCGGCATCTGCCGCACGATCGACTGGGCCGACGAGACCGTCTGTGCGATCGCAGTTTGCGTATTCGCGCCCGGCTGCAGGAACACCTTGACGATCGCGATGCCGGGCAGCGTCTGCGATTCGAGGTGCTCGATGTTGCCGACGGTGGTGGTCAGCGTGCGTTCATGGACCGAGGTGATGCGGTCGGCCATGTCGCGCGCCGAGAATCCGCTGTAGGTCCAGATCACGCTGATCACGGGGATGTCGATCGACGGCAGCACGTCGGTCGGAGTCCTGACCAGCGCGAGCGGCGTCGCGAGCAGGATCATGATGGCCATCACGATGAACGTGTACGGGCGGCGCAGCGCTAGATTGACGATCCACATGGAGGCAGGGGGCGGGCGGCTCGGGAGGCGGGGCGAGAGGTCGGGTCTGGATGATAGTGAATCACGCGGGGCGCATTCCTGACACCAAAATGGCTGAATTGTCAGGAAGCGGTCGGCGCGATGTGGCAGGGCATGGCATCAGATCTGGTCGGTGCCGATCGTGCGCAGCCGCGCCAGGTCGGTCACGGCGATCTCGTTGTAGGCGATCCGCAGCAATCCTTCGCGTTCCAGCTGCCGCAGCGAGGGGTTGATCCGCTGCCGCGACACGCCCACCAGCATCGCGAGTTCCTCCTGCGAGATCGGCAGCGTGGCGCCGGTGTCGGGATAGAGGTCGGGGTTCATCAGCTGCGCGAGCGCCTGCGCGACGCGCGCGTCCACGTCGAGCAGCCGCGCGTTCTGGATCGAGGCGATGAACTCGCCCATCCGGTTGTTGAGCTGGCGGATCACGAAGCCCGTGAACGGCAGGCTGGTGTCGAGCAGCGCATGGAACGTGTCCGACGGCACGAACAGCATCAGCGAGCGGCGGATCGCGATCACGTCGTACTTGCGCAGCTCGCGCTTGATCACGCTGCCCTCGCCGAACCAGCCGCCCGAGGGCACGCCCGAAAGCGTGCAGCCGCGCCCCTGCGCGTTGTGGATCGCGAGCTTGACGAGCCCGTCGTGGACGCCGATCCAGTCGCCGGACGGCGCGTGGCGGCGCGCCACCGCCTCGCCCGCCTCGCGCCACTCGGCCCGCGCGTCGGCCAGCACGCGCGCCTGATGCTCGGGCGCGAGCGCGCGGAACCAGCCGCAGCGCCCGAACAGCACGGCGAGCGCGGGCAGCGCCGGCACGGCGGGCGGCGCGGTGCCGGCGGGAGGAGTCGCGAGGGCGGCGTCGGTCATGGGGCAGGGTTTGCGAGCAGAGGGATAACGCGGGTTCGAATCGGGCGAGTCTGTCGTTTCGATGACAGACGGCCCACAATGCCGGCGGTAGCCTATCGCAATTCGAACGACATCGAAATCGCGAATAACGAGCGGGCGCGGCCGGCACGAGCGGCCCCGCCCGACGCCAACGAGCAACACGGAGACACGACATGACGCAGCTGTTCGAGACCGGGCTGGGCCGGCGCGAGGCGAACCACGTAGCGCTCACCCCGATCGATTTCATCGCGCGCGCGGCCGAGGTGTACGGCAGCCGGCTCGCGGTGGTGCATGGCGCGCAGCGCTACACCTGGAGCGAGGCCTACGCGCGCGCGCGGCGGCTGGCCGGCGCGCTGGCCGGCGCCGGCATCGGCCGCGGCGATACGGTGGCCGCCGTGCTGCCCAACATCCCGGCGATGATCGACGCGCACTTCGGCGTGCCGATGGCGGGCGCCGTGCTCAACGCCATCAACACGCGGCTCGACGTGGCCTCGATCCTGTTCATGCTGCGCCACGGCGAGGCGAAGCTGCTGATCGTCGATACCGAATACGCCGAACTCGCGCGGCGCGTGGCGCAGGAGCTGCCGGCGGTGCGCATCGTCTGCGTGGCCGACGCGCTGCCGGCCGACCCCGCCAGCTTCGGCGGCGCGACCGACTACGAGGCGTTCCTCGCCGGCGGCGACCCCGACTACGCCTGGGCGCCGCCCGCCGACGAGTGGGACGCGATCGCGCTCAACTACACCTCCGGCACCACCGGCGAGCCGAAGGGCGTGGTCTACCACCATCGCGGCGCCTATCTCGCGGCGCTCTCGAACCTGCTCGAATGGGACGTGCCCAAGCATGCCGTCTACCTCTGGACGCTGCCGATGTTCCACTGCAACGGCTGGTGCTTCCCGTGGGCAGTGGCGGCGCGCGCCGGCGTGAACGTCTGCCTGCGCAGGTTCGATCCGCGCACCGTGTTCGAGCTGATCCGCCGCGAGCGCATCACGCACTACAGCGGCGCGCCGATCGTCCACGGCGCGCTGGCCGACGCGCCGGCCGAATGGCGCGCCGGCATCGAGCACGTGGTCCACGCGCAGGTGGCGGGCGCCGCGCCCGCGCCGGCCGTGATCGCGAAGATGAAGGCGATCGGCTTCGAGCTGCTGCACGTCTATGGCCTGACCGAGATCTACGGGCCGGCCACCGTCTGCGCCGAGCAGCAGCACTGGGCCACGCTGCCCGACGAGGAGGTGGCGCGGATGAAGGCGCGGCAGGGCGTGCGCTACCACCTGCAGGCCGGCGCCACCGTGCTCGATCCCGACACCATGCAGAGCGTGCCCGCCGACGGCGAGACGCTCGGCGAGATCATGTTTCGCGGCAACCTCTGCATGAAGGGTTACCTGAAGAATCCGAAGGCGACCGACGAGGCGTTCGCGGGCGGCTGGTTCCATACCGGCGATCTCGGCGTGCTGACGCCGGACGGCTACATCCGCATCAAGGATCGCCGCAAGGACATCATCATCTCCGGCGGCGAGAACATCTCGAGCATCGAGGTGGAGGATGCGTTGTACCGGCATCCTGCGGTGGCCGTGGCCGCGGTGGTGGCGCTGCCGGACCCGAAGTGGGGCGAGGTGCCGTGCGCGTTCGTCGAGCTGCGCGAGGGCATGCAGGCGAGCGAGGCCGAGATCCTCGCGCACTGCCGCACGCTGCTGGCCGGCTACAAGATGCCGAAGGCGGTCCGCTTCGGCGAGCTGCCGAAGACGTCCACCGGCAAGATCCAGAAGTTCCAGCTGCGCACGCAGGTGCGGGCGGAGTGGGACGCGGGCGAGGTCGGGCAGGTGGGAGATGCGACGTTGGCGGCGGGGCGCGGTGGTTGAGCGGGGGTGCCGTCGGTTCGGCCGAGGCAAGCCGGATGAGGCGGGGCGATTCGCTTCGGCGCGACGAGGTGCCGGCTTCGCATCCGTGGTCCGGTGCGATTCGGATGGCCCGATTCGCTTGCGGAGCGACGGACGTATCCACGCGGCGGCGCGTGGCCCGATCCACACGGATACCGTCCGGCGTGACGCGGTGCGCCGGACGAAAGCCGGCCGCCTTCCCTGGCTCAGCGCGTGACGAACGGCGTGCCGGCGGCCGGCGCGCCGCGCGCGGCCCGGCGCTGCCGCAGCAGCGCCACGCGACAGTTCTCGCGCGCGACGTCGCGGCCGTCGTCGTCGAGCAGCACGAGGTCGCCGCGCATCACGTTCAGGGTGATCACCTGGCCGCTCGGCGAGGCCAGCGTCTCGGGCGTGTGGACCGAGCCGGCCGGCTCCAGCACCGTGCTGCCGGCGCGCGCGATCCAGTCGTATTCGCGATAGCGCCACTCGCCTTCCAGCGTATAGACGAACACCGTGCCCTCGTGCCGGTGCCTCGGCAGCGCCATGCCCACCGGCATCCGCAGCAGCACGGTCAGCTCGTCGCGCGCGGCGTCGATATGCAGATACTGGATCGCGAGTCCCGGCAGCGCGTCGGCCATCGGCAGCCAGGGCAGATCGTCGCGTTGCAGGCAATGGATCGGCGGCAGCGCGGAATCGGCTGGAATCATGACGGGGATCATTGTAGCGATGGCGCGAAACGGCCACGGGGCGGCTATTATGGCAGACCGTCGCCCGCCGCGAGCGAGCCGGCGCCGCGGCTCCGTCCTGGCCAGGCTCATCGCGGCGCGCGGCGGCCGCGTCATCGAGGCAGCCCGCGGGCTGCGCCTGGCCGGCCCGCATCACAGCCCTCATGTTTCGGTATGCAGAACATCGGGCGGCGTGCCGGCTTCAGCCAACAAGGACAACAATGACCCGAATCACTCGCTGCCGGATGGCGGCAGCCGTGCCACGCGTTTCGTTCGTTTCGTTCGTTTCGTTCGCCCTGGCGGCATCGTGCGTGGCCGCGCACGCGGCCGCCTACCGCCCGGACACCACGATGCTGACGCAGGACATCGTCTACGACGTCCACGCCGACGGCACCTACACGAAGGACGTGACCGAAAGCTGGCGGATCGACACCGAGAAGGGCGTGCGCGAGGACGGCGAGGGGCGGCTTTCCTACAGCACCTCGCTGCAGGCGCTCGAGGTGACCGAGGCCTACACGCTGACGAAGGACGGCCGGCGCGTGGCCGTCGGTGCCGGGCAGATCCGCGAGCAGCAGAGCCCCGAGAGCGCGCGGGCACCGATGTTCGACGACAACAAGGTGAAGGTCGTGGTGTTCCCGGCCGTCGAGGTGGGCGCGACGCTGGTGCTGCATTCGCGGCTCACGCAGAAGGTGCCGATCTTCCCGGGCCAGTTCTCGGCGCTCAACTATTTCACCGACGACGTGCGCCGCGAATCGATGCAGCTGACGGTGCGCGCGCCGGCCGCCATGCCGCTGCACGTCGACGCCGTCGACCTGCCGGGCGGGCGCGCCGGGTCCGACCGGCCCGACACGCAGGTGTGGCGCTGGTCGCTGTCCGGGCAGCCGGCACGCACGCCGGAGCTGTCGGCGACGGCCAACCTCGATCACAGCCCGCGCGTGGCGATCACGAGCTTCGCCGACTATGCGCAGATCGGTGCCGCCTACCAGCAGCGCGCGCTCGACAAGGCGGCCGTGACGCCGCGCGTGCGCGCGCTCGCCGAGCAGCTCACGCAGGGCGTGAGCGACCGCCGCCGGCAGGCCGAGATCCTCTATGACTGGGTCAGCACGCAGATCCGCTACGTGGCGATCCATCTCGGCTTCGGCGGGGTGGTGCCGCACGATGCGGACGCGATCCTGGCCGCCGGCTACGGCGACTGCAAGGATCACGTCACGCTGCTGGAGGCGCTGCTCGCCGCGAAGTCGATTCGCAGCGAGCCGGTGCTGATCAACCTCGGCGGCGCCTACTGGGTGCCGAAGGTGGCGCTGCCGCTCGGCGTGTTCGATCACGCCATCAGCTGGCTGCCCGAGTTCGGCCTGTACGTCGATTCGACCGCCGGGTTCGCGCGCTTCGGCGTGCTGCCGCCGAGCGAGCTCGGCAAGGTGGCGCTCGTGGCCGGCGGCGAGGCAAGCCCGGGCGGGCTGCGCACGCTGCCGCTCGCGAACCCGGATACGGCGCGCGTGACCGTGACGACGCGCATGAACGTCGCGCGCGACGGCACCGTGACCGGCAGCGCCCGGATCGAGAACGGCGGCTATTTCGATCTGGCGGCGCGGCAGCTGATGGCGTCCGTGCCGCCCGGCATGGAGGAGCAGCTCGCCGAGCGCGTGCTGTTCGTCACCGGCCAGGACGGCTCGGGCACCTATCACGATGGCGACGTGCGCGACCTGACCGTGCCGTTCGACTACGGCGCCGACTTCAGGCTGCCCGACTACGCGCTGTTTCCCGGGCCGGGCGCGTTCAAGGTGCCGCCGGGCCTCGGCAGCTTCGAGGGCATCAGCGGCACCTTCATGGCGGCCGGGCCGGACACGCGGCAGTTCCCGATCGCCGTGCTGGGCCGCCACCTGACCGAGATCTCGATCATCACGCTGCCGGCCGCGATCCGCGTGCCGCGCCTGCCGAAGCCGGTGTCGGTGTCGTCGCCGCTCGGCACCTATACGGCCACCTATCGCGCGAAGGGGGCGACCGTGACCGTCACGCGCGACCTGTGGCTCACGCCGCCCGGGCCGGTGATCACGCCGGCCGACTATCCGGCGTTCCGCAAGCTGGGGCTGGCCGTGAAGCGCGATCTGCGCACGCAGCTCGTGTATTGACCAGCGGCGGCGCCGGCGCGCCGTGGTGCATGGCTGCCGGTGTGGATGGGGCCGACCGCCGAGGTTTTGCGCAAGCCGTCGCGCGGTAACGGCGGCGGCTCGCCTGCTTGCCGGATCACCTGATCGCCGGTGCGGCCGGATAAGGACGCCGGTGGCGCTCGGGGCCCGATCCGACGCCAGGCGCGAGACCGGTGGCGGGTTGACGCCTCGCGGCGGCCGATCCGGTGCCCGCTTCGCCTCGTGCGCCCGGCGTTCGGATTTGCCGCGCCCGGCCGCCGCGTTCGGGCGTATACCAACGCGCAACGACAGGGCGCGCGCGGCGTCGCCGCGACGAGCGTGCCTGTCGGCTTCTCTCCGATCCGACGCGTATGACCCGAATCCCGCCCCCGAACCTGCCGTCCGCCTACGCACCGCCCGCGGCCGACGACCCCGCGCGCGGCCCGGCAGCGGACGCGCCCGGCCCGGCGAGCGCGCAGGGCGGCACGATCGCGGGGCTGCGGACCATCACGGCGGACGGCAAGCGCACGCGTGGCGCGCTCACCGCCGTGCGCAGCGAGGCCACGCGCGAGCGCCTCGGCCGGCTGCGCACCGAACTCGCGCGGATCAGCCCGCCGCCCGCCACGGCCGAAGCGGCGCGCGCGGCGATCCTTGCCGCGATGGCGCGCGCCAATCTCGCCGGCTGGACGATCCCGGCGCTCGACGACGCCGACGCGCTGGCCTACCAGGACGGCTCGCGCCGCATCATGCTGATCGCGCACGCGATCGTCTTCAATCCGTCCGGCGCGTTCCGGATCGTCGATCTGCGTTCGAGCGCGCCGGTCTATTTCGAGGCGGCGGGCGAGGGCGAGCGCCGCTTCGTGATGCCGCGCGATCGGGACGGCGCGGGCGTGGCGGGCGGCCGGCGGCGGCTCGCGATGCGCTAGCGCGGCGGCGCGGCCGCCACGCCCGCGCCATGCGCGTCAGCTTCGCGCACCCTCCCCGCCGACCCGACGCAACCGGTCGGCCGCCGCCGCTCGCCGTACAGGCATCGCGCTTGCTACCTCATCCTGTTTCAGCCACACGGACGAGATCATGCCGATGAACGATGCCAACCGCGAACCCTCCGACGAATCGCGTCAACCGGCCAGCACGAAAGTGCCCGCGCCGTCGCGCGGCGAACCCGCGTCGCCGGCCGGCCGGCACCCCGCGCCGCCATGCACGCTGGTGATCTTCGGCGCCGGCGGCGACCTGACGAGCCGGCTGCTGATGCCCGCGCTCTACAACCTCGCGGTGGACGGCCTGCTCGACGGCGGTACCAGGATCATCGGCGTCAATCACGGCGAACGCGAGACCGAGGCGTGGCGCGACGATTTACACAGCGCATTGCAAAAGCTCGCCGCCGACAAGGCCAGTACCTTTCACGCCGGCAAGCTGGACGGACAGGCCTGGGACTGGGTCGCGCAGCGCCTGCAGTACATGGCCGGCGACTTCGAGGACGACGGCGCCTACCAGCGGCTCGCGCAGCAGCTCGGCAAGGATGGCAAGGGCGAGGCCCACGGCAACGTGGTGTTCTACCTCGCGGTGAGCGAGCGCTTCTTCAAGCCGATCGTCGAGCGCCTCGGCAAGGCCGGCCTGCTGAAGGAGGCCGGCAGCGGCGGGCCGTTCCGCCGCGTCGTGATCGAGAAGCCGTTCGGCAGCGATCTGGCCTCGGCGCGCGACCTGAACCAGCACCTGCTCGGCTTCATGAAGGAATCGCAGATCTACCGGATCGACCATTTCCTCGGCAAGGAGACGGTGCAGAGCATCCTGGCCGTGCGCTTCGCCAACGCGCTGTTCGAACCGATCTGGCGGCGCGAGTACATCGACAGCGTGCAGATCACGGCGTCCGAAGTGATCGGCGTGGAGCGGCGCGGCAGCTTCTACGAACAGACCGGCGCGTTCCGCGACATGGTGCCGAACCATCTGTTCCAGCTGCTCGGCATGGTCGCGATGGAGCCGCCGAACTCGTTCGACGCGGAAGCCGTGCGCGACAAGAAGGCCGAGATCTTCGACGCGCTGAAGCCGCTCGCGCCGCACGACGTGGTGTTCGGCCAGTACACGGCCGGGCCGGGCGGCGTGGCCTATCGCGACGAGCCCGACGTGGCGGCCGACAGCACGACCGAGACCTACGCGGCGGCGCGCGTGCAGATCGACAACTGGCGCTGGGCCGGCGTGCCGTTCTACCTGCGCACCGGCAAGCGGCTGGCCGAGCGGCGCACCGAGATCTCGGTGCAGCTGAAGCCGGTGCCGTTCCGGCTGTTCCGCGACACGCCCAACGACGCGCTGACGCCGAACGTGCTGACGCTGCGCATCGATCCCTCGCACGGCACCAGCTTCGACTTCAACGTGAAGACGCCGGGCCCGGTCATGCAGATCGGCGCGGTGCGCTCGTCGTTCGATTACGATGCGTTTTTCCCCGAGCGCGCGAACGTCGGCTACGAGACGCTGCTCTACGACTGCCTGCTCGGCGACGAGACGCTGTTCCAGCGCGCGGACAGCATCGAATCGACCTGGGAAGCCGCCGAAGCCGTGCTGCACCCGCGCGACGGCGCCGCGATTCCCGTGCATGACTACCCGGCCGGCAGCGAGGGGCCGGCCGAAGCCGACGCGCTGATCGAACGCGACGGGCGCGCGTGGCGGCCGCTCAAGGCGCCGGAGGCGGGCGCCGAGGCGGATTCGAAGCCGGATGCGAAGCCGGATTCGAATCCGAAGCCGAAATCGAAACCGGATGCCGGCAAGGCGTGACGACGGCGCAACACCCGGCGGCCCCGGTCACGACACCGCGGGCCGGCCGGCGCACGGCGACAGGCAGGACCAGACGAACCACGAGACGAACTTCATGAAACCGAGCAAGAAACCGAGTACGAAACCCCATGACACGAACGATGCGACCGATCCCGCCGGTGACGCCGGGCGCATCCTTTCGATCGACATCGGCGGCAGCGGGCTGAAGGCGGCCATCGTCGACGCCCACGCGACCATGCTCGGCGAGCGCGTGCGCGTGGAGACGCCGCATCCGTGCCCGCCGGCGCTGCTGGTCGATACGCTGCACACGCTCGTCGCGCCGCTGATCGCGAGCCATGCGCCGTCGCGCGTGTCGATCGGCTTTCCCGGCTTCGTGCGCGACAACCGCGTGCTGACCGCGCCGCATATCGGCCCGGACGGCTGGCGCGACGTGCCGCTCGCGGCGATGCTCGGCGAGCGGCTCGGCATCGACGCGGTGCGGATGATCAACGACGCGGAGATGCAGGGCCTGGCCGCGATCGAGGGGCACGGCCTCGAATTCGTGCTGACGCTCGGCACCGGCGCCGGCACCGCGCTGTTCCGCGACGGCGAGCTGATGCCGCATCTGGAGCTCGCGCATCACCCGGTCAGCAAGAAGCACGCGTATGACGAATACATCGGCGACGCGGCGCGCCGCAAGGCCGGCAACCAGCGCTGGAGCCGGCGCGTCGAGAAGGTCATCGGCATCCTCGAATCGCTCGTGCATTACGACAGGCTGTGGATCGGCGGCGGCAATGCCGCCCGGCTGAAGCGGGAGCTGCCGCCGAACGTGGCGACGGTGCCGAACGATCGCGGCATCGAGGGCGGGGCGCTGCTGTGGCATCCGCGCTCGGTGCGGGAGACGCGGCAGGGCTGACGGCGGCGGCGGCGGAGCAGCATCGACTCGCGCCGATGGAGGAAAGCGTTGATGGCCATGCGTTTCCCGGGGTGAGCGCCCGGCGAAAGCGGGTAGACTCCGCTGTTTCGTCGTCCGCGATATCGGAGCAGTTCGTGAAACGCATTCTTGTGATCGGCATCGGCGCCGGCAATCCCGACTACCTGACCGTGCAGGCCATCAAGGCGCTGAACCGCGCCGACGTGTTCTTCGTGATGGACAAGGGCGCGGCCAAGAGCAAGCTGATCGAGCTGCGCCGCGAGATCGTCGAGCGCTACGCGACCGAGCGCAGCTACCGCGTGGTCGAGGCCACCAGCCCCGAGCGCGGCCCCGACGGTGCCAGCTACGTGGGCGCCGTCGAAACGCTGAACCGCGACAAGCAGGCCGTGTTCGAGCGATTGATCGCCGACGAGCTGCGCGACGGCGAATGCGGCGCGTTCCTCGTGTGGGGCGATCCCTCGCTCTACGACAGCACGCTGCGCATCCTCGACGCGATCCTCGCCGATGGCCGGCTCGGCTTCGACTATGAGGTGATCCCCGGCATCAGCAGCGTGCAGGCGCTTGCCGCGCAGCATCGCGTGCCGCTCAACGCGATCGGCCGCGCGTTCGAGGTCACCAACGGCCGCGGGCTCGCCGAGGCCGGTTTCCCCCCGCGGGCCGACAGCGTGGTCGTGATGCTCGACGCGCAGAACGCGTTCACGCGCATCGACGGCAGCGACCTCGAGATCTTCTGGGGTGCCTACGTCGGCACGCCCGACGAGATCCTCGTATCCGGCCCGCTCGACGAAGTGCGCGACGAGATCGTGCGGGTGCGCGCCGAGGCGCGCGGGCGGCACGGCTGGATCATGGATACCTATCTGCTCAGGAAGCGCGCGCGCGGCAACGGCTGAGCCGGCGCCGCGCCCTCAACCGAACCAGCGGCTGGTGCGCGCCCAGCGCGCGAACAGCTTCGGCCACGAGGCCGGCTCGCTGTCCGGCACGCCGAGCGACCAGCCATGCCCGCCCGACTGGTAGACGTGCAGCGCGGTCGGCACGCGCGCGTTGCGCAGCGCGGTGTGCGCGAGCAGCACGTTGTCCACCGGCACGATCGGATCGTCGAGCGCCTGCGCGAGGAACGTGCGCGGCGCGTTGGCGTCGATCCGCAGCACCGGCGAGAGCGCCTCGGCGGCGCCCGTCGGCGGCGCGTCGCCGAGCAGGTGGCGGTGCGAGCGCGTGTGGTCGAACGGCGGCAGCAGCGTCAGCACCGGATACATCAGCGCGGCCAGGTTGGGGCGCGCCGAGAGCCGGTCCGCGCCGTCCGTCTCGGGATAGCGCCGCGTGTTCGGATCGAACGCGGTCATGCCGGCCAGGTGGCCGCCCGCCGAGAAGCCCAGGATCGCGATGCGCGCCGGATCGATGCCGTCGCGCTGCGCGCGCGAGCGGATCACGCGCATCGCGCGCTGGCCGTCCTGCAGCGGCGCGCCGCGCTGCCAGCCCTGATCCGGCAGCCGGTAGACGAGCTCGTAGGCGGTCACGCCGAGCGAGGCGAGCCAGCGGCAGACCGGGCCGCTCTCATGAGCCAGCTCCACGCATTCGTAGCCGCCGCCCGCGATCACCAGCGCGGCCGCGCCGTTCGGCGTGGCGGGCCGGTACACGTGCAGGCGCGGCGCGACCACGCCGATCACGGCGCCGCGCCGGATCACGCGCTCGCCGTCTAGGTTCATGTCGGGCAGCGGGTCGGGCGGCAGGTCGTGCCACAGCCGGATTGCCTCGTCGGGCAGCAGGCGCGGCGGCGCGGTCGTCGGCGCTTCCCTTGCGGGTGCCTGGGCGCGCGCGGCGGCCGGCAGCAGCGCGCCGAGCGTGCCGCTCACGGCGGCGCCGAGCAGGTTGCGGCGGGTGTCGTCCATATCAGGGAAGGGGCGCGATGAAGCGATGACGTCAGGCTTGCATTTAACCGCATCGAGGCGGTCGGGGTTGTGACGTAATGTATAAATCCGGGGCTGGAACGCGAACGGCGAGCCGCCGGTCGACGGTTGGCGCGGCGCCACGCCAGGCGGCGGCAACGGCGGGTTCCGCTTGCCGACACCCGCCGCACATGCGCTATCATTCACCCCTGTACAAACGTACAGCCTTCGACAATTTCCGTGCCGCCTGCCGTTCCCGCTCCCTACGCCTTCTATTACCTCGACAACTTCGAGCGCGCGCTCGCCTGGATCGCCGGGCGTTACGACGATCTGCTCGACGCGGCCGAGCAGGCGTTCCTGCGCGAGTTCGCCGGCCTGCCGCGTGCCTCGCGCGCATTGCTGGTGCGGATGCTGATGCGCAGCGGGCCGTGGTTCCGGCGCAGCAAGCTCGCCTATGACGAGATCGGCGACACGGCCGCGGCCGCCGCGCCGCTGGTGGCGCTGGGCTGGATCGACGCGGCGCCGGCGCTGGCGCTCGACGCCGTGTTCGCGCTGGCCACGCGCCCGGAGCTGGCGCAGCGCTTCGCGGCGCCGAAGGGCGCGCGCAAGGCCGACTGGCTCGACGCGCTGCGCGCCGAGGCCGGCCACGCGCTCGAACAGCCGTTCGAGGCCTGGCTGCCCGCCACCGGCGACAACGTGTTCGAGGTCCGCATCGGCGCGCTGTGCGAGCGGCTGCGGCTGATGTTCTTCGGCAATCTGCATCAGGACTGGTCCGAGTTCGTGCTCGCCGATCTCGGCGTGTTCCAGTACGAGCGCGTGGATTTCGCGCCGTCCTCGCGCGCGTTCCAGCAGCGCGCCGACGTCGACGCGTATCTCGCGCTGTTCGTCTGCCGCGAGGCGCTGGCCGCCTGGCCCGACGACGCGCCGCTCGACGCGCTGACGGCCGAGGTGGGCGCCGTGGCCTGCGGGCAGAGCTGGCTGGAAATGCGCCGCGCCAAGCTGCTGCACGGCATCGGCAACGCCTGCGAGCGGCGCGCCGACTGGCCCGGCGCGCTGGCCGCCTATGCGGCCAGCGGCTGGCCCGGCAGCCGGCACCGCCGGATCCGCGTGCTGGAGCGCTGCGGGCGCGACGCCGATGCGCTCGCGCTGGCCGAGGCGGCCGCCGCGCAGCCGGAGAGCGAGGAGGAGCGCCAGCGCGTCGCGCGCATGCTGCCGCGCCTGCTCAAGCGCACGGGCCGGCCCGTCGCGCGGGCCGCGGGCGCCACGCCGGTGGCCCGCGAGACGCTGGTGCTCGCGGTGCCGCGCGTGCCGCATTCGGTCGAGACGGCGGTGGGCATGCATCTGTCGGGCGACGGCGCGATCGTCTATTACGTCGAGAACACGCTGATCAATTCGCTGTTCGGCCTGCTGTGCTGGGACGCCGTGTTCGCGGCCGTGCCCGGCGCGTTCTTCCACCCGTTCCAGCGCGGCCCGGCCGATCTGCACGCGCCCGATTTCCGCGCGCGCCGCGCGGCGCGTTTCGAGGCCTGCCTCGCGCAGCTCGAGTCGGACGCCTGGCGCGAGACGGTGCTGCGCCGCCATGCGGAGAAGGCGGGCCTGCAGTCGCCGTTCGTGTTCTGGGGCGCGCTCGACGACGCGCTGCTCGCGCTGGCGCTCGACTGCATCGATCCCATGCATCTGCGGCGCTGCTTCGAGCGCCTGCTCGACGACCCGCGCGGCAACCGCTCGGGGCTGCCGGACCTGATCCGTTTCTGGCCGGCCGAGCGCCGCTACGAGCTGATCGAGGTGAAGGGGCCGGGCGACCGCCTGCAGGACAACCAGATCCGCTGGCTCGACTACTGCGTCGGGCACGGCATGCCGGTGCGCGTGATCGACGTCGAATGGGCGGCGCAGATCGCGCCGGCCGCGCATGCGGGGGCACGGATGGAGGCTTCCACCGCGTCGGCGCTGGCGGAGCCGGGCGCATGAACTACACCGTGGCCGTGCGCGCGATGTGCGAGTTCACCGCGAAGCACGGCGACCTCGACCTGCGCTTCACGCCGGCGCCGTCGGCGCAGGAGGGGATCATCGGCCACGGCATCGTCACCTCGCGGCGCGACGACGGCTACGAGCGCGAGATCGTGCTGACGGGCGAGCACGGCAACGTGACGGTGCGCGGCCGTGCCGACGGCTACGATCCGGCGCTGAACCGCATCGAGGAAATCAAGACCTATCGCGGCGACCTGAACCGCATGCCCGCCAACCATCGCGCGCTGCACTGGGCGCAGGCGCGCGTGTACGGGCACCTGCTCTGCAAGCTGCGCGATCTCGCGAACCTGACCGTGGCGATCGTCTATTTCGACGTCGATTCGCATCAGGAGTCGGTGCTGACCGAGACGCACAGCGCCGAGTCGCTGCGCGACTGGTTCGAGTCGCAATGCGAGCGCTTCGCCGCGTTCGCGGCGCGCGAGACGGCGCACCGCGCGGCACGCGACGCGGCGCTGCGGGTGCTGCCGTTTCCGCACGGCGCGTTTCGCAGCGGCCAGCGCGCGCTGGCCGCCGACGTCTATCGCGCCGCGCGTGACGGCCGCGCGCTGCTCGCGCAGGCGCCGACCGGGATCGGCAAGACGGTCGGTACGCTGTTTCCGATGCTGCGTGCCTGTGGAGACGGGTATCTCGACCGCGTGCTGTTCCTGACCGCGAAGACGCCGGGGCGCGCGCTCGCGCTCGATGCGCTTGAGCTGCTGCGCAGCGCGCATGAAGAGGCGGGGCGGGCGGCCCTAAGCGCCGGCGGCGTGGCCGCTCGGGCCACGGAAGTGGCGGCACCGGGCGCGGTGGAGGCATCCTTGGCGACCACTGCGGGCGGTGGGCGGGAGATGGCCCCGGCTGTCGTCCTCGATGCCGCTTCCGGCGTCGCGCCGGACGGCGACGGAAGTACGGCCTCAATCGCCGTCACAGGTGGCGCTCCGGCTGTAGCGGACGACCCGAACGCTGCAACCACCGATCGAGCCACTTCTGCACCGGTCGCTGGCGATCCGCCGGCTCATCCCGCCGCAAGTGCCGCAGCCGCCGGCGCTCGCGCGCCAGCCATCGATCCCGCCACCGCCATCGTCCTGCCCCTGCGCACGCTCGAACTCGTCGCGCGCGACAAGGCCTGCGAGCATCCGGACCGCGCCTGTCACGGCGAATCGTGTCCGCTCGCGCGCGGCTTCTACGATCGGCTCGACGCCGCGCGCGGCGTGGCGCTCGCGCGTCTCAGGCTCGACCGCGCCACGGTGCGCGAGGTGGCGCTCGCGCACGAGATCTGCCCGTACTATCTCGCACAGGAGCTGGCGCGCTGGGCCGACGTGATCGTCGGCGACTACAACTACTACTACGATGGCAGCGCGCTGCTGCATTCGCTCGCGGTGCAGAACCAATGGCGGATCGGCGTGCTCGTCGACGAGGCGCACAACCTGCTCGACCGCGCGCGTGGCATGTACAGCGCGACGCTCGACCAGTTCGTGCTGGCCGACGCGAAGCGGCGCGCGACGCCGGCGCTGGCCGCGCCGCTGGAGCGGCTCAACCGCGAATGGAACGCGCTGAACCGCGAGCTGGAGCAGGACTACGTGGTGCAGGCCACGGTGCCGTCGGCGCTGCTGCTGGCCGCGCAGCGCTTCATCGGCCGCGTCAGCGAGCTGCTGGCCGACGTGCCGCTGTCGATCGAGCCGCAGGTGCTGCAGTTCGCGTTCGACGCGATGCATTTCGTGAACCTGGCCGAGCAGTTCGACACGCATTCGATCTTCGACATCACGCGCGTGGCGGGCGAGGCGGCGCGCGTGCGCGGCTCGCGCGGCGGCCGCGCGAAGTCGGTGCTGTGCGTGCGCAACGTGATTCCCGCCGATTTCCTCGCGCCGCGCCATGCGTTCGCGCGCGCCACCGTGCTGTTCTCCGGCACGCTGAGCCCGTTCCACTTCTATCGCGACACGCTCGGGCTGCCCGACGGCACGCCCGCGCTCGACGTCGACGGGCCGTTCCGCGCCTCGCAGTTGCAGGTCCACGTGGCCAGCCACGTCTCGACGCGCTGGCGCGACCGCGAGGGGTCGCTGGCGCCGATCGTCGAGCTGATCGCGGCGCAATACGCGCGGCGGCCCGGCAACTACCTCGGCTTCCTGAGCAGCTTCGACTACCTGCGGCGCATCGTGGAGCTGATGCGCGAACGGCATCCCGAAGTACCCGTCTGGGCGCAGGAGCGCGGCATGGACGAGGCCGCGCGCGACGCGTTCCTCGCGCGCTTTCGCGACGGCGGCCGGGGCGTGGGCTTCGCGGTGCTCGGCGGCGCGTTCGCCGAGGGCATCGATCTGGCCGGCGACCGGCTGATCGGCGCGTTCATCGCCACGCTCGGGCTGCCGCAGGTCAACGACGTCAACGAGCAGATGCGCCGCGCGCTCGACGCGCGCTTCGGCAGCGGCTACGACTACATGTACCTGTTCCCGGGCATGCAGAAGGTGGTGCAGGCCGCCGGGCGCGTGATCCGCACCGAACACGACGAGGGGGTCGTGCATCTGATCGATGATCGCTATCGGCGCCGCGAGGTGCAGCGGCTGCTGCCGAGGTGGTGGCGGATCGAGGGCTAGGGGCGTTTGGCCCGGTTGGCTCTATATGATCGATTGCCATGGAGGCGGGAGAGGCGCCACCGCTTCTATGCGTGCCTCGATCCGAATCCATACGGCGCAGATCGGGGTGCATTCCGCTGGAATCCGGTCACGCCGAGCGGCAGCGTCTCTGATCGTTGACACTGGAATGTGATGCCTGCCTCGCGCGACTCTCGCACCAATCCACGTCCCGACGCCGTCAGGCTGCTTCGCGCTTCGCCGCCGCGGCCTCGGGCGCCACGCCGACCTTCCAGACCGTCGACGGTTCGGTGCCGTTGACCGAGTGGTCGCCGACGATCCGCGCCTTGTACACCACCGGATTGTGCGAGGCCACCGTGCGCGCGTTGCGCCAGTGGCGGTCGAGCGCCGCCGCGCCGCGCGTGGCCGACGCGCCGAGCGCGTTGAACAGGTGCGTGGCCGCGCGCAGCACGAGGTCGGTCACGACCACCTGGGCCTGCGCCGATTCGAGTTCGGCGGCGACGTTCGCCTCGTGTTCGGCGGCCGTGTCGGCGCCGTCGTGCAGCTCGCAGGCGCGCTGCGCGGGCTCGGCCGCGCGCAGCGTGATCGCCTCGGCCGCGTAGGCCCACGACGCCACTTCGCCCACCACCTGCAGGATCTGCGGATCGTCGGCGGCGCGCGCGGCGTTGCCGTGGCTGTAGATCCGCTTGCGCTCGCGCACCAGGCGGCCGGCGTCGCGTTCGGCCGCGCGTGCGATGCCGGCCAGCGTCGCCAGATGGAACAGCTGGTAGAACGCGGTCTGGTAGCGAAAGCGCCGCGAGAAGTCGATCAAGCCGTGCGGATCCACGTGTGCGTCGGTAAAGCGCGTCGTGCCGCTGCCCGTGGTGCGCTGGCCGAAGCCGTCCCAGTCGTCCACCAGCGTGACGCCGGGCTGCGCCGTGGCGACGGCCGCGATCACCGGCGCGCCGTCGTCGGCGCGCTGCGCATAGACGTCGATCCAGTCCGCGAACAGGCTGCCCGTGGTGTAGAACTTCTCGCCATTGACGACCCAGCCGTCGTCACGACGCGAGACCCGGGTGCGCGCCTCGCCGAGCGCCGTGTCGCCGGTCTCGCTCCAGGCGTTGCCGACCAGCTGCCCGGCCGCGAAGCGGGCGAGCCAGGTATCGCGCGCGGCGCCGGGCGGCGCGTTGAGCCAGTCCTCGACGAACGCGAAATGGCCGCGCAGCGCCTGCGGCAGGTTCGAATCGGCGGCGGCCAGTTCGATCAGCAGGCGGAACAGCTGCGGGATCGAGGCGCCGAGGCCGCCCGCGGCCACCGGCACGCGCAGCGCGCCGAAGCCGGCCTGCTTGAGCCAGCCGATCGCCTCGACGGGCAGCGTGCGGTGTTGGTCGCGCGCCACGGCGCCGCTCGCGATACGCGCGAAGATCGGCCGGAAACGTGCGGCAAGCGTGTCGTAGTCGGCGCCGGTCGAGCGGGCGGTGGCGGATGGCTGGGACATGGCGGCAGCTTCTCACGAATCGGACAAGCCCGATTTATACGGAGCGGCGCGCGGGGCTGACAACGAAGCAGTTCGGGGATCGATATTCCGGTGGGCGGAAAGCGGGCGAGAAAGGGCGTGGGCAAGCCCGCAGCGTCGGGCCGGGCTTTCATGGCGTGAGCCATCGCGCGGCCCCCTCGATGGCTGGCGATCGATGTAGTGAGTCGCTCGCCTCCACGGCGTCGCGCGGCGTCAATTCAGCGGCGACCACGGCTCCGGCAGGCAGATCGTGGAGGTGGCGCGCTCGATCTGCTCGGGGCCGCCGCGCGGCGGCCACAGTCCCTCGGCGTAATGCTGCCGGCGCAGCGCCATGCGCTGCTCGAGGCTCGAAAATCCCCAGAGATGCGTGATGCGCGGCGGCCCGTCGAGCGCATACAGATTCCCCACCAGATGCGATGTATAGGCCGAGGCCGGCCCAACCGCCTGCTCCCAGGCGGCGATGGTGGGCGCGATCCCGCCCGGCTTGAGCCAGTAGCGCCGCAGTTCGTAGAACGCGCCGAACGCGGCCGGCTCGATGTCGGGCAGGAACGGGAACAGCGCGTGGCTTTCCATGCTCAGCTCGATTTCGGCGCCGTCGATCGCGAACGGTCGGCCGGCCAGCAGCGCGCGCCGGCGCTCTTGCATCAGTTCGTCCGCGCCGGCGAAGCCGCGCAGCACGACGATGCGCGACAGCTCGCCGATTTCGGTGCGCCATGCACCGAGCAGCCGCCCGGCGGCATCGGCGTCCGACACCCAGCGTTGGGCGCCGGCGGATACCGCGTCCTGTTGCAGCAAGGGGCATTTCAGCGTTGCGAATTCGTAGATCGTCATGGGTGTGCTCCATTCGGGGTGAGCGTGGGCGGGGCGGCTTGCCGATCGGCGCGGCCGGGCGCGCCCCCGCGCATGCGTCGTGACGCTGCCTGCTGGCAGCCGTCTACCATCCGGCAGCCAGATTCGGCAATTCTGCCCCGACAGGACGATTCACGTGCTCCCGCCATCGAGCGGGTTGTCCAGGTGCCATACCGATTGCGCACGAAGCCAGGCGCGAATCGCCTCGATGTGCGCCGCCTTGCATTCCAGCGGCAGCCAGTGCCCGGCCGGCAGGCTCGTGACGGTCAGGTTCGGGCAGGCCGCGCGCATCGGATCCCCCTGCCGATTGCCGGTGATCGCGCAGATCTGATCGAAATCGCCGTTGACGAACCGCGCCGGCTGCAGCAGGCGGCCGCCGTCGGGCGCCGCGCGTGCATGGGCGAGGTTGGCCTCGTCGTTCAGGTGCCACGCGCAGGCGACCAGAGCGCCGGATCGGGTTCGGTGGGCGCGGCACGGCGGGCATTGCCGAACCGGCCGCCGTTGCGCGTGAGCGCCGCGTTCGATGGCCTTGCCGCCGGCGAGTTGAGGCGCCGGTCGCGGTTCCGATGGCATGCCGGCCGCGATCGACGATCGACTGGCACCACCGGCCGGCGCGGGGCCGCGCCTTTGCCGCCATGCCATGGCGCCGGACTGCCCGCCCGGGTACGGCTGTTGCTCTCACCGCGGGTGCCGCGCGGCGGGCGCGCGAGATTGCCTTGATCAGCGGCACGGATCGACAAACAAATTTGCAAACACGGGAGCAAGCCAATGAGCCGGAGGAAAAAAAGCACACCTGGCGCCACCGACAGGCTACAAACCATTCCGGATACATCGAGCCCCGCCTTCGCGGCCGGCAACCCGATCGCGAAGGCCTTCGACGGCTTTGCGGCGACGGTCACGCGCTGGGCTGGTTCGCCGCTGGCGTTCTGCGTCGCCGTCCTTGCGATTGTCGCGTGGGTCGTGACCGGGCCGATTTTTCATTATTCGGATGCCTGGCAACTGGTGATCAACACCGGGACCACCATCATCACGTTCCTGATGGTGTTCCTGATCCAGCAAAGCCAGAACAAGGACAGCGTCGCCGTCCATCTGAAGTTGAACGAGCTGCTCGCGTCGCAACGGGACGCGAGCAACCGGCTGATCGGAATCGAAGACGCCTCCGAAAACGATTTGCGGCGCATCGCGGCCGCCTATCTCGAGCTGGCCGAGCAAGCCGGAAGCGCATCCCGGACAGGCCGCGACGTCGACGACTGCATCGAGGACTCCAGGGAGCCGAAAGCGGCGTCGTCGCGGGCACGAAGCCGGACGTGAGCGGCGTGAGCCGGCCCCGGGCCCATGTCCCGCGTTTCATTGCGTGACGCGTGCCGCGGCGATGCCGGTCGTGGACGCGGCCCGTCCCGCTCCGGTTCGCTTGCCGGCCGGCCCCCCGGCGCCGGCCGCGAGGCATGCCCCGGACGAGCGGAGGCGCGTGCGCGAGGGGTGGTCAAAAACTGCAAAAAGGAACCGCATCGAGCGGATAGAATCGGCATTTTGGGCCGGAACGGAGCCTTCGTGAGCAAGCAGAACACGCATGACCTCGACGCCGAAGGAACCGGCGCCCCCGATTTCCTCCGCGGCGGCGGCGCACTGGGACGGTCAATGCGGGCACACGCCTGGGAAGCGACGCCGCTTGGGGTTCCGGACGCCTGGCCGCAGAGCCTGCGTTCGGCGGCCGGCATTTGCCTGGGCGCCAACTTCCCCATCGCGATCTACTGGGGCCCGGAGCTGGTGCTGCTCTACAACGACGCCTGGAGCCCCATCCTGGGCGCGAAACATCCCTGGGCGCTGGGACGGTCAGGCGTGGAAGTGTGGCCGGAGATATGGGCCGAGATCGGGCCGCTGTTCAGGCAGGTTCTGGACACCGGTATCGGCGTCTGGCAACACGACCAGCTGCTGCCGATGCGCCGGCACGGCTATACGGAAGAGTGCTACTTCAATTTCACGTTCAGCCCGATCCGCGGCGACACGGGAGCGGTGGAGGGCATTTTCAACGCGGTCCTGGAAACCACGTCGGCCGTCATCTCGAAGCGGCGCGAACGCGTCCTGCGCGAACTTGCGGAGGCCCTGGCCGAAGCGCGGGACGAGCGGGACGTTTTTTCCGCCGCGGTCGGGCTGCTGGCCGAGAAGCGTGCCGATCTGCCGTTTTGCCTGCTCTACCAGACCGGCGGCACGCCGGCGGTGGCGCAACTGCGCGCGGCCGCCGGCGTCGAGCGTGGCGGGCCGGCCGCGCCCGACTCGATCGCGCTGGATGCGGATGCCGGCGCGGTCTGGCCGCTCGCCGCCGTATCGCTGACCGGGCGGGCCGTGCTCGTCGATGATCTCCAGCCGCGCTTGGCCTCGGCATTGGCGGCCGGCCCATGGCCGGAGCCGTGTACCCAGGCGCTGATCCTGCCGGTGGCGACCACGGCGCATCCCGCCACGGTCGACACGTTCCTGGTGGCCGGGGCAAGCCCGCGCCGCGCCCTCGACGACGAATACCACGGCTTCCTGCAGCGCATTTCGGCTCACATCGCCGCGGCGCTCGCCAGCGCCCGCGCCTATGCCGAGGAGCGCCGTCGAGCCGATGCACTGGCGGAGATCGACCGCGCCAAGACGACGTTCTTCACCAATGTGAGCCATGAATTCCGCACGCCGCTGACGCTCATGCTCGGGCCGATCGAGGAACTGCTGGCGGTCCCTGACCAGTTTCCGCCGGCCGCCATCCCGGCCCTCCAGGTGGCGCATCGAAACGGACTGCGACTGCTCAGGCTGGTCAACTCGCTGCTCGATTTCTCGCGGCTCGAGGCGGGCCGGCTGCAGGCCAGATTCGTGCGAACCGATCTGGCGAAACTGACGATGGATCTGGCCAGCAACTTCCGCTCGCTGATGGAGCGTGCGAACCTGGCCTTCGCGGTCGACTGCGAGGCGCTCGCCGCGCCGATCGCGGTCGACCGGGAGATGTGGGAAAAAATCGTACTCAACCTGCTCTCGAACGCGTTCAAGTTCACCTTCGCGGGGGGCGTCTCGGTCACGCTTCGCCAGCGCGAGCACGTCGAACTGATCGTCAGCGACACCGGAATCGGGATCGCGGCGGAGCAGCTGCCTCGCGTCTTCGAACGCTTCCACCGCGTCGAGGGCGCACGCGGCCGATCGTTCGAAGGCAGCGGAATCGGTCTCGCGCTGGTCGAGGAACTCGTGCGCATGCATGGAGGCAGGATCGATGTCGTCAGTGCGGTGGGCCAGGGCACGACTTTCACGGTGTCGATCCCGCGCGGCCTGCCGGGCCTCTCCGGCACCGAGCCCGATGCCGGCTCCCGGATGCCCGACCGCGATGCCGCGCAGGCTTTCCTGGAGGAAGCCGCGCGCTGGCTGCCCGATGCGGAGGAGGACGCCTGCGGCGGCGTTGCCGCGCGGCCCGAAGCGGACGCGCCGCCGCCGCGCAAGGAGCGCACGCTGATTCTCGTCGCCGACGACAATGCGGACATGCGCGCCTACGTGCAACGCCTGCTCGGCGATCAGTACGACGTCGCCAGTGTCGTCGACGGGCACGACGCACTGCGGGCCGCGAAACGCAGCCGTCCCGACCTGATCCTGGCGGACATCATGATGCCGGGACTCGACGGGATCGGCCTGCTGGAAACCGTTCGCCGCGACAAGACGCTTCGCGACGTGCCGGTCATCCTGCTGTCCGCGCGCGCCGGCGAGGAAGCGCGCGTCCACGGCATGCGGGCCGGCGCCGACGACTATCTCGTCAAGCCTTTCTCGGCGCGCGAACTCGTCGTGCGGGTGGGCGCGCTGCTGAAGATAACGGCGCAGCGGCGGAAGAGCGAAGACCGCTTTCGCGCGCTGGTCAGCGCGTCCTCGAACGCCGTCTATTCGATGAACGCCGACTGGACCGAGATGCGCTTCCTCGAAGGCCGCGACTTCATCGCCGACACGCAAGCCCCAAGCTCGACCTGGCTCGAGCGCTATGTCGATCCGGAGGACCGGCCCGCGATCCTGGCCCACGTCAGGGAGGCGATCCGCGCGAAAGGCCGGTTCGAACTCGAACATCGCGTCCGGCGCGCCGACGGCTCGCTGGGCTGGACGCTGTCGCGTGCCATTCCGGTACTGGACAAGGCCGGCGAGGTGGTCGAGTGGTTCGGCATGGCGATCGATACCTCGGAGCGCAAGCGCGTTGAAATCGTGCTGCGCGACAACGCCGCCTGGCTGGAAGCGCAGAAGGAGGCGTTTCAGGCCGCGGTGGACAATGCGCCGCTGCCGGTGTCGCTCGACATCCTGGCGCGCGCGGCCGTCGCCCAGATCGGAGGCGAGGCGCGCTGCGCCTTCTATCAGGCCAATGCCGAGCAGACTGAACTGACACGCGTTCCGGGAATGTCCGACGACATCGCCGACAACGTGGAACGCTTCCCCATTTCAGGCGACTCCTTCGCATGCGGGCTGGCCGGATACACACGGCAGCCTGTCATCACGCCCGACGTCGACGACGATCCGCGCTGGAAGGGCTGGCTGTGGCTGGCCCGGCAGCACGCCTACCGCGCCTGCTGGGTGTTTCCGGTCGAGACGTCGTTGGGAAAGGTCGTGGGCACGTTCGCCATGTACCACCCGGTGCCCCGAACGCCCACCGATCGCGATCACGAACTGGCGCTGCGGCTGACTTTTTGCGCCGCCATCATCATCTCGCGGCATCAGGAAGCCGAGGAGCGTGCGCGCGGCGTCGAGGCACTGCGTCTCGCCGATCGGCAAAAGGACGAATTCCTGGCGATGCTCGCGCACGAGCTGCGAAATCCGCTTGCTCCCATTGCCAACGCGAGCGAGCTGCTGTTGCGGATCCCGCTCAAGGATCCGCAGGTCGGATTCGCAACCGACATCATCAGGCGCCAGATTACCCAGCTCAGCCGGCTGGTCGACGATCTCCTCGACGTGTCCCGGATCACGCAGGGGCGCATCGTCCTGCAGCGCCAGCCGATCGAACTGGCCGGCATGATCTCGCTGGCGGTCGAAACGATCGCGCCGCGGCTTCGGGAGCGACGACATCATCTTTCCATCGAGACGGCGGGACACCATGAGCGCCTGTGGGTCGAAGGCGACATGGCCCGGCTCGTGCAATGCGTCGGCAACATCCTGGCGAACGCCGTGAAATATACGGACCCGGGGGGCGCCATCCGGGTCTGGACAGCTTCGGAGGGTTCGGTCGCCGTCATCGGGGTGGCCGACAATGGCGCCGGTATCAGCGCCGAGCTGCTGCCTCACGTCTTCGATCTTTTCGTCCAGAGCGAGAGGACGCTCGATCGCGCGCTGGGCGGACTGGGTGTGGGGCTGGCGATCGTGAAGCGGCTTGTCGCCATGCACGGCGGCACGATCGGCGCGCATAGCGAGGGGCTCGGAAACGGCTCCACGTTTGAAATCCGGCTGCCGCGCATCGCGCAACCGGCGGCGTTGCAATCGCACCAGGCGCAAACGCGGACGAGCGCGAGGCGCGTGCTGATCGTGGACGACAACGCCGACGCGGCGGATTCGCTGTCGACGTTGCTCGGGCTCCAGGGCCACACGGTGGAGGTCGCCTACAGCGCCGAGGACGCGATTCGTCGCGCCGAAACGTTTCGTCCTCAGGTCGCGCTGCTCGACATCGGGCTGCCCGGCATGAGCGGCTACGAACTGGCCCGGGCGCTTCGGGCAATGCCGCAGCTCGCCGGCACGCGTCTCGTGGCCGTCACCGGTTACGGGCAGACCGACGACGTGCGGACGGCGCGCGAGGCCGGGTTCGACGAACACCTCGTGAAACCGGTCGAACCATCGGCACTGGAACGCAGCCTGGCGCAGCCGTGACGGGGCGATTCCCGCCGCGTCCGTACGCGGCAGGCGCCCGCGGCAAACGGATCGTCGCACGCGGCCGGGCGTGCGCCGGACCCGCGGCGCGCGAGCACGCGCCCGCTGCGCCACCGGCGGCCCAGCCCGCGCCCCGGCCGGCCAGCCGCGTCACGCGCCACGCCGGAGCAGCGGCGTGGGTACCGGCTGCCCTTCGTAGTAATCGGCCTCGCGCAGGAACCCATGGCGCCCGAACGCATCGACAACAAGCGCGCCGCTGTCCGGATAGGTGCAGATTTCCGCCGGCGGCGCGGCGCCGATCGCGAGATAGACCAGATCCGTGCCGCCCGGCGTCGCCGGGTTGGCGATCTGATGCGCGATACCCGTGTCGGCCGGACAGGAAATGCAGTCCCCCGGGCGAATCTGGTAGACGCGATCGCCGTAGCGGAACAGCCCTTGTCCCTCCAGCACGACGAAGATCTCGTCGGCCATCAGGTGCGTATGGGCCGGGCACGCGCAGTGGCCCGGCGGCACCCGCATGGCGTTCATGCCGAGGCGGCCCATCCCGAAGCGCCCCGGCCCCGCGTCCCGCATCGCGGGCGTCAGGTCGCGGTGGAAGTGCGTCCAGGCGGCGGGGGCATCGGCCGCGATCTCCGGCGCCGTATGCAGGTTGACGATCGTGGGCGCCTGCTTCTCGGTCATGTCGTCCTCCATTCCCGGGGTTCCGCGCCAGCCAGGCGCAATCGTGAACAGGGTGACGAAGGCAGCCCGGCCGGTCAAGGCCGGGATCGCATCGAAGCCCGCGGACGCAGCGCACGCGTACCGCCGCGAAGCATGATGATCGCCATGAAGAACAAGCCGCTGCCGTCATTTCCCCGCACGCTTCGCGTGATCGAGCGTTCAGGGACCCCGGCGTTTCATCGCGCGTGCGGCGGGCTCTCACGTTCATTCCGGAAGTGCCGCGACGCCATGGCGGGCCGCGCCGGTCCGGACAGCACGATGACGGGCATGTCCGATACGGTCGCTGCCAGCTTCGCCATGCTCTCGCCTTTCCCTGAACGCTACACGCCGCCTCGCGGCCCTCGCCCGCGTCGTACTCGCTCGGGAAGACACGAATGCTGCATCATGGCAGAGTCCAGCAACAGAAAGGAGGCTTTCATGCACCGCGTAATCGCATACCGCGGCTTCGAGATTCGGGTCGAGTTGTTCCCGGCAGCCGACAAGGACATGTTTGACGTGACGTTTCAGATAAAGGGCGCGACGAACCTCGAAGTGCTCGGCGCGCGGGGAGACCGTGTTCCCTTGCGCAACGGCCCTTTTACGGAGCGCTGGGCCTATCTCGTAGCCGAAATAGCAGGACAGGCCGCAATCGACGTGTTGCTCGGTCCGGTCGATTGACTCTCTGTTTCTCCGACCCGCGATGCCCGGTCAGCGTCCAGGCGGCGCGATGGCCGGCGGCCGTCTCGGGGGCGGTGCGAACAGGTTAGGTAACCGAACTGTTTGCGCCGTTATGGCGGCCGACCGGAGAGCGGCTCCGGTGCGCTAGAGTCTGCGGGTCAGATAGTGATGGCAGGCGTTCCTGAGTATGGTCTGCTTTTCACGCGCATCGCCCGCCATCTTTTTCGATTCGACCAACGGGGACAGGAATGGAACGATGAACGCCGGGCCATAAGCGGCATGCACGGACCGGGCTACCTCGAGCGAGGCCTTGCCGAGCCAGATCCGGTCTCGCCAGTCGCACTTCATCCGGTGTTCGTCGATCCAGCCATGCAGCAGGGCCACCAGTTGCGCAACAGGAAGCCACGAATCGAGTTGACGTCTCGCGGCCAACTGGGCAACGACGAGAAAGTAGAGCAGGGTGACGTACTTCACGATTGCCGGCTTGCCGGCCGGGTGGTAGTCCATATCGAGCTCATCGGTCTGCCTGCTGTCGTGTTGCCGCCGGCGATGGCTGCGTTCCCAGCCATTCGAACGTTGCCGACTTCCGGGACAGAATGCCCTCGCACACGAACTTGGTTTCGAAGAACCCGGTGGATTCCGCTGTCTCGATCAGCCTGGCGTAAAGCTCGGCCTCGCGCAGCATGTCCTCGCGCAACTGGAGCAGCGCGCGAGCATCCTGGGTCTCGCCGGCTCCGGAACCGGTGGATATCGGCGCCGTCGCGGTGTCGGGCGAGCCGTGCATCGCCGGGATCGGCGTGTCCTCGATCCGGCTCACGGCTGCGCGCAGCAGGCCCTGTTGCTCGATCGTCTCGGCAAGCAGGGTTTCCAGTTTCCGGCTTGGCGCGGCGGGCGGCTCATGAATCAGGAGGCGCCGCAAACGGCGCTCCATCTCCGCCGCTGAAACGCAGGCTTCGCGCAGCAGGCGCAGGAGATCGTCGCGATTCAGCGGGCGGGTGGCGGTGTTCATGTCGACGGACGTTGCCGCGGAGGATCATGAGCGCGACGGGGGGGCCGCGGGGCCGCCGTCGACACTCAGGGCTTTTTCGATGGCGGCAATCAACGCGAATGCGTCGTTGCGGTCGAGCATGAATCCCCGGTTGGCATATTCGCAGCCGAACGCGTAGTAGGTCGGCAGCAAGGTGATCCGGTCGAGAGCAGGATTAAAGTCGACCTCGCAGCGCGTCAACGCGAAGTAGGTTCGGCCGGTGACTTGTCTGACTTCCATGTCGTGTTCCTCAATACAGCTTCGGTGGCGGCATCGCGCGTCTGAGCCGGGCACGCTGCCTCGATACCGCGCTGGCGAGCTTGCGTTTGCGCTGCGTGGTGGGCTTCTCGTAGGAGCCGCGGTCGCGCACCTCCTGAATCAGGCCGCTTTTCTGGATTTCACGGCGAAATCGACGGAGCGCGACCTCGACAGGTTCATCTATCTTCAGGACGATTTTGGTCATAGCTACCTGGTTGAGTTATGAAGGCATCCAGTTCTCGCCGTCGTGCCGATCGATCATGCCTTGCGCGAATTCGAGCGAAGCGCGACGCGCGGCGCCGGAGGTCAGGAACGGCGTTGCCTCGTTCAGTTTGAAGGTGTCGCTGCAGGTCAGCTCGGGGCCGCGCAGGCAGATCCTGACGGCGGCATCGAAGCCGTCGTCGTAGTTGCGGCCCGAGCCTGCCACCGGTTTTGCGTGTGGGTAAATCAACGGATAGATCTCGAAGCCGCGGTACAGGTGCATGCTCATGTTCGCCTCCTGGCGAGCCGCGCGGGCGGAAGTGGTGAATCGTGACGGACTGCCCGCGCCTGGCACGGCTGGCAGTAGATGAGAGGACGACGAAAGATCGACTGGGGGGCGGGGATGAGGGGCATCGAAGCGCAGACGCACCACGAACGACATGATCCCGAGGCGTGGTCCATCATACTCCGCTTGTTCGGCGAGAAACCGCGCCGCGCGCAATTTATATTCGGATCGGCCAGGGCCTTTGCCGCGCTGGTACTCGCGCGAGCAGGCACGCGCCTCAGCGTCCTGCCCCCGCGCGTCGAAGGGCGATTCCCAGGCGTGACGAACCGATACCGCGAGCGAAATCGTTTGACCGATGCGGCCACAACGCGTAAGGTCCGCCGTTGAATCGACAAGAAGCGCGATTGCTGCTCATCACTGACCGCTACGCCGCGGTATTCGTTGTCCTCTCCCTCCTTGATTCTTTTCCGTGCTCGAACAGGGCGCGCGGCTCTGTACGTCTACTCTTCAAAGGATTCTCATGGACACCGGTATCGTTACGTGGTTCGACGACAGCAAAGGATTCGGCTTCATCGCGCCGGACAACAGCAAGAACGATCTCTTCGCGCACTTTTCCGAAATTCGCGGCGACGGCTTTCGCACCCTGATCGAAGGCCAGCGCGTGAGCTTCGAGACGAAGATGGGTCCCAAAGGGCTCCATGCGAGCGACATCAAGGCACTCTGATTCGCCCGCTCCGTGCTCGGAGAATGAATCCGGCAAAGGAAGCACTGCTGAACCCGCCCCGTCGAAACACGCGTGTTTCGAATCATCGAAGTCCTGACGATCTGGCGGTTGCATGAAGTCGCGTCATCACGGGCCATGCTCGACCGGCATTCCGCGGCTGCCGGCTCCCTCCGATGAGCGGGCCCGGCCGCGCGCGACCGCGCCCACTCAATCCCGCGCCACCAACGCCACCCCCGCCTCGGCCGCAACCCGATCCAGCCCGGCCACCGTATCGAGCGGCAGCAGGATGCCTTCGGCGGCCTGCTTCTCGTGCGCGCGCGCTTCCTTCTCGCCCGGATAGAACACCTCATCCACGCCCTCGGCAAGCGGCACCGCCTTCAGCGTTTCGATATAACGCTCCATGCGCGCATGGAACGCCTCGACCGGCTGAAACGCCGCCACGTTCAGCGCGATCATCAGGTGCCCGGCCCGGCTGCGATTGACGGGATCATAGGGGCCATGGACTTCGTCCAGAAAGCCGCTGCCGGACAGCACGCCCGACAGCACGTCGACGATCGCGCCGATCGCGTAGCCCTTGTGGCCCGCCATCGGCAGGATGAAGCCCTTGAGCGCTTCCTCGGGATCGGTGGTCGGGCGCCCCTTCGCGTCGACGGCCCAGCCGGTCGGGATCGGCTCGTGGCGCGTCTGCGCGAGGAAGATCTTGCCGCGCGCCACGCCCGAGTTCGCCACGTCCATGATGAGCGGCGCGTAGCGGCCGGCCGGCACCGCCACCGACCACGGGTTGGTGCCGATCAGCTTCTTCAGGCCGCCCCACGGCGCCATGTTCGGGCCGCCGTTGGTGGTGCAGAGCATGATGCAGTCCTGTTCGGCGGCCATCCGCGTGAAGTACATGCAGGTGCCGAAGTGGTTCGAGTTGCGCACCGACACGGCGCCGATGCCGTGTGCCTTCGCGCGGCGGATCGCGTCGAGCGCGGCGCGCTTCGCCACCGCCGGACCGATGCCGTCGGCGCCGTCCATCACGGCGATCGCGCCGGCGTCGACGGGAAAGCTCGGGCCGGCCTGCGCGCGCATCGCGCCCGAGCACAGCCGCGCGTAGTACCAGCCGAGCCGCAGCACGCCGTGCGACTGATGCCCCCACAGGTCGGCCTGCACCATCGCGTCGGCGGCGACGAAGGCGTCGTCGGGCGTCGCGCCCTTCGATCGGTAGACGGCTGCCACGAATTCGCGCAGCGCATCGGGGGCCAGGCGTCGGAAGGTATCGGGGGCGTGGTCGCTCACGTTGCGAACTCCTCGGAAGGGCGTGCGGGTTGGTCAGGGCCTCATGATGCCGGAAGCCCGCGCGCGGCGGCGCCAGGCAATCGAGCAATCGCGCGGCCGGCGCACCGGCGGCCTCCCGCCCGCATCGCGCCTCAGGCCGGCAGTCCGCTCCCGTGCCGCCGCACCGCCGGGTCCGCGAGCAACTCGCCCAGCGTGCGGATCGCCTGCTCGATGTCCTCCGACCACGGGTGCCCGAAGTTGAGCCGCACGCAGTTCGCGAACGCATGCGAGGCCGAGAAGATCGGCCCCGGCGCGATCCCCACGCCGCGGGCGAGCGCGCGCGCATGCAGCGCCATCGCGTCGATCTCGTCGGGCAGCGCGATCCAGACGAAGTAGCCGCCGCGCGGCCGCGTCCAGCGCACGTCGCGCGGCAGCCAGCGCGCGATCGCGCGCGCCAGCGCGTCGAGCTGCGCCGCCAGCGCGCCGCGCAGCCGGCGCAGGTGGCGGTCGTAGCCGCCGTGTTCGAGGTAGTCGGCCAGCCCGGCCTGCACGGGAATGCTGGCGGCGATCGTGGTCATCAGCTTCAGGCGCTGCACGCGCGCGGCGAAACGGCCCGCCGCGGCCCAGCCGATCCGGTAGCCGGGCGCGAGCGTCTTCGAGAACGAACTGCAGTGCATCACGAGCCCGTGGCGGTCGAAGGCGCGCGCGGGCAGCGGCGCCCGTGCATCGAAATGCAGCTCGCCGTAGACGTCGTCCTCGATCAGCGGCACCTGATGCCGCGCGAGCAGGTCCACCAGCGCGCGCTTCTTCTCGTCGGCGAGCAGCGCGCCGGTGGGATTCTGGAAATTCGTCATGAACCAGCAGGCGCGCACGGGGTGCCGCTGCAGCGCATCGCCGAGCGCATCGAGATCGAGGCCGTCCACGGGATCGACGGGAATCTCCACGGCGCGCAGGTCGAGCCGCTCGATCGCCTGCAGCGCGCCGTAGAAGCCGGGTGCCTCCACGGCCACCACGTCGCCGGGGCGCGTCACGGCCATCAGGCACAGGTTCAGCGCCTCGAGCGCGCCGTTGGTCACCACGATCTCGTCGTGCGGCTGCGCGATCCCGAGCCCGAGGTAGCGCAGCGCGATCTGGCGGCGCAGCGCCTCGTTGCCGGGCGGCAGGTCCACCACGGTGCTCCACGGGTCGAGCTCGCGCGCGGCGGTGGCCAGCGATTTCGCCAGGCGCGGCAGCGGGAACAGTTCCGGCGACGGGAACGCGGAGCCGAGCGGAGCGATGTCGGGGCGCCGGGCGGCGTCGAGTACCGAGAACACGAGTTCGCTGATGTCCACCCTGGTCGAGGCGGCATGCGGCGGCGCCGGGGCATCGTCGGCCCGCGCGGCGGCCACCACGCGCGCGCCGGGCGCGACGTAGTAGCCCGAGCGCTCCTGCGCGCGGATCAAGCCCCACTCCTCCAGCAGGTAGTAGGCGCGAAACACGGTGGACTGGCTCACGCCGTGCTGCGCGATGATCTGGCGCAGCGACGGCAGCTTCGCGCCGACCGCGACGTTGCCGGAACGGATCTCGTCGGCCAGTGCCCGCGCGAGCGCCTCGTAGCGCGTGACGGGAGCGGCCGGCGAGGGCGGCCCGGCGCGGCGCGTCATCGGGCGGCGGCGCGCGAGCGCGCGCGTGGGCGAGCCGCCCGCGCGCGGCAGGTCGCGAACGCGGCGGGCGCGGCGGGCGCGGCGGGCGCGAGGGGCACGAGGGGCACGAGAAGCGCGGCGGGCAGGGCGCAAGCCGCGGATGCCAGCGCGGAGCGGGCGGCGGGGAACTCGGGAGAGCGGGGCATCGGAGGGCGATCGGGGCGGCGGGACGTCGGTCGGCGCATTGTAGGGGATCGATCGGGGATCGAACAGGCTGGCGCGCTGCCGTTCGCGGCCGCGCCGGACGGCAGGCGCGGCGCTTGCCGCATGGACGAGGCGGGCGCTATGCTCGGCGCGGGTTTGCAGGTTTGCAGGCCATCGACGGCCGGCCGCCGGCCGCCGCTTCGCTCAGGTCGGCCGCGGCGGCCCCGCCCGTCATGAGCCCGAGCCCGCGCGGCAACATTGCCGCGCCCTTCAAGGAGACATCCCATGCCGTTTTCCGCCGGCTCTTTCGACGAGGTGACGACCGCGCTGCTCGCCGCCGTCGCGCCCGCGCGCGTGCTCGACATCGGCTGCGGCGCCGGCAAGTACGGCCACATGGTGCGCGCGGCGCTGCCGGCGGCGCGGCTCGAAGGCGTGGAGATCGAGCCGTCCTACGTCGGCAAGTACGGGCTCGACGCGCTCTACGCGCCGCTGCACCTGATGAGCGCGGCCGACCTCCCGGCCACCATGACCGACGAGATGTTCGACCTGACCATCATCGGCGACTGCATCGAGCATCTGCCGAAGTCGGCCGGCCTCGACCTGCTCAACTTCCTCACCTACCGCTCGGCCTACACGGTGATCGTGCTGCCGGAGGCGGCGATCCAGAACTCGGTGGACAACGTGCTGTCGGAGGCGCACGTCTCGGTGTGGTCCGAGCGCGATTTCGGCTGGCACGACAACTGGGCCTGGGCGCAGGTCTGGCAGATGCAGTACTTCATCCTGCGCGGCTACGCGCCGGCGCGCATCAGCCTTGCCGACCTGGTCGCGACGCTGCACGCGCAGCAGTTCGTCCTCGAGTACGACTGGGTGCGGGCGCCGCTCGCGCTCACGCACGTCAACCACACCAAGCTCGTGCCCACCGCCGACGGCGGCAGCGTGTACTGGCGCCAGCAATGACGCGGCGGGCCAGGGCCGCGCACGCGCCCACCCGCTCGCGCTCCATGCCGGGGCGATGCGAAAGCATTTCGTAGAAATTTGATTGTTTTGAGACTATCGCGCGCGTAGATTTCGCGTGATTGGTTGAATGAAACGCAGGTCGCGGGTCCATGCATACGGTGCGCGCTTGATTTTTCTCAAGACAATCGCGAGTCAAGGGGAAAGGAATCCACTGAAAACTCACGCTGCGGCAGGTGCGTCGCGGCACTCTGTCGAGGCGGCTCAATGCGGTTATCGTTCCATTCGTTTTTTCAGATTATTTCTTCCCCGGATCGACGCGGGGGAATATCGGCAATGACCATGAACATGGTGGCCTGGATCGTGATTTTGATGGCCGCTTTTTTTTGCGAGCCGGCGGCTTCGCAAGCGGCGCTTCCGGTGGTCAGCAGTTACGGTAACTGCAGGTGGGCTGATAATGGAAATGGCACGATCACGGCATCTCTGACCATTAATTATAATGAAGCAAAAAAAGGCTTGGGCTTCAGTCCGAGCTTCATAACGAGAGGCGTGATGGCATGGGGCTACGGTAGCGATGGGCACGCTAAAATAGTTCCTTGGGCGTTGAGTGCGAATGTCGAATTGGACGGAGTCGGCTACGATCAAAGATGGGATAATACGCAGGCCGTCGGCGGGCTTCTGGGTTCCTTTCTTGGCGGATCAAACCACTCCTGGATTAACGCCGCGGCCTTTTCTGCAAATGTGACCATCACTTTCAAAAGCGGAGGGTGGCAGGGATTAACTGTCGAGGCCGGCAACGTGGGGGCCGATCTCTTTGAGAGCGTATACACGTTCTATTTAGAGCAAACCGGAGCCGCCTACCTGTACCCGGGTTCCGACGGAGGCGGGTGCGAAGTCGTCGATCCGGTTAACCCGCCGAAGCCGCCTCTCACGATACTGATGTCCGCCCCGGACTGGGATCTTGGCGAATTGCCGACAGGCCACGGGGAAAAGCGTTTCACGGCTGCGGCGGACCAACTCTGTTTCTGGTATTCGGGATCGACCGGTAACGGTGCCGCCGTGGTGGTCGATGCCGAAAGCCAGAACGGCGTGATCAACTACCAGTACCGGCTGAAGGCGCTGGCCGACCCCACTCAGGTCATACCGTACACCGTGACGCTGAACGCCGGCAGCTACGATATCAATCTGCCGAACCGGGTGAGACTCCCCATCGTTCTGAACGCCTCCGGCAGAACGTGTTTCACATCGGTTTTCCACACTGAGGTGTCGCCGGGCCAGAAGAGCGGCGACTACAGCGATGTACTCACCTTCACCGTAGTCAGTTTCACGTAAGCGGGCGCCTCGCTGCCGTGATCGGCGTTCTGCGGTAGATTCTCCGGACTCGCCGCGCGCGCTCGCGCCGCGGCTTCACCGCATCGTCTTCGTGGAGGATTCGCAGATGGCAGATCGTTCGTTGGGCAATTCGGATATCCGGGTCTCGCCGCTCGTGTTCGGCGGCAACGTGTTCGGCTGGACGGCCGACGAGGCCACCTCGTTCTCGCTGCTCGACGCGCTGGAGGACACCGGCATCAACTTCATCGACACGGCCGACGTCTATTCGGCCTGGGTGCCAGGCAATCAGGGCGGCGAGTCGGAGACGATCCTCGGCAAGTGGCTCAAGCGCTCGGGCAAGCGCGAGCGCGTGGTGATCGCCACCAAGGTCGGCATGCTCGAGGCGCGCCCGGGCCTGTCGCGCGAGAACATCCTGAAGGCGGTGGACGATTCGCTGCGCCGCCTGCAGACCGATTACATCGACCTGTATTTCTCGCATCGCGACTTCGCCGATTCGGCGCCGCTGGAGGAAACGCTGGCCGCGTACCAGACGCTGATCGAGGCGGGCAAGGTGCGCATCATCGGCGCGTCGAACTACAGCGGCGCGCGGCTGCGCGAGGCGGACGCGATCAGCCGGCGCGACGGGCTGCCCGCCTATCGGGTGATCCAGCCGGAATACAACCTGTACGACCGCGCCGACTACGAGCAGGACCTCGAGCCCGTGGCGCGCGACCTGAAGCTCGGCGTGATCACCTATTTCGCGCTCGCGAGCGGCTTCCTGAGCGGCAAGTATCGTTCGAGCGACGACCTCGCCAGGAGCAAGCGCGGCTCGCGCGTGGAGAAATACCTGAATGCGCGCGGCTGGCGCATCGTCGACGCGCTCGACAAGGTGGCCGACAAGCACGGCTCCACGCCGGCCTCGGTCGCGCTGGCCTGGCAGATCGCGCGGCCGAGCGTGACGGCACCGATCGCGAGCGCCACCTCGCTCGACCAGTTGAAGACGCTCGGCGCCGCGCTGCAACTGAAGCTCGACGCCGACGACGTGCGCACGCTCGACACCGCCAGCGCGCCCTGATCGAGCCCGCCGCGTGCCTGCCGCGCTCGCGGTGGGTACGCGGCGGAGGCGGCGCAGCCCCGTTGGCGGGCGCGTCAATCGCCCCGGGGCAGCCCCCCCCGCCCGGCCCGGATGCACCCGTCCGGTCCAGATGCAGCCGGTAGCCGCCCTGATCCTGCCGCCCACCGCCGTGCCCCCATCCGTCCCGCAGGATGCCTTCCCGCCGTCCCGACATCGATGCGCGCGCAACGATCGAGGTGGGCACAAGACCTGCTCGCTGCGTCCGCTGCCCCGCCTTGTCTTCAACGCTCTGCGAGACCGGTCAAATCTGCCGCCTCGCCGCGTGAGCGGCCGATATTTTTTACCGTCCGAATCGCCAGCCTTTTGATCATTCATTGAAACGATTCGATGCGAATCATTGAAACGACAACGCAAATTCCACTGCGTCGGCACACTGCCGACCATGACGCGCCAAACCGCGAGCATCGAGTGAAACACCGCGCCGGGCGTGCCTTTACACGTTTCGCCCAGGTTGGCAATCGCGGCACGCGATTGTGTCCCGACTGTAACGTTTGCCGGTCGATGGATATCCGTGCCTGGATTCTTTGGCTAGAATCGCCGTATCCAAAAAAGACGGTCGGATCGTGCGATCCACGACTTCGTCGTTTTCCCATCGTCGCCATGAAAATCGATGACAACACGCCGACGCCTTGCCGATTTCCGCGAATCGTTACGAGCAGCTTCGGCACCTGATGCCGCCTCACGGGCATCGGCCGCGATCCGGCGCCGCGCCGGCGCGGCGGCGAAGGCGATCGGCACGCTGATGGCGGCGGCTGCCATGGCGCTGGCGAGCGCGCCGGCCGCGCTGGCCGACGGCGACATCGCACCGGCCACGCCGGCGGCCCCGGCGCAGCAGGCCACCCAACCCACACCGCAAGCGACACCGCAGGCGCCGGCCGGCCATGCCGCCCAGCCTTCGTTCGCGCTCTACTACGGCGCGCATCCTCCCGTCGAACTGCTGTCCGCCTACGATGCAGCCGTGGTCGAGCCCGACAGCGGCTTCGATCCGCTCGCGCATCCGCTGCCGCACACCACCTGGTTCGCCTACGCGAGCGTCGGCGAGGTGCTGCCGTCGCGCAGCTATTATCCGCAGATCCCGAAGGCCTGGTTCGCCGGCAGCAACGCGGCGTGGGCCTCGCGCGTGATCGACCAGAGCCAGCCCGAGTGGCCGGCGTTCTTCGTCGATCACGTGATCCGGCCGCTGTGGGAGAAGGGCTATCGCGGCTTCTTTCTCGACACGCTCGATTCCTACCAGCTCGCCGCCACCACCGACGAGGCACGCGCGCGCCAGCAGGCCGGCCTCGTGGCCGTGATCCGCGCGATCCGCGCGCGCTACCCGCAGGCGAAGCTGATCCTGAACCGCGGCTTCGAGATCCTGCCGCAGGTCCACGATCAGGTCTACGCGGTCGCGTTCGAGTCGCTCTACCACGGCTGGAACCAGGCGCAGCAGCGCTACGTGGCGGTGCCGCAGGCCGATCGCGACTGGCTGCTGGGGCAGGCGCGCACGATCCGCTCGCAGTACGCGCTGCCGGTGATCTCGATCGACTATTGCGCGCCGGGCGACGCCGCCTGCTCGCACGATGCGATCGAACGGATTCGCGCCGACGGGCTGGTGCCGTTCGTGACCGACGGCGCGCTCGCGACGATGGGCGTGGGCGCCGTCGAGCCGATGCGGCGCCGCATCCTGGTGCTGCAGGATCCGCCGCCGCGCACCGACCTGAACGTCTCGCCGGGCGTGCGCTATCTGGCGATGCCGCTCAACTATCTCGGCTATCAGGTCGACTACGTGGACGCGCGCGGCGACCTGCCGGCCGGCCCGCTCGCGGACCGCTACGCGGGCATCGTGCTGTGGCTCAACAACGACGTGCCGCGCGGCGCCGCCTATCGCGCGTGGCTCGAGGCGCAGGTGGACGCGCACATCCCGATCGCGGTGTTCACCTCGTTCGGCACGCCGCTCGACGTGCAGCTCGCGCGCAAGCTCGACCTGACGATGGTGGACGGCGCGCCCGCCAATGGCCGGCTCGACGTGGAATCCTACGATCGCGCGATGATGGGCTTCGAGATGAAGCCGGTGCCGGATCCGCGCGACTACACGGCGGTGCGCGCCGGTGCCCACAGCCGCTCGCTGCTGCGGCTGCGCTCGGGCGCCTTCGAGATCGACGGCGCCGCGCTCACGCCGTGGGGCGGCTACGTGATGCGGCCGTTCGGCGTCTATGCGCTCGGCGCCGTCAACCAGGCGCGCTGGGTCACCCAGCCGCTCGAATTCCTGCGCGCGGCGCTGCGCCTGCCGGACGGGATGCCGGTGCCCGACACCACCACCGAGAACGGCCGCCGCCTGCTGATGTCGCACATCGACGGCGACGGCTTTGCCTCGCGCGCCGAATATTCGACGCCGTCGATGAAAAACGACGACGGCTCGCCGGCCTATTCGGGCGATACGCTGTACCGGCTGCTGCGCGACTCGGGCATGCCCACCACGGTGTCGCTGATCGAAGGCGAGGTCAGCGACCAGGGGCCGTTCCGCGCGTTCGCCGCGCACCTGCGCACGCTCGGCCGCAAGATCTTCGAGCTGCCGAACGTCGAGGTGGCCACCCACACCTACACGCACCCGCTGCAATGGATGCGCGTGACGGGGCTGGGCGTGTCCGACGACGACGCGCCGGCCGAGGGCGCCGGCGGCAACAACACGAGCGGCCTGTCGATCAACATTCCCGGCTACGTATTCAGCATCGACCGCGAGGTGGGCGGCTCGATCTCGTACCTCGACCGCAACGTCGCGCCGGCCGCGAAGCCGGTGAGGATGGTGCTGTGGAGCGGCGACTGCCAGGTGCCGGCGCCGGTGCTGAAGGCCGCCTATCAGGCCGGCGTGCTGAACATGAACGGCGGCGACACGGTGATCACCAGGAGCTACCCGAGCTGGACCGCGATCGCGCCGCTCGGCGTGATGAAGGACGGCTACTACCAGGTGTTCGCGCCGAACCAGAACGAGGAGCTCTACACCGACCTCTGGCACGGCCCGTTCTACGGCTTCACGCGCGTGCTCGAAACTTTCGCGATGACCGACGCGCCGATCCGCTTCAAGCCGATGGACATCTACTACCACATGTTCTCGGGCACCAAGCTCGCGTCGATGAAGGCGCTCGAGACGATCTTCAAGACCGTGCTGGCGCAGCCGGTCACGCCGGTGTTCTCGTCGGACTACGCGCGCAAGGTGCTCGACTCGCTCGACATGAGCGTGGCGCGCGACGGCGGCGCCTGGGTGGTGCGCGACGCCGGCCGGCTGCGCACGGTGCGGCTGCCGCCGGGCAAGGTGCCGGACCTGCGCACCGCCACCGGCGTGGCCGGCTACGCGCCCGGCCCGGGCGGCACCTATGTCCATCTGGCCGGCAGCGAGGCGCGCTTCGTCGTGATCGACGCCGCGCGCGCGCCGCGCGTACCTTACCTGGCCGACGCGAACGGCGAGCTCGACGGCTTCGAGCGCAGCGCGCGCGGCTTCTCGTTCGACCTGCACTCGCTGGTCGCGCCGCAATTCCGCCTCGCGAACGCCGGTGCGTGCCGCGTGACCCGCCATCCCGTGGCTTCCAACCCTTCGAGGCTGCATGTCGACGTCGCCTGCGACCTCTGAGCGCCAGCGGTTCTTTCCGCTGCCGGCCGTTCTCGTCCTCGGCTCGCTGATCGGCGCGCTGCTGGTGCTCGCGTATCCGCGCGGCAAGCTCGAGGCGCGCATGCTGGCCGGCACCGACAGCCTGACGATCGCCTATCTGGAAGCGTGGCTGCGCATCGAGCCCGACGACGCCGACGTGCAGACCGAGCTGACCCGCGCCTATCTGACGGGCGGCCGCAGCGCCGACGTCACGCGCATGCTGGCGCGGCTCGACGCGTCGCGCGATCCGGCGGCGCGGCAGAACGCGCTGGCGATCCGCATCTCGCTCGCGCAGCGCGCGCTGTACGGCCTGAAGCCGGGCGATCCGGCGCGCGCCGCGCGCATCCGCGAGCTCGACGCGCTGCTGCAGAGCGCGGTCGACCGGCCGTGGGACGTCGAGGCGCTGACGGCACTGGCGCGCCAGGCGCGCGGGCTCGGCGACAACGCGCTGGCGGGCCGCTACTACGCGCTGCTGGCCCGGCGCGACACGGCGCATGCCGATGCATGGCTGGCCGAACTGGCGGCCACGCGGCTCGGCGGCCAGAACTATCACGAGGCCGCCGACGCGTGGTTCGCGGTGCAGGCGCGTGCCACCACGCGCGCGGCGCGCCGCGACGCGTTCGCGTCCGGCGTGAAGGCGCTGCAGTCGGGCAACGACCTGGCGGGCGCGATGGCGGCCGCGCAGGCTCATATCGGCGACCTCGCCGACGATCCCGACACGCTGCGCTTCCTGTCGAACGTCGCGCTCGCGGCGGGGCGGCCCGATCTGGCCGCGCAATACGTGAAGCGGCTGCTGCAGGTGCTCGGCGACGCGGGGCGCATCGACGGCGCGCCCCGCGTCGGGCTCGCGGCCTGGCATGACGCGGATTCGGCGAGGCAAGCGGGTGGGGGCGCCGAGGTGCGGGCCGCCGGCGCCGCTGCAATCGATTCTCGCGCCAGGACGACGATGGCGCCGACGCCGCCGGCAGCGCGCCTCGGCGCCGACGAGGCCGCCGCCGAACAGATCGCGCCTGACGACAGGCTCGTCGTGCATCGCAACGCACAGGGCGTCTGGCTGCGTGCCGCCTGGCTGCCGGCACCGCCGCATCGCGCGCCGGCCCGGCCCGGCGCCGTGCTGCGCGACGCGGGCCTGCGCGCCGCCGACGCGGCGCGGCTCGTGCGGATCGCCGCGAGCGGCGACGCGTCGGCCGCGTCGATATCGCCTGCCGCGGCGATCTCGTCCGCGCCGCGCGCCGGCACGCCGGCCGCCGCGCGCGACGCGGCGCGGCTGATCCGCGTACCGGTGCCGTCGAGTACCACGGTCGCCACGGGCGCGATCTCGGGCAGCGACGCCGCGGCCGCCACACCGGGCTCGCCGGCCATGCCCGCCGCCGCACCGGCGCCGGCCCAGGCATCGGCCGCCGACGCGCCGAAGCAGAAGGCCGGCGCGGCCGATTTCGAGCTGGCCTACCGCGTGTTCCTCGCCGCCGGCGACGTGGCGAGCGCCGAGCACGTCGCGCAGCAGGCGCTCGCACGCGATCCGGGCTCGGACACGTGGCACGAGCGGCTCGCGCAGGTGGCCGAGTGGAACCATCATCCCGACCTCGCGCTCGCCAACTACCTCGCGCTCGCGCAGTCGCGCGGCGACGCGCGCGCGTGGCAGCAGGTGGCGCGGCTCGCGCCGGGCCTGAACGACCAGCGCGCGCTGCTGGCGCTGACGCTGCACCAGGCCGACGCGAACCCCGGCGACATCAAGCGCGTGGACGCGGCCGTCACGGCCTACGAATCGAACGCCGACCCGGACGGCGCGCTGCGCTTCCTGCAGGCGCGCTTTCACGGCCCGATCGGCCGGCAGGTGCGCGAACGCTACGCGACCGAGGCCGAGCGCAAGGGCGACGACGATCTGGCGCTCGCCACCTGGCGCGACCTCGAACGCGACTACGGCCCGAACGCCGGCTACGCGCTGAAGATCGCGACGATGCTCTACACGCGCACGCAGTTCGACGCGGCGCTGGCGGCGATGAACGAGGCCAGGCGCGGCGCGACGCCGGCCGACGAGGATTTCTGGCGCTTCTACGCGCTGCTCGGCTCGACCACCCAGCAGCAGCACGACACCGGCGCCGGCTATCGCGAGCTGCTGGCGAGCGGCAAGGCTTCGCGCGACGATCTCGAATCGATGATCGGCTTCTACGACGCCTCGCCGCTCGACGCGGCGCGGCTGGCCGAATACGGCTACCGCCAGTCCGGCAACGTGCGCATGCTCACGCAGGCGATCTACTACTACGAGCGCGCCCATGCGCGCGGCCGGATCGCGCCGCTGCTGGCCTCGCTCACGCCCGCGCAGACCGCGGCGGCCGAGCAGTCGGCGCCGTTCCTGCTGGCGCGCGCACAGTTCGAGCGCGACGCGGGCCGCCAGGAAGACGTGGCGCGCGACGTGCAGCGCGCGCTCGTGCTCGCACCGGACAGCACCGAGGCGCAGGTCACCTGGCTCTGGTATCTGAACGATCGCGGCACCGAGGCCCAGCTGCGCGACACGATGCGCCGCGACGCGGCCCGCGCCGAAACCGACGCGCCGCTCTGGCCGCCGATGATCGCCGCCGCGCTGCGGCTCGGCGACGGCCGCCAGGCGCTGCACTATCTGCGCAAGCAGGCCGACGCGAACCGCCGGGACCCGCTCTGGCGCCTGACCTTCGCCGACGCGCTCGAACTCGACGGCCGCGCCGACGACGCGTGGCAGCTGCGCAAGTCGGTCTGGGTCGAACTCGCGCGGCGGCGCCGCGATCCGAACGCGGCGCCGCTGCCCGAGGCCGAGCGCGAGGATCTGGCCGGCCGCTACGTGTCGCTGACGACGCAGTTCGGCACCGGCGACCAGTCGCGCGCGGTGCTGATCCAGCTGCTGCGCGCCGACGCGGCCGGCGACGACGCGCAGCAGGGCGCCGCCTATCAGTCGCAACTCGGCGACTTCGCGATGCTGCCGCCCGTCAGGCAGGAGGCGATCCGGCGCGAGCAGCGCGTGGTCTCGGCGATCGCGCGCGAGGCGGCGGTGTCGTGGGCGCAGGCGCAGCAGGAGCCCGACCTCGAACACGCGTGGCTGACCAGGCTGTTCATCGACCGCAACAGCCGCCCGGTATACGCCGAGGCGCAGTTGGCGATCGACGAGGGCGACCTAGACACGCTGAACCGGCTGCTCGACACGCTGCCGGACCTGATCCCGCGCCAGAACCGCGTCGACGCGCAGGTGCTGACCGGCCGCCTGACCGACGCGCAGTCGAGCGCCTATCAGGCGCTGATCGCCACGCCGCACGACGACGTGATGCAGCAGCAGCTGCGCGACGCGGCGATGAAGAACGCGCAGTCGGTGGACGTGTCCACGCGCTACAGCAACCAGGGCTCGCTGCACTACAACGAGCAGAGCGCCTCGGTGGGCACGCGCATCACACCGTCGCAGAGCGTGCGGCTCGGCTACCGCCAGCGCGAGCAGTCGGGCGACGCGGCCACGCTGCCGCACCTCCCGACGCAGGACCGCGTGCTGGAGGCGATGTACCGGCACCAGGGCCAGTACGACGAGGAAACCGTCACGGTGGGCCGCCGCGAGGCGCTGCGCGACATCACCACGGCGCGCGTGGAGGGCAAGGCGCGCGTGAATTCGAAGCTGACGCTGACCTACGCGGCCGGCTACAACCAGACCGCCACCGAGACCACCCAGCTGACCGTGGGCGGCGTGAAGGATCTGGCCTCGGTGGGCCTGAGCTACCAGTTCGATCCGCACTGGTTCGGCAGCGGGCGCTACGAGTACTCGCGCTTCCTCGGCCAGGACCGCACCTATCTCGGCGACGGCCACCTGATCGAGGTCAGCGCCGGCTACAAGATCAAGGCCGACTACCCCGACTACACGATCCGCGCCGTGTTCACGCACGGCCAGTACAGCAACGGCAACGGCACGCCGGGCGCGCGGCTCGCGGCGCTGCTGCCGCCCGGCACGCCGGTCGCGGCCGCCTCGTTCATGCCGCAGACGTTCACGCAGGGCGCGCTGCTGTTCTCGTTCGGCGACGACCTGCCCGACACCTACACCAAGGGCTGGCGGCCGATGTTCTCGGCCGGCCCGGTGCGCGACTCGCGTTCGGGCTGGACCGGCCAGGTCGAGATGGGGCTGGCGGGCAGCGTGTTCGGCGGCGACCAGGCACTGCTCTACGGGCTGTACCAGGGGGCGTCGTCGAACAGCTCGACGTCCGTGAAGGAAATCGGCGCACGGTACCGCTGGCTGTACTGACGCGCCATGACACGCCATGCCATGCACACGCAGCATCACACGCAATCTGAGGAGAAACGCATGAACACGAACCACGCATCGCGGCGCTTCCGGGCGGCCGCGCTGGTCTGCACGGCGACGCTCGCCGCGGCGGCGCTCGGCGGCTGCGCGGTGGTCGACCGCAGCGCGGCGGTGCCGGCCTCGAAGGGCGAGGCCTGGACCGTCCTGCCGATCGCGAACCACACCGAGACGCCGCAGGCCGGCCAGCGCGCCGGCTCGATCGCGCAGAGCCTGCTGCGCACCTACGGCTACCAGAACGTGGTGCCGTACCCGGGCGGCGGCGACGACGAGACGCTGTTCGATCCGGCCAAGCCCGACGCGCAGCAGAACGCGCTGAACTGGGCGCGCCAGCAGAACATCCACTACGCGCTGACCGGCGCGGTCAACGAGTGGCGCTACAAGGTGGGCGTGGACGGCGAGCCGGCCGTGGGCCTGACCTTCGACGTGATCGACGTGCAGACCGGCAAGATCGTCTGGACCAGCACCGGCAGCCGCACCGGCTGGAGCCGCGACGCGGTGTCGGGCGTGGCCCAGAAGCTCGAGCGCGAGCTGCTCGCGCCGCTCGGCCGTTGAGCGGTGGCGGCCGGGTGGTGCGCGCGATGAAGCGGACTTCGACATCGATCAGGCGGTGGGCATGAATACGCAGGCAACGGGGTCGGGCGAGCCCGGCAAGCGTGGCGCGCAGGCGCGGACCGTGCGCGCCACCGGCGCGGCCGCATGGTGGAGCGCGCTGATCGCGCCGCCGGATCGCTCGCCGCGGCGGCGCGTGATCGCGCTGGTCGAGACGCTGGTCTTCACGCTGGTGGTGATCGCGCTGTGCCGCGCGTTCGCGGCCGACGATCCGCTGCTGATCCATGCCGGCTTCGGCTGGATCTGGCTCGCGCCGGTGGTGATCGCGCTGCGCTACGGCTCGGTATCGGGCCTCGTGTCCGGCTTCGTGGTGCTGGCCGCCTGGTATCTGCTGTATCCGGCCGTGCCGGTGCCGGTCGCCGCGGTGGGCGGCGCGGCCACCTTCGTGGGCGAGACCACCTTCGTGCGGCCGTTCCCGATGGGCTTCTTCTTCGGCGGCTTCCTGCTCACGCTGCTGACCGGCCAGTTCGGCGACATCTGGATCGCGCGGCTGCGCCAGAACCGCATCGCCAACGATTACCTGTCCGAGCGCCTGTCGATCCTGACGCGCAACCAGTTCATGCTGCGGCTCTCGCACGAGCGGCTCGAACAGGATCTGCTGAGCCGCCCGGCCACGCTGCGCGATTCGCTCGCGCGGCTGCGCGCGGTGGTGTTCGACGCCACGCCGTCGGCGGCCGAGCAGGGCGACGTCGCGCTGCGCGGCGCGCAGGCGTTCCTCGACGCGGCCGCGCAGGCCGTGCAGCTCGAAGTGGCGAGCGTCCACGCATGGCGGCACGGCGCGCCGGCCGCCGAGAGCGCCGCCGCGATCGGCGGCGCCGCGCCGCTCGACGCCAACGACCCGCTGGTGCGCGAGGCGATCGAGACGCGCACGCTGGTCCACGTGGAGGCGCGCGGCGACGCGGCCGCCTCGATCGGCAGCCGCTATCTGGCCTGCGTGCCGCTGCTGGACGTGAAGGGCGCGCCGGTGGGCGTGATGGCGATCGAGCGCATGCCGTTCCTCGCGCTCACGCGCGACAACCTGCAGTTCCTGCTGGTGCTCTGCAACTTCTACGCGGACGGCGTGCGCCACGCCGAGGTCACGCGCGAGATGCTAGCCGCGTTTCCCGACTGCCCGCACCGCTTCGCGCTCGACTACGCGCGCCTCGTCCACCTGCGCCGCGACTCGGGCGTGCTGTCGGCCGTCGTCACGCTGGTGTTCGACAGCGACGAACGCGGCGCCGCGCTCTGCGAGCACGTGGTGCGCACGCGCCGCGCGCTCGACTCGCAATGGGAGATCGTCGGCACGCGCCGCCGTGCCGTGCTGACGCTGATGCCGCTGTCGGGCACGAGCGGCGTGGACGGCTACCTGATGCGGATCGAGGACAACCTGCGCGCGCAGTTCGGCGTCGATTTCGAGGGCGCGCACGTGGCCGTCTATTCGATGAACGTGCCGGCCGAGGAGCCGATGCGTCCGCTCGTCAAGCTGATGGAGCACTGCGGTGTCGCCGGCTGAGCCGCGCCAGCCCGGCGCACCGGGCACACCGGCCCCGGCCCCGGCCGCGCGCGGCCGCGACGCGGCGGGCGCCGTGCTGGCCGTGCTGCTGGTGGTGCTCGGCCTGGCGCTGCAGGTGTATGCGTGGCTGCTGACCGCGCGCAGCCTGCCGGACCCGTCGGCGCAATGGCTCTCCGGCCTGCCGGTGGCGGCCGAGGCGTCGGCCGCGGCGGTGGCCGCCAACACGCGGCTGGTGGCGATCTGCCTGGCGCTGCTGGCGGTGGCCGCGCTGCTGATCACGGCCGGCAGCGCGCGGCTGCTGCCGCGCGCGCTGCGGCCCGCCACCGCGCGCGGCCTCGTGCTGCTCGGTTTCCTGAACTTCGCGGTGCCGTTCGGCGGCGTGATCTGCACGCTCGGCGCGTTCGCGCTCTCGCGCGTGCTGCCGGCCAACCGCGCGAGCCTGGCGGTGACCACGGTGGAGGAACCCGAGTTCGCCGAGTACCTGATCGGCTCGGTCTCGTATGGGCGCGGCGCGCGCCTGAAGGCCGAGCTGCGCAACGCCGAGGCCAGCGTCGATTTCCGCATGACCGCGCTGCTCGCGATGCAGTCGCTGCCGGTGCGCACCGTCTCGCCGATCCTGCAGGAGATGCTGGCCGATCCGCTCGACGACATCCGCCTGCTCGCCTACGGCAGCCTCGAAAGCAAGGAAAAGGCGCTGACCCAGCGCATCACCGCCGAGCGCGCGGCGCTGGAGGCGATGGACGCGCCCGGCGCTCCCGACGCCGCCGCGCGGCCGGCGGCCGAACGCGCCGGCGTCAACAAGGTGCTCGCCGAGCTGTACGGCGAACTGATCTACCAGCAGCTGGTGACGGGCGACGTCTACGACAACGCGATCGCGCAGGCCGACCGCTTCGCCGAGGCCGCGCTCGCGCTGCTCCCCGACGACGCCGCGCTGTGGCGCCTGCGCGGGCGGCTCGCGCTGCTGCGCCGCGACCTGGACGCGGCCGACGCGCTGCTGCAGCGCGCGATCGACAGCGGCTTCCCGCGCGACCGCCTGCTGCCGTACCTGGCCGAGTCCGCCTACTGGCGGCGCGATTTCGCGCGCGTCGCGAGCCTGCTCGGCGCGATGGAAGCGAGCGGCGTGCCGCCCGCGCTGCGCGCCGCGCTCGAATTCTGGCAGCCGGCCGCGGCCGTGCCGGCGCCGCATGCCGATGACCAAGCGGATGACTGATCTGATGTCGACACCGATCCCCCCCGCGCTGCCGCGCGCCGCCTCCGCCGACGTGCTGCTGCTGCTCGAAGGGACGTTCCCCTACGTGAGCGGCGGCGTGTCGAGCTGGGTCAACCAGATGATCCGCGCGTTCCCCGAGCAGAGCTTCGCGCTGTGCTTCCTCGGCAGCCGCCCGCAGGACTACGTCAAGCAGCACTACGTGCTGCCCGACAACGTGGTGCATCTGGAGAACCACTATCTCTACGATTTCGCGCCGCCGCCGCTCGTGAAGAAGATGGGCGGCGACGCCGACGCGTTCGCGCGCTCGGCCAGGCTGCACGAGACCATGCGCAACCCGGCGCTGCGCACGGTGGGCGCGCAGCTGCTCAAGCAGATGCTGGCCGACCTGAAGCCGGGCGGCGCGCTGGCCGAGGACGCGTTCCTCTATTCGAAGGAAGCCTGGGATTACCTGACCGAGCAATACCGCGCGCGCTGCACCGATCCGTCGTTCGTCGACTATTTCTGGACCGTGCGGATCATGCACAAGCCGCTCTGGCAGCTCGCGCGCGTGGCCGAGGGGCTGCCGGCGGGCAAGGTGCTGCATACCGTGTCCACCGGCTACGCGGGCTTCCTCGGCGCGCTCGCGCATTACCGCACCGGGCGCCCGCTGCTGGTGTCCGAGCACGGCATCTACACCAAGGAACGCAAGATCGACCTGTTCCAGAGCGAGTGGATCCGCGACAACCGCAGCATCTTCGAGCGCGACGTCTCGCAGGTCGGCTACTTCCGCGACCTGTGGGTGCGCTTCTTCCAGGCGCTCGGGCGTGCCTGCTACGACGCGGCCGACGACATCATCGCGCTCTACGAGGGCAACCGGCAGCGCCAGATCCTCGACGGCGCGCCGGCGCCGCGCACCGGCACGATCCCGAACGGCGTGAACCTCGGGCGCCTCGCGCCGCTGCGCGAGCGCCGCGCGGCCGAAGTGCCGAAGACGCTGTGCCTGATCGGCCGCGTGGTGCCGATCAAGGACATCAAGACCTTCATCCGCGCGATGCTGACCGTGCTGCGCCGGATGCCCGACGCCGAGGCCTGGATCGCCGGCCCCGAGGACGAGGATCTGGCCTACGCGCAGGAATGCCGCGCGCTGGTGGACAGCCTCGGGCTGAAGGACAAGGTGAAGTTCCTCGGCTTCCAGAAGATCGACGAGCTGCTGCCCAGGTGCGGGCTGCTGGTGCTCAGCTCGATCTCGGAGGCGCTGCCGCTGGTGGTGCTGGAAGGCTTCGCGGCCGGCGTGCCGTCGGTGACCACCGACGTCGGCTCGTGCCGCCAGCTGATCGAAGGGCTGCCCGGCGAGGACGCCGCGCTCGGCGCGGCCGGGCGCGTGGTGCAGATCGCCGACCCGCGCGCGCTGGCCGAGGCCGCCCTCGACCTGTTCGACGACGCCAACTGGCACGCGGCGCAGGCCGCCGGCGTGGCGCGCGTCGAGCGCTACTACACGCAGGACCAGATGATCGATTCGTACCGCACGCTGTACCGGCGCCTGATGGCCGCCGAAACCCGGCCGGCCGCGGACGGCGCGGCCGTCTCCACGACGCGTTGAGGGGAGCGGCGAACCATGGCCGGAATCGGATTCGAACTGCGCAAGATGCTCCGTCGCAACACGCTGACGGGGCTGATGCAGGCCTACACCTACGCGGGGCTGATCGGCGCCGGGCCGTGGGTGCTGTCGATCGTCGGGATCCTGCTGATCGGCGTGCTGAGCGTGCCGTTCGTGCAGCCCAACGGCGCCGTCACGCAGTTCCAGGTATCGGTGACCTACCTGATCGCCGTGTCGCTGGTGCTGACCGGGCCGCTGCAGCTCTGGTACACGCGCTTCACCTCGGACCGCCTGTTCGAGAAGCGCCGCGACCTCGTGCTGCCGAACTTCCACGCCGTGATGGCGGTGGTGACGGTGGTGTCGGCCGTGGCGGGCGCGCTGGTGGTGCTGTTCGCGTTCGGCGGGCAGACCGCCGCCTACCGGCTGCTGATGCTGGCCGGCTTCGTGGTGATGGGCAACATCTGGATCGCCACCATCTTCCTGTCGGGCATGAAGCGCTACGTGGCGATCATCGTGGTGTTCTTCGTCGGCTACGCGGTCACCACGGTGGCCGCGCTGGCGCTCGACGGCTTCGGCCTCGCGGGCCTGCTGGCCGGCTTCGTGGCGGGCCAGACGCTGCTGCTGTGCGGCCTGCTCGGGCTGATCTACCGCGACTTCGAGAGCGATCGCTTCATCTCGTTCGAGATCTTCGAGAAGCGCTACCGCTATCCGTCGCTGATGCTGATCGGGTTCCTCTACAACCTCGGCATCTGGATCGACAAGTTCATGTTCTGGTACACGACCGGCACCGGGCAGCCGGTGATCGGGCCGCTGCGAGCGTCGATCATCTACGACATCCCGGTGTTTCTCGCCTACCTCGCGATCATCCCGGGCATGGCGGTGTTCCTGCTGCGCATCGAGACCGATTTCGTCGAGTACTACGACGCGTTCTACGACGCGGTGCGCGGCGGCGCCTCGCTGCAGCACATCGAGCGCATGCAGCGCGCGATGGTGGAGGCGCTGCGCGACGGCGTGTGGGAGATCCTCAAGATCCAGGCGATGGCCGCGCTGCTGCTGTTCGCGGCGGCGCCCACGCTGCTGCACTGGCTGCACATCCCCACGCTGTACCTGCCGCTGCTCTACATCGACGTGATCGCCGCCAGCATGCAGGTGGTGTTCATGGGCGTGATCAACGTGTTCTTCTACCTCGACAAGCGGCGCATCGTGCTGTGGCTGGTGGGCGGCTTCGTGCTGCTGAACGTGGCGCTGACCGCGCTGACGCTGGCCTCGAGCCCGGCCGCCTACGGCTACGGCTTCGCCGGCGCGCTGTTCGTGGTGATGCTGGCGAGCCTCTACTGGCTGGACCGCAAGCTCGACACGCTCGAGTACGAGACCTTCATGCTGCAGTGACGAGGCGGCAAGGGCGAGGGCACACGCGCCGCGGTGCCCGCGCGCGGCGCTTCAGCGGACACCGGCCGCCACCGGTCGCGGGCCGAACGCGGCCAGCGAGATCAGGCCGTCGTGGCCGAGCCGCAGCACGGCGTGCTGCGTCGCGCCCTCGATCGGGAACGCGCAGGTCGCGCCGTCCTGTCCCATCACGCCGCGCTCGACCGGATGCCCGGCCAGGAACCCGGCCGCCGCGCGCAGGTAGTGGTCCACCACGTGCCGCGCCGCGTCGCCCGTCTCGCCGTGATAGGCGCCGTGCCGCACGATCTGCTGCGCGCCGAGCGACAGGCGCGGGAAGCCGAGCAGGCGCCCGTTCGCGAGCCATCCGGCCACCACCGCGGCCACCGCCGGCGGGCCGATCAGCGTCTCCACCTGCGGGCAGTCGAGCGCGCCGTAGAGGGCCGGCAGCAGCGCGGCCAGCGCGGCGCCGGCCGCCGCGTCGCGCTCGAGGGCCGTGGCGCCGTCGCCCAGCTGGGCCGCGCGGTCCAGATGGAGCCGATACAGGTCGCCGTATTCGGGGATCGTGCGTGCGTGGCGCACCGCGAAGCCGGCCGCCTCGCGCCGCCATTCCGGCGGCGCCGTCAGCGCCGGCAGCCCGGCCAGCACGAGGCCGTCGGCCATGCCGATGGCCTGGAACAGCGGTGCCGAGGCCACGCCGAGCTGCTCGAGGAACGCGGTGCCGGCGCGCAGGTCGTCCTGCGTGACGATCCGGTGCGCGGCGAGGATGGCATGCGCCCGCGCGGCGACGGCGACCGAATCGTCGCCGGCCTCGGCGCGGGCCAGCGTGCGCACGTCGGCGAGGTCGAGCGTGAGCAGCTTGACCGGGCTCAGCAGGAGGCCGAGCCGCGGCAGCAGCGCGAACGGCGACGCATGCAGGCCCTGCTGCACGCCGTCGAGGAAGCGCGTTTCGTCGGGGTACTCGTAGCGCGCCGTGTGCGTCGTGCCGGCCCAGGCCAGCCAGTCGGCGCCGCCGTCGACGAACGAGAGGGCGAGCCGCGTGGGTTCGGTGAGATGGTCGGCGTGCGCGATGCTGCGGCCGGCGATGATGACGGTCATGGTGTGGGAGGCTCCGCGTGCTGCGTTCAGTGGCCGTGGTGGTAGCCGGCGGCGTTCAGGATGTCGGTGGTCGCGACGCCGGTGGAGGCCGTGTCGATCGAGTAGAGCGTGGCCACGCCCATGACGGTCGCGGCCTGCGCGGTAATGTTGCTCTGCTGCTGGTTGCTGGTCGCGTTGTGGGCCGCGTTCGCGAGCGCCTGCGCGGTGGCGACGAACAGGTTGCCCATCGCCATGGCCGGCGCGTCGCCGAGTACTTTCAGGTTGGCCTCGCTGATGGAGTCGGTGATCTGGTCGTTGACGCTGGTCGGAAAGGCCATGTTCGCTCCCGCGGAGGCGGCGCTCGCGCGCCGCGCTGGAATGGATCGGAGATCGGAACCGGACGGCGGCGCGCGCCGGCCGGGCCCTCATCTTAGGCGCAATGGCGCCGCTTGCCATCGGCAAAGACGCGGAGGGGCGGGGGCGATGGCCGCTGTCGGGCCTGGCGGCCAGCCTCCGCGCTTCAGCGGCTGTCGCCGTGCTCCGCGCCGCCCGCCTTGCGCCGCCGCTTGGTTTCGTACATCGCCTGGTCCGCGTGGTCGATCAGGCCCGTCATCTCGACGCCGTCGTCGGGCAGGATCGCGATGCCGACGCTGACGCCGAGGTCGAGCCGCCGGCCTTCGAACTCGAACGGCTCGGCCACCGCCTCCGTCATCCGCTCGCTCCGGCGCTGCGCGTCGGAGCGGCCGGCGATGCCGGGCAGGATCACGCCGAACTCGTCGCCGCCGAGCCGCGCCACGGTGTCCGAGCGCCGGCCCGAGCGGCTGATGCGCAGCGCGGCGCTGCAGGCCGGCTGTCGTGGTCGCCACGGCGACACCGCGCGGCAGCGGCAGATCGACCATGACCGCGCCGGTGTCGCCGCGCCGGCCCGGACGCGCTATTTCTGGATCTGGATCGGACCCTTGAGGAACGCGTAGGTGCCGCAGGTCTGGTTGCGGGCGAGGCTGTAGACCTGGAGCGGCATGCGCCCGATGTTGAAGTGGGCGTTCTGGGCGACGTCGGGATTGGTCTGTCCCGTCACGTTGGAGCAGTAGGTGCCCGTCGGCGTCCCCGTCCCCGTCTTGCTGCCGGCGCCGGCCGTGAACGAATAGTCGAGGATCGGCGACTGGCGCGGCGACTGGATCGCGACCGTGGACGAGGCCGACAGGGGGGCGCCATTGAAGCCGGCCTTAGACGTCGGCGGGGAGGCGCAGAACGGATCTTGCCCGGTCTCGCCGCTGTTGACCCACATGTTCATCGCCGTCATGCCGGTATCCACCAGGATGGTGCCGCAAAGCTTCCGGGGTTTCGATTGGTTCGGCTCCGTCACATAGACACAGCCCGCGGGCGACAGCCCGCCGCTGCTTGCCTGGACCATCGGCGCCCAGCCTGAAAAGTTCGCTGCCGTCGCGCTGTTGAGGCCGACCACGATCCGGCCGTCCGTCGAGAAGATCCAGCCTTGCGTCTGCACGCCGGGAACCTGCGCGAACACGTTGGTATGCGTGGCCGGTTGCGGCTGGCCGCCGGCCACGTCGACCGTCAACTTCGGCGGCTGGAAGCCCACGCCCATCATGCCCGGCTGCTTGGCGCTCTTCGACGTGAGGGGCGTACAGACGTTACCCGTGCCGCAGGTCTTCGTGATGGCGAAGACCTGCACGTCCCTGGCCTCGAACGACGGGCTGCCGGCACCCCGTACCTTCACCGAAGCCTGGATCACGTAACCGTAGTAGTTGTTCTCGCTGCTGGAATAGCCGTATTTCTGCAGATTGGAGATCACGACGCCGGACGTATCGTTCTCGGGGTTGGCGGGGAAATTGCCGATCTTCCAGGCCGGCACCGCCAGGGCGGTCGAGCCGGTGTCCACGAGTACGTCGACCGATTGGGCAGTTTGGGCGTGAGGTGCCGCCGGCCCGGAAGCGTCGCCGTTGACCGTGACCGACAGGTGGTAGCCGTCGGCGATGTCGGACAACGGCTTGCCCTTGGCATCCATCGCTTGCAGGACGAACGACTGACCTTGCTGCGACACGGTGCAGGCCGAATCCTGGGAAAACGCGGGTGGCACGAAAGCGCCGTTGATCAGCAGTGCGCCGACGGCGGTGAAACAGGCTGTTTTGGACATGGTCTCTCCAGTGCGACTGTCACGGCGGCTTCGTCCTGGATTCGAGCCCGTGCCGTGTTGACGTAGCGATGGGCGTGACCGCGCCGGAAACCCCGCATCGAAACGGATGCGCATCTGGCTGGGTGGATGATTCGTGAGACGAGAACTGCCGAAGACGGTCGAGATTTTTTTGAATTCCGCTGGCCTTACCCCGAGCGGCCTGTGCGGTAGCGGCTATCGACGTTGCGGAACGCTGCTTCGTCGTGGCGAGGGTGAACCCTGACGGATGGCCCCACCATCGCGTAGTCTAGCGCTGGATTTATCGACGCGGACCGGCTCGTCATTAAGATATGGAAGCGTGTCGAACCGCCTGTCTGGATCACCGATCGTGCCGATCAATCTCGGATTGCGCCCGCGCATGCGCCGCGCCGCCGTCACAGCACGTTCAGCATCGCCAGCGCCGTTTCCTGCAGCGGCGGCAGCACGCGCGCGAGCGCCGCCGCCGGCGCCTCGCCGCCGATCGGCATGTTGGTGCTGAGCGCGGCCACCACCTCGCCCTGGCGGTTCTTCAGCGGCACCGCGATGCCGCGCACGCCCACCTGCAGCTGCTGCTCGATCAGCGCGTAGCCGTCCTCGCGCGCCTGCGCGATGGTCTGCTGCAGCCGCGTCTTGTTGGTCAGCGTATGCGGCGTGTAGGGCGGCAGCTCGGTGGTGTCGAGCCAGGCGGCCACCTCGGCGGCGGCGTGGCGGTGCGCGAGCAGCACCACGCCGGCCGAGGCCAGCGGCGCCGGCACGCGCGCGCCGAGCACGAAGCCGGTGGTCATCACGCGCGACACGCCGTTGCGCGCGATCACCACCAGTTCCCAGTCGTCGAGCACGCTGACGTAGGCCGACTCGTTCAGCGTCGCGCTGAGCTGCTGCAGATAGGGCTGCACCATGCGCGGCAGCCGCGCCGAGTCGAAGTACGACCAGCCCACTCGCAGCACGCGCGGGGTGAGGCCGTAGAGCTTGCCGTCGGTGTGGACGTAGCCGAGCGATTCGAGCGTGAGCAGGTAGCGCCGCGCGGCGGTGCGCGTGAGGCCGGTGCGCGCGGCCGCCTGGGTCGGCGTCATGCGCGCGTGTTCGCTGTCGAACGCCTCGAGGATCATCAGGCCTTTTTCGAGGCCGGCGATCCAGTCGCGCTTGTCGAGAGGGGTTTTCTTCATCGGAACGGAAGGCGGGGCCGGCCGCCGCGCCCACGGGCGAGTCGGCGGCCGCCGTCGCCGGCGGCGTTCAGGCCGGACGCATGCGCGCGGCGACCAGCACCGAGATCAGGCAGCCGAGCGCGAGGTAGCCGGCCACCAGGTGCCACGAGCCGCCGCCGACGCTGACCAGCGCCACCGCGATGAACGGCGTGAAGCCGCCGCCGACCACGCTCGCGAACTGGTAGCCGACGCCCGCGCCGCTGTAGCGGTACTCGGCGCCGAACAGCTCGGTGAACAGCGGCTGCTGGACGCTCACCACCATGTCGTGCGCGATGTTGGCCAGCATCACCGCGAAGATCACGATCCAGACCGTGGCGCGCGCTTCCAGCGCGACGAAGAACGGCACCGCCGAGGCGAGCCCGATCAGCGCGCCGGTGATGTAGACGCGGCGCAGGCCGAAGCGGTCGGCCAGCCAGGCGAAGCAGGGGATCGTCACGCAGCTGATCGCGCCCACCAGCAGGCCGATGTTCAGGAACAGCTCGCGCGACATGCCGAGGTTCGCGGTGGAATAGCTGAGTGCGAACGCCGTGACGATGTACATCGTGAACAGCTCGGCGAGCCGCAGCGCGACGATGTAGAGGAACGCGCGCGGATGGCGCGAGAGCGCTTCGAGCACCGGCATCTTCAGCTTGCGGTGGCCGTGCTCGACCTTCTCCACGAACTCCTGCGATTCGTCCATGCTCGACCGAACCCACAGGCCGATCAGCACCAGTACCACGCTGGCCAGGAACGGGATGCGCCAGGCCCAGGCGCGAAACGCGTCGTCGCCGAGCGTGTGGCTCAGCAGCGAGACGATGCCGGTGGCCAGCACGAGGCCCACGCCGTAGCCCACCTGCACGCCGCTGCTGTAGAACGCCTTGCGCCTGGCCGGGGCGCTTTCCACGGCCATCAGCGCCGCGCCGCCCCATTCGCCGCCCACCGCGAAGCCCTGCAGCGCGCGCAGCAGCACCAGCAGCACCGGCGCCCACCAGCCGATGCTGGCGAAGGTCGGCAGCAGGCCGATCGCCACCGTCGACACGCCCATCATCATCACCGTCACCACCAGCATGCGCTTGCGGCCGAGCCGGTCGCCGTAGTGGCCGAACACCACGCCGCCGAGCGGCCGGAACAGGAAGCCGACGCCGAACGTGGCGAACGCGGCGAGCGTGCCCATGGTGGGGCTGACCTTCGGAAAGAACGCGGCGTTGAACACCAGCGCGGCGACGATCCCGTACAGCAGGAAGTCGTACCAGTCGACCACGGCGCCGACGAAACTGCCGAGCGCCGCCTTGCGGGCCTGGCTGCGCGCGCGTTGCGCGCCGGCCTGATCGAGTGAATCGTAAGCGGGTGTCATGGGTGTCTCCTGGTATCCCGGGGCCGGCGCGAGGCGCCGCCGGCCGATGCGTGCCGCCGCGCCTGGCTGTCGTCGCGACGGAAATTGCACGCAGCATAGGGGCGCGGCCGCGTTGCCACAATGCGCGGTTGCACGCCGGAGCGCGATTATCGTTCAATTCCGTGCGATCATCGATCGTTTTCGGGGTTAGCACTAGGCGCCGGCGGCGTGGGGTGGGGCGGCGGGCCCAGGCGCGAGGGCCGAGGGGACGTACGATGAATGGCCCGATGGAATGCCCGATTGCCGGGCCGGCCGGAATCGATCCAGACTAGCCACCGGGCCGGCCGCCGGCTCTCGCGTGCTGCGGGGCTTGGGCCGGAATGAACGATCTGGTTAAAATCGCGGCTGAGGCGGCTTCGGCCGCGCATGCCGCTCGCGACGCCTCGCAACGCAACTTCGTCTGCTTCTGGAGACCACGGATGTCCAGCCACTTTCCCGCGTCGTCGGCGACGACGACGTGCCCGATTTCCCCGGACGCGAACCCGCTCGGCATCGCGGGGCTCGAATTCGTCGAATTCGCGGCGCCCGCGCCCGACGAGCTGGCGCGCCGCTTCGTCCAGCTCGGCTTCAAGGCGATCGCGCGGCACGTCAGCAAGGCGGTCACGCTGTACCGGCAAGGCCAGATGCATTTCCTGCTCAACGCCGAGCCCGATTCGTTCGCCTCGCGCTACGCGGAGGAATACGGCATGGGCGTGTGCGCGATCGGGATTCGCGTGGACAGCGCGCCGCGCGCGTTCGACCGCGCGCTCGAGCTGGGCGCCTGGGCATTCGAGGGCGAGCGGATCGGCCAGGGCGAGCTGGCGATCCCGGCGATCCAGGGCATCGGCGATTCGCACATCTATTTCGTCGATCGCTGGCGCGGGCGCGGCGGCCTGTCGGGCGGCACCGGCGACATCTCGATCTTCGACATCGATTTCCGGCCGATCGACCCGGCCACCGCCCAGGCCGACCTGCAGCACGCGGGCACCGGGCTGCGGCGCGTCGATCACATGACGCAGACGGTGGGCGCCGGGCGCATGCCGGAGTGGCTCGAGTTCTATCGCGACCTGCTGCACTTCCGCGAGATCCACGAACTGAACGCGAACTGGCACCTGTCGGACGAATCGCGCGTGATGGTGTCGCCGTGCGGCGAGATCCGCATTCCGGTCTACGAGGAAGGCACGCCGCGCACGCAGCTGATGCACGACTACCTGCCCGATCATCCGGGCGAGGGCGTGCAGCACGTCGCGCTCGCCACCGACGACATCGTCGCCTCGGTCGATGCGCTGGCCGCGAACGGCGTCGAGTTCGTCGAGCCGCCGGCCGCCTATTACGATTCGCTCGACGCGCGGCTGCCGGGGCATCGGCTCGACGTCGAGGGGCTGCGCCGGCGCGGCATCCTGGTGGACGGCGAGATCGCCGACGGCGTGCCGAAGCTGTTCTTCCAGACCTTCGTCAAGCGCCGGCCCGGCGAGATCTTCTTCGAGATCGTCCAGCGCAGCGGCCATCACGGCTTCGGCGAGGGCAACCTCGGCGTGCTGGCGCGGGCGCGCGAGCCGGGGGCGCGCTGAGCGGGCGATCCCGGTCCGCTCCCGTCGTCGACCACGCGAAACACGGCGGGCGCCCCCTTCGGGAGCGCCCGCCGTGTTCGTTTCCCGCTTCGGATCGTCAAGCCACCCGCTTGTAGCGCGGCGCCGCCAGCGCCTGGCTGATGTTCGGCAGCATCGCGCGGCGCGTGTTGTCGTAGGCGTGCCATTGCGCATCGTCGTGCAGCGTCGGAACCGTCACCGCTTCGCGCTGGTCGTAGCCGGCCAGCGCCGCGTCCACGAGTTCGTCCACTTCCATCACCGCCTGCAGCGTGTTGACGTCGATGCCGCCGTGATCCCAGATCTCGGTGCGCGTGGCGGCCGGCAGCACGGCCTGCACGTACACGCCCTTCGGCCCGAGTTCGAGGCGCAGGCCCTGCGAGAGGTAGGTCAGGAACGCCTTGGTCGCGCCGTACACGGACAGGCCCAGCTCCGGCGCGAACCCCACCACCGAGCTGATGTTGACGATGGCCCCGGTGCCCTCGCGCGCGAAGCGCGGCGCGACGGCCGCCGCGAGCCGCGCGGGCGCCGTGGTATTCAGCGTGATCAGGTTCTCGACCACTTCCGGCGTCTGGTCGATGAAGCCGCCCGGGATCGAGGTGCCGGCGTTGTTGACGAGCACGCCGATCGCGGCGTCGTCGCGCAGGCGCGCCTCGACGCGCACCAGGTCGTCGTGCTTCGTCAGGTCGGCGTTGACGATGTCCACGGCCACGCCGTGCTCGGCACGCAGCCGCTCGGCCAGCGCCGTCAGGCGCGCCTGGTTGCGCGCGACGAGCACGAGATCGTGGCCGCGGCGGGCGAAACGGTCTGCATACACGGCACCAATGCCGGTGGACGCGCCGGTGATCAACACTGCGGGAAGCTTCGACATGCGGGTTCTCCAAAAGTGGGGGGCGACGCCATCCGATTTATTCATGATGGCTGTCATGTTTTTAATCATGATGTCTGTCATGTATCATGTCAAGCATCGAATGGGAGGACCTATGCGAGTCAGTCGGGAGCAGGTGGCCGAGAATCGGCGGAAAATTCTGGAGGTGGCGAGCCGGCTGTTTCGCGAGCGCGGCTTCGACGCGGTGACGGTGGCCGACGTGATGAGCGCCGCAGGGCTCACGCACGGCGGCTTCTACGGCTACTTCAAGTCGAAGGACGACCTGATCGCGCAGACGCTCGCGGCGCTGGTGAAGCGCGACGTCGCGACGGCGCTGGACATCCACGGCTACGCGAGCGCCTACCTGACGCCCGCGCATCGCGACGACTGCGCGGGCGGCTGCCCGGTGGCCGCGCTCGGCGCCGAGGCGGCGCGCCAGGCGCCCGACGTGCGCGCGGCGCTGGGCGGCAGCCTCGGGCGGCAGATCGACCGGCTCGCGGCCGGCATCGAGGGCGCGGAGGCCGGCGCCGCGCGGCGCGCCGCGATCGGCAGCTGGGCGGCGATGGTGGGCGCGGTGATCCTCGCGCGGCTGACCGACGACGCAGCGCTGTCCGACGAGATGCTGCGCGAGACGCTCGCCTTCATCGACGAGCATCTGCCGCACGACGCGGCCGCCGTGTCGTGAGCGCCGGCCGGCGCCCGGCTTGCCCTCATCGCTCCCGGTGGCCGGCCGGGAGCCTTCCCCTCATCGCCTGAACCACGCCGCCACCATGTCCGATACCGTTTCCCTGCCGCGCTACACCGGCTTCGAGGGCGCCACGCACCTGGCCTCCGGCGATCTCGCGACGGTCGCGCTCGCGATTCGCCGGGCGGCGCGGGCGGCCGACGCGCGGCCGGTGCTGCTGTTCGACAACGCGACCGGCCGCACCATCGACGTCGACCTGCGCGGCAGCGACGACGAGATCCGCGCGCGCTTTGCCGCCGACAGCGGTGCCGAAGCCGCCGCCCTGGATGCCGCCGATATGACCGTCGAACCTGCCGCCGCCGCGCCGCCCGCCGGCGAGGCGCCGCGCGGCCGGGGCCGGCCGAAGCTCGGCGTGGTCGCGCGCGAGGTCACGCTGCTGCCGCGCCACTGGGACTGGCTGGCCACGCAGCCGGGCGGCGCCTCGGTGGCGCTGCGCAAGCTGGTGGACGAGGCGCGCCGCGTGTCCGGCGAGCGCGACCGGCGCCGCGCGGCGCACGAGCGTGCCTATCACTGCATGGCGGCGCTGGCGGGCGATATGCCGGGCTTCGAGGAAGCGGCGCGTGCGCTGTTCGCCGACGACGCGGCCGGCTTCCGGCGCCGCATCGCCGGCTGGCCCGCCGACGTCCATGCCCATCTGCTGCGGCTCGCGCAGGTCGAGCCGGTCGGGGGTTGAACCGCCCGGGCGCTTGAGCCGCCGCCGGTCACGCGCCGGCGCCGCCGTTCGTCACGGCAGGCTGGCGATGCGCCGATGGAGCGCCGCGTAGAAGCCATCCGCGTCCACCTCGGTGATCCAGGTCGCGTTCGGCTTGCGGCCGGTCTGCCCGGTCCAGTCGATCACGGTCTCGCCGAGCGTCAGCGCGCTGCCGGTCTCGACCTCGACGTTGACGGCGCGGCCCTTGAACAGCGACGGCTCGATCAGGTAGCCGGTCGCGCTCGGGTCGTACATCGGCGCCCAGTCGACGCCGGCCGTGGCGCGCTGATGGGCGAGCTCGGCCGTCATGATGTCGGCGACGATCTTCCCGCAGCGGTTGCCGAGCGCGCGAAACGGCGCGATGCGCGCCGGCGTGATCGCGGCCTTCACGGCCACGTCGCGCGGCACCACCGTGATCGGCACGCCGCTCGCCAGCACGGCGCGCGTGGCCTCGGGATCGACGTAGACGTTGAACTCGGCCACCGGCGTGATGTTGCCGCGCTCGAAGAACGCGCCGCCCATCATCACGATCTCGCGCAGCGCCTCGCGGATCTCCGGCGCCTCGGCCAGCGCGGTGGCGAGGTTGGTCTGCGGGCCGAGCGTGCAGAGCGTGAGGCTCTGCTTCGGCGCCGCGCGCAGCGTCTCGATCAGGTATTGCACCGCGTGCTGCGGCGCGAGCGGGGCGAGCGGCTCGGGCAGCACGACACCGTCGATGCCGCTCTTGCCGTGGACATTGGCCGCCGTCACGAGGTCGCGCACGAGCGGGCGCGGGCAGCCGGCGTAGACGGGCAGCGTCTGCGTGCGGCCGGCCCAGTCGCGGATGATGCGCGCGTTGCGCGAGGTCAGGTCGAGCGGCACGTTGCCGGCCACGGCCGTCAGCGCGCGCACGTCGAGCCGGTCGCGCGCGGCCAGCGCGAACAGGATCGCGATGGTGTCGTCCTGGCCCGGATCGGTGTCGATGATCACGTCGCGCCGCTCGCCGGCCGCGAAGCTGGCGAGCGGGAACAGCGTACTCGCCGCGAGTGCGGTGGTCGTCATGAGAAAGCTCCGCCTGGTTGTCTTGGACATGGTGGTTTCGGAAGACGTGACGCATGTCGAGGGTGGCCGCCGTCCGGCGCGAGGGGCTGCGCTTCAACGGGAAATCATCGGCCGGCTGGTTGGCCCGGCGCCTTTCGGGCTGGCGGCGGCGATTGTTCATGAAATTGCCGGCCACGCCGGGGACGCCTGCGGGCGTCATCGTGGTGCTCCACGACGACGGGCCTATTCTGCAGACGTAAGCGGGAATTTTCCAGACGATCGTGGCGCGTGCCGGTGAGCGGCGCACCGAAACCGGGAGCGCGTCATGCTGGCGCCTCGCTCGATGGCGGCGTGGCATGGGTGGCTCCGTGGCTCAGTGATCCGCATGGCGCATGAGCCGGCAGGTGGTGCACAGGCAGAGGCGGGTGCCGGCCGCCGATGCCTCGCCGGCAGCACCGGCCGGTGCGCGTCAGCGCGGCCCGTCGACCGGGTCGGGCGCACCGAACCAGCGCGCCATGGCGTGCGCCGCCCGGCCCGCATCATCGGCCGGCGCGGGCGCGGCGGCATCGGCGGCCCAGGCGACGATCCCGTCCGGGCGCACCAGCAGCGCACGCAGGCCGAGCCGATCGCGCGCCTCGCTCACGACGTGCCGGACGCGTGCGGCCCGGCCGCGCGCGAGCGCATCGAGCGCGGCGTCGGCCTCGAACGCCAGCAGCAGCCCACGGCCGTCACGCAGCAGCGCGCTGGCCGTCGTGCCGTCGGCCAGCGCGAAATCGGGCATGCCGCGGCCCACCAGCGGATGCGTGTCGCCGAGCGCGCAGCGCTGCGACACGCCCCACACGCGCTCGGCGAAATAAGTCGCGCCGTCACGCGTTTCGATCAGCTCGCCGAGGATCGCCGCCAGCGCGCGCGTGCCCGCGGTGGGCCGCATCAGGGCGACTTGCGCGCGCGACCAGTCGAGGATGCGCGCGCCCGCCGGATGGCGTTCCGCGTGATAGCTGTCGAGCAGATCGTCCGGCGCGTCGCCGCGCAGCGTGGCCGCCAGTTTCCAGCCCAGGTTCATCGCGTCGCCGATACCGAGATTGAGCCCCTGGCCGCCGAGCGGCGAATGGATATGGGCGGCGTCGCCCGCCAGCAGCACGCGCCCCCGGCGGTAGGCCGTGGCCTGCCGGGCGCGATCGGTCCAGGTGGTCGCCTGATGCAGCGCCGCGATGCCGACCCCGGTGCCGGACACGCGCCGCAGCACGGCCTGCACGTGCTCGGGCGTGAGCGCGGCGGTGCGATGGCAGGCACCGCCGTCGAATTCGACCATCGCGAGCGTGCCGGGCCGCGCATAGGTGTACATGCCGGCCGGCGTGTGGTGCCGGCCTGGACGCAGCGCGTCCGGATCGGTCAGCTCGGCCTCGATCGAATAGCCGGTGAATTCGGCGTCGGTGCCGGCGAAGTCGAAACCGGCCGCCTTGCGGACCGCGCTGCGCCCGCCGTCGCAGCCCACCAGCCAGCGACCATGGAAGTCCCGGCCGCCGGCGTGCACCGTGACGCCGTGATCCGCTGCGGTCACGCCTTCGACGCCCGCCGCGCGCCGGATCTCGACGCCGAGCGTGGCGGCGCGGCGCGTCAGGACGGTGTCGAGCGCGGCCAGCGTGACCGGCAGGCTGTATCCGCCCGGGCCGGGCAAGTGATACGGCCAGCGCGCGGTATCGACGTCGTGGTGATGAAACGCGATGCCGGCGAAATGGCCGGCGGGCCGGCGCGACTGCTGCATCCAGTGCGCGGCGGCCGCGGTCCGGCCGGGGGTGTCGCCGGCCTGCATTTGCGCGACCAGCGCGTCGAGCAGGCCGCGCCGGTGCAGGGCGTCGAGGCTCGGCATCGACAGGCCGCGCAGGCCGAACGGCAGCTGCTTGAGCGGCGAATCCGCGGTGCCGCCGCGCTCCAGCACGAGGACCGAGCGGCCTTGCAGGCGCAGTTCGCAGGCCAGCAGCAGGCCGACCGGGCCGGCGCCGGCGATGATGACGTCACGGGAAGCGATCGCGCGGCGGGATTCGCGCGCGGATTCGCGGTGCGATGAATGAGGAGGGTGAGACATGAACGGCTCCGGTGTCGTGGATCGACCGGAGCGTTCCTCGCGACGAGCGTGACCCGGACGAACCTGTTGCCGGGCGCCGGAATGGCGCCGGGGTTCGTCGTGGGAGTCTCGTGCGCGAAGCCAAAGACCAGAGCTTTCGTTACCGAAAGGACTTGGGCTGACCAGACCAAGCCTGCCTTTTCCGACACGGCTTTATAGCATCGCGGCGAAGGATGCGCAACGCAGGGTGGGATGCTGCCCGACGCGCGTGGTTTCCACCCACCTGGCGTCCGGCGCCGCCGAGGCGCGCGGCATGGGCCTCGACCTACTCAGCGGCGGCGCGGCGGCGCGGCGGCATGGGTGAAAAACGACCCGGCGCGCGAACCGGTGGCCCGTCGATTCAAATAGTTACGCGCGCACGCCGCTGGCACGGAGTTTGTGTAGGAAGTGACGACGCAGATGTCCGACCTGCGGCACGGGCCATGCGATCGCAGCGGATCGGCACGGCCCGCGGATCGACGGCAACACACGGAGCGATATCGATGCAACCGAAACGCGATAAGGCCACCCGGCAATTCCTCGACAATCATGTCGAATTCCTGAAGCAGCACACCATGACGGCGGATTTCGACAAGGCGCTGAGGGACAACTACGAGATCAAGACCAATCCGAATCTGCAGCGCAAACTGCCGCCACACAAGATCGAGGCGCTGAGGCAAAAGGGGAGCACGCAAACGACCGTACCGGTCAGCGAGCAGGAGCAGCGCAAGAATATCTCGATGGAGGCGGGACGCGTGCTGGCCAATAGCGGTCTGAAGACGCATTTCTTCGATGTGATGCCGGATGCCGATCGCGAGAACGTGTACAACCTGACGCCGGACGTCCAGGCGTATCGCAGGAAATACCTGGAGAAAGCGAAGCAGTACAAGGCGATAGACGACCTGTCGACCAAGCGGACGAACAAGCTGAAGGCGCTGGGGGAGATCGTCAACAGCTTTGCCATGATGCATGTGCCGGATGACCCGCAGGCCAAGAGCACCGCCATGCAGTCCGGCTATTTCCCCTACAAGACCGAGCTGGACTCGAACGCCAAAGGGGTAGGCGTCACCGAGCTCTACAGCAAGACGAAGAACGCGAGCGGGCGCTGGGTGTTCACGGGCCAGATGCAGGGTTGCGCGATCGCCGTGGAGAACATCATGGACCAGCGCATGGCGTCGGCGGACAACGTGAACCGCGATGCCAAGGCGCATCATTTCCCGAGCCCGGCGAGCAACTTCGATCGACTGAAAAACTGGAGCGAGCGCGGCAAGCTGTCGAGCTGGTTCGGCGTGAACGGTTACTCGAGCGACGTCCACGACGAGGCTTACGACGGCTTCAACGCGCTCTACATTGAGAAGGCGGATGTCCGCGTGGTGTCGCAGAAACAGGTGCGAGACATGCGAACGAAAACGACCACGGCGACGGGCGAAGTGGACGTGTTCAAGGCCGACCGTGCCCGACTCGTTCCCGAGGACGGCTTCCTCAGGGGCAAGCCAGAGACGGCAGACGTCTTCGGGATGACGAGAGAGCAACATCACATACCGGCACCGGTCAAGCAGACCTCCCTGGCGACCCGGATGTTCAGCACGCTCTTCGGCAAGGGCGCGAAGAAGTAGCGCGGGCACCGGCCCGCCGCTTCGCCCCCCCTGTCCGTCAAACCCGCGGTTCAGTCCGCCTCGATCGCCACCTTCAGTTCGCGCGCGAGCGCGAGCGCCTTCTCCTCCGACTTCACGTTCGCGAAGCCGAGCAGCAGCCCCTTCTTCGGCGGCGCCTCGATATAGCGCCCCGAAAGCGGCTCCACCGCGAGGTTGCGGCGCTTGGCGCGCTGGGCGAGCAGGCGGTCGTCCTCGGCGTCGTCGAGGCTCGCGATCAGGTTCAGGCCGCACGGCATGTCCTCGTACTGCATGCGGCCACCGAACGTCGCGCGCATGCTGTCGATCACCATCTCGCGCCGCTGCGAATAGGCGGCCCGCATCTTCTTCAGGTGCCGCGCGAAATAGCCCTCGTTGATGAAGTCGGCGGTCACGCCCTGGATCAGCACCGGGCAGCCGTCGTGCAGGCGCGCGCAGGCCTCGTTGAAGCGCGCCACGAGCGGCTTGGGCACGACCAGGTACGCGAGCCGCAGCGCGGGGCTCAGCGCCTTGCTGAAGGTGCCCACGTAGAGCACGTTGCCGGTCGCGACGAGGCTGGCGAGCGCGGGCAGCGGGCGGCCGTCGTAGCGGAACTCGCTGTCGTAGTCGTCCTCGATGATGAACGCGTTGTTCTGCTGCGCCCAGGTGATCAGTTCGAGCCGCCGCGCGAGCGACAGCGGCACGCCGAGCGGGCTCTGATGCGCGGGCGTGACGAGCGCGAAGCGCGCATGCGGGGCAAGCTCCTTGCCCTTGTCGACGCTGAGCCCGTCCTTGTCGACCGGCACCGGCACGATCCGCGCGCCCATCTCGGCGAACAGGTAGCGGCTCGGCGGGAAGCATGGATCCTCGAGCCAGAGCTCGTCGAGCGGGCGCAGCAGCGTGCGCGACAGCAGGCCGGTCACGCCGCGGTAGCCGGGCAGCACGAACACCTGCTCGGGCGAGCAATCGAGCCCGCGCGAGATGTGCAGGTAGGCCGAGATCGCCTCGCGCAGCGGCTGGTAGCCGGCCGGGTTCGGATAGGCGAACAGCCGGCTCTGCACGCGCGCCTGCCGCGTGACGAGCGTGGCCCAGAGCTTGTGCGGGAACAGGTCGAGCGCCGGCAGGCCGAGCTGGAACGGCGGCGGATGCGATTCCGTCGCGGCGTCGGGCGCGCGCGCGACCGGGCGCGCGGTGCCGGCGCGCTGCAGCGAATCGCGCACCTGCTGCGGTGCCAGCGACGGCGACACGATGGTGCCGGCCTGGCCGCGCGCCACCAGATAGCCCTCGCCGATCAGCAGGTCGTAGGCGAGTTCGACGGTGCTGCGCGAGATCTGCAACTCGCTCGCCAGATTGCGCACCGACGGCACGCGCGCGCCGGGTGCGTAGGTGCCGTTCGCGATCGCGCGGCGAAAACGTTTGTAGATCTGCCGGTACAGCGGGTCTTCGCTGCCGTGTTCCAAGTGCTGGTGTCCCGCCAATTTAATGCTCCAGAACGCCTGGCACGCGCGGGTCGAACGGGGGCCGCCAGGCCTCGCCGCGACCACTCGATCCCTGGGGCCGGCCGGACCCGCGGTGCGAGGTCAAACATGTAGGAAACAATCACCGGTGGGCATTTTAATCTTGGGAACGCCGCGATGCCGATCACAATATGCCGATGTCCCGATTTTCGGTATATCGGCGCGCAATTGACGAAACGGAAATGGATATTTGTCCCGCGCGGGATGAATATGGCTCGCACGCATGGACTGCGCTTCGCCTGTTTCGTGTATGAGGTCGGTATTTCCGTGATTGCAGATCCCGGGAATTCGGCAATGGCCGAATTCGTCAAAGGAGGCGGTGCGCCGAATTGCGCATCGCACCGGCGCGCCGGCGCAGGGCCGGGGAAGACGTTGCGCGCGCATCGAGATACGACGTCGGCTGACGCAGCGGCGTGATCCATCGCGCTGGCGCATCCGGCGGATCCCGTGCATCCGATGAAAAGCCGCGGCCGGTACCGGTTTCCGGATGGTCCGGTGGCATGGCCGCCGGGCCGGTGCGACCGGCGGGACCGCCGTGTCGCCGGACACGGCCCCGAAGCCCGGCACCGACATCGCCGTTTCACACGGCTATGGCCATCGCGCGCGCGAACGCCGGCGCGGCATCATTTTTACCAAAAGCCCGAGCATGACATGGCAAAAAAAGCAGGAATGCGGGATGCCGTTCTTGTCATGCTCGATAAGTGCCATCTTGTCCGTGAAACGATCACGGGTGGTGCTGTATATTTGCCCCCGTCGTGAAGCGAAACGATGAAACGAAATGAGTTTCCGTGATGTACCAATCGTTGCCGCTTCCAAAGCGAACAGTAATTTTCCGTGAATGGATTCTTGAAAAACGGAAAAGCTTTTCACCCAACCCGCATTGAATATCTGCTTTATATATTCACCATGCGCCGCGCGGCGCATGGCGGGATCAATCCGGACGACTTGAACGGGCAGGGAACATGAACGGTTTGCGCCTCGAATACTGGAATCTGTCGCCGCGGCTGCTGCAGGGCCTGCGCGACGTCAAGGACGGCCTCGAACACAGCACGCTCGGGCAACCGCTGATCGAACTCGTCTACCTGCGCATCGCGCAGATCAACGGCTGCTCGTTCTGCCTGAACAAGCACACGAAGAGCCTGCGCGAGCGCAATGAAACCGACCGCCGCCTGACCGAACTGGCCGGCTGGCGCGTCAGCTCGCAGTTCACGGCGCGCGAGAAGGCCGCGCTCGAATGGATCGAGTCGCTCACGCACGTGGCCGCGACGCACGCCGACGACGCGTCGTACCGGCCGCTCGAAGGCCACTTCAGCGCGGTCGAGATCTCGGACCTGACGTTCGCGATCGCGCTGATGAATGCCATGACGCGGCTCGCGGTCGGCATGCGTCACGACTGATCGGGCCATGGCGGGCGGCCGATCCATCGCCGCCCGTTTATCGGCTGTTTGCTGCCTGTCGACATGGAGGGCGTGGTGCGCATCGCGCGCCATGCGGGCTTCGTTCGTCCGGACGAACGCCGATCGCAGTACCAGTCCGCTGATTCGTACATCTCAAGAACCACGAGGGAAAAAATGGAAGTCCAGGCGAAAAAGGAAGTGTGGGCCAGGCTGTTCGACGACAAGGCGCTCGGCGCCGGCAATTTCCTCATCAAGGCCCATCAGGCTTATCCGAACCGGGACGAGGTATTCCTGTTTCTGGAAAAGCCTTACGTTTCGCCGTCCGGCCAGGCGCATTCGTCCTTTTCGCTCGACACGCTGCACACCGTGGTGGCGGAACTGGCCGCCTGGTATACGCATCACGACGTGCAGCAGGGTGCCTATGTGTGCCTCTACCTCGGCGACGGCATCGCCTCGTTCCTGCACTTTCTCACGCTCAACAGCCTCGGCGCCGTGCCGGTGCTGGTGAACGGTAACCTGCGCGTCGACATCGCCGTCGCCTATGCGCAGATCAACCGCTTCACGGTGTTCGCCTACGACCGCGAGACGGCCGCGCGCTGGCAGCTGCCGGCGCCGCTGGCCGGCCTGAAGGCGCTCGACGCCGGCTTCGCCGAAGGCGCGGCCGCCGCGCTGGCGCCGCTGCCGGCCGGCCAGTGGCCGGTGGAGCGCCACGGCGACGACACCATCATGATCTGCCACAGCTCGGGCACCACCGGGATCCCGAAGGCGGTGCTGTTCGGCCACGACCAGTTCTTCGCCGGCAAGCGCGAGCGTCTGCAGGGCTTCGTCGAGCGCGACGACGACCGCCTCGCCACCGCGATGCCGACCACCCATGCCGCCGGCATCAGTTATCTGATGACGGGGACGCTGCTGCAACTGCCCACGCTGTCGCTGAACACGCAGTTGGGCGCCGCGGTGGCGCAGGCGATCGTCGGGTTCCGCGCCACCATCGTCACGGCGTTCTCGCAGACCTACGCGTCGCTGGCCGAACAGAACCTGCCGGACGCATTCCTCGGCACCGTGCAGCGCTTCTACAACACCGGCGACACGGCGCACGAATCGCATATCCGCGAGCTGCTGCGCATCGCGCCGCAGGCGCGCTTCACCGACATGTTCGGCGCGTCCGAACTCGGCATGTCGCAGTTCTACAAGGTGTCGCGCGCCAACGACGTGACCACCATTCGCACCGTCGGCTCGCCGGCGCCGTATGCGCACTGCGTGATCCTTTCGCCGGACGGCCGCGAGCTGGCCGACGGCGTGCCCGGCTACTTCGGCGTGCGCTCGCCCACCGTCACGCCCGGCTACCACGGCCAGCCGCATCTGACCGCGCTGACGCGCCTGAACGGCTATTGGCTCACGGGCGACGTGGGCCTGCGCAAGACCAACGGCGAGTTCGTCCACCTCGACCGCATCGTCGACGTGGTCGACACCACGCTCGGCACGCCCGGCTACACGCTGCTGCTGGAGGAGCACCTGCTGCGGCTCGACGAAGTGTTCGACGTGTCGGTGACGGGCGTCTCGCGCGGCCCGGTGCGCGAGGAGGCGGTGCTGGTGCTGGTGCGGCTCGCGGCCGGCGCGACGCTCGACGTCGAGCAGCTGCTGCATCACACGCTGAACTGCCATCCGTTCCAGGGCAAGCCGGTGCTGCCCGACTACACGCTCTGCGTCGGCGTGATCGCGCCGGACTTCGCGCTGCCGGTCGGCTCGACCGGCAAGGTGCTCAAGCGCGTCGTGCGCGACGGCTTCTGGTCATGGCAGCGCGACTTCGACGGCGGCGACCGCGGCCGCTTCGCCGAGCTGCGCTGGAACCACCAGGCCGACCTGTCCGCGCTGCCGCGCGAGGCCGAGCGCAGCCTGCTCGAACACGTGTTCGCGGCCTAAGGAGGCGGGATGGACATCCTCGACACCGAACCGGTCGACGAAGCCGCGTTCCAGCAGCGCATCGACGACGGCCGCAAGATCGAGCCGCAGGACGGCATGCCGGCCGCCTACCGCCGCACGCTGATGCGCCAGATGGCGCAGCACGCGCACTCGGAATACGTCGGCATGCTGCCCGAGGGCGGCTGGATCTCGCGCGCGCCCACGCTGCACCGCAAGTGCATCCTGCTCGCCAAGGTGCAGGACGAGGCGGGCCACGCGCAGTACCTCTACAGCGCGATGGAGACGCTCGGCATCTCGCGCGCGGAGGCCTACCAGCAGCTGCTCGACGGCCGCGCGAAGTACCTGAACATCTTCAACTACCCGGCGCTGACCTGGGCCGACGTCGGCATGATCGGCTGGCTGACCGACGGCGCCGCGATCGTCAACCAGGTGCCGCTGTCGCGCTGCTCCTACGGGCCGTATGCGCGCGCGATGGTGCGGATCTGCCAGGAGGAGAGCTTTCACCACCGGCAGGGCTTCGACCTGGTGATGAAGCTCGCGCAAGGCACGCCGGCGCAGCGCCAGATGGCGCAGGACGCGCTGAACCGCTGGTGGTGGCCGACGCTGATGGTGTTCGGACCGCCCGATGCGGATTCACCGCACTCGGCGCGCTCGATGAAGTGGGGCATCAAGCTCTATTCCAACGACGTGCTGCGCCAGAAATTCATCGACCAGACCGTGCCGCAGGTGCATTACCTCGGCCTGGAGGTGCCCGACGAGCAGCTGCGCTTCAACGCCGACACCGGCCACTACGAGACCGGACCGATCGACTGGGACGAGTTCGAGCGCGTGATCAACGGCGGCGGGCTCTGCAACCGCGCCCGCATCGAGGCGCGCAACAAGGCCTGGGACGACGGCGCCTGGGTGCGCGAGGCGGCCGCCGCCTACGCGGCTCGCCAGGACATCACGGAGGCCGCTCATGGCTGACTGGAAACTCTGGGAAGTGTTCGCGCGCAGCCAGAACGGCGTGGCGCATCGCCATGTGGGCAGCGTGCAGGCCACCGACGCCGCAATGGCGCTGCAGCACGCGCGTGACGTCTACACGCGCCGTGGCGAGGGCGTGAGCCTGTGGCTGGTGGCCTCCGAGCATCTCGTGACGAGCGATCCGGGCGACAAGGCCGCGTGGTTCGCTTCGTCCCAGGACAAGGCGTACCGCCACGCCACGTTCTTTCAGGTACCGGAAGGAGTGCAGAACCTGTGAAGACCCACAACGGATTCGACATGGGGCTGGCCGACTACGTGCTGCGCCTCGGCGACAACTGCCTGATCCTGTCGCAGCGCCTGTGCGCCTGGTGCGGCCACGGCCCGACGCTGGAGGAAGACCTCGCGCTGTCCAACGTCGCGCTCGACTACCTGGGCCAGGCGCGGCTCTGGCTCGACTACGCCGGCAGCCTGCACCCGGTGGCGCGCGGCGAGGACGCGCTGGCGTTCCTGCGCGAGGCGCACGAGTTCCGCAACGTGCTGCTGGTGGAGCAGCCGAACCAGGACTTCGCCGACCTGCAGATGCGGCTGTTCCTGTTCGACAGCTGGTACGCGCTGGTGCTGGCTGCGCTGGCCCATTCGCAGGACGCGCAGATCGCGGCGATCGCGGCGAAGTCGGCCAAGGAGAACGCCTACCACCTGCGGCGCAGCAGCCACTGGATCGTGCGCCTGGCGGGCGGCACCGAACTGAGCCGCGCGAAGCTGCTGCGCGCGCTCGACGGCTGCTGGGAATACACCGGCGAGCTGTTCGAGATGGACGAGCTGGATCGCGCGATGCTGGAGCGCGGCATCGGCTGCAATCTCTCGGATCTGCGGATCAAGTGGCAGTCCTACCTGAAGGACGTGTTCGACGAGGCCGGCATCGCGCTGCCCACGGGCGCGCTGCGCAGGCAGTCGGGCAAGCGCGGCGAGCACTCCGAGCATCTGGTCTGGCTGCTGATGGAGATGCAGTACCTGCAGCGCGCGCATCCGGGTGCGCAATGGTGAGCGCGCTCCACGAAGGCGAGGTGCGCCCCGACATCGAGCGCATCTGGGAATGGATCGCGCGCGTGCCGGACCCGGAGATGCCGTTCATCTCGGTGGTCGATCTCGGCATCGTGCGCGAGGTGGGCTGGGTGGCCGGCGCGCTGCGCGTGGTGGTGACGCCCACCTACAGCGGCTGCCCGGCGAAGCTGCCGATCGAGGAGGCGATCCGTTGCGCGCTCAACGATCACGGCATCGATCGCGTGACGATCGAGAACCGCCTCGCGCCGCCCTGGACCACCGAGTGGATCAGCCCGGCCGGCAAGGCCAAGCTCGCCGCGGCCGGCATCGCGCCGCCGCTGCCGGTGGGCGAGAGCTGGCAGCCGCTGCGCTTCGTGCCGCCCGCGCCGCCGTGCCCGCACTGCGGTTCGTGCGCGACGCGCATGACGAGCGAGTTCGGCGGCACGCTCTGCAAGTCGATGCATGTCTGTGACGACTGTTTGAATCCGTTCGAGCACTTCAAGTGCCTCTGACGGGCAAGGCAAAAAGGAGCCATTCATGTCGCAGTTCTTTCCGCTGACGATCGCGGCCGTGTATCCCGAGACACGCGATGCCACGGTGCTGGAGTTCGACGTGCCGGACACGCTGGCCGCGCGCTTCTCGCACCGCCAGGGCCAGCACCTGACGCTGCGCGCGACGATCGGCGGCCAGGACGTGCGCCGCGCCTATTCGCTCTGCAACGCGGTGGGCGCGCCGCTGCGGGTGGCCATCAAGAAGGTGGAGGGCGGGGTGTTCTCGGGCTGGGCGCAGGCCAACCTGCGCGCCGGCCAGCAGATCGAGGTGATGCCGCCGTCGGGCAATTTCTACGTGCCGCTCGCGGCCGGCCGCGCACGCCATTACGCGGGCTTCGCGAGCGGCAGCGGCATCACGCCGATGCTGTCGATCCTCAAGACCACGCTGCAGGAGGAGCCGGCCAGCCGCTTCACGCTCGTCTACGGCAACCGCAACGTCGGCTCGACGATGTTCCGAGAGGAACTGGCGGACCTGAAGGATCGCCATGCGTCGCGGCTGTCGCTGATCTACGTGTTCAGCGGCGAGGCGCAGGAAGTCGAGCTGTGCAACGGCCGCCTCACGCACGAGCGCGTGCGGGGCCTGCTGCGCAGCTGGCTGCCGGCCGCCTCGATCGACCACGCGTTCGTCTGCGGCCCGACCGGGATGATGGACGACGTCTGCCGCGCGCTGGAGGACAGCGGCGTCGCGAAGCCGCGCATCAAGCGCGAGTACTTCCAGCCCGCCGGCGCGCCGGTCGCCGTCGCACATCGGCCGGCCGGCTCGCCCGATGCCGGCCGGCGCATGACGCTGATCGTGGACGGCGCCACGCGCCAGGTGGCGTGGACCGGCACGGCCGCCACCATCCTCGACGAGGCGCTCGCCGCCGGTATCGACCTGCGCTACTCGTGCAAGGGCGGCGTGTGCGCGACCTGCCGCTGCCGCGTGATCGAGGGCGCCGTGGAAATGGACGCGCAATACGCGCTCGATGACGACGAGCTGGCCCAAGGCTACGTGCTCGGCTGCCGCGCCCGCCCGAGTACGCCGAACCTCGTGCTCGAGTTCGACTGAGTTTTCGACCGAGTTCGACCGGGCGGGCCGTGCTGCCGCCCGCATTCCCGCGTGCCGCGCTGGCGCGCTTCCCGGACCCGCATCCAATTTCATGGACACGCATGGAACCCAGCAAAACCCTGTCGCGGACCGAGCAGTGGCTGTTCTGCCTCGCCACCGGCTTCTCGGTGGCCGCCGTGGTCTACCAGCAATCGATGACGGAGGCGATCGCCGCCGGCTTCCAGGTGCCGGCCGGCTCGCTGTCGCGGCTGTCGGTGGCCACCCAGCTCGGCTACGGCCTCGGCCTCGTGCTCGGCCTGCCGCTCGGTGACCTGGTCGCGCCGCGGCGCCTCGTGCCCGGCGTGGTCGGCGCGCTCGGCCTGGTGGTGGTGGCCGAATCGGCGGCGCCCTCGCTCGACGTGCTGACCGTGCTGTGCCTGCTGGCCGGCCTGCTGTCGATCGGCGGCCAGCTGCTGATCGCCTACTGCGCGAAGGCGTTCGCGCCCGAGCAGCGCAACCGCGTGGTGGGCGGCATGATGTCCGCGCTGTTCGGCGGCCTGCTCTGCGCGCGCGTGCTGTCGGGCTGGGGCGCCGAGCACATCGGCTGGCGCCACGTCTATCTGCTGGCCGGCGGCCTCACGTTGCTGTGGGCGGTGGGTCTCGCGCGCGTGCTCGGCCCGGTGTCGATGAGCACGCCGCCGCGCTACGGCCAGATGCTGCGCCGCCAGCTCGGGCTGTGGCGCGGCTACCCCGAGCTGCGCCGGCTCGCGCTGGTGGCCGCCTGCTTCTTCGCCGCCTCCAACGGCATCTGGGCCAACGTGATCTCGCTCGCGCACGCCACGCTGAACTGGAGCGCGGGGCAGACCGGGCTGCTGGCCTGCACCTCGATCGTCGCGCTGCGTGCGCCGCAGCTCGCGCGCCGGCTGCAGCGGCACCTGCACTGGACCGGCGTGATCGCACTGTTCGGCGCCGTGCTCGCCGCCGTCTCGCTGGCCGGCTTCGCGATCGGCACGCACGTGCTGATGATCGTCGTCTTCTTCATCGGCTGCGACCTCTGCATCCGCTCGGTCCACGTGATCTCGCAGGGCCGCGTGCTCGGGCTCGATCCCGGCGCGGCCTCGCGCCTGAGCAGCCTGTTCATGACCGTCTTCTTCACCGGCGCCGCGCTCGGCTCATGGCTGGGCGGCATCGTCGCGCGCCATTACGGCTGGCCGGGCATGTTTCTGTTCCCGCTGCTGTGCGCCGGCACGGGCGTCGCGCTGCTGCGGCTGCGCAGCGGCGAGGTGAGATTCAGTCCGGCCTGAGGCGGCGGCCGGATTTTCATTGGGCGCGGCCTCGCGTGCAATCGCGCGGCGTCGCGCCGGCAACAGTGCAGTGTTCATTTCTTCAACAGAGGCACGTATGGAAATTTTGATGGAAGTCGATCGCAGCAAATCCGCGCAGCAAAAGCCCCACGGTCTCGTCAGCGAGATCTGGGCAGGCTGGCTGCAGGAGCAGGATCTGCAGCGACTGGTGGAGCACCCGCTGCTGCTCGCGCTGGCGAACGGCGAGGCGAGCCCCGACACGCTGAAGACGTTCCTGGCCCAGCACAGCCACTACTCGCGCCACTTCACGCGCTACCTCTGCGCGCTGATCGGCCAGCTCGACGACAGCGAGAGCATCCTCGCGCTGCTCGACAACCTGCAGGAGGAAATGGGCGTGGACGGCGACGGCCTGATGACCCACGCCGAGATGTTCCAGCGCACGCTGCGCGTGGTGGGCGTGGTGCCGGCCGAGCACGACCCGCTGCCGGCCACGCTGCAGCTGCGCAACACCATGATGGCCCACTGCAAGTCGAGCGATCCACTGGCGGGTCTCGCCGCGATGTGCCTCGGCGCCGAGGCGATCGTGCCGGTGATCTACCAGCCGGTGCTGCTCGCGCTGCAACAGTCCGGCCACACCGAGGAAGCCACCGAGTTCTTCCGCCTGCACATCGAGGAAGACGAGGACCACGCGCTGACCATGCTGGCCATCATGCGCGATCTCACCAACAACGAGCCGGAGCGCTTCGAGTTCGCGGTGCGCGTGGGCCGCGAGCTGATCGCGCGCCGTGTCGAGATGTTCGACGCGGTCTGGCAGGCATGCCGGCACTACGAGACTGCCACGCAAGAGGACGGCGCCCCGGCCTGAGCCGGACAGCGGACGAGTCAGCGGCCGGCCGTTCCTCGCGAAGGGCCGCCCAGTGATCAGCGGAACAGGTTTAAGAACGAGACTGAGATGTCAACTTTACGCGAACCGTGGCATCCGACGACTTGGCAGTCGATGCCGCAACAGCAGTTGCCTCATTACGTGAACGGCGCAGCGCTCGGGGCTACGCTCTCGCGCCTCAGCAGCTACCCGCCGCTCGTCGCGATCGGCGAGATCCGCCGCCTGCGCTCCTGGCTGGCCAACGTCGCGCACGGTCGCGGCTTCGTGCTGCAAGGCGGCGATTGCGCGGAAACGTTTGCCGATTTCCGGCAGGACGTGATCCAGCGCCACTACCGCCTGCTCGAACGGATGGCGCAGACGATCCGCGACGCATCGGGGCTGCCCGTCGTGCGCATCGGCCGGATCGCCGGCCAGTACGCGAAGCCGCGCAGCAAGCCGGAAGAGCAGCAGAACGGCCGGTCGCTGCCGAGCTACCGCGGCGACATCATCAACGACGTCGCGTTCGACGCCGAGGCGCGCGACCACGACCCGGCCCGCATGGAAACCGCCTATTTCCGCGCCGCCGGCAGCCTCAACTACCTGCGCGGCCTGAACGACGCGGGCCTGCTCGGCACCGGCGGCGCCTATTTCTCCAGCCATGAAGCGCTGCTGCTGCCCTACGAGCAGAGCATGGTGGCGCGCGACGAGCTCGGCAACTGGTACTGCTGCTCGGGCCACTTCCTCTGGATCGGCGAACGCACGCGCCAGCTCGACGGCGCGCATGTGGAGTTCCTGCGCGGCGTGCGCAACCCGATCGGCCTGAAGCTCGGCCCCGGCATCGGCCACGACGACCTGCTGCGCCTGATCGACGTGCTGAACCCGCTCAACGAGGCGGGGCGCCTGACGCTGATCCCGCGCATGGGCGCCGGCAAGATCGACCGGCTCGCCGGGCTGCTGGAGACGGTGCGCCGCGAGGGCCGCGAGGTGGGCTGGATGTCGGACCCGATGCACGGCAACGGCACGCAGACCGGCACCGGCATCAAGACGCGCCACTACGCCGACATCGTCGCCGAGCTCGACGGCTTCTTCGCGGCGCATCGCGCGGCCGGCACCCATCCGTCGGGCGTGCATCTGGAGCTGACCGGGCTGGACGTGACCGAGTGCATCGGCGGCGCCAGCGTGCTGGGCGAGGCCGATCTCGACCGCGCCTACCTCAGCAGCTGCGATCCGCGCCTGAACGCGGACCAGGCGCTGACGCTGGCCGCGCATCTGGCCGGGCTGCTGGCCGCGCACGCCATGCCGCGCGGCCACGGCGAGCGCGTCGAGGCCGGTGCCGCGACGAGCGAGGCCGCCGAGACCGCCGAAGCGATCGAGGCGGAAGCCGATCGCTACGACCTGGAGCGCAGCGCATGAGCGACGTCAATCTGGCCGCCGAGCTGCTGTTCAACAAGCGCCACCTCGACAAGCCGGCCTACGTCGGCCCCGACTTCACGCTCGGCTATGCCGAACTCGATCGCGCGGTCCGGCGCCAGGCCGCCTGGATGACGATGCAGGAAGTCGCGCCCGGCGAGCGCATCGTGATCGCGCTCGACGACGGCCCGGACCTGGCCGTGATCTTCTTCGCCTCGCTCGCGGTCGGCGCGCTGCCGGTGGTGGTGAGCTCGAAGCTCGATACGGCGCCGCTGCGTCACATCCTCGGCGATGCCGAGCCGCTGATGGTGTACGGCAAGACGGTGCAGGGCGACACGATCCGCGCCGCGATCGACGGCCTCGCCACGCGCCCGCAGGCGTTCCTGCTCGAAGCGGGCTGGTACCGCACGCTGCTCGCGCGGCGCGTCGGGGCGGCGCGCGAGCCGGCCGCCGCGGCGCTGGCCGGCGACGGCTTCGACGAGCAGCCCGACGAGTCGCTTGCCGATGCGGCGGCCGACGAGTGGGATGCGGCCGTCCCGCGTCCGCGCCATGCGCCGGCGCTGATCCAGTACACGTCGGGCACCACCGGGCTCTCGAAGGGCGTGACGCACAGCGCCGCCTCGGTGCTGGCCTGCTGCGCCGCCGTGACGGGGCAGCTGCGCCTGACCGGCGACGACGTGCTCTATTCGGTGCCGAAGTCGTTCTTCGGCTTCGGCATGGGCAACAGCCTGTTCTTCCCGCTCCATCTCGGCGCGAGCGCCGTGCTCGACGCGGCCTGGCCGAGCGCCGAGCAGGTCGAGGCGAACCTGCGCCGGTTCCGGCCCACGGTGCTGTTCGCGGTGCCGACCCTGTACCGGATGCTGCTCGACAACGGCTTCGGCCCGAACGATTCGCCGCTGCGGCTGGCGTTCTCGGCCGGCGCGCCGCTGGCCGGCAACACCGGCGCGCGCTGGCGCGAGCGCTTCGGCTTCGACCTGCACGATGGCATCGGCGCGACCGAACTCTGTCACGTGTTCGCGACCAGCTACCCCGATTCATTGCGCGCGGGCAGCCTCGGCCGGCTGCTGGCGGGCTGCGAGGCACGCATCGTCGACGAGGCCGGGCACGACGCCCGACCCGGCGAGACCGGCGTGCTGGTCGTGAAGTCGCCGGCCGTCTCGCCCGGCTACTGGCGGCGCCCGCAGGACGACGCGGCGCGCTTCGACGCCGGCTGGTACCGCACCGGCGACCTGTTCAGCCGCGACGCGGACGGCTTCCTCTATTTCCATGGCCGCGAGGACGACCGCTTCAAGGTGTTCGGGCGCTGGGTGGTGCCGGCCGAGATCGAGGCGCGGCTGGTGGCGCAGGCGCCGCAACTGGGCGACTGCTTCGTGGTGCCGGGCCGCGAGCCGAACGGCGAGGACCGCCCGGTACTGTGCCTGCTCGGAACCCACGACGAGAACGCGGTGCAGGCCGTGCTCGCCGTGCTGCGCGGGCTCGAAAGCTACAAGCGGCCGGTCCGGCTGCTGCCGGTCGACCAGCTGCCGCTCACGCCGAACGGCAAGCCCAACCGCCGCGCGCTCGCCCAGCTGGCCAGCCGCGCGCTGCAGGACGGGACGGGCATCAATCTAGTGGAGAAACCAACATGTTGAGCCAGGATGAGTTTACGCGGTACGGCGAGGCGGGGTTCAACCTCGTCCCGCTCTGGAAGGTGCTGCCGCTGCCCGAGCGACGCGATCCGCTGGACCTCTATCGCGCGCTCGCGAACCGGCGCGACGACTATCTGTTCGAGACCGGCGAGTGGGAGAACGCGGCGTTCACGCGCCACTACTCGACCATCGGCCTGCCGTGCAGCGAGCGCATCGAGCTGGACGAGGACGCGATCCGCCATCTGCGCCACGGCCGCGTGGAGAGCGAGCAGCGCACCGACGATCCGCTCGCCGCGCTGCGCCGCCTGCAGGAGGGCTTCCGCGTGCCGCATTTCGACGGCCTGCCGCCGTTCTCGGGCGGCCTGTTCGGCTATTTCGGCTTCGAGACCACGCGCCTGATCGAGCCGCGCCTGCGCCGCGTGGCGCGCAAGCCCTCGGGCCTGCAGGTGCCCGACGTGGTGAAGCTGGTGAGCCGCGAGCTGGTGGTGATCGACCATCGCCGCCGCCAGCTGTTCTGCATCGTCCACGAGGATCCGCGCGAGGCCGGCAGCCACGCACGCGGCACGGCGCGGCTGGAGGCGATCGTCGCGCAGGTGCAGGCGCTCGACGCGACGCCCGAGCGCGAGCCCGGCACCACCCAAGGCCTCATCGTGGACGCGAGCCGGCTGTCGTTCGGCTTCGCGCGCGAGGCCTACGAAGGCGCCGTCGATCGCATCAAGGACTACATCGCCGCCGGCGACGTGATGCAGGTGGTGCTCGCGCAGCGCATGAGCCGCCCGCTCGCCTGCGATGCCACGGCGCTCTACCGCGCGCTCGGCGACCTCGCGCAGACGCCGTACCGCTACCTGGTGAACCTCGGCGAATGCGCGATCGTCGGCGCCTCGCCCGAGATGCTGGTGCAGCAGCGCGGCGACATCGTCACGAGCCGGCCGATGGCCGGCACGCGCCGCCGCACGCAGGACGACGCCGAGGACGCGCGCCTGAAGGAGGAACTGCTCGCCGATCCGAAGGAGATCGCCGAGCACATGATGCTGGTCGATCTCGCGCGCAACGACGTGGGCCGCCTGGCCGTGGCCGGCGGCGTGCAGGTGGACGAGCTGCTGACGGTCGAATACTTCTCGCACGTGATGCACATCGTCTCGACCGTCACCGGCAAGCTGCCAGGGCAGGTCAACGGGCTCGACGTGCTGCGCAGCACGTTCCCGGCCGGCACGCTGAGCGGCGCCTCGAAGGTGCGCGCGCTGGAGGTGATCGCCGAGCTCGAACCGCATTCGCGCGGCATCTACGGCGGCGCGGTCGGCTATCTCGACTGGCGCGGCCAGGCCGAGCTGGCCATCACGATCCGCACCGGCGTGCTGCAGGGCGGCCTGCTGCACGTGCAGTCGGGCGCCGGCGTGGTGAAGGACTCGGTGGCCGAGCGCGAGTGGCAGGAAACCATGGACAAGAGCCGCATGATGCTGCTGGCGGCCGAGCTGGCGGAACGCCAGAGCGAAACGGAAACGGCGCGCCCCGGCGCGGCGCAACAGGAGGCAACGGCATGCATCTGATGATCGACAACTACGATTCGTTCACCTACAACGTGGTCCAGTATCTCTGCACGCTCGGCGCGCAGATCGAGGTGAGGCGCAACGACCAGATCACGATCGAGGAGATCGAGGCGCTCGCGCCGCAATCGGTGATCGTCTCGCCCGGGCCGTGCTCGCCCGCCGAGGCCGGCGTCTCGATCGCCGCGCTGCGCCACTTCGCCGGGCGCCTGCCGCTGCTCGGCATCTGCCTCGGCCACCAGTGCATCGCCGCCGCGTTCGGCGGCACGGTGCGCCGCGCCGAGGTGTTCCATGGCAAGTCCTCGCCGATGCGCCACGACGGCTCCGAGCTGTTCGCCGGCCTGCCCGCGCAGTTCAAGGTCGGCCGCTACCACTCGCTGGTGGTGGACGACCTGCCGCCCGAGCTGGTGGTGACCGCGCGCATCGCGCACGAGGACGGCACGGCCGGCGAGATCATGGCGATGCAGCACCGCGAGCTGCCGATCTACGGCCTGCAGTTCCACCCCGAATCGGTGCTGACCGAGCACGGCTTCAGCATGCTGGCCAACTACCTGCGCGTCGTCGAGCAGCATGCCGCGAGCGCGGCCGCCGTCGCCTGACCCGCCCCACGCAAGGACTCCACAATGAGCGCGGCAAGCTTCGAAAAAGACTATCCGATTCGCTTTTCCCACTGCGACCCGGCCGGCATCGTCTATTTCCCGCAGTACCTGGTGCTGACCAACTGGGCGCTCGAGGACTTCTTCAACGAAGGGCTGAAGGTGGACTTCGCGGGCCTGATCGAGCGGCGCCTCGGCATCCCGATCGTCAAGCTGCAGACCGAGTTCGTCCGGGCCTCGCGCCAGGGCGAGGTGCTGACGCTGCGCATCGAGGTGACGCGGCTCGGCGAGCGTTCGCTCACGGCCACCTTCACGGGCCGCGTCGGCGACGAGGTGCGCCTGCGCAGCGAGCAGGTGTTCGTGATGATCTCGCTCGACAAGGTGGCCTCGATGCCGTTCCCCGACGACATCCGCGACGCGCTGCAACGCTACCTGCCGGTGGCCGAGGAGGTGGCGTCATGATCCAGATCCTGCAACCGCCCGAGTGGGCGCGCCCGCGCGGCTACGCCAACGGCGTGGCTGCCAGCGGGCGGCTGGTGTTTACCTCGGGCCAGCTCGGCTGGGACGCGCAGGAGAAGCTGGTCGGCGAGCGTTACGCGGACCAGGCGATCCAGGCGCTGAAGAACATCGTGGCGGTGCTGGCCGAGGCCGGCGCGAAGCCCGAGCATCTGGTGCGCTTGACCTGGTACGTGTCGGACCGCGAGGCTTACTTCACCGACGCGAAGGAGGTGGGTCGCGCGTACCGCGAGCTGATCGGGCATTTCCCGCCGATGAGCGCGTTCCAGGTGGCCGCGCTGATGGTGGAGGGCGCCAGGGTGCAGATCGAGGCCACCGCGGTGATCCCCGGCTGACGCGGCGCGCGCGACCGGGACGAGCGATTCGCGGCGGGCCGGCATCGGCTCGCCGACCGCCGCGAACCCGGCGCGCGCAGACAATCCGCGAACCAACGACTGACGACACAACGACAACCAACCCTTCGAATGCCGGCCGACGCGGCCGGAGATCGACCCAGGCCATTCCGAACCCTGCGGGCCGGCTCGCCGGACGCCCGCGACCCGCCGGGCGACCGGCGGGCTCCGCGCCCGTCGATCCGGCGCGAGCGCGGCCGTGGGCGCCGGCTTCCGGTGGCCACGCGCGGCGGCTCGCGGCCTCGACGGGCCACGTCGCCGGCGGCGGCCGGGCGGGCGCAGGAGACGCGTCCCCCGACGCCGCCGCAGCGCGACGGGCGAGTCAACACGATTGGATACCAAAACATGCATACGGCTTCCGGTACGAAACAAGAAATACGGCACGACACCACGCCCTTCGACGGTCCGGCCCCGAACCGCTCCACGCCGCCTTCCCATCCCGTCCAGGCCATCCCGCGCGCCGCCGCCGGCGTCGTGGCGCTGGCCGCGCTGCTCGCGCTGGCCGGCTGTCACGGTGACAAGCGCGATGCCGCGCCGCCGCCGCCGGAAGTCGGCGTGACGCGGCTCGCGCCTCGGGCCGTGCCGCTCGTCGATACCTTCAACGGCCGCGTGGAGGCCGTCGATTCGGCCGAGCTGCGCGCGCGCGTGAGCGGCTACCTGGAGCGGATCGCCTACCGGGAAGGCGACACCGTCGCGCAGGGCGCCGTGCTGTTCGTGATCGATCCGCGCCCGTACCGCATCGCCCTGGAGCGCGCCGACGCGCAGCTCGAACATGCGCGCGCGGCGGCCCGGCTCGCGCAGACGCAGCTCGCGCGCGCCCGCACGCTGATCGCCACCCACGCGGTCTCGCAGGAGGAACTCGACACGGCGCAGGCCACCGACCTGCAGGCGCGCGCCGACCAGCACGCGGCCGAGGCCGCCGTGGACGACGCGAAGCTGAACCTCGGCTACACGCAAGTGCGCGCGCCGATCGCCGGCCGCGCGAGCCGCGCGCGGCTGACGGTGGGCAATCTGGCGCGCGCCGACGATTCGCTGCTGACCACGGTGGTCTCGCAGGATCCCGTCTACGTCTACTTCGATTGCGACGAGCAGAGCTACCTGCGCTACCTGGCGCAGCGCACCAACCCGGCCGGCCGCGCGCTCGACGCGAACCCGGTGCGCGTCGAGCTGGCCAACGAGACCGGCTTCCCGCACGCGGGCACGGTCGATTTCCTCGACAACCGGCTCGATCCGGCCACCGGCACGATCCGCGCGCGCGTGCGCCTCGCCAACCCGAGCCGGCTGTTCACGCCGGGTCTCTACGCGCGCGTGCAACTCACCAGCGGCGAGGACCATGCGGCGCTGCTGGTGGACGACAAGGCGATCCTGACCGACCAGGACCGCAAGTACGTGTACGTGCTCGGCGCCGGCGACAAGGCGCTGCGCCGCGACGTGACGATCGGCCGGCGCATCGGTGCCGAACGCGTGGTGGAGAAGGGGCTCGCCGCCGGCGACCAGGTGGTGGTGGACGGCACCCAGCGCATCTACTACCCGGGCGCGCCGGTCAAGCCGAAGGCGGTGCCCGCGCCGGCGCTGACCACGGCCGGTACCGACGCCGCGTCGCCCGCCACGGTGCAGTGAGGAGCGCGCCGCCATGGACTTTTCCAAATTCTTCATCGACCGGCCGATCTTCGCGGTCGTGCTGTCGATCATCCTCTTCGCGGTCGGGTTGATCGCGATCCCGCTGCTGCCCTCGGGCGAGTATCCGGAAGTGGTGCCGCCGAGCGTGGTGGTGCATGCCAACTACCCGGGCGCGAACCCGAAGGAGATCGCCGAATCGGTGGCCGAGCCGCTCGAGGAAGCGATCAACGGCGTGGAAGGCATCATGTACATGAAGTCGGTGGCGGCCTCCGACGGCAGCCTGCAGGTGGTCGTCACGTTCCAGCCGAACGTGGACCCCGACACCGCCGCCGTGCGCGTGCAGAACCGCGTGAGCCAGGCGCTCACGCGGCTGCCCGACGAGGTGCGCCAGTACGGCGTGACCACCCAGAAGCAGTCGCCCACGCCGCTGATGTACGTGAGCCTCTACTCGCCCGACGGCAGCCGCGATTCGCTGTATCTGCGCAATTACCTGACGCTGCACGTGAAGGACGAGCTGTCGCGGATTCCCGGCATCGGCGACGTGAGCCTGAACGGCTCGGGCGACTACGCGATGCGGATCTGGCTCGACCCGAACCGGCTCGCCTCGCGCGGGCTCACCGCGGCCGACGTGATGGCCGCCGTGCGCGAGCAGAACGTGCAGGTGTCGGCCGGCCAGCTCGGCGCGGAGCCGGCGCCGAAGCACAACGACTTCCTCACCTCGATCAACGTGCGCGGCCGGCTGCGCAGCCCGCAGGAGTTCGGCGCGATCGTGCTGAAGAGCAGCGCCGACGGGCAGGTGGTGCGGCTGTCGGACGTCGCGCGCGTCGAGCTCGGCGCCGACAACTACACGCTGCGCTCGTTCTTCAACGACACCTCGTCGGCCGTGACCGGCATCTTCCTGTCGCCGGGCGCGAACTCGCTGCAGGTGGCCGACGCCGTCTACGCGAAGCTCGGCGAGCTGGCGAAGCGGTTCCCCGCCGGCGTGGCGTATCGGCCCGTGTGGGATCCGACCGTGTTCGTGCGCGATTCGATCCGCGCCGTGCAGCACACGTTGATCGAGGCGGTGGTGCTGGTGGTGCTGGTGGTGATCCTGTTCCTGCAGACCTGGCGCGCCTCGATCATTCCGCTGGTGGCCGTGCCGGTCTCGGTGATCGGCACCTTCGCGTGGCTCTACCTGCTCGGCTACTCGATCAACACGCTGACGCTGTTCGGGCTGGTGCTCGCGATCGGCATCGTGGTGGACGACGCGATCGTGGTGGTGGAGAACGTCGAGCGCAACATCGCGCAGGGCCTCTCGCCGCGCGAGGCCGCGCATCAGGCGATGAAGGAGGTGTCGGGGCCGATCGTGGCGATCGCGCTGGTGCTGTGCGCGGTGTTCGTGCCGATGTCGTTCCTGTCGGGCGTGACCGGGCAGTTCTACAAGCAGTTCGCGGTGACCATCGCGATCTCGACGGTGATCTCGGCGATCAACTCGCTGACGCTGTCGCCGGCGCTCGCGGCCCGGCTGCTGAAGCCGCACGGCGCGCCGAAGGATGCGCTCGCGCGCGCCATCGAGCGCGGCTTCGGCTGGCTGTTCCGGCCGTTCAACCGCTTCTTCGACCGCAGCTCGACGCGCTATCACGGCGTGGTGGCGCGCTCGCTGGGCCGGCGCGGCGCGGTGTTCGTGGTGTACGTGGTGCTGCTCGGCGCCACCGCGCTGCTGTTTCGCACCGTGCCGGGCGGCTTCATCCCGCTGCAGGACAAGCTCTACCTCTACACCGGCGCCAAGCTGCCCGAGGGCGCCTCGCTGGCCCGCACCAGCGCGGTGGCCGCGCGCATGCAGCAGATCGCGCACGAGACCGAGGGCGTGGAGATGGTGCAGGGCTTCGCCGGCCTGAACGCGCTGCAGCAGACCACCACGCCGAACGTGACCGCCTCCTACGTGATCCTGAAGCCGTTCGGCGAGCGCAAGCGCGGTGCCGAGCAGATCAGCGCCGAGCTGAACCGGCGCTTCGCGGCGATCAAGGACGGCTTCGTCTACGCGCTGATGCCGCCGCCGATCCAGGGCCTCGGCAACGGCTCGGGCTATTCGCTGTATCTGGAGGATCGCGCGGGGCTCGGCTACGGCGCGCTGCAGAACGCGCTGTCGGCGTTCCAGGCGAAGGTCGCGCAGACGCCGGGCATGCATTACCCGGTCAGCAGCTATCAGGCCAACATCCCGCAGCTGGAGATCAACGTCGATCGCGTCAAGGCCAAGGCGCAGGGCGTCGCGCTGACCGACCTGTTCGACACGCTGCAGGTGTATCTGGGCTCGGCCTACGTGAACGACTTCAACCTGTTCGGGCGCGTCTACCGCGTGATGGCGCAGGCCGACACGCCGTTCCGCCAGAGCGCCGAGGACATCGCGAACCTGCGCACGCGCAACGCGGCCGGCGAGATGGTGCCGGTCGGCTCGATGGTCAGCGTCACGCCGACGTTCGGCCCCGATCCGGTGATCCGCTACAACGGCTATCCGGCCGCCGACCTGATCGGCGAGGCCGATCCGAACGTGATGTCGTCGGCGCAGGTGATCGCGAAGCTGCAGGCGATCGCCAAGGAAACGCTGCCGCCCGGCATCACGCTCGAATGGACCGACCTCAGCTACCAGCAGGTCACGCAGAGCAACGCGGCGGTGGTGGTATTCCCGCTCGCCGTGATGCTGGTGTTCCTCGTGCTCGCCGCGCTCTACGAGAGCTGGACGCTGCCGCTCGCGGTGATCCTGATCGTGCCGGTCTGCATGTGCGCCGCGCTGTTCGGCGTGTGGCTCTCGGGCGGCGACAACAACGTGTTCGTGCAGGTCGGGCTGGTGGTGCTGATGGGCCTGGCCTGCAAGAACGCGATCCTGATCGTCGAGTTCGCGCGCGAGCTGGAGATCCAGGGGCGCTCGATCGTCGGCGCCGCGCTCGAGGCGTGCCGGCTGCGGCTGCGGCCGATCGTGATGACCTCGGTGGCGTTCATCGCGGGCTCGGTGCCGCTGCTGATCGGCTCGGGGGCCGGCAGCGAGGTGCGTGCGGCCACCGGCGTCACGGTGTTTTCGGGGATGCTCGGCGTGACGCTGTTCGGGCTGTTCCTCACGCCGGTGTTCTACGTCGCGATCCGCACGCTGGCGAGCCGCCGGCCCGCCGCCTGGCATGAACCCGGCGGTACCGGCGTGGCCGCGTCGGCCGTCTCTCGGGAGGTCGCGCAATGAACGCAAAACTCTCGCTTTCGCCGCTGTTCCGCCTGGCGCCGCTCGCGCTGGCGCTCGTGACGGCCGCCTGCGCCGTCGGCCCCGATTTCCGGCCGCCGTCCACGGCCGCGCTGCCGGCGCGCTTCGCGCGCGCCGACGCGGGGCGCGAATCGGCGGCGCCCGACGTCGCGCCGGTGGCGGGGGCCTCGGCCGCTTCCGCTGCGTCCGGCGCTTCGGTCGCTTCGACCGCTTCCGGTGCCGCGGTCGCGCCGGTGCGGGCCAAGCCGATGCCGCCGGCCACGGCCGAGGCCGACGCGTCCATCGCTGCCCCGGCCGCCGTCGATCCGCCCGACGCCGCGTTCTGGCGCGGCTTCGGCGATCCGGTGCTGAGCGGGCTGGTCGCCGCCGCGCTGGCGTCGAACCCGGACCTGCGCGCGTCGATCGCGCGCTACGACGAGGCCAACGCGCTGCTGCGCAACGCGCGCTTCGACCTGTTCCCGACCGTCACCGCCAGCGCGCAGATCGGCCATCAGCTGATCAGCCGGGACCAGGCATACGGGGCGCCGCGCAGCGAGCGCGACACGCCGAGCTCGGGCGCGAACCTCAACGCGAGCTGGGAGCTGGACCTGTTCGGCCGCGTGCGGCGCGGCGTCGAATCGCAGCGCGCCGAGACCGCCGCGAGCGCGGCCGACCTGCGCGCGGTGCGGGTGGCGATCGCCGGCGACGTGGCCGCTGCCTACCTCGACTTGCGCGGCCAGCAGGAGCGGCTGCGCATTGCGCGCGAGAACGCCGCGAACCAGCGCGACACGCTGCAACTGATCGATGCGCGCTTCGCGGCCGGGCGCGGCTCCGAGTTCGACGCGGCACGCCAGCGCGCGCAGTACGAAACCACCTCGTCGCGGGTGGCCGTGTACGAGGCGGCGATCGGCGTGGACGAGCACCGCCTCGCCGTGCTGACCGGCCAGCCGCCCGATGCGCTGATTGCCCGGCTCGACGCGCCCGCGCCGCTGCCGGTGGTGCCTGCCGGAATCGATCCCGGCACGCCGGCCGGGCTGCTGCGCCGGCGCCCCGACGTGGCGGCGGCCGAGGCGCGCCTGCACGCGGCCACCGCGCGGGTGGGCGTGGCCACCGCCGACCTGTTCCCGCGCTTCACGTTCTCGGGCTTCATCGGCAGCCTGACCAACAGCTACGGCGTGTTCCGCGAGGGCAGCGACCAGAACCTCGCGATGCTCGGCATCGACTGGTCGTTCCTCGACATCGGCCGCGTGCGCGCGCGCATCGCGCAGAGCGACGCGCAGGCCGCGCAGCAACTGGCGCAGTATCAGCAGGCCGTGCTCGGCGCGCTGGAGGATACCGAGAACGCGCTGCTGCGCGCCGCGCGCACGCGCGACGAGGCCGCCGCGCTCGGGCGCGCGGCGGCGGACAGCGCGCGCGCCGAGCAGATCGCGCGGGCGCGCTTCACGGCCGGCTCGATCGGCTATTTCGAGGTGCTCGATGCGCAGCGCTCGCGGCTCGACGCGCAGGACGCGGCCGCCGACGGCCGCACGCGCGGCGCGGCGGCCGTGGTCGCGCTGTACAAGGCGCTGGCCGGCGGCTGGCCGCCGGACGCGGCGAACGCGGTGGCGAGCGCGCAGGGGGCAGCGGCGGGGAATCCGGGCGCGGAGGCGGCCGTGAACCGCTGAGGGCGGGGGCTTGCGGTCATGCCGGCGCCGCGTCGGCGGCGGTCCGTTCGCGCAGGTCGGGGCCGTGCCGCGGCAAGCGTGCGGTGCTCATCGCGGTGCCACGCCGGCGATGACCGGCGAGCGCGGCCCGATCGTGCAGGCCCGGACCGCATCGCGGCAGGCACGACCGCGAGTGTGCGGCACGGCCGGCATGCATGGCGCATGCCGGCCGGATGCCGCTTCGGGACTCGCGCCTCAGAGCGTCGGCAAAATGCTGGGAGCCGGCACCAGTCCCACTGGCGGCGAGCTGTAGTCGGACGCCGCGACGAAGGTGTTGGTGGGAATCAGGCCGAGCTGGCTCGTCGCGATGCTCCAGAGCGCGATGTCCCCCCACTGGCCGCTGCCTTTCGCGCCCGAGTTCTGGTCGCTCCAGATCATCCTGCCGAACTCGCCCGGCTTGATGAACGCGCTGTTGATGGCCGCCAGCTTGTTCCACCAGAAGCTGCCGGCGGGGCTGCCGTCGTAGCCCTCGTCGACCCAGGCGAACAGCCCGAGCGCGGTGTAGCCCTGCTTGGCCGGCTGCGGCGCCCAGATCTCGATGTCCTGCGCGCCGTCCGAATGCTGATCGGTCCACAGCGCCTCCGAAGCGGTGTTGACGGGGCAGATCGCGTTGCCGTCGAGCGGCTGCACGATCACGGCGTAGGGCGCGATGTTCGCCACGGCCGGCGACGTATACGGCACGGAGCTCGGCAGCGACACGGCGAGGTCGCCCAGGTAGTACCAGCCGTCCGGAATCGAGACCGGGCGGTAGATGGCCACGTTGAGGCTGGCGCCGCTACCGTAGTCGGTATAGATCGGCGCGGTGGGCACGATGGCGATGGCGAGGCTGTCGGCGAGGGAGGTGGTCATGACGGGGGGTGTCCTGGTTGGCTCGGCGGTGGTGAAACCGGAGGCCGCCCCGGGGCCGCCGAGGCTCGGCGGAAAGGCGGCGCGGCGGCAAGGCGCGATCGGCTCTCTCCGGTCGCGCGCCAGTATGGTCACCATCGCGATTTGATCCGATGAAATTTTTCAGAAATTCGCACGAATCAACAGACTTTCCACGGCCTTGCGGCGTCCGCGCGCGACGGCGCCCGCGCCGGTCGTGACTCCCGCCCGACACCCGATTGACGCTTGCATGGCTTTTCAATGAAAGTGGGCGGATAACAAGCCATCCACTCCCGGGCCACCATGAAACCGACTCCTGGCATCTTCGTCGCGACCCCCGCCTATGGTTCGAGCTGTTATCTGCCCTACGTGGCCGGGCTGCTGTCGCTGCAGCGCGCCTGCCTCGAGGCCGGGCTCGGCTTCGAATTCTTCTACGTGAGCGGCACCGCGCTGCTGCACCAGCAGCGCAACGTGCTGATCCGGCGCTTCCTCGACGAATCCACGCTCTCGCACCTGCTGTTCGTGGATGCCGACGTCGGCTTCGAGGGGCGCGACGTGCTGCGGATGCACGCGCTGCAAGCCGAGATCGCGCTCGGTCCCTATCCGGCCAAGCAGCTCGACTGGCAGGCGGTGGTGGAGACGGCGCGCCGGCGGCCCGAGCTGTCGGCGCAGCAGGTGGCGCTGGCCGCGGCCGACTATCGGCACACGCTCTACGCGATCGGCGACGGTGCCCTGCAGGGCGAGCAGCCGGTCGAGGTGGCGGCCGGCGGCGCCGGCCTGATGATGCTGGAGCGCGCGGTGTTCGAGAGGCTCGCGCTGGCCTATCCCGACACGCGCGTCGAGGTGCCGGAGGTGTACCGCCATCTCGTGCCGCACGCCACGCATCTGCACGAACACTTCGAATTCCTGCGCGAACCGGGCGGCCGCGCGCTGTCCGAGGATCTGTCGTTCTGCCGGAAATGGCGCGACCTCGGCGGGGCGATCTATGCGTGCCCGTGGTTCCGCACCACGCATGCGGGCGTGCATTACTTCGACGGGAACCTGCCGGCGCTGCTCGGGCGCGCTTGAGAGTCCGGCGACGCGCGCGGGCGGCTCGATGGTTTCGCCAGATTCAGTTGCAAATTAAAACTTGTTCGATTACGCTCCGTTTGGTTTTCATTTGAAACTAGATGGAGCCCCGCCATGGATGTGTCCGCATCGTGCCCGGCCGCCCGGCCATGCGAAACCGCCGCCGCGCATGACGCCCGCATGCCGCGCGCGCTCGTCGCGCTGTTCGCGGTCGCGAGCGGCGCGAGCGTGGCCAACGTCTACTATGCGCAGCCGCTGCTCGATGCGTTCGCGGCCGATTTCGGCATCGCGCGCGCGGCCGTCGGCGGGCTGGTCACGGCCACCCAGCTCGGCTGCGCGCTGGCGCTGCTGTTGCTGGTGCCGCTTGGCGACCGCCTCGACCGGCGCCGCCTGATCGGTGCGCAGTGCGTGGCGCTGGTCGCCGCGCTCGCGGCGGTGGCCGGCGCGCGCTCGGTGCCGCTGCTGCTCGCGGCGATGCTCGGCGTGGGCCTGCTCGGCACGGCCATGACGCAGGGGCTGCTCGCCTGCGCGGCCAGCGCGGCGGCGCCCGACGAGCGCGGCCGCGTGGTGGGCGCGGCGCAGGGCGGGGTGTTCGTCGGGCTGCTGCTGGCGCGCGTGGTGTCGGGCGCGCTCGGCGATCTGGTGGGCTGGCGTGGCGTGTACGCGGCTTCGGCGCTGGTGATGCTGGCGCTCGCCTGGCCGCTCGCGCGGCGGCTGCCGGCCACGGCCCCGGTGGCGCAGCGCAGCTATCTTCAACTGCTCGCGTCGATGCTGGCGCTGCTGCGCGAGGAGCGCGTGCTGCGCGTGCGCGGCCTGCTCGCGCTGCTGATGTTCGCGGCGCTGAACGTGTTCTGGAGCGCGCTGGTGCTGCCGCTGTCGGCGCCGCCGTTCGGCTTTTCGCATACGGCGATCGGCGCGTTCGGCCTGGCCGGCGCGGCGGGCGCGCTGGCGGCGTCGCGGGCCGGGCACTGGGCCGACCGCGGTTTCGCCGGCCGCACCAGCGCGCTCGCGCTGGCCCTGCTGACGCTCGCCTGGGCGCCGCTCGCGCTGCTGCACCAGTCGCTCGGCGCGCTGCTGGCGGGGATCGTGCTGCTCGATGTCGGCGCGCAGTTGCTGCACGTGACGAACCAGAGCCTGATCTTCCGCGCGCGGCCCGATGCGCCGAGCCGGCTGATCGGCGCCTACATGCTGTTCTACGCGGCCGGCAGCGGGCTGGGCGCGATCGCCACCACGGCCACCTACGCGCGCGCGGGCTGGACGGGCGTGTGCCTGCTCGGCGCCGCGATCAGCGCGGCGGCGTCCGGCTTCTGGTGGACGACGCGCGAGCGCGGCTGAGGGCGGCGGCGGAGGACGAGGCAGCGCATCGCCGTGCTCACGCGAGCCGGAACACGGCCACCGCCGAGCGCAGCCGGCCTGCCTGCTCGTCGAGCGAGGTCGCCGCGGCCGCCGCCTGCTCGACGAGCGCCGCGTTCTGCTGCGTGACTTCGTCCATCTGCGTGACGGCGCGCCCGACCTGGTCGATGCCGGTGGCCTGCTCGGCCGAGGCGGCCGAGATCTCGCCGATGATGTCCGACACCTGGCCGATCGAGCGGTCGATCTCGGCCATCCGTTCGCCGGCCACCTGCACGAGCCGGTTGCCGTCGCCGACCTTGTTCACCGACACCTGGATCAGCTCCTTGATGTCCTTGGCGGCCGAGGCGCTGCGCTGCGCGAGCGAGCGCACCTCGGAGGCCACCACCGCGAAGCCGCGCCCGTCCTCGCCGGCGCGCGCCGCCTCCACGGCCGCGTTCAGCGCCAGGATGTTGGTCTGGAACGCGATGCCCTCGATCACCGAGGTGATGTCGGCGATCCGCTCGGACTGCTGCGCGATCAGCGACATGGTGTCGACCACCTCGCGCACCGCCGCGCCGCCGCGCGAGGTCGCGTCGTTGGCGGTGTCGACGAGGCCGTTGGCCTGCCGCGCGTTGTCGGCGTTCTGGCGCACCGTGCCGGTGATCTGTTCCATGCTCGCGGCGGTCTCCTGCAGCGAGGCGGCCTGCTGCTCGGTGCGCTGCGAGAGATCGAGATTGCCCTGCGCGATCTCGCCGGCGCCGTGCGCGATCGCCTGGCTCGCCGACTGGATCTCGGCGATCATCGCGGCGAGCCGGTTGCGCATCCCGGCCAGCGCGGCGACCAGGCTGCCGGGCGCGGCGCGCGACGCGTCGAACGTGACGTGCAGGTTGCCGTTCGCGATGTCGGTGGCGATCGCGGTGGCATGCGCGGGTTCGCCGCCGAGCGTGCGCCGCACGCTGCGCACCATCGTCACTGCGATCGCAGACACCACCAGCGCGATCACGAAGCCGATGCCGGCCATGATCCAGGCGAGCCGGTCGAACACGCGATCGATGTCGTCGTAGAAGAAGCCGGTGCCGACCAGCCAGTTCCAGTCGGGCACCTTCATCACGCCCTGCAGTTTCAGCACCGGCGGCTTGTCGGCCGCGCGCTTGATCAGCAGGTCGACGATCGCATAGTGCGATTGCGCGAGCCCCTGCGCATAGGCCTCGGTATCGGTCATGCCGCTCGTGGTGTGATTCTCGGTCATCAGCTTGCCGACGAAAGCCGGATTCACGTGAACGAGGTTGAGGTTCTCCGTGTTCTTCACCCAGTAGTAGCTGTGGTCGTCGACGTTCAACGCTGTGATCGCAGATATCGCGAGCTTTTGCGCGTCGGCGGCGCTCAGCTCGCCGCGAGCCTGCCGGTCGCGTATCCCGTCGATGAGATGCTCGACCTTCTTCAGCAGCACCACCACTTCGTCGCGCCGGCTGTCGATGAACGCATCGTGCATGATGGTGAGGCCGGTGGCGGCCATCAGGACGATCCCTACGAGTGCCGCGATCACGAGCACGGACAGTTTGGTGGACAGCTTCATGCTTTGCGCCTCGATACGTTGTGTCTTCCTTAACGATATCGGCGCGGAAAACGCGCGGCTTGAGGGCGCGCGCGTGCAGACAAACCCGCATCACGAGGCGGGTCCGCGTATGAAGGATCTGGTCTGATGAAACCGCCTGGTCCGACGAATCCGTTCGCGTCGATTTGCTTAGGGATTCGAACCAACCGGATCGGCGACTCCGGTCACGGCCAGTCCGGGAACGGGTTCGCCCAGGTGGTCCAGACGGCCGGGCCGGCCTCCATTTCGGCATCGCCGAGCAGGCACGCGTCGAGCCGCGCGCGCAGCGCCGCATCGTCCATGTCGACACCGATCAGCACCAGCTCCTGGCGCGCGTCGCCCACGCCGTCGGCCCATTTCCCGCGGATCAGCGCGACGGCTTCGGGATCGGCGGGCCAGCGCTCGGGCGGCACCGCGGCCCACCACTGGCCGGCCACGCCGTGGTGCGCGAACGCGCCGGCCTGCGACCAGTTGCCGGCCAGCGTCGGATGGCTCGCGAGCCAGAAGAAGCCCTTCGAGCGCACCACGCCGGGCCATTCGCTTTCGACCAGCGCAAAGAAGCGCTGCGGATGAAACGGCCGGCGCGCGTGATAGACGAAGCTGCGGATGCCGTATTCCTCGGATTCGGGCACGTGCTCGCCGCGCAGTTCCCTGAGCCAGCCCGGCGCGCGCGCGGCCTCGTCGAAATCGAACAGGCCGGTGTCGAGCACGCGCGCGAGCGGCACCTTGCCGAACTCGGCGATCTCGATCCGCGCACGGGGATTCAGACTGGTCAGTATCGCGATCAGCCGCTCGCGTTCCTCGGCCGCGATCAGGTCGGTCTTGTTCAGCACGATCACGTCGCAGAACTCCACCTGCTCGATCAGCAGATCGACCACGGTGCGGTGGTCCTCGTCGCCGAGCGATTCGCCGCGCGCGGCGAGCCGGTCCGACGAGCTGTAGTCGCGCAGGAAGTTGAACGCGTCGACCACCGTGACCATGGTGTCGAGCCGCGCGAGGTCGCCGAGGCTGCGGCCGTCCTCGGCCTCGAACGTGAAGGTCTCGGCCACCGGCAGCGGCTCGGAGATGCCGGTCGATTCGATCACGAGCTGGTCGAAGCGGCCGTCGCGCGCGAGGCGTTCCACCTCGATCAGCAGGTCCTCGCGCAGCGTGCAGCAGATGCAGCCGTTGCTCATCTCGACGAGCTTCTCGTCGGTGCGCGAGAGTTCGGCGCCGCCGTTGCGCACCAGCGCGGCGTCGATGTTGACCTCCGACATGTCGTTGACGATCACCGCGACGCGGCGGCCGTCGCGGTTGTTGAGGATGTGGTTCAGCAGCGTGGTCTTGCCGGCGCCGAGGAAACCGGACAGCACGGTGACGGGCAGCTTCGGCGGGACGCTGGGCAGGGCGGGAGTCGTCATGAGGGTGGCGGGCGCTTGCGGGTTGGGACGTCGTGTGGCGCGCCGGCGGCATCGGGCGGACCGACGGCACGGGGCGGGCGCATCACGGGATGTCGAAATGATACGTTATATCATCTCAAAATTCACGGACGACGAGAATTCGTCCCGACGCCACCCGCGGGAACGCCGCCACCGGCCCGTTCAGCGGCGCCGCCGCCAGGCATCGAGCGACCACGGGCCGGCGCCCGCCAGCGCGATCGACAGCGCCACGCAGCCCATCAGCACCGGATATTCGATGCCGCGTTCGAGCCACGACCAGGCCGGCCCGAGCACGCGGGCGATGCCGATCATCTCCGCGCAGATCGCGAGCGCCACCGCGCGCGTGCCGAGCCCGAGCATCAGCAGCAGCGCGCCGGCCGTCTCGATCAACATCACCAGCGTGGCGAGCTGCGGCGCGAACGGCAGTCCGGCGCCGTCGCGGATCAGCCGGATCGAGCTGGCCATCGGGTCGGCCATCGCGCCGTGCGCGGTGTGCAGCAGCTTCGGCAGGCCGTGCGTGAGCAGGATCGCGCCGAGCGAGACGCGCAGCAGCGCGGCGCCGAGGGCCGCGCGATAGGGCTGGGCGCAGGAAGTGGCGGAGGAGGCCGGCATCGGTGGCTCGCAGTGATTCGTGAAGGTTCGCGGCGGCGCATGACGGCCGGGAGCCCGCGCCCGGCCGCCGCGAACCGTCCGGCGTCAGGCGCCGCCGGCGGGCGCGCGGCCCATCTTGGCGAGCGTCAGCGTTTCGTCGGCGCGGCCCCAGCCGCCGTCGGCGACTTCATCGACGAGCACCATCGAATAGGGCCGCACGCCCTCGCCGAAGTAGTCGACGAACATCGCCGTGGTGCGATGGATGATCTCCTCCTTGGTGGCGGCGTCGAGAATCCCCTCGGGGAACTTGAAGTTGGCAAACGGCATGGTCGAGATTCCTGATTGTGAAGGCCGATGGCTCGGCCGAAGCGCGGCGGCACCGGCCGCCACGCGCGTCGCGGTTGCGGATGCGGTTCAGGCGAAGCCGCCGTTCACGCGCAGCACCTGCGCGTTGACCCATGCGCCGTCGGGGCCGGCCAGGAACGACACGGCCGAGGCGATGTCCTCCGGCTCGCCGAGCCGCTCGAGCGGGGCGAGCTTGCTGATCTGCGCGATCTGCTCGTCGCTCTTGCCGTTGAAGAACAGCTCGGTGGCCACCGGCCCCGGCGCGACCGCGTTGGCGGTGATGCCGCGCCCGCGAAGCTCGTTGCCGAGCACGCGCACGAGGCCCTCCACGCCGGCCTTGCTGGCGATGTACGGCCCGTAGCCGGGGAACGAGCGCGCGATCACGCTGGTGGACAGCGCGATGATCCGGCCGCCGCGCTGCAGCCGCTTCGCGGCCTCGGCCAGCACGATGAACGCGCCGCGCAGGTTGACCGCGAGCGTGCGGTCGAAGGCGTCGAGATGCGCGCTGTCGATGGTGGCCATCGACATCACGCCGGCGCTGTTCACCACCGCGTCGACACGGCCGAAGCGCTCGATGGCGGTGTCGAACAGGCGCGTGACGTCGGCCTCGTTCGCGACGTCGCCCTGCACGGCGATGGCGGTGCCGCCCGCCTCGGTGATCGCGTCGACGGTTTCCTGCGCGCTCGCGGCGTTGCCGGCGTAGTTGACCACCACGGCGAAGCCGTCGGCGGCGAGGCGGGCCGAGATCGCCCGGCCGATGCCGCGCGAGCCGCCCGTGACGATGGCGGTACGGGTTGAGGAAGTGTTCATGTCTGGCTCCTGTTCGAAAGGGCGTCGTGCCCGTCAGGACCTATTCTTCTCGTTTCGGCGGCGTGGATAAACCCGGGCAGCTTGCGAATACAATTCAACCGGCCTCAATAATCATCGGGCGATCCGCGCGGGATTGCGCTGTTTTTCCGTGTGCACGGCTGGTAAAGTGGCGCCGATATTCAAGTCAATCCAATAATTGCGCCCATGGATCGCCTCGACACGTTGCAACTGTTCACCCGCATCGTCGAAACCGGCAGCTTCAGCCGCTCGGCCGACATGCTCGGCATTCCGCGCGCGAGCGCCACGCACGCCATCAAGCAGCTGGAGGCGCGGCTCGGCACGCGGCTGCTCGACCGCACCACGCGGCAGGTCGCGCCGACGCAGGACGGCAGCGCGTTCTACGAGCGCTGCGTGCTGATCCTCAGCGAACTCGACGACGCCGAGGCCTCGCTGCGGCACGTCGCGTCGAACCCGCGCGGCGTGCTGCGGGTGGACATGCACGGCACCCACGCCACGCAGGTGGTGCTGCCGCGCATCGGCGAATTCCATCGCCGCTATCCGGAGATCGAGCTGGTGGTCAGCAGCGGCGACCGGCTCGTCGATCTGGTGCGCGAGGGCGTCGATTGCGTGGTGCGCGGCGGGCGCCCGCACGACTCGTCGCTGGTCGCGCGCCGGCTCGCGATGATGCCGCAGGTGCTGTGCGCGAGCCCCGCCTATCTGGCCGAGTTCGGCATGCCGGCCCATCCCGACGAACTGGCCTCGCATCAGGCGGTGCGCTTCTTCTCGAGCAGCGGCAACATCGATTACCCGGTCTCGCTGGTGGTGGACGGCGAGGTGCGCGACTACGATCTCGGCGGCTGGATGTCGGTGAACGACGCGGAGAACTACGTGGTGGCCTGCGAGAGCGGCGGCGGCCTGATCCAGCTGCCGCGCTTCCACGTGGCCGCGGCGCTGCGCGAGGGGCGCCTGGTGGAAGTGCTGCCCGCGTGGCGCAGCCCGGACCTGCCGCTCACGGCGCTCTATCCGTACCGGCGGCAGCTCTCGCCGCGCGTGCGCGTGTTCGTGGACTGGCTGCGCGAGGTCTATGCGGAGTTGTTCGGGCCGGCTTGAGGGGCCGGCGGCGATCAGCGCGCGTGGCGCGGGCGCTCTTATTCCCGGCACGCTTTAGCATCGCAGGAATCGGACTTTGGCGGGGCAGGCCGCGCGGCTACCATCGCGGCTCCCGATGGCACGCCATCACAAAACCACCGCCCGCGCCAACAACAATGAATCCGTCCGCCGCGCCTTCGTCCCGTTCCGAATCCGCTCCTTCGCGCCTGCGTCCGCGTCTCCGCCTCGGCGTCGCGGCCCTCGCCGGCGTGCTGTCGCTCGCCGCGTGCGGCGGCAGCGACGGCGACGGGGCCGCCACGCCCGCCGCGTCCACCACGCCGGCGCCGCCGCTCGCGCAGAAGCGGCCGAACATCCTCTACATCATGGCCGACGATCTCGGCTACTCCGACATCCATGCGTTCGGCGGCGAGATCCACACGCCGAACCTCGACGCGCTGGTGGCCTCGGGCCGCATCCTGTCGAACCACCATGCCGGCACGGTCTGCGCGATCACGCGCTCGATGCTGATCTCGGGCACCGATCACCATCTGGTCGGCGAAGGCACGATGGGCGTGCCGACCGACGAGCGCAAGGGGCTGCCCGGCTACGAGGGCTACCTGAACGACCGCTCGCTGTCGGTCGCGCAGCTGCTCAAGGACGCCGGCTATCACACCTACATGGCGGGCAAGTGGCACCTCGGCTCGGGCATCGTCGGCAGCGCCTCGGGCAGCGGCCAGACGCCGGACCAATGGGGCTTCGAGCACAGCTACGCGCTGCTCGGCGGCGCCGCCACCAACCACTTCGCGCACGAGCCGGCCGGCTCGCAGAACTACACCGAGGACGGCCGCTACGTGCAGCCGGGCCAGCCCGGACAGCCGGGCGGCGCCGGCGGCAACCCGGCGGTGTTCTATTCGACCAACTTCTACACGCAGCGGCTGATCTCGTACATCGACGCGAACCACGGCGACGGCAAGCCGTTCTTCGCCTACGCGGCCTACACCTCGCCGCACTGGCCGCTGCAGGTGCCCGACCCGTGGCTGCACAACTACACGGGCGTCTACGACGCCGGCTACGACGCGATCCGCGACGCGCGGATCGCGCGCCAGAAGGCGCTCGGCCTGATCCCGGCCGACTTCACGCCGTTCGAGGGCCTGCCCGAGACGCTGACGCGCTCGCCCGCCACCGCCAACAACGGCACGCCGGCGGCGCAGTACATCAGCGCCGTGCATCCGGCCTCGGCCGGCTACAGCGACTACGGGCAGGGCAAGGTCGACAAGGCCTGGGCCAGCCTGTCGACGGTCGAGCGCAAGGCTCAGGCGCGCTACATGGAAATCTACGCCGGCATGGTCGAGAACCTCGACTACAACGTCGGCCTGCTGATCCAGCATCTGAAGGACATCGGCGAATACGACAACACCTTCATCATGTTCCAGTCCGACAACGGCGCGGAAGGCTGGCCGATCGACTCGGGCGCCGATCCCACCGCCACCGACACGGCCAACGCACAGGACCCGGTGTACTCGGCGCTCGGCACCGACAACGGCCTGCAGAACGCGCAGCGGCTGCAATACGGGCTGCGCTGGGCCGAGGTCAGCGCCACGCCGCTGCGGCTCACCAAGGGCTATTCGGCCGAGGGCGGCGTGTCGGTGCCGGCGATCGTCCACCTGCCGGGGCAGAGCGGCGCGCTGCCGACGCTGAGCGTGTTCACGCACGTCACCGACGACACGGCCACCTTCCTCGACGTCGCGCAGGTCACGCCGCCGTCCGAGCCGGCCCCGCCGCTCGTCAACACGCTGACCGGCGTGGACGCGAACCGCGGCAAGGTGGTCTACGGCAACCGCTACGTGTATCCGGTCACCGGCAAATCGCTGCTGCCGGTGCTGGCCGGCACCGCGAGCGGCGCGGTCCACACCGAGCCGTTCGGCGACGAGGCCTACGGGCGCGCCTACCTGCGCAGCGCCGACGGCCGCTGGAAGGCGCTCTGGACCGAGCCGCCGCTCGGGCCGGCCGACGGCCACTGGCAGCTCTACGACCTCAGCACCGATCGCGGCGAGACCACCGACGTGTCGGCGCAGAACCCGGCCGTGGTCGGCACGCTGTTCGACCAGTGGAACGCCTACATGGCGCGCGTGGGCGGCGTCGAGCCGCTGCGGCCGGTCGGTTACTACTGAGGCCGCGATGCGTTTTTCGACGAAGCTCGCGGCGGCCGGCGCCGTGCTGTTCGCGGCCGCCTTCGCACTGTCGTATGCCGTCGCCGGGCGTGCCGACGCGCCGGGCGCCGGGTTCGACGCGGCCAACCGCGGCCGCGCGCTCGCGCCGCTCGGCAGCGAACGGCAGTGCGAGCGCTACTCGGGCGTGCCGGCCGGCTGGCGCGACGATCCGAAGGCCGGCATGGTGCATCTGCATGGCGGTGGCTTCGTGTTCGGCGGCACGCGCGGCTATCCCGACGAACGACCGGCCGGCGACGGCCGCACGCGCGTGGCCGGCTTCTGGATCGACCAGACCGACGTGACGATCGCCCAGTTCGCCGCGTTCGTGCGCGCCACCGGCTACGTGACCGAGGCCGAGCGGCAGGGCGGCGCGGCCGTGTTCCATGTGCCGGATCGCGAGGAACTGAACGCGCGCGACCTGGCCTGGTGGCGCTGGGTGGACGGCGCGTCGTGGCGGCATCCGCGCGGCCCCGGCAGCGATGTCGACGGCCACGGCAACCTGCCCGTCACGCTCGTCACGCAGCACGACGCGCTGGCCTACGCGCGCTGGCTCGGCCGCGATCTGCCGACCGAGGCCGAATGGGAATACGCGGGCAAGGCCGGCCACGACGGCGCCGAACTCGACACGGCGCCGGTGGGCACCGACGGCAAGCCGTCCGCGAACTACTGGCAGGGCGTGTTCCCGATCATCGACACGGCCGAGGACGGCCATGCCGGGCTGGCCCCGGTGGGCTGCTACGCGGCCAACGATTTCCGGCTCTACGACATGATCGGCAACGCCTGGGAATGGACGCGCGACGCCTACAGCGGCCCGCATCAATCGCATACCAACGGCGATACGGCGGCCGTCGCGCCGGCCGCGCTGCGCCACGACACGCCGATGGTGATCAAGGGCGGCTCGTTCCTCTGCGCGCGCGATTACTGCGTCCGCTATCGCGCGTCGTCGCGCGAGCAGCAGGAGGCGGATCTCGGGGCTTCGCATATCGGTTTCCGGACGATCCTGAGGGATGCGTCGTGAGGGAGGCGTCGGGTATCACGCGTCGATGGCGTTTGGTGGGGCGCTTCGCTGTACGTCGCGCCGGCTGTGTCGGCGTGCTGCTTGCCGTGGCGGGACAGGCCGCGGCCGCGTCGGACTCGCTGGTCGCGCCGCTCCGGCTGGTTGCGCCGGTGTCGTCGGCGTCGTCCGTCTCGCTGCCGGAGCCGGCGCTGGCAGCGGCGCCGGCAGCACCATTGCGCATCGGCGTGACGCCCGGCCCGCAGGCCGAGATCTTCGCCGAGGTGAAGCGCGTGGCCGCCGCGCGCGGGCTGCCGCTCGACATCGTCGTGTTCGACGACGCGACCCGCATCGACGCCGCGCTCGCGGCGGGCCGCCTCGACGCGGCGAGCTTCGAGGACGCGCGCCAGCTGGCCGCCGCGCGGCGCGCCCACGGCGATGCGCTCGGCTACGTCGCCACCACCGTCACGCTGCCGCTGGCGCTCTATTCGCGCCGGCTCACCGGCCTGAACCAGCTGCAGCCGGGCGCGCGCGTGGTGATTCCGGCCGAGCCGCGCGCCGCGGCGCGCGCGCTGGTGCTGCTGCAGAACGAGACGCTGCTGACGCTGCGCGACGGCGCCGGACTCGACGCGACGCCGCGCGACATCATCGGTAACCGGCTCGGCCTGCGCATCGTCACGCGCCCGGCGGCCCAACTGTTCGCCGCGCTCGACGGCGCCGCGCTGGTGGCGATGGATCGCGAGACGGCGGCACGCGCGGGCCTGCAGCCGGGGCGCGACAGCATCGGCATCGAGGACGCGCGCTCGCCGTTCGCCGACGTGCTGGCCGTGCGCGACGCCGATCGCACGCGGCCCTGGGTGCGCCAACTGATTGCCGCCTGCCACTCGGACGAGGTCGCGCATTTCATCCTGGTCCGCTATCAGGACTCGGTGCGGCGCCCATGGTGACGGCCGCGGCAGCCGGGCGGCCCGCCTCGTTCTCGCTGGGCTGCCATGCCTGCGGGCGCTGCTGCAACAGCGCGCCGTCGCTGTCGATGCGCGAGCTGTTCCGCCATCGCGAGCGCTTCGCCGCCTGCCTCGCGATCGGCCGCGTGGCGCGCCGCCGGCCCGGCGAGCGCGTGCGGATCGGCGGCCACGAGCAAGTGCTCGATGCCGGCGATGCCGGCTCCTGCAACGCGCTCGCCGATGCGTTGTTCGTGCCAACCGCGCCGGGGCAGGACTGGCTCGCGGTGACGGCGCAGGGTTTCGACTATCCGTCGCTCGATCGATGTCCGGCGCGGGCCGGGGACGGGCGCTGCACGCTGCACGAGGCGGGCAAGCCGGCGATCTGCGAGGCGGTGCCGCTCGATCCGCTCGCGCCGGACCGGCTGCAGCCGCTGGTGCTGGCCGCGCGGCGCGACACGGCGGCCTGGTTCGGCGCGGGCTGCCTGCACGATGCGCCGGCGGCGGGCGCGGTGCCGCTCGTCGAAGCGGGGCGCGTGGCGGCGCCGGCGGCGCTCGACGCTTACCGCGAGGCGCTGCGCGTCGAGCGCGCCATCTGGCGCGACGCGGTGGCTGCGCAACTGCTCGCGAGCGGCGCCGGCTGGGCACGCAGCTGGGCGCAGCTGGCGCCGGGCGCGCGCCTGACGATTCCGGTGGTGCCGGCGCTGCTCGAGATCGCGCGCGTCTCGGCGCGTTGCCGCGAGGCCTGCCTCGAGGTCGCCGACTGCCAGCAGCGCCTGATCGCCACGATGATCGAGGCGGCGCTCGCGCGCCGGCGCGCCGACGATCGCGAGGCCACGCGCGAGCTGCGCGGTTTTGCCGAGGCCCTCGTTCGCTTACGGCGCGAACTCGGCTCGGCCGCCTTCACGGGCTCGGCTTACGCTGCGGTTGATGCGCACGCCGTCGAGGCGTGGCTCGGCGTGGCCTGACGCGGCGTGGCCTGACGCGGCGACGCGCAGGGGATGGGCCGTTTCGCCATGAGGCCCGGGCCGGCGCCGTCAATGCCCGCCGTGTCCGCTCATGTTTCCCGCCTCGCGCGGCATGTTCGCCTCGAAATCGCGCGCGAGCGCGCCCAGCGTGACCTCGCCGAACTTCGCGAGCAGCACTTGCTCGGCCTCGCCGAGCGCCGCCGACAGATGCGCGTTCACGGCGCGCTCGACGAGGCATTCGGGGTGGTCGTTCGAGACCAGTTCCGAAAACAGCGGCGGCGCGCCCACCGCGCGGTAGACGTCGAGCAGCGTGATCGCGTCGAGCGAGCCGGCCAGCGTCCAGCCGCCGCCATGCCCCTTTTCCGACTGCACGTAGCCGGCGTCGCGCAGGCCGCCCAGCATGCGCCGCACCACCACGGCGTTGGTGCAGAGCATCGCCGCGATCGCCTCCGAGGTCAGCGGCCCGTCGGCGCGGCCCATGTGGATCAGCGCATGCAGCATCCGTGACAGGCGGCTATCGGTTCTCATCGGCTCTCATCTCATCGGTCCTCGTGGTTGCTCGGGTTCGGTCATGCAACATGACGAGTTGCAAGACGAATGGTACCTGCCTATCATGCAACTTCTGAAGTTCCATGAAACGCGGCGCCACCGGCGCGGGGTCGCATCCGGACCATGATCCGCCGGGATCGACCGGGATCCACAGGAGAATACCGATGCAATCCCAACATGATGTCGTCGTGATCGGCGGCAGTTTCGCGGGCCTGTCCGCCGCGATGCAACTCGCGCGGGCGCGGCGCCGCGTGCTCGTGATCGACGGCCGCCGGCCGCGCAACCGCTTCGCCGCGCGTTCGCACGGCTTCTTCGGGCAGGACGGCCGCGCGCCCGAGGACATCGTCGGCGAGGCCACCGCGCAGCTGGCGGCCTATCCGGACGTCACGTTCCGGATCGGCGAGGCGCGCACGGCCGAACGCGGCGCGCGCGGCTTCGTCGTCACCACCGACGACGGCGGCGAGATCGGCGCCGAACGACTGATCCTGGCCACCGGCGTGCGCGACGAGCTGCCCGCGCTGGCCGGGCTCGAGGCGCGCTGGGGCACGAGCGTGCTGCATTGCCCGTACTGCCACGGCTACGAGATCGGCGCCGGCCGGATCGGCGTGCTGGCCACGCACCCGATGTCGCTGCATCAGGCGCAGCTGGTGGCCGACTGGGGGCCGCTCGTCTGGTTCACGCAGGGCATCGTCGAGCCGGGCGCCGAGGAGGCTGCGCAACTGGCCGCGCGCGGCGTGCGGATCGAGGCGGCGCCGGTGGTGGAGGTGCTCGGCGAGGCGCCGCGCCTTGCCGGCCTGCGGCTCGCCGACGGGCGCGTGGTGGAGGTCGACGCGCTGTTCGTCGGCACCCGCACGCTGCCGGCCAGCGATCTGGCCACGCAACTCGGCTGCGCGTTCGACGAGGCGCCGCTCGGGCCGGTGGTGCGCGTCGACGCCTGGAACCAGACCAGCGTGCCGGGCGTGTTCGCGGCCGGCGACATGGCCAATCCGATGACGAACGCCACCTTTGCGTCGGCCTCGGGCGTGCTGGCCGGGGTGGGCGCGCATCGCTCGCTGATCTTTCCGGCGGGGCAGTGACGCCGCATTGATGGCACGTTGAAAGCGCGGGGCGCGAGATCCGCCGCTCGCGTCCCGCGCCCAGGCAAAACGAGGTCGGATCCCGTTCGATGCGATCGCGTCGGTTTCCACGTGAAAACCGCCCGCCTTCGCGGCTGACGCAGCCTTGCGTCCGTTATGACCGCCGATGATATCCGTATCGCTTTTGCTTCGTTGTCATGGCGCGATCGCGGCCGTAGATTGACGTTTTCGTTTCGCTGGGATCGTAGAACGTGAGCGCGTCCGCCGTTTTTGCCTCTTCTCCTTCCGCTCCGGCCGCGGCCGGCCAGTTCTCCGGCAACGCGTCCGAGGGCGGGTTCGACATCGTGCCGTTCGACGGCCCGCTCGGCGCCGAGGTCATCGGCCTCGATCTCTCGCGGCCGCTCGGCGACGCCGCGTTCGCGCGCATCCACCGCGCCCATCTCGATCACCACGTGCTGGTGTTCCGCGAGCAGCGCATCACGCCCGACCAGCAGGTGGCGTTCAGCCGCCGCTTCGGCCCGCTGCAGATCCACGTGCTGCATCAGTTCGCGCTGCCCGGGCATCCCGAGGTGCTGATCGTGTCGAACATCATGGAAGACGGCAAGCCGATCGGCCTCGGCGACGCGGGCCATTTCTGGCATTCGGACCTGTCGTACAAGGAGAAGCCGAGCCTGGGCTCGCTGCTGCACGCGCAGGAGCTGCCGGCCGAGGGCGGCGACACGCTGTTCGCGAACATGCACCTGGCCTGGGACACGCTGCCCGACGCGCTGAAGCAGGCCGTGCAGGGGCGCCGCGCCGAGCACACCTATCTCGCGCGCTATGCCGAGCTGCAGGCGCGCAGCCCGTGGCGGCCGAACCTGAGCGCCGAGCAGATCGCGCAGGTGAAGGCGGTCGAACAGCCGATCGTGCGCACGCATCCGGAAACGGGCCGCCGCGCGCTGTTCGTCAGCGAGCATTTCACGACACGCATCGTCGGCCTGCCCGAGGACGAGAGCCGCGCGCTGCTCGACGAGCTGTTCGCCCACAGCGTGCGCGACGCGTTCGTCTATCGCCACCAGTGGCGCGAGCACGATCTGGTGTTCTGGGACAACCGCTCGCTGATGCATCTGGCGGCCGGCACGCCCGACCATCTGCGCCGCAAGCTGTATCGCACCACGATCGAAGGCGACGTGCCGGTCTGATTCGTCTGATTCGTTCGATGGCGGCGGCGCTCGCCGCCGATCGTCCGTGCGCGGGCAGCCGGTTCGACGCCGACCGCGTCGATGTGGTCGCCGCTTCGCCGGCATGGCTTCGTGCGCCGCAACGAGCGCGAAGCCTGCTCGCGCGCAGCGCCGCTTCCGTCCCGCCGTTTCCCCGTTTTCTTCCGCCTCCGAGAGGTTCCCGATGTCGTTTTCGTTCCGCGCCACGCTCGCGCGCACCACGCTTCACGCGCGCCGCACGGCCGCCGCGCTCGTCGCCGTCACGCTGGCCGCCGCCGCGGGCCTCGGCGCCACCGCACCCGCCCACGCCGAGGGCAGGATCCGGATCGCCGAGCAGTTCGGCGTCGTCTACCTGATGCTGAACGTCGCGCGCGACCAGCACCTGATCGAGCAGGAAGGCAGGAAGGAAGGCATCGACATCCAGGTGGACTGGGTCAAGCTGTCGGGCGGCGCGGCCGTGAACGACGCGCTGCTGTCGGGCGCTGTCGACATCGCCGGCGCCGGCACCGGCCCGCTGATGACGGTGTGGGACCGCACGCGCGGGCACCAGGACGTGAAGGGCGTGGCCTCGCTCGGCAACCTGCCGTACTACCTCGTCAGCAACGATCCGGCCGTGAAGACGATCGCCGATTTCACCGCGAAGGACCGCATCGCGGTGCCGGCGGTGGGCGTGTCGGTGCAGTCGCGCGTGCTGCAGTACGCGGCCGCGAAGCAGTGGGGCGACAAGTCGTTCGACCGCCTCGACAAGCTCACGCAGGCGATCCCGCATCCCGACGCGGCCGCCGCGATCATCGCCAACAGCAGCGTGATCACCGGCCACTTCGGCAATCCGCCGTTCCAGCAGCAGGAGCTGGCCGGCAACCCGAAGGCGCACATCGTGCTGAATTCCTACGACGTGCTCGGCGGCCCGAGTTCGGCCACGGTGCTGTACGCGACCTCGAAATTCCGCGACGCGAACCCGAAGACCTACCGCGCGTTCGTGGCGGCGCTGGCCGACGCGGCGAAACTGATCGCGGCCGATCCCGAGCGCGCGGCCGACATCTACATCCGCGTGAACCAGTCGAAGATCGATCGTGCGCTGCTGCTGAAGATCCTGCGCGACCCGCAGGTGCAGTTCAAGACGGCGCCGCAGAACACGCTCGGCCTCGCGCAGTTCATGTATCGCGTGGGCGCGATCCGCCACGAGCCGAAATCGGTCCACGACTATTTCTTCGACGATCCGGCCACGCAGGGCGGCAGCTGAGCGCCGCGCTTATCGGCGCGCGGCATTTGGATAGCGGCAATGATTGGTTGGGATCGCTCGCGCGCGCCGGTATGTTGATGTTTTGTCTGTCGCATTGTCGAGGTGGAGCATGAATCTGTCGAACGCCTGGCCGGCGCCGCGCGCCGCGCGTACCGCCAATGGCACCGAACCGGCGACACGTGCCGGCGCGCGCCCCGATGCCGTCGCGCCGCCGGCGGCATCGGCCGCGCCGGCGGCGGCGCCGGGTACACCGCTGCTGGCCGTCGATCGCGTCACGCTCGAATACCGCACCGGCGAGCGCATCGTGCGCGCCACCCAGCGCGTGAGCTTCGAGGTCGATCACGGCGACCGCTTCGTGCTGCTCGGGCCGTCCGGCTGCGGGAAGTCGACCTTGCTGAAGGCGGTGGCCGGCTTCGTCGAACCGGTGGCGGGCGAGATCGCGCTGGACGGCCGGCGCATCGCCGGGCCCGGTGCCGACCGCGTGGCCGTGTTCCAGGAATTCGACCAGCTGCCGCCGTGGAAGACGGTGCTCGAGAACATCGCGTTTCCGCTGCGCGTGGCGCGCCGGCTCTCGCGCGCCGAGGCGAACGAGCACGCGCGGCATTACCTCGACAAGGTCGGGCTCGCGGCGTTCGCGAGCGCCTATCCGCACACGCTGTCGGGCGGCATGAAGCAGCGCGTCGCGATCGCGCGCGCGCTCGCCATGCAGCCGCGCGTGCTGCTGATGGACGAGCCGTTCGCCGCGCTCGACGCGCTCACGCGCCGCAAGATGCAGGAGGAGCTGCTGCGGCTGTGGGACGACGCGCGCTTCACGCTGCTGTTCGTCACGCATTCGATCGAGGAGGCGCTGGTGGTCGGCAACCGCATCCTGCTGCTGTCGCCGCATCCGGGCCGCGTGCGGGCCGAGCTGAACAGCGAGCGGTTCGCGCTCGACAGCATCGGCAGCGACGATTTCCAGCGCAGCGTCGCGCGCATCCACCACCTGCTGTTCGACACGCCCGAGGCACCCGAGCCGGCCGACAGCACGACCGCGACCGCCCCGGAGGCCCACGCATGAGCACGCCATATCCACCGGTTCCCGCCGCGCCGGCCCGCGCCGAATACGAACTCGCGCTCGAACCGGCCGATGCCGGCAGCCAGGCCGTGCGCGCCTCGCTGGCCGCGCGCGTGACCGGTTCGAGCGCGTTTCGCCGCGTGCTGATCGCCCTGGTATTGATCGCGGCCTGGGAGGTCATCGCGCGCGTGGTCGACAACGACCTGCTGGTGCCGACCTTCGTCGCCACGCTGCGTGCGTTCGTGGACGGCATCGCCAGCGGCGAGCTGCTGGTCAAGACCGGCATCTCGCTGTCGGTGCTGCTGCGCGGCTACGTGATCGGCGCCGTGCTCGCGTTCGCGCTGACCTCGGTGGCCGTCTCGACGCGGATCGGCCGCGACCTGCTGTCAATGCTGACCGCGATGTTCAACCCGCTGCCGTCGATCGCGCTGCTGCCGATCGCGCTGCTCTGGTTCGGGCTCGGCACCGGCAGCCTGCTGTTCGTGCTGGTCCACTCGGTGCTGTGGCCGCTCGCGCTGAACATGTACACCGGCTTCCTCGGCGTGCCGGCCACGCTGCGCATGGCGGGCCGCAACTACGGCCTGCGCGGGCTGCGTTTCGTCTGGCTGATCCTGGTGCCGGCCGCGCTGCCGTCGATCCTGTCGGGGCTCCGGGTGGGCTGGGCCTTCGCCTGGCGCACGCTGATCGCGGCCGAGCTCGTGTTCGGCGCGAGCGCGGGGCAGGGCGGCCTCGGCTGGTACATTTTCCAGAACCGCAACGAGCTTTACACCGACCGCGTGTTCGCGGGCCTCGCCGCCGTGATCGTGATCGGGCTGCTGGTCGAGCATCTCGTGTTCGACACGCTCGAACGCCTGACCGTGCGCCGCTGGCACGCCTGAACCAGGCGCGATCCGCGCGGCGCCGACCCCGCGCCCGGTGTGGGCATACGCGCTCGCGCCAGTTGTGATAAATTTTCGCCGCGACGTGCCTCGGCGCGTCGCGAACGTTCTCAGGGCGGGGCGAAATTCCCCACCGGCGGTAATCGTGCCTCGTGCATGTAGCCCGCGAACAGCTCGCGCCAGGTTCACCTGCGCGATGCCTGCCGACCCGGTGTGATTCCGGGGCCGACGGTCATAGTCCGGATGAGAGAGAGCGGGGTTTTTCCGCACGCGCAACGCGTGCGGCGTGGCCCTGTGCGCCCATTCAACTTGACCACAGGACCTTGTCGATGACTCAGATTTCCCCTTCCTCCCAGGCTTTCCCGCGCCGTATCGCGTTTGTCCAGTCGTGCTGGCACAAGGACATCGTGGACCAGTGCAAGACCGCGTTCGTGGCCGCGCTCGCGAAGGCCGGCATCGCCGACACCGAGATCGACTTCTTCGAGGTGGCCGGCGCGTTCGAGATTCCGCTGCACGCGAAGCTGCTGGCGAAGACCGGCAAGTACGCCGCGGTGGCCTGCGCGGGCCTGGTGGTGGACGGCGGCATCTATCGGCACGAGTTCGTCGCGCAGGCGGTGATCTCGGGGCTGATGCAGGTGCAGCTCGAAACCGAAACCGTGGTGCTGAGCGCCGTGCTCACGCCGCATCATTTCCATCACGGCTCGCACGAGCACACCACGTTCTTCCACGAGCATTTCGTCGTGAAGGGCACCGAACTCGCGCATGCCTGTGCCGACACGATCGCGAAGGTGGCGAAGCTGCATGCGACGACGAGCGGCGTGGCCGATGCCGAGGTGCTGCAGGCTGCCTGAGGTTCCATTGCTGCCGCCCGTGCCGCGCGCCTCGCGTTTCCAGCGGAGCGCGGGCGGCGTGGCACCCGCGTTCAGCGCTCGGGGTGGCTCCGCTGCAACGGCGCCGAGCGCTGGCGCAGCAGCCAGGCCACGCCGAGCACGGCGAGCCACGCGATTCCCACGTAGAGTGCCACGCGCGTATCGGCGAACCAGCCGATCATCACCACCACGAACACCATGAACGCGATCGCGAGCGCCGGCCCGACGGGCCAGAGCGGCACGCGAAATTTCAGGGCCTCGACCTGGTCGCGCGTGAGGCGCCGGCGCATGGCCACTTGCGAGAGCAGGATCATCAGCCAGACCCAGACCGTCGCGAACGTGGCGATCGCGGCCACGGTCTGGAACACGTCCTTCGGCATCAGGTAGTTCAGCACCACGCCCACCAGCAGCGCGGCCGTCATCACCAGCACCGTCACGTAGGGCACGCCGTGCCGCGAGGTGAGGGCGAACTTCGGCGAGGCCTGGCCCTGGCGCGCCATGCCGTACATCATGCGGCCCGCGCCGAAGATGTCGCTGTTGATCGCCGAGATCGCGGCGCTGATCACGACGAGATTCAGGATCGTCGCGGCCGAGCGCACGCCGAGCGCCGAGAAGATCATCACGAACGGGCTGCCGCTCGTGCCGATGCCGGTCCATGGAAAGATCGACATCAGCACCACCATCGTCAGCACGTAGAACAGCAGGATGCGCATCGGCACCGTGTTGATCGCGCGCGGCAGCACGCGCTCGGGGTGCTTCGCCTCGCCCGCGCTCATGCCGATCACCTCGATGCCGCCGTAGGCGAAGATCACCACCGCCAGCGATTCGATCAGCCCGCCCACGCCGTGGGGCAGGAAGCCGCCGTGCGACCAGAGGTTCGACAGCGCCGGCGCCGCGTCCTGCTGCGAGCCCAGATGCATGCCGACGACCAGGATCACGATGCCGCCCGCGATCATCGCGCCGATCGCCACGACCTTGACGATCGAGAGCCAGAATTCGAGTTCGCCGAACACCTTCACATGGCAGAGGTTGAGCCCGCAGAGGATCGTGACGATCGCGAGCACCCAGATCCATTGCGGCACGCCGGGAAACCAGAAACCCATGTAGATGCCGAACGCCGTGACGTCGGCGATCGCGACGATCACCATCTCCAGCGTGTAGGTCCAGCCCGTGACGAAGCCCGCGAACGGGCCGAGATTATCGGTGGCGTACTGGCCGAACGAACCGGATACGGGATCGCGCACGGCCATTTCGCCGAGCGCGCGCATCACCATGTAGACGGCCGCGCCGCCGACTAGGTAGGCCAGGATCACGGCGGGACCGGCGAGCCGTATCGCCGAGGCGGAACCATAGAAGAGGCCGGTGCCGATCGCCGAGCCGAGGGCGAGAAAACGGATGTGACGCGCGCCGAGATGGCGCTGCAGATGCTTCATCAAGACTCCGGAGTGGGTGTCGCGGGGAGGCTTCAGGGAACGCGGCGCCTGAAGTTGTCTAGACAGGCTCGGGCGGCGACCATCTTACCAATGGACGTCGGGTTGTGCGCGCTCAAAATGACGCGTGCCGGAGAGGGAAAACCCCGACTTGGCGAACCGCGCACGGCACGGCAAAAACGCGCGCGCGCGATTCGTTGTGCAGAATTTACGGCTGCCGCGCGCTGCGCTGGATCAACGAACCGGTTCCAGTTTGACGCGAGTCCGGGATGCACATGCGCGGGCCGCAGGTTTGGTGCCGAATCGATGACAGGTTTTCGTGCGAAAGCCGACGTTGCGCAGCTGCCAATGCCGAATCGATCCGAGTCATGCGCCGACATGATCAGGATTCCTGATAGGTGAAATCTGCCGGCGAATCGCATGAGAATCGCAAGCCGCGACCGAGCGAGCGTGGCCTTGATCGAACAATGCGCGGCCATGCCACATTCCCTTCGACGATCGGAACCGGATACTCCGAACACCCATTTCACCGGGCATCGAGGCGCTGCTTGTCGCGTTCCGCCACGGTGCCGGGCCGTTGAGGCGCGGCACATATCGATCCCGTTATCCGTTTCATTCGACAAGGAATCCCGCATGACGTCGTTTTCCCGCTGCCGCGCGGTGCCAGTCGCGCTCGCTGCCGTGCTGGCGCTCGGTCTCGGCGCCTGCGCGACGGAGGCGTCGCATAGGCTGCCGGTGGCGTCGGTGCCGAGCGCGCAGGTGCCGTTCTCCGGCAAGCCGGTGGCCATCGCGGTCGGCAAGTTCGACAATCGCTCGAGCTACATGCGCGGCGTGTTCTCGGACGGCATCGACCGCCTCGGCGGGCAGGCCAAGACGATCCTGGTCACGCGCCTGCAGCAAAGCCGCCGCTTCGACGTGCTCGAGCGCGACAACCTCGCCGAGATCCGCCAGGAAGCCGGCTTTCTGAAGCAGCCCCAGGCCGTGCAGGGCGCCCATTTCGTGTTGACCGGCGACGTCACCGAATTCGGCCGCAAGGAGATGGGCGACCACCAGCTGTTCGGCATCCTCGGCCGCGGCAAGCAGCAGGTCGCCTATGCGAAGGTGAGCCTGAACGTCATCGATACGGTCACTTCCCGGGTCGTGCTGTCGAGTCAGGGCGCGGGCGAGTTCAGCCTCGCGAACCGCGAGGTGATCGGCTTCGGCGGCACCGCGAGCTACGACTCGACGTTGAACGGCAAGGTGCTCGATCTCGCGATCCAGGAGGCCGTCGATCACCTTGTCGCGCAGGTCGACGCCGGCGCGCTGCAGGTCGCGAAATGAAACGCGCCGCACGCCGCGCCGCGCAATCCACGACATCGCCCGTCATCCAGCCCGCAACCCTGCCCGCAAGACGGCACCTGAAGCGCCGGACGCCACCGGCCGGCCGCCGCCCGGGCCCAACCCGCACGATCGACATGACTCGCATGATTTCCCTGCGCGGCGCCGCGCCCGCGCTCCTCGTCGCGAGCGCGCTGCTGGCCGGCTGCGCCGCGCCACCGGAGCCGTCGCTTTACGAATGGAATGGCTACCAGCAAGCGGTCTACGACTACCTGAAGGGCGAGAAGGCGCCGCAAGCGCAGATCGACACGCTCGAAAAGGCGCTCCAGCAGATCCGCGCCGCCGGCAAGCGGCCGCCGCCCGGCTTCCAGGCGCAGCTCGGCGTGCTCTACGCGGGCGCCGGCAACGACGAGCAGGCGATGCAGGCCTTCGAGGCCGAAAAGGCATCGTTCCCGGAGTCCGCGCCGTACATGGATTTCCTGATGAAGAAGACCAGGCCGGCCCCGTTGGCCACTCCGGCCCCCACCATCACGACACCCTGACCGGAAACCCACCATGCCGACCCGCGCATCGATCCGGCTGCTGGCCGCTGCCGCCGTGCTGACCCTGCTCGCCGCCTGCGCCAGCCCGCAGCAACAGATCGACTACACCGCGTTCCGGCGCAGCCGGCCGCGTTCGATCATCGTGCTGCCGCCCATCAACGACACCAGCGACGTGAAGGCGACCGACGGCGTGCTGTCGAGGGTCACGCTGCCGCTCGCCGAATCCGGCTATTACGTGGTGCCGGTCGGCCCGATGGAGCAGACCTTCAAGTACAACGGCCTGACCACGCCGAACGACGTCGCCGAGGTGTCGCCCGCGAAGCTGCGCGACATCTTCGGCGCCGATGCCGCGCTCTACATGAAGGTGTCGGAGTACGGCACGACCTATCGCGTGATCGACAGCGTGACCAAGGTGGCCGTCTCCGCCAAACTCGTCGACCTCGGGACCGGCGACGTGCTCTGGCAGGGCCGGGCCGACGCGACCGACGCGGATCTCGGCGGCGCGCACGGCAACGTCAGCGGCAGTGGTGCGATCGGGCTGTTCGTGACGCTCGCACAAGCCGCCGTCAAGCAGATCGCGAAGACCGTGACCGACGAAAGCGTGGACGTGGCCGGCGTGGCCAACGACCGGCTGTTGTGGGCTGGCTACCGGAACAACCTGCTGTACGGCCCGTATTCGAGACACTACGGCACCGATTGAACGGCGCGACCCACGACGAACGAAGGGCCGCGAATCGGGGCCGCACCGTCGCGGCTTCTGGACGGCGCTTGCGGCGGTGCCCGCGCCAGCACCGCCGCTTCGGGGCCGGGATACCGGACCAGCGGTCCCAGCTACCCCTGCGGCGGGCTCCGCGCATCCATCGTCCGCCATCCCCACTTCCCGCTGTTTTCGGCATTTCCCGCCGAATCCGCCGCGAATCCCCCCTGAAACGCCCCATTCCCGGTCTCAAACCTGCCTTTTTCCTTGCTCTCCTGCGTCATTGCGGTTGAGAATCGTTCGCAATCACGTATCATCGCGACTTCGCCGTGAGTGATGCGGTGGCGGTTCCGCCCGCCGCTCGCGGCCCGTATCTCGATTCAGATGGAGAAAGCAGTGAAAGCCCGTTTTACCCTGTTCGCCGCGCGCGCGGCGCTTGCGGCATGAGCGCCGTATCGGACCGCTGGCGGCGCCTCGGGCCGCTGCTCTCGCGGATCGTCTGCGCGATCCTCGGCGGCTACGCGCTCGGCGCGCTCGCCAGCGTCGGCGCGATCGCGCTGCCGATCGATCGCTCGCAGGCCGTGCTCACGGGCATGCTGGTCAGTTTCCTGTTCTACACGGGCGCGGTGATCTGGGTGTTCCTCGCGCGCACCGCGTGGCGTGCCTGGGCCGGCCTGATCGCGGCCGCCGTGCCGCTGCTGGCCGCCGCCGGGCTGGTCTGGAGCGGGGTGATCGCACGATGAGCACGGTCACCACCCCAAAGCCGCGCGGCGTGCGCCAGAGCATGGCCGACCTGCATACCTGGGCCGGGCTGCTGTGCGGCTGGCTGCTCTACGCGATGTTCCTGACCGGCACCGTCAGCTACTTCAAGGACGAGATCTCGCAATGGATGCGGCCCGAACTGGCGCATCAGCAGCAGGCGCCCGACGCCGCGCGCGTCGCGCAGCGCGTGACCGACCGGCTCGGCACGCTGGCCGCCCACAGTTCGCAATGGGGCATCACGCTGCCCACCGCGCGCAGCAACGTGGCGAGCGCGTTCTGGCGCCTGCCGCCGGGCTCGCCGCCCGGGCGCTTCTTCGGCGAGGCCGCGTTCGATCCCGCCAGCGGCAACGTCACCAAGGCGCGCGACACGCTCGGCGGCGAATTCTTCTACCGCTTCCATTTCCAGTTCTATTACCTGTCGCCGCTCTGGGGCCGCTGGATCGCCGGCTTCTGCGCCATGTTCATGCTGGTGGCGATCGTGAGCGGCGTGATCACGCACAAGAAGATCTTCGTCGACTTCTTCACGTTCCGCTGGGGCAAGGGCCAGCGCTCGTGGCTGGACGCGCACAACGCGCTGTCGGTGTTCGGGCTGCCGTTCCACCTGATGATCACCTACACGGGCCTCGTCACGCTGATGACGATGTACATGCCGTGGGGCCAGCACGCGGCCGTGAAGACGCCGGAGCAGCGGGCCGCGCTGACCTCGCAGATCAGCGCCTACATCCAGCCCGGCAAGGCGGACGGCAAGCCGGCCGTGCTCGCGCCGGTCGATGCGATGGTGCGCGCGGCGCAGGCGCGCTGGGGCCAGCAGGGCGTCGGGATGGTGACGATCACGAACCCCGGCGACAGCGCGGCGCGCGTGGCGGTGGCGCGCGGCGAAGGCGGGCGCGTGTCGCAGAGCCCGCAGTATCTGCTGTTCGACGGCGTGAGCGGCAAGCTGCTCGAGACGCACGACGCCGTGGGCGCCGCGGCCGGGACGCGCGGCGTGCTCTACGCGCTGCATCTCGGGCGCTTCAGCGACCTGCAACTGCGCTGGCTCTATTTCATCGTCAGCCTGGGCGGTACCGCGATGGTCGGCACCGGGCTCGTGATGTGGACCGTCAAGCGCCGCCAGCAGCTGGCCGATCCGCTGCGGCCGCACTTCGGCTTCCGGCTCGTGGAGCGGCTCAACATCGCCAGCATCGCGGGGCTGTCGATCGCGATGACCAGCTATCTGTGGGCCAACCGGCTGCTGCCGGACGCGCTGGCGCAGCGTTCGAACGCCGAGATCAACGTGTTCTTCGCGGTGTGGGGCGCGACGCTGCTATTCGCGATCGCGCGCCCGGCGCGGCGCGCCTGGGTCGAGCTGCTGTGGATCGCGGCGGGCCTGCTGGCGCTGCTGCCGGTGCTCAACGCGCTGACCACCGACCGGCCGCTGTGGCGCAGCGCGGCCGACGGCGACTGGGTGTATGCGGGCTTCGATCTGATGATGTGGGCGTTCGCGGCGCTGCACGCGCTGCTGGCGGTCCGCACCAGCCGCCACCGGGCGCGGCCGCGCGCGGCGGGCAAGGCCAACGGCGCGGCACGCGCTTCGGTGGCGATGCGTAGCGAGGAGCGGTTCTGATGGGGTTCGTGATCTTGATGGTGTGCGTGGCCGCGTTCGCCTGTCTTGCGCTGGCGATGGAGCGGCATCAGCTGACCGTGTTCCGGCGCGTGCTGGCCGCCGTGCCCGCGCGGGTCCTGCGCGTGGCGGGTTGGGGCGGCTTGCTGGCGGCATTGTGGCTGGTCGTGGCCGCGCGCGGCTGGGCGCTCGGGCTCGTCACCTACAGCGGCATGACGAGCCTCGCGGCCGGGATCGTGATCGGCGCGCTGATCATGCGTGAGCGGCGCGCCTCGATGCGCTGAATGGCGGCGATTTCGCGATGACCTCACGGCGCGGCGCGGCTCGACAGGCTGTCCGCCGCGCCTTTCGCGGTTCGACTACGACTTTTTCTCGTACTTGGGCGCCGGTTTCGCCGGAGCGGGACGCGGTGCCGCGTGCGCGGCCGGCATCGCCGGCGCCGGGCGGCCGGCGCGTGGCATCGCGCCCGGATGCTCGGGCCCGCCGTGCGGAGGCGGCCCGGCATGCTCGGGCGCGCGCTCCGGCCCGTGTGCGTAGCCGCCATGCTCGGGACCGTGCGCCGCGATGGCGTGGGCGGGCAGGTGGCCGCCGTGGTTCGTCATGACGTGGTGCAACTCCTCGCGGCGGCGAAACACGTCGCGGCGATGATCGCCGTGCGCGTAGAACTGGCGATGCCGCACGCCGTTCGGTCCGGCCACCCAGATATAGGTATCGCCGCGATAGATCACGACGTCGGTGTCCACGGCGGTCGCGACGTAGATGTCGGTCGGCATCGGCTCGTAGGCCACTTCGGCGCCTGGCGCGGCATCGACCGACAGCGACACGTCGCTGCCCCTGCCTGGACCGACCGCGACGCGGCCCTGGCCGCTGGTTACGCATCCCGCGATGCCGGCCGCGCTCGCGAGCAGCACGAGCGAGAGTTTGAGCGTTGGCTTCATCATGGTTCCCCGGTGTGATTTTTTTTCGATGAATCACCGGATATCGGCGCGGTGCGGCCGGGCTTGATGATTTTTCCCGGCCGGCGGACGCCGCGAATATTTCACGCCGTTACGGCGGGCGGCGGCCCGTGGTCATGGCGCGTCGACGATCAGGTCCGGGCGCACCGCGCGAATCCGCCGGTCGACGAAATATCCGCCGCCTTCCACGTAGCGCAGCATCAGCCGGCCGCAGGTCTTGCAGGTCCAGACGTCGCATTGGTTGTACGGAAAATGGCGCGGCGCGATCGGGGCCTCGGGCGACCAGTACTGGAGGCCGTCCGGCAGGTATTCGTCATAGGACGGTTCGCGGCCGTCGTCGGCGCGCAGCGTGCCGACCTGCGCCAGCATGGCTTCGTCGAGCGAGAGCGGCTGCGAGACCCAGCCGTCGAGCGACGTTTTCCGGCAGTCGCAGGCGGGCGGGTGCCGCGCTTCCGAAGCTTGGGCGAGGGCGAGCAGGGCGGCGGCGTCGAGAAACGGGATCATCGGTCGGCAATCCGTGGGCGAAGAGGCGAAGGGGCGAGCGAGCTGCATGCGAGGGCAAATCGATGCGGACCCGCAAGTGTAGCCCCGCGCCCGACGGCGCGTCGAATCGGGCCGCGCTCGTTCGCGGCGGATTTCGCGATTCGTGAACGCGGCGTGTCCGGCACCGGACCGGCGCCAACCATGCGATGATGTCCGGCGATGACCCAGAGACACGCAATGACCACTGCATTTGACGAGACAACGACGGCGGCGATCGCCGCGTTCGCCCAACTGGATTTCGACACCGCCGCGCAGGCGATGCGTGCCGAGGCCGACTACGACAGCGAGCGGGACCGCTGGATTTCGCGCTACATCGACGAGCACGGCGGCGGCGAGGACGACGCCGAATACGACGCCTTGCACGCGGAAGCGCAGACCACGCCGGAATACGCGCAATTCCTCGATGCCGTGCGCCGCGAAATCCTCGAGTACTTCGGCGTGACCGACGACCAGCTGGACTGGATGATGGTGCTGCGCGAAGACGACAGCGACGCGCTCTGGGCCGAGGTCAACCGGCAGCGGACCGCGCTCGGCACCGGCGAGGTGCGCGGCGACCTCTGAACGCCGCCGGGAGACGTGAAGCAACGGCCGTCAGGTCGCGCCCCCCACCCGCCCCAACGCCTCCCTGACATCCCGCTCGAACTGCGCCAGCGCCGCCACCTCCGGCGCCGGCGGCTGCAACGCCACCCACAGCACGCCGATCAGCTGCTCGGCCGTGCGCTCCGCATCCAGCTCGCGCCGGCCCAGAATCGCGTCCCACAGCACATGCTCGATCGGCCCGAACACGAGCGAGCGCAGCAGGCTCAAGGGCAGATCGCCCCGCACCTGCCCGGCCGCCTGCCCGCGCGCGAGCACGTCCATCAGCGGGGCGGTGTAGCGCCGCTGCAGGGCCGTCAGCTCGTCACCGAGCATCTCCTGCCTGGCACGCCCCTCCGACAGCACCAGCGCGCACAGCCCCGTCCCGTTCACCAGCATCAGCCGCAAATGCGTGCGCACGATGAACGCGAACTGCTCGCGCACCGGCGCGTCCGCCGGCAAGCCGGCCTCGAACGCGGCGATGTTCTCGTCGTACCAGTCCGCGATCACGCGCGCGCACAGCTCGCGCTTGCCGCGAAAGTAGCTGAACACGGTGGCCTCGGACACCCCCACGCGCTGCGCGATCTCGGCCGCCGTGGCGTGCTCGTAGCCTTTCTCCGCGAATACCTCGCGCCCGGCGCGCAGGATGTCCTGCACGCGCTGCTGCGACTTGCGTCCGGCAGGCGCGCGACTGCCGTCGGCGCGCTCGGACTTGACGGGGGGGCTCGTCATGATGAATTCACATTCCGCTCGATCGATCGGGCCGATGATAGCCGAGTCCGGCTAAAAAATTGAGTGTCACTCAAAAAACAATTGACGCGCTATCGAGCCAGGCGCGACACTAGCCGCCATCAAACGGCATCGTTCAATCGATCGGCGCCCGGACAATTCTGAGCAAAACTCAGATCGACAGGCAGCACCGGATCGGCCGAACGCACTTTCTGGAATCGGAGGAGGAGACATGAGCAACCTGCCCGGCGTGCAATTCATGCTCGGTGAAGACATCGAGATGCTGCGCGACGCGATCGCCACGTTCGCCGCGAAGGAGATCGCGCCGCGCGCGGCCGAGATCGATCGCACCGACCAGTTCCCGATGGACCTGTGGCGCAAGTTCGGCGAACTCGGCGTGCTCGGCATGACGGTGGGCGAGGAATACGGCGGCGCGAACCTCGGCTACACGGCGCACATGGTGGCGATGGAGGAGATCTCGCGCGCCTCGGCGTCGGTCGGCCTGTCCTATGGCGCGCATTCGAACCTCTGCGTGAACCAGATCAACCGCAACGGCAACGAGGCGCAGAAGCGCCGCTATCTGCCGAAGCTGATCTCGGGCGAGCATGTGGGCGCGCTGGCGATGAGCGAGCCGAACGCGGGCTCGGACGTGGTCAGCATGAAGCTGCGCGCCGACAAGCGCGGCAGCCACTACGTGCTGAACGGCACCAAGATGTGGATCACCAACGGCCCCGATTGCGACACGCTCGTGGTCTACGCGAAGACCGAGCCGGAAGCGGGCGCGCGCGGCATGACGGCGTTCATCGTCGAGAAGGGCATGAAGGGCTTCTCGGTGGCGCAGAAACTCGACAAGCTCGGCATGCGCGGCTCGCACACGGGCGAGCTGGTGTTCCAGGACGTGGAAGTGCCGGAAGAGAACGTGCTGGGCGAGGTGGGCAGCGGCGTGAAGGTGCTGATGAGCGGGCTCGACTACGAGCGCGCGGTGCTGGCGGGCGGCCCGACCGGCATCATGGCGGCCTGCCTCGACGCGGTGGTGCCGTACATCCACGACCGCAAGCAGTTCGGCCAGTCGATCGGCGAGTTCCAGCTGATCCAGGGCAAGGTGGCCGACATGTATACGAACTTCCAGGCCTGCCGCGCCTATCTGTACGCGGTGGGCCGGCATCTGGACGCGGCCGGCAGCCAGCACGTGCGCCAGGCGCGCAAGGACTGCGCGGGCGTGATCCTCTACACGGCCGAGCGCGCCACCTGGATGGCGGGCGAGGCGATCCAGATTCTCGGCGGCAACGGCTACATCAACGAATACCCGGTGGGCCGGCTCTGGCGCGACGCCAAGCTCTACGAGATCGGCGCGGGCACGAGCGAGATCCGCCGCATGCTGATCGGCCGCGAACTGTTCGCCGAGACGGCCTGAGCGCCGCGCGGAGCCGACACGATGCCGATCCTCGAATCGAAACTGAACCCCCGCTCCGACGAATTCCGCGCCAACGCGGCCGCGCTCGACGCGCTGGTGGCGGACCTGCGCGAGAAGGTCGAGCGGCTCGCGCTGGGCGGCGGGCAGGCCGCGCGCGACAAGCACGTGGCGCGCGGCAAGCTGCTGCCGCGCGAGCGCATCGCGCTGCTGCTGGACCCGGGCTCGCCGTTCCTCGAACTCTCGCAACTCGCCGCGTTCGGCATGTACAACGACGACGCGCCGGGCGCCGGCATCATCACCGGCATCGGCCGGATCGCCGGGCGCGAGTGCGTGATCGTCTGCAACGACGCCACCGTGAAGGGCGGCACCTATTACCCGATCACGGTCAAGAAGCACGTGCGCGCGCAGGAGATCGCGGCCGACAACCGGCTGCCGTGCGTCTACCTCGTCGATTCGGGCGGCGCGAACCTGCCGAACCAGGACGAGGTGTTTCCCGATCGCGACCACTTCGGCCGCATCTTCTACAACCAGGCGAACCTGTCGGCGGCCGGCATCGCGCAGATCGCCGTGGTGATGGGTTCCTGCACGGCGGGCGGCGCCTACGTGCCGGCGATGAGCGACGAATCGATCATCGTCAGGGAGCAGGGCACGATTTTCCTGGGCGGCCCGCCGCTGGTGAAGGCGGCCACCGGCGAGGAAGTCAGCGCCGAGGATCTGGGCGGCGGCGACGTCCACACGCGGCTGTCGGGCGTGGTCGACCATCTCGCGCAGAACGACGCGCACGCGCTCGCGATCGCGCGCTCGATCGTCGGCAATCTCGGCGCGAAGGCCGCGCCGCCGCTCGTGCCGGCCGAGCCGCTGCCGCCGCGCTACGACCCGGCCGAGCTGGGCGGCGTGATCCCGGCCGATACGCGCAAGCCGTTCGACGTGCGCGAGGTGATCGCGCGCATCGTCGACGATTCGGCGTTCGACGAATTCAAGGCCCGCTTCGGCACCACGCTCGTCACGGGCTTCGCGCGGATCTGGGGCCATCCGGTCGGGATCGTCGCGAACAACGGCATCCTGTTCTCGGAGTCGGCCGTGAAGGGCGCGCATTTCATCGAGCTGTGCTGCCAGCGCAAGATCCCGCTGGTGTTCCTGCAGAACATCACCGGCTTCATGGTGGGCCGCAAGGTCGAGAACGAGGGCATCGCGCGGCACGGCGCGAAGATGGTCACCGCGGTGGCCACGGCGAAGGTGCCGAAGTTCACGGTGATCATCGGCGGCTCGTTCGGCGCGGGCAACTACGGCATGTGCGGCCGGGCCTACTCGCCGCGCTTCCTCTGGATGTGGCCGAACGCGCGGATCTCGGTGATGGGCGGCGACCAGGCCGCCTCGGTGCTGGCCACGGTGCGCCGCGACGGCATCGAGGCGAAGGGCGGCAGCTGGTCGGCCGACGAGGAGGCCGCGTTCAAGGCGCCGATCCGCGAGCAGTACGAGCGGCAGGGCCATCCGTACTACGCGAGCGCGCGGCTGTGGGACGACGGCGTGATCGAGCCGGCCCGCACCCGCGACGTGCTCGGGCTCGGCCTGGCCGCCGCGATGAACGCGCCGATCGAGGACACGCGCTTCGGCGTGTTCCGGATGTAAGGAGGCAGGCATGCGATACGAGACGATCCGCATCACCGACCAGCAGCGCATCGCCACGGTCACGCTGGCGCGGCCCGAGGTGCGCAACGCGTTCAACGAGACGATGATCGCGGAGCTGACCGCCGGGTTCGGCGAACTCGACGCCCGCGACGACATCCGCGCCGTGGTGCTGGCCGCCGAGGGGCCGGCGTTCTGCGCCGGCGCCGACCTGAACTGGATGCGCCGCATGGCCGGCTATACCGACGACGAGAACCGCGCCGACGCGCGCCGGCTCGCGCGCATGCTGGAGGCCGTCTACCGCTGCGGCAAGCCGGTGATCGCGAGGATCCACGGCGACGCCTACGCGGGCGGCGTCGGCCTGATCGCGGCCTGCGACGTCGCGATCGCCGCCGCGCCGGCGCGCTTCTGCCTGTCGGAGGCGCGGCTCGGGCTGATCCCGGCCACCATCGCGCCCTACGTGGTGCGCGCGCTCGGCGAGCGCGCCTCGCGCCGCTACTTCACCACCGCCGAGGTGTTCGACAGCGCGCGCGCCGCGCAGCTCGGGCTGATCCACGAGGCGGTGCCGGCCGAGACGCTCGACGCCGCGATCGCGCAGCTGGGCGAGACGCTGCGCGCCAACGGCCCGGCCGCGGTGCGCACCGCCAAGCGGCTGGTGGCCGAGGTGGCCGGCCGCGCGCTCGACGACACGTTGATCGAGCAGACCGCCGACTGGATCGCGGCGACGCGCGCCGGCGCCGAGGCGCGCGAGGGCATCGCGGCGTTCCTCGACAAGCGCGCGCCGTCATGGCGCGAATGAGGCCGGCGCGGCGGCAGCCCGCCGGCGCGGCGTGCCCGCGCCCGAACGGCTGCTGATCCGCCGTCGCGACCTTTCCGAACCCCGATTACCGAATCCCGACCGACCATGTTCGACAAGATCCTGATCGCCAATCGCGGCGAAATCGCCTGCCGGGTGGCGGCCACCTGCCGCCGTCTCGGCATCGCGAGCGTCGCCGTCTACTCGGACGCCGACGCGAACGCGAAACACGTCGCCGCCTGCGACGAGGCGGTGCCGATCGGCGGCGCGGCCGCCGCGGACAGCTACCTGCGCGGCGAACGCGTGATCGCGGCCGCGCTGGCCACCGGCGCGCAGGCGATCCATCCCGGCTACGGCTTCCTGTCCGAGAACGAGACGTTCGCCGAGGCCTGCGCGGCCGCCGGCCTGGTGTTCATCGGGCCGCCGGTGCAGGCGATCGCGGCGATGGGTTCGAAGGCGGCCGCCAAGGCGCTGATGCAGCAGGCCGGCGTGCCGCTCGTGCCGGGCTATCACGGCGCCGACCAGGACGCCGCGCTGCTGCACCGCGAGGCCGACGCGATCGGCTATCCGGTGCTGCTGAAGGCGAGCGCGGGCGGCGGCGGCAAGGGCATGCGCGTGGTGGAGCGCTCGGCCGACTTCCCGGCCGCGCTCGCCTCGTGCCAGCGCGAGGCCGCCAGCAGCTTCGGCAACGACCGCGTGCTGATCGAGAAATACCTGCTGCGCCCGCGTCACGTCGAGGTGCAGGTGTTCGGCGACACGCTCGGCAACACCGTCTACCTGTTCGATCGCGACTGCTCGGTGCAGCGGCGCCACCAGAAGGTGCTCGAAGAAGCGCCGGCGCCGGGCCTGCCCGACGCGCAGCGCCGCGCGATGGGCGACGCGGCGGTGGCGGCCGCGCGCGCGGTCAATTACGTCGGCGCCGGTACCGTCGAATTCATCGTGACGGGCGAGCAGTTCTACTTCATGGAGATGAACACGCGGCTGCAGGTCGAGCATCCCGTCACCGAGATGGTGAGCGGGCTCGACCTGGTGGAATGGCAGCTGCGCGCCGCGTCCGGCGAGCCGCTGCCGCTGCGGCAGGACGCGCTGCGCGTGAGCGGCCACGCGATCGAGGCGCGGCTCTACGCCGAGAACCCGGCGCGCGGCTTCCTGCCGTCCACCGGCACGCTCACCCACCTGCGGCTGCCGGACGGCGTGGAGTTCGCGACCGGCGCGGCCGTGCGCGTGGACAGCGGCGTGCGCGAGGGCGATGCGATCACGCCGTTCTACGACCCGATGATCGCCAAGCTGATCGTCCACGGCGCCGATCGCGACGAGGCGCTCAAGCGCATGGCGCGCGCGCTGCGCGATTGCGAGGCGGTGGGGCTCGCGACCAACGCGGCGTTCCTGCAGCGGATCGTCGAGAGCGTGCCGTTCGCGAGCGCCGATCTCGATACCGGCCTGATCGAGCGTCATCACGACACGCTGTTCGCGCCGCGCGCGCTGGCCCCGATGGCGGTCGCGCTGGCCTGCGCGGCGCTGCTGGCGCGCGAGCGGGTGGTGGCGGGCCATGGCGAGATCGGCAGTGTCGTCACGCAGGGCGCCTCGCCGTGGCACGCGCTGCCGGACTGGCGGCTCAACGGCGGTCACACGCGCACGCTGGCCTGGCAGCCGGCCGATCAGGAGGCGGCGGTGACGGTTCGCTACCAGCGCACCGGGCATGGCGAGCAGCTCGCGATCGGCGACGCGGCGCCGGCGCCGTTCACGTGGCGGCGCGGCGCGAACGCGCGCGAGTTCGTCGTGACGCTGGGCGACGAGCGTGCCTCCGGCCGCGTGGTGGCCGAGGGCGACACGTTCCATGTGTTCGCGCAGGGCGCGGCGGACACGCTCGAATGGCTGAACCCGCTCGCGCATGCCGGCGACGCCGAGCACGGCGGCGGGCGGCTCACCGCGCCGATGCCGGGCAAGGTGATCGCCGTGCTGGTCGAACCGGGGCAGGCGGTGGAGGCGGGCGCGCCGCTGATCGTGATGGAGGCGATGAAGATGGAGCACACGATCGGCGCGCCGAGCGCCGGCGTGGTGGCCGAGGTGCTGTATGCGGTCGGCGATCAGGTGGCGGACGGCGCGCAGCTGATCACGCTGGAAGCGGCGGCCTGACGGCGCCGCTTCAGGCGGCGCGCGGGCCGCTGCCGAGGTTCGGGCCGAACTCGTGCCTGCGCCCGCGCCGTCCGCGATCTATTCGCCGGGCGCCGAGCGCTGCAGCGACGCCAGCCTCGCGCGCGCCCGCTCGGACAACGGCTTCGAACGGCGCGTTCCGCTATCGATCTGGACGATGACGGTTTGGGCGAACGCGGCGCATTTGTCGTCCTGGAACAAACACTGTTCGAGCTGGATCGAGGCGCGGCCGATCGAGGCGATGCGCGTCGCGATCTCCACCGTTCCGGGCCAGCGCAGCTCCGCCCGGAACTCGAGCGTCAGGTTCGCGATCACGAACTCGCCATCGGGATCGGCGAGCGGCTCGTCCGTGCGGTAGAGGATTCCGACGCGACCGGTTTCGAGGAACGTCGCAAACACGGCGTTGTTCACGTGCCCTTGCCGGTCGGTATCGGCGTAACGGATCGTGTCGAAGCCGCGGATCGGGAAGTCGTCCGGCGTCGGGCTATTCACCTGGGCTCCGTGCCTGCAGGCCGTGATGAGTGGGCGCGTGTCTCGCGATGCCGCCGAACAGGTCGAACATGCGCTCGCGCCACGCGTGGGCGGGATCGTCCGGGGCGAGCAGATCGAAGTCGGCCACGCAGTGGCCCCACATGAACATGCCGAATACGCAGTAATCGGCGTAGTTCGGCGCGTCGCCGGCCACGAACGGCTGGCGTCTCAGCGTCGCGCGCAGCGGCGTGAGCACGCGCTTGAGGTCGCCCTGGAATTCCGCGCGGCGCGCCCTCAGCGCCTCGAACGTCATGCCGAGCCGCTCCTCGCGCGACGAACGGAAATACGACTGATCCTTGGCGGGCAGCACCGCGTACACGTCCGGGGCGAGCAGGCGGGCGAGCACCGGCAGCAGCGCCGTGTCGGCCCATTGATTGATGAACGCGCAGGCGGCCAGGTCGCCGTTGCGGCCCGCGAGGGACGGCCGCTCAGGAAAGCGTGCCTCCAGGTGCCGGGCGATGCGCCAAGAATCGCTGACGGGCGCGCCGTCGTCGATCAGCACCGGCACGCATTCCTGCCCCGAGAACGCGATGCTCGATTTCTCGGTGAAATGCCATGGCACGGCTTCCGCGCTCAGCTCCTTGTGGGCCAGCGCCATCCGGATCTTCCAGCAATGCGGACTGAAGCGCAGCGCCTGATCGGCGCCGGCCAGTTCGAACAAGATCAATCCCGAACCGCTCATGTTTTCCTCCCGGTCCGGCGCGGCGAATCCGAACGCTGCCCCGAACAAATATCGATGCGACCGTGCCGTTACGGTGGGTGGCGTGTTGATGTCCCCGGCGATGTGGCAGGCGCGGGCCACGACTGGCCGCCCGGGCAGCTGCGCGAACCGGCGCTGCCGCTGCCGTTCGGGCATCGAGAACGCCCCGCACGATATAGTCGCGATCCGCCGGCCGAATGTCCAGCACGCGATCGAGCCGGCTGGTTTCGTCGATGCCGCGCCGTATCGCGCAGCCGATGCGCTCGCGGCATTGCGCCGGCAACGATGGCGAGGCCGCAGGCACGGCCTCGTCGGGCCGGCCGGGCCGCTGCCGGGCGGACCCGCCCGGCCCTCAGAACCGATAGCCGGCCTGCAGGCTGCCTTGCTGCGACGACGCGTGCGAGGTATTGAACACGGTGTCGTAGCTCAGCGAGACGTCGAACTGCTTCATCGGGTGCAGCGTGACGCTGGTGCCGGCCGTCAGGTAGCCGCGCGACTGGCCCGCGCCAGGCGCGACGAACATCGTGCCGTCCTGCGACGTGACGTTGAGCGCGCGGTTCGTGTCGAGCAGTTCGCGTGCGTAGCCGACCCGCAGTTCGGCGTCGATCGGCTTCAGCGCATCACCGAACGCCTTGTCGAACGTCACGCCCACATACGGCTGCAGGCTGTGGACGTTGTCGGTGCCGACGTTCAGGTCCTGCCCGCCCGCGCCGCTTTCCCCGAAGCCGTTCGCGTGGAACGTCGCGTAGCGCAGCCCGGCGCGCGGCGTCACCGTCACGCTGCCGACGTGCAGCGGCAGGCTGGCCTGCGCGCCGGTGCCGACGTCCTGGCCCAGGTGATCGCCGGTGGCCGTGCTGGCGCCGCCGAACGGACGCTTCTGCGCGAGGAAGTCGAGCCCGACGCCGAGCGACGCGGCGAGATTCACCGGCCCGAGCTGGCGCGCGACGTACAGCGCCGCGTGCAGCGCGTCGGTCGTGCCCGAGCTGCCGGTGGCCTGTTCGCTGATGTCGGTGTGGTCGTAGCCGAGCGCGAGGCCCCACAGGTAGTCGCCATGCTGGCGGTCGAGGCCGGCCAGGAAACCATAGCGGTTCGCCTGGAAGCCCGGCGCGCCGTTGCTGCCGCCCACCCTGGTCTGGCCGCCCGAGGCGTTGATCCAGCCATACGGCTGCGCGCCGGTGGCGCGCGAGGCGTGGCCGAGGCGATCGAGCAGCGCCGCGCCGAACGCCTGCGCGCCGAGCATGGCCGAGCTGCCGGCGGCCGTGTAGATGCTGGTCCGGGTCGGCGCGATCACCTGCGGCGAGGTCGGCGAAGTCGAAGCGGCCAGGTCGCTCAGCACGAGATCGACGGTGTTGGCGCCGTAGGCGAGCGCCGCCTGCGTGGTGCCGAGGTTCGACGCGCCGCTGCTCGTCACGGTGTCGAACCTGCCGCTGACGCCGTTGGCGGCGACCAGCGTGTAGGTTTTCGCCGTGTAGGTGCCCGGGTCGTACTGGAGTGCCAGCGTCCCGGCCAGCGCGGCGCTGCCGTTGACCTTCAGCTGCGAGGCCTGGGTCGGGCTGACCTCGATCGCCAGCGCGGCGCCGCTGGCCTGCGTGTAGTTGCCGCCTACCGTGAGCGTGCCGATCGAGCCGCCCGGCATCACGATGCCCTGGTTGATGACGCTGCCCGCCACCGTGCCGTGGCCGCTCAGCATGCCGGCCGTCTCCACCGTCACGTTGCCGCCCAGCACTGCCGAGGGCGTGTCGAGATCGCCGACCTGGAGCCGGCCGCCGCTGATGTCGGTGGTGCCGGTGTACGACGCGCCGTTGCCGTCGAAGGTCTGCAGGCCGGTGCCCTGCACGGCGACCTGGCCGGTGCCGGAGATCGTGCCGGTGAACACGTTGTTGTTGGTGGTGATGACCAGCGACCGGTCGCCGAGCACCAGGCTGCCGTTGCCGGCCAGCCCCTTCACTTGCGCGCCGCCGGTGGTGGCCGAAATGTCGAAGGTGCCGTTGTCGGTCACGCCGCTCGACTGCGCGATACTGCCGGTGCCGGCCAGTGCCAGCGTCGCGCCGCTGTTGATGACGGTGGCGCCGGTGTAGGTGTTGGTGCCGGACAGCGTCAGCGTGCCGCCCTCGGTGCTGCTGGTCACGGTCAGGCCGCCGCTGCCGCCGATCACGCCGCTGAACCGGTCGTGCTGGCCGGCGGTGTCGATCGTGCCGCCGCTGGCGCCGAGCGTGACGGCGCGCGAGCTGGTGACGGCCGCCGTGGTCCGCAGCGTGCCGCCGTTGAAGCTGAGGCCGCCGCTCGCGTCGCCGAGGTTCTGGTCCGAGGCAATCACCAGCGTGCCGCCGTTCAGCGCGGTGCCGCCCGTGTAGGTGTTGGCGCCCGACAGCGTTTCGGTGCCGCCGGCCACGCTCACGCCGCCGCTGCCCGAGATCGTGCCCGAGAACGTGTCGGCCGCGTTCGTCAACGTCAGCGTGTTGCCGCCCAGCGCGACCTGGCCGCTGCCGGTGAGCGACTGGATCGACGCGCCGGTGGTGGTGCCGGAGATGTCGAACGTGCCGTCGTCGATCAGTTGCGAGGACGACGCGATGCTGCCGCCGCCGTCGAGTCCCATCACCGAGCCGGCGTCGATCGTGGTGGCGCCGGTATAGCGCTGCTCCGCCGTGAACACGACCGCGCCGCCGCCCACCGAATCGGTGATGTGGACGCTGCCCGGCGTGGTGGCGCCGGTGTCCTCGAGCACGACGGGCACCACCATGCCGGTGCCGGCCGAATCGAGCGTGAAGCCTTGGCCGATCGGCTGCTCGCCGAGCAGGGCATAGGCCGTCGACTTGGCCGTCATCTGGTCGGTGGCGCCGCGCAGCACCTCGCTCATGGTGAGCGTGTCGGGGCTGTTGTTGCCGGCCGCGAGCGTGCCGGCGACGGTCAGCGCGAACACCGCGCCGGACGGGTCCGTGACGCTTGCGGTGAGCGTGAATTTCGCCTGCGTGCCGGTGTAGGTGACATTCAGCGTCAGCGGGCTGGTCGGGTCGAGCGTATACGCCACCGGCGTGGCGCTGCCGCTGACCGGCATGTACAGCGAGATCGCCAGCGGCGCCTGGGCGAGGCCCGCAATCCCGTTTGGATAGGAGTAGGTCGCGGTGCCGGCCGGCGTCAGCGGTTGCAGGATGCTGCTCAGGCCGCTGATCGAGGAATTGAAGCTGCCGTTGGTCTGGATGCCCTGGAACGACAGGGTGCGGCTGGTCAGCGTATAGGCGCCCAGCGAGCTGCCGTTCGACACATACGAGCCGCGCGTGACGTAATCGAAGGTCTGGTAGGACGAATCGGCGGCCTGGGCGAACGGCGTGAAGAAGGCACAGATCACGGCTGCCGCGAGCGCGGTTTGACTGGAATTCATGGTTCTTTCGACAGGCTGTTTTCAGGAATCCAGCGCGTGGCTCGCGCGCACCCGCGCCGCGTTCGAATCGATGTGCCGCCGCGCGGGCGGGAGCCGCGTCCCGACACGGCAAAGCCGGCCGCAGGCCAGTTGACAGGTTGGCTTCATGGTGTTTCCCCGAGGTATGGTCTTGTCGACGCGCTGCGCGTCGTCGTGGCGATTGTCTGGAGTCATGCCCGGCGAAGCGGGCAGCTCGAACGCCATCGGGGCGCATCATACCGGCGGTGTCGGCGCCGTAGCAAATTGACAGAAATGGCCGTTGCGCGCGCGAGCACCGCGTGTCGGGGCGGCGGCGCCGACCGCTGCGGGTCGGCGTTTCGGAGGCATTGCCTCGCCGCATTCGTCAATCCCGCGCCGATTCGTTCCGCATGCGACGCCGGTTTGCTCGGATCGGGCCGATTTGAACCGGAATTCGCGAAAAAAAGCGCGCGACGCCGGGCAAATCGTGCTCCCGGCGCCGGAAACGCGCGAGAATCCGCCTGTCGTGGCAAGCAGGTGCGGAGGAATCCATGGAAATGTCTCGCCCGAGGTCGGGTGCCGTCGCCGTCGCGCTCTGGGCGGTGCTGTATCTCGCGAGTGGTCAGCTGTCCCATCAACTGAACGGACCGGTCGATCTACCCGGCTACATCTGGCTGCCGGCCGGCGTCACGGTGGGCGCGTTCATGCTGCGCCCGCCCGGCGAATGGCTCGGGCTCGCCGCCACGTTCCTCGTCGCGCAGCTCGCGCTGGCCGTGGTCGAACATGGCAACTATTCCGACACGCTGGCCTACGCGGTGATCGCGATCGGCTCGGCCGCGCTCGCGGTCTGGCTGGTGCGGCGCGTGCGGCTCTCGCTCGAGGGCCTGTACTTCCTGCGCTCGATGATCTCGGCCGCGCTGCTGACGAGCCTGTTCGGCGCGCTCGCGAGCGGGGCCTGGTGCGCGTTCGTGAAGGGCTCCGCGTTCCGCGACGTCGCGTTCGTCTGGGCCGCGTCGGACTTCGTCGGGATCCTGCTGGTCGCGCCCGTGCTGGCGTCGTGGTCGCGCTTTCGCGCGCATCGCTCGGGCGACCACGAGCGCTTCGACGTCGGGCTCGGCATCGTCTCGTTCGCGCTGCTGGTGGCGGGCGCCTGGGCGATCTTCGACAGCGGCGGCGCCGGCGCGCCCGACGGCGCGATCGGCTTCGCCGTCACCTACATCCCGCTGTTCCTGACGGTCGCGGTGACGGTGCTGCTGGGCGGCCGCGCGGGCTCGCTGTCGGTGCTCGTGCTCGCCGTGATCGTGATCCTGCAGACCGCGGCCGGCGACGGGCCGTTCTCGCTGCTCGAGGCCTCGCGCGGGCGCTCGCTGCTGGAGGCGCAGCTCTATCTGGCGGTGGCCTCGCTGCTGGTGCTGACGGTCAGCACGCTGAAGACCGGCAACGAGCGCGTGAACGCGCGTGCCGACACGCTCGCCAGCAACATCGAGCTGGCGCTCGCGAGCGCGGACCAGGTCGCCTACGTGCTCGACCCGGTCACGGAGACGCTCGAATGGAGCGGCGACCTGCAGCGCGCGTTCGGGCCGGGCGCCGAGGCCGCGCAACTCGCGAGCGTGGCGCGCGTGCTCGACCGGCTGGCGCCGCGCGATCGCGATGCGCTGCGCCGCCACTGGCGCGCCGGCGCGGCCGGCGAGCCGGGCGAGTCGGGCGACGCGGTCAGCTTCGGCATCGTGCAGCCGGACGGCGCGATCGTGCGCGTGACCGACCGCGGCGCGCCGCTCGGCTACGCGAACCTGGACGTGACGGTGGTGGCCGGCGTCTGGCAGATCGTGCGCGAGCCCGCCCACGCGGCCGGCGCCTGAGCGGACGGCGCCCGTCATGACCGGCCGCACCGGCGTCCTGCTGATCCACGGGCTCGGCGGGACCGAGTACGATCTCGGCTCGCTGCACAAGGCGATCCGCCGGGCCGGCGGCGACGCGCACATCATCACGCTGCCGGGCCACGGCACGCGGCCCGAGGATCTGGCCAAGGTGCGCGCCGAGGCGTGGCTCGACGCCGTCACGGCGCAGTACCGCGCGCTCGAGGCCGAGTACGACACGCTGCACGTGGCCGGCATGTGCATGGGCGCGCTGGTCGCGCTGCTGCTGTGCCACCGCGTGCAGCATGCGAAGGGGTGCCTCGCGCTGCTGGCCGCGCCGGTCTACATCGACGGCTGGTCCACGCCGTGGTACCGCGCGCTGCGCTACCTGCTGTATCGCGTGCCGGGCGTGACCGAGCGCATGCGCGTGGAGGAGGGCGAGCCGTTCGGCATCAAGAACCCGGTGATCCGCGCGCTCGTGAAGAAGAAGTTCGCGCGCCAGGACAGCTTCCATTACCCGTGGGTGCCGCTCGTGACGATCCGCCAGGTCGACCGGATGCGCGGCTGGGTGCGCGCGGCGGCGCCCGATACGCACTGCCCGACGCTGATCCTGCACGCGCGCGAGGACGAGCTGACGAGCCTGCGTTCGGCGCACTTCCTCGAAGCCGCAATGCCCGATGCGCGCTGCATCGTGCTCGACAACAGTTATCACATGATCTGTGCCGATAATGACCGCGACGCCGTTGCGCGGCACGTGCTCGCGTTCTTCGGCTTCGATCCGGCCCACGCGGTGAGCCCGGCGATGGCGCGCCGGCTGGCGCGCGAGGGCGGCCCGGGCGAGGCGGCGGACGCGCCGGGCGGCACGCCGTAAGCTCGGGCGCCGCTACGGCCCACCTCTGCCCGGCAGCGCCGCGGCGTGAGTGCCCATCGCCCATCCGTATGCCCGCGTTCGTGTTTCGCCCGGCCCGCCAAGCGTTGTCCGCGCGCATCGCTGCGGGCCGCGAGCGGTCGGCGGCACCGCGCCGCTGCGCTATGATCACGCCTTTTGATCGCGCCGCCCCCCGGCGCGAGCGCTTTTCCGACTCTCCGATGACACGACGATTGCCCGCGGCCGCGCTGCGACAACTCCCGCGCACGACCGCGCTGCACCGCCGGCTCCGCCTCGGCCTGACCATGATGGCCGCGCATGCCGCCGCCGCGGCCGCGGCGGCCGAGCCTCCCGCTCCTACCTCGGCAGCCTCCGCAGCTTCGGCGCCGGCGGCCCCCACGGGCCCGGCCGGCGCGGCGCCCGCCACCCGCGCGCTGCCCGTCGTCGACGTCTCCGCCGCCGCCGATTCCGCATGGCACGCGCGCACCGCGTCGGTCACCGGCCGCGACGACACCTCGATCCGCGACACGCCCGCCTCGATCACGGTGGTCAGCGCCGAGCGCATCGCCGACCAGCAGGCCAGGACGCTTGCCGACGTGCTGCGCAACGACGCCTCGATCAACGCCGACTACACGCCGGTCGGCTACTACGGCAACTTCACGATCCGCGGCTTCCCGCTCGATCCGGCCAGCGCGATCCGCCAGGACGGCCTGACGCTGTCGGGCGAGCAGAACGTGCCGCTGGAAAACAAGGAGCGCGTCGAGGTCCTGAAAGGGCTTGCCGCGATCGACAGCGGCGTGCTCTCGCCGGGCGGCGTCGTGAACTTCGTCAGCAAGCGGCCCGAGAACGTGTCGAGCGTGACGGCCGGCGTGGACAGCCGCGGCTCGACCTCGGCCTCGGTCGATCTCGGCCGCCGCTTCGGCCCCGACAACCAGTTCGGGTTCCGCATCAACGCCGCGCGCGAGAACCTCCACTCCTACGTGGACGACGCGAACGGCCACCGCACGTTCGGCTCGATCGCGGCCGACTGGAACATCACGCCGCGCGCGAGCCTGCAGGTGAACGCCGAGTTCCAGAACTGGATCCAGCGCTCGGTGTCGGGCTACCAGCTGCTCGGCGGCACGGCGGTGCCGCCGGCCGCCTCGACCTCGAAGCTGCTCGGCGTGCAGCCGTGGGCCAGGCCGGTGACCACCGACGCGCTGAACCTGAACGCGCGCTTCGACTACGCGTTCAACGACGACTGGCGCCTCTACGTCACGGGCGGCCGCAGCCGCACCATGATCGACGACGACGTGGCGTTCGCCTACGGCTGCGCCTACGTGCCGAGCTGCGGCGCGGGCGGCAGCTCGCCGTTCTTCTTCGCCTCGAACGGCGATTTCGACGTCTACGACTACCGCAGCCCCGGCGAATACCGGCGCAACGACGAGCTGCGCGCGGCGGTGGACGGCAAGTTCCGCACCGGCGTGCTGCGCCACGACGTGCTGTTCGGCATCGGCGCGCTGCACCGCGTGGTGCGGCTGTCGAATTCGGTCTACGACTACGTGGGCAGCGAGAACATCGACGGCCCGGATCTCGCGTTCGATCCGTCGCCGAACCAGCCGAGCCAGTCGTTCCCGCAGCTCGATGCGTGGCAGGTGTCGCTGTTCGGCACCGACCGGATCAGCTTCGGCGAGCACTGGCAGCTGCTGGCCGGCGGGCGCCAGGTGCTGCTGCGCCAGCGCGCCTGGACCAGCCAGGACGGCCCCGCCGATCACACCGACCGCACCAAATTCCTGCCGCAGCTCGCGCTGGTCTACAAGCCGGTCGCGCCGCTGACGTTCTACGGTTCGTACAGTAAGGATCTCTCGCTCGGCGACCAGGCGCCGGTGCGCGCGAGCAACGCCTACGCGTTCCTGCCGCCGCTCGAATCGACCGCCTACGAGATCGGCGCGAAATACGACTGGGCCAATCGCGTGACGCTAACGGCCGCCGCGTTCTCGATCAGCCGGCCGTTCCAGTTCGCCCAGCCCGACGATTCCGACGCCGGCTACACCTTCGTGCAGCGCGGCCGCGAGCGCCATGACGGCATCGAGCTGGGCGCCTCGGGCCGCCTCACCGAGCGGCTGGCGCTGAACGCGAGCCTCGCGGCGATCCGCGCGCGCGCCTACGATTCGGGCTCGCCCGCCTATGAAGGCCATCAGGTGATCAACGTGCCGGCGCTGCGCGCGACGCTGAACGCCGACTACGCGGTGCCGGGGCTGCCCGGCTTCGACCTGCTCGGCGGCATCGAATACAGCGCGAGCCGCAACGCGAACGAGGAGGGCACCGCGCGCGTGCCGGGCTGGATCGTGTTCAACGCCGGCGCGCGCTACACGACGAAGCTCGGCGGCCACCGCGTCACGGCGCGGCTGTGGGTCGACAACCTGTTCAACCGCTATTACTGGCGCGATGCCGGCGAGCAGCAGGGCGACGCCTACCTGTTCCTCGGCGCGCCGCGCACGGCCCGGATCTCGGTCACCTACGACTTCTGATCCGGCCCGCCACGTTCCCGGAGGCTTCGCCCCATGTCACCCCTCGAAATCACCGGCGTGATCGTGAGCGCGCTGGCGATCTGGCTGGCCGCGCGGCGCAGCATGCTGTGCTGGCCGGTCGGGCTCGCCTCGGTCGCGCTCTACGCGTGGATCTTCTTTGATGCGCGGCTGTACTCGGACATGCTGCTGCAGGGCGCGTTCGCGCTGCTGCAGCTGTACGGCTGGTATGGCTGGCTCACGCAGCGGCGCGACCGCGCCGGCGAGCCGGTGGTGCCGGAGCGCGCGGTGGGGCCGCGCCGGCTCGCGCCGGGGCTGGCCGCGGCCGTGGTGCTGAGCGTGCTGCTGGGCGGCGCGATGGCGCGCTGGACCGACGCGTCGCTGCCCTACGTCGACGCCACGCTGACCGCGTTCAGCCTCGTCGCGCAATACTGGACCGCGCGGCGCTATATTGCGTCATGGCAGCTCTGGTGCGTGGTGGATACCGTCTATGTCGGCATGTTCGTGTTCAAGGCGCTGTATCTGACGGCCGGGCTCTACGCGCTGTTCGTCGCGCTCGCCGTGATCGGCTGGCGTGACTGGGCACGCGCGCTGGCCCGTGCGAACGCCTCGGCCGCCTCGGCCGGACCCACGCCGCGGCTCGACGGCGGGCCATGAGCGCACCGTTTTCCGGAGACCCGCTGGTGACGTCCGATTCTGATTCCGATCCCGCTTCCGCTTTCCGTGGCGCGCCCGACCATGACGACGCGGCGCTCGCGCCGCCGCAGTTCACCGTGGACGGCGAGGCGAGCGAGCGCGACTGGCCGCTGATCACGCGCGCCGAGCTGGACCGCGTGCTGGCCGACTATCCGGAGGTGGGCGCGCTCGCCTCGCTGTCGTGGCACAGCCCGCGGCCGTTCTCGGCCGCCGTGCTGGCCACCACCGAGGCCGGCGCGGGCGTGTTCGTGAAGCGCCACCACCGCAGCCTGCGCGAGGTGGCCGGGCTCGAGGAGGAGCACCGTTTCATCGCGCATCTGCGCGGCCACGGCGTGCCGGTGGCCGAGGTGCTGGCCGACACGCACGGCCGCACGGCCAGCACGCACGGCGAGTGGACCTACGAGCTGCATGCCGCCTCGCCCCGCGTGGACACCTATCGCGGCGTGATGTCGTGGAAGCCGTTCTTCCACGCCTCGCACGCGGCCGCGGCCGGGCGCATGCTCGCCACGCTGCATCGCGCGGCGGCCGGCTTCGACGCGCCGGCACGCGAGCTGAAACCGCTCTTGACCAGCTTCCGGGTGCTGTGCTCGCCCGACCTGGGCGGCGCGCTCGACGCCTGGGTGGCCGCCCAGCCGCGCCTGGCGCGCGCGCTCGAGGGGCGTGCCTGGCGTGACGACGTGGAGCGCGTGATCGGGCCGTTCCATCGCGCGCTGGTGCCGTGGCTCGACACGCTCGCGCCGCTCTGGACGCATGGCGACTGGCATGCCTCGAACCTGCTGTGGACCGGCGACGGGGCCGGCGCGCAGGTGGCGACCGTGCTCGACTTCGGGCTGGCCGACCGCAGCTGCGCGGTGCTCGACATCGCCACCGCGATCGAGCGCAACATGGTGGACTGGCTCGCGCCGGCCGGCGCGCGGCGCATCGAATTCGAGCACCTGAGCGCGCTGCTGGACGGCTATGAATCGGTGCTGCCGCTACCCGGGGAGGCGTATCAGGCGCTCGCCGCGCTGCTGCCGATCGCGCATACCGAATTCGCGCTGTCCGAGGTCGAGTATTTCAACGGCATCCTGGCGTCGCCGGTCGGTACCGAGGCGGCCTACGACGGTTATCTGGTCGGCCATGCGCAGTGGTTCGCCGGGGCCGACGGGCAGCGGCTGCTGGATGCGATCCGGGCGCGTCGGCCGCGCGGCTGAGCGATGACAACGCGTTGGCGAGCGGCGCGTGGCTGACGCCATTACCCGCTTGATCGGCCGCTCAGCCGAAACGGCACCGACCGCGCGCCATCAAGCCGTCACGCCCCGGTATCCGCGAGCCGCGCCACCACCAGCTCGACGAACCGGCTGAGCCGCGGCTGGCGCCGCATGTCGCGGTGATAGCCGAGCCACGTGTCGCGCGTGGGCGGCGCCTCGCCGAGATCGAGCCGTGCGATGCCGGGCGTCGCGTCGCCGAGCGGCGTCGGCAGCACGGCCAGCCCCACGCCGAGCGCGCAGAGCCGCGCCTGCGTCTCGCGGCTGTTGCTGCGCGCGGCGACGCCGGCCTCGGGCAGCCGCCGCATGATCCAGCCCACGTCGGGCATCGCGCCGAACGCCGTATCCATCAGCACCAGCCGCGCGCCGCGCCCGCCATGGTCGAGCGCCGGCGCCTGCCCGGCCGCGCCGTAGACCGCGTAGTGCGTGGTCAGCAGCCGCCGGCTGACCAGGTCGGGATCGTCGAACGGCAGCATCCGCAGCACGCAGTCGGCCTCGCGATGTGGCAGGCTGTAGAGCCGCGGGTCGGTCAGCAGCTCGATCGCGACGCCGGGATGCCGCCGCGTGAATTCGGCGATCACGGGCGCGAGCCGCAGCGCGCCGAACCAGTCCGAGCACGACACGCGCAGCAGGCCCGACAGCAGGGCCTCGGCGCCCGACAGTTCGCGCAGCGCGGCCAGCGCCTCGCTCTCCATGCGCTCGGCGTGCGGCAGCAGCGCCTGCCCCTCGTCGGTCGGCACGAAGCCGTGCGGCGTGCGCTGGAACAGCACGTGGCCGAGCTGCCGTTCGAGCGCCTTCAGACGCCGGCCCATGGTCGGCTGGGTCTGCCCGAGCGCGCGACCGGCCGCGCCGAGGCTGCCCTCGCGCGCGATCGCGAGGAAGATCCGCAGGTCGCTCCAGTCCATTTCCGCCATCGCGTTACCTCATTCAGTTTTGCATGAGCATCATGCAATATTAGCGAGTTCTCATGCAGGTTTGTTGCCACTACAGTCATGGCCAGGCACCTGACAACCCGACAACCGGAGAACCACCATGTCCCACCCGCTCATGCGCGCCTGGCCCGCGACCGCCCCCGACGCACCGTTTCACCCGATCGACCTGCCGGTCCCCGTGCCGGGCGCGGGAGAGGTGCTGGTGCGCGTCCACGCCAGCGGCGTCAATCCGCTCGACACGAAGATCCGCGCCGGCGCCGCGCCGCATGCCCGCCAGCCGCTGCCGGCCGTGCTCGGCATCGATCTGGCCGGCACCGTCGAGCGCGTGGGCCAGGGCGTGACCGGTTTCGCGCCCGGCGACGCCGTCTGGGGCGCGGTGGGCGGCGTCGGCGGGCTTGCCGGCACGATGGCCGAGTTCGTCGCGGCCGACGCGCGGCTGCTGGCGCGCAAGCCGGCCAACCTGACGATGCGCGAGGCCGCCGCGCTGCCGCTCGCCGCGATCACGGCCTGGGAAGGGCTCGTCGATCTCGCCGCCGTGCGGGCCGGCGAGCGCGTGCTCGTGATCGGCGCGGCCGGCGGCATCGGCCACGTCACGGCGCAGCTGGCGCGTGCGCGCGGCGCGCGGGTGTTCGGCGTGGCCTCGGCGCGCGATGCCGACTACCTCGAATCGATCGGCGTGCACTACGTGGCGCGTGCCGACGCGGCCGATGCGTGGGTGCGCGAACACACGGACGGGCAGGGCTTCGAGGTGGTCTACGACGGCGTCGGCGCGCTCGCGGCCGCGTTCGACGCGGTGCGCCCGTTCGGGCGCGTGACGAGCGCGCTCGGCTGGGGGAGCGTGTCGCTCGCGCCGCTGTCGTTGCGCTCGGCCCGCTATGCGGGCGTGTTCACGTTGCGGCCGCTGCTGAGCGGCACGGGCCGCGACGCGCACGGCCGGATCCTGGCCGAGGCGGCGACGCTCGTGGAGGCCGGCGCGCTGGTGCCGCGGCTCGATGCGTGACGCTTCTCGATCGGGCAGGCCGACGCGGCACATGCCTTGGTGAAAACCGGACAGGCGAACGGCAAGGTGGTACTGGAAATGGCGTAAAGACGGCGCGATGACGCGACCCCGAGGATTGCGCGGCCCGCATCAGGCCAGGATCCGGCCGGGATGGCATCGGCCGCCGCCGGTCAATCGTTTGCATTGCCAAAGCCAGGCGCAAACGGGCTGTGCCGGAATGATCGGCATGGCGTGTCGCGACACCGGCAAGTCCCGGTTTTCCTTGATGGATTCGCGAGCGCGCGGCACGTCATTGAGATAATCAACGGCGCGTTACTCGCACGCGACGAGGTCAACGCTCCAGGCGCGAACGTCTCAGGCCATCCGGAATCCTGTATGATATCCGTCTCAAAAAATAGCCCGACAATTCGCTTGAATTCGCCTAGATTATGAAGAGAAAAATCGCCGTGCTTTTCGGCACTCGTCCGGAAGCAATCAAAATGGCGCCTATCGTCCGGGCCCTTCGCGAATCCCACTATCTCGAGCCCTTGATTATCGCGACTGCGCAACATCGCGAAATGCTCGATCAGGTACTCGCGGTGTTCGGTATCGAGCCCGATCATGATCTGAACCTGATGCGTCCGAACCAGACGCTCGCTGGCCTGACGTCGCGCCTGATCGCGTCGATCGACGACGTGGTGCGCGAGGCCGCGCCCGCGGCGATGCTGGTGCAGGGCGACACCACCAGCGTGCTGGCCGGCTCGCTGGTCGCGTTCTACAACGACATCCCGGTGGGCCACGTGGAAGCGGGCCTGCGCACGCACGACATGCGCAACCCGTTCCCGGAGGAAATGAACCGCGTCGTCACGGGCCGGCTGACCCGCTGGCACTTCGCACCCACCGCGTCGTCCGCGCGGAACCTGCGCGACGAGCGTTATCCGGACGAGGCCGTGTTCACCACCGGCAACACCGTGATCGACGCGCTGTTCGAGGCACGCAAGCATCCGGCCAAGGTCGCGGTGCAGCCCACCGAGGGGCGCCGCATGATGCTCGTGACGACGCATCGGCGCGAGAACTTCGGCGAGCCGCTGCGCCGCATCTGCGCCGCGGTGCTCGAATTGCTGGAGCGCGACCCCAGCCTCGAGGTGTTGTTCCCGGTGCATCCGAATCCGAACGTGTCGTCGGTGGTCCACGATCTGCTCGGCAAGCATCCGCGCGTCAAGCTGTGCGCGCCGCTCGACTACCTGTCGTTCATCGCCGCGATGGAAGCCGCGCATCTGATCCTCAGCGATTCCGGCGGCGTGCAGGAAGAGGCGCCCGCGCTCGGCAAGCCGGTGCTCGTGCTGCGTGACGAGACCGAGCGCCCCGAGGCGATCGAGGTGGGCGTGGCGGCGCTGGTCGGCACCGACACCGCGCGCATCGTCGAGAAGGTCTGGCAACTGCTGACCGATCCGGCGGCCTACCGCGAGATGGCACAGGGCGCATCGCCTTACGGCGACGGCTTCGCCGCGCGTCGCATCGTCGATATCCTCGAACGGGAACTGGGTTGCCGCGAGCAACCGGCCCAGGACGACGGCACGGTGGCGCAGGTCAAGCCTGCATGACCGCGCGCGCAGCGACAGGTGCCGCGACGGCCAGCCGTTGCCGGCTTATTTATTTTTCATCCGTCCCCTACGCGAGCTACGCCCAGCGCCCGCACTTCATGGTGCAGGCGTTCGCGGACCACGGCTTCGACGCGGTCCTCTGGATCGACCCGTATCCGACACGCCTGCCCGGCCTGGCCGACCTGCGGCGCCTGAACAAGGCCGCGGACGTCGCGCATCCGGTGGATCCGCGTATCGAGGTGGTGCGCCCGCGTGCGCTGCCGATCGAGCCGCTGCCGCTGAGCGGCACGCTCAATCGCCTCACCGCGTGGCGCGCGGTGGGCAAGCGCATGGAAGCGTTCGCGCGCGGCGCCGGCCACTGCGTGCTGGGAATCGGGCGGCCGAGCAAGCTGGCCGACTGGGCGCTGCGGCACGTGCCGCACGATCACTCGTTCGCCGACGTGCTCGACAATTTCCCCGCGTTCTATCGCGGCTGGTCACGCCGATCGATGCAGAAGCGCATGCGCGCGATGCTCGCGAGCGTCGACGACGTCTATTGCTCGTCGTCGGCGCTGGCCGACGAGGTGCGCCGCGAGCGCGCCGACGCGCTGACCGTCCTCAACGGCTATTCGACGGCCGGCCTGCCCGAACCGTCGGCCGCCGCGCAGCGCAACTGCATCGGCTACGTCGGCAGCATCGCCGACTGGTTCGACTGGCCGCTCGTGCAGGCGCTCGCCGAGGCATTGCCCGACGTGTCGATCCGCCTGGTCGGCCCGGAGTTCGTCGCGCGCCCGGTCAACCTGCCGGCCAACGTCGAACTGCTCGGCGAGGTGGCGCAGAAGGACGTGGCCGCGCTGGTGCGCGAGTTCACGGTCGGGCTGATCCCGTTTCGCATCAACGCGCTCACCGATGGCGTCGATCCGATCAAGTTCTACGAGTACCGCAGCCTGGGCGTGCCGGTCTGGTCGACCGCGTTCGGCGAGATGGTGCATCGCGGGCGCGCGGACGGCGTCACGCAGGTCACGTCCGGCAGCGACTGGCGCGCGCTCTGGAACGACGCGCGCACGGCGGTGATCAGCGCCGAGGAGGTCGCATCGTTCCGCCGCGAGGTGGACTGGCGCCGACGCTTCGACCCCATGATCGAGCGCTCCCGACCGGCCCTTGTGAAATCGAAAGCGGAAGCCGGAGTTGATATGCTTCAAATATCGCAGCCGCCCTCCAGGCCGCAGCCCCCTGTCATTCGAGAACGATGAGTCAATCCACTTTTATCAAGGAAGGCACCGAGCTGAAGCATCGTGCGGCTTTCTGGAAAGTCCTGCACGACCTGGTGATCCATCGCCAGCTGCTTTCCCAGCTTCTGCGGCGCGACATCGCGAGCCGCTACCGCGGATCGCTGTTCGGCACGATCTGGGCGTTCCTGAACCCGCTGCTGATGCTGTCGCTGTACACCGTCGTGTTCGGCGTGTTCCTGCATGCGCGCTGGGCCGGCGCGTCGAACAGCCTGCAGTTCTCCGTGACGCTGTTCGCCGGCCTGATCGTCTTCAACTTCTTTTCCGAGTGCCTGAACCGCTCGCCGATGCTGATCGGCGGCCACGTCAACTACGTCAAGAAGGTCGTGTTTCCGCTCGAGCTGCTGTCGTGGATGACGGTGGGCACGGCGCTGTTCCATGCCTGCGTGAGCCTGATCGTCTGGATCATCTTTTCGGCGTTCGTCTACGGCACCGTGCATTGGACGCTCGTGTTCCTGCCGCTGATCTTCATCCCGCTGATCTTCATGACGGTCGGCATCAGCTGGATCGTCAGTTCGTTCGGCGTGTACGTGCGCGACATCGGCCAGGTGATCGGCGTGGCGACCTCGTTCATCATGTTCCTGTGCCCGATCTTCTATGCGATCGAATCGCTGCCGAAGGCGTTCCAGGCGCTGCTGCGCGTGAATCCGCTGACCTTCATCATCGAGCAGGCGCGCACCGTGATGATCGCCGGCCAGCTGCCGAACTTCGCGATGCTGGCGATCTACATCGTGTCGAGCTTCATCTTCGCGTGGCTGTCGCTCGCCTGGTTCCAACGCGCACGTGACGGGTTTGCCGATGTACTCTGATTCGAACAACCAGACTGCCGACCGCGCGAAGCAAGAGGCGCCGGTGATCCGCATCGAAGGGCTTTCGAAGCATTTCGCCGTCTATCACTCGCCGCTCGAGCGGCTCAAGCACGTGATTTCGCCGAACCGCCAGAAGGGCTGGAGCGAATTCCGCGCGCTCGACAACATCGACCTGACCATCGCACGCGGCGAGACCTGCGCGATCGTCGGCCGCAACGGCTCGGGCAAGTCGACGCTGCTGCAGATCCTTTGCGGTACCCTGCGCGGCACGTCGGGCCGCGTCGAGGTGAACGGCCGCGTCGCGGCCCTGCTGGAGCTGGGCGCCGGCTTCAACAACGACTTCACGGGCCGCGAGAACGTCTACATGAACGGCGCGGTGCTCGGCCTGACGCGTGCCGAGATCGACACGCGCTTCGCCGACATCGAGGCGTTCGCGGAGATCGGCAGCTTCATCGACCAGCCGGTCAAGACCTATTCGAGCGGCATGTACGTGCGCCTCGCGTTCGCGGTGGCGATCCACGTCGATCCGCAGATCCTGATCGTGGACGAGGCGCTCGCGGTGGGCGACTCGCGCTTCCAGGCCAAGTGCCTGAACCGGATCAAGGCGATGCAGGCCGACGGCGTCACGATCCTGTTCGTGTCGCACGACGTGGGCGCCGTGCGCACGCTGTGCGAGCGCGCGCTCTGGCTCGATCAGGGCAAGGTGCGGATGCTCGGCGACGCGTTCTCGGTGACGGCGCAGTACAACCAGTTCCTGTTCGAGGCCGACGCCGAGAACGAAGCGAGGGACAAGCGCGACACCGCTCCCGGCACCGCCGACGCTGACGCCGCTGCCGCCACCGATGACGACGCCAGTCCCGAGGACACCGGCGACGGCAGCGCCCTCGAGCAGATGGCGCGCCATCGGCCGATCAATCACTGGGGCAGCCACGTCGGCTCGATCCTCGACGCCGGCATCTTCAGCCCGGCCGGCGAGCGCCTGACGACCGTGATGGCGCTCGACGACATCGAGATCCGCGTCAGGATCCGGCCGCCCGCGCACGCCGATCGCTCGACGCTGAGCGTCGCGTTCTCGCTGAAGGACCTGCGCGGCACCGACCTGTTGGTGTCGACCACCTGGGACCAGCGCGCGCTCGACTTCACGCAGGCCGGCGAGACCATCGAAGTCCGCTTCAAGCTGAAGAACCAGCTCAACGCCGGCAACTATCTGCTGGCCGTGGCGCTCGAGGATCGCGCCAGCGTCATGCCCCAATACTACGAGTACATCGAAGGGGCGCATTACTTCTCTTCGCTCACCGCGCACAAGGTGTACGGCACGTTTGTCGCCGAGGTCGAGCAAACCATGGACGCGGGGAACGCCGCACTGCGAGTATCCGCATGACCGATCAAAACCAGAACGAAATCAACAGCAACCAGTATTGGGACAGCCGCTTCGAAACCGACTGGGAGTCGAACAGCGGCCGCGAGCAGAGCCGCTTCTTCGCGCGCGTCGCGATCGAGGCGCTGCCGCAATGGTTGCAGCACAAGGTACGCTGGGACAATCTCAGCGTCTGCGATTGGGGCTGCGCGCAAGGCGACGGCACCGAGGCGCTCGCGCAACTGCTGTCATGGGACGTCACCGGCATCGATTTCTCGCAGTCGGCGATCGAGCGCGCGGCGAGCACGTATCCGAACCTCAAGTTCTCGCACGAGAACCTGCTCGAGCGGCCCGACCGGCCGCCGTTCGACGTGCTGTTCTCGTCGAACACGCTGGAGCATTTCGCGAAGCCCTGGGAGGTGTTCGGGCAGGTCGCGCACTACGCGTCGAAGTTCATCGTGCTGCTGCTGCCGTATCGTGAGTACGACCGGCATGCCGAACACGAGGTCACCTTCGACTCGACCAATATCCCGCTCGTGCCGCACCCGGACTGGGTGCTCGTCTACGACGCCGCGGTCGACACGCGTTTCCGCCAGCCGACCTACTGGGGCGGCCAGCAGATCCTGCTGGTGTACGCGCGCATCGCGCATCTCGGTGACTACCAGCTGTCGCTCGAGGACGCCAGGTTCACGGGCGGGGCCGGGCAGGCCGACGATGCGCTCGCCCAGGCCGAGAAGGCCCGGCTCGAGCGGGCTCAGGCCGCGTTCGTGGCGGCGCTCAGCAAGTTCGCGGGCGAGGGTGAGCCGGGCGAGCCGGGCGACGGCGCGCCCGTCCCATCCGAAGCGGAGAAGGCCCGTGCCGAGCAGGCGCAGGCGGCGCTCGAGCTGGAACGGGCGCAGGCCGCGGTGCGCATGTCGGACCTCGAGCGGGAGAGCGAGACACTGCGCGCGCAGTTGCAACAGCTCGGCGAAGAGCACGCGAAACTGGCCGCGGATTCGCATCAGCGCGACGAGCGCATCCACTTCCTGCAGTACCGCGAGCAGGCGCTCGTCAACGAGGTGAACACGCTGCTCGCCACCCGGAGCTGGCGGATGACGGCGCCGCTGCGTGCCGTGCGCGGCGCACCGGGCTGGATGCGCAAGCGTGCGAAGGACGTCAGCTACGCCTACCAGCACGGCGGCGTGCGCAGCGTGGTGCAGCGTTCGCTGATGTACATCCCGAGGCATGCGAAAGCGCGCGCCACGGTTACCCATGCGCCGACCACGGTGCCGGTCGTGCGGCCCGCCGGCCCGGCCATTCCGCGGGCGCCGCGGCCGCGCCGCGAACTGCCCGACGTGTTCGTGTTCAGCATCATCGACTGGCACTTCCGGATCCAGCGGCCGCAGCATCTCGCGCGCGAATTCGCGCGGGCCGGCCATCGCGTGTATTTCTTCACGAACCATTTCGAGGACGCGCGCGAACCCGGCTTCTCGATCGAACAACTGGACAGCGCGCTGCCGCTCTACCAGGTCAAGCTGAAGGTGCAGAAGGCACCGGCCATCTATTTCGCCGCGCCCACCGCCGAGGCCATCGAGCAGATCCAGGCCGGCATGCGGCTGTTCTTCACCTGGAGCGGCACCGAACGCTCCTGGTCGATCGTCCAGCACGGCTACTGGTATCCGGTCGCGACCGGCCTGCAGTCCGAGTGCGTGGCGTATGACTGCATGGACCACCACGAGGGTTTCGGCAACGTTCCGCAGGAACTGCTGGCGATCGAGGACCGGATGATGGAGCAGGCCGACCTGCTGGTCGCCACCTCGTCGTGGCTCGAGGACATCGCGCGCAAGCGCAACCCGCATGTGTCGGTGATCCGCAACGCCGGCCAGTACCGCGACTTCTGCGATGCGCCGGCCGAGCGCTTCGTCGATCCGCAGGGCCGCCAGATCATCGGCTACTACGGCGCGATCGCGGAATGGTTCGACGCGGAACTCGTCGAGCGGATCGCGCAGTCGTTCCCCGACGCGCTCGTGCTGCTGGTGGGCGCCGATTCGGCCGGCGTGGGCGAGCGCCTCACGAAGCATCGCAACGTGCAGATGATCGGCGAGGTGCCTTACGCGAAGCTGCCGTACTACCTGTATGCGTTCGACGTCTGCCTGATGCCGTTCCGCGTCATCCCGCTCACGCTCGCGACCAACCCGGTCAAGATCTACGAGTACCTCGGCGCCGGACGCTCGGTGGTCGGCGTCGATCTGCCCGAGATGGCGCAGTTCGGTGATCTGGTGCGGATCGCGGATTCGCACGACGGCTTCGTCGACCAGGTGCGGGCCGCGCTGGCCGCGCTGCCCGATGCGCCGGACGTCGTCGCGCGCCGCAAGGCGTTCGCGGCGGGGCAGACCTGGGCGCATCGCGTGTCGGATTTCGGCGATGCCATCCGCGCGCTGCCGCAGCCGACCGTCAGCGCGATCGTGCTGACCTACAACAACCTCGACCTGACGAAGAACTGCCTCGAGAGCCTCGAGCGCTACAGCGACGGCGTCGCCCTCGAGATCGTGATCGTCGACAACGCCTCGAGCGACGGCTCGCCGGCGTTCCTGTCGGCCTGGGCGAGTTCGCGCAAGCACGTCAAGCTGATCCTCAACGACGACAACCGCGGCTTTGCCGGCGGCAACAACCAGGGGCTTGCCGCCGCGACCGGCGACTACCTCGTGATCCTGAACAACGACACGGTGGTCACGCGCGGCTGGGCGCGACGCCTGGTGAACCATCTGCGCCAGAATCCGGGGCTCGGCATCATCGGCCCGGTGACCAACAACATCGGCAACGAGGCGCGCGTGGAAACGTCCTATCAGGATCTCGCCGCGATGCAGGTGGAGGCGCAGGCGCTGACCGACCAGTACCTCGGCGAGTGGTTCGAGCTGAATACCGTGGCGTTCTTCTGCGCGATGCTGCCGCGGAGCACCTACGAACGCTGCGGCCCGATCAGCGAGGACTACGGCGTCGGCTTCTTCGAGGACGACGACTACTGCCGCCGCATCCAGGCCGCCGGCCTGGGCATCGGCTGCGCCGAGGACGTGTTCGTGCATCACCACCTGTCGGCCTCGTTCAACAAGCTGGGCGCGGAGCGCAAGCGCGCGCTGTTCGAGGCGAACCGCCTCGTCTACGAGGCGAAGTGGGGACCCTGGACGCCCCATCAGTATCGCCGCCGCAAGACGATCGGGAACTGAGGCCCGACCGCCGCCGATGCCGCGACGCCCCACCCCGGTGGGGCGTCGTGTTTTGCGGCGGGTGTTTTGCTCGCGGCCGATGCCCGCCGCCAGCCGTCCATTGCGTCGCCGTACACGCATGACGAATCAGCGCCCGGCAGCGGCGAACGGACAGGAGGCTGCACCCCGACGGCTGCGTCGGGGCTTACGACTTGCCCGGCCAGGGCCGGGCAGAAAGCGCATGACGCCCTCGATTCGACCAATGGGGCGGGGGAATCGCCCGCGACAGCGGCGGCATACCGCCGGTCGGACATCGCGCGACGCACTGCGATGCGCGCCGCCGCGTTCGGCTACGACACGCACCGCCGGGTCGTGGACCTCGACGTCCACGACATCACGGATCGCCGCGACTACATCGCGGCCAACGCGGCCGGTGCCTATGCCGGTGCCTGCGCCGGCGAATCGTCGAGCGCGTTCGTCGATCTGCGCGTCAGCTTCTGAACGAAATCCGAACGAAAACTTAACGAAATGAGCTGACGAAAACGGCCGTCGGCGGGAGCACCGGCGGCCGTGCCAACGCCAGGATTACTCAGATCATTGCACCATGCCGGCACGGCAAAGTTCGCGCCCGGCGCGGGAAATCAGGGATAACCCCGCTGCGGAGCGGCTCGTGCGCTGCCGTCATCACAGGTGCCGGCTCAACCCCAGCCTCGTAACCCAACGATAGGCGATTGCTCCCATGCGCACGATGACCCTGAACCGGAAATTGACCTCGATGATCGCGATCCTCTGGATCGGGCTGCTGCTGATCGCGGGGTTCGGCGCGTGGCACGCGCGCCAGTCGATGATCGACGAGCGCCACGAGGCGCTCGCGGCGCTCGTCAGCGAAGCCTACGGCGTGGCCGATCACTATTACCAGCTCGCGCAGCAGCACGCGCTGCCCGAGGACGACGCGAAGAAGCGCGCGCTCGAGGCGATCTCGGCGATGCGCTACGGCAGCGACGGCTATCTGTCCGTCAACGATTCGCAGCCCGTCATGATCATGCATCCGATCAAGACGCAGCTGAACGGCACCAATCTCGCCGGCATCGCCGATCCGAACGGCACGCACGTGTTCCTCGAGATCGTCAAGGCCGGCAACCAGACGGCGCCGGGCGAGGTCAGCTACATCTCCTACCTGTGGCCGAAGCCGGGCGCCGACGCGCCGGTGGAGAAGTCGAGCGTGGTGCGCCGCTTCGCGCCGTGGGACTGGTACATCGTCACCGGCATGTACATGGACGACGTGCGCGCCGCGCTCTACGCGGACATCCTGATCTGGCTCGGCGTGTCGGGCGCGCTCGGTGTGGTCTCGACGATCCTGATGCTGCTGGTGCTGCGCAGCGTGCGGCGCAGCCTCGGCGGCGATCTGGAGCAAGCCGTCGAGACCGCCAGCCGCATCGCGCGCGGCGACCTGACCGCGCACGTCGCGCTGCGCGGCGAGGACCACGGCAGCCTGCTGCACGCACTGCATACGATGCAGACCGGCCTCATCGAGATGGTCTCGCGCGTGCGCCATGGCACCGAGAACATCAACGTCGGCGCCACCGAGATCGCGGCCGGCAACACCGACCTGTCGCAGCGCACCGAGCAGCAGGCCGCGGCGCTGGTGCAGACCGCCTCGAGCATGGACGAGATGACCTCGCACGTCCGGCAGAGCGCCGAGAGCGCCTCGCAGGCCGCGCAGCTGGCCGGGCAGGCCGCCAGCGTGGCCACGCGCGGCAGCGACGTGGTGGACGACGTGGTCCGCACCATGGACGCGATCACCGACAGCTCGCGCAAGATCGCCGACATCATCGGCGTGATCGACGGCATCGCGTTCCAGACCAACATCCTGGCGCTGAACGCGGCGGTGGAAGCGGCGCGCGCCGGCGAGCAGGGCCGCGGCTTCGCGGTGGTGGCCAGCGAAGTGCGCTCGCTCGCGCAGCGCTCGGCCAGCGCGGCCAAGGAAATCAAGTCGCTGATCGAGACCTCGACCACCACCGTCGAGCAGGGCGCCTCGCTCGTCACGAACGCCGGCGCGACGATGCAGGAGATCGTGCAGTCGGTGAAGCGCGTCAACGAGATCCTCGGCGAGATCAGCCAGGCGGCCGGCGAGCAGAGCACCGGCATCGAGCAGGTCAACCGCGCGGTGGGCGAGATGGATCAGGTGACCCAGCAGAACGCCGCGCTGGTCGAGCAGGCCGCCGCCGCCGCGCATTCGCTGAAGGATCAGGCCGAGAACCTGCGGGAAGCGGTGACGCGCTTCGCGCTGCCGGCGTGACGACGACACGAGGTCGACATGAGGACGATAAAAACCGTGACGACGGTGGGGCGCGCACCGCGCGCGACGAGCGGGCCGCGCGAGCCGCGCCCGCGCGGCGCGCTCAGTCCGGCGTCAGCACGACGAGGCCGGCGAGCTGCGCCGTGGGCAGCCAGAGCGCCAGCTCGGCCCGGATCTCGCTCTCCGGGCGCCGCGTGCGGCGCGCCGCGGCACGCGTGCAATCGCTGAGCGTGGCCGCGCGCCGGGCGGCGTGGCGCAGCGCGAAGAACTGCCAGTCGGCGAGCCGCTCCATCGACACGCGGAACTGCAGGCGGCGGATCGCGACGTAGTCGCGCCGGTCTTCGGCCGGCTCGGGCGATTCCTGGCCGCGCAGCCAGGGCCGGAAGCTGTCGGCCGCGTGGCGCAGCGCGAGCAGCCGCGTGGTGTCGGGCAGGCTCACCGCATAGGCGTCGCCGGCCAGCAGCGCCAGGCCCCACAGATCGTCGGCCGGCACGGCGGCCGGCGCCTGCCCCTCGCGGCCGCCGGCGCGGCCCGATTCGGCGATCGCGCGCTCCAGCCGCGCCAGGTCGAGCGCGAAGGTCTGCGTCGGCGGCCGGCGCGCGCCGTTCGCCGCGCGCCGCTGCGAATGCAGCAGGAACGCCGGGAACCGTGCGCCGAGCGTATGCAGCGACGGCGAGCGCGACGGATGCCGGTTCAGATACGAACGCGCGAAGAAGCCGAACAGCTGCGGGCCGAGCATGCGCCGCAGCGCCGGAAACTCGGTTTCGAGGCACGAGATCAGGCGGATCCAGTAGCCGTCGGCGTAGATCGCGAGGCGCCGGTGCGCATCGACGCCGGCCGGCGTGTCGACCACGGCCGCGATGTCGAGGCCGTGGCGCGCATCGGCCAGCGCGAGCCCGGGGCCGAGCCCGGCCGGGTGCGTGGTGGCGGCCTGCATCCAGCGCTGCACGGCGGCCAGCGAAAGCTCGCCGCGGTGGACGGCGTCATCCATCGATGGTCTCCGGCATCGGCAGGTGCAGCGGCGTGGAGGTGGCCATTTCTCTCTCCCTCTCCATGGCGGCGCCGGCCGCGCTGTCGCTATCGGCCATCGGCAGCGCTTCACCGCGCGTCACGCGGCGCGCCTTGTCGAGTTCGGCGAGCAGCCCGTCGTAGTCGGGCAGGTTCGCGTCCCATTCGAGCAGCGTGGCCACGCCGCCCGTGAGCTGCTGCGCGAGCGCGTAGAGCGCCCACACGCCGTGCGGCACCGGCTGGTCGTGCGTGTCGATCAGCGTGTCGCCGCAGGCCATGTGGCCGGCCAGGTGGATCTGCACGACCTGGTCGTGCGGCAGCGCGCGCAGGTAGGCCTGCGCGTCGAAGCGGTGGTTGAACGCGCTGACGTAGACGTTGTTGACGTCGAGCAGCAAGCCGCAGCCGGTGCGCTCGGCGAGCCGCGCGAGGAATTCGCATTCGCTCATCGTCGAGCTGCGGAACTGGATGTAGCTCGACGGATTCTCGAGCACCAGCGGCCGGCCGAGGAACTGCTGGACCGCGTCCACGCGCGTGGCGACGTGTTCGAGCGAGGCCGCGTTGAACGGCAGCGGCAGCAGGTCGTGCGAGTTGTGCGAACCGAGCCCGGTCCAGCACAGATGATCGGAGACCCAGACGGCGCGCGCGTCCTGCATCAGGCTGCGCAGCTTCGTCAGGTAGGACAGGTCGAGCGGCGCGTCCGAGCCGATCGACAGCGACACGCCGTGCATCACGATCGGCACGTCGGCGGCCAGCCGGTCGAGCATCGCCCGCTGATACCCGGCGTCCTCGAAATAGTTTTCGGAAATGATCTCGAACCAGTCGACGCGCGCGCCGCCGGCCAGAATGGCCGGCAGGTGCTGCGGGCGCAGCCCCACGCCGAAGCCGAGATTCGGCAGGCCCAGGCGCGGCGCGCGCGCCGGCCCCGACGCGGCACGGGCCGGGCCGGGGCCGGCGGGCGATGCCGCCGGGCCGATTTCGTCAGGATTGACGGTAACGGACATGGGAACGCGGGATCAGGTCGACGGCGGCAGGGCGATGCGCAGATCGGTGGCCGGCGGCGGCGTGTCCTGCGGCGTGTAGTTCGGGTTCTGGTGAGCCCGCACCGTCTCGACGGCCTTCCATGCGGTGTCGTAGACGGAGTCGCCGTAGTTGATGTCCTGGAGCACCGGGTTGCCGCTGTCATCCTTGAGTTCGATCGGATGGCCATCCGAGTCGAACTTGTAGAGCTGCATCGTCAGCTTTTGGCGCTTGGGATACAGCTGCGAGGCCGAAATCGGCACCGCGCAGCCGCCGTAGCCGCCGCACTTGTTGTCGGCCGGCGCGCTGTACAACGTCAACGTCGGCACGCCGCAGCCGCCGCCGACTTCGGCGCCGGTGACTTGCACGTTCGACGACGAGCAGTTGCCACCGCCCTGGGTCGACTGGACGAAGCCGCAGCCACCTTGCGTCGCGCAGAGATTGGAGCCCTTGCAGCTGTGGTAGGTCGCCTGCGCCGCGCAGTCGGCGCTGCCCGAGCCGTCCAGCGACAGCGACTGGCAGGCGTGGTTCAGGACACGCGCCGCACCGTCCTGCACCCCCACGGGCGCTTCGGTCGCCGCGCGCAGGGTCGGCGTATCGCCGTAGACGGCCCAGAGCAGCGCGATGCGATCGCCCGAGCCCACCATCGACGGGAACGGGAATTCGACCGACGGATCGGACCAGGACTTCGACAGCACCGTCGTGATGCCGGCCAGCGCGCCCTGGGCGACGTTGTCCAGAACCGTGATCGGGGTGCTCCGCTTCAGCGCGTTCAGCGCGTCGGCCACCTGCTGCGGCTTCGGAATGTTGGCGGGAGCCTTGGACTCGTCGTAGTCGGCGGTCGTCAGCATCTCGGCCGTCCACTTGTTGCCGGCGGCATGCCATTGCCGCCACGTCGTGACGTTGCCGATCCATTGCTCGGCAATCAGCTTGAAGCGGTCGTAGTGCGGAATCTTGCCGTTGTCCACGCGGGCGATCGCGTCGTCGCTGTCGGGCAGTTGCGTGCCGACGTCGTCATAGGACGGATAGTCGGTCTCGAGCGCGTGCGCATCGGGCTGGAACTGATCGAGCACCACGTTGGCCTCGAGCAGCGCGAGCGGGCGGGCGAGCATCACGCCGCGCTTGCGCGCGGTCTCGTGGACCATGGCGAGATACGCCTTGATCGTGATCTCGCTGATGCCGCCTTCGCCCTGGTCGCAGATCGCCAGGATCATCTCGATGGCCTGGAGCTGCGCCTGCAGCGCGGACGCCGAGCCGATCTGCGACGGCATCTTCGGGTACTCGGCCTTCGAGTGCGTACCGGCCGTGCTGTTGAAAAGGTCGCGCTGGCCGGCGAACATCTTTTCCCAGAGCGTCATGCCGTCCGTGTACTCGATGGTCGTGTACTGGAGCAGGCAGTAGTACATCCAGCTGATCGTGCCGAACATCGGCAGTTCGGTTTCGGTGTTGTGCGCCTTCCAGCTGTTGAACGGCACCTCCGGGAAGTACGCGTACTTGCGCTCACCCACCGGCTTGAGCTCGCCCTGCGCGAGTTCATCGCTCTGTTCGATGATCATGAACAGCGCGAGCTGGCTCGGCGTCAGCTCCTTCAGCGTGATGCTCGTCTCCGGCAGCGGCGTGTTCAGGTCCGTCAGTTCGATGATGTGCGGGATGGCGGTCTGGTCCTTGCCGTAGCAGGTCCAGTTGTAGAGCTTGTCCTGCAGCGCCGGACTGTTGAAGTCGGGCGGCAGGCCGAGCGTCGCGCACAGGTTCGACGCCAGCTGCAGATGCAGCATTTCGTCGATGAACACCGAGAAGATCGTGTTGTAGGCCGACTGGTTGGCGATCTCGGCGGCGTTGTCCTCGGCGCGCTTCTGCGGGTCGTTGCCCGGAATGCGGCCAATCGAGCGGCCCGGCCAGACGCGTCCCTTGTAGTAGTCGACATCCTGCGCGTTGATGGCGTGCGTGCCCTGGATCGACTTCATCGCGCTCATGTAGAGCGGGATGGTAAACAGCTCGACGTTCACCGCCGCCTGCAGCAGGGCGCGTACCGCGGAAACGTCGGACAGGAAGTACTTGAGATCGCGATCGGTGATCCGGGAGGGATTCTCGGGGATCTTTCCGAGCATCGCTGAAGACGTGGTCATATGCACCTCTGTAGGGATTTTCCACCTCGACCCGAACGGGCATGGTGGCTTGATTTTTTGCATTCCCATGGCGCGGGAGCCATAGCGCCACGGCGGATGCTTTCAATTCGTGTGGCCCCGCGAATTGAAACACCCAGGCGTTACTTCCGTGTTACACCTTATGGCACCGCTTGATCGTGGTCAGGCCAATGGCGGGCATCAGACTACCGCATAAAATATGCTTCGTGAATAAATTTCCCCGCAAGCGTTTGCGAAAAAGTGGGTGATTATTTACCCTGTCGGCTATTCATTCGAGGCCGCGTCGTGCGATTTTCGGCATGCTTTCGGGCGCGCGCGCCGTCGCGTCAGGCAGCCGGAAAGCCTTGCCTGTCGAGCGATGCCGGTGACTGTCGCACCGCTGGCGTGCATTGCCGGCGCCGGCATGTCGGGATTTTCCCGATATCGCGCGGCCGTAATCGAATGCAGCGCGGCGGTGATTTCTTCATGAACGGCGGCGGAATCAATGGCGATCTCCGACATTCGATCCGCATTCGCACCGGCTAATTATTTCGCATGTCATCCGGTTGAAAAAGATCAGGTATCGACTCCTGCCGATTCGCCAGGCTTTCGATTTTGCTTTGCACAAAAACCGGGCCGCCTTCTGGATAGGAGGCATGGCAAACCGCACCGCTTAAACCACCAAGCGCCTCAACCCGGCTACCCCGCCCAGCCGGCGCGGGTCACGAGATTGTCATCAGCCGCTGCTGGAATGAACGCGCACCGACGAGGAGCGACCGAGGTCGCTCCTTTTTTCTTGACTCCGAGGAACGACAATGAAAAAGACGTGGATTGCCGTGGCCGCCGCCTGCCTGATCGCCGTCGCCCCCGTGCATGCGCAGAGCTCGCGCACCAGCTGGGTGGTGAACCAGATCTACAACACCAATCACCCGTTCGCGGCCACCGACAGCACCGATCTCGCGACCAAGATGTCGACCATGGCCGCCGATCCGTTCGCGTTTTTCCGCGGCACCGATCACATCTTCTATCAGGACATGCTGACGCTGCCGGCCTCGAACTACACCACCACGCAGACCGGCTACACCTGGATCGGCGGCGACGCCCACATCGGCAACTTCGGCGCGTGGCAGGACAGCGGCGGCAACACGGTGTTCAGCGTCGACGATTTCGACGAGGGCTACCTCGGCCAGTACGTCTGGGACCTGCGGCGTCTGGCGACCAGCATGGTGCTGGCCGGCCGCGCCAACGGCATCGCCGACAGCGACATCGCCACCGCCATCAAGACCATGGTCGGCGCCTATGTCAGCGAGATGAACGACTTCAAGGGCAGCAGCGACGAACTGAGCTTCCAGCTCAAGAACGGCAATACCTCGGGCGTGGTGCAGTCGACCATCGGCGACGCCAAGGACGACAGCCGCTCGGACCTGCTCGCCAAGTACACGCAGGTGAGCGGCAGTGCGCGCAGCTTCCAGACCATCGCCGGCAGCCTGGTGCCGGTGGACGCTACGACCTATGCCAATCTCTCGGCGGCGATGAGCAGCTACATCAGCAGCATCGGTTCGTCGAAGCAGTACGCGGCCAGCTACTACAAGGTGAAGGACATTCACCAGAAAATCGGCTCGGGTGTGGGCAGCCTCGGCAAGCTGCGTTACTACATCCTGATCGAGGGGCCGTCGTCATCCACGTCCGACGACGTGATCCTCGAGGTGAAGCAGGAGACGGCGAGCGCGGTGGCCGTGGCGAGCGGCAACGGGCAGGCGCTTGCCTCCGCCGACGGCAGCAACGACGCCGCGCGCGTGGCGATGACCAACAAGGCGCAGACGCTGAACGCCGACGTGCTGGTGGGCTATGCCTCGGTCAACGGCATGAATTATTACTTCCACGAGAAGTCGCCGTATCAGGAGGACTTCGACTACACGAAGCTGACCAGCGCGGGCAAGCTCAACACGGCGGCCACCTATCTCGGGCAGGCGCTGGCCTCGGCGCACGCGATCTCCGATCAGGACTACAACAGCGCGATCGTGACCTACAGCATCGACAAGCAGGTGAGCGACGCGGTCACGAGCACGAGCGGGCTGCAGACCGAGATCTCGAACTTCGCGTTCAGCTACGCGACGCAGGTGAATCTGGACTGGCAATCGTTCGTCGGCGCGTATCAGGCCGGCACGCCGTTGTATTGAAGTCGGAGCGGCGGGGGCAGGGCGCCCCCGCCGGCGGGACAGGCCGCGCTGCGCGGGAGGGATTCGACGCGATCGTGCCGGCGGCGGCCGGACGACGATCGCGTGCGCAGCGGGCCTGGGCGGCCTGAAGACCCGGGTGGCCCGGGCCGCGATCAGGAGCTCAGTAGTAGAGGTACACGTTGCCGGGGCTCACGGCCACGCTGTAGTTGCATTGCGGCGAGATCGACGAGCTGGCCTTGCCGGCCTGCCAGGGCGGCGACAGCACGTTGCCGTTGGTATCCCACACCGTCACGCCGTAGAACTGCGTCATCGCCTGCGGTGGCAGCTGGTTGCAGCTGCTGATGCCGTACACCTCCAGCACGCCGCCGAACACCCACTGCAGCTGGCCCTGCGGCGCCGTGTTCAGCGTCACGCTGCGGCCGTTGGTGGTGTCCTGCGTGACGATCGACCACGAACCGCAATCGTAGACGCCCGTGCCGCAGAGCGAATACGTGTCGCCCACGATCTCGTCGCCCGGCGAGACGCTGGCCGGATCGGTGTGGGTGGTCGTGCCGGCCGTGCAGCAGTTCCAGCTCGCGATGGTCCAGGCGTGATCGCCGAAGCCGTTCCAGCCCAGCACCGGCTGCAGGATCGACTGCACGGTGGGCAGCTGCTCGAGCCCGGGGAAGAAGAACACCGTCTGGTTCTCGGCGTCGCTGGGCGTGGACGGCACCTTCCAGCTGGCGCGCAGCCGGCCGACGTTGCTGCCGTTGTTGTAGTTCGCGCTCTCGATCCAGCCGGTGTAGGTGGGGTCCACCGTGCCGGCGGCGGCGGCCGCGGCCGGCTGCTGGCTCGGCGCGTTCGGCGCGATGCCGTGGCCTTGCCGGTCGAAATGCGAGCGGCCGCATCTGGCCGCCGCACGCACGCTGCCGTCATGCTTGAGGATGCTGCCGTCGGCCCGCAGGCGTTCGTCCGCATGGATGGTCTGCACGCATTCGGGCGCGAAATAGCCGTTGGGCGTGACGACATAGTCGAGCGGCACGTTTGCGGGGCGCGCGGCCGCGCTCAGCGACGCGACGCTCGTGAGTTGCGCGGACGGCGCCGCGGCATCGGCGGCGTGTGCCGGCGCGACGGCCACCGGAAGCAGACACGCCAGGGCCAGCAGCCAGGCCCGGCCAGGCCGGGCGAGAAACCGACGTTGATTGGAATTCATTGGGCATCCTTTGGGAATGAAGGTTTTTTGAATTGCCGCAACAAGCGAATGGATCCTGAAATACGCCGGAGCGCTTCAGGACCTGACGTCCCGCGCTCCCCTCCGGAGCCCAGGATGGCTGACACATGTACCATGGAATCGGCACGGCGCCGAATATTATTCGGGAGTGCCCAGTAATTGAGTGAATCGAATGAATTCGAATCGCGATTGCTCAGCGGCTCGTGATTATTCGAATCATAATTAATTGAAAAATGCTGGCGGAATTCCGCTTGCCAGGCTGGCGTGTTCCGGCGCTGTCATCACACAATGAACCCGGCGTGTCGCGGCGGAACGAAATCGGGATTCGACGGGCGGGCAGGTGGCACTCCGCAAGCCGGCCATGGGCGGCGCATTTCGCATGACTGCGAGCGATCCATGATTGCCGTTCCGGAGCGCGGTTCGGCGGTGAAACCGGATCGCGTCGACCAGCGACGGGTGCCGGGGATTTGCTGCAAAGCAAAACAAAACCGGCTGTCGGCCTCGCAGGACATCGAACGCGGCAGGCGGCGCAAACGATTATCCCGATACAGGGCATCGTAAAAACCCGTGATATTTCAATCCAATTTTACGAAAATCGCGGGCGACGGCTCATAAAAACAAAAACGCAATGCACAAATCGATCAAGTTTCACCTTCCGATGAAATATCCGGCTTGACGCTGTAAATCGCACGTGAAAATATCGGCTCGCATTCCGTGTGCCGAACGGCCAATGATTTGCCCGGCCGTCAATCGAACCTGACAATCTGACAAGAGGAGTACCAACATGCCGAACTGGGTCATTACCGAACACAGCAATCCGCAGGACAAGGTGGTCGGCTATCAGAACGTGCTGCAGGCAATGCGGACCTTCGTGCGCACCGGCGGCGCGCTGGCGTGGGACATGATCAACGTCTATCGCGCCCCCATCGTGCCGAACGCGCCGGTCACCACGCTGCACTTCGCGAACAACAATTTCCAGGTCGATCAGATCAACGGCAACGCCATCAACTACAACTACCCGGCCAACATGCCGACGTTCTATGCCAGCACGTTTCCGGACGCGTTTCCCGTCGCCCCGACGGCGGTCGACCAGTCGCAGAAAACCCAGCTGCTGTTCCTGTTCGTCGAAGCCGCGCGCAGCCAGGTGATTCAGGACAAGTTCGAAGCCGCGTTCAAGTCGAGCGGCCAGGTGCCCCTGACCGATCTGGCGGTACTGGCCAAGTGCTACGACCACACCTGCCAGACCGTGGGTATCAACACGGCCCATCCGCAGCGGCCGCTGACCTGCGCCGACTACAAGCGCTACGCGGCCACGCTGCCGGAGCGCACGCCGGACCGCGTCACGATCGAACGCATCTGCCCGTAAGTCGCAACAGCGCAGGCGAGGGCGGCCGCTACCACTGGTAGGTCAGGCTGCCCGTCACGCTGCGGCGCTGTCCGTAGAAGCATCCTCCCGCCGAGAAACACGACGACACGTAGGTCCGGTCCAACAGGTTGTTGACGTGCGCGGCGGCGCGCCAGCCCTTCAGCGCCGGCCGCCACGCGCGCAGGTCGTAGCTGAGCGCGAGATCGACGAGCGTCACGGCCGGCACGTCGAACGTGTTCGCCGTATCGCCTGCGCTGCGGCCCACGTAGCGCAGGCCGCCGCCGAGCGTCAGCCCGACCGGCGTGGCGTAGTTCAGCCAGACCGACGCCATCTGGCGCGGCACCGCCGGCAGGCGCTTGCCGACGCTGGCGGCGTTCGAATCCTCGGTGTCGATCGTGTCGAGCCAGGTGTAGGCGACGATCGCGTCGAGCCGGTCCATCAGCTTCGCATGCGCCTCGACCTCGATGCCGCGCGAACGCACCTGGCCCTGCTGGATGTTGCTGAACGGATGGTCGGGGTCCATCACGATCACGTTGCGCTCGTCGATGTCGAAGCCGGCTAGCGTGATCGAGGCATTCCAGCCCGGCGGCTCGTAGCGCACGCCGATCTCGCTCTGCTTCGCGCGGGTCGGCACGAACGGCTGGCCGCCGAAATCGGTGCCGAGCGTCGGCTGGAACGAGGTGGAGTAACTCGCGTAGGGCGAGAGGCCGTTGTCGAATTCGTAGACGCCGCCGACGCGGCCCGTGAAGGCGCGATTGCTCTGCCGGTTCGCGCTGCCGCCGAGTTCGTCGTCAGTGGTGGTCCGGGTCCAGTCCTGCCGCCCGCCGAGCGTGAACGCCCAGCGCCCCACGCGGATCTGGTCCTGCACGTAGACGCCGAGCCGGTCCTCGCGCTGGTGCGAACGCTGCGCCACGGCGGGCAGGGCGAGCGGCAGGCCGTAGGACGGATTCAGATAGTCGATCGACGGCGCAACGCCGTAGCCCGACGCGGTGATGTCGGCGTTCTCGTGATCCCAGGCGAGCCCGGCCAGCACCGTGTGCCTGAGCGGCCCCGTGCGCAGGCGCGCCTCGACCTGCTGGTCCGCCGTCACGCTGTTGACCTGCTCCTGCGACCACGACGCGTCGCGGTTCAGCACGCCGGGCGTCGCGCCGAACGGCGACGAGAAGTCGATGCCCACGCCACGAAAATCCACGCCGAGATGCGTGTAGCGCACGTTCTGGCGAATCGTCCAGGTGTCGTCGAAGCGATGCTCGAACGCGTAGCCGAGCAGGTACTGGCGGCGGTCGTAGCCGTCGAAACCGGGCTCGCTCGGGAAGAAGCTGGTGGGAATCCGGCCCGCCGGGCCGGCCGTCAGGGTGCCCGCGGCCGGCAGCCAGCCCGGGAACGTATTGGCGGGATCGTTCTGGTAGAGGCCGAACACGGTCAGCTTCGTGCTCGCGTTCGGCTTCCATTGCAGCGTCGGCGCCACCACGATGCGCTGCTCCTTGCCGTGGTCGGTCTGCTCGTCGTCGCGGCGCGCCATTGCGTTGAGCCGGTACGACCAGACGCCGTCGTCGGTGAGCGGGCCGCTAAAATCGAGCGAGCCCTGCGCGCGGCCGCGGCTGCCGGTTTCCACGGCGAGCTCGTGATACGGCTTCGCGGTGGGCAGCTTGCTCGTCAGGTTGACGATGCCGCCGGGGCTGGCCTGCCCGTACAGTACCGAGGCCGGACCGTGCAGCACCTCGATGCGCTGCAGCACCGACGGATCGATCACCGGTGCCGCCCAGCTGATGCCCATCGGCAGCGGCAGGCCGTCGAGGAACTGCGGGCTCGCGGCTGCCGCCGCGAAGCCGCCGAAGCCGCGCAGAAACACGCTTTCCAGCACGCCGCCGATGCGGCTGTCCGCGTAGACGCCCGACGTGTAGCGCAGGCTGTCGCCGACGCTGTGCGCGTTCTGCTGGTCCATCTGGTCGCGCGTGACCACCGAGACCGCCTGCGGAATCTCGCTGATCGGCGTGTCCGTCTTGGTGGCCGTGCGCGTGACGTGCGCCACCACGCCGGCCACCGGCGTCACGCCCGTCTCGCGCGCGGCGTTGACGGCGACCGGCGCGAGCACCGTGACGTCGCCGGTATCCGCGCCGGCGGCCTGCGCCAGACAGATCCGGCTGACGCCGACCAGCGCCAGCAGCAGCGGCAGTTGTTTCGGCCGGCAACGCGATGCCGGAAGGGCGGCGCCGGCGGAAGCGGGCGACGGATGCAGATGGATGGACATGGACTCTCGTGCGGTAGGCCTGCCGGATTCAGACGCAGGAACCGGCGGCCCGGTTTGAGCCCGGTTTGAGCCCGCTACCCAGCCCGCTTCTCATGGACTCGTGTCCGGCATGATTGTTTCGTAACGAGATTCATTCTCGTTAGCGAGTTCGATAACGTAAATGCCTTCGCGGTTACGGCAGCGGTGCGCGCGACGCAACGATGGTCGCGGCGAGGGGAAGGGCGCCGGCTTCGGCGCCCTTGGTGGAGTGGGTCAAGTGATCGGATTGGCGGAGTGGAGGGCGTCAGGCGTTGCCGTACCTAGCGGCCGACCACGGCTCCCGTGCATTTGCCGCTGTTGCCGATATTCAGATCGTAGGTGCTGGTGTCGGTCAGGAAGTCGTCGAGGATCGCCGTCACGAAGTTCGGCCGGATCGTATCGAAACCATTGCCGTGGATGAGCGGGGCATTGCTTGCGCTGGTGTAATGCGTGGCCAGGAACACCACCATGGCCTGCGTGACGTTCGGATCCCGGTAGCACTGGCTGAGGATGATCTGGCTCGTGCCCGAGACCGGATAGCCGACCACGGGGTTGCCCGAGTCCTTGACCCAGTTCAGCGGGTTCGACGCATCGGCTTTCGTTTGCGGCGGCACGATCGGCCCGATCGCCGTGGTGGCGTTCGCGTAAGTGGGTGCGTAGTACTGACCGTCGTGGCTGTTCTGGAGACTCACGACCTGCAGCTGGCCCGCGCTGGCTGACGTCGTGATCGAACTCGTCGGCGCGAGGAAGGTATTCGTATAGGCCGGGCTCAGATAGCGGATCGTCGCGCCCGTCGCGCTGGTCAGGGCGCTGCGGACCGCGCTGTCGCCGGCCACGCCGAGAAAGTTCGCCGGCATCGTGCTGCCGAACGAATCCGCGAGCATCAGCGAATCCTGGAAGACCACGCCGGTGGCCGTGTTGGTGGTCGAACAGATCTGCGACAGGTGGCGCGTGAGCAGTTCCGTTTCGCCGCTGCCGTCGGTGCGATAGAGGACCGTGAGCGGCGCATTGTTCGGATAGACGGCGCCCGTCTCCGGATTGATCACCTGATTCCAGTTCGTCAGCTTGCCCGAAAAGATGCCGCAGAGATCGTCGTCGTTCAGCGCGATGCTGTGCGTCTGGCCCGGCGTGGTTTGCGGCGTGGCCAAGCCGGTGACCGAGCCGGTATTGGCGACCGCGATCGCGACCGGCATGACGACGTAGGGGATCTGGATCAGCGCGCCGTTGGTGGCGGCGAGCGTGTAGTTCGTGATCTGCGAGCCCAGCAGGCCGGCGTCGCTGTTGGCGAAGTCCACCGTGCCCGACACGCTCGGGCCGAACAGCGCCGGCTGGTTGTTCAGGAAGGCGTTCTCGCCGGCGCCCGAACCGACCGGGAAATAGGTGAAGGCGCCGATCGACGGGTTGAAGTTGCCGATTTCCTGAGTCAGCAGCGGAGCGACGCCCGACGAACCACCACCCTGGATCACGGGGCCGGCGGCCACCGCGGCGCTGGCCGCCGCCAATGCCGAGATGCCGAATAGCAATGCCGAAGCGATTTTGTGCGGATGCAATTTCATGTCAACCTCCAACTGGAAATGAAGTGTTATGGACGACACGCGGCATGCAGCGTTGGCCGCGAAATAATCGTAGGTTGGTTTTTTCGCCGTTCGATGATTAAATTCAATCGGCTTACGGGGGATTCATTGATTTAGTGGTGTGGTTCGGCTGGCGGGGGGTTTGACATCAAGATTTAACGAAATTCGATGAATGCCCGGTAACGACCGTGACGGAAAAGATTCGCCGGCTTCATCCGGGAGCGGGGGCTCGGTGTGCCGTCGTCTTGCAATATGCCTGGGTGGATATTTACCCAGTTATCGTGGAATATCGACAGGCGGAATTTATTTGATAAACTCGTCGCCGCCCGCCAGTGCCGGCGTTACCACCATAGTGACAAACGCGCCGTTGCCGGGATGGTGAAAAAGCGGGACCCAAATAGATTCGAAACGGGGGAGTCCGAGCATGAAGCCGGGGGGGAATACGCCGGGTGGCCCTCAGCCATCGGGACCACACACGCTGCCGCCGCTGGCCGTGCCGGCAGCGGCGGTGCCGTCGCCGATACCGTCCATCCAGGCACCGGCAGCGGGCGGGCCCCATCTCCTGGCCGGGGCGATACCGCCCGTGAATGGCCCGGTGGCCGGTTCGGGGAGCGGTTTCGTGCCGCCGCTTCAGGCGGGTGGCGCCATGCAACGGCAGGCCAGCGTCGGCAGCGCCATCACGATGGCACCGGTGGCACTGCCGCCGCGCATCGATCCACCAGGCTTCATCACGCCGGCCGCCGACATGCGCAATCCGGCCCTGCACACTTCGACGCCAACCAAGCATTTCGACGTGCAACTGCCGCAACAGGAAACCGAAGCGCTGCGCCGCCAGCACTATGGCGGCAACTCGCCAACCCGGTTCCACGCGTATCGGCAGGACGATTCGAACGCGCGCAGTTCACTGCCGCAGTCGTTGACCAAGGCGAAGCGCAAGCAGGCAGGGACCCAGTTGGCCGCCGGCCAGCCATTGACCACGGAATCGATACACATGGCGCAGAATCCCGGCGCGACGCTGGCCGACGCCGGTGCGCAACGCAACCATGTGGTGGCGGCATCCTCGGCGCAGACGGTCTTTACCGGCATGATGGTGGACATCAATAGCGGCGACCCGGCGCGCAGCGTGCTGGCCAAACGGGATGCGCTCGAACTGGTCAGCACGCTGACCGACAATTCGGAGCCGGCCATGAAGAAGGCGCGCGTCGAACTCGACAAGGTTGAAAAGGCGGGCAGTTCGGCGAGTAGCGAGCAAGTCGGACGGTCCATCGCGCGCGTGTCGAAATTGGCTGCGGACCATCAGAACAATATCGATTTCGGCCATGCCGGGCGCAACATGTCGCAAGGCAATCGTGCCGACGGCATGACCAGCCCCCAGGGTACGCGGATGACGGAGCACGACTACCAAATCCTGGTGCGGGCCAAGGCATTGTCCTTGCCGTATATCGGCCCGCAACTGGCCGATTTGAACTTCAACATCCCCAGTTCGCCGGGCGGTACGCTGCAATCGTCCAAACGGGTGTCGTCGACCAGTTATTCCCATCCGGCCATTCCGACGGCGCCGCCGCCGTTATCGCTGCCGCCGTCGGCGCAAACGGCAACGGCGCCGCAGCAGACGGTTTTCCAGTTCCAACCGCCCAATGCGCTTGGCCACGGCAGCATGGCATCGGCGATGACGCCCGCGCTGCTGGCGTCGCTACTAAGCCATGGTCCCGCGTCCGCGACCACCACGACCACCACGACGACCGGCGCGCATCCGGCCGGAGGTCCGGCGCCGGCATCCGGGACCGGGAACAAGAACGATCACTAGCGTTACCAGGCCAGGTTGGCGCGTCCTGCCACTGCATTTGGATTGTCGATAATTTACCTTATGTCAAATCGCCGTCGCAATCGTCACGCGGCTGCAAACGATTGTTTCTATTCGCAAATCTCAGGGTAAGCACCCCCGGCTTGCCTCTCTTTTGGCCGCGATACTGCGGCCATCTTTTTTGCTTACAGAAACAATATGCGCGATCTTTTCGGGGAAATTGTCGTCACGCAGGATGACATCGAGGCATGGGTTGCCGCGCTCGCGCCGGCCTTCACCTCGTCCGCTCGGGCGTTCGACAACTACGTGCGCGGCTACCACGTCGCCGACAAAATCCGGTGCGCGAAGGCGGCCGGCACATTCGAAACCACCATTGCTGCGGCGCGCGACCGCCGCTCTCGGCTTGCCCGCCGCCTCGGAGTCCGATCATGGTAGACACGCTCGCACGCGCATTCGTCTGGCTCTGCACGCTCATCTTCGGCCCGCCTTGGCACGACGACGAAGAATGAGAAACGCCCGCAGGCCGCGGGCGTTTCTTGACGGATTCCTTACCGCGACCGCTTGAAGCGGCCCTTGCTGTCGCGCTCGCGGCGCCGATGCTTTGCCATGTCATCTCCCTATTGCGGAATGCCGAGCTTGGTTTCGATGCGCGTCAGGCGCTTCTCCACCGCGATGATGTAACGGATGCACACGCCGGCCGCCGGCACCAGCAGCAGCTGCATCACGCTAACGCCTGCGGTCAGCCACTGGTCGGTAGTCATGCCGGCGTGCTGCCGCCCGGACCGCCACCTTCCGGCAACCAGACCGCGAGCAGCGCGAACAGCGCCTGCACGCCCGTTGCCACGGCCGTCACCGTGTGCGCATCGGCGCCGAGCTGCACGGCCACCGTGCCCACTGCGCTGATCCCTGCCGCGATGCCGGCGTGCGTGCTCGGCTCGGCGATTCGTTGAAGAAAGCCCATCTCATACCCCCGTTCTGCTGCTGTTATGGCCCGGCCGTCACCACGACGGACCGGTACCGAAATCGAATGGCGCGCCGTCCGTGTCCGCGCCCTCCGGCTTGAATTTCTCGCCGCTCAGGAAACTCCACAGCCACGCGCCGATGCCGCCGTTCCCGGCATTGCCGCCGGACCCGCCGAGCAGGCCGATCGACAGCCCGTCGAGCGCGCCGGTCGGCCCGCTCACGATGCCGTTCGCGATGCCGGCCGCGCCGTCCACTGCGGCCACGCCGGTATCGGTCGGCAGCACCTGCGTGTTCGCCGTGTCCCACGCCGCGCCGGCGCCGCTGCTGATCGCCGCGCCGGCCGCGCTCGCCGCGTCCGATAGCGACGACAGCCCACCGCTCACCTTGCGCCCGACGTACCAGAGCGCGGCGCCGGCCACGGCCGCCGCGATCGCCACGGTGATTGCATCGCCCTTGATGGTCACAGGTGGAACCCGTATTGGTTGGCGGTTGACATGCCGAGCGCGCCCATTGCCGCGAGCGTGTCGGCGCCGATCTGTGCGCTGATCGAATCCGGGTTCCAGCTGGTGGACGAATAGACCTGATCGAGCGAACCGACGTTGACGCCGCCGGTGTTCGTGCCGAGCGGGAACGTGAGCGACTGCCACGATGCGACGTTGCCGCCGCCCGACGTGGTGCCCATGTTGATCGGCATCACCGAGCCGGCGCCGGCCGGCGCCGCGCCGGCGCCGCCCTGGAAATACTTCACGAGCGCGAAGCCGAGCGCGGCCACGCCGAGCCCGATCGCGATATTGTTGATCGCGTCTTTCATGCGACTGCGCCGCCCGCGCCCGTGAACCAGCCCACCAGCGCGGCCAGCGAGTTTTCGTGCTGGCCGTAGCCGGCGCCGGCCAGTGACGCCCACACCGGTGCGCACTTCGCGATCGCGGCTTGGATGTTGCCGCCGTCGATATCCTGCAGCGCGCCCTTGTTCGCGGCCAGCTGCAGCGCCATGGCGTCCTGCGTCGCGGGCGAGAAATCGGTGAGCCCGGTTTGCCGCGATACCGTTTGGAACGTCGGCCAGTTGATCTGGTAGCGTCCGGCCGCCGTCGAATTCAGCGCCCGGTTGAGGATGCGCGGATGCGTCGAGTAGTCGGCGAACGTGAGCGGGTTCGCCGCCGTCGCGCCCACGAGCACGTTGTATCCGTTGTCGGTTTCGGCGAGCAGCGACGCGCCAATCTCGCTCTGCGCGATCATGTCGAGGAACGCTTGACGATTCTGGTTCGGGTCGCCGCCCGTGTAGGTGCCAGTCATATCGTAGAAATCTCCGGTTGCTTCGCCGAGCACGTCGCCCGGCGTGAAACTCGCCACGTCCGAATCGCCCTGCTCGCTGCTCAGGTAGAGCAGCGCCACCGCGCCTGCGGCGAGCACGAGGAACGGCCCGGCGCCCATCAGTCACCCACGCACATGAACTTGACCAGATCCGACCCGGTGCCCGTCAGCGTGAACGCCGCGCCGGAGGTCTGGTTCACGTACACCTGCGCGGCCGTCGTGCCGTCCGCCGCCGTGCAGGTGTAGCTTCCGCTGCTGGTGTACGCCGCCCCGCCCGAGAGCGCGACCGCCGCTGAGCCGCCCGACAGGTTCACGTAGCCCTGCACCGCGTGCGCCGACGTGATCGCCGTTCCGTTCGCCTGATACGCCGGCATGGCGCCCGTCGTCGCGCTGATGCTCGTCGCGGTGATCGCCGCCGCCGTCATCGGCCCGGTGAACGTCACGCGCCCGTTCGCGCGGTTGACCTGCATCCACGATCCGATGAACGCGCCCGCGTCGCTGTACGCGGCGAGCAGCAGCCCGCTACCGGCGTTGCTCCCGGTTTCCGCCGCTCCGTCCGTCTGCAGCGCCCACCGATTCTTGCCGCCCACGGTCCAAAACTGGCCCGCCTGTGCGCCGGCCGCGTAGGCAAACGCCGCGCTCGATGACAGCGTGAACGGCGCCAGCTGCACGTTGGCCGAGTAGTTGCCCGCGCCGTTCGAATACGTGAACTGCGATGCCGTCGAAATCTGGCTGTCGTTCACGGTCGCGTTGATCGCGTAGCCCGTGTTGTAGACGATGTAGCGCGCCGGATCGATCGCGATTTGCACGCTCGCGTCGTCCACCTTCAGGCCGTCGCCGGTCGCGTTGTACGTCTGGCCCGGCCCCATGCTGATGCGACCACCCGGCCACTTCTGCACGTAGATTTCCGGCACGCCGGCAACCGGCCCGATCAGCCCCGCCGACGCGTAGGCGCCGTTCATGACGATCGGCGAGCTGGTCGCGCGCGGATCGTTGATCCACACGCCGTAGCTGCTCGATCCGTCCGAGACGCACGCCTCGCTCATGAAGATTTCGCGGTTGCCCTGCGCGGCGATCGTGCTGTCGATTTGGTAGTTGACGACGTTCGCGAAAGTGAGCGTCTTCCCGAAGTAGACGCCACCCAGGCCGCCGGCCACGTGGTAGCCGACCTTGGAGTACGTCACGACGATGTTGTCGAGGAACACGTCACTGCCTTCCGCGTTCGTGTTCGACCCGTTCATCACCAGACCTTCGTTCGACACGCTCACGTTCGCGTTCGTCACCTTGAACACGTTGACGTTGTCGAGCCACAGGCCGTTGTATACGTTGTTCGTCGTCGCCCCGAACACGCCGGCGTTCACGTCATCGATGCGGTTGCCGTTCTGCATCCGCATGACGTGCAGCGCCGCACCGGCGGTCATCTTCGTGTTGCTCTGGATCGAGAATCCCTTGAGCAGCCAGCCCGACAACGACGCCGTACCGTTGCCGATCTTCAGCAGATCCGACGTGGTGCCCGCGCCGGTGTACAGGAGCGTGGTTTGCCCCGCACCGGCGCCGACGATCGCCGCGCCGTTGACGAGCGGCGCAACCTTGGCCGCCGTGAACGTGCAGGTGCCCGGCGGCAGTTCCAGCACGACGCCCGGCGCGAGCGCGGCGATGCCGCTCGTGAGCGCCGCGTCATCGTTGAACGTGCCGTTGCACTTCGCGCCGAAGTCCCGCAGGTCGAGATGGTCGCCCATCTTCTGCTGCACGGTGCGCGCGACGGCGCCCGATGCCGGCGCTTGGAACGCCACCAGCCCGGCGCCGTAGGTCGGGCTCGCCAGCCGCCCGGCCAGCCCCGAGATCATGTCCGATTGCGCGCTCGCGCCGACTGCGGTCAGCAGCGCGCACACGAATACGAGAATCTTTTTCATCAGCTCACCGTCTGGATATTGGCGTTCGTGCCCGTGTCGCTCACCGCGTACCACGCCGCTTGCGGCGCGTCGCGCTCGATGTACGTGTCGCCCACCTGGATCACCACCGCCGCGCTCGCGAACGTGGTTCCGGCCGCCGCCGTCAGCGCGAGCAGCCCCGGCCCGGCGTTGCGCACGCGCAGACTGCGCCGGCCGGCCGCCGCCGCGACTAGCGCCGCGCCTGACGTTCCCACCACCACCGGCGCGCCGTCAGCCGGCGCGCTTGCCGGCGGTTGAACCTGCACCGGGATCGACACCGTGTCGGCCGACGATTGCAGCAGCACCGGCACCGGGTTCGCCGTCGTGTTGTTGATGCCGACGTTCGTTGCCGTGAGCGTGACCCCGGTCACCGTCACCGAGCCCTGCACGGTCACCGGGAACGGCGCGCCCGGCTCGCTCACGATCGCCACCGGCACCGGGTTACCCGATCCGTTCGCGACCTGCACGGCCGTCTGGTTCAGCTGGATATCGATGTCGCCCTGCGTGACGATGAAGGCGACATTGCTGTCCGCCGTCGTCGTGATCGCCACGGACGTAAATCCCGATGCCGGCGTCAGCTTCGCGCCCGCTCCGACGTTCTGCACCACGGCCCGGTTGCCGAGCACATCGGTAAGCGTGATCGTGAGCACATTCCCCGCGTCGCTCGTCTGCACGTACAGCGTGCGGCCGGCCATCGCCGCCATGTAGCCGTTCGCCGCCGTGATTTTCTGCGCGATGGTCTGCATCACTTCGCCTCGTGCATCAGGAACGGCATTGCCACGGCGAGGCCGGCCACGATCAAGCCACCGATGACGATGGTTCTCTGGTTCCCGGTCTTCGCGTCCTGGTACGCGGCGGCCACGTCGCTCGCCGTCGTGTTCGCCTGCCCTACGACTTGGTTACTGGCCGCCTGCACCGCTGCGATCGCCTGCGCCGTCGCATCCTTGTAGGCCTGCTGCGCGCCCTGCGCGCTCGTGAGTACGCCGCTGATCGCGTCCTCGGCCGTATGCGCGCTCGCGCTCATGCTGGCCGTGCCGAACTGCTCGATTCCGGCCAGCGCGTCATGCCCTAGGCCGAACGCTGCAGCTATCGCCCCGCCGTCGAGCTGACTCACGTTCAACGTCACCGTGCCGCCGCTCGATGCAGTGGCGCCCACCCCGGAACTCACGTTGTTCCGCTGATCGGCCGTCTGCGTCGTCGTCGCGTTCGAAGAATCGGAGCTGCCGCCGCCGCCGTTCGCCGGCACCGCCGGCATGCCGAGCGCGATCATGCGCACTTGCATCGGATTCAAAATCATTTCAGTTCCTTACGCATGATGGTTCCGTTTTCCAGCCGCTCCGCCACGCGGTAGCCTCTTGCCAGCGCCCGCCTTATCAGCCCGCGTCGCCGCGTCTTGAACGCGATCGAATCGAGCCCGCCCGCCTGCGCCGTGATCACGTCATCGAGCAGGTCACACAGGCACACGTGCGCCGCGCCCGCCGCCGCCACCACGAACGCCTCTCGCCCTGCCAGCTCGATCACGTAGGCGCACACCGGCCGCCCTTCGCTCTCGATCACGAACGATCGGCCGAACGCCGCTAGTGCGGCCACCGGCCCTCCGTCCGTGTTGTAGCGCTCGACAGGCGCGAGCAGGGGAACCACGTCCGCCGCCCGCACCTCTCGGAGCGTCAGTGGTGATGCTTGTGACGGATCACGATCCACGCCACGCCCCCGATCAACAGCCACGGCATGAGATTCGCGAACGATCCGATGGAAAAACTGTTCGTGGCGCCGGCCACCGCGCCCGCGATCGACGTTCCCACGGACGGCGCGCCCGACACGATGAATGCTCCGTCGTTGAAACTCACGGGGTTGTAGCTCGTCGCGCTCGACGGCGCGGCCGAGCCGCCCCCGAATCCGAGACTGAGCGGCGGCAGGGACAGGCCGGGTACAGGTGCGACCATTTATTTTTCCTCCACCGCGAACAGCAGCACGGCGCCGATGATCAACAGCAGCATGAAACTGCTACCGCCCTGCTGTACGTAGCCCGGCCCCTGCCCGACCGGATACACCGCGCCGTTCGGCGCGCGGTAGGTCGGCAGTGCCTGCCCCGTCGCACTCAGCCCATGGCTGATCGAGTCAGCCGCCACGAGCGTGGACAACCCGCCCTGTATGATCGAAGTCCAATCGATAGTCGATCCGCCGGATTGCAGAGCCCCGAGCGTCTGCGAACTCGCCGAGATCGGTACCGAATCGACCACGGTTGACCAGTTGTAGCCGTCGCCCACGCTCCCGCCGCCCGTGACGCCGTACAGCGTGGACAGGTCCGAAGACCCGTCACTGCCGTAACCCATCATCGATCCGGCGTCGTAGCTGCTGGCACCGGCCGAGCCGTCTGGCATCGTGAAAAGAGACATACGCCCTCCGTTTGGTTGGACGCGCGCCGCTTACCGCGAAACCGGGTCAACGATCGACTGATACACGCGCAGGTTGAAGGGGCCGCCGGCCGTGGTCAGACGCAGGAAAACGTTCGAAGTCACGGCGGTATTCAGCCACTTCTCCCGCAGCCCCTGCAGATCGAAATCGATCACGGTCAGGCCCGGTTGCCATACCTTGCCGTAGTCCACGGCATCGCCTGCCGCGTCGCTCGGCGCCCCTTCCCAGATGATCACGCCGGAGTTGCGCACCTGGATCTTCGACAGCGTGCCGACAGCCTGCACGTAGGCCCACGTCACCGAGCCATCGGTGATCGCGGCGCCGGTCCCGGTCGGCCCGCCGCTCGACGCCGACGTGCCCGCCGTCGCGACGCGGTACAGGTTGCCGCCGTTCGACACGAGCGCGCCGAGCGCGTAGGCCGTCGAGGCCGCCCACGCCGGGCCGTAGTTCGACTGGTGCAGGTAGAGCTTCTTGATGATCGCGCCGGCCAGCCCGACCGCGAGCGGGAAATCGTTGTCCTGCGCGTTCGGATACGCGACGGCCGCATAGAGCTGCTTGAGCACCATGGGGTTCTTCGTCGGGTCGTTCAGCTGCGCGAACGCCTGGATATTGCAGCCGGTCGGCGCCGATGCGTTGATCGTGACTTCGAACGTCAGCGTTTGCATCAGCGCGGACGGGATAGCCGTGAGCAGCTCCTCGCTCGACTGCGCCGTCGCGCCCATCTTCGTGCTGGAGCTTTTCGCGTTCTTGCGCGTGAAATCGAGCAGCACCAGCGTGTTCGGGTTCGACCGCGCCTCGTACAGGTTCTCGATGAGCAGATCCGGACCCGTCACGGTGAAGAACGGCCGGCCGTTGATCTTCCCGACGATGTTTTCGATCTGCCCGACGACGAGCCCGCCGAGCAGGTTCATCTTGATCCGTTCGTAGGTCGGACCGATCGGCATCGTGAGGATCGCCGTCTGGCCCGGCGCGATGTTTTGGAAATTGACCAGCTGTTCCTTACGCATTGCGATTCCTTGTTCGTTGAGGGGTGGACCGCGCGCGGGTTACTGGCCCGAACCGCCGGGCAGGTACGCGCCAACAACGGGAATCGCGAACACGTTCTTTTGGATGAAGGCGACGACGGCGAAGGTTGCGAGCGTCGCGAGAGCGGCGTGGATGTGAGCCTTGTTCATGGTGATCCTCAGGGAGTGATGGACGGCGGAGTCGCCGACAGGTTTTTCTCCGTTGACCAGATCGTGTTGTCGTCCACCAACTTTTTGATGGCCGGCACCTTGGAGATGAACCAAGCGGCGACGATCACGCCGACCGTCGTCGCGATGATCTCCTGCGACAGGCGGAAGCGAGAAGGGAGGTAGGACGGTTCGGACACGATGAAATCCCGGAGTGCATGAGCCGCCAGATTCCAAAAAAAATCGCCGCGAGTCCAAGTTGGAGAATCGCGGCGATTCGTGGCGAATCACGGGCGGCCCGCGCCCGGTAAATTTCAGCTTTTCGGCAGTGGCACCACGCCGTTGACGTTCTTTCCGGTCGCCTTGTCCCGGTGGATGTAGTGGAATTTCGGCAGCGCCAGCACCTCGCGATAGTCGAGAAACATCGTGTCGGCCATCGCCACCGCGTCCGCCTTGTAGCCGACCGCGTAGCACCGGATTTCTGTGCAATTCCCGAAGAAATCCTTGTCCACCTGGGCCGGCCTCTGGCTCGTGCCGAAGATCTTCAGCCCTCGGTGCCGGCCGGCCGTGCTCAGGTTTTTCCAAGCCGGCGGGGCCCACGACGGCGACGTGACGCGCGACAGTTCCTCGACCACGATGCACCAGCCCTCCAACTCCCACGCGATCCGGCAGAACCGATCGAACGCGACTTTCACGTCTGCCGGACTGCCGCCCGGCACGAGCACCAGCCGCTTGTCTCCCGCCTTGATCCGCTTCACCAGCGCCGCGATCGAATCCACCACCTTCCCGCCGATCACCGCCGCATAGTCGTCGGTGACTTCGAGCGGCGACCAGACCAGCACCGGCCGGGAGCGCGGCAGCTTCCGCAGCTCGCCCTTGACGTAGATGCCTTTGCCCATCCCCGACGCGCCGACCACGCCGATGATGTCGGCGCTGTTCCGGATGCCGCTCATTGCGCGAACGTGTCGCGCGCGAGCGCGGCGTCAATCGCGTTGCCCATGTTCGGCGCCGGCGCCCTCGGCTCGCGCGGCTTGGCGGCCGGCGCTGGCTCGCCGGGCGGTGCCGCCGGCGTCATGCCGCCGGGCGGCGCTGCAGCCAGCCGGCGGCCGTCGTCGGCCTGCGCTGCGGCGATCCGGGCGCGCTCAAGCTTCACGAACTGCGCGGTGCCGATCACCACCGGGATCGCGGCCACGCCCACGCCGAGCAGAGGATGCCCGAGCAGCCGGCCGGCGCCGCCCCACCCATAATGCGCATCGGCGCGCGCGAGCGCGGCGCCAAGGTTGTCCATCCGGTCCGCAGTCCACACCGGCTTGAGCCCGTCGAATGCGGCCGTGACGATATCGGCGCCGTGCCGGCATGCCTCCTGCCAGCCCTGCACCAGATCCCCCATCATCGCGTCGGCTTCGGCCTGCGCATCGGCGGCCATCTTCGCCGCCACGTCCGCGTTTTCTTTGATTTCCTCCTGCGCGATCGCTTCGAGCGGGTCGGGCGGCGCCGCGTCGAGCGTCGAATCGGCGCGCGCGTCCGCCTGCGTGTCGCCACGCGGGTCCGTGATTTTTGCCATGGTCATACGTTCCAGAAGCCGGCGCGGCGCTGCGCGCGCGGCGGGTTGCTTGGCTGCGCCGGCCCCGGCGATTCGCCAGGATTCGCCGCAGGTTTCGCCGCCGGCTCGGCCGGCAATTCGTCGGGCGCATCGAACGGCCGGACCTTGGCGCGCAGCGCGCGGTCCGCGCGGGCGTGCTTCGTTTCCAGCTTCGCGCCGCAGGCAGCACAGCGGTAGTACGCCATGCCGGCCCGGTTCGCCGACACATCGACCTCACGGTCGCACAGATGACAATCAGCCTTTCCCAAGTACGACATGGCGACCCCCTGTTACGCTGCCGGCTTCGTTTCGACCTGCACCGGCGCGGCCGGCGCACCGCCGCCGGCGCCGAGCATCGGATCGACCACGGCCGCCACGGCGCCGGCCTCGGCGAAACCCGCCTCGATCGTTTGCTCGACCGCCGACAGCCGCGCTTCGAGCGCCGCGATCGTGTCGTGCGCCACCTTCAGCGCGTCCGCGAGCGGCGCGCGATGCTCGCCGTTCGTCGTGAGCGCCTCGCGCACCTTCTCTACCGCTTCCGTCAGGAACTGCAACATGGTCCACCTCTCATGAAATTGCGGCCGGAACCGGCCGGCCGCGCCCCGTTACAACGCTTCGACGGCGGCCACGAGCCGCGTCACTGCCGCGATCTGCTCGCGCGCCACCGCGCGCTCAAACGGCGACAGCTGATCGAATCGATCGCGCAGCGCCTTGGCGGCCCCCTTTGCCGTTTGCAGGGTTCCGTACTCGACCGCCACCGATTTCGCCGCTTCAGCAGGCCGCGAGCCCGCCGTATCGCTCTGCTCTTTCATAATCTGAAATCCACTCCGCTATACCGTCGTCATCGGCAGCACCGCCGCGCGTACAGTTATTGACACGAGTCCAAGCGCGGGCTGCGCCCGCTTGAACACCCTCGGCCACCCTGCGCGAGATGATTTCCCACGCGTGGCGAACGCTTTTCACCAGCACCTCAACGAACTTCTTCCGGTCCGGCACGATGCCGTCGCGGTACGTGATCCAGCCCACCGCGCGCACGCCGCGCACCACGTCGCCGAGCGGCTCGCCGTAGCGCCCCTCTCGCGAGTCCCACTCCCTCGCCAGCTGGATCGGCCGATCCTCGCGACGCGCGCCGATGCCGCCGTTCGCCTTGATGAACTTCGCCCACGACACCGCCGCGCGCTCGCCCTCGACCTGCTCGACCTTGTTGCACGCCTCGTGCGCCGCGCGCAGCGTGGCCGGCGCATCGGCCGGCACCTCATCGACCCGTCGCAGTTCGCGCCACACCGTGACGGGCGGCCCGCCGACCTGCTGGAACTGGCGAATGCGCCACGTCGCGGCCCACGCCTCGACGCGCGCCGACGATTCCAGCGCCGGGTTTCCGTACAGGTCATCGCCGACCTTGTAGCCGTCGATGTTCTTGCTGACGTACTTCGCGATGTAGGCCGCCGCACTGCCCTTGCTCCAATCGATCGGCTCGAAATCGCACCGGTGCGCCTTGGCGCCGCGCTCGCCCGGCGAATCGGCGAGTGCGTAGCGGCGCACGAGCGCGCACACGCGCGGCAGCGCCGCGCGCCGCTCGTCGCCGCGCCATGCCGGCGCGAAGAACACCAGCACGTGCCAATGCGGCGTGCCGTCGTGATTCGGCTCGGCGATCCGGAAGCCGTACCACTGCACGCCGACCCGGGCCAGCTTCGCGCGCAGCCGCGCGAACAGCTTCGCGAGATACGCCTGAGCCTCGCTCGGCTTCGTGCCGTCGTAATTCGGGTTCGCGCGCGCCTTCCCGCCGGCCTTGCGCCACTTGTGCATGCGGCTCGGACAGGTGATCGTGAAGAACAGGCCGACGTGGCCCAGGTCGCGCGCGATCGACTCGAAACCGGACACGCGCGTCATCAGCTCCGCGCGGCGAATCGCCTTGTTCGCGATGCCGCGCGCGGCCAGCTCGGCGAGCGTGAACTCGTCGCCGTCTTCGTTGCGCGCGATGGTCTGCTCCAACATCGCCTGATTCCGGCGCCGCTGCTGCGTGCGCCGGTCTAGCGACTCGTCGGACACGTACATGTCGCGCGCCACGTTCACGTAGCCGAGCGCGATGGCCGCCGCCTCGACGTGCTTCGCGTGCATGCGGCGCAGCGCTCGGCGCCACCATAGCGGGTCCGTCATGCGCTTTACTGCAGGAACGTCGCGCACGCCGCGAATCAGGCCGGTGCGCGGGTTCACGCGCTCGCGCGCGGGCGCTAGGCACTGGTGATTCAGCACCACGCGCTCCATCGCTTCGCGCGCGGCGCGCGGCTCGTGATAGACCTCGCCGAGCGCCGCGCACTCGGCCGCCAGCGCCGCCGCGCGCTCGCAGATCACCCCGTCGTTCGCGCCAAGCGGCATGCGAACGGCGTTCAGCTGATCGGTGAGGGAAAGCAGGAACAGGTTGGACTCGCGCCGCGCGTCCGGTGCCGCGCTCTCGCGCCGCTCGTCGTACTGATCGAGGATGCGCGAGCGCCAGCGCGGCGGGAGCCCCGCGACGCGCTCCGCGCTCCATTCGTCGTCAGTGGAGAGGCGGCGGTAGGCCATCAGCAATCGCCCATCGCCAATGTCAGCTGCTCACCAGTCCGCACCGCCGCGCCGGCATATACCGCCGGCGGCATCGATACTGCAGGCGATACCGGATCCTGCATCGCCGCCTGCGCCGATTCCAGCTCGAGCGAGTTCAGCTCCGCGAGAATGACCGCCCGCTCAGCTGCCGGCATCGCCCGAAGCCGCGCAGCCCACCGCGCGCGCTTGCGCTTGATCCGCTCGCGCTCCCTGTAGTTCGCGCCCACGTAGGAAAGATCGAACGGCACGGCCGGCGGATCGAAATTCATCCACACCGACTCGATCCGCACCCCGCCGTGCGTCATGGCCGGAAAATCCACCCGGCGCCAGCTCGAAAGAGCCGCGTCGTACAGCTCGCACCGGTATCCAGAAAGCATGGCTCGAGCTGGAATCGCCAGCAGCACCGATAGCAGATCCGCGTGCGCCTCATCGGACATTTCGAACCGGTAGATGCCCTTTTTCGTCCGCGTCGAATGCACGTATGGCGGGTCGCAGTACACCAGCTCGCGCCCCGTCCACTCCCGAGCCCTCAACCACGGTACCGCGTCGCCGTTCACGACGGTGGTGGCCACCATCGCCTTTTCCCAATGCATGCACACTGCAGGATCGCGATCAATGACGATGGTCGACGGCGCCGGCCGCTTGCGCTCAAGGATGTTTCCGCCACCCACGAACGCCTCAATGTACGTGTCGTGCTCCGGCATCAGATTGATTATCGTCTGGTAGACGCCCGCCCCACCTTTCCCGCCTGGATACCTCATCACCGCCCCCGCCCGCGCGGCGCGCGCCGATCACGCAGCACGCGGTAGATGCGTTCCAGCGCGGCATCGCCGAGCGGCGTGGCGCGCACGTTGAGCACGGCCGGCGGCCGGCGCGGAACGAACGACGCGTGAGAGGCGCCCAGGTAGCCCAGGTCGCCATCCTCGACGCGGTAGCCGATGTCGGCGAAGGCGCGCGAGGACATGATCACCACTCCCCGGCCATGCCGCCGAGTTTGCTAAGGCATTCCCGCGCGCTCTCGGCGCAAAGCACCGCCGCGTAGAAAGCCCCTTCCCGATCGCAAAACTGGTAATCGCGGATCGCCAGCTTCAGGCCGCCCCTGAAGATCTCGACGTAGAGCTGATCCGACACGCTCTCTCCCGGACGATTTTGTAACGGAATCTTGCTCATACCCATGCCCCATCAGACGCCCACCCGTATGAAGAAACGTCGCCCCGCGCCTTGCCAGATGGCCGTCTGGCGCCGGTTGGGTGGGTGATGGACCGGTGGCGCTAAGGGGCGACACCCGGAGAATAGTCAACCGCTCGACACGTTGTCAACTGCAAGACACGTTGAAACGGGTTGACGTTTGCCCTAATGTTCGGCCTGGGTGATTCAAAAAGGGTTTGGGAATGAAAACGACTGTCGATTACCTGGACGCGATCAAGGCGCGTCTTGACCTTCCGTCCGACTATGCCGTGGCAAAGGCCCTGCACCTGACGCGCGCCGCAGTCAGCAAGCAGCGCCTCGGGCACAGCGCGTTTGATGAAACCACCGCTTTGCGCGTCGCCGACATCCTCGGCCTCGACCCGATGGAAGTGATCGCGTCCGCGCACATTGAGCGCGCTCGCGACGAAGAAACCCGCCGGCTATGGGAGCGCGCATTGGGAAAAGTGACGGGGGCCGCAGCCACGGCCGCGTTCGCGGCCGTCATCATCACGGCGGCGTCCCCCTCGCCCGCTAAGGCATCGGCCCTTTCATTTGCTCCGGGTCTTTACCTTATGTCAAATTGCGAATCTGGCGAACGATCCTCCTGACGTCACGGTTACGCCTGCTTTCCGTCCCTTCGCGCATGGGCACCCTCAAGGTCGAACAGCGGTGTCCATGCGGATCCGGACCCGGATTCGGTCTGGGCGACTACGGATCAGTGTGCCGGTGGTATGGCGCCGGAATGCACCGAAAGCAAGCGCCACCGGTCATCGCAGCGCTGCCAAACGGCAAGCGCACGCGTATCGAAGGCCCGGTAGTCGCCGCAGGTCGTCATACGGATCGACAGATCCGCAAACACCAGTGCGACGTCGCCGCTGATTACGATTCGAGGCTCCGACCGCTCAGTACCGTGATAGTCCCAAACACCCTCGCGAATTCCGTCAAGGTAGCTCGTCTTCGAATCCGTGACGCCGCTCGAATGCATGTAAATCAGGCGATCGTGGAATAGCTCGTCGAGCACCTCGATATTCTTCTCGACCGCGGCGGCGTAACGACGATCCTCGCAGGCACGGATCTCGTCGAGTTCGTTCAACCTTTCCGTCATCACTCAAATTCCTTTTGGGTCGAAGTAAAGACTCATCGATTTGAAAACTCGTCTGGCCGCGTGCCGATGAAGACTCATTCATGCGAATCGGGCGTTGACCACCGCGGATAGTATTCGATGGACTCGATTGCTCGATATGGGTTCACCGGAAATTTATTGCGCTCGCACCTGACCGCAGGCGAGCAACGCGCGGATCTCGCTCACGGTGCCGCGCAAGCACCCTGCCGCCATCTCTGCCCCGCCCCTGTTCGCAGCGGCAACCAGATCGACCGCAGGTTCAGCCGGATTCATGACTCCGTCGCGTGAGCCACTCATCCGCACGAGGTGCCACATAACCCTGATCGCCAAGCCCGGCGGGTCATAAACCACCCATTTCGCGCAGCCGCGCAAGCGAGCGCCGACGATCCGGTCGCGTTCCGGCGAGATCCGTGGCACGGCGCCGACATGGCACGGAGTGTGAATGTCAACAGCGCGCCGGAGCACTCCGCTCGCGCGCTGCCGCTGTCGCAGCCATGGCATGGCATACCACCAGCAATCACGCAGGAGCCTCATCGATGTTTTTCAAACCCAAACAAACCCGCGATCTCACCGCGTCGTTTATCCACGAGCCAGAGGCGTTTCTGGGCAGGCAGGTCGTCGTACCCGACTTCGCGAAGGGCATCTCCGACAACTACACGTTCCACCACGATCCGAACTGGACGAAGCCGGTACCGGAAAACGAACGATCGGCGATGGACAAGATGCTTGGCCTTGCTAAGACGAAGATGGTCGCGCCGGAGACGCAACGAGAGTTAGCGCTGCGCAAGGCATCCGAAGTCATCAGCAGCAGCGGCCTGAAGACGCATTTCTTCAGGGTCATGGAAGACAGGGAGCGGAAGAACGTAGCCAATCTGACGCCCGATATGGAGGCTTACCGCAACAAACTGGAGGCCAAGCGGAGCAAGTACTACGCGGTTCCGACCGCACTGACGGAAAAACACAGTGTCAAGCTGGAGGGACTCGAGAAGGTCGTCAAGGCGTTCGAAGGCTTCGAGGCAAAGGATCGGGGTGAGAAGAACGAAGGGCAGGTAATGCAGGCAGGATATTTCCCGTACGAGCAGACATCGGTTGGCTTCACCAATCTCCACACCCGCAAGAACCAATCGGGCCGATGGGTGTTCACCGGTGCCATGAGCGGCTGCGCCATCGCGGTCGAGAACATCATGAACCAGCGCACGTCGTCAGCGGACAACGTCAATACCGACGCCCGCGCCCATCATTTCCCGAGCCCCGGATCCAATAGCGGCATGTTGGCGTCCTGGCTGCCCGACAGGCAACTGTCCGGCTGGTTCGGCTCGTCGGGGTACGGCGACAAGGTGAACGTGGAGGCCTTCAACGCGCTGCACGTGCATGGCCCGGACATCACGCTATACTCGCAGCGGCATGCGCGGAGCGCGAAAAATCCTGCCGATATCAAGGTGCAGGGCCTCAACGTGTTCACGGATGCCAGAAGGTCAATCAGCCATCTGACCGAGATGCTGGCCGAGAATAGTGACGTGCCACAAGGGTGGACGAAGCTGAAATAGCGGCACCAGATCGTATTCGTGCTGAACGGGTTTGAGGTTTTGCTTCGGAGATGGAAATCTCCGAAGCCCGTTTCCGCAAGTCGGGCAAGGCCTCGTCGCCGCCACCGAATCCGCTATCATCGCAGCCGGCAACGGCGAGCCCATCGGCCAGCCGGCCCGTCAAAGGAAGTCACGCGACATGAATACGCCCTTCACCGGCGGATGCGCCTGCGGATCGATCCGCTACGCAGGCTCGCAGGCGCCCGTCGCAATGCTGAACTGTCATTGTCTCGACTGCCAGCGCTCGAGCGGCGCGCCGTTCGCGTCCGGCTTCATCGTCCGCGTGTCGGACGTCACGGTCACCGGCACGCCGAAGACGTACACGGTTCGCGCCGGCAGCGGCAAGCTCGCGACGCGCAGCTTCTGTGCCGATTGCGGCACGCCGCTGTTCACCCACGGCGAGGCGGCGCAGGCAGTCATGTCGATCCGTTTTCCCACGCTGGACGATCCATCGGCGTTCCGGCCGATGCTCGATATCTGGACCGCGAGCGCCCAGCCATGGGTTTGCCTCGATCAGGCGGTGCCGCACTTTCCGCAGTCGCCCTGATTCCACCGGCAAATTCCACCGGCACATAAGGCGGAGCTACCCGCCCCCACCCCACCCTCACACCCAAGGCGAGCGCCCCAAATGCCCCGCCTCGAACGCCCGGATCATCTCGGCCACCCCGAGCGTCAAACCCGTTTCGTCGAGCCCTTCGAGCAGCAAGGCCTTCAACGCCGGCGCGATATCGAACCGCCAGCACGCCCCCTCCGGCGTCGTCACCGTCTGCGCGGGCAGATCGACACTCAGGCGATACCCGGGCGTGGCCTGCACCTCGTGCATCAGCTGTTCGATCCGCTCGCCGCTCAACTGCACCGGCAGCAGCCCGTTCTTGCAGCAGTTCCCGAAGAAGATGTCCGCGAAACTCTCGGCCACCAGCACGCGCAGCCCATATTGATGAAGTGCCCAGGGCGCATGCTCGCGCGAACTCCCGCAGCCAAAGTTGCGCCGCGCAAGCAGCACCGAAGCCCCCGCATAACGCGGCTGGTTCAGCACGAAACCGGGCTCCGGGCTGCGCTCGTGCGCGGGTTTTCCGTAATAACCGGGATCGCGATAGCGCCACGCATCGAACAGATGCGGCCCGAAGCCGGTGCGCGCGATCGACTTCATGAACTGCTTCGGCATGATCGCGTCGGTGTCGACGTTGTCGCGATCGAGCGGCACGACCAGGCCGTCATGGCGAACGAGCGGTTCCATCAGCGTGCTCCCGTGGTGCCGGCGAACTGCCGGACGTCGACGAAACGGCCCGCGAGCGCGGCGGCCGCGGCCATGGCCGGGCTCACCAGATGCGAGCGGCCGCCGGCGCCCTGCCGGCCCTCGAAATTGCGGTTCGAGGTGGATGCCACGCGCTCGCCGGGCTCGAGCCGGTCCGCGTTCATCGCCAGGCACATCGAGCAGCCGGGCTCGCGCCATTCGAAGCCCGCGGCAAGGAAAACCTCGTGCAGCCCTTCCGCCTCGGCCTCGCGCCGGACCTGCCGCGAGCCCGGCACCGCCAGCGCGAGGCGCACGTTCGGCGCGAGCCGACCGCCCGCGGCGCGCAGCACGTCGGCAGCCGCGCGCAAGTCCTCGAGCCGCCCGTTGGTGCAGGAGCCGATGAACACCTTGTCGATCATGATCGATTCGATCGGCGTGCCGGCGGCCAGCGCCATGTAGTCGAGCGCGCGCGCCCACGATGCGCGGCGCCCTTCGTCGCCGAGGCTGGCCGGATCGGGCACGCGGCCGTCGATGCCGGCGACCATCTCGGGCGAGGTGCCCCACGTCACCTGCGGCACGAGCGTCGAGACGTCGAGCGAGATCTCGGCGTCGAAGCGCGCGCCGGAGTCCGAGCGCAACTCGCGCCATGCCTGCTCGCAGCGCTGCCACGCGGCGCCGCGCGGGGCCAGCTCGCGCGTGCGGCAGTAGTCGAGCGTGACGTCGTCCACGGCGATCAGCCCGGCGCGCGCGCCCGCTTCGATCGACATGTTGCAGAGCGTCATGCGCCCTTCCATCGTCAAGGCCCGCACCACGGGGCCGGCGAACTCGATCGCGAAGCCGGTGGCGCCGGCCGTGCCGAGCGCGCCGATCACGGCCAGCGCGACGTCCTTGGCCGCGCAGCCGGCGGGCAGCACGCCCTCCACGTTGACGCGCAGCGTGCGGCTGCGCCGCGTGAGGAGCGTCTGGGTGGCGAGCACGTGCTCGATCTCGGAGGTGCCGATGCCGAACGCGAGCGCCCCGAGCGCGCCGTGCGTGCTGGTATGCGAATCGCCGCAGACGATCGTCATGCCCGGCAGCGTGCTGCCGCGCTCGGGCGCGATCACATGGACGATGCCCTGCCCTGCATCATCCATCCCGTGATGCTCGATGCCGGTGCGCTCGCAGTTCTCGCGCAGCGCCTCGACCTGCACGCGCGAGAGCGGATCGGCGATGCCGAACTCGCGCGCGGTGGTGGGCACGTTGTGGTCGGCCACGGCCACGTTCGCGCGCGGCCGCCATATGGGTCGCGCGGCCAGCCGCAGCGATTCGAATGCCTGCGGGCTCGTCACCTCGTTCAGCAGATGCCGGTCGATATACAGCAGCGTCGTGCCGTCCGCGTCGGTGCGAACGACATGCGCGTCGAAGATCTTGTCGTACAGGGTCTGGCTCATCGGTGGGGAGTCTCGCGCGTACCGGGCGAAGCCGGCACTTGATAAGGATGACTGATCAGCATGGCTGCCAATCGCGATTTGAACCAATCGCATCGCCGCGCAACACGGCCGGCCACCGCGCATGCCACGCGGCGGCCGCGTGCCGCTCAGGAGTCGTGCAGCAGCGAACGCCGGACCGGATCGGCGGCGGAATCCGCGGCGGGCCGCTCGGCGAAGCGGGTCCGGTAGCGCAGCGCGAGCAGCGTCGAGAACACGGCGGCGATCACGAACAGCAGCGACGCGGCGTAGAACAGCTGCGTGACCGGCAGGTGCATCGACAGCAGCACGCCGCCCACCACCGGCCCGGCCACCGAGCCGATCTTGCCGACCGAGATCGCACTGCCGACGCCGGCCGAGCGGAACGAGGTCGGATAGATCATGCCGGCCACGGCATACAGCCCGTATTGCGCGCCCACCACGCAGAAGCCGGCCGCGAACACGGCCGCCATCAGCCAGCCCTGCGAGCCGCCGTGGCCGAGCAGCGCGACGATCGGAAAGCCGATCACGGGCAGCGAGATGATGGCGAGCACGCCGTGCCGGTCCACGAACCGGCAAAGGATCAGCCCGCCCAGCACGCCGCCCACCGAGAACATCATGGTGATGAGCCCGGCCCCGCTCGGGTCGATCCCCATCCCTTCCATCAGGATCGGCAGCCAGTTCTGCAGGAAATACAGCGCCATCGAGTTCGCGATGAACACGATCCACAAGAGCGGCGTGATCACGGCAAGGCCGTCGGAAAAAATCAGCCGCAGCGAGAACGGCTGCTTTTCGCGCACTTCGCCGGGCACGAACCGCGCGTCGGCGGGAATCTCGAGCTCGGGCCGCAGCCGCATCACGAGGCGGCGCAGCCGCTGCGGATCGCGCTGCCGGATCACCAGCAGCTTGGCCGACTCGGGCAGCGTCAACATCAGCAGCACGGCCACCAGCAGCGAGCCGCCGCCGCCGATCGCGAACATCACCGGCCAGCCGAAGCGGTGGATCAACGCCGACGAAACGAGGCCGCCCGATCCGGCGCCGATCGAAAACCCGGAGAACATCAGCGTGACCCAGGTGGCGCGCAGCCGTTTCGGCGCGTACTCGGCCACCAGCGCGACCGAGTTCGGCACCACGCCGCCCATCCCGATGCCGGCCAGGAAGCGCAGCGGCATCAGCGCCTGCAGCGAGGTGGCCCAGACCGAGACGTAGGTCAGCAGCCCGAAGCACAGGCTGCCGATGATGATCGCGCGCTTGCGGCCGAGCCGGTCGCCGAGATAACCGAAGATGAACGACCCGATCAGCGTGCCGAGCAGCCCCGCGCCGAACACGGGGCCGAATCCGCCGCGCGCGACGTGCCAGGCCTTGATCAGGGCGGGCGCCGCGAACGATACGGCCGTCTGGTCGTAACCGTCCATCAGCATGATCAGGAAACACCAGAACAGCAGGCCGACGGCGAAACGCCCCGGCTTCTGCTGTTCGATCAGTGTCGCGATGTTGAAAGTCCGGTCTGCTTGCATGTCTGTCCCATGTACCTCGCGCCGGCGCGCGCACCACCAGGGTGAGCGCGCCGCGCGATTCGTTGCTGCCGTGCCGCGCGTCGCTCCGCCGGAGTCAAAATATAAGAGGCGGCCCCGCGCGGTTCAATCAAAAAATAGCGATGAAGAGATCGAGAATCGTGAACAATCGCCGGGCCATCGCCTGGCTATTGGTTGGCCACTGGTGTCGATGCCGTGCGTTGCCTCCGTGTCAGGTCAGAACGTGTGATTGACGCCGATGCGCGCCACCGTCTGGCTGCCGCTCGACGACGCCAGATAGTTGAACTGCGCGGCCCGCGCGCCCGGTCCCGAGGCATGCTGCAGGCCGACGCCCGCGTACACCTGGGTACTCTTCGACAGGTAGTCGGTCAGGAACAGGTTGTACTGGTTGATGGTGATGCCCTGGAACAGCGAGTGGTCCCACGACAGGCCGAGGATGTAAAAGCCGTGCCCGCCCACGTCGATGTTCACGCCGGTCTGGTAGTTGTTGAGCCGCGCCTCGCCGCTGGCGTTCTGGAGCGACACGCCCGAATACGTGAAGTGCGGCGTGAACAGGCCCACCTTCACCGAGCCGCCGATCGCGAGCGAGCTGTAGCGGCTCGCGTTGAACATAGTGCCCTGCTTCAATGGCTGGCCGAGCAGCGAATTGAGGCTGAAGACGCCGAAGGTGTCGGCGGTCCGGTTGTGCGACATGGTGTAGGCCGCGCCGATCCGCACCCGCTCGTCGCCGTACTGCGCGCCGGCGCTGTACTGGCGCCCGGCGCTGAAATTCCCGGCCTGGTTGCCGAACGCGTTCATCACGCCGGCCTGGAAGCCGTGGTAGTTGATGGTCTCGAACTTCACGGCGTTGTTCAGCGCGTGGTTGTTGGCCAGCCCGTCGAGGTTGCCCGGCGTGTAGAACGACGAGATGCCCGGGATCGAGTTGTTCAGCGCCCCGACGTACTGGTAGATGTAGTCGTTGATGTTGCCGAAGCTGATCGCGCCGAGGCGGTCGTTGGCGAGGCCGACGTAGGTCTCGCGGTTGAAGAAGCTGGTCGGGTTGATCTGCGCGCCGGTGTTGGTGACGAAGCCCGATTCGAGCCGCGCGAACGCGGTGTTGCCGCCGCCCAGTGCCTCCCGCACCAGGATGCCCCAGCGGTCGGGCTGACGCTTGCCCGACGATTCCTGGAACATCTGCTTGCCCTGCGCATTCGATACGTAGTCCAGGCCGACGTCGATACTGCCATACAAGGTGACGGACGACTGCGCGTAGACCGATCCGGCAAGGATCGCGGCGCAACCTCCGACGAGCGGACGCATGTTCAACGGTTGTCTCCAATTTTTTGTCGTTCGCCGGTTGCCCGATCGCCCCGGCGCCGCGCGTCGAGGCCGGGGTGTCTGTGCTGTCCGATCCGCCGTGCCTCGATGCCGGGGAAAGTCTAACGGCTCCGATTGGCATTTTGAATCGCGAATTGTTTATCAAGCGATCGAACAATCCGAATACTCGATCAGGGTAATTACCCGGTAAATGCGAAATCACGGCTTTCGATTCGAATGCGTTGAATCGGCGTGCTAACATCCGCCCCATCGTGATCCGGTCACGGTATTCATCGGAGAAAACAGATGCATTTCAGCGGAGTATCGCCGCGCCGCCTCATCGTGGGCATCAGCGGCGCGTCGGGTGTCGTGTACGGGGTGCGGCTGCTGCAATTGCTCAGACAGCTCGAGATCGAATCGCATCTGGTGATGAGCCGCTCGGCGCAGGTCACGCTCGCGCACGAGTCGCCGCACAGCGTGGCCGAGGTGCGGGCGCTGGCCACCGTCAGCTATCCGAACACCGACATCGGCGCGGCGATCTCGAGCGGCTCGTTCCCGGTGATGGGCATGATCGTCGCGCCGTGCTCGATCCGCACCCTCTCGGAAGTGGCCACCGGCGTGACCAGCAGCCTGCTGTCGCGCGCCGCGGACGTCACGCTCAAGGAGCGCCGGCGGCTCGTGCTGATGGTGCGCGAGACGCCGCTGCACCTCGGCCACCTGCGCAGCATGGCCAGCGTGACCGAGGCCGGCGCGATCGTCTACCCGCCGGTACCGGCGTTCTACGCGAACCCCGAATCGCTCGACGAGATGGTCGACCACACGCTCGGGCGCGTGCTCGACCTGTTTGGCATCGAGTCCCCGGTGGTGCATCGCTGGGGCATGTGAGCGGGCCGCCGGCGGCCACCGGCATTATCAAATTTCATCAATAAGGCGTTCGAATTCTTTTGCTTCTTTCCAGTCCTGCGTTGTTTTAAAGTGGTTCCGCCTTTAGTGCGAAACACAATTCAAAAGACTTATCGATGGATTGATAAATAATCCCGATAAGCGCAGCGTCTTTACGAAAGAGGTCGAATCGTCGAATGAAAATCGTCATTGCAGGAGCCGGAATCGGCGGCCTGACGGCCGGGGCCGCGTTGTTGAAACACGGCTTCGACGTCACCATCCTTGAACAGGCCAGGGCGCTCGGGGAAATCGGCGCGGGCGTGCAGTTGAGCCCGAACGCGACGCGCGTGCTGTACCGGCTCGGCGTGGGCACGAAGCTCGAGGGCCTCGCCTGCGAGCCGCCCGGCAAGCGCGTGCGACTGTGGAGCACCGGCCAGACCTGGCCGCTGTTCGATCTCGGCGCGGCTTCGCGCGAGGTCTATGGTTTTCCCTATCTGACCGTGCATCGCGCCGACCTGCACGAGGCGCTGGTGGACGCCGTGCGTGCGTTCGGCCCGGAGCGGATCCGGCTCGACCAGAAGGTCGAAGCGGTCGAGCAGCGCGACGGCAAGGTCACGGTGCAGACCGTGTCGGGCGCCGTCTACGAGGCGGACCTGCTGATCGGCGCGGACGGCGTGCATTCGCGCGTGCGCCGCGCCCTGTTCGGCGCCGACGAGCCGGTCTATTCGGGCGTGATGGCCTGGCGCGGCGTGATCGACGTCGAGAAGCTGCCCGCGCACCTGCGCACGCCCTACGGCACCAACTGGGTCGGCCCCGGCGCGCACGTGATCCACTATCCGCTGCGCGGCCACCAGCTGATCAACTTCGTCGGCGCGGTCGAGCGCGACGGCTGGCAGGTGGAGTCGTGGTCGGAGCGCGGCACGATCGATGAATGCCTGGCCGATTTCGACGGCTGGCACGAGGACGTGCGCACCATGATCGCGGCGATCGACGTGCCCTACAAATGGGCCTTGATGATCCGCGAGCCGATGGCGCGCTGGAGCGTCGGCCACGCGACGCTGCTCGGCGACGCCTGCCACCCGACGCTGCCGTTCCTCGCGCAGGGCGCCGGCATGGCGCTCGAGGACGGCTACCTGATCGCGCGCTGCCTGGCCCGCCATCGCCACGACGCGCCGCGGGCGCTGGCGCGCTACGAGGCGCTGCGCCTCGAACGCACGGCGCGCATCGTGCGCGGCTCGGCCGCCAACACCCAGCGCTTCCACAATCCCGCGCTCGCGCACGCCGAGGGCGCGGCCGAGTACGTCGACCGCGAGTGGAGCGAGGCGCGTGTGAAGGAACGCTACAACTGGCTGTTCGAATACGACGTCGACGCCGTCGAGATCTGAGCGGCACCGCCGCCGCATCAAGGAGACATCGCATGACCACCACCCTGCCGCCGGTACTGGGCCTGCACCACTTCGCGTGGCGCTGCCGCAATGCCGAGGAAACGCGCCATTTCTACGAGGACATCCTCGGCCTGCCGCTGGTCCATCTGATCCGGCTCGACCGCGTGCCGAGCACCGGCGAGTACTGCCCCTACGTCCATCTGTTCTTCGAGATGGCGGACGGCTCGAACATCGCGTTCTTCGATCTCGGCGACGACACCGCCGCCGAGCCGTCGCCGAACACGCCGCCTTGGGTCAACCACATCGCGCTGCGCCTGGCCACGCTCGACCAGCTCGAAACCATGAAGCAGCGCCTCGTCGAGCACGGCATCGAGGTGCTCGGCGTGACCGACCATCACTTCGTGCGCTCGATCTACTTCTTCGACCCGAACGGCTTCCGCCTCGAACTGACGGTGCCGGTGGCGCCCGCCGAGACGCTCGAACGCTATCGCGGCGAGGCGCACGGCGCACTCAGGGACTGGCTCGGCGAACGCGGCAAGTCCCGCCCGGAGACGCCGCGCGCATGAGCGACCTGAACCTCACCCACGATCCGGCGCGGCGCAGCTGGATCGAATCGGCGAACCATGCCGATACCGATTTCCCGATCCAGAACCTGCCGTTCGGCAGCGTCGAGCGCGACGGCCGGGCCCGCGCCGCGGTCGCGATCGGCGAGCAGCTGGTCGATCTGTCGGCGCTGGCCGCGAGCGGCCTGCTCACGCCCGGCAGCGATGCTGCGCTGGCCTGCGAGGCGGCCGGCGACGGCACGCTGAACCGCCTGATGGCGATGCCGGCGCGCTACCCGAGCGCGCTGCGCGCGGCGCTCTCGGATCTGCTGAAAAGCGACGCGCCGCAACGCGCGCGCCTCGAGCAGCAGGCCGACGCGCTGCTGCCGCGCATCGACGCCATCACGCCGCGCCTGCCCTGCGAGGTCGGCGACTACACCGACTTCCTCACCTCGCTGCATCACACCGAGCGGCACGGCCGCTACAAGGGGCTGGCCGACCCGCTGCCGCCCGCCTTCAAGTCGCTGCCGATCGCCTATCACGGCCGCGCCTCGTCGCTGCGCGTGAGCGGCGGCGAGATCCGGCGCCCGCACGGCCAGTATCGCGACGCGGACGGCCGGATCGTGTTCGGCCCGGCGCCCGCGCTCGATTTCGAACTCGAGCTGGCCGCCTGGATCGGCGAAGGCAACGCGCTGACGCAGCCGATCCCGGTGGATGCCGCGCACCGGCACATCTTCGGCTATTCGCTGCTGAACGACTGGTCCGCCAAGAGCATCCAGTGGTTCGAGCAGGTGCTCGGGCCGTTCCTCGGCAAGAGCTTCCATTCGAGCGTGTCGCCGTGGATCGTCACGGCCGAGGCGCTCGCGCCGTTCCGCAAGGCGCCGCCGGCGCGCGCGGCTGGCGATCCGCCGCCGCCCGCGCACCTGGTCGGCGAACGCGACGCGCGCGAGGGCGGGCTGCATCTGGCGCTGCACGCGCAGCTGTCCACGCGGCAGTCGCGCGAGGCCGGCCTCGCCGCGCTGCCGATCACGCATACCCATCTCGACAACCTGTACTGGACCTTCGCGCAGATGGTCGCCCATCACACCAGCAACGGCTGCAACCTGCGGCCCGGCGACCTGCTCGGCAGCGGCACGATCTCCGGCGCGGCCGACGAGGCGCGCGCCTGCCTGACCGAGCTGACCCATGCCGGCCGCGACCCGCTGCGCCTGCCGACCGGCGAGACGCGCACCGGCCTCGAGGACGGCGACGAAATCGTGCTGAGCGCGCGCGCCGCGAAGCCGGGCGCGGTGTCGATCGGCTTCGGCGAATGCCGCGGCCGGATCGCGGCGGCGCTGCCATATCCGCTCGGCGGCACGGAGGCCACGGCATGACCGACACGCTCAACGGCTACGTGCTGGCCGGCGACGGGCCGCGCAAGGTGCTCGTGATGAGCGGCTGGTTCGGCAGCGCCGACGACTGGCAGCCGCTCGTGCCGGCGCTCGACACCGACACGTTCAGCTACCTGTTGTTCGACTATCGCGGCTACGGCCGCTCGCGCGGGCGCGACGGCGCGTTCACGTTCGAGGAGGCCGCGGGCGACGCGCTCGCGCTGGCCGACCATCTCGGCTGGGACCGCTTCAGCGTGATCGGCCACTCGATGGGCGGCGTGGCGATCCAGCGCCTGCTGCTGGCCGCGCCCGAACGCATCGAGCGCATGGCGGGCGTGTGCGCCGTGCCGGCCTGCGGCTCGCGGATGGACGAGACGCGGCTGGCCGCGTTCCGCGCCGTGGTGGACGACGTCGAGCGGCGCGCCGCGATCATCGCGTTCTCCACCGGCAACCGGCTCGCGCCGCGCTGGAGCCGGCATCTGGCGAGCGAATCGATGCGGCTCGCGCGCGACGACGCGTTCGCGGCCTATCTCCCGCACTGGGCGGCCAGCGATTTTTCCGCCGAGCTGGCCGCCGAAGTGGCCCGCAACCCGGTGCCGGTGAAGCTGCTGATCGGCGAGCACGATCCGACGCTGACCGCCGAGCTGATGGCCCGCACCTGGCTCGCCTGGTATCCGGGCGCGACGCTGCAGACGCTGCCCAACGCGGGCCATTACCCGATGTACGAAGTGCCGGTGGCGCTCGCCACCGCGCTCGAGGACTGGCTGAAGGCGGCCTGACCCGGGCCCGATCGCGTGGCGTCGCGCGCGGCGGCCCGCCGTCGCCGCGCGAAGCCACGCCGGCCCGATCCGATTCGATTCACCACGCAGCCAAGCAGCCCCGCTGCCCAAGGAAAACATCATGAGACCCAGCACTTCCCTGCCCTCCACCGCGGACGGCACGCCCGCGCCCGACCTCGAACGCTTCCGTCTGCGGCGCTTCCTCGAATCGCTCGACGACACCGAGCTTGAACGCCGCGAGGCACCGGTCGATCTGGCCGACGTCGCCGCGATCATGGAAGGCAACCCGCGCGCGGTCTGGTTCGCGCGCCCCGGCGGCAGCGACGTGTCGCTGGCCGGCAGCGTCGCCGCGAGCCGCTCGCGCCTGGCCCGGGCGTTCGACACCACGCCTCAGGCGCTGCTCGACGTGGTGCGCGAACGCCTGCGCGTGAAGGGCCGGCTGGTGGAGGTGAGCCGCGAGGAGGCGCCGGTGCAGCAGGTCGTGCTGACCGGCGACGACTGCGATTTCACCGCGCTGCCCGTCCACCTGCAACACGAACTCGACGGCGCGCCCTACATTTCCGCGTCGATCGACTTCGCCGTCGATCCCGCCACCGGCTGGACCAACGTCGGCATCCGCCGGCTGATGCTGCGCGGCCGCCGCACGGCCGGCGTCGATCTGGTGGCGCCGTCGGACCTGCGCGCGATCACGATCGGCCACGCGCGGCGCGGCGAGCGCACGCCGGTCGCGTTCGCGGTCGGCAGCCATCCCGTCGATCACGTCGGCGCGACCATGCGGATCCCGGCCGACGAGCTCGAACTGGTGGCCGCGCTGCGCGGCACCGCGATGGGCGTGGTCAAGTGCGTGAGCAACGACCTGCTGGTGCCGGCCGACGCGGAATTCATCCTCGAGGGCTATCTCGACGAGCGCGGCCACGCCGAGCCCGAAGGCCCGTATGGCGAGTTCCTCGGCTACTACGGCGGCGTCAAGACCAACCCGGTGTTCCACCTGACGGCGATCACGCACCGGCGCGACGCGGTGTTCCAGACCTGCACGATCGGCGGGCGCTCGATGGCCTGCACCGACACCGCGCAGCTCGCCGCGCTGCGCACCGAGGTGACGGTCTGGCGTGCGCTCGAATCGGCGGTGCGCGAGGTCAAGGCCGTCTACGCGAACCCGGCCACGGGCGGCATGTTCAACGTGCGCATCGCCATGGAGCAGCGCGTGCCGGGCGAAGCGCGCAACGCGATCGCCGCGGTGTTCGCGTCGCTGGCGAACGTCAAACATGTTTTCGTGGTCGATCCCGATATCGACGTGTTCTCCGACGAGCAGATCGACTGGGCGCTCGCCACGCGCTTCCAGGCCGACCGCGACCTGGTGCTCCAGGACGGGATGCGCGCGATGCCGCTCGATCCGTCGCTGCTCGGCGCCGCGCAGACCGCGAAGGCCGGCTTCGACCTCACGCTGCCGCTGCTCGCGCCGGGCGCGCAGCGCGATCTCGAACATCGCGTGCCCACTCCACCCGCCTGGCGCGGCGAGCGTTTCGCCTCGCTCGACGCCGCGCTCGAGCATGGCCCGAAGACCTTCGCCGAGCTGATGGTGGCGATCGGCACGCGCGACGGCCGCGAGGTGGTGCGCTGGATCGAGGACACCACGCAGCGGCAGCCAATCGCGCGCGACGAGGAAGGACGTTACCGGTTCGCGCGCGACCCGCGGGCGGCCTGAAAACAGCCGGCAGGCCCGGCCGGTTGCGGCTGGGCACAAACCCTGACGGGCGGCAAACGCCGCGATGGACGGGATAGAATCGGGCACGCCTCGCCCGAACCCACAGAGCGGTATGCAGATGAATCTATCCCTCAAGCAACTGAAGGTCTTTCTCGGTGTCGCGAACGCGTCGAGCTTCACGAAAACGGCGCAGAGCATGCACCTGAGCCAGGCGGCGCTGAGCGCGATCATCCGCGAGCTGGAAACGCAGCTGCAGTGCCGCCTGCTCGAACGCACGACGCGCACGGTGTCGCTGACCGACGCGGGGCGCCTGTTCTATCCCACCGCGATGGCGATCGTCGGCTCGCTGGAGAAGTCGGTCATCGAACTCAACGAGCTGGGGCGGCAGAAGCAGTCGTCGCTGCTGATCGGCTGCACGCCGATGATCGCCGCGAGCCTGATGCCGCCCGTGCTGGCGCGCTTCTCGAAGATCTTCCCGGCCTCGCACATCGAACTCGTCGATCGCGCGCCGAACGAACTGGTGCAGATGGTCGAGGAAGGCCATCTCGACGCCGCGTTCGGCGTGTTCTTCTCGCAGCTGTCCGGGATCGACCGCGTGCCGCTGTTCCCGACCCGGCTGGTGGCCGTGTCGCGCACCGAAGGCCATGCCGTCGAACCCGGCGCGCACCGCCGCGGCAGCGGGATCCGCTGGACCGCGCTGGAAGACCGCCCGCTCATCACGCTGCCGAAGGACAACCCGCTGCAGCGGCTGATCGAGGCCACGCTCTCGAAGGAAGACGTGACCGTGAGCCGGCGCATCATCGTCGGCCACCTGCAGACGGCCATCGCGATGGCGCAGGAAGGGCTCGGCACCGCCGTGATGCCGTCGTTCTGCGAGCACATCTGCTATCGCTACCGGGTGCGCATCGACGCGATCCGCCCCGAGGTGCCGCTGTCGTTCTATCGCATCACGCGCACCGGCGCCGACACGCAGAACGCGCTCGACCCGTTCACGCAGATGTTCACCGAGGCCGCGAAGGAAGACCCGCGCAGTTTGCTCGACGACGGCGACGATTGATTGGCGGCGCGGTTCATCGTGATTCGCCATGCTCGGTGCCGGTTCGCCGCGATCGAGCGTATCAAGCCCTCACGACGAAACCGGAACCGGCATCACCGGCTTCAGGCTCGGGCCGCCGCGGCCAGCACCGCCTCGGTGTGCTCGCCGAGATCGGGCGCATGCAGGTTCGGCCGGCCCGGCTCGTGGACGAAGCGGATCGGCGTGTTCAGGTGGCGCGCGCCCTGCTCGTCACGCATCACCAGGCCGCGCGCCTCCACATGCGGATGCCGCAGCGCCTGCGCATAGTCGAGCACCGGCACGCAGCTGATCGCGTGCGCGGCCATCCAGTCGAGACACTCGGCCAGCGTCTTCTCCCTGAAACACGCCGCGAGGAACGCGCGCAGCGGATCCTGCGCGGCGCCGGGCAGCCCCAGCGCGATCTCCACCAGATCCGGCCGGCCCAGCGCGTCGAGCAGCGCGCGCGCGAAACGCGGCTCGCCGGCGCCGAGGCACAGCCACCGCGCGTCGGCCGTTTCATAAGGCTCGAGCATCGCCTGGCCGCGCGGCGCCTCCAGCGAGGCCACCTCGTGGTCGAAGCCGTCGAACGTCGCGCCCGGGCGCGCGCACAGCGCCACGTCGTGCATCGACAGGTCGAGATGATCGCCGCGGCCGGTGGTGCGCGCCGCGAGCAGCGCCATCGTCACGCCGGCCAGCGCGCTCAGCGCGCTGCCCCACGAGGCCGCCGACACCGCCGGAATCACCGGGGCGCCGCCGCGCACGCGGCTCAGCACGCCGGCCAGCGCCTGCACCGCCGGATCGTGGCCGGCCGAGTCGCGCAGCGGGCCGTGCTGGCCGAACGCGCTGATCGAGCAGTACACGAGGCGCGGGTTCAGCGCCAGCGCCGTGGCCGCGTCGATGCCGAGGCGCGCCGTCACGCCGGGGCTGAACGATTCGATCAGCACGTCGGCATCGCGAATCAGCCGGTGCGCATGCCCGAGGTCGGCCGCGAGCTTCAGGTCCAGCACCACGCTGCGCTTGCCGCGATTGAGCACCGAGAACGAATCGCCGGCGCGCTGGTCCGGCCGCGTGCGGCGCCCGTTGCGCGTCGGGTCGCCTTCGGGCGGTTCGATCTTGACGACGTCGGCGCCATGGTCCGCCATCATCGCCGACACCAGCGGCCCGGCCATGAAGCGGGAAAAATCGAGTACGCGAATGCCTGAGAGCTTCAAGTCGATATCTCGCAGTGGAGCAAAAAAAAAACAGCGCGCCGGGACGGCACGCTGCGAAAAAAGTGCTTCTTGCGAAGCACGAGGATCGGTTACTTGCCGGTGTTACTTGCCGGTGAAGTTCGGGGCGCGCTTCTCGATGAACGAACGCACGCCTTCGGTCGAATCGGCGGTGCCGACCAGCGACGACTGCGCAAGGCGCTCGAACACGCGGCCCGTTTCGGTGTCGACGTTCTGGCAGGTATTGGTGACGTGCTTGCCGATGCCCACGGCCTGCGGCGCGCCCTTCATCAGCAGCTTCGCGAACGCGAACGCCTCGGCTTCGAGCCGGTCGTGCTCGACCACACGGCGCACGAAGCCCATCTCGCGGATCTCGTCGGCATCCACCGTGCGGCCCGTCATGACCAGATCCTTGACGTTCTCGATGCCGATCATCTGGATCATCCGCGAGCAGGCGCCCGAGGCCGGGATCACGCCGATGAAGATTTCCGGCAGCAGGAAGGTGGCCTGCTTCGAGGCGAAACGGAAATCGCACGAGGCCGCCAGCTCGATGCCGCCGCCCGCGCAGACACCGTTGATCGCGGCGATCACCGGCTTCTCGATCTGCTCGAGATCGTTGAGCATGTCGTGGTTGGCGCGCACGTAGGCGCGGTATTGCGGCAGCGGCATGCCGCGCTCGCCCTGCAGTTCCTTCACGTCGCGCCCGGCGCTGAAGCCGCGGCCCGAACCCGTCAGCACGATCACGCGCACGCTGTCGTCGAAGTTCAGGCGCCACATGGCGGCGCGGATCTCGCCGATCATCGCCGAGTTGAATGCGTTGAGCTTGTCGGGACGGTTCAGCGCCAGCTTCGCCACGCCCGGCTCCGGCATCGTGATCTCGATCGTCTCGAACGCCGGATTCTCGATCAGATAGCCGCGCGGCCCCGCCGAGTGGTTCAATTGCCATTCCATCACATCTTCTCCTTCAGGTATCCGAAATTATTCGATGAACGCTACGCTTGGGCGGGGCTTGAAGCGGCGCCGGAAAACCGGTCGCGCAGCTCGCGCTTGAGCACCTTGCCAACGCTGTTCATCGGGAATTCGTCGACGAACAGCACGGCCTTCGGCGACTTGTAGCCGGCCAGGCGGGCGCGCGCGAACTGCATCAGTTCGGTGGCGGTGGCCGCCGCGCCGTCGCGCAGCACCACGATGCCGGTCACGGCCTCGCCCCACTCCTCGCTCGGCAGGCCGATCACCGCGGCGGCCTTCACGGCCGGATGCTCGGCGAGCACCGCCTCGACCTCGGCCGACGAAACATTCATGCCGCCCGTCACGACCATGTCCTTGGCGCGGTCCACGGCGTAGAGGTAGCCGTCGTCGTCGAGATAGCCGACGTCGCCGGTGTAGACCCATGCGCCGCGCAGCGTCCTCGCGGTGTCCTCGGGGCGGTTCAGGTAGCCCGAGAAGTTGCTGGCCGAGCGCACCGTGATCTCGCCGGGCGCGTTGGCCGGCAGCGGCGTGCCGTCCTGGAGGTCGCGAATGCAGATCTCCACGTAGCCGGCCGGGCGGCCCACCGAGGCGAGCCGGTTCCTGCCGTCGTCCTCGCTCAGCGCCGCGCGGTGGTCGTCGGGCATCAGGTACGACACGAGGCCGCCCATCTCGCCGCCGCCGAAACCCTGGTAGAAGCCGCAATCGAAGGTCCGCAGCGCGCGCGCGATGGTGGCGGGCGGCATCTTCGCGCCGGTGTAGCCGAACAGCTTCAGCGAGGCCGCGTGGCCGCCGTGCTTCTGCAGCTCCTCGGTCAGGCGGCTCAGCATGGTGGGCACGCCGCAGGTATGCGCCACGCCGTGCCGCTCGATCGCGTCGAGCGCGGCGCGCGGGTTGAAGTCGGGCATCAGCACGTTGGCCACGCCATGGAACGCCGCGGCGATCGCCATCCAGATGCCGGCGCCCGAGAACAGCGGCAGCATCTGCAGGAACGGGCCGGCCTCCGGCACCGGCACCTGCTTCATGAAGTTGTCGATGCTCGACAGGATCTGGCGATGCGTGCCGAGGCAGCCCTTCGGCGCCGCCGTGGTGCCGCTCGTGTAGCGGATGGTGCGGATGTCGTCGGGCTCGACGCCGGCTTGCGGTTCGGCATCGGAGGCGGCCGCCAGCAGCGCCTGCGCCGCGAACCAGCCCGGCTGCAGGGGGGCCTCGCCGCGCACGATCACGGTCACGCCGGGCCGGTCGAGCAGGCCGTCGAGCAAGGGCAGGAATTCGGCGTCGGCCACGATCGCGTTCGGCTGCGAGTCCTCGAACAGCACCGCGATCTCGCCCGGCGTCAGGCCGTAGTTGATCGGTACCGCGAGCACGCCGCCCTTGGCCAGCGCGAAGATCATTTCGACCGCGGCGGCGCCGTTGCGAATCACCGTCGCCACGCGCGTGCCGCGCACGAGCCCGAGCGAGGCGAGCGCGTTGGCGAGGCGATTGGTGGAAAGGTCGAGGTCGCGCCAGCCGATGCGCTGGTCACCTTCGAAAAGCGCGGTGGCGTCGGGCGAGTGCCGCGCGTTGTGCGTGACGATATCGCCGATTCGCAGATACTTCATGTTGCTGTCTCCTGTCATGAGGCTTTGGCCTTCAACAGGAAACGATGTTAAGTCCCGCGAATCATTACGGGAATCAAATTATCCAGCACGAATCATAACGATCGCAGAATAATCGATGGGTGGCGCGAATCATCTCGGTATCGTATCAAGGTTCGCGTTCGCGGCAAGCATCCAGCAGGCCGCGATGCAGCGCAATTCGGCACCATCGCTCGCGGCGCGGCGCAGCTTCGCGAAGGCTTGCAGCGGACCGTCGGAGAACATTAAGTCGTCACGCTGCATGCGGGCGTGCGCAGGCGCGATCGCGCCCGCTTCACCCCGCTCAGGTCGCCGACAGCACCGGCAGCGCCGTCGCATGCTTCGCCGGCCTCGCCATCACGGCATCGGCGCGGCGCCCGTCGCTGTCGAGCCGGAACGCGGACACGGTATGGGCCAGCGCGTCGGCCTGGTTGCGCAGCGCCTGCGCGGCGGCCGCGCTCTCCTCGACCAGCGCCGCGTTCTCCTGCGTGGCCTGATCCATCTGCGTGATCGCGTGGTTGATCTGCTCGATGCCGTCGCTCTGCTCGCGGCTCGACGCGCTCATCTCGTTGACGATCGACGACACCGCCGTGATGCTCTTGACCACCTGCCGGATCGTCTCGCCGGCCTGCTCGACGATGCCGGTGCCCACGCCGACGTGGCTCACCGAATCGTCGATCAGCGTCTTGATCTCCTTGGCCGCCACCGCGCTGCGCTGCGCGAGGCTGCGCACCTCGCCCGCCACCACCGCGAAGCCGCGGCCGTTCTCGCCGGCGCGCGCCGCCTCCACGGCCGCGTTCAGCGCCAGGATGTTGGTCTGGAACGCGATGCCCTCGATCACGCTGATGATCTCCACCACCTTGCGCGACGAGGCGTCGATCGCGTTCATGGTCTGCACCACGCGGTCCACCGCCTCGCCGCCCTTCACGGCCACCGCCGACGCCTCGCCGGCGATCTGGTTGGCCTGCTGCGCATTGCTGGCGTTGTGCTTGACGGTGGAGGTGAGCTGCTCCATCGCGGCGGCGGTTTCCTCCAGCGCGCTGGCCTGCTGCTCGGTGCGCGTCGACAGATCCATGTTGCCGCTCGCCACTTCCTGCGAGGCCAGCGTGATCGCATGGGTGCCGCCGCGCACGCTGCCGACGATGGTGTTGAGCCCCTCGGTCATCTTGCGCAGCGCGGCCAGCAGGCGCGAGACCTCGTCGCGGCCCGTCACGTCGAGCCGATGCGTGAGGTCGCCGCTCGCCACCGCCTCGGCCAGCGCCACCGCGCCGTTGATCGGCCGCGTGATGCTGCGCGTGATGAACCAGCCGGTCAGCACCGACACCAGTACCGCGCAGAGCGCGATCACGCCCATCTGCAGCTTGGCCCAGCGCCCCTCGGCCGCGGCCTCGGCGACGTCGTTGTTCATCTGGCCGGCCTGGAAGTCCACCATCTTGTCGACCAGCGCGAAATAGACGTCCTGCAGGTGCGCGATGTCGCCGAGGTAGAGGTCGCGCGCCTCCTCCTGCTTGCCCGCCGCCACCATCGCGAGGAAGGTCTTGACGGCGTTGCCGTAGTCGGTGCGCGCCTGCAGCTGGCTCTTGAACAGCGCCCGGCTCGGGTCGTCGGTCAGCTGCTTTTCGAATTGCGTATAGGTATCGGCGTTGAACTTGCGGATGACGGCGTAGTCGTCCGTGTATTTTTTGGTCTGATCCGCGGTGGACGCCAGCAGCAGGTTGCTGAGAATGATATTGGCCTTCAGGCTGGTGTTCTTGATCAGCGTGCTCGTCGAAATCAGCGAATAACGCTGGTTGACGATGCCGTTCATTCGGTCGAGGCTCGATTCGATATGGCGAATGCCGAGCAGCGTGGTGCCGATCAGCAGCACGACGATGATCGCGAAGGCCGCGCTCAGGCGAACCCCGATTCTCAGGTTTGAAATGGTCATGATGTGCCTATCCTTGTCAAGGATGCTTTTTTACTAGTGCTTTCCTTTTCCCGGAGCCGGATCATGACGGCCGATTCGGCGGGCGCGCGATCGCAGCCGTCGTGGCACGGACGCGGCGATCGGCGGCGGGAAAACTGCAGGCCCCGTAGCACTATCTCTCAGGCGTGTTTACGGCATCACTTCTTGGCAATTGAATTTTTTTGATCGGGGCAATTACCTGGCAATAACAGAATCATCACGGGCCGGAACATTTTGATATGTGACCCGGACATTCGCGCGCGCGATACGGACATTCGGCGTATTCATTGTTCATTTTGAAACGGCGCGTTGATTTGATATCACGCGTCATGCCGGAAACCAGCGGCGCGGCCGGCATGGCGCGATCCGCTCGCCCATGCCGGCCGCGCCGCGGCGCCGTCAGAACGCGTAGCGCGCCCGCGCGTAATAGAACCCGCCGTTCGCGCCGATGGTGGCGGCGGCGCTGTCGTAGCGGATGCCTTCGAGCTGCGCCTCGTAGGGCAGCTCGGACGGCTTCGCGTCGAACAGGTTGATCGCGCCGATCGCGATCTGGAAGCGCGGGGTCACGTCGTAGCGCACCTCGAGGTCGGTGGTGTATTTCGCGGCGTTTTGAAACCGCACGAACTGCGTGGTCGAGAACGCGTTCGGGCCGACGATGTAGGTTTCCTCGCTGGTGGTCGGGCCGAAGCGCGTCTCGTGCAGGCTCACCGCCCATTTGTCGAGATGCCAGGTGCCACCGACGATGATGCGGTTCTTCGGCGTCGAGGTGGTCAGCCAGGCGATCTGCTGCGCGTTCAGTTGCGGCGTGCCGTTCGGGTTGGTGCCGGCGCGCGTGACCGAGGTGGTGTTGAAGTTCACGCCGAGGTCCCAGTCCACGCGCCCGTACTGGCCGAAGCGCGTCTGGTAGGTGCCCGTCAGGTCGAGGCCGCGCGTGCGCGTGTCGGCGCCGTTGGTGAAGTAGCTCGCCGACACGGCCGAGGCCGGCACCGAGCCCGACACCGACAGCCCGGCCGCCTGCAGCGCGGCGAGCGCGGCCGCGCCCGAGGCCGTGCCGCCTTCCACGATGCGGTTGCGGATGTCGATCTGGTAGGCGTCGATCGCCACGTTCAGGTCGCGCGTGGGCGTGAGCACGAGGCCGAGGTTGAGGTTGGTCGATTTCTCCGATTTGAGCGGCTGCGCCCCGATCAGCCGCGCGGCCGACGAGTTCGCGGCCAGCAGCCCGTTGGCCGAGGCCGGCGAGGTGTTGACGTTGGTGTAGTTCTCCTCGGCCAGCGACGGTGCGCGAAAGCCGCTGCTGATGCTGCCGCGCAGCGCGATGGCCGGCGACAGCTCGTAGCGCGTCGCGAACTTGCCGTTCGCGGTATCGCCCACATCGCTGTAGTGTTCGAAGCGGCCCGCCACGTCGATCTTCCAGCGCGGCGTGAGGCGCGTGGCCAGATCGACGTAGGTGCCGAGCACGTCGCGCGAGGCGCGGCTCGCGCTGACCGGCGCGAGCCCCGGCAGCGCCTGCGCGCCGCCGAGGATGTACGACGCGTAGTCGCCCGGCGCCACGCTGTAGGTCTCGTGGCGCTGCTCCACGCCGAACGACACGGTGAGCGGCGCCGCCAGCAGCGGCAGGTGGAACGCGCGCGACAGGTCGAGGTTGTTGGTCAGCTGGGTCGAACTCAGCGTCGAGAGATGGAAGTCGGTCGGCGTGTCGCCGCTCGCGGCATAGAGCCCGGTGTTGGCTGAATCGAGCAGGCCGAACGACGAATAATCGCCGCCATAGGTCGAGCTGAGATCCCAGGTGAAGCCGAACAGGTTCTCGCCCTTCAGGCCGGCCGTCACCGAGAAATCGTTCTCGCTGACCGCCTCCACCGGCACGAAGCCGTTCGGGAACACGCCGGGCAGCACCGAGGGCGGCCGGTAGTTCTGGTAGGCCTCGCCCCTGCGGTGCGCGAAGGTGCCGAAGCCGTAGAGCTGGACCTCGTCGGTCAGGTAGTAGCCGGCGTTGAAGCCCACCGTCGTGCGCGTGCTGGCCGGGTCGCCCTCGATCGGGTTCGCGTAGCCCTGGCCCGGTGCGAAGCGGCCGAAGTAGTCGTCGGGGCCGGTGCGCACCGTGTGGTTCTGCCGCGCGAATCCGGCGCTGAGGTCGAGAAAACCGCGCCCGCCCAGATCGAAGCCGATCACGGCCGATTCGTCGTTGCGAAAGCCGTCGCCCGCGTAGGTCTTGCCGTTGGTCGATTCGACGCTGCCGCCGTGCGTGCCGCGCTTCAGGATGATGTTGATCACGCCCGCGATCGCATCCGAACCGTACTGCGCGGCCGCGCCGTCGCGCAGGACCTCGATGTGATCGATCAGCGCGACCGGGATCGTCGAGATGTCCACGCCCGTCGCGCCCTGGTTCAGGCCGCCGTCGAGCGAGATGTTGGCCGTGGTGTGGCGGCGCTTGCCGTTCACGAGCACCAGCACGTGGTCGGGCGTGAGCCCGTGCATCGACAGCACGTCGCTCAGCACCGCCGTGTCGCCCGCATACGATTCACGCGTGATCGACGGCGAGAGCCGCACCAGCGCGTCGCGCAGGTTCGCCGCGCCGGTCTGCTGCAGCTGCGCCGCGCCGATCACGTCGACCGGCGTCAGGCTCTGGCTGGCGCGCGTCTGCGTGCGCGAGCCGGTCACCACCACCGCGTCCTGATGCACGGTGGCCGTGGCCGACTGCGCCGGGCCGACCGGCGCCGCCGCGGCGGGCGCCTGGCCCGCGGCTGCCGTGCTCGCCGGATCGGGCGTCGCGGCGCCTTGCGCCCAGGCCGTGCCGCAAGCGAGCATCAGCGCCGCCGCCGCGCCGCGTGGCGCCCGCCTGGCGAGCCCGTCGATCGGCGCGTCGGCGCGCCGTGCCATGAATGACCGCATCGAATCTCCAGTGTGGGAACCGTGATGAACCGCGAGAGGGGAACGATCGCCGAACACCGGCCGCATCGCCGTCGTGGCAATGCCGATTCAGATATTCGGATTCCTGATTGAATCGATGACTCGCAGGCAGGCCGTCGGTCACCTCTCGCGCGCCTCGCACGATACGGGTCGTATCGTGCGAGGGACGGCACCCAAGATAGCAGCGCGCTCACATCGCACGAACCAAGCTTTCGGCACAACGATATGCGCGCGCGCCCTGCCGCCGTCCGTGGCACCGGCAGCGCGAGGGTTCGTGCCGCGGCGCTCGCTGCCGCGGGCTGCGTCGCGGCGTTCGGGCGTCGCGCGACGACGCCCGATCAGCCGGATGCGTGCCGCGCCGGACGGCGGCGGCCGATGCCCCCGTCGATGCGAGGGACAACGCGGCGGTCGGTTGACAAGATGACTGCCGCGAGCAAAACGGCCGGCACGTTGGCCGTGCCGCCATGCGGCACGCCGGACGCCTAGCGCGACGCGGCGGTCTTCGCCAGCAGTTCGCTCAGGTACGGCTTCCACGCTTCCGGATGAGCGAGCGTCTGGTGGCCATACGCGTTCGGCCCTTCCGGAATCTCGACGAAGCGGCCGCCCGGCACCTTCGGCACGAGCCGCTGCATCACGCCCAAGTCGGCCGCGTTGATCAGGTCGTCCTGGAAGTTCACGGCGAACAGCTTCGCGCGGATCTTGCCGAGCTGCGGCTCGGGATCGTAGTCCGACGACGAGCGGAACCAGTACAGCACGTCGTTGGCGTCGTATTTCGTGTACTGCGCCACGGTCGTGTCGTAGAGCTTCGTCGCGGCCTCGCGGTCCGGCGCGGCCAGCTGCAATTGATGCGGATTCTGCGTGATGATCGTGAAGATCGGCATCACGCGCGTCCATTGCGTCGGCGAGGCCGCGTAGTCGCCGTGCTGCCAGCCCGGGTCGTGCTCGATCGCGCCGATCACCATCTGCCGCCACAGCCAGTTGCGCCCGGCCATCGCGATCGGCTGCGAGGCGATCGGCATCAGCGCGTCCATCATGGCCGGATGCTGCTCGCCCCAGAGCCAGGTCTGCATGCCGCCCATCGAGGTGCCGAGCACGAGCCGCAGATGGTCGACCGCGAGCCCCTCGGTGACGAGCCGGTACTGCGCCTGCACCATGTCGTTGTAGCCGTACTGCGGAAAGCGCGTGCGCAGGCCGTCGCTGGGCTTGGCGGAGCCGCCGCGCCCGAGGCCGTCGGGCACGATCACGAAATACTTGTCGGCGTCGAGCGGCGCGCCCGGCGCGAACAGTTCGTCGCGCGAGTGCGCGGTGAGGAACTGCGCGCCGGTGCCGGTCGTGCCGTGCAGCAGCAGCACGGCGTTCGTGACGTGGCCGGCCGCGTCGCGCCGGATCCGCCCGAGCGTGACGTAATGCAGCTTCAGTTCGGGCAGCACGGTGCCGTCGGTGAAGTGGAAGTCCTTCGCGACGTAGTCGCCGGCCGCTTCCGGCGCGGAGCCGGCCGGCGCCTGCGCGTGGCCGAGCGTCGCCAGCATCGCCGCGGCGCAACCCAACACAATCCTTTTCATGGCTTTCCCTGTCCTTGCGAGTTCGGAAATGCGCCGGCGCCAATGGCCCGCCAGCGGCACGCCGGCGGCATGTGTGCCGGCCGGCGACGCCCGTCAATGTAGCCGCGGCGCGCGGCGCGCGCCTGGACAAAACGGGGGTCTTCCTGCACGGATTTGCGTTTCAGGGATCGAGCGGCGGCGCGGGGCGCCTACAGCAGCTCGGAGATTTCGATCAGGTTCAGGTCGGGATCGCGCACGTAGACCGAGCGAATCCGGCGCGTCGCGCCGGTCCGTTCGACCGGGCCCTCGACGATCGGCCAGGCCGCGCGTTCGAGATGGGCGATCACGGCGTCGAGCGGCACCGATGCGATGAAGCACAGATCGAGCGCGCCCGGCACCGGCAGGTGCGCCTTCGGCTCGAACTCGGCGCCGCGCACGTGCAGGTTGATCTTCTGGTTGCCGAAACGGAACGCGAGCCGGCCCGCGCCAAACGTCTCCAGCTGCATGCCGAGCACGTCCACGTAGAAGTGCCGCGTTGCCTCGGGATCGACGCAGGTCAGCACGAGGTGGTCGAGATGATCGATCAGCGACATGGCGCGGCCTCCCGGCTGACGAGGCTTGCCGTGGGCCGGCTCGGGGCCGGCCATCGGCGGCAGGGGGAAAGCTTGCGGGACGGTGTCATGCGTGCGGTTCCAGCGGGTCGAGGCGTTGAGCGGATCGTGCCGCATTTTCGGCGCGCCGATAAGCCCCGTTTTTTGCAAGTGGCCGTTTCAGCCGCTGCGAGCGCCGCCGCGCACACCGGCCCGTACTCGAGAAAACCGCCGATAACGCGACATCCGGATCGGACCGCGGTTCGATAGCCGGCACCTTGCCCCTTGCTTCGGCCCGCCATTTCGTCTCGATGGATTCCACGGCGCCCGCTTCGGCCCCCGCGCCTTCCACCGACTGGTGCTCGCCGATGCATCCACCGTGTCGGATTCATCGGCGCTTTTTTGTGTCCACCTGAATGAAGAAGGCCGCATCGCTGCGGCCTCGCGGAAAACATTTCGTGGACCGGCCTGTTAATTCCACCATCCCTGGCCGGAGAAGCCGCATGTCAGCTCCTCGATACCGCTGCGCCAGTACCAGGGATCCGCGCAGGAGTCGACGAGTGCGGTCTGAACGGCAACTTGCGGGCTGGCAGAACGACTGTTCTGCTGCAGCACGGTATCGACAGCCACCACCGCGGGTGTCGGGTACAGGGTCGGCCGCAACGGGCTCGCCGTTGCCATGGCCAACGGCGATGCGACGAGCGCGCAAACGGCGGCGACGCTCACGAACACGCGGCTTTTGTGACGGATGGAAGCCATCATTCTCTCCAGGTTTGTTTTATCGTTGACTGGCCGCCTCGCCCGACGGTGCTGCCTATCCGGCTGCGGGAAGCCAAATAGATGATAGAAAACAATTTGACGGCGTCAAGAAATGCGGCGCCCCCGGTTCGGTTCATGCTGCGCCGGGCCGGAACTGCCGCCCCTTTTCACCGTTCTCGCCGGTAGGCAGACACCTCCGCCGCCCCTTCAACCCTGCCTCGCGCCTCAGCCGAATCCCTTGACCAGCCTTGAGCGAGAGGCGCCGAACCGCACTTGCGCCGCCATCGCATGGTCGACGCGAAATCCGGGGCGCACGGCTGGAACGTGGCGATTCTCCACGGGGAGAATGGCGGGTATCCGCGCATCGACGTCGTCCCGACTCGATGGCTGCCTGAAGCCGGGCCAGCGCGTCTTCGACAACGTCCACGCGCCCCCGCCCGCTCGGCACGGCGCGATCGACGTGCAGCGCCGCCGCTCAGGCCTCGTGATCGATGACGACGCATTCGGTGCCGGCCGCGCGCGCCGCCGCGTCGATCGCCTCGGGCAGCCGGGCCAGCGCGAACGTGGCGGCATCGCAGGCGTCGGGCCGCAGCAGGCCGGCCGCGATCAGCGCCAGCACGCCGCGCCCCGCATCGCGCGCATGCATGAACTGGCCGAGGATTTCCCAGCCGTTGCGCATCACCTCGGTGTAGGGCAGCGGCAGCGGCACGGCCATGCTGCCCATCAGCACCAGGCGGCCGCCCGTGTTCAGGCTGTGCAGCGCGGCCAGCGTCAGGTTCGGATCGGCCGCGTTGCCGACCATGTCGAACGCGAGCGACACACCCGCGCCGCCCGCCGCCGCGCGCAACGCCGCCGCGTCGGCCGCGACCTCGCCGCTGGCCGCCACCGCCACGGCGCGCGCGCCGGCCCGCGCCACCACCCGCTCGAGCGCCGCCGCGTTGCGTCCGAACGCGATCACGCGCGCCGCGCCCAGCGCGATCGCGAGCGGCACCGCCGCCGAGCCGTAGGCACCCGTCGCGGCCGACACCACCACGGTCTCGCCCGTGGCCAGCCGCCCTTTCAGCAGGCCGCCGTAGGGCACCACGTAGCGCATCGCGGTCGCGAGGCGCCGCGCGTCGAGCTCGGGCAGCGCTGCTGCCGGCGTCAGCGCCGCCGCCGGCAGCAGCGCGTAGTCGGCCAGCGTGCCGTCGGGCCAGTCGTCCTGCATGCGCCGGCCGGCCTCGCCGCCGGCCGTCACGCCGATCAGCATCCGCGCCGGCTCGGCCACGTTTTCGCGCGCTACGTGATACGACGAGACCATCACGCGCTGCCCGACCCGCAGGTGCCAGACGTCGCGTCCAATTTCGTGGACGATGCCCACGCCGTTGCCGCCCGGCACGAACGGCCGCGACGGCACCTGATAGCCGGGCAGCCGGCCGTCCACGTAATCGCGCAGGTACGACATCAGCACCGAGGCCTGCATGCGCACCACCACGGCGCCGGGCCGCGCGCGTGGAACGGGTCGATCGACGAGCGTCAGTGCGCCGCCGGGGCGCTCGAGCTGCCACGCTCGCATGAGGGTCGGCTGCATGCATGTCTCCTTCGGAAACGGTTCGGGACACCGGGCATGGTGCCCACGCCATGAATGAAGGATCTCGCATCGAGGCCGATGTTCATATAATCTTTCGCTCGATATTCCTATTCGATCGTACACATATGGATGCATTGTCCGAGGTGTTGTCGATGCTGCGCGTGTCGAGCGCGCTGTCGTCGCGTTTCGAGGGGCACGGTGCCTGGGCGTTCCGGTTTCCGAGCTATCGCCACGTCAAGTTCGGCTCGGTACTGCGCGGGCGGCTGTTCCTGTGGATGGACGGCGAGTCGCGCCGCCACCGCATGGACGAAGGCGACTTCTACCTGCTGACCGACGGCGCGCCGTTCTGCTCGGCGAGCGATCCGGCGCTGCCGCCGGCGGACGGGGTGCGCTGCTACCGCGAGCATCGCGGCGCCGACGACGTGGTGCGTTACGTGAGCCCCGCCCCCGGTCCGCTGCCGGTCGTGAGCCTGTCGAGCGGCCGCTTCACGTTCGAGAACGAGCTGTCGGCGCTGCTGCTCGCGCATCTGCCGCCGCTGATCCATCTGCGCGCGGCCGACGTGGCCTCGCACGCGCTCGGCCACGTGCTCGCGCTGGTGAACGGCGAGACCGAGACGGCGCTGCCCGGCGCCGACGTCGCGCGCGCGAGCCTCGCGACGCTGGTGCTGGTCCATGCGCTGCGCGCCTATCTGGCCACCAGCGACGCGCCGGCCGGCTGGCTCGGCGCGCTGGCCGACGCCCGCATCGGCCGCGCGCTGTCGCTGATGCACGCGTCGCCGGCCGAGCGCTGGACCGTCGACACGCTGGCGGCGGCGGTGGGGATGTCGCGTACCGCGTTCGCGCAGCGTTTTCGCCAGCGCGTGGGCAGCGCGCCGCTCGAATATCTGCAGGCCTGGCGCATGTCGCTGGCCATGACGGCACTCTCCGGCTCGGACGAGCCGCTCGTGCGGATCGCGGAACGCGTCGGCTACCTGTCCGATACGGCGTTCAGCATCGCGTTCAAGCGCAGCACCGGCGAGAGCCCGGGGCGCTTTCGCAGCGCGCGGCGCAAGGGCGTGGGGGAAGCGGCGCCGGCCTGAAGCACGGTCGATCGCGCCGCGTTGTCCGCGGCTTCGCTGTCGTGCTTCACTACAGCCTTACACCGATCTCGCCGCGCGACTAGATTACGAAATCCACGCCCGTCATCCGCTCGCTCAGCGTCCACAGGCGCCGTGCCGCCTCGCCGTCGATCGCCCACGGCAGCACGCCGTCGAGCGGCTCGTGGTCGGCCGGCACTGCCGCCGCGATGTCGTTGTCCTCGCAGTACACGCCGCCCAGCGCCGCCAGCGCCGGGCTCGTCGCGCACCAGACGGTGGTGGCCGCGCCCTGCTCCGGGGTCTTGTAGCTCGCACGCAGCGCGGCCGGGATCTCGCCGTTCGCGTCGCGCCAGCCGAAGCGCTGCATCTCCTCGAGCGGAATCGAGCGCTGCAGGCCGGTCTCGATCCGGCCCGGATGCACGGCGAACGCACGCACGCCATGCCCGCGCGCGCGGCGGTCGAGTTCCACCGCGAACAGCACGCCGGCCGTCTTCGATTGCGCATAGGCGATCCACTTGTCGTAGTCGCGCCGCCGGAAGTCGGGATCGTCGAAATCGAAGGCGGCCCACCGGTGCGCGCCCGACGACAGCACCACCACGCGCGCTCCCTCGGCCTGCCGCAACGCGGGCCACAGTCGCGCGGTCAGCCGGAACGGTCCGAGATGGTTGGCGGCCAGCTGCGCCTCGTGGCCTTGCGCCGTGTAGTGCAGCGGCACGGCCATGATGCCGGCGTTGTGGATCAGCAGCGGCAGCGGCTGCCCGCCGGCCAGGTATTGCGCGGCGAACGCGTCGATCGACCCGGCGTCGAGCAGGTCGAGTTCGGCGACCGTGGTGCGCGGCAGGTCGCGCAGCGCCTCGCGCGCCTTCGCCGGCGTGCGCGCCGGCACGATCACCTGCGCCCCGGCCTCGGCCAGCGCGCGCGTGGTTTCGAGGCCGATGCCCGAGTAGCCGCCGGTGACGATCGCGGTCGTGCCGTGCAGGTCGATGCCGGCCACGACCTCGCGCGCGGTGCGGGTCGCGTCGAAACCGGACTGGATGGGCGTTTGCATGCTCGACATGGGGGAAAGCTCCTGAAGTGACGAGGGCCCGGGCGGGCCGGAGCCTGCGATGATCGGGCAGCCGGCGCGCCTTTCCCATGCTGGTTCGTGCGCGATTCCTTGTCGATCGTTCGGCCTTGCCGTTCGCCGTTCGCCGTTCGCCGGTGCCACCACCGTCGCCCGCGCATGCCTCGCCGGTCCGCCGATGCCGATGCCGCCCCGGGACGCCTCGGCTTGCGCGGCGCAACATGCGGGTATATGCTCGCGTCCATGAACACGCCTTGCCTCTGCACCGATCTGCGCCAGGCCACGCGCCGGCTGACCGAGTCGTACGATGCCGCGCTGGCGTCGCTCGGCATCAACATCGCCCAGTATTTCCTGCTGCGGACCATCGCCGGGTATCAGCCGGTGAGCCTGACGGAGCTGGGCCGCCAGGCCGAGCTGGACCGCTCGACGGTCGGGCGCAACGTGAAGGTGCTCGAACGGATGGAGCTGGTGGGCACCGGCCGCGAAGGCAGCGACCTGCGCGAGGCGCTGGTGTCGCTGACGCCGGCGGGCAAGGCGCTGCTGCGCAAGGCCACGCCGGCATGGGAGCGCTGCCAGCAGGGCATCGAGGCACGGCTTGGCGCCGGCAACGTCGAGGCGCTGCGGACCGCGCTGGTGCGGATCGACGCGGTGCTCTGATCCCGGCGCGGCGGCGGCGCGCGGTTCCCGATACATGCGCGGCCGGCGCGAGGACGAACCGGACGGCGAACGCCGTCGCAATGCGGGTACCTGCCCGCGAACCGAGGCCGGCGCTCGCGCCGCCGCCCTCGCCCCCGAACATGGAGCGCACGACATGAACGCTCGACGGCCCGGCAACGCGGCGGTTCGACGTGGCCGCCCGACCCCGGGCGTCCCCCGGCCCGGCCTGTCCCGCCGGCGTGGCGGCAGCCGCCGCGCCATGGCGGCCACGGCTCATGGCCCGGCCCCATCGCCTCATCCCGTTTCCCGCGCCGCGACCGGCGCCGTGTCGCGAGCGGACCACCGCCCGCCCGGCGCCGCCTCGCGCCCCCTGCCCTCATCGCATCCGACTCCGGAGGTTTCATCATGACGACTCGCGACATCGTTCTTGCCCATCCCGTGCGAACGGCCATCGGCACCTACAACGGCACGCTGAAGAGCGTCCCCGCCACCGAACTCGGCAGCGTGGCGATCCGCGAAACGCTGCGGCGCGGCGGGCTCGACGCCGCCGAGATCGGCGCGGTGATCATGGGCAACGTGGTGCAGGCCGGCAACCGCATGAACCCGGCGCGCCAGGCCTCGATCGGCGGCGGTCTGCCGGTGGAAGTCCCGGCGCTGACGGTCAACCGCGTCTGCGGCTCGGGCGCCCAGGCCATCGTCAACGCGGCGATGGAAATCGCCTATGGCCTGCACGACGTGGCGATCGCCGGCGGCATGGAGAACATGGACCGCGCGCCCTACCTGCTCGACGGCGGCCGCTGGGGCTACCGGATGGGCGACGCGAAGATCGTCGACAGCATGCTCGGCGACGGCCTGCTCGACGCGTTCTCGGGCGAGCATTCGGGCTGGCATACCGAGGATCTGGTGGCGCGCATGGGCCTCACGCGCGCCGAGCAGGACAAGTTCGCCGCGCGCTCGCAGCAGCGCTTCGCGGCGGCGCAGGAAGCCGGCCGTTTCAAGGACGAGATCGTCGCCGTGGAGATCGCGGGACGCAAGGGCGTGCAGCGCTTCGAGACCGACGAGGCGCCGCGCCCGGAAACCACCGAGTCCGTGCTCGCGAAGCTGAAGCCGGCGTTCCGCCCCGAAGGCACGATCACGGCCGGCAATGCGCCGGGCCTGAACAGCGGCGCGGCGGCGATGATCGTGGCCGAGCGCGGCTTCGCCGAGGCGCGCGGGCTCGCGCCGCTCGGCCGGCTGGCCGGGTTCGGCGTGGCCGCCGTGGAGCCGGGCATGTTCGGCATCGGCCCGGTGCCGGCCGTGCGCAAGGCGCTGGCGCTGGCGGGCTGGTCGCTCGGCGACGTCGGGCGCGTCGAGATCAACGAGGCGTTCGCGGCCGTGCCGATCGCCGTGGCGCGCGAGCTGGGCCTGTCGCTCGACATCGTGAACGTCGAAGGCGGCGCGATCGCGCACGGCCACCCGATCGGCGCGACCGGCGCGATCCTCGTCACGCGTCTGCTGCACGCGATGCGCCGCGACGGCATCGCACGCGGGATCGTGACGCTCTGCATCGGCGGCGGGCAAGGGATCGCGCTGGCGCTGGAAGCGCTGTAAGCGTTATCGCGGGCGGACGCCCGGGCGGCTTGCGGGCCGCCTGAGCGGCACTGTGGCCCGCGAGTTTCGAGGTGGGCGGCCGGCCGCCTCGTCCGCGAGCCTCGCCGTTCCGTCGTGGTGCCGGCCGTGAAGACGTGCGCCGCCGCTTACTCCTTCTTCAGCTCCTCAGCCGCCTGCTCGATCATCTCCCGCATCTTCTCGAGCTCGGCCTGCATGTTCGACTCGGGCGAGCCGTCATGCATGGAAAGGCGCCCCTCCTTGCCGAACGGGTTGCTCATGAACGGCGGCATGCCCATCGGTGCGAAATCGTCCAGCGAGACCGTCTCTTCCTTGGCCGGCGTTTCGGGCGTCGTGGCGTGTTCGTGTTGCTTGATGGCCGATTCATCGATGAACGGCGGCATGCCCATCGGCGCGAAGTCGTCCAGCGAGACCGTCTCTTCCTTGCCCGACGTCGCGTGTCCGCTTTGCTTTCCGGTCGATTCGCCGATGAACGGCGGCATGCCCATCGGCGCGAAATCGTCCAGTGAGACTGTCTCTTCCTTGGCCGGCGTCGTGTGTCCCGTTTGCTTGCCGGCCGATTCGCCGATGAACGGCGGCATGCCCATCGGCGCGAAATCGTCCAGCGAAACCGTCTCTTCCTTGCCCGACGTCGCATGTCCACTTTGCTTGCCGGCCGATTCGCCGATGAACGGCGGCATGCCCATCGGTGCGAAGTCGTCCAGCGAAACCGTCTCTTCCTTGCCCGACGCTTCGGACGCAATGAACGGCGGCATGCCCATCGGCGCGAAATCATCCAGCGACAGCGTCTCCTCGTTGCCCGGCGAAAGCGGCGACGGCGGCTCCGAGAACGCGCTCATCGACGTGGCGGACGACGTCGACGACCACGGCGAGGACAGGCTCGAAGACGAGGCCGTGGAAGACGAGGCGATGGACGCGCTGCCCGACGACAGGCGCCGCGGCGGAATCTTCAGCGGCGGCAGGCTCGGACGCTGGCGCGCGGACATCGCCGACGGCGACGGCGGCGTGGACGGTCGCGAGACCGACGAAGCCGCCGAACCATAGGCCCGTTGGAGTGCCTGCGGGCTGACCTTCACGCCGGCGTCGAGCGCGCTGTCCACGCGCGCCCGGAACGCGGCCTGCTCGCTCGTGCCACCGGACGCGGGCCGGAGGCTTTCGGCGATCGCCGCCTGCAGCGCCGGGTCGTAGGCGCTCTCGAGCGCCTGCTGGCTGACCTTCACGCCCGAGTCGAGCGCGCTGTCCACGCGCGACTGCAGGCTGACTTGCGGTTCGGCCGGCTGGCCCGCGCCGTCCGGCATCGACGCCAGGCTCGCCGCGATGCCGGCCGCGAGCGCCTCGTCGTTGGCTTCCTGCAATCCCTGCTGGCTGACGCGCCGGCCCGCCTGCGCGGCACTCGCGAAGCGGGCCTGCTGCGGCGTGAGCGCGCTATGCCGGACGCCCGGCTCGCCGCCGCGCTCCATGCTCTTGAGCCCGGACAGCATCGAATCGGGCCGGCCCTGGCGCGAGGGCATCGGCGGCGCTTTCGCCTCGGCCGGCTGCCGGTCGGTGGGCGACAGCGGACGGCTGAGGTCGGTACTCGATATGCGTGTCGGTTTCATTCCGGATTCGGCAAGGTTCCGCGGTAGGCCCGATGGCGGCGGCGGTGCTGGCGCATTTGCGATGGCGCATCTGCGATGCGCGCCATGCCCGCTACGAATCAGCCAGATATAACAGCCGACGTGACCTGCTGCGGCCAGAGTCCGAAGCCGCAAGCCGCCTTGCGAAGTTTCCGGCACGGCACGCGGCAGGCTCCGCCGCCGGCACCGACCTTGTCGCGCCGCGCCCGGATTTCCGACCCGATTGCCACGCCAGGCGACCGGGGCGGGCCATTTTGTCGGTTGTCGTTTGCGCGCGGCGGGCCGACACTGCCGGATACGCCGATCGGGCCGCGCGCCCGGTTCCCGCGAGTCTCTCCATTCCCGCGCATCGGGCGCCGCCGCCCGCCGCATCCGCCCGCCCATCTCCACGGAGCCGCTCATCGACATGCCCACCGATACCTCCCGCATCCCCGCTAATGGCCTGGAACTGCGTTCGCTGATCACCGCGCAGGGCGAACTGCGGCTCTGGTTCGAACGCGTTCCCGTCCCGACCCCGTCCGCTGCCGAGATCGTCGTGCAAATCGAGGCCGCCCCCGTCAATCCGTCCGACATCCTGACCCTGCTCGGGCCGGCCGACATCGCGACGCTGACCCGCGAAGCCAGCGCCGGCAGCGCCGCGCCAGTCACGACGGCCACCGTCCCCGCGGACCAGCTGCCCTCGGTAGCCGCGCGCCTGGACCTGCCGCTCGCGATCGGCAACGAAGGCGCCGGCACCGTGATCGCCGCCGGCGAGCAGGCGCGCCACCTGCTCGGGCGCCGCGTCGGGCTGCGCAGCCTGCACGGCACCTACGCGCAATACCGGCTGGCCGCCGCGGCCGAGGTGGTGGTGCTGCCCGACGGCACCGCGGCCGAGGCCGGCGCGTCGGCGTTCATCAATCCGCTGACGGCGCTGTCGATGCTCGAAACGATGCGCACCGAGGGCCACACGGCGATCGTCCACACGGCGGCGGCCTCGAACCTGGGGCAGATGCTGGTGAAGCTGTGCGCGGCCGACGGCGTGCCGCTCGTCAACGTGGTCCGCAGCGCCGCGCAGGCGGAGTTGCTGCGCGGGCTCGGGGCGCAATGGGTGCTGGACAGCTCGGCGCCCGATTTCGACGCGGCGCTGGTGGCGGCGGTCGACGCCACCAGCGCCACGCTCGCGTTCGACGCAATCGGCGGCGGGGACATGGCGCAACGGCTGCTGGTCGCGATGAGCGAGGTTGCCACGCGCCGCATGACGCGCTACGACCGGTATGGTTCGCCCACGCACCGGCAGGTCTACCTGTACGGCACGCTGGACCCGCGCCCGACCGTGCTCGACCGGCGTTTCGGGATGGCCTGGGGCGTCGGCGGCTGGCTCGTGACGTGGCGGCTGCAGCAGTTCGGCCCGGCCGTGGCGGCACGCATGCGCGAGCGCATCGCGGGCGAGCTCGGCACCACCTTCGCGAGCCGCTACAACGAGCGGATCGCGCTCGAACAGTTGATCGATCCCGACACGATCCGCCGCTTCGCGAAGCGCGCCACGGGGGAGAAATTCCTGGTCGTGCCGGCGCCCTACGCCTGAGATCGCCGGGCCCGCCGATGGCTGACTGCGATCGGCGGCGCCCGCGCAGCGGTCACGGCGCCCCTCGCCGCCCGCTTGCCGGTGCTCAGCTCCGGCTCACTGCTCGATCTGCCGGTTCCAGCGCGCGTCCCACTGCGCGCGATGCGCGTTGATCGCATCCCAGTCCACCACCGTCACCTTCTTCACGAGCTGGTCGAGGTCGCCGAGGCTCTTCTGCATGTCGGGCGGCATGCTCGCCTGGCGGTTGGTCGGAATCTGCTTGCCGGCCACCGCGGCCTTGGTCTGCGCCGGCGCCGACAGCAGGAACTGCGCGAGCTTCTGCGCGAGTTGCGGATCGGGGTTGTTCTTCACGACGCAGAGGTCCACCAGCAGCAGCACCGCGCCCTCCTTCGGCGCCGCGTAGGCCACCGGCAGCCCCTTGTCCTTCAGGTCGCCGACGCCGGTGGGCGTGAGCGGGAAGATGGCCGCCTCGCCGGTCTGGATCATCTCGGAGAGCTTGGCCGAGTTCGGGATGTACTCGGCCACGTTCGGCCCCACCGTGCTGGCCCATTTCGTGAAGCCGGGCTCGACGTTGTTCTCGTTGCCGCCGAGCAGCCGGTTGATGGCGAGGAAGCCGTGCAGCCCGAACGTGCTGCTCGACGCCGACTGGAACACCACCTTGCCCTTGTATTTCGGATCGGCGAAATCCATCCACGAGGTCGGCGGCGCCCAGCCCTTCGCGGCGAACAGCCTGGTGTTGTAGCCGATGCCGGTCATGCCGAGCTGCACGCCCGCGCCGATGTCGCCCTTCATGCGCGCGAACGGATACAGCTCCTTGAGCACCGGCGCGTCGTCGAGCTTCTCGCACACGCCCATGCTGACCGCGCGCGCCATCACGCCGTCGTCGAGGAACACCACGTGCATCTGCGGGTTGGCGCGGTTGGCCAGCAGCTTGGCGAGCACGTCCGACGAGGTGCCCGGCACCACCACCACGCGGACGTTGTTGGCCTTCTCGAAGTCGGGCAGCACGCCGCTCGTGTAGGCCTTCTCCATCGGGCCGCCGTTCATGCCGATGTAGATCGTTTTCGTCTGCGACCAGGCCGGCAGCGTGATGCCGAGCGCGAACAGCGCCGCGAGCGATGCGAGAGTGCGTGACAGTTTCATCGTGGATCTTCCTTGGGGCGGGTGGGTCTTGACGGGAATGACGATAACGATGCCGGATGCTATCGGGGCGTGAGGTCGGCCGCCGTCGCGCCGGAGGCGGGTTCGGGCGCCGGCTCGGAGGCGGGCTCGGCGCCGGCCGTGAAGCGCGCGATCGAGAACGCCGCGATCGGCGTCTCCGTCTCGCCGCGCACGATCAGCTCGGCGAGCAGGTCGCCCACGCCCGGCGCGAGCAGGAAGCCGCCGCCCGAGAAACCGAACGCGTGCAGCAGGCGCGGGGTCGTGCCGCTCGGCCCGATCACCGGATTGCTGTCGGGCGTCTCGCCCTCCACGCCGCTCCAGGTGCGGATCAGCAGCGCGTCGCGCAGGCCCGGCAGCAGCGCGCAGGCCTCGCGCATCACGGCGCGCGTGGCGTCGGCCGACGGCCGCGCGTATTCGCCGTCGCCGTGGCCGCGCCCGCCGCCGATCACGCAGTTGCCGCGCGCCACCTGCCGCGCGTAGACGCCCCCGCCCACCACCCCGAGGTTGTGCTCGATGAACGGCGGCAGCGGCTCGGTCACCCACATGTTCGGATAGATCGGCCGCAGCGGCACGGCCTCGCCGAAGCGGCCGGCCACGGTGTTGCCCCAGGCGCCGGCGGCGTTCACCAGCCAGTCGGCCGTGACGCGCCGGCCACCCGCCTGCAGCACGAAGCGCGTGCCGTCGAACTCGACGTCGGACAGCTCGGTCTGCTCGTAGAGATCGGCGCCGGCCCGCCGCGCGGCGGCGGCGAAGGCCGGCGACACGAGCCGCGGGTTGGCCTGGCCGTCGTCTGCGCAGAGCGCGCCGCCGATCGCCTGCGCGCCGAGCCACGGATAGCGGCGCCGGAACGCCTCGCCCGACATCACCTGCGAACGCACGCCATAGCCGCTCGCCATCGCGGCCCAGGCATGCAGCGCGTCGAGATCGGCCTCGCGCCGCGCGAGCCGCAGGTGGCCCGACACGACCAGTTCGCCGTCGCTGCCGATCAGCTCCGGCAGTTGGTTCCAGATCCGCCGCGCGCGCGTCGCGAGCGGCAGCTGTTCCTCGGGGCGCCCCTGGGTGCGCACCCCGCCGTAGTTCACGCCGCTTGCCTGCGCGCCGCAGAAGCGCCGCTCGAACAACGCCACCGGCACGCCCTGGGCCGCGAGCGAGCGCGCGGTCGAGGCGCCGACCAGTCCGCCGCCGACGATCGCCACGTGGTAATGCCGCGCCTCACTCATCGTGGGCCTCATCGTCGCGCACCTGCACCGCGTATTCGAACAGCATCGGCGAGATCGGGATCGGCTTCACCGGCGCCTGCCCGCGCGGCCGGCCCACCTGATCGAGCGGCCGGCCGGTCTCGGCGGCCAGCAGCGCCATCGCCGACTCGCCGCACATGCGGCCCTGGCAGCGCCCCATGCCGACCCGCGTGAGCGCCTTCAGGCGGTTCACCTCGCCGGCCATCCCGCCGCGCACGCATTCGCGCAGCAGGCCCGCCGTGAGCGCCTCGCAGCGGCAGACGATGGTCGCGTCGGGCCAGCGCGCGGCGGCGTCGGCCGGCGGCGCGAACGCCGCCTCGATGCCGGCGCGGAACCGCGCGATCCGCGCGAGCCGCCGCTCGATCGCGGCCGGGCCGAGGCGGCCGAAGCCACGGGAACCGCCGGCGCCGCCGGCCGCCTCGCGCGGCGCGGCGATGCCGAGATCCTCGAGCAGCGCGAGCGCGGCACGCCGGCCCGCCAGCTCGGCCGCGTCGGCACCCGCGATGCCGGCGCCGTCGCCGGCCAGATAGACGCCGGGCACCGAGCCGCGGCCGGCCGCGTCCTTCCACGGCAGCCAGCCGCGGCGCAACGGATCGAACTCGAAGCGGCAGCCGGCCAGGTCGGCCAGCTGCGTCTCGGGGCGCAGGCCGAAGCCGAGGCCCACCGCGTCGCAGTCGGTATGCCGCTCGATGCCGTCGGCGCTGCGCCAGCACAGGCGCTCCACCGCCTGCTCGCCGTCGATCGCGTCGAGCGTCACGCCCGACACCACCGGCACGCCGTGCGCGCGCAGCCAGCCGAGGTAATAGAGGCCCTTGGCAAACGTGGACGGCTGGCTCAACAGCTTCGGCACGGCCGCCGCCTGGCGCCCGAACGGGCTGGTGTCGAGCACCGCCGCGACCTGCGCGCCGGCCCGTGCGTATTGGTAAGCCACCAGATACAGCAGCGGCCCGGTGCCCGCGAACACGGTGCGCCGGCCGATCGCGCAGCCCTGCGCCTTCAGCGCCACCTGCGCGCCGCCGAGCGTGTAGACGCCGGGCTGGGTCCAGCCCGGCACCGGCACGACACGGTCGGTCGCGCCGCTCGCGATGATCAGGTGGGTCCATGGCAGCCGCGCCTCGCGGCCCGCGCGCAGCGTGTCGAGCCAGCCCGGCTCGCACGACCAGACCAGCGTATCGGGCCGGTAGTCGAGCTGCGGCAGCAGCCGCGCCATGCAGGCGTGGACCGCCTCGGCCTTGCGCGCCTCGAAGCCGTAGAGCGCGGCCTTGCCGCGCGTGAAGCCGGCGTCGGCCGGCGGCTGCCGGTAGATCTGGCCGCCCCAGCGCGCGTTCTCGTCGATCACGGTGGGCCGGATACCGGCCGCGACGAGCGCCTCGGCCGCCCGAATCCCGGCCGGCCCCGCGCCGACGATCACCACGCGCGGCTCGGGAGCGCCGTCGTCCCATGACTCGCAGGCCGGCATCAGGCCGTCGTCGAGGTTTTCGTCGAGGGTCATGCTCATCGCGCGCCTCCGTCGTTGCCCGGGTTTGCCGGTCGAGCCGAGGCGGCGACCTCGCCCACCGGCGCGGCCGCCATCGCATCACCACCCCCCGCCGTCCAGACGGCGCGCGTCACCACCCGCATCCCCTCGCGCAGCGGCGTCGAGCAGGCGCGCAGCCGCGTGCCGTCCTCGGTGCGCACCCAGCAGTCCTGGCACGCGCCGATCAGGCAGAAGCCCGCGCGCGGGCCGTCGCCGAACTCGCTGTCGCGCAGATGGCGCTGCCGGGTGAGGATCGCGGTCAGCAGCGTGTCGCCGGCCAGCGCCTCGACGGCCACGCCGTCGAGCACGAACGGCACGCGCGCGCGGTCGGTCTCGGCCACGCGCACGAGTTGCGGCCCGGCCGGCGGCGGCGGAAAAACGGGCGGGTTGGCGGGCGGACTGGCGGGCTGGCTCATCGATGGAAACGCGCGAGGCGCGAAGAAGGAATCGAACGGGACACGACGGGGCAACCCCGGGCGCGGCGCATCAGTGCTGCCCGATCAGGACGCGGTTCAGGCCGTACACGCGGTCGAGGATCAGCATCGCCGCGGCCGTGATCGCGATCACCAGCGTCGAGACCGAGGCCATCATCGGATCGATCGACTCGGTCGCGTACATGTACATGCGCACCGGCAGCGTGACGGTCTGCGGCGAGGTGATGAAGATCGACATGGTCAGCTCGTCGAAGCTGTTGATGAACGCGAGCAGCCAGCCGCCCGTGATGCCCGGCACGATCATCGGCAGCGTGATGCGGCGGAACGTGGTCCACGCGTTCGCGCCGAGCGAGGCGGCCGCGTGCTCGGCGCTGCGGTCGAGCCCGGCCACCGCGGCCAGCACCAGCCGGATCACGAACGGCGTGACGATGATCGTATGCGCGAGCACCAGCCAGCCGAACGAGCCGGTCACGCCGATCAGCGCGAACAGGCGCAGCAGCGCGATGCCGAGCACGAGGCCCGGCACCACCAGCGGCGAGAGCAGCAGCGCGTTCAGGAACGCGCGCCCCGGAAAGCGCGCGCGGCCGATCGCGAGGCCCGCCGGCAGCGCCAGCGCGAGCGACAGCGTGGCCGACGCGAACGCGAGCCTGACGCTGTTGCCGAACGCGCCGATGAAGTCGGGATAGTCGAGGATCGCGCGGAACCAGCGCAGCGACAGGCCGCGGGTGGGCAGCGTCAGCGTCTCGTCGGGCGTGAACGCGACCAGGATCACGATCACGAGCGGCGCGAGCATGAACAGGATCACGAGCGTATGGAACGCGAGGGCGAGCGGACCGTTTTTGCGCATGGCGGTGGCGTCGTTGGCTGGGCGGGATCGGGCTTGGCTGGACGGTGGCGCGCGTCAGCCGAGGCTGCGCGTGTAGCGGCGTTCGAGCACGCGGTAGTAGGTGAGCATCACGATCAGGTTCGCCGCGAGCAGCAGGATCGCGATGGCCGCGCCGAGCGGCCAGTTCATCGAGCTGAGGAACTGGTCGTAGACGGCGGTGGCGGCCACCTTCAGGCGCCGCCCGCCGAGCAGGCCCGGAATCGCGAACGCGCTGGCCGACAGCCCGAACACCATCAGGCTGCCCGACAAGATGCCCGGCATCAGTTGCGGCAGCACGATCCGGCGCAGCGTGGTGGCGGGCGAGGCCATCAGCGACAGCGCCGCGTGCTCGGTCTGCGGGTCGAGCCGCTGCAGCGCCGTCCACACCGGGATCACCATGAACGGCAGCATCACGTGGACCAGCGCGATCACGATCGCGAAGGTGGTGTATTCGAGCTTGTACGGCCCGCGCCCCACCAGCGCGAACAGCTGGTTCACGAGCCCGTTGGTGTTGAGCAGCATGCTCCAGCCGAACGCGCGCACCACCACCGACACCAGCAGCGGCGCGAGGATCACGAGCAGGCAGGCCGAGCGCCACGGATCGCGCATGCGCGACAGGATGTAGGCCTCGGGCGTGCCGATCGCCACGCACAGCAGCGTGGTGAGCGCGGCGATGCCGAAGGTGCGCAGGAAGATCGTGTGGAAATACGACTCGCGCAGCACTTCCAGGTAGTAGGCCGGATCGAACGCGGCCACCGGCCCGCTCGACGGATCGAAGCGATAGAACGACAGCAGCAGCGTCATCGCGAGCGGCACCAGCACCAGCGCGACGAACAGCAGGCACGCCGGCGTGCTCATCAGCCACAACGGCAGCCACGCGCGCCAGCGCGGGCGCACCCGGCCGCGCGCGGCGCCCGCCTCGCGGCCGGCCATACTCAGCGCGTCATCCACGGGCGCCCTCCTGGCCGATCACGCGCATCGCGTCGCCGCGCCAGTCGATGCCGACCACGGCGCCCTCCGCGAGCGGCTCGTCGCCCTCGTTCTGGCAGCAGGCCAGCATCTCGCCCGCGCGGCTGTCGAGCCGGTACAGCCACTGGCTGCCGAGGAAGAAGCGGCTCGTCACGCGCCCCGCGATGCGGCCCGTGCCGGCCGCGCCGAGCGTGAGCTTCTCGGGGCGGATGCAGAGCGTGACCGCCTCGCCGGTGCGCAGCGTGCGCGTGCCGGCCGGCGCGCAGACCGCCTCCGGCAGCGCGTCGCCGAGGTCGATGCGCAGCCGCTCGCCGTCGTGCTTCACCACCTTGCCGTTGAGCAGGTTGGTCTTGCCGATGAACTGCGAGACGAAGCGATTGCCCGGATGTTCGTAGGCGTGATATGGCGTGTCGACCTGCGTGATGCGGCCCGCCTCCATCACCACCACGCGGTCGCTGATCGACAGCGCCTCCGCCTGGTCGTGCGTGACCATCACCGTGGTGGTGCCGAGCTTGCGCTGGATCGCGCGCAGCTCGAACTGCATCTCCTCGCGCAGCTTCGCGTCGAGATTCGACATCGGCTCGTCGAGCAGCAGCACCGGCGGCGCGATCACGATCGCGCGCGCGATCGCCACGCGCTGCCGCTGGCCGCCCGACAGCTCGCGCGGAAAGCGCTGCGCGTAGGCGTCGAGCCGCACCAGCGAGAGCGCCTCGCGGGTGCGCTGCTCGCGCTCGGCGCGGCTCACGCCGCGCATTTCGAGGCCGAAGCCGACGTTCTGCTCGACGCTCATGTGCGGGAACAGCGCGTAGCTCTGGAACACGATGCCGAGGCCGCGCCGGTTCGGCGCGAGGCGCGTGATGTCGCGACCGTCGAGCGTGATGGTGCCGCGCGTCGTTTCCACGAAGCCCGCGATCATCTGCAGCGTGGTGGTCTTGCCGCAACCGGACGGCCCGAGCAACGACACGAACTCGCCTTTCTCGACCGACAGGTTGATGCCGGCGACGGCCTGCAGGTCACCGAACGACTTCGAAACATCCGTCAACGTGAGGAACGACATGGTCTGGCCTTTCGGTGCCGCGGCACCTTCTGAAGCGGTTGCATTCCGGTGAACCGACTCTATCCGTTCAAATTTTTCGACGTCAACGCGAAATTCCGGATGGCGACATTAGTTTCTGATTTATTCCGCTGGATAGAATCCTTGGGACAACACCTTGCCGAATCGTTTCGTCCAGCGATCTTCGGGCGAACCCTGAGCAACCGGCCGTGCAAGCGCCGGCGCAACGCGGTACAGTCGGGGCGCGCCGGACGCAGCGCAACCGGCATTCCGCTGGATGGAATCATTCGAGGCCAACGTGAAAACCACACGAGAAGACAACGGCGGCGCCGACGACACGCGCGGCCCCGGCGTGCTGCAGCGCGCGTTCGCCGTGATCCGCGCGCTCGGCGAGCATCAGGCCGAGGGCAGCCGCGTGACCGCGCTCGCGAAGACGGTGGGCCTCACGCAGGCCACCGTCCATCGCATCCTGCAGGGGCTGATCGCGGAGGAAGTGGTCGAGCAGGACGAGCGCACGCGGCGCTACCGGCTCAGCGTGGCGTTCTTCGCGATGGCCGCGCAGGCCGGCAACCCGAACGGCCTGCGCACGCTGTGCCGCCCCGCGCTGCTGCGGCTCTGCGCGAGCCTCGGCGACTCGATCTTCCTGCTGGTGAAAAGCAGTTTCGATGCCGTCTGCCTCGACATCTGCGAAGGGCCGTTCCCGATCCGCTCGTTCACCGGCACGATCGGCGGGCGCGTCGCGCTCGGCATCGGCCAGGGCAGCCTCGCGATCCTCGCGTTCCAGCCCGAAGCCGAGCGCGAGGAAATCATCCGCTTCAACGTGCCGAGGCTGCGCAGCTACGGCGTGCTCGACGAGGTCTACCTGCGCACCGAGATCGAACGCGTGCGCGCGCTCGGCTTCGCGGGGCGCAACAGCGGCGTGCTGGAGGACATGGCCGGCGTGGCCGTGCCGATCTTCGACCAGCATCGCTGCGCGGTGGGCGCGTTGAGCGTGGGCACGCTCTCGACGCGGCTCACCGAGGAGCGCCTGCCCACCGTCGTGCAGCTGCTGCAGCGCCAGGCCGAGATCATCGGGCCGCAGATGAACCCGTTCGACGCCGCGATGCGCGACCCGCTGCAGCGGCTCACGCCGGAGTTCGCCGCACGGGCGAGGAGCGCCGTATGAACGGCGGAGCGAACCGCGCGGATAAAACACGCGCGGCGCGCGCCGCCGCGTATGCCGTGCCCCGTCCGGCGCGGGCTCGCGCTTGACGCCCGGCCGACTCACCGCGAAGATGGCGGCTCCGTGATCGGGCGTGCGTCGGCCCCCGGCCACGTGGTTGGCCGTCGGCGTTCGCCGGCAGCCGCCCCGTTCCGATCGATTAACCACCCTTGCCTTCCCGGCCGCGCCCCGCGCCGCCGCCACCGATGACGCTGCGCCTCGCCCTGTTCGATTTCGACGGCACCCTCGCCGATTCCTACCCCGTGTTCGCCGATTCACTGAACGGCCTCGCGGCCCGCCACGGCTTCCGCCAGACCGCCGGCGACGACCAGCGCAAGCTGCGCGGCCTCAGCGCGAGCGAGGTGCTGCGCGAACTCGCGCTGCCGATCTGGAAGGTGCCGGCCGTGCTGTCCGACGCGCGCCGCATCATGAACGAGCGGATCGACGAGGTGCGGCCGTTCCCGGGCATCGAGGCGGCGCTGCATGCGTTGATGGACCGGCAGGTCGCGGTGGCCGTGGCCACCTCGAACTCGCAGGACAACGTGCGCGCCGTGCTCGGCGACGCGCTGGTCGAACGCTTCGCGGCCGTCGAATGCAGCTCGTCGCTGTTCGGCAAGTCACACCGGCTGCGCACGATCCTGAAGACCACCGGCATCGACGCCGCGCACGCGATCTACATCGGCGACGAAATCCGCGACGCCGAGGCGGCCGACGGCGTCGGCCTGCGCTACGGCGCGGTCGGCTGGGGCTATACCGATCTCGATGCGCTGCTGGCGAAGCGACCGCATCAGGTGTTTCGCGAGCCGGCGGAGCTGCTCGCGCTCGGCGACGGCACGGCGCGGCAGGCGAACGCCTGAACGCGTCTGGCGCGCGGACGCCGGCGCTCAAGTGCCTTATCGTTGTCCGGTTCGCGGCGCGTCGTATGCAGTGGCGGCGATTGGGACTCATCCATGCTCGTCGACCCGTGCCGGCTCGTCGGAACGAAGCGGTTCGCTCCAGCCGCCGGCGCGCGCTCGCGTGCCCCGCCCCCGCCTGCAAGCCGCCATCGATGCCCCGTCAACCCACCGTCAAGCAGCCAGCGCCCGCGCGAGAAACCCGACCAGCGCGCCCTGCACCTCGTTGAGCGCCTGCCCCGCGCTGACGAGCGCGAGCTCGGTGGACGGCAGCGCCGGCAGTGCCTCGCAGACGCGATGCTCGGGCAACAGCGCCGTGCTCGGCAGCACCGTCACGCCCAGTCCCGACGCCACGGCGGCCTGGATCCCCGTCAGGCTGTGGCTGCCGAACGCGATGCGCCAGCGCCGCCGCGCGTGATCGAGCCCGCGCAGCGCGCGCTGCCGGTACAGGCAGCCTTGCGGAAACAGCGCGAGCGCGATCGGCTCACCGCTGTCGCGGGCCGGCAGCTCGGCTTGCCGGCCGCTCGCCCACACCAGCGTCTCGGGCCAGGCCGCGAGGCAGTCGCCGCTGTCGGGCTCGCGCTTGACGAGCGCGATCTCGATCTCGTCGGCGGCAAGCTTGCGGCGCAGGTCCGTGCTCATGCCGGCCACGGTTTCGAGCCGCGCGTCCGGCCGCTCGGCGGCAAAGCCGGCGAGGATCGCCGCCATCCGCCGTGCGTCGAAATCCTCGGGCACGCCGAGCCGCAGCGTGGTGCGCCGCATGCCGCTCGCGAGCGCATCCTGCGCCTCGTGCGACAGCGCCAGCAGCCGGCGCGCGTACTGCGCGAGCAGCTCGCCGTGCTCGGTCGGGGTCACCTGATTGCCGCTGCGGTCCCGCAGCAGCAACGGGTGGCCGACCATTTCCTCCAGCCGCCGCACCTGCTGGCTGACCGTCGACTGGGTGCGATGCACGCGCTCGGCCGCGCGCGTGAAGCTGCCCTCGTCCACCACGCACAACAGCGAATTCAACAGTTCCAGGTCGAGCATGGCCGACTCTCGTTATTCGATTTTCCACTGAGAAGACGATTCTAATTTAATTTCCCCGATGAGCGGGCCGCGCGTAGCCTGTCGTCTCCGATCCATCCCGACACCTGCCCGGAGCCGCCATGTCGCTCGAAAACACGCCTCGCCCGAAGTGGTTGACCTTCGACTGCTACGGCACACTGATCCAGTGGGACGAGGGCCTGCGGGCCGCCGTCGCCGGGATCGTCGCGCGCAAGGGCGCGCCGCACATCGAGCCGGCGGCGCTGATCGCCGCCTACGACCGTCACGAGCATGCGCTCGAGCAGACGCCGCCGCACCGCTCGTTCCGCACGCTGGCCGGCGAGGCGCTGAAACTCGCGCTGGCCGAGTGGAACCTGCCCGCCGACGACGGCGACGCGCGCGGCCTGACCGACGCCATCGCGGCCATGCCGCCGTTTCCCGAGGTGGTCGGCGCGCTGCGCGCGCTCAAGGCCGCCGGCCATTCGCTCTGCATCGTGTCGAACACCGACGACGACGTGATCGCCGGCAACGTCGCGCAACTGGGCGGCACGATCGACCGCGTGATCACCGCGCAGCAGGCCGGCGCCTACAAGCCGAGCCGGACCATCTTCGAATACGCGCACGCTCGGCTCGGCGTGACGCGCGAGCAGGTCGTGCATATCTGCGCGAGCCCGCACCTGGACCACGCGGCGGCACGCGACGTGGGCTTTCGCTGCGTGTGGATCGACCGCGGCACCGGCCGCGCGCCGCTGCCTGACTACACGCCCGACGCCACGCTGCCCACGCTCGATCGCTTACCCGCGCGGTTCGCGTCGCTTGGCTGGTAGGCGCGCCACGCGAGCCGGGGCGGCGCGTTGGTAAGCTTATGTCTTTACGATTGCGGTTTCGCGGAGGGCGAGCAGATGGCACATCAACTCAATATCGACACCGGCACGAGCGGGCGCCGCGCCGGGCTCGACTCGGACGCGGTGCGGGCCGCTCGCATCGAACTCGCGGCCTGTTTCCGGCTGGCCGCGCAACACGGCTTCGAGGAAGGCATCTGCAATCATTTCTCGGCGGTGGTGCCAGGCCATGACGACCTGTTCCTCGTGAATCCGTATGGCTATGCGTTCGCGGAGATCACCGCGTCGCGGCTGCTGGTCTGCGATTACGACGGCAACGTGATCGAGGGCGAAGGCCGGCCCGAGGCCACGGCGTTCCACATCCACGCGCGGCTGCACCGCGCGATGCCGCGCGTGAAGGCGGCCTTCCACACCCACATGCCGAACGCGACGGCGCTGTGCCTGCTCGAAGGCCCGCCGCTGCTGTGGCTCGGGCAGACCGCGCTGAAGTTCTACGGCCGCACCGCCGTGGACGAGCAATACAACGGCCTCGCGCTCGACGCCGCCGAAGGCGACCGGATCGCGGCCGCGCTCGGCGACGCCGACGTGCTGTTCCTGAAGAACCATGGCGTGATGATCGCGGGCCCGAACATCGCCGAGGCCTGGGACGATCTCTACTACCTCGAACGCGCGGCCGAGGTGCAGCTCAAGGCGATGCAGAGCGGCCAGCCGCTGAAGACGGTGCCGCGCCACATCGCGCAGCGTGCCTACGAACAGATGCGGCTCGGCGATCCGGCCAGTGCGCGCGCGCATCTGGACAGCGCGATGCGCCAGCTGCGCGCGGCCGGCAGCGACTTCGAACGCTAAGCGGGAGCGGGATCGGGCGGCCGAACCATGAGGCGGCCGGCCGGCGGCAGCGGGTTCAGTCGAAATGATCCGAATCGGTGCTCTGCCGGCGGCACGCCTGCACCACCGGCCCGATCGCGGCGTTGCTCTGCACGCCCGGCAGATGCGCGAGCAGGCAGCGGTGGAACGAGACGTCGGTGGGCGTCAGCATGGCCCAGCGCCGGTAGAGACGATCGCACGAGGTGCGGATCATCTCGACCACGTTGCGGTTCCAGGTGTTCGACACGGTATTGAGGATGCATTCGTTGTAGTTCGCTTCCTCGTTGAACGCGAACGCGGGGCTGGCCGTGGCCGCCGCCAGCGCGGCCAGCAGCATGATGCGGGTCACTGCCCGATGGATCGGATGGATCGATTTCATGAGCGCGCCCGCCGGAGGAAGCATGAATGTCGAACGACGATGATAGCGTTTCGTCAGACTGTTGACAGCTTGCAACGCAGCAAGCCGCCGCCAGTGACGATAACGCCCGGCGGCGCGCGTTTATTCCATCGCGCCGGGCTGGCCCCGGCGGATCACGGCTGGCATGCCTCCATGCCCACTTCGATACCTTGCAACTGCACGCGCCCGTTCGTCTTCACGAACGAGAAGCTCATCGCGCGCGTGCGGGCGCCGGCGATGCAGGTATGGCGCTCGTCGTCGAAACTGAACGTCGATACGCACCGGTTCGCCGGAAACACGCTGGCTTCCTTGACCGCGTCCGGGTGGCGGTCGCGCCCCGGGTAGTACAGGTAGTGGGCGCTGTGAGCGGTGCGGAACGGCGCGAAGTATTCCGGATGCTGGCTCGCGTAGGTGGCGAAGCTGCGCGCGCGCGTGGGGCCGTCGGCCTTCGCCAGCTCGGGGCGCATCAGGTCGACGATGTTCGTGTCGAGCCGCATGTCGGGCGCCGCGTAGGCGGCGAAGCCGTCCGGCGACGGGAATTTCGTCCAGAAATCGGTATCGAGCTTCGTCACCTCGGCCTGCGTCAGGCAATCGGCGCCGGCCGGTGCGCCGGCCGCGTGCGCGAGCGGCGCGGCGCAGGCGAGCACCACGCACAGCAGGTCAGCGATCCGCATTGGCTTTCTTCCTGGCGAATGCAATGTGAAATTCCTCGTTCAGTTTGGCGGGCGTGGATACTTCGAGTTTGGTGCCTTTCGCGAGTTCCTCCTTCGCGAACTGCAGGTAGGTGGCGGGCACGAAGAAGCCTTTCAGTTCCGCGGCCTTCTGCATGCCGAAGTTGATCGCGTCGCTCTGGTTGCCGCCGAGCAGGATCGGCGCGCCGGCGCTGGTCTGGGCGTAGACGAACGCGGCGTGGCCTCCCTTCGGATGCTTGTAGACGGCGACGGCGCCGAACACCGGCTTGTCGATCTTGACGAAGTTCTTGCTGAATCGAAACGACTGCGAATCCATCGGCGCGGCCGTCTTCGGATACTTCGCGCTCTGCAGACACCAGTTGACGAACGACGCGCACCACGGATTGCTGTTGCCGACCAGTGACTTCAGCGAGCCGCCCACTTCCTTGTGGTAGTTGATCGTCTTGGTGATCACGTCCTCCTTCTGGCCATGCCAGAACTTCGCCTGCTGCAGCGCGAACTCCATCCACGGCGCTTGCGGCGAGGCGGCCGGCACGAACGCCACCGGGTGGCCCTGGCCGAGCTTGCTGCGGTCGAGGACCACGGCGGGGCCGGCGGTCGGGGGGGAGGCGGTCGGCGAGGCTGATGATCCCGACGCGGCCGGTGTGGCTGGTGTGGTCGAGGCAGCGGTCGGCGCCGGCGCGGCGCTGGCAGGAGCCGATGCTGGAGATGCTGCCGGAGCCGACGAGGCCGGCGCGGCGGCCGTGCCCGAGCCGCCGGCGGGCTTCGCGAAATCGTCGATGCTGACGGCTTGCCCCTGCCCCGCGGACGCAGTCCCGGACGATGCCGGCGCGGGCGTGCTCGTGGTGCTTGCCGGAGATGCCGCGCTCGCGGACGCCACCCGGTGCGTGGCGGCCGGCTTCACCGCCACCGGATTCGGCGGCGCGGCCGGCGCATCGTGCGGCTTCTTCGCGTTGATCATCAGGTAGTCGCCGGCGAAGATCCGCGACGACTTCAGATGGTTGTCCGCCTCCAGCTGCGCGACGCTGACCTTGAACTTCTGCGCGATCCTGCCGAGCGTGTCGCCCGACACGATCCGGTAGCGAAAGCCGGGGATCGCATCCCGCCTGACGGTGTCCTTCACGTAGTGCGCGCTGGTGGGCGCGGTGGTCTGGAACAGGTCCTGGAAGAACACGTAGGCGGCCGAGGCGTTCTGCGTGGTGATCTGCCCGATCTGCTTCAGGCCGTCCTTCGCGTGGTCGACGAGGAACTGGATCTGCTGCCCGGCCGATTCCATCGGCAGCAGCGGCAGCTGGCCGAGCGCGTTGGTGGTCAGCACCGTCTTCTTCGCGCCGGCCTGCACCGTCACCTTCTGGTTCGGGATCGGCTTGGCGCCGTCCGACAGCGTGACCGACGCGGTGCGGATCCAGCGCTCGTGGCGCGTCTTGATCCGCGCGTTGTAGCCCTCGTGCTTCTCCATCACGTTCATCATCGAATCGAGATCGGCGTCGCTCATGGTGTTGAGCACGCGCGTGCGGGCAAAGCCGGTGCCGTTGCAGATCGCCTGGATGTAGGCCTCGGTATTGTTCTCGCTGGGCGGCGCGTACACCTGCATCGCATCCGAGATCGACATGTCGTTGTACTTGCGGCGCAGCAGCGCCTTCTTCTCCGCGCGGCCGGTGTCGTAGTCGGGGAAGATGAAGAAGTCGCCGCTCGCGGTGTTGCCCACGCCGATCGAGGTCAGCACGTACTTCGACTTCGGCCGCAGGTTGCCCGGATTGTTGAAACGCCAGGCGATGGTGCCGCCGCTGCGCAGCAGGATGTCGCCGTTGTCGGCGACGTACTGCACGGTCAGCGTCGCCTTGTCGTGGGTCGCGGAGATGAACTTGGTCATGTTCGTCGGGATGCGGATGGACGCAACGCGTTCGGGATCAGTGCAGCGCCTTCGCGGTCTCGGCCAGCGCGCGCTCGACGGTGTAGTTCTGCTGCTCGCTGTAGGCGCCCTGCGCGACCGGCGCGAAGTACCAGCGCCATTGCGCCTCGTCGCCCTCGACCAGCCGGTAGGTACGCGTGGTCACCGCGGCGGGCCGGTTGTAGCCATGCACGGCGTCCTTGTGCGCGGTCACGAGATAAGTGCTGGCGCCTTTCACCGCCACCACCGCGTCGGTCAGGATCTCGCCGCCGCCGTTGAACGTGCTGAAGTTGAGGCGATAGTCGTTCAGCTTCTTCGGATCGTCGACGATCGGCGCCAGGTACAGCGCGTTGTCGCTGGCCTGCACGTAGAACGCGTAGTTCAGGTAATGCAGGCGCGAGTTGTCGTCGAGCACGCCGGCCACCATCATCAGCTTGCCGCCCTTGATGTCCCAGCGCGTCGCGCCGCTCTGATACTGCTCCGCATGGGCCGTACCCTGCGCCAGCACGCCCAGCGCGGCGGCCGCGAGCGCCGCGGCCATCACGCGCGAGCCGGACTTCGTCGTCTTCATGGTTTACTGCTCTCCTTCGCTAACCTGCGCCAGCACGGCCGGCGTCAGCAGCGCCGCCAGATGCTGGCTGTCGATGAACTGGCCTTCCTGCTGTTCCGCCGGAAGGAAATACGGATCGTCCTGCGGGCTCAGCGTGGCATCGGTGTTGGTGCGCACGGTGCCGTCGGCATCGTCGGTGCCGTCGGCGTCCTCGGCGGCGGCCGGCGTTGAAGCCGTCGATGCGGACGGCCCCGCCGCGCCGCTCGCGGCGGCAGGTGTCGATGTCGATGCCGCCGCCGTGGTGCCGGTCGCGGTGCCGGCGGCCGGCTCCGCACCGGGCGTCTCGGCCACCACCTCGTGAGTTTCCCATTTGCCGGTGCCTACCTTCAGCACCAGCGTCTGCGCGGCGTCCACGAGCGTGCGCGGCAGCCGGCCGTCGGCCCCGATCTGCCCGGCGGCCAGGACCTCGCTCGCGCCGTTGACGATCTGGTACGGCTTGTCGGTCCAGCCGATGTCGTCGGCCAGCTGGTCCGCGCCGAAGGTCGCGAAGCGCAGGCTCTGCTTGCCGATCAGTTCGCCCTGCGGCAGCGGCGGCAGCGGGTAATTGGTGCCCTGCGGGCCGGCGAACAGGTGCTCGGCGCCCTTCACGTCGACCTTGCCCGGCGCGTGGATCTCGATGTTGCCGTCCTTGATGCGGATATAGGCATTGCCCGAGGTCAGCAGGATGCCGCCCTTCGCGGCCACCTCGACGCCCGCGCCCGAGGACAGCACCTTCACGGTCTGCTGCGCGATCAGCTCGATGTTGTCCGAGTGCGCCTGGATCTCCACCTTGCCCTTGCCAGCGAACAGCTTCATCCCGGCGCTCTGCACGAATAGGCTCAGTTTCTGCGCGACGCTCGCGATCAGCGACTTGCCGGCCGCGAGATGCATGCTCTCGCCGCTGACCAGGTTGACCTGCCGGTCCGCGTGGATCTGCGCGGCCTGCTGCGTGGACAGGCCGATCCCGGCCGGGCTGCCGAACATCATCACCGGCTCGGCGAACGCGTTCGCGCTGCCGATGCCGCCGCCCGCGGTGCGTCCGCCCAGCGCCGCGCCCGCCGCGTCGAGCCGGGTCGCGTCGAGCAGCGTCTTGAGCGCCGCGCGCCCGCTGTCGAGCCCCTCGGCGTGATGCTCGACGCCGGCCTGCGAGAGCGTGTCCATCAGGCTGCCGGCGCTCTCGAGCTGACGCTGCGTTTCGCCCGCGTCGAGCGGCTGGCTCGTGGCGCCCTTCGCGTGGGTGGTCACGTACAGGCCGCGGTTGGCGCGCACCGCGCCGTAATGATCGGTGCGCAGGTCGAAGCCGCTGCCGAGATAGTTGCCGCGCAGGTTGCCCTGCTGGTCGATCAGGTAGCCGAGGTGCAGCGCCGTGCTGCCGATGCTGCTCGCGAGCTTCGCGCGATTCTGGCCGGTGGCGTCGTCGAGCACCAGCTCGTTGAAGCCGCTGCCCGCGTATTCCTTGGTGCGAAAGCCCGACAGGATGCCGTTGCTGTGCCACTGCGGGCGCGTCTTGCCGTTGAACACGCGGAACAACACGATCGGCCGGTCGCAATCGCCGCCGAAGTAGCCCACCCCCACTTCCTCGCCGACCCGCGGCAGATGCACGCCGCCGTAGCCGCTGCCGGAATCGGACTGCGCCACGCGCAGCCAGCACGAGGCGCGCTCGTCGCCGTCGTTCTGGCGGTCCCAGTGGAAGCGCACCTTGACCCGGTTCAGCTCGTCGGTATATACCTCCTCGCCGCTCGGGCCGACCACGGTGGCGGTCTCCAGATGCATCTCCGGCTTCTCGTGCTCGAGCGGGCTGCGATACGGAATGGTGGTGCGCTGGGCCTCGATGTCGACGTGATAGAAGCCGGTCGAGCCGTCCGCGTGCGCGACCGGCTGCGCCTGCCCGCCGCTCGCCGCGCGCGCGAACTCGGGCGCTTCAGCAAGGCTATGCGGAAAGCGGAAGTCGGGGATCGCCACGTTGTTCTGGATCGTCCAGCGCACGTCGATCGCCACGAACTCGCGCTGCTGGGCGCGGTCGCGATCGTGCTCGGGATGGCCGTTCAGCACGAAGCGGCGCCCCGCATCGATCGCGCGCAGGGCGCCGCTGCCGTGGAAGCGCTTCGCGCGCGATTCCCATTCCTCGACCTGGATCTGCGACAGCGATTCCCCGCGCTCGTGCTCGGCGTAGGCATAGGCGCCGGTGTATTCGTACACCTCGAGCTGTTGCGGCAGCTCGCCCTGATCGGCGCGCGTGGGCAGCGTGGTGCCCTTCGGGTTGTACGGCGTGGACGGATTCTTGTAATCGAACGTGCGCGTGGTGTGATGGGCGCTCTGCAGCATGCGCGAGCCGGCCCAGTGCCCCAGCGCGTCGGCCTCGACGTGGGAGCCCTGGCGCTGGAACCCGACGTCGAACGGCGCCGGCGTCGCGTACAGCGCGTCGACGATCACCATCGTCTGCGAGCTGCCGTCCGAGGCATATTCCCAGTAGCAATAGAGCCCTTCGGACTCCATCATCCGGTGGACGAAGTTCCAGTCGGTCTCGTGCTGGCGGCAATACGAGCGCGCCGGCAGCTTGCGCGACAGGTCGAAGCGAAAGCGCCCCTGCAGCTGCGGATGCCGGTTCAGCACGTCGGTGATGATCGCGTCGGCGGCCTGGTCCTGCCAGTAGCGCTCGTCGCGCCGGTAGTGCAGGAAGTGCAGCGCCGAGGTGAAGCGCAGCTGGTAGAGCGTCATCGCGCCGTCCGAGCCGAGCCGGCGCGCCACCAGCACGTAGCCCTGCACCGGGCGGTAGCTGCCGTCGCCCTGCTGGATCCATAGCGTGACCGGCTGCGCGATCAGCGCCTTCAGTTCGAGGTTGCTGACCGTCGAGACGACGTCGAGCGTCCATTCGACGTCGCGGCCGAGCCGCGCATGGCCGACCGCACGCGAAACGATCAGCGTGTCGGCCGGCAAGGTCGTATCGAGTTTGAGCAACCGGTCCTGCTGAAGCAGACCGCCGCGTAGCGCGGACATTATCGATTGAATATCCACCTGCAACCCCATTCTTATTCGCGTTCTGGCGTGCCCCCCCGGGCCACGCGATTCTACGCATTCCCGAAACAAGGCGCCATACTGTTGCGTAGATATTGGAGAAATTCTTTTAAAGCTGGGTGGTTGCGGTGGTGTGGCGGCGGGTGTTGACCGGATTGGGCTGCGGCGATTCGAAAATCGGGAATAAATTGCCGGATGCGAACCGCGATTCAGTACTTATTTCCTGGTCGTCCGCAGCCTTGGCAGGCCTGCCGGCCGGGCGACAGCGACCATTCGTCATATTTTTTCCGAATCGCCGACACGCGCCGATGAGATGCGCGATAAGCACGCGTTGGCCAATACTTTTCAGGTTTCATTTCCGGAATCAATCAATTCGGTGTTGATTCGAATTCATCGAATCGGCTGGAATCGGTTATTTGAAATGATTCATTCATTGTTTTCGTTTCAAACGTAAAAATGATGAATCAACCATCACCAATGACGCCGGAAAGCGGGCCACCGAGAGCGCCCAAGGCCGCCGCGCCGGCGGACTCCATTCCCGTCGACATGGTCGAATTGCGAGCGGCCGGCACGCATGACGGCCGCCGGGCTCAAACAGAACTCGGTAACAGACCGCATGCCGCAAAGAAAACGGGCGCCAGAAAAACGCCCGACGAATGCCTGAAATGCCGATCAAAAAATCATGCCGGCAGTGGCGCCCGGCCCGGCACCCGCCTCAAACCGGCGACGGATTCCGCTCCTCGAACCCGGCCTGATGCCAATACGGATAAGCCGGCTCCACGCGGCTAGCCGCATCGAGCTTTGCCACCTGCTCCGGCGTCAGATTCCAGCCGATCGCGCCGAGGTTCTGCCGCAGTTGCTCCTCGTTGCGCGCACCGATCAGCACGGTCGCCACGGTGGGACGCTGCAGCAGCCAGTTCAGTGCGATCTGCGGAATCGTCTTGCCGGTCTCGGCGGCCACCTCATCGAGCGCGTCGACCACGCGGTACAGATACGCCTCCGGCACCTGCGGTCCCTTGTCGGCGGTCTTGTGCAGCCGGCTGGTGGCCGGCAGCGGCTGGCCGCGACGGATCTTGCCGGTCAGGCGACCCCAGCCGAGCGGGCTCCACACCACGGCGCCCACGCCCTGGTCGAGGCCGAGTGGCATCAGCTCCCACTCATAGTCGCGGCCCACCAGCGAGTAGTAGGTCTGGTTCGCGACGTAGCGCGGATAGCCGTAGCGATCGGCCACGTCGAGCGACTTCATCAGGTGCCAGCCCGAGAAATTCGACACGCCGATGTAGCGGATCTTGCCCGCGCGCACCAGATCATCGAGCGTCGAAAGCACTTCCTGCACCGGCGTCTTCGCATCGAAACCGTGCAGCTGGAACAGGTCGATGTAGTCGGTCTGCAGGCGCTTGAGCGCCGCGTCGACGGAGTTGATCAGGTGGAAGCGCGACGAGCCGACGTTGTTCGGGCCGTCATCGAAACGAAAGGTCGCCTTGGTCGAGATCAGCGCCTTGTCGCGGCGGCCCTTCAGCGCCTCGCCGAGCACTTGCTCCGAGGCCCCGCCCGAATAGATGTCGGCGCTGTCGAACATGGTCAGGCCGGCGTCGAGGCAGATGTCGACGAGGCGGCGCGCCTCGGCGACGTCGGTCTCGCCCCATGCCTGGAAGAATTCCCCCTTGCCGCCGAACGTGCCGGTGCCGAAGCTCAGTACCGGAACCTTGAAGCCTGATGCGCCGAGATGTCGATATTCCATGCCAGTTCCCGAAAGTAGGTTGTAACGAGCGTGGCCGCGCCGCGCGATTCCTCGCCGGCGCGCCCGCCTTGACTGGCGATGCGCCATGCATCGCCGGAGCGTTAACCTACTGCAACTTCGCGATGCGTGCAGTCCGGCGCGTGCGCTTCAGCGCTGCAGGTTGATATCGATATCAGCCTCGCGCGGCAACGGTGCCGCCGGCGATGCGAGACCACCGGGCGCGATGCGCTGCGCGCCTCCTGCGTGATGAAGCGTGTCGAACCATCGATGACGCGGCACGTCAGGCCGTATCGGCCTTCAGCGTGAGTCGCGCCTCGAGCCCGCCGCCCTCGCGATTGCGCAGCACGAGCGTGGCATCCATCGCCTGCGTCAACTGCCGCGCGATCGCGAGCCCGAGCCCGGTGCCGCCGGTGCCGCGGTTGCGCGACGTCTCGATCCGCACGAACGGCTCGAACACGGCGTCGAGCGAATCCGCCGGAATCCCCGGGCCGCGGTCGAGCACGGCGATCACGGCCTCGCCGCGCGGCGACACGGTGACCCGCACCTGCGCCGCGCCGGCGAACTTCAGCGCGTTGTCGAGCAGGTTGCCCACTACGCGCCGCAGTGCCTGCGGGCGTGCCATCACGGCGATCTCGGCGCGTGCCTCGAAACGCACGTCCTGCCCGGCGTCCTCGTAGTCGCAGATCATGCTGTCGAGCAGCGCATCGAGATCGATCCGGCACGGCGCCTCCGAGGCGCCATGCACGGTGCGCGCGTAGGCGACGCCCTCCTTCACGAGCTGCGCCATCTCGGTCAGGTCCTGGCGCAGCTTGGCGGCCTGCGCCTCGTCGTCCATCACGTCCACGCGCAGCCGCATGCGCGTGATCGGCGTCTGCAGGTCGTGCGAGATCGAGGCGAGGATCTGCATGCGTTCGGCCGTGTAGGTGGCGATCCGGTCCTGCATCGCGTTGAACGCGCGCGCGGCGCGCGCCACCTCGGAAGGCCCGCCCTCGGGCATGCGCTCGCCCTTCAGGTCCGGCCCGAGCGCGTCGGCGGCCTTGGCCAGCGCATGCAGCGGCCGCGTGGCGAGCCGCACCGCGAACCAGCAGCAGGTGGCCAGCACCGCCAGCTGCAGCAGCATCACCACCGGCAGCCAGCCCGACAGCGGCACGCCCGACACCGGGTGCGCGTCGATCGTGAGCGGCGTGCCGTCGCTGAGTTTCAGGTGGACCTGCAGGTGTTCGCTGTCGCCGGGAATCGCGTTGGCGGTCACGGCATAGGTGCGGCCGATGCCGTCGCTGATCGAGCGCTCGACGCGCGCCGACAGCGCGGCGTCCACCGGCCCGCCCGCCACGCCCGGCCCGAGTTCGAAGCGGTAGCTGCGCCGCGCGAGCCGCGGCAGCCAGGCCGCGCGCTCGGCGGGCGGCAGATGGTCGAGCAGCGCCACCGAGGCCACCACCTCGCGCTCGATGTAGCCCATCATCAGCGTGGTGGTGGCCTGGTCGCGCTCGGTCAGCGTCAGCCAGAACGACAGCATCTGCGCGGCCGCGAGCCCCACGCAGAGGATCAGCGCGAGCCGCGCGAACAGCGAGCGCGGCCAGCGCGCGCGGGCGGTGTCGGTCATGTCGGCTCGTCGATCACGGCCACGGCCGCGGAGAACACGTAGCCCTCGCTGCGCAGCGTCTTGATGTAGCGCGGCTCGCGCGCGGTGTCGCGCAGGCGCTGGCGCAGGCGGCTCACGAGCAGGTCGATCGAGCGGTCGAACGGATCGGCCTGGCGGCCCTGCGTGAGGTTCAGCAATTGGTCGCGCGTCAGCACGCGCTGCGGATGGTCGAGGAACACGCGCAGCAGCCGGTATTCGGCGCCGCTCAGCGCCACCAGCGTGCCGGCCTCGTCGAGCAGATGGCGGCCGGTGGTGTCGAGCCGCCAGTCGCCGAACGCGAGCCACTGCGCGGCCTCGCTCACCTGCATGCCGGGCGGCAGCATCCGCGTGCGGCGCAGCACGGAGCGGATCCGTGCGTACAGTTCGCGCACCGCGAACGGCTTGGTCAGGTAATCGTCGGCGCCCATTTCGAGGCCGACGATGCGGTCGGTTTCCTCGTCGCGCGCGGTCAGCATCACCACCGGCACCGCGCGGTGCTTGCCGGCGCGCAGCTCGCGGCACAGCACCAGCCCGTCGTCGCCGGGCATCATCACGTCGAGCACGATCAGGTCCGGCGCGCCGTTCTCGAGCTGGCCGCGCATCTCGCGGCCGTTCGCAGCCAGCGACACGCGCATGCCGTTCTTTTCCAGGTACTGGCCGACCAGCTCGCGGATGCCGCGATCGTCGTCGACCACCAGCACGTGATCGGGGCGCTCGTTCATCATGCGCGCGCCTCTCCGTTGACGTCACCCTCGCCATCGCGATCGCGATCGCGCCGGCGCACCGCCGCCGGGCCGCGCGCGGCGAGCGTGGTGCAGACGAGCGGATGCGCGAGTTCGGTGGCGAAACCGCCCGCCGCGAACGCGACGATCGCGACGAACCGCAGCAGCGGATGGCGCCGCGGCGCAAGCGGTGCCCGCAGGGCGTGGCTCATGCGTCCTCCACCACCGACAGGCTCGCGCCGTCGTTGAGGTTGGCCTGCTGCGCGTAGGGGTCCACGCCCTCGAGGCAACCGAGGTTGGCGCGCCAGCGCGTGGGGTCCACGCGCGTCTGGTGGAACGGATAGATCCCGCAATGGCGGCAGAAGAAGTGGCGCGCCGCGCGGCTGTTGAAGCGATATTCGGCCAGCGCGTCCTCGCCGGCGAGGATGGTCAGCGCGTCGCGCGTGAACGGCGGCGACATCAGCGCGCCCTTGCGGCGGCACAGGCTGCAGTTGCAGCGCGTGGCCGGCGCGAGCGGCGTGCGCACCTCGAAGCGAACGGCCCCGCAGTGGCAGGAACCGTGAAAAGTGTCGGCGTTCATCGTGCCAGCCTCCTTCTGTCATTGAGCAATGACGGTTTTATAGCTGATGGCGGCCGTCGATTTGTGTCGCAATGTATCTGAAATCACCCTCGATACACAACATTGCACAGCCCCGGGCCGGCCGAAACATCGGCGATACGCGGGCGCGCTCCAATGCTTCCACCGCCGCGGCGCGCGAGGCATCACCACCGTCGCGCCGCCCTCGTCGAAGCCATCCAGGAGCCCCATCATGCGTCCGCTTTATCGTCTGTGTACCGCCGCGATCGTCGCCACCGCCAGCCTCGTCGTGCTTGCCGCCGCCCGGCCAGCCGCCCTTGCGTCCACCGTCACGCGCGGCGTCGAGCCGCCCGCCACTGGCGCTGCGCCCGACTTCACCGGCATCGACCACTGGCTGAACGGGCCGCCGCAGTCGCTCGCGCAACTGCGCGGCAAGGTGGTGCTCGTCGATTTCTGGACCTATACCTGCATCAACTGCATCCACACGCTGCCCTACGTCGAGCGCTGGCACGAGAAATACCGCGCACAGGGGCTGGCCGTGATCGGCGTGCATACGCCCGAATACCCGTTCGAACGCAGCACGGCCAACGTGCGCGACGCGGTCCGGCGCTTCGGCCTGACCTACCCGGTCGCGCAGGACAACGACTACGCCACCTGGCGCGCCTACGGCAACCAGTACTGGCCGGCGTTCTATCTGATCGACAAGTCGGGGAACATCGCCTACCGGCAATTCGGTGAAGGCGATTACGAGAAGACCGAAGCGGAAATCGCGAAACTGATCGCGCAGCCGGGTTGAAACCGGCGCGCTCCCGAGGCGCAGATCGCGATTATCGAACGACGGCGCGGTGGCGCGCGCTTTCGCCTCGATAATCGCGACACCGGCCGGCGAGATAATCCATGATCGCCGCACCTAACGAAGCCGGATAATATCGGCAATTTCAAGAAATCTTGATTCCCGGCACGACGGGCGCGCATCCGGCGCGATCGCATTGCAGCATGCCGGGCCGCGCCGCCATGCCAGAAACCGCCCGGGCCGGGGCTCGCAGGCATTTCGTAAAAACCAATTGCAGTTTCTGCACGAGCGGCTAAGATACGAAGCGCGGGAAAAGACCCGCCCCGTTTCCACACAATACAAGCCACATCGGATGGCGGGGTAATTCGAACGCAATAACGGAAGCCGTGATTCCGGAAAATCAGAAGCCGTTCCGTCGTATCAACAAGAAATCAGACCAACAGGGGCCTCGCCATGAAAACCGTCCATTACCGGGCCGCGGCACTCGCCGCGCTGCTCGCCGGTGCCGCCGCGTCCGTACACGCCGATCCCGTCCCGCTGCCCGACCCGCAGATTCCCGGTTATCACTTTCCCGAAACGGAAGCCACGCTGCTCGGCTGGGTCAACCAGCCCACGGCCGCCAACCGGCAATCGATCGACCTGCATGGCTGGGGCCTGTGGGCCTCGCTGACCGCGCCGAGCGGCCAGACCGAATTCGGCATCCAGAACGTCCCGGTCTACCTGACCTGGCTGTCGCCGCAGGAAATCGCCAAGCTGCCGCCGGGCACCGCGCCCAACGCCATGAAGCTGGCCCACGTACAGCGCGCGCTGACGCTCGGCCTGCCGACGCAGTTCTTCCGCAGCAAATCGCTGATCGACAAGCTGAACAAGGAAGCGAAGCTGGAGAAGGATGCCGCCAAGCACCGGAAGCTCCTGGGCGCCGCGTCGTCCACGCCGATGAGCGTGCGCGATACCGACGTGACCGAGACGGTCGGCTACGATCCGAGCGCCGCCGCGTTCGCGCAGCAGAACAACCTGTTCTCGCTCGCCGCGCTGCGGGCCATCTACAAGGCCGGCAACGCGTCGATCCCGGCCTTCCCCGACACGGCGGTCACCATCAAGCCGGTGTACAAGGTGGTCAGCAAGGCCCACTCGTTCCAGAACCTCTACGTGATGCCCGCCTGGCCCGGCACGCCCGAGGTCATCACGCCCAAGATCAAGTCCGAGGGCTTCCCCGAAAGCTCATGGCCCGGCTGCGTCTACGTCGACAACCAGAACACCGGCACCTCGACGGCCAGCGGCGTCGATCCGACCTGCAAGGGACCGACGGCGAACAGCACCTATGGCCTCGGCGACTTCATCCATGCCACGGTGACGAAGGACAACATCGACCAGATCAAGAGCACGAGCCGCCTCACCGACATCGAGCTGGGCGACACCGTGATCCTGGTCGCCATGCACGTGACCTCGCGCGAGATGACCGAGTGGACCTGGCAGAGCTATTTCTGGACGCCCGATCCGGCGAACCCGCCGCTGCCGAGCAGCGCCGAGGTGGCCTCGCACCGGCCGGCCCAGCTGACCGGGCCGGCCGCCCACTACGCGATGACGATCGGCTACCAGATGGTCGCGCCGAACCAGCCGGTGAGCGGCGGCAAGAGCGTGGGCGAGCCGGTGATCGCCTACAACCCGTATCTCGAGTCGGGATTCAACGCCGCCACGTTCGGGCCGACGCCGGCCAACCCGGGCATCACCAACCCGGCCACGGGCAAGACCTACATGGCCACGGTCGGCGTCCAGACCAACTGCATGGCCTGCCACGGCACGGCGTCGGCGGCGTTCGACGGCAGCAAGCGGCTCGCCTACCTGACCGACATGTACCTGTCGCGCACCGACCCGGTGTTCCAGAAGCATCTGCAGACGGAATTCCTCTGGTCGATTCCCGACAACGCCAAGTGATGCCGGCGCGCCGCGGCGCGTGAGCGATCGCGGCGCGTCTCTCGCATCCGGGCGACTCGCCAAAAACACGCGGCCCGCCGAAACCGGCGGGCCGCGCGTTGCGTTGAAGCGCGCATCAAGCGCGCGTCGACATTCAAGCGCCGTCGTCAGAACCCGAGATCCGGACCGCCCGGCGCGCCGCCCGGTGCCGCCGGCGCGGCCGGCTTCGGCGCCTCGTGGACGGTGGCGTCGGTGGTCAGCAGCAGGCCCGCCACCGACGCCGCGTTCTGCAGCGCCGTGCGCGTGACCTTGGTCGGATCGAGCACGCCCGATTCCACCAGATCGCCGTATTCGCCGGTGGCCGCGTTGTAGCCGAAGTTGCCGCTGCCCTCGGCCACCTTCGCCACCACCACGCTCGCTTCCTCGCCGGCGTTGGTCACGATCTGGCGCAGCGGTTCCTCCAGCGCGCGCAGCACGATCTTCACGCCGGCGTTCTGGTCGGCGTTGATGCCCTGCACGTCGCGGATCGCCTGCTTGACGCGGATCAGCGCCACGCCGCCGCCCGGCACGATGCCCTCCTCGACGGCCGCGCGCGTGGCGTGCAGCGCGTCGTCCACGCGATCCTTCTTCTCCTTCACCTCGATCTCGGTCGCGCCGCCCACCTTGATCACGGCCACGCCGCCCGCCAGCTTCGCCACGCGCTCCTGCAGCTTCTCGCGGTCGTAGTCGGAGGTGGCGTCCTCGATCTGCACGCGGATCTGCTTGACGCGCGCCTCGATGCTGGCCTTGTCGCCGGCGCCGTCGATCACCGTGGTGTTCTCCTTGCCCACCTCGATGCGCTTGGCCTGGCCCAGCTCGGCGAGCGTCGCCTTCTCGAGCGTGAGGCCGGTTTCCTCGGCGATCACCTGGCCGCCGGTGAGGATCGCGATGTCCTCCAGCAGCGCCTTGCGGCGGTCGCCGAAGCCGGGCGCCTTGACGGCCACCGTCTTCAGGATGCCGCGAATGTTGTTGACCACCAGCGTGGCGAGCGCCTCGCCTTCCACGTCCTCGGCGATGATCAGCAGCGGCCGGCCCGCCTTCGCGACCTGTTCGAGCACCGGCAGCAGGTCGCGGATGTTCGACACCTTCTTGTCGTGCAGCAGGATGTACGGGCTGTCGAGCACCGCGACCTGGCGGTCGGGGTTGTTGACGAAGTACGGCGAGAGATAGCCGCGATCGAACTGCAGGCCCTCCACCACGTCGAGTTCGTCGGCGAGCGACTTGCCGTCCTCCACCGTGATCACGCCTTCCTTGCCGACCCGGTCGATCGCCTCGGCGATGCGCTGGCCGATCGATTCCTCGCCGTTCGCCGAGATCGTCGCCACCTGCGCGATCTCCTTGCTGGTGGTGGTCGGCTTGCTGATCTTCTTCAGTTCCTCGACGGCGGCGATCACGGCGCGGTCGATGCCGCGCTTCAGGTCGAGCGGGTTGAGCCCGGCCGCGACGTACTTCTGCCCTTCACGAACGATCGCCTGCGCGAGCACGGTGGCGGTGGTGGTGCCGTCGCCGGCGCTGTCGCTGGTCTTCGACGCCACTTCCTTGACGAGTTGCGCGCCGATGTTCTGCAGCTTGTCGGCCAGCTCGATCTCCTTGGCGACCGACACGCCGTCCTTGGTGACGACCGGCGCGCCGAAGCTGCGCTCGAGCACCACGTTGCGGCCCTTCGGCCCGAGCGTGACCTTGACGGCGTCGGCCAGCACGTTCACGCCCTCGATCAGTTTGGCGCGGTTCACGTCGCCGAATACGATGTCCTTGGCTGCCATGTTGGTTGCTCCCTCGAAATCAGACGTTGACCACCGCGAAGATGTCTTCCTCGCGCAGTACCAGCAGTTCGTTGTTGTCGAGCTTCACGGTCTGGCCGGCGTACTTGCCGAACAGCACGCGGTCGCCCACCTTCAGGTCGGGGTCGATGCGCTTGCCGTCGTTGTCACGGCGGCCCGGGCCGACCGCGAGCACCTCGCCCTGGTCCGGCTTCTCGGCGGCGCTGTCGGGCAGCACGATGCCCGACGCCGTCTTGGTTTCCTGATCGAGTCGTTTCACGATCACGCGATCGTGCAGCGGACGAAGGCTCATCTCGGCGTTCCTCTCTGGAAAGTTTGCTGTGAAATTGGCACTCGTATCGTTCGAGTGCCAAGCGAAGCCCAGTATAAGAAGCGGCCGCGCGCCGATCCAATAACGGATAGGCAGAAGGTTATGAGCGTGCGTGAAGAAGGAATATCGGGGTGGGTGATTTGGCGGGCGTGCTGTCGACGGCTGGCTGTGAGCCGGCCCGGTGCCGGGCCGGCGTGCGTCGTCAGGCGCGCGCGAGCTGCGCCAGCACCACGTCGAGCAGCACGCGCGCGCCATCGATCAGCTGATCCTCGTCCGTATGCTCGCGCGGGTTGTGGCTGATGCCGCCGCGGCTCGGCACGAAGATCATCGCGGCCGGCGCGATGCGCGCGATCATCTGCGCGTCGTGGCCGGCGCCCGAGGTCATGCGCCGGTGCGTGAAGCCGAGCCGCTCGGCCGTGGCCTCGATCGTATCGGCCAGCTGCGCGTCGAACCTCACGGGCTCGAAGCGCACGAGCCGCTCGGTGTCGATCGTCACGCCCTCGCGCCGCGCGAGCTCGGCGAGAAACACCGCGAGCCGTCGTTCGGCCTGCTGCAGGCGCGCCTCGTCGGGATCGCGCAGATCCACCGTGAACTCGGCGCTGCGCGGAATCACGTTGATCAGGTTCGGCTCCAGCCGCAGCATGCCGACGGTGGCGAGCGTGGTGCCGGCCTGCACGGCCAGCTCGCGCAGGAACACCGCCGTGGCGGCGGCCACGAAGCCGGCGTCGTGGCGCAGGCGGGTGGGCGTGGTGCCGGCGTGGTTGGCGTTGCCGCGCACGCGCACGCGCTGCCACGAGATGCCCTGCAGGTTCTCCACCACGCCGATCCGCACGCCCTCGGCCTCCAGGATCGGCCCCTGCTCGATATGCAGCTCCAGATACGCATGCGGCACGATCGAGCCGGGCGCCAGCTCGCCGGCGAAACCGATCCGCGCGAGTTCGTCGCCGAGCCGCGTGCCGTCGATGCCGATCGTGTCGAGCGCCGCGTCCACGTCCAGGCCGCCCGCGTGGACCAGCGAGCCCATCATGTCGGGCTGGTAGCGCACGCCTTCCTCGTTGGTGAAGGCGGCCACCGTGACCGGCCGCGCCGGCGCGATGCCGGCCTCGCGCAGCGCGCGCACCACGGCCAGGCCGGCCAGCACGCCGTAGCAGCCGTCGAGCGCGCCGGCGTTCGCCACCGTGTCGATATGCGAGCCGATCATCAGCGCGCGCGCGTGGCCGTCATCGCCGCCATCGCTCCCGCCCGTGCCGCCGTGCGCGGCGGGCAGCGTGCCGAACACGTTGCCGATCCGGTCAACGCGCACCACCAGGTCGAGTTCGCGCATCCAGGCCACCAGTTGCTCGCGCCCGGCGCGTTCGGCGTCGGTCAGCGCGAGGCGCGTGCGGCCACCCGCGTCGGCATCGGCGCCGATCTCGCCGAGCCGGCGCAGTTGTTCGATCAGCAGCGCGCCGTCCAGTTGCGGCTGCGTGGATGAGGAAGGCAGGGTTGGCATCGCGAGGCTCCGGTGGCACGGCGCCGGCCCGGCCCGATCGCGGGAGGCGCCCGGGCTGCATGTTAGGCCGCGCGCGCCGATAATCCGGCGCGAAAACGCGGCCGATCGCGAGAATTTATTGCGTCTTGCGACGCGACGACGTAACGATAACGCCCCTCAGAACCGCTCCCGCAGCGGCGGATCCGTGACGATCGCATGCAGCCGCGCCGGCATCGTCTCGCGCAACGCGATCAGCTTGCGCAGATCCGGCACCGGCCGCGCCAGCGCCGCATCGCTCGCGAACGCGGTTTCGAGCCCTTGCGCCGCGTCGAGCAGGCCGGCCTCGCCGCGCATCGGGCCGATCACCTGCAGGCCGAACGGCATGCCCAGGTGGTCGACGCCGCACGGCAGCGACAGCGCCGGGTTGGTCAGCAGCGTGACGACGTAAGTCAGCGCGACCCAGCGGTAGTAGGTGTCGAGCGTGGTGTCGCCGATCCGGTCGCAATGCGGCGTGGTCCACGCGAACGGCGTGACCGGCGACACCGGCGAGACGATCAGGTCGTAGCGCGCGAACAGCGCCTGGAAGCGCCGGTACATCGCGGTGCGCCGTGTCTCGGCGCGCGCCGCGTCGGCGAGCGTGAGCGCGCTGCCCATCTCGTAGTTGGCGCGCGTGTTCGGCCCGAGCAGCGCCGGATCGCGCTCGTAGGTCTCGCGCATCGCGGCGACGAATTCCTGCGCGCGCACCACGTCGAACACCTCGTGCGCCTCGGCCAGTTCCAGCTCGACCGGCTCGCACACGCGCACCAGCGAGGCGAGGCGCGCGATCCTGGCGCGGAACGTCGCGCGAATCGAATCATCCACCGCGCAGACGCCGAAGTCCTCGGTATAGCCGATGCGCAGCCTGGCGGGATCGCGCCGCGCGCCGGCCTGCGGATCGAGCCAGGCGGGATAGCCGAGCGGATCGTCGGGCGCGTGGCCCGCCACGGCGGCCAGTTGCAGGCGCACGTCGGCCACGCTGCGGCCCATCGGCCCGCTGACCCAGTTCGGCGCCCATCCCAGCAGCCGCTGCGCCGACGGCACCAGGCCCGGCGACGCGCGAAACCCGACCACGCCGCACAGCGCCGCCGGAATCCGCAGCGAGCCGCCGAGGTCCGAGCCGGTCGCGAGCGGCAGCATGCCGGTGGCGAGCGCCACCGCCGAGCCGCCCGACGAGCCGCCGGCGTTCAGGTCCGGATCGAACGGATTGCCGGTGGCGCCCCACACGGCGTTGCGCGTGTTGGCACCGGCGCCCATCTCGGGCGTGTTGGTCTTGGCGGCGACGATCGCGCCCGCCGCGCGCAGGCGCGCGACGAACGCGTTGTCGGCCGCCGGCACATGGTCGCGATGCGGCACCGAGCCGTAGGTGGTCAACAGGCCGGCCGTTTCCTCCAGATCCTTCACGCCGATCGGCAGGCCGTGCAGCAGGCCCAGCGGCCGGCCGCGCGCGACGGCCTCCTGCGCGAGCCGGGCCTCGTCGCGCGCGCGTTCGAACGCGGTGGCCGCGAGCGCGTTCACCGCCGGCCCGACGGCCTCGATGCGCGCGAGGCAGGCGTCGAGCAGCTCGACGGGCGAGAGCTGGCCCGCGCCGATCAGGCGGCGGGCCTCGACGGCGGACAATTCCGTTAAGGTGTCGGACATGCGGATCAGGAAAGAGTGAGCGGCCGGGCGAAGCCGGCCCGTGACGCGCGGGCGCGCTCAGGCCGCCAGCGCGCGCGCGGAGCGGTCGACGCAGGCCACGATCGCATCGCGCGTGTTGAGCAGGTGCAGGCGCGTCTGCTCACGCACCGCGGCGGTGTCGCCCGCGCGCCAGGCGGCCAGCAGCTGCGCGTGATCGTGGTTGTTGCTGGCCATGATGTCTGGTTGCACATACATCGAAAGCGACACGTAGGGGCGCGCGAGCAGCGACAGCCCGCGCACCATCTCGAACAGCCGCGTGCCGGCCTCGCATTGCATCAGCGCCTGGTGGAACGCCTCGTTGAGCAAAGTCCACTGCTCCGAACTCGGCGCGGCCGCGCTTATCGCGTCGTGGCACGCGGCGGCGGCATCGAGCTGGGCCTCGCTCGCATGCTCGCAGGCGCGCGCGGCGAGCATCGGTTCGAGCAGCATGCGCAGCTCGTAGATCTCGCTGACGTCGCCGGCCGTCAGGCCGCGCACCTCGACGCCCTTGTTCGGATCGATCGCGACGAGCCCTTCCGCGCGCAGGTCGCGAAACGCCTCGCGCACCGGCGTCGTGCTGACCTCGAGCCGCTTGGCCACCTCCTCCTGACGCAGGCGCGTGCCGGCCGCGTAGACGCCCTGCAGAATCTCCGCGCGCAGCGTGCCGAGTACGTATTCCTGAATCGTGCGATACGGTTTGCCCATGATGTCCCCTCCGATGCCGATGCGGCTGCCGATGCCGACGTATCAGGCCACGGCGCCGAACGCGCCGGGATCGAGATCGCGCCGCGCGCCGATCTCGCGCTCGACCCAGGCCGCGACGCGCAGCGTCGCCGGATCCGCGCCGAACGCGCCGACCACCTGGAAGCCGAGCGGCAGGCCCTGCGCGGTCCAGCCCGACGGCACCGTCACGGCCGGCATGCCGATCAGGCTCCACGGCGCGCAGAACACCGGATCGCCGGTGTCGTCGAGCCCTTCGGGCGCCGCGCCGGTGGCCGGCACGCTGACCAGCGCGTCGCAGCCGGCCAGCAGCGCCGCCGATTCGGCGCGCAGCGCGCGCTGCAGGTCCAGCGCCTCGCGATAGCGCGCCTCGGGCATCGCCGCGCCTTCATCGACGAGCGCGCGCATGTGATGGCTCAGCTGCCCCGGATGATCGCGATCCACCGGCCCGACCGCCTGCCACGCCTCGACGCGCAGGATCACCTGCAGCGCGTCGACGATCCGCGCCAGGTCCGCGCCGAATTCGATCTCCACCACCTCGGCGCCGGCCGCGCGCAGGCGCGCGAGCGACGCCTCGAAGTTGTCCTTCTGCGCTTCCTGCATGCGCCCGTCGAACGGCGTGCGCACCACGCCCAGGCGCGGCGGCGCGGCCAGCGGCGCGAACCAGGCCTGCCAGCTCGCCAGGTCGGTGATCGCCTGCGGCTGCCCGGCCACGAACAGCGCGTGCGCGAGCGCCGCCATCTCCACCGACTGCGCGAAGAAGCCGACGTGATCGAGCGAGGCCGCGAGCGGATGCACGCCCTCGCGCGACACGCCGCCGTGGCTCGGCTTGTAGCCGACCACGCCGCAATAAGCGGCCGGCCGGATCACCGAGCCCACCGTCTGGGTGCCGAGCGCGAGCGGCACGATGCCCGCGCCCACCGCCGCCGCCGAGCCGCTCGACGAGCCGCCCGGCGTGTGCGTGGTGCGCCACGGGTTGACGGTCGGGCCGGGCTGGCGCCACGCGAACTCGGTGGTCACGGTCTTGCCGAACACCGTCGCGCCGTACTCGCGCAGCTTCGCCACCACGGCCGCGTCGGCGGCCGGGCGATGCTCGCGATAGATCGGCGAACCGTAGGCGGTCGGCATGTCGGCCGTATCGATCAGATCCTTCACGCCTACCGGCAGCCCCGCCAGCGGCGCGCCGGCAGCGGGCTCGGCATAGGTGTCCGGGCGATGCGTGAAGGCGCGCAGCACCGGTTCGAGCGCCTCGGCGCGCGCGATGCTGGCGGCCAGCCGCGCGCGGCTCGCGGCGGGGTCGCCGCGCTGCGAGATCAGCGTGGTCACGAACGACGAGGCGGTTTCGGTCATCTTGCGGCTCCATGCGAGGCGTTCGCCGGCCCCCGGCCGCGAACGCGTTGATCGAAGCGCGGGCGGGCCCGCGCGGGATTCACCGGCCGGCTCACTTGCCCAGCGCCGCGGCGAACGAATTGTCGACCGACCCGGCGTAGGTCACGCTGCCGGGCTTGATGTTGCCGATCGACTCCTGCAGGTCCAGCGCATTACGGAACGCCTGCTCGGAAATCGCGGGCGTCGGCGCATAGATGTTCTGGTCGATCAGGCGGCCCACGGCCGCTTCCACGATCTTCGGGTCGAGCGTCGGAAACTCGCCTTTTGCCACGTCCTTGGCGGTCTGCGGCGACTGGCGGATCAGCGCCTCGGCCTCGGCCATCGACTTCACGAAGGCGGCGACCATCTTCGGCTTGTCCTTGATGGTGGAAGCCAGCGTATCGATGGTCGAGAACGCGTAGCCGCCCGGGTAGGCCTTCGGAAAACCATACACGATCTGGTAGCCCTGCGCGATGCCGGTGTCGGCCTGCGGCTCGTAGACGGCCGCCGCCTGGCTGCGGCCCGCGCTCACCGGCGCCAGTTCGGTGCCGATCTGCACCGTGTTCAGCGCGACCTTGTCGATCTTCTGGTCCTTCACGAGCCGCTGCAGCAGATAGGTGCTGGTGGACGGCGGCAGCGCCACCGCCACGCTCTTGCCCGACAGGTCGCCGGGTTGATGCAGGCCGGCTTCGGGCGGCGCGATCACCCACACCGGCACGCCCGCCACCACGTTGGCCACGCTGATCACGTTGGCGCCCTTCAGGTTCGCGAGCACCGCCGTCATCGGGTCCTGCAGCGAGAAGTCCGCATGACCGCCGATCACCGCCGCCACGCCGGCCGCGCCGCTGCTGGCCGTCACCTTCTTCACGTCGAGCCCGTTCTTCGCGAAGATGCCCTTGTCGATCGCCACGTAGAGCGGCAGGTACTGGATCGACTGGAACGCCTGATACACCGTGACCGGCTCGGCCGCTTGCGCGGTCGCCTGCCCCGCCAGCCCGGCCGCGAGCGCGACGCCCGCCGCGATTGCTCCCATGCGCATGTCGATTCGCTTCATCATCTTGCCTTCCATGAAATCACCTTCGCTTCCGTGAATTGAACGATCCAGCTCAGCAGCGTCGCCATCAGCGTGAGCACGATGATGCCGAGCCACACCGTGTTCAGGTCGAACAGCGAACCCGCGACGAACACCTCGTGGCCGAGCCCGGCCTGCGAGGCGATGTACTCGCCCACCACCGCGCCGATCAGCGCGAAGCCGATGTTCACGCGCAGCGTCGAGAACACCCACGGCAGCGCGCCCGGCACGATCAGCTTGGTGAAGATCAGCGCGGGCCGCGCGTTGAACGAGCGGAACAGGTTGAGCAGATCGCGGTCGATCTCGCGCGAGGCCGCGCAGGCCGAGATCATCGCCACCGCGAACGTGGAAATGCCGGCCAGCCACACCTTCGACGCCATGTCCGAGCCGAACCAGATCACGATCAGCGGGCCGAGCGCGATCTTCGGGATGCTGTTCAGGATGATCGACAGGCCCTCGGCCACGCCCGAGACGCGCGGCACGAACCACAGCAGCAGGCCGGCCGCGATGCCCAGGCCGCTGCCGATCACGAGGCCGAGCACGGTCTCGTAGAACGTGACGAGCGTGTCGCTCGCCAGCGTGCCGCCGTCGAGTCCCTGCTGCAGCGCCAGCCAGATGCCGGTGGGCGAGCCGAGCAGCTTGCCGTTGATCCAGCCCGCCGAGACCGCCAGCTGCCAGAAGCCGATCAGCGCCACCACCACCAGCGCGACGGCGCCGGTGGTGCCGAGCCGCGCAATGCGGCGCGGTTTCGCGCGCCGGCGCGGCGCTGAATTGGAAGAATTGGAAGACATCGCTACGTCGCTCATGCCGTGGCTCCCGAGTGCTGGATGGTGTGGCTGCGCAGTCCGTTCCAGACGCGCGAGTGGAAGGTGCGGAACTCGGGCGCCTCGCGCGCCGACACCGCGGTACGCGGGCCGTGCGTGGTGAGGCGCACCTCGATGTCGTCCTCGATGCGCGCCGGGCGGCCGCCCAGCAGGATCACGCGATCGCTGACGGCGATCGCCTCCTCGATGTCGTGCGTGACGAGCACGACGCTCGTGCCGTTCTGCTCGCGCAGCATCATCACGTCGTCCTCCAGCGCGAGTCGGGTTTCGTAGTCGAGCGCGGAGAACGGCTCGTCGAGCAGCACCAGCGTGGGATCGACCAGCAGCGTGCGGGTCAGCGCCACGCGCTGGCGCATGCCGCCCGACAGCGCGTGCGGATAGGCGTCGGCCACGGCGCCCAGCCCGTAGCGCGACAGCATCTGGCGCGCGCGTTCGAGATCGGCCGGGCCGACCTTGCGATACAGCTCGATGCCGAGCACGGCGTTCTGCAACACCGTGCGCCATGGCATCAGCAAGTCCTTCTGCAGCATGTAGGCGATGCGGCCCGCGCTGCCGTCCTCGCGCGCGCCCACGCTCACCTGGCCCGACTGCGGCCGGATCAGCCCGGACACGAGGTTGAACAGCGTGCTCTTGCCGGCCCCGCTGCGCCCGACGATCGACACGATCTCGCCGCGCTTCACGCTGAAGTCGAGCCGCTCGAAGATCGGCACTTCCACGTCGTCTGCAGTCCGAAATGCATGACTGAGCTGCTGGACCCTGAGGCGGTCCGTACCCGATGCGCGCATCGCATCGATCCCGCCCGCTGCAGGCGCAGCGGCAAAGGTAGAGAGACTCATGGACATCTCCATCGGTACGTGATGTACGGTTGTGCTATGCACAACGCATGATGCACAATCAAAAAAACGCTGGCACAAAATGAAAAAAAATCGGTGGCGGCCGCGTGCTGCAAGCTGGGGCGCGTGTCGCGCACGAAAAACGTGCGGCGTGGTGAGGTGTCTTGCCGGTGCGGGAAATGCTGCACCGCGATGGCGCACGGGGTGATGTGCGAAGGTGAACTGCGAGGGGAAGCGGAAAGGCGAAGGGAGGCGACTTCGCTATTGAACGATGCCGCTGGCGCGGGAAAACCTGTCGGGGCGCTTGCGCCGCGTGCGGGATCGCGGTGGATTCGATCCGGCCGGCGGCGATGCCGGCCTCGATACGAACCTCAACGCACACGCGTAGAACGCGCGACCTTACACGGCCGGCTCGCGGCAGAACACGAACATCGGGCTGGTGTGGTGATAGGCGTCGCCCGGCTCGGTATCGATGTCCACCAGTTCGAGCGCGTAGTCGGACTTGCGCAGGAACGCGCGGTAGCCATGGGGATGGGTCGCCTGCACGCCGGCCTGGAACGGGTGCCGCAGATCGCCGAACAGCTCGGCGATGATCGCGCGCGGCGGCGCCTCGGCCAGGGTCCGGCGCGCGCCCGCGAGCGCGTCCACTTCGGCGCCCTCGATATCGAGCTTCCAGATCTCGAACGCGCCGTGGGCGTCGCGCAGCGCGTCGATCGTGGTGGTACCCACCTCGATGCGCTGATGCTGGTCGCCGAAGATGTACGGGAACAGCGCGAGCACCTCGTCCTTCAGGCTCGATCCCTGGTTGTGCGCGAGCGAGATCGTCATCGCGGCCTGGCCGATCTCGCCCGAGATCGCCTGGTCGACGGCCACCACGCGCCCGGCCGGCAGCGTCGCGAGCCGCGCGAACAGCTCGGGGATCGGCTCGGCCGCGATCACGCGGCGCGCGCCGGTTTCGAGCAGTTCGAGCGCCGTCACGCCGATGTTCGCGCCGGCGTCGAGCACCTGGTCGCCGGGCTGCACGAAGCGCTCGAACAGCGCGCGGTCCACGTCGCCCTGCGGGTAGCGAAGGTCGAGCAGCAGCGACGCCGCGTAATAGCGTTCGTGCCGGTGGGACAGATCCAGCGTGATGGGAATCGCGCCGATCTCGAAGCTGACCTTGCCGCTGTCGCGGATGTTGGCCTCGATTTCCGTGTGCAGCATTTCCCGCTTCGACATGGTGCGCTCTTCGGTTGGATGAAGGCGCACATTATGCCGTACCCGCCGCGCCGCCCGGGCGGCGCGGCTTGGGCGGCGAGGCAGCGAGGGGCGGCTCAGGCGGTGAAGCCGGCCACCGCATGCGGCACGTAGGGTGCCTCGAGCGCCTCGATTTCCTCGTCGCCGAGCTTCAGCTCGAGCGCGGCGAGCGCGTCGGTCAGGTGATGCGGCTTCGAGATGCCGACGATCGGCGCCGTCACCGGGCTCTTTTGCGCGACCCAGGCCAGCGCGACCTGCGCACGCGGCACGTTGCGCGCGGCGGCGATCTTCGCCACCGCTTCCACCACGGCCTTGTCCGCCTCGGCAGTGGCGTCGTAGAGGCGCGTGCCGAAGTTGTCGCTTTGCTGGCGCTCGGAGGTCTCGTCCCAGTTGCGGGTCAGGCGGCCGCGCGCGAGCGGGCTCCACGGAATCACGGCCACGCCCTGCTCGGCGCACAGCGGCAGCATCTCGCGCTCTTCCTCGCGGTAGAGCAGGTTCAGGTGGTTCTGCATGCTGACGAACTCGGTCCAGCCGTTCAGGCGCGAGGTGTAGAGCGCCTTCGAGAACTGCCACGCTGCCATCGACGACGCGCCGATGTAGCGCGCCTTGCCGGCCTTCACCACGTCGTGCAGCGCTTCGAGCGTTTCCTCGATCGGCGTGGCCGGATCCCAGCGATGGATCTGGTACAGGTCGACGTAGTCGGTGCCGAGCCGCTTCAGGCTGTGGTCGATCTCGGTGAAGATCGCCTTGCGCGACAGGCCTCCGCCGTTCGGGCCGGGCCGCATGCGGTTGAACACCTTGGTGGCGATCACCACGTCGTCGCGCTTCGCGTATTCGCGCAGCGCGCGGCCGACGATCTCCTCGGAGGTGCCGTCCGAATAGGTGTTCGCGGTGTCGAAGAAATTGATGCCGGCCTCGATCGCCGCGCGGATGATCGGGCGGCTCGGCTCCTCGGGCAGCGTCCACGGATGGGTGCCGCGCGCCGGTTCGCCGAACGTCATGCAGCCGAGCACGAGCTTCGACACTTCCAGGCCCGTGGTCCCGAATTTCACGTATTCCATTTCTCCACTCCTCCATCAGGTTGATTCGCCGGTCGGCTTGCACCGGTTTTTCGATTGGCTTACGACGGCGGGTGCTGCGCCGCGTGCCGATGCCAACGGGACAGGATTGTCGCCCATCTCGGGGGAGGCTGCTGTGAGGCCGCGCGCGGAGCGCCGCGTCGTGGCCGCGTTGTGGTCATGCGGTGCTCATGCGGTGTCACGCTAGGCATCGCGATACCCCGGCGGATTCGTCTCCGAGCGCGGCAGCGCCTCGTCCGCGAGCCCCCAGCGCGCCAGCGCCGCGCGATACTGGCCGCCCGCGATCAGGCGGTTGGTGGCCGCCGTCAGCACCGACGCGAGGCCGCCGCCCTTGCGCGTGGCGATCGCCACGTCGGCGCGCTCGGGCCAGCCCGCGTTCACCGTGCCGACCAGGCGGATCGTGTGCTGCGTGGCCGCCTCGTAGGCGAGCGGCGCGTGCGGGTTCAGCACCGCGTCGGCACGCCCCGAGCCGAGCGCAAGCAGCGCCGAGGCGGCATCGTCGAAAACCAGCAGCGTGGCCGGCTTCAGCCCGTGCGCCTCGTTCTCGCCGCTCCAGGCCAGCAGGATGCGCTCCTGGATCGTGCCGGAGCTGGTGATGATGCGCAGCCCGGCGATGTCGCGCGGCCCGCGGATCGCGGTGATCGGGCTCGCGCTCGGCACGTAGAACGCGTGCAGGCCGAGCCGGTAGGTGCTGAAGTCGAACTTGCGCTTGCGCTGCTCGGTCACGCCGACGTTCGAGATCACCGCGTCGAACTTGCCCGACGCGAGCCCGAGCGGCCAGTCGGGCCACGCCACCACCACCGGCGCGAGCGTCAGGCCCAGCGCGTCGGCGAGCAGGTGCGCATGGTCCGGGTCCGAGCCGACCAGCGTGCGCGCGTCGCTCGCATAGGTGGCGATCGGCGGCGCGAACGGCGACACGGCCACCGTCAGCGCGCCGGGCGTGACGAGCCGGTAGCCGGACGCGGCGAGCGCGGCCCGCGCGGCCGGATCGGCGGGCGCGCGAATCCGCCCGCGCTGTGCGGGGCTGAAATCGAAGGCCGGCGGCGGCGTGTCGGGCGAAGGTGATGGCGATTGCGATGGCGAGGCGGCAGCGGCGAAGCCGTCGCGCCACGCCGCCGCCGTGAGGGTCCAGGTGCCGAGTTGCGCGAGGAATTGTCTGCGTCGGGTCATGGGTGGTCCTGCGTCGTGCTGGGTGGTTCCGCAGGGTCGCGGCGCGAAGCCGTGGCGAAGGCGGCGCGCCGCTGCCGGAGCGGCTGTCGCCGCCGAGTGTAAGCAATGCACGCGCGTTCGCGAACGAGGCGATCCGGGAATCCTTATCGCGGGACGTGCGCAAGCGGCGCGGCGGCGCCGGACCGGCGTGTTACGCTGCGTGGCGCGCCGCATCGCCGGCCGCGTCGATCCCGATACCCATCAAAATCATCAGAACAACACGAGACCCGATAACCATGATCGCCAACCTGCTGACCGGCCTCGTCGCCGCCATCCACGTCTATATCGTCGTGCTCGAAATGTTCCTGTGGACCACGCCGAAGGGCCGCCGCGTGTTCGGCCTGACGGCGGACTTCGCGCAGCAGACGCGCGTGCTGGCCGCCAACCAGGGGCTCTACAACGGCTTCCTCGCGGCGGGGCTGATCGCCGGGCTCGTGTCGGCCGAACACGGCCACGCGTTCAAGCTGTTCTTCCTGATCTGCGTGATCGTGGCCGGCGTGTTCGGCGCGGCCACCGCGAGCCGCCGCATCCTGTTCGTGCAGGCGCTGCCGGCCGCGATCGCGCTGGCCGCGCTGTTCGCGAACGTCTGACGCAAGGCCGCGGTGCCTGATGCGCCGCGCGCTCGACCTCCACGCACGAACGCGACGGCACCACGCCGTCGCGCCGCTCGCCTGATCGGCCCGACTGAGGCACGCAGCACCGCCTGCGTCACGACATCGGGCAACATCGCAGGCAACACTCCCGCTTGCATCGCGCCTAGGCGCCGATAAAAACCGCATTCGTTCCGCCGTCTCCACGAGACGCATCGAGACGAAACGAATCGCAGCACCCCGCGACCTCCCGCTCGCGACGCCCCTCCCTCCGCACGCCCTCGCCTCGCCCCATGCCATACCTTCGTCTATCTGTGCGCCCGCGATAGCGGTCGATACGATGGGTTCCATGGAGCGCCGGACCACACGAGCCGACCACCGCCGTGTTCAACCACTTAGCGAGAATGCCATGTCCTTTCCCCTGTCTCCCGCCCAGGTCGCCCAGTTCGAAGCCGACGGATTCCTCGTCATTCCCGACCTGCTCGACACCGAGGCGGTCGCCTCGATGCAGGCCGCCATCGACGAGATCATCGCCTCGGCCAACGATCTGCGCGAAGTCGCCGAACTCGAGCCGAGCGATCCCACCGTGATCCGTCGCATCTGGCAACCGTCGAAGCGCCACGCCGCGTTCCGTGCCGTGCAGGAGAACTCGCGCCTGCTCGATCATCTCGAGTCGCTGCTCGGCCCCGACATCGTGTTCCACCACAGCAAGCTCAACATGAAGGGGCCGCGCGTCGGCTCGCCGGTGGAGTGGCACCAGGATTTCTCGTACTACCCGCACACCAATTCGAAGCTGATCGCCTGCCTCGTCTACCTCGACGACGCGTCCGAATCGAACGGCTGCCTGCGCGTGCTGGCCGGTTCGCACAAGGCGCAGATCTACGACCACTCCGAGAACGGCTTCTTCCGCGGCAAGGTCGGCATCGACAAGCTGCCGCCCGGCTGCGTGGAAAAAACCGCGGCGGGCCGCGCCGGCAGCGCCGTGTTCCTGCACTGCCGCGTGCTGCACCGCTCCGACCCGAACCATTCGGACCGCTACCGCCGCTGCTTCATCCCGGCCTACCGCGCCGCCGACGCGCTGCCGATCTACTACGGCCCGCACGCCGCGCACAACGAGGCCGGCACCTATCTGCTGCGCGGGCAGCAGCGCCGCTTCGTCACGAGCGAGGCGGGCACCTGGCCGATGCCGATCACGGAGAAGGCGTTCAACTCGCTCTACGCGCTGCAGCAGGGTGAGCACACGCTCGACCAGCCGCTGCACACGGTGTCGAGCGGCTACGCCACCCAGCCCCACCAGCCCGCCACCCACCAGTAACGGGGTCGCCATGAAACCGCACCTGCTCGTGATGAATCGCTGGCCGCAATACCGCAACGGACATCCGTGGGATCACGAGCTGTGCCGGCATGACGAAATCATCCCGTCGCGCTACGCGGTCAGCTATCTCTGCGACGAGGAAGGCAGCCGCGGGCTGCCGCTCGGCCAGGATCCGGCCCGCGTCTATCGCGTCGACGATTTCCTCGACACCGAGTCGCTCGCCGCGCAGGTCAGGCGCGCGATCGTCGAGCACGGCCCGGTCTCGCACCTGCTGGCGTTCTCGGAGTACCTGCTCGATCCGGCCGCGGCGATGCGCGAGCGCTTCGGCATTCCCGGCCAGAGCCGCGCCGAGGTCGACCGGTTCCGCGACAAGACGCTGATGAAGCGGATCCTGCAGGCGGCCAACCTGCGCGTGCCGCGCTGGTTCGCCTGCACCACGCCCGGCGAGACCGAGGCGCAAGCGCGCGAGCTGGGCTTCCCGCTGATCCTCAAGCCGATTCGCGGCGCGTCGAGCAAGGGCGTGCAGAAGCTGGCCTCGATCGACGCGCTGCGCGGCGCGCTCGCCACGCTGGATCTCGATCAGTACGAGATCGAGGAATACATCGACGGCGAGATCCTGCACGTGGACGGCGTACTCGACCGCGCGGGCCGCTGCATGTTCCTGAGCGTGAGCCGCTACCTCTCGTCCTGCCTCGATTTCGAGGCCGGCGTGCCGCTCGGCTCGGTGATCCAGACCGACACGCCGCTGGCCCGCGCCTGCCGCGCGTTCGCGCTGGCCTGCCTGCGCGCGCTCGACCTGCGCGGCTCGGCGTTCCATCTCGAACTGTTCAGCCGCCACGGCGAGCTGGTGTTCCTCGAGATCGGCGCGCGCGTGCCCGGCGCCGACGTGCCCTACACGGTCGACCGCGCGTTCGGCATCAACCTGTTCCGCCTGTGGGTGGACGCCGCGCTCGACCTGCCGCCCTCGCTGCCGGTGGTGTCGCCGCCGCGCAGCGCCGGCTGGGTGACCATCCCGCGGCCCACGCCGCTGCCGCGCCGGGTGGTCTCGGCGGGCTCGCTGCTGGGCCGCGTGCCTGGCCTCTATCGCGAACTGATCCCGGCGCCCGGCGACCTGCTGACCGATACCGGCGGCGGCTACACGCACCTGCAGGGCGGCCGCTTCCTGATCGAGGGCGCCAGCGAGCGCGACGTGCTCGCCTCGATCCGCGAGATCGTCGCCCGCTACGAACTGAGCACCACTCCCGTTTCAGCCGCCTCTGTCGATTTTCACCAGGAGACTTCCATGCGAACGCTTACCCATGCCGAACTGCTTGCCAAACGATGCGTCGTCTTCGCCGAGGGCTGCTTCGGCCTCTTCACCAGCAAGGTGGCCGCTTCCTACCTGCGCTACCGGCCGGACTCGGCGCTGGCCGTGATCGACAGCACCCAGGCCGGCAAGCGCGTGAGCGACGTGATCGGCTACGGCGGCGAGATCCCGGTGGTCGCGAGCGTCGAGGAAGCGCTCGCGGGCAAGCCCGAAGTGCTGCTGATCGGCAAGGGGCTGCATTCGGCGCAGCTGCCGCCGGGCTGGAAGGTGCCGCTGCTCACCGCGATCCGCAGCGGCCTGCACGTCATCAACTGCATCCACTTCCGGCTGCGCTCGGACCCGGACCTGGCCGCCGCGATCGACGAGGCCGGCATCACGGTCTGGGAAACCAAGGAGCCGGTGCCGCTCGAACTGAACAAGGCACGCGTGCTGGCGCTGCCCTGCTTCGTGGCCCACACCTGCGGCAGCGATTCGAACATCGGCAAGAAGACCGCGGCGCTCGAAATCAGCCTGGAAGCGAACCGGCGCGGCATCCGCACCGGCTTCGCCGCCACCGGCCAGACCGGCATGCTGATCTCCGGCACCGGCATCGTGGTGGACTGCATCCCGAGCGACTTCGTGGCGGGCGCCGCCGAGAAGGTGGTGCTCGACGCGGCCGAGGGCAACGACTGGGTGGTGCTCGAAGGCCAGGGCTCGCTGAACCACATCGGCGCGAGCGGCATCGCGCTGGCGCTGCTGCACGGCGGGCTGCCGCATGCGCTGATCTTCTGCCACCGGCTCGGCCTCGAACGCACCAAGGTGTGGGACACCAAGCTGCGGCCGATCCCCGAGCTGATCCATCTGAACGAGGCGCTCACGGTGTTCGAGCGGCCGGCCAAGGTGGTGGCGATCAGCGTGAACAGCGCGGGCCTCAGCGACGCCGAGTATCGCGCCCAGGCCGACGCGCTGGCGCGCGAGACCGGCCTGCCGGTGGTCGATCCGTGCCGCGACGGCGCCGGCCTGCTGGTGGATGCGCTGCTGGCCTACCAGAAGACGCTGGAAGCCGCCCCGCACGCCGAAGAGGTGACGCAATGAAAGACGCCGTGATCCTGCTGATGCATCAGGGCAACTCGTTCGTGCAGGAGCTGGCGGCGCTGCTCGCCACGCGCGATCTCGCGCTCGTGGCGGTCAGTTCGAAGCCCGCCGACACGGCCGTGTTCGAGCGCAACCAGGCGTTCCTCGACGGCTGGCAGCTGACCGATTCGGCCGAGCTACGGCCGGCCGACGTGACGACCGCGGCACAGCACTTCGAGCAGGCCGGCTACCGGCTGCGCGCCGCCATCGCGACCTTCGAGGGCTACCGGCTGCTGATGGCCGAGCTGAACGCCACGCTCGGCGCGCGCGATGCATCCGCCGCATCGCTCGCGCTCGCGCTCGACAAGTTCCGCTGCCGCACCTTCCTGCGCGAGGCGGGCCTCAGCGAGGTGGCCTGCGAGCTGATCGAGACCGGGGCGGCGGTGCCCGACCTGGACCCGTCGCGCCGCTGGTTCGTCAAGCCGGTGCGCGGCGCGGCCTCGTTCGGCTGCTTCATCCTGGCCCATCCCGACGACCTTCGCGACCTGCCCGAGATGCAGGCGCAGATGCACAACGACGGCAAGCTGTCGTCGATCTTCATGGGCAAGTTCGGCTTCTTCGCCGAGGAGTACGTCGAGGGGCCGGAGTTCAGCTTCGAGATCGCGGCGGCGGACCGCCCGCGCGTGGTCTGCGTCCACGAGAAGGCGCGCGTCGAGCGCCTGCAGCGCACCACGCTGGAGAGCATGTCGATCTCGCCGCCCGTGAGCCTGCCCGAGGCCACGCTGCGGGAAGGCGCCGCGTTCGTGTCCGAGTGCCTGAGCCGGATCGGGCTCACCAACGGCGCGTATCACGTCGAGATGAAGTACTGGGAGGCGCGGCGCCGCTGGGAAATCATCGAGATCAATCCGCGCATGGGCGGCAGCCTGATCAACGCCAGCACCGAGCGGATCACCGGCGTGTCGATGCTCGAACTGTGGCTGCGCTCGCTGCTGCTGCGCGACGCGGCCGGGCTGGCCGGCTTCCACGGCTTCGTCGACGGCGTCGCGCAGGCGGGCCGCGCTGCCGCCGAGAACGGCGAGCGCGCCACGGTGTTCGTCAGCAAGTACGGCCAGAAAGGCCGCACGGTGGCCTCGATCGAGTACGACGCCGGCGGCCGCACGCCCGACGTGCTCGAACTGCACGTGAAGGCCGGCGCGACGCTCGAGAACTCGGACCGCGCGATCTGCGTGATGGACGCGCTCTGGGAAGTCGATCGCGCCTCGCTCGCGCAGTCGGTCGAGGCGATCGAGCAGGAATCGGACGAACGCTTTCACATCACGTACCAGTGACGGTACCGGCGGTCCGGGCAGCCGCCGCCTGACGGCGGCCGTCCGGCGGTTGGCTCCCCTTTGTCGGAGACGCTCATGGCAGATCTGTCCCATCCGGCTTTCGACGCCCATCTCGGCGGAAAGCTCGAAGTCGTCGGCCGGGTTCGCATCGACACGCGCGAGGATCTCGCGCGCGTCTATACCCCCGGCTTCGCCCACGTGGCCGCCGCGATCCATCGCGACCCGGCGCTGATCCGGCGCTACACCATCCGCCAGAACACGGTCGCCATCGTCACCGACGGCACCGCCGTGTCGGGCATCGGCAACGTCGGCCCGCACGCCGCGCTGCCGGTGATGGAAGGCAAGGCGCTGGTGTTCCGCCGCTTCGCCGGCCTCAACGCGGTGCCGATCTGCCTGGCCACCACCGATCCCGACCAGATCGTCGAGACCGTCGAGCGGATCGCCCCGGCGTTCGGCGCGGTGATGCTGGAAGACATCTCGGCGCCGCGCTGCTTCGAGATCGAGACGCGCCTGCACGAGCGGCTCGAGATCCCGGTGATGCACGACGACCAGCACGCCACCGCGATCTCGGCCGGCGCGGCGCTCGTCAACGCGCTGAAGCTGGTGGGCAAGCGCGCCGAGACCATCAAGGTGGTGATGGTGGGCGCGGGCGCGGCCGGCACCGGCTGCGCGAAGATGTTCCTGAACCTCGGCGTGCGCCGGCTGATCGGCTGTGACCGCGCCGGCGCGATCCATCGCGGCCGCACCGACCTGAACGACGCGAAGGCCTGGTTCGCCCGGCACGCGAACCCGGATCAGGAAACCGGCTCGCTGCGCGAGGTGCTGGCGGGCGCGGACGTGTTCCTCGGCGTGTCGGGGCCGGGCGTGGTCACGGCCGACGAGATCCGGCTGATGGCGCGGCGCCCGATCATCTTCGCGCTCGCCAACCCGCAGCCGGAAATCATGCCGGCCGACCTGCACGACATCGACGCGATCGTGGCCACCGGGCGCAGCGACCTGCCCAACCAGATCGACGGCGGGCTGGCCTACCCGGGCCTGTTCCGCGGGGTGCTGGACGTGGGCGCGGCGAAGTTCTCGGAGGCGATGAAGCTGGCCGCCGCGCATGCGCTGGCCAGGCTCGTGGACGGCACCGCGCTCGAGGCCGGACGCATCGTCCCGGACATCTTCGACGAACGCGTGATGCCGACCGTGGCCGCGGCCGTCGCGGCGGCGGCCACGCCCACGGCTCGCGCCGCCTGACGCGAGGGCCTTGCCGCGATGCCGCCTCGCGTTGATTCTGTTCGCGCCGCCGCCGTGCGATGCGTGTCGCGCCGTTCAGGCCGCCAGATGGACGCGGGCCTTGTCGAGCACCACCTGGCGCAGCTGCTCCAGCGCCGGCGACATGCGGGTCCGGCCGTCGTGCAGGCACAGCTCGACGGCCGGCAGCCCGGGCAGGCCCTCCGCCTCGCCGAGCCGGCGCAGCGTGGGCGGAATCCCGGCGGCGGTGCGCAGCGTGATGCCGAGCCCCGCCTCCACGCCGGCCCACAGGCTCTGCAGGCTCGCCGTGGTGTAGGCGAGGCGCCACGGGATCTTGGCGTCGTCCAGCGCCTGCACGCCGGCGCGGCGGAACTGGCACGGCGCGTTGTAGAGCGCGAGGTCGAGCGGGCGGTCGGGCCGCGGCGGCGCCGCGCCGTGGTTCGGCCCGATCCAGGCCATCGGCAGCGAGGCGATGTGCTGCGCGTCGGCGCGCGTGGGATGGCCCATCGCGAGCGCGAGATCGAGTTCGCCCTTGTCGAGCCGCTCCAGCAGCAGCCGGTTCGGCTCGACGGCGATCTCCACGCGCACCGCCGGATGGCTTTTCTTGAAGTCGCCGAGCACGGCGGGCAGCCAGGTTTCGGCGAAATCGCTGGGCAGCCCGAAGCGCACGCTGCCTTCGAGCGCGCTGCCGCGCACCGAGAGGATCGCCTCGTCGTTGAGGTCGAGGATTCGCCTGGCGTAGGAAAGAATCACGTCGCCCGCCTCGGTCAGCACGAGCCCGCGGCCCTGCCGGCGAAACAGCGGCAGCCCGACCTGTTCCTCGAGCTTGCGGATCTGCTGGCTGATCGCCGATTGCGATCGCCCGACCCGTTCCGCCGCCCGATTCAGGCTGCCCAATTGATGCGCGACCAGTAATGTGCGCATCACATCCATATCGAGATTCGGCAGCGACATGATTCAGTTTTTCCACAGAGTCGATGAAGAATTATCGCATTTCTTACGGGCCGGGTTGGCTACCATTCCGGTTGCGATTCGCACCACCGGCCCTTACCGGCCGGCGCTTATCGATTGGTGATGGAAACGGAATAATGCCGAACCCGAAATCATTATGGAGCCCGCATATGCTCAAGAAAACTGAATGGTCGTTGCCACGCGGCGCGCTGGCCGTGCTCGCCTGCGCCTCGCTCGCGATGCCGCTGCGCGCCATGGCCGACGGCGCCACGGCCGCGCTGGCCGGCACCTGGACGCTGGTCGCGGCCGATGTGGAACACCCCGACGGCACGCGCGGCCGCGATTATGGCGCGGCGCCCTCGGGGCTGCTGATGATCGACGGCGAAGGCCGTTATTCGCTGCAGATTTTCAAGCAGGAACGCGAGCGTTTCGGCACCGGCGACAAGGCGACCGGCACCGCCGCCGAATACAAGGGCGCGGTAATGGGTTCGAGCACGCATTTCGGCACGCTCGAAATCGATCCGGCCGCGCATACCCTGGTTTTCCATATTCAGCATGCGTCGTTTCCGAATTGGGAAGGCGCGGCACAGAAACGGACTTACGAAATTCGCGGTAACGAATTGAGTTATCGCGTGGTGGCCCGTCCGAACGGCGATGTGCCGATCTCGGTCTGGAAGAAAGTGGATTGACGCGGTTTCCGGCGGCGCGCGCCGGGCGGGCGGCATCGGTCTTGCCTCGCCTCCGCTCCCGTCGCGCCGCCGGCGCCGCCCTCACCCTGACGAGCTGACATGGCAACGCTCTCATCGACCCCGTGGGAATGGGCCTGGGTGCCCATCGTGCTGTGCGCCGCCTTCGGGCGCACCGTGCGCAATGCGGCGCAGCGCAGCCTGACCGAACAGGCCGGCACGCTGCCCGCCACGCTGGTGCGATTCCTCTACGGGCTGCCGTGCGCGCTCGTCTGGCTGCTGCTGCTCGAACACCTGGGCGGCGGCGCGCTGCCCGGCGTGACGCCGGTCTGGGCCGGCTGGCTCACGCTCGGCGCGGTCGCGCAGCTGAGCGCCACCGCGCTGCTGCTGATGGCGATCCGGCATTGCAACTTCGTGGTGGCCGTCACCTACTCGAAGACCGAGCCGGTGCAGGTCGCGCTGTTCTCGCTGCTGTTCCTCGGCGAGCTGCCCGGCGAGTACTCGATCCTCGGCATGCTGATCGCGATGGCGGGCGTGGCCCTGCTGACGTTTCCGCGCCGCGAGCAGCGCGCCGCCATGGCCGGCAGCTGGCTCGGCCGCTCGACGCTCTACGGGCTCGGCGCGGGCGCGCTGTTCGCGCTGATGGCGGTGGGCTATCGCGCCGCCGCGCTGCACCAGCCGCACGTCACGCCCTGGCTGAACGGTGCCTGGGGCGTGCTGTGGGCGCAGGCGATCCAGACGGTGCTGCTCGGCGGCTACCTGCTCGCCACCAATCGTCCGGGGCTGCTCGTGATCCTGCGCGTCTGGCGCTTCTCGACCATGGTCGGCACGGTCGGCGCGCTCGCCACCATCGGCGAGCTGACCTCGCTGGCGCTGCACGGCGCCACCGACGTGCGCACCCTGGGGCTGATCGAGGTGCTGTTCAGCTATCTGGTTTCGCGCCGCTTCCTCCGCGAGAAGCTCGGGGCGATCGAGGGCTGGGGCATCGCGCTCGTGACCTCGGGGCTCGTGGTGGTCTGCGCGCAGTGGTAGCCGCGCGCCCTCGCGCGCCGTCGCGGTACGCCTTACCGCCCCCCTCAGGAGATGATCGATGATGCCAAGCCTCAAGTTTCGCGAGCTGAAGGCCACCCCGGTGCGCCTGCCGATGTCGAACCCGATCCGCACCGCCAGCGGCACGATCGCCGATGCGCCGTTCGTGCTGATCGACCTGCATACCGACCAGGGCGTGAGCGGCCACGCCTACCTGTTCGTCTTCACGCCGCTGGTGCTGAAGGCGCTGACCACGCTCATCACGCAGCTCAGCGAGCGCCTCGAAGGCAAGCCGCTCGCGCCGCTCGACACGCGCGACGCGCTCGAATCGCAGTTCCACCTGGTCGGCAACACCGGGCTCGTCAGCATGGCGATCGCCGGCATCGAGATGGCGCTGTGGGACGCGCACGCGCGCGCGCTCGGCGTCCCGCTGGTGCGCGCGCTGGGCGGCACGCCGCAGCCGGTGCCGGCCTACTCGAGCATCGGCATGCTCGGCGCCGAGGCCAGCTGCCGGCTGGCCGAGCAGTCGGTCGAGCGCGGCTTTCGCGCCATGAAGATCAAGATCGGCCACATCACGCTCGAGCAGGACCTGGAGGTGGTGCGGGCCGTGAAGGCGGTGCTCGGCGACCGCTCGATGCTCTGCATCGACTACAACCAGGGCCTGACGGTGGACGAGGCGGTGCGCCGCTGCCGCGCGCTCGACGAGCTCGGCCTGGGCTGGATCGAGGAGCCGACCCGGCAGGACGACTACGCCGGCCACGCCCGCGTGGCGGCCGCCGCCGCCACGCCGATCCAGATGGGCGAGAACTGCTTCGGCATCCACGAGCTGGCCAAGTGCATCGCCGCCGGCGCGTCCGACCTGCTGATGTTCGACCTGATGAAGATCGGCGGCGTGTCGCGCTGGCTGCAGGGCGCGGCGCTGGCCGACGCCGCGTCGCTGTCGGTCAGCACCCACAACTACCAGGAGATCAGCGCGCACCTGATGGCCGTCACGCCCACCGCGCACTGGCTCCAGTACTACGACTATGCCGACCTGGTGCTGCGCGAGCCGATGCGCATCGTCGACGGCAACGCGATCCCGAACGAGACGCCCGGCAACGGCATCGACTGGAATCCCGAGGCCGTCGCGCGCTACCGGGTCCAGTGAGGCGACGAGTCGAATGAGGCGCGCGGCTCGAATCACGCGCACGGGCCGCGCCGCCTCGTGGTGCAGACGCGGCCCGTGGCGCGACGGCGGATGAATCACGGCAGGCAAAAAACTAAAAAATTAGACGGGACGTTCGGAAAAAAACCCAGGTGGGAATTCAGGGAGACGTTCAGGGAGACGTTCAGGCAGCAGTTCAGGCAGCAGTTCGGGCAGCAAGCGCCCGGCCGCGTGCAGGCAGGCGGCCGGGCGTTCGCTCGTGAGGTTCGCTGTCATGGGGATGGGGGACATGGAAGCACCGGGACCGGCCGCCGGCAGCCGCCGGGGCGGCCCGTGGTGCCGGGCCGGGATCGATGGCGGGCCGTCGAACGGCACGGCCCGCGGCGCCGGCTTGCGCGTGCGCCGGCGGCGCACGCGTGGCGCGTCAGGCCTCCTCCTTCACGGCCAGCCAGTCCGGCTCGACCTCGGCCGTGCTGGTGATGAGCCCCATGCCCCGTACCGCGGCCCTGGTTCGATTGGTTACGCCGAGCTTCTTGAACAGGATGCCGATATGCATCTTGACCGTGACGATCTCGATGCCGAGCAGATCGGCAATCGCCTTGTTCTGGTAGCCGTGGATGATGCAGACCAGAATCTGCTGCTGTCGCGATGACAGCTTGGGGACGTCGTAGCTGGACAGCTCCACCGCCTCGTCCTGCCGATACTCGCTGCGCTGGCCCGGGGTCGGCCTGAACCCGGTGGACGCTGCCGGCTGCGGCGAGCGCCGCGATCGGGAAGTGTCGTCGTGCTGCACGACACCCTCGCAATTCATCTCGAATTCGAATCGCTTTTCCACTGCTCTCTCCAGGTGGATCAAACGGAAACACGTCCAGCGTCGGGGCGGCTACATGGGCTGCCCGATTTATTCGTCGGCGGCTTCGACGACGTAATGCGCCGATGCCGTACTCTGGACGCCAAGCGCTTGGAACTGATCGAGAAAATCGGGAAACGAGCACGTCACGTCGCTGTAACCGTCGAGATTGCAGGCCTTGTCGAAACGCAGGGCCGCCACGAACAGCGACATGAAGTTGCGATGGTCACCCTGGCTGCTCAGCGACACGCCGCCGGCGTAACGCGCCCTGCCGCGCGTGACGAAGCCGTCGACGTGGCCGTCGGGGTGGTACAGGATCTCGATGTCCGCACCGAGCTTCAGCACCTCGGCCACCATCGACTCGATCCGAGACGACTTGTGGAAGCGCGTGACCGCCCCGCCGCGCACCGTGAACTTGCCCTTCACGAACAGGCTCAGCGCGACCAGCGTCGGGATGATGTTCGGCCCGTGGCTGACGTCGAATTCGAACTGCCCGTCCAGGCTGGCGGCGGTGCTGTCCACGTGCAGGACGCGGCCGGCCTCGTAGCGCATGGTCGCGCCGAGCGCCTCGGCGATCTCCACGAACAACTGCTCGCCCTGCAGCGTGGCCGCGTCGATGCCGGCGATCCGGTAGTGGCCCGGGAACAGCACGCAGGCCATCAGCAGATACGACAGCGACGTGAAGTCGGCGTTGATCTCGGTCTCGAACGGCTGGTAGGCGCCGGGATGCACACGATACGCGGAATAGTCGGGGCTCGCCTCCACGCCGATGCCGGCGAGGCGCAGGATCTCGAGCGTCTGCGCGATGTACGAGTTCGACAGCACCGGCGAGGTCATTTCGATATCGACGCTGTGCTCGCCGAACGGCGCGGCCATCAGGATCGCCGTGACGAACTGCGAGCTGATGTCGCCGGCCAGCTGGCAGCGCGTGCCCTTGAGCGCCTTGCCCCAGTTGATCACGGGCGCCTTGTCGTCGTCGCCGAGGAACGTGAAGCTCGCGCCCAGCGAATGCAGCGCATCGAACAGCGGCTTCATCACGCGGCGGCGCAGCGTGGCATCGCCCGTCAGGATGGTGGGAAAGCCACGCATGCAGTTCAGCGCCATCATGGTCCGGAACACCAGGCCGGAACCCTTGGCGTCGATCACGTGGATGTCGGTGCTGAAGCGGCCACCCGCGCCGGTGATCACCAGCGAAGCGTCGGTCTCCTCGATGATCGCGCCGAGCTTGCGGCACGCGGTTTTCATGGTTTCGGTCTCGAGGCAGCGAAGATCGTTATGGATGATCGACGTACCCGCCGCGAGCGTGGCGGCCAGAATCGCTCGTTGCGTTTCCGGCTTCGAGGCGGGAACGCGCATATCCCGCCCCAACTGTTTGATCGGTTCGACACGCAGATACATACCCTCTCCCATCGGATTAAAAACAGGGAATGCCGGAATGGCGGATCCATTCCGGGCACCGGCGCGGCCCGCGGCAAGGCTCGCGGTCGGCCACGCGCTCACGAAAGCCGGCAGTGGCCCGGCCGGCCGGACCGGCTTACGCCGCCGTCTTCTCCGTTGCCTTCAGCACCGTGTCTTCGTAGATCTCGCGGAAGAACATCGCGAGGATCTCCTGCACGTCGTCGATGTACTTGAACACTGCTTCGTAGTCGTCCTCGCTGAGGATCAGCTGGTTCAGGATCTTCCACATCTCCAGCGAGTGATCGTCGCGGGTGTCCACCACCAGATGCGCCTCCTGGCCCTTGATCAGGTCGTGGCCGAGCGTGGACTTCAGGTTCTTCACGATGTCCGGCTGCAGCTTGGCCTGCGTGTATTCGACCAGGTAGTTCGAGACCACCGGCGCCATCGGGTGTTCGTGTTCGAGGGTGTAATAGAAATAGCCTTCGAACAGCTTGGTCGAGAGGTACGGCTCGGTGTTGAGGATCTCCTCCATCGAGACGCCGGCGGCTTCGCAGTCGTGAATGTAAAGCTTGTCGTGCAGCATCTCGTCGGCCTGATAATGCGCGTATTCCTGTGCCGCGGCCGGCGAAATCTGGGCGATCTTATAGATCGCCTTCGACTGGCTCACTCGGGAAAGACGAATCCGCCAGACATGCTCGATCAGCGTGCGCCGGTAGTAATTCATGTTGATGGTTTTGTCTTTCATATGGGAGGCGTATGGCACCGACTGGCGCCAGGCTTCCATCTTCTTGTCGAGATAGCGGTCGATTCTCGATTTCCGCTCCAACCCCTCCGTATCGGAGAAGAACGGAGTCGGATGCTGAATGCCGGTGTGTTGAACGCGATTCATGGATAGCTCCAGGGGGACAAGCGAGGAAAGAAACAGCCGATGGCATGGGCAGCCGATGCGCATGGCGCGGCCTGTTACAACTTCATTGACACAGATCCCTCTCTCACGGACATCTGTTCTTTGAATTCGAGAAAAAACCGACTCTCGAGGGGAATTTTATAATTCACCGAATCACGAAAACCCGGAATGCCGTGCAATTGCCATAAAAAAATAACCGCAATTGCCTTTGCAACTATTACCGCCGTCCGTCGATTCGCTTAACATTCTTAATGCTCATAATATGTGAGCCTCACGATCGGAAAAGATATCCAAAGGTATATGTTCGATGTGCCGGGAAATACCTTGTAAACTTTTCCGAATTTCCTGAAACGAACAATTCCCGGCGCAATCTGCCATGCACGATAAATCGTGGAAAATTGCCGCGAAAGTCCACAAGCGCGCGCAGTGGCGGACCGGTAAACGGCATGGCGCGGCGCATCACGCGGGGCGGCGGGCGGAAGGGCCGCGGCGGGCGTGGCCATGACCTGGACGTCCTGTCGGACCGCATGGCGGGCCGCGTGTTTCCGAGGCCGCGCGACGGGGCCGGACGAGGCAGGCACGCGATGATCGGAGCGGGGAAACATGATGGCATGCTCGGGGTCGGAGGCGGCGCGCCGCCCAGCCACCGCGCATGCGGAGCGGGACGCAGCCGATGACCCGCACCGTGGCGGTGCGAAGCGAGGCAACCGGCATCCGCGCGGCGCGATCATGGCGCAGGCGAAGACAAAAGCGGATACGGCCCGATCGGCACGTGATCGGGCCGGCATGGCATGGGCGCTCACCATAGGGCCCCCGGTCTCTCGCGAACAGCGTGTCGTTATCGATGCAGATGCGCGCGGCGCAGTCGGCATGCTTGCCGCCCTTGCTCCCGGCCCCGCGACGCCCGCCCCCGTTGGCGTGTCCTGCCGGCTGCCGGAGACCGACCGTCATGGTTCCGGACCGCCGTGATCCATGGCCCGCGCGGCGCACGACGAGTCTGGCACTGACCCGTTGCGATCGCCCGGCCACCTGCTTCCACCATCGAACTTGATGCGCGCTTCGGCTATCCATGATTTCCCGAAGCGCGCCGCGCGGCGCGGCTTCGGTCACTCGGACCCGCGCCAGCGATTTTCTTTCCGCCCCTTTTCGTTCGTTACCGGCGGTTGGCATGTCTTGCGTCGAAGCATGGCGGCGGCCGCGGCGTCGGCATGCGCGACACGCGGCGGGTACGACGACTGCTCGACCGATTCGCCGCCTCCCATCCCGCGTGATCGCCCGGCCCCCGGCGCGCGGGTCCCCTCCAGCGCCGTCACGCGCCACCGGCGCGCGATCCCGCCATCGACCACGGACACCAGCGCGCCTTGCGCCGTCTTTTCGTTCGCACCGGGCGCGGTTTGCATAGCGCGATTCCTCGTTTGCGGCCGTCGCGCCGCTGAACAACAATCGAGCCCGACATTCACCGATCCCCATCCCGCTGCCGCGCTGGCCCGTCGCCGCCCGTGGTCCGGACTCGCCATCGAGCCGGCCGTCGCGCCGGCGACTACCGGCGCCGGCCGCCGCCTCGCTCCGGAGACGCGACGCATGCCCATCGAAAACTCACGCCCCCCACAGGCGCCCGCCTCGCCGTCGCGCCGCGGCGCACTGCGCCGTCTCGCCGCCAACGCGGCCGGCGGCGTCGGCGCCACGCTGCTGCCGACGCTGGCCCCCGCCGCGCCGCTCGAGGTCCCGCCCTGGACCCGCGAGCCCGGCGCCGCATTGCTTTCGCCGCCCTACGGCCAGCCGAGCCCGCACGAGGCCGACGTGATCCGCCGCAGCGCGCGGCCGGCCGCGATGCCGGGCTCGGGCTCGTCGATGACGCCGCTCGCCGAACTGCACGGCACGCTGACGCCGAACGGCCTCGTCTACGAGCGCCATCACGCCGGCGTGCCCGCGATCGACCCCGACCGGCACCGGCTCGCGGTCCACGGCCTGGTGCGCGAGGCGCGGCTCTACACGATGGACGACCTGCTGCGCTTCCCGTCCGAGACGCGCATCCACTTCCTCGAATGCTCGGGCAACACGCGCAGCGAATGGGCCGGCCCGAGCGGCCAGCCGGTGCAATACACGCACGGCCTGCTGTCGTGCTGCGAGTGGACCGGCGTGCGGCTCGCCACGCTGCTCGACCAGTCCGGCGTCGATCCGGCCGCGCACTGGCTGCTGGCCGAAGGCGCGGACGGCGCCGCGATGACGCGCAGCCTGCCGCTCGACCGGATCCTCGAACGCGCGCTGGTGGTCTACGCGCAGAACGGCGAGCGGCTGCGCCCCGAGAACGGCTACCCGCTGCGGCTGATCGTGCCCGGCTTCGAGGGCAACACCCACGTCAAGTGGCTGCGGCGCCTGAAGCTGATCGCGGCGCCCGAGATGACGCGCGAGGAAACCTCGAAATACACCACGCTGCTGCCGAACGGCTGCGCGCGGCAGTTCGTGTTCGAGATGGATGCGAAGTCGGTGATCACGCGGCCCTCGGCGGGCCACAAGCTGGCCGCGCGCGGCTACTACGCGCTGAGCGGCTACGCGTGGTCGGGGCGCGGACGGATCCGCCGCGTCGAGGTCTCCACCGACGGCGGCCGCAGCTGGCGCGAGGCGCGCCTGGCGGGTGCGCCGCACGATCGCGCGCTGACGCGCTTCGAGGCCGACTGGACCTGGGACGGCGGCCCGGCGAACCTGCAGAGCCGCGCGATCGACGAGACCGGCTACGTGCAGCCCACGCGCGAGGCGCTGGTGGCCGCGCGCGGCTTGAATTCCGAATATCACTACAACGGCATCCAGAACTGGCGCGTGGACGCAACCGGGGAGGTGCGCAATGCCTGAACGGATCGAACCTGAACGCGGCCATGACGATGGCCAGCGCGTATCCACGCCCGCGCGGCAGGCGGCCAGCCGCGACCGGAGGCGGCCGCGGTTCGCCGCCGTGCTCGCCGGGCTCGCGGCCTGCGCCGCGGTAGTCGATCTCGGCTGCACGAACGGCGCCGCCGGCACGTCCGCCGCCGCAGCCGCCGCTCATGCCGCCGCCGACACCACCACCGCCACGCCGGCCGCGCCGCGTCGATACGGGCTCGGCCAGCCCGTCACGGAGGCTTCGCTGGCGGCCTGGAACATCGACGTCGCGCCGGACGGCCGGGGCCTGCCGCCGGGCTCGGGCAGCGTCGCGCACGGCGGCCAGGTATACGCGCAGAAATGCGCGATGTGCCATGGCGCGAAGGGCGAAGGCGGCGCCGGCGACGCGCTGGTCGGCGGCATCGGCACGCTCGCGGACAACAAGCCGAAGAAGACGGTGGGCAGCTACTGGCCCTATGCGACCACGCTGTTCGACTACATCCGCCGCGCGATGCCGTACAACGCGCCGGGCTCGCTGAGCGCCGACGACGTCTATGCCGTCAGCGCGTTCCTGCTCAACCGCAACGGCATCGTGCCGGACGGCGCGACGCTCGACGCGACCACGCTGCCGCAAGTGAGGATGCCGAACCGCGACGGCTTCGTGCCCGATCCGCGCGGCCCCGGCAAGCTGTAGCGCGCGCTATCGCACCTTGGCACGCTATCGCGCCAGATGCGGGCCCAGCCGTTCGACGATCGCCTCGAAGCCGGGGCGGCTGCCGGGATCGGGGCTCAGGCAGGCCGCCGTCAACGCGGCCAGCGCGTCGAGCGCGGCCGAGCGGTGCGCCTCGGTGCGCTCGAGCAGTTCCTCCAGCAGGCAGCCGAACGCACGCACCTCGATGCGCTGCAGCGCGAAGCCAAGCGCCGCGTCATGCGAGCCGACCAGCGAGGCGGCGCCGAAATCGCCGAGCAGCGCGTGGCCGGCACCGTCGTGCAGGATGTTGTGCGCGTAGAGATCGCCATGCAGGATGCCGCGCCGGTGCAGGTGCGCGGCGGCCGACGCGATGCCGTGCGCGATCCGCAGCGTCGCGCCCAGATCGAAGCGACGGTCGTCCGGATAGACGTCGCGCGTGCAGCTGTCGAAGCTCGGCGGCGCCGCCAGCACCTCGAAGTCGTGCTCGATCAGCGGCATCACCAGCCCCTGCTCGCCGATCGGGTGGCCCTTCAGCTTGCCGAGCGCGCCGATCAGGTTCGGCTGCGCGCCCGCATGCAGGCAGGCGGCCATTTCGCGATCGGGCAGGCCGTCGCTCGTCACCGCCCCCTTGAACAGCTTCACGGCCACCGCCTGCTGCGGGTGGTGATCGGCCGACAGCCGGATCGCGCGATAGATCACGCCCGAGGCGCCCTCGCCGAGCTTCTGGCCCAGCGCGAGCGTGGCCCAGTCGATCTCGCCGACCGCGCTGTCGGCCGCCGCGTCGGCCTCGGCCGCGGCGGCGCACGGATTGCCCGCGTAGGCGAGCCAGGCCAGGCGCGGCAGCCGCAGCAGCCACTCGGGCAACGCCTCGAACCGGTTCGCGGCCAGCCGCACCAGTTCGAGCCGCGTGCAGGCCGCCATCTCGTCGGGTAGCGCGCTCAGGCGGTTGCCGGCCAGCATCAGCTTCTGCAGCTCGGCGCAGCGGCCGAGTTCGGGCGGCAGCGCCGCGATCTCGTTGTCGGTCAGGATCAGCCAGCGCAGCCGCGGCGGCAGCGCGGCGCCCGGCACCTCGCGAATCCGGTTCGCCTTGAAGCCCACCATGCTCAGTTGTTCGCACTCGCCGAGCACGGCCGGCAGTTCGGTAAACGGGTTGTTCGAGGCGAACAGCACGCGCAGCTTCGCGAGCCGCGGCAGGTCGTCGGGCAGCGTGCCGAGCGCGTTGCCGGACAGGTCGAGCACTTCCAGCGTGTCGGCCAGCTCGAAGATCTCGCGCGGGAATTCGGTCAGGCCGCCGGCGAGTTTCAGGTGCCGGGCGCCCGCGAGTTCGCCGGCTTTCAGTTGTTCAAGGGTGGTCGTCACGAGCGGAACCGGCGGCGGCCGGCGGGGATGGAGGACGTTCCGATTCTACCGGGATCGCCCGCGCGGCGAGCGCGGAGATACCCCGAACGCGGCCCGCGCGCTGCACGGCGCGGCACCGCCGGCGGGCGGCGTGCCGGGATGCAGCGAAGCCCTTCGCGGCCATCGTGCTCCGGTGCTCGACCGGGCGGCAGCGGGCACCGCGCGCCGGGCACGACGCTTGCGGAACATCCGCATGAGCACGGCCGCGTCGGCCGCGCGCGCGGCGCCTCACGCGCCATTGCTCGACGCCGCGACCGGCCCGGCCTCGACCCACCGCCGCGCCGCCCGTGATAGCGTGGACCGACCTCAGGCCACCGCGCCCCCCGCCACCCATCCCATGAGGGCCATCGAATGACTTCCACCCCGAAGAGCGTCCCCGCCCCGCGCGATCCGCACCTGCGCGAGATGGCGAACTGCATCCGCTTCCTGTCGATGGACGCGGTCCAGAAAGCCAACAGCGGCCACCCCGGCGCGCCGATGGGCATGGCCGACATCGCCACCGTCCTGTTCCGCGATTTCATGCGCTTCGACGCGGCCGATCCGCACTGGATCGATCGCGACCGCTTCGTGCTGTCGAACGGCCATGGCTCGATGCTGCTCTACAGCCTGCTCTACCTGACCGGCTACGCCGACATGACGCTCGATCAGCTCAAGCAGTTCCGGCAGGTGGGCAGCAAGACGCCGGGCCACCCCGAGTACCGCCACGCGGACGGCATCGAGCTGACCACCGGGCCGCTCGGCCAGGGCATCGCCGAATCGGTCGGCATGGCGCTCGCCGAGCGGATCCTGAACGCGCGATTCGGCAACGAGCTGGTCGACCATTTCACTTACGTGTTCCTCGGCGACGGCTGCCTGATGGAAGGCATCAGCCAGGAGGCGATCTCGCTGGCCGGCCACCTGAAGCTCGACAAGCTGATCGCGTTCTGGGACAACAATTCGATCTCGATCGACGGCCCGACCAAACTGGCCGTCTCCGACAACGAGATCGAGCGCTTTCGCGCCTCGGGCTGGCGCGTGCTCGAGATCGACGGCCACGACACCGACGCGATCCACGGCGCGATCGTCACCGCGCGCGAATCGAGCGGCCAGCCGACGCTGATCGCCTGCCGCACCATCATCGGCTTCGGCTTCCCGACCCGCGCCGGCACCCAGAAGGCGCACAGCGACGCGCCCGGCGAAGAAGAAATCGCCGGCGCGCGCGAGCTGCTGGGCTGGCATTCGCCGCCGTTCGAGATCCCCGCGCCGCTGCTGAAGGAATGGCGCGAGATCGGCGCGAAGGGGCGCGAGGCGCGGCTCGCCTGGGCCGACCGCGTGAAGCAGGCGCCCGATGCGCTGCGCGAGGAATTCGAGCGGCGCAATGACGGCCGGCTGCCGCCCGACTGGAAGGCCGCGATCGCCGCCGCGCGAGACGCGTTCACGGCGAGCGGCGACGAGATGGCCACGCGCAAGGCCAGCGGCACCGTGCTCGACCACCTGTTCGACGCGATTCCCGAACTGCTCGGCGGCTCGGCCGACCTGACGCCCTCGAACAACACCAAGACGAAGCACCAGACCGAGATCAGCCCCGGTCACTACGACGGCGCCTACGTCCACTACGGCGTGCGCGAGCACGGCATGGCCGCCGCCATGAACGGCATCGCGCTGCACGGCGGCCTGATCCCCTACGGCGGCACCTTCCTCTGCTTCTCCGACTATTGCCGCCCGGCGATCCGGCTCGCGGCGATGATGCAGATCCGCACCATCTTCGTGATGACGCACGATTCGATCGGGCTCGGCGAGGACGGCCCGACGCACCAGCCGGTCGAGCATCTGGCCGCGCTGCGCGCGATCCCGCACCTCGGCGTCTATCGCCCCGGCGACCCGGTGGAGACGGCCGAATGCTGGGAGCTGATCCTCGACCAGCCGCGCCGCGCCGCGCTGATCGCGCTGTCGCGCCAGCCGGTGCCGCTGCTGCGCAAGGAAGGCGGCACCGAGAACCGCTCCGCGCGCGGCGCCTACGTGCTGCACGAGGCCGAGGGCGGCCCGCGCCGGCTCACGCTGCTGGCCACCGGCTCGGAGCTGCATCTGGCCGTGCAGGCGCGCGAACGCCTGCAGCAGGACGGCGTGCCGACCGCCGTGGTGTCGATGCCGTGCCGGCTGCTGTTCGAGGAACAGGACGCCGCTTACCGGCGCGCGGTGCTCGGCGACACGCCGGCGCGCGTGGCCGTGGAGGCCGCCGTCGAACTCGGCTGGGAACGCTATCTCGGGCCGCAGGGGCGCTTCGTCGGCATGCACGGCTTCGGCGAATCGGGCAAGGTGCAGGACGTCTACGAGAAGTTCGGCATCACCGTGGAGGCGGTCGTGAAGGCCGCGAACGAGGTGATCCGCGACGTCGAGGGCTGACGCGCCGGCGCCGCCCGTCGGGCCGTGGACGGCTCGAGCGGCGGCGCGAGGCACCGCGCCCGCCTCGCTTCACGCGCCGCCCGCCGCGCTCAACGCCGGAAATCGACGACGCGCTTGCCCCGGTGCGCCGAGACGCGGTGGCGCTCGATCGTCTCGGCCAGCTGGTCCGGCGCCACCACCTCGGTCACGCGCGACACCAGCCGCCCTTGCGCGACGTCCGCGAGGATCCGTTCGAGCCGCTCGGCATCGGGCGTCACCATGAACCAGAGCCCGCGGCGCCCCGCCGGCGTGCGCGCGAGGATCTCCGGCGAGGTCGTGCCGACCACGCAGCCCTCTGGCGCCAGCACCTGCCACGAACGCTCCAGCACCTCGCCGCCCACGTAGTCGAGCACCAGGTCGACGTCGGCCACTTCCGCCTCGAAACGCTGCGTCTCGTAGTCGATCACCTGATCGGCGCCGAGCGCGCGCACCTCGTCCGCATAGCGCCCGCGCGCGGTCGCGATCACGAACGCGCCGGCCTCTTTCGCGAACTGCACCGCGAAGCCGCCCAGCCCGCCCGCCGCGCCGTGGATCAGCACGCGCGCGCCCGGCACGAGCGGCCCGGCCGCATGCAGGCTCTGCCAGGCCGAGATCGCCGCCACCGGCAGCGCGGCGGCCTGCACCTCGTCGATCCCGTCCGGCACGCGCGCCAGCTTCGCCGCGTCCACCGCCACGTAGTCCGCATAGGCGCCGACGCGGCCCAGGCCGCCCGCCACGCGATCGCCGGGCGCGAAGCGCGTCACGCCCTCGCCCACCGCCTCCACCACGCCGGCCAGTTCGATGCCGAGCACGGTCGGCAGCGCCAGCGGAAACGCATCGCGCACATGGCCTTCGCGGATCTTCCAGTCGAGGCCGTTGATGCCGGCCGCGGCGACGCGCACCAGCACCTCGCCCGGCGCGGGCGCCGGCTTCGCGATGGTTTCGAGCCGCGTGTTCGATGCGTCGCCATAGCCGTTCAGGACGAGGGCACGGTTGGCATTCATGGGGTTGCTCCTTCGATGTCAGGGGAGCCCTCACGATAGGCCGTATCGAATCAGAAACACAGCCGCTACAATTCGAACGCCCTGTCTCGAAAATGGAACGGAAATGGACCTGAACGCGCTGGCCGATTTCAATCTGGTGGCCGCGCACGGCGGCTACGGCCGGGCGAGCCGCGCGAGCGGCCGGTCGAAGGCGACGCTGTCGCGCCGCGTGGCGGAACTCGAACGCGCGATGGGCGTGCGGCTGCTCGAACGCGGCGCGCAGGGGCTGGTACTGACCGAGGCCGGCGAGCTGCTGGCCTCGCGCACCGAGGGGCCGATGCACGAGGTGGCCGACGCCGTGGCCGCCGCGCGCGAGGGGCTCGCCGCGCCGCGCGGGCTGTTGCGGATCGCCGCGCCGCTGCTGTTCTCGCAGATCGCGCTCGGGCGGCTCGCGGCCGGCTTCGCGGCCGCCTACCCGGAGGTGCGGATCGAGGCCGTGGCCGAGGACCGCGTGGTCGACATGATCGACGAGCGCTTCGACGTGGCGATCCGCCCGAACCCGCGCGCCGATTCGAACCTGGTCGGCCGCTGCTTCGTGCGCGACCGGATGGTGGTGGTGGCCGCGCCGTCGGTTGCCCGCCCCGTGGCGGCGGCGGACGGCCACGGCGCCGCGCCGGTGGCCGTGCCGGCCGTGGTGATGGCCACCCGCGAGGGCGAGACCTGGCCCCTGGACGCGGGCCGGCTCGTGATCGAACCGGTGCCGCGGCTGCGGCTGTCGTCGCTGCTGATGGTGCGCGACGCGGCCATCGCCGGCGCCGGCGTCGCGCTGCTGCCGCGCTCGATCGTGGCCGCCGCGCTGGCCGCCGGGCAGCTCGTGGAATGGGGCGCGCACGGCGCCGAGGTCGAGCTGTGGGTGCTGCACACCTCGCGCCGGCTGCCGAGCCCGAAGGTGCGCGCGTTCGTCGAATTCGTCTGCGCGCAGTTCCCCGACGGCGCCCTGCTGACCGACGCCTGACGCGGCGTCGGCGCCGGCGTACTCAGACTGCGGCGCCGTGCTCAGACCGCGGCGGCCGGCCGGTCCACCGCTTCCGGCGCGGCGCTGCGCGGGCGCACGAACCACGCCATCGCGATCCGGTCCAGCGCCGAGCACAGCACCAGATACAGCAGCGCGACGAACAGGAACACCGGGATCGGATACACCATCAGCCGGTTGTTGACCTGGGTGGCCACGAACGAGAGTTCGTTGACGCCGACGATATAGGCGAGCGAGGTGTCCTTCACCAGCGACACCCACTGGTTGACGAACGACGGCGCCATGATCCGCACCGCCTGCGGCAGCACCACCTCGCGCAGCGTCTGCCAGCGCGTGAGCCCGAGCGACAGCCCGGCCTGCCACTGCGCGTCGCCCACCGCCGCGATGCCGGCCTGCACCGAATGCGCGAGATAGGCGCCGCCGATCAGCGACAGCGCGCAGACCACCGCCACCAGCCCCGGCACGTCCACGTCGAACAGGATCGGCAGCAGGAAGTACGTCCAGAAGATCAGCATCAGCACCGGAATCGCGCGGAACAGGCCGATCACCACCAGCAGCGCCACGCGCGTGGCGCGGCCCGCCATCGCCAGCGCCACGCCGGCCGCGAAGCCGATCACGCCCGAGGCCAGCGCCGAGGCCACCGCCAGCACCAGCGTCAGCGCCGCGCCGCCGAGCGGGCCGTCCGGAAACGCGCCGATCAGCAGATAGCGCAGGTTGCCCGTGAATACGTCCCACGGCATCATCGGCGCGCTCCCTGGCCGGCCGCGCCGGCATGGCGTATCGCATGCAGCGCCGCCTCGATCACCGCGATCGCCGCGATGTAGAGCACCGTGGCCACGCCGAACGCCTCGAAGGTGCGGAACGATTCGGTCTCCACCTGCCGCGACGCATAGGACAACTCGGCCAGGCCGATCGCCATCGTCAGCGAGGAATTCTTCACGAGGTTCATGTACTGGCCGAACAGCGGCGGCAGCGCGATCCGCACCGCCTGCGGCAGCACGATATGGCGAAACGCCTGCAGGCGCGTGAGGCCGAGCGCGGCGCCGGCCTGCCACTGGCCCTCGCGCACGCCCGCGATGCCGGCTTCGAATTCGCCCGCGATGAACGCGGCCGAATAGCAGGTCAGGCCGAGCCAGCCCGCCACGAATTCGAACGACGGCCAGCGCAGCGCGCCCAGCGGCGTCGCCAGTTCGTGTTGCGCGTTGAGCCAGCCGATCGCCGCGTCGGGCAGCAGCGTGGCCGCGCCGAAGTACCAGAAGAATAGTTGCACGAGCAACGGGGTGTTGCGAAACGCGCCGATGTAGGCACGCACCAGGAAGCGGGCCGCGCGCCAGCGCGAGCGGCCGGCGAGCGCGAGCGAGACGCCCGCGAACGTCGACGACACCGCCGCGGCGAGCGTGAGCCCGATGGTCACGCCGAAACCCTGCCAGAGCCACAGCAGGTATTTCGGCGCCAGGAAGCTGTCGATCATCGTGTGCAGCCGATGGCGCGCGCCGCTCAGGTCTTGTCGCCGATCTTGAAGGTCCGCGCGAGCGGTGTCTTGGTGGTCGGCCCGAACCAGCGGTTGTAGATCGTGGTGGCCGTGCCGTTCGCCTCCAGCCCCTTCAGCGTGTCGTTGACGAACGACACCAGGCGCGGCTCGCCCTTCGGAATGCCCACGCCCATGTAGTCGTTGGTGATCGTGAACGGCGGGATCTCGTACTTCTGCTTGTCGGGCACGTTGGCGAGCAGGCCGACCAGCTTCGGGCCGTCCTGCGTGATCGCCTGCACGTTGCCGGCGCGCAGCGCGGCGAACGCGAACGGCGTGTCGTCATAGGCCACGATGGTCGCCTTCGGGAACTGCTCGCGCACCGCGATCTCGTTGGTGGTGCCCTTGTCGGCGCCGATCCGGAAGCTGTTGAGCTGGTCCTTCGAGGTCAGCACGCCCTTCTTCGCGAGGAACTGCTGGCCCGACGAGAAATACGGAATGCTGAAATCGACCTGCTTGGCGCGCTCGTCGGTGATCGTGAAGTTCGCGAGTACGAGATCGACCTTCTTCGAGGTCAGGAACGGAATCCGGTTCGCCGGGTTGGTCGACTGCAGTTCGAGCTTGACGCCGAGCTTGTCGGCCAGCGCCTTCGCGTAATCGACGTCGAGGCCCACCGTGTGGTTGGTGGCCGGGTCGACGAAGCCGAACGGCGGGTTGCTGTCGAAGGTGGCCACGCGCAGCACGCCGGCCTTCTTGATGTCGTCGAGGCGATCGGCGTGGGCGAGCGCGGGGAACAGCGCGGTGAAGCTGGCGAGCGAGGCGAGCGAGGCGGCGAGCAAAGTCTTTTTCATTGGAGATTCCGTAGGCGGTGGTCATGCCGGGCCAGGATCGAGCCGATCGTGCCGACCCGGTGGCGCGCCACGTTAGCATCGGGGGGCGGGAAAACTAAGCGAGGAATTTTCCTGAGGAAAGATGCCAGCGTGATAAGTCGATCCGGTTCGCCCGGCCGTTGCGGCTCTGGAATCTCGGCGAGGATCACAGCAGCCGGCTCGGCTTCCACGACATCATCTCCGAACGCCATCACGAAGCCTGCCAATGGTTCGGCTTGCAGTTGCGCGAGGCGATGCTGATGGTGCCGCCGGCCGAACGGCCCGATGGTTTCGCGTACCCGTCGCATCGCGTCAAGGGCTACCCGCCACTGGCGCTGGCGGACTGGGCGAGCACCGGGCTGTTCGGCAATGCGACGATCCGGCTGGAGCGATTCAGGGATTCCGACATCTACGCCCGCTTTCGCGACGATCCGATGCGCACCGATCCGCCCGAGCGCGACACGCGCTGAGCGGCATTCACCGCCGCCCTGGCGGGCGGCATCGATGGTTCGTGCAAAAGCAAATCACAATTCCTTCGTTGCCGCCCGCTCCACCCGCATGCCACGCTGACCGGTTTCGACCACCCGCTCCGGCGCGCCGCCCCCACGATGACGACCCGCAAGCCGATCCGCCTGAACGCGTTCAACATGAACTGCGTCGGCCACATCAATCACGGCCTCTGGACGCACCCGCGCGACCGCTCGGCCGACTATCACACGCTCGCCTACTGGACCGATCTCGCGCGCCTGCTCGAACGCGGGCTGTTCGACGGCCTGTTCATCGCCGACATCGTCGGCGTCTACGACGTGTACGGCCAGTCGCTCGACCTCACGCTGCGCGAGTCGATCCAGCTGCCCGTCAACGATCCGATGCTGCTGGTCTCGGCGATGGCCGCCACCACGCGCCATCTCGGCTTCGGCATCACCGTCAACCTGACCTACGAGGCGCCCTACCTGCTCGCGCGCCGCTTCTCGACGCTCGACCACCTGAGCGGCGGCCGGATCGGCTGGAACATCGTGACCGGCTACCTCGACAGCGCCGCGCGCGCGATGGGCCTGACCGGCCAGATCGCCCACGACGAACGCTACGATCGCGCCGACGAATACCTCGAAGTGGCCTACAAGCTCTGGGAAGGCAGCTGGGAAGACGGCGCCGTGCGGCGCGACCGGGCCGCGCGCGTGTTCGCCGATCCGGCCAAGGTGCATCGCATCGCGCATCGCGGCCGCTTCTACGAGATGGACGGCTACCACCTGGCCGAGCCGTCGCCGCAGCGCACGCCGGTGCTGTTCCAGGCCGGCTCGTCGGGGCGCGGCCAGACGTTCGCGGCGCGTCACGCCGAATGCGTGTTCGTGTCGAGCGGCAGCCGCGAGGGCACGCGCCAGCTGGTGGCCGCGCTGCGCCGGCAGGCCGCCGAGGCGGGCCGCGACCCGGCTGGCCTGAAGATCTTCATGGGCGTGACGGTGATCGTCGGCCGCACCGAGGCCGAGGCGCGCGACAAGCATGCCGAGTACGCGCGCCACGCGAGCCCCGAGGCCGGCCTCGCGCATTTCGCGGCCGGCACCGGCGTGGACTACGCGGCCTTCGACCTCGACGACGAGATCACGCCGGCCGACGGCAGCAAGCCGCGCGGCATCGAATCGTCGGTGCAGCGCGTGACCGACGGCCGGCGCGGCATGACCGTGCGCGACCTGCTCGGCCAGATGGCGCTCGGCGGCCGCTACGCGACCATCGTCGGCGACCCCGTGCAGGTGGCCGACGCGCTGACCGGCTGGATCGACGACACCGACATCGATGGCTTCAACCTCGCCCGTACCGTCACGCCCGAGAGCTACGAGGACTTCATCGATCTCGTGATCCCGGAGCTGCAATCACGCGGCCGCTACAAGACCGAATACGCCGAGGGCACGCTGCGCGAGAAGCTGTTCGGCGCCGGGCCGACGCTGCCGGCCACGCATACGGGCGCCGGCTACCGGCAGCGTCCCTCCGCTCTGGCGTAGCGCGGCACGTGGCAGTCCGACATCCGGCTGAGTGGAGCAGGCGAACGCATGGAAGACATGGCAGATGCGCGCGACCTGCACACGCCAATTGGCGACGACAGCGGCCGGACCAGCCCCGGCCTCGATGTAAAGCGCAAATAAGAACGGAGAAGTGGCGAATGCGGCAAACTCAAGCATCAGTTTGCCGCATAATCGAACTCAGCCGTCGAGTTCAACCGGTTAACCCTTGCGGATTACCTGCTCTTCCTTCGCACTCATCGACACGACGGTACTGTAATACGGCCAGATGTAAGGGCCGCCAGCCCCTTGATTCAAATCCTGATGAATCGAGATATAACCTTCGATCGGGGGCGGCGAAGAACTGTTAATCACCAGCAGCATGATCGCGGTGATCGGCTTTTTGCCCGCCTCACCGTTCTTCCAGGTCATGTAGATGTACTTTCCGCCCGCACCCGCCTTCAGGTCCTGCGAGCTCCAGTTCCAGCCAGACGGCGGATTGGATTGGGCATGATCGTACGCAACGAAATTGAGTGACGTGACAGGATCACTGTCGCCGTATTGATAACCGATATAGATATATTCGCCACCCACGCCGGTGTTGGTGTCGACGGTATTAAAGTCCCAAGGCGGTTGATACTGCGGCCCCGGGGTGTTGCCTGCCTGCGTCGTAAGACGCATTAATCGGACTTGTCATTTTTTATCTCTCTCCAGGTCCAAGAGAAGTATTTAGTATATTTAAAAAATGCAAATTCACAACCGGAGATTCACGCTCGCCTGTTGGCTGTCCCGGTAACACCGGACACGGAACATAATCGCGCTCGATCGCCTTCACGAAGCGGGCATCTCGGCTGCATCAGCGTGACCGCTAGCTCCGCAGCGCCGCGCGCACCTCCGTTCCAGCATCATTTTCGACGCAACCTCCCCACCCCTCGCAAACCGAAAATCCTTAGCAGAATCGCTTGGTTTGGCGCACAACGGCCGCCCCCTACACTCGTCATGTCTTGTCATGACAAGTTGCCATGTCGAAAGCCCAACTCCTCGCGCTGCACCCGCAGCCGCTCTACCAGCAGATCAAGGACGCGCTGCGCGCGCGCATCCTCGACGGCAGCTATGTGCCGCACAGCAGGATGCCGTCCGAGCACGAGCTCTGCGCGATGTACGGCGTGAGCCGCATCACCGTGCGCCAGGCGCTCGGCGACCTGCAGAAGGAGGGGCTGGTGTTCCGCCTGCACGGCAAGGGCACCTTCGTCTCGAAGCCGAAGGCATTCCAGAACGTGGCGTCGCTGCAGGGTTTCGCCGAGGCGATGTCGTCGATGGGCTACGAGATCGTGAACCAGCTGCGCAGCCTCCGGACCGTCAAGGCGGACCGTCAGGTGGCCGCGAAGCTCGGCCTGCCCGAGGGCGCGAGCGTGACCGAGATCCACCGCGTGCGGCTGCTGAACCGCGAGCCGGTATCGCTGGAGGTGACCTGGGTACCCGAGGCGCTCGGCAAGCGGCTCGCGAACGCGGATCTCGCCACGCGCGACATCTTCCTGATCCTCGAGAACGACTGCGGCGTGCCGCTCGGCCATGCGGACCTGTCGATCGACGCGATCCTCGCCGACGACGACATCGTCGCGGCGCTGCGCGTGGAGGACGGCAGCCCGGTGCTGCGCATCGAACGGCTCACGCACGACGAGGCGGGCCGGCCGGTGGACTACGAACACCTGTATTTCCGCGGCGATGCGTTCCAGTACCGGCTGCGCGTCGATCGCCGCAAACCTGGCGGACATCAGAGGAACTCGCGATGAACACCGAAGTACACGATTACGACCTGGTGGTGGTGGGCGGCGGCACGGCCGGCCCGATGGCGGCGATCAAGGCGAAGGAGCGCAACCCGGCGCTGCGCGTGCTGCTGCTGGAGAAGGCCAACGTCAAGCGCAGCGGCGCGATCTCGATGGGCATGGACGGCCTCAACAACGCGATCATCCCCGGCCACGCCACGCCCGAGCAGTACACGCGCGAGATCACCATCGCCAACGACGGCATCGTCGATCAGTCGGCCGTCTACGCCTACGCGAAGCACAGCTTCACCACCATCGAGCAGCTCGACCGCTGGGGCGTGAAGTTCGAGAAGGACGGCAACGGCGACTACGCGGTGAAGAAGGTCCACCACATGGGTGCCTACGTGCTGCCGATGCCGGAGGGCCACGACATCAAGAAGATCCTGTACCGCCAGCTGAAACGCGCGCGCATCGCGATCACCAACCGGATCGTCGCCACGCGCGTGCTGACCGACGCGCAGGGCCGCGCGGCCGGCGTGCTGGGCTTCGACTGTCGCACGGCGCAATTCCACGTGATCCGCGCCAAGGCGGTGATCCTCTGCTGCGGCGCGGCCGGCCGGCTCGGGCTGCCGGCCTCGGGCTACCTGATGGGCACCTACGAGAACCCGACCAACGCCGGCGACGGCTACGCGATGGCCTATCACGCCGGCGCCGCGCTCGCGAACCTCGAATGCTTCCAGATCAACCCGCTGATCAAGGACTACAACGGTCCGGCCTGCGCCTACGTGACGGGGCCGCTCGGCGGCTTCACCGCGAACGGCAACGGCGAGCGCTTCATCGAATGCGACTACTGGAGCGGCCAGATGATGTGGGAGTTCTACCAGGAGCTGCAAAGCGGGCGCGGCCCGGTGTTCCTGAAGCTCGATCATCTCGCCGAGGAAACCATCCGCACCATCGAGCAGATCCTGCACACCAACGAGCGGCCGAGCCGCGGCCGCTTCCACGAAGGGCGCGGCACCGACTACCGGCACCGGATGGTGGAGATGCACATCTCCGAGATCGGCTTGTGCAGCGGCCACAGCGCCTCGGGCGTGTACGTGGACGAACACGCGCGCACCACCGTGCCGGGCCTCTACGCGGCCGGCGACATGGCGGCGGTGCCGCACAACTACATGCTGGGCGCGTTCACCTATGGCTGGTTCGCGGGCGCGCACGCGGCCGACGACATCGCGGGCCGCGAGCTGGCGCCCGTCGACGCAGCGCAGGTGGCGGCCGAGCGCGAGCGCGTGCTCGCGCCGCTGCAACGCGAGCATGGACTCGCGCCGGCGCAGGTCGAATACAAGCTGCGGCGCATGGTGAACGACTACCTGCAGCCGCCGAAGGTCACGCGCAAGATGGAGATCGGCCTGCAGCGCTTCGCCGAGATCGCCGAGGACATCGGCGCGCTCAAGGCCAGCCATCCGCACGAGCTGATGCGTGCCGCCGAGGTCGGCGCGATCCGCGACTGCGCCGAGATGGCCGCGCGCGCCTCGCTGTTTCGCACCGAAAGCCGCTGGGGGCTCTACCACCATCGCGTCGATCATCCGCAGCGCAACGACCGCGAATGGTTCTGCCATACGCACCTGCGCCGCGATGCCGACGGCCGCATGGTCAGCGAGAAGCGCGCGATCGAGCCTTACGTGGTGCCGGTGTCCGACCACGAACTCGGCGCGTATTCCCAACTGCGCATCCGCGAGCCGGGCGCGGCGGGCACCCCGACGCCCCCCGCCACGGCCCCCCATCCGCTCACGGCCCACTGAGGAACCCCGCCATGCCCACCACGCCGCACGACATCCTGCAACGCAGCAGCGCGCCCGTCACGATCGACGCGGGGCTCTGCATCGCCGACAAGGGCTGCACCGTCTGCGTCGACGTCTGCCCGCTCGACCTGCTCGCGATCGACGCCACCACCGGCAAGGCCTACATGCAGTTCGACGAATGCTGGTACTGCCTGCCCTGCGAGCGCGACTGCCCGACCGGCGCCGTGAAGGTGGCGATTCCGTATCTGCTGCGCTGACGGCGCCGGCGTCGCGAGCCTTCGAGGCGATGTCGCCCGATACGCGGCGCCTGGCGCGAACGGCAGGGTGCCGCCCGATCACGCGGCCCGGCATCGACGCGCGCCTGCCCGCCCGATTCCAGCCCGATTCCACCGCCCCACACCGAGAACCCAATCGATGACCACCCTTCCCGCCGCCGCGTTCGCCGCGCTCGACGCGGTCGATCCCGCCGCGGCGCCGCTGCTGGCCCGCGCGGCCGACGTCGATCCGGCCGTGCGCCGCATCGCGCTGCTCGAACTCGCCGATCTGGAGGATCCGGCGCTGGTGCCGGCGTTCGTCGCGCTGCTGGCCGCCGACCCGGCCGCCGAGGTGCGCCGCGAGGCGGCGCTCGCGCTGGCCGCGTGGGAGCAGCCCGACGCCGTCGACGCGCTGTGCGCGGCGCTGCTCGATACCGGCCCCGGCGTGCGCGAGGCCGCCGCGCAAAGCCTGTCCGAACTGAAGGATCCGGCCTCGGGCGACACGCTGCGGCGCTGGGCCGGCCATCGCGAGCCGTTCGCCGCGCGCGCCGTGCTGCGCGGCCTGCGCGAGCTGCGCCACCCGGATGCCTACGCGCCCGCGCTGGCCGCGCTCGATACCGCCGATGCGGAACTGCGGCTCGAGGCGATCGCCGTGCTCGGCTGGCTCAAGGAACGGCGCGCGCTGCCGCGTCTGGCCGCGCTGGCGGTGGGTGATCCGCATCCGGAACTGCGCCGCGCGGCGGTCGGCGCGCTCGGCTTCGTCCCCGAGGACGAAGCGGACATTTCAGACGAAGTGGACGAAGCCGTCGCCGCTGCCCTGCTGACCGCGCTGGCGGATGAAGCGTGGCAGGTCCGCGAGGAAGCGGCCACCACGCTCGGCAAGCGGCGCGAAACTCAAGCTATCGAAACCCTCACGGCAGCGCTCGACGACGCCTACTGGCAGGTACGATTACGCGCGACGCGCGCGCTGGGCCGCATCGGCGCGCGCGCGGCCACGCCGGCGGTGGCCGCGCTGCTCACGCATCCGATCAGCAACCTGCGCCGGGAAGCAGCGCTCGCGCTCGGCGAGTTGCGCGACCCGGCCGCGCTCGACGCGCTGCACGCCGCGCACGACGACGCCGATCCGGAAGTCCGCAAGGCCGTGCGGATCGCGCTTCAGCAGATCGAACAGGCCGGAACGCGCAAATAGTGCGTCCCGGTCCACGCCGGGGAAACCGTCAAGCCTCCTGCTCCCGCCCGGCCGTCGCCGGCACCGCGGCACCGGCCGGCGCGACACGCGGCGGCTCGACCGCGGCCGCCGGTGCCGGCGCCACCACCGGCCGCTTGCCGCGCAGCGCGAACGCCGCCGCCGTGCACCCGAGCATCGCGATCCCGGCCAGCAGGAACGTGTCGCTATAAGCCATCAGCAGCGCCTCGCGCATCACGCGCTGGTTGATCAGCGCGAGCGCCGTCTGGTGGGGGCCGCCGAACGCGCTGCCCGGCAGCGCGTCGGCAAGCGGCGCGTGCAGCCGCGAGAGCAGCCGCGTCAGCACCGCCATGCGCTGCTGGAACGCCTCCGAGAACGGCGTGACGGCCTCGCCGATGCGCATCGCGTGCAGCTTCTGGCGCTCCACCACGATCTGGCTCGCCACCGCGATGCCGATCGCGCCGCCGACGTTGCGGACCATGTTGAACACGCCCGAGGCCGAGCCCAGCTGCGCCTTCTCGATGCCGTCCACGGCCATCACCGACAGCGCGATCACCACCAGCGACTGGCCGATGCCGCGCACGATCAGCGACGGCACGATCACGTTCCAGGCCGCGTCGGCGTCGAGATGGATGTTCATCAGGCAGCCGGCCGCCACCAGCAGGAAGCCGAGCACGATGGTGGTGCGCGCCCCGACGCGCCGCATCATCGGCGGCGTCAGGAACGACATCACGAACTGCACGAGCCCGTACGGAATCATCGACAGGCCGATCTGCCGCGCGCTGTAGCCGTGCAGCTCGGCGAAATAATTCGGCACCAGGAACACCACGCCGAACACCACCGCGCCGAACAGGAAATACATCAGGCTGGCGATGCCGAAGTTGTAGCGGCCGAGCAGCCCGAGGTTGATGAACGGGTCGGCACGGCGCAGTTCGATCACGACGAACCCGACCAGCCCGATCGCGGCCACCAGCGACAGCTGCACGATCATGTCGGAAGCGAACCAGTCCTTGCGCCCGCCCTCCTCCAGCACGATCTGCAGCGCGCTGAGGCCGATCGCCATGGTGGCGATGCCGGCCCAGTCGGCCTGCTTCAGCTTCTCCAGCTGCATCGGCACCGGCCTGATGGCCCAGCTGATCGCGCCGATCAGCGCGAGCGCGGGCGGGATCTGCAGATAGAAGATCCAGTTCCACGAATACATGTCGGTCAGGTAGCCGCCCATCGACGGCCCGGCCGCCTGCGCGACGTTGTTGGCGACGGCGAACAGCGCCATGCCGAGCGGATGCCGCGACGGCGGCAGCTCGGTGACGATCAGCTGGAACGACAGCGGGATCAGCACGCCGCCGAACGCGCCCTGCAGCGCGCGCGAGGCGATCATGGTGGAGATGGTGGGCGCGAACGAACAGGTCAGCGAGAACAGCAGGAACCCGCTGGTGCCCACCAGCAGCACGCGGCGCGCCGAGAACACCTTGACCAGCCAGCCGGTGAGCGGGATCACCACGATCTCGGCCACCAGGTAGGCGGTGGTGATCCACGAGCCCTCCTCGAAGCTCGCGCCGAGCGAGCCGCGGATGTCGGGTAGCGCCGCGTTCGTGACGTGGACGTTCATGCCGGCCATGAAGCAGCCGAACACGCCGCCGAGCACCGCCACCCAGGCGCGCAGCGAGACGGTTTCGTCGTGCGCGGCCGGCGCCGCGGCAGCCGTCACGAGCCGGCTCCCTGGCGCGGATGCGTATCGACGCGCGCGATCACCGACATGCCCGGCCGCAGCACGACGTCGGCCGGCGGCGCGTCGAGCCGGATCTTCACCGGCAGGCGCTGCACGATCTTCGTGAAGTTGCCGGTCGCGTTGTCGGGCGGCAGCAGCGCGAACTCGGCGCCGGAGCCCGGCGACAGGCCGAGTACATGACCGTGCAGCGTATGGCTCGAATAGGTGTCGACGTCGATCTCGACGGGCTGGCCGTCGCGCATCGCCCCGAGCTGGGTCTCCTTGAAGTTCGCGACCACGTAGACGTCGTCGAGCGGCACCACGGCCAGCAGCGGCAGGCCCGCCTCCACGTACTGGCCGGCGCGCACCGAGCGCTGCCCGACCGAGCCGTCGCGCGTGGCGCGGATCACCGTGTGCTCGAGGTCGAGGCCGGCCAGTTCGCGCTTCGCGCGGGCGGCCTCCACACGCGCGCGCGCCTGGCCGATCACCGCCGTGCTCTGCTCGCGGCGCCGGCGCAGCACGGTCTCCTGGTCGGTCTGCGCCTGCATCGCCGCGCTCGCGCGCGCCAGTTGCGCGCGCGCCGTCATCGCCTCGGCGTGGGCCTGCTCCCAGCGCTGGTCGCTGGCGGCCGATTCGGCCAGCAGCGCCTTGTAGCGCGCGGCGTCGGTATCGCGCCGGGTGGCCTCGACGCGCGCGGCGTCCACGTCGGCGCGCGCCTGCGCGATCACGCTGTGCTGCTGGCCGACCTGCGCGTCGAGCGTCGCGGCCGCGGCCTGCTCGGCCGCGAGCGTCGCCTCGGCGGCGTCCACCGCGGCCTGCGCGTCGGCCACCTTCGCGCGGTAGTCGCGGTCGTCGAGCTGCACCAGTACGTCGCCGCGATGCACCGGCTGGTCGTCGTCCACGGCCACCCGCGTCACGTAGCCCGACACGCGCGGGCTGACCGTCACGATGTCGGCGCGCACGTAGGCGTCGTCGGTGCTCTGGATGAAGCGGCCCACCGTCCACCAGCGCCAGCCGAACAGGGCCAGCGCGACGGCGCCGATCACGGCGCCGGCGACGATCCAGTGGCGCTTCGTGAGTCGGGCGGTTTTCTCAGGTACGGCGGTCGTGCTCATGGTCGGAGTCGGGATGAAGGGGTTGGAGACGAAATGCCGGCGCGGGACCCGGCTACTGCTGCCAGCCGCCGCCCAGCGCCTTGAAGACGGCCACCTGGTCCAGCGCCACCTGCTGGGTCGAGACGGCCAGCGCCGAATCGGCCGCCACCAGGCTGCGCTGCGCGTCGAGCACGCCGAGGAAATCGAGCGCGCCGGCCTTGTAGTTCGCCTCGGCGAGCCGGTAGGCGCGCGCGTGCTCGCCGCGCGCCGTCTCGATCGCGCTGTGCTGGCGCCACGCGGCGCCGTACAGCGTCAGCGCCTGCTCGGTCTCTTTCAGCGCGCGCAGCACCTGCGCGTCGAACGAAGCGCGCGCGGCCGCGTCGTCGGCATGCGCCTGGGCGAGTTGGGCGCGATCGGCCGCGAGGTTCGGGAAATGCCAGGTGATGAGCGGGCCGACGCCCCATGCGATCGCGTACTTGTTGCCGAGCGTGGACGGATCACCGGTGGTCGAGAGCCAGTTCACCGAGCCGCCGAGCTGGATCGACGGATAGAGATCGGCGGTGGCCACGCCGATCCGCGCGTTGGCGGCGGCCAGCCGGCGCTCGCTCTCGCGCACGTCGGGGCGGCGCCGCAGTAGCGCGGCGCCGTCGCCGACCGGGAACGGCCGGGCCAGCACCGGCGTGGCGTGGCAGGCCGCGGCGGCGGCCGGGATCTCGCCGGGCGGGCGACCGGTCAGCACCGCGAGTTCGTAGAGCGCGGCGCGCCGCGCGCCGGCCAGCGCCGGCAGCGCGGTGCGCGTGTCGTCGGCGAACGCGCGCGAGCGCGCCACCTCCAGGTCCGAGACGAGGCCGTGGGCGCGCTGCTTGCCGGTCAGCGCGGCCAGCCGGTCGGCGATGTCGATCGAGCGCTCGGCCACGTCGATCCGCTCGCCGTAGGCGCAGGCCCGCACGTAGGCGGCGGTGGTCTCGCTCGCCACCTCCACGCGCATCGCGTCGGAGGCGGCCTGCACCGCCTGGGCGTCGGCCCGCGCGGCATCGACGAGGTAGCGCACGCGCCCCCACAGGTCGACTTCCCACGAGAACGCGAACGACGGCGCGAAGCCCCAGCGCGTCGGGGCGCTGGTGCCGTCGGCGGCGGCCTCGATCTGGTCGGCGTTGTGCTTGCCGTAGTCGACACCGAAGCCGGCCTTGGTATCGGGCAGCCGCGCGGCGCCGGCCTCGTCGAGCACGGCGCGCGCGCGTTGGACGCGCGCCGCCGCCACCGCCAGGTCGCGGTTGCCGGCCAGCGCGTCGCTTACCAGCGCGTCGAGCGCGGGATCGTCATAGAGCCGCCACCATTGGTCGGGCAACTCGCCGCCGGCCGTCACGCGCGCGTCGCCGGCGGCATCGAACGGCGCGCCGCGGGCCGCGTCGGGCGCGGGCGGCCGGTACGGCTCGCCGACCGAGCAGCCGGCCAGCAGCGCCGCGGCGAACAGCAGGCCGGCCGCGCCGGCGACGGTGGCAGGCCGCGGCCGGCGCGGCATGGCGCGCGACGGGGCGGAAGCGGAAGACGAAACGAACGGGTCGCGCATCGGAGATCGGGAAAGAGGCTCGGGCAAGCGGCGGATCGAACAAAACGGTGGACTTATGGTAATTTCGGCACCAATGGTTAGTCTCGCGCGCATCGCGCATTCGTCGTCGAGAAAAGGACAATTGGACAACTTCTTCGCGGCCCTCGAACGGCTCGACCTGGACAAGCAGATCGCCGCGTTCGCGTCGGACTCGCCGGACGGCGTCGCCTACCCGCCGCACACGCACCGCCACAACCAGCTGATCCACGCGATCTCGGGCGTGACCATCGTGCATGCCGAAGCCGGCAGCTGGGTGGTGCCGACCGGCCGCGCGGTGTGGGTGCCGGGCGGCATCGAGCACGAGATCCGCACCGCCGGCGGGGTGCAGCTGCGCACCGTGTTCGTGGGCCCCGAGGTGCGGCCGGGGCTGCCGCGCGAATGCCGCGTGATCGCCGTCGGCACGCTGCTGCGCGAGCTGATCGTGACCGCCTGCGGGCTGCCCGCCGACTACGACCTGACGTGCCGCAGCGGGCGCGTGCTCGCGCTGATCCTCGACGAGATCGAGATCGCGCCGCCGCTCTCGCTGCATGTGCCGATGCCGCACCAGCCGGTGCTCGCGCGGCTCTGCACGCGGCTCCTCAACGATCCGTCCTCGACCGTCGCGCTGCCGGACTGGGCCGCCGACGCGCGCATGAACGAGCGCACCTTCGCGCGCCTGTTCAAGCGCGAGACCGGCATGACGCACGGCGCCTGGTGCCGCCACGCGCGGCTGCTGCTGAGCCTGCCGCGGCTGGCCGCCGGCACCTCGATCCTCGAACTCGCGCTCGAGCACGGCTACGACAGCCCGAGCGCGTTCTCGGCGATGTTCCGGCGCGCGCTGGGCGTGCCGCCGAGCGAGTACTTCGAACAGCGCTGAGCGCGCCGGGCGATCGGGCCGCTGTCTGTCCGTTCCGCGACGATCGAACGGCGCGGTGCCGCCGATGCCCTGCCAACACAAGAAGCCAACGACAGGCACGAAGCTCGCCCGGCGCGCCGGCACACGGCGCGCCGGGCGCCGCCGTTACTGCGCCTTGAACAGCGTGCGCAGGTTCGTCATCGCCATCTCGAGGAACCCCGTGACGAACGCGTTGAACTCGGGCTGGCGCGCCGCGCCGCCATGCGACGGCTCGCCGGCGATGTCCCAGGTCACGGTGCAGGCCTGCTCGCCACGCGGCTCGACGCGCATCAGCGCCCACAGGTTGCCGATGTCGAACGAGGTGTGGATCAGGCTCCAGGTCATGACCATCGCCGCGTCGTCGTGGGTGTTGAGCTGCTCGACCACGAAGTTGCCGTCGACGAAGCGCTTGACGCGCAGCGCGCGCACGCCCTCGCCGATCATGTCGGTATGGTCGAGGCCGGTGATGAAGCGGGCGAAGCCGGCGAAGTCGCCGACCACGCGCCAGGCGTCGCGCGCGGGAACCTCGAGATCGGCGGTGCCGGACAGGATCGGCGTATCGGGTGCGTAGACCAGGGTGGACGGGCGAACGTCCGGTGCAGTACGTTGCAGCATGATGCCTCCTTGAATGATGCGAATGATGAAAACCTCAGGGGACCAGCGGACCGCTTACCAGGCGGGTTCGGGGTCGCGCCGCGCGGCGTCCTCGCGCGGCGCGGCGGGCTCGGGCGGCGGCGGCAGGAACCCGCATTCGACGAGATAGCCGAAATGCGCGGCCAGCAGCCGTTCGTCCTTGTCCGGGTAGGTCACGCCGAGCCGGCGCAGCACGGCCCCGGTGCGCGCGTGGTCGATCACCGACATGTCGCCGATGTCGTCCTGCCGGTCGTCGAGATAGAACGCCACCACGTCGAACAGCGCGTTCGTTTCGTCGATCGACAGCAGCCGCTCGCGCCAGCTGTCCTGCGGCTCGAATTCGAGCCGGTAGCCACGCCCGGCCAGCGCGCGCAGATAGCCGGCCCAGTCGAGCGGCGCCGGGTTGTGCAGATGGAACACGCGCTCGCTGCGCTCGGCATCGAGCGTGCAGGCCACGATCGCGCGCGCGAGGCAATCCACCGGGCTCAGGTCGAACTGACCGCCCTCGCTCGCGAGCGGCGCATGGCCGAGCTGGATCGAGCCCTTCAGCAGCAGCAGGATCCGGTTGCGTCCCGGCTGGCACAGGCCGCTTTGCGCATGGCCGGTGATGTTGCCGGGCCGCAGGATGGTGGTGTCGATGCCGCGCGCGGCGGCCTCGGCCACCAGATGCTCGGACACCCACTTCGTCAGGTTGTAGCCGTTGTTGACGTAGGCGGGGCCGCTGTCCGACGGGTTCGCCTCGGGCAGCCGGCCGGCCGCGTCGATGGTGCTCACGGCCGACAGCGTCGAGACGAAGTGCAGCGACTTGCGACGCCCGAGGCAGCAGAGGCGCAGCAGTTCGAGCGTCGAGCCGACGTTCTCCGCGTGCAGGAACGGATAGTCGTAGACGTGGTTGACGTGCGCGCCGTTGTGATGGATCACGCCGACCTCGGCCGCGAGCTGGCGCCACTGGTCGTCGGCCAGGCCCAGGCGCGGCGCGCCGAGTTCGCCGCGCAGCACGCGCACGCGCGGATGCCCGCACAGGTGGCCGAGTCCGTTGACGAGCGCGGCCTCGTCGAGCCGGCGGCGTGCGGTGGCATCGTCCTCGCCGCGCACGATGCAATAGACAGCCTGGCTGGTGCGGCTGACGAGCTCGCTCAGCAGGAAGGTACCGAGAAAGCCGTTCGCGCCCGTCAGCAGCAGCGCGCCCGGCCCCTCGCCCGCTGCCTGGTCGGCGGCGGGACGCACGTCGTCGGGTAGACGACGATCCTCGTGTACGCGCGGCGGGATGTTGGCGCCGCGCTGAAGCGTGTCGTCGGTCAGCAGCGCGGCCAGCGCCGCCACCGTCGGCCGTTCCATGAAGCGCGCGAGCGCGGCGTTGCCGCCCAGCTCGCGCTTGACGGCCAGCATCAGGCGCGACACCAGCAGCGAATGGCCGCCGAGCTCGAAGAACGAATCGTCACGGCCGATCTCGCCGGGCGCGAGTTCGAGCAGCGCCGCCCACATCGCGGCGAGCCGGATCTCGAGCGGGCCGCGCGGCGGCTCGTGCGCGTCGGTGCCGGCGCGCGAGAGCGGCAGCCGCGCCAGCGCCGCTCGGTCGATCTTGCCGTTGGCGGTGGCCGGGAACACGTCGAGTGCCGTCACGTCGTAAGGCACCATGTAGTCGGGCAGCGCGGCCGCGAGCGCGTCGCGCAGCGCCTCGGGCGTGGCGCTCGCGTCGACCGGCTTGGCCGCGAACAGCCGGATCCGCTTGCGCTCGTCGGGCACCACCGCGCACTGGCGATAGAGGCCCACCGCCAGCGCCGCGTTCTCGATCTCGCCCGGCTCGACGCGAAAGCCGCGAATCTTCAGCTGCGTGTCGCGCCGGCCCACGTAGCGCAGCGTGCCGTCGGGTTCCCAGCAGGCGATGTCGCCGGTCCGGTACATCGTGGCGGCCGGCGTCTCGCCGTAGGGGTCGGCCACGAAGCGCTCGGCGCTGAGCGCCGGCTGGCCGAGATAGCCGAGCCCGACACCGGCGCCGGCGATGCAAAGCTCGCCCTCCTCGCCGGTGCGGGCCGGGCGGTCGCCGGCCGCCAGCACGTAGCAGCGCGCGTTCGTGATCGGCAGGCCGATGCGGCGGTTGCTGTCGCCGGCGCGCAGCTCGCCGGTGGTGGCCAGCACCGTGCATTCGGTCGGGCCGTAGATGTTGTGCAGCCGCCGGCCGGCGCTCCAGCGCGCGATCGTGTCCGGATCGCAGACGTCGCCGCCCGTCACCAGATGCGCGAGCGCGGGCCAGTCGCACGGCGGTAGCGCGGCCAGCAGCGCCGGCGGCAGGAACGCGTGGGTGATGCGCGTCTCGGCGACGAGCGCCGCGAGCGCGTCGAGTTCGCGCCGCTGCGATTCGGCCGGCACCACCAGCAGCGCGCCGGCCAGCCAGGTCGGGAACATGTCGAGCAGCGACGCGTCGAACGCCACCGTCGAGAACTGCAGCACGCGCGACGCCGCGTCGAGCGAGACGTAGTCGCGATACCAATGGCAGAAATGCACGATGTTCCGATGCGAGAGCATCACGCCCTTCGGCACGCCGGTCGAGCCCGAGGTGTAGATCGCGACCGCGCAGCGCGCGGCGCGCGAGGTGTCGGCCTCGATCGGCCAGTGTGCGTCGTGGTTGACTTCGCTGCCTTCGCTGTTTTCGTCACCGACCTCGCCGTTGGCGTCATAGCGGATCAGTTCGATCGCCGCGCCGTCGAGCAGCGCGGGATCGAAGCCGGCATCGACGACGATCGCGTCCGCGCCCGACTCGCGCAGGATCGTGCGGGTGCGCTCGGCCGGGAACGCCGGGTCGAGCGGCACGCAGGTCGCCCCGCTGCCGAGCACGCCGACCAGCGCCGGATACAGCGCCACGCCCTTGTCGAGCCGCACCGCGACGACGCGCGGCGCCTCGCGACGCGCCGCGAGCCGCGTGGCGAAGCGCATGGCACGCGCCACCAGCGCGCGATAGGTCAGCACGCCGTCGGGCGCGACCAGCGCGATCGTCTCGAGCCGCGTCGCGGCCGCGCGCGAGACCAGTTCGGGCAGCGACGGCTCGCCGGGCCAGCTCGCCGCGTTCAGGTTCGACGCGTGCCAGCCGGCCAGCCGGTCCAGGTCGAGCGCCAGCGTCAGGTCGTCGGCCGGCAGCGCGTGCGGCGCATCGGCCGGCTCGCAAAGGTCGCGCGCGATCCGGCTCGTCACCTCGTGCAGCAGCTCGACCACGGCGCTCACCAGCGTGTCGGCCAGGTCCGCGCCGTTGCGCGCCGCGTCGAGCAGCAGCGTGTCCTCGGCCAGCACGCGCGCGTCGCCGGGCGTGACCTCGGTCAGCCAGGCGATGCGCGCGCGCCGCGGCGGGAACGCGTCGCCCGTGATCTCGCAGCGCAGCGGCCGCGCGTTCGCGCAGCCGAGCGCCGGGTCCGGCTCGCCGCAGGCGATCCACCACTCGGCCGCGTCGAGCAGCGGGCCGGGCGCCGGCGCCGGCAGCAGCAGCACGTCGGCCGCCTCGCGCAGCGGGCCGTCGCGGCCGTCCGCGATGCCGACGTGATGGCCGGTTTCCTCGAGTTCAGCGGCGAGCCGGGCCGCCAGGCGGGTCTGCCCGCCGATCGCTATGTTGATCGCTTTCATCGCCGCCGCTCACAGGTAATCGGACAACGCCGCGCGGGTCGGCGCGTGGTCCAGCAGCCCGCTCATCTCGAAGAACTGCCGGATGTTGACGATCATCGGATGCTGGCTCGTGATCGGATACGCGCCGACCATGTCGGCCGCGATCCGCGCTCGGGTTTCGGCGGGCAGATCGAGCGACTCGATCAGCCGGCGGTCGAACTGCAGTTGCAGGTCGGCGCTCAGGTATTCCTGCAGGAAGCACGGCAGCCCCTCGCCGAGCGCGAGCCGCGCGCTTTCGTCGATCTGCGACCAGTAGAGCTTGACGAGGCTGATCCAGAAGCTCGAATGGCGGCCCTCGTCGGCCAGATGGTCGGACATCACGCCCTTGACCGAGCGCTTGAGCGTGGCGTCGCGCGCGAACGCGGCCACCTCGGCCGTGACGGTGTTCTCGGAAATCGCCACGCAGAGCAGATCCATGCCGTCGCGATGGGCCGGCCCGACGCGCTCGATCGCGCGCGGAATCGCCCTCGACAGCTCGATCTCCTGGTTCGGCGGCAGCGGCGCGATGCCGGTGCTCTCCTCCACCTGCCGCAGATAGTCCATCGCCACGTAGGCGTGGTAATCCTCGTCGATCACCACCGTCATCGCGTCCTGGCGGCAGGCGAACGGGAACGGATGCGCGAAGCGTCCGCGCGCGATCCGCAGCGCCGTCGCGTTGACGATCTCCGTCTCGAAGATGATCACGTCCTGGATGTACTTGTAGAAGCTCTGCAGCAGCACGTAGTCGCGCACCGCGTCGCCCGCGTCGACGATCGCGGGATGCGCGCAGAGCGGCTGGCGCTCGATCGGGTAGTAGTGCAGCGCGTCGTCCTCCACGACGCGGCGCGGGCGCGAGCGCACCGTCGCGCGCGCCTCCCAGCGGTCGGCGTGGCTGACGTAGGGCGTGGCGGCGGTCATCGCGCGTCCTCCCGGTGGCCGTAGTAGTGGATCTCCAGCAGCAGGCAGCCCGCGTCGCTGCAGAGCGGGCCGTGCGGCGTGCCGGCCGGGCGCACGAAATAGCTGCCCGGCTGGTAGGTCTCGAAGCGCGCCTGGGACGCCACGTCGTAGCGGCTCTGGTCGCCGGTGATCAGGTACACCTCTTCGTGGTAGTCGTGCACGAACGGCACCAGCGTGCCGCGGCCCGGCGCGAAGCGCACGATGCGCGTGCGCATGCCGCGCTTCGCGTGCTCGTCGAGCGTATCGACGAGCACCACCTGGTCGATGCCCTCGTCGAAATGCGGCGGGTGCTCCCAGTCGAGCGCGCCGAAGTCGACGATCTTCTCGATCAGCGCGGGCTTCATGCCGTCACCAGCTTGCGCGTCTCGCCGAGATGCGCGAGCAGGCCGTCCCACAGCCGCAGGCGTTCCTCGATCGCGTCCAGGCCGGCCTGCAGCGCTTCCTCGAACTTCGCCGGATCGCCGCCCGCGGCTTCGCGGATCATGGTGCGCGCGGCCGGGCCGTGCTCGCCCGAATCCACTTCGATATGGCGGTCGAGGTAATAGGCCAAGAGCGGGATCGACTCGCGATCGATCTTCCATTCGTCGAGCAGCGTGCGGAACATGTCCGGGATCACGTTCTCGCGACCGTAGAAGAAGTTGCCGAGCACCTGGTGCGTCTCGCCGGCCGTGCAGGCGTTGAGCGTGGCTTCGACGAAACGCGCCACCGGCGCCGGCGCATCCACCGTCTTCAGCGCCGCCGACACCGAGAAGCCCGAACGCACCAGCGCGATCATCTCCTCGATGCGTGCCGTCGAGGCGCCGACTTCGCGCATCGAATGCAGGTACAGGTCGTAATGGCTCATGTGGCCTTTCGGCGTTTCATCGGATTCCTCACCAAGCACGATCTCGTTGATCAGCCGCGCGGCGTTCGGATTCGCGGGCGCGACCCACGGCAGCGTGACGGTGGTCAGGTCGAGCTGCAGCCGCTTGACGAGCGACATGAAATCCCACACCGCGAACACGTGCCATTCCATGAAGACACGCAGCTCGTCGATGGTCCGGATCGATCCGAATACCGGATGATGCGCGAGACGCTCGTGCTGCTCGTTGATTTTCCGTTCCAATGCTTCGACTTGATTCACGGCACTCTCCTCTCGATGTCCAATCAGGTAACACCAGATTTTCCGAACAGCGTCGCCAACCACTGTTTCGCGGCTTCGCCACCGGGCGTTCAACAATAACGAGCGCTGATACTAAATAACCGTACAAAACCGCGCCTATCCGGATCGGACATCCTCATATTCTTTCCGGACCAGATTTCCACGGACCACCCGCAGAGCCCCGCCAGACTTGAAATTCAGCCAATTCACGGCAAATCCCCGGGATTTGACACGAATGCCTCCGACTGAATAGCATAGATGTCGACGTCCAAAAAAATGAAACTGACGATTCGACTTTTCAATCAATTAAAACCAGGCCAAAAATCACCATAAATATTTGAACGAATTCAGCGGGCGTGGCCGTCCCTGGCGATATCGGGACCGCCGCGGCTTGCCGTGCGGGTGGGGAAAAAACGGAGAAACCGGCGTGAACCACCGGTTCCAGGCACGCGTGGCGGCGCGGTGGCCGGCGGGACGGAAACGCACGATGGGAACCATGGCGCCGATGCGGCAGCCGCGCCGACGAAGTGCTTCGTGCTACGAACGGAATGGCCGGCGCGCACGCACCGGTCCCGCTGGTCGCGTCAGGGTGGCGCGATGCGCGGGCGCGCAGGGATCGGCGAACGCATTCGCAGGCGTGACGGCAGGCGCGAGCGCCTGCGCGTCCTCGGCGCTCAGCGCGCGGCGTCCTCCGAGGTCGCGAAGTACTGGCTCGGTGCCACGCCGAACGCGCGCTTGAAGGTGGCCGCGTAGGTGGTCGGGCTGCGATAGCCGACCTGGTGCGCGACCTGCGTGACCGGCATGCCGTCGGCCAGCAGCGCGAGCGACATCGACAGCCGCAGCTGCTGGCGCCACGCGGCGACGCTCATGCCGGTCGCCTGACGGAACAGCCGGGCCAGATGGCGCGTGCTGAGCGCGACGTCGCTGGCCAGCGCGTCGAGCGGCAGATCGCAATACGGCTCGCGCTGCAGCCGCTCGCACAGCTTCAGCAGGCGGCGGTCGCGCGGCATCGGCAGCGACAGCGGGAGCTGCGCCTGCTGCTGCAGTTCGTCGATGCAAAGGCGCGCGACCGGGTCGTGCGCGCGCTCGCAGTCGAGCGGCGTATCGACCCGGCTCGCCAGTTCGCGCAGCAGCGGCGAGACGGCCATCGCGCTCAGTTGCGCGGGCAGCCGCGCGCCGAGCGTGGCGCCCACGTAGAGCGCGCAGATCCGCACGTCTCCGAGCCCGCGGATCGCATGCACGGTGCGCGGCGGAATCCAGATCGCGCGCAGCGGCGGCACGATCCAGCGCCGCCCGTCGATGTCGATCACCAGCACGCCGCGCGTCGTGAACAGCAGTTGCCCGTACTCGTGCGCGTGCGGCGCGTACTCGATCGCAACCGGCAGCCCCGCACCGGCGGCAGGCGCGCGCGGCGTCGCGATCGCGCGAATGCCGCCCGCCGGAAACGCGTGCATCGCGTTGGGGTGGAGCGTGCTGCGCGATCGAATGGGCAAGTCGGAAACGCTCGTCATGATCGGATCTACCGGAGGTGAAATCAGAAAGCACGGCAACGGCTGAAGCCGTCCGGCACGCGGCTCGCCGAGGACAGAACGCGAGCCGCCGCCATTAAACATGTATTTGCAACTGCTTTAAAACTGCCCTTTTGAACAGGATGAGCGGATCGCCATGCACGATGCCCGCCACATGCCCGAGGATTTTCCCCATGGATTTGACGACGCTTTACGAGTGCTTCGAGGCGCTGCAGCGCGCCCTGACGGCGGACACCGCGCTCGATGCCATCACCACGGCCGCGGCCGCGCTCGGCTTCCCGCATTGCCTGTACGGGCTGCGCCGCACGCTGCCGCTGGCGCGCCCCGAGGTGCGCTTCGTCGGCAATCACCCGGCCGCATGGGAACGCGGTTACGAGAAGTTCGGCTACGTCGCGAGCGACCCCGTGATGCGGCGCCTCGCAAACGATCCACGGCCGGTGGTCTGGAATTCGCTCGACGAACGTGGCGACGCCGCGTTCTGGGACGACGCGGCGCGCCACGGCCTGCGATATGGCTGGTCGCACGGCTGCTTCGATCGCACCGGCAACCTGGGCGTGCTGACGCTGGCCCGCGATACGGCGCCGCTCGATGCCGAGGAAAGCGCGCAGCTATACGCGCCGTGCGCGAGCCTCGCGCTGGCCGCGCATGCGTACCTGATGCCGCGTCTGGCGGCACCGGCCGGGCCGCCGGACGGCGGGCTGACCTTGCGTGAACGTGAGGTGCTGACGTGGACGGCCGACGGCAAGACGGCCTATGAGATCGGCAGGATCGTCGGGATTACCGAACGTACCGTGAAGTTTCACTTGCAGAACGCGGTCATGAAACTGGATGCGATGAACAAGACGCATGCCGCCGCCAAGGCGGCCATGCTGAGGCTGCTGCCGTGAGCGTGCGACGCATCCTTCACGGGATGCGTCACGCCACCCGGCGGCAGTCATGCCGCCGGGTGGCTTGGCAAAGACACGGGCACCGGCCCGGCCGGACCGGATGCCCGAAACGGCTCTCAGGCCACTTCGCTGGTCGCGGATTGCACGGCGAAGAAGCCGGCCTGCGCCGCCTGGTCGGCACGCGCATAGGCGCGGTTGATGCCGCTGATCACGGCGCGGATCGACGCGGTGGTCAGGTTCGCGTCGATGCCCACGCCGAACGCGCTGCCCGGCACGCCCTCGCCCGCCAGTTCCGCGATCGCCACCGCCTTCGCGTCGGCGCCCTGCGACAGCGCGCGTTCCTCGTAGTGCTGGATACGCAGCGGCGTGCGCAGTGCGTTCATCAGCGCGTCGAGCGGGCCATTGCCCTCGCCGCGCAGTTCGCGCCGCTCGCCGTGGATCTCGGCGCTCAGCACGATCGACTCGCGGCCGTCGCGCTCGCTCAGCTCGTGGCCGACGTAGCGCAGCGGCGTGTGGTTCGCGACGTACTCGGATTCGAACAGCGCCCAGATCTGCGCGGCCGAGACTTCCTGGCCGCTCTCGTCGGTCAGGCGCTGCACGGCGCCGCTGAAATCCACCTGCAGGCGGCGCGGCAGCACCACGCCGTAGCCCTGTTCGAGCAGGTAGGCGATGCCGCCCTTGCCCGACTGGCTGTTGACGCGAATGATCGAATCGTAGGCGCGGCCGAGATCGCTCGGATCGATCGGCAGGTACGGCACTTCCCAGACCGTGTCGGGACGCTGCACCGCGAAGCCCTTCTTGATCGCGTCCTGGTGCGAACCCGAGAACGCCGTGAAGACCAGATCGCCGACATACGGATGACGCGGATGCACCGGCAGCTGCGTGCATTCCTCGGAGGTGCGCGCGATGGTGTTGATCTGCGAGAAGTCGAGACCCGGATCGACGCCCTGCGTGTAGAGGTTCAGCGCGAGCGTGACCAGGTCGACGTTGCCGGTGCGCTCGCCGTTGCCGAACAGGCAGCCCTCGATGCGATCGGCGCCGGCCATCACGGCCAGTTCGGCCGCCGCCACCGCGGTGCCGCGGTCGTTGTGCGGATGCACCGACAGGATCAGCGAATCGCGGCGCGCGAGATTGCGGTGCATCCACTCGATCTGGTCGGCGTAGTAGTTCGGCGTGCCCACCTCGACGGTGGCCGGCAGGTTCACGATCGACTTGCGCTCGGGCGTCGGCTGCCACACGTCGAACACCGCGTCGCAGACTTCCTTGGCGAAATCGAGTTCGGTGGCCGTGAAGGTTTCCGGGCTGTATTGCAGCGTGAACTGCGTGTCGGTGGCCGCGTCGGCCAGCCGCTTGATGGTGCGTGCCGCGTTCACCGCCAGCTGCTTCACGCCTTCGCGCTCGAGGCCGAACACGATGCGGCGGAATTCGGGCGCGGTCGCGTTGTAGAGATGGACGATCGCGCGCCTGGCGCCGCGCAGCGACGCGAAGGTGCGCTCGATCAGGTCGTCGCGCGCCTGCGTCAGCACTTCGATCGTCACGTCGTCGGGAATGTGGCCGCCCTCGATCAGCTCGCGCACGAAATTGAAATCGGTGTCCGAGGCCGACGGGAACGCCACCTCGATTTCCTTGAAGCCGATCGCGACGAGCGTCTTGAACATGCGCATCTTGCGCGCCGCGTCCATCGGCTCGAACAGCGCCTGGTTGCCGTCGCGCAGGTCGGTGCTCATCCAGATCGGCGCGCGCGTGATGGTGCGCGACGGCCACTGGCGGTCGGTCAGGTTGATGGGCGTGAACGGGCGGTACTTGGTGGCGGGGTTCTTGAGCATCATGATCGGTCCTCGGTCAGGTTTTCGTAAGCGTCGCGGCGGGCCGGAAATCCGGGGTACGGATCGGCAAACACGCGCAACGATGAAACGGCACAACGGCAAAGCGGCAAATACTGGCTGGCCTTGGGGGTCGTGCGACGGGAACCTGGGGGGAGAATCAATGCGGGCACCGGTCGACAACCGGGGCCAGGTGTGATGCGGGGAAACGCTGGCGCTTCAGGAACGAAGCAGGGAGAACGCGCGCAGCCGCAGACCTAGCCCGGATAGCGGGGCTAGTAGTCGTAGCGAGAAAAGGATCTGGGCGGCTTGCATGGCCGCAATAAAACCACGCCGGGCGCCCCGCTGTCAACCGGATTTTTGGCTGGCGCGGGGGCGAGATCGGGCGCCGGCCGCGTCATCCGCGGCGGTTGCCCCGGGTCGCGCCCCATCCTGGCGCATCGGGTGCCGGCGGCGCGAGGCAGCCCGCCCGCCGGTCGGCGGCGCGACGCCCGCCGTGTCGCGCGCAGGCATCACTTCGCGCCCGGCCCATCGATCAAGTTTTCCTGACGATTCCATCGGCACCGCATAAGCGGCTGCGCCACTTTTCATTTCGATGTACGCGCAACGGAATTCGTCAGCATTCCGACAGATTGTCCGGTCGCGCACGGAAGAGCGACGACGGCCGCCCCGAACCATGATTTTCTGCTTTTCAAATCCCGCATCGTCGTTTCCGGGCCGCGCGCCGCCTGCCTAGCATCGTCTGGCTTTCCCCCAACTCGCACACACACAACAACGAGGAAAACCATGCTGAAGCAAACCCTGGCGCTCGGCGGCGCCTTCGCGGCGTCGCTGGCCGCCCACGCGCAAAGCTCGGTCACGCTGTACGGCATCGTCGATGCCGGCGTGGCCTACACGAACAACCAGAAAGGCGCCTCGAACCTGCAGCAGACCAGCGGCAAGCTGTCGGGCAGCCGCTGGGGCCTGAAAGGCACCGAGGATCTGGGCGGCGGCCTGTCGGCCGTGTTCACGCTCGAGAACGGCTTCCGGCCCAACGACGGCACGCTCGCCCAGGGCGGCCGCGAGTTCGGCCGCCAGGCGTTCGTCGGGCTCGCCAGGGCCGGCCTCGGCACGCTCAGCTTCGGCCGCCAGTACGAGCCGCTGTCGGACCTCGTCGCGCAATACGCGGGGCCGGGCTTCTGGTCGCCCGCCACCCACGTCGGCGACAACGACAACCTGAACCAGACGTTTCGCATCAACAACGCCGTGAAGTTCCGCAGCGATACGTTCGCCGGCTTCACCGTCGACGCGCTCTACGCGTTCAGCAACCAGGCCGGCTCGGGCGGCGGCACCGGCTTCGGCAACAACCGCGCCTGGGGGATCGCGGCGACCTACGCCAACGGGCCGCTGTCGCTGGGCGGCGGCTACGTGGTGCTGAACCACCCGAACGCGGCCGGCAACACCGGCGGCGCGATCGGCGGCGCCAGCCCCACCAGCGGCGACGACTACAGCGGCGCGTTCTTCTACGGACTCGACGGCGGCGTGACGAAGCAGCAGATCGCCGTGGCCGGCGCGAACTACACGGCGGGCGCCGCGATCGTCGGCTTCGCCTGGAGCCACACGCAGCTGGACTACGTGGACGGCTCGGCGCGCAAGCTCAACAACTATGACCTGAACGCGCGCTACCGGCTCACCCCGGCCACCACGCTGGTCGGCATCTACGCGTTCACCGACGGCCGCGCGAGCGGCCTGCCCGGCGCCGGCGGCGGCACGCTGAAGCCGCGCTGGCACCAGTTCACGCTCGGGATCGACTACGCGCTGTCCAAGCGCACCGAGCTGTATCTGTCGGGCGTCTACCAGCTCGCGGCCGGCGACGCGAGCACGTCGTCCGGCGGCGGCTACCGCGCGATCGCGGCGATCGCCGACGTCGGCACCGCGTCGTCGACGAACCGCCAGGTGGCCGCGTTCGGCGGGATTCGCGTGAAGTTCTGACGGCCCGCGGCGGCCGTGGCGCTCGCAACCACCACCGCGACCGCGGGCGGGCCGCCGGGCTCCGGCTGCCGCCCGCCCGTTGCGCCCGTTACACCCATTACACCCGTTGCCCCCGCTTCCTGCGCCGCCGGCCTCGCGGCACACGCCGCCTTACTCCTTACTCGTCCGCATCCGGGATCCAGGCGGCACGCGCCGCGTCGGCGCGGCGGAACGCCGGAAACTTCGCACCAAGTTCGGCGATGTTGTGGATGTCGAGCTTCTGCAGGTCGGCGCGCGTGATCAGCGTGGGCTTCACCTCGATGCGGTGCCCGGGGTCCTGCCCGGCCACCAGCAGCGCCGCGGCGCGCACCGACACGGCGCCCACCACGGCCGGGTTGGTGGCGGCGGTGGCCACCCACGGGCTGTCCGGCGCGCGGATCGCCTGGATGTCGGCGGTCGAGATGTCGGCGCTGTAGATCCGCAGCTTCGCCGCGATGCCGTTCTCGTCGGCGGCCAGCTTCGCGCCGCGCGCGAATTCGTCGTAGGGGGCGAACACCACGCGCACGCCCGGATGCGCGCGGAACGCGGCGGCCGCCTGGTTCGCCACCGACTGCGCGATCGGATTGTCGACGGTGCCGAAGCGCGCGCTTTCCTTCACGCCCGGATGCGCGGCCTTGAACGCCTGCCAGACCGCGTCGCGGCGGTCGAGCGGCGCGAAGCCGGCCACGTAGACGTAGGCCGCCTCGAACGCCGGGCCGTTGTCCTTCACGGCCTGCCCGAGCAGCAGCGTGGCGAGGTCGCGGTCGCTCTGCTCGATCTGCGGCACCTTCGGATTGGCCAGATCGACGTCGAACGCCACCACCTTGATGCCCTTGTCGAGCGCGCGCTGCACCACGTCCTTCAGCGATTCGGGCAGGCCGTGATTGACGACGATCGCCGCCACGCCCAGATCGATCGCCTGCTGGATCTGGTCGCGCTGCTGCGCGGCGTCCTGGCGGCCCTCGAACACGCGCAGGTCGATGCCGAGCGCCTTCGCCTGCTTCTGCGCGCCAGCCTCGTAGGCCTGGAAGAAATCGCCGGCCGACAGGTAGTTGACGAGCGCGACCTTGACGCCGCCGCGATCGAACGGCGCGGGCGCGTGCGCGAGCCCCGGCGCGGCAAGCGCGGAAGCGGTCGGGAGCGCGGCGGCGAACAGCAGCGGCAGCACGTACTTGCGGACGAACGAATCGATCATGAGCGGGAACCTGGATGAGGAGTGAATCGGGGCCGGCGCTCGCGAAGGCGCGCCGGCCGTTGGGGTGAAAACCGTCGATGCGTGGGTCGTGACGGCCGCGCGGGCGCCGCCCCGGCGAGACATTGACGAGGCGAAGCGACGAAGCGACAACGAGCCGAAACGACGAAACCCGCCATGCCGCCGCTCAGCGCGCGCGCCGCGCGCCGATCCCGAACGTGAACGCCAGCGCGCCCACCAGCAGCGCGCCCTTGATGAAATCCTGCATGTAGTACGGCGCATTGAGCATGGTCAGGCCGTTGAGCAGCACGTCCACGAAGATCGCGCCCGTCACGGCGCCGATCACGTTCGGGCGCTTGAGGCCCCACACGGCGTAGCCGATCAGCGCGGCGGCCACCGCGTCGAGCAGCAGCGAATGGCCGGCGCCCACGTCGCCGCGCCCGACGCGCGCGGCGATCAGCGCGCCGCCGAGCGAGGCGATGCTGGCCGACGCCACGTAGGCGGCGATCCGGTAGCGCGCGGTGGGCGCGCCGGCGAGCCGGGCGGCCGTCTCGTTGCCGCCGGTGGCGTAGAGCACGCGGCCCCAGCGGCTGAACTCGGTGACGAGCACCGCCAGCACGGTCACGGCGGCCAGCACCAGCACCGGCAGCGGCACCACCTCGAGCCAGCGCGCGCGGCCGAGCGCGAGGAACGCGGCCGGGAATTCGCCGCTCGCCTCGCTGCCGTCGGGCAGGATCGTGCCGGTGGCGAGCGAGCGCCCGCCGGTCGGGATCAGTTGCAGGCCGGCCAGCAGGAACAGCGTGCCGAGCGTCGCGAGCTGGTCCGGAACCTTCAGGCGCGTGATCAGCAGGCCGTTCACGAACCCGGTCGCCACGCCCAGCACGAGGCACGCGCCAAGCGCCGCCCAGGCGCCGCCATGCCAGACCACCAGCACGTAGCTGGCCGCCATCTGCGCGGTGGCGGCGGTGCTGCCGACCGACAGGTCGAAGCCGCCCACCGCCAGCGACAGCGTCACGCCGATCGCGAGCAGCGCGACGATCGAGGCCGCCTGCAGGATGCTGAACAGGTTGTCGACGCCGATGAAGGCCCGCTCGCGCCAGGCGAAGCCGGCCACCAGCGCGGCCAGCAGCGCCAGCAGCCCGCCGCGTTCGAGCCAGCCGGCGAAGCGCCGTACCGGGCGCGTGGAGGGTGTCGATGGCGCGGACGGTGCCGGCGCCGATTCGGCGCGCGCGGGCGCCATGCTTGCGGCCAGCCGGCCGACCCGAGTCTTCATCACACGGTCTCCCTGATCACGTCGTCGCTGCGGCCGATGCCCAGCCGGTCGAATTCCAGTACCCGGTCGGCGAGTTCGAACGCCTCCTCGGGATCGCTGACGAACACCAGCGTCGCGTAGCCGGCCGCGCCGCGGCGCAGCACCTCGACGATCTCGGCGCGCGCGCCCACGTCCACGCCCTGGAACGGCTCGTCGAGCAGCAGCAGCGCGGCCGGCTCGGCGAAGCCGCGCGCCAGCGCGACCTTCTGCTGGTTGCCGCCGGACAGCCGCGCGACGCGGTCGTCCGGCCCCGTGCAGCGGATCGTCAGGCGCCGGATCAGCGCGGCCGCGCGCTCGCGTTCGAGGCGGCGGCCGACGCGGCCACGCGGGAACCAGCGCGCAAGGAACGGAAAGCTCAGCGTGCCGGCCACCGACGCGAACGGGACCGAATCGGGGAACAGCGAGCTGGCCCAGCGGTCCTCGCCGAGCATCACCACGCCGGCGGCCACCGCCTCGGCCGGGCCGCGCGGCCGCCAGGGCCGGCCGTCCAGCGTCATCGCGCCGGCCGCGTACCGCTCCAGGCCGAACACGGTGCGCGCGAGGCGCGACTTGCCGCCGCCGATCGGCCCCGCGAACGCGACGATCTCGCCGCGCGCCGCGTCGAAATCGAGCGGCGGCGCGTCGTCGAACAGCTTCAGGCCGCGCGCCGAGAAGCCGGCCGCCAGCGGCGGCGCGCCGTGGCGAGCCGGGCCAGGCGGATCGCTCCGGATCGAAGGGTTCGCCCCGCCCCGCGCCGCCTGGCGCGGCAGCGGCCGGCCGATCATCGCCGTCACGGCCGCGTCGTAGTCGAACGGCGCCGCGATCGCGGCCACCTCGCGCCCGTCGCGCAGCACCAGCGCGCGATCGGCCACGCGACGCAGATCGCCGGAGCGGTGCGAGACCAGCAGAATCGCCACGCCGCGCTCGCGCAGGCGGTCGAGCGCGCCGAACAGGCGCTCGGCCTCGTCGGCCGACAGGCTCGCGGTGGGCTCGTCGAGGATCAGCAGCGCGGGATCGGTGTCGAGCGCGCGCGCCAGCGTCACGAGCTGGCGGATCGCCACCGGCTGCGTGTGGGCCGGCGCCGCCAGATCCACCTCGAGCCCGACGCGCGCGGCCAGCGCCGCCGCGGCGCGGCGGCGGGCCGCCGGCGTTTCGAACCAGCGGCCATCGCCGCGATTCGTCCGGTCCAGCAGCAGGTTCTCGGCGATCGACAGCGTCGGCACGATCGCCTCGGCCACCGACTGGTGCATGGTCGCGACGCCGGCCGCCTTCGCCTGCTGCGTGCCGGCCGGCGCGAACGGCAGGCCGCGCAGGCGGATCGTGCCGGCGTCGGCGCGCAGCACGCCGCTCAGGATCTTCACGAGCGTGGATTTGCCGGCGCCGTTCGCGCCCATCAGCGCGACCACCTCTCCCGCGCGCATCGTCAGGTCCACGCCGTCGAGCGCGCGCGTCGCGCCGAAACGCTTCGCCAGGCCGCGCGCCTCGAGCACCGGCGCCGCGCTCATGCGGTGCCTCCGGCCCGCCGCACGGCGGCCGCGCCGGCGCTCCGGCGGGCGGCGCAAGGCAGGAACGAAGGGGTGGCGGGCGGCGTCATCGCAGCGTTATATAGGCGATCGCGCGCGCGAGGCAACGAATCGGTTCTGCTATGCATATCAGCATGGCACGCGACGCGCGCGGGCACGAATGCAAATCACAAATGCTTGTTTGCGATCGCTCGGGAGCTCGACAAGAATGAATCGTCCCTGCGTCTGCCGTCATGCGCCGCACCGTTCGCTAACGCCGTTCATTTCGTTAGTGATCCTAGTCGATCACGGCCGGACCGGTATTCGTCATGACGCCCGCTCTCCACGACCGCCACCTGCCGCCCATGCCGATCCGTCCCGCGTCCCGACAGCCGTCCCGCTCCGCCCTGTTCGCCCGCTCCGCCGGTTTTCTCCGTGGCTTCCGTCTCGCCGCCGCGCTCGCGCTGGGCGCGCTCGCGGCCTGCCTCGCGGCCTGCCTCGCGACCGGCGCGAGCATGGCCCGCGCCGCCGAGCCGCTGGCGATCCGCATCGGCGTGGCCCAGCAGGGCGCGGGCGATCCGCCGACCTTCGGCGGCAGCGCCGGCGCGACGGTGCAGCAGCAGAAGCTGCTCGAAAAGGAATTCGCGCGCGACGGCATCCGCGTGCAGTGGCTGTTCTTCAAGGGCGCCGGGCCGGCCGTCAACGAGGCGATCGCCGACAAGTCGCTCGACTTCGCGCTGCAGGGCGACCTGCCGGCCGTGCTGGCGCGCGCCAACGGCCTGAACACGCACCTGATCGCGGCCGTCGGCGTGCGCAGCGGCATCAAGATCGGCGTGCCGGCCGGCTCCCCCATCCGTTCGGTGGCCGACCTGAAGGGCAAGCGCGTCGCGATCTTCCGCGGCACCAACCTCCAGCTCGTGATCGACAACGTGCTGGCCGCGAACCATCTCGACGAGCGCGACCTGCGCGTGATCAACCTCGACACCGCCGGCGCGCTCGCGGCGCTGGCCTCGCGGGGCATCGACGCGTCGGTCAACGACTATCACCTGTCGAAGCTGGTCGATTCGGGGCTCGCGAAGATCATCTACGAATCGCAGAACGACGGCCCGCAATACACGCGCCAGTCGCACCTGCTGGTCCTCGACGATTTCGAGCGCGCGCATCCCGACCTCGTGCAGCGTGTCGTCAACGTGTTCGTGGCCGCCTCGCGCTGGGCCTCCGACGAGGCGAACCGCAACGCGCTGCTCACGCAGTGGGCGGCGAGCGGGATTCCGGTGGCGTCGTGGCAGGCTGAATTCCCGGCCGGCACGCTCAAGTCGCGCAACTCGCCGCTGCTCGACCCGTTCTTCGCCGCGCGCTATCAGGCCGTGGCGCAGGACGCGCTGAAGCTGAAGCTGATCCGCCGGCCGGTGGACCTCAACGGCTGGATCGAGCCGGTCTATCTCGACCGCGCGCTGAAGGCGCAGCACCTCGAACTCGACTGGCCGAGCTACGACGCATCGGGCCGGCCGCAATCGTGACGGACGCCGCCGCCATGAGCGATACCGCGATCCCGCGTGCCGAGCGTCGCCGTGACGGCGCCGCCGTACACGCCGCCCCAGCCTCGGCAGCGCCCGCTTTCACGCCGCCACACGGCGCCGGAACGCTGCGCGGGCGCGCCGCCGCGCTCGGCTGGTGGCTCGCGCCGTGGCTGCTGCCCGCGCTGCTGTTCGCGCTCTGGACGCTCGGCTGCGCGCGCGGCTGGATCGCGCCGCAGATCCTGCCGCCGCCCGAGGCGGTCTGGCAGACGCTCGTCGAGCTGGCGCGCAGCGGCGACCTGGCCAGCAACACCTGGATCAGCCTGCAGCGCGTGCTGCTCGGCTTCGCGGCCGGCACGCTGGGCGGCTTCGCGATCGGCGCCTGGCTCGGCCTGTCGCGCACGGCCGAAGCCTACGTGCTGCCGGGCTTCAACGCGATCGTGCAGATCCCCGTGCTGGGCTGGCTGCCGTTCCTGCTGCTGCTCGTGGGCGTCGGCGAACCGCTCAAGATCATCCTGATCGCGCACGCGGCGCTGGTGCCGGTGGCGATGAGCACGTTGCAGGGCTTTCGCGAGGCGCCGGCCGCGCTCGACGAGGTGGCGCGCGGATTCGGCTACACGCGCCGGCAGCGCATCGCCCACGTGGTGCTGCCGGCCGCCGTGCCGACGCTCGCCACCGGCCTGCGGCTCGGCTTCACGAAGGCCTGGCTCGCGCTCGTGGTGGTCGAGCTGGTCGCCTCCTCGGAGGGGCTCGGCTACCTGATCGTCTACGGGCGCCAGCTGTTCCAGCTCGACCTCGTGATGGCGGCCGTGGTGATCGTCGGCGCGATCGGCTACGCGATCAACCGCCTGCTCGACGCGCTCGAAGCGCGCCTGCGCCGCGGCCGGCCCTCGGCGTTTCGCGCATGAGCGACGCCCGCCTTCCATCGTTGGCCTCCCGGGAGCCGCGCCGCATGTCATCGTCCGCGTCATCGTCCGCGTCATCACCCGCCCCGGCGGTACAAGACGCGCCCACCACGCGGCGCCGCCTGCCCCGACCCGACCTGCGCGGGCTCGTGCTGCCCGCGGTCGCGCTGCTCGTCTGGTGGGCCGTGGCCGCCGCGCATCGCGGCCACGCAGGCCTGCTGGTCGGCCCCGACGCCGTCTGGCATACGGCGGTGCAGCAGGTCGCCAGCGGCGCGCTCGCCCGGGCCTTGTCCGCCTCGCTCGCGCGCGAGTTCGCCGGCTTCGCGATCGGCACCGCGCTCGGCCTGCTGCTGGGCACGGCGCTCGGGCTCTCGCGGCTGGCCGCGCGCCTGATCGGGCCGAGCTTCGACACCTTCAAGCAGATCTCGCTGTTCGCCTGGATTCCGCTGATCTCGGTCTGGTTCGGCCTCGGCGACACCGCGAAGGTGGTGTTCCTGTCGCTGGCCGCGCTGCTGCCGGTGGCGGCCCACACCTGCGACGGCATCCACGCGGTGCCGCGCGCCTATGTGGAGGTGGCGCGCACGCTGCGCTACTCGCGCGCGCAGCTGCTGCGCCACGTGATCCTGCCCGCCGCGCTGCCGTCGATCTCGACCGGGCTCTATCTGGGCCTGATCTATTCGTGGCTCGCCACGCTCGGCGCCGAATACCTGCTGGTGGCCGGCAGCGGCATCGGCAACACGCTGATCGACGGCAGCGAACAGTTCCGCATGGATCTCGTGCTGTTCGGCATCCTCGTGGTCGGCACCACGGGCTGGGCGCTCAATGCCGCCGCGCGCGAGCTCGAACGGCGGCTGCTGGCGCGGCGCGGGCGCGCCTGACGGCGCCGCCGCGTTCTCCCTCTCTCACTTCACAGGACCGCCGTGACCACCCTTTCGATCGATTCGCCCGTCGCGCTCGAGATCCACCAGGTCCGCAAGCGCTACGCGCAGCGCGGCGCCGCGCTCGAGGTACTCGACGACATCTCGCTGGCGGTGCGCGACGGCGAGTTCGTCAGCATCGTCGGCGCGAGCGGCTGCGGGAAATCCACGCTGCTGCGCCTGATCGCCGGGCTCGACACCGATTACGACGGCGAGATCCGCGCCGGCGGCGAGCGCGTGCGCGATACCTCGCTGCAGCGCGGAATCGTATTCCAGGACCATCGGCTGTTCCCGTGGCTGACGGTCGAGCAGAACGTCGCCGCGGCGCTGCGCAACTCACCGCTCGCGGCGCGCGCCCGGCGCGAGGCGGTGGCCGAGCACATCGCGCTGGTGGGGCTGGCCGGCTTCGAGGCGGCCTATCCGGCGCAGCTGTCGGGCGGCATGGCGCAGCGCGTCGCGATCGCGCGCGGGCTCGTCAACCGGCCGAAGCTGCTGCTGCTCGACGAGCCGTTCGGCGCGCTCGACGCGCAGACGCGCACGCGCATGCAGCACGAGCTGCAGCGGATCTGGGCGCGCGAGCGCATCACGATGCTGCTCGTCACGCACGACGTGGACGAGGCGGTCTGGCTCGGCGATCGCGTCGTCACGATGGCGCCGCGCCCGGGCCGCATCGCGCGGATCGTCGAGGTCGGGCTGCCGCGCCCGCGCGAGCGCGCCGCGCCCGCGTTCGCGCGGCTGCGCGACACGATCCTCGCCGATCTCGGCGACGACGACGCGGCCGCGCGCAATGCCCCGCCACCGGCCCCGCCGCCCGCCGCGCCACGGCCGGCCGGCGGCTGGCGGCTGGCCTGGTAGCAAGCCCGGCCGGCCCGCATCGCTACCGCGGCAAATCGGACTATCGATACGAGGAATCGTCAGTTCAGTTTTGCCGCGCGGGCTGCTTGAATGTCCGAAAACATCCTCCCCCCCACGCCAGGAGACACTCCGATGTCCGACGTCCAGATCGCCACGCCGCTGTCGCATGCCGCCGCCGTTCCTTCGCCCGCGTCCGCGCCGGACTCGCCCCTCTCGCTGCGGCGCGTGGCCGGCCGGATCGGCGCCGAAGTCGCCGGCCTGCGCCTGTCGGCCGACATCGACGCGGCCAGCTTCGACGCGATCCTCGACGCGCTGCACACGCACAAGGTGCTGTTCTTCCGCGGCCAGCACCATCTCGACGACGACGCGCAGCAGGCGTTCGCGCGCCGCTTCGGCGAGACCGTCGCGCACCCGACGGTGCCTTCGGTCGGCGGCACCGCGCTGCTCGAACTCGACTCGGCGCACGGCGCGCGCGCGAACTCGTGGCACACCGACGTGACCTTCGTCGACGCCTACCCGAAGGTATCGATCCTGCGCGCGGTGGTGATCCCGCCGGCCGGCGGCGACACGGTCTGGGCCAACACGGCGGCCGCCTACGCGCAGCTGCCGGACGCGCTGCGCGAGCTGGCCGACACGCTGTGGGCCGTGCATACCAACGCCTACGACTACGCGTCCTCGCACGTCAACGCCGACGCCGACCAGCTGAAGCGCTACCGCGAGGTGTTCACCTCGACCGTCTACGAAACGCTGCACCCGGTGGTGCGCGTCCACCCGGTCACGCAGGAGCGCACGCTGGTGCTGGGCCACTTCGTGCAGCGCATCCAGGGGCTCTCGGCGAGCGACTCGGCGCATCTGCTGCAGGTGCTGCACGAGCACGTCACGCGGCTCGAGAACACGGTGCGCTGGAGCTGGCGCGAGGGCGACGTGGCGATCTGGGACAACCGCGCGACCCAGCATTACGCGATCAACGACTACGGCGACGCGCGCCGCGTGGTGCGCCGCGCGACGGTCCACGGCGACGTGCCGGTGGGCGTGGACGGCCGCGCCAGCGTCGTGCTGAAAGGCGGCAACGCCACGCTGCAGTGAGGCCGGGCCGCGCCCGTCCCACGCCCATTCTTCCAGACAGGAGCCGCACATGAACCAGGCCATCGCACCCTCGCTCGACGTCCTTCCCTTGTCCGCGCACATCGGCGCCGAGATCCGCGGCGTCGACCTGACCCGCCCGCTCAGCGCCGAGCAGGTCGCCGCCATCCGCGGCGCGCTGCTGAAATGGCGCGTGGTGTTCTTCCGCGAGCAGTTCCTCACGCACGAGCAGCACATCGCGTTCTCGGCGCAGTTCGGCGAGCTGACCGTGGGCCATCCGGTGTTCGGCCACCTCGAAGGCCATCCCGAGATCTATTCGGTCTCGAAGTACCGCAAGGCCACGCGCTACGACGGCCAGCCCGTGCTGCGCCCGTGGACCGGCTGGCACACCGACGTGACGGCCGCCGTCAATCCGCCGTGGGCCTCGATCCTGCGCGGCGTGACGATTCCGCCCTACGGCGGCGACACGCACTGGACCAACCTCGCGCGCGCCTACGAGACACTGTCGGCGCCGCTGCGCGAGTTCGTCGACGGGCTGCGCGGCATCCACCGCTTCACGCCGCCGCCCGGCGCCAACGCGACGGCCGACTACGCCGACGCCGTGGAGCGCCGCACGCTGGTGACCGAGCATCCGCTGGTGCGCGTCCACCCCGAGACGGGCGAGCGCGTGCTGTACGTGAGCCCCGGGTTCCTGAAGTCGATCGTCGGCCTGACCCCGCGCGAGAGCCAGGGCTTGCTCGAACTGCTGTGGGAACACATCACGCGCCCGGAATTCACGGTGCGTTTCAAGTGGGAGCCGCGCAGCCTCGCGTTCTGGGACAATCGCGCCACCGCGCATCTGGCGCCGTCCGACATCTTCGATCTCGACTTCGACCGCCAGTTGTATCGCACCACGCTGGTCGGCGACGTGCCGGTGGGCCCGGACGGCCGCGCCTCGGTCGCGCTCGAGGGCACGCCGGTGGACGCCGCCGCCGCGATCGCGCTGAACTGACGGCGCACCGATGTCCGCCGAGATCCCGACCCAGGCGAGCGAGCGCGACGGCGAGGCCGGCGTGGCCGAAGCCGCCGCCACGCCGTTCGTCCCGGTGGCCTCGCCCGCCGATTTCGCCGACAGCCCGGTCTCGCGCGTGTTCGCGCAACCGCTGATGCTGGGCCTGTTCCTGCCGATCCAGGCCGGCGGCTGGAGCGCCTCGACACTGCCGCGCACCACCGACTGGTCGTTCGACTACAACGCCGCGCTGGTGCAGCAGGCCGAGGCGCTCGGCTTCGATCTCGTGTTCGCGCTCTCGCAGTGGCTGCCCAAGGGCGGCTACGGCGGCGTGTTCGACGGCCAGGCGCTCGACTCGTTCATGACGCTCGCGGCGCTGACCGCGCGCACCGAGCGGATCGTGCTGGCCGCGACCAGCCACGTGCTCTACGGGCCGTGGCACCCGCTCCACTTCGCGAAGTTCACGGCCACGCTCGATCACATCTCGAAGGGCCGCTGGGGCATCAACGTCGTGACGGGCCATCGCGCGCTCGAGCACGAGATGTTCGGCTGGCCGCGCATCGAGCACGACCATCGCTACGCGCTCGCCGCCGAGTTCCTCGACGCCGTGCAGCAGCTGTGGGCGCAGCCCGACAATTTCAGCTACCGGCCGGCGCGGTCGAGCTGGCGGCTCGGCGAGGCGTTCGTCACGCCGAAGCCGCGCTACGGCCGCCCGCTGCTGATCAACGCCACCGGCTCCGACGCCGGCATCGCGTTCGCGGCGCGCTACTCCGACGTGGTGTTCGTGACCAGCCCCGGCGGCCCGACGCTCGACGCCGCGCTGCGCACGCTGCCCGCGCACACGGCGCGCGTGAAGGCCGCCGCCGCCGCGCACGGCCGGCGCATCCGCACGCTGCTGAACCCGATGGTGATCTGCCGCGAGACGGCGGCCGAGGCGCGCGACTACCGCGACGCGATCGTCGCGCATGCCGATTCGGGCAGCTTCCAGCGCTTCGACAGCGACGCGCATGCATGGCGCGGCGGCGCCGCCGAACGCGCGCAGGCCGAGCATCGCGCGCTGGGCGGCAACATGTCGATCACCGGCTCGCCCGAGGAAGTCGCCGATGCGATCGTGCGGCTGCATCGCGCCGGCGTGGATGGCGTGCAGCTGAGCTTCTACGATTTCCGGCCCGACCTGACGCTGTTCGGGCAGCGCGTGCTGCCGCTGTTGCGCGACGCGGGCTTGCGTCATTGAGATCGCCGCGGCGGCCATCGGCGCCGCGGGATTCGACTTCGGTAGTTCGACACGTCAAGTGCGCGAGCACGGCCGCCCCGCCGTGCCGTCCTGCGCGTTCACCCTGCATGTTGCGTGCACGCCGATTTCATGCCGTCGTCGCGGCCTGCTCGCGCCGCGCGGCCGTGGCCCGGTCGGCCGGCCGCGCGAGGCCCAGATGCTCTCGCAGCGTCGTGCCCGTGTACGCGTCGCGGAACAGGCCGCGCCGGCGCAGCTCCGGCAGCACCAGCGCGATGAAATCGTCGAGGCCGCCCGGCAGCGTCGGCGCCATGATGTTGAAGCCGTCGGCGCCGTGGTGCATGAAACGCGCCTCGAGTTCGTCGGCGATCTGCCGCGGCGTGCCCACCAGTTGCCAGTGTCCGCGCGCGCCGGCGACGCGCAGCGCGAGCTGGCGGATCGTCAGGTTCTCGCGGCGCGCCAGCTCGATCGTCAGCGCCTGGCGGCTCTTGCTCGCGTTGGTTTCCGGCAGTGCCGGGATCGGCCCGTCGAACGGATAGGCCGACAGATCGAAGCCGCCCGTGAGCCCCGACACCAGCGCGAGCCCCACGGCCGGATCGATCAGCTGTTGCAGCGCCGCGAACTTCTCGCGCGCCTCGCTTTCGTCGCGGCCCACCACCGGCAGCACGCCCGGCATGATCTTCAGTTCGTCGGGCGCGCGGCCCCATTCGGCCATCCGCCCCTTCACGTCGGCATAGAACGCCACCGCCTCGTCGAGCGTCTGCTGCGCCGTGAAGATCACCTCGGCGGTGCGCGCGGCGAGCCGCTTGCCGGCTTCCGACGAGCCCGCCTGCACGACCACCGGCCGCCCCTGCGGCGTGCGCGGCAGGTTCAGCGGCCCGCGCACCTGGAAGAAGCGCCCGCGATGCGCGAGCACGTGGCGCCCGGCCGGATCGAAGAAGCGCCCGGCAGCCTTGTCGCGCACGAACGCGCCGTCGTCCCAGCTGTTCCACAGCGCGCGCACCACGTCGGCGAATTCCTCGGCGCGCTCGTAGCGCTCGTTGTGGCGGAAATGCTCGTCGCGGTTGAAGTTCTCCGCCTCGTGGCGGTTCGACGAGGTGACCAGGTTCCAGCCCGCGCGGCCGCCGCTCAGGTGATCGAGCGAGGCGAACTTGCGGGCCAGGTGGTACGGCTCGTTGAAGCTGGTCGAGGCGGTGCCGACCAGGCCGATTCGTCCGGTCACGGCCGCCAGCGCCGAGAGCAGCGTGATCGGCTCGAACTGCGCGTTGTAGCTGTGCGCGGTGCGGCTCAGGAAATCGACGTCGTCGCCGCGCGTACCCACGCCGTCGGCGAGGAACACGAGATCGAAGCAGGCCGCCTCGGCCGTCTGCGCGAGTCGCGCGTAATGGCGGAAGTCGATGCCGGCATCGGCCGGCACGTCGGGATGGCGCCAGGCCGCGATGTGATGCCCGGTGGGATAGAGAAACGCGCCGAGGGCCAGCTGGCCGCCGCGGGGTCGAGTCATGTTCGTCTCCGGAAATGGACGGACGGCGGACGCCGCCCGCGCTCAGAACACGCGCCCTTCCGTCAGGTGCGTGGTGACGCCGTTCAGTTCGTAGTCGCCGACCACGCGCGCCTTGTGCAGCAGCGGGTTGTGGCTGAAGATCGTGCGCAGGTTGCGCCAGTGGCGGTCGAGGTTGTGGCTGCGCGAGGTGGCCGTGGCGCCGCCCACCTCGAACAGCCGCTCGCCCGCGTGCAGCGCGAGCTTGCTGACTACCAGCTGGGTCCGCGCGGTGGCGAGCGCGCCGTCCAGCACCAGCGCCTCGGCATCGGCCGCGCCGGCGAGCAGCGCGTCGGCGGAGCGGTCGAGCACGCGCGCGTTCTCGCGCACCAGCGCGTCGATCGCGTGGCTGTGCGCGCTCAGGTCGCCGACCACCTGCTGGATGAAGTGATCGTCGCGCGCCGTGGCGGCCGGGCTGTGCAGCACCGGCCGGCCGAAGGTGGTCACGTAGCGGCGCGCGTCGGCCGCCACGTTGCGCACGATGCCGGCCGCCACCGCCACCAGATGCAGCTGCCGAAGCGCGCCGCCGTGGCGGCCCGCCAGCGTCGAGCTGCCGCGATCGATCACCTCGTCGGGCTCGACGCGCACGTTCTCCAGCACCAGCGTGCCGCTCGCCGTCATGCGCTGGCCCATGCCGTCCCAGTCGTCCTCGATGCGCAGGCCCTCGCGATCGACCGGAATCACGATCGCGAGACTCGGGTCGGTGGCCGTTTCGCCCTGCACGTTGATGCGCGCGTAGTCCGAGAACAGCGTGCCGGTCGAATAGTATTTGCGGCCCGTCACGCGATAGTGATCGCCCTCGCGCACGAGCTGCGTGGCGATCTCGCCGGGGCGCGAGGTGCCGCGCTCGGTCGAGGCGCCGCCGAACAGCGCGCCCGACAGCACGCGCTCGACCTGCAGATCGTTGAACAGCGTGCGCGGCGACAGCCGCAGCGCCTCGGTCACGTCGTAGTGGATGCGCAGCGCGTGCGCGAGATTCGAATCGGCGGCGGCGAGCGTCGCGATCACCTCGAACAGGTCGACCAGCGAGCCGCCCAGCCCGCCGCGCGCGGCCGGGACGCGCAGCGCGCCGAGTTCGGTGGCGCGAAACAGCGCGAAACCGTCGAACGGCAGCTCGCGATCGGCCTCGCGCCGCGCGGCGTCCTTGCCGATTTCGGCGGCGAGCGCCGGCAGTGCGGCCAGCGCCGCGTCCAGGCGTGAGCGGGAATCGATCGTGTGGGGGGCATTCATGCCGTCCGTCCTCGTGCTGTCGTTCATCGGGCGCGCGGCCGGCCGCCGAAGCGGGCGCGGCCGCGCGCGAGACAGTATAGGAACGGGCGGATCGTGCGAGTACGACCGATTTCAGCTATCGATATGAGGCCGCCGGCTAAGCCTGAGGCCACCGCCACCACCGCCGGCGCGGCGGCGCGCTCAGGCCATGGCCTCGCGCTGCAGTTCGACCACGTTCACCTGCGGGCCGAACACGTCGGTCACCAGCGGCAGCAGATGCGCGTGGTGCGTGAGGAACAGCACCTGCGTGCGGGTGGACAGCTCGCGCAGCGCGGCGAGCCCGGCCTTCGAGCGCGTGTCGTCGAAGTTGATGAACAGGTCGTCGGCCACGAACGGCAGCGCGGCCTTGTTCTCGAGCTGCAATTCGAGCGCGGCGATCCGCAGCGCGAGGAACAGCTGGTCGCGCGTGCCTTCGCTGAGGCCGCCCACCGCCACCGGCTTGCCGTTCGCGCGCCGCGCGGACAGCTCGGGCGGCTGGCGCTCGGTATCGACCACCAGCCGCGAGAAATCGCCGAGCGTGAGCGCCGCGAAGATCTCGCTCGCGCGGCCCAGCATCGGCCCCTGCCGCTGCTCGCGATAGCGCTCGATCGCCCAGCGCAGCAGGCGGCTCGCGGTGGCGGCCTCCAGATACTGTTCGGCCGTGTCGCCCATCGCGGCGAGCGCCTCCTGGCGCTTGGCCTCGGCGAGCGCGGCGCTCGACTGGCCGGCGATCGCGTCGAGCGCCTGCTGCGCCACCACCTCCTCCTGCGCGAGCCGGCTCAGCGTCGCGCCCAGCGTCTCGCTGTCCTGCCGCGTCGCTTCGAGCCGCGCCGGCACCTCGGCCAGATCCTGCTCGGCGATCTCGGCCGCGATCGCGTCGGGCGCGAGCCCGTCGCCGTCGCGGATCAGCGTGGCGCGCGCGGCCGCGATCTCCTCGCGCAGCCGGCGCGCCGTGTCCGAACGCGCCGCGAGCGGCAGCGCCGCGTCGATCGAATCGACTTGCGCGCTCGCCAGCAGCGGCGCGACGCGCGCCTGCTCGGTGGCGAGGCCCGCGTTCGCCTCGTCGAGCTGGCGCCGCGCCTGAGCGAGCGCCTCGTCGGCGCGCGCGATCGCGGCGGCGCTCTCGCGCGCCGCCAGCAGCCGCGCGGCCAGCGCGCGCGCGATCGCGGCGCCGTCGTGCGTCGCGGGGAGGCCCGGATCGAGCGCATCGGCCAGCACCGCGGCCTGCCGCGCGAGCGCGGCCAGATCGGCCTGCATCGCGTCGAGCCGGCGCGCCGGCGCATCGGCCGCCGCGAGACGCGCGGCCACCTCGTTGGCCAGATCGACGGCACCCTGCGCGGCCGCCTCCGAATTCGCGCGCTCGGCCAGCCGTGCCTCGGCCAGCGCCGCGCGCCACTGCTCGTCCCACTTGTCGTGATCGCGTTGCGCGCGCTCGACGCGGGCCGCCGCCGTGGCGCGCGCCTGCTCGGCCTCGGTCACGCGCGCGTCGAGGTTGCCGCGCTGCGCCACGGCGCGCTCGGCCGCCTGCACGAACGCCTCGGCCGCACCGAGCCACTGGCTCAGCCGGTCGGCGTCGAGATCGGCATCGGCGCCGGGCGCCGCCGCGAGCAGCGCGGCGGCCAGCGCCTGTTGCGCGCCCGCGCGCTCGGCGCGCAGGCTGTCCAGCTCGCGCGTCTGCTGGTCGACCGTGCGCTGGGCCGCGAGCGCCGTTTCGCGCCGCCCGAGCCAGTCGCCGAGGTCGGCCAGCGCCATGCCCGGCAGGCCGGCGGCCCCGGCCGCCTCGCTCCAGTCGCGCCGGGTGACCGCGAGCGCCTGCTCGGCCTCGGCGAATTCGGTTTCCCTGCGCGCGAGCCGGGCGCGCTCGACCTCGAGCTGCTGGCGCAGCGCCTGCAACTCGGCGGCGGCCTGCACCGTGCCGAGCTGCGCGTCCACGAGCTGGTCGGCGCGCAGGATCGCGTCGTCCAGCGCCGGCGCGCCGGCGTCGAGCGCGACCGCGCCGCGTTTCAGCTCGCTCCACAGGCCGTCGCGGCGCACCCGCTCCGCGCGCACCTCGGCTTGCGTCACGATCTGCCGGCCCTGCACCGCGTGCTGCTCTTGCAGCGCGAGCTTCTCGAACGCGCCACGCGCCTCGGCCAGCGCGCCGCGCGCGGTGCTGACCGCGCTCAGGCCGTCGCTGTCGGCCTTCTGATAGGCGGCGAGCCGCGCGGCCGACGGCAGATCCATCGTCTTCAGCGTCGCGACCGGGGCGCGCCAGCGGCCGAGCTGGTCGAGCGCGTCGGCGAGCATGTGGTCGCTCTCGGCAAGCGCCTGCGCCAGCGCGCGCTCCTTCGCCTCGCCCTGCCGGAAGCCCTGCGCGTCGGCCAACGCGGCGCGCAGCGCGTGAGGCACCTCGTCGGCGACGATCGCCGCGCGCTGCGCGCTCAGCTGGGCCAGCTCCCGCTCGCGTTCGGCGAGCGCGTCGCGCGCGCCGTCCAGCGCCTGCTCCAGCGCGCCGCGCCGATGCAACAGGTGGGTCACCGTCTTCAGCGCGAGTTCGGACGGCAGCGCCGCGCGCAGGGCCGCCTCGTCGCGCGGCCAGCCGAGCTGCGCCGCCGCCGCGAACGCGGCCTCGAGTTCGCGCGCGATGTCGGCCTCGACCAGCGGACGCGCCTGCTCGTGACGCGCGCACTCGACGCGCAAAGCATCGAGCGCGTCGATGTCGGCGGCGAAGGCGATCGCGTCGGCGTCGGCGACGAGCGCGTCGCGCTCGGCCTGCCGTTTCGCGAGTTCCTCGCGATGCAGGTCGAGCTTCGCGCGCACCACCGAGAGCGTGGCGCGCGCGTCGAGCAGGTCGGCCGTCGCGCTCGGCGGCAGGTCGATCACCGGGCCGAGCGCCGCGAGTTCGGCGGCCTTCGCGGCTTCGGCGTTGAGGTAAGGCGCGAGACGCCGCACCCGTTCGAGCTTCGAGCGCACGGCGTCGAGCCGGCGCTGCGCGGCGCGCGCCTGCTCGATCTCGCCGCGCACCTTGTCGAGCGCTTCCTGTCGCTCGACCCAGTCGCGCGTGCGGACCTGGAACGCACGCAGCTCGGTGGTGGCATCGGTGAAGGCCGCCTCGGCGACGGCGAACGTGGTCTTGCCGCTACGCGGCGCCCATAGCGCGGCGCGCAGCGTTTCCAGTTCCTCGCGCACCGGCCCGAGGCTGCCGACGCCGGCCGCCGATTCGAACAGCACCTGCCCGAGCTTGTCGGATGCGTCGAGCAGGCTGCGCCCGCCCGCCACCAGCCGCTCGTGATCGAGGCCGAACATCTGCTCGAAGAACTCGCGCGTCGCGCCGTCGAGCGCCGCGTCGAGGAAGTCATCGGGCAGCTTGGTGTCATTGTCGTCGGGCGTGCGCAGCGATTTGTTGCCGCGCGCGCGGTGGAACGCGAGCGCGGCGCCGTCCGCGCCGCCGCGCCCGACATCGAGCACGCCGCCCAGGCGCAGGTCCGAGATGTCGTGGACGAAATTGAGCGGCGTCTTCAGCTTCATGCCGAACAGCAGCTCCGACACGGCCGTGCGCACCGTCGACTTGCCGGCCTCGTTCGGCCCGACGATCACGTGGAAATCATGCGCCGCCGCCGGGAACCGCAGCGTGGCGTCGGTGAACTTGCCGTACTTGAACAGATCGAGTTGACGAATCCGCATCGCTCACTCCCCCCGCGCCAGACGCGCGAGCAGCGCCGTGCCCACCTGCTCGACCAGCGCCGGCAGTTCGCCCGCGCGCGCGGCGCCGAGCAGCGGCACGTCCTCGCCGCGCACGTCGCTGCGCACCTTGCCGACGAACGGCTTCAGCTCGCGGTCGAGACTCGCGAGAAACTCGCGATCGTGGATCGCCTCGGCCAGGATGCACCGCAGGTCGTCGAGCGCCTCGAGCGGCTCGCCATGCGCGGCCGGCTCGGCGAGCGGTTCGGTGCGCAGCTTGACCTTCTCGAGCCAGAGCCGCTGGTTGCCGAGCATGCCGATCTGGTTCAGCACCTCGGCGCGCAGCTCGGCCGCGCGGCCGAACAACTGGCCGTGCAGCGGCGTCGCGCCGGTGACGGTCACGCGCACCGCGCGCGGCACTTCGCCGTCGGTCGCGAGCAGCGCCTCCAGCGCGGCGCCGATCTTGTGCGAGAGCGCCTCGATCGTCTCGCAGTCGCCCGCCTCGACGTCGAGCGCCTCCCAGCGCAGCACGTCGATGAACAGCCGCTCCACCTGCGTGCGGCCGCCCTCCACCGTCACCAGCACCGCGCCGCGCCGGCCCGTCTCGCGGATGTGGCGCCCCTGCAGATTGCCGGGGAACACGATCGTCGAGGCCTCGTCCCATTGCTGGAACTCGTGGACGTGGCCGAGCGCCCAGTAGTCGTAGCCCTTCGCATGCAGCTCGGCGCGCGAGCACGGCGCGTAGTTCGCGTGGATCGTGCCGCCTTCGAGCGCCGTGTGCAGCACGCCGATGTTGTAGGCGCCCGGCACCGGATCGGGGTAGCCGATCGCGAGGTTGTCGACCACCGATTTGTCCTTGAAGCTCTGGCCGTGCAGCGCGACGCGCGTGCCCTCGGCGTCGTTGGCAACGAGCTGGCAGGTGGCCGGCTTGCGCGACGGGAACACCGTGACGTTGGGCGGCAGCGCGAGCTTCTTGCTCATCTCGCTCTCGGCGTCGTGGTTGCCCCACAGCACGAACACGGGGATCTCCGCCTGCCGCAGGCGGGCCATCTGCCGGCCGAAGAAGATGCCGGTGTTGTGATCCTTCCAGTCGCCGTCGTAGAGATCGCCGGCGATCACGACGAACGCCACCGCTTCGTCGATCGCGCGATCCACGAGCAGTTGCAGCGCGTCGCGCGAGGCATGGCGCAATTGCGCGGCGGGCGCGTCGGGATAGGCGCTGAGGCCGTGCAGGGGGCTGTCCAGATGGATATCGGCCGCGTGGATGAACTTCACGACGAGTCCTCTCGTTCGAATCGGGGGAATGGCAGCCGGAGGCGCGCGAGACTCGCGCCGCGCCCGGGCGGCTCGGTCCGCAGATTGTAGAGGGCAATCGCCGGGGGGATGGGGAAAGATTGGCGCGCTGGCCGTTTGACCTGCTTCGAGCAGGCGGTGGCAGCGCTGGCGAAGACCCTCCCCTCGGCAGCGTGCCGTGCCCGGAGCAAGCCGGGCGACTTCGGATGTGTCAGGCGCTGTCGGGATCGGCGCCGTCGGCACCGTCGACACCATCGGCGCCGGATGGCGCGCCGCCGTCGGAACCATCGGCACGCTCGCCCGCATGGGGCAGGCGCGGCTCGTCGGCACGCGCCTTCGGCCGGCATTCGGCGCAATAGCCGTGCAGCACGAGATGGTGGCCCGTCAGCAGATAACCGAGCGAATCGGCGGCCGCTTTCTCGCGGCCGTCGATCAACGGATCGGAGAATTCGTCCACCTTGCCGCAAGCGAGGCAGATGATGTGATCGTGCCGCTTGCCGTCGTTGAGTTCGTAGACGTGGCGGTTCGAATCGAGCGTGCCGCTCGTCAGGATGCCCGCTTCGACGAACTGCGAGAGCACCCGGTAAACCGTCGCGAGACCGATGTCGATCTTCTCGGCCACCAGATGGCGAAACACGCCCTCGGCACTGACGTGCCGCGGGCGCGCCGCCGCGAAGAACTCCAGCACCTTCACGCGCGGCAACGTCGCGCGCAACCCCGCTCCCTGCAACTGTTCATGAACTGGCATCAGCATAGGCGAGTCGACAAAAGACGGGCCGGCCCGGGCGGCCCGCCGCGATCGATCTCGCCGCCCTGCCGCCGCGCGCCTCGGCCCAAGTACCCGGCCGCTCGACAGCGACCGCCGGGACGGGTAATCGGTAATCGCGGCCCTCACGACGCGCACCCGATGCATCGGCGCCACGCCGCGCCGGCCGCGCGCGTAGGCGTTACCATACCCCACAACAATACGAATGAGAATCATTTGCACAAATGAAAAGACTTGCGCATCATGTCGCGACTCAGTCGATCGGAGAAACCATGACGCAACACAACTTCACCGCCCCGACGCCGGCCGCCGCCGATCGCGTCGCGCCCAAGCCGGGCCGCGCGCTCGTCGAGATCCTGCTGTCGCGCCAGTCGCACTGGCAGCTGACCGAGCCGGCGCCGCGCGACCATGAGCTCGACCTGATCCTCGACACCGCGTTGCGCGCGCCCGATCACGCGCAACTGCGGCCGTGGCGCTTCGCGCTGATTCGCGACGAGGCGCGCGCGGAGCTGGCCGAGGTGCTCGTGGAACTGGCCGTCGCGCGCGAGCCGGACCTGCCGCCCGACCAGCGCGAGGCGCGCGGCCAGGCCGCCTACGCAGCGCCGCTGATCATCGCGGTGGCCGCCGCGATCCGCGACGCGCACGGCATCCCCGAGATCGAGCAGATGCTTTCAACGGGCGCCGCGACGATGAACATGCTCAACGCGATCCACGCGCTCGGCTACGGCGGCTTCTGGATCACGGGGGCCGACAGCTACGATCCGAAGCTCGCCGCCGCGCTCGACTTCGAGCCGCACGACCGGCTGCTCGGCTTCCTGATGGTCGGCACTCCGGTCTCGACGGACGCACCGCCGGCCCGCCCGCCGCGCGCGAATCACGTGCGCGAATGGCTCGGCCGCTCGGCGATCTGAGCGGCGCTCGAGCCTGGAATCAAGCCGGCCGCGGTCGGGCCGGCGCTCAAGTCGGCAACCAGGCCGGCGATCGGATCGACCGCCAGTTCGACCACCGGTCGATCATGAAACCGGCGGCCGCGCCACCTCAATGCACGCTCGCGCCGTTCGAGGCGGCGAGCCCGGCAATCTGCGTGGTCCCGCGATCCTCGTAGGTGAATTCGGCGCCCTTCGCGGTCTCGATGATCTGGCCGCGCTCGATCCGGATCACGCGATCGGCGACATGGAAATAGCGGTCGTCGTGCGAGACGATGATCAGCGTCTTGCCCTGGCGCTTCAGCTCCGGCAGGAACACCGTGTAGAACACGCGGCGGAAGGTCGGATCCTGGTCGGCGGCCCATTCGTCGAACATCATCACGGGCCGCTGCTCCAGCATCGCGTGGATCAGCGCGAGCCGCTTGCGCTGCCCGGTCGAGAGATCGATCGTCGAGAACACGCCGTCCTCGATCTTCACCTTGTGCGCGATCTCGAGCTGTTCCAGATAGGCCTGCGCGCGTGTGATCAGCGCCGGGTCGCGCACCACCAGATCGTCGAACAGGTGATAGTCGGCGAACACGGCCGAATAGAGCTGGCGATACGCATCCATCTGCCCGGCCTCGACCGGCTCGCCGTTCAGCAGCAGTTCGCCGCGGCCCGCCTCGTAGAGCCCGAGCAGCAGCTTGATCAGCGTGGTCTTGCCGCTGCCGTTCTCGCCGATCACGAACAGCATTTCGCCGCGCTCGATCTTCAGGTCGATCGGGCCGAGCTTGAACGGCGACTGGTCGCCGACGGGCGGGAAGGTCCACGACGCGTGGCGCAACTCGATCTCGCGCAATTCGACCGCATCGGCCGCGGGCTCGCCGTCGAGCAGCCGCGCCTCGCGGTTCGCGAACTGCGCGGTCAACTCGGCGATGCGCTGGAACGAGATGCGCGCCTGGATCAGCGCCGGCAGCCCGCTCGCGAGCGTCTCCACCGGCCCGCGCACGTAGAGCAGCACGATCACGAAGCCGCTGACCACTTCCGGCGAGACGCCGAGCCGCTGCTGCAACAGCAGGATCGCGCCGATCACGACGAAGAACAGCGTCGTGCCCGACGCACTCGCGCCGTAATAAAGGCGCATCGCCTTGATCTTGAGGTTCGAGATGTCGTCGGCCGCGCCCGACAGGCGCACGCCGAACACGCGCTGGCGGCGCTCGCGGTTGATCCGCAACTCCTTCGCGCCCTCGGTGATCGCGCGGTACTGCTTCTGCAGTTCGTCCTGCGCGCCACGCACGCCCTTGTAGTAATGGCCCCACTTGAGGCTCGCGTACTGGTTGATCGCCACGCCCACCACGATCGCGACCAGCGCGATCAGGAACAGCGAGGGCGACAGCACCAGCATGTAGGCCACGCAGCCGAGCGTGATGGCGGCCGCGACCGCGAAGTTCGGGAAGCTGAAGGTGAACGCGCTGACCGTTTCCACGTCGCTGTTCAGCGTCGAGAGCAGCCGGTGCGTCTTGTAGCGTTCGAGCGCGGCAACGGGCGCGCAGACGATGCGCGCCGAGATGTCCTTGCGCAACGCCGCGATGATGCGCTGGCCGGTGACGCTGTTACCGATCCCGGCGATGCCGTTGCAGAGCAGCGTGACGAGGCACAGCGCGATGAAGGTCACGGCCGTCTTCATGCCGATGCCGCCCGGCGCGTGCAGGCTGGTATTGATCACCGACAGCAGCCACGCGGTGCAAAGGCCGCCGACGATGCCGAGCAGCGTCGCGATCAGCGTGATCGGAAGGAATGGCCTCAGCAGTTGCAGCAAGGTGCCGCCGTAGTTCGCGCGGTTCATTGCGCCCTCATCGCGAGTCATCCGATAGTTCCTCGAGTTCGTGGTGTGTGCGTCGATCGCGCCGGGCCGGCACCGGCCCTCGCGCCATCCGTGAGCGATGGCCTTGAGAGCCGCTCTCGTTTACCGCTCGCGCCGCCGCCCGGCACGGCCGGGATCGGGGCAGCTACGCGATAATGATTCTTATTTTCAACTCGCGAATGATATTAGCTGGCCATTGAAATGGCAACCGCGCAGCCGGCCGGAATCGGGCGGTTTCGAGCCCGATGCGCGGGAACGGCCGCCTGGCGGCGAATCCCACGCCCATCCCCAAGCGGCGGAACGGCACTGGCGGGTGACGGAAAGCGCGGCTACGCTCGCGGCGAGGATGCATGGCCCGCACCTGCATCGCTCACGCACCAGCCGGCCACCGCCCGACATGTCATGCGCTCGAATCCGGTGCCGCACGAAGCGTGCTGCCACCCCGGAGAGAAACGGGCACGATCCCGGACCACCGTTCATGAACCTGGATTTCTACCTTGCACCCTATGCCGTCTGCATCCTTTATTGCATCTATCGCGTGTTCGGGCCGGATCACGGCGCCGATCCGCGTGTCGGCCGGCTGATCTGGGCGGCGTGCCTGTCCCTGACCGTCGTCACCAGCCTCGTCCTTGGCTGGGCCATCGAAGTCATTCCCGATTCGCCGCCTTCCACCTCGGCGGCGATGCTGATGGTCATGACCTGTGTGCTATGGGACTGTATCGGGGCCGCGCTGCACGTCGTTCAATGGCTGGGTTCCCGTTTGGCACGGCGCCGGTAAACAGCGTGCGGAAGCGGCATGGGCGGTAGCCGATGCAGGCCATGGCGCCCCCTTCTCGGCAGCCTGTCGACTTTTCCGGACAACCGACGCCCGCGACGGACGCGTGACAGGCGGCCGGATCCGGGTCCGGATCCAGCCGGACGAAATCGCAACCTTCTGCTGGCGTGCGGCCATGCCGGACACGAACGACACGGTCCGCCGACGCATCGCTGCCCCCTCTCCCCTGGCCAATTGGCCAATTCGATTTGCCCCCGTTTGTTGTCGATTGTGTTCCCCCAAGATACTGGATATATTTACAGTACTGTATTGATAAACAGTACGAGGTGAGCAATGGAACACCGGGTTCGACTTGTCAACGACACCGACCGCCAGATCCTCGCCTGGCTGCGCAGCCAGGTCGGCGATGAGCGCGTCGCGCGCGCCATCCACCAGCTCGGGCGGATACGCAAGCCCTATGTCTCGGCGATCTGCCGTTATCTCGGGATGCGGCCGCCGTTCTCGATCCAGCGGCCGGTGCGGCGCGCCGCGATCGATCACTCGGTCGGCGATCATTATCTGTCGCTGATCCGCGAGCATCTGGCCGGCCATGCGGCGCGCTGAGATCCGCCGCGGCACACGGCGGCCGGGGCCACGGCCCGTGGGTGGACCGCCTTGCAGGGCCGGCCACGCGGCGGAATCGGTGGCGGCGCTGCCCTTTCTCGCGCCACACTTTCCGGCGCTGCCCTTTCCGTTTTCACGAGCCTGGCTGCTCGCCGTGATTGGCCCCGCCTGCCCGCCGCCGGACCGTGCCGCGCGGCTCGTCAGGTCGCTGTCGGCCGCGCAGGCCCGGCATCGAATACGTTGCGTGCGGTCGTCCGGCGGCGCCGTTGGCCGGCGGGTTCGTTCGGGGCGGGGCTGACGCGTCGCGCCTTCCCGGCGGAAACCGCGGAATCGACGGGGCATGGCATCGATGGCTCGCTCGCCATCCGGCTGCCAAGCAGGCCGCCCGGCCATCCCGCCCGGAAAGTTCGCGGACGTCGTTCGTGGAACGTCCGGCTCGCGGAGGCGCTGGCCATGCCATGGCAAACGATGACGCGCCCCGGCCGCCCGGTCTGCCGCACCGGCTCGGGCCACCGTCGCCGTCAGTTGGGGCTGGCGATCGGCCAGATGTTGCTCTTCGCAAGCGAGGCGATCGTTTCCACGAATGGCTCGGCGCTCACGCTGACTTCGCCCACGAACGGCCGGTCCACCGCCAGCACGAAAAACAGCGTGAGTCCCAACGTGACGGCCCAACTGCCGATCAACGTGACGTGAAACGGCGTGGCCGGCAGCACGTACATCAGCGCGAACGACATGGCGCTCACGATCAGGATCACGGCCCAGAGCGTGGCCGGCATCACCACCTTCAGTTCGCTGAGGCGACGGTGCCGGTGCTTGACCATCTCGTTCGACCGCGCCAGGACTTCGGAGAGCAACGCTGTCTGACGGGCGTCGAGCGGCTGGATATGGTTCGCGGCATCGAACATCGTGTCGAAACGCTGCTGGGTCTCGTCAGCCGCGCTCGCATGCTGCTGCATCGCCGGCCATTCGGTCTGGACGACCGACACCAGATACGCGCGCAGGGCCTGGTTGGCGAGATCGGCGGGCGGCGAACGGAACGCCGCGAGATCGCGCGCCAGCTCTCTCGCGCAGGAAGCTTCGTCCATCACGGTCAGGTCGGCCCGGTTGTAGTCGTCCCAGACGTTGATCGCCGCGAAGGCGACCAGCAGCGAATTGATGGTCGTGATGACCGACACCATGGAAAGCGCCATGCCGCGCTGCTCCGCATCGAGTTCCAGGAGGTTGAGGCGTCGCGCGACGGCGTAGCCGACCAGGACGATGACGAGCGTCAGGCCGACGATGAGGGCTCCCATCAGCGGGGTCGGCATGTTGTACAGAAACAGCATGGGGTGGTTTCCTCGGGTGGTTATGGCGTTGTGGTGGTGGATACGGATGTCGTGCCGGACAGGGCCGGTGCCGGCGCGGCATCGGCCGGCTCCGCGCCTTCGTCGACATAGGGGCCGCCGGCACCGGCCAAGGCCGTCCGGGCCAGCATCGCGAGTTGCTGCCGCACGGTGTCGAGCGATGCGCCGGCGTCGAGCGTGCGTTGCAGGGCCAGCAACCGTTGCGTGTGCTCGTTCTGCACATGCATGCGCTCCGAGGTCGCGTAGGCGCGCTGGCTTTCGAGCGCGGCATGGACCTGTGCCGAGGGGTCGCCGCGCACCACGGTTTCGAGCGAATCGACCACGCGCTGCAGCAGGCGATGCACGGCGCTTGCCGAGAAACCGCCCAGCATCGCCATTGCCGGCTTGCCGAAGCCGCTTGCGCTGCCGCTCGCGAACAGATGCGCGGGCAAGATCTCGACGAGGATCAGTCCCGCGATGAGCCCGAGGATCAGGCGGGCGCCATACGAGGCGTCGAACTTCGGGTCGTAGGTGGAATTCGCGATGTAGCGGTGCGCCTGGAACAGCGTCGCGAACGAGGCGCCGAGTCCCGCGCAGCACATCAGGAACAGCATGTTGACGAGCAGCGTCGTGCCCGACGACGCCAGCATGCCGCGCTCGAGATTCTCGGAAGTGACCTCCGCGGACAGCCCGCTCAGGATCACGGCGCCGAGGAAACCGATCGCCGCCAGTGTCAGCGCGCGGATCAGCGGCACCGGGCCGAGCAGCCCGATCACATGCGGCGAATGACGGTGCCGGTCGAGCAGCGCGACGCCCTGCGGCGTCGCCGGCGCCACCACCTGCGCCAGCCTCGCGTGGATCATCGCGAAGTCGCGGGTCCGCGCGGCACCGCCGGCGCTGTCGGCGACGGGTCGCTCGTCGCTGGACAACAACGCCACCAGGCGGGCGATCGTTTCCGGTGCAACGTGCAGCCCGTGCTGGAGCGCGTGGCGTGCCATCGCTTCGCACTCGTGGCGCAGTTGTGCGGCGAGCGTCGGCGTGCATGCGACCGCCACGTCACGCGCGCGCTCGAGACGCGCGGTCTCGACAGGCGCGAACAGCGCCGGATTCGACTTCATGGATGGCATCTTCCCCGTCGGTGCGGGCCGCCAATGGACAGGAGGCTCTCGACGCGCCGGTGCAACTTGCCGGCATGCGCGGCAAGCTCGGCCGGTGAGTCGAGCCAGGCAGGCGCCGCCGGCAACGAGCGCAGGCTCTGCGTGCATGGCCGGTACTGCCCGAAGCGCTGGTCCGGACTCGGCATGGCCGCGCGGTACGGCGTGCGCCGCCCGGGCCGCGACGCCCGTCGCGGCTCGCAAAACCGCAACGCCGCGAACCCGGAGACGACCTCGTCCGGCGCGCCCCGCGAAGCGCACACCGATATCGCCGCCGAAAACGAGCCCGGACGCATCAACATGTTGGCCATTGAAATGAAATAAGGAAAACGAATCGATAAAAACGAAAACTTCCGGCCCATCCAGCCCGCCCCACGGCCGACCGTGTTCGACACGACCGGATCACGCATCCAGACGGCCCGGCCATTCTCGACATCGAGCCGATTTACCTCCATACGGCAAATGCGGTATTCGCCAAACTCCACGCTGAATCAGCGAATCGTCCGAATCACCTGAAACACCGTTGATTCGATATGTCCATCGCATCCAGATCCGCAAAATCGCATCAAGAAAATCAAACCGGCGTGGTTTTCCATTTCATTTGCCATGGATGCCGTGTTTCCCGATCCATAAGATTGGCGTAGCGAGTTCCGCGCCGACACCTGCGTCATACCCGCGGCCCCGCAGGGCAGTGGCAACACCGCTGTTTTCGTCAATCAGCAAGGCCGCCTCCGCCGGGTTTCGCGTTACCGCACGCCATCCGAACCAACGGGCATCGCATTGCTCGTAACGGCCGGTTCGGCCGCGATGAAGCGCGCGCCTTGTGTCCTCATCATGGAAACCGGAATGTCCCTCACCTCGCGGGAAAGCGCCGTGCTCGAACTGATCGCGCTCGGCAACACCGATCGCGAAATCGCGGCGCGGCTGGGCATCGCCACCTCAACCGCCAGAAAACACCGCGAAAACCTGTTGATCAAATTTCAAGCCAGGAAATCGGCGGAGCTGGTGATGGCCTGGTTCAGGCTGGCGGCCAATTCGCCAAGGAATCAGCTTCCGGCGGCCATGGCGCCACTCACGCCGCGCCAGATCGAGATTCTTTCGCTGCTCGCGCACGGTTTCGGCGACAAGCAAATCGCGCGACGCCTGAAAATCAGCGACCAGACCGCACGCACGCATCGCCCGCAGATGCTGCGTCGCGCGCAGGCCAGGAACGTCTGTGAATTGATTTTCAAGGCGCTCGATTCCGGCTGGATCGCCGTTTCCGATCGTTCCGTCGCGCCTACCGCATTTGACGAATGGTGCGATGCGTCGAATCGTAAAAAAATAGGATCAGCCGCTACGGATTTTCCGCCGGCATCGACCAGGAGAAAACAATGAAGGGATGGGGATTGACATGGCGGCGCATGGGCGCGCGCCTCGCGCTCGCGGCGCTGATCGGCACGGGCGCGGGCGCCGCGGGCCTGCTGCACGCGGCACCGCTGCAGGGTTACGGCGCCGATCCGGCGCAGACGTCGGTATCGGGGCTCTCGTCGGGTGCGTTCATGGCCGCGCAATTCGACGTCGCGTGGTCCACTCACCTGATCGGCGCCGGCATCGTCGCGGGCGGTCCGTTCTATTGCGCGGGTCTGTTTCCGCTGGTCAGCCCGGCCACGGCCGCGCAGACCCATTGCATGAACCCGCTCGGCGACACTGGCCCGCGCGCGCAGGACGCGCTGCGCGCCGCCCGGACATTCGCCGACGAAAAACGCATCGACGAGGTGCGCGGCCTCGCCGCGCAACGCGTCTACGTGTTCAGCGGCAGCCAGGACCGCACGGTCACGACGCGTGTGGTCGCGCAGGTGCCGCGCTTCTACCAGCTCGCCGGCACCCCGGACAGCCAGATCCGCTACGTCGACAACGTCGCCGCCGGCCACGCGCTGATCACCGACAACAAGGCCGATACGACCTGCGCACTCTCGCAGCCACCGTTCATCAACAACTGCGGCTTCGAGCAGTCGCGCGACATCCTGCGGTGGATCTACGGGGACCTGAAGGCGCCCGCGGCCAGCGCGCCGTCCGATCGCCTGCTGAGCTTCGACCAGCGCCCGTTCGACCCCGATGGCGACGCCTCGCTCGGGCAGACCGGCTACGTCTACGTGCCGGCCGCCTGCACGCAGGCCGGCGCCGCCTGCCGAATCCACGTGGCGTTTCACGGCTGCCTGCAGAGCGCCGAGAAAATCGGCGAACGGTATGCCAGCAGCACGGGCTACAACGAACTGGCCGAGACCAACCGGATCATCGTGCTCTACCCGCAGGCCGGCGCGTCGGCGAAGAATCCGCTCGGCTGCTGGGATTTCTGGGGTTATACGAGCAAGGATCCGATGAAGCCGGATTTCTTCAGCCGCGAGGCCCCGCAGATCGCCGCCGTGATGCGCATGGTGAACCGTCTTTCCGATCCGCGCCAATGAGTCCCCGGGGCCGCGGCGTTCGCGGTCCCGCTTTGTTCACCCGGCAGGCGCGTTCGACGACGAACGCGCCGCCGCTATCGAGATCGCCGAACATGAACACCGACCCGATGCAAACCCCTTTGATCCTGATGCGCGCCGCCGCCCAGATCGGCGCCGGCATCGCCACTTACGGAACGCAGGCCTTCGCCGCCGCCATTACGCCGGGCACCGGTGCCGGCTGGCCGGCCGCGGTGGCACGCACGCTCGACTTCGCGAACCAATGCACGAAGACGGGCACCGCGGCCTTCAACGCCGTCTGGCAGGCCCAGCGCGACATGCTCGGCCTCGATGCGGCGGCGCGTGCGCTGCGCGCGCTCAACAGCGTGCAGACCGACACCACCTCGACCTGGAACGACCTGAATACGACCGCCACCGCCGATGGCGCCACCGGGCTCAGGGAATGGCTGCTCGCGGTCTCGAAGGCACGCGACGCGGACGACCTCACGCTCGGCGCCTTCCTGTTCCTGCAGCAATGGCAGGACATGATGAAAACGGCCGGCAGCGGCTTCGCGGGGCTCGCGACGCGCGCGGCCGGCGCGAATCTGGAGGCGCTGCGCGAGAGTTTGCAGGACGCGGCGCCGGACTCGCAGGCGTCGCCGGCGTCCTGAGCAAACCGGCCGCCGTCGCTTCGCCCAAAGAACCGGCCCGCGCACGACGCGGCAGCGGCTGGCGCCCGGGCCTCGTCCGTCCCGGGCGGGCCGGAGCGGACCTGCCCCTTTCCGTTACGGCTTCATCGACCCCGTGCGCACGTAGCGGTCGTGCCACGACAGCGCCTCGCCGAGTAGATGCGGCGTCTGCTTGCCGAAGCTCTCGTGGCTCGCGCGCTCGAAGTAGTCGGCCAGCATCGGCCGGTAGTCGGGGTGCGCGCAGGTGTCGATGATCTTGCGCGCGCGCTGGCGCGGCGACAACCCGCGCAGGTCGGCAAGCCCCTGCTCGGTCACCACCACGCCGACGTCGTGCTCGGTGTGATCGACGTGGCTCGCCATCGGCACGATCCGCGAGATGGTGCCGCCCTTCGCGGTGCTCGCCGACATGAAGCACGACAGGTAGCCGTTGCGCGCGAAGTCGCCCGAACCGCCGATGCCGTTCTGGATCTTCGTGCCCATCACGTGCGTGGAGTTGACGTTGCCGTAGATGTCGGCCTCGATCATGCCGTTCATCGCGATGCAGCCGAGCCGGCGCACCAGCTCCGGATGGTTGCTGATCTCCTGCGGGCGCAGCAGGATCTTCTTGCGGAACAGCGCGATATCGTCGGCGAAGCGCTTGACGGCGTCCGGGCTCAGCGACAGCGCCGTGGCCGAGGCGAAGCTCAGCGTGCCGTTCACGAGCAGGTCGAGCATGCCGTCCTGGATCACCTCGGTGTAGGCGGTCAGGTTCGTGAAGCCGCTTTCGCCGAGCCCGGCCAGCACCGCGTTGGTGATGTTGCCGACACCCGACTGCAGCGGCAGCAGGTTCGCGGGCAGCCGGCCGCGGCCGATCTCGTGGCGCAGGAATTCGATCAGGTGGCCGGCGATCTGCTTCGAGGTTTCGTCGGGTGCCGAGAATGCGTTGCTGCGGTCGGGCGCGTCGGTCTCGACGATCGCGATGATCTTGTCGGCCGGGCAGCGCAGGTACGGCTCGCCGATGCGGTCGTCGGCGGACACCAGCGGAATCGGCTTGCGATGCGGCGGCAGCGCCGTGCCGTAATAGATGTCGTGCATGCCGTCGAGACCGAGCGGCTGCCGCGAGTTGACCTCGAGGATCACCTTCTTGGCCTGGTCCAGCCACGTCTTGTTGTTGCCGACCGAGGCCGACGGAATCAGCAGCCCGTCCTCGCGAATGCCGGCCACTTCCACCACCGCCACGTCGAGTTCGCCGAACAGGCCGAACCACGCATATTGCGCGACGTGGCTCAGGTGGATGTCCTGGTAGTCGAGCTCGCCCGCGTTGATCTTCTCGCGCAGGATCGGATCGGACTGGTACGGCAGGCGCATCGAGATGCCGTCGGCCTTGGCGAGCGCGCCGTCGAGTTCGGGCGCCGTCGAGGCGCCGGTCAGCACGTTGATCCGGAAGTCCTCGCCGCGCGCGTGCGCGGCCGAGATGCGCGTGGCGAGCGCGGCCGGCACCGCCTTCGGATAGCCGGAGCCGGTGAAGCCGCTCATCGCGACGGTCATGCTCGGCGCGATCAGGGCCGCCGCTTCATCGGCGGTACGGACGAGGGAACGCAGGGATTCGGCGAGGATTCGGGAAGTGGGCATGGCGAGAGATCGAACGGGTAGTTATATATCGCGTCGTAGGCGCCGCGGCAGGTGTCTCGGAAGCGGCGCGCGCCCCGACGGTTCGCGGCGGCGAGCCAGGTGGGGGCAGCGCGCGCAGTATCGCAGAGGCCGCCGCGCGCATAGATCGGCAGCGCTGCAAAACTTTTTTGCCGGATTTGCGCGCTATTCAGACAAAAAAGCTGCCGATTCGACCTGCCGGCGGCGGTTATCCGGCGCGTTTCACTGCATATTTGGCTGTTTCCGCCGGCCTCTCCTATCGGCCGGCGCCTTGCCCGACAGCATAGCGCGCTCATCTTCGCTCAAGTCAAGCCGCCTTCGCCGCCCGGGGAGCCAGATCAAACTTCCTATCTTTGCCGTGAAGCAGGCGCGGAAACCAAGCCACGCCCGCATTCGCCCGACCTGACGCGGCTGCTCAATAGACGTCGCGCAGATAGCGCCGCTCCTTCGCCATGCGCGCGACGTACTCGCCGGCGCGCGCCTCGTCCATCCCGCCATGCTCTGCCACCACGGCCTTCAGCGCCGCATCGACGTCGCGCGCCATCCGCGCGGCATCCCCGCATACGTAGAAGTGCGCGCCGTCCTCGAGCCACGCCCACAGCAGCGCACCGCGCTCGCGCATGCGGTCCTGCACGTAGACCTTGGTTTCCTGGTCGCGCGAGAACGCGAGATCGAGATGCGTGAGGAAACCGTCGTCGCGCATCGCGCTCAATTCGTCGCGATAGTAGAAATCGGTGGCCGCGTGCTGCTCGCCGAAGAACAGCCAGTTGCGCCCGCTCGCGCCGCGCGCGCGCCGCTCGTGCAGGAAGCCGCGGAACGGCGCGATGCCGGTGCCCGGCCCGACCATCACGATCGGCGTGTCGCCGTTCGCGGGCGGCCGGAAATGCGCCGACTTCTGCACGAACACGGGCACCGGCACGCTGCCGCCCTCGCCCGCCTGCGCGCGATCGGCGAGGAACGTCGAGGCCACGCCCTTGCGCTCGCGCCGGCCGTTGCTGTAGCGCACCGCCGAGACGGTCAGATGCACCTCGCCGCGATGCGCGGCCGGGCTCGACGCGATCGAATAGAGCCGCGGCTGGAGCCGCTTGAGCATCGCGACCAGTTCCGCCGCCGACAGCTCGACCGGGAACTCGTGCAGCACGTCGGCCAGTTGCTGCCCCCAGAGCCAGTGCTTCAGGTCGGCCTTGCGCTCGTCGGCGAGCAGCGACTTCAGCGCGCCGTTGCGGCTGCGTCCGGCGATCAGCGCGAGCGCGTCCGGATGCGGGCGCGTGATGTCGAGATGGCGGCCGAGCGCCTCGCCGAGCCGCAGGTCGCCCACGCCGGCCACGCTCACCGGCGTGTCGGCCGACAGCCGCGTCAGCGTCAGCAGTTCATCGACGACCGACGGGCAATTGGTCGGCCAGATGCCGAGCGCGTCGCCGGCTTCGTATTCGAGCGCGGTGCCTTCGGTGGACAGCGACAGGTAGCGCGTGTCCTTCGCGGCGCCCGGCCGGTTCAGCTTCAGGTTCGCGACGAGCCGCGAGGCGGCCGGCCGCGCCTTGGTGGGCAGCAGCGACGGGATCGCGCCGCCGTCGGGCACCGCGTGCAGCGCGGCGTCCACGGCCTTGATCCGCGCGATGGTGGCCTCGAGCCAGCTGTCGGCGGCAGGCTGGAACTCGACGTCGCAATCGACGCGCTCGGTCAGCCGCACGGCGCCCAGCTCGGCGAGCCGCGCGTCGAGCCGGCGGCCGTGGCCGCAGAACGCGTCGTAGTTGCGATCGCCGAAGCCGAGCACGGCGTAGCGCAGGCCGTCGAGGCGCGGCGCGTCGGCGGTGGCCAGCGCGGCCGAGAACGCGGCGCCGTTGTCGGGCGCGTCGCCGTCGCCGAACGTGCTCGTCATCAGCAGCGCGTATTGCGCATTCGCGAACACGGCCGGCGTCGCGTCGGCCATGCAGGCCACGCGGATCTCGAAGCCGGCGTTCATCAGCGTGGTCGCGTAAAGCTCGGTCAGCGATTCGATGTTGCCGGTCTGCGAGGCCCACAGCAGCACGACCTTCGGCCGCGCATGCACGATCCGCACGCCGGCGGCGGCCGGTTGCGTCGCGTGTTCCTCGCGCGCGTCGGCCGGCCCCGGCAGCGCCGGCGCCTCGCCCTGCGGCGCGCGGCTGTAGAGCCCGGCCAGCATGCCGTCGAGCCAGAGCCGCGTGGCCGGCGCACAGGGCGCGTTGGCTGGCAGCACCGGCACGCCGCCCATGGGCGCGGCGCGCAGGCCGCCGACGAAGCCGGCGAAATAAATGCGTTCGGCATCGGAAAGGCGCGGCGCGGCGAGATCCTGCAGGCCGAGCGCGGCCGCGAACGTATCGAGAGCAGCGGACATGGGGGATTCCTGATGCGAGGCCGCGCCGGCTTCGACGGGCGCGGCAGGCGGGTTCGACGGTTGGCGCGCGGCGGCGGCATCGCCGGCCTGGCCGGCGGCATCGGCGGCGCTCGCCACGCGCGTCAGCGCGACGGCGCAGAATTTCAGTTCGGGTTGCAGCGAGACCGGATCGACGGCGTCGTGGGTCAGCGCGTTGATGCAGAGATCGTCGCCGTACACGTCGTTCCAGTGCATCGGCGCGAACGCGGCGCCGGGCTGCACGCGATCGGTGACGACGGCCGGCAGCACCGCGCGGCCGCGCCGCGAACGCAGCTCGACGCTGTCGTTCGCGCCGATGCCGAGCGCCGCGGCGTCCTCCGGATGCAGCTCGACGAACGGCTTCGGGTTCAGCTTGTTCAGCATCGCGACCTTGCCGGTCTTCGTCATGGTGTGCCACTGGTGCTGCAGGCGGCCCGTGTTCAGCACGATCGGGTATTCGGCGCACGGCATCTCGGCCGCGTCGGCGTGCGGCCTCGCGAAGAAGCGCGCGCGGCCGGTGGGCGTCGGAAACGCGAGCGCGGGCAGGCTGCCGTCGTCGGCCACGCGCCGCGTCTGGCTCACGCCGTCGTTCAGGTAGCGCAGCGGGTGCCGGTCCTGCCCGTCGTCGGGCGGACACGGCCATTGCAGCGGCGTGGCGCGCAGCGCGCGATGGCTCGCGCCGCGCAGGTCGTAGCCGGTGTTCGGGTTCGAGAAGCGCACGATCTCGGCGAACACCTCGTCGGCGCTCGCGTAGTCGAACGCCTCGCCGTAGCCCATCTCGCGCGCCACGGCCGCGACGATCGCCCAGTCGGCGCGCGCGTCGCCGGGCGGCTCGATCGCCTGCTGCATCAGCGTCAGGTTGCGCTCCGAGTTGATCATCACGCCCTCGGCCTCGGCCCACAGCGCGCCGGGCAGCAGGATGTCGGCGTAGCGGTTGGTCTCGGTGTCGAGGAACGCGTCCTGCGCGATCACGAGTTCGGCGGCCTGCAGGCCGGCGATCGCGTTGGCGCGGTTCGCGACGGTGGCCGCCGGGTTCGTGCAGATGATCCAGCAGGCCTTGATCTCGCCGGCCGCCATCCGCTCGAACATGTCGATCGTGCCGCCACCGCCGCCGTCCGCGCGCAGCGTGCCGGCCGGCAGTTGCCAGACCGTTTCGACGAACGCGCGGTCGCCCGCGTCGAGCAGGCTGCGCTGGCCCGGCAGCCCCGGCCCCATGTAGCCCATCTCGCGCCCGCCCATCGCGTTCGGCTGGCCGGTCAGCGAGAACGGCCCGCTGCCGGGCCGGCAGATCGCGCCGGTGGCCAGGTGCAGGTTGCAGATCGCGTTGGTGTGCCAGGTGCCGCGCGTGCTCTGGTTCAGGCCCATGGTCCAGCAGCTCATCCAGTCGCGCGCCTCGCCGATCATCTGCGCGGCGCGACGGATCTGGTCCTCGGCCAGCCCCGTGATCGCGGCCACCCGCTCGGGCGGGTAGTCGGCGAGGAACGCCGGCATCGCGTCCCAGCCCTCGGTGTGGGCGCCGATGAACGCGGCGTCGGTGCGGCCGTTCTCGTGCAGCAGGTGCAGCAGCCCGTTGAGCAGCGCGAGATCGGTGCCGGGCCGGATCGGCAGGAACAGCGAGGCCTTGTCGGCCGTGGTGGTGCGGCGCGGATCGACCACGATCAGCTTCGCGCCGGCCTTCACGCGATCCATCATGCGCAGGAACAGGATCGGATGGCAGTCCGCCATGTTCGCGCCGATCACGAAGAACAGGTTCGCGCGGTCGAAATCCTGGTACGAGCCGGGCGGGCCGTCGGCGCCGAGCGAGAGCTTGTAGCCGCTGCCCGCGCTCGCCATGCAGAGACGCGAGTTCGATTCGACGTGCGAGGTGCGCAGGTAGCCCTTCGCGAGCTTGTTGACGAGGTATTGCGCCTCGATCGACATCTGGCCCGACACGTAGAACGACAGCGCGTCGGGACCATGCGCGTCGCGGATCGCGGACAGCCGCCGCGCCGTCTCGCGGATCGCGTCGTCCACCGGCAGCGGCACCGCATCGCGCTCGCGCGCCTCGCGCAGGTAGGCGCTTTCGAGCCGCCCGGCATGGCGCAGCGCGACGTGCGCGGACGAGCCCTTGGTGCAGAGCCGGCCGAAGTTGGCCGGATGCTCGGGGTCGCCCGACACCTTGACCACCTCTCCGTTGTCGACGTGCAGCACCATCCCGCAGCCGACGCCGCAATACGGGCACACCGTTTTCACGCTCGCGTTCGTCATTCCCGCTCCGTTGCGATCAGCGGGCGGGCCGCCGCGGCCCGCTCTTGCCGAACATGCCGGCGGCGCCCGTCATGCCGCCTCGACCCAGACGAAGCCGTCCTCGACGCGCGAGGCATAGACGCCGACCGACTTCTCCGGCGCCTCGACGCACTCGCCGGTGCGCAGGTCGAAGTGCTGCTTGAACAGCGGCGAGGCCACCACCACGCGCTCGCCGAGGCTGCCCACCAGCCCGCGCGAGAGCACCGCCGCGCGCGAGAGCGGATCGATGTTGTCGATCGCGTAGATGTTGGTTTCGCCGTTGCCGGCCTCGACGCGGAACACGGCCACCTGGCCGCCGTTGACGAGCGCGCAGACGCCCGTGTTCGGCACGATGTCGTTGAGCTGGCAGACGGGCGTCCAGCGCGCGGCGGCCGCCAGTTTCGGTTCGCTATGCATGAGCTTCTCCTCGATCGGATGATGAACGCGGGCCGCCGTCAGGCGGTCACCGGCTCGGATGCGTCGGATGTTTCGTCGGCCTCGCCGGGCAGCGCGGGACGAATCTGGCCGCGCTCCTCGACGAACGCGATGGTGGCGTCGGGCGCGTCGCTGTTGACGAAATGGCGGAACCGGCGGCGCGTGGCCGGATCGTTGACGGCCTTCTTCCATTCGCACTCGTAGGTGTCGACCACGTGCGCCATCTGCGCCTCGAGTTCCGCGCCGATGCCGAGCCGGTCATGCACCACCACGTCGATCAGGTAGTCGAGGCCGCCCTCCAGGTTGTCGCGCCAGGTGCTGGTGCGCTGCAGGCGGTCGGCGGTGCGGATGTAGAACATCAGCACGCGGTCGATGTAGCGGATCAGCGTGTCGTGGTCGAGGTCGGCGGCCAGCAGCTCGGCGTGGCGCGGCTTCATCCCGCCGTTGCCGCACACGTAGAGGTTCCAGCCCTTCTCGGTGGCGATCACGCCGATGTCCTTGCCCTGCGCCTCCGCGCATTCGCGCGTGCAGCCGGACACGCCGAACTTGATCTTGTGCGGCGCGCGCAGGCCCTTGTAGCGGTTCTCCAGCTCGATCGCGAGGCCCACCGAATCGCCCACGCCATAGCGGCACCAGGTCGAGCCGACGCACGACTTCACGGTGCGCAGCGACTTGCCGTAGGCATGGCCCGATTCGAAGCCGGCCGCGATCAGTTCCTCCCAGATCAGCGGCAGCTGCTCGACGCGCGCGCCGAACAGGTCCACGCGCTGGCCGCCGGTGAGCTTGGTATAGAGGCCGTATTTCTTCGCCACCTGGCCGACCGCGATCAGCCCCTCGGGCGTGACCTCGCCGCCCGGCATGCGCGGCACCACCGAATAGGTGCCGTCACGCTGGATGTTGGCGAGGTAGTAGTCGTTCGAATCCTGCAGGCTCGCATGCTCGCGCTTCAGCACGAACTCGTTCCAGCACGAGGCGAGGATCGAGGCCACGGTCGGCTTGCAGACGTCGCAGCCGAGCCCCTTGCCGTGCTTGCGCAGCAGCTCGCCGAAGGTGCGGATGCCCTCGACGCGGATCAGGTGGTACAGCTCCTGACGCGAATGCGCGAAGTGCTCGCAGAGGTGGTCGTTGACGGCCAGCCCCTGCTTCTTCATCTCGGCCTTCATGATCTGCGTGACGAGCGGCACGCAGCCGCCGCACGAGGTGCCGGCGCCGGTGCAGGCCTTCAGCGCGCCGATCGAGGTGGCGCCGCCCGCCACCGCCTCGCAGATCTGCGCCTTCGACACGTTGTTGCACGAGCAGATCTGCGCGGCGGCCGGCAGCGCCTCGACGCCGATGCCGGGCTTCGCGGCGCCGTCGGACTGCGGCAGGATCAGCATTTCCGGCTCGGCCGGCAGCTCGATGCCGTTCAGCATCATCTGCAGCAGCGTGCCGTATTCGGCCGCGTCGCCCACCAGCACCGCGCCGAGCAGGCGCTTGCCGCACTCGGACACCACCAGCTTCTTGTAGACCGCGCGGCGCTGGTCGCCGTACTGCACGACGCGGCAGCCCGGCGTCGTGCCGTGCGCGTCGCCGATGCTGGCCACGTCCACGCCCATCAGCTTGAGCTTGGTGCTCAGGTCCGCGCCGCCGAACGCCGCGTCGCCGCCCGCCAGCTGCTGCGCGACCACGCGCGCCATCTCGTAGCCGGGCGCGACGAGCCCGAAGGTCTGGCCGCGCCAGGCCGCGCACTCGCCGATCGCGTAGATGGCCGCGTCGCTGGTGCGGCAGCGGTCGTCGATCGCGATGCCGCCGCGCGGCCCGATCTCGAGCCCGCAGTCGCGCGCGAGTTGGTCGCGCGGGCGAATGCCGGCCGAGAACACGATCATGTCGGCTTCGAGGTGCGTGCCGTCGGCGAAATTCATGCGATGCGTGGTGGCCTCGCCGTCGACGATCTCGAGCGTGTTTTTGCCGGTATGCACCTGCACGCCGAGCGCCTCGATGCGGCCGCGCAGCATGCTGCCGCCGCCGTCGTCGACCTGCACGGCCATCAGGCGCGGCGCGAATTCGACCACGTGCGTGTCGAGCCCGAGGTCGCGCAGCGCCTTCGCGCATTCGAGGCCGAGCAGCCCCCCACCCACCACCACGCCCGAGCGCGAGCGCGCGCCGCAGGCCTGCATCGCGACCAGGTCCTCGATGGTGCGGTAGACGAAGCAGTCGGCGCGGTCGCGGCCCGGCACGGGCGGCACGAACGGCGTCGAGCCGGTCGCGAACACCAGCCGGTCGTAGCCGATCGTCTCGCCGTTCGCGAGCGTGACGGTGCGCGCGGCGCGATCGACCGACGCGGCGGCCGTGCCGAGGCGCAGCCGGAAGTCCGGATGCGACTCGAAGAAGCCGGGCGCGACGAGCGAGAGATCCTCGGCCGTCTTGCCGGCGAAGAATTCCGACAGGTGGACGCGATCGTAGGCGGCGCGCGGCTCCTCGCAGAGCACGGTGACCTGAAGCGAGCCCGCGTGGCCGGCGAGGCTCTCCAGCAGCTTGTGGCCGACCATTCCGTGACCAATGACGACGATGTTCATGTTGCCTTCCTCTTTGTTATTCCTCGATATCTCCGCGCCGGCTCAGTGGGCGACGGGCACGTTGGCGAGCGCGCTGGCGCGCAGCGCGGCCTCGCGTGCCATGTGCTCGGCGCTGAAGCGCACGGCGATCGCACAGAGCGAGGTGACCAGCACGAAGCCGCCGAGCAGCGTCAGCGTGGTCTGCACGTCGCCCACGCCCTTCATCAGGAAGCCGGCCGCGACGGCGCCCACGTTGCCGCCCGCGCCGACGATGCCGGCCACGCCGCCCAGCGCCTTGCGGTCGATGAACGGCACCAGCGCGTAGGTCGCGCCGCAGGCCATGTGCGTGAACAAGCCGAACGCGACCATCGCGACGATCGCCATGCCGACCTGCCCGGCATGCGAGAACGCCAGCAGGCCGAGCCCCTCGCCCGCGATCAGCACGGCCAGCAGCATCGAGCGCACGCCGAGCCCGCGGCGCGCGGCGACGCGATCCGACAGCCAGCCGCCGAGCGCGCGTGCGAACAGCGCCAGCAGGCCGAAGATGCCGGCCGCGAGGCCCGCGTCCTTCAACGACAGCTGGAAGTGATTCACGTAGTACAGCGAAGCGATGTTATGGATGAACACTTCCACGCCGAAGCAGGCGCCATAAGTGATGGCCAGCATCCAGACGCGGTAGTTCCGGCATGCGACGAAGAAGCTCGCCCAGCCGCCCTTCTTGCCGCTTTCCACCGTCTCGCCGCGCGCGCGCAGCGTGATGAAATCGCCCTGCGGGCAGTCCTGCGTGTAGCGCCAGTAGAGCACCGCCATCACCAGCATCGCGATGCCGGGCACCACCAGCGCGACGCGCCAGGCCGACGCGTCGCCCACGCCGAGCATCAGCACCACGGCCACCAGCATCGGCACCAGCGCCTGCGCGGCGCCGGCGCCGGCGTTGCCCCAGCCCGCCGTGGTGGCGTTCGCGGTGCCCACCACGTTCGGCGCGAACATCACCGAGGTGTGGTACTGCGTGATCACGAAGCTCGCGCCCACCGCGCCGATGCCGAGCCGGCACAGCAGGAAGCTCAGGTAGTCGTGGCTGAAGGCCACCGCGATCACCGGCAGCGCGCCCACCACCAGCAGGCCGGCGTAGACGCGGCGCGGGCCGAAGCGGTCGCAGAGCGGGCCGACCACGAGCCGCACCAGGATGGTGGCCGCGACCGCCGCGATGTTGATGTCGGCCACCTGGCCGGCGCTGAGGTGGAACTGTTTGGCGATCAGCGGCATCAGCGGCGCGCAGGCGAACCACGCGAAGAAGCAGACGAAGAACGCCATCCAGGTGAGATGGAACGCGCGCATCGGCACGGTGCGCAGGCTGAACAGATCGATGCGGGTGGCTTTGTTCGACATGAGGATCTACCAAAACAAAACGGCGCCCTGAGAACCCGGTCGAAAGACCGGATGCACAGGACGCCGTTGCCCAGAAAGCCCGTTGCCGGGCCGCTCAGTATTCGGTGTTGCAAACGAATCGCCGTTGACTCGTTCGCCTAACGCTTCGCAAGCGCCGTGCCAGACGACGTGAAATGCGGTGTGGCGCGGGTTTGCGGCGGTTCTCACGATTCGGCGCCGCGTGCGCGGCACCGCGAGGCAGCGTGCGACGGCGCATCGTCGCCCAATTGTGGTGCGGCGCAGCACTAAGCGCGTGCGGCGGTGTCTGGTGCGAGCGACGGCGCATGGTGGCTCGCGCCGATCGGCCCGATCGGCCGGATGACGAGCGCGGCGCTGCGGGCAATAACCAGGGCGATGGCCCCGAGGCGCGCCCGCCTGGACACGCGGCCTGCGCTGCCGCATCGGCCGGAAGCGCACGGAAGCGCTGCGAAAGCAAAGCTGGCGCGCTTATTGCGTAATGCGTGATGCGCCGGCAACGAAGTCGGCGCAGGCAATCCGATGCAGCAGCACACCCCCGACGATTCGGGCCGCGCCAGACGCGGCCCGCCCGGACAACGGCGTCCCGAACGCCCGGCCTCGCGGCCGGCGCGCGACGCCGTGCGGTTCCGGCGGCGCGCGCCGCGTCGTGCGCCACACTGGAACTGAACGACAATGACGACCCCCACCGACCCGACCGGCAAGGTCACCCTGCTCGGCGCCGGCCCGGGCGCCGCCGACCTGCTGACGCTGCGCGCCGCGAAGGTGCTGGCCAGCGCCGACATCGTGCTGCTCGACGACCTCGTCGATCCGGCGATCGCCGCGCTGGCACCGCAGGCGCGTGTCGTGCGCGTCGGCAAGCGCGGCGGCTGCCGCTCCACCCCGCAGGCGTTCATCGAGAAGCTGATGTGCCGCTACGCCGCGCGCGGCCACCATGTGGTGCGCGTCAAGGGCGGCGACGCGCTGCTGTTCGGCCGCGCCGGCGAGGAACTGGCCGCGCTGCACGCGGCCGGCGTGCCGGTGACGATCGTCAGCGGGATCTCGTCGGGCTTCGCGGCCGCGGCCGAGCTGGGCGTCTCGCTCACGCACCGGCGCCACTGCCAGGGCGTCACGTTCGTCACCGCGCACCTGCAGGATCACGGCGAGCCCGACTGGGCCGCGCTCGGCGCGGCCGGCACGACGCTCGTCGTCTACATGGGCATGAGCCGCATCGAGCGCGTGGCCGCCGGCCTGCTCGCGGCGCTCGACGCGGCCACGCCGGCCGCCGTGGTGCAATGGGCCGGCACGCCGCGCGCGCGGCGCTGGACCGGCACGCTCGCCGCGCTGGCCCACGAGCCGGCCGCGGACGGCCTCGGCAGCCCGGCCGTGATCCTGGTCGGCCCGGCGATCGGCGAGGCGCTCGCGATACTGCCGCCCGTGGCCCTCGGCACCGCCGGTACCGCGGCCGGCGACGACGCGGCGCGCGCGCCGGCCGCCGTCGCCATGCCGGATCGGGAGCGCCTGTCCGATGCCGCGTAAGCGTCACGCCGCCCTCGCCTCGCACGCGCCCTCCATCGCTCAGGTGCGTGCCGCCCGCCGCGCCGCGGCATGCATCGCGTGCCCGCCGTGCGCCCGGCCCGCGCGCGCCCCGTCATCGCCTTCCGCCCCGCTCGCCTCATGGGACTGACCGAACCCGCCCGCCCGCTGCGCGTGCTGCTCGTCACCGATACGGACAAGCCGATCGGCGAACTGCGCGACACGCTCGCGCGGCTGCGCTACGAAATGCTCGACGAAGTGGCCACGCCGGCGCGCCTGCCCGCCGTGGTCGAGAAGGAGCGCCCCGACGTGGTGATCATCGATACCGAATCGCCGTCGCGCGACACGCTCGAACAACTCGCGGTGATGCATGCGCGCGCGCCGCGCCCGGTGCTGATGTTCAGCCCCGACGCGGACCAGCAGCTGATCCGCGCCGCGGTGGGCGCCGGCGTCAGCGCCTATCTCGTCGAAGGCCTGTCGGCTGAGCGGCTCGCGCCGATCCTGGAAGTCGCGCTGGCGCGCTTCTCGCACGACGAGGCGCTGCGCCAGCGGCTCGCCGAGGTCGAGAGCGAGCTGGCCGACCGCAAGCTGATCGACCGCGCGAAACGGCTGCTGATGGACGCGCGCCGGCTGTCCGAGCAGGATGCCTACGCGGCGCTGCGGCGCCGCGCGATGAACCAGGGCATCCGGATCGTCGAAGCCGCGCGGCAGATCCTCACCGCGTCCCGAATTCCCGATGGTGAAGCATGAACAATCCGACCTTCCCGCCACCCGAACGCCGCGAACTGCGGCTCGGCTTCGTCGCGCTCAGCGACGCCGCGCCGCTCGTCGTCGCGCAACGCCTGCAACTGGGCGCGCGGCACGGCCTCGCGCTCACGCTCGAACGGCAGCCGTCGTGGGCCAGCATCCGCGACAAGCTGCTGACCGGCGAGATCGATGCCGCGCATGCGCTGTACGGGCTCGTCTACGGCGTGCAGCTCGGCATCGGCGGCCCGCGCGCCGATCTCGCCGTGCTGTCGGTGCTGAACCGCAACGGCCAGGCGATCACGTTCTCGAACCGGCTCGCCGACGCGTGGCAGGCCGGCGGCGACCTGCGCGCCGCGCTCGCCACGCTCGGGCGCAAGCCGGTGTTCGCGCAGACCTTCCCGACCGGCACCCACGCGATGTGGCTCTATGCGTGGCTGGCCGCGCACGGCGTCGATCCGCTGCGCGACGTGCGCAGCATCGTGATCCCGCCGCCGGGCATGGCCGACGCGCTGGCCTGCGGCGAGCTGGATGGCTTCTGCGTCGGCGAGCCGTGGAACGCGGTGGCCGAGGCGCAGGGCGCGGGCCGCACCGTCGCCGCCACCAGCGAGGTCTGGCACGACCATCCGGAAAAGGCGCTGGCCTGCCGGCGCGAGTTCGCGGCGCTCTATCCGAACACGGCGCGCGCGCTGATCCGCACGCTGCTCGACGCCTGCGCGTGGCTCGACCGGCCCGCCAACCGTGCGCTGGCGGCCGGCTGGCTCGCCGCGCCCGAGGCGCTCGACGTGCCGGCCGAACGGATCCTGCCGCGGCTCGCCGGCGACTACGGCAGCGGGCCGTTCGCGCGGCCGCCGGCGCCCGTGCGCTTCCACGACGGCGGCGAGGTGAACCGGCCGCGCGCCGCCGACGGCCGCTGGTTCATCGACCAGTACCGGCGCTGGGGCATGCTGACGGGCGAGCACGACGACGCGGCGATCGCGGCGGCCGTCACGCAGAGTGCGCTGTATGACGAGGCGGTGGCCGGTTACGAGGCGGCTGGCGGCGTGGCTTGAGGTCGGGGGCCACGGCGGCGGCCACCGCCCTCGTATAAGCTACGCCGATGGATATCCGCCAGCTCAAGTACTTCGTCGCGATCGTCGATTGCGGCAGCCTGTCGAAGGCGGCCGAGCGGCTCTGCGTGGCCCAGCCCTCGCTGAGCCAGCAGGTGGCGGGCCTCGAAACCGAACTGAAGGCGCAACTGCTGCTGCGCAGCCACCAGGGCGTCAAGCCCACCGAGGCCGGCCGCGCGCTCTACCTGCGCGCCCGCGACGTGCTGCGCCAGGTCGCGCAGATCCCGCTCGCCGTGCAGGTGGGCGGCGCCGAGGCCGGCGAGGTGGCGATCGGCCTGCCCACCAGCGTCGCCGTGGTGTTCGCGATGCCGCTCTATCGCCACGTCCGGCGGCACTTTCCCGGCATCCGCCTGCATATCGTCGAGGGCATGAGCGGCCATCTCGCCGAACTGATGGCCAACGGCCGCCTCGACATGGCGATCCTGTTCCGCGAGGCCGAGACGCGCGGCGTGTCGGTGCGGCCGCTGTTCGAGGAGAACCTGTACGCGTTCGGCGAGATCGCCGGGATCGGCGCCGGCCAGGCCGTGCCGCTGCGCCGCCTGGCCGGCATTCCGCTGGTGCTGCCGAGCAACGCCAACGGCCTGCGCACGCTGATCGAGCGCGCCTTCGCGCGCGAGGGCGTGGAACCCGACGTGGTGGCCGACGTCGATTCGCTGCCCACCATGCTGGCCATCGCGCGCGAGCGCGACGCCGTCACGATCGTCTCGTCCGACGCGTTCGCGGACCCGGCCGACCAGCCGCTCGTGCATCGCATCGTCGAGCCCGGCATCTCGCGCGCCGTGGCGCTCTGCGTGCCCACCGCGCTACCCGCCAGCGCGGCCTCGCTGGCGATCCAGGCGCTGGTCGCGCGGCTGGTGGGCGAGCTGGTCGACAGCGGCGTCTGGACCGGCGTGCTCGACCCGAAAAGCGGCCCGAAAAACGGTCCGGCGAGCAGCCCGGCGGGCGGCCGGCCATAGGCGCGACCTATACCCGGTAGCCTCAATCGGTATTTCCCGGGTGCCGCGGCCGGCGGTTAGATTGTCTCCATCGACACGATAAAAATGCTCGCGAGGCATTCGAAGGAGACACATGTACACCCAGGTTTTCGACCCGGTCGCGCATTCGATCGCGGCCTCGGCCGCGTTCGCGGCGCTCCCCCTGCTGACGCTGTTCGTGCTGCTCGGCGTGCTGCGCCTGCCGGCGCGCTGGGCCGCGCTCGCCGCGCTGGCGGTGGCGCTGGCGGTGGCCGTGCTGGTCTACGGCATGCCCGGCGGCCAGGCGCTGGCCGGCGCGCTCGAAGGCGCGGCGATCGGCTTCTTCCCGATCATCTGGATCGGCATCAACGCGATCTGGCTGTTCAAGCTCACCCAGGAAAGCGGCCACGCCAACGTGCTGCGCCGCGCGCTGGCCGGCGTCAGCACCGACCAGCGCGTGCAGGCGATCCTGATCGCGTTCTGCTTCGGCGCGCTGCTCGAGGCGCTGGCGGGCGGCGGCGCGCCGGTGGCGATCTGCGCCGTGCTGCTGATCTCGCTCGGCGTCGATCCGCTCAAGTCCGCCGCCATCTGCCTGCTGGCCGACACCAGCCCGGTGGCGTTCGGCGCGCTCGGCCTGCCGATCACGGTGCTGGCGAAGATCACGCGGCTGCCGGTCCACGAGATCAGCGTGATGGTGGGCCGCCAGGCGCCGCTGCTGTCGCTGCTGATCCCGCTGATGCTGGTGTTCATCCACGACGGCCGGCGCGGCGTGCGCGAGATGTGGCCGCTCGCGGCCGTGGCGGGCGTGTCGTTCGCGTTCGCGCAGAGCGCGGGCTCGATGCTGCTGCCGGTCGAGCTGGTGGACATCGTCGCCGCGCTCGGCTGCGCCGGCGCCTCGATCCTGTTCCTGCGCGTGTGGTCGCCGGCCGTCCTGCGCGCCGACCTCGGCGCGCCCGACGCCGCTGACACCACCATGGCGCGCGGCGACCGAGCCGGACTTTCCGGCGCCCACGTGGCTCCGGCCCACGCCGGCGCAGCCCCGCACGGTGCCGCGCTGGCCATGCCGATGACGGGCGGCGGCGGGTTTACGCACCGTGCCGAAGTCGCAGCCGAACTTACCGGCCGCGTCGGAACCCCGCCCTCCGCATCCGCCGTACCGCGCGATCCGGCCGCCGAGGTACTGCGCGCGCTGGCGCCCTATGCCGTGGTGATCCTGGTGGTCGCGGCCACCCAGATCGGCGCGATTGCGCACGCGATGGGCTTCTTCACCTCGTCGTTCGCGTGGCCCGGCCTGCACGTGGTCGACCCGGCCGGCGCGCCGGTGGCGGCCGTCAACGCCCGCTTCGAATGGCTGCTGTCCGCCGGCTCGATCGTGCTGATCGCGGGCGCGCTGTCGGTGCCGCTGCTGCGGCTCGACGCGCGCGTGGCCGCGCGCAGCTACCTGCGCAACCTGCACGAACTGCGCTGGGCCGTGTTCACCGTCTGCTGCGTGGTGGGCGTGGCCTACGTCATGAACCTCTCCGGCCAGATCGTCACGCTCGGCATCTGGGCGGCCAGGGCCGGCCCCGCGTTCGCGCCGGTCTCGCCGATCCTCGGCTGGTTCGCCACCGCGCTGACCGGTTCGGACACCTCCGCCAACGCGCTGTTCGGCATGCTGCAGCTGACCACCGCCCACCACACCGGCCTGCCGGCCGTCCTGCTCGCCGCCGCCAACACCTCCGGCGGCGTGGTGGGCAAGGCGATCTCGCCGCAGAACCTCGCGGTGGGCGCGGTGGCGGTCGGCATGATCGGCCGCGAGGGGCTGCTGTTCCGCCGCGTGGCCGGCTGGACGCTCTTGATGATCGCCGCGCTGAGCCTGCTGGTCTGGGCGCAGTCCACGCCGCTGCTCGGCTGGATGCTGCCCTGAGCGGCCCGCTCGCGCCTTCGTTGACTTTCAGGCAAGGACCTACCGCTTCATGAACCTGCACGACACCCCGCTTCCGCTGGCCGACATCACCGTGGTCTCGATCGAACAGGCGATCGCCGCGCCGCTCGCGAGCCGCCATCTCGCCGACTGGGGCGCGCGCGTGATCAAGATCGAGCGGCCCGGCGCCGGCGATTTCGCGCGCGGCTACGACACCGCGATGGACGGCCTGTCGAGCCAGTTCGTCTGGACCAACCGCTCGAAGGAAAGCCTCGCGCTCGACATCAAGGACGAGGCGGGCCACGCCACGCTCGAGGCGCTGCTCGAACACGCCGACGTGTTCATCCAGAACCTCGCGCCGGGCGCGGCGCAGCGCCAGGGGCTCGACGCGGCGTCGCTGGTGGCGCGGTTCCCGCGGCTCGTGGCCTGCGACATCTCCGGCTACGGCAGCGGCGGCCCCTACAGCGACAAGAAGGCCTACGACCTGCTGGTGCAGTGCGAGAGCGGCTTCCTGTCGATCAACGGCACGCCTGAATCGCCGGCCAAATGCGGGCTCGCGATCGCCGACATCGCCACCGGCATGTACGCGCTGAACGGCATCCTGATGGGCCTGCACCAGCGCGCGCGCACCGGACGCGGGATGGCGTTCGAGGTCTCGCTGTTCGACGCGATGACCGAATGGATGAGCTATCCCGCCTACTACACGCGCGGACGCGGCACCCCGGTGCCGCGCAGCGGCGCGCGCCACGCGACCATCGCGCCCTACGGGCCGTTCGCCGCCGGCGACGGCCAGACGGTGTTCTTCGGCATCCAGAACGAGCGCGAATGGCGCAGCTTCTGCGCGGTGGTGCTCGACGACGCCGGCCTGGCCGACGATCCGCGCTACGCCACCAACTCGCTGCGCCTCGAGCATCGCGACGCGCTGGAGCGCACCATCACCGAACGCTTCGCGGCCTGGAGCGGCGACGAGGTGCTGGCGCGGCTCGACCGCGCGGCCATCGCGAACGGCAAGATGAACGACGTGGACGCGCTGCTCGCGCATCCGCAGATCGTCGAGCGCCACCGCTATCGCAGCGTGCAGACCGAGCGCGGGCCGCAGGACATGTTCCTGCCCGCCGTCAGCATCGCCGGGCTGGAACCCGTGATGGGGCCGGTGCCGGCCGTGGGCCAGCACACCGAGGCGATCCTCGCGGAACTGGCCGGCCGGCGCGCCGGAACCGGTGCCGCGGCTGGGGCTCGAAGCGAAACGCAAGACGAAACCGAAAACGAAGTCGACCAACCGAGGAGCGAGGCATGACCAGGACACGCGCCACCCGCACCGTGCTCGCGGTGCCGGGACACCGGATGAAGATGCTGCAATCGGCGGCGGCCAGCGCGGCCGACGCCGTGTTCATCGATCTGGAAGATGCCGTGCCGCCCGACAGCAAGCGCGACGCGCTGGCCTGCGCGGTGCAGGCGATCGACACGCTCGACTGGGGCGACAAGCGGCTGCTGGTGCGCATCAACGCCGGCGAGCATGGCGTGGCCGCCGAGGAAGTCGCGACGCTGGCGCGCGAGGCGGCCCGGCTCGACGCGCTGCTGGTGCCGAAGGTCGAATCGGTCGCCACCCTGCACGAGGTGGAACGGCTGCTGCGCGAGCAGCGCGGCGCGCGGGCGCCGCTGGCCGTCGAGGCACTGATCGAGACGGCGCGCGGCATCGTCAGCGTGGACGCGATCGCCGCGGCCGGTGGCGCGCTGGCGGCGCTGCACTTCGGCGTCGGCGATTTCTCGGCCTCGATCGGCGCGCGCAACGTCGAGATCGGCGGCACGCATCCGGGCTACGCGCTGACGCTGAAGACCGACGCCGGCAGCTACACCACCACCGCGCTCGATCTGTGGACCTACCCGATGATGCGTCTGCTGGTGGCCGCGCGCGCGTTCGGCCTGCGCGCGATCGACGGGCCGTGCGGCGCGTTCCGCGATCCGGTGCTGACGCGCGCGTGGGCCTTGAAGGCCGCCGCGATGGGCTACGACGGCAAGCAGGTGATCCATCCCGACCAGATCGAGCCGACCCGCCAGGCGTTCTCGCCGACACCGGCCGAACTCGACGACGCGCGGCGCACCATCGCCGCGCTCGAGGCGGCGCAGGCGGCCGGGCTCGCGGCCGTGTCGCTGGACGGCAAGCTCGTCGATTTCGCGAATGTGCGGATGGCTGAGCGGATTCTGGCGATGGGGGGCGTGGAAAGCGTGAAGTCCTGAGGTCTTGAGCCGGTGCATCGTGATTTCCGCCGCAGCGGCATTCAAACCGCTGCGGCCGGCAATCGACAAACAAGCCGGGCAATCCGCTAAAAATCCACGCCCTTCATTTCGTTATCGAATTCAATATTCAGACGAATCTCGCCAACCAACCCACATCTTCCAGTTTGCCTTCGATTATGGTGCATCGCACCGAGAAACCGCGCTCATCCCTGTAATCATCGTTTTTCATATGGGCCTATCCTTGCTTGTCGCCCAAACCACGAAACCCCTGCTATCCCGCCATCCACGGAAACCTTTACCCGGCAAGCCTTGCCGTGCAAACGGCTTGCCACTTTCCACCACCAACGCTGCCCTGCGCGGCGAATGAAAATCGAACAGCGCAGCAGTTACTTAATATCATCAACGCAACATATTAGTGTCACAAAAATGCATAGCCAGATATGCAATCGGGTATATCAGCTTCGTATCAATTAAAATCACTATTTCCGATATGCATCTTTTTAATTAAAAACATCCCACCCTTAAAATTATTAATGGATTTTACAAAAGCGCCATGTTATTTTTCTCGCCGTCCTCATCAAAAAGAGGATGACGAAACAAAATGATAGCCATTTCCAACCACTTAATATGGGGCGCATCATGTCGGAATTCCATCTGTTCAATCACTCGGGTGTTTTCTCGATCGGCACGCCGAATCTCGCCGGTGGCCGCCACCTGCAAGTGTTTCTCTCGGTGCCGCAAGCGACCAACCGCGCGTCCGGTTACGGCACGCTGACGCAAGCGACGAATCCGCCGCTGCACATCGAATCCTCGTTTTACGGTTCCGTGTACTCGCTGGGCCTGGCCAACGGCCAGCAGGTCTACGCGCTGCAAGGCGCGGCCGTGCCGCCGATCCCGGGCGCGCCGCATGTGACGCAACTGGTGATCACGCTCGACAGCGTGTGGGGCAAGGTCGGCAAGGCCGCGTACAAGTACGTGATCGGCAGCCAGTTCGAGGAAGTCGCGGATCAGCCCGTCTCGGTCCAGTGGCTGCTGCAGAACGGCGAGCGCGCGGCCTGAGGCTTCGGCGGTTCGTCCTCGTGACGGATAGCTGACTCCCGCATCGCGGCATGACGAAAAACTCGCCCCATTCATTCGATCGGGCGAGTTTTTCATTGGCGGTGCCGCGCGGGCACCTACAGACCCGCGAGGATGTCGTTCAGCTCGGCAGCCAGCGACGCATCCCCGGCGGCCGGCACACGCAGCGCATCGACCGCCTCCGCCAGCGCTTCGAGCGAGGGATTGCGCATCAGCTCGACCAGCGCGACGTCCACGCCGAGGCTCGCGCGAATCGACGACTGCGCCTGCATCGCCGCGAGCGAATGGCCGCCGAGTTCGAAGAAACGATCGGTGCGCCGCACCGGCTCGACGCCAAGCACGCGCGACCAGATGCCGGCCAGCGCGATCTCGGTGTCGCCGCGCGGCAGCGCGGGCGCCTCGCCACCGGTCTCGTCACTCGCCTGCGCCACCGGCTCCGGCAGCGCGGCGCGGTCGATCTTGCCGTTCGGATTCAGCGGCAGCGCGTCAAGCACCACCACGGCGGCCGGCACCATGTAGTCGGGCAGCCGCGCGGCCAGCGCCGCGCGCAGCGCAGTGCCCTCTACCGCCACGCCCGCGGCCCGCGCCACGTAGGCCAGCACGCGCAGCCCGCTCGGACCGTCGCGCGTGATCACGGCCGCCTCGCGCACGCGCGGATCGTCGAGCAGCACCGCTTCGATTTCGCCGAGTTCGATCCGGAAGCCGCGGATCTTCACCTGATGATCGGCGCGGCCGAGGTAGGCGAGCGTGCCGTCCTCGTGCCAGCGGACGATGTCGCCGGTGCGATAGAGCCGCGCGCCGGGCAGCGCCGCGAACGGATCGGCCACGAAGCGCTCGGCCGTCAGCCCCGGGCGATCGTGATAGCCGCGCGCGAGCAGCGGCCCGCCGATACCCAGCTCGCCGGCCGCGCCGAGCGGTGCGAGGTTGCCCTGCGCATCGAGCACCACCAGCGTGCGGCCCGGCAGCGGGCCGCCGAGCGGAATCTGCGCCGGCACGTCCGCACCCGAAGCGGCCAGCGCGCCGCAATCGAACAACGTGGCAGTGACGGTCGCCTCGCTCGGCCCGTAGGTGTTCGCGAGCGCCACGCCGGCCAGCCCCGCCGCGCGCCAGGCGCGCACGCCGTCGGCCGGCATCGCCTCGCCGCCCGCGTGGACGCGGCGCAGCGTGGCCAGCTTGGCGCGCGCCTCGGGCCGCGCCGCGAAATCCTGCGCCAGCGCGTTCCAGTAGGCCGTGGTCAGGTCGGCCACGGTGATCCGCTCACGCGCGACCTCGTCCGCGAAGCGCGCGGTGCTCCACAGCTCCGGCCCGCGCACGATCAGCGTGGCGCCGGCGGCGAGCGTCGGGAAGACCTGCTCGACGAAGCCGTCGAAGTTGAAGGTCGAGAACTGCAGCACGCGGTCGGTCTCGCCGATCCCGAACATCGCGATCGACACTTCGGTGTGGCGCGCCAGCGCGTCGTGCGTGATGCCGACACCCTTCGGCCGCCCGGTGGAGCCCGAGGTGTAGATCAGGTAGGCGAGATGGCCCGCCTCCACCGCGTCGGGCGGCACGGAGCTGGCATAGCCGCCCGCTTCGGCGACGAGTTCGGCAAGGTCGAGCGTGGCCACCGGCATCCGTTCGCGCTCGGCGGCGCCCGCGCCTTCGGTCAGCGCGAGCACGATGCCGCTGTCCTCGATCATCATCGTCAGGCGTTCGGCCGGATACGACGGATCGAGCGGCACGTAGGCGCCGCCCGCCTTCAGCACGCCGAGGATCGCGACGATCATGCCGAGCGAGCGCTCGATCGCGATGCCGACGCGCACGTCGGGGCCGACGCCGGCCGCGCGCAGCGCATGCGCGACGCGGTTCGCGCGCGCCTCGAGCGTACCGTAGTCGAGCGAAGCACCGTCGTGGACGAGCGCCACCGCCTCGGGCCGGCGCGCGGCCTGCGCGGCGATCCGGCGATGCACGGGCGGCAGCGCGCCGGTCTCGGCGCCGCGCCCCCATTGCGCGAGTTGCGCGCGCTCGGCGGCCGGCAGCGGATCGAGCGCGCCGAGCCGGGCCTCCGGATCGGCCGCGAACGCGTCGAGCAGCGCGCCCAGCTGGGCGGCCAGCCGCTCGACCTGCGCCGGCGCGAACAGGTCGCTCGCGTAGGCGAACTCGATGTCGAGCAGGTCGGCCTGGCCGGCGGTGGCCGCGCGTGACGGGCGGCCGTGCGTGACCGACAGCGTCAGCGGATAGCTGGTGCGGTCCTCGTTGCGCAGCCCCGAGAAGCGCAGGCCGTGCGGCGACGCCTCGTCGAGCATCGCATCGACCGGATAGTTCTCGAACACCACCAGCGTGTCGAACAGCGGCTGGCCGCCGTCGATGCCGGCGCGGCGCTGGATCTCCACGAGCGGCAGGTGTTCATGCTCGCGGGCGGCCACGCCGTCGCGCTGCACGGCCGCGAGCCAGTCGCTCACGCGCATCGACGGCAGCGGCGCGCCGATCACCGGAATCGTGTTGATGAACAGGCCGAGCATCTGTTCGGCGCCTGGCAGCGCGTCGGGGCGGCCGGCGACGGTCGCGCCGCAGCTCACGCTGCGCTGGCCCGTGTAGCGTTGCAGCAGCAGCAGCCAGGCGGCCTGCACCAGCGTGTTCAGCGTGGCGCGCCGCGCCTTCGCGAACGCGGCGAGCCTTGCGCTGCGCTCGGCGTCGCACACCAGCCGCACGATGCCGTGGCGCGCCACCGGCGCGGCGCCGGCGGCCGGCGCCGGTAGTGATCGGGCCAGCAGCGTGGGGCCGTCGAGGCGCGCGGTCTGCTCGCGCCACCAGGCGTCGCTGGCCTCGCGCGGCTGCGCGGCGAGCCAGCCGATGAAGCGGCGATAGCGCGGCGGCGTGCCGGCCGGCGGCGTGCCGCCGTAGGTCGCCAGCACCTCGGCCAGCAGCTGCGCGGCGCTCCAGCCGTCGAGCAGCGCGTGATGGAAGGTCCAGACGACGTGATGGCGCGCCGGCCCGGTGCGCAGCAGCGCCACGCGCCAGAGCGGCGGGCATGCCAGATCGAAGCCGCGCGCGAGATCGTCGGCCGCGAAACGGTCGAGGCGCGCGTCAAGGCTGTCCGCCGCGCTGTCGCGCCAGTCGGCCAGCAGGAACGGCGTGTCGACGGTGCGCGTCACCCATTGGCGCGGCATGTCGTCAAACGACAGGAAGCCGGTGCGCAGGATCTCGTGGCGCGTCGCGACAGCCGCCCAGGCCGCTTCGAAATGCGCCGCGTCGAGCCCGTCCACGTCCACGCGCAACTGGTTGACGTAGGCGCCCTGCTGCGCGCCGAGCAGGCTGTGGAAGACGATGCCGGCCTGCATCGGCGCGAGCGGATAGAGATCGACGAGATCGGCCGGCGCCACCGGCAGCGCGTCGAGGCGGCCCTGGTCGATCGCCGCGAGCGGCACGTCGGACGGCGTGAGGCCGGCCGCGCCGCTCATGCAGTGGTCGAGCAGCGCGGCCAGTTCGGCGCGCAGGCCGGCCGCCAGCGTGTCGAGCGTGGCCGCGTCGTAGCGGTCGCCGCCCGGATGGCGGAACGTCACGAGCAGCTCGCCGTCGCGGATCTGCGCGGCGATGTCGAGCGCATGCGTTGGCGCGTTGGCCGCGGCCACGGGCCGGCCGCCCGGTTCGGCGGCGAGCCGCCAGGTGCCGGTGCGTGGCGCGTTCGTTCCTTCGTTGCCGTTTGCGTCGGCCGTACCGAGCGAGCCGTCGAGCTGGCCGAGATAGTTGAACAGCACGTCCGCGTCGCCGATCGACGTCAGCGCCGCGCGCTGCGGCGCGTCGCCGGCGTGGCGCAGCATGCCGAAGCTCGTGCCGCCGTGCGGCGCCTCGCGGCGCGCCTCCTTCACGCGCTTGATCGCGGCGCCGAGTTCGCCGGTGGGCGCGAGTGCCATCGGATAGAGGCTCGTGAACCAGCCGACCGTGCGGCTCAGGTCCGCGTCGCCGACGGGCGCGTCGCGGCCATGGCCCTCGACGTCGATGCGCAGCGTCTCGCGGCCCGCGAACCGGCACAGCACGCGGCCCGTGGCCACCAGCAGCAGGTCCGCGATCGTGGTGCGGTATGCGGCGCAGGCCGGTTGCAGCAGGCGGCGCGTGGTCTCGGCATCGAGACTGACGGACGCCGAGCCGGCTTGCGGCTGTGCGGCCCCTTCGGCTGCGGCGCGCGACGGCAGCGTGCCGTCGACGTCGGCGAGCGCGCGCCAGTAGTCGAGGCTCGCGGTGATCTCGGGGCGCCGTGCCGCCTCGTGCAGACGGCGCGCGAACAGCGGATACGACAGCGTGGGTGCCGGCAGCGCCAGCGCCTCGCCCGCCTCCAGCTGGCGGTAGGCGCGATGCAGATCGTCGAGCAGGATGCGCCACGACACGGTGTCGACGGCCAGATGGTGGATCGCGATCGCAAGACGCCAGCTGCCGTCCGCCACGCCGATCAGGAGCGCGCGCAGCAGCGGGCCGGCGCCGATGTCGAGCGCGCCCTGGATCGTGTCGCAAGCCGCATCGATGCCGGTGGCCGGTACGCCGGTCACGGTCGCGACCAGCGGCGCCCGATCCTGCTCCCGGTCCGGCGCGGCGAGGCACTGGCGCCAGCCGGTGGCGGCGTCGTGCGCGAAGCGCAGCCGCAGCGACGGATGCGCGGCCACCACGGCCTGTATCGCCTGCTCCAGATGCCCGGCGTCGGGCGCCGCATCGAGATGCAGCAGGACCGACTGGTTCCAGTGATTGCGGTTCGCGAGCGGCTTCGACAGGAACCACGCCTGCACCGGCACGAGCGGCACCGCGGCGCCTTCGGCGAGCGCGGCGGCTTCCTCGGCGGCCGTGTCGGCGGTGCCGGCATCGGCGCGCCCGATCGGCTCGGCCACCGCCGCGAGTTCGACGATCGTCGACTGCTCGAAGATCTGCCGTGCGTGGAGCCGATAGCCGGCCTGCCGCGCCCGCGCGACGATCTGCAATGCGAGGATCGAATCGCCGCCGAGGTCGAAGAAATCGTCATGGCGGCCCACGCGCGGCACGCGCAGCAGCGTGGCCCAGATCGCGGCGAGGTCGGTTTCGATGCCGTCGTGCGGGGGTTCGTGGTTCGTGCCGTCGTCGGTTGCGGCTTCCGGCGCCGGCAGCGCGCGCCGGTCCACCTTGCCGTTCGGACTCAGCGGCAGCGCATCGAGCACCACGATGCGCCACGGCACCATGTAGTCGGGCAGGCGTGTGGACAGCGCGGCGCGTAGCGCTGCCGGGTCGAGCGCTTCGGATGCGTCTCCCGTTACGTAGGCGATCAGCCGTCCGTCGAGCGCCACCACCACCGCTTCGCGTACCGAGGGCAACGCCGTCAGCGCCGATTCGATCTCGCCAAGCTCGATCCGCAGCCCGCGGATCTTCACCTGATGATCGATGCGGCCGAGATAATCGAGCACGCCATCCGTGCGCCAGCGCGCAAGATCGCCGGTGCGATAGAGCCGCGCGCCGGGTACGGTTGCGAACGGGTCCGGCACGAAGCGCTCGGCCGTCAGGTCCGGACGCCCCAGATAACCACGCGCGAGACCCGCACCGCCGAGGTACAACTCGCCCGGCACGCCCGGCGGCACCGGGTTCAGTCGTGCATCGAGTACCCAAGTTTGCGTCGCCGCGATCGGGCGGCCGATCGGTACCGCGCGGCCTGCTTCATCGACGCAGGTCCATGCGGTCACGTCGATGGCGGCTTCGGTCGGGCCGTAGAGGTTGAACAGGCCCACGCCCGGCAACACGCTCGCCACACGTTCGCGCAGGTCGGCCGGCAGTGCTTCGCCGCTGCACACGATACGTTTCAGCGTCGCGCCGCACGCTGCGGCTTCCACTTCGCTCGCCACGAATACCTGCAACATCGACGGCACGAAGTGCAACGTCGTCACGCGATGCGCCACGATCGTTTTCGCCAGTTCCGCTGGATCGCGATGTGCGCCCGGCGCCGCGATCGCGAGCCGCGCGCCCACCATCAGCGGCCAGAAGAATTCCCAGACCGACACGTCGAAGCTGAACGGCGTCTTTTGCAACACCGCCTCGCCACGCTGCAATCCATATTCGCGCTGCATCCAGACGAGGCGGTTCGACAGGCCATCATGGCGGTTGCCGACGCCCTTCGGGCGCCCGGTCGAGCCTGAGGTGAAGATGACGTAGGCGAGGTTCGCGCCGTCGAGCTTCACGTCCGGATTGTTGGACGGGAGCGGTGAGGCATCGGACAGATCGAGCGTGTCGAGATCGATGCGCTCGACGCCGTCTCGGGACGGCAGATCGATATCGCGTTGCGCGAGCAGCAAGCCGATGCCGCTGTCGTCGATCATCGCCGCGATTCGGTCGGCAGGATACGATGGATCGAGCGGCACGTAAGCCGCGCCCGCCTTCATGATCGCGTAGAGCGCAATCACGAGTTCCGGCGAGCGCTCGGCCGAAATGCCGACGCGCGACTCCACACCAACGCCACGCGTGCGCAGCCAATGCGCGAGGCGATTCGCGCGTGCGTTCAGTTCGGCATAGGTCAACGTCATGTCGCCGAACGCGAGCGCTTCATCGTCAGGATACGCCACCGCATGACGTTCGAACGCATGGAACACCGGTTCGATTTCGTCATAGTTCGTATCGTTGCGGCTCCATGCGTCGAGCGTCGCGCGCTCGGCATCATCGGTTAGCGCGATATCGGCAATGCGCGTATCCGGATCACCTTGCGCAATCGCGGCAACGCAGCGCTGGTAATGCGCGGCCAGACGCGCGATCGTCGCCTCGGCGAACAGTTCGCGTGCATAGCTGAATTCAAGCGTCAGCGTGCCGTCCGCATCCTCGTGCGTGTTCAGCATCAGCTCGAACTGCGCCATCGTGGTCGGCAGGCGATGCGGCTCGATCGTGAGGCCCGGCAAGCCGTCGAGCACACGCCAGTCGCGTCGCTGTTGGTTGAACATCACTTGAAACAGCGGGCTGTGGCTGAGGCTGCGCTCGGGGCGCAGCGCCTCCACCAGCGCGTCGAACGGCAGATCCTGATGGGCCTGCGCACCGACCGTCTCCTGGCGCAGCCGTTCGAGCAACGTGTCCGGCGTGTCGTCGCCGTCGAAGCTCGCGCGCATCACCTGCGTATTGACGAAGAAGCCGACCAGCCGCTCGGTTTCGACGCGGTGGCGGTTCGCGACGGGCACGCCGACGCGTATATCGTCCTGCCCCGTATAGCGATGCAGCAGCGCCTGGAACGCCGCGAGCAGCACCATGAACGGCGTGGCCGAGCGGCGCTGCGCGCAGGCCTTCACCGCCTGCGCCAGCGAGGCAGGCAGCGTCAGCGCGTGGCGGCCGGCGGTATAGCCGGCCTGCGCGCCTCGCACGCCGTCCATCGGCAACGACAGCACCGGGTGCGAATCGCCGAGCGTGGTCTTCCAGTAAGCGAGCTGGCGCTCGCGTTCGCCGGCATCGAGCCAGTCGCGCTGCCACGCCGCGTAATCGGCATACTGGATCGGCAGGTCCGCCAGCGGCGCCGCTTCGCCCAGCACGCGCGCACGATAGAACGCGACCAGTTCCTCCAGCAGCACCTGCACCGACCAGCCGTCCGAGACGATGTGGTGCATCGAGACAGCCAGCAACTGGCGGCTGGCGCCCGCCGCCGCTTCGCGATACAGCGCCGCGCGCAACAGCGGCCCCGCGCCGAGGTCGAACGGCTCGTCGGCCAGCGCGCGCGCCGCCGCTTCGAGGCCACCGCTCGCCACCGTCTCGTCGCGCCAGTCGATCGTCACCTGCGCGTCGACATGGGCCGTGACTTCACCGGCCTCGTTCTCGACGAAGCGCGTGCGCAGCGCGTCGTGTCGCGCGACGATCGCCGCGAACGCGTCGCGCAGCGCCGCCGCATCGACCTCGCCCGTCAGCCACAGGCCGCCCGAGATGTGATACGCACGATTCTCCGGCGACAGTTGCGCCAGCACCCATTGACGGCGCTGCGCATACGAGACCGTCACCGGCCCCGCCTGCCGCGCGCGCGGCAGGATCGGAAACTGCGCGGGGCTCACGCCGTCCGCCTGCATCTTTTCCCAGAACAGGCGTCGCTTGTCGGGCGTCAGCTCGATGAAGCGCGCGGCGATGCGGGCGGCCGTGGTCTTGTCCATGAGTGCGTTCAAAGCGAATCCATAAAGAGATCGAGGTCACGCAGCGTGTCGTCGCCGGGTTGCGCGGCACGCACGCGTTCGATGGCCTCGGCTTGCACGGCCAGCGTGCGCGCGTCGAACAGCGTGGCGAGCGGCAGGCTCGCGTTCAGGTCCAGGCCGATCCGCGCGTTCAGGCGCACGACCAGCAGCGAATGCCCGCCGAGATCGAAGAAGCTGTCGTGGCGGCCGATGCGCGTCGTGCCGAGCAGTTCGGCCCAGATCGCGGCGAGTTCGGTTTCGATGCCGGCTTGCGGGGGTTCGTGGTTCGTGCTGTCGTCGGTTGCGGCTTCCGGTGCTGGTAGTGCACGCCGGTCCACCTTGCCGTTCGGATTCAGCGGCAATGCATCGAGCACCACGATGCGCCACGGCACCATGTAGTCGGGCAGGCGCGTGGATAGCGCGGTGCGAAGCGCTGCCGGGTCGAGTGTTTCGGATGCTTCGCTCGTTACGTAGGCGATCAGCTTGCCGTCGAGTGCTATTACCACTGCTTCGCGTACCGAAACCAGTGCCGTCAGCGCCGATTCGATTTCGCCAAGCTCGATCCGCAACCCGCGAATCTTCACCTGATGATCGACGCGGCCCAGATAATCGAGCGCGCCGTCCGTGCGCCAGCGCGCGAGGTCGCCGGTGCGGTACAGCCGTGCGCCAGGTACGGTTGCGAACGGGTCCGGCACGAAGCGCTCGGCCGTCAGGTCCGGACGCCCCAGATAACCGCGTGCGAGGCCCGCGCCGCCAAGATACAGCTCGCCCGGCACGCCCGGTGGCACCGGGTTCAGCCGTGCATCGAGCACCCAGGTTTGCGTCGCTGCGATCGGCCGGCCAATCGGCACCGCTCGGCCCGCTTCATCAACGCAGGTCCATGCGGTTACGTCGATTGCCGCTTCGGTCGGGCCATACAGGTTGAACAGGCCCACGCTCGGCAACACGTTCGCCACGCGTTCGCGCAGGTCGGCCGGCAGTGCTTCGCCGCTGCACACGATACGTTTCAGCGTCGCGCCGCATGCGGTTGCCTCTGCTTCGCTCGCCACGAATGCCTGCAACATCGACGGTACGAAATGCAACGTCGTCACGCGATGCGCCACGATCGTCTTCGCCAGTTCCGCCGGATCGCGATGTGCGCCCGGTGCCGCGATTGCGAGCCGCGCGCCCACCATCAGCGGCCAGAAGAATTCCCACACCGACACGTCGAAGCTGAACGGCGTCTTTTGCAGCACCGTCTCGCCGCGCTGCAATCCATATTCGCGCTGCATCCAGACGAGGCGGTTCGACAGGCCATCATGGCGGTTGCCGACGCCCTTCGGGCGCCCGGTCGAGCCTGAGGTGAAGATGACGTAGGCGAGGTTCGCGCCGTCGAGCTTCACGTCCGGATTGTTGGACGGGAGCGGTGAGGCATCGGACAGATCGAGCGTGTCGAGATCGATGCGCTCGACACCATCACGGGACGGCAGATCGATATCGCGTTGCGCGAGCAGCAAGCCGATGCCGCTGTCGTCGATCATCGCCGCGATCCGGTCCGCCGGATAGGACGGATCGAGCGGCACGTAAGCCGCGCCCGCCTTCATGATCGCGTAGAGCGCGATCACGAGTTCCAGCGAGCGTTCGGCTGAGATGCCGACGCGCGACTCCACACCGACGCCACGCATGCGCAGCCAATGCGCGAGACGGTTCGCGCGTGCGTTCAGTTCGGCATAGGTCAACGTCGCATCGCCAAACGCGAGCGCTTCATCGTCGGGATACGCCACCGCATGACGCTCGAACGCATGGAACACCGGTTCGATTTCGTCATAGTTCGTATCGTTGCGGCTCCACGCGTCCAGCGTCGCGCGCTCGGCATCGTCGGTCAGCGCGATATCAGCAATACGCGCGTTCGGATCACCCTGCACGATCGCGGCAACGCAGCGCTGGTAATGCGCAGCCAGACGCGCGATCGTCGCCTCGGCGAACAGCTCACGTGCATAGCTGAATTCGAGCGTCAGCGTGCCATCCATATCCTCGCGCGTGTCGAGCACCAGCTCGAACTGCGCCATCGGCGCAGGCAGCCGGCACGGCTCGATCGTCAGACCCGGCAAACCGTCGAGCACGCGCCAGTCGCGCCGCTGATGGTTGAACATCACCTGGAACAGCGGACTGTGGCTGAGGCTGCGCTCGGGGCGCAACGCCTCGACCAGCACGTCGAACGGCAGATCCTGATGCGCCTGCGCGCCAGTCGTCGCGTCACGCAGGCTGTCGAGCAGTTTGCCGAGCGTGTCGTCGCCGTCGAAGCTCGCGCGCATCACCTGCGTATTGACGAAGAAGCCGATCAGCCGCTCGGTCTCGACGCGGTGGCGGTTCGCCACTGGCACGCCGACGCGGATGTCGTCCTGCCCGGCATAGCGATGCAACAGCGCCTGGAACGCCGCGAGCAGCACCATGAACGGCGTGGCAGAGCGGCGCTGCGCGCAGGCCTTCACCGCCTGCGCCAGCGAGGCAGGCAGCGTCAGCGCGTGGCGGCCGGCGGTATAGCCGGCCTGCGCGCCTCGCACGCCGTCCATCGGCAGCGACAGCACCGGATGCGAATCGCCGAGCGTGGTCTTCCAGTAGGCAAGCTGGCGCTCGCGTTCGCCGGCATCGAGCCAGTCGCGCTGCCACGCCGCGTAATCGGCATACTGGATCGGCAGGTCCGCCAGCGGCGCCGCTTCGCCCAGCACTCGCGCGCGATAGAACGCGACCAGTTCCTCCAGCAGCACCTGCACCGACCAGCCGTCCGAGACGATGTGGTGCATCGAGACAGCCAGCAACTGGCGGCTGGCGCCCGCCGCCGCTTCGCGATACAGCGCCGCGCGCAACAGCGGCCCCGCGCCGAGGTCGAACGGCTCGTCGGCCAGCGCGCGCGCCGCCGCTTCGAGGCCACCGCCCGCCACCGTCTCGTCGCGCCAGTCGATCGACACCTGCTCGTCGATCCAGGCATCGACGTCGCCGGACGCGTTCGCCACGAAGCGCGTGCGCAGCACGTCGTGTCGCGCGACGATCGCCGCGAACGCGTCGCGCAGCGCCGCCGCATCGACCTCGCCCGTCAGCCACAGGCCGCCCGAGACGTGATACGCGCGGCTCGCGGGGGCCAGCTGCCACAGGAACCAGAGCCGCTGCTGCGCGTAGGACGCCGGGCCACGCAAGCGCGCATCGGCCGGCAAGCGCGGAATCGCCGAGAGTTCGGACGAACCGGCCGGAGCCGTGGCCGCGCGAGCCGGATCGACTGCACCGGCTGCCGAAGCCGACGCGTTATTGACGACGCTGCCGGCCGCCTTCGCCGCGCTCGCCGCCATCGCCTTCCCGGCCAGCTCCGCGAGCGTCAGCCGCTGGAACAGCTGCTTCGGCGTGATCGTGATGCCGGCCTTGCGCGCGCGCGCCACGACCTTCAGCCCGAGCAGCGAATCGCCGCCCACTTCGAAGAAATTCCGGCTGCGACCGATACGGCCGACGTCGATCTCGATCACGTCGGCCCAGATCGCCGCAATGATGCGCTCGGTGTCGTCCTGCGGCGCGTCGGGCGACTGCGCCGCCGCCCCGGCCACGGCCGGATCGGCGTCCGACGCCTTCGCAAGATGCGCTTCCAGTTGCACGCGCAACGCCGCGCGATCGAGCTTGCCGTTCGCGTTCAGCGGCAGCGCCTCGAGCGCGATCGCGTCGGCCGGCACCATGTAGTCGGGCAGCACGCGCGCGGCGGCGTCCAGCAGCACCGTGCCGCGCGTGCCACCCACCACGAACGCGGCGAGCCGCGTGCCGCCCGGCGCCTCGTGCGCCAGCACGGCCGCGCCGCGCACGCCGTCGATACCCGCGAGCGCGCGCTCGACCTCGGCCGGCTCGACGCGATAACCGCGCACCTTGACCTGATCGTCGGCGCGGCCACGGTATTCGAGCAGGCCGTCGGCGCCGATCCGGCCGAGATCGCCGGTGCGGTAGAGCCGCTCGCCGGCCAGGAACGGATCGGGCACGAAGCGCTCGGCGGTCAGCCCCGCGCGCCCGTGATAGCCGCGCGCCACGCCGGGGCCGCCGACATAGAGTTCGCCGTCCTCGCCGTCGGCGACGCGCGCCAGGTTCGCGTCGAGCAGATGGATTCGCATGCCGGGCAGCGCGCGGCCGAGCGGCAGGTCGCGTGTGGGCGCGGCATCGGCCGGCCACGCGTGCATCGCGACGCCGACCGTGGTTTCGGTCGGGCCGTAGTGGTTGAACACGCGGCAGGCCGGCGCGAGCGCGGTGATCCGTGCCAGCAGCGCGGCCGGCGTGCGCTCGCCGCCGACGATCAGCGCGTCGTCCGGCAGCACCTGCTCCGGCTGCGCGGCCGACAGCAGCGCAGCCAGATGGCTCGGCACGATCTTCAGCACGCCGACGCGATGCGCGGCCATGTAGCGCGCGAACGCGTCGGGCTGGAACACCAGGTCCGGCGCGATCAGATGCAGCGTGCGGCCCGACGCGAGCGCGCCGAACAGCGTCGTGTGGCCGAGGTCGGCGGCCGGCGTCGAGACCATCGCGAACGAGGCATCGTTCGGCGCGTCGAGCGTGGCAAGCATGCCGCGCACGTAGTTTGCGAGCGCGCGATGCGTGACGACCACGCCCTTCGGCTCGCCGGTCGAACCCGAGGTGTAGATCAGGTAGGCGGCGCGATCGGGATGGCGCAGCGCCGGCGAGACGTGCGGCGCGCGCGCGGCGGCCGGCGTCTCGTGATGGAACGCGAGCGGTACGGCCGCGGCCGTCTGCACGCCGCCCGGCAGCGGCACCGCGTGCAGCAGCACGGCCGCGCCGCTGTCGGCCAGCTGCGCCGACAGGCGCGCGGCGGGCGCGCGCGGATCAAGCGGCAGCCAGGTCGCGCCGGCCTTCAGCGCGGCCAGCATCGCCAGCACATGCTCGATCGAGCGTTCGGCCAGCACGGCGACGCGCGCCTCCGTGCCGATGCCGAGCGCGACGAGCCGCGCGGCCAGTGCGTCGGCCGCCGCGTCGAGTTCGGCATAGGACAACCCGCGGTCGCCGTCGCGCAGCGCGAGCCGGGCGCCGTCGCGCGCCACGTTGGCGTCCCACCGCGTCAGTAGGTCGTCGGCATCGCGCCCGTCCGGTGCATCCGCCCCGCCGGCATCGGCCGCCGCCACGGCGTCGGGCACCGCGCGTTCGAGCGGCAGTGCCGGCGCCTCGACGAGCCGTGCCGCGAACGTCGCGAAACGCGCCACGAAGCGCGCCACGAACGCGGCGTCGAACACCGCGTCGTCATAGGCGAGCAGGCAGTCGATCGATGCGCCGTTGTCGGTGAAATCGAGTGCGAGATCGAAGTGCGGCGCGTCGTTCAGCAGCACGCGCAGCTGCGCGTCGAGCGGCGCGAAACGGCGCGTATCGAACGGCCGCTGCTCGGTCAGTTTGACCTGGAACAGCGTCTCGTCGCCGTTCGCGCGGTTCGGCAGCAAGGCGCCCACCAGCCGGTCGAACGGCACGTCCTGATGCTCGTGCGCGGCCAGCACGGTGTCGCGCACGGCATCGAGCAGCGCCGCGAAACCGCGCTGCGGGTCGAGGCGCGTGCGCAGCACCTGCACGTTGATGAAATAGCCGATCAGTGCCTGCGCCTCGGGCCGCTTGCGCAGCGAAACCGGCGCGCCGACGCGGATCTCGTCGCGTCCGCTCAAGTCGTGCAGCACCGCGTTCAGCACGGCCAGCATCGCCATGAACGGCGTCGCGTGCCGCTCGGCCGCGAAGCGCCTCAGCTTCGCGGCCACCTCGCGCGGCAGCGAGAATTCAATGCCGCGCTGCGCGCCGCTCCCCCCGCTCGCGGGCCGTGCGAACAGGCGCGCGGCGGCGGCCGGATCGCCGTCGCCGGCAAGCTGCGTGCGCCAGTAGTCGAGCTGCCGTTGCAGCGCGGCCTCGCCGAGCGAGGCACGCTCCCAGGCCACATAGTCGGTGTATTGCCACGCCGGCGCATTCGTCGGCGTCGAACCGGAAGCCGAAGCCGCCCCGCGCATGCGGGCCGAGTAGGCCCGGGCGAGCGCGTCGAGCAGCACGTTCACGGACCAGCCGTCTGCCACGATGTGATGCAGCGCGATCAGCAGCCGATGCGAGTCCGGCGCGGTCCGCACCAGATGCGCGCGCAGCAGCGGCCCGGTTTCGAGATCGAACGGTGCCTGCGCGACGTCGCGCGTGACGCGGTCGAGCTCGGCGGCCGACTCGCAGACGCTCAGCGGCAGCGCGATCGCAAGCTCGGCCTCGACGATCTGCAGCGCCTCGCCCTCGTCGCCGAGTTCGAAACGCGCGCGCAACACGTCGTGCTCGCGCACCACGTCGCCGAGCGCGAGCCGCAGCGCCTCGGCGTCGAGCACGCCGTCGAGCCGCAGCTCGCCGCTCATGTTGTAGGCGGCGCTGGACGGATCGCGCAGCCAGGTCAGCCACAGGCTGCGCTGCGCATCGGCGGCGATCGCCACGCGGCGCGCCTCGGCGTCGAGCGGCGCGAACGCGACGGCCGGCGCTGCCTTGCCGAGCGCGAGACGCTCGCCGATCCGCGCGGCCGCGGCCCGCAAGGTCGGCGCAGTGAACACGTCGCGCGCCGTGTAGTCGATCGCCCAGCGCGCCTGCACGGCCGCGGCCACCTGCACGGCGGCGAGCGAGCTGCCGCCGAGCGCGAAGAAGCTCGCCGAGCCGGCCGGCTGCGCCGGCACGGCCGGCAGCAGCTCGCGCCAGATCGCGGCCAGCTCCGATTCGATACCGACGCTTGCCGCGCTTGCGGCAGCATTGCGCGCGCCGCCGCTCGCCGGTGCCGGATCCGCCGCGGCGTCGATGCGCTGACCCTGCACGAGCGTTGCATAGGCATCGAGCGAACGATCGCGCCAGCCGCGCGCGCAGGCGGCGCGCTGCACCTTGCCGCTCGACGTCTTCGGCAGGCCGCCCGGGTTCAGCAGCACGACCACGGCGGCCGGCTCGCCGCAGGCGATCGCGACGGCCTCGGTCAGCGCGGCCGCGATCGCCTCGGGCGTCGCGATCTTGCGCACGTTGCGCGACACCTCGGCCGCGATGCCGATGCCTTCCTGTCCCTGCACCTCGACGGCGAACGCGGCCACGCGCCCGCGCCGCACGAGTTCGACGTCGCGCTCGATCGCCAGCTCCAGGTCCTGCGGATAAAGATTGCGGCCGCGCACGATCAGCAGATCCTTGATGCGGCCGGCCACGAAGAGTTCGCCGTCGTGGACGAAGCCGAGATCGCCGGTGCGCAGCCAGACGGCGCCGTCGCGCTCGACGAAGCTGGCAGCCGTCGCATCGGCGCGCCGCCAGTAGCCGGCCGCGACGCTCGGGCCGCGCACGAGGATCTCGCCGATCGCGCCGATCGCGCCGGCGGCCAGCACCGCGCCGCTCTCGCGTTCGACGATCGCGATCTCGTGGCCGCTCGGTGGCGTGCCGCACGACACCAGCTCGGTGCCGGCCGCGTCGGCCAGCACGCGCCCGGCTTCCAGCGCGGCCGGATCGAAACCGGGTGCGCGCGCGCCACGCCCGCGTCCGACGCCGGACACGTAAAGCGTGGCCTCGGCGAGCCCGTAGCACGGGAACAGCGCGGCGGGATCGAAGCGCTGCGGCACGAAGCGTTCGACGAACGCATCGAGCGTCGCCTTGCGCACCGGTTCGGAACCCGAGAACGCGAGCCGCCAGCTCGACAGGTCGAGCGCGGCGCGCGCTTCGTCGCCGATGCGGTCGGCGCAGAGCCGATAGGCGAAGTCGGGACCGCCGGAAATCGTGCCGCGATGGCGCGCGATCGCCTCGAGCCAGCGCACCGGCCGTTCGAGGAAGAACTGCGGCGACATCAGCACCAGCGGAATCCCGCTGAACACGGGCTGCGAGAGCGTGCCGATCAGGCCCATGTCGTGATAGAGCGGCAGCCAGCTGACGAACACGTCGTCGGCCGTCACGCCGAGCCCCTCGCGGATCGCGATCTCGTTGGCCCACAGGCTGCCGTGCGTGACCATCACGCCCTTCGGCGTCGAGGTCGAGCCGGAGGTGTACTGCAGGAACGCGATGTCGGCGGGCGCGGCGGCATATGGCACGAACGCCCGCGCGTCGACACCGGCGTGATCGAGCCCGTCCATCTCGATGCAGGCCGCGCCCGGCGCGATCCGCGCGAACGCCTCGCCGAGCTTCCCGGCCAGCGCGCCGGTGGTCACCACGAACGCGGCGTCGGCATCGGCCGCGATCGCGGCGAGCCGCGCGAGATGCTGGCCGCGCAGCGATTCGGGCGGATAGACCGGCACCGCGATCGCGCCCGCGTAAAGACAGCCGAAAAACGCGGCGACGTAGTCGATGCCGCTGTCCATCGCGAGCAGCACGCGTGCCGCCTGCCCGCCGGCGCCGCGCTCGCGCAGCAGCGCGGCCAGCGCGATCGCGCGGCGTTCGAGCGCCGCGTAGTCGTAGCGCGTGTCGCCGTGCGCGTCGACGGTCACCAGCGCGGTGTCGGTCCCGCGCTGCACGGCCAGCGAGCGCAACCGCTCGATCATGTTCTCTGCCATTTCGTCCCTCGCCCTGCCTCTCGCCCTGCTTCCTCACAGCGCCGCGTCATGCGCGGCGATCCGGGCGCGCTGCGCGCCCGGCCCTCGTCATTCCTCGCCGAACTCGTGACGCTCGCGCGCCTGCGGTCCGTGGCGATGGTCCTGGCCCTGCCAGGCCGACACCGCGCCGTACTGGTCCTGCTGCGCCACGATGCGGTGCTGCTGCCAGTGCCGCGCGCCGGCCTCGTCGGCCGCGGCGGGCCGCGCCTGCACCACGCCCGCGTGCGACGGCGCGAAGTCGGCGGCGATCACCACGTCCACGGCAGGTGCCTGACCAAACGCGGCGCGGGCGGCCTCCGCGTTCTGTTTCTGACGTTTCAGGAACGGGCAGCGGTCGTCGGCCGGCAGGTTCGCGTCATCGAGGAAGTACTGCTTCCATTCGAGGTTGCCGGGGTCGCCGTAGAAACCCAGGTCCGGATGCGCCGCCACCTCGTCCCAGGTTTCCAGGCGCTTGCGCACCTGGTTGCGCGCCTCGCGGCCGATCACCTTGTTGGTGATGGTGTCGACGAACACGCTGCGCGGCTGGAACAGCAGCACCATGCCCGGCCCGAGGTTGCGGCTGTGGCGCGAGCGGAACGACGGGCACGCGCAGACCACGAAGGTTTCCACGCCCGCGAACGAGAATTCCCAGTCGCCGTCGGACGGATCGGGCTGCGCGTCGGCCTTCGGATCGGGATCGACGTCGTGCAGGTGCTGCAGGATCTGCCAGAAGTGCTGATGGTAGGCGTCGTGCGAGAGCGGCTCCGGGTCCGGCTCGAAGAACACCGCGATGTTGTTCTTGCGGTACTCGGGCCGCAGCGCCAGTTCCGCGAAGGTCTGCATCGTGGCGGGCAGCTGCGAGATGTCCTTGCCGTTCACGAAGGCGTAGAACATCTCGCCGCGCTTCTCGGCCATGGTGCCGAAGAAGCACGGATATTCGGGGTGCATCACCTGCTTGCGCAGCGTCTCATACGACGCGTCGAGCCAGGCCGGCGGGTTTGCGGCGGCGCCGAGCGCGCGTCCGGCGATGATGCGGCTCTTCCAGTCGCCCGGATCGAAGCCCTCGCTGCCGGGTGTCGCCACGTCGGGTTGCGGCATCACGTTGACCTTGTCCTCGGTTGATCGCATTTCATATCCTCGTTCGTCGCCTGCGCGGGCGAGCGTGCCGGGCCGCACGGAATGCGCGGCCCACCATTCAAAGCGGATGCCTGCCGGGCAGGACTCAGGCGGATGCGTTCGAGTTGGCCTCGAGTTCCGCGACGAGCGCCTTGACCCAGTCGTCCGGAATGATCGGCTGGTGGTACGTGCATTCGCCCGAGAGCACCGTGGAGCCGTGCAGGCGGCCATCGGGAATCAGCACCTTGTCGCCGACGTTCATCTTCAGCTGCATGCCGACGTTGCCCCAGAACAGCATCTCGCCCTCCTCGATCGTCACGAGGCGGTGATCGTTGTGGACGTGGGTGGTCGAGCACATCTCGAACGGCTCGACGAAGGTCTCGCGGTCGATGCCGGGGCACTCGACGTCGATGCGGTCGCTGATCCGATGCGCGAAACGCACGTAATGGCGGATCGACGAGAGCCACAGCAGCTGTTCGCCGAGATCCCAGCGGCCGCGCTCGCACAGCCGCTCGTGCGCGGCGGTGCCCTGCACGGCCTGCGCATAGGCGGGCTGGCCGAAGCGTTCGGCAATCGTTTGCAGGGCCTGCTCGAAACGCGTGACGAGCGCGCCGGCACGGCGCTCGAAATCGCCGGGCTGACGGCCGGCCGGCGTGAGGTGCGCGCAGGCACGCTCGAGCGCGGCGCCGAACGCGAGCCATTCGGCTTCGGCCGCGAACGCGGCGCCGGCGAACGCGAACGCGCGATCGGGACGGCGGCCGAGCGCATAGAGCAGGTTGCACTTCGCGGTGCTGGTGGGCAGATAGAACTGCCAGTACGCATGCTGCTGGCGCGTCACGCCCACCGAGGCGGCGATCTTCTCGAGCAGCGCGTCGTCGGGCAGGTCGCCGTGCAGCGTCGGACGCAGCGCGTCGGGCAGCATGTCGAGGAAGCCGCTCGCCGTGGCGCGCGCGAGCGCGCGGCGCTTGGACGGCAGCTGCGCCCAGCGCTGCACCATGACGAAACGCAGCCCTTCCTGCAGGTAGTCGTTGCGCATCAGGCGCGCGAAGGTCTCGGTCCAGAACGCCGTCTCGTCGTCGATGATGCGCTTCAGGCGCGCGGCCGCGGCGCCCGCCTCGGCGTCCACGGTCTGGTCCTGCGCCAGGTATTCGAACGCGTAGGCTTCGAGGAACGGCACGATCTGCGCGCCGAACACCTGCACGTCGTCGCCGTAGAAGCCGCTGAAGTGCTGCCATTCGTCGGCGTCCGCGCTGCGCGGCAGGCGCGCCACGCCAAGCTCGTAGATCGACAGCAGCGTGCGGCCCGAGGCCAGCGCCGGCAGGCGGCTCACGTTGTGCATGCGCACCGGCTTCTGGAACTTCAGGAACTCGAAATCCTCGGGGCGCAGCGGCCGGCGGTGGAAATCGTCGTCGAGCAGCAGTTCGCTGACCTGCGCGCTGCGAAACGCGTGGGCGGCGGAAAACTGCTTGATCAGCTCGACATGGCGTTCGCTTTGTCCGACGAACGGCGAAAAGTCAAAGAGCAAAGGCATGGCTTGCGTCATGGCGAAGGTTCCTTGGGGAGAAATCACGAGAGCGCGCGGAGCGGCCGGGGAGCCGGCGAGCGCGGGAAAAGGCCGGACGCACCGGCAACGGGCGCCGCGCGCGTGGAGGCGCGGCAGCGGGCGGATCGAAGCGGGCGCCGGGACGGCCCGCGCGAACGGTTCGTCCCGGCGGCCCGGCGCGGCGCGGCCGGGCGAGCGGGACACGCGGCGTTCGACATCGTCATGCACAGGTCAGCGACATTCATCGTTCCCTCCATCGCCCGTTCACGGCGCGCCCTGGCATGAGGGCATCGCCACGCGAGTCAACTGCACGACCCGGCTTCGGCCCGAAGCGTGTCGTGTCCGGTTAGTTATGGACCAGCAATGCAAATTGGAATGATTCGCATTCTATGTTGCAATTTCACGACCACCACGTGACCGCCGCTGTCACATGTGTGCTTCCCTGCCGACACATGCTCCCGGCCAGGCCGGGTAAAGCGGCCCGGGCGCGCGGAACGCCCGGGCCTTCGAGGCGGCGGGACCGGCCCGCCGCGTTGCTTCGATCAATCCAGCTCGATCAATCCGAATCCGGTCAGAAGTCCGAACGTACCGTCAGCATCACGTTGCGACGATCGCCGAACACGCTGTAGAAGCTGCCGGGCGGACGCAGGTAATAATCGCGATTGAAGATGTTGTTCAGCGCGAGGGACGCCTCGACATGCTTGTTGAAGCGATACGCGATCTCGGCATTGAAGATCGCGTAGCCGCCCTGCTCCACGCCGCGCGTGGTCTGCGTCTGGGCCAGCATGCCGCCGCCGATCGACAGGCCGCGCAGCGTGCCGCGCGAGAACGCGTACTTGGTCCACAGCTTGAACAGGTGCTTCGGATCGGTGCCTTCCGACAGATCCGCCACGGTGTTGTCGTAGCGCGCGTTCAGGTACGTATAGCCCGCGTAGATGTTCCAGTTCTCGGTCGGCTGGCCCGTCACCTCGAACTCGAAGCCCTGGTCACGCACCTTGCCGGCCGGGATCGAGAACGTCGGATTGTTCGGATCCGCCACCGCGCGGTTGTTGTCGTTGATGCGGAACAGCGCGGCGGTGGTGTTCAGGCGTCCGCCGAGGAAACTGTTCTTCACGCCGATTTCATACTGCTCGCCGGTACGCGGCGGCACCACGCCACCGCCCGCTTCGTTGGCCACCTGCGCGGCCAGGAACTTCGAATAGCTGACGTAGGCCGTGGTCGATTTCGTGATGTCCCAGACCAGCCCGACCGACGGCAGGAACCGGTGGTTCAGGTTCACGTTGGTTTGCCAGTCGGCCACCGTCGGCAGCGTCGACTGCGTGCGCTGCTCGTAGAACGCCTCGCGCCCGCCGAGCACCAGCGTGACCGGATCGAGCAGCTTGACGCGCGCCTGCGCATAGAAGCCGTACTGCACGAGCCGGGTGTTGGTGCCGAACTTGAACGGCACGTTGACCTGGCCGATCGCGTCCGGGTTGTAGAGGCTGAAGGTGCCGAGCGGGCCGGGACCCACCAGCGCCTGGCTGCCGCTCAGCGCCGTCTCCGACATCACCGAGTAGTTCGCGCCGACCGTCAGCGTATGCGTGCGGCCGAGCGCCTGGATCGGGCCGGTCACGTTGGTGTCGGCGCCGAACCAGTCATAGCTGTTCTGCTGGCGGCGCTCCGTGTACTTCGCGATTCCCGGGGCGAGCGCGCCCGGGCCCGGATCGGCCTCGTCGGAACTCACGTATTCGTGGCGATAGAACAGCGTGGTCTGCGATTTCCAGCCGTTCGTGAAGCGATGAACGAGATTGGCGTTCGCCTCGCGCATCGAGGTGTAGCCGTAGTTCCAGTCCGGCGAGAAGTTCTGCGAATACGAGCTGTTCACGCGCGCGAACGGCGACGCGGAGGTCGGCGTGGCGTAGAGCCCCGGCGCGCCGTAGTCGTAGCCGTTGTTGGTGTTGACCTGATAGCCGGCCGACAGCGACAGCGTGGTGCGCGGCGTGATATCCCAGTCGAGCGCGCCGTAAGCCGTCACGTCCTTCTTGCGCGCGCGGTCGATCGACTGATGCTCGTCGCTGCCGATCAGCACGGCGCGGCCGCGCAGGGTGCCGTCCTTGTTCAGCGCGCCGGTCACGTCCACCATCTGGCGCACGCCGCCGAACGAGCTGACCTGGGTTTCGGTCGAGATATGGAATTCCTTCTGCGGGCGCTTGCGCACCAGGTTCACGGTGCCGCCCGGCTCGCCGTTGCCGTCGAGCACGGCGTTCGGGCCGCGCACGAGTTCGACGCGGTCATAGATGCCGAGGTCGAACTGCTGCAGGTATTCGAGGCCGCTCACGATCGACACGCCGTCGAACTCGATGCCGAGCTGGGTGCCGCGCGAATGGAAATACGCGGTGCCGTCGCCGTACTCGATCGCGCTGACGCCGGTCATGAAGCGCAGCGCGTCCTGGATCGTCGTCATGTTCTGGTCGTTCATGCGCTCGCGCGTGAGCACCGACACCGAAGCGGGAATCTCCTTGATCGCCACCGGCGTGCGGCCACCGATGGTGGCGTTGCGCGTGGTGTACGAACCGCTGTCTTCCGTGGTCGCGTCGGCCTCGGAGGTGACGTTCACGGTCGGTAGCGCGGTGGCCGACGCACCCTGCGCGGCGGCGGCCTGCTGCGCGTGGGCGGCACCCGCCCAGGTCGCGCACAGCGCCACGGCGATCGGCGTGAGCCGGATCATGCCTGCCGAACGATACGAAACGCGCTTACCGCGTCGCCACAAGTCCATCGAGATTCCCATTTTGTTCGTTGCGCTCCATATGTGGTCTTCCGCCCGCCGCAGCCGGATCAACACGTTCCGGCGGTCGCTTGTAAGAATCGCCGCCGTGCCTCGCACCTGTCCGTCATCGACATTTTTGAGGTACGGCGATCGCATTTGGCCGGTCTTGACACACCCCCTTGGCCAAACCGCGAGTGGGAATATTACCGATAACGATTCTCATTTGCAATTTATTTACGAGACGGAAAGCGGTGTCTTGTGGCGTTATCGAACGTGCCTATCGGGCAGCCGGAATCGATGGCGCGAGCCGTCGGTCGAACGGCGCGAGAGACCGCCGGTATCGCGTCGATCCGGACGTAAAAACGCCCTGCGCAAGGCTTACGCGACGGTTTCGTTCGGCTGTCCGAACGAGGCGGCGGCCGCGCGCGCGGGTCGCTTGCTCAAGTGTCCTAACTAGATGGCGGGCATAGGATCCGGCGAAAAACCGGACAAAAGGCGGGATAAAAGCCGGCAATAACCCGGAATGATTCCGCGCCGCCGCCGCGCAGAAACGCGGCGATGGCGCGGCGGCGGCCGCTCAGGTGGACGTCACCGTCTTGCGCAGCATCAGCGCGATCAGGTACGGGCCGCCGATCAGCGTGGCGACGAGCCCCGAGGCGACCTCCTCCGGGAACACCAGCTGGCGGCCGAGCCACTCGGCGAACGCCATCAGCAAGGCGCCGATCACGGCCGCGACGAGGATCTGCGAGGCGGGCCGGCGCGCGCCGGAGAAGCGCGCGATGTGCGGCGCGATCAGACCGACGAACGACAGCGGCCCGACCAGCATCGTCGAGGCGGCCGTCAGCACCGAGGCGAGCAGCAGGATCGTCACGCGAGCCCGCCCCACCGGCACGCCGAGGCCCCCCGCCACGCCGGCGCCGAGCCCGAGCGCCTCGACCCAGCGGCTCAGCAGCGGCGCGCAGACCAGGCCGAGCAGCGCGATCACGGTGGCGCCGTAGGCGATCGGCGCCTGCACATAGTAGGTCGAGCCGACGATGAAGTTCAGCACCAGCCCGACGCGCGAATCGCCGCTCGACATCATCGCGCTGACGATCGCCTGCAGCAGCGCGCTGATCGCCACGCCGATCAGCAGCAGCCGCTCCGGCGCGAACGCGGCGCGCGAGCCGAGCCACATCAGCAGCGCGAGCGTGACGATCACGCCGCCGAGGCAGCTCGCGAACAGCACGCCCGGGCTCGGCAGCACGCCGGCGAACAGCACCACCACGATGCCGAGCATGCCGCCCGAGCTGACGCCGAGCAGGTCCGGGCTCGCCATCGGGTTGGCGGTGATGCGCTGGATCAGCGTACCGCCGATCGCGAGCAGCACGCCGGCCGCGGCCGCCGCGATGGTGTGCGGCGCGCGCCAGAACAGGATCGCGCGGATCTGCTCGAGATCGCCGATGCGCCAGCCGTCGAGCGTGCGCGTGACGCCGAAGCTGAGCCCGATCACCAGCACCAGCGCAATGAGCGCGACCGGCAGCCGGCGCGAGAGCCGCGCGGGCGGCGCGGCGGCGATGCCGGCCGCGTGCAGGTCGGGCTGCGCGCGCAGTTGCGGCAGCAACAGCAGCAGCAGCGGCACGCCGACCAGCGAGGTGACGGTGCCGGTCGGGATCAGGTGCGCCGAGAACAGTTCGGCCGACGACGCCACCCGCACCAGCTCGTCGGTCAGCCACAGCAGCGCGGCGCCGAGACACGGCGCCCAGATCAGGCGCTGGCCGAGGCGGCGCGCGCCGGCGAGCCGCGCGAGCGTGGGCGCGGCCAGCCCGACGAAGCCGATCACGCCGACCGTGGAGACCACCGCCGCGGTCAGCACCACCGAGATCAGCAGCGCCACGGCGCGCGTGCGATGCAGGCCCACGCCGAGGCTGCGCACCGTCGCGTCGCCGGCGTCGAACACACCGAGCGGACGCCGCAGCAGCACGGTGACGATCGCACAGCCGAGCACCGCCAGCGCGAGCAGCCGGCTCTCGTGCCAGCCGGTCTGGTCGAGCGCGCCGCCGCCCCAGATCATCAGGCCGCGCAGCAGCTCGAAATGCGCCATCGACAGCGCGAGGCAGATCGCCCCGCAGTAGAGGTTGACGATCATGCCCGACAGCACCACCGCGAGCGGCGCCATCTTCTGCCGCGCGGACAGCGCGAACACGATCAGCATCGCGATGGTGCCGCCCGCCAGCGCGATCGCGGGACGGCCCAGCACGAGCCATGACGGCGCCCACAGATCGGCGAGGATCAGCGCGAGGTAGGCGCCGGGGAATACGCCGAGCGTCATCGGCTCGGCGAGCGGATTGCGCAGCACCTGCTGCGCGAGCGTGCCGGCCAGCGCGAGCGCGCCGCCGCAGAGCAGCGTCATCGCGATGCGCGGCAGCATGCTGTCGCGCACCAGGATCTGGTGCAGGTCGCGCGGATCGGGCGAAAACAGCGCCTGCCAGAACGGCGCGCCGTCGAGTTCGGTGCGGATGCCGACCACCGCGAGCAGCAGCGAGACGGCGAGCAGCGTGCCCACCAGCCACCAGCGGAAATCGCGCGGCGCGGCCTGACGCGGCAAGGTCATGGGATTACGCAACACCGCCTCCTCCCGCCTCGATCGTCGTCAGCGCCGCCTCGATCGCCTCGGCGAATCGTTGCATCGATACCAATCCTCCATAAGGCGCGATCACGGGCAGCTTCGCGATGCGCCGTTCGCGCACCGCCGGCAGCGCCTGCCAGATCGCATTGCCGTCGAGCCCGCGGCTCGCGGCTGGCTTCACCGGGCCAACCAGCAGCACGCTCGCCTCGGGCACCTCGGCGAGCCGCTGCAGCGGCACCAGCGTGTAGCCCGCCTGGGTCGGCCACGCCGCGCCGCCGTCGCGCGGATGCGCCGCGTTGGCCACGCCGAGCTTCGCGAGCATTTCGTCGAACAGGCTGCCGCGGCCGTAGACGCGCAGATGGCGGTCGTCGACCAGGTCGGCCACGATCAGCGGATGGCGCAGCAGCGCCGGCCGGGTCGCGAGCCGCGCGCGCACCGCCTCGGTGGTGCGGGCCGCCTCGGCCACCAGCTGGTCCGCGCGCCCGGTGCGCCCGAGCCGCGCGCCGAGCGTCACCGTCTCGCCGCACAGGTCGTGGTACGGCTGCGCGCTCGTCATGTACTGGCTCAGCGTGATGGTGGGCGCGATGCGCTGCAGCGTGCGCAGCGCCGGCATGTGGCCCGGCGTGATCACCAGCAGGTCCGGCTTCAGCGCCAGCAGCACCTCGAAGTTCGGCTGGTACAGCAGGCCGATGTCGGCCACGCCCGGCGGCAGCGGCGGCTCGACGATCGAGCTGCGATACCAGTCGGGCAGCGAGACGCCGATCGGCACCACGCCGAGCGCGAGCAGTGTCTCGGTCAGTTCCCAGTTCATCGAGACGACGCGCGTGGGGATGGCGGCGGGCGCCGCCGCCGGCGCGGCACCGGCCGATGCGGCAGCAGCCGGCGTTGCCGCGCGCAGCGGCGCGGACCAGGCCAGCGCGCCGAGCAGGCCGAGCGCGCCGCCCTGCGCGAGCCAGCGGCGGCGATGCGCATCGAGGCGCCGCGCGGGACGCGCGCGCCGGACGGAAAGCGGCCGGCTCATCGCGGATAACCGATGCGGTGGCCGCCGACCGGATCGGTCATCACGCCCATCGGCACGCCGTAGATCGCCTCGAGGCTGTCCTCGCGCATGATCTCCTCGGGGCCGGCCTGCATCAGCACGCGCCCGCCGCGCAGCGAGACCAGCTGCGTGCAGAAGCGCGTCGCCATGTTCACGTCGTGCAGCACCACCACCGCCGTCATGCCGCGCGCGTCGCACAGCTTGCGGATCAGTTGCAGCACCTCGAGCTGGTGGCCGATGTCGAGCGCCGAGGTGGGCTCGTCGAGCAGCACGCAGCGGCTGTTCTGCGCGATCAGCATCGCCAGCCAGACGCGCTGGCGCTCGCCGCCCGACAGGCTGTCCACCGGCCGCTCGGCGTAGTGCGCGACGTCGGTGGAGGCCATCGCGTCGTCCACGTGCGCGTGATCGTCGCGCGTGAAGCGGCCGAGCGCGCCGTGCCACGGGTAGCGGCCGAGCGCCACCAGCTCGCGCACCAGCAGCCCGTCAGTCTGCGGCGTGTATTGCGGCAGGTGCGCGACCTGCTGCGCGAAGCGGCGATGCGGCCAGCTTTCGAGCGGCGCGCCGTCGAACGCGATGGTGCCGCGCGTGGGCGCGTGCAGGCGCGCCAGCAGGCGCATCAGCGAGGTCTTGCCGGAGCCGTTGTGGCCGATCAGGCCGACGACCTGCCCGGCCGGCACGTCGAGCGAAATGTCCTGCAGCAGGGTTTTGTCGCCGATCGCGAAATCGACGCCAGACAGGCGGTAGAGCGGCGTAGCGCCGGCGGGTGTGGTCACGGCTTCAGTTCCATCGTCATCAGCATCGTCTTGCGGGAGCGGCGGGCACGACCCGCCGGGTTGGCATTATCCGACAGTTCAACCGCGCTGCGCGTCGTCGCGAACGATTTGCGCCGTCGCGGCGGCCTCGTCCCTGTTACGGCGCGTATCGGGTGCCGGCACGGATCCGGGACCGGCGAGCGCGCGCAGCCGGCGCGCGAGATCGTCGTGGACGGCCGGATGCAGCACGATCCCGCTATGCGTCGCGTCGGCCTCCACCACCGTCACACCCGCGCTCGTGTGGGGCCGCCAGTCGCGCTCCCGGCCCGCGACGATATCTCGCGAGGCATGCCAGAACGTGACCGGCACGTCGATGCGCGGCAGCGCGTGTTCGAGCCGCAGCCGGTAATGCAGCGCGTCGATCTCGGCCGCGCGCGCGAACAGCGGCCGCAGCAGCGCGCCGTCCGGCTGCGCGTCGAGCCAGCCCGGCAGCGCGTCGAGCGCGCCGGCCGTGCCGGCATCGGCGTCCTGCGCCCCGTCGTGCCCGGGGCCATGCGCGTCGGCGGTGCGGACCGCCGTGTCGAGCAGCCCGACGAAATCGACCGCGTGGCCGAGCGCGCGCAGCCGCGCCGCCACCGTGAACGCGATCCGGCCGCCGAACGACCAGCCGAGCAGCCGGTACGGGCCGCTCGGTTGCGCGTCGAGCACGCTGCGCGTGCAGGCGTCGGCGAGCGCGTCGAACGAGACGGGCCAGTCGGCCGGCGTCGAGGCGGGGAGCGCGAAGCCGGGCGCGCGCAGCGCGACCACCGAGGCGACGCCCTGCAGCGCCGCCGCGAGAAACCGGTATTCGCCGGTCAGGCCGAAGCCGGGATAGCAGCAGAACAGCGTGACGGGCGCGCGCGCCGCGTTGAGCGGCTGGCGCAGCGGATCGGGCGACGGCGCGAGCCGCGCCTCGGTGTAGAAGCGCTCGCGCCAGACCGCGAACGCGGCGTCGACCGCCGCGTTCGTGTTCGACCCGGTGCCCGGCACGGCAGCCGTCACGGCGCCGGCCGGCAGCGCGCCGAACCCGCTCGGCGCGACGGCCGGTGCCGCTTCGTCCACGGATGCGGCACGCGCCGCCGCGTCGGCGAGCGAGCGCACCTGCGCGTCGAACGCGGCAATCAGGCGGTCGAGCCGCGCCTCGTCCACGGAACGGTCGGCCGCGCTCCAGTCCACCTTGAGGCGGCCGTCGGCGATCAGGCCGTTCAGATCGAGCCAGTGGCGCGGCCCGTTCGCGGCGCGGCCGAGCGTGCCGTCGCCGCTGTCCTCGGCGGCGAAGCCGAAGCGGCCCGCGCCGAGCCGCTCGTCGAAGCGGCCCAGGTAGTTGAAGCCGACCGTGGTGGCCGGCAGCGCGGCCAGCGCCGCGCGCGACGAGGCCAGGCCCGCGTAGCGCAGCAGGTTGTAGTGCAACCCGTCGGCCGGCAGTTCGGCGCGTGCCGCGGCGATCGCGCGCCGCGTCGCATCCGGTGTCTCGCGCGCCTCGACGCGCAGCGGGTATTGCGTCGTGAACCAGCCCACCGTGCGGCTCAGGTCGACGCCGGGTACGCGCTCGCCGCGGCCATGGCCTTCGAGTTCGACGATCACCGGCACCTCGGGCAGCACCTGCGCGCAGGCATGCGCGAGCGCCGCGAGCAGCACGTCGTCGATGCGCCAGCCGGCATCGGTCAGACGCTGCGTGGCGGCGGCGTCGAGCGCCCAGGCGCGATGCCGCTGGCCGCCCTCGGCGCGCGGTGCCGCCTCGTGCGCGGTGCCGAGGCGCGCCTGCCACCAGGCCAGCTCGCTCAGCAGCTCCGGCTGCGTCGCGTAGGCCGCGAGCCGGCGCGACCAGTCGGCCCAACCCGTCGCCGGGCGCGGCAGCGCGGGCCGTGCATCGACCGACGCGGCCGGCGCGGCGCGCGCGGCGTCGTAGGCGCTCAGCAGATCGTCGAGCAGGATCCGCCACGACACGCCGTCCATCACGATGTGATGCGCCACGATCAGCAGTCGCGCGCCGTCGGGCGTGGCCACGGCCGCCGCGCGGATCAGCGGCCCGGCGGCGAGATCGAGGCCGCCGTGCAGCCGGTCGGCATGATGCGCCAGCGCGGCGCGCCAGTCGCCGCCATCGGCCAAGGCTTCATGCAGGTCGATCGATTTGAACGCGGCGTCGACCAGCGCGGCCGACGGCGGCACGATCGTCTGTGTCCAGACCTCACTAGCCGGATCGCGGGCGAAGCGTGCGCGCAGCGCGTCGTGCGTGGCCAGCAGCGCCGCGAACGCCTCGCGCAGCGCGGCGACGTCAAGCGGCTCGGCGCTCGTCAGCAGCACCGACTGGTTCCAGCGCGACGGTGCATCGGGGAACTGTTCGAAGAACCACTGCTGCATCGGCACGAGCGGCGCATCGAGCGGGCCGTCGGCCAGATTGCTTGCATCGGCCGCCGCGCCCTCGCCCTCCGCGTCGGCGCGCTGCGCGACGCGCGCGAGCGCGCGCACGTTCGGATGCTCGAATACCTGCCGCGCGCTGACGATCCAGCCGGCCGCGCGCGCCTGCGCGATCACGCGCAGGCTCGAGATCGAATCGCCGCCGAGCGCGAAGAACGCATCGGTCACGCCGAAATCGGCGCGCCCCAGCACGGTCTGCCAGATCGCCAGCAGCGTGGTTTCGAGCGGGCCGTCGGGCGGCACCGCGCCGGTCTCGACGGTGTCGTCGGGCTCGGGCAGCGCGCGGCGGTCGAGCTTGCCGTTCGGCAGCGTGGGCAGCGCCGCCAGCGCGACGCAGACGGAAGGCACGTGCGAGGCCGGCAAGCTGGCCGCGAGCGTCTCGCGCACCGCCTCGGGCGTGGCCGCACCGGTGAAGTAGGCCACCAGCCGCTTGCGTTCGCCCTCGCCGCGCAGTTCCACCACGCCTTCGCGCACGCCGGCCGCGCGCCGTAGCGCCGCCTCGATCTCGCCGAGTTCGATGCGATGGCCGCGCAGCTTGATCTGCTGGTCGAGCCGGCCGAGAAAGTCGATGGTGCCGTCCGCGCGCGCGCGGCACAGGTCGCCGCTGCGATAGACGCGCGAACCGGGCGCGCCGGTCGGATCGGGCACGAAGCGCTCGGCGGTCAGCTCGGGGCGGCCGAGATAGCCATGGGCCAGCGTCGCGCCGCCGATGCAGAGTTCGCCGAGCGCGCCGTCGGGCGCGCGGTTGCCGTCGAGGTCGGCCACGTAGGCATGCCGCGACGGGTAGCAGCGGCCGATCGCGACGATCGCGCTGGCCGCGTCGGCCGGCCCCACCGGGTGATGCAGCGCGGCCACGGTGGTTTCGGTCGGCCCGTAGAGGTTGTCGATCGCGACGTGCGCGAGCGACCCCTCGAGCCACTTCGCGAGCGCGTCGCCGGGCAGCCCCTCGCCGCCCACCGTGATCTGCCGCAGCACCAGCGCCTCGGGCGCCGGCAGCGCAATGCGCCACTGCTGCCACAGCGCGGTGGGAATCCGCGCGAACGTCACGCGTTCGTCGCTCAGCGTGCGGTTCAGCGTGTCGAGTTCCCAGGCGCGCGGGCCCCGCATCACCACGCGGCCGCCCGCGATCAGCGCGGGCAGCAGCTCGTGCAGCGCCACGTCGAAATTGATGGTGGACGATTGCAGCACGACGTCGGTCTCGGCGATGCGATGGTCGTGCAGGAAATCGTCGAGATGCAGCGCGAGCGCGCCGTGCGAGATCGCCACGCCCTTCGGCGTGCCGGTCGAGCCCGAGGTGTAGATCACGTAGGCCAGCGCCTCGGGATGCAGCCGGGTCGGCGAGGCCGGATCTTCGGCGTCGCCGGGCCAGCCCGCGTCGGCCTCGCCGCGCAGCCACCAGGCATCGATCGCGCGCAGCGGCGCGAGCAGTTCGGGCCACAGCGCGCGCGTGCCGTCGTCGACGAGCACGCGCGTCACGCCGGCGTCGGCGATCATCGCGCGCAGCCGCGCTTCCGGATACTCGGGATCGAGCGGCACGAACGCGCCGCCCGCGTGCCAGACGCCGAGCAGCGCGGCCGGCAGCGCGAGCGAGCGGTTCAGCAGCAGGCCGACGCGCTCGCCGGGCACGAGGCCGTCGTCGCGCAGCGCCGCGCCGATTCGCGCGGCCCAGCCGTCGAGTTGGGCATAGCCGAGTTCGGCGCCCTCGCAGCGCAGCGCGACGCGGGTCGGGCAGCGCGCCGCGCGCTCGGCGATGCGCCGGTGCGCGGGCTGGAACGGCGCGCGCGCGATCTCGACGCGCGCCGCGTCATGCGCGTCACGCGGGCGAGGCGCGGCCAGATCGGCCACGCGCCGCGTCGGGTCGGCCGCGATCTGCGCGAGCAGCGCCGTGTAGTCGTCGAGGAAACGCGCCACGCTGGCCTCGACAAAGCGGTCGCACGCATAGGTCAACGCGAGTTCGACGCCGCCGCCCGCGCCGCGGTCGCGCCCGTTCAACGCGAAATCGAAGCGCGCGGTCACGGCCGTGTCGCCGACCGGCTCGGCCAGCAGCCCGTCGGGCAGCGTCATCGGCCCGCGCGGCTGGTCGACGGCCAGATCGAACATCACCTGGAACAGCGGCGAGCTGTCGAGATCGCGCTCCACCGCGAGCGCATCGACGAGCCGCGCGAGCGGCGCGTCGCGATGCGCCTGCGCGTCGAGCACACGCGCATGCAGCGCGCGCAGCAGCGCGTCGAAACGCTGCGCGCCGTCGAGATCGGCGCGCACGATCAGCGTGTTGACGAAGAAGCCGACCAGCGCCTCGGTCTCGCGGCGCTCGCGCCCGGCCGACGGCACGCCGATCACCACCGTGCGCTGCGCCGCGTAGCGGCCGAGCAGCACGCCATAGGCGGCCAGCAGCAGCGTGAACGGCGTGGTGCCGTGTTCGCGCGCGATCGCGCGCAGTTGCCCGGCGAGCGGCGCGTCGAGCGTGCGGCGCACCGTGCCGCCGTCGTGCGAGCGCTGCTGGCGCGGCGGCAGATCGCGCGGCAGCGTGATCGCGCCGGGCGCGCCGTCGAGCGTCGCGCGCCAGTGCGCCAGCTGCGCGTCGAGTTCGTCGGCGGCCAGCCATTCGCGGCGCCACATCGCGACGTCGGCGAACTGCAGCGGCAGCGGCGCTGGCGTGTCGCCGCGATAGAACGCGAGCAGATCGCGCAACAGCAGCTCCATCGACCACGCGTCGGCGACGATGTGATGGACCACGATCTGCAGCACGCGCTCGCCGGGCGCCACCTCGAACACGCCGACGCGGACCGGCAGCCCGCCGGTCAGATCGAACGGCGCGCAGGCGAACGCGTGCAGCGCCGCCGTGAGCGCGGCGGGATCGGCACCGACTTGACGGGTGGTGAAATCGGCCTCGGCCAACAGCGAAACCGGCACCGGGATCTGCATCGGCACGCCGTCGCCGGCCTCGAAGCGCAGCCGCAGCGATTCATGGCGCGCCAGCAGCGCGCCGAACGCGCGCCGCAGCGCCGCGGCGTCGAACGGGCCGGTCAGGCGCAGCGTTTGCGCGAGGTGATAGCCGGCATGGTTCGGATCGAGGCACCAGAGGAACCACAGCCGCTCCTGCGCCGGCAGCAGCGGGAAGCGCGCCGGGCGCGGCGCGAGCGGCACGGCCGGCAGCGCCGAGGTGTCGATGCCCTGGCTGCGCGCGCGGGCGCGAAACAGCGCGCGCTTTTCCTCGGGCAGCGCCGCATATTGCGTCGCGAGCCGCAGCGCGTCGGGGCGCGCGGTAGGTGTGTTGTCCGTCACGTTGTTCGTTTCCAGTCTGTCGTTGCGTCGCCCCCGCGCGCGCGGCGCGGGCCGGGCGCCGGCGGTCTCCCGCGCGGCGCCCGCACGGGCGCGGATTACAGCGAGTCCAGCAGGCCCTGCATCGCGTCGAGCGAACCGCCACCCTCCCCGCCGCCCGCGCCGGGCCCGGCAGCCTCGCCGTCGAGCCGCGCGGCCAGATCGGCCGCGCGCGGATGCGAGAACAGCAGCGCCAGTTCGACCTTGCGGCCGAGCCGTTCGCCAAGCCGCGCGGCCACCCGCACCGCGGCCAGCGAATGGCCGCCGAGCACGAAGAAGTCGTCGTCGATACCGGCCCGCGCGATGCCGAGCACTTCGGCCCAGGTCTCGCAGACGTGGACCTCGGTCGGCGTTTGCGGCGCGACGTAGTGCTCGTCGTCATGCGCGGCGACCTCGGGCAGCGCGTTGCGGTTCAGCTTGCCGTTCGAAGTCAGCGGCAGCGCGTCCAACCGCACCACCTGCGCGGGCACCTGCTGCATCGGCAACTGCTCGGCGAGCCGCGCGCGCAGGCCGGCCGGATCGGCCTCGCCCGTCACGTAGGCCACCAGCCGCCGCGCGCTGCCCTCGCCGACGATCCGGCAGGCCGCGTCGTGCACGCCGTCGAGCGCGCGTAGCGCCGCCTCGGTCGCGCCGAGTTCGATCCGGAAGCCGCGCAGCTTGACCTGCTGGTCCGCGCGGCCCAGGTATTCGAGCCGGCCGTCGCGGCGCACGCGGCACAGGTCGCCGGTGCGATAGAGCCGTGCGCCCGGCGCGCCGTGCGGGTCGGGAATGAAGCGCTCGGCGGTCTGGCCGGCGCGGCCCAGATAGCCGCGCGCGAGGTTCGCGCCGCCGATGCAGAGCTCGCCGATGCCGTTGTCGGGCACCGGCTGGCCGCTTTCGTCCAGCACCTGCAGCGTGGTGTGTTCGAGCGGCGCGCCGAGCGTGATGCGCGCGCCGGCGTCGAGCCGCGCGGCGCTCGACCAGATCGTCGTCTCGGTCGGACCGTACAGGTTCCAGAGCGCGACGCCGCGCGCCTGCAGCGCGTCGGCCAGGTCGGGCGGCAGCGCCTCGCCGCCGCACAGCGCCGTGAAGCGCCCGCGCCGGCCCTGCCAGCCGCCGTCCAGCAGCACGCGCCAGCCCATCGGCGTGGCCTGCATCAGCGTCGCGCCGGACGACTCGGCCAGCGCGGCCAGCTTCGTGCCGTCCACCACCGTCTCGCGCGTGGCCAGTTCGATCGTCGCGCCGGCCGCGAGCGGCAGGTACAGCTCCAGCGCGGCGATGTCGAACGACAGCGTGGTGACGGCAAGCCAGACGTCGTCGGGGGTCGGCGCGAGCCGCGCGCGCAGGCTGTCGAGGAAGCGCGCGAGCGCGCCGTGCGTGACGCCGACGCCCTTCGGCCGCCCGGTCGAGCCCGAGGTGTAGATCACGTAGGCGAGCTGGGCCGCATCGACGGCGGGCAGATCGGCGTCGCCTGCAGCATCGGCAGGATCGGCGGCGTCAAGATCGATGAGGCGGTGCGTGTCGCCAAGCGCGCCGAATGCACCGAGCGTGCCGAGGCGCTCGCGCCCGGCCGCGTCGGCCAGCGTGCAGACCAGCCCGGCATCCTCGATCATGCCGCCCAGATGCGCGTCCGGATAGGCCGGATCGAGCGGCACGTAGGCGGCGCCCGCCTTCAGCGCCGCCAGCACGGCCACCAGCATCGCGCCGGAGCGCGCGGTGCAGACGCCCACCCGCGCCTCGGCGCCGATCCCGCTCGCCAGCAGCTGCCGCGCCACGCGCGTGGCGCGCGCGTCGAGTTCGCGATAGCTGTGTACGACGCCGTCGCAGCGCACCGCGATCGCGTCGGGCGTGCGGCGCGCCTGCGCCGCGATCCGCTCGTGGGTGGCGACGAACGGCTGGCTGCCGAACGCGCCGCGGCTCGCCACCGCGCGTGCCTCGAGCCTGAAGTCGCGCAGGCGCGGCGCCGGGCGCGCGGCTGTCGCTTCGCCCGTGCCAACCCAAGCACCGGCCGCTGCGCCGCCAACGATCTGCGCGAGCAGCGCGCGATAGTCGTCGAGCAGGCGCACCACCGTGTCGCGATCGAACAGGTCGGTCGCATAGCCGAACGACAGCCCGATCCGCTCGCCCACCGACACGCCGAGCGTCAGGTCGAACTGCGCGGCCGTGCGTGCGGCGCCGAACGGGCTCAGCCGCAGCGCCTCGCCGATCCGCCGTTCGCTCGCGCCCTGCCGCACGTCGTAGTTGAACATCGCCTGGAACAGCGGCGTGTGGCTCGCCACGCGCACCGGCTGCAGCACGTCGACCAGGCGCGCGAACGGCACGTCCTGGTTCGCCTGCGCGTCGAGCACGCGCTGCCGGACCTGCGCGAGCAGCGCGTCGAACGGCAGCGCGCCGGACAGCTCCGCGCGGATCACGGCGGTATTGACGAAGAAGCCGATCAGCGGCTCGATCTCGATGCGCTCGCGCCCGCCGAGCGGAATGCCGATCCGCACGTCGCGCTGGCCGCCGTAGCGATGCAGCAGCGCATGGAACGCGGCCAGCAGCGTCATGAACAGCGTCGCGTCGTGGTGGCGCGCGTAGGTCTGCAGCGCGTCGGCCAGCGCGCGGTCCAGCTCCATGCCGACCTGCGCGCCCTGGCCGTCGCGCACCGCCGGCCGCGGCCGGTCGGTGGGCAGTTCGAGCACGGGCTGCTCGTCGCCGAGCGTGTCGCGCCAGTAGTCGAGCTGCGCGTCGAGCGCGGCGGCGTCGAGCGACGCGTGCTGCCAGAGCGCGTAATCGACGTACTGGACCGGCAGCGCCGGCGCATAGGCCCGCGCGTCGCCGGCCAGCGCCGCCTCGTAGGCGGCGGCCAGTTCGTCGATCAGCAGGTTCATCGACCAGCCGTCGGTGGCGATGTGATGCAGCGTGAGCTGGAACAGATGCGCGTCCGCGCCGACCCGCGCGAGCCGCGCGCGCAGCAGCGGGCCGCGCAGCAGGTCGAACGGCCGGGCGCCGCCCTCGCGCAGCCAGGCGAGGCAGGCCGCGTCGTCGGGCGAGGCGAACGCGGCCTCGTCCCAGCCGGCGCGCAAGGTCTCGTCGACCACCAGCCACGGCGCGCCGTCGCGTTCGTCGAAGCCCGAATGCAGCATCTGGTGGCGCGCCACCACGGCGTCGAGCGCCGCATGCAGCCGGGGCGCGTCGAGCGCGCCGTCGATGCGCACCGCCAGCGACAGGTGATAGGCCGGGTTGTCGGGCGCGAGGCGCCAGAGGAACCAGAGGCGCGTCTGGCCGTGCGTCGGCGGCGCCTCGCGGCGGCCGCTGGCGCGCACCGGCGGCAGCACGCGCGCGCCGGGCGCGGCGCCGGCTTCGAGCCAGGCGGCCAGCGCGGCCAGTTCCGGATGATCGAACAGCGCGCGCAGCGGCACCTCGCGGCCGAGCGCGCGTTGCAGGCGCGCGGCCACTTGCAGCGCCAGCAGCGAATGGCCGCCGAGCGCGAAGAAATCGTCGCGCGCGCCGATCCGCTCGATGCCGAGCACGGCCTGCCAGATCCCGGCGACGGTCGTCTCGAGCGGCGTGGCCGGCGCCACGTAACCGGTCGCGCTCCCGGCGTCGAGCGCCGGCAGCGCGCGGCGGTCGAGCTTGCCGTTCGGCAGCGTCGGCAGCGCGTCGAGCACGCCGATCGCGGCCGGCACCATGTAGGCCGGCAGGCGTTCGGCCAGCGCGGCGCGCAGCGCGGCGGCGTCGGGCGTCGCGCCGGCCGCGCCGATCTTGCCGACCACGTAGGCCACCACGCGCCGCGCGTCGCCGTCGCCCTGTGCGACCACCACCGCCTCGGCCACCTCCGGCCGTGCCAGCAGCGCGGCCTCGATCTCGCCGGGTTCGATCCGGAAGCCGCGCACCTTGACCTGCTCGTCGAGACGCCCGAGGTAGGCCACGCTGCCGTCCGGCAGCCAGCGGCAGCGGTCGCCGGTGCGATAGAGCCGCGCGCCCGGCGCGCCGAACGGATCGGGCACGAAGCGCTCGGCGCTCAGGTCCGGCCGGCCCGCGTAAGCGCGCGCGAGCGTGGTCCCGCCGATGCAGAGTTCGCCGACGCCGTGCGCCGGTACCGGCAGGCCGTCGCGATCGAGGATCCGGTAGACGCGCGAGGCCGAGGGCCGCCCGATCGGCGCGGCGAGGCAGGCCGCCTGGGCGGGCTCGACGCGCTGCACCGACGAGGTCACGGCGATCTCGGTCGGCCCGTAGGTGTTGAACAGCGGCACCTCGCGCAGCGGCGAGTCGAACCACTGCGCGACCGCCGTGCCCGGCAGCGCCTCGCCGCCGATCAGCATGCGCCGCAGCGCGAGGCCGGGCCGCGGGCGAGCCTGGCGCGCCCATTGTTTCCAATAGCCGGTGGGCAGATAGGCGAACGTCACGGCGCGCTCGGCCAGCACGCGGTCGAACTCGTCGGCGCTCCACAGCGTGGTGCCGCGCATTTCGAGCGAGGCGCCGAGCGTGAGCGGCGCGAAGATCTGCTCGACCGACGCGTCGAAGTTGACGGTCGAGAACTGCAGCACGTGATCGTCGGCCCGCAGGCCGTGGTCGGCGATGAAGTCGTCGAGGTGGCGGCTCAGCGCGCCGTGCGTGAGCGCGACGCCCTTCGGTCGGCCGGTCGAGCCCGACGTGTAGATCAGGTAGGCGAGTTGCTCGGGATGCGGCTCGGCAGGCACGCCGTGAGCGGCCTCGGCGGAAGCAGCGACGTCCTCCGTCGCTTCGATCGCTTCGGCGGCGTCCAACGCGACGCGGCCGTCGGTGGCGATCCAGTCGGCATGTTCAGCCGCCGTCGCCGCATCGGTCAGCACGATCGCGATGCCGGCGTCGCCGCACATGTCGCGCAGGCGTTCGCGCGGATAGGCGGGATCGAGCGGCACGTAGGCGCCGCCCGCCTTCAGCACGCCGAACAGCGCGGCGACCAGGGCCGGCGAGCGTTCGAGGCAGACGCCCACCGGCGCGCCGGCGCGCACGCCCGCGTCGGCGAGGCGCCGCGCGATGCGGTTCGCGGCGCGATCGAGCGCGGCGTAGCCGAGCGAGGCGTCGCCGCAGCGCAGCGCGAGCGCGTCGCCATGCTCGCGCACGGCGGCCTCGAAGCGCGCCGTCACCGGGCGATACCGATGCGGCTCGGCCACGGCCGTGCCCACCATGCCCGCCGGCCCGCTTTCGCGCAGCGCGGCCAGCGTGGTCGCATCAGGCCGCGCGAGCTGCGCGAGCATCGCCTCGTAGGCGGCGGCCAGTGCGTCGAGCGTCGCCTCGTCCAGACGCGATGCATCCCAGCTCCATTCCAGGCCGATCCGCTCGCCGGGCAACACGCCGAGCGTGAGCGGATAGTGCGTGCGCTCGAACGACACCGACGCCTCGACGGTCAGGCCGAGCGAGCCGTCCTTCAGCGCCGGATCGATCGGGTAGTTCTCGAACACCAGCAGCGAATCGAACAGCGTGCCGACCTGCGCGCCGGCCGATTGCTGGATCGAGGTCAGCGGCGTGTGCTCCACCTGCCGCAACTCGACGTTGCGGTGCTGCAAAGCCAGCAGCCAGTCCTGCAGCGGCGCGTCGGCCGGCACGTCGACCCACAGCGGCAGGCTGTTGATGAACACGCCCTGGATCGCGCCGGCGCCGGCCAGATCGGACGGCCGACCCGACACGGTCACGCCGAACGCGGCCTGGCGGCGGTCGCCGTGGCGCGCGAGCACGAGCGCCCAGGCGGCTTGAATCAACGTGTTGAGCGTGACGCCGCGGCGCCGCGCCGTGTCGGCCAGCGCGGCCGACAGCGCGGTGCCGAGCAGCGCGGCGCGGTGGCGGAACGTGTCGCCGCCGCGTTCGGCCTGCGCGGCGGATGCGGCCGGCGACGGCGCCGCGTCGAGCAGCAGCGCCGGCTGGTCGACGCGTGCGAGCTGCGCGCGCCACCAGTCGCCGGTATCGGGCTGCGCGGCGAGCCAGTCGGTATAGCGCGAGAACGGCACGACCGGATCGAGCGCGGCCTCGCCGCCGGCGCGCGCGGCCACGTAGGCGCGCGTCAGCTCGCCGAGCAGCTGCGACTGGCTCCAGCCGTCGGACAGCGCATGATGGTTGAACCAGGCCAGATCGTGCGCGCCGTCGGGACGGCGGAACAGCGAGACGTGCATCAGCGAGGCCGCGTCGAGGTCGATGCGCTTCGGCGCCGCCGCCTCGAACCAGCTCGCGAACGCCGCCTCGTAATCGTCGCGCTCGCGCCAGTCATGGACCTCGAACGGCAGCGGCACCGTGGCATGCACGGCCTGCAGCATGGTGCCGCCGTGCGCGCGCACGAAGCGCGTGCGCAGCACCGGATGACGCGCGATCACGGTCTGCCAGGCGCGGCGCATCGCGTCGACGTCCACCTCGCCGCGCAGCGTCAGCCGCTTGCGGTTCAGGTAGGCGCCGCGTTCGAGCAGGCTGTGGAACAGCAGGCCCTGTTGCAGCGGCGTCGCCGGATAGAGATCGTCGAGCGCGACCGCGGCCAGGCCGAGCGCGTCGAAATCGGCCTCGCCGAGCGCGGCGCGCGGGAAATCGGCGGCGGTCGCGCGCGGCGCGGCCTGCTCGCAATGCGCGACGAAGCGCGCGACCTCGCGGCCGAACGCGGCGACCAGCGCGTGCTGGCGTTCGGGCGAGACCAGCGCCGGATCGAAGCGCCACGCGAACGACAGCCGCCCGTCGACGATCATGCCGTTGACGTCGACCGCATAGACAAGCGCCTCGTCGGCCGGCTGCTGCGCGCCCGACTTCTCGGTCGCGAAGCCGAACGGGCCGTCGTCGGCGAGGCTGCCGTCGAACTGGCCGAGATAGTTGAAGCTGATGCGCGGCGCGGGCAGCGCGGCCAGCGCCGCGTGCGCGGCCGCGTCGCCGTAGGCTTGCAGCCAGCCCCACGAGGCGCCGCCGTCGGGCAGCGCGCGCAGCCGCGCCTTGGCGTCGATCAGCGCGGCCGCGTCGTCGGCCGGCGCCGGCAGCCAGGCCGGATAGCGCGTGGTGAACCAGCCGACCGTGCGGCTCGGATCGAGATCGTGGCGATCGTGGATATCACGGCCATGGCCTTCGAGCGCGATCAGCGCGCCGTCGCCGCCGAACGTCGCGGCCGCCGCGCGCGCGAGCGCGGCCAGCAGCAGTTCATCGATGCCGAGCCGGTAGGCACGCGGCGCGGCGCGGCGCAGCGCGTCGGTGGGCTCGCGTTCGAGCTTCCAGTCCACCACGTCGCTGGTCGCGGCGCTGCCGGCCGGCGCGTCGAGCGGCACCACCGCGCCGGCCAGCGCGGCCTGCCACGCGGGCAAGGCCGCCGCGAGCCGGGCAGGCGTAGCCGCATCGCGTTGCGCGGCGGCCCAGACGCTCCACGGCAGCGCCGCGTCGAGCGCGATCGCACGCGCCTCGGTGGCCGCCGCGTAGGCGGCCGCGAGATCGGCGAGCAGGATCCGCCACGACACGCCGTCCACGGCGAGGTGATGGATCACCAGCAGCAGCCGGCCGTCGGGCGAGCCGTCAGCCAGATCGGGCGTGCGCCACGCCACGGCGTGGACCAGCCGGCCCGCGGCCGGATCGAGCGCGCGCTGGGCGCGTTCGGCGGCGTCCTCGAGCGCGGCCGGCCAGCGCTCGCCGGCCTCGCGCAGATCGATCGAGGCCACGGCAACCGCCGGCGCCTCGGCCAGCACGCGCTGCCGCCACGCGCCGTCGGCCGGATCGCGCTCGAAGCGCAGCCGCAACGCATCGTGGCGCGCGATCACGGCGCCGAGCGCGCGTTCGAACGCGGCGCCGTCGAGCCGGCCGCGCACGCGCAGCAGCACCGACTGGTTCCAGTGCGGCTGGCCTTCCGGATAGCGTGAATGGAACCACGCCTGGATCGGCGTGAGCGGCAGCGGCTCGTGCAGCTCGGCGGCGGCCTCGGCCGTCTCCAGCGGGCGCATCACGGCCGCGAGCCGCGCCACGGTGGGCTGCTCGAACACCTGGCGCGGCGTCAGCAGCCAGCCTTGCGCGCGCGCCTTCGCGATCAGTTGCAGGCTCAGGATCGAATCGCCGCCCGACGAGAAGAAGTCGTCGTCGATGCCGAGATCGTCGCGGTTCAGCGCCGCGCCCCACCAGGCCAGCAGCGCGCGTTCGGCGTCGTTGCGCGGCTCGGCGCGCGGGCCGTCGGCCGCGGCGACCTCGACGGCCGGCAGCGCCGCGCGATCGACCTTGCCGTTCTGCATCAGCGGCATGCGGTCGAGCACCGCGAGCGCGGCCGGCACCATGTGGGCCGGCAGCTGCTGCGCGAGCGAGCGCTGCAGCTCGGCGCCGTCGAGCGTCGTGCCGGCGGCGCCCACCACGTAGCCGACCAGCCGCGCCACGCCGCGCTCGGTGGCGAGCACCACCACCGCCTCGGCCACGCCGGGCTGGCGCCGCAGCGCGGCCTCGATCTCGCCCGGCTCGATGCGAAAACCGCGCAGCTTGATCTGCTGGTCGAGACGGCCGAGGAAGTCGATCGCGCCGTCGGCGCGGCGCCGGCACAGGTCGCCGGTGCGATAAAGGCGCGAGCCCGGCGCGCCGAGCGGATCGGGCACGAAGCGCTCGGCCGTCTGCGCGGCGCGGTCCAGGTAGCCGCGCGCGAGCGTGTGGCCGCCGATGCAGAGTTCGCCGAGCGCGCCGACCGGCGCCTCGTTGCCGTCGCGGTCGAGCACGCGAGCGGTGCGCGACGCGTAAGGCACGCCGATCGAGACGATCGACTGCGCGGCATCCTCGGGCGTGGTCGCGCGGTACATGCAGGCCACCGTGGTCTCGGTCGGCCCGTACAGGTTCGCGAGGCCGATCCGGCCGAGCGGGCCGCGCTGCCATTGCGCGAGCGCGTCGCCGGGCAGCCCCTCGCCGCCCACCGTGATCTGCCGCAGCGCGGCCAGCGCTTCCGGCGGCGGCGGCGTGCGCAGCCATTGCTGCCAGTAGGCGGTCGGCAGCCGCGAGAACGTCACGCGTGCGTCGATCAGGTGGCGGCTGGTGGTGTCGATGTCCCACGGCTCGGCGCCGCGCATCTCGATCCGGCCGCCCTGCAGCAGCGCCGGCAGCATCTCGTGCAGCGCCACGTCGAAGTTGATGGTCGACGATTGCAGCTGCGTGTCGTTGGCGCCGATGCCGTGCGCGGTGATGAAGTCGTCCAGGTGCGCGGCGAACGCGCCGTGCGAGATCGCGACGCCCTTCGGGCGGCCCGTCGAGCCCGACGTGTAGATCACGTAGGCCAGCTGGTCCGGATGCGGCTCGTGTACGAACGTGGCGACAGCGATGGCGCTCGCCTCGTCAGCGCCCTCGCCCTCGCCTTCCAGCGCGTCGACGTCGATCGCGGTGAGCCCGGCGAACAGCTCGCCGCACTGCCGCCTTGCGGCCGCGTCGGTCAGCACGACCTTGACGCCGGCGTCGTCCATCATCATCGCGAGCCGTTCGGCCGGATAGGCCGGATCGAGCGGTACGAACGCGCCCGGCGAACGCAGCGTGCCGAGCAGCGCGGCCACCATGCCGAGCGAGCGCGTCATGCAGATCCCGACGCGCGCGTCGTGGCCCACGCCGGCGGCGGCGAGCGCCCGCGCCACGCGTTCGGCGTGGCGATCGAGCTGCGCGTAGGTGGCGCGCTGCCCTTCGCAATGCGCAGCGAGCGAGGTCGCGTGGCGCGCGGCGCTGGCCGCGAAGCGCGACGGCACCGAGCGGTACGGCTTGACGGGCACCGGCGCTGGCGCCGGCTCGGCGGCCGCGAGCGCGGCCAGCGGGCGCTGCGGCGCGCTCAGCGCCGCCTCGAGCAGCGCCACGAAGTGATCGAGCATCGCGCCCATGGTGGCCGCGTCGAACAGGTCCTCGGCGTAGGTGAACGCCACCTCGAAACCGTTCGCGCGCTCGCGCGCGTCGAGCACGAGATCGAAGCGCGCCGTCTGCATGTCGATCTCGTGATTCGAGACGTCGAGCCCCGGCAGCCGGATCGTGTCGTCGTCGTTGCCGAGATAGTTGAACATCGCCTGGAACAGCGGCGTGTTGCCGAAGCTGCGCTGCGGCTGCAGGGCATCGACCAGCTTCGTGAACGGCAGGTCCGCATGCGCGTGGGCCTCGAGCACGCGCTCGCGCACCTGCGCGAGCAGCGCCGCGAAGCTCGGCACGGCGTCCAGTTCGCTGCGGATCACCAGCGTGTTGACGAAGAAGCCGATGGTGCGCGCGACCTCGGGCCGGTCGCGGCCGGCCGCCGGCACGCCGACGCGAATGTCGCGCTGGCCGCTGTAGCGCGCGAGCAGCAGGTCGTAGGCGGCCAGCAGCGTCATGAACGGCGTGGCGTCGGCGGCGTTCGACACGCGCAGCAGCGCGGCGTGCAGCGCCGGCGGCAGCACGCGCACCACGCGCCCGCCCGCGCCGCTGCGCATGCCGGTGCGGGTGCGCGTCCTCGGCAGTTCCAGCACCGGATGATCGGTGCCGAGCCGGTTGCGCCAGTAGTCGAGCTGGCGCGCCAGCGCGCCGTCGTCGAGCCATTCGCGCTGCCATTGCGCGTAGTCGCCGTACTGCACACCGGCTTGGGCCGATGCCGATGTCGATGCCGACGCGGCCTGCGCGCCGGTTGCCGGTGCCTCGCCATCCTCGCCGAGACAGGCCGCATAGGCGGCGCCGAGTTCGTTGACGAGCACGCCGACCGACATCCCGTCCGACACAATGTGATGCAGCGCGACGTGCAGCACGTGATCGTCGGGCGCGAGCGCGATCAGCGCGACGCGCAGCAGCGGCCCGTGTTCCAGGTCGAACGGCGCGGCCGAGCGTTCGGCGAGCAGCGCGTCGAGCGCGCCATCGTCGGCACCTGCTGCGTCGAGCGCCAGCGTCTGCCAGCCGTAATCGCGCGGCCCGGCGCTCTGGTACGGCACGCCGTCGACTTCGTCGAAGCGCTGCCGCAGGCTTTCGTGCGCATCGACCACGCGATCGAGCGCGGCGCGCAGCGCCGGCGCATCGAGCCGGCCGCGCAGGCGCACCGCGCCCGTCACGTTGTAGGCGGCGCTGGCGGGATCGAGGCGCCACAGGAACCACAGCCGCTCCTGCGCATGCGAGAGCGGGAAACGCCGCTCGGCGCCGGGGAACGGCACGATCGGCAGGCGCGCGGCGTCGATGCCGCGCTCGCGCAGACGGCCGCGAAACACGGCGCGCTTCTCCGGCGGGAGGGCGACATAGGCCGTCGAAATCGACAGCAGATCGTTCGACACTTCGCTCACAGGTTCACTCTTCGAGGTTCGTTTTCGGAACGGCAAGCGGCCGCCCGGCAGTCGTGCCGGCGGCCGGGCCGAGGTGCGCCGCGCCCGGGCGGGGCACGGCGCCGGCTTGCGTCACGGCGTCAGCGCGTCATCGCCACCAGCACGCGGCGCTTGCCCGCGAACGGCGCGCGGCCGTGCGACATCAGCAGGTTGTCGAGCAGCAGCAGGTCGGCCGCCTGCCACGGGAACGACAGCATCGTGTCGCGATAGACCGCGCGGATCTCGTCGAGCATCGCGTCGTCGATCGGCGTGCCGTCGCCGAAATACGTGTTGCGCGGCAGGCGGTCCGGCTCGACGACTTCGAGCATCGCCTCGCGCACGCCTTCCGGCAGGTTGGTGACATGGAACAGGTGGGCCTGGTTGAACCAGACCGTCTCGCCCGTCTGCGGATGGCGCAGCTCCGCCTGGCAGACCTGGCGCGTGCGCAGCGCCTCGCCGTCGTCGAGCCATTCCCAGGCGATCCGGTTCGCCGCGCAGTAGCGCTCGACCTCGGCGCGATCCTCGGTGCCGAACACCTGCTCCCAGGGCAGATCGAGGCCGTTGCCGTAATTGCGCACGTACATCACGCCGTGCTCGGCGAAACGCCGGCGCAGCGCCGGATCGAGGCGCGCATGCACGAGCCGGCTGTCGGCCACCGGCGTGGCGCCGCCCTCGTCGGCCGCGATCTCGCAGTAGAAGCCGATCGAGCCCGGCCACTTCAGCGTGTACGACTGCTCGTTGTGCTGGTCGATCCACTGGTTCGCCGGATAGTCGGTCGACGAGAACACGCCGTTGTCGACGCGGCTGCGCGGCGTCGAACCGAATTCGTAATCGCGGATCGGCTCGCCAAAGCGCGCCGTGAAGCGCTCGAAGCCGGCCGGGCCCGCCGGCGCGAAGCCGCGCAGCAGCACGCCGCCGTGGCGCGTCTTCTCGCGCGCGACCAGCGCGGTGAGTGTGTCGGCCAGCGCGGCGTCGAGCGCCGGCGCGGGGGCCTCGCCCGCCGCCGGGCTCACCACCACCACGCGCGTGCCGTTCTGTTCGAGTTCGCGGATATCGAGCGCCACCGCCGGGTGCGCCGTCGTCAATGCATCCATCCTGCCTCCGTCGGCAACGCGGCCGGTGCCGGGCCGGCGAGCGCGTGCGCCAGCGACGAGGCCACGCGCGCGAGTACCGGTTCGGGTTCGGTGTCGAGATAGAAGTGGCCACCGGCAAACGCGTGGAATGCGCATTCGCCACGGGTGGTGTCACGCCACGGCGCGAGCTTCTCCGTGTGCGCGGTGGCCGGGTCGTCGCTGCCGGTGAACACCGTCAGCGGGCAATCGAGCGGCGTGCGCCGCGGTTCGTCGGGAAATACCGACGGATAGGTGCCGCACAGATGGAAATCCGCGCGGAACGTGGGCATCAGCAGCTCGATGAAGTCGTGGTCGTTCAGCAGCGCCTCGGGCGTGCCGCCGAGCGAGCGCAGCTTGTCGACCAGCTGCTGGTGCGTGCAGCCGAGCCAGTGCGTCTCGCTCGCGCGCCGCGACGGCGCGACCGATGCCGACGCGCCGAACCAGACCGGCGCCGCCTCGCCGCGCGCGCGCAGCGCATGGAGCAGCTCATGGGCGACCAGCGAGCCCATGCTGTGGCCGAACACGGCGAACGGCAGCGACGGGTCGCGCCGCGCGCGCCAGTCGGCGCAGAGCGTCTCGATCAGCGACGGCCAGTCGGTATGAGGCGGCAGCGCGCGGCGCAGGCCGTGCCCCGGCAGATCGAGCGCGATCACGGCCACGCCGCGCGGCAGCGCCTGCTGCCAGCGCCGGTACAGCGAAGCCGCGCCGCCCGCATGCGCGAAACAGAACAGTTGCACGGGCGGCAGCGCCGCCGGTGCGCGATCGCTCGCCGACATCGATCAGTTCGCCGAGCGCTTGGCTTCCTGCTCCGCCATGGCCTTGCGCAGGCTCAGCGGACGCATGTCGGTCCAGACTTCCTTGATCCACTCGAGACAGGCCTCTTTCGTGCCCGACTTGCCGGCGGCCGTCCAGCCCGGCGGAAGCTCGCGGAACTCCGGCCAGATCGAATACTGTTCCTCGTGATTGACCACCACCAGATACGTCGTGTTTTCGTCGCCCCAGCTCATCGATTGCTCCGTTCGACCGGCTTGCCGGCCAGTGAAAGTTGAATAAACGAATCTCATTTACACACAATGGTGTGACGTGGCCCTGTACGTCGTGCGAAGCGAACCGGTCATCGCATCGACTCGGCGTCGATGCAGGCCCGGCGCACAGCTTGCCGCCCCGCAAATGAGAATCATTGGCATTTGGTGCGTACTCTGACGGGCGCGCCCTGTGTTGTCAAGTCACTTCACAACGCGGCGGGCCGGTTTCCGTGTGCGCGACGGGCAGGCAGAGGCGGACGCGGGGAAATCGCTTTCATCCTGCTTTCACCGGCCGCGATCACCATGCGTGAATGACGCCATGCACGCTCCGCCATGATGAAGTCCGGCGCGTGGCACGTCGACCTTCCGCCGCTGATATTTCGCAAATGAGAACCATTTGCATTAGTTCGAGAACTATCGGAATATAGCGGCACGTCAAATCACAATGAGAGAACCCGATCGATCATGCATGCCGAGATCCGAACGCATGCCGCCGTGCGATCGTCCGCCCCCGGCGTCGCGCCTGGCCGCCGCCCGCCGGAGCCGATCGCATGAGGGCCGGTGCCCGCGCCGGCCACGGCGCCCTGCCCCGCCCGCGAGCAGCGCCGCCGCTCCCCGACTCCCTGCCCGAACGCTCGATCCGCCTCGCACCCGACGTGACGTTCAGCGCGCACGCGCTCGCCGAGCAGCCGCCCTATTGCGCGCAGCCGCTGCGTGACGGCGAACTGCGGCTGTGGCTGCTGCGGCCCGAGTGGCAACTGCTGTCGAAGGAGGACGCGTTCGCGCGGCTGTCGCGCTACGAGCGCAAGCGCGCCAAGTGCTTTCCGCAGCCCGCCATCGGCAAGCGCTTCGCGGTGGGACGCGCGGTGCTGCGCGGCATTCTCGGCGGCATCGTGGGCACCCGCCCCGAAGCGCTCGAACTCGTCGATCACGAAAACGGCCGCATCACGCTGGCCGAGCCGCGGGCGGACGGGGCGCTCGACGTCGCGATCGCCTACGCCGGCATCTGGATCCTGATCGGCGTGAGCGCGCAGCCGATCGGGCTTGCCACCGCGTTCTCGGTCGGCGACGCCGTGGACCACGACGCGCAGCAGCGCGTTCGGCTCACGAGCGTGGCGAGCGCCGCGCGCGCGCCGTCGGGCGACGCGCTCGCCACGCCCGACCCGCAGGCCGGCGGCGACGTGTCCGCCGTGGTTCAGGTCGAAGCCGGCCCGGACCCGCATGCGCACCACGTGCATACGCACGACGCCGGCATCTGGCGCGTGATCGACCTGCCGATGCCGGGCCGCCAGTGCGTGGCCGCGGTGGCCGCGCGCGAGATTCGCGAGGTGCGGGCGAGCGGCTGGAACAGTTCGGTCAAGCTGCCGCTGCCGGCCGACGACGCGCCGCGCGAGCGGCGCGAGACGAGCCCGGCGGGCGGCATCCGGCGCGCCGTGGCGGGCGGCTGACATCCGTGGCGGCACGCGGCTGACGCATCCGGCACGCGCCCACGCAACAGGTCTTCACACACTGACGACGAGCCCCGCGGCGCCTCGCCCGGCGACGCTTCGCGGCATCGTTGCCATGCCTCGGCGGCACCGATATATTACGGACGGCCAGGCCCGCCGCAGGTCGTGTCTGGCGCGCCATGCGGCCAGCCGGCCGCGTCGCGCCCCTCCCTTCCGACACGACGGTGGATCGATGACGTCACGCAAGAATCGCTTCCTCGTCTATCTCCTCGCGGCGCTGCTCGGCGTGATCGCGGTGCGCGTGGTGCAACACCTGCGCGGCGAGCCGGACGGCTCGACCGCCGTCACCACCACGGCGGCCACCGCGGCCAGCGAGGACGACGAGCAAGACGACAACCCGTTTCCCGAGAACGTGCCCGCGCACGATGCGTTCGACGCGTTCATGGAAAAGCTCGACGCCGATCCGAAGTTCAAGGCGATCGCCAACGGCACGCAGGCCGCGAACGCCTACGACAAGGGCTTCGGGCTCACCCAGGACGGCTTGCCGAGACTGTCCGACGCGCAGCTCGAACAGCGCCTCGTGCTGATGTCGAAGGTGGTGGCGTCGATGCCCGACGCCGACTGCCGGACCACCTCGCGGCCCACCGTCGACGCGGCCGACAAGCAGCGCATCCTCAACGACGCGATCGGCCGGCTGAACCGGAAGGACGCGGCCGAGTGGTTCGATTTCTCGTTCGCGGCCGCCCGGGCCGTGCTCGACAAGGCCCCCGTGATTGCCGCCAGTCACGCGACCGTCACGGCCGCGCTCGAGCGGATCGTGCAGCAGGTGCCGCAGCAGGACCGGCAGCGCTTCCTGAACGCGATCCGCACGCCGGCTGCCGCCGAGCCGGCCGACACCTGCTGGGCCACGCGCACGCTCTACCAGGAGGCGGTGAAGCTCGACGAACCGTATCGGGCGGCGCTGGCGCGCGGGCTCGTGGAAACGGCGGGATGACGATGGCCCGGCGAGGCCATCCGGCATTGATGTCAGCGGGCATCAGGCGCATCGCGGCGCCAGTTGCTCGGCGCGCTCGTCGGCCGCCGCGGCCACCGCGCGATGCCGGAACAGCGCGTCGGACATCAGCAGCAGGTTCAGGTCGATGCGCCGGAGAACGTCATGCATGGAGTTCGGGACTTGATGAAAAGATTGCAGTGCATGCATTCTGCAACGCTTTTATGCTGTTGTTCTTTCCCTCCCGCGCCGTCTTTCGCCGATGCCCATGCCCGCGTTTCGTCAAGCCGTTCCCGCCGACGTCGATCGTTGCTTCGCGATCGAAATCTCCGCCTACGAAGGCGACGAAGCCGCCACGCGCGAGAAGATCGCGACGCGGATCGCCCGCTACCCGCAAGGATTTCTCGTGATGGAACTGGACGGCGAGGCCATCGGCTTCATCAACGGCGGCTGCGCCCATCAGGTGGTGATGTCCGACGAGGCGTTCAAGGAACTGGTCGGCCACGACGCCGACGCGCCGAACGTGGTGATCATGTCGGTGGTGATCGACCCGGCGCATCAGGGCAAGGGCTACGCGCCGGCCATGATGGCGCGCTTCGTGGCGGACATGCGGGCGCTCGGCAAGTCCACCATCCACCTGATGTGCAAGGAGCGGCACGTCGCGCTGTACGAGCGCCTCGGCTATCGCTACGTGAGGCCGTCCATCTCCGGGCACGGCGGCATGGCGTGGCACGAGATGCTCATGACGCTCTGAGGCGCTTCTGCCGTGCCACCGGCGCGCCAGTGGAACGCCCCTGCTGTGCGCCGGCCGCCCGCCGCTCGGGCCGGCGCCGGCGCGCGCCCTCTTCCTCCGCCATCGCCACGAACGCCTCCAGCGCCGCGCTGCGGTAGGCATCGCGGCGCATCAGCAGCGCCACGGTCCGGCGCGGCAACGCGGGCTTCAGGCCCACCAGCCGCAACTCGGCGTTCTCGCGCGCGATCGCGGCCGGCAGCAGCGTGGCCAGCGCCCCGCGCCGCACCACCTCCACGGCCGCGCTGATCGAATTGACCTCCATCGCGATGCGCGGCGCCACGCCGTTCCGCCGGCAATAGCGGTCCAGGTAGTGACGCGTGGCGAACTCGCCGTTCAACAGCACCAGCGCCTCGTCGGCGAACTCGCGCAGCGTCAGCGCCGCGCGCCGGCCCGCATACGGATGCGACTTGCCCACCACCACCGCCAGCGCCTCGACGAACAGCGCGCGCACCTCGAAGTCCGGTGAGCCGGTTTCGCTGAACGCGATCCCCACGTCGAGCGCATCCTCGTTCAGCAGCGGCTCCATGCGCTCCTGCGGCATCTCCAGCACGCTCAGCGCGATGTTCGGATAGCGGCGGTGATAGCGGTCCAGCAGCGGTCCGATCAGGTAGGTGGCGAAGGTCGGCGTCATGCCGATCCGCAGCGAGCCGCGGCTCAGTTCGCTGACGTCGTGGATCGCGCGCCGGCCCGCCTCCAGGTCCTGCAGCGCGCGCCGCGCGTAGTGCGCATACGCGACGCCGGCGTCGGTCAGCCGGATCGCGCGGCCCGAGCGGTCGAGCAGCGGCACGCCGAGCGAGTCCTCCAGTTGCCGGACCTGCTGCGACAGCGTCGGCTGCGAGACGTGCAGCGCCTCGGCCGCGCGCGTGAAGTTGCCGTGTTCGGCAACCGCCAGGAAATAACGAATATGCCGGAGCAGCATCGAGCGTCCTTGAACTATTGGTGATGCCTATGGCTCCGATAATAAACCGGTCTTGGACGCTATAGGCGCGCCGGCGCATTCTCTGCGCATCGGTTGTCGACCCCAAGGAGGACGGAGCGCATCATGCAAGAGGTCATCGACGGTTTCCTGAGGTTCCAGAAGGACGTATTCCCGCAGCGCACCGAGCTGTTCAGGCGCCTGGCCACCCGCCAGCAGCCGCGCACGCTGTTCATTTCGTGCTCGGACAGCCGGCTGGTGCCGGAACTCGTCACGCAGCGCGAACCGGGCGACCTGTTCGTGATCCGCAACGCCGGCAACATCGTGCCGTGCTACGGCCCCGAGCCGGGCGGCGTGACGGCCACCGTCGAATACGCGGTGGCCGCGCTCGGTGTGACCGACGTGGTGATCTGCGGCCATTCGGATTGCGGCGCGATGACGGCGATCGCCACCTGCCAGTGCCTCGACCACATGCCCGCCGTGCGCAACTGGCTGCGCTACGCCGATTCCGCGCGCGTGGTGAACGAAGCGCGCGAGCATCGCGACCAGGCCGCCCGGATCGACTCGATGGTGCGCGAGAACGTGATCGCCCAGCTGGCCAACATCAAGACCCACCCGTCCGTGCGGCTCGCGCTCGAGCAGGGGCGCCTTGCGCTGCACGGCTGGGTGTACGACATCGAGACCGGCTCGATCGACACGCTCGACGGCACCAGCTACCGCTTCGTCCCGCTCGCCGACCATCCGCACGCGCGCGCCACGCCGGCCCGACTCGACCTCGCGGCCTGAGCCGCCCTGCTTCGCTTTCCCCGCCCTTTCCCCAAGGAGCCTCACCATGACGCAATCGCAACACAGCCAGACTGCCCGCCAAGCCCTGACCGACACGATCATCGACGCGAAGATCCGCAAGAACCTGACGTTCGAACAGCTCAACGAAGGCACCGGCCTGAGCGTCGCGTTCGTCACCGCCGCGCTGCTCGGCCAGCATCCGCTGCCGGCCGAGGCGGCCCGGCTGGTGGCCGGCAGGCTCGACCTCGACGAGGACGCCGTGCGCCTGCTGCAGACGATCCCCGTGCGCGGCAGCATCCCCGGCGGCGTGCCGACCGACCCGACCATCTATCGCTTCTACGAGATCGTGCAGGTGTACGGCTCGACGCTGAAGGCGCTGATCCACGAACAGTTCGGCGACGGCATCATCAGCGCGATCAACTTCAAGCTCGACGTGAAGAAGGTGGACGATCCCGAGGGCGGCTCGCGCGCGGTAATCACGCTGGACGGCAAGTACCTGCCCACCAAGCCGTTTTGAGCCGGCTGGCGCCGCGGCGGCCCGGGTTTGCCGGCCTCAGTGTCCCGCCGCTGCCGTACCCGCAGCGCCGGCCGGCGGCGTCCAGATCCGGATCTCGGTCGCGGTGACGTGAGCCGGGATCATGCCCGCCGCGCGGTACGTATCGGCGATGCGCTGCTGCTCGGCGAGCTGGTCGCGCCGCACCGGCACGATCTCGTAGCTGCGCCGGCTGTTGGCGAGCGCCACGGTGGCTTCCGGCAAATTGCCCCAGACGGGGCTCAGGATCTTCGCGGCCTCGTCCGGGTGCGCCTTGACCCACTTGCCGGTCTGGTTCAGCAGGTCGAACACGACCGGCAGCACGTCGGGATGGCGGGTCACGAACGCCGTGGTCGCCGTGTAGAAGCGGTTGTACTGGGCCAGCCCGTCGCGCCCGTCGGCCAGCACGCGCACGTGGTCGTCGCGCTGCTCCGAGGCCAGGAACGGATCCCAGATCACCCACGCGTCGACGTTGCCGCCGCGAAACGCGGCCAGCGCGTCGGACGCTTCCAGATAGCGGATGTCGACCTCGCCCGGTGCGATGCCGGCGCGCTTCAACGCGGCCAGCAGCAGGTAATGGCAGCCCGAGCCCTTCGACACCGCCACGCGCTTGCCGCGCAGGTCGGCCACGCTGCGGATCGGCGAGTTCGACGGCACGATGATCGCCTGCGCGGACGGCGCCGAGGTTTCCTCGGCGTAGTAGGTCAGCGGCGCGTTGGCCGCCTGCGTGAACAGCGCGAACGCGTCGGCCACGTCGGCGTTCAGGTCGACGCTGCTGGTGTTCATCGCCTCCAGCAGTCCGCTGGAGAACTCGTGCCAGCGCACGTCGTAGCCGAGCGCGCCGAGCCGGTGCTCGAGTTCGCCGTTGCGCTTGAGCAGGATGAACAGCGCCGAGGAGCGCTGATAGCCGATCGATACCGTGTCGCGCGCCGCCGCCGCGGGCGCGAAAGATGCGACGGCCACGCCCAGGCCGAACGCGATGACACTGCGAACGGCGGCACGCATGACGATGCGCCGCCGGGAAACGAACCACGACATGAACAGGACTCCGGAACGGACAACCCGGCGACTATAGCGTCGCGCGAGCGGCGGCCGAACCATCGATATCGCATATCGTTAGCAGCGCGACGCGCGCCTGCCCGGCCGTGTGCTCCATCGCCTGGCGCGATCGTGCCTCGCATGACGCGGATCCTGCGCCATTGTCATCGACCTGTTACATTGCATGAATCCGTCGGCCGGCGTGCCCGCGGATGCGCACGATCGTTGTGCGCTCCACCAAAACAGCAATCTTCAGGAGAAAGTCGACATGCGTACCATCCGCAAGCTGTCTCTTGCCGCCCTCACGTTGTCCCTGACGCTCGGCCTGTCCGGCGTCGCCCTGGCCCAGACGCCCGCCTCCGATCCAGGCGCCGCGGCGGCCGCCCCGGCCAGCGCGGCGACCAAGGCCGAGAAACGCAAGCAGGCCCGCGCGCAGCACAAGGCCGAACGCAAGGCCGCCCGCGCGAAGAACAGCGCCGAGCTGAAGAAGCTGGAAGACAACGGCTACAAGCCGTCGGCGAACGATCCGAACTATCCGCAGGATCTGCAGAACGCCGAAAAGCGCGCGGCCGGCGGGGCGTCGTCGGGGCAGTAAGCGGCGTGGTAGTGCGTGCTGGATATGAAACCGGCGGCCGATCAGGCCGCCGGTTTTGCGTTGGGGGACGAGCGTAGCGGTTCTCGTGCCGTTTCTCGTAACTCAGTACTGCGCCATCAGCTGGAAACCGAGCGTCACGCGCACGGTCGGAAAATTCGCTGGTTTGTAGACCGGCGTACCGGCGAACAGATCGTAGCTATACGCACCCAGGCGCGTCGCGATGCTGCCGCGCACCCCGACCACCGCGCCCGCCAGCTGCGTGCCGGCGAGTTCGATCGGCTGCGCCCCCCAGACGTGCCCGTAATCGAGGCCGGCATAAACGGACTGCCCGGTCCGGCCGATGGACATCTGCCATTCGTTGCGCCAGTAAAAGCCGCGCGCGGCCGCCAGCATCGTCTCGCCGTCAAAGCCGCGCACCGTATAGCGGCTGCCGATCGTCAGGTCGTCGAGGTAATAGAGCGTGTTGCCCGTGTACTGGCCGTGGACCGTCGTGACGTAGCGAAACGGCTGCCGGGCAATCGTGAACGGCACCGACAGGTTCGCATCGAGCACCGCCATCCGGTAGCGATAGGTCGGGCCGCCGCCGTCGGCCAGCGCGTCGCCACGCGCGCCGAACCAGCCTACACCTTGCCGATAGGCGAGCGCGCCGTCGAATTGCGCGGCGCCGAAGTAATGACGATCCGTCAGGCCGAATTCGACGAAGGTATTGTTGCGGCGCTGCTGCGGGATCTCGATGCTCTCGATGAAGCTCTCGCCGAAGCGGCGCGACAGCCGCAGTTGCGCGCCCATCACGTCGTTCGCACCGCGCGCCAGCACGCGGGCCAGCTTGAGATCGATCGTCTTCGAGTTGCCGCTCGCGACGAAGGTCTGGTTGATGCCGGCGATCTGCTGGTAGTAGGTGTTGGTGTAGGCGGACAGCGTCGCCGTCCAGTCGCCCCACGGTACCGAATAGAAGCCGTTCCAGCCGTGCGAGCCCAGGCGCGCATCGCCGAACTCCAGATCCTGGCTCACGCCGATGTTGAAGAGGTCGTTCAGGCCGAGCGGGTTGTCGATGCCGAGCGAAAGATTGCCTTGCAGACGGCCCGTTGCGCGCGTGCCCGAGTTGTCGACCGACGCCACTACCGTCCACGGCTTGCCGCGCTTCACGTCGAGCAGGACATCGCTCTCGCCCGGGGCATCGCCCGGGACGATTCGCATCGAAACGTCCTGGCTCGCCACGCGCTTCATTTGCTCCAGGCCCTGTTCGAGATCGCGCAGGTTCAGCAGGTCGCCGTCGCGCGCGGGAAAGGCCGTTTTCCAGGTGCCGCGCAGGCTGGCGTCGGTCATGCGGATGTGACGGATCAGGCCCGGGATCAGCGCGAGCTTCAACGTGCCGGACGAGAGATCCTGCTCGGGCAGCAGCACGCGCGATGTGATGTAGCCACGGCTCAGAATGCGCTGCGAGAGCGACTTGACCAGCATATCGACGCCGCGCTGGCCGGCACATGCGCCCTTGTAATGTTCGAGCCATTCACGCGCGAAGGCAAAACGGTCCAGCGGCAGCGCGGAGGCGCCCAACGCCTTGACGCTGGCAGACAGCGACGGCGGCACTTCGAGTACGAATCGATCGATACGGAAGCAGGGAGATTCAGTCGGCAATGCCGGAAATTCGACTTGCGGTGTCGCGCGTGATCTTACGACTGGTGCGGAGATCGCGCGTTCGCGTTCGCGCGCTTCTTCTTGTTGGCGGGATTGTTGCTCGTTGCCGGGGATGAAGGAACGCAGTGCAGGCGGAGCCGGTGTGACGGCGGTGGCGGGTGTGACTGGCTCGATTGGTGCAACCGGTAAATTTGGTGCGGCGACCGCCGCGCTGGTCAACAAAAGCAGCGCGGCGGCGGATTGGTTTCCTCGGTGCATGGTAGTCGTAGTTGTGATTTGAGCCGGACTTGGCCTATGGATTGATGCGGTGTGTTGCTGCCGGGCCGACTCGCTTCCGGCTTCACGCCGCGGTGATCGCGGACGTGGCCGGCGAGTCCATGAACCTGCGGATGACAGGCCACCGCGCAGCGCCCAATGACGCAAGCGTGATGAATACGCCGCTGGGCTGTTGTACCCGGCTCGACACTGCGTCCGGGAAGTTCGGTACGACTACTGCGGCCAGTTGGTCATTGTATGGACGGAATTTTGCACTTCCACCGTCCCGGATTATTAAAACGGAACCGAAAACATCTCTTTAAAAATCGACCCACGGAAATATTCAAGCAAGACGATCAACCGGGACGGCGCCATTACGGCAAATAGGTATGCCGCGCACTTCTCCACCCAAGCTCATCATTGATATCGATCAGTTAGATATTCATGAGCATGACCAACCTCACATCCCGAACCGTCAATCGGCAGGCTGATTAGTCGGCATGATAAAGTGTGTTGACAATCTATTCACTGCGCAATGTCGTCACACGTCACAACAAAAGGGGGACGATTAATGCCGTGACGCAATCAACACCTGCCGGTGTTGTGCGTCGGCGGACAGACCGCCTTCCAAATGCTTCGCGTCCGCGATCACTCGTCGTCTCGCCACGCTCGTCGGTTGCGCTCCTGTGACGCGCCAACCACCATCCCCATGCCCGGCAACGGCAGTGGCGCGACCTGATTATTCTCCCCTTCGATCTTCGCCGCATTCCCGGCCGCCGCCGCATCCAGCCCACCCAACGACGCGATCCCCGCCACCACGCTGCTCACCAGATCGACCCGCGCCTGCCGTTCCTGCTCCGTCACCCCCTGCGTCGATCCCAGCACCGAGCCGATCAGCGAACTCGCCGCCGCCCCCATCGCCCCCGCACCACAGCTCTGGCTACCCGCAGCCGCCCCGGCACATCCGGCTATCGCATGCAGCGCCGCCAGCGCCGACTCCGCTTCCGGCGTCCCACGTCCGAGCGAAGCCGCCAGCGCCTTGACCTTGTAAATGCAAGCCGGATTCGCGCTTGTTCTAATACGAAGACAATTGCTCCCTACCCTCCGAGACCTCGATCCAGATGTTGCACTTTCATCTATCAGCGATAATCATTCGATATTCAATGAATTTAATGCTCCACGCACCCCACCTTCAACATCACCACCAGGGAAAACCAAAATATTTCAATTATCATTTAATTATAGATTAGATAATCAATCGTAAACCGTTAAACATAAAATACTTAATATAGATTAATCACGATCACATATCTATTATTTTCGTTTACCACAAACCATCCATCGCGCCATCTGTGACAGAAAATTAGCTAACGTCACAAACCTCAACAGTAACCAAGGCATATAAATCAGCTTCTGGCAAGAAAGTTTCCAATCCACGCCATTCACATCACACAAATTAGCGCAACATCATAAAATCACCGCAAATCCCTACACTTTAAAAATCGCCATCACCCCTCTTAATTTTTCGCTGCCAAATAGCACGGGCCTCCTTCAAGCTGTATCGATTGGCACCTCCTGAAAAATCAGGATCATTATACTGAACAGGATCATCTTCCCATCCACAAATATCACAAATCTCGTATTCCCCGCAATGATCAAATATAAAATCACCGCAACATGGACAATGAAAGATGTCCGTTTTCTCTTTAATCATTGCCGACTCCAATAATCAATTCCTGCCGACGGCTTAAACATTGTCTTGGGAGCACCATCTTTATTTTTCGAAGCAAAAGTATTTGTTGAAGGATCGTAATAAAGCACGTCTCCATTCGGCCTATTTTTAATCAGCGTCCCCGGCGGCGGATTATTCACAAAATCTTGAGCACTTCGAACATATTGCGCGGCATTCGCATTCTCAGGAAACTCACTCCCATGTTTGATTGAGTGTTCGTATGCATTCTCAACTGAAGTTTTCTTCTTTGTAGAAGACCAGAATGAACTGCCGCCGCCGGCTCCCCCAACCGCGTTCAAAACAGCTTCCACCAGCTGCTTGATTTTGCTCGGCGGCGAAGCCGTTATCAACGCCTCAACCGCCCTCGGTCCAGGCAATGGCGTCACCAACGCCCCCGCCTTCGCCCCCGGATCCAGCTCCGTCGCCGGATCCGCGATCACTCCATCGCCCTTGCGCCGCTCTTCCCCCTTATACCCCGGGATCCCCGGCGGCAGATCCTGTGACGCCCCACCCGCCATCCCCATACCCGGCAACGGCAGCGGCGCTACCTGATTATTCTCCCCTTCGATCTTCGCCGCATTCCCAGCCGTCGCCGCATTCAGACCACCTGATGCCGCAAGCACCGCCACATTTCCAGTTGTCAAAACGACGCATGCCTACAATTCCTGCTCCATCGGTTCTTTCCTTGACTCCAGCACCGTGCCGATCAGGAACTAGCTCTTGTCTGCCACCACATTATCGGCGGTAGTTTAATAAAAATTAAAAAAGACGATTAATCGTGGATGCATTTCCCACCGCCACAAGCCCTACATCAGGATCATCGAAATAGCCAACCCTACGCAACAAAAATCCATCCTGTTTCGCAAGCGAAGCAATAAGAGCGCCATCCCCATCCCATTGCCCAGTCCACCCTGATAAAATAGCGGACTTAAATTCACAACCTTTCTTGGTCGCCACAATATAGGTACATGATCGAGGAGACATCGTCATAGGCACGATAGATATCAGAGAGTTATTCAATTTCACAACACCAAAAAATTTTACTCTCTTGTCACATTCAATAGAAAACTCAAATTTCTCAGTTATCGGCGTAAAATCCACCCCCTCCAATCTCAATGCGTCAAAACACTTCCTATATCTCACTATTCGATTATCCTCTTGCCACGCCTCATCTCCGACAAACAACCAAAGATCATACCCAACCAAGCGAGACCGAATCAGATTAAAAACATGCATCAGAATTTTTAAAAAATTTCGCCCCTCGTCTCGTGGCAAAGTCCATTCTGCGGCAGACAGAAAAAACCCTTCCAGGGGTTTACTTTTATTCATAAAAATTAAATCATTTTCATGAAATATGTCTTTTTCAAACTTTGATCTTATATCAATAATCATAATGATTCCCCAGATGATCATTAAAATGAGGGCCACGATTTTGCGGATCACTCTCGCCATAATAATGGCCTGCGGCATCATCTCGGATAACTACAGTTTTAATCCTTCCCTTTGAGTCTCGGACATTAAATTCATACTGAAGACCTGGTTGCAGGTTCCCTCTTTTTTCTATATTAGGGCGAACCACACTTGGTTGCTGGCCAACCGGAACTCCAACAGCTCGCTTTGCTGCATTAAAAGCACCTCGACGTCTTGCGCCTGCCGGAGACAAATTAGGAGGTACATCCCCTTTTACTTTATCTTCGTCATTCGCTGTAGTAATGTAATCGACTAGATCCTTGACCTGATCCGGAATAAGCTCTGTGACCAATTCCTGGATCTTCTTGGCATCCGGCTTCGGATAAACCAACGATCCACTCGGCTTAATTGTAGAATCCAGCTCCGTCGCCGGATCCGCGATCACCCCATCGCCCTTGCGCCGCTCTTCCCCCTTATACCCCGGGATCCCCGGCGGCAGATCCTCTGACGCCCCGCCCGCCATCCCCATACCCGGCAACGGCAGTGGCACGACCTGATTATTCTCCCCTTCGATCTTCGCCGCATTCCCGGCCGCCGCCGCATCCAGACCACCCAACGACGCGATCCCCGCTACCACACTGCTCACCAGATCGACCCGCGCCTGCCGTTCCTGCTCCGTCAACCCCTGCGTCGATCCCAACACCGAGCCGATCAGCGAACTCGCCGCCGCCCCCATCGCTCCCGCGCCACAGCTCTGGCTACCCGCAGCCGCTCCGGCACATCCGGCGATCGCATGCAGCGCCGCCCGCGCCGACTCCGCTTCCGGCGTCCCACGTCCAAGCGAATCCGCCAGCGCCTTGACCTTGTTCGCGGCAAGACCCTGCACATACCCGATCGTCGCATTCGCCGCAAACTGGCCCGCGCCTCCCGTCACATTCCCGCCAGCCGCCGCCGTCAACGCCGTCACGATCTGACGACCCGGCTTTCCCGGCCCCCACGTCTGCTCGATATCGTTGGCCTGCGCCAGCATCTGCTGACGCTGCACCTCCGTCAGCGGATTACCGTCTGCATCCTTCGCCTGCGGATCGCCCGCTTTCTCGCGAAGCGCATCGATCTCGCTCGTCTTGTTTGCGGCAAACGTCCCAACCTGATTGATGAACTGCCCCGCAATATCGAACCCGGCCTGGATCTTGTCCTTGTCGAAGATCGGCGCCAGCGCTCCACCCGTATCCGACGTATCGCGGCTGATACTCGCCGCCGCCTCCGTCCCCGTCTGGCCCGTCAACTGCTGCTGCGCAGCCTCGTCGGTGATCTGGATGGCACCGCCGCTGATCGCGCTTCTCGTCGTCGTGTCCGCATTGCCCGACGCGCTCAGCATCACTGGCGGCGCCGCCACGAATCCACCTTCGCTCGGCACACTCGTGGTCGGCACCGGGTTCACGTTATCGACACGGCCTTTCTGGTCTCGCCCGATACCGCTCGCCCGGCTACTCTGTCCGCTCTTATCCTTGTCGTTTTGTTACCTGGAATTCAGGTTCGTCCAAACAACCGGGCGATCAAGCCATGCTTCTCCGAATTGGCTGTTGGAGACAGTTGAGGCACAGTCCCAAGATCCGGAGTTCCCTCCCTCCGAAGCCGCGCGAGCGTGGCCTCCAACACAGGATCTGTATAGAACGGCATCGCTGGCCGGAGACGCGCATAAACTGGTTGCATCAGTGGATGATCGATGAATGGATTCTCTAGCCCTCGGATTTCACGAAGGCGCTGCCATGCAAGAATCAGCGCGGGAAATCGTGTTAGAAGCAGATCATCCTGAAACTCATGCCAATCACTTCTACGAGTCCGATGTGTGTAATAATCGCACAGCCAGATTAAATAATCCCGCATCGGCGAGAGATCACGGTCACACCAATGCTTAAGCAATTCATCCAGAACTGGCTCGCTTATCCGACAATTTATCTCATCATCAGAATCCTCATCCAATGACAACTCCAGATCATCCAAACACATCTGAAACATCCACCGGTAAAGTGGTTGCTGACAAAATCCAAACAATCTCTGATGCTCATGGAGAATCTTTATTTCCTCAGTTAAAATCCGTGCTTCTTTTATCCAACCGGCACACAGGCACGCCACAAGCGACGCAACTGCTTGATTGAATGAAATAGATCGATTTTTACGAACTGCACCAATTTCATGATAGTGACTGATACGCGTCCGCCAGTAGTAATAGCACCAAGATTTTCCTAAAAGGGGTTCCCATGTCGCATCGGCAGCATGAGAGAATAAAATTCTCTCCACTTTGGCATACTCATAGCCGGCGCACGTAAGCGATTGACTAACGTTTGCGGCTACAAATTCGGGCGTACATTCAAGGCCGGGCAGGACCGGGTATGGGTCACGTCCCTCGGCGTATGCTTCCATTGCTCTGCGCCTAGGGGACCAAACCTCTTTGAAATAACGATCCCAATCTTTTTCTACATTTGCCAAGAGCTTAGATTCAGAATCCCATCTATTGTAAATTCCAAGACGCTTCATAATTTCCTCATGGCGATGGAGGCCACGGTAACAGACCCGCAGTAACGGGTCCTGCCGATCCCGGCCGAGGAATCCGTACTTGCATGACATTGTGACTTACCGTATAGCCGCTGCTCGGATTCATATATACCTGAATTTCCTGGGCGAGTTCGGCAGATGCGATAGAAATATTTTGCGGACCAATTTTTCCATTTGCAGCCTGTGCAATCCAATTGTTAAAGCGATCCGTAAGATTGTCAGTGGGAGTGATAGGTATGCGATCACCAGTCACAGTTTTCACCTCGACATGGTAAATAGTCTTGGTCTGCTTATCGATATAGACCAAATCGATGCCATGTCCGGATGCGTTCTGGATCGGTACAAAATTCTGCCCGGTCGCTTCCTTCATCAGTTGAGATGACAACTGCTCCCCGAGTTGCCCATCATTTCGCCAAATATTTGTTAATGCAGGCAACTGATCTGCCGTGAAGCGATAGGTGCCGGCAATGTCTGCTGCCGCGCCAGTCACAAGTGGCGGTACCCGACGTGCGAAGTTCTCAAGCACGCCGGCAGTCACGTCCAGCCCCACCCGACCCAGCGTCGTACTCGCTTCAACCGCCCCCTTGGCCGCCATGACAACGCTGGCCGTCTGCCATACGAGATTGCCCAAATCGCGGCCGAGTTGCTCCGCATTCGCGTCACCGCCGACCGTCAGTGCCTGATTCACGCTGGCTATTCGCGTCTGCAACGACGCGACAATCTCGTCACCGAGTGCGGCACGCACCTGAGGATCCTCGATCAGCGCGTGAAGTCCTTTCAATCCAGCGACGGGGTCGGCTGCGAAACGCACGAGCCCGACCGTATCAACCATCGCAGCCTCGTTCAGCCCCTTCCATACCCCGTCTGCTGAGAGCAGATCCTGCTTCCCACTGATAGCAAACCACTTGGCGTTGGTCTGCAACTGGCATCCGAGATTGCCGTTACAGGCAACCAAATCTTTATGCATCTGAACACGCTGCTCGGTCGCCAACCAATTATTCTGTGCGGCCGCCGTCGCACTGGTCGTCGCCGTAGCTGCACCAGAGGCACCGCCCACACCCGACTCCGACGCCACGCCCGCCACAATCGACGAGATCAGATTTTGCTTGGCTTCTTTCTCTCTCTCCGTCATGTCCGGGCCTGGCGGCGCAAACAGATGCGCCAGCAAGCTCGACGCCGCTCCGCCCATCGCTCCCGCGCCACAGCTCTGGCTGCTGGCTGCCGCACCGGCACATCCGACAATCGCGTGCAGCGCCGCATGTACCGGACTGCCCTCCGTCACCGTGCCGTTTTCAACCAGCTTGCCGATATACGACGTGCCTTGTTGTTGCAGATAGTTCACTAGCCCGGCCTGGGCATATTGACCAGCACCGCCGGTCACATTGCCTCCGGCTGCCGCCGTAAACGCCGACAGCACTTGACGATATGTGCCTCCAGGTCCCCATTCGTTCGCCAATTGATCGGCCTTCTGCTGTGCCTGCTGACGCTGCTCGGGCGTCAAATTCAGATTCTTGGCCGCGGCCTGGGCCGCGTCCGCTTCTTTGAAGCGATTGCCAACGAAGATCCCCACCTGACTTACAAACTGACTCGTAATATCGAACCCGGCCTGGATCTTGTCCTTGTCGAAGATCGGCGCCAGCGAGCCACTCGTATCCGACGTATCGCGGCTGATACTCGCCACCGCCTCGGCACCCGTCTGGCCCGTCAACTGCTGCTGCGCAGCCTCGTCAGTAATCTGGATCGCGCCGCCGCTGATCGCGCTTCTCGTCGTCGTGTCGGCATTGCCCGACGCATCCAGCATCACTGACGAGCCTATCAAGAACGACAACCCACCTCACGAAAGCAAACCCGGCTCGCTCTGGCCTCAATAATGATTGAATAATCACCCCTCACTCACTCACCATATATTTCAAGCCCCTCACACACATCACACATCACACATCAAACTTAACTACAATTAACGAAACAAAATCATAAATTATCGGAAAGCTCCTTAACTCCACGCTCCAATATACTTTTAAACTCATCCAAATCAAAAGACCAAACCCCATTCTCTGCTCTCGCATATATTTCTATTTCGTAACCTCGCCCCGGCTCTTTCGATATTTCAGCCACCTCCCGATCATCAAACCATATCTCGAAAACAATATTTTGCCTGTCCGGAGGACTCGTAACCATTGCTTCCAGTTTTCTCATTTTCCCTTTGGCTCCAAAAAAGTAATAAATTTACCATCGTAACTATAGCGAACTCCACGACCATCAGATGCGATGACGTCAATCACATTCCCAAAACGCCCTGTTTCTCGCTGCACTATGGAACGCCCTGGATCATTTAAAATTCCATCAACGATCTTTTGCCCCTGCTCATTGATTGCTGCTGGGTTTCCCTTGACTGATGGAAAAGCGCTACTCTCTCGCCCACCGTGTTTTTGCAATGCACGCCCAGCAGCACTCAGCTCGCCCGACTTATCAGATGCGTCAGGAAGTTTCGCTGCATCGGAGAGTTCTCTGATACTTTTACCAGCAAGCGTTTCAAATTTGTCTCCGCCTCCAACTATCGCGTTGACGACGGACTCCACCAACTGCTTGATTTTGCTCGGAGGCGAAGCCGTTATCAACGCCTCAACCGCCCTCGGTCCAGGCAACGGCGTCACCAACGCCCCCGCCTTCGCCCCCGGATCCAGCTCCGTCGCCGGATCCGCGATTACTCCATCGCCTTTGCGCCGCTCTTCCCCCTTATACCCCGGGATCCCCGGCGGCAGATCCTGTGACGCCCCACCCGCCATCCCCACACCCGGCAACGGCAGCGGCGCTACTTGATTATTCTCCCCTTCGATCTTCGCCGCATTCCCGGCCGCCGCCGCATCCAGCCCACCCGACGCCGCGATCCCCGCCACCACACTGCTCACCAGATCGACCCGCGCCTGCCGCGCCTGCTCCGTCAACCCCTGCGTCGATCCCAGCACCGAGCCGATCAGCGAACTCGCCGCCGCCCCCATCGCCCCCGCACCACAGCTCTGGCTACCCGCCGCCGCCCCGGCGCATCCGGCGATCGCATGCAGCGCCGCCCGCGCCGACTCCGCTTCCGGCGTCCCACGTCCAAGCGAAGCCGCCAGCGCCTTGACCTTGTTCGCGGCAAGACCCTGCACATACCCGATCGTCGCATTCGCCGCAAACTGGCCCGCGCCTCCCGTCACATTCCCGCCAGCCGCCGCCGTCAACGCCGTCACGATCTGACGACCCGGCTTTCCCGGCCCCCACGTCTGCTCGATATCGTTGGCCTGCGCGAGCATCTGCTGACGCTGCACCTCCGTCAGCGGATTACCGTCTGCATCCTTCGCCTGCGGATCGCCCGCTTTCTCGCGAAGCGCATCGATCTCGCTCGTCTTGTTTGCGACAAACGTCCCAACCTGATTGATGAACTGCCCCGCAATATCGAACCCGGCCTGGATCTTGTCCTTGTCGAAGATCGGCGCCAGCGCTCCACCCGTATCCGACGTATCGCGGCTGATACTCGCCGCCGCCTCCGTCCCCGTCTGGCCCGTCAACTGCTGCTGCGCAGCCTCGTCGGTGATCTGGATGGCACCGCCGCTGATCGCGCTTCTCGTCGTCGTGTCCGCATTGCCCGACGCGCTCAGCATCACTGGCGGCGCCGCCACGAATCCACCTTCGCTCGGCACACTCGTGGTCGGCACCGGGTTCACGTTATCGACACGGCCTTTCTGGTCTCGCCCGATACCGCTCGTCCGGCTGGGTTGCCCACCCTTGTCCTTGTTGTCGTTCTTGCTAGGCGAACCGCCGCCGAAGCTGTACCCGCCGCTCAGCGCCACTTTCGATGCGTCATACGCCGCGTGATTCTGGATGTCTTCGTGCGTCAGCGCCGCTGTCGTCAGACGGTTCACGCCGTCCCGCACAGCCTTGTCGCTGCTTGCGATCACCCCGCCTTTCAGATGCGTCGCACCCTTCACGTCGATCTGGAAGCCGCCATCGCCAGCCCGGATGCCCGATTGCTCGCCCACTGCAGCATAGTTGCTGCGCATCTTCATCTGTTCGAGGCTCGCCGTCACGCTCGAGTTGCCACCACAAATCGGCGGCACGCAGATGCTCACCCCGAACCCCGCGCCCTGCTCCTTCGAATCGTAATGATCCAGATCCTGCAAGCTCTCGATATTCAGCTTGCCGCCTATCTTCCCCACCACCTGCTGGCCCGACACCACGGCGCCGTTCAAATTGGTATCGCCGCCCGATTCGAGCGTGAACTTATGGCCCGCCACGACCTGCGTGTTCGTCCAGGTCGTGGAATCTCCCGTGGCATGCCCGCGGTTGCCCGATGCACTGGCCGTGAACGCGATGCCGCTCTGCGAGCCCACCCCGATCGTTACGCCCAGCCCCGCGCTCGCCCCGCTGTCATTCGAATGGAGGCTGCTGGTGTCTTGGGCCGCCTGCAGATTCACTTTCCCGTCGGCGTGCAAGGTCGTGTCGTTGCCCGCCGATATCGTGCTGCCGATCGCGTCGATATTGCTGTCCTCGCCCGCGCCGGTTGCCTTGATCACCAGGTTCCGCCCGGCCGACACGCCGGTGACGAGCGCCGTGCTCGACTGCCCCCGCATCTGGCTGTCGCTCTTGCTCGCACCCACGGAGATGTTGATCCCCACGCTCGTCGCCGCCTTCATCGGGTCGCCGCCCACCGACTTCAGTGCGTCGTAGGTGTTCTTTGCGGCCAGACCCGTGGTTGCCGCCGCGAGCGCGACAAGCCGAGGATCGCCACCCACGCTCTGCGCAGCGTTCACCATCTGCGTGGCGGTCTGCACCATCGACACCACCGGATTGGTCAACCCGAGTGTCATGCCCGACTGCCGGTATTGCTGCTGCGAAGCCTGATTCCCGGTGTCCTGCGCGGCATCGAGCGTGACCTTCCTGCCCGTCACCAGCGTGTCGCGCCCGGCGTGCAGGATCGCGCCCGTCGCATGCACCGTGTCGCCGGCCTCGATGGTCAGGTTGCCGTTCAAGGCGCCGATCGCACTGCCGTGATTCGTGACCGACTCCGCCTGCTGCCGGTCCGACATCGAGCGTGAGCCGATCGAAAACGACAGGCCGCCGTTGGAAAGCAGCCCGGCCTCGCGCTTGTCGTAGTACGTGGACGACTGCACGGTATCCTGCGACGTGGTGATATCGATGTGCCGCGCGGCCTTCATCGCGACACCGTCGGTGCCCACGATGTCGCTGCCGCCCACATGGATGTCGCGCCCGCTGGTGATCCTCACTCCGTCGGCCGAAATCGTGCTGCCCTGGTTGTAAGTCGCCGTCTCGTCGATCCCGCTTGCCACGTTTGAGCTGCTCACCACCATGCCGTGGCTATGCGTTTCGTGCCCATGCACCTCGCGCCGCTTGCTCGCCGCATCGATCATCACGCCATCAACGGCGGTCAGGTTCGCATTGCCCTTGTCGAGATGGATCGTGCTGCCGCGTACCGCCAGTTGCTTGCCCGACACGAGATTGACGATGTTGCCACTCTCCAGCGAGGTACCCGTCAAGGTCTGATCGACCGTATGCTGGTCCGACGCGTAGCTGCGCCTGCCTTCGTCGCCTGAGCCGTTGCTCTGGACCTCCGTGGTCGCGCTGGCCACATCGAGCGACAGGTTGCCCTTCGCGGCAACGGTGCCGCCCTGGTCGAGCGCCAGCCGCGCTCCATGCGCCGTCAGATCGCCGCCCACCGCGATGTCGGCAACCCCGCCCACCGACACCGTGCTGCCCGTCATCGCGTTGACGTCGGTATCGGATACACCGTTGGCACGCTGCACGATCTTGTGTTCGCCGGTACGCACCGCGCCCAGGTCCCAATCGCCGCCCACCTGCATGCCGAGCGTGCCGCCCACGTTCAGATTGCCCGCGTTCTGCTGGAAATCTCCTCCGGTGACGATCGCCGCGTCGCCCGCCACGTCCAGGCTGGCGGTTGGCCCGAGCGTGGTCACCACGCTCGTCGCGCCATCGCGGCTCACGCGCCGCTCGGTCCGGGTCGCGGTATCGAGGATCAGGTTCTTGCCGGCGTCCAGTGCCAGACTGCCAGCCTTCACGTTCGCCGAGCTCAGGTCGATATCGTTCTCGGTTTCCAGCGACATCAGGCCACCGCTTCGCAGCGCGCCGAACGCGTTGTCGATCTGCCTGCCCTGAATCGCCAGCGTCTCGTCGGCCTGGATCGTGCCGCTGTTCTCGAACGCCTTGGTGTCCTTCAGATCGACGCTGCCCGCATGAATCAGCGGCCCATCCCAGTTCGCCTGGCTCCCCTTGGCCAGATACACGACCGGCACCAGCACCGACTGCCCGTCCACCACGCGCGTTTCCATCATCACGACGTTGCCGGTCAGCTCCGACACCTGATCGGCCGACAGGCTCGCGCCAACCGGCAAATCGAGCGACTTCGACAGATTCGCGCCAGCCTGCATCATTCCTTGATACATCTGCTGCATATCGGTGTAGGGCCCGAGCACGGCCTTGCCGGTCAGCGAGGTGATCTCGTTGCGAACCAGTTGCTGCTCGTAGAACCCGTCGCCGAGGCGCTTGGGAATGTGAGTCAGATCCACGCCGATCTGGTCGAAGAAATAGTCGCTCGACAGAAACCGCTGCCGGCTCGTGAACGCCGGATTCGTTTCGATCACGTAGCTCGCGCCCGGCACCGTGGTGGGCCGGTACAGGCCGCCCTGCGGGATGGAGAGGTGAGTGAGCACGTCCACTGCCGTCGCGCTGGCAATGGCCGACGGAACCGGCTCGAACGACTTGCCCCGCACCGTGACAGACTGCGCGCCGGTCATGCCGACCACACCGGAAATCGCCCCCGCTCCCTCAGCGGTGCGGCTACCGATCGTCGAACCCGACACGGGGCCGCTCGTCAAGCCCGGCACGGCCTGACCGGGAAGCAGGCCGAGTGACGGCAGCGCTGCATTGGCGGCCGTGTTGTGGATATCGACGCCGGTGCCGGTAAGCTCGCCTCGCGCATCGAGCGTCGCCTCGTAGCCCGGCAGCCGGTACGTTTTGACATCGGCGGGTGCGGCCTGCGCATAGCCTCCGGGCCTCTTGCCGACAAACGGTGCATTTCCAAACGGCAACTGCCAGTTATGCTCGGTGTCGTCATAGTTGTTGTAGTGATATTGGCCGGAGTAGGTCACGGTCACGACGGGGGCCGACTGACCGGAAGCGGCCCAGCCATCACTGTCGTAGTGCTTCGGCATGGCGATCTCGCCAACTGCCGCAATATGGCTCCAGTGGTTCTGCAGCTTGCTGACCGACGATACGTCGATTCCGCTGCCCGACACGATCTGCCCAGCGGGACTCATCGCCGTTACCGTATTGGCGACTGCCGTGCCGGTATACGTCGTGTATTGGTAGTAGCTGTTCCATTGCCCATCGTTCGGTGGAATGGTGAACATGCCGCCGGGGTGGGTTTTCAACTTGGCGATGACGACAGCGGGGTCGTAATCAGGATTGTTAGGATCGCGAGTGAGTAGGGTTCGAGGGGCGTTCTGGCCATGACACGCCACCTCATAGTTGGCGGCGCAGCCGCTCATGCTGATCCCCAAGCGCTCGAGTACGGCCGGATCGACCGAAGTCGGCGTGGTCGACGTCCGCATCACCCGCCGCGTATTCGTGATCTGGTCGGCGTGCAATTCCATATCGCCGCCGGACTGGATCAGCGCCGACGCGTTGTTGATCAAGACGGCATTCGTGTAATGGCCGCTCGTATCCTTGCCACCGGCCAGCACGACCTTGCCCATGCCGAAGATCGCCGTTTGCGCCATCGTGTCGCCGCTGGTGGTGTCGTCGCGATTCTCGATATGTTTCGCGAGGATCTCCAGCGCGCCGTTGCGCTCGGACCCGCCGATCAGCGCCGTCGGACCGAGGTTCGACACCGTGTCGGTGGCCTCGAGCGAGACGCTCGCGCCCACCAGCGCGCCGCTGTTGGTCAGGTTGGACGACTTCGTGTGCAGCAGCCCACCGGCCGTGATAGCGCCCGCGTTGACGACATTGCCGGCCTCGATACCGAGGTCATGCACGGACTGCAGCGTGGAGCGATTCGTGAACGTACCGGGCAGCGTGAAGCCGAGATCGTGGCCGACGTCGAAGTGGGTATCGGCGCTGGTCGTGTAGTCGCCGCTCAGATGCAGCATCGCGTCATGCTGCGCGCCGTACTGACCACCGCCTTGCAGCGCGGCGGCCGAGAGCGTCAGGTCGTGCGTCGAGCCGATCTGGCCATTGGTGTTGGTGATCGCGCCGGCGACGGTCACATCCGTGTCGCCATGCGCGGTCGTGATATTGCTGATATGGCCGCCGCGGTTGTCGAGCGTGTCGCCGCGCACATGCAGCGCGGCACCGCTGATCTGGCCACCCTCGGTGTTGTCGATCGCGGCGGCCTCCACCGTCACGTCGCCGTTGCCGGTAATGACGCCGGTGTCGGCCACGCCGCCGGCATGGCTGTTGGCGATTCGGCTGCCGCCGTGGACGCTCGTCTTGCCGGTGCCAAGGCCGACGATCGCGCCGTTCGCGTTGTCGATCGATGCAGCCCGCACGTCAAGCGTGCTGTCCGCGCCGCCGACTTGCCCGGCCTGGAGGCGGCCGCCGCGGTTCAGCAAAGCGCCTTCACTCACGAACGACAAGCCGGTGTTCGAGCGCAGCAGACCGTTCGTGTTGTCGACGTCGCCGGCAAGCTTGGCGTCGATGTCACGCGCGGCCGAGAGGATACCGCTCGCGTTGTTCCAGCCGCCGGCGTGGACCACGGCGCGTCCGGCCGTCACGATCGTGCCCGACGCGTTGTCCAGCGTGCTGCCGCCCTCGCCCGGGGTGAGTGTCAACGTGCCGGCGCCGCCGTGCGTGATGGTGCCGCCGGCGTTGTCGAGTTCAGCCGGGGTCAGCGTGAAATCGGTGCTGTTGGTCTGAAGCCGGCCGCCGGTCGAGTTGTCGAACCGGCCGCTCACGTCGATCGAAATCGGCGCATCGTGCCATTGCGAGATCGTGCCGCCGCGGTTGCTCAGGTTCCGCGCCGTGAGCACGAGCTGGTTGGCTTCGAGATTGCCCGCATCGTTGTCCAGCAGTGCCTTGACGGTGGCCGCCAGATCCGGCGCTGAAATCGTGCCGCCATGGTTGCTCAACGAGTCGCTGCGCAGCGTCATGCGCGTGCTGGCGCCGAGTACGCCTCCATCGTTCTTCAGCGACACGCTGGTCAGGCCGAGCGCGGCACCGGACATCAACTGGCCTTGGCTGTTGTCGAGCTGGCCGCCGATCGCGGCGGTCAGCCCGCCATGGCCGCTCACGTCCCCTCCAGTGTTGTCGAAGCCGCTCGCCCGCACGTCCACCGCACCGTTGCTGAGGATCGCGCCGTCCACGTTGTTGATTTTGCCGGTGCCGTCGCCGAGCGTGAGCGTACCGGCGCCCAGATGCTTCAGTGTGCCGCCGTCATTGACGAGTTGCGCCGGGGCGAGCTTCAGGTTAGTCGCGCGCGTCTGGATTTCCCCATGCCGCGAATTGTCGAGCGTGCCGCTCACGTCCACGCGCATCGCCGCCGTGCCGGTCTGCGTGATCATGCCACCGTGGTTCGACAAGTCGTCGGCGCTCAGATCGAGTTGCGCGGCCTGGATCGTGCCGCCGTCGTTGCCGAGCGAGCTCGCGTGGATCTCGGCCGCCTGTCCGGCGGTGATCTGGCCGCTGTTGTGCAGCGTGTCGACGTGGAGCGTGCTGCCGGCCAGCGTATCGATCAGGCCATCGGCGTCGTTCGTGAGCGTTGCCGCGCCGATGTCGAGCGCGCCGTTCGAGAGCAGCTTGCCGGCGGTATTCTCGAGCGTGCCGCCGATCATGGCCTGCAAGCCGCTCTTGCCGCTCACGAAGCCGCGCGAGTTGTCGAAGTCGCCCGCCTGCGCAAGCACGCGGCCCTCGCTCGTCACCTCGCCGCCGACGTTTCGGACGGTGCCGTCGGGAGCGCCGAGCGTCAGCGTGCCGGCGCCGCCGTGCTTGATGGTGCCGCCGGAATTGTCGAGTTCAGGTGCACCGAGCTTCAAGTCGGCGCTATTGGTCTCCAGCTTGCCGCCGTCGGTGTTGTCGATCTTTCCGGTCACGTCGATGTGCGTCGCACCGCTGCCGGTCTGCGTGATCGTGCCGCCGTGGTTGACGAGCCGTTCGGTATCCAGCGCCACCTGGTCGGCCTGCACCGTGCCGCCGCTGTTGTCGAGCGTCGCGCCGCTCAGCTGCGCCGTCTGGCCGATGATCGAGCCGCCGGCGTTGCTCAGGTGGGTACCCGAATCGAGCGTGAGCTTGCGCACGGCCCTCAGGCTGCCGCCGTCGTTGTCGGCCGAGCCGCCGGTGACATCGAGGTCGCCTGCGGCGGTCACGGCGCCGCGATTGATGAACTCGCCGCCCTGCACGCTCACGTCGCCGTTGCCGGTGATCACGCCGCCGGGCGCGCCGCCCGCGGTCGTCCCCGGGGCATTGACGAGCCGGCCGTCGATCGCCACCTTCATGCCGTCGCCGCTGAGCGAGGCGATCCGGCCCGCCGTGTTGTCGAGCGAGGCGCCGGCGACGGTGGTGCCGGCTGCCCCCTCCACCAGGCCGCGCCGGTTCGTAAGCGCCGCGCCGTGCAGCTCGACGGTCCGCTTCGACGCCAGTTCGCCGTCGTCATTGTCGAGGCGGCCAGTCGTTTCCAGCGATAGCGCGCCCTGCGACGACACCTTGCCGCCATGGTTCGAAAGCGCGCCGCCGGCCAGCGTCGCGGCACCGCCGCTCGACAGGCTGCCGTGATCGTTGCGCACGGTGCCCGCCGCGTTCACGGACAGCGTGCGTCCCGCGCTGGTGGTGCCGTCGGACAGGTCGAGGTCGCCGCGCGTCGCGGCGAGCGACAGCGCACCGTCGGCCACGGTATGACCGGCGAACTTCGCATCGGCGCCGCTGAAGGTCGCATCGCCGCCCGCCGTGACCACGCCTGTCGAATTCAGCCGGCCCTGCGCCGTGACCTTCAGCACGCCGCCATTGACCACCGCACCGGCATCGTCCAGGCCCGCGCCAAGCGAGCCCGCCGAGGCCACGCTGCCGGCCTTCACCGTCACGTCCTGCCAGGCGGCCAGCTTGCCGTCGTTGCTCAGATCCGCGTCGGTATCGAGCGTCACCGACTGTCTGGCATAGGTGGTGCCGTCGTTCTGAACGCCGCCGGCGGCCGCCAGCATCATGCTGCCGCTCGCGTTGGTCCGGCCGGTCAACACCAGCCGCCCGTCGGACTGCAGATGCAGATCGCCCGCCCGCGCCTCGATCGTGCCGGCATTGGCCACCCCGACGCCGGCTGAATTACCGACCAGGAACATCCGGTCGGCATACATGCCGCCCAGCTGCGCCACGTCGATCGCGACCGCCGGCGTCTCGCCGCTGCTCCTGGTCGGCGTCGCCGCGAGCGTGTCATGCTCGACGCGGTTCGCGCCCGCCACCACGTCGAGCCGCCGGGCATACAGCGCCGCGTTGACCTTGACCGCGCGAGCGATGAGGTCGACCTGATCGGTGTCGGTCGCGGCGTTGAGGCCCGCGCCCGCCACCGTGACGAGCCCGCGATCGACCTGATAGCCGGCCAGCGAGCCGTCCGGCCCATAGAACGGCGCGCCGGTGGTCAGCGTCGCACGGCTGGTATTGATGAAGCCAGCGCCGTCGAGATAGATGCCGGACGGATTCGCCAGCACGAGCTCCGCCCTGGGGCCGGCGATTTCCAGCATGCCGCGCAGTTGCGAGGGATTCGGACTGTTGACCTGATTGACGATGATGCGCGCCGCATCGTTCGGCCCGAAGTTCGGATTGCCGTTGATCCAGCCGGCCTGACGCGTCTCGACCATCGTGGCCGAGTTGTTCAGGATCGCGCCGGCGCGCTGCACGTCGAAGCGGTTATAGGTGTTGATCGACACGCCGGCGCCGCCGGGTCGGTTGATATTCACCTGCGGCAGGCCGTTCGGTGTCCGGACCACCTGCGGTGCATGCGGTCCGGCGCCGCTGATCTGTGCGTAGACGCCGCCGGGGATCGCGGCTGCGACGGCCAGCACGAGATGCAGCGATGCGCGACAGCCCGCGCGCGTCTCGCCGCTCGCGGATTTCCCCCGGGCGGTGGCCGTTTCCGCAACGGCCATCACCATGCCCCTGAGCCGGGAATAAACCCGGCGATATGCATTTCTGTTCATTTTTCATCGGCGCGGCCTGCGCCTGTGGTTGACTCATCAACTCAAAAAATTACAGAAATGCCGGGGAGCCTGGCTCGCTAATTGATGGTTGTTTGATGGCCTGCTAATCAATCGCAATTACACGCGCGTCTGATCGACGCGCACCGGGTGCGTTGCCTACAACACGGGATCGAATAAATGGGAGAATGCCGGCTGCAATTTTAGTTTGCAATTCGAATTATCGGAATTATCCGTGGGATCTGCGACCGCGGCGCGGTAGTGGGTGCTTGACATGAAACCGGCGACCGATTAGGCCGCCGGTTTTGCGTCGGGGATGCGTCGTTCTTATCGGCCGGTTGCGTCCTGCCCGTCAAGGAGTACCTTGCACCGGCCATTCAAACTCAGTCGCGCTCGATCACTTGCACGACAGCACCACGACGCCGCCGATTTCCAGCGTGTTCGATAGCGTGGCCGAATAGCCGACGGCGATCAACGGCTGCGTCGCGTCATGGCCTACCACCACCGACTGGACCGTCAGTTTCCCGCTCGTCGCAGCGCCGTTCAACGGCGTCTGCGTACTCGTGAACGTGTAGGGCGTGTCCATGAGGTTGATCGACAGGTTCAGGTTGTCGAGCGTGCCCGCGCCAAGATCGAGCGTGGCCGAGCTGGCGGCGAGCGTGCCGGCGACGCCGCCGGCGCCGTTCGCCACCGTATCGGCGATCAGCTGCGTGCAGGCGAGCGTGCCGCTTTTCGCGGACAGAGCCAGCGGCGTACCGACCGCGTAGTGGACGCCCTGCATCATGGTGTAGGTATTTTCGTCCGTGTCCATTGCCTGATTCCATCGGCCGATCGCCACGTCGGTGCCGACGCTCTGGATCTCCGACACCACCCCGTGGTCCATCCCGAGGCAGTCCGATGCCGCAGCCGACGAGGCGAGCGTCGTGAACGCGCCGCTCGGCTGCTGCACCTGGCTCGATGCGGGCGCGTTCGGCGCCGTCATGTTGCGGCCTTTCGAATAGGCTTGCGGCAGGCTCGGCACGACCACCACGGCGAGTTGGCCGTCGTTCGCCGCGATCTGCGAGGCAGATCCCGAGTAGGTGAAGTTGCCGCTGGGCCGGCATGCTGCCTGCGCGGCGGGCGGCGTCGAAGCCGCCGGCGTGGACGATGCCGGCGCGGGTACCGCGGGTGTGGAAGCAGCCGATGCCGCAGCCGGCGTACCGGCATCGTCGCCGCCGCCGCACGCCGAAAGCACCGCAATGGCGAATATGGTGGAAACGAACTGGAAAGCGCGAGTGGATTTTTTCATAGAATCGATCTGCGGTTTTTCTCGATATCACCGAGAAAATGGTTTTTAGAAATAGTTTTCACATCACTGACGATGGCCTGCCGCCAGCGACGCGTTAATAGCACGAGCGAATTTTTCGGGTCAATGCGACCCGGCGTCTGTCAAGCGGGAACGAGCTTGTCGGAGGGAGCGCCATCGACGGCGCCACCGGCTTCCGCAATTCAATAAAACCCCTGATTCAGCACGATTTCCTTATCGATCAAGCGGTACCCGATCGCCAATCCGAACCACGCGGCCTCACGCACCTTTCGACCGACACTCCGCGTCCCCGCGACACCCCGCCACGCCTGATTCACGCTGCCGTTATACTTGCCGCTCCACATCGCGCCGGCATCGCGGGCCGCACCTCGTCCGCCGCATTGCCGCTCGATTTCTCCACTTCATCACGCCGACATGCGCCTCACCCTCGACCGCCGTACCGCCACCGCGCTGCTCGTCGCCGCCGTGTTCTTCATGGAGAACCTCGACGCCACCGTGATCGCGACGGCGCTGCCGGCCATGGCGCGTGACTTCGGCACGGCGGCCGCGCATCTGTCGATCGGCGTGTCGGCCTATCTGGTCGCGCTCACGGTGTTCATTCCGATCAGCGGCTGGATGGCCGACCGGTTCGGCGCGCGCCGCGTGTTCGCGACGGCGATCGTGGTGTTCACGCTGTCGTCGCTGCTGTGCGCGGCGAGCGGCAGCCTGGCCGCGTTCACGGCGGCGCGCACGCTGCAGGGCCTGGGCGGCGCGATGATGGTGCCGGTCGGCCGGCTGGTGGTGTTGCGCAACACGCCGAAGGAGCAGATCGTGCGCGCGATCGCGATCCTCACCTGGCCCGCGCTGGTCTCGCCGATCCTCGGCCCGCCCGTGGGCGGCTGGATCAGCACGCACTGGAGCTGGCACTGGATCTTCCTGCTGAACCTGCCGCTCGGCGCGATCGCGCTGGCCGCGGCGCTGGCGCTGGTGCGCAACGGCGAGGCGAAGCGCGCGCCGTTCGACGTGCCGGGCTTCATCCTCACCGGGCTCGGCTTCGGCCTGTTCATGGCGGGTCTCGAAGCGGCGAGCCGCGCCGACGTGGCGCGCGCGATCGCGTTCGCGATGCTCGCGGCCGGCGTGCTGCTGCTGCTGGTCTCGGCGCGCTATCTGGCGCGCGCCGAGCATCCGCTGTTCGGCCTCGAGCCGCTCGCGATCGACACGTTCCGCGTCACGGCCGTGGGCGGCTCGCTGTTTCGCACCGCGATCGGCACGGCGCCGTTCCTGCTGCCGCTGATGTTCCAGCTCGCGTTCGGCTACGACGCGGTGGAGGCCGGCACGCTGCTGCTGTGGCTGTTCGCCGGCAATCTGGCGATGAAGCCGGCCACCACGCGCATCATGCATGCGTTCGGCTTTCGCCGCGTGCTGGTCGGCAACGGCGTGCTGGTGGCGCTCGGTTTCGCGGCCTGCATGACGCTGACGGCCGACACGCCGCACTGGCTGGTCTGCGCGCTGCTGTTCGCCACCGGCATGACGCGCTCGATGCAGTTCACGGCGCTGAACACGATCGGCTTCGCCGACGTGCCGCAGCCGCAGATGAGCCACGCCACGACGCTGTTCTCGGTGCTGCAGCAAATGAACGCGGGGATGGGCATCGCGATCGGCGCGCTCGCGCTGTCGGTGGCCGGCATCATCCACGGCTCGCCGCAGGGCAACCCGGGCAGCGCCGATTTCCATCTCGCGTTCGGCCTGATCGCGCTGATCGCGGCGCTGGCCGTGGTCGACAGCCTGCTGCTGCCGCGCAACGCCGGCGAGCGGTTGCTCGCGCGCGGGCGCTGACGGCGGCTTAGGCGCGATTCGGCTTCGGAAGGCTCGCGATCGGGTCCAAACGCGGCGCGAGCAGCGTGCGAATGAATCTCGCGCGCGGCACGGCCAGCGCTTGCTCATGCTCGCGCGTCAACGGCAACTCACAAGTCGGTCACTTCAGGAAATCCCGGAGCCACTTCGGAGCACGGCACGAGCGCCGTTCATCACTTGCTGGTGGCCAGCCGTCACCGCCCGCGCCTGCCCGCACATCAGCGGCTGTCGCGCGCGACCTCGCCGGGCAGGCCGCCGATGCGTTCCCTCGCGTCGACCGTCCGGCGCGGCGCGAGGCCGGCGCGCCGATCCGCCTCGCCGTTCTCCTCCGCCTCGCCGTCCTGCTCACCCAACTCGCCATGCAGCGCGGCCCGCATCCGCTCGCGATCGAGCGCGCCCTCCCACGCGCACACGACGATGGTGGCCACGCCGTTGCCGATCAGGTTCGTGATCGAGCGGCATTCGGACATGAAGCGGTCGATGCCGAGCACCAGCACCATCGCGGCCACCGGCACGGTCGGCACCACCGACAGGCTCGCCGCGAGCGTCACGAAGCCGGCGCCGACCACGGCCGCCGAGCCTTTCGAGGTCAGCATCGTGACGGCCAGCAGCGTCAGCTGCTGGGTGAGCGTGAGCGGCGTGTTGGTGGCCTGCGCGAGGAACAGCACGGCGAGCGTCATGTAGAGGCTCGTGCCGTCGAGGTTGAACGAATAGCCGGTGGGCACCACGAGCCCTACCACGCCGCGCCGGCAGCCGAGCCGCTCGAGCTTGTGCATCAGCTGCGGCAGCGCGCTTTCCGAGGTCGAGGTGCCGAGCACGATCAGCAGCTCCTCGCGGATGAACACGAGGAAGCGCACGATGCTGAAGCCGGCGAGCCGCGCCACCGCGCCGAGCACGACGAACACGAACAGCGCGGCGCTGAGGTAGAAGCAGGCCACCAGCTTGAACATCGGCAGCAGCGAGCCCACGCCGAACTTGCCGACGGTGAACGCGATCGCGCCGAACGCGCCGAGCGGCGCCACGCGCGTGATGAAGCCGACGATCCGGAACATCATCGCGGCCACGCCCTCCACCACCTCCACCACCGGCCGCACGCGCTCGCCGAGCACCGATAGCGCCGAGCCGCACAGCATCGCGATCAGCAGCACGGGCAGGATCTCGTCGTGCGTGAACGCGCCGACGAACGTCTCGGGAATCACGTGCATCAGGAAGCCGGCCACGCCCTCGCCGTGCGCGGCGCGCGAGACGTAGCCCGACACGGCCGACGCGTCGAGCGAGGCGACCGACACGTTGAAGCCGGCGCCGGGGTGCAGCAGGTGTCCCATCAGCAGGCCGAAGCCGAGCGCGACGCTCGACACCAGCTCGAAATAAAGCAGCGCCTTGCCGCCGGCGCGGCCCACGGCCTTCATGTCGCGCATGCTGGCGATGCCGGCCACCACCGCGCAGAACACCACGGGCGCGATCACCATCCGGATCAGCCGGACGAACAGGTCGCCGAGCGGCTTCAGCGCGACGGCCGCGTTGGGCGCAAAGTGCCCGAGCGCGACGCCGAGCGCGATCGCCACCAGCACCTGCAGATAAAGATGCCGCCAGAGCGGCACGGAAGTCGTGCGAGTCGCCATGTCTCCTCCAGAAAATAGGCGTGAGTCGTCCCGCCTCCCTGTGACCGGGAGGTCGAGTGACGTGGAATCGGAACATTCAGCCGGGCACCGCCTTCGCATCGAACGCATCAAACGCGGCGCCGGCGGCGCGCGGCTCAGCCCGTCGCGCGCATCGCGTCGAGCTGCGCCCACGGCCGCAAGGCTCGGTGGCGCTGCTCGAACGCGTCGATCCGGTCGGCCATCGCGAGCGTCAGGTCGATCGTGTCGACGCCCTCGATCACCATCCGCTGGTGGCGCGCACCGAGCGCGAAGTCGAAGCGGCGCCCGGCCGGCGACGCCACTTGCCGCCGCTCGATGTCGATGTGCAGCACACCGTCCGGATTCGCGACGGCCTCGGCCGCGAGCGCGTCCACCTCGTCGCGCGCGAGCGTGACCAGCAGCAGCCGGTTGTTCATCGCGTTCGAATAGAAGATCTCGGCGAAGCTCGGCGCGATCACGGCGGCGAAGCCGTATTGCAGCAGCCCCCACACGGCGTGCTCGCGGCTCGAGCCGCAGCCGAAGTTCGCGCCGCCGATCAGCACCCGCGCGCCGGCGTGGCGCGCGTCGTTCAGCACCGAGTCCGCGCGCGGCGCGCCGCCGGCATCGAAACGCAGGTCATGGAGCAGCCCCGGCGCGAGCCCGGCCTTGTCGATGCCGCGCAGGAACTGCTTCGGCATGATCTGGTCGGTGTCGAGGTTGTCGATCGGCAGCGGCAGCGCGCGGCCCTCGATGGCGGTCAGCAGGCTCATGTCAGCTCCAGGGTTCGGACGTCGGTCAGGCGGCCGGTCAGCGCGGCGGCGGCGGCCATCGCGGGGCTCATCAGGTGGGTGCGGCCGCCGCGGCCCTGGCGCCCTTCGAAATTGCGGTTGGTGGTGGAGGCGCAGCGTTCGCCGTCGGCGAGCACGTCGTCGTTCATCGCGAGGCACATCGAGCAGCCGGGTTCGCGCCATTCGAAGCCGGCCTCGACCAGCACGCGCGCGATGCCCTCGGCTTCCGCCTGGCGGCGCACGCGCCCCGAGCCCGGCACCACCATCGCGCGGATGCCGGGCGCCACGCGCCGACCGCGCACGATCGCGGCCACGGTGCGCAGGTCCTCGATGCGGCCGTTGGTGCAGGAGCCGATGAACACGCGGTCGATCGGCGTGCCGGCGATCGGCGCGCGCGGCGCGAGGCCGATGTAGTCGAGCGCGCGGCGTGTCGATTCGCTCGCGGCCGGGCTCGCTTCGTCCTCGGCGGCCGGCACTGTCGCGTCGATCGCGATCGCCTGGTCGGGGCTGGTGCCCCAGGTCACGAACGGCGCGACCTCGCTCGCCGCGAAGCGGTGCTCGGCATCGAACGCGGCGCCGGCGTCGCTGTGCAGCTCGGCCCAGTCGGCGCAGGCGGCCCGCCACTGCGCATCGTCGAGATCGACGTGGGCACGCACGTAGTCGAGCGTGGTCGCGTCGGGCGCGATCAGCGCGGCGCGCGCGCCGGCCTCCACCGTCATGTTGCAGACCGTCATGCGCGCCTCGGCGCTCAGCGCATCGAAGGTGCTGCCCGCGTATTCCACCGCGTAGCCGCGCGCGCCCTGCGCGCCGAGCCTGGCCACCAGCCAGATCACCAGATCCTTGGCCGAGGTGCCGTAGGGCAGCGCGCCGTCCACCACGATCCGCATGGTCTTCGCGAGCCGGTAGACCAGCGTCTGCGTGGCCAGCACGTGCTCGACCTCGGAGGTGCCGATGCCGAAGCCGAGCGCGCCCAGCGCGCCGTAGGTGGTGGTATGGCTGTCGCCGCACAGGATCACCATGCCGGGCCGCACGAAGCCGTGCTCGGGCGCCACCACGTGCTCGATGCCCTGGTCGGGATCCTGGGTGCCGAACAGCCGGATGCCGGCGCGCTCGCAGTTGCGCGCGAGGTTGCTGGCCTGGGTGGCCGAGGCCGCGTCCGCGATCACGCGCGGGCGCTCGGCATGGGTCGGAATGATGTGGCTGACCACCGCCACCTGCTGCTTCGGCCGACGCACCGCGCGGCCCTTCGCGTCGAGCCCGGCGAACGCCTGCGGGCTCGTGTATTCGTTCATCAGATGCAGGTCGACGTAGAGCAGCACGTTGTCGGCGTCGAGAGGCGCGACCGTGTGCGAATCGACGAGCTTCTGGTACAGCGTCCGGATTGCCATCCCGGTACCTCGTTGTCGTGTGATGGTGGGAAATCAGGGGAAAAGGCGGCCGCGCCGGGTTCAGCCGCGCAGGAACGGCAGCGCGGCGTCGAGCAGCGCCTCGGGCGCCTCCTCGGGAATGTAGTGGCCGCACGGCAGCGCGCGGCCCGTCACGGTGCCGGCCCAGCGGCGCCATTCGGCGAGCGGGTCGAAGCATTGGCCGATCACGCCGTCGCCGCCCCACAGCGCCAGCATCGGGCAGGCGATCCGCACGCCGGCCGCGAGATCGGCGCGGTCGTGGTCGAGGTCGATCGTGATCGAGGCGCGGTAGTCCTCGCAGATGCCGTGCGCGGTGGCCGGATCCGACAGGCAGCGCAGGTACTCGGCGTAGGCCTCGGGCGTGAACGGCTTGAGGCCCGCGCTGCGCGCGCCGATCGTCTGCTTCAGGTAGAGATCGGGATCGGCCGCGATCAGCGTCTCGGGGAACGGCGCCGGGCGCACCAGGAAGAACCAGTGCCAGTAGGCGCGCGCGAACGCGAACGAGGTCTGCTCGTACATCGCCAGCGTCGGTGCAATGTCGAGCGTGACGAGCCGGCGCACCGCTTCCCGGTGGTCGAGTGCCATGCGCACCGCCACGCGCGCGCCGCGATCGTGCGCCAGCACGTCGAAGCGTTCGAAACCGAGCGCGCGCATCAGCTCGACCTGGTCCCGCGCCATCCGGCGCTTCGCGTAGTTCGCGTGATCGGGCAGCCCGGCGGGCTTGTCGCTGTCGCCGTAGCCGCGCAGGTCGGCGGCCACCACCGTGAACTCGCGCGCCAGCACGGGCGCCACGCGATGCCAGATCGCGCGCGTCTGCGGATGGCCGTGCAGCAGCAACAACGCCGGTCCGCTGCCGCCGCGCAGCGCGCGGATCGTGATGCCGTCGTCGGTCTCCACGCTGACCGGGGCGAAGTCGTCGAACATGTTTCCTCCGTGTTTTTTGTAGTCTAATTGCTGCCTTGAACGCCATGGTATCGGCGAAAGCAAACCGGTATTAACTTGAGAGAAACAATGGACGCGATCTCCGATCTCGCGCTGTTCGAGCTGGTGGTGCGCCAGGGCAGCCTCACGGCGGCCGCGCGCGAGCTGGGCGTGACGCCGCCGTCGGTCAGCAAGCGGCTCAAGCAGATCGAGCAGCGGCTCGGCGTGCGGCTGCTGAACCGCACCACGCGGCAGATCAGCGTGACGACCGAGGGCGAGCTCTACCTCAACAACGGCTCGCGCATCCTCTCGGAACTGGCCGAGCTGGAACAGCTGGTGAGCCGCAGCCGCGCCGAGCCGGCCGGGCTGCTGCGCGTGAACGCCTCGTTCGGCTTCGGCCGCACCTGGGTGGCCACGGCGATCTCGGAGTTCGTCGCGAAGCATCCGTCGATGGAAATCCAGCTGCAGCTGACCGACCGGCCGCTGAGCCTGCAGGAGCAGGCGTTCGACGTCGGCATCCGGTTCGGCGACGTGCCCGAGGCGCGCATCAACGCGCGGCGCATCGTGCGCAACCGCCGCGTGGTGTGCGCGGCGCCCGCCTACCTCGCGCGGCACGGCACGCCGCGCACGCCGCGCGAACTCGCGCAGCACGCCTGCCTGATCCTGCGCGAGAACGATTCGGCCTACGGCAGCTGGCATTTCACGCGCGGCAGCCAGGAGGAGACCGTCAAGGTGCGCGGGCCGCTCAGCAGCAACGACGGCGCGGCCGTGCTGAAGTGGGCGCTCGACGGCCACGGCATCGCGATCCGATCGCGCTGGGAGGTGGACGCGCGGCTGCGCGACGGCACGCTGGTGCCGCTGCTGGCCGACTGGACGCTGCCGAACGCCGACATCTACGCGGTCTACCTCGAACGCAACCAGCTGTCGGCGCGGCTGCGCACCTTCATCGACTTCCTCGGCACGCGGCTGCCGCAGCTGCTCGGCGTGCCGGCCGAGCGCCGGCGCGGCGGCTGACTCATCGCCGAAAAACCCTGTCAAGCCGCCTGCCCGGCCGATGCGACGGCCTTCGCCGCCGGGCGATGCCGACAGTCACTCTGCCGTCAAACTGACCCTTTACTGTCGCGGAGCAGACAACAACAGGAAATCAACAAATGGACCGCCGCCACTTTCTCCGTTCCTCCGCGTTCTTCACGATCGCCGCCGCCACCGGCACGCTCGCCGCCTGCTCCGACGACGACAATGGCACGCCGCCCGCCTCCGCCGCCGGCACGCTGCCGGCCGCCGGCACCTACCAGTTCCCGCAAGGCGTCGCGAGCGGCGACCCGCGCGGCGACAGCATCGTGTTCTGGACCCGCGCGATCGCGGCATCGGGCGCCGCCGCGCCGGTGTCGGTGCAGCTGCAGGTGTCGAGCGCCGCGGACTTCTCCGCGATCGTGGCGAACGTCTCGCTGCAGGCGCTGGCCGACTACGACTACACGGTGCGCGCGAAGGTAACCGGCCTGAACCCGGCGTCCACCTACTACTACCGCTTCGTGGCCGGCGCCGACAACAGCGTGGCCGGCACCGCGAAGACGGCCCCGGCGGCCGGCGCCGCCAACTCGAAGATCCGCTTCGCCTGGTTCACCTGCCAGGACTGGACAGTCAACCACTGGCAGGCGCTCACGCTGATCGCGGCCGAAACCGATCTCGACTTCGTGGTCCATCTCGGCGACTACATCTACGAGACGGTGGGCGCGGCGTTCCAGACCGGCACGGCCGAGCCGGCCCACACGCAGATCAAGCTGCCCGACGGCGGCGCGCTGCCGGGCGGCGCGGGCACCTACGCGAACAGCCTCAACGACTACCGCACGCTGTACCGCACCTATCGCGCCGACCCGCGCCTGCTGGCCGTGCATCAGCGCTTCGCGATGATTCCGATCTGGGACGATCACGAGTTCTCCGACGACTGCTGGCAGGATCACCAGACCTACACCGACGCGAACGCGCAGCAGACCGCGCGCCGCCGCAGCGCGAGCCAGGCCTGGGCCGAATACATGCCGATCGACTGGAGCGACGTGCAGTTCAACCCGGGCAACAGCGGCTACGACAACATCAGCATCTTCCGCAGCTTCAGCTACGGCGGCCTGATGGACCTGGTGATGACCGACGAGCGCCTGTTCCGCGACCAGCACGTGATGAGCGAGCAGATCGGCGGCCCGGCCGCGGGCGCGCTGAACCTGCCCGACGCGAGCAGCACCAGCTCGGTGGGCGTGCGCTATTTCGTGACGCAGAACGCGCTGACGGCCGCCGAGGGGCTCGACACCGCCGCGCTCGGCCGCGCGCCGTCGATTCTCGGCCCGACCCAGACGCTCTGGTTCAAGGAGAAGATGAGCAGCTCCAAGGCGACCTGGAAGGTGTGGGGCAACGAGGTGATGCTGAACCGCCTCTGGATCGACCTGACCTCGGTGCCGGGCGTGCCGAGCTCGGCCGCGTTCAACTACGTGATGAACTGCGATTCGTGGGACGGCTACCCGACCCACAAGGCCGACGTGCTCGGCTTCCTGAAGACGGCCAACGTGTCGAACGTGGTGGCCATCACGGGCGACCTGCACGCGTTCCAGGCCGGCGTGGTGCGCGACGTGCCGGACCCGGCCACCGGCACGCCGGTGCTGGTCGACTTCGTCACCGCGGGCATCAGCAGCTCGTCGTTCTACAGCTACATCGTGCAGCAGACCGCGGGCACGCCGTATCAGGCGCTGCTGCCGCTGCTCGGCGTCACCAACGGGGCGAGCTTCGACGCCACGCTGCAGGCATTCAACCCCGACCTGACGTTCGCCGATCACGATGCGCAGGGCTATGCATCGGCCACCGTCACGGCCGATACGTTCTCGGTGGTCTATACCAAGGTCAAGCCGCTCAATGCCGACGGCAGCGCGCCGGCCGACCCGGTGCTCAAGCGCACGCAGCTGAGCGTGGCCTCGGGCACCCACACGATCCAGGTCACGCCGCTCGCCGGCTGAAGCACGGCGGGCCGTCGCGCCCGCCTCGCCCGATCCTTCCGCCGGATTCGACGCCCCCGATGCACGACGCACGCGCGCCGTGCATCGGGCGCGCGTCGCTCACACCCACCGGCGATAGAGCCGGAACGATTCGTCCTCGAGAAAGCGCCGCGTGAGGGTCACGAACGCGGCGCGCCGCCCGCTTCGCTCGCGGCGCGCGCTTCCTTGGCCTTCTTGGCCGCGTGATGGTGGCCGATCGCGCAGCCGGCCGCCGCGCCCAGCACGGCATGATGGCCGGCCACATGGCCCGCCACGCCGCCCACGGCGGCGCCCTTCAAACAGCCGGCCGCGTTCGCGACATTGGCCGCGGCCAGCAGGCCGACACACGAGACAGCAATCAACAGGCGTTTCATCATCGAGCTCCTTGTTCGAATCACCGCGCGCCGGCCGGAACGGCCCGGCGCGAACCGGTTCATTGTGCGCGGAGGCGCCGCGCGCGGCCACGGCCGATGCCGTTCGTTACCGAAGCGACAGCGTTGTTACATCCGACCCCGTTGAACGGAAGGCAATCGAAAGCCACGCCTGCTCAAGTCAAGGCACGAGGCGCGTGAACACGTAGTCGTGATTCCTGACCAGCGCCTGATGGCAGGCGAAGCAGGTCTCGTGCTGCGCGGCGTCCACGGGCACGCCGTTCACGAAGCGGCCGAAGCCCCAGCCGCCCGTCGCGGCGTAGCGCTTCGCGTCCTTCACCATCACCTGCACGGTGGTCGCGCGCCCCGCCACCACGGCCGTGGGCGACTCCGCGGACGGCTGGCGCCGGTACGCGAGCTTGACGAGGATCGTGCCGTCGGGGAACGGCAGCGTCGACTTCTCGAGCGCGGCCACCGCGACCGGATTGCCGAGCACGACGCGCAATTCGTCGAGCGGCGCGGGCTCCTCGGCCGGCGCGATCATCTCCCACTTGCGATAGCCGGGCGGGATCGTCACGCCGTAGATCGGCGAGGCGGCCGGCGGCGGCGCGGACGCCGTGGATGCAGCGTCTCCGGCAAACGCCGGCGCGGCGCCGAGCGCGGCCAGCAGGCAGGCACCCGCCGCGAGCCGACGGCCCGGCCGGGCCGCCCTCACCGCCTGCGTCGGCCACCGCATGCCGCGCAGGCGCATCGACATCGACGCCAGCCGGCGCGCGGGAAAACGGGAAAGAGAAACGATCGGCATCGCATCCACCCCGCGCATCAGAGCGTCACGACCTGCAGGATCGCGTCGGCGAACGCCTCCGGCGCTTCCTGCGGCAGGTTGTGGCCGATCCCGCCAGCGAGCGTGCGATGTCGGTACTTGCCCGTGAACTTCTTCGCGTAGGCGGCCGGCTCCGGATGCGGCGCGCCGTTGGCGTCGCCCTCCAGCGTGATGGTCGGCACCGAGATCGCCGGCGCGGCGGCGAGGCGCTGCTCGGTCGCGTCGTACTTCGCCTCGCCGCGCGAGAGGCCGAGCCGCCAGCGATAGTTGTCGATCACCACGGCAACGTGGTCGGGGTTGCCGAACGAGGCGGCGGTGCGTGCGTAGGTGGCGTCGTCGAAGCGCCACTTCGGCGAGGCGAGCTGCCAGATCAGCTTGTTGAACGCGTCGCGGTTCGCCGCATAGCCGAGCGCGCCGCGCTCGGTCGCGAAGTAGAACTGATACCACCACTGGAATTCGGCCTGCGGCGGCAGCGGCTGCCGGTTGCCGGCCTGGCTGCCGATCAGGTAGCCGCTCACCGACACCAGCGCGACCACGCGCTCGGGCCACAGCGCGGCGATGATGTTGGCGGTGCGCGCGCCCCAGTCGTAGCCGCCGAGGATCGCGCGGTCGATCTTCAGCGCGTCCATCAGCGCGACGATGTCGTAGGCCACCACGGCCTGCTGCCCGTTGCGCGGCGTGTCGTCGGAGCGGAACCGCGTGGCGCCGTAGCCGCGCAGGTACGGCACGATCACGCGATAGCCGGCCGCGACGAGCCGCGGCGCGACCTCGGCATAGGCCTGGATGTCGTAGGGCCAGCCGTGCAGCAGCATCACGACGGGCGCCGTCTTCGGGCCGAGGTCCACATAGCCGACGTTCAGCGCGCCGGCGTCGATCTGCTGGATCGACGTGAACGCGGCTGCACCGGCGCGCGGCGCGGCGGTTTCGGGCTCCTGCGCGCCGGCCAGGCGGATGAAGCCCGGATCGACGAGGCTGAAGCCGGCGAGCGTGGTGCCGAGAATGCGGCGGCGCCGCAGATTGACTTGGTCCGACATGGTCCGTTCTCCTGGTTTTCGCGTATCCGGATCGAGCCGCGCCGGATCCCGGCGCGCCCCCTTGATCGACCGCCCCGCCGCCGTGTCCCGCACGGCGCATCAGGCGTCCGGACGCATTTATAGCGGAGCCCGCCGCACGCTTTGTATCGCAGTGTGTCCGCTCGCCGGCACGACACAGAGCGAATCAAATCGGCGCCGTTTCGCGACATGGCGATACGAAAACCAGGCCTCGCGCATCGCGTGCGAAGCGCTATTTCTTACGAATCGCCGACGTTTGACTCACGCAACGGCGACGTCGAACGGCTGCAATGTGTGACGGAATGCCTCACAATCGATGCGCTTCGGCCCGGGGGCGCCCGCACGGGCACGGCCGGAACCAAAAACGACGTCTACATGTACTTGCAACCACCTGGAGGAGAGACCCATGGCTGACAGCCCGGACAACGAACCACGCAAGAAGAAGCCGCTCTGGATCTGGATCGCGCTGCTGGTGCCCTACGTGGCACTGCTCTGGCTGCCGTTCTACAACCACGGCGAGCCGAGCTTCGGCGGCCTGCCGATGTTCTACTGGTACCAGCTGCTGTGGGTGCCGATCACCTCGGTGCTGCTCTATCTCGTCTATCGGGGGGAGAAATGAACGGCACCATCGCAATCGATCCGGTGGCACTGACCATCTTCGTGGCCTTCTTCGCGCTGGTCACGGTGATCGGCTTCTTCGCGGCGCGCTGGAAGCGCGGCGACCTCACGCAGCTGCATGAGTGGGGGCTCGGCGGGCGCCAGTTCGGCGTCGTGATCTCGTGGTTCCTGGTGGGCGGCGACTTCTACACGGCCTATACCGTGATCGCGGTGCCGGCGCTGGTGTACGCGGTGGGCGGCTACGGCTTCTTCGCGCTGCCCTACACGATCATCGTCTATCCGTTCGTGTACCTGGTGATGCCGCGGCTCTGGAAGATCGCGCACGCGAAAGGCCACATCACGGCGGCCGATTACGTGCATGGCGAGTTCGGCGGCAAGTGGCTGCCGGCCGCGGTGGCGGTCACCGGCATCGTCGCGACGATGCCCTACATCGCGCTGCAGCTGGTGGGCATGCAGGTGGTGATCAAGGGGCTCGGCGTGACGGGCGAGCTGCCGCTCGTGATCGCGTTCCTGATCCTCGCGCTCTACACCTATACGAGCGGCCTGCGCGCGCCGGCGATGATCGCGTTCGTGAAGGACATCATGATCTACATCGTGGTGATCGCGGCCGTGTGCCTGATTCCGGTGAAGCTCGGCGGCTACGCGCACGTGTTCCAGGCGGCCGATACCTACTTCACGGCCAAGGGCGGCCCGACCGGCCTGCTGCTCAAGCCGACCCAGTTCACGGCCTACGCGACGCTGGCGCTCGGCTCGGCGCTGGCCGGCTTCATGTATCCGCACACCATGACGGCGGTGCTCTCGTCGGCGTCGGCCAACACGGTGCGCAAGAACGCGATCTTCCTGCCGATCTACACGCTGCTGCTCGGCCTGATCGCGCTGCTCGGCTACATGGCGATCGCCGCCGGGGTCCACGTGAGCTCGCCGAGCGACGTCGTGCCGACGCTGTTCCGCACGCTGTTCCCGTCGTGGTTCGTCGGCTTCGCCGCCGCCGCGATCGCGATCAGCGCGCTGGTGCCGGCCGCCATCATGTCGATCGGTGCCGCGAACCTGTTCACGCGCAACCTGTGGCGTCCGCTGGTGGCGCCGAACCAGTCGTCGGCGGGCGAGGCCTCGACGGCGAAGATCGTCTCGCTGGTGGTGAAGTTCGGCGCGCTGGTGTTCATCGTCGTGCTGCCCACGCAGTACGCGATCGACCTGCAGCTGCTGGGCGGGGTGTGGATCCTGCAGATCCTGCCGGCCGTGGTGCTGTCGATGTACACGCGCCGCCTCAGCTCGACGGGCCTGCTGGTCGGCTGGTTCATCGGGATCGTGGTGGGCACCGGCCTCGCGACCTCGACCGGGCTCAAGCCGGTGTACACGCTGCACTTCGGCGCCGCGTCGTACACGTTCTACATCGGCCTGATCGCGCTCGTGATCAACATCGTGACGACCTTCATCGTCTCGGCGCTGACGCCGGCGAGCCGCTCGCAGGCGGGCCGCGCCGCGGCCTGACGTCTGGACCGATGCCGGTCCGGCCCGCTGCATGCGGGTGCCGGACCGGCACGGTGGCTTGCTTCGACGGCTTCGCGGCGCGTCGGCTTCGTGGTGCGTCGGCTTCGTGGTGCGTCGGCTTCGCGGTGCTGGAGTGTCGGTGGCGGGCCGCCGTTCACGGCGCGGCATCCGGTGCAGGAGCCGGCGCCGCGCGCTCCGCTCGCCGGTCGCTCCATCCATCGTTCGCGGACGGCCTTGCGCCGTCCCGCTTCCCTTCCGGCCGCGCGCCGCGTCGCGCGGCTTCTCCCGCCTACAGCAGACCGGTGGTCAGCGCCTTCAGCGTGGCCGCCGCGCGCGTCGAGCATTCGAGCTTGCGGAAGATGCTCTCGATGTGCGTGCGCACCGTGCTCGGGCTCAGGTCGAGCATGCGCGCGGCCTCCTTGTTGCTGAGTCCGGCGCTGATCTGGCGCAGCACCTCGACCTCGCGCGGCGAAAGCAGCGTCGGGCCGCGCCGCGGCGCCGGCACCGTGCCGCCCGCCGTCGCGACCACGGCCGCCACCACCTCGGCATCGAAGCGCCCGGCGGCCGCCTCGCCATGCAGCAGCGCGGCCGCCGCGTCGAGCGCGTGGGCCGGCCGCCACGGCCGCGCCTCCAGCAGCGCCTGGAACGCGACGGCGGTGGCCAGCACGCGCCGCGGCAGGTCGAGCGCGGCGCCCGACATGGCGCGGAAATAACCGCTGCCATCGAGCCGCTCGTAGGCATGCGAGGCCAGTTCGGCCGCCTCGCGCAGGCCGGCGATCTGCTGGGCGGCACGCGCGGTCCAGTACGGCACCAGCCGGATCTGCTCCCACTGGTCGCTCGACAGCCGGCCGGGCGTCTCCCACAGCCGGTTCGGCAGCGCCGCGCGGCCGATGCCGTGCAGCAGCGCGGCCGCCTCGAGCTGCGCGCAGGTATCGGCGTCGAGCCCGAGCCGCTCGCCGGTGCGCGACGCGAGGCCCGCCACGCGCCGTGCGTAACCGGCCAGCCAGGGCAGCTTCAGTTCGGTGACGTCGGCCAGCAGGCTCAGTTCGACGTGGGCCGTGGCCTGATGGTCGGCAAAGTGCCAGCCGGACGTGTCGGGGTCGCCCTCGTCGAGTGCGTCGAGCCAGGCGTCGGCATGCGCGAGCGTCAGCTCGGCCAGCGCGGCCGGGTATTTCGTGCCGGCCTGCGCGCGCAGGTAGTCGCGAGCGGGCTCGCGGCCGTGCGCGCCGGCCAGGATCTCCAGGTCGCTCGCCAGATTCACGAGATAGACCGCCTGCGGAATCGCGTCGGCGGCGAGCCGCTGCGGCACGCCGTTGCCGTCGTAGCGCTCGAAGATCCCGCGCAGCGCCGCCACCACCTCGGCCGGCATGCCGAGCGTGACCGCGATGTCGCCGGAAATCTCGCAGTGGATCTGCGCGAGCGGCAGGAGCAGCGGCTGCGCCTGCGGCGCGAGCGGCGGCAGCCGTTGCGCCAGCATCGCCTCGCGCGCCGCGACGTCGTCGCCGAGCAGCTCGGCGAAGCCGCCCGCGTTCGCGGTGCAGCCGGACCAGCGCAGCATCGCCGCCGCGCGCGCGTGGTTGCAGCCGGCCTCGTCGGCGCCGGCCGCGGCAGCCAGCCACCCGGCCAGACAGGCGGTGCGGCGGGAATGATCGGTCGAGCGGCCCATGCTCAGATCGCCAACAAAGGCCAGCGCGAGGATGGCGTCGGTGAGTCGTGCCTTGCTCGTGGACATCGTGGAAGGTGGTGGATCGGGCGAACCGGATGCGGCTGACGGGACCGGCGGCGCCGAGCGCCCGGCCGCGACGCGCGCGGGCTGTCGGGCCGGCTCCCGGGTCGAACGACATCACTCGATGAGATCGTAATGAAGCGTCATTCTAGCGCAGGCCGGCGGCGGACCCCCGCCTGACCGCGAACGCCCCGGCCGAGGCACGGACGCGGCGGGACGGCCCCGCCGCCGCATGGCTGGACTGCTCTGTATCGCTCTGTATCGCACCACGCGAGCGATACATGGCCATGCAAATCGCGGCCGGCCCGAAACAAACCATACAAACGCCGCTGTTCCAATCCCGTCATGCCGAACGAGGCGCGCTCCGGAGCCGTGGAGCGCCGCGCCGGACGGCAGCCATCGGCGGACGCGCGATGGCCTCGCATCCCGTGCGGGCGACGGGCGAACCCGCCGGCACGCGACGGCCATGCGCCGGTCACGCATCCCGAACCTTTCGTATGTCACCAGGAGCACGCAATGAGCACGATCGAGAACGTTCTGTACACCGGCAAGACCCACACCACCGGCGGCCGCGACGGCGCGGCCGTGAGCCCGGACGGCCGGCTCGACGTCAGGCTGTCCGCGCCGGGCAGCCCGGGCGCCGGCACCAATCCGGAGCAACTGCTCGCGGCCGGCTGGTCGGCCTGCTTCATTGGGGCGATGCAGCTCGCGGCGCACCGGCTCGGCGTCACGATGCCGGCGGACGCCGCGCTCGACGCCGAGATCGATCTCGGCACGACCGACGGCCAATATTTCATCGCCGCGCGCCTGAACGTCAGCCTGCCGGGGCTCGATCACGACGTCGCGCAGGCGCTCGTCGAGGCGGCGCATCAGACCTGCCCGTATTCGAAGGCCACGCGCGGCAACATCGACGTCACGCTGACGGTGCGTTGAGGGGAGCTCCGGCGCGCGCGGTCAGGGCCGGCGGCGCGCGCCGGCGCGCGTTCATGCCGGGCCGAGCCTCAGGGTGACTCGCGATAGCGCGCCTGAAACGCCCGATAGTCGTCGGTAAGTTTCAGATGCTCGTGCTTGGGTTTGTCCGAGTGACAACCGATGCACAGTGCCTCGAGATTGCGTGGAGCGTTGTCGTACTTCAGTCCGTTGCGATGATGGACATGCAGGAAATGGGAATCGGCATTTGCCAATACCGTGCTGCACTTCTGGCAGCGGTAGCCGCGCTCGTGCCGGACCCGCTTCGATATCTCTTGCCAATCGGGCGGATAGACATTGGATGGCGCGGTTTCCGCGGAATGCTTCGGCCGGCGCGAGAATAGATCGCGCGGGTACCGCGTGAAGAAATCAGCAAGCGTGAACTGCCGGAAAATCGCATCGCGCCTGCCATACGCGGCCCCACGGTAATCGTCCCAATCGATCCGTTCCAGGCAGTTCTTGCATACGTTCAATCGTTCGTGCCGAGGCCCGGCGCCGCTTTTCGTGTAATTCACGAGAAACGAATCGGAATCCGGATTGGCGCCGACATACCGTTCGAAACGCTGATTCTCCCGTGCAGCCTGAAGCGTCCGGCAGTCGGCAATGTGGTATCGCGGCGTGTGGTTGGTCGAGACGTCGCGAATGTAGAGCAGGATCCGGTGATTACCGTAGGCGAGCGTGCCATCGTCGAGCACCTCGATCTGGTCCAGCGTTACGTCCACGCCCGAGCTTTTCAGTCGCTCCCTCAACAGCGCTTCGATCTCCGTACTCGCCTGCTGCACCCCGAACCGCTCGACGAGCGGCGCGCCCATGCGGTCGCGCAGCCGGTTCAGCGACGGCCACGCCAGGAAATCCGGTAGCTTGATGCTCATTTGCCGCGCAGCCCCTCGGCGATCAGGTCCATCTTGTCGCTCGCGTTCGTGACGATCCGGAACTCGACACGCTGGTTGGCCAGCTGCGCGGCGGCCGAATGCGCGTCCAACGAGATCGGGTGCGACGACGACAAGCCGTTGGCGGTCACGTGCTGGATCAGCCATTTGTCCTTCGGCTGCACGGCCTGCAGCGACAGCAGATATTCGAGCGTGCTGCGCGTGCGCGCCTGCGAGAGTTCCATGTTGCGGAAGTAGGCGGTCTTCTCGTCGGTCGTGCCGGTCCAGGCGGCGCTCGTGTGGCCCTCGATGCGGATTTCCTTCACCGCGTCACGGTATTGCCCGGACGTCAGCAGCGCCACGTAGCGCGGGAAGAACTGGCTCAGCACGTCCTTGAAACGAGGGCGCAGCTCGGCCGAGCCGGTCGCGAACAGCACGGTGGGATCGTTGAAGCGGATCGTCATGTCGCCGAGGATCTGCGCGTTCCACTGCTTGAGATCCTTCGCGAACTCCTTCTGCAAGGCCAGTTGCAGGTCCTTCCTGGTGGCCTCGTATTCCTTGACGACGAGCGTGGTGGTCTTCTCGACGCGCAGCATGAACGCGGCCGTCAGCAGCATGAAGACCAGCATCAGGCCGGTCATCAGGTCGGCCATCGGAATCCAGTACGACTGGTTGCCCTGTTCGGAATCCATGCCTCACCTCAGGCCGTGCCGGCGATGCGCACGACTTCGCGCAGGCGGTCCGTGAGCGGCGTGTAGTCGGCCACGAACTTCTCCGACAGCGACGCCAATTGCCTGCCGAGCGATTCGAGGCTCTTGTTCAGTTCCTCCTGCAGCCCCGTGTCGAGCGCCACCACGCTCTGCCGCACGGCTTCCATCGAGCGCGTCAGGCTCTCGTTCACGTCGGTCTGCGACTTGCGCAGCGTCTCGGTGAGCAGCTGCTTCATGTCCGACGACGACGCCTGCATCTGCGTGCCGAGGTTCCTCACCACCTCGGACACGTCGGCCTGCACCTTCGCCACGCCCTGCTTCATCGAGTCGGTCATCTCGTCGACCTTGCGCGAGAACTGCGGCGTGACATCCTTCATCTGCAGCAGCACCTCGGCCATCGAGCGCTGCGAGGCGTCGATCTGCTGATGCTGCTGCGCCAGCGCGCGCAGCGTGTTTTCGAGCGCGGCGGCGGTGCCCGCGAAGCCGGCCGCCTTGTCGATGAACACGCCGAGGCCCGCCGCGGCGTCACGCAGATCGTCGGCGGAGGTCTTCTGCAGCGCCTGGAGCTTGTCCAGCTCGTCCTTGTACTGCTGCTGCCAGACCACCAGCTTCTCGACGGCCGCGTTCAGGTGCCGGAAATTCTCGCCGAACTGCTCGCTGATCTTCGCGTTGAAATCGCGGATCACTTCCTTCAGCGCCTCGATCAGCGCCTTCGAGCCGTCCTGCGACATGCGTTGGGCGAACGTGTCGAACGAGCCGCGCAGCGCGCGCAACTCGTCGCCCTGCTCCTGACGCATCAGCTTGAGCTGCGACAGCAGGCTGCCTTCCTCGCTGCCCGACAGGCTGCGCTGCAGCGCCTGGGTGGCCGCCACCACGTCGTCGAGCGTGGCCGATTTTGGCGCCCCTTCAGCCTGCGGAATCGGCGTCTTGCGCGTGTAGTGCCGGTAGCGCAGCACCAGCGAGCCGGCCACGCCGCTCACCGACGCCCAGAACGCCGTCTTCACCCCTTCCAGCAGATGCGGCACGCTGTCGGACACATCGGTGGCGTCGAAATGCAGAAGCGCCAGGGCAATGCTGAGAAAGCAGCCGAGAATGCCGACCGTGGTCAGCACTTCCGGACCGTGAACCACGGCAAAACGATCGAAGCGGATATAGCCGAAATAAATCGTGAGGCCGATATTGGCGCAAACGAAACACATCGTCGGAATATCGCTGATGATCGACATAATGCCCGACGGCGATTCGCCGGCATATACCCAGGTGGACAGCGTGATGCCCAGCAGGCAAAGCGCGATTCTTGATTTCATGCTTGATTGGTCTTGGTGTCATTCCGTGACAGGTATGCCGCCTGTCGCCCCCGGCGCGGTTCTGGTCAGGACGCCAGCGGCCGCATGATAGCGGATGGCGAACGCCTTCTATTGCTCTTACGGTAGCCTGCCCGGAAACTTTAACGTTTCGGCCACAATGTCCTGCAACGGAAATCCGGACGCCCCAATGAGAAATGGCGCCAACCCGTGATAATCGGGAATGGCGCCATGTTCCGGTAAAACGTTTTCGGGCGATGAATCAGGCCGATAATCGCCGTCGAAATCGCGGATTCACGCTCTCTCCGGCCCGACGGCTTTCACCAGCTCAACTGCCGCGATACAGATCGTTCAGCCGGTCGAGTTCGCCGCTCTTCTGCGCGGCAACCAGTTCGTCGCGAACCTGCTGGCGCGTGAGCCCCGGCGCATCGGCCGACGCGACACGCTGGCCCTGGGCCGGTTGCACGGCGGGTTGCGGGGCGGGCGCCGGCTTCGCGAAGACCGAAGCGGACGAGACGAGGACGAGTGCGGCAACAGCGGTGGACAGCGTTTTCATGATGGACTCCGACGTTCAGGGGAAAAAGGTGGCTGGCAGACCGGTGTTGCGTGATTCGTCTGCCATGGAGTGATTTGAACGCCGCCACGTATCTCCGGTGTTTCCGCCGGGGCCATTCTTGAAACGGCAGGTATCGGACCAGCCGCCCGATACACGAACCTACAATTGAACCTACGATTCCCGGCCGCCCGCGCGCACCGACCGGACCAGGTTGTCGCGCAGCGCGACCACCGCCTGCCGGGTCTGCTCGACCTGGTCCGGCGTCAGGCCGCAGGCCTCGGCGAGGCTCACCTGCGCGAGTTCCTCGCGCAGCCGCCAGCCCTTTTTCGTCAAGGTGATCAGCACCTGGCGCTCGTCGTGCGCCGCGCGCTGCCGCTGCAGATAGCCGAGCGCCTCGAGCTTCTTCAGGATCGGCGTGAGCGTGTTCGATTCGAGGAACAGCTTCTCGCCGAGACGGCCGACGGTGGGCGCCTCTTCCTCCGACACCGCCACCAGCGTGATGTATTGCGTATAGGTCAGGCCCAGTTCGTCGAGCAACGGCTTGTAGGCCTTGCCGAACGCCAGATTCGCCGAATAGACGGCGAAGCAGAGGAAATCGCCGAGCCTCGGGGTGGCCGGGTCGGCCTGGGCAGCCTTGTCCTTGCGGTTCATATGCGTCCCTGTCGATGCGCGGAAGGTTGCGATCCGCGCATCATATATCGGACCCGATAGGCTCGCCCCACGAGCAGATCGGGAACGACGGGAAAACGAAGTTCGCGGCGGGGTCATTGCCATTGCCACCATTGCCGGCGGCGCCGCGATTGGTTATAGATGATAGTCCGCCTGCCGTCACCGGCCGGCGGCAGGCAGGCGCGGCCACGCCGCCGCGCCCTCCTCCGTCCGTTCGCGCCGTGCTTCCGATGACCTACACCTTCACGCTGACCGACACCGCCGACGAGCACATCCGCAAGCAGATCGCCGCGCCGCTCGTCGCTTACAACGACGGCCGCGCCGGTCCGAGCGGAAACCGGCTGCTCGTCGTGATGCTGCGCGACGCCGCCGCGGACGTGGTCGGCGGCCGGTGGGGCACGCGCGGCTGCGGCTGGTTGTTCACGCAACTGCTGGTGGTGCCGGAAGCCGCGCGCGGCATGGGGGTGGGCACGCGCCTGATGCAGTTGGCCGAACAGGAAGCGCTCGCGCGCGGCTGCCATGCCGCGTGGCTCGACACTTTCGAATTCCAGGCGCGGCCGTTCTACGAGCGGCTCGGCGACACCTGCTTCGCCGAGTTGCCCGGCTACCCGCCCGGCTTCGCGCGCCTGTTCATGAAAAAGACCTGGTGACCCGGCGCGGCGCGGGCCGCCGCAGCCAGCTCACGCCGACGATCACCGCCGCGCCGCAGGCCAGCCCGGCAATCAGGTCCACCAGATAGTGGCCGCCCACGGTCAGCGTCGCCACGATCATCAGCGCGTTCAGCGCCAGCGCGAACGGGAACACGCCGCGCACCTGGCGCACCGCCCAGGCGAAGAACATCGCCAGCATGGTGTGGAACGACGGCATCGAGACGAGCCCCTGCACGGCGAACGGATCGACGGCCCGCAGCCCGCCGAGCCGCAGCGGCGCGTAATGGCTCACGGTGGACGAGGTGCCGGGATCGGTCACGCCGTAGTAGAGGAACGCGCTCTCGGCCGGGAACGGGATCGAGATCAGCATCAGCAGGATCGACGCGGCGACCAGCACCACCAGGAATTCGGCGATCGCCTCGACGCGGCGCGCGACGGCGAGCACGAACGGAATCGCCAACAGCTGGAAATAGGCGCTGAAGTAGGCCCAGCGCAGCACCGTCTCCAGCCGCGGATGCGCGCCGACCCAGCGGTACGCGCGCGGCCAGTCGAAGCCGAGCGCGTGGTCGAGCCGCACCAGCAGGGCCGCGTTCGACGGCAGGCCGAGCCCGATGCCGATGTATTCGGTGATCGACACGGTCTGCGCCCAGACCACGATGGTGAGCAGGCAGAACACCGCCGCGGCCAGCTCGGCGCAGCGCAGCCGGGCGGCGACGCGCGCGTAGCGGGCGATGCCGGACAGCGCGAGCAGCACGAGGCAGCAGGCCAGCGAGACCGTCACGATCTTCCAGAGCGAAACCGGCCAGCCGTGCAGGATCGAGAAACCGCGCGCGTGCGCCCAGCGGAAATTGAATCCGATCGCCACCAGCGTCACGCCCCAGACGCCCGCGAAGGTCCCCACCGGCCGAAGTCTCATCGTGCTCCCGATCTTCTGGTTCTGTCCGCCGAGTCTAGCAGCAAGCGGCGCCGGCCCGGCAGCCTTCCGGCGGCCCGGCAACGGCCGCGAAGCCATGCCGGGCCGCCCGCGGCAGGCGCCGCCGGCGCCTCGCGACAGCATGCGATGCAGCAAAACCGCAAGCTCACGCGCGCCGACGTGTAAACTGCTGCCTTTTTTCGTTTCCTGCCGCATGCCGCCTTTCCCGCCGCGCACGCTTTCCGGTGCGCCCGCCCTCGTCCGTCTGCTGGCCAGTCTCGGCGACACCGGGCTGCCGCTCCCGGCCCAGGCCGCCCAGCAGCCGCTGGCCGACCGGCTCAGCCAATGGCTGAGCTGGACCGACGCGGTCGCGCTGTCGTCGGTGCTCGGCGCGCCGGCGCCCGCCCCGGCCGGCGGCGCACGCGCGCGCGACGACGAAGCGGCGCAGCGCTGCCGGAAGCTGCGCGCCACGCTGTCGGCGGCGATCGCCGGCGACCCCGTGCTGGCGCCCGCCCAGGCAGTACGGCGCGGCGCGGCGGCCGGCTTCGGCGCCCGGCGCGCGCAACACCGGCCGGCGCCGGACACCCCCGCCACGGACGCCGATTTCGCGGTCTATCGCCAGAGCTACCTCGCGTTGCAACAGCTGATGGACAGCGATATCGGCGACCTGCGCACGTTCCTGCGCGGCCGGCTCGCCGCGAGTTCGCCGGCAATGGCGCGGCTCGCCGTGCTCGACGCGGCGATGGAGCGCTCGCTCGCCGCGCGCGAGCGCAGCCTGTTCGGCGCCGTGCCGGGCCGGCTCGCGGCGCGCTTCGAGCGCCTGCGCCGCGAGGCGCTGGCCGCCCAGACTGAACAAGCCGATCAAAGCGATCAAAGCGGTAAAGGCGATCAAGCGGATCAGGTCGAGCCGGCACCGGCAGCCGGACAGTCCGGTGCCGACAATGCGGCCCCCGGCGGCCCGGCCGCGTCGGCCGGCGCGCCCGCGCCGCTCGCCTGGCTCGACACCTTCCGCAAGGATCTGCAGAGCGTCCTGCTCGCCGAACTGGAGGTTCGGTTCCAACCGGTGGAGGGGCTGCTCGCGGCCCTGCACACCCGCTAACGCAAACCTTATGTCCAGACTTCGTATCGATTTCGTTGTATTCCTCGCCGGCCTCGCCGTGGTGTGCTGGATCGGCGCCGGCTACCTCGCCACCAATCCGCTGGCGCTGGCCGTCACGGCCCTGATCGCGGCCTGCTACGCGGGCGGCGCGTTCGAGCTGCACCGCTACCGGCAGGCCACCGCGAACCTCGCGCGCGCGCTTTCCCTGCCCGCCGCGCCGGCCTCGTCCGGGGCCTGGCTCGACACGCTGCACCCGAGCCTGCGCGGCGCCGTGCGTGCGCGCCTCGACGGCGAGCGCGCCGCGCTGCCCGGCCCCGCGCTGACGCCGTATCTGGTCGGCCTGCTGGTGCTGCTCGGCATGCTCGGCACGCTGCTCGGCATGGTGGCGACGCTGCGCGGCACCAGCGCGGCGCTCGACGGCGCCACCGGCCTCGACGCGATCCGCGTCGCGCTCTATGCGCCGATCCGCGGGCTCGGCTTCGCGTTCGGCACCTCGATCGCCGGCGTCGCGAGTTCCGCGATGCTCGGGCTGCTCTCGGCGCTGTGCCGCCGCGAGCGGCTCGAAGTCGCCCAGCGCCTGGACGCGCAGCTGGCCACCACGCTGCGCCCGTTCACGCAGGCGCAGCAGCGCGAGGCCGGCTTCCTGATGATGCAGCGGCAGGCCGAGGCGCTGCCCACGCTGGTCGCGCGCCTGGAAACCCTGATCGCCGGCATCGAGCGCCAGAGCACGACGCTCGGCGAACATCAGATGGCCGGCCAGCAAGCGTTCCTCGCCAATGCCGAGGCCAGCTACACGCGTCTGGCCGCCACGCTCGGCGAGGCCCTGACGGCCAGCGCCGAGCACAGCGCGCGCGCCGCCGGCGCGGCGATCGCGCCGGTGGTGGAGGCTGCCATGGCCGGCCTCGCGCGCGAAAGCGCCGCCCTGCACGGCTCGCTGACGCAGGCCGTGGAGCGCCAGCTCGACGGCCTCACCACCGGCTTCGAGGCCAACGCCACGCGCGTGGCCGGGATCTGGACCGAGGCGCTCGACGCGCAGCGCCGCTGGGGCGACACGCTCGCGCACGACCTGCGCGGCGCGCTGGATGGCTTCAACCGCAGCTTCGAGGCGCGCTCGACGGCCCTGCTGCGCGAGGTCGGCACGCAGCAGGCGACGGCCGCGGACGGCATCTCGCAGGCGTGGCAGGCCGCGCTGGCGCGCCAGGAGCAGACCGGCGAGAAGCTGGCCGGCGACCAGCGGCAGGCACTCGCGGCCGCGGCCGACACCTTCGAGCGGCAGGCGGCCGGGCTGCTGCACGAGCTGGGCACGGCGCAGGCCGACTGGCAGGCGCGGCTCGCCGAGCGTGACGACACGCGCCTCAAGGCCTGGACGGCCGAACTCGCGGCGCTCGGCGCGGCGCTGCGCGGCGAATGGCATACGCTCAACGCGCAGGCGGCGCAGCAGCAGCAGGCCGTCTGCGCGACGCTCGAACGGACCGCCGGCACCCTCGTCGCGCAGGCCGAGACGCAGACCAGCCGCACGCTCGCCGAAATCGCGCGCGCCGCCGCCACCACGTCCGCCGCGTGGCAGACCGCGAGCGCGCAGGCCGCCGAGCGGCAGCAGGCGCTCGGCGAGGCGCTCGAACGGACCACGCACGGCATCGCGGCGCAGGCCGAGACGCAGGCCGCGCGCACCCTCGCCGAAATCACGCGGGCGGCCGACACGGCGTCGGCCGCGTGGCTCGCGGCGAGTACGCAGGCGGCCGAGCGTCAGGAAGCCGTGTGCGATGCGCTCGCGAAGACCGCCGGCGAGATCGCCGCGCATACCGAAGCGCAGGCGAGCGGCACGATCGCCGAGATCGCGCGCGCGGCTGAGGCCAATGCGTCGGCTTGGAAGGCGGCATCGACCGAAGCCACCGAGCGTCAGCAAGCCATCTGCGATGCGCTCGCGAAGACCGCCGGCGAGATCGCCGCGCATACCGAAGTACACGCAAGCGGCACCATCGCCGAAATCGCGCGCGCGGCGGAAGCCAACGCATCGGCATGGAAAGCCGCATCGACCGAAGCCACCGAGCGTCAGCAAGCTATCTGCGATGCGCTCGCGAAAACGGCCGGCGAGATCGCCACGCAAACCGAAGCGCAGGCGAGCGGCACCATCGCCGAGATCGCGCGTGCGGCGGAAGCCAATGCATCGGCTTGGAAAGCCGCATCGACCGAAGCCACCGAGCGTCAGCAAGCCATCTGCGATGCGCTCGCGAAAACGGCCGACGAGATCGCCACGCAAACCGAAGCGCACGCCAGCGGCACCATCGCCGAAATCGCACGCGCAGCCGAGGCCAACGCCTCGGCTTGGAAGGCGGCTTCGACCGAAGCGGCCGACCGCCAGCAAACCATCTGCGACACGCTCGCGAAAACCGCCGCCGACATCGCCGCCCACACCGAAACGCACGCGAACGGCACGATCGCCGAGATCGCACGCCTGGCCGACGCGGCCGCCGACGCGCCGCGCGCCGCCGCGGAGATCGTCGGCGAGCTGCGCCGCAAGCTCTCCGAGAGCATGGTGCAGGACACCGCGATGCTCGAGGAACGCTCGCGCCTGCTCTCGACCGTCGCCACGCTGCTCGACGCCGTCAGCCATGCCAGCACCGAGCAGCGCGACGCGATCGACGCGCTGGTGCAGACCTCTGCCGGCCTGATGGAGCGCGTGGGCACGCGCTTCGACGAGCAGGTCGCGGCCGGCGCGCAGGCGCTCGACGGCGTGGCCGCGCAAGTCACCGGCAGCGCGGTCGAGATGGCCAGCCTGGCCGACGCGTTCGGCCAGGCCGTGCAGCAGTTCGGCGCGACCAACGAGCAGTTGATGGCGCAGCTGCAGCGCATCGAAGCGGCGCTCGACCAGTCGCTCACGCGCAGTGACGAGCAGCTCGCTTACTACGTCGCGCAGGCCAAGGACGTGATCGACCTGAGCCTGCTCTCGCAGAAGCAGATCGTCGACAACCTGCAGCGCATCGGCGGGACGAACGCGGCATGAACGACGAGATCGAAGGCGGCGTGGAGCCGACCGCGCCCGTCTGGGCCGCGTTCGGCGACCTGATGGCGGCACTGCTCGGCGCGTTCGTGCTGATCCTGGTCGGCGTGATCGGGATGCAGCTCGAAGCCTCGTCGCGGCTCGCCGACGAGGTGAAGCAGCGGCAGCTCGAAACGCAGCGGCGCAAGACGCTCGAACAGGCGCTGGCCGGCCCGCTCGCGGCCGGCCGCGTGACGCTGGTGGACGGCCGCATCGGCATCAGCGGCAACGTGCTGTTCGCCGTGAATTCCGACCAGTTGCAGCCCCAGGGCAGCGAGCTGCTGCGCAGCCTCGCCGGGCCGCTGAGCGCCTATCTGCGCGATCGCGACCAGATCCTGATGGTCAGCGGTTTCGCCGACGACCAGCAGGTCCACGCCGGCAACCATCGTTTCGCCGACAACTGGGAACTCTCGGCCGAGCGCGCGCTGACGGTCACGCGCGCGTTCATCGACGCCGGCGTGCCCGCCGCCTCGGTGTTCGCGGCGGCGTTCGGCTCCGAGCAGCCGGTCAGCTCGAACGCCGACGAGGCGGGCCGCGCGCGGAACCGCCGCGTGGAGATCGCCGCGGTGCCGCGCCCGACGAGTTCGGTGGCGGCCGCCGCGCCTGCTTCGGCCGCTTCGCAGCCCACCGCCGCGACGGGCAACACGCATGAGTGACGCGTTCCCGCCCGGACACGACGAGGCCTCGGCGCCCGACGCGGCGCCGCTCGGCTCCGCCGCGATCGAGGCCCGGCTCGCCGGGTGGCGCGCGGACGGCGCCGACCGGCTCGCGCCCGTGCGTTTCGCCGCGCTCGACGCGCTGGCACGGCGCGCCAGCACGCATGCGGGCGCGACGCGGCGCGTGCTGGACGCGCGGCTCGACGCCCTGCTCGCCGCCTACGCGGCAATCGTCGAACGCGAGGCATCGCACGAACCCATGGCCGCCGCACCCGCCGAAGCGCGGCCGCCGCGTGATGCATTCGCGGCCCTGCATGACGACGTCGCGCGCGCCGCACGCCGCGCGCCGCCCGCCGAACTGCTCGATTATTTCCGTGAAGTCTGGTCGAAGCTGAGCGCCGACCAGCAGGTGCAGCAGTCGCTCGACCGCGTGCCGAGGAACGCCGGGCCGCTCAATTCGAGCAGCCTCGTGCATCGCGCGTTGCTGCTGATGCGCGAGCTGTCGCCCGACTATCTGCGGCAGTTCCTCGCCTATGCCGACGCGCTGTCGTGGCTCGAGGACCTGCATGGCGACGCGGCCTCGACGCAGAAGGATGCGCCGCGCGCCACGGCCGGCGCCCCGAAGAAAGCGCGCCGCACGAAGGCGCGTTAGGTCCGTCAGGCGCGCAACGTTACGGCGTATTGCACGGCATTGCACGGCATTTCACCGTGTTGCGCCACCTGACACGGCGGCGGCCACGCGCGCGCGGACGCCATCTGCACGAGACGCGCGCCGCGCGGCCGGCGATCCCGCGCGGCGCATTCGACAAAACTGGCCGAATCGGCCTCGCCCCAGCCGCATTCGCCGCCGTCACACGGCTTTTTCACGGTCGTTCCTGTCCACACGAAGATGACAACGCGCCCCGTGCGCAACCGTAACATTGTTAAATAAAGACAAATCGAAACGCAAACCTTTGCGCGGCTAAACCTGCATCGCCGCGCGCCGTTATTGCTTATCAGATGGCCTTCATCGCCACGACCGACAAACCGAGCGCGTCGGCATTGAGAGAATTTCCTTCACGTCTCGGACAAGCTATCCGGAATCTATTGGTATGAGTAATAAGAAGATGTCGGTCAAGGCAAAACTCTACGGCGCGTTCGCCGTGCTGGCGGCCGTGGTCGCGATCGTATCGGGGATCTCGCTGGCGATGCTTGGCAGCGCCAACGATCGCTTCGTGCGTTTCGTATCCGGCGTCAACGCGCGCGCGCTGACGGCGCAGCAGGTGCGCAACGCCGTGGACCGGCGCGCCATCGCGGCGCGCAATATGGCACTCGCCGTGCGCCCCGCCGATTTCGAGCTGGAAAAGCAGGTGGAGGCGCAGGCCCAGCAGGACGTCGAGTCGAGCCTCTCGAAACTCAATACGATGATCGCGAACGGCTCGGACACCAGCGAGAAGGCACGCGCGCTGGTGGCCGAGATCAACCGGATCGAGACCGCCTATACTCCGGTCGCCCAGGGGATCGTCGATCTCGCCGTGGCCGGCAAGCGCGACGACGCGATCACCAAGATCAACGACGAGTGCCGGCCGCTGCTGGCCGCGCTGGTCAAGGCCACCGACACCTATCAGGCGTCCGCGCGCGAGCGCGCCGACGGCATGCTGCGCGAGGCCGAGGAACACTACGCGCTGCAGCGCAACCTGCTGGTGTCGACCTGCCTCGCGGCGATCGCAATGGCGGTGATCGCGGGGCTGCTGATCACGCGCGGCCTGATGCGCTCGCTCGGCGCCGAGCCGGACGACCTGAACGCCGTGGCGCGCCGCGTGGCCGACGGCGACCTGAGCCGCGTGGCGGGCGGCGAACAGGCGCCCGAGGGCAGCGTGCTGGCCTCGATGGCGCAGATGCAGGCCAGCCTCGTCGACCTGATCGGCCAGGTGCGCTCGGCCGCCGACGGCATCGCGACCGGTTCGAGCCAGATCGCCTCGGGCAACGTCGACCTGTCCGCGCGCACCGAGCAGCAGGCCGCCTCGCTGCAGGAAACCGCATCGAGCATGGAGCAGCTGACGTCCACCGTGCGCCAGAACGCCGAGAACTCGCAGCAGGCCAGCATGCTCTCGACCAACGCCTCGGCGGTGGCCGTGAAGGGCAGCCAGGTGGTCGGCCAGGTGGTCAGCACGATGGGCGACATCAGCGCCAGTTCCACGCGCATCGCCGACATCACCGGCATCATCGAGGGCATCGCGTTCCAGACCAACATCCTGGCGCTGAACGCGGCGGTGGAAGCGGCGCGCGCCGGCGAGCAGGGACGCGGCTTCGCGGTGGTGGCCAGCGAGGTGCGTTCGCTCGCGCAGCGCTCGTCGAGCGCGGCCAAGGAGATCAAGGAGCTGATCGGCGAATCGGTGCGCAAGATCGCGGAAGGCTCGTCGCTCGCGACCACGGCCGGCGCGACCATGTCCGAGGTGACCCAGGCGGTGGCGCGCGTGACCGACATCATGGGCGAGATCGCCTCGGCGTCGCACGAGCAGAGCCGTGGCATCGAGCAGGTCAACCTCGCCATCACGCAGATGGACTCCGTCACGCAGCAGAACGCGGCGCTGGTCGAGGAAGCGGCGGCGGCGTCGAAGTCGCTCGAAGGCCAGGGGCGGCATCTGACCGAGGCGGTGGCGTTCTTCCGCGTCGGCGCCACGGTGTGAGCGCGGTGACGCCGCCGGGATAGGTGGTGGCGTGAGGGGCGGGCTGGTGAAATATAGCTCGCCGATGCGTTGGCATGCCTTCCCCAAAGGCCGCCGCTCCAGCTGGGTTCATGTCGATTTGATGCCGAACATTCGGAATGCAGGCGGAACTTGGATCATCGCCTTGGCGATCTGCATCTCTACATCACTTTGGCGGCGAGCATACGCATGCGAGTGAGGTTATAGGCCGTCCGTGTCGTCAGGAACAATTGCTCGACTCGCTCACGATCGCGATACATCGCCCGGCGAAGCCGGCCAACCGTATTGCCTCAATCGAAGATCTGCCCGATGCGTTCGCATTGTGTTGGCTGACAGCGTAACCAGCCCAGCGCGCCGTACGCGCCGTCAATGGGCGAGCCCCCGGTTCGGCCGTCGTCTGGCGCCGCGTGCGGCATCACACGATTGATCCGGCGCGTCGGCTCCGAACCCACGCTGACTGCTGCCATATTCAGTCAAGATGCCGCGGCGCCACGCTTGCGACCCAGATCACATCTCGTTCAGCCAACTGGTATCTAACGTTCCAGCGTGGTGCCGACTCTCGTGCAACGAGACGCCTCAAGGGAATCGCCTTGTCCACGGCAACCTCACAAATGCCGAGGTTGGTCGATCTTGCTCGGCCGTCACCGTCCCGGTTGACATCGGCGCCAATTGCCCAGCAAGACGCGCTGCGATTTGCTGCCGCCCGCCTGGGTGAACGCGAACTCGCCCTTTACCCGCACGACCAGATCCAGACCGCAATCGAGTGCGCCGTCGGCCGGACGGCGCTGGCCGCAATCCTCAAGGCACGCAACAAAACCGTCGCCGATGACAGGACCGTCGTGCAGCCCGACGGCAACATCGCCGCTGAAAAGATGCGGAACACCAGGCACTCGACGATCGAACAGGCACCGCCTCACGGGGCTCAACGCAGGCGATCGCGCCGCTCGATCTGGCCTGCACACGCATCGGCGAGCGGCCGACCTCGGGGCAATCTGCGCGACTCACAATCCCCAGCGCGATCCGCCCCATGCAGAAAATGGCCAGCTGAATCCTCTTTGCCGCCGACGAGCAACGAGTGAGGGCGCTCGGAGCAGCAGCCTCGGTAATCAACGGTAAGCACATCAAGACGCACCGTTCAAACTGGATTGCCGGGTAACTACATCTGACGCCGAGTTCGATTTAGGCATTGGAATCAGTCGTATCAAATAACCACGCACAAATCGACGCAAACTGTCGCAGTAGATGATTTGATTCGATGCAAACTGTCGCAGCTGACGCCCCGATTTCATCAGCGACTGCGGCGAGCAGCAACCGACTACGACTACGCAGCCCTCACGCCTTGGCACATGCACGCCCTCTTCAACCTCGGCGAACGTCATTAAGCGACTGGAGATGAGCTGTTGACTGAAAATTTCATCGAAGTTAGGATAACTACGAATGATTCTGATTTGCATCTTCATTCAGTCATTCATCCGATAACCTTTCCGAGATAAAAATGACCATGTCCAATTTGAAATGCTTCGAAAGAATTGTGTTCCTTCGCGCCTCAAAGGTCACGAGAGGCCAAGGCGGCGGCCCCAACATCGAAGGTCGGTATACGGTTTACCGGAGCTTTGCCGATATGGGGCCCATTCCATTTGGCACGTTCGTGCCATTTTGAAAACGACCACTCACCAAATGGCAGACAATATCTGTTGAGGTGGTGATTGCACAATAATCCCCCGCACCTTGGGCTACGGGTGCGGGAAAAACATCGCACGCAAAAAAATGATCGGCAACTACAAAATCATAGACACCAATGAATCATTCAGATTAATTGAGAGAAAACATCTGCAAAAAATCAACATCAACGTAAATATCAAATCACTTTCCAACGAAACCCTGAAAATTGCAGCTTGCATTTCCGGGAATCCACAGATCATATCCATTACCAGCGATCCCTTCAATAAAAGCACAATATTTCTTTCGGAAGATGCAGCATCGGTGCATCTATCCACCGATCTGAGAAAAATATATGGCTTGAGCCCCCGGACAATCGACCTCGATTCCGTCGCGGCCTCCCTCATGGGTGATGAAAATTATTCATTCCGCACGATATGGAAAGGACTTTTTTCGCTTCCACCAGGAGGAACCATAAAAATTTCCCGCATCAGGAATAATGCCAATAACGAACCTGAGTTCGAATATCCCTGCCTGAGAGAAAGCAATACCCGGATTGATATCGCGGATTCGTTCTTGAAAACCCTGCAAGATTATAGTCATGGCCACGAGCTTGTAATGGTTAATTTTTCTGGAGGAACGGATTCAAGTGCAATCCTGTATGGCCTTATGGAATTTCGCGATCCTAAAAATATAGTTGCCGTCACGTGGCATGCAACCAATAGTAGCTCACCTCATGATGTCGAGCATGCGAAATCAATCACCAACGCCCTGGGAGTTCGACATGTTGTCTCAACCATCGCTCCAGACGAATTAGTTTCTCTTACTCCGTCATCTTTCATTCGGCCACTACCATCCACCGCAACAGCGTTCGATAATTTTTATGAGCGAACCATTCTGGATATGTTGGCAGAAACCGAATGCTCCACAGTTGGCGTTTTCGACGGTCACGGGGGTGATCATCTTTTTCTCGATCCCCCACCTTCTGAAATTTTACGTCAAATTCTAAAGAAATATGGTCCACGCACGGCGCTCCGCAAGCTCGACCATTTAGCAAAACTAACAAACATCGGAACACCGATGCTTGTATTTTCAGGAATCCTCTCAAGACGCAAAACATTACATCCTCAAGATTCGTCGTTATTTTCCACCGAACTTAAAAATCTAGCCAATACATCAAAAAAGAGAAACACCCCATCTGACGATATCCATGAGAGATGGATTTTGTCAGCAATTTATCAAAATAGCTTCCAATCGAACCATCTACCAATATCAAACATATACTTTCCATTCACATCAAGAAAAATGATTGATGCGGCACGTTCATGGCCGAATCATGAATTTTTCGACGGCACCAGACGCCGAATTCCGTTTCGCTCCTCGATTCAGGCTCGCTTCCCGGATATTCAATTCAGATCAGAAAAGGGCGACATTACTGCAGCTCATCAAAGGTCCATTTTGAAAAACCTGACCGAAATTCAGTCAACGATTGAAAATGGGTATCTTTCGAAACTCGAATACATCAACAGAGATGCCGTTGCACGCCACATGAATCATGCAGCAACCGGCGTCAATGGAATTTCAGCCGCCCTGCTTCGCCTCATATCATTTGAAAAAACACTCTTGCAATTTACATAATATGCCTTTCAAATTTAACGATAATATTCAACATATCCTGCTGCATGACTCATTGATAATATTTGATGAAAAAAATGACACATTTCTCGTTCTTCCCGAGGACACCACTCGTGAAGTATTGTCGTCATTTGAAGACATGAAAGATCGGGCCGGGATTGTCGAACATTTGGTTCAAGAATCGATTTTAATTTCTGCTGACACCCGACAATATATCAGCACTATCTCCATGTCCGGGTACGGCATCGGCGACTATCGATGGGATCGCCGGGAACACCTTATTACAGCAGTAAGATTCAGATATGTCGTTGAGGCATTGGCGGTTGCAATCAGCCTCAAACTACGACTTGCCTCTTTGGGGCTTCCCCGGATACTCGCACAGATGCGCACCTCGAAGAAACGAACGCCTCCCCGACGCGATGATTTGATTTACCCTCAACAACTGGCCTATTCGTTGACGCGAGCCTCCCATTTTCTTCCATTTCGCTTCGAGTGCCTCGAATTTTCATGCGCGTTATTCAAAATATTAATCAGGAAAGGCTACCACCCAACTTTCCATATCGGCGTCCAAAATTACAATTTTCTCTCTCATGCATGGATCGACATTAACGGCGTGGTAATTGGCGATCGAGCGGACATGTTCCAGAGAATTTCACCTATTGTGAGCATCTAGCATGAATCACTTGCGCCAGGCATGGGTCCGGCCTTATCTTCGTGGCTTCGCCATCGTTGTAGCCTCTTATCGTGGATTCACATATCGGTTCGCGATCACCACAGCACTCTTCTTTTTACTCGGTGCAATCAATGCTGCCGTGCCTTATTTGCTGGCTCGCGCGAACGATGCACTCACCCACCAACTGGATACCTCGTATCGGGCAATGCTGCTGGTACTTGGCTTTGGTATCGTCTGGACCATATCGCAAGTTTTTTCCTGGTTGAAGGGCGCGGCATCAGCCGCCGCACTTACTCGGTCTGATGCCGCGATATATCTGGCCATGCTCCAGCACGTCATTCGCCTGCCTCTCGCGGATCAGCAGCGTTTGAGCAAGAGCACGATCATCCAGGACATCCGACGAGTTCGAGATAGCTTTAGTGGGATCAGCATGTCCATTTTCTGGACAATACTACCCATCTTGTTCGAGCTTTTTATTGCATTCCTGGTCGTCGCAAAATTAATTAGTGCAAAATTTGCGATAATTTTCATAATCATGATTTCAATATTATTTATTGTTTCGTATATTATTGCCGAAAAAAGCGGAGTGATTCACAAATCCATTTACGCATCCGAAAATAAATTATTCGCACACCTTTCGGAGCGACTCGATGCATTATTCAATATAAAAATTAACCGCACCTACGATCACGAAACCCAGCTTGGCCTCGCACACGCAAAAGAAAACGTCACAGTCATCACCTCAACCAATATCAAAGCCGCAACCCTGATGAGCATTCAGGCATTGGCCGTTGGCATGGTTTTGACGATTTGCTCTACATATGTCGCAATCGAGATCCGTGGCGGCTCAATTTCATCAAGTAGTTTTCTTGTTGTCATTGGTTATATCATGCAGATAACCTCGCCCTTCAGCATGCTGACAAGCTCCCTTATCAACTTGAAAAAGGATTTCATTTCACTTGAGCGTGGATTGCACTATCTCGATATGCCTCCCGAGCCCGACAAGGAAATTTTCTTTCAAGGACCCCGAATTTCCAATCAGCAACCAGCCTTCGAAATCGAAAACCTTGCGCTGCCGGGAGTGTACGGTAAAAAAATTTCGTGGATCGTGCCATCCAGCGGAACGCATGTAATTTCAGGACATTCCGGCATCGGAAAAACCACATTGCTTACCATGATGCTCGGAATGCGCGGGTTCGAATCAGGCAGCATCAAATTCCAAGGAGAGCCCGTTGCGAAATTCGGCGCCACCGGTATCTTCGATGAGCTTGCCTTTGTTCCACAACATCCATTTATATTCTCTGGCACGCTTCGTGAAAACATCTGCTACGGAGCTTCCTCCAACGTATCCGAGGTAGAACTGGAGAATCTAGTTGAGCAACTCGATCTTTCCAACATCCTCGGCCAGACCGGTCATTCTATAATTACGCTCGACACGGATCTCGGCATAATGGGAAGTGAGTTGTCCGGAGGAGAACGCCAGCGCATCGTCATTGCCAGAGCACTTGCGAGGGGCAAGAAAATCTTGGTACTCGACGAGCCGACCTCCTCCATCGACGCATGTCTCGAAGACAGAATCATCGACTTCCTCGAATCCCGATCGGTCTTGCTGATCATCGTCACTCATCGAAAAGCCATCATCGATCGCGCAGATTCGGTTCTTGATATTGGCGAGTTTTCCTGATTTGCCATGAAGAAGAACCGAACCCTCCGGATCGGCACGGGAGGCGGTGCTGTCGCGTTGGTCGTTCTTGTCGCGCTCTACCTTCATTTTTTCTCCAGCGACAAGAGCCCGCTATATCTCACCGCTCGGGTCGGCCGTGCGAATCTCGAGAACTCAGTATTGGCCAGCGGCACCCTGCAGGCCTTCCGGCAGGTCGATGTCGGCGCTCAGGTGTCAGGGCAATTGAAGTCGCTCAAGGTCAAGCTCGGCGATACCGTAAAAAAGGGGCAGTGGCTCGCCCGGATCGATCCCGTGATCTCCGGGAACGCCCTGCGCGAGGCGCAGGCCAACGAACGGAACTTGACCGCGCAGCAGCGTTCGGCGGCAGCCCAGCTGCGGCAGGCAGAACTTGCCTTCCAGCGCCAGCAGCAGATGATGCGCGACGACGCCACCTCGCGGCAGGACTATGAGAGAGCACAGGCCGATCTTGCCGTGCAGCGCGCGAGCGTTGCCTCCTTCCAGGCGCAGATTGAGACCGCGCGGATCCAGATCGAGACCGCTCGCGCCAATCTCGGCTACACGCGTATCGTCGCGCCGATGGACGGCGAGGTGGTCGCGATCGTCACACAGGAAGGGCAGACCGTGATTGCGCAACAGCAGGCACCGGTGATCCTCAGGCTTGCCGATCTCGACACGATGATGGTGAAAGCCCAGATATCCGAAGCAGATGTAATTCACGTCTTTCCCGGCCAGACCGCCTATTTCACGATCCTCGGCGAACCCGATGCGCGCCGTTACGGCAAGCTGCGCGCGATCGAGCCCGCACCACAGGACTTCCTCTACTCGCAGAACAGCCTAGGCGGCGCGTCGAAGGCAAACGCGGCGGTGTTCTACAACGCCTTGTTCGAAGTGCCCAATCCCGGTCATCGCCTGCGCACCGCAATGACGGCCCAAGTCAACGTGCTGCTCGGCGTTGCGGCCCATGCGCTGACCATTCCGGTGGCCGCGCTCGGCACCAGGTACAGGAATGGCAGCTATCAGGTTCGGGTGCTCGCGAACGATAAACTGGGCCACCCGCGAATCGACATGCGCCGCGTACGCACCGGGATCAACAACAACGTCTCGGTCGAGGTGCTCGACGGCCTGAAGGAGGGCGAGCGTGTGATCATCAACGAAGCCGCCGACGCGGCCGAGACGCCGGTCTGCGCATCCGTCGCAGGAAACTGACGATGCGGGAACCCCTGCTGCAACTGACCGGGGTCACGCGCCGCTTTCCGGCCGGCGACCAGGACATGGTGGCCCTGAGAGACGTCGATCTCGCCGTCGAGGCTGGCGAGATCGTCGCCATTATCGGCGCCTCCGGATCGGGGAAATCGACACTGATGAACATCCTCGGCTGCCTCGACCATCCCAGCGAAGGCAGTTACCGTATCGGCGGACGCGAGACCGCTGAGTTGGACCGCGACGAGCTTGCCCAGCTTCGCCGAGAGCACTTCGGCTTCATCTTCCAGCGCTATCACCTGCTGCCGCATCTGACGGCCGCCGGCAATGTGGAGATGCCGGCCGTCTACGCCGGCAACGTCCGTGCCGAACGGCGAGCGCGCGCCACGCAACTGCTTGCGCGCCTGGGGCTGGCCGATCATGCCGGGCACCGACCGAGTCAGCTGTCGGGCGGCCAACGGCAGCGCGTGAGCATCGCCCGCGCGCTGATCAACGGCGGCGAGGTGATCCTGGCCGACGAGCCGACCGGTGCCCTCGACAGGCGCAGCGGCCAGGACGTGATCGCCGTGCTGTGCGAGCTGAATGCGCTGGGCCATACCGTCATCATCGTGACGCACGACGAACAGGTGGCCGCGCACGCGCGACGCATCATCGAGATCAGCGAAGGCGAAATCGTCAGCGACCGCCTCAACCCGCGCGAGCCAGACCGGAACGTCGCGCCGCAAGCCACTGACAACGGCGGCGTGGGTACACGTCGCGCGCGGAGTCTGTCGGCCGGCTTCGGGCGCTTCGCGGAAGCCTTCAAGATGGCCTGGATCTCGCTCGTCTCGCACCGACTGCGCACGCTGCTGACCATGCTCGGCATCATCATCGGCATCACCTCGGTGGTGTCTGTCATCGCGATCGGCGAGGGCGCAAAGCACTACATGCTCGACGAGATCAGCTCGATCGGCACGAATACGATCAATATCTACCCCGGCAGCGACTGGGGCGACAGCCGTGCCGAATCGATCCAGACTCTGGTGCCGGCCGACGTGGCCGCGCTCGGCGAACAGTTCTACGTCGACAGTGCGACACCGGAAACCTCGCGCAGCCTGCTGCTACGCCGCCGCGACGTCGACGTCGACGCCATGATCAGCGGCGTAGGCGGCAGCTTCTTTCAGGTTCGTGGCATGAAGATGGCACAGGGCACCCGCTTCGGCGCCGATGAGGTCCGGCGCCAGGCCCAGGTTGCCGTGATCGACCAGAACACGCGACGCAAGCTGTTCGGCGCCAAGGCGAATCCACTTGGCGAAGTGGTCCTGATCGGCAACCTGCCGTGCGTCGTGATCGGTGTGGTGGCCGACAAGAAAAGCGCGTTCGGCGACCTCAAGAGCCTGAACGTATGGGTACCCTATACGACCGCGAGCGGCCGGCTGTTCGGGCAGCGCTACGTGGACAGCATCACGGTGCGGGTTCGCCACGGTCAGCCGAGCAAGCTGGCCGAACAGAGCCTCATCAAACTGATGAAGCATCGGCACGGCCGCAAGGATTTCTTTACCTACAACATGGACAGTGTAGTGAAGACCGCCGCGAAAACGGGCGAATCACTGACCTTGCTGCTTTCGCTGATCGCCGTGATCTCGCTGGTCGTCGGGGGAATCGGTGTAATGAACATCATGCTGGTGTCGGTCACCGAGCGAACCCGCGAGATTGGCATCCGCATGGCGGTAGGCGCGCGCCAAGCCGACATCATGCAGCAGTTCCTGGTGGAGGCCGTGCTGGTCTGCTTGACGGGTGGCGCGATCGGCATCGCGTTGTCGTTCGGCACGAGTTTCCTGTTCGCCCTCTGCGTCACTCAATGGAAAATGATCTTCTCGCCCGGCTCGATCGTCTCGGCCTTCCTGTGCTCGACACTGATCGGCATCGTATTCGGCTTCATGCCGGCGCGTAACGCCTCACGCCTCGATCCGATCGATGCGCTGGCGCGCGATTGAGAGTTCGCACATGCCGATGAGCACGATTGACCGAGCCTCGCGCGGCATCCTCGCGCTGGTCTGCGTGGCGGTCGTGCTGTCCGCCTGCGCGAGCACGGATGGACCTGCCTTGCCGCTGGTGAGCCTGCCGATGAAATGGAGCGCCCCCGTTGCGCCCTCGAGCGCGGCGCCACCGGCGCGCTGGTGGCACAGCTTCGGCGATCCCGTGCTCGACGGCTTGATCGAGGATGCGCTGCGCACCAGCAACGATCTCGCCGCCGCCGCAATACGCGTTTATCGCGCGCGGCTTCAGGCCGGGCTGGCCGCCACCAATCTGACACCCGCGCTCGGGCTCGATGCCGGCAGCAAGGTCTCGCGCATGCTCGATACGCATCAGATGAACCGAAGCGGCAACCTGAACGGCACGCTCGCCTACGAGCTGGATCTGTGGGGCAAGCTCGCCGCTCAACGCAGCGCGGCCCGCTGGGAGGCGCAAGCCACCGAAGCCGATCGCCAGTCGGCCGAGCTGACGCTGATCGGCACGACCGCCTCGCTCTACTGGCAGACCGGCTACCTGAACCAGCAGATCGCACTCGGCGACGCCAATATTCGCTATGCCGAGCAGACCCTGGCCCTGGTCCGGTCGCGTTACACGGCCGGTGCCGTGTCGGCGCTGGACGTCACGCAGTCTGCACAGGCGCTGTCGGCGCAGCGTGCCGCGCAAACCCGCCTGATCCAGCAGCGCACCGAGAGCCGCAATGCGCTCGCGATCCTGTTCGACCGACCACCGCAAAGCGCAGTTGCGGAACCGAAAAGCCTGCCGGACCGGCCGCTGCCCGACGTGCAGGCAGGCTTGCCTGCCGATCTGCTGGGCCGGAGGCCGGATCTGCATGCCGGAGAGATCCGGCTGCGAGAGTCGCTCGCCAACGTCGAGATCGCCCGCACCAGTTTTTATCCCACCTTCGCCCTGACCGGTTCCCTCGGTATCTCGAGCGACAGCCTCGAGCGTGTGCTGCAGAACCCGGTCGCCACGCTCGGGCTGGGTCTGGCGCTGCCGTTCATCCAGTGGAACACGATGCAGCTGAAGATCAAGGTGTCGGGTGCCGAGTACCAGGAGGCCGTAGTCAACTTCCGCCAGAAGCTGTATGGCGCGCTGGCCGAAGTGGAGAACGCGCTGTCCAGGCGCCTGCAACTCGAGGAAGAGGCCCGGCAATTGAAACTGTCGCTTGCGCAGGCACAACGGGCCGAAACGCTCGCGCGTTCGCGCTTCACGGCAGGCGCCAGCGGTGTGCAACCGTGGCTCGACCAGCAGCAGCGCCTCCGGGATGCGCAGAGCAGCCTGATACTGAACCAGCGCGACCGGCTCGATAATCAGATGGCACTTTACAAAGCGCTGGGTGGCGGCACCGGCACGTGATCCTCTCGGACTCGGAGCCAGCCGCCGTCCCCATCCCCGTACGCCAATTCCGTGTGTGCGAGAGCTGGCGACGCTCCGGCTCAACCGGATATCACCTGTAATCACCGGATCGCCGGCACCTCACCTCCACGAGTCAGCTGCGCAGTGTATCGGACGTCGGTATTGCGGTTCCGGTACGCCGTGGCCAGCATCGCGCAATCGCGGCGGCCGGCGCCCGCGTGCCATCAAGCACAATCAACCACGTGGCACGGCCTCGCCGGCCCATTCGACGAGCGCGCGCCCGAGCCGTGCCACCACCGGCGTCCAGCCCTCGTCGCCCCACTGCCGGAACAGCCGCATGCGGCCGGGATACCACGGCGAATCCTCGCGCCCCTGCATCCAGCGCCAGTCCAGGTCGCGTGAAGGCAGCAGCACCCAGCACGGCACCCCCAGCGACGCGGCCAGATGGATCATGGCGGTATCGACGCCGATCACCAGATCGAGTTGCGCGACGATCGCCGCGCTGTCGGCCAGATCGCCCACCAGCGAGCCGAGATCCAGCAGCGGCTGGCCGGCCGGCGGCTGCGCGGCCTGCGCCTCGCCCGCGCCCTTCTGCAGGCTGACGAACGCGATGTCGGGCGCGGCCCACAGCGGCGCGAGCGTGGCCAGCGACGGCAGCGAGCGGTTCGCGTCGTTGTGATGCCGCGGGTTGCCCCGCCAGACCACGCCCACCTTGAGCCGGCCCGCCAGCATGTCGAGCGGCACGCGCCACTGCGCGAGCAGCGCGGCGTCCAGCGGCGGGGCCAGCGGCGCGGGCAGCGTGTCGAGCGTGGTGCCGAACCCGGCGGGCGCGCTCATCAGGCTGGTCCAGCAATCGAAGTGGGCGTCCCGCGCCTGCACGGCATCGTGATCGAGCACGGCATCCACGCCGTGCACGCCGGCCAGCAGCCGATGCAGGCCGCGCATGCAGGCCACCGTCACCTGCTGCGCGCCGGCCTCCTTGAGCATCGGCAGATAACGGGCGAACTGGATCATGTCGCCGAGGCCGTCCTCCTGCCACACCAGCACGGCGCGGCCGGTCAGCGGCTCGCCGCGCCACTGCGGGCAGGCGAGCCGACGCAGCGTGTCGGCGTGGACGAAACGCGGATGCGTGTAGCGCGACTCGTAGCGCTGCCAGCCTTCCTCGAAGCGGCCCCGCGCGAGCAGCAGCGTGGCCAGCCCGAACGCGGCGTCGGGATAGTCGGGGCGCAGCGCGAGCGCGCGCCGGTAGGCCTCCTCGGCCTCGTCGAAGCGGCCGGACTGGCGCGTGATGCTGCCGAGGTTGTAGTGCGCCTCGGGCAGCTTCGGGTCCAGCATCGCGGCGATCCGCACGTGGGTCTCGGCCTCCGCCAGACGGTCGAGCACCTCCAGCACGTTGCCGAGATTGCTGTGCGCTGCGGCGGCGCTCGGCATCAGCTGCAGCACCTGCCGGTATTCGACCTCGGCTTCGGCGTAGAGATTCTCCTGCACCAGCGACAGCGCGAGTTCGAAATGCGCGTGGGCCGAGCGTGGGGCGGTGGGCGGAGCGGACATGACGGCGGCTGATCGGGTGGCGTGGGACGAAACCCTACGTTAGCGCAGGCCGGACCGGGCCGGTCGCACGAGCTACGGGGTGATGCGGCCGCTGTTCGGCGAATCCGCGTGTGGGCTGCGGCGAGCGCGGCGCGTCGGGCACGTGAGTGCGCCGCGCCGGCCGAGGGCCACCTCGTTCGCCGTTTTACCCTTCCCCCGTCGAGCCCACCGCGCCACGCAGAACACCTGGCTGCGCCTCCGCACCGGCCGGCCCCGCGAGCGAAAACCTGGGCAGCTAATGTCCTGTTCCGCTGATTCGCGAACAAAGTCGATGGAGCTTTTCGAGGATGGAATCGGCTGACGCGGTCCAGGCAAACGGCTTGCAGTCTTCGTTGTAGTGGGAAACGAACTGATCGATGCGCTTGATCAGTTGCTTGACCGAGCCGAACGAGCCACGACGGATTGCCTTGTCGGTGATCAACGCAAAGAAGCGTTCGACCTGATTGAGCCACGAACTGTAGGTGGGAATGAAATGCATGTGCCAGCGCGGGCGTGTGGCCAGCCACGCCTTGACCTTCGGATGCTTGTGGCTGCTGTAGTTGTCGACGATGCAATGCACGTCGAGTTCGGCCGGGACAGCCTTGTCGATTTCACGCAGGAACGACAGAAATTCCTGATGCCGGTGACGCGGCTTGCAAGTGGCGAGCACGGCGCCGTTTAGCACGTTCAGCGCGGCAAACAGCGTGGTGGTGCCGTGACGAACGTAATCGTGCGTGACGCCTTCGACGTAGCGAAACCCATCGGCAGCATGGGTTGCGTGCGCTCGAGCGCCTGACACTGGCTCTTCTCGTCCACGCACAGCACCAGCGCGTTCTCCGGTGGACTCAGGTACAAGCCGACCACGTCACGCAGTTTCTCGATGAAGAACTGATCGGTCGAGAGTTTGAAGCTTTCGCTTCGGTGCGGCTGCAGACCCAGCAGCTTGAAGTAACGATGCACGCTCGTCGTATAGATCAGTTAACAACGGAACAGGACACTAGCCGGTCGCGGCATCGATCACCGCGCCCGCCGGCGCGGCGCGGCGCGGCGCGGCGGGAGTATCGGCCAGCGGGCACGATGCCGCGGGCGGGCCCACTCGCCCGCCGCGCCCTGCCAGCCGCGCCCTGGCGCCTCACGGCGCGTCCGGCGCCCCCGCCTCCCCCCCTGCCGACGCCGCCGCCAGCATCGCGTCGAGCCACACCGCCACCTCCGCCAGATAGCGCGGCGTGCCGATGTCGTCGTGCGAGCAGGCGATCGGCGTCGAGCGGATCTCGCCGTCCACGTGGGCGCGCCAGTGCGTCAGCGGCGATTCCATCCGCACGGCTTCCTCGGTGGCCGTGAAATGCGTCAGGGTGCCCTCGAACACGCTGTCGGGCAGATAGCGCTGCGAGATCCGCAGGTTGTTGCGCCGCACGGCCACCAGGCCATGGATATGCGCCTCGGTCAGATCGGCGAACACCTGGCCGTCGCGGCGCACGATATCGGCCACCTCCTGCACGGTCCACTGATGCCCCGCCTCGACCGTCTCCATCGGGTGGCCGGCCGTGCGCAGCACGTTGGCGAGCGTGTACTGGTCGTCGACGGGCACCTCCTCGGTGGTGTAGAGGATGTAGCTGTCGAGCATGCCGAGGAAATCGACGCGCTCGCCCATCGCCTGCAGCTGGCACGCGATCTCGAACGCCACCAGCCCGCCCATCGACCAGCCCAGCACGCGGTACGGCCCCTGCGGCTGCACGCGGCGCATCGCGTCGATGTATTCGCGGCTCATCGCCTCCACCGATTCCGCCGGCCGCGTGCCCGGCTCGATGCCGGCGGCCTGCAGCCCGTACACCTGGAAACGCCCCTGCGGGTAGCGCCCGAGGCCCACGTAGGACCAGCTCAGCCCGCTCGCCGGATGGACGCAGAACAGCAGCGGGCCGCCCTCGTCGCGCACCTTGAGCGGCAGCGTCATCGCCACCGGCGAGGCCACCGCGAGCGGAAAATCGATCTGCCGGGCCTGCCGCGACAGCTCCGGATACGCGAACAGCGTGCTGATCGACAGCCGCACCGCGAACGCCTTCTCGATCCGGTCGAGCAGCGTCATCGCCAGCAGCGAATGGCCGCCGAGCGCGAAGAAGCTGTCGTGGCGGCCGATCGTCTCGAGCTTCAGCACCTCGGCCCACAGCGCGGCCAGCGCCTGCTCGGTCTCGCCCTGCGGCGCCTCGTAGGCGCGGCTCGCGTAGGCGCTCGCGTCGGGCGCCGGCAGCGCGCGGTGGTCGAGCTTGCCGTTCGGCGTGAGCGGCAGCGCCGCCAGCCGCACGTAGGCGGACGGCACCATGTGCTCGGGCAGGCTCGCCTGCAGCTCGGCGCGCAAATCCTCCGCGCCGCGCGCCTGGCCGCTCCCGCTCTCGCTCCAGTAGGCCACCAGGCGCCGGTCGCCGGGCACGGTGCCAGCCTCGAGCGCGACCACCGCCGCCTCGCGCACGCCGGCGCAGCGCGCGAGCCGCGCCGCGATCTCGCCCGGCTCGACGCGAAAGCCGCGGATCTTCACCTGATCGTCGTTGCGGCCGAGGTAGTCGAGCGTGCCGTCGGCGCGCCAGCGGCCGAGGTCGCCGGTCCGGTACATCCGCGCATCCGGCGCGCCGTCGAACGGATCGGGCACGAAGCGCGCCCGGCTCAGCTCGTCGCGATTGCGATAGCCGAGCGCCACCTGCGCCCCGCCGATGTGGATCTCACCCGCCACGCCCTCGGGCACCGGCCCGCCATGCGCGTCGAGCAGATAGATGCGCGCGTTGCCGACCGGCCGCCCGATCGGCGGCAGCGCCGGCCACGTAACCGGATCGTCGGGCAGCGTGTGCGCGACGCAGACGTGCGATTCGGTCGGGCCGTAATGGTTGTGCAGCCGGCAGCCGGGATGGCGCGTGAAGAACGCGGTCAGTTGCGGCGTGATGCGCAGCTGCTCGCCGGCCGTGATCACCTCGCGCAGCGCCGGCGCATGCTCGGCGCCGTCGGTGGTGGCGGCCTCGGCCAGCGCCTGCAGCGCGATGTACGGCAGATACAGCCGCGCCACGCCGCGCGCGCGGATATGCGCCCACAGCCGCGCGAAATCGAGCCGCAGGTCGGCGTCGATCAGCTCCAGCGTGGCGCCGGCGGCCAGCGTGCCGAAGATCTCCTGGAACGCCACGTCGAAGCCGAGCGCCGCGAACTGCAGCGTGCGTCCGGCCGCGACCGCGCCGGCCTGCCATTGCAGCAGGTTGACGAGCGGCCCGTGCGCCATCGCCACGCCCTTGGGCTGGCCGGTGGAGCCCGACGTGTAGATCAGGTAGGCCAGCTGCGCCGGGCCGTGGCCCGCCACCTCCGGGCGGTGGCGCGGCGCGCGCGGCCAGCCGTCGGCGGCGTCGAGCAGGACGGCCGGCACCGCGCCGGGCTCGAGCAGCGGCGCGGTGGCGTGCTGCATCAGCAGCGCGGCCGGCGCGCTGTCGGCCAGCATGTAGGCGAGCCGCTCGGGCGGATAGGACGGATCGAGCGGCACGTAGCCGGCGCCGGCCTTGAGGATCGCCAGCAGCCCCACCACCATCTCCGGGCAACGATGGACGCAGATCGCCACGCGATCGCCGGGCCGCACGCCGCGCGCGATCAGGTGATGCGCGAGCGCGTTGGCCTGTTCGTCGAGCTGCGCGTAGCTGAGCACGCACTCGGCGCCGTCGTCGGGCGAGCGCTGCGCCACCGCCGGCGCGTCGGGCGTGCGCCGCACCTGCGCCTCCACCAGCGCGGCCACGGTCGGCACGAACGGATAGGCCGCCTCGGTGCGGTTGTACGTGACCAGCAGGCGCCGCCGCTCGGCATCGCCGAGCATCGGCAGGGCGGCGGCCGGGTCCTGCTCGCGCGCCGTCATCTCGCGCAGCACGCGTTCGAGGTAGCCGACGTGGCGCTCCACCGTCGCACGATCGAACAGCGCCGTGGCGTATTCGAGCGCGCCGACGATCTCGCCGTCGGCCTCGCCCAGCTCCAGCGTCAGGTCGAACTTCGCGCTGGCGCGCACCGGCGCCAGCGGTTCGAGCGTGAGCCCCGGCAGCGCGAGCGCGGGCATCTCGACGTTCTGCCACGCGAACATGACCTGGAACAGCGGGCTGTGCGAGAGGCTGCGCACCGGCTTCACGAGTTCGACCACCTGCTCGAACGGCAGGTCCTGGCGCGCCTGCGCCTCCAGCGTGCGCGCCCGCACGCGGCGCAGCAGCGCCGCCACGCCCGGCTCGCCCGACAGATCGACCGGCAGCGCCAGCGTGTTGACGAAGAAGCCGATCAGGTCCTCGGTCTCGGCGCGCATGCGGTTGGCGGCGGGCGAGCCGATCACGACCTCGTCCTGCCCCGACAGGCGCGCCAGCACCACGGCCCAGCCCGCCAGCAGCGTCATGTAGAGCGTCGCGCCGTGGCGCAGGCTCAGTGCCTTGAGCGCCGCGCTGAGCCCGGCGTCGAGCCGCACCGGCACCGCCGCGCCGGCGAAATCCTGGCGCGCGGGGCGCGGCCGGTCGGTCGGCAGGCTCAGCAGCGCCGGCGCGTTCGACAGCGCGTCGCGCCAGTACGCCGCCTGCTCGCGCAGCGCGTCGCCGTCCAGCAGGCGCCGCTGCCAGGCCGCGTAGTCGGCGTACTGCACCGGCAGCGGCGGCAGCGGCGCCGGCGCGCCGCGCCGGCCGGCCTCGTAGAGCGCGGCCAGCTCGCGCGTGAGCACGCCCATCGACCAGCCGTCGGCGGCGATGTGGTGCATCGTCAGCAGCAGCGCGTGATCGTCGGGGCCGAGCCGCACCAGCTGCCCGCGAATCAGCGGCCCGCGTTCGAGATCGAACGGCGCGAGCGCCTCCGCTTCGATCCGCTCGGCGAGCGCGGCGTCGAGCGCCCCGGCCGAGAGATTGGATAAATCGTGCAGGCTCAGCGCGAAGCCGCTCCCGGCCTCGTCGATCCGTTGCACGGCCTGCCCCCCCTCGCGTTCGAAGCGCGTGCGCAGCACTTCGTGGCGCGCCACGATGCCGTCGAGCGCGCGGCGCAGCGCGTCGGCGTCGAGCTGGCCACGCAGCCGCAGCGCGCCGGGGATGTGATACGCCGCGCTCGCGCCCTCCACCTGCGCGAGGAACCAGAGCCGCTGCTGCGCGAACGACAGCGGCAGCGCGCCAGTGCGATCGGCCGGCTCGATCGCGGGCAGGCTGCTGCGCGTGGCGCGCGCCACCGCCTCGGCCAGCTCCGCCAGCACCGGATGCGCGAACAGCTCACCCAGCGCCAGCTCCACGCCCAGGCGCTGCCGCACCTGCGAGATCAGCCGCACCGCCAGCAGCGAATGGCCGCCGAGTTCGAAGAAATGATCGTGGCGGCCGACGCGCTCGACGTCGAGCAGCGCCTGCCACAGCGTGGCCAGCGCGGCCTCGGTCGCGCCCTGCGGCGCGGCATAGGCGCGGCTCGCATAGGCCTGCGCGTCGGGCCGCGGCAGCGCGCGGCGATCGAGCTTGCCGTTGTGCGTGAGCGGCAGCGCGTCGAGCCAGACGAACGCGGCCGGCACCATGTGCGCGGGCAGGCTCGCCTGCAGGCGCTCGCGCAGCGGCTCCGCATCGATCGGCGCGCCGGTGCAGTAGGCGACGAGGCGCGTCTCTCCACGCCCGTCATCGCGCGCGACCACCGCCGCGTCGTCGGCGCCGGCCCGCACCAGTTGCGCGCCGATTTCCTCCAGCTCGACGCGGAAGCCGCGGATCTTCACCTGGAAATCGTTGCGGCCGAGATAGTCGAGCGTGCCGTCGGCGCGCCAGCGGCCGAGGTCGCCCGACGCGTAGATGCGCCCGCCGGGGCGGAACGGATCGTCGCGGAAACGTTGCGCGGTGAGCGCGGCGCGGTTCAGGTAGCCGCGCGCCACGCCCACGCCGCCGATGTGGATCTCGCCCGTCGCGCCGAGCGGCACCGGGCGGCCCCGCGTGTCGAGCAGGTAGATCGCGAAGTTGTCGATCGGCCGGCCGATCGGCGGCGCGCCCGCCTGGTCGGGCCGGCAGATCTGCCAGGTCGCCCAGATGGTGGCCTCGGTCGGGCCGTAGGCGTTCACGAACAGCCGCCCGCCGGCCCAGCGCTGCACCAGCCGCTCGCCAAGCGCCTCGCCCGCCACCACCAGCGTGCGCACGCTCGGGAACGTCACCTCGTCGGGCAGCGCCGCGAGCACCGCCGGCGGCAGCGTGGCATGCGTCACGCCGCCTTGCGCGATGGCCTCGCGCAGTGCGCCGCCGGCCAGCACCACGCCGGCGGGCGGCACGACCAGCGCGGCGCCCTGGCACAGCGCCATCACGATCTCGAACACGCAGGCATCGAAGCTGATCGACGCGAACTGCAGCACGCGGCTGCCGGCATCCACCGCGAAGTGGCGTGCCTGCATCGCGGCCAGGTTGGCGAGCCCGCGATGCGCGACCATCACGCCCTTCGGCTGCCCCGTCGAGCCGGACGTGTAGATCACGTAGGCAAGCGGCGACGCGTCCGGGCTGGCCGGTTCTGCCGCTGCGGCTTCAGCCGGCAGCGGATCGTGCGGGCTCGCCTCGCGCCACGCCTCGGGCTGGTCGAGCCGGATGCGGCGCGCCTCGCCCGCCTCCAGCCGCCCGGCGGTGGCGGCCTGCACCAGCACCGCGGCCGGCGCGCTGTCCTCCAGCATGTAGGCGAGCCGTTCGCGCGGATAGGCCGGATCGAGCGGCACGTAGGCCGCGCCGGCCTTCCACACCGCCAGCACGCCGACGATCATCTCGACGCCGCGCTCGACGCAGATCGCCACGCGGTCGGCGGGCCGCACGCCCAGCTCGCGCAGATGATGGGCGAGCCGGTTGGCCTGCTGGTTCAGTTCGTCATAGGACAGGCTGCGTTCGCCCTGCACGAGCGCGAGCGCGTCCGGCGCGCGGCGCGCCTGCGCCTCGAACAGCGCGTGAGCGGTGGCGCCGGATTCGAACGCGGCCCCGGTGTCGTTGAAGTCGACCAGCAGCTGCCGTCGGGCGGCCGGCGACAGCACTTCAAGGTCGCGCACCGGCGTGTCGGGCGCCGCGTCTAGCGCCTGCGCAAGGCTCTCCAGCGCGCATCGCATCAGCTCGCAGAGCCGCGCCGCGCCCACCGAGGCGACGGTTTGCGCGCTCAGCGAAAAGCCCTCGCCGAGATCGTCGACCGACAGGCTCAGCGGATAGTTGGTGCGCTCGCGGCTGTCCAGCGCGGTGATGCCGTCCCACAGCGCGGCGCCCTCGGCCGGCACCGGCGCGCTGTGCCGATAGTTCAGCAGCGCGCTGAACAGCGGCGCCGGCGCGGCCACGCCGCTGCAGCGCTGCGCCAGCGCCAGCGGCGCGTGCTCGTGGCCGAGCAGCGCCGTGAGCCGCGCGTGGGTGGCCTGCACGGCGTCGCGCGCCGGTTGATCACCCACCGCCACGCGCAGCGGCAGCGTGTTGATGAACATGCCGAGCGCGCGCTCGGCGCCGGCGCCGCCCTGCAGCCGGCCCAGCAGCACGGTGCCGAACACCACGTCCTCGCGGTCGGCGGCGCGGCCAAGCACCTGCGCCCAGGCGAGATGGTGCAGGCTCGCCGCGCTCACGCCGAGCCGCCGCGCCTGCGCGCGCAGCCGGCGCGCCAGTGCGGCGTCGAGTTCGAGCCGCGCCTCCTCGATCGCCGCGCCCTGCTGGTTCACGTCCACCAGCCCGAACGGCAGCGTCGGTTCGTGGACCTCGTGCAGCATCTCGCGGAAGAACGCCTCGTGTGCCTCGCGGCTCACGCCGAGCGTGGCCTGCGCGACGTGGTTGCGATACGGCACCGGTGCCGGCAGGCGATCGGCACGGCCGTCGAAATGCGCCTGGATCTCATGCTCGACGATCTCGAGCGCGGCGTGGTCCAGCACCATGTGATGGAACGCCAGCATCGCCACCCAGCGCCCGTGCGCGGCGTCGTGCGCGAGCACCAACCGCATCAGCGGCGCCTGCGCCAGATCCAGCCACGCATGGCGCGCGCGCAATTGTTCGGCCACGTCGCCGCCGGCCGGATCGGGATCGACCGTCTCGACCGGCATCGGCGCGCGGCGCCAGACCACCTGCATCGGCTCGTCGAGATCGGCCCAGACGATCGCGGTACGCAGGATGTCGTGACGCTCGATCACGCCCTGCAGCGCGGCGGCGAACGCGTCGGCGCGCGCGCGGCTATCCACGGCGAACAGCGCCCGCAGCACGTAGGGGTCGTGCTCGCCGGCCGCCAGATGGTGATAGAGGATGCCCTCCTGCAGCGGCGCGAGCGGATAGATGTCCTGCAGGTTGGCGAGGCCGCCCGGCACGCTCGCCACGATGCGGTCGATCCCGGCCTGCGTGAGGCGTGGGGCGAGCGGCAGCAGCTCGGGCGTGAGCCGCGTGCAATCGGCCGCGATGCGGTTCTCGGGCACGGCCACCGGGGCACCAGCCCCAAGCGCGGCACCAGGCGCGGCATCGAGCGCGGCGGCCAGCGCCGCCAGTGTCGGCTGGCCGAACAGCACGCGCACGTCGGCGTCGAGCCCCGCCTCGCGCATCCGCGCGATCAGGCCGAGCGCGAGCAGCGAATGGCCGCCCAGCTCGAAGAAATGATCGTGGCGCCCCACCCGCTCCACGCCCAGCACCTCGGCCCACAAGCGCGCCAGCGTCGCCTCGGTGTCGCCGAGCGGCGCCTCGTAGGGGCGGCTCGCGTAGGCCCCGGCATCGGGCGCCGGCAGCGCCCGGCGGTCGAGCTTGCCGTTCGGCGTGAGCGGCAGCGCGGCGAGCGTGACGAACGCGCCCGGCACCATGTAGTCGGCCAGCGCCGCGGCCAGATGCTCGCGCAGCGCGGCGGCCGGCAGCTCGGCGCCGTCGCGCGGCACCACGTAGGCCACCAGCCGTTTCTCGCCGGCCGGCCCGGGCGCATCCTGTCGCGCGATCACGGCCGCGTCCCGCACGCCCGGGTATTGCGCGAGCTTCGCCTCGATCTCGCCCGGCTCCACGCGGAAGCCGCGAATCTTCACCTGCTGGTCGTTACGGCCGAGGAATTCCAGCCGGCCGTCGGGCAGGTAGCGCGCGAGGTCGCCGGTGCGGTACAGGCGGGCGCCGGGCGTGGCGTCGAACGGATCGGCCAGGAAGCGCTCGGCGCTCAGGTCCGGACGATCGAGGTAGCCGAGCGCCACGCCGTCGCCGCCCACGTGAAGCTCGCCGGCCGCGCCGAGCGGCACCGGCTGGCCATGCGCGTCGAGCAGGTAGACGCGCGTGTTCGCGATCGGCCGGCCGATCGGCAGGCGCGGCAGCTGCGCGTCGGCCGCCGTGATCTCGCAGGTGGTCGAGAACGTGGTGTTCTCGGTCGGCCCGTAGCAGTGCAGCAGATGGCGCGGCGCATGGTGCGCCAGCACGCGCGCGACCACCGCGGGATCGACCGCGTCGCCGCCCACCAGCAGCAGGCGCAGGCCGCCCAGCACGTCGCCGAGCGGCCCGGCGATCTGGCTGAACAGGCCCGAGGTCAGGTGCAGCACCGTGATGCGTCGCGCCAGCAGCAGCGCGCGCAGCTGCTGCGGCGCCAGCACGCTGGCATGCGGGACCACCACCAGGCAGCCGCCGTGCAGCAGCGGCGCCCAGACCTCCAGCGTGCTGATGTCGAAGGCCGGATTGCCGACCCAGGCCACGCGGTCGCCGGCGCCGAAGCTCGCGTAGCCGTTGTTGAGGATCAGCCGGTTGATGCCGCGATGCGGCACCAGCACGCCCTTCGGCGTGCCGGTCGAGCCCGAGGTGTACATCACGTAGGCGATGGCATCGCCGTCGTCGGGAAGATCGATGCCGCCAGTGGCGGCGGTGACGTTGGTGTCGTCCTCATCGACGCACAGCGCGTGCGCGGCGATCTCGTCGGGCAGGCCCGCGCTCGCGCGCGCCACCAGCGCGAGCGGCGCGCCGCAATCGCGCATCACCCAGGCCTGACGCACGGCCGGCGCCTGCGGATCGATCGGTACGTAGGCGGCGCCGGCCTTCAGGATCGCCAGCTGCGCGGCCACCAGCGCGGCGCCGCGCTCGAGCACGGTGACCACGCGCGCGCCCGGCCGCAGGCCGGCCGCGACGAGGCGCTGCGCGAGCCGGCCGGCCCGGGCGTCGAGTTCGGCATAGGTACACGTCGTTTCGCCGTCGATCACGGCGACGGCGTCGGGCGTCTGGCGTGCCTGCGCCTCGAACAGCCGATGCACGCGCTGCTGCGCCGGGTACGGCGCACGCGTGCGGTTCCAGCCCTCGAGCAGCAGTTCGCGCTCGGGCGTGCCGAGCATCGGCGCGCGCAGCACCGGTTGCGCCGGCTCGGCCACCATCGCGCGCAGCACGCTGACGAGGTAGCCGGCATAGCGCTCGATGGTGGCGCGCTCGAACAGCGCGCTCGCGTATTCGAGTTCGCCCTCGATGCGGCCGTCGCGTTCGTCGAGCGCGAGCGACACGTCGAACTTCGCGCTGCGATGCGTGGCGGTGAGCGGTTCGAGCGCGAGCCCCTCCAGCGCCAGCCCGCTCGTATCGACGTTGCGCCACGCCAGCAGCGCCTGGAACACGGGGCTGTATGCGAGGCTGCGGGCCGGGCGCAGCGCCTCGATCACCTGCTCGAACGGCAGGTCCTGATGCGCCTGCGCGTCGAGCACGCGCGACTTGACCCGTTGCAGCAACGCGTCGGCCGAGACGCCGCCGGACAAGTCCACGCGCAGCGCGAGCGTATTGACGAACAGGCCGATCAGCTCCTGCACCTCGGCGCGCCGGCGGTTGGCCACGGGCGCGCCGATCACCACCTCGTCCTGCCCGGCCAGACGGCCGAGCACGGTGGCCCAGCCCGCCAGCAGCACCATGAACGGCGTCGCGCCGTGGCGCTGCGCCAGCGCCTTCAGGCCGGCCGTCAGCGTTTGATCGAGCACGACCGGTACCGCCGCGCCGGCGTAATCCTGCACCGCGGGCCGCGGTCGATCGGTCGGCAAGCTCAGCAGCGCCGGCGCGCCGAGCAGCGCGTCGCGCCACCAGGCACCCTGCCGCTGCAGCATGGCGTCGTCCACCAGCCGCCGCTGCCAGGCCGCGTAGTCGGCATATTGCACGGGCAGCGGCGGCAGCGCGGGCAATGCCGATGTCGATGCCGGGCCGGCATCGCGATAGCCGCGGTACAACGCCGCCAGCTCGCGCGTGAAGACGCCCATCGACCAGCCATCGGAGACGATATGGTGCATCGTCACGAGCAGCGCATGCCGATCCGCGCCGAGCCGCACCAGCTGGCCGCGCACGAGCGGCCCGGCGGCGAGGTCGAACGGCGCGCGCGCCTCGTCGTCGGCGAGCCGCGCGAGCGCCGTCTCGCGCTCGCATGCGGACGGCAGCGCCGACAGGTCCGGCGTGCGCAGCGCGAACCCCGTGCCGGCGGCGGCGATGCGCGGCCGTGCCTGCCCCGCCTCGGCCACGAACGTGGTGCGCAGCGCCTCGTGGCGCGCGACGATGGCGTCAAGCGCGCGCCGCAGCGCCGCTTCGTCGAGCGCCCCATGCAAACGCAGGCCGCCGACGATGTGATACGCCTCGCTGCCGCCCGCCATCTGCGCCAGGAACCACAGCCGCTGCTGCGCGAACGACAGCGGCAGCGCCACGCCCGGCTCGCGCGACAGCGGCGCGACGGGCGGCAGGCTGCTGCGCGAGGCACGCGCGAGCACACCGGCCAGCGCGCTCAGCGACGGATGCGTGAACAGCTCGGCCAGCGGCAGCTCCACGCCCAGTTGCTCGCGCACCTGCGAGATCAACCGGATCGCGAGCAGCGAATGCCCGCCCAGCTCGAAGAAATGATCGTGGCGCCCCACGCGTTCGACACCGATCAGCGCCTGCCAGATCCGCGCGAGCGCCTGCTCGGTGTCGTTCGCGGGCGCCTCGTAGGCGTGACCAGCCGAAGCGTCGGTGTCCGGCACCGGCAGCGCATGGCGATCGAGCTTGCCGTTCGGCGTGAGCGGCAGCGCGTCGAGGAACACGAACGCGCCCGGCACCATGTGGTCGGGCAGCGTCTCGCGCAACGCCGCGCGCAGCGCCTCCGCGTCACGCACCTCGCCCGCGCAATAGGCCACCAGCCGCTTCTCGCCCGGCGCGTCCTCGCGCGCCAGCACCGCCGCCGCCTTCACGCCGGGCAGCGCCGCGAGCCGCGCCTCGATCTCGCCCGGCTCGATCCGGAAGCCGCGGATCTTCACCTGATGGTCGTTGCGGCCGAGGTATTCGAGGTTGCCGTCGGCGCGCCAGCGGCCGAGGTCGCCGGTGCGGTACAGGCGCGCGCGCGGATCGTCGCTGAACGGGTCCGTCACGAAGCGCTCGGCCGTCAGCTCGGCGCGGTTCAGGTAGCCGCGCGCCACGCCGTCGCCACCGATGTGGATCTCGCCCGCCACGCCGGGCGGCACCGGCTCGCCGTGCGCATCGAGCAGATAGACCTGCGTGTTCGACACCGGGCGGCCGATGTGGGCGGCAAAGCCCTGCTCGCGCGGCATCGACACCCAGGTCGAGTAGGTGGTGGTCTCCGACGGCCCGTACAGGTTGCAGAGCCGCTGCACGCCGGTGCGCGCGAACAGCGTCTCCACCAGCTCGCGCCGCAGCGCCTCGCCGGCCACGTTGACGGTGCGCACCGCCGCGCCCAGCGCGCCGCTGTCGAGCAGCGCGGCCAGCGCCGACGGCACCGTGTTGACGAGGCCCGCGTCGCTGGCGCGCTCGCGCAGCGCGAGCACGTTGGGCACCACCTCGATGCAGGCGCCGCGCGTGAGCGGCGCGAAGCATTCGTAGACGGCCAGATCGAAGTTCAGCGAGGTCGAGAACAGCGTGCGGGCCTGCTCCTGCGCCTCGAACGCGCGATGCGCCCAGCACAGGAAGTTCACCGTGTTGCGGTGCTCGATCATCACGCCCTTCGGCTGGCCGGTGGAGCCGGACGTGTAGATGACGTAGGCCAGATGCTGTGCGTTGAGGCCGGGGACAACCGGGTTGCTGGTGGGGGCCTCGTTCGCCGATAGCGCATCGGGTAGCTCGATCAGCGGCACGCGCGGCGCGGCGCCGAGCACCGCACGCGTGGCCGCCTGCGCGAGCACCGCCACCGGCGCGCTGTCCGCCAGCATGTAGTGCAGGCGCTGCGCCGGATAAGCGGGGTCCAGCGGCACGTAGGCGGCGCCCGACTTCAGGATCGCCAGCAGCCCCACCACCATCGCGATGCCGCGTTCGGCGCAGATCGCCACGCGATCGTCGGGCCGCACGCCGTGCGCGATCAGGCGATGCGCGAGCCGGTTCGCGTGTGCGTTCAGTTCGGCATAGGTCAATTGCCGGCCGTCATGGACCACCGCCGGCGCGTGCGGCGTGCGGGCCGCCTGTGCCTCGAACAGGCCGTGAATCGTCTGCTCGCGCGGGTAGTCGGCCCGGGTCGCGTTCAGCGTGCGCAGCAGATGCGTGCGCTCCTCCGGCGGCAGGATCGCGATCGTGCGCAGCGGCCGTTCCGGCTGCCGCGCCAGCGCGTCGACCAGCCCGGCCAGCGCCGTCTGAAGATAGGCGCAGATGCGTCGCGCGCCGATGCCTTCGGCCACCTGAGCGGTGAGCATGAAGCCGTCGCCGAGATCGTCGACGGACATCATCAGCGGATAGTTGGTGCGCTCCTCGCCGCCGAGTACCTCGATGCCGTCGGCGATCGTCTGCGTCGCCGCCTCGACGCCGGCCGTGCCGTAACGGTAGTTCAGCAGCGCGCTGAACAGCGGCGCCGGTGCCGCCACGCCGCTGCAACGCTGCGCCAGTACCAGCGAGGCGTGCTCGTGCGCCAGCAGCGCGCTCAGGCGCTCGTGCGTGGCCTTCACGCCGGCCCGCACGCCTTGCTCGCCCACCGCCACGCGCAGCGGCAGCGTGTTGATGAACATGCCCAGCGCCCGGTCCGCGCCCGCGCCGCCCTGCATTCGCCCCAGCAGCACCGTGCCGAACACCACGTCCTCGCGCCCCGACACCTTGCCCAGCACCTGCGCCCACGCCAGGTGGTAGAGGCTCGCCGCGCTCACGCCAAGCTGCCGCGCCTGCGCGCGCAGGCGCCTGGCCAGCGCGAGATCCACGTCGAGCCGTGCTTCCTCGATGCCGCGGCCGTCGCCCAGCACGTCCACCAGCCCGAACGGCAGCGTCGGCTCGTCCACGTCATGCAGCATCTCGCGGAAGAACGCTTCGTGCTGCTCGCGGCTCGTGCCGAAGCGCGTCTGCGCCACGTAGTTGCGATACGGCTGCGCTGCCTGCAGGCGGCTGGCGTCGCCGTCCAGACAGGCGAGCATTTCCTGCTGCATGACTTCGAGCGCCGTGTGATCAAGCGCCATGTGGTGGAACAGCAGCGCCAGCACCCAGCGATCGTGGGCCGCGTCATGGGCGTAGGCCACCCGCAGCAGCGGCGCCTGCCGCACGTCGAGACGGTAATGGCGCGGGTCGAATTGCGCGCGCAGTTGAGTGGCGACGTCGCCCTGCGACGCGTCCAGTTCGATTGCCTCGACCGGCAGTGTCGCTTCGCGCCATACCACTTGAACCGGCTCGTCCAGCCCCTCCCACATCACGCCCGTGCGCAGGATGTCGTGACGATTGATCACGCGCTGCAACGCGGCAACGAACGCCGCCACGCGCTCGCGATCGGGCAGGCTGAACAGCGCCTGCAACACATACGGGTCGCCCTGCGCCGCCGACAGATGGTGGTACAGGATCCCTTCCTGCAACGGCGCCAGCGGATAGATGTCCTGCACGTTGCGCATCCCGCCCGGCACGCTGGCCGCGATGCGGTCGATCTGGACTTGCGTCAGCGACACCAGTGGCAGCAGCTCCGGTGTAATCCGTTCGCATGACGAAGGAATCCGGTTCGCCGGCACCACCACCTCAGCGCTCCGGGTCTCCGCCACCGCGGCCGATGCCAGCGCCGACAGCGTCGGCTGACCGAACAGCACCCGCACGTCCGCGCTCAAGCCCGCCTGACGCATCCGCTCGATCAGCTTCACCGCCAGCAGCGAATGCCCGCCCAGCTCGAAGAAGTGATCGCTTCGGCCCACGCGCGCCACGCCCAGCAGTTCCTGCCAGATCCGCGCCAGCGTGTGTTCGGCTTCGCTTTGCGGCGCCTCGTAGGCACGGCTCACCACGGCATCGGCGCCCGGCTCCGGCAGCGCGCGGCGGTCGAGCTTGCCGTTCGGCGTCAGCGGCAGCGCCGCCAGCGGCACGTAGAGCCCCGGCACCATGTAGTCCGGCAGCACCGCCAGCAGCGCGGCATGCAACGCCTCGGGCGGCTGCGCGGCGCCCGTGTAATAGGCCACCAGCCGCCGGCCGCCGGCCGCGTCGCCGCGCGCCACCACCACGGCGTCCTTCACGCCGTCGAGCGCCTCGAGCCGGGCCTCGATCTCGCCCAGCTCGACGCGGAAGCCACGCACCTTGACCTGATGATCGTTGCGGCCCAGATAGTCGAGACTGCCGTCCTCGCGCCAGCGCCCGAGGTCGCCGGTGCGATAGAGGCAGGCGTGCGGATCGTCGCCGAACGGATCGCGCACGAAGCGCTCGGCCGTCAGCCCGTTGCGGTTCAGGTAGCCGCGCGCCACCTGCGCGCCGCCGATGTGGATCTCCGCGGCCACGCCGTGCGGCACCGGCTGCCCGTGCGCGTCCAGCAGATAGACCTGCGTGTTGGCGATCGGCCGGCCGATCGGCGGCAGCGTGGCCCACGCCTCGACGTCCTCGGGCAGCGCGAACGCGATCGTGACGTGCGTTTCCGACGGGCCGTAATGGTTGTGCAGGCGCGCGCCAAGGCGGCGGAACAGCTGGCGGATCTCGTCGGTGATGCGCAGTTGCTCGCCGGCCGTGATCACCTCGTGCAGCACGCAGCCCGACAGGTCGAGCCCGCGCCCGATTACCGTCTCCGCCAGGCTCTGCAGCGCGACGTAGGGCAGGTAGAGCCGCTCGATGCGCCGCGCCACGATGTGCGCGAACAACTGCTCGAAATCGAAGCGCAGCGCCTCCGGGATCAACTCCAGCGTGGCGCCCTCGCAGAGCGTGCTGAAGGTCTCCTGGAACGCCACGTCGAAGCCGAGCGCCGCGAACTGCAGCGTGCGTCCGCCGCGATGGCCCTGCTGCCGCCCGCCCGTGGCCTGCCAGTGCAGCAGGTTCACGAGCGCGCGATGCGGCATCGCCACGCCCTTCGGCTGGCCGGTGGAACCCGACGTGTAGATCACGTAGGCCAGATGGTGCGATCCCAGCTCGGGCAGCCGCGGATTGTCAGCCGACATGGTCGAGAGCGCCGCATCGTCGAGGTCGATCGTCGCGAACGCATGCGCGCCCAGCGCGGCGCGGCTCGATGCCTGCACCAGCACCGCCACCGGCGCGCTGTCGCCGAGCATGTGGCTCAGCCGCGCGGCCGGATAGGCCGGGTCCATCGGCACGTAGCCGGCGCCCGCCTTCAGCACGCCCAGCACGCCGACCACCAGCGCCAGCCCGCGCTCGACGCAGATCGCCACGCGATCGTCGGGCCGCACGCCGCGCGCGATCAGGTGATGCGCGAGCCGGTTCGCGCGCGCGTTCAGTTCGCCGTAGGTCAGCCGTTCGGCCTCATGCACCACCGCGATCGCATCGGGCGCGCGCTCGACCTGCGCCTCGAAGCGCGCATGAATGGTCGAGTCCGCCGCCGCGTCGCGCGGCAGGCCGGCATCAGCCGCGCCCCAGCTCGCGATCCGCGCGCGCTCCTCGGGTGTGACGACGGCGAGCCGGTTGACCGGCGTGGCCACCTCGGCCAGCACCTGGTCGAGCAGATGCCGGAAGCGCTGCTCCAGCGCCTCGATCTCGTCCTGTTCGAAATAGGCCTCGTTGTAGATGAAATGCACCCAGACCTGATCGTCGAAGCGGTTCTCGCGCAGATAGACGGCCAGCGGCGTCTGCTCATGGTTGTTCGAACTCTTGACGGCGCTGGCCACCGCTTCGCCGAACCGCAGGTCGTGGTCGTTGCGCTCGTAGGACAGCGAGATATCGAACACCTGCGAGCGTTGCACGCGCCACAATCCCAGCTCGCGGTTGAGTTCGCTGACCGGGAAGCGCTGGTAGCGGTAGTCCTGCTTTAGCAGCGAGCCCAGCGCCGCCAGCAGCTCGCGGAACGACAGCGCGTGGCCGAAGCGCAGGCGCACCGCGCTGACGCCGGCGAACATGCCGAGCGTGGCCTTCAGCTCGGCGTTGGCGCGGTTCAGGATCGGCAGGCCGACGGTCAGGTCCTCGCGCCCGGCGGTCCTGGCGAAATAGACGTAGAGCACCGCGAGGATCACGTGGAACGAGGTCGCCTCGCAGGCCTGCGCCAGCGCCACGAGGCGCTCGTAGTAGGCGCGCGGCAGGCTGAAGCGATGATTGCGGCTCGGCACCACGCCGCCGCGCGCCGCCGCCTGGAAACGCGGCGCGAACAGCGGCTCCGGCACGTCGCTGAACTTGTCGAGCCAGTAGGCGCGATGCTGGTCGAACTTCGGCGACTCACGATATTGACGATCCTGCTCGATGAACTTCACATAGGACGGCGCCGACAGCGCCGGCGCCTGCCCTGCTTCCAGTTCGCCATAGATCGCGCCGAGCGAATCGAGCATCAGGCCGATGGCCCAGCCGTCGATGATCAGATGGTGATGGACCAGCACCAGCTGGAAATTCGCCTCGCCGAGCTTCAGCAGCTCGAAGCGGAACAGCCGGCCGCCTTGCAGGACGAACGGCGTTTCCAACTGCCGGTCCACGCGCCCGCGCGCCGCCGCGTCGGGATCGGCGAGTGCCGAGAGATCGGTACACGGCAGCGTGAACGGCATCTCGCGCTCGATCTCCTGCATCGGCACGCCGTCCTCGTCCTGCACCGGCGACAGCACGATGCGCAGCGCATCGTGCTTGTCGATCAGCAGGTTGATCGCGTGCTCCATGCGCGCCGGATCCACCTTGCCGGCGATCTTCACGTAGCCGCCGATGTTGTAGACCGGCGCGTCGCCCTGCACTTCCTGATCGAACCAGATTTCCCGTTGCGAACTCGTCAATCGGTAGTAAGTCTTGTTCGGCACATTCTTATTCATGAAATTCGACCAGGAAATGGGTTAAACGGAATTGCGCTCTCTCAATTCGCAATTCCATGCTTGGCGAAATACGCCGTCATTCGGCACGGCTCGAATGGCAGGCATCCATGTGACGGCCGGTGATTCGCACCGGATTCACATAGTGGGCATCGCTCGGCCTCCATCGAAATCGAAGCCGATGGACCGCCGGGACGGATTCCCGCCATTCATCGAACACGCCAGAGAGTACGGCCTCGCGTATGAGCATGTCCTGAGCGCCGCGAATCTGGCAGCGCCGAAACGAATGAAGCCGGCGACGCAAGCGGGACGAATCGGTTCGTGCGACGCGTTTGGGGTCGTGACAACGCGCAGGCGCAAAGCGCCTGCCGCAAGGCGGTTTCGCGCAAACCCGACGCCATTCGACGTGATTCGGGCGAACGCTGCGCGACAGGCGCGGGTCCGCGGCGGTGCGTAGGCAATGCGTTTCGTCGGCGATGCAATGGGGCCGGTTCGATGCATGCGCCGCTGGCCGCCGATCGATGTTGGACAGGCGACATGCATGCAAACCCGGACACCTCAGGAAATTCACGCGACGGGCCGCGCCGAGCCAGAAGCATTCCCGCCGCGATTGCATGCAATCACGCCATTTACTCTGTTTTCCGATTTTCCGGCGGTCGCACCGACGCCTTGCATGATGATCGCCTCCGAGATTGCGCGCATTCGAGGTGATTCATCGAATCAGCGCCATTCCTGAATTTTTTCTCGATGCCGGCCATTCGCGACATCGCGATATCCGTCGATTTATCCGGGCCGGTTTCGGCGGCCGTTTATAGCATTGGCAAGGCAAATCGAATGAGAACCGGCGATCTCGCGGCGCGCCCGCCGCAGTCAACCGGCGACGCGTCGCCGGCACCGGCACCGGCACCGGCATGGGACGAAGCCGAAGCGGGCCCGGCCGGAGCGGGCGAGGACGCGAGCGACGGGTCATGCGATCCGTCAAGCATGGCTCATCGAGATCGACGAGCCGGACGCGGCCGATCCGCCCGCCCATTCGATCGCCGATGTGACGACGCTGCTGGAATCGTGCCGGCGACCCGTATGCCTGTTTTATTTATCCCGGACCTGGTAACCGGTAATCCGGCATCATCGCGGGCCGCCGTCGCGTGAATGACGGCATGCGTGGCCGCATCAATCGATATCGATTTTCACGGCGCATAAATTAATGCGAATACCTGACAATAAATCGCCGGCCGTTCACGAGCCGGCCGATTGGCGGATCGGAATATCGATGACAATGCCAGGCGGGTTGCAATCGCGCGTGGCCGGCGTCGATAATCCGGAGCAGGCCACCGTCGCATTCCGCCAACAGGCCGATCCGTTACGCCGTCCTACCACCGGCCGCGCTCGCCGCATCGCATTGGCGCCGGTTTCCCACTATGCGCGCAGTCGGCCTGGCCGCGCCGCAGCATTCAAAATGCGCCACGGCGCTGTCGGGCGCGGCCCGGGCCGTGCGTCACAAAATGGGAAAGCTTTGCGTGGCGCGAAAATGACGGCGCGACTCACGCCTCGGCGCAGAGCATAGCAGAGCTATTGCGCTGCGCGATAGGACATCTCGCTTCGAATTTACCCTGATTCAATTGAATATCGACTGATGGCATGGTTCGAAATTGTTGCGTCATCAGGGACAAAATCTGCATTACGAAGTGCTTGACACGTAGTACGAACGTTTCACGTCGTATCGGTCGTTTCCAGACGGAGCTTCGATGCCGCCATCGAGTCAGGGGAGACCAGCGATCCGATATCGACGGCGGCGGCAGCTGGTTTAACTCGATGGTTAATACGTGGCTGCGGCCTGGCTTCGCGCCGACAGCGGAGACAAGAACAAAAGCCCGACGATGCTCCGATCGGGGTTCCGAGACACATCAACGACAACTACCCACCCATGAAAAAAACAATCATCGCGTGCGTCGCGCTCGGCACACTGGCCGGCACCGCCCACGCGCAAAACAGTGTCACCCTGTTCGGCATCATCGATGAAGGGATCGACATGGTCAGCAACAACAAGGGCGGCCGCGTCTACCAGACCGCCGGCAGCGTGATGCAGGGCAACCGCTTCGGCCTCACCGGCACCGAGAACCTCGGCGGCGGCCTGAAGGCGGTGTTCATGCTCGAGAACGGCTTCAACAGCAACACCGGCGCGCTAAGCCAGAACGGCCTGATGTTCGGCCGTCAGGCGTGGGTCGGCCTCGCCTCGCCCTACGGCACGGTCACGTTCGGCCGCCAGTACGATTCGGTGTTCGACTACGCGGCCCCGCTCGCGGCCGGCCAGCTCGGCGGCGGCGTGTACGGCGCGCACCCGGGCGACCTCGACAACTCCAACATCGATTACCACGCGAACAACTCGATCAAGTACGCGAGCCCGACCATGGGCGGCTTCCGGTTCGGTGGCCTGTACAGCCTCGGCGGCACGCCCGGCAACGTCACCAACAACGAGATCTGGTCGCTCGGCGCGGCCTACAATCACGGCCCGGTCGCGTTCGGCGCCGCCTACCTGAACGCGCGCAACCCGGGCACCGGCATGTTCAGCACCGCCGCGTCGAGCCTGCCCGAGACGCTGATGACGCCGATCTACTCCGGCTTCATGAGCGCGAACACGTTCCAGCTGATCGACGTGGGCGGCTCCTACGCGTTCGGCCCGGCCACGCTCGGCGCCACCTACACCAACGCCAAGTTCATGAACCTCGGCAGCAACGCGATGCCGACCGGCGCCAAGGGCCCGGCTGCCGGTTACTCGCACGGCAGCACCGCGACCTTCAACGACGTGCAGGTCAACTTCCAGTTCCAGTTCTCGCCCACGCTGCGCACGCTCGCGGCGGCCGACTACGTGACCCGTAACGCGCTCACCCAGGCGAACGGCACACCGGTCGATCGCGCGAAGTACCTGCAATACGAACTGACGCTCGACTACTCGCTGTCCAAGCGCACCGACGTGTACACGATGGCGCTCTACCAGCGCGCGCTCGGCCAGGACTCGACGGGCGGCCCGGCCGTGGCCGCCATCACCGACACCACCGCGATTTCGTCGAACGGCAAGCAGTTCGTCGTGCGCGTGGGGATTCGGCACAAGTTCTGAGGTTTGAAGCGAAGGGGGACCGGCGGCGCGCGTGGGCGCCGCCGGGTTTCAGGCAGGCGAGTCGACCCTCACCTGCTTCGTCCATTGCTTAGTTTTCCTACTAAAAATAAAAAGCCACGCACACCGCGGATCCACCCTCTTCCCCACCCTCGTTTTCCCCTTCGCGCGTCCCTGATTTCCAGTACCGCGCACCCCCATCCCGCGCCAACCATCGCCACGATCCGCCTCGGCAGGCCACGCCTGTGCCTTGATTCTTCTGCATCTTTTTTTCTTGATAGGGGTTTTCCCACCCCTCAAGAAATTCTCGAGCATTGTCGAGAACACGTCTGCCGGCTGGGCTCTTGAAGCTGCCTCCGGGCTTGCCACTCCAATCCTCGGAAGAATCGGAATGAAAGTATCGAATTCGATCGGTTTCAAGATCAACCTTGCCTTCGGTACCGCGCTGGTTCTCAGCGTCGCCGTGCTGGCGACCGTCGGCACGCTGAACGTGCGCCACCAGGCCGTCAGCGAATTCGAACAATCGAGCCAGGCCCGCATCACGCAAGCCGACGGCTCGCTCGACGGCACCTTCAGCGAAGTCGAGCAGAACCTCACGTATCTCGCCCAAACTCCCGAGCTGACGTCGGCCGACGCCACCATCACCAACTACCTGACCCACACCGGCAAGATGACGCCGGACAGCAACGGCGGCGTCGAGCAGCGCATCTTCACGGTGCTCAAGCAGTTCGGCGACGCGCATCCGAACATGCGCTACCTCGACATCGGCACGCACTGGGGCGGCTACGTGCAGTGGCCGATGGAAACCATGAACGGCGACCACTACGATCCGCGCCAGCGGCCCTGGTACACGGCCGCCATGGAAACCCCCGATCGGGTGGCGCGGCCCGCGCCGTACCTGAGCGCGGCCGGCTCCGGCGGCGCGATCATCCCGTTCGCGCGGGTGGTCAAGACCGCCGGCGGCGAGGTGCTGGGCGTGCTCGAGGGCGATCTTTCGCTCGAAGGCTTCGCCAAGCTCACCAGCGGCATCCGCTTCGGCCAGAGCGGCTACCTGATCGTGACCGACAACAACGGCAAGGTGCTGATCGATCCGCGCGACAAGCGCCACGAATTCAAGGACTTCAAGTCGCTCGGCGGCGGCTACGAGCAGCTCGCGTCGGCCACCGACGGCCGCACTGCCGTGACGATCGATTCGACCACCTACCAGGCCTACGCCTACACCTCGCCCAAGAACGGCTGGCGCTACTACGCGCTCGAACCGCAGGCCGAGATGATGGCCGCCGCGAACCGGCTGACCTCGCAGCTGGTCGGCACGGGTGCGCTGGTGATCGTGATCGCGCTGTTCGCGATGGTCATGCTGAGCCGGCAGATCGCGGTGCCACTGCGCAATCTCGCGGGATCGATGCATGAGATCGCGGTCGGCGACGGCGACCTGACGCGGCGCCTGCCGATCGTCAACAGCGACGAGGTCGGGCTGCTCGCGGGCCGCTTCAACGCGTTCGTCGAGAAGCTGCACGGTGTGCTCGTCAAGGTGTCGTCGAGCATCACGCACCTCGAAACCGCCTCGCGCGAAGTCTCCGCCGGCAACAACGACCTGTCCGCCCGCACCGAGCAGCAGGCCGCCTCGATCCAGCAGACCGCGGCCAGCATGGAGCAGCTCGCCAGCACGGTGCGCGAGGCGGCCGATCGCGCCAAGCACGCCAACGCGATCGCGTCCGGTGCCGTCGCCACCGCGCGACGCGGCGATGAGGCCGTGTCCGACGCCGCGAAAACCATGCAGGCGGCCGTGAGCGAATCGGAGCGCATCATCGGCATCGTCGGGATCATCGAGGGCATCGCGTTCCAGACCAACATCCTGGCGCTCAACGCGGCGGTGGAATCGGCGCGCGCCGGCGAGAGCGGCCGCGGCTTCGCGGTGGTCGCCTCCGAAGTGCGCAACCTCGCGCAACGCTCGACCGGCGCCGCGAAGGAAATCAAGGCGCTGCTCGAAGCCTCGGTCGGCAACGTGCGCGAAGGCGCGAGCCAGATAGGGCTGGCCGGCCGGACCATCTCGGAACTGAATTCGGCGGTTGGCAACGTCGCGCAGATCACCACCGAAATCGCGGCCGCGGCCGACGAACAGAGCCGCGCCATCGACGAGGTCAACCAGGCCGTCGCCTCGATGGACCAGAACACCCAGCAGAACGCGGCGCTCGTCGAGGAAATCGCGGCGGCGTCCGAATCGCTGAGCGCGCAGGGGCGCGACCTGCACGCGACGGTCGGTTTCTTCAGGCTGCAGGCATGAGGGCGGTCCGGCGAGTGCGAGGATCACGCGCGCCGGACCGCCGAAGCGGGCGCTGTAACGCCCGCTCGCCTCAGCAGCGCTTCAGGTTCGAAGCGCGATAAACGCCGTCAGTCCGCTTCGGTGAACTGGATCGCCGGCGAGGTCGAACCCGAACCCGCGGACGCCGTGCATTTGCCGAGCGTGAGATTGTTGGTCTCGCCCGTCGTGCCGCCGTTGCTCGGCCCGATGCACTTCGGCGCGGCCGTCGAGCCGTCGCTCACGGCGACGTTGACGGTCAGCGAGGCGCCCGAATTGAAGTCCGCGCGCGAGCCGCCCGCATTGCCCACCACATTGAACTCCGCCTGCGTCCAGCCGCTCGCGATATCGGACACGTTGTCCTTCACCGACGAGCTGTAGGCCTGCGTGCCGTAGGTGACGGTGGCCGTGTCGGTGCCGTTCGCCGTGGCGCTGCCCGACAGCTTCAGGCTCGCCAGCGAGGTGATCGGCAGCTGCTTGGCGACCACCACCGACGGGCTGTTCCGGTAGCAGTCGTCACCCTCCTGGTCCGCGCCGGCATCGGTGTAGCCGCTGGGGCAGATGTTGGTGTTGCCGCCGTCCACGTCGCGGCCGTAGTTGATCAGCCAGGTCTGGATGAACACGTCGGAGGTGCCGGTCAGCGCCGTGCCGGACGCGTTCACGTCGTCCGACACCAGGATGTACTGCTGCCAGGCGAGGCACCCCGAATAGCCGTTGCACGCCGCCGATCCCTGGTACAGGTTCGTGTTGAGCTGCAGCGTGTATTGGTTCGCGCCCGTGATGCCGTCGCTCTCGCCGGAGCCGAACGGCACGTTGGCGCCCTTCTCCGAGCTGACGCCGCTGACCGACGGAAAGCTCCCCACCGCGGCGCTGATCAGCGCGCCGGCCGGCGCCTGGACCGCGTAATCGGAGCCGTTGCCGACCACCTGCTGCGACGTGCCGCGAAGCGCCTGCGCGCCGGTCAGGCGCGCGAGGCTGGGGCGCGAGGATCGATAGCCCGATACCGGGCCGCACGCCACCTTGTCCCAATTCAGGTTCGGATAGCTGGCGTGATAGCAGCCTTCGCCCCGCGGCGCGAACTGCCGGACGTTCTCGCGCCAGTCGGCCTGCGCCGCGGCGTCGGCCTGCACCTGCGCCTGGTCGACGAACGCGCCGGCTGCCTGCCCGGCGTAGGCGGCCGGCAACGCGGCCAATCCGATGCCCAGCCCCGCACCCAGGACCACCGCGGCGCGAGCAATGTCATGCATGTCAAGCAAGGTCCTCGATCGCATCTGTTTCTCCAGTGGAAGCAATGGTTTCCGTGTCCGGCCTTCGGAGATTCGAAAGCCCGGACGTTTCGAACGACAACCCGCGGCCGGCCGGCTCCGACCATGTCGGCCGGTCACGGATCACTTGCCACGAGGTGGCCAAGTGCTTTCGGTGATGGCTTCACAAGGATTCAACGAGATCCCCCCTCGTCGGGCGCTGCGAGACCCATCAGGCATTCGTCATGTCATCAATCTTTTTCTAAAACAATATTGGTCTGCAATCCGAATCATTATTCTCGAAACGCGCCGCATGAAATCCCCCCTGCGCGGTCTTCCTTGGTCCACATGCCGCCCAACGAATACAGGACTGCCAATCATATTGATATGATCGCCTCCATCGAAAAACCTGCTGCGGCCACCACCTGAGACTGCATGTGCCTTTCGTGAAATTGAATTTAAATATATCGTCGGCTTTTTGTAGGATTTCTTGAAATCCAGCCACCGGCTTTGGATTGGCAGGGAGAATGCAACCAAATATTGGGTCCGTCAAACTTTTTTTGATGAAATCGAAAGTATTTTCATGTTCGAAATGAGCGGGCCACGCCATTGATGCGCGGAAGTAAAATGTCCTCGCAAACTCCAAAAGAAACGCACTCAATATCCGCCACGCGGCCCGTTGCCGGCCGGCTGCCACGCCGGGCCGCCGCACCGCCGGCTTCGGATGCGCCATGCAATCGTCGGCATGCGCGAAGAAAAATGAAAGCATCGATACCGACACCCCACCTCGGCATGGCCAGCCCGATTCATCATCCACACGATGAATATAATCATTTCAAACATCCATTGGATTAATTCATGATGCAGTGCGAGAGTACCCGCTCTCCCTCTTCGCATCTCGCGCCATGTCCGCCAACGACTTGCAGTCGCTCCGCCTCCCCTACCAGGACGGCTTGCCGACCCACCAACGGATCGCGGCGCTGATCGCCATTTCCCTGGCGGTCGCGATGGCCACGCTCGACACCGCCATCACCAACACCGCCCTGCCCACCATCGCGGCCAGCATCGGGGCCGATCATTCCTCCGTGATCTGGGTGGTCAACGCGTACCAGCTGGCGATGGTCGCGACGTTGCTGCCGTTCGCCTCGCTCGGCGAGATCGCCGGCCACCGGCGCGTGTATATCGCCGGCCTCGCGTTGTTCACCGCCAGTTCGCTGGCCTGCGGCCTCGCGTGGTCGCTGCCCACGCTGGCCACGGCGCGCGCGCTGCAGGGCGTCGGGGCGGCCGCCATCATGAGCGTCAACACCGCGCTGATCCGCTTCTCCTATCCGGCGCGGCTGCTCGGGCGCGGCCTCGGATTGAACGCGCTGGTGGTGGCCGTGTCGTTCACGGTCGGCCCGACCGTGGCGTCGGCGATCCTGTCCGTGGCGTCGTGGCACTGGCTGTTCCTCGTCAACGTGCCGGTGGGGCTGGCGTCCGTCCTGATGGCGGCCGGCACGCTGCCGGCCACGCACCGCGCCCGGCACGGTTTCGACATGGCCGCCGCGCTGCTCTGCGCGATTTTCTTCGCACTCCTGATACTCGGCCTCGGTACCGTCGCGCACGGCGGCGTGACGCGCGCCGTCATCGCCGAATGGGGCGTGGCCGCGCTGAGCGGCTATGCGCTGCTGAGGCGCCAGGCCGGCCACCCGGCGCCGATGCTGGCGGTCGACCTGTTCCGCCGCCCGGTGTTCTCGCTGTCCGCGCTGACCTCGGTCTGCTCGTTCACCACGCAGGGCTTCGCGTTCGTCTCGCTGCCATTCTTCCTGCAGATCGGGCTTGGCAACAGCCAGGTCGCCACCGGCTTCCTGATGACGCCGTGGCCCGCCGTGGTGGCGATCATGGCACCCATCGCCGGGCGCCTTTCCGATCGCTATCCGGCCGGCGTGCTCGGCACCATCGGGCTGCTGACGCTGTCGATCGGCATGGCGTCGCTGGCCACGCTGCCGCCCGCGCCGTCGACGTTCGCGCTGGTCTGGCGCATGGTGCTGTGCGGCGCTGGCTTCGGCTTCTTCCAGGCGCCCAATCTCAAGGCGCTGATGGGCAGCGCACCGCCCGAACGCAGCGGCGCGGCCAGCGGCATCGTCGCCACGGCGCGCCTGCTCGGGCAGACGCTCGGCGCCGCGCTGGTCGCCCTGTGCTTCCACGTGGCCGGCCCGCATGGCCCGATCGTCGCGCTGTGGGCCGGCAGCGGCTTCGCGCTGCTGGGCACCGTGGTCAGTTGCTTCCGCTTGCTGCCGTATCGGCAGCAAGCCTGACGCGCGGCCCGGCCGCGGCGCCATTCATTGCCGCCTCCGGCGGCCGGATTCCAATCAAACATCGAATCCTCCGATATCTAAAAATAAAATTTTAGATTGCGATTTTTTTAAATTGACAATCGAATTCAAAGCAGGCGACACCCATCCGGATCACGCCGCATCACCCTTGCCCATTATTCAAAAATCAGGCATGGCGCAGCGGATCGACTCAGCCTGATTGACATTTACCAGACAGATATCGGCATTTTAATTATCAACTTCAAATCCGCGAAACGGCTGCTTATGCTTGGATCTCGCGGTGCAGCAAGCAGCGTCCACGGTTGAACGAAACGCTGTCCGGCTTTGTTTCCGCACGCCCCAACTTCATCGGCGCATTCCATTTTTGTTGCAAACAGATCCGGATAATTTTCATCGAATCATTTCGTCATGCTGATTAACAGGCCATTCGGAATCACGGCCACCGCATTACCGGCAATTCGTTTCATTCAGCGCAGCGCTCATGTCAGCGGCGACAACCACGCGCCGGGATGACGGCCACCCGCCATCCGAAACCGGCGCCAGCACGCAATTCGGCATTCGTTTTCCTTTTTTCTCGATCAAGGAGAGGTGATGATTTCTGCTCAACAAGCCAGGTTCTATGCCCACCATGGTTTCGTGGTGGTGGACGATGTGTTCGATGCGACGAAGGTCGCCGAGGCGATCCGTGCGATCGACGAGCTGCTCGACCCGAGCAATCTCGGCAAGGCGTTCGAGATGGAGCCGCAGGACGGCTCGACGGTCCGGCGCATCTGGTCGCCGACCCAGAAGCACGACGTGTTCGAGCGGCTGGCCGCCGACCCCGATCTGCTCGACAGCATCCAGCAGCTGATCGGCGACGACGTGATGTTCCACTACAGCAAGATCAACATGAAGGGGCCGAAGGTGGGCAGCATCGTGAAGTGGCATCAGGATTTTTCCTATTACCCTCACACCAACTCGGATCTGCTCACGGCGCTGATCTTCCTCGACGACGCGAACCGCGAGAACGGCTGCCTCCGCGTGATTCCGGGCTCGCACCGCCGCGGGCTTCGCTCGCATGAGATCGACGGCTTCTTCCGCGGTACCGTGCAGGACGTCGTGGAGGCCGACGCCGTGGAGGTGGAGGTCAAGTCCGGCGGCGTGCTGTTCCTGCACTGCCTGACCCTGCATGCGTCGGCGCGCAACACCTCGAACCTGCCGCGCCGCACGTTCCTGCCGGCCTACCGCGCGGCCGATTCGTTCCCGATCTACTTCGGCCCGCACGCAGCCCACAACGAGCCGGGCGTGCGGCTGCTGCGCGGGCAGCCGTCCCGCATGGCGCGCGTGGAAGCCGGCCTGCATCGCCTGCCGATCGCGGAGCGCGATTTTGGTTCGCTCTACGAAGTGCAGGAAGGCTCGCACCTGAACAAGCAGATGTCGGACATGAAGTCAGCAGGCTACGCGGTCGCGTGATGCGCCGATTGCCGATCCCCGCCCCATCCAGACAACCGAGGTCATCATGTACCTGAGAGTGAATCCCGCATCGCATCTGAAGCCCGTGATGTCCGTGCCGGCGTCGAAGCCGGAGACCCAGCGCGCCATCGTCACCGCGAGCCTGGCCACCGGCCGCTCGCGCATTCACAACGACTTGCGCTGCCTCGAAACCGATACGATGAAGCAGGCCTGCCGGCAGCTCGGCGCGCGCATCAGCGAGCACGACGGCTTCCTTGAAATCGACGGCGTGGGCGGCCAGTTCACCAACGACACCCTCGTGATCGACGCGAAGGGCTCGGGACTGGTGTTCCGCACGCTGTCGGCCATCACCTGCACGCGCCGCTCGCCCACCATCCTGACCGGCGATCACACGCTGCGCCGCCGGGTCATGAAGCCGCTGTTCGACGCGCTCGACTCGCTCGGCGCGAACATCCAGCACATCGGCGACGCCGGCAAGGCACCCGTGATCAACTGGGGGCAGCGGATCTCGCGCACGCACGCCGAGCTGCCCGGCGACGTCAGCTCGCAGTTCGTCACCGCGCTGCTGTTCCTCGCGCCGCTGTCGGACCAGCCCATGACGATCCACCAGAGCGAGCCGGTGCTGTCGAAGTCCTACATCGCGCAGACCGTCGACTTCCTGCGCCGCGCCTCGATCGACATCGAGGTGGACGATCGGTTCAGCCACTTCTCCGTGCGCCCGGGCGAGTACGTCGCGTTCGATTCGCGGATCAACGCCGACTACACCTCGCTGTCGTACCTGCTGTTCGCCTGCACGGTGTTCCCCGGCGAGTACGTGATCCGCGGCATCACCAGCGACACGCTGCAGGGCGAGCAGATCTTCATCGACGTGGTGCAGGCGCTCGGCGTGAAGGTGATGCACGACGACAACGCGCAGGAGCTGCTGGTGTCGAGCGTTCACGCCAGGCTGTCCGGCCGGCACGAGGTGGACGTCAGCGACGGTCCGAACATCATCCCGACGCTGGTCGCGCTGAGCCTGTTCGTGGAGGGCGAATTCCGCGTGGTGGGCGGCTCGGTCACGCGGCTCCACAAGTCGTCGCGCATCGAGTCGATGGTGACCGAGGCCAGCAAGCTCGGCGCCGACATCAAGCTGCTCTGGAACCGCCAGGGCGATATCGACGGCTTCGTCACGCGTGGCAGAAGCGATTACGAAGGCGGCGAGATCCTCACCAGTTGCGGCGACCATCGCAACTTCATGTCGCTGTTCGTCGCCTCGCTGAAGTTCCGGCGGCCGTGCCACCTCGACGGCTTCCAGGATGTGATCTGCTCGTTTCCCGAGTTCCTCACCCAGTTCGAGGCGCTCGGCGCGTCGTTCTCGCCGGTGCAAAGCGTCGTGACCGGCCCGGCGGTGATCGACGAGTAAAGGATCGATGCGTCAAGCCGCAGCCCCTCGCCCTCACCCGCCTGCCGACATGGCGCGGGTGAGGGCCGGAGTCGGATCCGGCTCGCGCGGCGCCAGCCCGCTGGCCGCCGCGCGGATCCGCTCCCGCATCCACGCCTGCGCGGGGACGCTGTCGTGGCGCCGGTGCCAGTACATCGACCAATGGAACCGCGTCGATTCGAACGGCAGCGCCTTGATCACGAGCCCGTCCTGCGCGAAGCGCGCGGCCAGCCGCCCGGACATCACCGCGATCATCGAGGAATGGCGCAGCAGGTGCGGAACCACGAGCCAGTGCGGCACGTTCAGCGCCACGTTCCGCGCGCGCTGCATCCGCGCCAGCGCGGCATCCACGTAGCGGCCGTCGGTCGAGCTGATCGACACCTTGAGATGCGGCAGCGCGAGAAACAGCTCCATCGTCATCTCGTCGCCAGCATGCGGGTGCTCGCGCGCCAGCACGCACACCATGCGATCCTCGAACAGCGGCGTCGAGCGCACCGCTCCGGTGTGCTCCAGATCCATGCTCACCGCGAGGTCGATGTCGTCCGCGTCGAGCGCCGTCACGGTCTGGCGCGGCGGTAGATGCACGACGTCGATCGTCACCTGCGGCGCCAGTTGCCCGAGCTGTTCGAGCAGGGCCGGCATCAGCAGATATTCGAGCACGTCCGACATGCGCAGCCGATAGTGCTGGGTGCTGGTGGCGGGATCGAACGAACTGCTCGACTTGATCAGCCGCTCGGCCTGGCGCAGCAGCTGGCGCAGCGGCTCCTCCAGCTCCAGCGCGCGCGGCGTGGGCTCCATGCCCGACGCGTTGCGGATCAGCAGATCGTCCTGCAGCAGCGTTCGCAGGCGCCCGAGCGCGCTGCTCATGGCCGACTGGCTCAGCCCGATCTTCGTCGCGGCCCGCGTCACGTGCTTTTCGGTCAGCAACGCATCGAGCACGACCAGCAGGTTCAGATCAACGCTGCGTAGATTCATAGGGACTTGCGCTCTGGTGGGTTGAGGCGCGACTCGGGACGCGTGCCGGCATCCCGCCGGCGCGACGGGCCACGCCCCGATCGAGGCGGCCGGCGGCACCGCCGGACGCCGCGGCGCCGGCCTCGTGGTTCCACCCGCGTCACCGAACGCAGCCGGTCGCTTGGGGCCAGCCCGCCCGGCTTCGTCGTGGCCCGCGGCCGAAAGCCGTGAGCCCCGTGACGTGGGCCATATGAGCCATGCGCGGCCGCATCGACACCAGTTTATGCCTCACCCGCGAGGTTTCGGACCGGCGTTTGTTTTTTTATTCGCCGCCCCGCCGAATTTGCCCCGGTATCTCCGGACAACCCGCGAGCCGCGCCCGACGGCGGCCCGCGCCTTCGCGCATCTGGTCGGGCAGGCGCTGCCCGGCGCGGCGTGAAGTCATGAGCGCGAGGTGATAAGTTTCCCGGCACCGGCATTAATTCGGCGACCCCGGCATTTACCCTCATCACGTAAACCCTCAGACTTCGGCATCAGACACTTGCCACCGAGGATCGCGATGACTTTCGCCACCTACACCGCCCGCCGCGCCATCGTCAGCGCCGCCACGCTTGCCGCGCTGATCGCCGCCCCCACGCTCGCGTTCGCCGAGTCGAACCAGCCCGTCACGCGCGCCGAAGTGCGGGCGCAGATCGTCGAACTGGAACAGGCCGGCTACAACCCGTTCGGCTACGAAGGCCGGCTGCACCGGAACATGGAAGCGGCCGAGCGCGTGATCGCGCAGCGACGCGCGTCGGCCCTTCAGTATCAGCAGGAGGCGTCGGCGCAGCCCGGCGTGATCATTCAGGCTTCGAAGTAAGCGAAGCCCGGGAGCGCCTGCGTCAGGCGGCGCGCGACGCAGCCGGAGCGGCTGACACGGCCGGCTCCACCGGATCGAGGAGCCCCGTGCGCCAGAGCCAGTCCATCAGCGGCTGCGCCTTCGCCATGCCGATCGCGTCGCCGAGCGACGTGACCAATGCGAGCGGATGGGTCGCCTCGCGCAGCCGATCGGGCAGCGGCACCAGCGCCACGCCGCCGCGAAACGCGACCGGCCGTTCGAGCGCCGGGTGCCGCAAGGCCGGATGCGCGACGACGCGATCGTCCATCACGCACGGCATGGTGACGATGCCGGTATCGTCGGCGAAACGGATCGGGCGTTGCCACGGCAGCGGCGCCGTGCGCTCGCGCGGCGGCGGCCGATCCGAAGCCGCTTGCGCCAGCGCCGCGTCGAGCACGCGCGCGCCATGCGCATCGTCTCAGCCCGCCAACGCCAGCCCCGCCAGCGGCACGAACGCCGCCGGCGCGCTGCTCCCCGCGCGATCGATGCGGAAGCCGTTCACGATCTCGCGCAGGCGGCCGGTCTGCTCATCGAGCGACAGCGCCGCGGCGGCGGCCTGCTCGACGAGCGCCGCGTTCTGCTGCGTGACGCCGTCCATCTGCGAAATCGCCTGGTTCACCTGCTCGATGCCGCGACTCTGCTCGTGCGATGCCTCGGCAATTTCGCCGACGATGTCGTAGACGCGCTGGATCGACTCGTTGATCTCGTCCATCGTGTTGCCGTTGCGCACGACGAGTTCGTTGCCCACGCGCACGCGCTCGACCGAGGTGCCGATCAAGTCCTTGATCTCCTTCGCGGCCGTGCTGGAGCGCTGCGCCAGCGACCGCACTTCCGAGGCCACCACCGCGAAGCCGCGGCCGTTCTCGCCGGCGCGCGCCGCCTCCACCGCCGCGTTCAGCGCGAGGATGTTGGTCTGGAACGCGATGCCCTCGATCACGCCGGTGATGTCGGCGATCCTGACCGCGCTCTCGCTGATGCCCGCCATGGTCTGCACCACTTCCGCCACCTGCCGGCTGCCGGCCACCGTCACGTCGCGCGCCGTGGATGCGAGCTGCCGCGCCTGCTGCGCGTTGTCGGTGTTGTGGCGGACGGTCGACGTCAGTTCTTCCATGCTCGCCGCCGTTTCCTCGAGCGAGGCCGCCTGCGCCTCCGTGCGCGCGGAGAGATCCTGGTTGCCGGCCGCCACCTCGCTGGTGGCCAGCGCGATCGCCTCGCTGCCCTGGCGCAGGTCGCGCACGGTCCGGCGCAAGCGCTCCTGCATGTCGGCGATGCCGCGCAGCAGCGCGCCCATTTCATCGTGCGAGTTCACCGCCACCGTGTGCGTGAGATCGCCCTGCGCGATGCGGTCGAAATGCGCAAGCGCGATACCCAGCGGCTGCGAGATCGCGCGACGCAGGCTCAGGAAGCTCCCGATCGCGGTCAGCAGGCCCAGCGCCAGCGACGCGAACGTGACCACGCGCAGCACGCCGAACCAGTGCTGCTCCGTTTCGAATTCCTCGCGCGCCTCCTTCACCTGCAGCTCGCGCAGCTTCGCGCTGCTCTCGTGATACTTGCCGTACAGCGTGTTGTTCTCGAGCGCGGCCTGCATGATGCGCGGCGCGTCCTTCGAGACCAGTGCCTGCGCGAACGTGTCGAGTCCCGCATCCATCGCCGTGCGCTTCGCCATCAGGTCGCGCGCCAGCTCGGCTTCGCGCGCCGATTGCGGCAGCTTCATGTAGCCGTCGAGCGCCTTGCGCGCCATCGCGCGAAACGCCTTCTCGTGTTCGACCGTATCGTGGATGTTGGTGTCCGACGAGGTGTCGATCGCGCCACGCAGCAGCGCCGTGCGCTCGCGCTGCAGGCTCAGCTCCGCCTCGCCGATGAAGTTGGCGCTCGGCAGCTTGTTCGTATAGGTATCGAGATTGTTGTCGTTGCTGTACGTCATGCCCACGATGCCGAACAGGCCGACGGCAAGCAGCAGGACCGACAGCAGGCCCATCGTCAATGCGAGGCGCGATTGAATGGAAAGTCGCATCACGGTATTCCTTGAAAGCTGGATAAAGAAACCCACTCGTTTGAAACCAGTCTTTGACGTGATATCGACAGACGTGCCGCGCCGTTCAAACCATGTCTCGAATCTTGTCTCCGGCTGGCATGAGCCGGGGGCCTGGCGCGTGAGGTCTTGCACGCACCGGACCATGGGTAAGTGGGATGTCAATGTAAGGGCTTTGTAGAGGACTACCTAATACGAACTACGGCCCCCGACATAAGTTTTGGTTAACCTAAGGGTTTCCACAGAGGCATGGCGCGGAGGAATGCGGACGACTGCCCTGCCCGGGGCGCCGCCGGGATGGCCGGCCTGACGTTACGTGGCGGCGGACGCGGGCATCGCGTTCGCCGGTGAATGCCCTTGTCGATGCAAAAGCAATTCAATCCATTACCGGAATAAACGAATCGTTTTTATTCTGTCTATCTTTATGTCACGATAGTATTGAAAAATAGATCAGGCATCCTTGTGCCCGGCCATGGCGAAAGCCTTCAATCGCCAGCCATGCATCGTGTTACCGCCATGAAAATTCATCCATGCCAGCCAACGGGGAAGTCCATGCCTTTCGTCCATCTTCGTGAACGCCGCTGCCACCGGGGCCGACGCGATTGACGGATGCGCCATGCCGGTTCGGCAACGCCCCGTCCGTTCCCGTCGACACGAATCCGCAGGCCGGCCACGTGCTTCGTCATGCAGGCATGGCGGCGGACACGCCGGCATCGCCGTACCCTCCCACCCTCAAGAAACGCCATGCAAACCACCGATAACATCGTCATCGCCTTCGTGCCCGGCACGTCCGCATCGGAACTGAACCTTGCCAGCAACAAGAAGCGGGCCTGGCCCGATGCGCTGGAACTCGTTCACGTCTTCAGGGATGACGAGCGGTGCAAGGAGGTGGCCGACCAGGCGACGCTGCCGGTCGGAGACATCGTCTCCCACTTCCGGATCGGGCCGGAAAACCTGTCGTGCTACGGCCAGCTGATCCATTTCATGCAGCACAAGATGGGCTTCACGAGCGCGATTTCATCGAGCTGCACGCCGCTGGAAAGCGATACGAAGCCGCTCGACAAGCCGCTGCCGAAGGTCTTCTACCATTGCCCCTACGACTGGCGGCAAAACAACCGCGATTCGGCGAAGCGGCTTGGCGCGGCGCTCACCGAACTCGACCACGTCTACACGAGCGCCGGCCAGACCTACAAGCTGTATATCGTCGGGCACAGCATGGGCGGGCTGGTGAGCCGCGGCCTGCTCGAGGATCCCGCATCGAAGTCCGCGCCGTGGTTCGACAAGGCCCAGGCGCTCATCACGCTGGCGACGCCGCACTATGGCGCGCCGCTCGCGTTGAGCGCGATGCTCGGGCAGCAGATCGCCGACGTGGAACTGATGAAGTACGTCAACTACGTGCAGTCGGTGGTCGACAAGCCGGCGTTTCCGTCCACCTACGAGTTGCTGCCCCCGCCCGGGCATCCGTTCATCCAGGACGGCAACGGCCATGCGCTGGATTTCTACACCGCGGAGCCCACGGCACCGTTCATGACGGCGCTCTCCCTTTTCAAGTTCAGCCCGGAAAGCCTCAAGGAGGCGCAGGCGTTCTTCTCGACGCTCACGGTGACGTCGCCGGACGACACGCCGATTCCGTATCACTGCTTCGTGGGCACGGGGAAGCCGACGCTTGCCAACGACGGCGACAAACCGGCCTTCACGTATCGGCCCGATCCCCATCACCTGATGGCCGATCCGTTCATCAGCGCGGGGAAAGCCGCGGTGGGCGACGGTATCGTTCCCGAGGACAGCGCCCGGTTCATCTTTGAACTCACCGATTCGGGATGCCAGACGTTCCCGGGGTATTCCCATGGGCAAATGGGCGGGTCGGACATGAAGCACGCGTCGGATGCGATCCGGGCGATGCTGGAGTTGGTGGGGCTGGAATGGCCGCTGCTTGGGGAGGAAGATGACGCGGAGGATGAATCGCGGGACGAGCCGAGCGCCGCGTGACACGCCGAGCACGCGGCGCCTGGAGCGCTGCCACCGGCCGGCGCCCGCCATTTCCATGGCGGGCGCCGGCCGATGCGCGAACGTCTAGGCCAGCCACCGTTTGATGTTGGCGGCCATCACGTTCGTTGAAATGCCATAGCGGTCGTGAAGCGTCGGCAACGCTCCCGCGTCGAGGAATTCGTCGGGCAGCGCCACCTGTTTGAAGGTACATGAGACACCGGCGCTCAGGAGGGTCGTTGCGACAGCCTCCCCCAAGCCGCCGATGACTGTGTGGTTCTCGGCGACGACGACCATGCGGCCGGTCCGCTTCGCCTCGCGGATCACGGTCTCCGTATCGAGCGGCTTGATGGTCGGGACGTGCAGCACCGCAACGTCCACCCGGTCCGACGCCAGCGCTTTCGCGGTTTCCAGCGCACGCATGGTCATGATGCCGGACGACACGATGAGGACGTCGTTGCCATCACGCAGCATCCTGGCTTTGCCGAGTTCGAACCGATAACCGTACTCGTCGAGCACCGCGGGCACGTTGCCCCGCAGAAGGCGTGCATACACCGGCCCCTTGTGCGCCGCGATGGCCGGCACCATCTGCTCGATGTCGAGGGCATCGCACGGATCGATCACCGTCATGTTCGGCATGGCCCGCATGAGCGCCAGGTCTTCCGCGGCCTGGTGGCTCGGCCCGTATCCCGTCGTCAGGCCCGGCAGGGCACAGACGATTTTGACGTCGAGATTGTCCTCGGCGATGGTTTGATGAATGAAGTCGTAGGCCCGTCGCGTCGCGAACACCGCATAGGTGGTGACGAACGGCTGCGCACCTTCGTGAGCGAAACCGGCGGCCGCCCCCATCAGCAGTTGTTCGGCCATGCCCATCTGGTAGTACCGCTCCGGGAACGCCTTCGCGAACACGTGGAGGTCCGTGTACTTGCCCAGATCGGCCGTCATGCCGATCACATTCGCCTTCGCGCGAGCCAATTCGACGAGTGCATGACCGAACGGCGCGGACCGGGTGAGCTGCCCTTCGCCGGCGATGGACGCGATCATCGCCGAAGTCTTCAGGCGTGGCTTTTTATCGACGATCGAATTCATGCCTGGCTCCCTGCAAAAGTTTCATCGAGTGCATCCAGCGCCAGCTTCCATTCATGAGCGTCGACCCGGATGAAGTGGTTTTTTTCGCGTTGCTCGAGGAAAGGCACGCCACAGCCCATCTTCGTGTCGCACACAATGATTCGGGGCTTCGGCTCCGTCAAGTCGCGGGCGTTGTCGAAGGCCGCCTTCACGGCATTGATGTCGTTTCCGTTCACGCGTTGCACGTACCACCCGAACGCTTCGAGCTTCGGGACGAGCGGCTCGAACGCCATGATTTGCGTCGACGGCCCGTCGGCCTGCTGGTTGTTTACGTCGACCATCGCGATCAGGTTGTCCAGCTTCCAGTGCGCCGCCGAGAGCAGACCTTCCCAGACGGCGCCTTCGTCGAGCTCACCGTCCGAGAACAGCGTGTACACGAACGACCCGCTGCCTTTGCGCTTGAGTCCGAGACACCGGCCCACGGCAATCGTCAATCCCTGGCCGAGCGAGCCGCCGGACATTTCCATCCCCGGGGTGTAGCTGGCCATCCCTGACATCGGCAGACGGCTGTCGTCGCTGCCGTAGGTCTCCAGTTCTTCTTCGGGAAGGATGCCAGCTTCGAACAGCGCAGCGTAGAGCGCGATCGCGTAGTGGCCGTTCGACAAAAGGAAGCGGTCGCGGCCTTCCCAGTCGGGTTCGGTCGGCCGGTAATGCATGGCGCCGAAATACGACACGGCGAGAACGTCGGCGATGTCGAGTGCCTGGCCGATATAGCCCTGGCCCTGCACTTCCCCCATCAGCAGGGCGTTGCGGCGGATGCGGTAAGCGCGCTCGGCGAGGGACACGTCCTCGATGACGGTGGTGCTCATTGGCTCGTCTCCTTGAAAAAGTGGGTTCAGCGATTGACCGTCTTGGCGGGCACGAAGAACACCAGCGCCGCGCCCAGCACGACGGCCGTCGAAATGAAGATGAGGCCCGCCGTTGCCTTGCCGGTGAGGTCATTCAGCCATCCGACGATCGCGGGCGAGAAAAAACCGGCCAGGTTTGCGAAACAGTTGACCGCGGCAATGCCGGCCGCCGCGGACATGCCGCTGAGAACGGCGGTCGGCAGCGCCCAAAACATGGAGGACGAGGCGAGGATGCCGGCCGCGGCGATGCTCACGCAGAGAATCGACGCCCACACGCTGCCCAGCATCGGCAGCGCGGCGAACGCGGCGGCGGAGAGCAGCATCGGGATCGCCAGGTGCAGGCGGCGCTCGCGACGCCTGTCGGCGCTGCCTCCAAGGATCGGCAACGCGATGATCGCGCACAGGTAGGGAATCGCGGTCAGCCCGCCCACCCAGAGCGGATCGGCGACACCGGTGCGGCGGATGATTGTCGGCAGCCAGAAAGTGAGACCGTATTGCCCCAGCACCACGCAGAAATAGATTCCGGCCATCAGCCAGAGACGGCGGTCGCGGACGAACTCACGCATGGACACGTGTTCGGTGGTGGCGGTACGGTCGTTTTCCACGTTGCGCCTCAGCAGCGCCTTTTCGTCGTCCGACAGCCATTTGGCGCCGGCGATATCGTTGTCGAGATACAGCAAAATCGCGACGCCAAGGAGCAACGAGGGCAGTGCCTCGAGCATGAAGAGCCATTTCCATCCCGCAAGCCCCTGGGCGCCCTGGAAGGCGTGCATGATCCAGCCCGAAAGCGGGCCGCCTAGGATGCCAGCCATAGGAATGGCCATGAAGAACAGCGACAGCGCTTTGGCGCGCCGGGCCGCCGGGAACCAGTAGGTCAGGTAGAGAATCACGCCCGGGGCGAACCCCGCTTCAGCGACACCGAGCAGGAACCGCAGCACGTAAAACGTGGTCGGCGTCTTCACGAAGACAAAGCTCGCCGAAATGACCGCCCAGGTCAGCATGATTCGGGCAAGCCAGTTTCGCGCGCCCACTTTATGCAGAATCAGGTTGCTCGGGACTTCGAAGAGAAAGTAGCCGAGGAAGAAGATGCCGGCACCGATGCCGTAAATGGTCTCGGAGAAGCGCAGGTCGTTGAGCATCTGCAGCTTTGCGAAGCCCACGTTCACGCGGTCGAGATACGCGCCGAGGTAACACAGCATCAGAAAGGGAATCAGGCGCCGAGCGACTCGCGCGTAAGTTCTCGCCTCGAAATTGCTTGTATCGCGGGAGGCCGGTAGGTCGGCACCGATTCCCGGTGTGGCCAGTCTGGATTTCATGGAATGTCTCCGGTCAGCCGGGCCCGTCGGCGCGACGGGCCCGGCCCCATGTCTCTGGGCCGCTTTGGCGGCATGACGCCCCGGTTGATCCAGGTGCGCCGTATGCTTGTGCAAGGTCGGAAGCGACCGTGGACGCCACGTCAGTGAATCAGCATGCCGCCGTTGACGTCGAGCGTAATGCCGGTCAAATACGTGGAGAGGTCGCTTGCCAGGAACAGGCAGGCATGCGCGATGTCGCTTGCCTCGCCGAGGCGCCCGAGCGGAATGCCCTTGATGATGTCCGCGCGCATCTCGGGCCTCAGCTTGTCGCCCGTGATGTCGGTCTGGATAAGGCCCGGCGTAATGGCGTTCACGCGGATACGGTCGGCGCCGAATTCACGGGCCATGGCCTTCGCGAGGCCGAGCACGCCCGCCTTTGCCGCGCTGTAGTGGGGGCCGCCGAAGATGCCGCCGCCGCGTTGCGCGGAAACCGAAGACATGCATACGATGCTGCCCCGCTGCTGCTTTTTCATGTGCGGAATGACCGCTTGCGACATGTACAGCGTGCCGAGCAGGCTGACACCGACAACCGCGTCGAAATTGCTCCTGGAGATTTCCAGCGTCTTGATCGGCTGCGTAATGCCCGCGTTGTTGACCAATGCGTCGATTCGGCCGTATTGAGCGGCGACAGCGTCCGCGGCGGCAACGCAGGCCTCCTTGTCGGTCACGTCGCACGCGAGACCGAGATGTCCTTCGCCAAGGTCCCGTGCCGCGCGCTGCGCATCTGCCTGGTCCAGGTCCAGAATCGCGATGCGTGCGCCGTGTGCCGCCATGGCCTTTGCCGTCGCCTTGCCGATGCCGCGTGGCGATGCCGCGCCCGTGACGATGACGACTTGATTCTCGAGCAACATGTGGATGTCTCCGTTGATGGTCTGGATGCAGGCGAAGTGTGTCCGCCGGCGAGCCCCGCATCAACGCAGTTCCCTTCAACCGTAGCTGAGAAATTTTCAGCCCCGGGTTATCCCTGAGATCCCGGCTTGCAGCGTTCGATTTCCGCCTCGATCCAGGACAGGAACTTTGCAACCCGAGGCAATTCGGCATTTTGGCTCGGATAAACGAGGTGATGGGCCCCTACCTCGACTGATTGGCTATCGTCGAAGACCTGCACGAGCGCACCGTCCTTGAGCTTCTGCGAAGCCATCATCACGCTTTCGAGCGCGATGCCGAGCCCGAGGGATGCGGTTTCAATCGACATGTAGGAGCGGTCGAACGAAAAATCGAACGTCTTGTTCGCACCGGACACCCCGGCCCGTCCGAACCACTGCCGCCATTGCACGAGCGGCGTCTCCGAATAAACCAGCCGCTGCTCCAGAAGGTCTTCGGGAGTCCTGACCGGGTGCCGTTCAAGGTATCCCGGCGACGCGAGCGGAGCGATGAATTCACCCCGAACCGTGCGAACCTCGAGGTTGCTCCATTCTCCATAACCGTGGCGAATGTCGATGTCGTAATAGCCGTTCGAAAACGATACGTTCTCGTAGGAACAGGCGACGTTCAACTGAACGTCGCCGTTCGCCTCCTGAAACGAGGACAGCCGCGGCAGCAGCCACATCAGGCCGAAACTCGGGCTCGAATGCACGCGCAGAATGTCGACTTCCTTGCGGCTCGAAGCCCGCTCCGTTGCCCGGCTGAGGTCGGCCAGCGACCCCGTGACATCCGCAAGATAGCGCTCGCCGGTGGGCGTCAGGACGAGACCGCGTCCTGTCCGTTGAAACAGGGATTGGCCGATCGTCGACTCGAGATTGCTCAACTGATGGCTGACCGCGGAAGCCGTGAGGCCGAGCTCTTCAGCTGCACGGTTGACGCTCTTGGTGCGTGCAATGCTCTCGAAAGCAATGATGGCCTTCAACGGAGGAATTCGCATGGTCAAATCTTTTCAGTCGTCAGTCGCGTTGAAAAAAACTGCGTGGTCTTCGCCCAGGGGTCGCGGCTCTCCTCGACATCGCACGATACGGACGCGAAAACCACTGAATGGTACCCGTGCCAGGCCGGCTGATGGCCGGAAGTCCTGCCTCGCATGGATGGCCATGCAGGCAATGTCGGCAGCCCTTGGCTGATGTTGGGACCGACCAGGGCGCCGAGCACCGAAGCCGTGCGTGGACCGCAACCAGGCGGCCGATGCGGTTTGCCGCGAATGCAGAGCGATGGCGAGCTGAAGGCCGTCGGGGACCGGATTCGCGCTCGCCCAGCCCATGTCGCTCGACACGACGTGACAGCGATGCTTACGGGAGGCGGGAGGTGGCGACAACCGCCGGCAATGCATTCCGTTCAGGAGATGAGCCAGGACAGGCGATGTCGATTACCTCTCTGCATGTCTCCACCTGCACCGGCTTGGGGATGAATAACCCAGCCAGATCTCATCGCGTCACGGCACCGGCGCCGTCGGGTTCGTAGTCGATGAAGAGCGACTCGTGCCAGGTGCCGAGCGAGACCTTGCGGGCACCGATCGCGATCGGCTTGCCGAGCGGCAGGCGGAACGTGTAGACCAGCTTGCCGCGCTCGATCGCCACGCGAAAGCCGGTGGTATTGCCGAGCGGCTGGGCCTGGCCGTCGACGAACAGGTGGGTGAAGTCATGCGCCGGAGCCAGCGAGGCAAACGCCCGAGCACGGAAGATCACGGTCTGCTTCGCATCGAGCGGGCCGCCGTCGGGCAAGGTGTCGATGCTGACCAGCTGGACCGGAAAGCCTTCGGAAAAGCGCCAGCTTTCGTCGATCGCGGTAACGGTGTCGCCCTGCATCTGCAGATGCGCCGAGTAGCAGATCCAGAAATGCGGATGCGCAGCGGCGGCCACGGATGCGGCGGCGGCGCCCGCGAGCCGCCTGACAACAAATGGATGCCACATCGCTCGAGGCTTGCGGCCGGCGGAGGGAGGCCGGTCAGCCGGCATCGTGCCGCGTTCCCGGCGCGCCGGCATCATCGGGCGGCCGGGTCCTTTCACACGGCATTCTCGCCGCCGGCCGTCATCCCCGTTGCGGGCCGCGGATCGGACGGAAGATGTTGGCCGGAATATGGGCGGCGTTGATGTTCGCGTCGTTGTGGTTGTGCGGGCTCAGCCAGGCGTTGGCACCGACCGCGGCGACGTGGGACTCGCCGCCCATCAACATGCGACCGTCGATGGTGCGCTCGATCCGCACCACCGCATGCGAGAACGCGTTCGCGTCGCGATTTTGCAACGTGTTGTCGTTGGTGTGGATGCGAATGTTGAACGTGTGGCCGGGATTGTCGCGATCCGGCACACTGAAGTTCCGCCCGGTTCGGATCTGGTGACGCCCCTGTCCCATGTTCGGATTCCAGATCTGCTCCTGCGTTGGATGCATCCTGCTGATCAGGCTGGCGGCGTGGATCGAGCCGCGCGGATCCCGCATGTTCTCGAAATCGGCCGACGAGAAGGCGTTGGCTGGCGCCATCGCATCCATCGTCCGCGCAGGGTGGATCACATTCGCCTGTTGGATCGAATTGCGTCGCCCTGTCGGATTCCGGGCGGACAGAAAATCTATCGCGGCACGATGTTCGTTACTGGCATAGTCGTTCGGTGGCATGGTTCCCCTCGCAGTAGTCTCAATTCGCTTCATTCGGTGTGATTCAAGGAGGACGGCGAATGGCCGCCTCGGTACGTCCTCCATCCGCAGTTCAAGCAAGCGTCATGCCATCGTCGAACCGCCCGCATGTCCTCGGCTCCGCAGGAACGCGCGGCGCGCGGCGCGCGGCGGACCGTCTGGGGCAGGGTTGTTTCGAACCCAGCCCGCCTCTCGCCCATGCCGCGCACCGCCGCGTCCACCCGGGCGCCCCGGGGTTCATCCGGAACAAGCCACCATGGGTGGAAAATCACCAGCCATGGGTTGCCCGCACCCCACCCGACGAACCAACGCCAAAAGCGACGCACGACCCATGCCGGGCATCGGCACCGGCACGGCTTGCCCCGCGCTAACGAATCCCGAAGCGCGCGACCAGCATGTCGGTGAATCGGTCGGCCTGCCGCACCAGCTCGGCGCCGGAGGTGCCTTCGCCGGTGGTGCGCTCGGCGAAGCTGGTGGTCAGCAACACGACGAACCTCACTACGCCGTCGGGATCATCCGGGGCTCCGTGTCCGACCGCCTCGGCAATAAAGGCTTTCATCAGCCGCATGCTGGTGGCCATCAGCGCCTGGAACTCGGCGGTGTCTTCAGATCCACCGACGCCACGCGCGACGCGCGGCGCAAATCCACTTCGGCGGACTTGGCATCACGCTCACCTGGCGCAACTGGCGGCGGGTGGCGCGGGGCTGGTCTGCGTCGAGATGACGACCGTGTCGCCGGAAGGTCGGCTGACGTGGGGCGACTCCGGGCTATGGAACGACCTGCAGGCGGCGGCGCTGAAGCCGGCGGTGGCGGCGATCAAGGCCAACGACGCGGTGCCCGGCATCCAGCGCGAGGCGAGCGCGAATCGCCCCTGGAAGGCGACGACCATCTTGCCGACGATGCGCCGCACGGCTGGCCCATCATCGCGCCCTCCTCGCTGGCGTTCGGCAACCCGGACCTATGGAAGATGCCGTCCGAAATGAGTGGCGCCGGACATCGCGCGCGTGCAGCGCGACCTCGTCGCGGCGGCGTGCAGGGCACGCGAGGCCGGCATTTGGAGGCTCGAAAATATTGCACTCCTCGGCACGGATCGTGACGCGGAGATCGCCACTCGACTCGCGGGGCATCTAACCACTGTCGCCAAAAAACGCCGAGCTTTGAAGATCCCACGTTACCGGCTATCGCACCCGAGGGTGCCGGGTCGTATCGCGCAGACGTAGTCCTGCAGCGCCTTCAATTTGTCGATTTCCCGCTGGTCATCGCCGGCGACGGCGAAAATGCGTTCCGCAGTCGCTCGGTCGAGCTCTGCGACGGCGGTGGCACCATCGCCCACGCCGGCGGTGCCGGCAGTTGCGGACACACCGTTGGGACTGGTTGCAGAACAGCTCGAGACGGCGATGCGCAGCCGCTCAGTGCCGGCAACGAGACCAGCCCGGTAACGGCGATTGTCAGCCTCATGACCCATCCGCTCCTTCGTGAACTTCGCGTCGACGGCCGCCGCGCGCGAAGCCGCCGTATCGTGAGCGGCAACCGCACGCTGAAACGTCGCGATTGCGCTCTTCGTAGTCGGCCGCCCGAGAATTGCGACGATGGCGGGCTCCCGTGCCGCCGGGATGTACGTCGATGCCACCGCTCACATCGAGCTGGTGCGCGCACTCGTTCGTCGACGTGTCTGACAACTGCTCGATGGGGTTTACGCTGCGCGATCACCCTCGCGCGGCTCGATAGCAATGCTGTACACGTATATATCAATATGCAGCAGCGGTGCGGATGCAGGGCAACCAGGCAGCGCGCGGCGTTCCGCGTCATTGTGCTCGCGGTTTATCCCGGAAGTCCTCCTGTGGGTACTTCGTGGCAACCCTTCGCCATCGCTCCCGCCCGCTCTTTCCCACGTGGTATGTCGTTAAGGAGAGTTATCGGCATTGATGGCGTGTCAGAAAAACTCGGCCGCAGCCGGGCCGATACCGAAACGTGGGGCAAGACCACCGCTACTTCACCGTCGCCAGCGGCAAAAACAAGGCCAACGGATCGTGCGTGAGGGGCTGAAAGCCGAAGTGCCGATAGAACGCCGCGGCGCCCTCATCCTTCGCGTCGACAGTCAACGCGACGGCGGGAATCTCCGAGCTCGCGGACCGGCGCAAGGCATTCACCAGCAACGCCCCACCCAGCCCCCTGCCCCGATATCGGCCATCGACCGCCAGCCGGCCCATTCGCACCGCCGGGATCGCCGGATAGCGTGGCAGCTTGCGTGTCACTTCGCGCGGCAACTCGGCCAGTGCAATGCTGGCGGCCGACAGCGTGTAATAGCCCACCACCACCTCTCGGTCAAGCATCACAAAGCAGGCAGCCACACGGCGCTTGACGTCCTGCGAGACGGTCTCGCGTAGGTAGCGATCAAGTGCCGGCGTGCCACATTCAAACTGGGTTCGGTCATGGGCCGTGTCAAGCACGGCCACCGTCAACGGCACATCAGTCATTCGTCACGCAACAGGTGGTCGTGACGATCGAGCGCGCGCTGCAGGGCATCCGTCGGCTTGGCCGGCGACAGAATGGCCGTGGCAAAGCGTTCCGAATCCGCTACCGACAGGCGAATCACTTCGGCCTCGGAAATGGCGCGTTGCGCGGCTTCGCGCGCGGCGGAAACGACGAAGTCCGACATCGTGCGCCCCTGGATTTCGGCGGCCCGACGGATCACTGAGAGCACATCAGCCTCGACGCGCGCTTCAAAGCGAGTAGTAGCCATGATTGTTACCTCCTTCAGGTACTGTACGGAAAATTGCCGGCTACGTCAATTGTACGGAAAATTGCCGGGAGGCAAAAGATATCGCCGCTAGGTGCTCACGATCGGCCGTCGGGATCAGGTGACCACGTCGGTTAGCAAGAGAAGGAGTTTTCGCATGGTCGTCGGAGGAGGCACCGGATTGACGGCACCACGCACGGTGTCCCGTCGCCGGTGCCACGATTCCTCCTGAAAATCTTCGTGCTGAGGCTAGGGACATCGACCTGCATGCCGTCTCTGGCCGATATCGCATCCGAAGCGCCAGGCACGCGGCTCGCGCGCGTGTTTGGGCCGCTATAACCGCTAGCGCCATCCCTTCCGTGCCATACTCGCTACGCGCTCGCCGCCGACGAACTGAGATGCTTGCGGATAACATCGACTACCGACGGCTTCCAGTGGATCTTGTAGCCGCTCTGTGGCCCCTTCGGCAGAACGGCGCCATCTCTCCGGAAGCAGTATCCTGCGAGAGGGAAATTCCAGTGCTAAGTTCGTTTCAGTGTCGGCGGAACACGCGCGGCAGCGCCGTCCGTGCCGCGTTCTGTGTCTGGCAGACGGACGACGAGGTCCACACCCGGGCAGTCTGCATTGCTAGCCAATCCGCGAAACAACAGCTTGGCGGAAGATCAGGGGGCGGTGGCCAGCCACGGCGAAGAAGCAACACGACGGTACCAACCGTCCGCTACAGATGCCGGTCTACATCCATACGTTGATGCAGCACGCGAATCACGTCGACAGCTGACTCTATTGACCGGCGCATGGGCCTTGCTAGGTAAGGATGACAGCATTTCCGAAAAAGGCTACCCATAAATTCACCCCCAAAAGGCTGGACGGTATCAGCGGCCGTCTTCCTCGAGCACTGGACACCCCGATCCGGAAGCGGACATGCTTCCCCGGTTCCCAGTTCAGCTCGTAGGTCCATGCTGCGAGGATCAAACACTGCTGGCCGGCGCGCCACGCCGCGCGGAATGTCGGCTTCTCGCCGACCGCCCTCGGTGTCGTCGCCGAACATGGCTGACATCTCTGCAGCGCCCCTCAGGTTGGGGCGACAACAGTGAAGGTCAATACATCGCTATAATCGCCCTTCTTCAAAAATGGTCTGACAAATGTTTTGAAAGTTGGAGAAAAACAAGTCCTACCTGACGCATTTAATTGTATGGTTGACTTCGTCAGATTAGGCAGGCTGAATTCTGTCGCTCCGTCATCGAGCACTAGACGATACGGGACAATCTGCGAAGATCCGACAGATTTTTCAGTTGGTACTGGTTTTCAACGACGCCATTCTTGCTATCAGCATCGACTATCACATCGACACCATCGCCACTCAACCCCGAATAAGTAAAACACAGCTGATCGATGAGTGTCGTGAATTTCTTTTCTCCATATTGCATCGGTAATTCTCCCAAATCCCAGTCCGGCGCGAACATGCGAATCGTCACTGGAGGTTTGGGTGGATCGATCGGATCTACAACCTGACAACTAGCGCCATCGGACTCGGGATATAAATATGCCGCACCCGTTTGCTCCTCCGCAAATGTGTCATCATAGGCTGCAAGCAAATATCCCTTGTTGCCCGCCGTCACGCTCACGGCTCGCCATTTCTTTCCGTGAAAGGTGACGCTGACGGCAGCGGAGAACGCATTTGGGTTGTGCCAAGCACCATCACGGGCGTCTCCCCCGTCTCTATATAAAACCGTCCCTGGCCATTCACCATAGGCGATGTTTAATCCGTAATTCGATGAAATTCCATTCAAAGCATTTACGACCGGAAAACCCGTTTGCCCACCATCATGGATCTTTTGATTTTTATCATATCCTCTTATCATGATGGTTCTCGAACGAAAGTCACCCCCACCACCCATATTCTCAGCAGTTGCAGCTTTAAAATTAATAACCAAGGATACAGTGGTCGAGCCATCACCATTATCACGCCATGTGCAGCTTCCGTAACTATCGACTACAGATTGCCGGCTCATTGTCGAGGAAAATACCGGGCTACTGAAAACAGAAAGCAAGATAACGATCACTCCTTCCACCGCCTTGAGAGTCGTCATTTCCGTGCAATCGGCAGCGAATGCAAGCCACCTGCTTTTTAAGCAGTACGAGGCCAGAGGGATTCGTTTCCAAAAGAGAGAGAAAATGGAGGGCTGGAAGAAAAAAACTGACAAGCGCATTCGGCCGCCTAGGCAATAGTGGCCGACGGCGGTTCGGCCGACGGCGGTTCGGCCGACGGCGGTTCGGCCGACGGCGGTTCGGCCGACGGCGGTTCGGCCGACGGCGGTTGCTTTCAGTTAGAAATTTTTGCCGTCATGAGCCCAGGGCATCTTGATATGCCTCATATCCCAATCAATCGTAGGGCCGACTTTTCTGTTGCGCCTCCCTGAACCTCCGGCCGCTACCCCGCACGGCACCGGCGCGAGCGCAGCGATCACGCGCTCGATCGCGTGATCTTCGACGTTGGGAAACGGCAGCGCCGGCGCGCCGATGCGTGTGAACTGCGCGGCGTGCTGCCAGCCCGGCGGCACATCGGGCACGACGTCGTTCCCGTTCTTGAAAAGGCGGACCGGCACGCCGACCGGAAGCTTCGCGGGGCGCGGGCAGGCCGCGACGCGCAACAACTCAAAGCCGTAGACAGTAGTCGGCACGCGGTCGGATTTCCTCTAGCCACAGGCAGTTCGAACTTCACGCTCAGCCAATGCGTGATGAGCGAGACGGTGATGGGCCGGCGGGTTTTCGGAAGCAGTTGACGGAGCAGGCCCGGCACCAGCCGTCCGCTTCCGGCCGAGGCCGTGTGAAAACTCGAAACTATCCGGTTTTCGGGGGTCGCTTTACCCCTCCGGAACCGCTTCGAAGCCCGTACGCGGCGATCTGGCGGCCCGTGTTTGTCGCGCGGTGCGTTCGATGCGGGTTTTCACACGGCCTCGGCCAATTCCGGACATCGACATTGAACTGTGGAATGGCTGCTCTACACTCGACCACGGCCAAAGGTGCCGTTCAAATACTGGTCTGGTTCACGCGTTTCATTAGTTCCTCTGCGCTTTCCTTACGCTCGCTGTAGCGATCGACCAGGTACGGCCCGATATCGCGCGTGAGCAAAGTGAACTTCACCAGTTCTTCCATCACATCCACGACGCGATCGAAATAGGCCGACGGTTTCATGCGGCCAGCTTCGTCGAACTCCATGAACGCCTTGGCCACCGATGACTGGTTCGGGATGGTCAGCATGCGCATCCAGCGCCCGAGCAGGCGCATCTGATTGACGGCGTTGAACGACTGCGAGCCGCCGCTGATCTGCATCACCGCGAGCGTCTTGCCCTGCGTTGGCCGCACCGCGCCGACCGATAGCGGAATCCAGTCGACCTGCGCTTTCATGATGCCGGTCATCGCGCCGTGGCGCTCGGGCGAGCACCAGACCATGCCTTCAGACCACAGCACCAGTTCGCGCAGTTCAGCCACCTTGGGATGCGTGTCGGGCGCATCGTCGGGTAGCGGCAGACCGCTTGGGTTGAAGGTGCGAGCCTCGACGCCCATCGCCGTGAGCAGACGCGCGGCTTCTTCGCTTAGCAGGCGGCTGAACGAGCGCTCTCGCAGCGAACCATAGAGCAGCAGGATGCGGGGCGCATGCGCGGAGGATTTCGTTGCCTGAAGGCGCTGAATATCCGGTATGCGGAACAACGCCGCATCGACTTGCGGCAGCTGCGTCGCGAAATCAGTTATCGGAGCGGACACGTTTACCCTCCGCATCGAGCACTGCCTCCCCCGTCTTCCTTCGTGAAAGCACCGCGTTGCGCATCGGGCAGGATGTCGAGCACGAGCTCGGACGGACGGCACAGACGCACGCCCATCGGCGTCACCACGAAAGGCCGGTTGATGAGAATGGGGTGCACCATCATCGCGTCAAGCAACTGGTCATCTGTCAGCGCCGGGTTGTCCAGGTGCAGCTCAGCGTAGGGCGCGCCTTTCTCGCGCAGTACCTCATGCACGCTCAGCCCCGATTTCGCGATCAGTTCAACGAGCTTCTCGCGCGACGGCGGGTTCTTAAGATATTCGATGACGACGGGTTCGATACCCATGTTACGGATCATCGCAAGCGTGGTACGCGAGGTGCCGCAGTCCGGGTTGTGATAGATGGTGACTTCGCTCATTGCGTTGTTTCCCGTAACGTTCAGGCACACTCGTACCAGTTCTTCGAGCGGTTGACGATGCGCACTACGAGCAACATGACCGGCACTTCGATCAGCACGCCCACGACCGTCGCGAGCGCCGCGCCGGAATTGAAACCAAACAGGCCGATGGCTGTTGCGACGGCCAGTTCGAAGAAGTTCGACGCGCCGATCAGCGCAGAAGGGCAGGCGATGTTGTGCTTCTCGCCGACCGCGCGATTGAGACAGTACGCCAGCGCTGAATTGAAGAACACCTGAATCAGGATCGGCACGGCGAGCAGCACGATCACGAGCGGCTGCTTCAGAATAGCCTCGCCCTGGAAGGCAAACAGCATCACCAGCGTAGCGAGCAGCGCCGCGATCGACCAGGGGCCGATCTTTGCCATCGCCGCTTCGAATACCGCCTCGCCGCGCAAGAGCAGCGCCTTGCGCAGGAGCTGCGCGAGGATCACGGGGATAACGATGTAAAGCGCGACCGACGTGAGCAGCGTCGCCCACGGCACCGTGATCGCCGAGATGCCAAGCAGCAGCCCGACGAGTGGCGCGAACGCGACCACCATGATGCTGTCGTTGAGGGCGACCTGCGAAAGCGTAAAGAGCGGATCGCCGCCCGTCAGGCGGCTCCAGACGAACACCATCGCCGTGCAGGGCGCTGCGGCTAGAAGGATCAGCCCGGCCACATAGCTGTCGAGCTGCGCGGCGGGCAGCATCGGCGCGAACAGGTGTTTGACGAAAAGCCACGCGAGAAACGCCATCGTGAACGGCTTGACGAGCCAGTTCACGACAAGCGTGACGCCAATGCCCTTGATGTGCTGGCGCACCTCGTGGAGTGCGCCGAAATCGACCTTCACCAGCATCGGTACGATCATCACCCAGATCAGCAGTCCGACCGGCAGATTGACGTGGGCATATTGCAGGCGGCCGATCGCCTGAAAAGCGCTTGGTAGTGCTTGGCCGAGCAGGATGCCCGCGACGATGCAAAGCGCGACCCAGACGCTCAGGTTGAACCACACCGGATTTGGTGGAGGCTCCAACTCTTGAGAGAATGGAGCGATGAACAAGAAGCCAAGTAAGTTTTCCC
>NZ_CP045093.1:2081170-2594874 GCF_022870505.1 Burkholderia perseverans
CTGATGGAACCGCTCGGCCATATCCCGCCCGCTGAGGCTGAGGCAAACTACTACAGGCAACTCAGAAATACCGCTGACGTGCCTGTATTAACTTAAACCAACCAGCCTCCACGATTCCCGGGGCGGTTCAGGTAGCGCTCGAAGAAGCCAATGGCCGGTTTCGACGCGCTATGGCGCGCAGCGACGATGTTGGGGGCGTTCTCGTTCAGCATGGGCACGAACCTGCGCGCGGGCTGAGGCAGGGCTGGCCTTGGCAGCAGTTCTCTGTCAGGAAACCGAGGACGGCATTCATCTGCTCGTAGGCGGCCCGATAAATCAACGTGCGCCCGTCGCGCTCCTGCGTGACCAGCCCTGCGTTCATCAGTTCCTTGAGGTGAAAGGAGAGCGTCGCATTCGGCACATCGAGTTGAGTCGCGATGGTGCCTGGAGTGAGGCCTTCCGGACCGGCGACAACCAACATGCGGAACACGCGTAATCGCAAGTCATGGGCGAGCGCCGCGAGGGCGCGAACGATGTCTTTTTCTTCCATATTTCCAATATATTCGAAATATAAAGAAGCGGCAAGAAAATTCAGGCCGCTTCCGGCTTGAAAGCAGCCACTTGGGAATCCGGCTCAAGTGGCCGTTTCGGGTCGACAACGGACGGCCATCGAGAGCTCAACCGCAATGCAACGCACGCGGTGGCTACAAACTGCTGCATCCCGCAGTCCCAGGCCGCACCGCACACACGTATTCCTGCAAAACCCTCAGTTTGTCGATTTCACGCTCGTCGTCCCCAGCGACAGCGAAAGCGCGTTTGCCTCACGTGCGTTGATCACCCGGCGCCGGCCGTCGACCACAAGGGTTTTGCCGGTCTCGATGTCTTTCGTCACCGTGATCGTCTGATAAATGCGCCCGGTCGAGATGAAGTTCAGTACCATCGGCTCGTCGAATGGCAGCAGCGCTCGACGGTCAAATAGCGCGTGGTTCGGGTCGGTGATGATCACCAGATCGTCGGGATCGAAGAACACGGCAGCGCACTCGCCCGTACCGCCATATGCCTCAACTGAATCCTTTGCCATCCCTACCTCCCTTTGCATTTTGTAGCCGATCGGCTACAATGAAATCATGAACACGCTGATCCGCTCCGACGAATTCAACGAATGGCTCCGTGACCTGCGCGACGCTCGTGCCAAGGCTCGTATCGCAGCTCGGCTGATCAGTGCGCAGCACGGCAACTTCGGCGAATACCGTGTTCTGAGAAGGCGTGTGTGAAATGAAAATTGATGTGGGTCCCGGTTATCGCGTGTACTACGTGCGACAGGGGGCCGTCGTGTATTTCCTGCTCACCGGCGGTGACAAGTCCACGCAGAAGAGCGACATCAAGCGCGCAGTCCAAATGGCCCGTGAATTGGAGAAGTAACCGATGCCTACCACCAACTACGCGGTGTTCGACGCCGCTGACTATCTCGACAGCGAAGAGACAATCGCAGAATTCCTCGCCGCTGCCGCCGAGGATTCCAATCCGGACGTGCTGCTGTCGGCGATCAGCGCGGTTGCGCGCGCACGCGGGATGACGAAGGTCGCAACAGATGCCGGCCTCAATCGCGAAAGCCTGTACAAAGCGCTCGCGCCCGGCGCGCATCCACGCTACGACACGATTCAGCGAGTCATCCAAGCACTCGGTGTACAAGTCACCTTTACCCCGGCGCGCTGAATACTGAGCGCCTGACACTGGAAGATCGGCGCGCTGTCGTCTACCACTGCGGTGGAGTGGCATGTATCAGCCCTCGCCCGCTTTCACCATCGCGGCTTCAACACGGCCAAGCAGCGTTTTCTTCATGCCGATCTCATCGCTCAGGCTGACGTGCAAGCGGCGCAGTTCGCCTGGATCAATACCGTCGAGCAGATCGGCTGCCGCCGACTCGGTTCGGTGGTTGCTGCTGAGGATCGCGCGGACAACCTCCGCCGGATGGACCTCGCCGTCACAACGACGATCGATCGGCCGAACCGACAGCCCCGACGGCGACAGGATCTCGCCCAACACAGCAAGTTGGCTCTCGACCGGCAGGCCCGCAAGAATCGACGGCAGCATGTTCACTGACAGCAGATTGCGATCGTTGTCGTCGTCATCGAGCCAGCGATAGACCCGATCGGCGTTCGTCTTCTGCCGCGTCGAGTGATCGTGGTGGTCGCTGAACCGAACGCCTACGTGTCCAAAGTCGCTGTCCACTGCTTCGCGTGTTTCGCATTGCGCCAGGTCGGCACTCGATCCGCGATGTAGGCCTCGGCGGCTTGCTTGAACGTCACACCTGGCGCATCAGCGGCTGCGCGCTCGGTCTGGACACGGCGGCGATTCTCGATCGGATCGATGCCCTGCTTCACCAAGGCCCGGCATTCGACGGCCTCTTTTCGGGCCGCTGCCAGGGAGAGAACCGAGAGAGCGCCCAGCCCCATCTCACGCGATCGCCCGGCGAGCATAAATTTGTAGACCCACGACCTCGAGCCGCTCAGCGTGATCTGCAAATACAGGCCGCCACCGTCAGCGTAATATCCCGGATCGACCAGCTTCGCGATGCCCATTGCGGTCAGCCGGTGCAGTTGCCGCGCCATCCCTCACCCCCAAATCTACCCCCAAAAGAGGCTTCAATTCTGCGGGAACATGAGAGGCCGAGCAAGAATGGCGACACCCCCAAAACGCCCACCAGATAAGGCTCAGGAGGTGATGATCGGGAGTAAACGAGAAAGCTTGAGAGCCTTGAATGGCGGAAGGCAGCTGGAGTCGAACCAACCCGGGAACGATTGACGTCCCCAACCAGGTTTGAAGCCTGGCCGCACCACCGGATACGAATGCCTTCCGCGAGCGTGTCGCGCGCCGCCACACCTACTTAAACACCTACGAGAGCGCACCTTTAGCATTCTCCCCGCGCAGCAAGTGGCGGTCGCGGTGAAAGCGAGTATACCCAACCCGATCGAAGAATTCGAGAATCTGGATCGCGCGTTTACGGCCCAGCCCGGTCGCGTCGCGAAACGTCGCCGCGTCCACCGCACCACCGCCCTGCTCCGCCAGCGCGGCGATGATCCGCGCGAGCTCGGCCACCACCTCGCGCGCGTAGAACAGGTCACGCACCACCTGATGCACCTCGCCGCGCCGCGCGAGCTTGCGCAGCAGCGTGCGTACCGTCTCCTCGCCGGCGCCCGTCGCGGTCGCGAGATCGCGCACCCACGGCGCATCGAAGCGCCCCGCCGCCAGCAGCGGCAGCAGCCGCTGCGCGAGCGCCTCGTCGGCGGGCTCGAGGCTCGCCGTGTGCGTCGGCAGATGCACCCACTGCCCCTGCCGCGCCACGCTGCCCTCGGCCACCATCGCATCGATCAGCGCGCGCCACAGCGGCTCGTCGGCGAGCGGCAGCGCGATGCGGCGCAGCCGCCCGAGTTCCGGCCCCGGCTCGTCGGGCGTGCGCTCATGGAACACGGCCAGCGCCTCCAGCACGCGCCGGCGCAGCGCCTCGCGATAACGCGGCGCGATCGCGCGCGGCCCGTCCGCGCCGGGCACCACGGCCGCGTTCTCGGGCAGCGGCAGCGCCTCGGCGGCCAGCCCGGTCAGATGCACCAGCGTCGCGATCGGCACGCCGAGCGGCGCCTCGTCGAGCAGCGGCCCGAGTTGCCCTTGGTCGAGCCACACGGCCAGCGCGTCGAGCCACGCGCGGCGCGCAATGGTCCGGCGCTTGTGCGCGGGACCGAACGGATCGAGCACGCGGCCGCCCCCCACGGTGCGCGTGGCCTGCGCGTTGCGCACGATGAAGCGGTCGCCGGGCATCGCGAACACGGGCGCGTCGAACACCAGCTGCACGCGGCCGCGTTGCGCGGCGGCCAGCGCGTCGCCGTCGATCGGCACGACGTGCGCGACCTGGTGCTGCGTGCCGAGATGCACGTGCAGCGGCGCCCAGTGCGTGAGCGTGAGATTCGCGTCGGCCAGCAGGCTCAGTTCGACGTCGATGCGCGGCGACACGCTCGCGAGCCGCGCATCGGCCACCACGTCGCCACGCGCGAGCGCGGCCTTGTCGATGCCGGCCAGGTTCAGCGCGCAGCGCTCGCCGGCATGTCCGGTGTCGGCGGCCCGGTTCTGCGCATGCAGGCCGCGCACGCGCACGACCTCGCCAGTGCGCGCGACGGTCAGCGCCTCGCCGGCATGCACGCGCCCGGCGAACGCGGTGCCGGTCACCACGGTGCCCTGCCCGCTCAGCGTGAACACGCGATCGACGGCGAGCCGGAACAGCCCGTCGTCGCGTCGCGCGCGCCATTGCTCGGCCAGCTCGCGCAGCGCGGCGCCGAGCGCGGCCACGCCGGCGTCGCCAACCTGGGTGGCGCGCGTCTCGAAGATCGGCGCCGCGGCCAGCGCGGTGCCGGCCAGCTCGGCGCGAATCTCGTCGGCCACGTGCGCGAGGCGCGCGGCGTCCACGCGATCGCATTTGGTCAGCGCGACGAGCCCGTGCGTGACGCCGAGCAGTTGCAGGATCGCGAGATGCTCGCGCGTTTGCGGCATCACGCCGTCGTCGGCGGCGATCACGAGCAGCGCCACGTCGATCCCGCACGCGCCGGCGGCCATGGTGTGAACCAGCCGCTCGTGGCCGGGCACGTCGATCATGCCGAGCACGTCGCCGTTGTCGAGCGGCGTGTAGGCGTAACCGAGCTCGATCGAGATGCCGCGCGCCTTCTCCTCCTTCAGCCGGTCGGTGTCCACGCCGGTCAGCGCGCGCACCAGCGTGGTCTTGCCGTGATCGATGTGGCCCGCGGTGCCGACGATCATGAGCGCGCGCCTCCGGGCTCGCCGGGCGCGGCGGCGGCGGTGGCCGCTGCCATGCACTGCGCGATCAGCGTGGCCTCGTCGGCGGCTTCGAGGCAGCGCAGGTCGAGCCGCAGTGCGTCGTCGGCGATGCGGCCGATCACGGGCCGCGGCCACTCGCGCAGCCGCGCCTCCAGCTGCCCGAGCGCGCGGCCGCTGCGCCGGGTACCGATGGCGCGCACCACCAGCCCATGGCTCGGCAGCACGTCCACCGGCAGCGCGCCGCTGCCGATCTGGCTGAACATCGGCTCGGCGCTGACCGCGAACGCCTCGCCGACGGCGCGCTGGAACGCGGGCAGCAGGCGCCCGGCCGCGGCCGCGATCTCGGCCTGCGGGCGCGTGAGCAGGCGCAGCGTGGTGAGCCGCTCGCGCAGGAATTCGGGCGCACGATAGAGCCGCAGCACGGGTTCGAGCGCGGCCAGCGTGAGCTTGCCGACGCGCAGCGCGCGCTTGAGCGGATGCTTCTTGATCTTCGCGACGAGTTCGCGCGAGCCGACGATCAGGCCGGCCTGCGGGCCGCCGAGCAGCTTGTCGCCGCTGAACGTGACGAGATCGGCGCCGGCGGCGATGGTGTCGCGCACGGTGGGCTCGTGCGGCAGCCCCCATTGCGAGAGGTCGACGAGCGTGCCGCTGCCGAGGTCGACGGCCACCGGCACGCCGCGCTCGCGGCCGAGCGGCGCGAGTTCCTCGATCGGCACTTCCTTGGTGAAGCCGCTGATCGCGTAGTTGCTGCAGTGGACCTTCATCAGCAGCGCGGTGCGCGGCCCGATCGCCTCGGCGTAGTCGCGCGCGTGAGTGCGGTTGGTGGTGCCGACCTCGCGCAGCCGCGCGCCGGCGCGGCTCATGATGTCGGGAATCCGGAACGCGCCGCCGATCTCCACGAGTTCGCCGCGCGAGACGATCACGTCCTTCCTCGACGCGAGCGCGGACAGCGTCAGCAGCACGGCGGCGGCGTTGTTGTTGACGACGGTGGCGGCCTCGGCGCCGGTCAGCTCGCAGATCAGGCCGTCGATCAGGTCGTCGCGGTCGCCGCGCTTGCCGGTGTCGAGATCGAACTCGAGGTTCATCGGCCGCGTCAGCGCGGCCACCACGTCGCGCACGGCCTCGTCGGGCAGCAGCGCGCGCCCGAGGTTGGTGTGCAGCACGGTGCCGGTCAGGTTGAAGACGGGCTTCAGCGCGCTCGCGTCGGCCGCCGCGAGCCGCGTGCGGACCTCGGCGGCAAGGCCGGCGTCGTCGGGCGCGCTCACGCCGGCCGGGTCGCGCCGCGCCTGCTCGCGCCAGGCGTCGAGCGCGGCGCGCACGGCGCCGAGCACGCGCGTGCGGCCATGGCTGTCGATCAGCGGGCGCACCGCGTCGGACGACACGATCCGCTCCACGGACGGCACGCGCGCGAGCAGCGCCTTCAGTTCGGTCAAGCCGTTATCGCTATCACTCAAAGGCGTGCTCCGCTCAGGCGTCGGACGACGACAGCTCGGGCCACAGCAGCGGATTCGGCGACGCGCGCTGGTAGCCGGCCTCGTTCATCAGCAGGTCGAGCGTGAGGCTGGCGAGATCGTCGGCGAGCGGCTCGAACGCGTAGTCCTTCTCCTGGTAGCCGATCTTGCGATAGGTATGGCATTCGTCGCACGATTCGGCCTTGATCGCCTCGCTGCCGCCTTCCACGCCGTGATAGGCGATGCCCTTGGTCGAATCGCAGTGCGAGCACTTGGTGCGCACCATGTGCCACTCGCTCGTGCAGAGCGAGCATTGCAGGAAGCGATAGCCGTTGTACTGGCCGCCGACGCGGATCACGCTCGCGACCGGATGCGAGCCGCACACGGGGCACAGGCCGGGCTGGTCGAGATACGGCACGTCGCCGGGCGCCACGCGCGAGGCGAGATCGGTCCACACCACCTGCAGCGCGGCCGCGATGAACGGCGCCGAGGCGGGCTCGACTTCGGCCAGCCGCAGCGCGACGACAGCATCGGCCTGCGCGTCGAGTTCGGCCGCGCTCTTCAGGCGCAGCGCGTCGATCAGCTTCGCGAGCGGCGGCGTGACGAGCCCGGCCTGCTCGATGCCGTCGAGCAGGCGCTGCAGCACGGTGCGCCATTGCGGGTCGCGCGCGCCGCTCATGGCCGGCAGCACCGGCATCGAATGCGCCTGCGCCTGGCGGATCGCCTCGGCGCTGGGCGGCGCGGCGTCGAGCGTGTCGAGCACGGCCTGCTGCGCGTCGGCGAGCGTCGCCATCAGGCGCAGGTAGCCGGAAATCGGATTGAGGTCGGCGAGCTTGCGCAGCCGCGCGGCGCGCTCGGCAAACACGGTGGCGCGCTCGGGCAGCCGGAAGCGCGGAATCGCCGAATGATCGAGCGCCGCGATGTCGTTCGGATCGAGTATGCGTTGTGTCACGTGGGTCACCCAGTACAGTCTGTGCCGGCGCCGCCGGGGCGCCGGATGATTCGCCGCGACCGGCATGCGCGGGGCGCGAGCGCCGCCGCGAGGATCGATGCCGATCGGGAATGAAGGCCGGCTCGCAGGGCCGGCCCGGGGCAGCCGACGGCAGGCAACGCGCCGCCGTGAAGCATACCGCTTCCGTGCGGCGGGCGCCACGAACCGGACCGTGGCGCGAGCCTGCCTGGCCATGCCGCGCGCGATCGCTTCGTATCAGGAAACAATCACGAAACAATCGCCCTGCCCGCGGCCGGCCACGCTCTAAAAACAAAGGCCATCCGCGGATGGCCCGATCGGCGCCGGCCGGCCCTGACGCGAGCCGGCCGGCGCCCGATGGCGAGTACCGCGCCACGCGCCTAGCGCGCGCGGCCCGACTCCTTCACCGCCTGACGGAACCACTTCGGATGGTGCTTGCGCGCCCAGCCGAACGACACCGTGCCGCGCACCATCGCGCCGATCGAGCCCTTCACCCACAGCGCCGCGTAGATGTGGACGATGATGCTGGCGATCAGCACGAACGCGGCGGCCGCATGCGCCACGGCCGCGAGCCGGATGATCCCGATCGGGAAATAGAACGAGAAGTACCGGCGCCAGATCACGATGCCCGACAGCAGCAGCACCAGCAGGCAGATGACGAGCGTGAAGAACAGCAGCTTCTGCCCGGCGTTGTAGCGGCCCACGGGCGGCAGGTTTTCCTCGCGGTTGTTCAGCACGTCGTTCATCTGCCCGAGCCAGCGGCGGTCGTCGGCGTCGATCAGGTTGTGGTGCCAGTAGCGCACCACCATGATCGCGAACGACACGAACATCACGACGCCGACGAACGGATGCAGGATGCGCGTCCATTGCCCGCCGCCGAACAGCGCGGTGAGCCAGAACATCGACGGATGAAACAGCGCGAGGCCGGACAGCGCGAGCAGCACGAACGAGATCGCGGTGATCCAGTGGTTCGAGCGTTCGTTCGCGGAGTAGCGGACGATCAGGTTCGGGTCCGGGTGGCTCATTTCACGTCCTCCTTGATCCGGCGGGCTTCCTCACGGGCGGCGGCGTCCTCCTCCTCCGTCACCTCGTTCGGACCGACCCGCGTGTAGTGGAAGAACCCGGCCAGCGCGGTCAGCGCGAGGCCGGCCACCGCCAGCGGCTTGGCGATGCCCTTCCAGAGCTTCACGAACGGGCTGATCGACGGATTGTCGGGCAGGCCGTGGTACAGCGACGGCTTGTCCGCGTGGTGCAGCACGTACATCACGTGCGTGCCGCCCACGCCCTGCGGGTCGTACAGCCCCGCGTGGGCGAAGCCGCGATCCTTCAGGTCCTCGATCCGGTCGGCCGCCTGGCGCTTCATGTCCTCCTTGGTGCCGAACATGATGGCGCCGGTCGGGCAGGTCTTCACGCAGGCGGGTTCCTGGCCGACGGCGACGCGATCCGAGCACAGCGTGCATTTGTAGGCACGGTTGTCCTGCTTCGAGATCCGCGGGATGTTGAACGGGCAGCCGGTCACGCAATAGCCGCAACCGATGCAGTTCTCCTCGTGGAAATCGACGATGCCGTTGTTGTACTGCACGATCGCGCCCGGCGACGGGCAGGCCTTCAGGCAGCCCGGATCCTCGCAGTGCATGCAGCCGTCCTTGCGGATCAGCCACTCGAGGTCGCCGGCCGGGTTCTCGTATTCGGAAAACCGCATCACCGTCCACGAATGCTCGGTCAGGTCGGCCGGGTTGTCGTAGACGCCGACGTTGGTGCCCACCTCGTCACGCAGGTCGTTCCACTCCATGCAGGCCGTCTGGCACGCCTTGCAGCCGATGCACTTCGACACGTCGATCAGCTTCGCGACGGTGCCCGTGACCGGATCGCGCGCGGTGGGCGGCGGGGTGGTGGTGGCGGACACCCGTTTGATGTCCAGTGATTGCAATGCCATCTCGGGTTCCCCTTATGCCTTTTCCACTTTCACCAGGAACGACTTGAATTCCGGTGTCTGCGAGTTGCCGTCGCCGACCGACGGAGTCAGGGTGTTCGCGAGATAGCCGGGCTTCGTCAGCCCCTTGAAGCCCCAGTGCAGCGGAATGCCCACCGTCTGCACCTTGCGCCCCTCCACCATCAGCGGCTTGATCCGCTTGGTCACGAGCGCCACCGCCACGATGTAGCCGCGGTTCGACGACACCTTCACCTTGTCGCCATGCACCACGCCCACCTCCTTCGCCAGGTCCTCGCCGATCTCGACGAACTGCTGGGGCTGCACGATCGCATTGAGCCGCGCGTGCTTGGTCCAGTAGTGGAAGTGCTCGGTGAGCCGGTAGGTGGTGGCCGTGTGCGGGAACTTGTCGGGCGTGCCGAACGAGGCCCGGTCGTCCGGGAACACGCGCGCGGCCGGGTTGTTCAGCGCACGCGGGTTGCCCGGGTTGAGCGGGTTGGCCGCGAGCGGCGTCTCGAACGGCTCGTAGTGCTCGGGGAACGGGCCTTCGTTCATGCCGTCGCGGGCGAAGAAGCGCGCCACGCCTTCCGGGTTCATGATGAACGGCCCCATGCCGGTCTCGGGTGCCTCGTCGACCTTGTAGTCGGGCACATCGGCCCCGCCCCAGGCGCGACCGTTCCAGCCGATCAGCTTGCGGGTCGGGTCGAACGGCTTGCCGGCGGTGTCGCAGGAGGCACGGTTGTAGAGGATCCGCCGGTTCGCGGGCCACGCCCAGGCCCAGTTCAGGGTCTGGCCGATGCCGGTCGGGTCCGAGTTGTCGCGCCGCCCCATCTGGTTGCCGGCCGCCGTCCACGCGCCGCAGAAGATCCAGCAGCCGCTCGCGGTGCTGCCGTCGTCCTTCAGCTGCGCGAAGCCGGCCAGCTGCTCGCCGCGCTTGACCAGCACCTTGGCCGGGTCCTTCGGATCGGTCAGGTCGGTGAGCGCGCGGCCGTTGAACTCCATCGCGAGTTCCTCGGGCGTCGGGCTTTCCGGGTTCGCATACGGCCAGGTCAGATTGACGATCGGGTCCGGATACTTGCCGCCGTCCTTCTTGTAGGCCTCGCGCATGCGCAGGAAGATTCCCGACATGATCTCGAGGTCGCTGCGCGCCTCGCCCGGCGCATCGGCGCCCTTCCAGTGCCATTGCAGCACGCGGCCCGAATTGACGAGCGAGCCGCGCTCCTCGGCGAAGCAGGTGGTGGGCAGCCGGAACACCTCGGTCTGCACCGCGGCCGGATCGACCACGTTGTAGTCGCCGTGCGGCTTCCAGAACTCGGACGTTTCGGTGGCGAGCGGATCCATGACCACGAGCCACTTCAGCCGGGCCAGCGCGGCCGCCGTCTTCACCTTCGCGGGCGCGGCCGCGAGCGGGTTGAAGCCCTGGCAGATGTAGCCGTTCATCTTGCCCTGCGCCATCAGCTCGATGGTCTGCAGCAGGTCGTAGGGCTTGTCGAGCTTCGGCAGGTAGTCGTAGCCGAAGTTGTTCTCGGCGGTGGCCGCGTCGCCCCACCACGACTTCATGAAGCTCACGAAGAACGCGCGGTAGTTCTTCCAGTAGCTGAGCTGGTTGGGCCGCAGCGGCTGCGTCGCGCGCTTGCCGATGTAGGCCTCGTAGTCCTGCTCGGCCTGCGAGGGCAGCGTCATGTAGCCGGGCAGCAGGTTCGACATCAGGCCGAGGTCGGTCAGCCCCTGGATGTTCGAGTGGCCGCGCAGCGCGTTCATGCCGCCGCCGGCGATGCCGATGTTGCCGAGCAGCAGCTGCACCATCGCGCCGGTGCGAATCATCTGCGCGCCGACCGAGTGGTGGGTCCAGCCGAGCGCGTAGAGGATCGTGCCGGCGCGGCCGGGCACGGCCGTGGTCGCGAGCATCTCGCACACCTTCAGGAACTTGTCCTTGGGCGTGCCGCAGGTCTTCTCGACCATCTCGGGCGTGTAGCGCGCGTAATGCTGCTTCATCAGGTTGTAGACGCAGCGCGGATGCGACAGCGTCGGGTCGACCTTCACGAAGCCGTCGTCGCCACGCTCGTAATCCCACGTGGCCTTGTCGTAGGCGTGCTTGTCCGGGTTGTAGCCGGAATAGACCCCGTCGTTGAACGCGAAATCCTCACGGACGATGAACGGGAAGTCCGTGTAGTTGCGCACGTACTCGTGCTGGATCTTGTCGTTCGCGAGCAGGTAGTTGATCACCCCGCCGAGGAACGCGATGTCCGTGCCGGTACGAATCGGTGCGTAGTAGTCCGCTACCGATGCCGTGCGTGTGAAACGCGGGTCGACCACGATCAGCCGCGCCTTGCGGTGCGCCTTCGCTTCGGTCACCCATTTGAAGCCGCAGGGGTGGGCTTCAGCGGCATTGCCGCCCATAACCAGAATGATGTCTGCGTTCTTGATGTCGACCCAATGGTTCGTCATCGCGCCGCGGCCAAACGTCGGGGCAAGACCTGCCACCGTCGGGCCGTGTCAGACACGTGCCTGGTTGTCGAATGCGAGCATCCCGAGGCTGCGCACCGTCTTGTGCGTCAGATAACCGACTTCGTTGCTGCCCGCCGACGCGGCCAGCATGCCGGTGGTCAGCCAGCGGTTGACCTTCTGGCCGTCCGGCGTGGTCTCGACGAAGTTCGCGTCGCGGTCTTCCTTCATCAGCTTCGCGATCCGGTCGAGCGCCGCTTCCCACGAGATCGGCTCCCACTTGTCGGAGCCGGGCGCGCGGTATTCGGGCTGCGTGAGCCGGCTCGGGCTGTGGATGAAGTCGATCAGGCTCGCGCCCTTCGGGCACAGCGTGCCGCGGTTCACCGGATGGTCGGGATCGCCTTCGATATGGATGATGCTCGACTTGGCGTTCTTCGCGCCGTCACCGAGGGAGTACATCAGGATCCCGCAGCCCACCGAGCAGTATGGGCAGGTGTTGCGGGTTTCGACGGTACGCGCCAGCTTGTATTGGCGAACCTCCGCGAGCGCGTCGGCGGGCGAGAATCCCAACAGGGCGAGACTCGAGCCGGCGAGCGTGGAGGCGGTCACCTTCAAGAACTGGCGCCGGGACAGGTGGAGCATGATGGTCTCGGCGGTGATGTAGGGGGGACGTAGGTATTTCATATGACGACAGAGTCGCGAGGCGATTTTACGCGTTTCGTCTCATTTCGTTTATAGGAAACCGTTTTTCCGATAGCTAGTCGGGTCCGCCCGGATCCGACGATTTCGTCAATTCCCCTGCCACCGCCGGCGCCGTCGCGTCCGGCTCATGGCCTTGCACCGCAAGGCTTTCCGCGATCCTTTCGCGCACCTCGTTATATCCTATAAAACATAACGATTGAAGGCATTTCAACCATTCGCTATGCAACACGACAAGGACTTCTGCGAATCGCTTATCAATCGATTCATCATCGGAAATGCCGTGCTTTCATCTCACTGTATATATAAAAACATAGCGAGTGTGAATCGCGGACCCGAGCGGTTACGAGCGATGCGACGCGCCGGAACGAAGCACGCGAATGCGTTGCATGCGCAACGAAGTGCCGCGCGTGCCGGACCACGAGCGGCAGGCAGCGCGGCGCGGGAAGGCGGAAGACGACGACGCGGGCGGGCGCGTCAGAGCGTGTCGTGCGGCTCGGCGAGCTGGAACAGGCAGTCGCCGCGCCGCGTCTGCGCGGGCACGCGGCGGCACACCACCTCGCCCGACGCGTCGAAGCGATGGACCACCGGCTCGCGCAGCGGCGTCTCGGGGAAATGGATGCGCGCCGCGGGCTGGCCGGCCTGCACGATCTCGCCGAGTTCGACGAGCGGCTCGTAGATGCCGTGCTCGTAGGCGAACACGAAATGCTGCGGCCCGCTCGCGCGCATGAAGCGCGTGACGGCGGGCGGGCCGTCCGGCACGAGCGGCCCCTGCACCACGCCGATGAAGCCGAGGAAATGCAGCAGCCCCTGCCAGCCCTGGCGCAGCAGCTTCGCGTCGGTCATGCCGGCGCCGCCCAGCTCGGTGAGGATCGAGATCGCGCCCTGGCGGCGCGCGGCGGCCGACGCATAGGTGGGATTCGGCGCGTGCAGGAACGCGCGCGGCATGCCGAACGCGCCGAGCAGCGCCTTCACGCGGACTTCCTCGTCGGCGTCGCGCGGATCGAGCGCGATCAGGTTGCCGCCGTCGTAGATCAGCGAGCTGCCGCCCGAATGCAGGTCGACCAGATAATCGGCGCGCGCGAGCAGCGTGTGCTCGAGGTAGTCGGCGATCATCTGCGTCGGCGTGCCGGCCGGATCGCCCGGGAACGTGCGGTTCAGGTTGCCGTCGTCGAGCGGCGAGGTGCGCAGCCCGGCCTCGGCGGCCGGGAAATTCGCCATCGGCAGCACGATCACCTGCCCGCGCACCGCCTCCGGCGTCAGCTCGCGCATCAGCCGCGAGGTCAGCACCTGCCCTTCGTATTCGTCGCCGTGGTTGCCCGACATCACCAGCACGACCGGCCCCTCGCCGTTGCGAATCGAGGCGATCGGCACCGGCAGCCAGCCATAGGCGGAGCGATGCACCGAGTGCGGCAGGCGCAGGTAACCGGCCTGCTTGCCGTCGGCGTCGAGATCGATTTCACAGCGGATCGGGTTCGGAAGTCGGGGGGATACGTCGGTCATGATCAGGGTTGGCGGGCTCGGAAACGATACCGCAGCTTACCGGCATTCGCGGGAATCAGGGCGCCGCGCGCGCATCACGGCGCGCGGCGCGGCGCGGCGGCAGGGCTCGCGCTGCCGGAGCATGCCGGGCATGGCGTTTGCGCGTCGTGTCCGGCGCTCGCGCGTGAACGCGGCGCGCGTTCCGGCCCCGACGCCCGCCACGCGCGCCCGGCCCGGATCGAGGGGACGGGCGCCAGCCGGCGCGGATGCGTGCAGGCGAGCGGCACCGCGCGTGCGATCGAATAAACTTTTTGAAAGATGATGCGTCCGACCCAAAAACAACCGTGAACGGCGCGCTTCGCGCTCGACGTCGATACCTATGAAGCCCTTGCTCTCGCAACCGCAGGAAAAGCTCGTCAAGACCAACGTGAACTGGGCGCTTGACGCGTTCCGGCGCTTCTCGGCGGACCACTGCACGACCATGGCCGCCGCCATCGCGTTCTATTCGGCGTTCTCGCTCGCGCCGATGCTGGTGATGGTGATCGCCGTGGCGGGCTGGTTCTTCGGCGCCGACGCCGCGCGCGGCGAGGTGTTCAGCCAGGTCCACAACCTGATCGGCAACGATGCCGCGGCCGGCGTGCAGACCATCGTCGAGAACGCGCATCGCAAGGGCAGCGGCGGCGGCGTGGCGGCGGCCGTCTCGGTCCTGCTGCTGGTGGTGGGCGCCTCGGCGACGTTCTCGTCGCTGAACACGGCGCTCGGCGTGGTCTGGCCGTCGGCCGAGAAGCGCTGGTCGTCGATGTTCGGGCTGGTGCGGGTGCGGCTGATCTCGTTCGGGCTGGTGCTCGGCGTGGCGTTCCTGCTGATCGTCTCGCTGATGCTCGACACGGCCATCACGTTCATCGGCCGCTGGCTGTGGGGCAACACGCCGTTCGTGGTGATCGGCAACCTGCTGCAGTTCACGGCCGGCATCGCGATCCTGGCCGCCGCGTTCGCGGCGCTGCTGAAGTTCCTGCCCGACGCGCACGTGACGCGCCGCGACGCGCTCACGGGCGGGATCGTCTCGGCCGTGCTGTTCTCGGCGGGCAAGAAGCTGTTCGCGCTGTACCTCGCGCACGCGGGCACGGCCAGCGCGTTCGGCGCCGCGGGCTCGCTCGCGGTCCTGCTGATGTGGCTGTACTTCTCGGCGGCCGTGCTGCTGCTCGGCGCCGAGTTCGCGGCCGCGCGCGGCGACGCTGAACACCAGCGCGCCCAAAACCGCGCGGCTAGTCCGCACAATCCCTGATACGCGGCGGCATCCGCCGCGAACCGTCCCTCCCTGCCTTGGCCGGCCCGCCCGGCCCGCCTCGTGCCGTCCGGCGCCCGGCACGAAATGACACGCACCCCACGCGCAAACGTTTGAATTCGTGCGTTTTCGGCGAAAAATCGCTGCTTCGCGGTGCCGTGCCGTCATGACCCTCAATTTCCACAACAATCACAGCAACTCACTCGGAAATATCATCAATTTTCGTAACAATCTTCTATCTAATTGATATTCAAAGAAGTTTATCGCTGTGACGTTTTGGAGACACTTTATTTTTCTCGGTTTCTTGCGTGTTCTGCACTGCGCTATTCTCCATTCCGCAACAAATAAATAACGAATCACTTTGCGTGGAGAACTTTTCCTATGAAAAAAATCGCTCTGTCTGCCCTCTCCCTGGCCCTGCTCGGCGCAGCAGGTGCCGCTCACGCCCAATCGAGCGTGACGCTGTACGGCATCATCGACACGGCAATCACCTACGTCCACGGTAGCGGCGGCCAGGGTAACAACACCTGGGCCATGAACAGCGGCAACCTGCAGGGCAGCCGCTGGGGCCTGAAGGGTGCGGAAGACCTGGGCGGTGGCCTGAAGGCGGTGTTCCAGTTGGAAAACGGCTTCAACTCCAACAACGGCACGCTCGGCCAGGGCGGCAAGATGTTCGGCCGCCAGGCTTACGTCGGCCTGCAAAGCGATCACTACGGCACGCTGACGCTTGGCCGCCAGTACGACCCGCTGGTCGACATGGTCCAGGCCGTCACGGCCGACAACTACTTCGGCAGCGTGTTCGCCACGCCGGGCGACGTCGACAACAACGACAACAGCCTGCGCGTGAACAACGTCGTCAAGTACACCTCGCCGGTGTTCGCGGGCCTGCAGTTCGAAGGCATGTACGCGCTGGGCGGCGTCGCGGGCTCGAACGGTTCGGGGCAGACGTGGTCGGCTGCGGTGGCCTACAACAACGGCCCGATCGGCGTGGCAGGCGGCTACTTCTACGCATCGAACCTGTACGGCGCATCGCGCGGCGCGAACTGGGGCGGTACCTCGGACGCGATCTTCGACGGCCCGATCAACAGCGGCTACACCAACGCGAAGTCGATCGGCATCGGCCAGGTTGCCGGCCAGTACACGTTCGGCCCGTTCACGGCCGGCCTCGGCTACAGCAACTCGCAATACAAGCGCGACAGCTTCTCGTCGTTCGCGCAGACCGAGAAGTTCAACACCGGCCGTGCATTCGCGACGTTCCAGGCCACGCCGGCGATCCTGCTGGGCCTCGGCTACTCGTACACGAAGGCGAGCGGCGACACGGACGCGAAGTACCACCAGGTTTCGCTGGGTGGCGACTACTCGCTGTCCAAGCGCACCGACATCTACCTGGTCGGCGCGTACCAGCACGCGAGCGGCACGCAACGTCTGGCCGATGGCTCGACGCAGGCAGCCCAGGCATCGATCGGCTCGTATGGCATCGCCGGCACGAGCTCGCAGGAGCTGGTCGCACTCGGCCTGCGCCACAAGTTCTAAAAAAAGCATCACCAGCGGCTTGCCGCGGTGCCTGCCGGCACCGCGCGACGGCCGCCCTGGAAAACCAGCCCGAGGCGCATTGCCGACGGCTGGTTTTTTTTCGCCCCGGCGCGCCGCGGGCAGCCGTCATGCAGCGTGCCGCGTCGCTACGGATGCCGAAGCAGCACGCGGCGGTCACGCCGTGGTCAGGACACCTCCTCACGGCCGGCCGGCGCATAAAAAAATCCCCGCGCGCTTGCCGCACGCGGGGATCTTTTTGGGCTACCGTGACGGCCGGATGACGCCGGGCGCCTCAGCAATTCCCTCAGGCTGCTGCGTCCTTCAGCTTCTTCAGCGCACGTGCCTTCACGCGCACGCTCGCGGGCTTCGCCGGGAACCAGCGCTCTTCACCCGTGAACGGATCCTTGCCGAAACGCTTCTTCTTCGCCGCGACTGCCTGTGCCGAGATCTTCAGCAGACCCGGCAGCGTGAATTCGCCTGCACCCTTCTTGTGGATCGAGCCGAGGATCACGTTTTCCAGCGTCGCGAGCACGGCCTTGACCGTCTTCAGCTCGACTTCGGCGCGCTCGGCGATATGCGTGGCGAGCGATGCCTTGGTGAAGCTGTCCTTGATCGGCGTCGGAGCGGCCGGCACCTTCGCGGCAGCCTTCTTGGCCACTACTTTCTTCGCGGGCGCTGCTTTTTTGGCAGCCACTTTCTTGGCCGGTGCGGCAGCCTTATTGGCCACCTTTTTTGCGGAAGTCGCCATGTTTCTCCTACCAGGTGTGGTCGTTGGATGCGAAGCATACGATGTGCATGCTTCAAGGCCGGATTCTACAAGCGGCGCGGCGCTTTGTGCTGCACTTTTGTGCGCGATATGCGGGTTTTCGGCAGGTTTTGTTGCTCGGCGCAGACTGTCGTGTGCGCCGGCATGGTGGTGAACGCGCCGGGCGAGGTCGGCGCAAGTCGAATTATGTGCGATTCGGTGGGCCGTCACCGCGTCGGCCGCGGCATCGATGCGCCTTCCATGAAGGCTTCAATAGGCTCTTCTATAACGGCTTCGGCAAGCCATCCGGCACGGCACCGTGCGTGCCGAGCACGCGTAAAAAAGCCCCGGCGCTGCGCCGGGGCGAAGGGAACAACCACCACATGGACGACATGAACCGGAACGCCGCGGCGTGTTTTCAGCGGACCTCGTCGCCTCAGGCGACGGCGGCCAGCACCGGCAGGCAGGTGCGCAGGTAGGCCTCGAATTCGCGGCGTACCTCGGGATGCTCGAGCGCGAGCTCGACGGTCGCCTTCAGGTAGCCGAGCTTGCTGCCGCAGTCGAAGCGCGTCCCGTAATAGCGGTACGCGAGCACCTGCTCCTCGGTCAGCAGCGACTGCACGGCGTCGGTCAGCTGCAGCTCGCCGCCCGCGCCGGGGCGAATCCGGCGCAGGTGATCGAAGATGCTCGGCATCAGCACGTAGCGGCCGACCACGCCGAGGTTCGACGGCGCGTTTTCCGGCGCCGGCTTCTCGACGATGCCCGACAGCTTGATCACGTCCTCTTCCCACTCGCGCCCCTCGACCACGCCATACGAACGGCTGTCCTCGCGCGCGATCGTTTCGACGCCGATCACCGAGCTGTGATAGTGGTTGAACACGTCCACCAGCTGCTTGAGCACGGGCTGCTCGCCGTGCAGCAGATCGTCGGCGAGGATCACCGCGAACGGTTCGCCATGCACCAGCTTCTCGGCGCACAGCACCGCGTGGCCGAGCCCGAGCGCTTCGGGCTGGCGCACGTAATAGCAGTCGACGTGGCTCGGCTTGATGCCGCGCACGAGCTCGAGCAGCTTGTCCTTGCCGCGCGCCTCGAGTTCCGCCTCGATCTCGTAGGATTTGTCGAAGTGATCCTCGATCGCGCGCTTGCTGCGCCCGGTCACGAAGATCATCTCGGTGATGCCGGCGTTGATCGCCTCCTCCACCGCGTACTGGATCAGCGGCTTGTCCACCACGGGCAGCATTTCCTTCGGGCTGGCCTTGGTCGCCGGCAGGAACCGCGTTCCCAGCCCGGCAACGGGAAACACGGCCTTCTTGACTTTGAGCATGATTACATTCCGGTGAAAGTGATGGCCGCGCGCAGCGGGCGGCCTGCGGAAACCACGGAGCCGGCACGGCGCGCGCGGCCGGCAGCGCACGCGGCACGCCGGCCGCGATGCCTGTCCGCGGTCACTCGAGCTCCTCGGCCAGCGCGTTGCCGCTATCGAAACCGAAACGGCTGATCGGTTCGTTTTTCAGCGCGTCGCGATAGGCTGACAACATGACCATCACGAACAGCACGGCACCGCTTGCAATCCAGTTGATGTCCATCCTGAACTCCTCGTCTGTTTCGACCCGAACCCAAACTATCAAAAAAAAATCGAGAAATAATTGGGCGCGTTTCACCACCTGGAAAAGCCGGGACGCCGAAACGTCTTGTTGCAATTTCGGGCCGCGTTTTTTTTGTTCATCGTTCGATTTCTCACGTTCTAGGATGAGCGTGCGCGCGTTGCGTCCGGCGGCGGAATCGCCGGCGCGCGGCGCGCTTCCCGCACTTCCAAGGCAAGGACACCGACGCATGAATTCCCACAGCGGGCCGGCACTCGCGCGGCCGGCCACCCTCGACCACAAGGACGCCCTGATCGACGCGCTGCGCGGCTTCGCGGCGCTGCTGGTGGCGTATTTCCATTGCCGGCAGGTGGTCTGGATCGGCATGCAGGCATTCCACCAGACGCACGGCCACGCGCTCGACGCGGGCGCGCTGGCCGCGTACCTGACGTTCCCGTTCGCGTGGGGCTCGGCCGGCGTGCCGATCTTCTTCGTGATCAGCGGCTACTGCATCCATCGCGGCTCGGCGCTGAAGCTGGCCGCCGCGCCCGGCTATCGTCTCGATACGCTGAACTTCTGGGCGCGTCGTTTCGCGCGCATCTATCCGGTGCTGCTCGCCGCGCTGCTCGTCACGCTTGCGCTCGACCTGATCAGCCTGCAGATCACGCCGGTGAGCCACAAGATCCGCGAGATCGGCTGGATGGCGTTCGCGGTGAACCTGCTGTCGCTGCAGGGCATTGCCGGCAAGACCTACGGCTCGAACGGCGCGCTCTGGACGCTGTCGCTCGAGGTGCAGTTCTACGCCGTCTACCCGCTCTGGCTCGCGCTGCGCAAGCGGATCGGCATCATGCCGGTGGTGCTGGCGGTGGCGCTCGTCAACGTGGCGTCGGCCTGGCTGTTCGAGCGGCACGACATCCAGGTCTTCACGTCGTACTGGCTGTCGTGGACGCTCGGCGCGCTGATCGCCGACCTGCGCGTGCGGCGCGCGGCCGGCCCGGCGCCGTCGCGCGGCTGGTATCTGGCCGGCGCGGCCGGCATCGCGCTCGGGTGCGTGGCGTTCCGCGCCGGCCAGTACGGCGCGTTCCAGCTCTGGTCGATCGGCTTCGCCTGCTGCCTGCACGCGGCGATCGCGCGGCCGGCGCCGTCCGGCGCGATCGTGCGGCTGTTCGCGTGGCTCGGCGATTTCAGCTATTCGCTTTACCTGATCCACCTGCCGCTGTTCGTCTGCTTCGCCTCGCTGCTGTACCGCTCGCAGTTGCAGGAATCGATCTGGCCGTCGTTCGCGTTCATCGCGGTCGCGATTCCGCTGGCGTGGCTGTTTTATCGGGCCGTCGAGCGGCCCGCGATGCGCTGGTCGGCGAGTCTGAAGCCGTCGGGCGGCAAACCGCGGCCGGCCGCGCCGACGCTGGCGGCGTGAGGGGCTGGACGATGGCGGGGATGCTGCCGGGTGGTGCGGATGGGGCCGCGCCGGCGGTATGGTGACGATGCGTGGCGGGTGTGAGCTTGCCTGCCCGTGCCGGCGGCAGGCGCACGCATCGAGCGTGCGCTGCCGGTCATGCCGGCGACATCCGGTGACGGCGGCGGCGGCCCGGGAATACGTGGAAGTCGTCGGCGAGCGGCGTCAGCGGCCTGCTGAAAGCGCCGTGGAGCGGTTCGATGGATGCCGCTGGCGGGCAAGCATGATCGTCTCGGCCATGCGCCGGCGCTGCACGCGGAGCATCATCGCCTGAAGGTGTTGAGAAGACGCCGCGCCAGCCGCTCGCGGACGAGGCTTCGCGGACGGATCGCGCGCGCCCGCGCCGGAGACTGGGGGAACGCTCGGGCGGCGTGGCGCGCGATCCCGCCGCGCCGCCGCGCCCTCCCCGGCCATTACATCAGCGCTTGTCGCGCGCGACCTCCACCAGAATCCGCTCGACGGCCTCGACATAGGTATGCGTGCCGAAGCGCCGCGTGGCCGTCTCGAAGCCGTTCGCGACGAGCCGTTCGCAGCGCGCCGGATCGCGGCGCAGCGCGGCGAGCGCCGCGCTCAGCGACGGCACGTCGCCGGGCTCGCAGAGCAGCCCGTTCACGCCGTCGTCGATGATCTCGACCACTCCGCCCGCGCGCGCGGCCACCACCGGCCGCTTCGCGAGCATGCCCTCCACGATCACGCGGCCGAACGGCTCCGGCGTGATCGAGGTGTGCGCGACCACGTCCACCGCCTTCATCCACGACGCGATGTCGCGCTGGAAGCCGGCGAAGAATACCCGGTCGCCGAGCCCGCGCTGCGCGACGAGGTCCTGCAGCTCGGCCGCGTATTCGTCCTCGCCGAACAGCGGCGCGCCCACCAGCACCACGTGCAGGTCCGGATCGCGCGTGGCGGCCTCGAGCAGCAGGTGCTGGCCCTTCCAGCGCGCGAGGCGGCTGAACGAGCCGACCAGCCAGGCCTGCTCGGGCAGCCCGAGGCGCGCGCGCAGCGTGGCGCGCGGCACGCCCTCCAGCGCCACGAACGGCGCCGCGTCGATGCCGTTGAAGACCACGTCCACCGACTCCTGCGCGCCGCCCGTCAGCGCCAGATAGGCCTGCGCCGACGCGTTCGAGTTGGCGATCACGCGCGTCACGCCGAGCTTCGCGCAGCGCCGGATCGCGAACAGCTGCTTCGCGCCGAAATGCGCGTCGCTGACGATGTCGCGCAGATGCCAGACCACCGGCTTGCGCGCGATGCGCCCGGCGATCGCGCCCACCACCATCGCGCGCTGCGTGTTCGCGTAGATCACGTCGACGTCGCGCGCGCGCCGCACCACCTCGCGCACCAGCGAGAACAGCCCGCCCGCCGCGCGCAGCGAGACGCCGCCCTGCTTGCGCACGCCGTCGAGGCCGCGCGAGCGCAGCACCGTGACGTCCACGCCCGCCTCGGCGAGCGCCGCGTGGAACGGGCCGTCGTCGAACAGCAGCACGTTGGCGCTGCCATGCCAGTGCGTGACGAATTCGAGCAGGGACAGCTCGGCGCCGCCGAGCACGCCGCTCTGGTCGAGCACCAGCGCGCGCACGCGCGATGCCGCCACGGTGCCCGCATCGCGCGCGCCGGCCCGGGCGCGCGCCTGTGCGTCGGGCAGCAGGCTCTCGATCTGCTCCACCAGCCGGCGCCGGAAATGCTGGGTCGCGAAGCGCTCGGCGTTGGCGCGGCAGGCCTCGGGCGTGAAGCGCCCGGGCGCCTGCTCGAACGCATCGACGGCCGCCACGATCGCCGGCACGCTCTGCTCGTCGAAGAACAGGCCGGTGGGCGCCGTGTCGGCGCTGCCGTCGCGCACGGTTTCGAGCGCGCCGCCCTTGCCGAACGCGATCACCGGCGTGCCGCAGGCCTGCGCCTCGACCACCGAGATGCCGAAATCCTCCTCGGCCGCGAACACGAACGCCCGCGCGCGGCGCATGTGGTCCTGCAGCACCTTGAACGGCTGGTAGCCGAGAACCTCGACGTTCGGGCCGGCCTTGGCGCGCACCTTGTCCATGTCGGGACCGTCGCCGATCACCACCAGCCGCCGCCCCGGCATGCGCGCGAAGGCCTCGACGATCAGGTCGATTTTTTTATACGGCACCATCCGCGAGGCGGTGACGTAGAAGTCTTCCTTGTCGGTGGCGAGCGAGAACGCGTCGACGTCCACCGGCGGGAACACCACCGCCGCGTCGCGCTGGTAGACCTTGCGGATGCGCCGCGCGATGAACGCCGAATTGGCTATGAAGCCGTCCACCGAATTGGACGTGCGGCTGTCCCAGTTGCGGATGTAATGCAGGATCAGCCGCGCCGCATACGATTTCACGCCGCGCGTGAGCTGCGACTGCTCGAGATACTGGTGCTGCAGGTCCCACGCATAGCGGATCGGCGAATGCACGTAGCTGACGTGGATCTGGTCCGGCCCGGTCAGCACGCCCTTGGCCACCGCGTGGCTGCTGGAGATCACGAGGTCGTAGGCCGACACGTCGAGCTGCTCGATCGCGAGCGGCATCAGCGGCAGGTAGGCCCGATACTTCTTGCGCGCGAACGGCAGCTTCTGGATGAACGAGGTGGTGACCGGCCGGTCGTGCAGGAAGCTGCGATCGTCGAGGAAATCGACGAGACTGAACAGGTCGGCGTCGGGAAAGCACGCGATGATCTGTTCGAGCACGCGCTCGGCGCCCGCATAGGTGACGAGCCAGTCGTGGACGATCGCCACGCGCAGCGGCTTGCCCGACGGCTTGCCGGCCGCGCGCGCGGCGGCGGCCGTCTGGATCTGCCGTGCAAACGACGGCACGGAGCGTTCTACGAGTTCGCCTTTCATACGCTTTTCCCGGGAATCAGGCGCCCCAGCACGCCGCGCGCGAGCGCGCGCAGGCCGGGCGTCATCATGAAGGACCACGCGATGTTGAGCGCGGCGACGAGTGCGCAGAGCGCGACGGCCTGCACCAGCGTCGGCATCGTCCAGGCCAGCGCGAGGCTGGCGAACAGGAAGGCCAGGTGCGCGGCCATGTCGACCACGATCGGCCGGCGCTTGACCGAGGCCAGCACCAGCAGCACGCCGTAGTCGACCAGCGCGCGCGCGACCACCACCACCGCCGCGCCGATCAGGCCGAAATGCGTGATGCCGAACCAGAGCCCGCCGATGAAGAACGGCAGCTCGACGAGCCCGGCCAGCGCGGCGCGGGCCGGGTTGACCTGCGACTGGATCAGGATCCGCATCACGCCGGCCTGCCCCACCAGCCAGATGCCGATCACCAGCACGCGGCCGACCGGCGAGGACTGGGTGGCGAGATCGTGACCGACCCAGAGTTCGAGGAACGGCTGCAGCGCGAAGATCGCCACGATCGCCACCGGCGTGAACACGCCGTTGAGGAATTCGAGCGACTGCCGCACGAGGTGGTCGGCATGGTCGCGATCGACGGCCGACAGCCGCGGAAACAGCGTGCGCACCACCGCGTTCGGCAGCATGTTGAGCCGCGTGACGAGGTTCTGCGGCACCGTGTAGTAGGTCACGTAGCGCGCGCCCAGATGCGCGCCGAGCATCACGCGGTCGAGCGAGTCGGCCACCATGCTCGCGGTGCTGGCGATCAGCATCCAGCCGCCGAACGTGAACAGTTCCTTGGCGGTGCGCCAGCGCGGCGGCGCGACGTGCCGGATGTTCAGCACGCGCAGGCTCGCGCGGCCGAGCAGGATCGCCGCGATCAGGCGCGCCAGCACCGCGGCGGCCAGCACCGCCGGCAGCGTTGGCGCGATCAGCCAGGCCGCGAACAGCGGCAGCAGCTGGAACAGGAAGGTGCCGAAGGTCTGGTTCGCGTTGTAGATGCCGAAGCGCTCGGCGCCGTTGATCGCGCCCGAGAACACCCACGACACGTTCGCGATCGGGATCGCGCAGGCAAGCCACGGCAGCGCGTGATAGACCTCGTGCTGCAGCTCGGCCGAGACCTTGGTGAAGTACGAGGTGTAGATGAACGCGCCGAAATAGATCAGCAGGCCGCCCGCGATGCCGGTGGCCAGATTCAGCCAGCAGGCGCTCCAGAACACGCGCTCGCACTGTTCCGGGTCGCCGCTCGCGAGCGCCTTCGAGATCTGGTTCTGCGCGGCCATGCTCATGCCGAGATCGAGGATGCCGAAGTAGCCGATCAGCGTCCAGACCAGGCTCACCACGCCGTAACGGTCGACGCCGAGCGCGTGGATGTAGGCCGGCACCGTCACGAGCGAGACGAAGGTCGGCAGGATCAGCCCGATGAAATTCACCGCGACGTTCTTCAGGATGCGTTTATCCATGGCGCCGCCCTGCGCCGTGCCGCGCGTTCACCACCGTCATCTTCATCGTCATTGCTTCGTCGTCTCCGTTGCTCGCGGCGTCCACCGGTACATCATCACCTTGCCCCGCGCGTCTTCCTCCACGAAGATCAGGTACTCGCCGTTGTCGCGGCGATGCGCGCTGATGCCGAACGGCACGTCCACCCAGCCCGAGGCATGTCCGACCTCGGCGCCCGGCTTGATCACGCCGAGCTCGTGGCCGTTCTCCTTGTCGTAGACGTGGACGATGCCGGCCGGCTCGACGCCGAACAGGTAGCGCCCCTCGACGGTGATGCCGATCAGGTCGAAGATCGGCTTGGCGTCGAGCTGCCACGGCAGCGCGAGCTTGTAGCGCTGCACCGGCGAGCCGCTCGACCACTTGTCGTAACGCACCAGCACCGGGCCGACCTCCTTGTTGATGCCGCCCTTCGGCGGCATGTCGGCCGTGTAGCCCGTCACGTAGAGTGTGTCGGTGTCGGGCTCGTAGATCGCGCGGCGCAGCTCGGTGAACGGCGCCGGCGTCGGATAGTCGGTCAGCTTGTCGAACGAATAGACCGGGTTGCCGGCCTTGTCGAGGCCGCCATAGCGGAAGCGGTGGATGCCGCGCGTCTCGCTGGTGCGCCAGATGTCGCCGTGGGTGTCGACCCACCAGCCCCAGCCGCCCGCCGCCTTCGGCTTGCCGGTCGTGTTCAGCGAGAACTCGCCGTCCTCGAAGCGGCCGTTGCCGTTCTGGTCGCGCCAGATCCAGTCGCCGCCCGACGGCCGGTTCGGCACCCGGTCCACCGGTCGCGCGCGCCCGGCGATCAGCCCCGACGGGATCGCGGTCTCGCCGTCGCGCTTCGGATCGAAACGGTAGATCTTCAGGTGATCCGCGTACATGTCGGTCAGGTACAGGAACGTGTGGCCGTCGAGCCGGCGCGCGGTCGGCATGCCGGGCCACTGGTCGGTGGTGAACACGGGATCCTGCGGATACTTGAAGCGGTTCGTCAGGAAGCCCGCGTAGCGCCACTCGTGGCCCGCCGGCTTCGAGAAGTCGAGCTCGAAGCGCTTGTTGCCGGTGTAGACGCTGTCCGGCCGCGCCGGATCGATCCAGGCGCCGTCCACGAACAGCAGGCCGTCCACCTGCCAGCGCAGCTTGCCGTCCGGCGCGTAGCTGGCGAGCGTCGCGCCGAGCCCGGCGCCGATCGAGCCCTGCTTCACGCCGATGCCGTTCATCGCCACGTAGATGTTGCCGTCGCGATCGGCGCCCACGCCGGTCAGGCCGTTGAAGCGCTGCGGCCCGGGGCGGCCCGCGACGCCGGCGAAAATGCCGCCGCGCTCGCCGAGCGTGCCGCCCGGCGCGTAGCCCTTGTCCGACTTCGCGTAGATCAGGATCTGCTGGCGCGGGCCGTTGTCGGCGATCAGCAGGCGGCCCTTCGGATCGACCGCCACGTCCACCGCGTCGGTGCCGGCCGGCAGCGCCGGCGCGTCGTCGATCGCGCGGCCGTCGGCTTGCAGGTGCGCGAGCTTCGCGGGGCCGTTCACCGAATCGGTCAGCAGCCACAGCGTGCCGTCGGCGGCGAGCGCGATGCGGCCCGGCTCGTGCGCCGTGAACGAGGCGAGCTTGTCCATCGACTCGGCGTCGTAGACGTCCACGCTGTCGTGCTGCGGATCGGTGGCGTAGAGGCGCTTGTTCGAGGCGGCAAGGCCGGCGATCTCGGCATGCGTGTCGACGGGCACGTCGTTGATCTTCAGGAAGCTCGCGGCGAGCTTGCCGCGCGCGTCGCTGGCGGCCGCCGCGCGAAACGGCGCGGGCCGCTTCAGGTCGCTGATCGCGCGCCGCGAGATGCCATACCACTGGTGGCCCTTCTCCGGCCAGATGCCGGGGTTCACGAGCCGGCCCTTCTCGTTGCCGACACCGATCGCGACGTAGGCGTAGCGGTCGTTGACGGCGATCGCGTTGCCGCCGGCATCGCCCCAGCCGTGCGTGCCGCCCGCAAAGCCGAGCATCCGGCCGTTCTGGTAGACGCTCGCCTCGGCGCCGCTCTCGTCCCACGGCGCATTCGTGTAGACCTTGCCTGCGGGCGTGACGGCGATCGCGCGGATGTCGATCTGGGTCCAGCTGCCGTCGCCGTAACCATAGGTGTTGCCGATCCACGAGTTGGTGGCGTCGAGTGGGGTCGCGGTCGCGCCCCGGGCGTGCAGTGGCAGGCACGCGGCGAGGATCAGGGCGATCAGGGCAATCAGGGCGATCGGGGGGGAACGTCGCAATGGGGCTCTCCGGAGTGGACGGATGGGCAAAACGGTCCGTGTCCGTGCCGGCCGGCGGCCCTTGCGTGTGTTCGCAGCAATTGCGTTCGCAGCGGGCCGCGCCACGAGGCACGGGCCGACGCAGGTTACAAGCGAAAATAATCACAAGAAATTGCGAATAATTCCCCGCAACGCATCAAAACCGCGAGCACCGGCATTCGCGATCCGTTTTGCGAACAATTCGGCAAATTCAGCGTGTGCGACGAGGAAATTCCCGTAACTTGTACCGGCAATCGTGCGATGATCGCTCCCTCGAAAACGATTGCACCGCCCCCACCTCGACACCCCGCGCCGACCCACATCGCTATTTTTTGCCGATTTCTTTTCCCTAGAATCCAGACAGAATCGTTGCGCCGATCGGGCGATTGTCCGAACCGGTGAAACGATTCGAATGCCGTTCGGGCGCTCCGCGGGTTTTCAGATGATCGACGTGACGTGATCGCCCGCGCGCCGTTCGGCATTCGTCAAACGCAGGGCCCCGACCCGCGTCACTCACGAACCAGGCACGCGTGCCTCTGCGTGCCGCTTCCCCAGGGCTGAACGGACACGATGACGACCGACACACTTCCTCCGCCGACTCCGCACGCAGGCCGCATCGTCCAGCTCGACGGCCTGCGCGCGATCGCCGTGATGGCCGTGTTCCTGCAGCATGCCGTGAAGGCGCCGCTGTGGATGGGCGTGGATCTGTTCTTCGTGCTGAGCGGGCTGCTGATCACCGGCATCCTGCTCGACCGCAAGGAGCGCGGCCTGCCGCTGTTCCGCCATTTCTACGTGCGGCGCGCGCGGCGCATCCTGCCGTCGTATGCGCTGCTGCTGGTGGTCTCCACGCTGCTGTTCGGCGCGGGCTGGCTCGCGCACTGGCCGTGGTACGCGTTCTTCTCGACCAACATCGGGCTGTCGCTCGGCAGCATCGGCCACGAGAGCCTGAACGTGCTGTGGTCGCTCGCGGTGGAGGAGCAGTTCTACATCTTCTGGCCGTTCGTGGTGCTGTTCTGCCCCGCGCGCTGGCTCGCCTGGGTGGCCGCCGCGCTGGTGGTGGCGGCACCCGTGCTGCGCGCGATCGCGACGCCGTGGTTCGATTCGTTCTGGCCGATCTACTACCTCACGCCGTTCCGCATGGACCTGCTCGCGGCCGGCGCGCTGCTCGCCGTGGTGCTGCGCCGCGACCGCCGCGCGCTCGAACCGTACACCGGCGTGGCGGTGGCCGCCGCCTGCATCGCGCTCGCGCTGCTGGCCTGGCTGCATCTGTCGAACCCGCGCTTTCGCGCCGCCAACACGCCGCTGTCGAACGCCGCGCTCTACAGCATCTCGCTCGTGCTCTGCACCTCGATCGTGGTGATCGCGCTGCGCGGGCGCGGCCTCGTGCAGCGCGTGCTGACGCATCCGGTGCTGGTCTACGTCGGCACCATCAGCTACACGATCTATCTCGTCCACCTGAGCGTGCTGTACGCGCTCTGGTCATGGCATCTGAGCCGCTACGAGAGCGCCGCGCTCGCGCTCGTCATCACGCTCGCCTACGCGACGCTCACCTGGTTCGGCTTCGAACGGCGCCTCACGCGCTCCGCGCCCGTGCCGGCGCGGCAGGCCGCGCTCCGGCCTTCCACACGCTCCATCAGGAACCCGCTATGAATTCTGCACGCAAGGCGATCATCACCGGCATCTCCGGGCAGGACGGCGCCTATCTGGCCAAGCTGCTGCTCGACGGCGGTTATCAGGTCACCGGCACCTACCGCCGCACCAGCTCGGTCAACTTCTGGCGCATCGCCGAGCTCGGCGTGGCCGAGCATCCGAACCTGACGCTGGTCGAGCACGACCTCACCGATGCCGGTTCGAGCCTGCGGCTGATCGAGCGCGTCCAGCCCGACGAGCTGTACAATCTCGCCGCGCAGAGCTTCGTCGGCGTCTCGTTCGACCAGCCGATGACGACCGCCGGCGTGACCGGGCTCGGCACGCTGAACCTGCTCGAGGCGATCCGCGCCGTGAGCCCGCGCACGCGCTTCTACCAGGCCTCGACCTCGGAGATGTTCGGCAAGGTGCAGGCCATTCCCCAGATCGAATCGACCCCGTTCTACCCGCGCAGCCCCTACGGCGTCGCCAAGCTGTTCGCGCACTGGATGACCGTCAACTATCGCGAGTCCTATGGCATCTTCGCGGCCAGCGGCATCCTGTTCAATCATGAATCGCCGCTGCGCGGCCGCGAGTTCGTCACGCGCAAGATCACCGACACGGTTGCGAAGATCAAGCTCGGCAAGGCCGTCAAGCTCGAACTCGGCAACCTCGACGCGAAACGCGACTGGGGCTTCGCGCTCGAATACGTCGACGGCATGCGGCGCATGCTGCAGGTGGACGAGCCCGACACCTTCGTGCTCGCCACCAACCGCACCGAGACGGTCCGCGATTTCGCGCAGATGGCGTTCGCCGCGGCCGGCTACCAGATCGAATGGAGCGGCAAGGAGGAACGCGAGCGCGGCATCGACACGGCCACCGGCCGCGTCCTGGTGGAGGTGAACCCGCGCTTCTACCGGCCGGCCGAAGTCGATCTGCTGATCGGCTGCGCCGACAAGGCAAGGGAAAAACTGGACTGGCAGCCCCGCACGACCCTCGAGCAGCTCTGCCAGATGATGGTCGAAGCCGATCTCACGCGGAACCTTCATCATGAAACCTTCTGATTCGAACCCGCCGCGCCGCGCGCTCGTCACCGGCCTGGCCGGCTTCACGGGCCGCTACGTCGCGACGAGCCTCGAGGCGGCCGGCTACGAAGTGTGGGGGACCGTGGCGCCCGGCACCGCCGCGCGGCGCCGTTCGCTGGTGGCCCGCCACCAGATGCTCGAGGCCGACCTGCTCGACCTCGACTCGCTGCGCGCCGCGGTCGAGCAATCGAGCCCGGACGTGGTGGTGCATCTGGCCGCCTGTGCGCACGTGGCGAACAACGATCCGCGCGACCTCTACCTCGTCAACGTGGTCGGCACGCGCAACCTGCTGACGGCGCTCGTCGACGCCGGCGCGAAGCCGGGCTGCGTGCTGCTGGCGAGCAGCGCGAACGTCTACGGCAATGCCAGCGTCGAGTCGCTCGACGAACTGGTGCCGCCGCAGCCGGCCAACGACTACGCGGTCAGCAAGCTCGCCATGGAGCACGCGGCGCGCCAATGGTCGGACAAGCTGCCGATCGTGATCGCGCGGCCGTTCAACTACACCGGTGTCGGCCAGCTCGACACCTACCTGCTGCCGAAGCTCGTCTCGCACTACGCGAACCACGAGCCGCGCATCCTGCTCGGCAATCTCGACGTGAGCCGCGACTTCTCCGACGTGCGCGACATCGCCGAGGCCTATACGCGCCTCGTCGACGCGGCGCCGGCCGGCGAGACGTTCAACGTCTGCTCGGAGCATGCGTATTCGCTGAAGGAAGTGATCGTGATGCTGTCGCGCATCGTCGGCTACGTGATCGACGTGACCGTCGATCCGCGTTTCGTGCGCGGCAACGAGGTGAAGAAGCTGGTGGGTTCGCGCGAGAAGCTGCGCGCGCGCTTCGGCGACCTGCCCGTCACGCCGCTCGACGACACGCTGCGCTGGATGGTCGAGGCGATGAAGGCGCGCCTCTCGTCGGGAGAAAGCGGCACCTATCCGGCCGCTTCGCAGTACCTGGCGGCGAGCTGAACGGGTGAACTGAACGGCGCGTCGATGCCGGGCGGCGGCGGCGTGGTACGCACCACGTCAAGCGCGCACCGCCGCGCCGCCGCCGGTCCGGCCTGCGCCGGACCTCCCTTGTTCGTTATCGCCTCAGCCCGCGAGCCCGCGCGCGAGGTCGTCGCGGATGTCGCCGGCGTTCTCCAGCCCCACCGCCAGCCGGATCAGCCCTTCGCTGATGCCCGCCGCCGCGCGCGCCTCGGGGGTGATGCGCGAGTGCGTGGTGGTGGCCGGATGCGTGATCGTGGTGCGCGTGTCGCCGACGTTCGCGGTGATCGACACGATCTTCGTGTTGTCGATCACGCGCCATGCGTTCGCGCGCTGCGCCTCGGGCGTATCGCCGTTCAGCTCGAACGACACCACCGCCCCGCCCGACTTCTGCTGGCGCTTCGCGATCTCGTACTGCGGATGCGATTCGAGCCCCGGATAGAACACGCGCTTGACGGCCGGATGGCTGTCGAGCCAGCGCGCGATCTCGAGCGCGTTCGCCGACTGCTTCTCGACGCGCAGCGACAGCGTCTCCATGCCCTTGAGCAACACCCACGCGTTGAACGCCGACAGCGTCGGCCCGGCGCTGCGCACGAACGGGAACACCTTGCCGGTGATGAACGCCTTCGAACCCACCAGCGCGCCGCCCAGCACGCGCCCCTGGCCGTCGAGGAACTTGGTGGCCGAGTGCATCACCACGTCGGCGCCGAGCTTGAGCGGCTGCTGCAGCGCCGGGCTGCAGAAGCAGTTGTCGACCACGAACAGCGCGTTGGCTTCCTTCGCCACCTTCGAGATCGCGGCGATGTCGGCGATCTCGGTGAGCGGGTTCGACGGTGTTTCGAGGAAGAACATCTTCGTCTCGGGGCGCACCGCCGCGCGCCACGCGCCCAGGTCTGTCGGATCCACGAAGGTGGTGGTGATGCCGAACTTGCTGAAGATCTGCGAGAACATGCCGAGCGTCGAGCCGAACAGGCTGCGCGAGCTGACCAGATGGTCGCCCGACTGCAGCGCCGACATCACCACCGCCATGATCGCCGCCATCCCCGAGGCCGTCGCGATGCAGGCCTCGCCGCCTTCCAGCGCCGCGAGCCGGTCCTGGAACATCGTGACGGTCGGGTTCGTGAAGCGCGAATACGTGTAGTTGTCCTCGGAGTTCGCGAAGCGCTCGGCCGCATCGGCGGCGCTCGTGAAGCAGAAGCTCGAGGTCAGGAAGATCGCTTCCGAATGCTCGTTGTATTCGCTGCGCAGCGTGCCCGAGCGAATCGCGAGCGTGTCGAAGTTGAAAGAGTCGTCCATGTCTGGTTCATCCGGTTTCATTCGGGCGCACCGCGCCGTGGGCGCGCCACTGAAGGCCGCGAGGGCCAACGAAAAAGCCCGCGACGCGTCGGCATCGGCGGGCTTCAGGGTGCGGCGTGGCAGCTTTCAACTCGGGCCGGCATTCCGGCCGGCCTTCGCTTTAGCTGTTTCGGGTAACTGCCCCGCGTCCGCAAGCTGAGATCAAATCGACGCAACGCCCATCGTAACACGCGTGCCGACGGGCGCGGCGTTTCACTCGACCGACAGTTGCAGGTTCATCTGCGAGCGGCCCGACTCGCCGTTCTGGTCGCGATCGAGCTGCGAGGCCGGCGCGAGACGCGCGCGTTCGAGCGAATCGAGGTACTCGGGCGTGACGTGGCCGGTGATATAGCGGCCGTCGAAGCACGACGCCTCGAAGTCCTCGATCGCCGGGTTGATGTCGCGCACCGCGCGGCGCAGGTCGTCCACGTCCTGGTAGATCAGGTAGTCGGCGCCGATCATCTTCGCCACTTCCTCGTCGGTGCGGCCGTGCGCGACCAGTTCGTTGCGGGTCGGCATGTCGATCCCGTAGACGTTCGGGAACTTCACGGGCGGCGCGGCCGAGGCGAAGATCACCGACTTCGCGCCGGCGTCGCGCGCCATCTGCACGATTTCGTGCGAGGTCGTGCCGCGCACGATCGAGTCGTCGACGATCAGCACGTGCTTGTCCTTGAACTCGATGCTCATCGCGTTCAGCTTCTGGCGCACCGACTTCTTGCGCACCGCCTGGCCCGGCATGATGAAGGTGCGGCCCACGTAGCGGTTCTTGAAGAAGCCCTCGCGATACTCGACGCCGAGCTTGGCGGCCACCTGCATCGCGGCCGGCCGCGACGAATCGGGGATCGGCATCACGACGTCGATCGGCACGTCCTTCAGCTCGCGCTTGATCTTCTCGGCGAGGTAGTCGCCCATGCGCAGGCGCACGTTGTAGACGGGCACGCCGTCGAGGCACGAATCGGGACGCGCGAGGTAGACCCACTCGAACATGCACGGGTTCAGGCTCGGGTTCTCGGCGCACTGCTGGCTGTGGAAGCTGCCGTCGAGCGTGACGAACACCGCCTCGCCCGGCGCGACGTCGCGCACGAATTCGAAGCCGATGCCTTCCACCGCCACCGATTCCGAGGCGATCATCCATTCCGTGCCCTGTTCGGTCTCGAGCTTGCCGATGCAGAGCGGGCGGATGCCGAACGGGTCGCGGAACGCGAGCATGCCGTAGCCGGCGATCTGCGAGACGATCGCATACGAACCCTGCGCGCGGCGATGCACGCCCGCCACGGCCTTGAACACCGCGGCCGGATCGAGTTCGAGGCCGGTGGTGGCCAGCTGCAGCTCGTGCGCGAACACGTTCAGCAGCACCTCGCTGTCGGAATTCGTGTTGATGTGGCGGCGGTCGATGCGGAACATCTCGTCCTTGAGCTGTTCCATGTTCGTCAGGTTGCCGTTGTGCGCGAGCACGACGCCGAACGGCGCGTTGACGTAGAACGGCTGGGCCTCGGCCTCGCTCGATGCCGAACCGGCCGTCGGATAGCGGACCTGGCCGATCCCCGAGGTGCCCGGCAGGCTGCGCATGTTGCGCGTGCGGAACACGTCGCGCACCATGCCGTTGGCCTTGTGCATGTGGAAGTTGCTGCCGTCCGCCGTCACGATGCCCGCCGCGTCCTGACCGCGATGCTGCAGCAGCAGCAGGCTGTCATAGATGAGCTGGTTGACCGGGGAGTGAGAGATAAAGCCTACGATGCCGCACATGGCATGGGTCCTTCAAGGATACAAAAACGGTTTGGCCGCCGCGCACTCAGATGTGGATGTACGCAGCCAGCGCGTCAGGCAAGAACGGCTTCAGTTCGCGCACGCCTTGCTCGGCGAAGGGACGCAACAACGCGTTGCGCCAGAAATCCTGTTTCGGCAGCTCGGTCAGCCCGGCCGCCGCCACCAGCAGCAACACCAGCAGCACGCCGCGCACCAGGCCGAACAGCAGCCCGAGCGAGCGGTCCACGCCGCCCAGCCCGGTCGCCTGCGCGAGCCTCGACAGCAGCGCGTTGGCCACGCCCGCGACCAGCACCACGCCGATCACGATCACCCCGAACGCAATCACCCACTGGGTCAGCGCGCCGCCCGGCCAGGTGGACGGGATAAAAGGCAGCACCACGCCGACATAGCGGCAGGCGATGATGAACGCCGCGATCCAGCCGATCAGCCCGAAGATCTCGGACACGAAGCCGCGCCACGCGCCGCGCAACGCCGACAGACCGATCACCGCCAGCACGGCGTAGTCGAAAGCAGTCAGCATCGGCGCTTACTGGGTCAAGCCCGCATCGCGCACCTTCGCGACGGCGGCCGACGCGGCCGCGCGATCGGCGAACGGGCCGGCACGAAGCAGTGTAGTCGTGCTGCCGTCCGCCTGCTTGCGATGCTCCATATATACGGGCACGCCCGCCGATTTCAATTTGTCCATCCAGCCGCGCGCGGTCGCCTCGTCCTTGAACGAGCCGAGCTGCACCGCGAAGCGCGCGCCGGCCGGCGACGCGGGCGACGCGGCGCCCTGCTCGGCGGCGGGCGCCGGCGGCTTCGCCTGGGCGACGGGCGGCTTCGGCGCGGCGGGTTTGGGCGCGGCCTGCGGTGCAGCCGGCTTCGCGGCGGCGACGGCCGGCGGCGACGACGGTTGCGATTGGGTCCGGGACGCCTGCGCGGTGGCAGGGCTGGACGTGTCGGAAGGGGTCGAACCGGAAGCGGCCGCCTGCGCGGGCGCCGAGTCGTCATCCGCATCGGCGGCGCCCGAGGCGGGCGGCGCGTCGTGCGCGACGCCCGCCTGCGTGTCGATGGCCTCGTCGTTGCGCGCGGGCGCGGCATGCGCCGGCTTGTTCGGGATGTCGATCGCGATGTCGTCGGTGACGGGCTTCGGGTGCGAGTCGAGCACCATCGGCAGCACGATCACGGCGGCCACCACCAACGCGATCGCGCCGACCAGGCGGCGGCGCGCGCGTTGTTTCTCGGGGAGGGTCGGGTCGAGCAGCATGGCGTCCGCGTCGGGGCGCTCGGCGCGGCGCGTGCGCCGTTCGGCCCGCTCGCCGCGCTCGGCACGTTCACCGCGACTGGCCCGGGAGTCAGACCGAGACCCGGACCGTGACCCGCGCCGGGGTGGCGCGTCGTCGTCTTTCTTCTTGCCGAACGAGAAGATTCCCATGTATGGCTGATCCGAACTGCCCGTCAGTGTTGCTGCGATTTACGGTAGGCCATCACGCCGGCTACCGTATAAAAACTACCAAAGACCACGATTCTATCATTCTCCGAGGCCCGCTTCAGGCTATCTCGAAATGCCTCGGCAGGCGACGCGTAGCGCGTCACGCTGCTGTCGGGGCCGTCCTCGACGCCCGCTTCGCGCAACACCGCCTCGAGCGCCTCGGCCGAGGCGGCGCGCGGCAGCGGCAGGTCGGTCACGCACCAGTGGTCGATCTCGCCCTTCAGTTGCCGCAGCACGCCCGCGATGTCCTTGTCGTGCATCGCGCCGAACACCGCGTAAGTGTACGGAAAGAATCCCATGTTGCCGAGGTTTTGCGCGAGCACGGCCGACGCGTGCGGGTTATGCGCCACATCGAGCACGATCGCCGGCTTGCCGGGCAGCACCTGGAAGCGCCCGGGCAGCTCGACGTTGGCGAGGCCGAGCCGGATGTCCTGCGCCGACACCGGCAGCCGCGCGCGCAGCGATTCGAGCGCGGCCAGCGCGGCCGACGCGTTGATCAGCTGGTTCGCGCCGCGCAGCGACGGATAGGCGAGCGCCGGGTAGCGCTTGTCGCGGCCCAGGTAGCTCCATTGCTGGCGCTCGCTGCCGGGCTGCACCTCGTAGCGGAAATCGCGCCCCACCAGCCAGAGGTCCGCGCCGATCGCGTTCGCGTGGTCGATCAGCGTCTGCGGCGGCGAGGGGTCGCCGCAGACGGCCGGCGTGCCGGCGCGGAAGATCCCGGCCTTCTCGAAGCCGATCTTCTCGCGCGTGTCGCCGAGGTACTCGGTGTGGTCGATGTCGATGCTGGTGACGACCGCGCAGTCGGCGTCGAGCATGTTCATCGCGTCGAGCCGCCCGCCCAGCCCCACTTCGAGGATCACCGCGTCGAGCTCGCTGGCCGCGAACAGGCGCAGGATCACCAGCGTCGTGAATTCGAAATAGGTCAGCGTGACCGGCTCGGCCAGGCTCAGGCGCGCCGCCTCCACCGCCTCGAAATGCGGCAGCAGCGCCGCGTCGTCGACGTTCGCGCCGCCGATCCGCGCGCGCTCGTTGAACGCCAGCAGGTGCGGCGAGGTATGGCAGCCGACGCGATAGCCGGCCTTCAGCAGGATCGTTTCGAGGAACGCGCAGGTCGAGCCCTTGCCGTTGGTGCCGCCCACCGTGATGACCGGGCACGCGAACGAGAGCCCGAGCGCCTCCTTGACCTTCGTGACGCGGGCGAGGCCCATGTCGATGCCGACCGGATGCGCGGTTTCGAGGTGCGAAAGCCACGCGTCGAGAGTGGGAAATGTGCTCATCTGTACCACTGCGAAGCTGGACGCCCGCGAACGGGCGTGCCCGGAAAAACGAAAAACGCGCCGCCCGGCCGGGCCGGACGACGCGTCGGCGGAGGCCGCGCGGCGCGCGCCGCGTTACGCGAGCGCGTCGGCCGGCTGGCGCTGCAGCAGCGCGAGCAGCTGCGCGATCTCGTCGCGCATCTTGCGGCGGTCGACGATCATGTCGATCGCGCCCGATTTCAGCAGGAACTCGGAGCGCTGGAAGCCTTCCGGCAGCTTCTCGCGCACGGTCTGCTCGATCACGCGCGGGCCGGCGAAGCCGATCAGCGCCTTCGGCTCGGCGATCACCACGTCGCCGAGGAACGCGAAGCTCGCCGACACGCCGCCCATGGTCGGATCGGTCAGCACCGAGATGAACGGCAGCTTCGCCTCGGACAGCTTGGTCAGCATCGCCGTGGTCTTGGCCATCTGCATCAGCGACAGCAGGCTTTCCTGCATCCGCGCGCCGCCCGAGGCGGTCACGCAGATGAACGGCACGTGCTGTTCGAGCGCGTTCTGCGCGCCGCGCGCGAAGCGCTCGCCCACCACCGAGCCCATCGAGCCGCCCATGAACGAGAACTCGAAGCAGGCCGCCACCACCGGCAGCGTGCGGATCGCGCCGCCCATCACCACCATCGCGTCGGTCTCGCCGGTATCCTCCATCGCTTCCTTCAGGCGATCGGGATACTTGCGGCTGTCCTTGAACTTCAGCGTGTCCACCGGCACGATTTCCTGGCCGATCTCGTAGCGGCCTTCCGCGTCGAGCAGCGCGTCGAGGCGCTCGCGCGCGCCGATCCGCATGTGGTGGTCGCACTTCGGGCAGACGTGCAGGTTCGCTTCGACATCGGAGCGATACAGCACGGCCTCGCACGACGGACACTTGACCCACAGCCCCTCGGGGATGCCCTTGCGGCTCTTCGGGTCGGTCTGCTTGATCTTCGGCGGCAACAGCTTGTCGAGCCAGCTCATCGTTTGGTTTCCTTCTTCATGGCGGGCCGGATGGCGGCCCGCGTTCGGTGTTTCCGGACGGTGCGCGTGCGGATGCGGCGACGGCAACCGGCGGCAGCGGCCCGTCAGGCCGCCTTCGCCTCGCCGTCGAGCGCGGCGCGGATGTCGGCGATGAATGCCTGCAGCGCGCCCGCGGCCGCGTCCGGCGCCGTGTCCTCGAGCAGCTGCACGAGGCGGCTGCCGATCACGACGGCATCGGCAACTTCGGCCACCGCGCGCGCCGTGGCGGCGTCGCGAATCCCGAAGCCGACGCCGACCGGAACCGGCACGCGCGACTTGATGGCCGGGATTTTACCCGCAATGCTGGAAACATCCAGATTTCCGGCGCCGGTTACCCCCTTCAGCGACACGTAATACACGTAGCCGCTCGCGATCCGGCCCACTTCGGCCATCCGTTCCTCGGTCGAGGTCGGTGCGAGCAGGAAAATCGGGTCAATACCTGCGGCGCGCATCGTGGCGGCGAAACCGGCCGCCTCCTCGGGCGGATAGTCCACCACCAGCACGCCGTCCACACCGGCCGCGCTCGCCGCGGCGGCGAACGCCTCGGCGCCCATTCGCTCGATCGGATTGGCATAGCCCATCAGCACCACGGGGGTCTTGTCGTCGCGCTCGCGAAAGCGCCTGACATCGTCGAGCACGTGACGCAGCGTGACGCCGCGCGCCAGCGCGCGCTCCGACGAACGCTGGATCACCGGGCCGTCGGCCATCGGGTCCGAGAACGGCACGCCGAGCTCGATCACGTCGGCGCCGCCCGCGGCCAGCGCATGCATGAAATCGACGGTCTTCGCCGGGTCCGGGTCGCCCGCCGTGATGAACGGGATCAGCCCTTTACGACCCTGGGCGGCCAGTGCTGCGAAGGTATTCTGGATTCGGGACATGGTGTCGCTTTCCTTGATTCGGTGGCGATCGGCGGCGTACAGGCGGGCATCCGGCCCGCGTCACGCATCCGCCGGCGCGGCGAGCGCGGCCACGCGCTCGTGCGCGATCGCGCAATAACTTTCGTTGATCTCGTAGCCGACGAAGCCGCGTCCGTGCCGCGCGCACGCCACGGCCGTGGTGCCGCTGCCCATGAACGGGTCCAGCACCACGCCGCCCGGCGGGCAGCTCGACAGCACCATCCGCTCGACGAGTTCGAGCGGCTTCTGGGTCGGATGGTCGACGCGCTCCGCATGCTGGCGGTGCAGCCGCGAAATCGACCAGACGTCCTTCGGGTTGTAGCCCATTTCGAGCCACTTGCTGCCTTCGAACAATTTGCGCGAACGGGCCTTCTTCGTTTCGGCGTCGTAGGGAATGCGGACCGGATCGAGATCGAAGTAATAGCCCTTCGACACCGCGAAAAACCCGATGTTGTCGTGAACCGACGTGTAGCGCCGCGTGGTGCCGCCCATGCTCGGCACGCGCCGGTCCCAGATGATCTCGTTGACCATCGTGAGACGCGTCTTCAGGAAGCTGAAGATTTCGGGCGCGTACTGCCAGGTGCAGAACACGTACAGCGAGCCGCTGGCCTTGAGCTTCGGGATCGCGAGCTCGAGCCACTGGCGCGTCCACGCGAGATGCGCGTCGCCCTGCAGCTTGTCGGAGTCGTTGCCGTAGTCCTTGCCGAGCCCATACGGCGGATCGGCGACGATCAGGTCGATCGAGGCGTCCGGCAGGTTCGCCGCATCGGTCAGGAAATCGCGGTGGCGCAGGTCGATGCCGCCGGGCAGCGCACGCGCGGACGCCGCGGCCGAAGCCGCGCCGGTCTCGCTCGCCGCGCCGCCGGCGGGCTCTTCGATCAGGTCGCGCATCCGGGCGTCAGAGCGTGATGCCGCCGCGCTCGGCGACGGTATGCATGTCCTTGTCGCCGCGGCCCGACAGGTTGACGAGCAGGATCTTGTCCTTCGGCAGGCTCGGCGCGAGCTTCGCGCCGTAGGCGATCGCGTGGCTCGACTCGAGGGCCGGGATGATGCCCTCGATCCGGCAGCAATCGTGGAACGCCTTCAGCGCCTCCTCGTCGGTGATCGGCACGTACTGCGCGCGGCCGCTGTCCTTGAGCCAGGCGTGCTCGGGGCCGACGCCGGGATAATCGAGGCCCGCCGACACCGAATGCGTCTCGATGATCTGGCCGTCGGCATCCTGCAGCAGGTAGGTGCGGTTGCCGTGCAGCACGCCGGGGCTGCCGCCCGTCAGCGAGGCCGCGTGGCGCCCCGTGTCCAGGCCGTCGCCGGCCGCCTCGACGCCGATCAGCTGCACGCTCGTGTCGTCGATGTACGGGTAGAAGATCCCCATCGCGTTCGAGCCGCCGCCGACGCAGGCGATCACCGCGTCGGGCTGGCGCCCCGTCATCTCGGGCATCTGCACCTTGCACTCGTCGCCGATCACGCGCTGGAAGTCGCGCACCAGCATCGGGTACGGATGCGGGCCGGCCACCGTGCCGATGATGTAGAAGGTCGACTCGATGTTGGTGACCCAGTCGCGCATCGCCTCGTTGAGCGCGTCCTTCAGCGTGCGCGAGCCCGATTCCACCGGCACCACGGTCGCGCCGAGCAGCTTCATGCGGTAGACGTTGGCGGCCTGGCGGCGCACGTCCTCGGCGCCCATGTAGACCACGCACTCCATGCCGAAGCGCGCGCAGATGGTGGCCGTGGCCACGCCGTGCTGGCCCGCGCCGGTCTCGGCGATCACGCGCTTCTTGCCCATCCGGCGCGCGAGCAGCGCCTGGCCGATCACGTTGTTCACCTTGTGGGCGCCGGTGTGGTTCAGGTCCTCGCGCTTCAGGTAGATCTGCGCGCCGCCGAGCATCTCGCTCCAGCGCTGCGCGTGGTAGATCGGCGACGGGCGGCCGACGAAGTGCTTCAGTTCGCGGTTGTATTCGGCGACGAATTCGGGATCGTCGCGAAACCGCTCGTAGGCGGCGCGCAGTTCGTCGAGCGCGTGGATCAGCGTTTCGGCGACGAACACGCCGCCATAGGGGCCGAAATGGCCTTGCTCATCAGGAAGGTTGTACATGCTTGTGTCTCTCGATCGGCCGGCGCGGCGCTGGGGCCGTGCCGGCTTTTGGCTCACCGGGCGTCCGCGTCGCGCACCGCGCTCACGAACGCCGCCATCCGGGCGTGATCCTTCACGCCCTTCTCGCCCGCTACCTCGATGCCACTGGAGACATCGACCGCGTAGGGGCGGACCTGGCGAATCGCGTCACCGACGTTTCGAGCGTTCAAGCCACCACTCAAAACGGCCCGATGCACGAGCTCTGCGGGAATAAGTGACCAATCGAAGACCTTGCCGCTGCCGCCGTAGTCCGGCACATGAGTGTCGAACAACCAGCCGGCGGCTGTCGAATAGTGAAGTGCCGATTCTACCAAATCGGCGCGCTGCGTCGAGTCGCCGACGCGCAACGCGCGCAGCCACGGCAGGCGTGCCTCCCGCGCGAGCGTCAGGCAGTGCTCGGGGGTCTCGTCGCCGTGGAACTGCAGCGTGGTGAGCGGCACCGCGTCGAGCACGCGCGCGAGGTCGTCAATGCTCGCGTTGACGAACAGGCCGACCGCCGAGACGAACGGCGGCAGGCGGCGCGCGAGATCGGCGGCCTGCTGCGGCGTGACCGCGCGCGGGCTCTTCGGGTAGAACACGAAACCGACCGCATCGGCGCCGAGCGCGACCGCGTGCTCGACGTCGGCGGGACGGGACAGCCCGCACAGCTTGATGCGGGTGCGGGGGCGCGGCGCGGCGCCGGGGGAAATCGGGGTATCGGTCATCGTCAACAAGGAATCGGCTCGGGCGCGGGCATCGCCGCCCGCATCACGGATTGGCGGGCGGTGCCGGCGGCGGCGCGTCGAGATCGGCCCAGACCGTGCTCCACGGCACGCTGCCGAGCTGCGCGGGCGGCACGGCGAAGTGCTCAGGATAGCCGACATGGGCCAGGTAGAGGCCGTCGGGCGGGAAGGTCGGCGCGGCGCGCTCGCGATTGCGCGCGGCCAGCACCTCGGCGAGCCAGTCGGCCGGATAGCGGCCGCGCCCCACCGCGATCAGGCAGCCCATCAGGTTGCGCACCATGTGATGCAGGAACGCGTTGGCGCGGAAGCGGAAATGGATGAAGCTGCCCGACGGCCGGATGTCGATCTGGTGCAGATGCTTGACGGGCGTCTTCGACTGGCATTCCGACGAGCGGAACGACGAGAAATCGTGCTCGCCGATCAGGTGCGCCGCGGCGGCGCGCATCGCCTCCACGTCGAGCGGCGTATGCACCCAGCCCGCGCGCGCGGCCAGCATCGGCGAGCGCACCGGATGCACGTAGAGCGCGTAGTAGTAGGTGCGCTCGAACGCGCCGAAACGGGCGTGGAAGGTCTCGGGCATCGGCTTGGCCCACTGCACCGCCACGCTCTGCGGCAGGAACGCGTTGGTGCCGCGCACCCACGAGAAATCGGTGCGGTCGAGGTCGGTGTCGAAATGGACCACCTGGCCGAGCCCGTGGACGCCGGTGTCGGTGCGCCCCGCCACCACCGTCTGCAGCGGCACCAGCGCGAACGCCTTCAGCGCCTGTTCCAGCGTGTCCTGCACGGTGTTGCCGTGCGGCTGCGACTGCCAGCCGTGGAACGCCGCTCCGTCGTACTGAATGCCGAGCGCGATCCGCATCACGTCGCGTCGGCGAGTTTCGCGAGCAGCGTGCGCGCGGCATCGCTGGTGCCGGCGCGGCCCGCGTCGATCACCTCGTTCAGCAGCATGCGGGCGCCGTGCAGATCGCCGAGTTCGACGTATTCGGCGGCCAGTTCGAGCTTGTTCTGCGCGATCCGGTCGAGCGCCTCGTCGGTCGGCGGCGGCAGCGTCGCGCTCGGGCCGACCGGCAGGTCGAGGTCGAAGTCGAGATTCAGCGCGCCGAACTGCGCGCCGCCGAGCGATCCGAACGCGGGCGCGGGACGGCTCTCGGGGACCGATCCGGATGCGGGCGGGTCGAGCGCTTCGTCGTCGTCCCATGCATCCGTCCCCGCGATCGGGGCCGGCGGCTCGCCGTGGCTGGATGCCGGTTGGCCGGACGAGTCGGGCGCGGATGCCGATGCGTCGGCGGATGAAGTTCGCGGGGTCTCGGCGGGCAGACCGTTAGTTGCTTCTTGCGATGCAAAATCAGGCGGTGTCGACAGGCCCGGCTCCGGCTCGCCGACGCGCGGCGGCAAGGGCATGTCGAGGCTGTCGAGCGCGGACACCGCGTCGGCCGGGAATTCGTGCGCGGGCACGTCGGCCGAAGCGGGGTAAGTCAGGTCATTCAATTCGGTGGAGCTCGTGGGGAGGACGGGCGCCGTCCCGGCGGCGTCTTCGTGCTGCGCGGGCGGCGTCCCGCTTTCGGGTTGGCCGGACGGCGGCACGGCTGCGTCCGGCAAATCGTCGGGAAGCGTCGGCGCGGGCGGTGCGGCCTGTTCGGGTTCGGCTGGCATCGGCGGTTGGCTCGGCACGGGCGGTTCGGCGATGGGCGATGCCAGCTGCTCGGTCAGTACCGGCGGCTCGGTCGTTTTCGACGGTTCGACGGATTCGGTCGCGGGCGGGAGCGGCTCGTCTTCGAGCGCCATCGGCGCGATGGGCTCGGCCTCGTGAGACATCGGCGCCCCGAAGGGCGGCTCGATCGGCTCGGGTTCGCCCTGCGCCTGACGCGCAAGCGGCTCGGGCTCGCTCGTGCGAGCCGGTTCCGGTTCGCGCGAGACCGCATCGGCCGCCACGGCAACGGCGGCAGCGGGCACGACGGTCTCGGCGGTATGCGTCGGATGCGCGTCGCTGTCGCGCTCCGGGGTTTGCCGAGCCGGCGTCGGCACGGCCTCGTCGGGCTCCGCGCGCTTGCGGCGGCGGAACGCGAAACCGAGGATCAGCGCGGCCGCAGCCACGCCGATGGCGATCGCCGCGGTCCGGTCGAACGGGACGGAAGACGACGCCGGCTGGGCGGCGGCCGGCTTCGGCGCGGCCACCACGGCCGGAGCCGGTGCGGATGCGGACGCGGCGGCCGAGGCAGCAGAACCACCCTCGGCGGCACTCGCGGCCGAGGTGGTGGCCGAGGCGGTGGCCGATGCGCCGGCCGCGGCCGGGTTCGATGCCGAAGTCGATGCGGGTGCCGATGCCGGCGTGGCCCCCTTTGGCGCCGGCGCCGCGTTCTCGGCGGACGGCTTGCCGATGCCATGCTGCTGCAGCTCCATCAGCACGCGGTTCTTCAGCGCGAGCAATTGCTGGAGGCTCGACGGACGCGCCTGCGCCGCCGACGAGGCCTGCGCGGCGCTGCTGCCGGGCGTGGCGCCGGGCGCGAGCAATGCGGCTTCCGCCGCGCTCGAACCGACCGGCGGCGCGGTGTGGATCGAGCCGCTCCAGCTGTGCGGGCTATTCGTGCCGGCGGCCGAATTGGCATCGGCCGGATGCGCCACGGCAGCGGGTGCCACAGGCGCCGCCGGCGCCGCGTTCACGGCCGCCGACGACGGCGCAGCGACAGCGGCCGAAGCCCCCGCGTTCGCCGACGATGCTCCCGGCGCAGTGGCCGCAGCCGTGGCGTCAACCGCATGCGACGCGCCGTTCGCGGCAACTGGCGCCGCCGTGGCCGGATTGGCCGCCGGTGCTGCGCCAGGCGAACCCGCCGACGCGCCGGCTGCCGGTGCCGCCGTCACACCCGCGCGCGTCCCGCTCGCCGAGGCTGCCGCAGCCGCTCCGCTCCCGGCGCGCGGTGCCGCAGCCCCCGCCGCCACCGCGCTTCCCGCATGCGCCGCAGCCGCGCTTGCCGTCGAAGCACCAGCGGCACGCGCGGCACTCGCCGCCGCCCCCGGCACCGAGGCCGCCGAAGCCGCCAGCGCCGCCCCGCTCGCATCGAGCGGCGGCACGGTCAGTGTCGACCCAAGCCGCAGCCGGCTCGGATCGTGTTTCATGAACGCCTGCGGATTCGCGTCGAACAGCGCGCGGCTTGCACGGCCGAGCACCACGGGATCATGTGACTGCGTGACGGCCACGGCGATATCGGTCAGCGACTGGCCCGGCCGCACGGTGATCGCGAGCGGCGCGGCGGCAGCCTCCGAGGGCGCCGCCTGAGCGAGCGGCGCGGCGGCCGACATCAGCGCGACGACCGCGGCCGCGATCGAACGAATCACGAAAGCGCTGCCCCCGGCGGGCGGTCGGATTCGGGCAAGGGAGGAAATACCGGGGAAAAATCGCAGCGTCATCGGCACATTCGCCGCGGCAGCGCGCGGCCCTGGTTCGCGTTGGAAGGAGGACAGGATTCGGGGACGGACGCGCCGGCGGCTCGAGGCGCCCTGCGCGTGCGACGCCGGATTGCATCGTAACCGCGTAGTTTACTTTACCCGCCGCGCATTTCGCGCATTTCATCGCATTCGACACGCGTGGGAGCCAGGCAATCGCGAGCACGCCGCGCGGCATACACGGCGCTTACGGCACGGACTACCCGGTTGGTGCGCCAAAAACGAAGCGGCGTTCGCCGCCCCCGGCCGGATTGCCGGGCACCGCGAACGCCGCCGTCGTCCTCGCGGACGCGAACCGCGCAGGTCTTATCGGTCGAGCAGGATGCGCAGCATCCGGCGCAGCGGCTCGGCCGCGCCCCACAGCAGCTGGTCGCCGACCGTGAACGCCGACAGGTATTCACCGCCCATCGCCAGCTTGCGCAGGCGGCCGACCGGCACCGACAGCGTGCCCGTGACGACGGCCGTCGACAGCTCGCGCATCGACGCTTCGCGCTCGTTCGGCACGACCTTCACCCAGTCGTTGCCCGAGGCGATGATCGCGTTGACCTCGTCGAGCGGCACGTCCTTCTTCAGCTTGATCGTGAGCGCCTGCGAGTGGCAGCGCATCGCGCCGACCCGCACGCACAGGCCGTCGACGGGGATCGAGCCCGGCTCGCCCATGCCCGGCTTGCCGAGGATCTTGTTGGCTTCGGCGCCGCCCTTCCATTCTTCCTTCGACATGCCGTTGCCGAGATCCTTGTCGATCCACGGAATCAGCGAGCCGGCGAGCGGCACGCCGAACTGGCTCACCGGCATCTCGTCGCCGTTCATCGCGGCCGTCACGCGGCGGTCGATGTCGAGGATCGCCGAGGACGGATCGGCCAGCTGGTCGGCCACCGCGCCGTGCAGCGCGCCCATCTGCGAGATCAGCTCGCGCATGTTCTGCGCGCCGGCGCCCGAGGCGGCCTGGTACGTCATGGCCGTCATCCAGTCCACCAGGTTCTCGCGGAACAGGCCGCCCAGCGCCATCAGCATCAGGCTCACGGTGCAGTTGCCGCCGATGAAGTTGCGGGTGCCCTTCACGAGCGCATTCTTGATCACGTCGAGGTTGACCGGGTCGAGGATGATGACGGCATCGTCCTTCATCCGCAGCGACGAGGCCGCGTCGATCCAGTAGCCCTTCCAGCCGGCTTCGCGCAGCTTCGGGAACACCTCGTTGGTGTAGTCGCCGCCCTGGCAGGTGATGATCGCATCGCAGCGCTTCAGCTCGTCGATGCTGGTCGCGTCCTTCAGCGTGGTCTCGTTTTTCGCGAAGGCCGGCGCCTTGCCGCCTGCGTTGCTGGTGCTGAAAAACACCGGCTCGATCAGATCGAAATCGCCCTCTTCCTGCATGCGCTGCATCAGCACGCTGCCGACCATGCCACGCCAACCTACGAGACCTACCTTCATGACTCACCCTTTATTTGAGAGTTTTCCCCGCCTTTTCCGCCCCCCGCGTAACCGCGCGGGGAAATCAGGCGGGCACGACGGACGACGATCAGCTTTTCGTGATCGTTTTCGTGGTGATGATTTTCGTGGAGACGATGGCGTGCGCATCCACACGGGCTGTGCCGTGCGGATTCAGGACCGGGGAGATCAAGAGATTCAGCGCCATGCGTTGGAGTCTACACAAACCTTCAGGGCCGGACAACGACCCCATGAAACAATCGCGGACGGCGCGGGACATGCCCCATTTTCAAGGGACAAACCGCGCCGATTCGCGTCGTGACCCACGGCGGGCGACCGGCTGCGGGCAGGCAATGCCGGTGCCCGCCGGATCACGCGTTACAGCGCGGCGACCACCGCGTCGCCCATCTGCTCGGTGCCGACCTGCCGGCAGCCCGGCGTCGCGATATCGCCGGTACGGTAGCCCTGTTCGAGCACCTTCTGCACGGCGCGCTCGATGCGGTCGGCCTGCTCGGCGCGATTCAGCGAGTAGCGCAGCAGCATCGCGGCCGACAGGATGGTGGCCAGCGGATTGGCCACGCCCTTGCCCGCGATGTCCGGCGCCGAGCCGTGCGAGGGCTCGTACAGGCCCTTGTTGTTCTTGTCGAGCGAGGCCGACGGCAGCATGCCGATCGAGCCCGTCAGCATCGCGGCCTCGTCGGAGAGGATGTCGCCGAACATGTTGCCGGTGACGATCACGTCGAACTGCTTCGGCGCCTTCGCGAGCTGCATCGCCGCGTTGTCGACGTACATGTGCGAAAGCTCGACGTCGGCGTATTCCTTCGACACGTCGATCATCAGGTCGCGCCAGAACTGCGAGGTTTCGAGCACGTTGGCCTTGTCGACCGACAGCAGCTTCTTGCCGCGCTTCTGCGCCGCCTGGAACGCGACGTGTGCGATGCGGCGCACTTCGGGCTCCGAATAGCGCATCGTGTCGAAGCCTTCGCGGGCACCCGCGAACGGGCCGTCCGGCGCCTCGCGCGTGCCGCGCGGCTGGCCGAAGTAGATGTCGCCGTTCAGTTCGCGCACGATCAGGATGTCGAGGCCGGCGATCAGCTCGGGCTTGAGCGGCGACGCGTCGACGAGCTGCGAATAGCAGATCGCCGGGCGGAAGTTCGCGAACAGCTCCAGATGCTTGCGCAGGCCGAGGATCGCCTGCTCCGGACGCAGCGCGCGTTCGAGCGAGTCGTACTTCCAGTCGCCGACCGCGCCGAACAGGATCGCGTCCGCCTGCTTCGCGAGCGCCAGCGTGGCCTCCGGCAGCGGATGGCCGGCCGCCTCGTAGCCGGCGCCGCCCACGGGCGCCTGTTCCAGTTCGAACGTTTCGTCGAGCGCGTTGAGCACCTTCACCGCTTCCTTGACGATCTCGGGACCGATGCCGTCGCCCGGCAGCACTGCAATCTTCATGCGATTTTCCTGGGTAGGTTGTGAATTCAGGCGCGGCCGCGCAGGCGGCCGCGGCCGGCTTCGCGCGCGCGGCCGGCGCGCCGCCTCAGCCGATCAGGCGGTTGTTCAGCCAGGGCTGGCGCGCGATCCGCTCGGCCTCGAACTGACGGATCTTGTCGGCATGGCGCAGCGTCAGGCCGATGTCGTCGAAGCCGTTCAGCAGGCAGTACTTGCGGAACGCGCTGACCTCGAACGCGTATTCGCGGTTGTCGCCCGTGCGCACCACCTGCGCGTCGAGATCGATCGTCAGCTGGTAGCCGTTGAACGCATAGGTCTCGTCGAACAGGTAGGTGACTTCGCGCTCGCTCAGCACGATCGGCAGCAGGCCGTTCTTGAAGCAGTTGTTGAAGAAGATGTCGGCGAAGCTCGGCGCGATGATCGCACGGAAGCCGTACTGCTGCAGCGCCCACGGCGCGTGCTCGCGCGAGCTGCCGCAGCCGAAGTTCTCGCGCGCGAGCAGCACCGAGGCGCCCTGGTAGCGCGGCTGGTTCAGCACGAAATCGGGGTTCAGCGGCCGCTTCGAGTTGTCCTGGCCCGGCTCGCCGTGATCGAGGTAGCGCCATTCGTCGAACGCGTTCGGGCCGAAGCCGGTGCGCTTGATCGACTTCAGGAACTGCTTCGGGATGATCGCATCGGTGTCGACGTTCGCGCGATCGAGCGGCGCCACGACGCCGGTGTGTACAGTGAATTTTTCCATGATCCGTGACCAGATTGGATGCCGGCCCGCGGGCCGGCGAAATCGATTGTCCGTCGGGTGGGGCGCGCCGCTCAGCTCGCCGCGCGCGTGATCGCGCGGCCGGCGGCGTTGAGGTCTTCGCCCATGCCCGCCACCGTGTTGCAGGCCGCGAGACCGAGCACCATGCCCGCGAGGGCGAAAGCCGCCGCGAGGCGGCGCAGCTGCGTGCGTTGCATGAGGCTTACCCGAGGCGGCGAATGTCGACGAAATGGCCTTCGATGGCCGCGGCCGCCGCCATCGCGGGACTCACCAGATGGGTACGGCCGCCCGCGCCCTGACGCCCCTCGAAGTTGCGGTTCGAGGTGGACGCGCAGCGCTCGCCCGGATCGAGCCGGTCGGCGTTCATCGCGAGGCACATCGAGCAGCCCGGCTCGCGCCATTCGAAGCCGGCCTCGAGGAACACCTTGTCGAGCCCCTCGCGCTCGGCCTGCGCCTTCACGAGGCCCGAACCCGGCACCACCATCGCGAGCCGCACGTTCGCGGCCACGCGCCGGTTCAGCTTCTTCACGACGTAGGCGGCCGCGCGGATGTCCTCGATGCGGGCGTTGGTGCAGGAGCCGATGAAGATCTTGTCGACCTTGATCGATTCGATCGGCGTATTCGGTTCGAGCGCCATGTAGGCCAGCGCGCGCTCCATCGCGTTGCGCTTGACCGGATCCTTCTCGCGCTCGGGATCGGGCACGCGGCTGTCCACCGCCGTGACCATCTCCGGCGAGGTGCCCCAGGTGACCTGCGGCACGATGTCGGCGGCGGTCAGCTCGACCACGCGGTCGAAATGCGCGCCCGCGTCGGACGCGAAACCGCGCCAGTACTGCACGGCCTGATCCCATTCGGCGCCCGTCGGCGAGAACGGCCGGCCCTTCAGGTAGTCGATCGTGGTGTCGTCCACGGCCACCATGCCGGCGCGTGCGCCCGCCTCGATCGCCATGTTGCAGACCGTCATGCGGCCTTCCATCGACAGCGAGCGGATCATCGAGCCGCCGAATTCGATCGCGTAGCCGGTGCCGCCGGCGGTGCCGATCCTGCCGATGATCGCGAGCACGATGTCCTTGGCCGTGCAGCCGCGCGGCAGCTGGCCGTCGACCCTCACGAGCAGGTTCTTGCTCTTCTTCTGCAGCAGCGTCTGGGTGGCCAGCACGTGCTCGACTTCCGAAGTGCCGATGCCGTGCGCGAGCGCGCCGAACGCGCCGTGCGTGGAGGTGTGCGAATCACCGCAGACGATCGTCATGCCCGGCAGCGTCGCGCCCTGCTCCGGCCCGATGATGTGGACGATGCCCTGACGCAGGTCGTTCATCTTGAACTGGGTGATGCCGTAGCTGTCGCAGTTCGCGTCGAGCGTATCGACCTGCAGCTTCGAGACCGGATCGGCGATGCCGTGCGTGCGGTCGGTGGTCGGCACGTTGTGGTCCGACACCGCGAGGTTCGCGCTGATGCGCCAGACCGGGCGCTCGGCGATCTTCAGGCCCTCGAACGCCTGCGGACTCGTCACTTCGTGCAGCAGGTGACGGTCGATGTAGAGCAACGCGGTGCCGTCCTCCTCGGTGTGGACGACGTGAGAGTTCCACAATTTGTCGTAGAGAGTCTGTGCCATGGATATGCGGGGGTTATGGTGACAACGGGCGCTTCAATGGTAGCGATTATGCCATCAACGCCGTCTCCCGGCACGGCCCGCGCTCGGGAAAACCCAATGAAAACAGTGGTTTGAGTGGTATTTTCAATACCTGGATAAGTGTTACCCGGGAGCCCGGCCCTGATTTTGGCCGCGGCGGGAGGGCGCGTGGAGCCGATGATGGATGCCGCGACGAGGCGGCCGGCGCACGTTCAGGCCACCTCGTAATGCACCGTCAGCTGCCCCTTCTTCTCCTTGAGCCTGACGATCACGATCCGCCCGACCTGCTCGCTCGACGCCACATGCGTGCCGCCGCAGCCATAGGCCTCGAACTCGCCGAAACCGATGACGCGCACGCCGTCGCGAATCCGCATCGTGCGCGGCAGCGCGGCCGCCACCACGGCATCGACCTCGCGCGCGAACGCCCCGGCCTCGATCGGCCGCGCGCCCTCGTCCGGCTCGAACACGACGCGCGCCTCGCCGGGCCAGTGGTGGCCCTTCACCGCGCGCCAGCCCGACGCCGCGCCCGCATAGCCGATCAGGTGGCCCGCCGAGTGCAGCCGCGCATGCAGCGCGCGCGTCGCCGCGTCGACTTCAACGGACACCTCGCCCGGCGCCACCGCGCGCTCGGTGCGATGCACGATCGCCTCGCCGTCGGCAACCACGTGCAGCACGCGCGCCGCGCCGATCCGGCCGGTGTCGGAAGGCTGGCCGCCGCCCTGCGGATGGAACGGCGTCTCGGCCAGCCTCACGCGGAAATGGCCGTCGTCGTCGGGCTCGCAGGCCAGCACTTCGGTGTCGAGCGTCAGCGCATCGCTGTCGAAATAGCGTCGAATCGTCATCACAACTCCTGGGGCGAATGCCATCGAGGCCCCGACTATGCGGGCGCCGGCGCCGCCGCTCAAGGGGGCCGGGCCATTCAATTTTTTACAATCGGGGCACTGCGCGCCGCGCTAAGGTTGCCGCCACCGTTTTCTTTTTTCGACAGGATTCACGATGGATCACGCCGCCTCCCCCGCTTCCCGGGTCAGCCCTAACCCGGCCGGCGCGCCGCTCAACTTCAGCAGCGACAACGCCGCCGGCGCCTCGCCGGCCGTGCTCGACGCGCTGGTGGCCTGCGCCAGCGGCCACGCGCCGGCCTACGGCGCCGACCCGTGGACGGCCAGCGTCGAGCGGCGCCTCGCCGAGCTGTTCGAGCACGAGGTGGCGGTCTGCATCGTGCCGACCGGCACGGCCGCGAACTCGCTCGCGCTGGCCGCGCTGACACCGCCCTGGGGCAGCGTGCTCTGCCATCCCGACAGCCACATCAACAACGACGAATGCGGCGCGCCGGCGTTCTTCGCCGACGGCGCGAAGCTCGTCACGATCGAGGGGCCGGACGCCAAGCTCGATCCGGCGCGGCTCGCCGCGGCGGCGCGCGCCAAGCGCGGCGACGTCCACACCACGCAGCCGTCGGCCGTCAGCATCACGCAGGCCACCGAGGTGGGCAGCGTCTACACGCTCGACGAGATCGGCGCGATCGGCGAGATCTGCCGCGCCGAATCGCTGTCGCTGCACATGGACGGCGCGCGCTTCGCCAACGCGCTGGTCTCGCTCGGCTGCACGCCCGCCGAGATGACCTGGCGCGCGGGCGTGGACGCGCTCTCGTTCGGCGCGACCAAGAACGGCGTGCCGGGCTCGGAGGCCGTGGTGCTGTTCGACACGCGCCGCGCGGCCGAACTCGCGTTTCGCCGCAAGCGCGCCGGCCACCTGAGTTCGAAGATGCGTTTCCTGTCCGCGCCGCTCGACGCCTATCTGGCCGACGGGCTGTGGCTGCGCAACGCGCGCCACGCGAACGCGATGGCCCAGCGCCTCGCCGACGGGCTGCAGTCGCTGCCCGGCGTCGCGCTGGTGGGCGGCAACGCCGCGAACATCCTGTTCTGCCGGCTGCCGCAAGCGGTGATCGCGGGGCTGCTGGCGGCCGGCGTGTCCTTCTATCACGACCGCTGGGCGCCGGGCGTGGTGCGCTTCGTCACCTCGTTCGCGACCACCGAGGATGAAGTCGACCGGCTGATCGCGCTCGCGCGCGGGCTCAGCGCGGCGGCCTGAGCAGGTCCGTCCGGACATGGTGCAGGTCGTGACCTGCCCCGCGCCCCCGGTGCGCGCATCGCGACGCGCCCGCGTGGTCAGTACCGCGACGGCGCGCAGCCGAACGCGCGCCGGAACGCGCGATTGAAGTGGCTCTGGTCGTAGAAGCCGACCGCCTGCGCCACCTCGGCGATCGATGGCGTGCCGCGATGCAGCATCAGGCACGCGCGCTCGAGGCGCAGCCGCACCAGCCACGCGTGCGGCGTCATCGCGGTGGTCCGCTTGAACAGCTTCAGGAATACGAAGCGATCGACGCCGCACAGCGCGGCCAGTTCGTCGAGCGTGATCTTGTCGGCCAGATGCGCCTCGCAGTAGTCGCGCACGCGCGCCCATTGCGCCGCCGGCAGCGCGCCGCCCACCTCGCGCGGCGTCAGCGCGCCCGAGGCGGCGAACAGCCGTTCGAGCAGCGCGAGCCAGGCCGACTGCACGCCGAGCGCCGCCTCGCCGCACTCGACGCGCAGCGCCGCGTGCAGGCCGCCGAGCCGCTGCGCGAGCGAGGGATCGTCGAGCGCCGCGCCGCGCAGCGCCGGCTCGCCCGGGCGGCCCGACAGTTCCTCGATCACGCTCGCCATCAGTTCGGTCGGCAGCCGGAACGTCTTCAAGGTGTAGGCGCCGTCGCCCACGCGCGTGCCGTCGTGGACCTCGCCCGGCGGCATGATCGAGACGCTGCCCGGGCCGAGCAGCACGGAGCGGCCCGCGAACTGCTGGCGCTGCACGCCCTCGGTAATGACGCCGACATGGAAATCGAGGTGGTAGTGGCGATCGAAACGGAAATCGCTGAAACGCGCGTCGCCGAGCACGAGTCCGGGGACATCGCGGCTGCGGGTGTATTCGACACGGTCTTTCATGGGAACGGCTGCGGGGCGGGAAACGGAAACCAGGTGCGGAAGCTGGGGGCGCGACGAGCTTAGCATGCCCTGCCCGAGCGCGTGGGCATGCACCGGCGGCCGTCCCGCCATCGCCTCGTCGCCGTGATCCGCCCGCGCGGCGCACGGCGGCGCCGGTACCCTATTCCGTCGCCGCGGGTGGTGCCGTAGCCGAGGACGGCGGCACGAACGGATAACCGTCGGGCGACGACTTCGCGATCCGCTTCGGATCGCACGGCGGCGCGAACAGCAGGTCGCGCGGGTCCTTCGACGGCGCGAACATCGACACGCCCGCCGCCAGCACGGCCAGCGAGGCGAGCCCCATGCCGGCGCCGAACAGGCTGTTGCCCTCGCCGTGCAGCATCGGCGCCGGCACCGGCGCCCGGCCCGGCGACGGCCGGCAGCGGCCCGGCTCCCCGGCCTGGCTCTTCACGGTGCCGGCCGCGGCGTCGTGAATGTTCTGCTCGATCACGTCGGCGCGCGCGCCGGGCACGGTCCCCAGCAGCGCCCCGATCAGCAGCGCCGGCAAGACGGAACGACGATTCATGGGCGGCCTCGTGAACGGATGGATTCGATGGTGGGCCGCAGTGTAGCGGCGATCCGGCGTGGGTCCTGTCGAGTTTTGTCAGCGCGCCGCCGCTGGGAAGCCGCTATCGGCAAGCCCTATGCCGGCGCGTGACAGCAGACGCAGAGCTTGTTGCCGTCCGGATCGCGGAAGTATGCGCCGTAGTAATCGGCATGGTATTGCGGGCGCAGCCCCGGCGGCCCTTCGCAACTGCCGCCCGCCGCCAGCGCGAGCGCGTGGCAGCGATCGACGGTGGCGCGGTCGCGCGCGAGCAGCGCCACCATCTGGCCGTTGCCGGGCGCCGCCGCGCCGCCGTCGAACGGCCGGCAGATCAGCAACAGCGGCCGCGCCGCGTCGGCCGGCATCCAGCCCGTCATGTCGGGCGGCGCATGGAATTTCAGCGGCAGGCCCAGCGCCTCCATCAGCGGCGCGTAGAACGCATGGGCATGCTCGACGTCATGAACTCCGATACAGACATGCGACAGCATCGACGGCTCCCGGGCGGATCAAAACCCCGATCATGCCACGGCGCCGCCCGGCACCGCGGCGCCACCGCGAGCCATCCCGCCCGCAAGAAAAAACACCCCGGAGGCCGAAGCCGCCGGGGTGTTCTTTACGCGTGAAGCGGGACCGGTCGATCGCGACCGGACACGATCACGAACGCTTGTCGATCGGTGCCGCTTCGCGCGGCGTCTCGCCGACGAACAGCTGACGCGGACGGCCGATCTTCTGCTCCGGATCGGCGATCATTTCGTTCCACTGGCCGATCCAGCCGACGGTACGCGCCATCGCGAAGATGCAGGTGAACATCGAGGTCGGGATGCCCAGCGCGCGCTGGACGATGCCCGAGTAGAAGTCGACGTTCGGGTACAGCTTGCGCGACACGAAATATTCGTCCTCGAGGGCGATCTTCTCGAGCTGCATCGCGAGCTTGAACAGCGGATCGTCGTGCAGGCCGAGCTCTTCGAGCACTTCATGGCACGTTTCGCGCATCAGCTTCGCACGCGGATCGTAGTTCTTGTACACGCGGTGGCCGAAGCCCATCAGCTTCACGCCCGAGTTCTTGTCCTTCACCTGCTTGATGAACTCGGGGATGTTGTCCGGCGAACCGATCTGCTCGAGCATGTTCAGCGCGGCTTCGTTCGCACCGCCGTGCGCCGGACCCCACAGACACGCGATACCGGCCGCGATACACGCGAACGGGTTCGCGCCCGACGAACCGGCCAGACGCACCGTCGAGGTCGAGGCGTTCTGCTCGTGGTCGGCGTGCAGGATCAGGATCCGGTCGAGCGCGCGCACCAGCACGTCGTTGACCTTGTACTCTTCGCACGGGTTCGAGAACATCATGTGCATGAAGTTCGCGCTGTACGACAGCTCGTTCTTCGGATAGACGAACGGCTGGCCGATGCTGTACTTGTAGGCCATCGCGACGAGCGTCGGCAGCTTGGCGATCATGCGGATCGCCGAGACTTCGCGGTGACGCGGGTCGTTGATGTCGAGCGAGTCGTGGTAGAACGCCGACAGCGCGCCGACCGCGGCGACCAGGATCGCCATCGGGTGGGCGTCGCGACGGAAGCCACGGAAGAAGAAGTGCATCTGCTCATGCACCATCGTGTGCTTCGTGACGGTGTCGACGAATTCCGCCTTCTGGGCGGCGTTCGGCAGTTCGCCCTTCAGCAGCAGGTAGCACGTTTCGAGGAAGTCCGCGTTTTGCGCGAGATTGTCGATGGGGTAACCGCGGTACAGCAGCTCGCCCTTGTCCCCGTCAATGTACGTGATCTCCGAATTGCACGACGCCGTGGACATGAAGCCCGGGTCATACGTGAACTTGCCGGTCTGGCCGTACAGCTTACGGATGTCGATCACGTCCGGGCCCATCGTGCCCTTGTAGATCGGCAGTTCGACGCTCGGCGAATTGTCGCTGAACGATAGCGTGGCTTTAACATCAGACGGAGTCATGGCACATCCTCAATCGAAAATGGAAACGGGATTCGATAACGGGCGCAGCGCTCTCATGCACTGCGCAGCATCTCCAGCAGCCGGGAAATGTCCGGGCCGGCAAGGTCGCCTTCCGGTTCCTTGCGGGCAAGCAGCAAGTCCATCAGGTCGTTGTCGGATAGTTCGAGCAGGCGGGTCAGCGCGCCCACGTCGGTATCGGTGAGGTCATGCTCGTATCGGCTGAAGAAACGTTCGAAAATCAGATCGTTCTCCAGCAGACCGCGCCGCGCGCGCCAGCGAAGGCGCGCGCGGCGGTGCGGGTCGGACTGGTGCGACGGTTCAGTCATGTCGAATCAGCTCAGACCGCGCGGCGAACCATCAATTCCTTGATCTTGCCGATCGCCTTGGTCGGGTTCAGCCCCTTCGGGCAAACGTCGACGCAGTTCATGATCGTGTGGCAACGGAACAGACGGTACGGATCCTCGAGGTTGTCGAGGCGTTCGGCGGTGGCTTCGTCGCGGCTGTCGGCGATGAAGCGGTAAGCCTGCAGCAGGCCGGCCGGGCCGACGAACTTGTCCGGATTCCACCAGAAGCTCGGGCACGACGTCGAGCAGCTCGCGCACAGGATGCACTCGTACACGCCGTCCAGCTCTTCGCGTTCTTCCGGCGACTGCAGACGCTCCTTCTCGGGCGGCGGCGTGTCGTTGATCAGGAACGGCTTGATCGAGTGGTACTGGTTGAAGAAGTGCGTCATGTCGACGATCAGGTCGCGCACCACCGGCAGGCCCGGCAGCGGACGCAGCACGATCTTCTCCGGCAGCTCGTTCAGGTTCGTGAGACACGCCAGACCGTTCTTGCCGTTGATGTTCATCGCGTCCGAGCCGCACACGCCTTCGCGGCACGAGCGACGGAACGACAGCGTCTCGTCGATTTCCTTCAGCTTGACGAGCGCGTCGAGCAGCATGCGTTCATGCGTGATCTCGACTTCGTACGTCTGCATGCGCGGCGCCGCGTCCTTGTCCGGATCGTAACGATAGAGTTCGAAAATGCGTTTAGCCATGTCAGATTCCTCGAATTCGGCTTAGAACGTACGCGCCTTCGGCGGCACGGATTCGACCGTCAGCGGCTGCATGTGCACCGGCTTGTAGTCGAGACGATCGCCTTCGCTGAACCACAGCGTATGACGCATCCAGTTTTCGTCGTCGCGATGCGGGTAGTCGTCCTGCGCATGCGCGCCGCGGCTTTCCTTGCGCGCTTCGGCCGACACCATGGTGGCGCGCGCCACTTCGACGAGGTTCGCCACTTCGAGCGCTTCCACGCGCGCGGTGTTGAACACCTTCGACTTGTCCTTCAGGTGGATGTGCTGGGCACGTTCCGTGACCTTCTTGATGTCTTCCACGCCCTCGGCCAGCAGCGCCGAGGTGCGGAACACGCCGGCGTGCTTCTGCATCGAGCCGCGAATCTCGTTGGCGACGCTTTGCGCGTACTCGCCCGAGCTCGAGCTGTCGAGCTTGGCCAGACGCGACAGCGCGAAGTCGGCCGCATCCTTCGGCAGCGGCTTGTGCTCGCGCTGCTTCTTGACGTGTTCGACGATGTGGTTGCCGGCCGCACGGCCGAACACCACCAGGTCGAGCAGCGAGTTCGTGCCCAGGCGGTTCGCGCCGTGGACCGACACGCACGAGCACTCACCCACGGCGTAGAAGCCGTTGATCGGCTCTTCATGGCCGCGCGGCGTGCCGACGACCTGGCCGTGGATGTTGGTCGGGATGCCGCCCATCTGGTAATGGATGGTCGGCACGACCGGGATCGGCTCCTTGATGCAGTCGACGTTCGCGAATTTCAGCGCGATTTCGCGGATCGACGGCAGACGCTTCAGGATCGTCTCGGCGCCGATGTGCGACAGGTCGAGCAGCACGTGGTCCTTGTTCGGACCCACGCCGCGGCCTTCCTTGATTTCCTGGTCCATCGAGCGCGAGACGAAGTCGCGCGGCGCCAGATCCTTCAGCGTCGGCGCGTAGCGCTCCATGAAGCGCTCGCCGTCCGAGTTGCGCAGGATGCCGCCTTCGCCGCGCACACCTTCGGTGATCAGCACGCCCGCGCCGGCCACGCCGGTCGGGTGGAACTGCCAGAACTCCATGTCCTGCAGCGCGATGCCCGAACGCGCGGCCATCCCGAGGCCGTCGCCGGTGTTGATGAACGCGTTGGTCGACGCCGCGAAGATCCGGCCCGCGCCGCCCGTGGCGAACAGCGTGGTCTTGCCTTCGAGGATGTAGACGTCGCCCGTTTCCATTTCGAGGGCGGTCACGCCGAGCACGTCGCCGTCCGCGTCGCGGATCAGGTCGAGCGCCATCCATTCGACGAAGAACTGCGTCTTGGCCGCGACGTTCTGCTGGTACAGCGTGTGCAGCAGCGCGTGACCGGTACGGTCGGCCGCCGCGCAGGCGCGCTGCACCGGCTTCTCGCCGTAGTTCGCGGTATGGCCGCCGAACGGGCGCTGGTAGATCGTGCCGTCCGCGTTGCGGTCGAACGGCATGCCGAAGTGCTCGAGCTCGTAGACGGCGTTCGGCGCTTCACGGCACATGAATTCGATCGCGTCCTGGTCGCCGAGCCAGTCGGAACCCTTGATCGTGTCGTAGAAGTGGAAATGCCAGTTGTCTTCGCTCATGTTGCCGAGCGAGGCACCGATCCCGCCCTGTGCGGCGACCGTGTGCGAACGCGTCGGGAACACCTTCGAGAGCACGCAGACCGACAGGCCCGCGCGCGCGAGTTGCAGCGATGCGCGCATCCCCGAGCCGCCCGCGCCGACGATGACCACGTCGAACTTGCGACGCGGCAGGGAAGTGTTGATTGCAGCCATGCTTTTAAACTCTCCAGAGAATCTGCGCGGCGTAGCCCGCGCACGCGAGCAGCCAGACGATGGTCAGCGATTGCAGCAGCAGCCGCACGCCGACAGGCTTCACGTAATCCATCCAGATGTCGCGAATGCCGACCCAGGCGTGATAGAACAGCGCGAGCAGCGTGACGAACGTCGCCAGCTTCATCCACTGGGTCGAGAAGATCGACGCCCAGCCGTCGTAGGAGAAATCGCGGGCCGTGAAGAACCAGGCCAGCAGGATCACGGTGTAGACCGCCATGATCACCGCGGTGATCCGTTGCGCGAGCCAGTCGCGCAGGCCGTAGTGGGCGCCGACGACGAGGCGCTTCGAGCCGATTCGGTTATTGCCTGCCATTTTCTTAGAATGCTCCGAACAGTTTGAGCGCGACGACCAGCGTCAGCACCAGCGACACCACGAACACGATGGCCGCGGTGCGCTTGCCGCCTTCCTTGGTGACGGCGTCATGGTTGACGTCCATCAGCAAGTGGCGAACGCCGGCGCAGAAATGATGGAGGAACGCCCACGACAATACGAGGACGATCAGCTTGACGATGATGTTGGAGAGGAAGGCCTTAAAGACATCGAAACTCAATTCGGACGTCAGGCTCTGATCGAAGAGGTAAAGCAAAAACGGAAGAGCCAGAAATAACAGCGCACCGCTGAGACGGTGAAAAATCGACAGCTGCCCGGCAAGCGGCAGACGATATTTGAGCGTTATGTCTCCGATGCCGATGTTCCGATACTCCGGTCTCGGTTTTCTTACTGCTTCAGTCATGCTAGACCCCTACTATGTAGTCACACTAATCCGCGATTTTAGCGCCTTTTCATGTCGCGCTGCAGCGAAAACCTGCTCAGGACAGTTACGCGGCAGCGAACAAAGGCGGCCCAAAACGTGCTTCGCGTGTGGGCGCGAGCCCGTTCCCCACTTCTCTTTCCGTGCCGCCGGATTACCCCGGCGGCCGTCCATCAGCTCAAATCGTTCTGATAGTAATACCCGGTTGTGACATACCAGCCGCGCCGCACTTCGACGGGGCGATCCCCATAGGTATAGGACACGCGCTCGACCGACAGCAATGGAAATCCGTCGGCCACGCCGAGCAGCACCGCCACGGCGGGCTCCGCCGCGATCGCGCGGACCTTCTCGGTGGCGCGGATCATGCGCGTGCCGAACTCCGACTCGAACATCGCGTAGAGCGGCCCCTTGTATTCGCTGAGGCGCTCGAAGGTCAGCCCGCGGAACATCGCGCCGGGCAGCCAGATCTCGTCGAGCACCGTGGCGACGCCGTCGAATTCCAGCAGCCGGCGCACCTGGACCACCGGATCGGCCGGCTTCAGGTCCAGCTGCCGCGCGATCTCGGCGGGCGCCCGGGTGCGGCGGCATTCGAGCAGCCGGCTCACGTGCGGGTGCTCCACGCCGTCCTCGGCCAGCAAGCGCAGGAAGCGGAACTGCGCGCGCTCCTCGCTGTGGGTGGCCACGAAGGTACCCTTGCCCTGCCGGCGCACCAGCAGGTTGTCGGCGGCCAGCTCGTCGATCGCCTTGCGGACCGTGCCCTGGCTCACCTTGTAGCGCGCCGCGAGCTCGACCTCGCTTGGTATGATTTCACCCGGCTTCCACTCGCCCGATTCCAGCCCCTGCGTGATCAATGCCTTGATCTGCTGGTATAAGGGGCTAAAGGTAGGCGACGGCGATGCCGCAGGCGTCACTTCGCCGCCGGCCGGGCCTTGGCCGGGAGCGTTCGGGTTCGCCGCGTTCGCCTGGTTGGATGTCATGGCGCGCATTTCAACACAAAGCAGACTTTTACGTCCAGATTTTTCCCGCAATACATCTGTCTTATATAAGACATATGATACCGTTTGACTTTGCCCGGTCGCACTCCTACACTCCGGGGCGAGCGAGGGCTCGCGGCCTCCGGCCGCGCCCGGCCCGGTGCCGGGGCCGGTTTCATGGCCACGGCGCGCATGCCCCGGAAGCCCTCCGCCCCGCTTCAACGCATCGCTACGCGTAACGCGCATAGAATGGCGTTTTCCTTAGCGTCCTACGCTCATCGTCCTGGAGATTTCTCATCATGGCTAAGCCCGCAAAGCGCGTTGCCGTTACCGGCGCCGCAGGTCAAATCGCATACTCGCTGCTGTTCCGCATCGCGAACGGCGACCTGCTCGGCAAGGACCAGCCGGTCATCCTGCAACTGCTCGACCTCCCGCAAGCACAAGCCGCCGTCAAGGGCGTCGTGATGGAACTCGACGACTGCGCGTTCCCGCTGCTGGCCGGCGTGGTCGTCACGGACGATCCGAAGGTCGCGTTCAAGGATGCCGACGTCGCGCTGCTGGTCGGTGCTCGCCCGCGTTCGAAGGGCATGGAGCGCAAGGACCTGCTGTCGGCCAACGCCGAGATCTTCACGGTGCAGGGTGCCGCGCTGAACGAAGTCGCCAGCCGCGACGTGAAGGTGCTGGTGGTCGGCAACCCGGCCAACACGAACGCCTACATCGCGATGAAGTCGGCCCCGGACCTGCCGAAGAAGAACTTCACGGCGATGCTGCGCCTGGACCACAACCGCGCGCTGTCGCAACTGGCCGCCAAGGCCGGCAAGCCGGTCGCCTCGATCGAGAAGCTCGCCGTGTGGGGCAACCACTCGCCGACGATGTACCCGGACTTCCGCTTCGCGACCGTCGAAGGCGAATCGCTGCTCAAGCTGATCAACGACGACGTCTGGAACCGCGACACGTTCATCCCGACCGTCGGCAAGCGCGGCGCGGCGATCATCGAGGCGCGCGGCCTGTCGTCGGCGGCTTCGGCAGCCAACGCGGCGATCGATCACGTGCGTGACTGGGTGCTCGGCACGAACGGTAAGTGGGTCACGATGGGCATCCCGTCGGACGGCTCGTATGGCATCCCCGAAGACATCATCTACGGCGTGCCGGTAGTTTGCGAAAACGGCGAGTACAAGCGCGTGGAAGGCCTGGAAATCGACGCGTTCTCGCGCGAGAAAATGGACGGCACGCTGGCCGAGCTGCTCGAAGAGCGTGACGGCGTGGCCCACCTGCTGAAGTAAGTCCCGCAGTTCCGTTCTGTACCAGCCTGCCGGCGCGGCGGGCGGCTCGTCTCCAGAGCCCGCCCGCGCCGGCCCGGCCGCCCGGCTCCCGCCGGCGGCCGGCCAGGCCCCCGCATTCGATCCGCACGCGCGTTGCCCGCGCCCGCCGCCGCAGCGCCCGTCCGAATCCGATGCCTTTTCGATCACGCCGCTCCGACGCGTAACGACGATGCCTGCGCTCTCCCCCGCAGAAGTGCTGTACGACGGCGCTTCGCCCCCCGCGCTCCTGCCCTGCTGCGATCACTACGCCGGCAGCGAGAAACTGATGCGCAAGTCGCTGGCGCTGCAGGCCGAACTGGGCCCGGTGTTCGACGTGACGCTCGACTGCGAGGACGGCGCCGCCGTCGGCCGCGAGGCCGCGCACGCCGAACTGGTCGCCGCGATGCTCGGCGACGAGGCCAACCGCTTCGGCCGCGCCGGCGTGCGGATCCACGATTTCACCCATCCGCACTGGCGCGACGACCTGCGCATCGTGCTGCGCGCCGCCCGGCCGCCGGCTTACATTACGCTTCCAAAAGTGACCGACGCGGCCGACGTGGCCGAGGTCTGCGCGTTCATCGAAGGCACCCGCCGCGAGCTCGGCATCGCGCGGTCGATCCCGGCCGACGTGCTGGTCGAGACGCACGGCGCGCTGGCCCAGGTCGCGCGGATCGCCGCGTTGCCGGCCGTCTCGACGCTGAGCTTCGGGCTGATGGATTTCGTCTCCGCGCACCACGGCGCGATTCCCGACGCCGCGATGCGCGCGCCGGGCCAGTTCGACCATCCGCTGGTGCGCCGCGCCAAGCTCGAGATCGCCGCCGCCTGCCACGCGCACGGCAAGACGCCGTCGCACAACGTGACCACCGAGATCCGCGAGATGGCCGTGGTGGCCAGCGACGCCGCCCGCGCGCGCGACGAATTCGGCTACACGCGGATGTGGAGCATCCATCCCGCGCAGATCCGCGAGATCGTGGCCGCGTTCGCGCCGCGCGAGACCGAAGTGGCGCTGGCCGCCGAGATCCTGCTCGCCGCGCAGGCCGCCGACTGGGGGCCCACGCGCCACCGCGACACGCTGCACGACCGCGCCAGCTACCGCTATTACTGGTCGGTGCTGCGCCGCGCGCATGCCGCCGGCGCCGCGCTGCCGGCCGAGGTCGCGCGCTGGCTGCCCGCCGACGCCGCCCGCGCGGCCGGCGACGAGGCCCGCGCATGAGTCGTTCCCGCGCGCCCGGCTCCGCCGCGCTTGCGCCGTGCGTCGGCCGACCTCGGCAAACCGGCCAGGCCGCTGGCCCCGACCTCCCCCGCGACTATCGCGAAATCACGACAGAAGCTTCGAATTCCTTTAAAACCATCGGGCGAATTAGGAGAAAATAGCGGCCGCTGCGCACCCTGGAGACGCGTGCCGCCGCGGTCGAGCGGGCCAGCCGCGTTTCCTGTCCACCCCGACACTGATAAAAGGTTTTGAGCACATGAACAAACTGTTGATCGCCACCGCCATCGGCGCCCTGTCCGCGACGCTGCTGACCGTGGCTCCGGCCGCCTCGGCCCAGACCACCACGGCCAAGACGACGACGACGAAAAAGGCCGTCGCCAAGCGCCCGGCGCCGAAGCGCCACCTGATCCCGCGCAGCAAGCGCGCCCAGGCGGCCGCGGCGGCCAAGGTCGACCCGGCGCCCGAAGGCGCGGTCAAGTGGTCGTGCAAGGAAGGCCTGTCCTACCTGCTCGCCGGCGACATGAAGCGTGACCAGATCGTCACGGTCCACTGGGCGAACAAGAACTACAAGCTGCCGCGTCAGGCCACCACCACCGGCGCCGACGTGTTCTACGATCCGGCCAGCGGCCTGAAGCTGGTCGTGATCCCGACCAAGGGCATGCTGTTCAGCGACAAGGAAGACACGCGCCTGGCCGACGAATGCGTGACCGCCGAGATGGCCTCGAACGGCACGCTGGCACCGACGCAGTCGAACGAACTCTCGCCGAACACCGGCAAGTAAGCGCCCCGGCGTCACCGCAAGACAGGAAGCAATCGGCCGCCACGACAGGAACCCCGATGTCCGCTCCGCAAACGAACGTCCGACCCGCGCCGGACCCGGTACTGGTCGAGATCGTCGACTACGTGCTGGATGTCGAGATCGGCAGTGCGCTCGCGCTCGAAACCGCGCGCCACTGCCTGCTCGACACGCTCGGCTGCGGGCTCGAGGCCCTGTCGTATCCGGCCTGCACCAAGCTGCTCGGGCCGCTGGTGCCGGGCACCAGCGTGCCGCACGGCGCCCGGGTGCCCGGCACCTCGTTCCAGCTCGACCCGGTCAAGGCCGCGTTCGACATCGGCACCACGATCCGCTGGCTCGACTTCAACGACACCTGGCTCGCGGCCGAATGGGGCCATCCGTCCGACAACCTCGGCGGCATCCTGGCCACCGCCGACTGGCTCTCGCGCACCGCGCTGGCGGCCGGCAAGCCGCCGCTCACGATGCGCGACGTGCTGGTGGCGATGGTCAAGGCGCACGAGATCCAGGGCTGTCTCGCGCTCGAGAACGCGTTCAACCGCGTCGGGCTCGACCACGTGCTGCTCGTCAAGGTCGCCTCCACCGCCGTGGTCGGGCAACTGCTCGGCCTCACGCGCGACGAACTCGTCAACGCGCTGTCGCTCGCGTTCGTCGACGGCCAGGCGCTGCGCACCTACCGCCACGCGCCCAACACCGGCTCGCGCAAGTCGTGGGCGGCCGGCGACGCCACCTCGCGCGCCGTGCGCCTCGCGCTGATCGCGCGCACCGGCGAGATGGGCTACCCCACCGCGCTCAGCGCGCCCGTGTGGGGCTTCTACGACGTGCTGTTCGAGGGCAAGCCGTTCCGCTTTCAACGCCCTTACGGCAGCTACGTGATGGAGAACGTGCTGTTCAAGATCGCGTTCCCCGCCGAATTCCACGCCCAGACCGCCGCCGAGGCGGCGCTCGTGCTGCATCACCGGCTCGCCGAGGCGGGCCGCGGCGCCGGGTCGATCCGGCGCGTCACGATCCGCACGCACGAGGCCGCGATCCGGATCATCGACAAGACCGGGCCGCTCGCGAACCCCGCCGACCGCGACCACTGCATCCAGTACATGGTCGCCGTGCCGCTGCTGTTCGGACGCCTCACCGCCGCCGACTACGAGGACGAGGTCGCGGCCGACCCGCGCATCGACGCGCTGCGCGCGAAGATCGCCTGCGTGGAAGACCCGCAGTTCACGAAGGATTATCACGACCCGGACAAGCGCGCGATCGCCAACGGATTGACCGTCGAGCTTGACGACGGCACCGTGTTCGAGGAGGTGGTGGTCGATTACCCGCTCGGCCACCGGCGCCGGCGCGCGGCGGGCATCCCGCTGCTGCTCGACAAGTTCCGCACCAATCTCGCGCGCCGCTTCCCGGCGAAACAGCAACAAGCGATTCTCGACGTGTCGCTGGACCAGGCAAGGCTCGAGGCCATGCCGGTCAATGAATACGTCGACTTGTATGTGATCTAGCCGTCAGATACAGGACTTCTTTCCTCGCCTTAACCCAGGAAAAACACCATGGCCCACAATCTCCACAAGACACTGCAAGAATTCGACAGCGGCTCCGGCAAAGGCAAGTTCTATTCGCTGCCCCAGCTCGGCAAAGGACTGAAGACGAAGATCGAACGCCTGCCGGTGTCGATTCGCCTCGTGCTCGAGTCCGTGCTGCGCAACTACGACGGCAAGAAGATCACCGAAGAGCATATCGAGCAACTGGCGAACTGGAAGCCCAACGCCAAGCGCGTCGATGAAATCCCGTTCGTGGTCGCGCGCGTCGTGCTGCAGGATTTCACCGGCGTGCCGCTGCTCGCCGACATCGCGGCCATGCGCGGTGTCGCCCAGCGTGCCGGCCAGGACCCGAAGAAGATCGAGCCGCTGGTCCCGGTCGATCTGGTGGTCGATCACTCGGTGCAGATCGATTACTTCCGCCAGAAGGACGCGCTCGACCTGAACATGAAGCTGGAATTCCAGCGCAACAACGAGCGCTACCAGTTCATGAAGTGGGGCATGCAGGCGTTCGACACGTTCGGCGTGGTGCCCCCGGGCATCGGCATCGTTCACCAGGTGAACCTCGAGTACCTGGCGCGCGGCGTCCACAAGAAGTCCGAAGGCGCGGACACCGTGTACTACCCCGACACGCTGGTGGGCACCGACAGCCACACCACCATGATCAACGGCATCGGCGTGGTGGGCTGGGGCGTGGGCGGCATCGAGGCGGAAGCCGGCATGCTCGGCCAGCCCGTGTATTTCCTGACGCCGGACGTGGTCGGCGTGGAGCTGAAGGGCAAGCTGCGCGAAGGCGTGACCGCCACCGACCTGGTGCTGACCATCACCGAAATGCTGCGCAAGGAGAAGGTGGTCGGCAAGTTCGTGGAGTTCTTCGGCGAAGGCACCGCCTCGCTGTCGCTGCCGGACCGCGCGACCATCGGCAACATGGCGCCCGAATACGGCGCGACCATGGGCTTCTTCCCGGTCGACGAGAAGACCATCGAGTACTTCGAGGGCACCGGCCGCACCAAGGCCGAGATCGCCGCGTTCGAAAACTACTTCAAGGCGCAGAAGCTGTTCGGCGTGCCGAAGGCCGGCGAGATCGACTACAGCAAGTCGCTCACGCTCGACCTGGGCAGCGTCGCGCCGTCGCTGGCCGGCCCGAAGCGCCCGCAGGACCGCATCGAGATCACCCATGTGAAGTCGACGTTCGCCGACCTGTTCTCGAAGCCGGTCGCGGAAAACGGCTTCAACAAGAAGGCCGAGGATCTGGCCGCCCAGTACACCACCAGCAACGGCGTGGACGTGAAGAACGGCGACATCCTGATCGCCGCGATCACCTCCTGCACCAACACCTCGAACCCGAGCGTGCTGCTGGCCGCCGGCCTGCTGGCCAAGAAGGCCGTGGAAGCGGGCCTGACCGTGGCGCCGCACATCAAGACGTCGCTGGCGCCGGGATCGCGCATCGTCACCGAGTACCTGACCAAGACGGGCCTGCTGCCCTACCTGTCGAAGCTCGGCTTCGAGCTGGCCGCCTACGGCTGCACGACCTGCATCGGCAACGCCGGCGACCTGACGCCCGAGCTGAACGAAGCGATCGTGAAGAACGACATCGTCGCGGCCGCCGTGCTGTCCGGCAACCGCAACTTCGAGGCCCGGATTCACCCGAACATCCGCGCCAACTTCCTGGCCTCGCCGCCGCTCGTCGTCGCCTACGCGATCGCCGGCACCATCACGCGCGACCTGATGACCGAGCCGGTCGGCAAGGGCAAGGGCGGCCGTGACGTGTACCTCGGCGACATCTGGCCGTCGAGCGAGGAAATCCACGCGCTGCTGAAGTACGCGCTGAACCCGGAAGCGTTCGTCGACAACTACGCGAAGCTGACCAAGAAGGGCGACCTCTGGAGCAAGATCGAAGGCGAGACGGGCCAGGTGTACGACTGGCCGAAGTCGACCTACATCGCCGAGCCGCCGTTCTTCGGCAAGGATTTCCCGATGCAGCCGTCGGACTCGATCGCCCCGGTCAAGGGCGCGCGCGCGCTCGGCGTGTTCGGTGACTCGGTGACCACCGACCACATCAGCCCGGCCGGCTCGATCAAGGAAGACTCGCCGGCCGGCAAGTGGCTGAAGGAGAACGGCGTGCAGAAGGCCGACTTCAACAGCTACGGCTCGCGCCGCGGCAACCACGACGTGATGATGCGCGGCACGTTCGCCAACGTCCGGATCAAGAACCTGATGATCCCGGCCAAGGCCGACGGCTCGCGCGTGGAAGGCGGCCTGACGATCCACCAGCCGGACGGCGAACAGATGGCGATCTACGACGCGGCGATGAAGTACATCGACGCCGGCACGCCGACCGTGATCTTCGCGGGCGAGGAGTACGGCACGGGTTCGTCGCGCGACTGGGCCGCCAAGGGCACGCAACTGCTCGGCGTGAAGGCCGTGATCGCCCGCAGCTTCGAGCGGATCCACCGCTCGAACCTGGTCGGCATGGGCGTGCTGCCGCTGCAGTTCAAGGGCTCGGACAGCGTGCAGTCGCTCGGTATCACGGGCGAGGAAACGTATGACGTGGAAGACCTCGGCGACGATTTCAAGCCGCAGCAGGACGTGACGCTGGTGATCCACTACAAGAACGGCGAGACGAAGCGCGTGCAGGTGCTGCTGCGCGTGGATACGCCGATCGAGGTGGATTACTACAAGCACGGCGGGATTCTGCCGTTCGTGCTGCGCTCGTTGTTGGCGGCTTAAGCGGTTGGTTGGTTTTTGCAGGTGCCGCGTGTTGGGAGGGTGGTTGCTTCCGGTACGCGGACATTCGAGCCCGGCTTTGGCCGGGCTTTTTTTGGGGTTGTTGGGGAAGTTTGGGTGGAGGAAGCTCGTGATTTGGGGTGGATTTTTGGTTTGGGAGGGGGCGATGTCGAATTGCGCCCCGTTCCAGGCATTCGCTCTACCACGGCAAATGGCAAGGCAGTAGCTGACAGCGGCACAGTCGCGACTGTGCCCTCAGTGCTCTTTAGTGACAACCAACGTCCATTCTCTGTCAGCTTCTTTCGGATTCTCTGTCCATGCTGTTGCCTCTTAAAGTATGCTTCGGCTGCAAGACATACTCCCCGTTTGTAGATGAAGCAAATGAAAATTCCATTAGTCGAAGCGCAAAACAGGTCGATTTCTTCTCGCAATTGGTCGCCCCCAAAGCATACGTTACGGGTTTGGGCCGGTAGCGATTTGGCACTCATCTATGGTCTTTTCAGGAAGAACACGACGAGAAGCTCGAGCCAGATCGCTTGGGATCAGCTCATCACGGGAACTCCGCAATGAGCGCACTCCCATTCACCGATCGCGAGTTAAAGAACGCTTGGCGCGAACTCTCCGCTGTCGCTATGCCCGCGGCTGCAAGTACGCGTAAGAACCCACACCGCCTACTGCTGTTCTACGCCGTGGAGTGTGGCTTGAAGGCTGTGTGGCTCAAACGCAATAGCCGCAGCCTGTTCGACCGCGAAGAGATCGACAAGACCGGTCACAACCTGCGACAACTGCTTAAGGAATTGAAGGTAGGAACTGAGTTGTCACTACCCGAAAATTTGCAACTTAAGCCGGTGACACGCAACGGTGTACAAGAGCCCCGTAACGGCGACATCAGCATCCTGCACCAAGCGTGGCGCTACGGCGGGAATTGCACCGCCCCGTCCGACAACGATTGCGAGCAGCAGTTGCAAGAGGTATTGACATGGATTCAAGGGGAACTCAAATGAGCTTGCTAACGGATGCAGCCGAGCGTCCACTGACCACCTGGCTGGATGTTGAGCGCTTGCTCAAGCAGCGCACTGCGCTATGGAATCAGTTGCCCACAGGCGTGCTGAGCGTGGATTGCTTTCCGAGTGGCATGGAGGTGCGCCACTTTGCCGATGCGGACAAAGTGGACAACTGGCTGAGTCACGTTTTCGGCCACGCATACCAGCGAGAGCGTCGATCAATCTGCTTGCGCATCGACGAGACAGACTATCCAGTGGAACTGATGCTGGAAGCTAAAGCCATCGCGGCGCCTGCTGTGGGGCAAAATTATCCACTGTGGCGCGATGTCACATATTTGCCCACTGATCAGGCGGCTGAAGCGGATTCCGGCGCGCAACCTCTCATTAGGCACTTGGCAAACGCCCCGGCAGCATGGAAAACAGGCCCCGACTTGGTCTCCTTCCATTCCTTCAAAGGCGGCGTCGGGCGCACCACCGCCCTCATGACCTATGTTGCGGCATGCATGCAGAATCCCGGTCCGGGGCCGAAGAAGATCCTCGTGGTAGACGCGGACTTGGAAGCCCCCGGCGTCAGCTTTTGGCTAGATGAGGTCAACCGACCCACGGTGTCCTTCGTGCAATTGCTGGAAGCGTTGCATTATCCACCTGCTGGAGTTGACGCGACTCTGGATTTCTTCGCGCAAGAGTTACGCAAGACTTCGCTCAGCGTAGGGGGGATGCAGCGTGAGCTGTTTGTGTTGCCAGCGGCCCTGAACTTCGCCGAAATTCAGGACATGCCGGTAGCACCCGAACATTTGGCCCGCAATCCGATTAATCCCTGGTTATTGTCGGATCACCTGCATGCCCTAGGTCAGCGCCTGAGTGCGGATGCCGTGTTCATTGACTTACGTGCAGGTTTGAGCGAACTAGCGAGTCCCATCCTGTTCGATCCCCGGGTCGATCACTTCTTCATCAGTACAGTGGCACCCCAATCGGTGCAAGGTATGGCCGAAGTGCTGCGTCGCCTATATGCCTTCAACCGTCAACTGTCGGCAGTACAGCGAGAGGATGCACGCCCCACGGTGGTGTTAAGCCTGTTGACCAAGGAGCTGCGAGATGCCGCTCACTACGAACAAGCCCTGAAGGCATTGGGCGAGGCCTATCCCACGGATGATGCGCTGAACCCCGGGGTGCAGTGGCTTGAGGCCGAGTTTCTGAGCACGTTGATGTCCATCGGATCGGTGCGTGACGCGCTAGATGCCTTGCCCCAGTCCAGCCGCTTGTTTGCCAGTGCTAGCGATTGGGCTAGGGCTCTCTATGCCACGCCTGCTCAAGCACGGCCGGTTATGCCGACTGGAGACGCCAGTGCTACAACTTCGTTAAGACAGGAGCAAGCAAAAAGGTTGTATGACGTTTGCAAAGCTGCAGAGTTTGCAGATAGCAGTGCAAAAAGCGCCATCCTGGCTACCGAACCACTGCTCAATCTCGGCAAGCACTACTCCAACGAGTTGCCAAACTTATTGATGATTGGTGCTAAGGGCTCAGGCAAGACATTTACCTTCCGCCAATTAGTAGGGACGGGTGCATGGCAGAGTTTCTTGAGTAAATTGGGGTTTGATTCGACAAGCACGACAGACGCGGCAATCTTCCCGGTGCTATGGTCCGACAACATCGAGGACAACCCAAATGGAGAAATCAAGTTGGCGCAAGGGCGCACACTTGACTTGATACAAAGCGACAAAAGCCGCCTGCTTGGCGCTAGCGCGGTACGGCGGCTAATCGAGGAAGCACTTAAGTCGCCGCCTGCTCACTGGGAGGATTTTTGGGACAGCCTTATCGCCCAACAGTTCAGCATCTCAGAGGGTGGTCTGCGAGCAGTGAATCAATCTCTGGCTACGCATTCTACACGAGTCATATTTTTGTTCGATGGTATCGAGGATGCGTTCAAGGATGCCAATGATGACCATGCCGCTGAGGCTATTCACGCCTTGTTGCGCTTGCCCAATCGCATCGGCGAGCTGGATAACCGATGCATCGGTACTATAGTATTTGCACGAGCGGATTACGTACAAGCGACTATTCGGCAAAACCTAGGTCAGTGGCTGCAGCGCTTCCAACCGTTTCGTCTCCAATGGAACGCCGAGAGCTTCTTGCGTTTAGCCTTTATGTTGAGTTGCCAAGCCGGTATCCAGTCGAACGAAACAAAGTCGGCGGAGTCCCTGCGTATCGAGGAATTGAAGATCGAGTTGGAGCGTCTTTGGGGGAAAAAGCTTGGCGGCGAAAAATCTAAAGAGGCACACTCTGCGCGATGGGTATATGCCGCGTTGTGCGACTTGAAGGGCAATGTGCAGGCGCGCGACCTAGTCCGCTTCCTGAAGTTCGCTGCAGAATTGGAGTCAACGCGAACCGGACAAACATGGCCGGATCGTGTTCTTGCGCCGGAATCCATGCGCAAGGCCATTGCCCCTTGTAGCCTCGAGAAGGTAAGCGAAGCCATGTCGGAGATCGCCCCGCTAAAGAGGTGGACTGAACTGATGGAGCAGCGAGGCATTCGCAACCTCAAAGTACCGTTCAGCCTGGAGCAGGCACTGCTCACTCCGAGTCTTCTTGGTTCGCTACAGGAGATTGGTGTGATCTATGAAGACGTTGATGGCAACTTGGGTGAAGAACGGTTATTTCTACCGGAAATTTACCGATACGGGCTGAACTTCGAGACCTCCGCGGCTGGGCGCCCGCGCACGCAAACCTTGTTGAAAAAGAACATTGGTGCCATCCCGCTCTGAAGCTATCGACGCACGGAGAATTCAGCGGTGGCTTTTCAGTTAGAGCCACCGCGCGATCAATGTCTTGCTACAGCTTTCGGATTTGTTGCCTTGACATTCGCCTTGCCATTACTCGAAACAATTTTCCAGATGGGGGGCCTTAGAACCGCTAACACAACCTAGACATGAGGCAGCAGAAGTCGTATCGTCTGCGATATGGCAAGACGCAAAATCAGCAACGAGTTGTGGGTGGCGCTGGAACCTCTGATTCCGGAATTCACTCCCTCGCCCAAGGGCGGACGGCGGCGCACGGTCGATGACCGAGCTGCGCTCAACGGCATCCTATATGTGCTGCAAACTGGCATCCCGTGGGAAGACCTTCCGAAAGAGCTGGGTTTTGGCAGCGGCATGACGTGCTGGCGACGTCTGCGAGACTGGCAAGCGGCCGGGGTGTGGCATCGGCTGCATCTGGCGATGCTGCGTCGGCTGCGTGAGCATGACCAGATCGATTGGGAGCGCGCCAGCCTCGATGGAGCCAGCGTCTCCAGCCCCCGGGGGCCAGGAAACCGGCCCCAACCCGACGGACCGCGGCAAGCTCGGATCGAAACGACACATCGTCGTAGATGCACGCGGCATCCCGCTGGCTGTCACGATCACGGGAGCCAACCGGCACGATTCGATGGCATTCGAGTCCACGCTGGATGCCATTCCTGCCGTACCTGGGCTGAATGGTCAGCCGCGCAAGCGGCCGACCAAACTGCACACTGACAAAGGGTATGACTTTGCGCGTTGTCGACGTTATCTGAAACAGCGCGGCATCAAGGCCCGTATCGCCCGGCGTGGTATCGAAAGTAGCGAACGGCTGGGACGGCATCGTTGGGTCGTCGAGCGCACACATGCCTGGTTCGCCGGATTCGGCAAGCTTCGAATTCGCTTCGAACGGCGTCTCGATATTCATGCCGCTCTGCTTGTCCTGGCTGCCGCCGTCATCTACTCCAGATTCGTGGATGACTTGTGTTAGCGGTTCTTAGTACTACAGCCGCAGATTTTTCACTACGACGTCGCATCGGAACATCGATAACGCCCTGCGATCAATGAAATGACTATTTGATGGATGTAACTGCCACTAGATGTACGCTCGGAAAATTCGACATGCGTATCTTCTTACTTTTACAGCAAACCACCTTCACGTCTTGTGGTTTACTCTGTCCTTGTCCAGATCCAACCACCGTCGTTGATCTTGAGTTCCTTGCTCGAATGCCCCAACCATCTACCTTCCATTTTCGATGAGTCAACAAGCCTTAGCTTGAATGTCCCAAAATAACCAAGCTTGTCTCCCATCGCAGACCATTCTCCGAATAGATAGTTGTTGTGAATTCGACCGAGAAGACTATATCGTCGCCCCTTGGCAGTAAACTCTGCGAAGCAATATCGACTGAACTGGTAAATTCTCACATTGCTGTGCCTGTCGCGATCTTCAGGGTAGCTTGTAGTACCTCCAGTCCAATACTGCTCCCAGTTTCCTTTGAGACTAGGAGGGTTATCCCGGAACCAAGTCCTTCCAGGTATCCGATCGAGACACTTGATGAGCTGCGGCGCGATTCTTAGATCGAGCAAAACTCTGAGAACAAGACAAAGGAGAAGCGGCACAACGCCTGCTGCAAGCGATGCTAAATAATGAAGCATTCTTCTGGCTCGTTAAGTTAATTGAGGTGGAAATACACAAAATCAGCTGCCATTAAGCGGAACAGGGCATCAGTACATGGGTTCCCTGCCAGTTCATCCATGGTGAGTTAAATTGCCAAACATCCCTTTCAGGCTCGAGCATGCAGGCACTGTAAATTGATTGTCGGCTGACTGTACAGAAACTTAAGTGACGACATCCAGACATCAGCTTACCCGATAGCAACGGCATCTAGTGCCAAATTGAAAAGAAGGACAATCGATGCTTATCGGCCAACCACAGCCAACCCCTCACCAACCATCCAGTGCGTCACCTGCCCCCTATACCAAACGGCCAACGCTCCACCAAACGCACATAACCATCATCCATCACCAGCCATCCAAGGCTAAAGTGGGCATACGTTCACGCGCGATTACCACGCGCCCGGAAGGCAACCAAAATCCGCCTCCCCGACTAGAAAACCGCGCGTAAACGAGCGCGGCCCGCAGGTGCGGGAACACCATGCGGACCGCTGACCATCACCAACTCGACCAAGGAGTTAGCCATGGCTGACACGAATCATAACGCACCCGTTTTGTTCCCCGACCGCTCTGTGACCATTCGGGAGTCTTACCGCTACATCAACGCGGACTTGGATCAAAGCACCTACCCGTCGATGCGACTCAGGGGAAAGTGGCTTGAGGAAGCCGGCTTCGCCCCACCGCAGCGGGTACGAATCGAGGTAACACTGGGGCGCCTCGTCATCATGCCGATTCCGGAGGAGGATTGCGATCACCTTGGGCGGGACGGCTTTCCGATCCTCGATCGGCAGACCGGCCTGAGGCGCCGCATGAGGTGCCCGGCCAAGGATAAAAACAAACCGAACGCCTTCACCGCTTAACAGCCGAATCGCCTTCAAAACGAATCGACAACGAAGAAAGACAAAGCACGCGACAGCCGCGTAGGCTGCGCGTGCGATCAGCCAAAACGCCCGCTACCCAAAGCCACTGAACACGCCCTGAAACTTCGCCTTCCCGGAGATCGCGTACCAACTTGCCAATTTCACTCCAGGACGGTCAATCAGTCGAAGCCGGCCCTGTCGTTACCTTCATGTAGTTCTTTATCTCAGGCTGGCCAAGGGCAAGCACGTTGAGCATGGCAACACCGAGCCTGCGCGCAAACTCGTCATCGATCTGATAATCGAAATCATCCAAGAGAATCGGCATTTCGAGCTTGCCTGTCACCAATGGGGCGACTTCAGCCGGATCAACGGCATGGACCGTAAACATCCGCTGATCTTTTGCATAGGTCAAAACCACTGAATAGGGTGAATGGTTTGCCATCCGTATCCTCTCCGTTGAGCATTGTCGAACGCCCTATGCTCGCACAACGCTTGACCACGCCTCCCCTCACTTCCCCACCCGCGTCACCCCCACCGCCTTCCCCGACCGATGCGAAGGCGCAAACAGCCGCAACCCGCTAGCCACACTCGCCGCCGCCGAAAACCCGGCCCCCAGCGCCAACGCCAGCGTCGGCCCGTGCCGCCCGACGATCCCGAAGCACAGCGCCACCAACGCCGCCCCGGTCGCCTGCCCGATCAGCCGCGCCGTGGCGATGATCCCGCTCGCCCCACCGCTGCGCTCGGGCGGCGCGCTCGCCATCAGCGCCTTCAGGTTCGGCGATTGAAAGAACCCGAACCCCGCCCCGCACAACGCCATCCGCCAGACAATATCGGCCACCTGCGGATACGCCGGCAGCGCCGCCAGCAGCCCCATCCCCACCGCCAGCACGGCCAGCCCCACCGCCCCGAGCAAGCCAGGCGGATAACGATCCGACAGCCGCCCGGCCACCGGCGCCGCGAGCGCGACCACCACCGACCACGGCGTCATCAGGAACCCCGTCTCCACCGCGCTGCGATGCAGCACATCCTCGAAGTAGAACGGCAGCGAAACGAACGCGAGCCCCTGCGCCGCGAACGAGCACACAGCCGTGACCGCCGACAGCGTGAACACGGGCCGCCGGAACAGATCCACCGGCAGCATCGGCGCCGCATGCCCCGCCTCGCGCCGCATCAGCAGCCAGCCGAACACGAGCGTGACGCCGGCCGCGCCGAGACTCAGCGCCAGCGGCCCGCGCTGCGCGGCCTCGCCGAGCGCGAAGATCAGCGCCGCGAACGTGATTACGTTGAAGCAAGCAGCGAGCGGATCGAACGCGTGGCTGCCGCGCGGCGTCTGCGGCAGCGACGGGATCGCCACCGCGAGCGCGGCGATCCCGAGCGGCACGTTCACGGCGAACAGCCAGGGCCACGCGGCCACCGACAGGATCACCGAGGCCACGGTCGGCCCCACCGCGAACGACACGCCGACGATCAGCGCATTGAGGCCGAGCCCGGCGCCGAGGCGGTGCGCGGGATAGAGGCAGCGAATCAGCGCGGCGTTGACGCTCATGATCGCGGCGGCGCCGAGGCCCTGCACGATCCGCGCGGCGGTCAGCATCGGCAGCGTGCTGACGAGCGAACAGGCGAGCGAGGCGGCGGTGAACACGATCAGGCCGCCGATATACACGCGCCGGTGCCCGAGGATGTCGCCGAGCGCGGCGAGCGGCAGCAGCGTGGCGACCATCGCGAGCTGGTACGCGTTGATGATCCAAACGGAGGCGGCGGGCGCCGTGTGCAGATCGGCTGCGATCGCAGGCAGCGCGGTATTCGCGATGGCGGTATCGAGCGTGGCGAGCGCGACCGAGAGCAGGATCGCAATCATCGCGCGCCAATTGAACGCCGGCTCCGCGGAGCGGCTGGCGTGAAGGGTTTCGGACAAGGCAGGACTCGGCGGGACGGGCAGTGCGGGACGCGCACCGCGGATGGAACGACGCGGCGGCGCGCTTGCATCGATTCCGATCGTCAAACGCACCATCGCCCCGCATTGTTGCAGAGCGCCGCGATTTTTGCTCGCCGATGACGCGTGTAAACGCGTAGGGAAGCGCAAAAACATCACGAGCCTGTCGGTGGGCTGTCCGCTCGCTGTCACCACCGCCATATCGATCCGAAACGCAGTGCGAAACCCGCCACGCCGCATTATCCGTTCGACCTGTCCGGAAACGCTCCCCTACCCGCCCGCCCCGCGATCGAGCGACGCCGCGCGAATCGCCTCCCCCGGCGAGGTGAAGGTCTGCTGCCTGAGCTGCGCGATCCTCGCATCGCGATCCTGAGGCGCGAGCCCCTGCGCCGCGATCCGGTCGCGCTCCACCGCATAGGCGCGATAGCGCGTCTGCCACGCATCGTCGTCCTGCTGCATCTGCGCGGCGCGCGCGGCCGCTTCCGGCCCGAGCGTCTGCGCGATCTGCGCGCGCATCTGGTCGGGCGTCGCGCCGGCCTTCTGCAAGTCGGCGATCTTCGTCACCGCGTCCTGCTGCGCATGCAGCGCCGCCTGCTGCGCGCGCTCGTCGGGCGTCAGCTGCGCGTCGAGCGCGGCAAGCCGCGCGGCCTTCTGTTCAGGGCTCAGCGTGGTGTCGTTGGCGATCCGGATCCGTTCGAGGTCATGGCGCTGCCGGCGCTGCTCGTCGCCGAAGAACGGCTCGGCCCACTCGCCGAGCGTGCGATCGGCCAGCGCCGCGCGCTGATCGAGCGCGAGCTGCATGGCCGCCGGATCGAGCTTGTTGCCGAGCACCGCGCCGTCGGCGGGCAATTGCGCGAGCGCATCGAAATAGGCTCGATAGCGGCGCCAGACGTCGAGCGCCTCCGCCTGCGCGGGGCTGCCGTCGAGTTGCGCGGCGATCTCGCGCCGCACCAGCGCGTCGAGCGCGGCGGGCGTCAGTTCGCCCTGCGCGGTCAGGCAATAGTCGAAGAAGTCGCGCACCGCGCGCGTCCTCGCGAGCCGGCCGCCGGCGGCCAGCGGCAGGCGCGGCGCATGCGAGCCGGCCAGCGCACCCGGCAGCGCCGCCGGCAACGGCACGGCGGCATCCGGCGCCCCGCCCGCCGCGCCGGGTACACCGGCCGCCGGCCCGGCGGCGACGGCACCGGCCGGCGCAGGCGACGAGCCGGCCGGCCGAAGCCACAGCACGATCGCGGCGCAGGCGGCACACGCGACGAGCCCGGCCAGCGCGAACGACGCGCCGCGCATCGGGCGCGCGGCCTGCCCGCCGCGCGCCGGACGATCGGCCTGCGCCATCACACGCCCTGCAGCTTGAGCCGGTTCACGTGCGTGCGGATCACGGCGACCGGATCTTCCGCGTTGGCGCCGCGCACGCCGAGCAGCTGGTTGATCTCGTCGAGATGGTTCCAGTGGTAGCTGGTGCTGATCACCTGCCCGAACAGCGCGCTGCACCGCGAGACGAGCCCGTCGTTCTGCCCCGAGGCGCGATTGATCATCACGGTGCCGGTGGCGAGCATCGCGAGCGTGGACGGGTCGGTCACGTTCGCGACGTCGAGCGTGCCGGTGCTGGTGTCGGTCGCGCCGGTCACGCCGAGCACGGTCGAGGTCGGCTGGATCGCCGTGCCGCCCCACGAATAGAGCAGGTGCTGGCTGCCGCCGACGGTTTCGGTCGCGGCCCCGGTCTGGCACGAACCGGGCGCGCCCAGGCCCGCGCTCGGGAAATTCTGGTTGTAGGTGGCGGTCTGCGCGGTGGTGAGCGTCTGCAGCGCCGCGAGCGCGTCCTGGTCGGTGTTGTGCGAGCTGCTGATGAGCGTGCCGAACACGTTGACGAAGGCGGCGATCACCGTCGACGAGAGCCCGGTCGGATCGGTCTTCAGCACGCTCTGCACGAAGTCGGCGAACTCGGAGCCGCGATGCGGCGTGCCGATGGTCGTCACCGACGCCACCAGTTGCGGCGCCACGGCCGCCACGTAGCGCGAGGTCAGGCCGCCCTGGCTGTGGCCGATCAGGTTCACCTTGGTCGCGCCGGTGGCCGCGAGCACCTGCTTCACGTAGGCGAGCAGTTGCTCGCCGCGGCCGTTCGGGCCGTCGTCGCTCTGGAATCCCGAAAGATTCGCGACGTATACCTTCGCGCCATGCGATTGCAGATCGCTCTGGATTCCGTACCAATAGTCCACCACGTTCGCGAACTTGTCGGTGCCCGCGAGGCCGTGGACGAGGATCACCGGATAACGCGTCGCCGCGTAGGTGTCCGCCGCGACGGCCGCGGGCGACGCGGCCATCGTCAACCCGGCCGCGCCGGCCAGCGGCATCACCCCCAACGCCCACGCCACCGCCCTCGCCGCCACCCTGGAACGCATCGATCTGACCATGTTTATCTCCATCGTTATCGGTTACGTCGATCGGAATGCCACGCCGCGCCGTGCCGCGCCGTTGTCAGGTCGTGGGCACGCTCGCGCGGCAAGTGCGGAGTGAAACATGGCGGCGCGGCTCCTGTCCGCAATCAGACGTATGTTTGGATAGGCGTCTCTATTCGATGGACAGCGCCGCGCGCAAGCGGCGGGTGGGTGGCGGACAAGCGCGGGATGGCGCGGATGCTGCGGCGCGCAAGCGGGCATGATCGATCTGGCGGATGGCCTGCCGCGCGTGCATCACGCGTGTACGGGCGGCGATCAGGTTGCGGGCGCAACAATCACGCCGATTGCCGACGATTGCATCGCGAATCGTCATGGCGCGGCGCGACGCGTATTGCGGCGCAGCGCGAAGGCCGCGCCGCGAGCGAAGCGCCCGCGTTCAGGATGGGTTCAGGGTGAGTTCGGGACGCGCCCGAGGCTCAGGGCAGGATCCGGCGCAGCGCGGCGTCGCGCTTCACGAAGTGATGCCAGAGCGCGGCCAGCGCATGCAGCCCGATCACGTAGTAGAACGCGTTGCCGAGGAATTCGTGAATGTCCTTCAGCGGCCCGCGCAGGGCCGGATCCGGGCCGAACAGCGTGAACGACAGATGCAGCGGCGCGATCTCCACCGGGTGTCCGCCCATGTTGACGAACGCGATGCCGAGCAGCGGCTGGCCGAGCGTGAACAGATACAGCATCAGGTGCGCGAGCTTCGCGAGCAGCGCGAGCACGAACGGCTGCGGCAGCGGGTCCGGCCCGCGCGACGAGAACCGCCACAGCACGCGCAGGATCGACAGCGTCAGCACCAGCGTGCCGGCGGCGAAATGGATGCTGGTCCAGAACGTGCGGCTGTCGGTGCCCTTCGGGCCGCGAATCTCGATCGCCAGGTACGCGAGCGCGACAAGCAGGACGATCAGCCAGTGGAAAGCGATCGCGGGGCGGTTGTAGCGCGGCTGGGTCGCGAGGATGTTCTTCATCGGGGCTTCGGCGAGCGGGTATTGGTGGGATGAATGGGAGGCGTGTGGCGGCGCCGGTGGTCCGCCGGCTGCCGCGGTGCGATTGTACCGGGCGCGCCGCGCCCACGACGCATCCGCGCCGTCGCGGAGCAATGACTGGAGTCAAATCGTTACGCGGCCGGCCGCCCTCAGGCATCGGCCGCCCCAAAAGAAAACGCCGCGCATCGAGCGCGGCGTTCGGGATTGGTGCGGCGCGTCCCGGGCCGGGAGCGCCGCCGCGCCGTGCGGGCCGGCGGCCTCAGCCGCCGTTGCGCGGCAGGAACGTCATCGGATCGACGGGCTTGCCGTCCTGGCGCACCTCGAAGTCGAACGAGGCGCGGCCGTCCGGATTGGTATCCATCTCAGCCACCGGCTGGCCGGCGCTGACGGCATCGCCGTCGTTCACGAGCAGCTTGCCGTTGTGGCCGTAGGCGGTGATCAGGCCGCTCTCGTGCTTCAGGATCACGAGCGGGCCGTACTTCGCCACGCCGTTGCCGGCATAGACCACGCGCCCCGCCGCCGCCGCGCGCACGGTCTTGTCGCCGGTGGAGGTGATCGTGATGCCGCGCGTGCGGCCCGGGATGAAGCGCGAGGTGACGGTGCCCTGCGCGGGCCACGCCAGCGCCGGCTGCGCCTCGGCGGGCGGCGTGCCCGGCAGCGCGGATGCCGACGGCGCCGTGCCGGCCGGCACCGGCGAGGTCACCGCGGTCGCGCCGAGCGGCGGCGCGACGCGCAGCACCTGGCCCGGCGTCAGCATGTCGGTGGGCGCGATGTGGTTCCAGCTGGCCAGGTCCTGCACGCGCTGGCCGAAGCCGGCCGCGACGCCCGGCAGCGTGTCGCCGGGGTTCACGCGGTAATAGCCGGCCAGCACGCCCGCCTGCGACTGGCGGCTCGGCTGCGGTGGTTGCCGGGACGGCTGCCAGTTGTCCGTCCATGGCGTCATCGTGCAGCCGCCGACGAGCGCCGCGCCGGCCGCAAGCCCGATCGCGCGCGCGACGGCGCGACGGTACGTGGTGGTTTCGGTGAAGATCGTTCTTCTCAAGCTGCCTCCCTAGTTTCGCTTCGCGGCGGCCGGCCGCGCATCGCCAACGCCGCCGGCCACCTGGCCCGATTCGGGCCGGTCCCGTGGAATGGGACCGTCAGACGCTGCCTTCGGTTTCCACGACGAGAATACGGGCTTCCCCTCGCGGATGGGCGACATGCTCGGTGCCCACCGTGGCGTGAAAGATGTCGCCGGCCTCGAGCACGGCAACGTGCTCGCCGGCGGCATCGCGATAATGCATGTCGACTTGTCCGTCGAGCACGACGAACACTTCCTCGCCGTCGTTCACATGCCAGATGTAAGGCTGGTCGGTCCAGTGGAGCCGGGTCGTGATACCGCGCATGTTCGCGATATCAAGCGCGCCCCAGGCGCGCGACGCGGTAAAGGTCTTGCTGCGAATCAGCTTCATGTCGGGTTCCGGCACGGCGCGAACGGCGCCGCTGTCTCGCCGCGCGGCCCGCCCGGCCGCTGCGTGCCCGTCGGATAGTACCCGCTCGGCGCGAATTGCGGAACCTTCGTGCCCCGATTCACGGCGGCCCGCGGCATCCGTGGCGCACGTTCCCGTCATGCGAAAAAGCGCCGGCCCGTGATTCCTCGCGGAAATCACGGGCCGGCGCTTACGACAACGTCTGCTTCGTCAGTCTTCCAGCAGCAAGCGGCGTGCCCGGGGGGTGTGGCGCGCCGCTTGCTTTCGATCAGCGACCCTTGTAGACCGGGGCGCCGTCGGCGATGCGATGGACCTTCGACGGCGTGCCCGATTCAACGGCGGCGGCAGGTTGCGCGCCGTAGCCGCTGATATCGGCCGCGGCATAGTCCTGCTGCGGGTGGACACGCGCTTCAGCTGCCTGGATTTCGTTCGGGTAGTCGATACGGTCCGCGTTCGGGCTGTAACCGGCCTTTTCGAGCTGGACCAGTTCGGCCTTCACTTGAGCGCGCGTCAGCGGGCCGTTCGATTGTTGAGCGAACGAAACGGCGGGGACGGCGAGGACGGCAGCAGCAGCAACAGTAGCGATCAGCGATTTCATGATTTTCACCTCCGAGACTTTTTTTGCTCCGCCGCCCACACCATGTGAGCAGCGAGTGATGTGAAGTCTAGTCGCATTGCAACTTAGGGAAAACCATGAAACCACGAAAACACTGTTTCGCAAGAGACACTAATCCACCGTCCTGACCGCGATCACCCCGATAGATAACAGGGTTATCTGCAACAATTACCGCCCTCGGGCCGCGTCAGGCCCAATTTGCATGGAAGCTGCCCGGCTTGTCGGTACGTTCGAACGTGTGGGCGCCGAAGAAGTCGCGCTGCGCCTGCACGAGGTTCGCCGGCAGCCGCTCGGAGCGGTAGCTGTCGAAGTAGGCGATCGCCGACGAGAACGCCGGCACCGGCACGCCGGCCTTGACCGCGGCCACCACCACGTCGCGCAGCGCTTCCTGGTAGTTCGCCGAGATCTCCTTGAAGTACGGATCGAGCAGCAGGTTCGCGAGCTCCGGGGCGGCCTTGTAGGCGTCGGTGATCTTCTGCAGGAAGCGCGCGCGGATGATGCAGCCCGCGCGGAAGATGCGTGCGATCTCGCCGAGGTCGAGCTTCCAGTCGTATTCCTTCGACGCCGTGTCGAGCTGCGCGAAACCCTGCGCGTACGAGATCACCTTGCTCAGGTACAGCGCGCGGCGCACCGCCTCGATGAACGCGGCGCGATCGCCGTCGAGCTTGCCGGCGCACGGGCCGCTCAGCACCTTGCTCGCGGCCACGCGCTGCGTCTTCAGCGACGACAGCACGCGCGCGAACACCGATTCGGTGATCAGCGGCAGCGGCACGCCGAGGTCCAGCGCGTTCTGGCTGGTCCACTTGCCGGTGCCCTTCTGCGCGGCGCGATCGAGGATCACGTCCACCAGGTATTCGCCGGTCTCGTCGTCCTTCTTGGCGAAGATCTTCGAGGTGATCTCGATCAGGTAGCTGTCGAGCTCGCCCTGGTTCCACTCGGTGTAGACGCGGCCTAACTCCTCGTTCGAGAGGCCCGCCACCTGCTTGAGCACGGCGTAGCTTTCGGCGATCAGCTGCATGTCGCCGTACTCGATGCCGTTGTGGACCATCTTCACGAAATGGCCGGCGCCGTCCGGCCCCATGTAGGCCACGCACGGCTCGCCGTCGGGTGCCTTCGCGGCGATCTGCTTGAGGATCGGCTCGACCAGATCGTAGGCGTCGCGCTGGCCGCCGGGCATGATCGACGGGCCGTGCAGCGCGCCCTCCTCGCCGCCCGACACACCGGTGCCGATGAAGTGCAGGCCCGACTGCGCGAGCTCCTGGTTGCGGCGGATGGTATCGGTGAAATGCGTGTTGCCGCCGTCGATCAGCACGTCGCCCTTGCCGAGCAGCGGCTTGATCGCCGCGATGGTGGCGTCGGTCGCCTCGCCCGCCTTGACCATCAGCAGGATCCGGCGCGGCGTCTCGAGCGACCCGACGAATTCCTCGAGCGTGTACGTCGGCACCAGCTTGCGGTCGGGGAATTCGGCGATCAGCTCGTCGGTCTTGTCTCGGCTGCGGTTGTACACGGACACGGCGTGGCCGCGGCTTTCGATGTTCAATGCCAGATTGCGGCCCATGACGGCCATTCCGACCACGCCGATTGCTTGTTTGCCCATTGTTCACTCTCCGATGAAATCACGGCGCGGCCCGACCGAGCCGCGCGCACAAGCCGCAAGGATACGGGAAAACCTCATGGCGACGCTGCGCCGCGCTCAGCGCGCGCGACGCCGGAACACCACGCAAAGGTTGTTGGCCGGCATCTCGACCACCTGCGCGGCGTCGAAGCCGGCGGCCTGCGCGAGCGCGTCCACGGCCTCCAGGTCGCGCACGCCCCATGCCGCGTCGCGCTGGCGCAATTGCGCGTCGAACGCCTCGTTCGACGGCGCGGTGTGCGCACCGTTGCGGCGGTACGGGCCATACAGCACCAGCACGCCGCCGGGGTTGAGCCGCTGCGCGACGCCGTCGATCAGCGCGCGGCCCGCCTCCCACGGCGAGATGTGGATCATGTTGATGCAGACCACGGCGTCAAGGCCGCTGGTGCCGTCGAGCGGCCAGCGTTCGGCGCGCACGTCGAGCGGCAGCGGCGCGCGCAGGTTCGGCAGCGCGGCGTCCGCGACGCGCACGGCGATCGACGCGAGCGCCTGCGGGTCCGGGTCGGTGGGCTGCCAGACCAGCTGCGGCAGCGCGGCGGCGAAGTACTCGGCGTGCTGGCCGGTGCCGCTCGCGATCTCGAGCACGGTGCCGGCCTCGGGCAGGACTTCGCGCAGCACCGCGAGGATCGGCTCGCGATTGCGCTCGGCGGCGGGCGCGTGCAGGCGCAAGGAACTACGCTCGGCGCCGGTGGGCGAGGCGGGATTGGGCGTGGCGGCGGAAGGGTTCGGGGTCGTCATGAATGGGGAATGGATGTGGGCCGGTAGCGGCGATGGGCGCAGTGTGCCGCATCGGCGGCCAATGCGCGACGTGGGCGATGGGGTTTGGGATTGGGGCGTGTGGGTGGGGCCGGTAGCAGGTGGCCGGAGGGCGGCGTGGCCTCGGGCGAACGGCTTCGTGCCGGCCCGGCCGGCCCCGCGCATCCCTCTCATCGTCCCATTCCGTGAGCCTGTCTCTCGGCGGCGCCGCGCGGGCGGATACGCGAAACGCCCGACCGTCGTGGACCGTCCGGGTCGCCGAATTCCGTCGCCGAATTCAGCCGATGATTTCAACCGGCAACTCGCCGGCCGGATCGCCGCCAAGCCCGAGCCGCCCCGCCAGCGCCTCGAGCGCCGGCCCGCACGGCGCCTCGACCTTCAGCGCGAGCAGCGGATCGGCGCGCGTGCGGCCGAGATTGAGCGCGGCCACCGGCTTGCCGCGCTGCCCCGCCCAGACGCAGAAGCGGTAGCCCGAATACACCATCAGCGACGAGCCGACCACCAGCATCGCGTCGGCCTCGTCGAGCGCGAGCGTCGCGGCGGCCACGCGCTCACGCGGCACGTTCTCGCCGAAGAACACCACGGCCGGCTTCAACATCCCGCCGCAGATCGGGCAGTCCGGCACGCGGAACGCGTCGAGCGCGGCCCATTCCAGATGCGCGTCGCCGTCCGCCAGCGGCGCCGCCTCGACGGCCAGCAGCGCGGGATTGTCGGCTTCGAGCGTGAGCTGGATCGCGGCGCGCGAATGATGGGCACCGCAGGCCAGGCAGGTCACGCCGTCGATGCCGCCGTGCAGCTCGATCACGTCCGCGCTGCCGGCGCGCTGATGCAGCCCGTCGACGTTCTGCGTGACGAGCCGGCCGACGCGCCCGGCCGCGCCGATCCGGGCCAGCGCGCGATGCGCGGCGTTCGGCCGGGCACGGCCCACCACCGGCCAGCCGAGCATGCTGCGTGCCCAATAACGGCGCCGCGCGTGGTCGGAACCGACGAATTCCTGGTACTGGATCGGCTGCGAGCGCATCCACTGGCCGTTGCGGTCGCGATAGCCGGGAATGCCGGAATCGGTGCTGATGCCGGCGCCGGTCAGGACGAACAGGCGCGGATGGCGTTCGACGAACGCCTGCAGCGCGTCGAGCGCCGCGGGGTCCGCCGTGTGATCGGTCACGATCGCGGCGGACATCGGATCTTGGTCGTTCATGGCTGGGTGGGGAGTCCGGCAGGCGCCGCGCGGGAGCGCGGCCGATGCCTGCGTGCGGCCATGATACCGAACGCGCCCGTGCCGCGTGGGCGCGCCACCCGGTCCGGCCGGATCGCGCGGGCGGCGCGGAATCTCGCGGCAGGACAAGGCGCGGCGCCACCGCCGTTGTGTCGACACAACGCGTGAAAATCACTTGCAGATTTCGCTTGCCACGCCTAGTACAAACCCTTAGTATTGCGTCTGTCTCCTCCATGTCTCCAACATGGATTCAGCCCGCAACAGTGTTGCGGGCTTTTTCTTTTGTGCCGCCGTCAGCGCTCCGCCTGCGCCGGCCAGCCCGCTCCCCTTTCCTTTTCAAGCGCTCCGTTCGATCGCAAGCGCCGGACTCAATCCGTATATCCGCGCCGCCCCGCCAGATCGCCGACCGCCCGCACCGACAGCAGGTTCGCCGAATCGTGCTCGTCGCGCACCGCCTGCGCGCCGGCCGCCCCCGTCGGCACGCCGGACGCGCGGCCGCGCACGAAGCGCCGGCCGGCCGGGCCGTACACCGCGTCGGGCTCCGGGAACAGTTGCAGGAACAGCAGGTACAACCCGCCGCCGAGCACCATCGATACCGGCACGCTCAGGTCGAGCCCGCCCGCCAGGTTGCCGAGCACGCCCACGAACTGCCCCGGCAGGTTCACGCAGGCCAGGCCGATCAGCGCCGCCGGCAGCCACGCCCCCATCGCCCGCAGGTTCCAGCCGTGCGTGAACCAGTAATGGCCGCCGCGCCCGCCGCGATTGAACACCTGCAGGTCGTCGGCGAGATAGTGGCCGCGCCGCGTCAGGTAGCCGATCACCATGATGGCCATCCACGGGCAGCTGAACGTGCCGATCAGCGTCGAGAACGTCGAGACGCTCTCCACCAGGTTGAACGCGAAGCGGCCGACGAAGATGAAGCCGATCGCGAGCGTGCCGATCAGGACGGTCGCGCTCACGCGGGTCAGCCACTTCGGCATCATGCTCGACATGTCGAGGCCGGTGCCGTAGAGCGCGGTGGTGCCCGTCGACATCCCGCCGATGATCGCGATCACGCAGGTGGGCAGCAGGAACCAGCGCGGCGAGACGGCGAGCAGGCCGCCGACGTAGTCGTTCGAGGCGATGAACGACGGCGCGTGGGTGGCGATGATGGTGGCGGTGGCGAGGCCGAAGAAGAACGGCACGAAGGTCGCGATCTGCGCGACGAACACGGCGCCCATCACGCGGTGGCGCGGCGTGGTGTCGGGAATGTAGCGCGCCCAGTCGCCGAGCGTCGAGGCGAACGACACCGGGTTGCTCATGGCGACCAGCGCCGAGCCGCAGAACGCGGCCCAGAAGCCCGGGCTGCCGGTGGTGAGCGTGCCGGCGTAGTGGGCATCGAAGGTGCCCGCGAACGCCACGGCACCCGCCACGAACATCAGGCTCGCGGCCCAGACCGCGATCTTGTTCACCCACAGCATGAAGCGGAAGCCGTAGATGCAGACGACCAGCACCAGCACCGCGAACACCAGGTACGACGCGCCCACCGTCACGCCGTTCATGGGCAGCCCGACCAGGCTGTGCGCGCCGCCGACGAGCGCGTCGCCGGAACTCCACACCGCGAGCGAGAAGAACGCGATCGAGGTGAGCAGCGCGAGGAACGAGCCGACGATCCGGCCGTGGATGCCGAAGTGGGCGCCCGACGAGACCGGATCGTTGGTGCCGTTGCAGGTGCCGAACAGGCTCATCGGCGCGAGGATGCAGGTGCCGCCGATCACGCCGAGCAGGATCGACAGCGCGCTCGCCTGAAACGACAGGCCGACCAGCACCGGGAAACTGCCGAGCACCGAGGTGGAGAAGGTATTGCAGCCGCCGAACAGCAGCCGGAACAGGTCGATCGGCCGCGCGTAGCGCGCGGCGTCGGGGATGCGTTCGAAACTGAAGGCCTCGACGCGGGTCATGCTGGTGTCGTCAGCAGGGGTATCGCTCATTGTCTCGCTCCATTCGGGCGCCGGTCCGTGCCGCTCGCGCGGCCGTCCGGTGTGTTGTGCCGGCCGGCGCCCTGCCTCGCCGGGCCGGCGCCGCGCAATCCTTTCGGATTCCTCATGTATTGCCACGGATCTTGCCGCGTTTCCTGCCACCGCGCGGCCCGGCACGCGGCCGGCCGCACTGCGTCTACATCGGGAAACCCAGCGCCTTGATGCCGCGAATCCAGGCGCGTTTCCAGCCGCCCTCGGCATCGGCGCCGTCGAACGCATGGAACGTGAGCTTCGCGGCGAGCCAGCGCACCGGCTCGGGCGGAATGTAGGTCGGGCTCTGGTTCGCGATGTCGAGCCGGCGCTCGGGGCTGTCGCGATCGAACAGGATGTTCAGGCCCATGAACGCGCCGAAGCGGCTCGCGGCCACCCCGAAGCCGGTGTAGCCGGCCACGAACACGGCCTTGTCGCCGAGATAGCGCTTGGCGAACACCGAGCCGCGCGAGCAGTAGTCGATCGGGCCGCCCCAGGCATGCGAGAAGCTCACGTCGGCGAGCTGCGGGAAGGTGCGGAAGAACGCCTGCGCGAGCCGCGTGTAGGTGTCGTGCCGCGCGTCCTGCGCCGGGTTCGGATCGCCGTCGAAGTGATAGCTGACGAGCCCGCCGAAGATGATCCGGTTGTCCTTCGTGAGCCGGAAGTAGTTCAGCTGGGTGCGCGTGTCGTAGATGCCCTGGCGGTTGCGCCAGCCGATCCGCGCGAGCTGCGCGTCGCTGAGCGGCTCGGTGGCCAGCACGTGGTCGCGCACCTGCAGCACGCGGCGGTTGATGTCGGCGATCCCGACCTTCGCGGTGCCGCTGCCGAACAGCACGCGCGGCGCGCGCACGCTGCCGCGCGGCGTGGTCGCGAGCACGGTGTCGCCGTCGTCGCGGATCGCCTGCAGCGGCGTGTGCTCGTGGATGCGCACGCCGAGCGACAGCGCGGCGCGCTTGAGGCCCCAGGCGAGCTTGGCCGGATGCACGGTGCCGCTGCGGTTGCGCGACCAGAGCGCGCCGGCGAAAAGCGGCGAATCAAGCTGGCCGCGCGCGGCCTGGCGGTCGAGCAGCACGACGTCGTGGCCGTAGCGCGCGTGCAGTTCGTGGTCGTCGCGCAGCTGCGCGAGGTGGTCGGGATCGACCGCCACCGTCATCTCGCCGTTCCATTCGATGTCGGCGTCGATGCCGTAGCGTTCGAGCGTGGCCTCGAAGCCGTCGAGATTGCGGTGCCCGAATGCCTCGAGCTGCGCGATGTCGTTCGGGAACACGCGCACCGCGTTCGGCAGGCCGTGCATCACCGAGGTCGAGATGATGCCGCCCGCGCGGCCCGACGCGCCGTGCGCGACGCGGCCCGCCTCGATCAGCACCACGTCGAGTTCGGGCATCTGCTCCTTGGCCTGGATCGCGGCCCACAGCCCGGTGAAGCCGCCGCCGACGACGAGCAGGTCCGCGTGCGTCTCGGCCGTCAGCGCGGCTTCGGCGGGCGGCTCGACCGGGTTGTCGAGCCAGTACGGCATCAGCTTCGCGCCGGCCAGCGCGCGTACCGCGTCGGCTTGCGCGGCGCCGGAGGCGGCCGGCTGCGAGGAGGCTGGCTGCGAGACAGGCTGCGAGACAGGCTGAGAGGCAGGCTGAGAGGCAGGCTGCGAGACTGGCGCGCCGGCCTCGCGGTGGTTCGTGGCATCAAGCATCGCGGGCCTCCTGCCGGAAGGCGCGGCCGGCGAGCGGCGACGCAGCGAACGGTACGCGGCCGCGCGCGGCACGCGACCGGGGCGAAACGACGGACGGATTCATCGCGGACCTCACGGCGTGGCCGGCTTCAGGCCTGTTCGAGCAGCACATAGAACTTCTTCGCATCCTCGATCGTCTCCCAGCGGCCCGCGAAGCCGGCCGGCAGCAGGTAGCCCTGCCCGGCCGAGAACTCGCGGCGGTTGCCCTCGACGTCGGTCAGCGCGACGCGCCCCTCGACGAGCCAGACCGCCTCGTCCGACTCGGTGGCCGGAAACTCGACCGAGCCGACCTTGCCTTCCCACCAGCCCGCCACGTAGCCGCGGCTGTTGCCGGCGCTCGCGCGCCAGTCGCATTCGTCCATGCCGTAGTCGAGCCGCGTGAATTCGCCGAGGCCCGCGCCCAGCGCGACGATGTCGTGGATCAGTTTGCTCATGTGCGTCATTCCAGGATTGAAAAGAATGGAATGGACTGTACCCACGGACCGTGCGACGGTATGCCCCCCCTCAGGGGGGGCAGCGCGCGTTTCGTGGCCGCCCGCGGGCCCCGAAACGGGATCCGTACAACACCGGCTTTACGGCGACCGCCGGGCCTGTCCTATAATTGCCCCGCCTTCATTCCGGCACGCCACATGGCCGCCCACGCCCGCTCCTCGCCCTCCGATCCCGTCTCGATCCCGCTGTCGTTCCAGACGCTCGGCCGGGTCATCGAATCCGTTGGCAGCCCTGAATTCGTGCCGCGCCTGACCGTGCTGCTCAACGAGATCGTGCCCGTCAACGTGGTGCATATCGAACGCTCGCGCGCCGACACGGCGATGCCGACCGGCTTTCGCTGCGAGTGGGTGGGCAGCGGCGGCGTGGGGATGGACAACCGCACGATCGCCGACGTGATGACGCTCTACTACGACCGCTTCTACGATCGCGACCCGCTGTTCGCGGGCATTCGCGGCGAGGTCGGCACGCTGCTGGTGGTGCGCGACATCGGCGCGATCCCGCCCGGCGAATTCCGCCAGCGCCTCTACGACGAGGTGCAGATCGCACACGAATGCGTGCTCGCGCGCGGCACGCGCCACGCCCAGCATTCGATCGCGCTCGAACGCGACACGCGCCAGCCGGCGTTCTCGCTGGCCGAAATGCAGCGCTTTCGCACCGTCAGCGACTGCCTGTTCCCGCTGCTCGAACTGCACGCCTCCACCACCGCCGCGAAGCGGATCGGCATCGCCCAGGTCACGCCGCACCTGCACCCGCTCGCGCTGTTCGATGCGCGGATCGCGCGCGACCCGCCGCGGCTGTCGCGGCGCGAGTACGAGATCTGCGCCCACCTGATCGGCGGCAAGACCGTGCCCGAGGCCGCCGACATCCTCGGCGTGCGCGTGGCCACGGCCGAGTCCTACGTCAAGCGCGCGTTCGCCAAGCTCGGCGTGCGCACCAAGCGCGAACTGATCCTCTGGGGGCAGGCCGGCGCCTGAACCCGCCCGCCGGGTTGGGCGGCCTGCGCAAGCATCGGTCGCAATCGATGTGGACATCGCCATTTCGCGATTCGTCCGCCGCGCGAACTCCCCTACCATCGTCGCGGCGCGGTTCCCGCGACGCATCGACATACCGGAGACATCCCGATGAGCTTCCTCCCGAGCCGTCACGCCGACGACGGCCTGCCCGTCCATCCCGCCGCGACGATCGCCGGCGCGCACCACTACCACGGCGACGCCGCCGGCGAGGCGCGCCACGCGCTCCATCACGCGGCCACCGGCGAGCCCGCCGGCTGGCAGGAGAGCGCGAGCGCGGCGCTGGTCGACGCGGCCGTGGCCGCGGCGCGCGACGCGCTGCCCGGCTGGCGCGCCACCGCGCCGGCCGAACGCGGCCGGCTGCTGCGCGAAATCGCGGCGCGCATCGAGGCGGACCGCGCCGAACTCGCGGCGCTGCAGAGCCGCATCAGCGGCAAGCCGCCGGCGGAAGCCGGGATCGACGTGGGCGACGCGGCCGCCACGTTCCGCTATTACGCGGACCTCTGCGACGACGCGGCGAACTTCGGCCCCGAGCCGGTCGCCATCCCGGAAGCCGGGATCGCGGCCGAGCGCGCCTGGCAGCCGGTCGGCGTGGCCGCGCTGATCGTGCCGTGGAATTTCCCGATGGTGACCACCGCCTGGAAGCTGGCGCCGGCGCTGGCCGCCGGCTGCACGGCGGTGCTGAAGCCGTCCGAGCTGACCTCGCCGGTCGAGCACCGGCTGATCGCGCTGCTGCACGCGGCGGGCGTGCCGGCCGGGGTGGTCAACGTGGTCAACGGCGGCGCGGAAGTGGGCGCACGGCTGACGGCGCACGAGCAGATCGACAAGATCTCGTTTACCGGCAGCACCGCCGCCGGCCGCCATGTGATGCGCGCGGCCGCCGAACGGATGACGCGCGTGACGCTCGAACTCGGCGGCAAGTCCGCGCTGATCGTGCGCGACGACGCCGACCTCGAGCTGGCCGTCTCGCTTGCCATGGGCGGCGCGTTCACGAACGCCGGGCAGATGTGCTCGGCCACCTCGCGGATCCTGGTTCACGAGCGCGTCCACGGCGCGTTCATGGCCGGCTTCGAGCACGCCGTGCGCGCGCTGGTGGTGGCGCCGCCGCACGTCGCCGGAGCGGCGATGGGGCCGCTGATCTCGGCCGCGCATCGCGCCCGCGTGGACGCCGCGCTCGACGCGGGCCTCGCCGCCGGCGCCGCGATCGCGTTCGCGGGCCGGCTCGATCCGGCCTGCGGCAGCGGCTTCTTCCGCGCGCCGGTGGTAGTCGCCGAGCCGGCGCACGACAACCCGCTGTGGACCGACGAGGTGTTCGGCCCGGTGGCCTGCGTGAAGTCGTTCCGCGACGACGACGAGGCCGTCGCGCTCGCCAACGACACGCGCTACGGGCTCGTCGCGACCGTCGTCACGCGCGACGACGCGGCCGCGCGGCGCTACACGGCGGCGCTGCGCGCCGGCCTGGTCTGGATCAACACGCCGCAACTGGTCTTCCCGCAGGTCTGCTGGGGCGGGCTCGGCCTCAGCGGGATCGGCCGCGAACTCGGCGTGGCCGGGCTGCGCAGCTATCAGGAACTGCGGCACGCGATCGCCGCCTGACGCGGCGGGCGCCTGGCGGGGGCGGCCTGGCTTGCCCGTCATGCGTCGATGCGCGATGCGCCCGGGCACAACCGGGCACAACCGGGCACAACCGGGCGCCGATCCTGCCCGTTCCGGCGGCACATTCCGGCGACCTACGACGCCGCAACGCCGCCCTTCCACGCCGCGCCCTACGGCTAGCTTCACCGCCGCCTCATCGCTTCTGCATCGCTCGCCTCAACTGGGCCACCTGCCGTGGACCACCGCCGGCCCGCCACGGCACCTGCCGCGCCCGACAGTCGACACCCGCCCGGCCGCCCCGCTGCCCGCATCGGCCCGTATCGGCCCGCATCGGCCGGCTCCCACGCCCCGCTTCCCGCCGCCCGCACCCGCCCGCGCATAGCTGCTATGCGGCCCACGCAACGGAGCCCCGCCCCTCATCGCCATAATCGGTCTCGTCCTGTCGTGCGAGCCGCACCGCCGCACGGCAGGCCGACACCAATAACGACAGGCTTCGCCGCCTGCGGGAGATAGACATGCAACCGTGGTATCGCACGATGGCGCCCGCGCAGCGCCGCACGTTCTGGGCCTGCTTCCTCGGCTGGGTGCTCGACGCAATGGACGTACAGTTCTTCGCGTTCGTGATCCCCACGCTGCTCGCCACCTGGGGCATGAGCCGCGCGCAGGCCGGCATCATCGGCACCTCGGCGCTGGTGGCCTCCGCGCTCGGCGGCGTGGCCGCGGGCGTGCTGGCCGACCGCATCGGCCGCGTGCGCGTGCTGAAGCTCGCGATCCTCTGGTTCTCGCTGTTCACCGGCCTGTCGGCGTTCACCAACGGCTTCGAGCAGCTGCTGTTCACGCGCAGCCTGCAGGGGCTCGGCTTCGGCGGCGAATGGGCCGCCGGCGCGATCCTGATCGGCGAGGTGGTGGACCGGCGCATCCGCGGCCGCGCGGTGGGCGCCGTGCAGAGCGGCTGGCCGGTGGGCTATGCGCTGGCGGCGCTGGCCTACTGGGCGCTGTTCAACACGCTGCCCGAGCACCTGGCCTGGCGCGCGCTGTTCCTGATCGGCATCGTGCCCGGCCTGCTGGTGCTGTGGATGCGCCGCAACGTGGCCGAATCGGAAGCGTTCGAGGCGGCCGCCAGCTACCGCGCCCAAAGCGGCACGCTCGACACCTTCGCGCGCATCTTCGCGCCGGCCGTGCTGCCGCGCACCGCGCTCGCCTCGCTGATGGCGGCCGGTGCGCTCGGCGGCAACTACACGATCCTGACCTGGCTCGTCACCTACCTGCGCCAGACCCAGCATCTGGCCGTCAACCTGACCACGGCCTACCTCGCGGTGAACCTGCTCGGCTCGTTCTGCGGCTACATCGGCATGGCCTACCTCAGCGACGGCATCGGCCGCCGCCGCACCTTCGCGCTGTCCGCGGCCGGCGCGATCCTGACCGTGCTGGTCTACACCATGCTGCGCCTGCCGCCCGTCACGCTGCTGCTGCTCGGCTTCCCGCTCGGGCTGTTCCAGTCCGGCATCGTGTCGGGCATGGGCGCCTGCTTCACCGAGCTGTTCCCGGTGCAGATCCGCGCCTCGGCGGGCGGCTTTTCCTACAACTTCGGCCGCGGCATCGGCTCGCTGGTGCCGGCGGCCGTCGGCATCACGAGCGCGTCGGCCGGCCTCGCGAAGTCGATCGGCGTGTGGGCCGCGGCGTCCTACGTGCTGGTGCTGATCGCCGCGGTGTTCCTGCCGGAAACCCGTAACAAGGAGCTTGAATCCCATGTCTGACACCCTCGGGCCGCGCAACGGCGGCCGCATCCTGGTCGACGCGCTGGCGCGCAACGGCGTGGACACCGTCTACTGCGTACCCGGCGAAAGCTACCTGCCGGTGCTCGACGCGCTGCACGACACCGACGGCATCCGCACCATCACCACGCGCCACGAAGGCGCCGCCTCGAACATGGCGGACGCCTACGGCAAGCTCACCGGCCGCCCCGGCATCTGCTTCGTGACGCGCGGCCCGGGCGCCACGCACGCGAGCAACGGCGTCCACACCGCGCGCGAGGATTCCACGCCGATGATCCTGTTCATCGGCCAGGTGGAGCGCGGCCTGATCGGGCGCGGCGCGTTTCAGGAGGTGGACTACCGCGCGATGTTCGGCGGCCTCGCCAAGCACGTCACCGAGATCGACGACATCGCGCGCATCCCCGAGGTGGTGGCGGCCGCGTTCAGCATCGCGATGTCGGGCCGGCCGGGGCCGGTGGTGATCGCGCTGCCCGAGGACGTGCTGTTCGCCAGCGCCGAGGTTGCCGACGCGCCGCCGGTGCGGATCGCCGCCGCCGCGCCCGATCCCGCGGCGATGGACGAACTGCGCACGCTGCTGGCCGAGGCCGAGCGCCCGCTCGTGATCGTCGGCGGCACCGGCTGGGACCAGGACGCCTGCGCGGCGCTGCAGCGCTTCGCCGGGGCCAACGACCTGCCGGTGGCGGCCTCGTTCCGCCGCCAGGACCTGTTCGACAACCGCGATCCGCACTACGTGGGCCAGCTCGGCCTCGGCGTCTCGCCGGCGCTCGCCGCGCGGGCGCGCGACGCCGACCTGCTGATCGTGATCGGCTCGCGGCTCGCGGAAACCACCTCGTCGGGCTACACGCTGTTCGCAAGCCCGCGGCCGAAGCAGCCGATGATCCACGTTCATCCGGACCCGGCCGAACTCGGCCGCGTCTACCAGGCGCGCCTGCCGATCAACGCGGCGCTGCGCGGCTTCGCGCTCGCGCTCGACGCGCTCGCACCGATCGAGCCGGCCGTGCGGCAGCGCTGGCGCGCCTGGACCGAGGCGGCGCGCGCCGACTACGTCGCGCATTCGACGCCGGCCGCGCCGACGCCCGACATCGAGGGCGTCGATCTCGCGCAGGTGGTCGGCCACCTGAACGCGGTGCTGCCCGACGACGCGATGATCTCGAACGGCGCCGGCAACTACACGGTCTGGGTCCACCGCTTCTATCGCTACCGCCGCCCGGCCACGGAACTCGCGCCGACCAACGGCGCGATGGGCTACGGCTTCCCGGCCGCGATCGCGGCCAAGCTCAAGCATCCGGAGCGCGAGGTGGTGTGCTTCGCCGGCGACGGCTGCTTCATGATGTATCCGCAGGAGCTGGCCACGGCCGTGCAGTTCGGCGCGCCGCTCGTCGTCATCGTCGTCAACAACGCGATGCTCGGCACGATCCGCATGCATCAGGAGCGCGAGTACCCGGGCCGCGTGTCGGCCACGCGGCTCGTCAATCCCGACTTCATCGCGATGGCGCGCGCGTTCGGCGCGCATGCCGAGCGCGTCGAACGCAGCGAGGATTTCCCGGCCGCCTTCGAGCGTGCCCGGCGCGCGGGTGTTGCGGCATTGATCGAGCTGCGCACCGATCCGCGCCAGATCACGCCGGCCAACCGGCTGACGGCGGCGTGACGAGCCCGCAACCGGCGCGCAACGGGGCGTAGCGGCAAGCGGCCCGGTGGATTAGTGGCAACGGCGGGCCGCCCCAGGCGCCCGCCGGTTTGCTCGTTTCGGTCAATCCAGGCAGAACCGCACGCGCGCCGTCAGTCCTCCAGCGGCGCCGGCCCGGGCCGCGCGTGCAGCGTCGTGCCGGGCCAGCCGCCGTCCACCACCAGCGTGACGGCGAGATCGCGGATCATCCGCGCGACGTCGCCGACGCCATCCGGCATCGCGCGATTCTGCGGCCACGCGATCGCCACCTCGCGCGCGACCGCCGGGCCGCCCAGCGGGAAACAGCGCAGCCGCCCCGCCGCCACTTCCTCCAGCACCGCCGCCGACGGCAGAACGGTGCAGCCGCAACGTTCCATCACGAGCCGCTTGGTCAGCGAGATCGAGCCGTCGCATTCGAACACGATGTTCGGCGTGAAGCCGTGCCGCTCCGCGAGCCGCTCGACCAGCAGGCGCAGGCCGTGGTGCGTGCTCGGCAGGATCAGCGGCACGCGGCCGAGCGCGCGCACGTCGACCGGGCCGTCGGGCAGGCCGTAGCCGGCATAGGTGACGAGGCACACCGCCTCGGTCAGCAGCGGGTCGAACTGCATCGCGCCGCGATGCTCGGGCACGTACATCACGGCCAGGTCGATCTCGCCGTCGCTGAGGCTCGCCAGGATCTGGCTCGCGAGCCCCTCCACGAAACGCACCCGCGTGTCCGGGTAGCGCGCCTTCAGGCGGTTGCCGAGGCGCCCGAACATGATCCGCGCGACGGTGGGCTGGGCCGCGATCGTCAGGCTCTCGGGGCCGCCGCGGGCGCGGCTGCGCATCGCGTCGCGCGCCTCGTCGAGCGTGCGCTCGAGCGTCTGCGCATAGCCGAGCAGCTGCCGCCCGCGCTCGGTCAGGCCGACGCCGCGCCCGCTGCGCCGGAACAGCCGCACGCCGAGTTCGGTTTCCAGCAGCCCGACGCGACGGCTGATGGTGGACTGGTTCGCGCCCAGCTCCATCGCGGTGCGCGAGATGCTGCCCGTCTTCGCGACATGCAGAAATACCTTGAGATCGTCCGAATTCAATTCATGCCCCGATGGCGGCGAGGAAACGTGATGAGCGTCGTGAGCGTCGGATGCGCGACGGGCGCGCGCCGCCGCGCAGTGTATCAAGCGGCCTCGTGCGCGGCCCCGAATGGCGTGCCGCCAAATTGATCAGAACAATCAAAATTGACCCAGGATAGCTAGCTCAATCGCACCCTTATTGATTGAAATGTCACTTTCATGATTGGTTTGCGCAAAAATTTGATCTGAACTACACTCCGCCCTGATCGAAATGATCATTTTGAGATTGTTCCCGGCGGAGAACGGTCTCTACGACGAACAACATCTGGAGACATGTGAGATGCAGATCCCCATCAAACGCTCGATCGAACGCGTGCCCGGCGGCATGATGATCGTCCCCCTGCTGATCGGCTCGATCGTGGCGACGTTCCTGCCCGGCATGCCGAAGTTCTTCGGCTCGTTCACCAACGCGCTGTTCACCGGCGCGCTGCCGATCCTCGCCGTGTTCTACGTCTGCATGGGCGCGGGCATCGACATCAAGGCCACCCCGTACCTGATGAAGAAGGGCGGCGCGCTGCTCGTCACAAAGGTGGGCGCGGCCGTGGTGGTGGGCATCGTGCTCGGCCATTTCCTCGGCGAGCAGCCGGTCTCGTCCGGCCTGTTCGCCGGCATCTCGACGCTGGCCGTGGTGGCCGCGATGAACGACACCAACGGCGGCCTCTACATGGCGCTGATGGGCCAGTACGGCCGCTCGGAGGACGTCGGCGCCTATACGCTGATGTCGCTCGAATCGGGACCGTTCCTGACCATGGTGACGATGGGCGTCGCGGGCCTCTCGGCGTTCCCGTGGCAGACGCTGGTGGGCAGCATCCTGCCGCTCGCGCTCGGCATGCTGCTCGGCAACCTGGACCGCGAGATGCGCGCGTTTCTGGCCAAGGCCGTGCCGGTAATGATCCCGTTCTTCGCACTGGCGCTCGGCGCCGGCCTCGACCTGCACAAGGTCTGGCAGGCCGGCCTGCTCGGCATCGGCCTGGGCGTGGCGGTGGTGGTCGTGACGGGCATTCCGCTCTACTTCGCCGACCGCCTGACGGGCGGCACCGGCGTGGCCGGCGTGGCGGCGGCGAACACCGCCGGCAACGCGGCGGCGGTCCCGGCGCTGGTGGCGGCGGCCAACCCGGTGTACGACGCGGCGGCGCAGAGCGCGACGCTGCTGGTGGCGGCCTGCGTGGTGGTGACGGCGATCCTCTCGCCGATCCTGACCGCGTCGGTGGCCAAGCGCTACCAGCGCCGGCAGGAGGCCCGGGCCGCGGCGTCGAACCAGGGGCGGGAGACGGCATGACGCGTTTGCTGATCATCGCGGACGACCTGTCGGGCGCCGCCGACTGCGCGATCGGCTTCGCGGGCGCGGGGCATCGCACCGTCGTCACGCTGGACGCGACGCGCCTGGCCACGCATGAAGACGCCGACACGATCGCCGTCGACACCGACACGCGGCGCCTCACGCCCGAAGCGGCCGCGGCGCGCACCACGGCCGCCTACGCCGAGATCTGCGTGCGCGGCCAGCGGCTGTACAAAAAAATCGACTCGACGCTGCGCGGCAACTGGGCCGCGGAAGTGGCCGGGCTGCACGCGCTGGTGGGCATGGCGATCGTCGCCCCGGCGTTCCCGGCCACCGGCCGCACGGTGCAAGGCGGCCGCGTCTACGTTCACGGCGAGCCGCTCGAACAGACCGCGACCTGGCAGCTCGAGCACGCGGAGCGGCCCGCGGGCATCGCCGAGCAGCTCGTTGAGGCCGGCCTGCGCACCGCGCTGCTGGACGCCGAGGCGCTGCGCGACGACCCGCAACGGCTGGCGGCCCGGATCGCCGCGCTGGCCGCCGACGGCGCGCAGGCGCTGATCGTCGACGCGCAGAGCGCGCAGGCGCTGAGCACGCTGGCCGACGTGACGCTGCGCAGCGACGCGGACTTCTTCTGGGTCGGCTCGGGCGGGCTCGCGCGCGAGATCGCGGCGCTCGACGCGCGCGACGGCGCAGGCGCCGCCGATGACGCGAACGATGCGTTCCCGGGCGGCCCGATCCTGATCCTGGTCGGCAGCCTGTCGGCCGTCAGCGAGCGCCAGTGCGTGGTGCTGCGCGAGCAGGGCGGCGTCGAGGAGTGGACCGTGCCGCCCGCCGTGCTGCGCCGCGCGGCCGGGCACGCCGACTGGCCGGACTGGCAGGCGCGGATCGGCGCGGCGCTCGACGCCGGTCGCGATCTGCTGCTGCGCATCGGCCGCGACGACGCGTTCGATCCGGCCGAAAGCATGCAACTGTCGACGGCGCTCGCCGCGCTCGTCGAGCCGCACTTCGCGAAGGCCGGCGGCCTGATCGCGACCGGCGGCGAAACCGCGCGCGCGATGCTCACGGCCGCGCGCATCGGCAACCTGCGCCTGCTGGCCGAAGTGGAAGCCGGGGTGGCCGTGGCACGGCCGCTCGACGCGGCGCATCCGCATCGGCCCGGCGTGGTGACCAAGGCGGGCGCATTCGGCACCGACCGCGCGCTGTACGCGGCGTGGCGAACCCTGCGCAACGAAACCGGACCGGACGTCGGCGCGCGCTGACGTCCGCACCTCACAACGAACCGAGCAGCATCCCCCTGACGGCTAACGAGATCACATCATGAGCAACTATCTTCCTGTAATCGGCATCACGATGGGCGATGCGGCCGGCGTCGGCGCGGAAGTCGTCGTCAAGAGCCTCACGCACGCGTCGGTCTACGCGCAATGTCGCCCGCTCGTGATCGGCGACGCGAAGCGGCTCGAACTCGCGAACCGGATCGTGGGCGGCACGATGCAGGTGCGCCGCATCGAGGACGCCTCGCAGGCGCGCTACGAGCAGGGCACCATCGACTGCATCGACCTCGGCCTGATCCCCGAAGACCTGCCGTTCGGGCAGCTCTCGCCGGTGGCCGGCGACGCCGCCTACCAGTACATCAAGCGCGCGGCCGAACTCGCGCAGGCCGGCACGATCGACGCGATCTGCACCGCGCCGCTCAACAAGGAAGCGCTGCACGCGGGCGGCCACAAGTATCCGGGCCACACGGAAATGCTCGCGCAGCTGACCGGCGTGGACGAGGTGTCGATGATGCTGGTCGCGCCGCAGCTGCGCGTGATCCACGTGACGACCCACATCGGCATCCTCGACGCGGTGCGCAAGATCGAGCCGGGCCTCGTGCAGCGCACGATCGAACGCGGCCACGCGACGCTCGTGAAGGCCGGCATCGAGAAACCGCGCATCGGCGTGTGCGGGATCAACCCGCATGCCGGCGAAAACGGCCTGTTCGGCTATGGCGAGGAAGAGGAAAAGATCATCCCGGCAGTGCAGGCGCTGCAGGCGCGCGGCCTCGACGTGACCGGCCCGCTGCCGGCCGACACGCTGTTCTTCCGCGCCGGGCGCGGCGACTTCGACCTGGTGGTGGCGATGTACCACGACCAGGGCCATGGCCCGGTGAAGGTGCTCGGCCTCGAGGCCGGCGTGAACGTGACGGTGGGCCTGGAAGTGATCCGCACCTCGGTCGATCACGGCACCGCGTTCGACATCGCCGGCAAGGGCGTGGTGGACGAAGGCAGCATGCTGGAAGCGCTGCGCCAGGGCGCGGAACTGGCCACGCGCCGCCACTGACGCGGCCGGCCGGCCCGCTGCGGTAAGATTGCAGGCCTTTTTCATGCTCCTTGCTCCGTGAAGAAAACCACCGACCGCCATCAGGCGATTCTCGAACTGGTCCGGACCCGCGACGCCAACGTCGAGGAACTGTGCGCGGCGCTGGGCGTGTCGGAAGCGACCATCCGGCGCGACCTGACCACGCTCGCGCGGCAGCGCCGGCTGGTGCGCACCTATGGCGGCGCGACCGCGGCGCAGGTCGGCGTCCACGAGCCCGAGGCCTCGCTGAAGGAACGCGAGGCCGCGCAGCGCGAGCAGAAGGAGGCCATCGCGCAGGCGGCCGCCGCGCGGGTTCGCCCCGGCGACACCGTGCTGCTTGACGGCGGCACCACCTGCGCCGCGCTGGCCCGGCACCTGGCCGCGCGCGAGGACCTGCACGTGGTGACCAACAACCTGCTCGCGGTGATGGCGCTGGCCAACGCGCCGGGCGTGCGGCTCACGCTGATCGGCGGCGAGCTGCGCAATTCGAGCATGAGCACGCTCGGCCCGCTCGCCGAACTCGTGCTGGGCCGGCTGACCGTCGATATCGCGTTCCTCGGCGCGGACGGCGTGGTGGCCGGCTTCGGCCTCTGCGAGGCATCGGTGCAGCAGGCCTATCTGAAGGAATGCATCGTGGCGCGTGCCGCCGAGGTGGTCGTGCTGGCCGACTCGGCCAAGCTCGGTCGCGCGCGGCAGCAGCACTGGACGCCGCTGCCGTGCCGCTGGCGCCTGATCACCTCGACGCAGGCCGATGAAGCCACGCTCGCGCCGTTTCGCGAGCGCGAGGAAGTGACGATCGAGCTCGCGTAGCGGGTTTCTGCTCACGATCGCGCCGCGGGCTTCGGCTGGTCAACTGCCCGCGCCGCCGCGGCACGCTTTTCCCACCTCCTCCCTGCCTCCTCCCCGCCTCGCCCGGCGTCGTAAGCGGAGCCCGCCGGCGGCATCCCGCCCGACCCACCAGGCCCCTCCCGATGCTGGGTTCGATCCAGCGGCTCGACAACCCCGGCACCATCGCGCTGCACACCGAACTGCGTCCGGCCCACAAGGCCTACCTCGGCGCCGTGGCCGAGCGCATCGCGTTCGCCGGCCCGCTGCTCGAGGCCGACGGCGCGACCGTGGCCGGCCGCCCGCTGGTGCTCGACTTCCCCTCGCGCGAGGCCGCGCTCGAATGGCTCGACGCGGCGCCGTTCACGGTGGCCGGCGTGGACGGCACGCGCACGATCCACGCATTTGCGAATCTGTAGCCGCAACGCACCGGCTTCCCGCCGGCCTGATCCGCGTCCGATCGCGGCGCCGATGCCGGCACGAAAGCCGGCTTACAGCGCCCCGATCGTGGTCTGACGAAAGCCCGGCACCGCGCTGTCGAACGGCTTTCCACACCCGCCGCGTGATTCATCGATCCGGTAGATCGCTGCCATCAAAATATCTCATATAACAAAATGAAATCGATGGCATAGTCGCGAGCTTCGATATCCGGCGGTTCCCGAACCGCCGCCAGCACCGAGCCAGCGCGTCCCGATCACGCCAGCCAGGTGCCGCTCCCGGGCCACGCCGGCACCGCGCCCGCCCCGGCGCCGGCTCCGCACGCCACGGCGCGTCGACCTTCAGCCCGAACCGCGAACGACGCCACGACCGTCACCGTTCGCCGCGTTTCACTGAGCCGTATTCCTCATGCCGAATGGCGCGCGTTCGCCCGCCGCCGGCCGATCGATTCCCTGACGAAACCCGAGGCAGCGCACCCACGAAACCGCCGCAATCCGCTTACAGATAGAGATGATTCTCATTCCAATTACGCCAATCGTTCGCCGATAAACCGGCAGAAACGAGGCATCCGCGAGACGCGTCCGTACCCGTTCGCCAGCCGCGCACCCGACCGCAACCCATTTCGATAACACCAAGGAACACCGCATCATGGCAAGGATTGACCGCCATTTCACCGCCCCGCCCCGCCTGACCCGCTGCGCGGCGCTCGCCGCGCTCGCCTGCCTGTCGGTCGCCGATCCGGCGTTCGCGCAGGACGCCGAGACGGCCCCGAAGGACTCGCAGAAGACCGCCGTGCTCGACACCATCAACGTGTCGGGCGACTGGCTCGGCAGCGGCCTGCAGAACAGCGTGAAGACCTTCGCGGGCGCACGCACCGTGGTCGATCACCAGCAGATCGAGCAGAGCGGCGCGTCGAGCATCGGCGACGTGCTGCGCCGCGTGCCGGGCGTGCAGGCCACCGACAACTCGGGCTCGGCGGGCAGCGCGATCTCGCTGAACATCGGCGTGCGCGGCCTGACCGGCCGCTACGCGCCGCGCTCGACGATCCTGCTCGACGGCATTCCGCTCGCGTTCGCGCCGTATGGCCAGCCGCAGATGTCGTTCGCGCCGGTGAGCCTCGGCAACCTCGAATCGATCGACGTGGTGCGCAGCGGCGGCTCGGTGCGCTACGGCCCGCAGAACGTGGGCGGCGTGATCAACTTCCGCACCCGCGACGTCCCGAACAAGCCGGGCCTGACGGCCGACGCGACGATGCGCGAGAACATCTACACGCACGGCGGCGCGAGCACGCTCTACAGCACCTACCTCGGCACGCAGATGGACAACGGCCTCGGCGTGGCGCTGCTCTACTCGGGCATGGCCGGCCGCGACTGGCGCGTGGGCAGCGACGAGAGCGTGAACGACCTCGCGCTGAAGTGGCGCTACGAACTCACGCCGTCCTCCGAGCTGTACGGCAAGTTCTCGTACTACGACGTCAAATCGCACACGCCGGGCGGCCTGACGGTGGCGCAGTTCAACGCCGATCCGTTCCAGAACACGCGCCCGACCGACTTCTGGTACGGCGACCGCAAGGCGTTCGACGTCGGCTACCTGAACACGATCTCGGCGAACCAGGAGTTCGAGATCCGCACGTACTACAACGAGAGCTACCGCACCAGTTCGCTGATCAACTCGGCGCGCACGCAGCTGCAGGACCAGCCGCGCACCTACTCGGTGTTCGGCATCGAGCCGCGCTACACGCAGCGCTTCACGCTCGGCCCGACTACGCATGACGTGACGGTGGGCTACCGCTACATCCGCGAGCGCGGCACCGACAACAGCTTCAACCAGTCGATCGCGAGCGGCGCGATCAGCGGCACCACGCGCTTCGACAATTCGACCGACGCGCACGCCGCCTACATCGACGACAAGATCGCGTTCGGCCGCTGGCGCCTCACGCCGGGCATCCGCTACGAACACATCGAGTCGACGCGCCGCGACGACATCCTCAACCAGGACTTCGGCGCGAAGAACAACAAGCCGCTGCCCTCGGTGAGCCTGTCGTACCTGCTGACGCCGGCGCTGACGCTGTTTACCGACTACAGCACCTCGTTCGGGCCGGTGCAGAACCTGCAGCTCAATTCGCAGTCGGCCACCAACCCGCTCGCGCCGGAAACCGCGAAGACCTTCGAGGTGGGCGCGCGCTGGACCAGCCGGCAGATCCACGCCGAGGTCAGCGCGTTCAACATGCGCTTCGACAACCAGATCCTGCAGGTGGTGGGGGTGGTGCCGGCCACCTTCCAGAACATCGGCGCGACGCATCACCAGGGCGTCGAATCGGCGTTCGACTACGCGTTCGCCGACGACGGCCTGCTGCGCGGGCTCGATGCCTACGTGAACTTCACCTACACCAAGGCGATCCAGGAATCGGGCCAGTTCTCGGGCCGCGACGTGCCGTTCTACTCGCGCTTCACCGACACGCTCGGCATGCGCTACCGGCGCGGCGACTGGACCTTCAACGTGTCGAGCACGCACCAGAGCGCGCAGTATTCGGACACGGCCAACACGGTGGCCGAATCGGCCGACGGCAGCGTCGGCCGCGTGCCGGGCTTCCGCGTCTGGAACCTGCAGGCCGACTGGAAGATCCCGCACTGGAAGGGCAGCACGCTGACGGCCGGCATCAACAACGTCGGCGACGCGCGCTACTACACGCGCAACGTGGACGGCAACGCGGGCCGGATGGTGGGCGCGCCGCGCATGGTCTACGTGCAGGGGCACTTCGTCTACTGAGCGTGACAGGGCCGCCGGGCGGCAGGCACCGCGCCGGGAAACCGGCGCCGGCGGCGCGCGAGGATGCGCGGCGCGGGGATGGCGGGCGGTGCGTCGCGCGCCGCCCGCCGTTCAGCCGGCTCGCGCCCGACGTGCCGCCAGCCGTGCCGTCAGACGTGCTCGGCGAACCACGCGAGCTGCCGGGCGATGCTGTTGTCGAAATGCGTGCCGTCGTACATGTCGTAATGGCCGGCGCCGGCCTCGACGTGCAGCGCCTTGGTTGCGGACGCAACGGCGTCGTGCAGCGCGACGCCCTGCTCGGGCGGATTGACGCCGTCCTCACCGGCCACCACCACCAGCACCGGGCAGGCGACGCGCGCCGCCGCCTCGGCCGGCTTGTAGTTCAGCATCTCGCGCACGGTCAGGAACGGGATCTTGATGTCCATCGCCGGATATTGCCGGCGCATCGTCTCGACGAACGCCTTCGACTGCTCGTCGGTCAGCACCTTGGTGATCGCGACGAACATCTCGCGGCCGGTGCCGGCCTTCTTCTCCTGCATGCGTTCGAGCATCGCGACGAACTCCTGCCGCTGCTCGCCGGACATGTGGCGCGTGACCACCTGTTCGCCGTCGGCGAAGCTCAACTGGCTGACCACCGCCTTCACCGCCGGGTCGGCCGCCGCCGCGGCCAGCACGTGGCCGCCGCCCAGCGACGTGCCCCACAGCGCGAGGCGCGCCGCGTCGAGGCCCGCTTGCGCCTTCACGAAGGCGAGCACGGTCGCGATGTCGTCGATCTGCAGCGCCGGCACGAGGCGCCCCGCCTCGCCGCCGCTCGCGCCGAAGCCGCGATAGTCGAACGTGACGGCCGCGTAGCCGGCCGCGACGAACGCCTCGGCGAAACGCGGCAGCAGCACCTCCTGAATCCCGCAGAAGCCGTGGCACAGCACGATGACGGGGACCGGGCCGGGGGTGTCGGGGCGGCGCACGGTGATCGCGATCTCGTTGCCGGTTCGATGTGTAGTGATGTCCATAGGATCGGAAGCTGGAAGTGGAAAAGCGAGGGATCCGGCGGCGCGCGGCGCGGCCAGGCACGCGCCGCGGGGCGGCGGGCCGCCGGAAAGCGGCGCTCATGATACAAGAGGCGCCGCTCCGGCGCGCAAACGTTTCGCACTGGTTGCGGGCCGTCGTTTCGCACGCGCGGCGGCGGGTTCGCGCCGCGGGCCGGCAGCGGCGCCCAGGCGCCCGTTCGGAGCAGGCGAAGGCCGGCACCCGGCAAGCCGGAAGCCACCTGGTTCGGGGCACGTTCCGAATGCCGGCTGAATTGATCAGGCATCCTGGATATCTTCACGAAATCGAAACCGCTTGCTTCGAGATGCCCGGCGGCGGCGGCCCGATCAAGCCGGGCGCCGCGCCGGCGCGCTATCATCGCCCGGTCCCGCCCTCCCCTGCACCGCCTTCGCCATGACCGAACTGCCCGTCCCCCTGCCCACCCCGCTGCTCGTCGGCCGTCTCGTCGAACTGCGCCCGCTGCGCCGCGAGTACGCTCGCGCGCTGCTGGGCGCGGCGGCCGACGGCAAGCTATGGGATCTGAAGGTCACGGCCGTGCCCGACGCGAGCACCATCGACGCCTACCTCGACCGGGCCCTGCAAGGCGAGCAGGCCGGCACTGTCATGCCGTTCGTGATCGTGCGGCGCGACACCGGCGCCGTGGTCGGCAGCACGCGCTTCTGGAAGATCGATCGCGCGAACCGGAAACTGGAGATCGGCCACACCTGGCTCGCGGCCTCGGCGCAGCGCTCGGGCATCAACACGGAGGCGAAATACCTGCTGCTCGCCCACGCGTTCGAGACACTCGACTGCGTGCGCGTGCAGCTGACGACCGACGAGCTGAACGAGCAATCGCGGGCCGCGATCCTGCGCATCGGCGCGAAGTTCGAAGGCATCATCCGCCACGAGCGCATCATGCCGGACGGGCGCAAGCGCAATTCGGCGCGCTTCAGCCTGATCGACAGCGAATGGCCGGAAACGAAGGCGATGCTGCGTGCCCGGCTCGACCGCTAGAGGCCGCCGGATCGCGGCAGCGGCGCCCGGCCGTTGCGGCAGCGCATCACGCGGCCCGGATCAGCTCAGCGAGTGATCGAGCACGAGCGTGCCGCGCCCGGCGAAGCCCTTGATCAGGCCGCGCCGCGCCACCTCGCGAAACGCGGCATGGACGGTGTTCGGATGGAAACCGAGCGAATCGGCGATGGCCTGCTGGCTCGGCAGCCGGTCGCCGGGCTGGAACACGCCGGCGCGGATCGCCTCCTCGATTTGGTCCGCGATCGCGCGCGCGACGTGACCACGGATACGCGCGAAGTCAGGGCGCCAGTCTTGCGCGAGACGCGGTGCGCGCGATTCGCTGGCGCGGCCGACCACGGTTTCGATGTGTGCTTGCATGCGCTATCCACCTAGTGTGAGTGCCCTTTCACGCCGGCAGGCTTGATGGTTGTCGATCGTCGGCGGCGACGGCCGCGCCGCGCTGACGATGCCGCGATTCTGACATCAAACCATCGCCCGATTCCAGCGCCATCGACATCGCCCGGCATCTGTCCCGACGAGCCGGGACGCCCGGGATCCGGGCCCCCGCCACACCGTTTTGCTTTGCTGCATCATGCCGGATGAAAAAGCGGATCAATACGGCGTTTTGTGCAGTGCGGCGCAACGACGGCACGCCCGCCATACCGTGCGACCTGTCAGACAAGTGAAATCGGAGCCGACTTTGCTTCGTTTTAATTTTTCCGGTAAACCCTTTGCCGGTGGGGATTTCCGGCCATCCGTCCGTTTGGAATTCGACATCCATTTACTTGGTGGGCGGTCCGTATCATAGTTTTGCGAAACAAGATTCACCAATAACACTTGGCGCGTACCGACGGAGACATCGATGCTACGCACACATATCTGGGGCCAAGCGGGCACCGATCGCCCGTCATTCCCGCCGGAACGGACAGCGCGCACGAGGCGCTTCACGTCCTTCCTTTCGCCTTCATGGCATCCACATCCGATTATTGTCGGCCGCGGCGTCGCGATTCGCGACGGGCGCGGCGCCTGAACATGCATTCGTAATTCCGGACGCGCAAGCCGGCACGCCCCGCAACCGGGTGCCGCCGGCCACGTACACGGAGATCGCCGGTCGAACCGCCGCATTCGCGAGCCGCTGTCGGGTTCGCACACGACCGACGAAAAACACCTGATATCACCAACAAGGAGGGGGTATGTTCCGCAACACCAAGCCGCGCACCGCGCTGCTGTCCTGTTTCGTGCTCGCAATTCCGTTCTTCGCCGGATGTGGCGGCGGCGACAGCGGCGATGCGCCGGCCGCGATTCAGGTCCCGCAATGCTCGGGCAGCAGCTGCCCGGCCAGCGGCTCGACGACGACCACGACCGTCACCAACAAACTCTGTCCTGATGCGCTCGACTATTCGACCACCTACACCGGCGGCTCGGGCAGCGGCGAATACATGAAGGTGCAGTTCGACACCACCAAGCTCACGTACCAGATGCAGTTCATCCTGTCGTCGGTGCCGACCAGCTCCGGCCAGGTGAACGTCACGCGCGCCGGCCAGACCGTCACCGGCACGTTCCACCGCGCCACCACGCTGCCCACCGCCGAGCAGAACCGCTGCGCGTTCGTGCTCGACAACGGCACCTCGGCGGACGGCAGCTACTCGGTGACGATCAACCCCGCCGACCCGCCGACGCTGTTCGTCGGCAACGGCGTGGTGGGCGGCGGGATTCCGGGCGCGACGATCGAGTTCGACGGCGTCGCGCTGCTCGGCAACCTCGGCGCCGTGCCGTCGCGCACGTTCGACTTCTTCCCGTTCATCGGCTTCACCGACACCGAGACCGACTTCACCAAGGTGGCGGGCAACTACAACGAACTGGGCGTCCACCTGTCGCCGACCGGCACCTCGTACCAGACGGCGAAGCCGCAAGGCTGGCAGCCCGACGTGATCAACTGGAACGAGACGCTGAACGCGGACGGCTCCTGCACGATCACGCCGGGCAGCGACTACTCGTGCCGCACCACCGGCACGCCGTGGGCGCTGCGCACCAACGCCGACGGCTCGCCCGACAACGTGTTCGTCAGCAAGCCGACCTCGGCCAGTTCGCCGTATCCGAGCGCGGGCCAGGGCCAGCCGATCGTGCTGCTGGCGCCGAGCCAGGCGCAGGGCATCATGATCGTCGGCAAGCTGCGCGGCGCGCTGATCCCGATCGTGATCCGGGTCGGGCAGGCGTTCGTGCCGGCCGACATCTCGGATCTGCTGAACACGGTGGCGGACGCGGAAATCGGCATCTCGGCACTGGCGCCGGCCACGACGATCGCGTCGAACTCGCTCACGGGCGGCTTCATCGGCGCGACCAGCGCGTCAGCCTGCGGGATCGTGGCCAACGACGGCAACTCCGGCGCACCGGCCGTGGGCGATGCGAGCTTCAACGCCTCGCTGCCGCATCCGAACCTGCCGGGCGTCTATAGCGGCACGTTCTTCGAGCCCACCGCCGGCAACTGCCTGGACGGCACCGCGGTCTCGACGTTCGGGGCGAACTACACGTCGACGCTGTTCAACGGTGCGACGGCGGCGTTCATCAACCCACTGACGTCCAACAGCACCAGCACGTTCTCGCTCGACTACACGCAGGCCACGCCGGGTCTCGTCAAGGTCACCGCGCTGCAGGACTTCGACGCGAGCAACAGCAGCGGCCCCGTCGCGATCTTCCACAGCGGTGACACCGGCTGGGCGATCAAGGTGGGCGAGGTGTACGCGATGGTGATGAACAACAGCCAGTACAACCCGTTCTTCACGGTCGGCGCGTTCGTGCAGTAACGAAAAGACGGCATCGAAACGAATCGGCGGCAGCGTGTCTGTCGCCGATTTAGCAAACAAAATGATCGGTAGGACACCTATTGATCTCGCAGGGATTGGAACGCGGCATGGCGTGATGCATCGGATGATGCGCGGCGCGCCGGGAGCGTCGGATTAGCGGCCGGCAACGCGAGCCGAGGGGGCCGTCGGCCGGTACGACAGGACAGTTTCGACCGGGCGCATCCGCGCGGATGCATCCGGTTTTTCGCGGAACGCGGGCGGTACGCCGCCCGATGTCCGCTTACCCATGGCGGTTCGCCGCCAATCGTCAATTGAGGCACGCATCATGACTATTCGAAAAGTGGCTTCCCTTGTCGTTGCTCTCGCTGTCTCGTCGGCGCTCGCCGCGCCGGCATTCGCCGTCACGGTGACACTCGCCAACGGCAACCCGCTGAGCGCCAGCGGTGAGCCGTTCTCGGCCACCGGCGCCACCACGCTGACGAAGGGCACGATCAGCACCAGCTGCACCGCGACCTTCAACGGCCTGATCACGTCGACCGGTGCCGTCACCATCACGTCGACGTCGTTCGGCGGCGGCGGCCTCTGCGGGCTGATCACGGGCAGTGCCAGCAGCACGACGCCGTGGACCGGTCAGGCGGTGTCGGCCACGCAGCTGACGATCAGCAACGTGCAGGTCAGCGCATCGCTGCTCGGCACCTGCGGCCCGAGCTCGGTCACCACGACCTTCAACAACGCTCAGTCGGGCACGACGCCGCCGTCGTCGCTGACGTTCAACGGCGCGACGCTGACGCCGAACTGCACGGTGAGCGGCATCGTCACCACGTCGCCGGCATTCAACGTGCAGTAAGCGGCCAGGCAGGATGCGCGGTGCGCCGGGGCGTAGGGCCACGTTGCGGCGCGGTACGCGGTTTCGGACGGGATGGTGCGCGCGCGCCGTCCCGTTTTTCATTGGCACGCGGTTTCGTCCACCGTTTTTTCGAAGCGTGGTCATACGGAAGGCAACCCTGCCGCTTCGCATGACGGCCTGTCTCGCGCGCCCCCCCCCGAATTGCGATCGCAGACGAAAAAAAGCCGGCTCCTGACGGCCGGCCCGATGAAAACGGATGGTTTTGCGTTCAGCGCGGCGCGGGCGACCCCGCGAGCGAATCGGTTTCCCTTGCGAGCCCGATCATCAGCGCGATCAATTCGACGAACTCATCCTCGGGCAAGTGGTCCGCCCACTGGTGATATTCGGCCTCGGACATGTCGAAGAACGCCTGACCCAGCTCGCGCACTTTCGCGACCGCCCGGTCGCGCGCCTCGGCATCCTCGAGCGAAGGCGGAAGGTTGTCGCCGAGCTGCTGGAAACGGTCCTGAATCTTCAGCTTCAGTTTGTACCCCGTAAGACCTCTCATCCCCTGACCTCAATTGTCTGATCGTGATATTGGCAACGGCACCTCGCCGATCGGGTCGCGTCTTCGCTCTCTCCGCACGAGAGCCGGCAGTGTTGCCCGGCATCGAACCAGCCCTTTCAGCTCACCGATTCGATACGCCCCGACACGTCAGTAAAGCCATCGGGTATCGAGAAAGCAATTGCGATCCGCTTGCGAATTTGACCTATGTCAATGATTGACGGACGCATTTTGCGGAACTTGAGAGGCAGGCCGATTCCGCGTGAGAACACCATCGGGGACTGTCGCGATCGTGGCTGACAGGCTCGCACGACCCGATGCGAAGCCATGCGTTTGGCTGGATGCTTCCACCGTTGCCATCAGAAAACCTGAAGGCACGAATAAGGATTACTTGCTTGGTGCGGCTTGCCGGATCTGGGATAGTGGATGTCACGACGCTGTAACACGGTCCGGTGACCTCGCCCGCGAGGTTGCGATGCCGCGCTGACGATGCCGCCGGAAACGTCGTGATGTCGGTCGTGCGGCGTTCGGCTGCCGGCCCCGAGAACGACCGTCGCAGTCCATTCGATCTTCAGCGCAGGAGACCCGCCATGCCCGCCCTTTCGTCGCCCGACTCCCGTCACATCGCCATCGGCGCGGATCATCCGCCCGACGGCACCGTGAAGCCCGTCACGCCCTACGAGGCGGTCCTGCGCAATCCGACCTGCGCGCTGGCGACGAGCGCCTCCGAGCGGCCCGAGGTCGAGACCAGCGCGATCCTCGGCTACAACTGAACATGAGCCCGGCACGGGCCGGGCATGGGCCGCGAAACCGCGAAGCCACGAGGTTCGTCGCGGCTTCTTGCGGCCCGGTTCACTCCGGGTAGTTGACGTCCACCTCGAAACGCGCGAGCTTCAGGATCGTGCGCAGCGTGCGCGGCTGGATCTCGCGGCACGCGGCGAGCGAGGACAGGATGAAGTCGAGCGCGCGACCGTAGCGATAGAGCGTGAGCCAGCCGTCGGTATCGCTGGTGTCGGTCTGCAGATGCTCCGCGACGCGCAGCATGTTGGTGGACAGCGCGCGCGCCATGTCGAGTTCGATCTGCTGCTTCTCGCCCCATGCGGCCGGCTCGGGTTGGGCGAGCAGTCGCGCAAGAAAGGCCTGGAATTGCACGTCGGACTGGTTCGGGCAGGTATCCATGTTCGTTCCGTTCTGCGGTTGAGCGGGCGGATGCGATCGGGTGGCCCGCGGGGTTACGCCGTTACGCCAGTTTCGTGGCGCTCGTATGACGTAATCAGCAGAATTCGTACCAGCGCGCGGCAGGCACCGGCCGATCGCGCGAAAAGGCGCGCCGGCATTGGGTTTGTCGGGATTCGTGCGAGCCCCGCGGACGGCCTGGCGGCCGCCTCGGCTGCGCGATATGTCACCACGTAACGTGACATGTACCCGGAACTCCACGCGAGCTTGCACGGGCCTCACATACGGTCCATCACCATGCCTCGCACCCTCGCGGGCGCGCCGACACCAACAATATGGCCGGCTAGAATCCGCGCCATGCGATGGCTCCCGCCCCTCCTCGTCTTGCTGCTCTGCGCGGTGCTGCCCCTGAGCGGCCTGGCCGCGAGCGGGTTCGCGGGCGTCTGCCCGATGCCGTCGGCGCTGCAACCGATCTCGCTCGCCGGCCCCGGCATGCATGATGCCGGCGGCATGCAGGCGGTCGCCCCCGTCGCGACCCCCTCTGCCATGCCGCCCGCGCACGGCGGCAAGCACCGATCGTGAAGCTCGTCGAGCCGTCCTGAGCGACGGAAAAAACAGCGCGCGCCGGCCCGAACCACGGTGCCGGCGCGCTTGCGCGAAGCGATGGATGCCAACCCGAAGCAATCAAAAAGAAAGCGTCCGCTCGCGCCATCGAAAGGCACTACCTCGCCGCGTTCCACCCGGCACGAAACCTCGCTGAAAGGCTGGCGGCTCCCGGCCGCCAGCCCATTCCCATGCATCCCGACCTGGCGGGCCCCCGCCCACCCAACCCATTTTTTGTCACATTACAAAACTAAGATTCGTTAATTACTGATTCAATACTCGAAAAACAAGAACGTCAGCAAGGAGCGCCGTCCGGCGCGTTCGACTTTCAATGTTTACCGCGTATCAGCCGTCGTTTCACAACGACGGCGGTGCCCGCTCGTCCATCGGCGGCCCGCCGGCCGTCGGCAGTCAGCCCGCGTGTTCATGTTCGATAACCCATCACCCACCACATGACAAAGAAGCCCACCATGACCTTGTCCCGAACCGGCATCTCGTGCCTGCTGATCGCGCTGGTCGGCAGCGTGACCCTGGCCGCCTGCGGCGGCGGCGACGATCCCGTCACGCAGCCGGTCCAGGCCACGCCCACCGCGCTGAAGACGCTCGACGGCAACCCGCCGCTCGTGATCGGCCACCGCGGCCTGCCGGGCCTCTACCCCGAGGAGACGGAAGTGTCGTATGAAGGCGCGGCCAACGCCGGCGCCGATTCGCTCGAGGAAGACCTGCACCTGAGCAAGGACTGCGTGCTCGTGGCGCGCCACAACCCGTGGCTCAGCGACAACACGAACATCGCCGACGTGGCGAAGACCAACGCCGACGTCGCATCGCGCAAGCGCACCGTGCCGGGCGTGCGCGTGGCGGTGAAGTGGGCCACCACCGCGACCACCGGCCCGTCGACCTACCTGAGCGACCTGACCGACCCGAGCAACCAGAAATCGGTGCTGAAATCGCTGATCGTGGACGGTGAGGATCACACCAACGACTGGTCGATCACCGACTTCACCGTGGCCGAACTGAAGCAATGGATCCGGGGCACCACGTTCGACGCGAAAGACGTGCGTCCGACCGCGCTGAACGGCCAGTATCCGATCCTGACGATGCAGGAGGTCTACGACATCGCGCGCGCGAAGTCGGCCGTCACGGGCAAGCCGCTCACGATCTATCCCGAAGCGAAGAACCCGTACTGGAACAACCAGCAGGCGATCGCGAACGGCTGCGGCGCGGCCGGCACGCGTCCGTTCGAGGTGGCGATCGCGAAGTTCCTCAACGACAACAACCTGAACAGCCGCAGCGCGCCGGTGTTCGTGCAGAGCTTCGATCCGGACAGCCTGAAGTACCTGCGCGCGCTCGGCGTGCAGACGCGGATGGTGCAGCTGATCGACGGCAACGCGGTCAACTACCAGACGGGCGAGATGATCTACCAGACCAACGACGACTACGCGTTCGTCGACGGCCGCCCGTACAGCTGGACCCTCAACGGCGACCCGCGCTGGTTCGGCGACCTGCTCACGCCGGCCGGCCTCGCCGAAGTGAAGACCTACGCCGACGGCATCGGCCCGTGGAAGCCGCAGGTGTTCGCCTGGAAGGTCACGCCGTGGAAGGACAAGAACGCCGACGGCACCGCCTACACGGGCTCGCTCGCCGACGTGAACTCGGTCGCGCCGACCAGCCTGATCGCCGACGCGCACAAGGCCGGCCTGTTCGTCCATTCGTACACGTTCCGTAACGAGGCGCGCTACCTGCCTGGCAAGTACAAGGGCGATCCGGTGGGCGAATATCTCGACGCCTATCGCGCCGGCATCGACGGCGTGTTCTCCGACTTCGCGAACACGGCGGTGGCGGCCCGCACGCAATACCTGAAGGAAACCGGCCGCTGATCCTCGCACGGCCACGCGCCGGCCGGCACGCATCGCGCGCGTGCTGGCCGGTACCCGCGATGCGCGGCCTCGCCGGCGCATCGCAGGCCCGGCAGCTTCGCTGCCGGGCACACCTTCCCGCCCTCCCTCGTCTCGCCGGTACCGTCGTCGAATATCGCGGCATGCTTCGCGATTTCACCTCTCTCGCCATATCGATCAGCACGTTTATCGATAACCGTGCGTGATTCGCCTTATCGAAACGGCAAACACCGCCGATATACCGCGCAGCCGATCGATTCGATGATTCCAGCGCTCCGCGATTCCTCGTTTCCTCACGCGCAATCCGCCATGGCAGCGTGTTTTGGCCGGTCTTTTGGCAATTAACCCTGCCTTGATTGACGGATCGATGTTGATTTACCAAAGGCATTCTATTCATTACAAATACCATTCACTCATCTCTATCTAACTTTTTTAGATATTCTTGAAAAAAGTTTGTGACGCTGATTTGACGGTGCTACCATCCACCACGAAATCGGCCGGTGAAGGGTGTTGACGCCTGCCCGGACACCGCGCCCGATTCCAACAAAACCGGTCCGTCGGCGTTGCGACGGCAAACCGGTGTCGTACCGGCTGGCGGGACGCCCCGGATACCCGGCGGCAGGCTTCACCCGGCTGTTCCAGCCCGTTTCCGCGTGACGGCTTCACACGAATTGCTTAGCAATCCGCATCAATTGTTCCATTGACACACATCGTGCGCATCTCGCCCGACGCAACCGCGCCGGCGGATACGCGCGCGCCCGGCGGCGCACCCGCATCCCGCGGGACGGCCGGGCAGTGACCGAAGTCGTTCGAACATTCCGAGGGGGAATCCGCAATGAACCGTGTTTCCGGCAAGACCCGTCAGCACTTCACCACGCTCCTGATCGCCTCCGCGGCGCTGGCCGCGTTCGGCGCATCGGCCGCGCAGGCGGCCACGCAGCAGGGCTGGACCACCACCCGCACCAAGGCGTTCCTGCCGCTCGTGCAACCCGCGAGCGCGAGCGCCGCCTCGCTCGCGCAGGCAGCCGGCGCCGCGCAAACCGCGCAGCCGATCGCGCTCGCCAACGGCGCGATCGTCCATGTGACGGTGGGCCTGAAGCTGCGCAACGAAGCGCAGCTCGACGCGTTCCTCGCGAAGCTGCAGCACGGCGGCGCCGGCACGCTCACGCCCGAGCAGTTCGCCGCGCAATACGGCCCGACGCAGCAGCAGGCCGACGCGGTCGCGCAGCACCTGCGCGCCTCGGGCTTCACCAACGTGCAGATCGCGCCGAACCGCCTGTTCGTGACGGCAGACGGCACGGCCGGCACCGTCAAGCAGGGCTTCAACACCACGCTCGAGCAGTTCACCACCGGCACCGGCCGCCGCGTGTTCGCCAACGCGCAGGACGCGCAGGTGCCGAGCGCGCTCGGCAACGTGGTGGACACGGTGCTCGGCCTGCAGAACGTGGTGGTCGCGCACACCTTCCACCACCTGCTGCCGGCGGGTTCGCCGACCGATTCGTCGACCGGCGCGGCGGGCCCCGTGCGCGCGGCCGCGGCCGGCACCGCCACCGGCCACAACCCGGTGCAGTTCTCGTCGATCTACGACGCGGGCTCGACGCCCACCGCCGCGAACACCACCGTCGGCATCATCACCTACGGCAACCAGAGCCAGACGGTCAGCGACCTGAACACGTTCGCGAGCCGCAACGGGCTGGCGAAGGTGTCGTCGTCGGTCGTCAACACGGGCGGCTCGGGCCGCACCTACAACAGCGGCGACCTCGAATGGCAGCTCGACAGCCAGTCGATCGTCGGCGCGGCGGGCGGCGCGGTGCAGCAGGTGATCTTCTACAACGCGCCCGACGATGCGCGGACCGACCAGGCGCTGCTCGACGACATCTCGAACGCGTTCAACCGCGCCGTGACCGACAACAAGGCGAAGGTGATCAACGTGTCGCTCGGCTGGTGCGAATCGGATGCGGACGGCACCAGCATCCGCGCCGCCGACAACAACATCTTCAAGCAGGCCGTGGCGCAGGGGCAGACGTTCTCGGTGTCGAGCGGCGACGAAGGCGCCTACGAATGCAGCACGAGCCGCGTGTCGGGCATCGGCGGCGTGCCGAACACGACGCACTACTCGGTGTCGGCGCCGGCCAGCTCGCCCTACGTGATCGCGGTGGGCGGCACCACGCTCTATACCTCGGGCAGCAGCTGGGCGAACGAAACGGTCTGGAACGAAGGGCTGCAGGCGATCGGCTACTACGACAACGCCGGCGACTACGATTCGACCAAGCGCCTGTGGGCCACGGGCGGCGGCTACAGCACGCTCGAAGCCGCGCCGTCATGGCAGACCTCGAGCATCACCGGCTCGTCGAGCGCGCGGGCGCTGCCCGACATCGCGTTCGACGCGGCCGCGAGCACCGGCGCGATCCTCTACTACAACGGCAGCACCACCGATTCGAGCGGCAACCCGAACCAGGTGGGCGGCACCAGCCTCGCCTCGCCGATCTTCGTCGGCATCTGGGCGCGCCTGCAGTCGGCCAACGGCAACGCGCTCGGCTTCCCGGCCGCCAGCATCTACCAGTATTTCCCGAGCACGCCGTCGCTGGTCCACGACGTGACCTCGGGCAACAACGGCAGCGGCAGCTACAAGGGCTTCGCCGCCGCGGCCGGCTGGGACGGCTCGACGGGCTTCGGCAGCATCGATATCTCGCAGCTGAACACGTTCATCAAGAGCCACGCCGACTTCGCGCATTGACGCGAGGCGTGACGCGCGCGGGCCGGCCACGGCTCGCGCGCGCAGGCGGCGCGCACGGCCACGACTGCGTGGCCGTGCTTCGTCAGCCGCCGGGCATCGCGGCCCCGGCCGTTCTCGCTGGATCCGGCAAGGCATCCAAGCCACGCGGTCGTCGCGCTATCTGACCGATTTCGTCACGATCCTTCGCGAACCGCCGCCACCCGCGAGGCGCGCCATTCCCTGCCTGCGCAATGGGAATCGCATCCAGTTTCAAAATGACAGGCACAATACGCCACCGACGCCGCGCGCCCTGCCCGATGTTCGCCATGCGAACCGGCACGAGCCTTGCACGCCCCGCTTCGCGCGCCGCCGCCCCGTTCTCCGATGCCGTCATGAACCCCGATACTCCAAGCCGCTCCACGCAGGCGGGCGCCGCCAATTCGCCGCGCTTCCTGCTGTTCCTGATCTGCCTGTTCGCGTCCGCCGGACAGCTCGCGATCGACATCTACGTGCCCGCGCTGCCCGCGATGGCGCATTACTTCTCGACCTCGCCGCAGGCGATCCAGTCGAGCGTCTCCGGCTACATGGCGGCCTACGCGCTGGGCCAGCTGATCTTCGGGCCGGTGGCCGACGCCCACGGCCGCAAGCGCGTGCTCGGCTTCGGGCTCGTGATCTATACGATCGGCTGCCTGCTGTCGCTGGCCGCGCCGAACCTCGAGACCTTCCTGCTCGCGCGCTGCCTGCAGGGCTTCGGCATCGCCACCACCAACCTGCTGGCCAAGGCGATCATCACCGATTCGTTCTCGGGCCAGGCGCTGGTCCATGCGTTCACCTACATGGCGATCGCCTGGGGCGTCGCGCCGATCATCGCGCCGGTGATCGGCGCGCACCTGCAGACCTGGTTCGGCTGGCAGGCCTGCCTCGTGTTCCTGCTGATCTATTCGCTGACGATGTGGGCGATCCTGTGGCGCTTCCGCGAGACGCTGAAGCAGCCGGTGCGGCTCGCGCCGCGCACGCTCGCGACCAACGCGGGCAAGGTGCTGGCGAGCCCGGTGTTCCAGAGCTGCTTCCTCGCGCAGGGCGTCTGCTACAGCATCCTGCTGGTGTTCAACATCGTCGGGCCGTTCATGGTGCAGAGCACGCTGCACAAGCCGCCCACCTACTTCGGCTATCTCGCGCTCGCGATCGGCGCGATGTATTTCTTCGGCGGCCTGTCGAACCGGATCCAGAGCGCGGCGCTGCCGAATTCGGAAACGCGGCTGCGAGTGGGTGCCTACGTGATGGCCGCGGCGTCGCTCGCGATGCTGGTGTTCGCGCTGACGATCGGCCTGCGCGTCTGGACGCTCGCGCTGCCGGTGATGGTGATGGGTTTCTGCGCCGGCGCGATGTACCCGACGCTGATGGCCAAGGGCAACTCGCTGTTCCCGCATATCGCCGGGCTGACGAGCGCGATCCTCGGCTGCGCGCTGCTGCTCGTCTCGGCCGCGATGATGGGGCTGGCCGGCTTCGTGTCGGTCCACAACCTGACGCCGCTCGCGGTGTTCTTCGTGATCCTCGCGGCGGTGGTGGTGGCCATGGTCACGAAGCTGCTCCGGCATCTGGCTCAGCCCGCGCCGACTCGCATCGTCTGCAAGGCCGGCGAGGCCGCCTGAGCGGCGCGTTCACCGCGCACGCGGGCCGGCATCGCGCCGGCCTGCTTTGACTTGCTGTCCTTCTCGCCGTGCTCACGCATCCCCGCGAGCGCGCCCCCAACCGCCTCAAATAGCGCCGGGCCGCACCGCGTCTCGCGTCAGCCGCCTCGCGCGCGGCGCCGCCAGGCGGCCGGCGTCGCGCCGACGTTGCTGCGAAAGCGCTGCGTGAAATGGCTCGGGTCGACGTAGCCGAGATGCGCGGCGATCCGCGCGACCGGCCAGTTCGTTTGCGCGAGCAGGCGCTGCGCCTCGCGCACGCGCCGCGCCGACACATAGCGCATCGGCGTGACGCCGAGCGTCCGACCGAACACGCGCACCAGTTGCGAGACGCTCAGGTGGACCGCCTCGGCCAGATCGGTCAGCGAGAATTCGCGCGTGAGGTTGTCGTCGATCCAGGCCAGCGCGGCGGCCACACGTGCATCGCCATCTGCGGCGGGCGGCGCGGCGCCGCTCTCGTCGGCCAGCGCGGCCAGCAGCGCGAGGCCGCGGCCCTGCGCGTAGAGCGCCGCGAACGGCCGGGCCGGCGTATCGGCCTCGCATCCATCGGCCTCGCACTCGGCGAGCAGCGGCGCGATCTCGGCCCACACGCGCGCGCTGCGAAGCGCCGTCACCGGCCGCAACGCGGGCCGCAGCGCATCGAGCCAGTCGTGGTGCGGATCGATCAGCACCACGCCGTAGGTGACGATGCCGTCGCCGGTCGTGCTGCCGCGCACTTCGGCGCCGGCCGGCCGGAACGAGACGAGGCCGGGCTCGGTGACGAACCGCACCGGCGCGCCGCCGGCCACGCGCCGCTCGCAGCGCAGGCCCGTGCTCAGTTCGGCGTAGATCGCGTGCCGGTCGAGCGCGACGTGGATCGCCGCGGGCGCCCCGGCCGCGAGCCGGCGCCGGACCACCTCGACACGCATGTCGCCGAGCCGCGCCACCGACCTCGATACCAGATCCGCACCGTACTCTCTCATCGCCGTTCCCGAAGCCGTCCGCCGTTTCCGCGCGGATTCTAGCACCGCATCAAAACGATGCCTGGAATACCACGCAGGGCCGGCTTTACCCGCGCCATATCTGTCTGTCGACTACCGCGCGCCTCGCTCTCCGATATGCAGTCGCGCTGCTCGGCCATCAACGCGATCGCCGCGATCAGAACCGGAGAACGCAGTGCCGGATTGCATCATTCCCTCGCATTGATCGACGAGATTGTTCACCGCTTCATACGAGATGCGGAAGCGCGTTTCTGTCGCCGCATCCGCAAGTTCGCTTCGCGGTTAGCCGCTTCGTTCCACCTTTGTGACACGGGCGTCGACTTCCTATAGTTGCGAGATTCTCAACGCACAATGAGCTTCGCCATGCCTCCGTCTCCTTCGATCAGCGGCAGTTCGAGTCCGATTCGGTCGCGCACCGACCTGCCGCAGCAGGAGCAGCATGCACCTACGCAGCAAGTCGGGCGCCCCACCGCCCAGCCAACGCAGCAGAACAACTCCACGTTGGCGCTACAGCAGCAGCGCAGGCTGCGCGCGAACTCGCTCGACAACCGGCCGCAGGCGGCGCAGGCGGAAACGGACACTGCCACGCGCGCGCGCAGCACGTCGGACAGCGCGTTCGACAGCGCGATCGCGATGCGTCATGGGTTGATCGAGTCGCCGCCGCAGAATCTGTCGCCACTGCAGAACATGATGGCGCGCCATATCCAACACGCGGTCGAGGAGCGGATCGGCGGTGCGGCGTCATCGGATTCGTCCGCTTCGGTTCGTTCGATGGCGCTCGGGGAAAGCGAATCGCCAAGGGAGCCGGCTTCCACGCCGGAAGCCGGCAACGAGTGGCTGAGCGCTTCCGAGGATCCGGGCGGCGAGGCGATACGTTTCGTCGCCGATCTGTTGACCGCCCTGCAACCGCATGCGGAACCGTCCGCCTCGCCGACGCCGACCGGCCCGACCACCACCCCTGTCGGGACGAACGACATCGTTGCGGTCGACACCGATGCCTTCGCCGCCTCGCTGGCGTCGCGGCTGGCGCTGAACGGCGGCACGTCGGGAACGCCTTCGCCGACCGGACCCGCCAACACGCCGAACGCGACGGAAGGCAACGTTGCGGTCGACACCGATGCCTTCGCCGCCTCGCTCGCGTCGCGGCTGACGCTGAACGGCGGCACGTCGGGGACGCCCTCGCCGACCGGACCCGCCAACACGCCGAACGCGACGGAAGGCAACGTTGCGGTCGACACCGATGCCTTCGCCGCCTCGCTCGCATCGAGGCTGACGCTGAACGGCGGCACGTCGGGAACGCCCTCGCCGACCGGACCCGCCAACACGCCGAACGCGACGGAAGGCAACGTTGCGGTCGACACCGATGCCTTCGCCGCCTCGCTCGCATCGAGGCTGACGCTGAACGGCGGCACGTCGGGAACGCCCTCGCCGACCGGACCCGCCAACACGCCGAACGCGACGGAAGGCAACGTTGCGGTCGACACCGATGCCTTCGCCGCCTCGCTCGCATCGAGGCTGGCGCTGAACGGCGGCACGTCGGGAACGCCCTCGCCGACCGGACCCGCCAACACGCCGAACGCGACGGAAGGCAACGTTGCGGTCGACACCGATGCCTTCGCCGCCTCGCTCGCATCGAGGCTGGCGCTGAACGGCGGCACGTCGGGGACGCCCTCGCCGACCGGACCCGCCAACACGCCCATCACGGCGAACAGCACCGGCACAATCGACACCGACGCATTCGCGGCCACGCTCACTTCACGGCTCGCGCCGCTGGAAACGACACCGCCGCCATCGTTGTCGACGTCCACCCAACCACGCATGCGCGCGAGCGACCCGACACCGAGACAGGCCCCCTACCCGCGCCCCTCGACCCAAAACCCGCCTCGCCGCGACGGGCCGCCTGCGCCGCGCCGCATCGGGAATGGTCAGAGCAGCACAATGCAGGACAATCTTGCGACCACGCGGGCGCGCAACGGTGAAATCGAGCTCGTGCGTCGCGGCGCTGAAGAGGAGATTCCGCACGAGGAAGACGGCGCCGCGACGCCGCAAGTGACCGATCTTCAGCGCTGGGTCCAGAACGTGGCGCACGTGGTCGGACACGAGGCGGTGGCGGTCGGGATCACTACGGCGATTCGCGAGGTGGTAAGCGCGATCGTGCGCCTGGCGCAACATCACTCCCCAGGCACCGAACATGCACAGGAAGCCGCGGCTGGCGCGCTGATCGCGCTGATCGGGATCGGCAATCTGGTCTCGATGGGCCTGCGTCGGCGAAACGGCACCAACACGAACATGGCCGACATCGGCAACGGCCTGCAGATCGCGGGCCTGATCAGCAGTGCGCTCAGCGCCAAGGAGACGGGGCAACTGCGCGACCTGCTGCCTACCATCACGCGTACCTTCGTTTATGCCGGGCTGCGCGACGGCGCCAACGCGATCAAGCCCTACGACATCTCGCCGAAGCCGCCCGAAGAAAACGATCCGCGCAATCGCGACATGGATCCGTTGTACGCACAACTGGCAAACACGGTGCCCTACGGTTTCAATCAGTTCTTCGTGAACTGGATACAAAGTGCCACTGGCATGTCGGGGGCAGGGTTCGTGGATGCTCTACACGACATCTCGGAGATGAGCAACCAGACCGAAAAGGAAGCGGCCTCGAAACACCTTGCCGAGAAAGCACCGCTGCAGCTGTTTTCGTATGTCGCGGCGAACACGGCGGGGGAAATCATGGACAAGATCGCCGGCAGCGTATTCGAACAGGCCATCGGGCATCTCGGCGTGAGCAACATGGAAATCGCGCACGCTCCGACCCACTGGCCTAACGGCCAGGAATGGGGCGACGCAATTGAAAAGACGATCTCCCGGATGTCGCTATTCGGCTCGGTGCTCGGCAATTCGGCAGCGGCAGGCACGGGCGTGGCAACGCTTGGCTACAGCGATTTCCACGCTTCGATGGCCAACAACGCTATCGGCGGCGCGATGGTGACCGCGCTCTGTCTTCCATTCGTGATGACGCTGATGAAGAAGGCTCGGGCGACGGCGGGAGGCGCCAGCAACACGGGAGGCGGCGGGAATGCGTGAGGAGAAACGTGAAGCGGACAGCCTGGCGTCCACATGGAAAAGGGCCACCAACCCGCGCCCTGAGGCCGGCACCCACGCCGGGTCTGGCCGTCGACCAGGGCGCGCGTCTCGCTCTGCCACCCGCGGTCGAGAGCGCGGAGCCTCCAACGGCCTGGCAGGGGCGTCTGCGATTGACTCTGCTGGCGTTGGCGGTCAACCGTGGACTCATTCAACGGCACCGCATGCACCGCCGGCAAACGTGCCAGCATGAATATCGCCCCGATCGCCAGTGGATGACCATCCATGTCCGAACCGCCCATTCGCCCGTGGCTGTAACCGTCGAAAGTCGGGCATCGCCGGGTGTCGAGCTGGAAAATGAAACGCGCACTGTCTGCCGGAACAATTCCATCACCGGCTTTTGCCGCAACCGAAGCCGGAACGGATCGGCGTTCGGATCCGAAGCATCCGGCCGATATGTGAATGCCGTCATCCCGCCACGAGCGGCACGACGCTCTAACCACCGGCCCACACGCGAATCCAATTCTCAGGCGATGGAACGCAATACGCCGCCATCGACGCGCAGCGCAGCACCCGTTGTCGCCGACGCTTGCTCCGAAGCGACATAGACCACCATGTTGGCGACCTCCTCGGTGCTCGCGAAACGCCGGATCAACGTGGTTGGGCGCATCGTCTTCAGGAAATCCTGCTCGGCCTCTGCCGGCGTGATGCTTTGTTCCTGCGCAACCGATTTCATCCAGTTGGACAGGATTTCCGAATCGGTCGGCCCCGGCAGCACCGCGTTGACGGTGACGCCGCTGCCGGCGACAAGTTCGGCCAGTCCGCGCGACACCGCGAGCAGCGCGGCCTTGGTCACACCGTAATCGATCATTTCCTTCGGGATGTTCAGCGCCGATTCGCTGCTGATGAACACCACGCGCCCCCAGCCTCCCGCCGTCATCTTCGACAAATAGTGGCGCGACAAGCGCACGCCGCTCATCACGTTGAGCTGGAACAGGTCGAGCCATTCGGCATCGGTATGGTCGAAGAAATTATTCGGGCGTGCGGTGCCGGCGTTATTGACGAGGATGTCGGCGTACGGTGCTTGCGCGATCAGCGCGGCGCAGCCCTCTGTCGTGGCGACGTCCGCGGCAACGCCGCGCAACTCGGCATACGGCAGCCGTGCGCGCATTTCGCGGAGCGCGGTATCCACGCGTTCCTGCGTGCGGCCGTTGATCACGACCGCAGCACCGGCCCGAGCCAGTCCTTCTGCAATCGCGCGACCGATGCCGGCGGTGGAACCGGTCACGATGGCCGTGCGGTTCTTGAGTTCGATGTGCATGGGATGCTTCTCCAATGGAAGGCGGATCAAGCGGCCGCGCGCGCGGCCTCGGCTTCGGCCGCGTGGGCAAGGCATTCGACCCAGTCCTGGTGGTAGCGATACAACGCACCGGGATATCGACAACCGATCACGTCGAGGAAGAATTCGCCTTGCTGCGTTTCTTCGGTAAGTACATGGCAGCCGTCTTCGGTGGGCGTGATGACCCAGCCGTGATAGGCGCTGGAACCCGTTTCGTCACCATCGACGGTCGTCGCCCATGCGAGCCTGCGGCCGGGCACGCATTCGGTTACCGTCAGCGACATCGGATAGCCAACCGTCACGCGGTGGTAGCGCGTACCCAGCGCCAGTTCCGATCCACCGGACAGGATCTTCACCTGGTCTTCGGCGGGGAAATAGCGAGACCAGTGTTCTGCGTCGACGAGCAGCTTCCACACCACTTCCGGCGGTGCTTTCACGTCGATGTCGTTGAGCGCGTAGATGGACGAAACGCTAGGATGGTAGCGCTCGGGCCAGATGACTTTGTCGATCATGTTCGGAATCCCGGTTGTGTTGAAAATCTCAGGCACGTGATGCTTCGCGGGCGACCGCTACGGCGGCCAAATCCTTGAGCAGCTTTTCGTGGGTGAGCCAGAAGATGTCCGGAGCTTGCTTGGCCAATTCGATCCAGTGCGGGCCTTGCATCGTTTCTTCCGTCCACAGGTGGCAGCCGTTGGCGGTGGGGGTGATGATCCATGCGTGATAGGCCTTGGAATGCTCGGCGATCTTCGGATAGCCACCCCACGCGATGCGCGTCATCGCTTCGTACTCCTGCACCGAGGCGTAAACATCCTGCCCGGCCAGATTGGTCTCGAAGCGTGTGTCGGCACCGAAGCAGGTGTGTCCGTCGAGCAACTGCACGTGCTGGACGCCGGGATAGAAGCCCGGCCACGCGGCCGGGTCGGTGAGCAAATCCCAGATGGTTTCGACCGAAGCGGCAACTTCCAACTCGTTGGTGAAGTGAATCGGCGAACGGCTCGGCTTCATCGCCTCGGGCCAATGGATGGTTTCGTACATGAGTCTTCCCGGTGTGTTCGGATGATGGATTGCGTCGGACGCGCGTACCGCGTCAGTCGGGCTTGACCAGGTCCTGGAAGATCAGGGGCGCCCAATCACGACCGCGCGCCTGCACCAGCGTGCCGCCTTCGTTGAGCTTGCCTAGCCATACCGGGCCGAAGCCAAGTTGTTCGGCAAGTGCCGCGACGGGTGGCACAGCGCTTTCGTTGTCACTGGCGAGGAACACGACACGGCGTCCCCCTTCGACGTGTGGATCGGCGGCCAGCAAACCGGCGGCCAGATGGTTGAAGCCCTTCACGAACTTCGCGCCGGCAAAGGCTTTGGCGATGACGGCGGAAGACGGCAAGCCACCGAGTTCCTCGACCGGAACGCCGTATGCGTTGGTCGCGTCGATGATCGTCTTGCCCTGCCAGTCTGGCAGCGCATTCGCGATGGCGACGTGCTCCTGGAATGGCACGGCGAGGAAGATGACATCGGCTCGCAAAGCGTCGTGCAACGTCGCCGGAATGACGCTCGCGCTGATTGCTCCGGCTTGCGGTGCCAGCGCTTCAAGGGCGCGCCGGCCGGCAACGGTGACTTCGATGTTCTGGCGGGCGAAGGCGCGGGCAAGCGCTTGTCCCACGGCACCAAAACCGATGATCGAGTACGACATGGCATTCCTCCCGCCTGTATGTTCGCGTGAGGAGAATGCTAATTGCCTTCCATCCTGGTGATAATCTGTCGATATCTCATAAAACCTATTCCAAACAAGAATGGATAGATTCCAGGAATTGAACGCCTTCATCATGGTGGTCGAAACCGGCGGATTTTCCGCGGCGGCACGCAAGACCGGCGATTCGCAATCGACGATTAGCAAGGCCGTGAATGCGCTGGAAAAACGTCTTGGCGTCGCGCTGCTCCACCGCAGCACGCGCAAGGTGACGCTGACCGATCAAGGCCAGAAATACTACGAACGCACCAAGCCGCTGCTCGACGAAATCCAGGCGGCCGATGGCGAATTGACCAGCAGCGTGCAGGATGTTTCCGGCTTGGTTCGCATTGCCGCGCCTTCGACATTCGGGCGCTTGCACGTGCTGCCTCTGATTCCTGAATTGCTGTCGCAACATCCAGGCTTACGCATCGATATGGTGTTGTCCGATGCGTTGCGCGACATGGTGGAAGACCGGATCGATCTGGCAATCCGCGTCAGCCAGGTCAATGATCCGGATTCCGTGGTGCGCCGCGTGGCGGGCACGGCACTCGTGTGTGCCGGCTCCCGCCGCTACTTCGAGCAACATGGCATCCCGACGACGCCGGCCGATCTGGCCGATCACAACTGCTTGATTTACGGCGAGATGGCGGAGTGGCCGTTCACGGGGGCAGACGGTCGCTTCAGCGTACCGGTGCATGGCAATCTGTCCTCCAACAGTGCGGAAGCGATTTTGGCCGGCGTGACGGCGGGGGTGGGCATCGGCCTGTTTCATCGCGCATCGCTGGTCGGGGAATTCCGCGATTCGGATATCGTCACTGTGCTCGACGAATTCATGCACGAACCGCGCGACATCAGTCTTGTCTGGCCGAAGCGTCGGTTCGTGCCGACGCGAGTGCGCCGGGCAACGGAATTTCTTGCTTCGGCTCTCTCGGAACACATGTCGTATCGCTAACGAGCTGGACGGGCAATCCTTCATTGCATCTGCGATACGTTCCGATGAACGCGAGTGCGCCGTCGAGCGTTTCGCGCTGGCGCTGAATTTCCTTCGCTTCGACAGGCCTCCTCTTCGGAGCCTCAATCGAGCTGAGAGCGTGTCATGCACTTTCGAAAATACCGGGCAGCGCGAGCGAGCATCAACGAGACAAAGACGACGAAGTGCGGGCCAGCCAGAGTTTCTGGCAGACGCTCGTCATCGCGCGCCAGCCTGCGAAAGCGATTGAGCCAGCCGACGCTGCGTTCGACCACCCGGCGCGCGGCGCAAGCACGAAGCCGTTCTTCGCCCCGGGTAGCTCGACGCCTGCGCGGGCCAGCCAGCGCAGCGCGTTGGACAGCTCTCGCAGTTCGTATTGCCGCTGCGCGGGGCGTTCTCTTTCAAGCTCGGATAGGGGGCGCCACGAACCCCATTCTTCATCCGTTACATCGCCTGGGCAAGACCGGCGTTTTTCCGTCCAGCTTCGTCCCGGGCAAACTGGAGAAGTGCATGACACGCTCTAGCACCGCGCTACCCGCCCGCTTCCGGCCTTCCCGCCCCGAGCCGCACGATGCGCATTTCCTGCCAGGATTCGCGCAGCCGCTACCATCGCCGCGCGCGGCGCGCGCCTACACTGGCCCGCTCCTCGCTTCGGGCGTGCGCCCACCCCTCCGCCATGATGCCCGCGCTGACCGACCGCCCCGCGATCCTGACCGCCTGCCTCGCGCTGATCGCGTTCCTGCCGATGGTCGCGTCGGACCTGTTCCTGCCCGCGCTGCCGGCGATCGGCGCCACGCTCGGCGTGCCGGTGGCGGCCACCCAGCGGCTGTTCGACAGCTACTTCGCCGGGCTCGCGCTGTCGCTGCTCGTCTGCGGCCCGATCTCGGACCGCTTCGGCCGCCGCCGGCCGCTGCTCGCCGCGCTGGCCGCCTACACGGCGAGCTGCCTCGCGATGGCGGCCGCGCCCGATCTCGGCACGCTGGCGCTCGGCCGCTGCCTGCAAGGGCTCGGCGCCGGCTTTCCGGCGGCCCTCTGGCGCAGCGTCGCGTTCGACGCGCTGCCGCCCGAGCGCGCGACGAAATCGGTCTCGGTGGTGGTGCCGGTGATGGTGATCTCGCCCGCGCTCGCGCCGATCGCCGGCGAATGGATCGCGGCCGCAGCCGGCTGGCGCGCGATCTTCGCGGCGCTCGCGCTGGCCGGCGCGCTGGCGTTCGCGATCACCTGGCGCTTCCTCGCCGAGACGCACCGGCGCGCGCCCGCGGCTTCGATCAAACAGGCGCTGGCGCCGTACCTGGCGCTGGCCCGCTCGCGCCGCTTCCTGTCGTTCTGCGGCGCGGCCTGCGCCGCTTACGCGGCCTACTTCCTCTACCTGTTCCAGGCGCCGCTGATCCTGCTCTCGCTCGGCTGCACGCCGCGCCAGGTCGGTTACGCCTACCTGCCCGTCACGCTCGGCTTCGTGCTCGGCAGCCGCCTGGGCAGCCGGCTCGCGCCGCGCCTGGACGATCGCGCGATCGTCACCACCGGCGTCGCGATGTTCGGCGCCGGCGCGAGCCTGCTGATCCTCTGGGATCTCGCGGGCCGGCCGTTCGGTGCGCCGGGCCTGCTGCTGGCCGCCGCGTCGTTCGTCGCCGCCAACGGCATCCTGCTGACGGTCGGCGTCGCGCGCATCATGGCGCGCTTCCCGACGCTGCGCGGCACCACCTCGGGGCTGCTCGGCTTCAGCCAGGCAGCGGCCACCGCGTGGCTGATCGCGCGCATGTCGCGACTGAACGCGGCGCTGCCGCTCACGCACAGCCTCGCGGTGATGATCGGTGCGTGCCTGCTGCTCGCCGTGGTTTCGACGCTCGCATTCCGGGCCGTGGCGAACGACGATTGACCGGCGGGACGGCGGCGCTTCGCCTGATCGGGCTGCGCACGTCGATCACCGCCACATGCCGCCGCCACATCCCATGCCCGCGGCGTCTCGCCGATGACGAAGGTATCCAGCGCGAGCGTGACCGCCGGGATCAGGGCCGGCAGGCTCGTTCCGGCTTCAGCCCCCAGCAATTCGGCCGATCGACCGAACGCGCACACCGCCACCGTGGTCACCAGTACGCCTTGGAAAACGGCTTGCAGCAACACGTCGGCCAGCTTGACGTGGCCGATCCCGACCGGCAATACCAGCATGTAGACGGGTAGGTACAACACCGCCGAACCCACCGCGACGAGTGCGGTGGCGCGCAGCGCGGGTACGCGCCGGGCCCGGACAAAGGCAGCGAAGGCCGCCCACATCAGTCCCGTGACGAACAGCGCCATCCGCGCATTCGCATCGACGTGCAGCTTGGCGCCTGGGCGTGATGAACGGCTTCACGAGGGGACGCGGCAACGTCGTACTGTTCAGCAATATCGGCACGCCCGCCATTCCATCGCGCAAGGTCTGGTCCGAGCCGCTGGTATGGCGCATGGCACGGGGAGGACGGGCGGTTTGCCTCGATCCCCTGCCGTTGGCCGTGGCCGTGGCGGGCTGCGTGTGGCGCGAAGTTGCCCTGAACGCCCTCGACGCCGACGGTCGCGCCTATCGAATCGCCTACAGCAGCGACGCGCCCGCGGGGCAGGCTGCCGCCGTGCGCGCCGACCTGGCCATTGCCGCACTGCCGGCCTCCATGTCGGACGAGGATCTGTTGCCCGTTCCGGCGTCCGCGGCACTGCCCGAACTGCCCGAGACGCAGGTACGGGTAGCGCACGACGACGGGAATCTGGCCGCCACGTTGGCCGCGGTGGCACACGAAGTCGCGCTTCGGAGGGCGTCGAGGCATAGTCCGGGCGGCTGAGCGAGCGGCGCGGCCGCCTGCCCCGCCCATCCGCTGGTAATCCCTTACTTGTGCCGCACGCCGTGCGATGACACTCTGTGCAAACCGGTCAACCGTTCGAACGGTTGACCGGTTGAACTGAATTCGAACTCCGCACTCCGTACTGCACGAACCCTTGATGAAGAACGCCACCATCGAACTGCCGAAACTCGACGCCGTCCGCACCGAATCGACCGTCGAACGCATCGCCCAGCGCCTGCTCGATTTCCTGCTGTCGGGCGCGGTCGAGCCCGGCGACCGGATTCCGTCGGTCACGCGGCTGTCCGAGCAGCTCGGCATCGCGCGCTCGTCCGTGCGCGAGGCGGTGAAGCTGCTCGAGTCGCGCGGCGTGCTCGACGTGCGCCAGAGCAGCGGCTGCTATTTCAAGGGCAACGATCCGGGCGCGCTGTTCAAGACCGTCGAATGGGCGCTGCTGTTCGGCACCAAGGACATCACCGAATTCGTCGAGGCGCGCTGGCACATCGAGATGCTGCTGGTGGATCTGGCCGCGCAGCGCCGCACCGAGGCCGATCTCGTGCCGATCCGCGCGGCGCTCGACGCGATGCGCGACGCCGCCAGCGCCGACGCGTTCAGCGAGGCCGATCTCGCGTTCCACTTCGCGATCGCCGAAGCGGCCCACAACGCCGTGCTGCGCGACGTGCTGCGCGGCATCCGCTCGCTGACGCTGAGCTGGATCGGCCGCAACCTGTCGCGTGCCACTACTCCGCAGGTCGCCTATATCGATCACGTGCCGATCTTCGAGGCGATCGTCGCGCGCGACGGCCGCGCGGCCCGCCTCGCGATGCACGAGCACATGATCCGCGCGACGCAGCGGCTCGTGCAGACCATGCAGCCCGACGACGGCGCGGCGCTGCAGGAACGCATCACCGCGCTGGCCGCGCTGCCGGCCAGCGCGGTCTGACGCGGGCGGCGGCGCACCGGGCCCGGTAGCCCGGGCGCCGCCGCCACGACTTCCCGGCACGGCGCCCCGAGAGGGCCGGCCCCTTCCATCCTGGAGAGACACATGAGTGAGACAAGCGTCATGAATATTGAGGAATCCTCACCGGACAGCGTATCCCGGCATCGCCGCAACGCCGCGCTGGCAAGCCTGATCGGCACCTCGATCGAATGGTACGAGTACTACATCTACGGCGCCGCGGCGGCGCTGGTGTTTCCGCACGTGTTCTTCCCGAACGTCAGCCCGCAGATCGGGCTGCTCTATTCGTTCGCGTCCTATGCGGTGGCGTTCATCGTGCGGCCGATCGGCGGCGCGATCTTCGGCCATTTCGGCGACCGCATCGGCCGCAAGCGCACGCTCGTGATCACGCTGCTGATCACCGGGCTGTCCACGTTTCTGGTCGGCTGCCTGCCGTCGTCGGCGCAGGCCGGCGCGTTCGGGCCGGTCGCCCTGGTGATCCTGCGCGTGCTGCAGGGCATCGGCGTGGGCGGCGAATGGGGCGGCTCGGCGCTGCTGTCGCTCGAATGGGGCGACCAGAAGAAACGCGGCATGTCCGGCGCGTGGCCGCAGATGGGCACCTCGGTCGGCCTGATCCTGTGCACCGTGGCGATGATCGCCGGCAGCGCCGTGGCCGGCGACGCGTTCCTGGCCTGGGGCTGGCGCATCCCGTTCCTGGCCAGCTTCGTGCTGATCGTGATCGGGCTCGTGGTGCGGATGAAGGTGGCGGAAACGCCGTCGTTCGCGAAGCAGCAGCGCAGCGGCAACGTGGTCGCGAACCCGGTGCGCGAGGCGGTCCGCAAGTATCCGAAGGAGATCGTGCTGTCGGCGTTCCTGCGCATGTCGGAGCAGATGCCGTTCTACGTGTTCACGGCGTTCACGCTCGACTACGCGACGCGCCAGGTCGGCATGGACCGCCAGTTCGTGCTGTGGTCGACCGTGGTCGCGGCCGTGGTCGACATGTTCCTGCTGCCGTACTTCTCGATCCTGTCGGACCGCGTCGGCCGCCGCCGCATGTATTTCCTCGGCTGCGTGGCGCTCGCGCTGATCGCCTACCCGTACTTCGCGCTGCTGAACACCGGCAATCACGCGCTCGTGTTCATCGCGATCGTGATCTCGATGCTGCCGCATTCGCTGCAGTACGGCGCGCAGGCTTCGCTGATTTCCGAGCAGTTCCCCGCCAACATCCGCTACGCGGGCGCCGGCATCGGCTACCAGCTCGCCTCGGTGGTGGCGGGCGGGCCGGCGCCGCTCGTCGCCACCGCGCTGCTGGCCTGGTACGGCAGCGGCTACGCGGTGGCCACCTACCTGCTGTTCGGCGCGATCGTCGCGGCCATCGCGCTGCGCCTGATGCCGGACCGCTCGCATCTCGACATGTGAATTTTTCCCCTCATAACCGGAACTGACAGATGAAGACAAGCTCCATCAAGACCATTGCCGTCGTCGGGACGGGCTACATGGGCGGCGGCATCGCGCAATGCCTCGCACTGACCGGCCGCATGGTCTACCTGACCGATGCCGATCCGTTGCGCGCGCAACAGGCCCGCGCGCGGCTGCTGGAGGAAAGCGCCGCGTTCGAACAGGCGGCGCTGTTTCCCGCCGGCAGCACGGCGACGCTGGAGGCCAACCTGGTCGCCGCCGATTCGATCGAGGCGATCGGCCGGCAGGTCGATTACGTGGCCGAGGTGGTGCCGGAGAACCTCGAGCTGAAGCTGTCGGTGCTGAAGCGCATCGAGGCCGCCGTCGGCCCGAACTGCATCATCGCGAGCAACACCTCGGCGATCCCGATCCGCGAGATGGCGAAGGCGCTCGCCCGGCCCGAGCGGCTGTTCGGCGTTCACTGGATGAACCCGGCGCCGTTCGTGCCGGCCGTCGAGATCATCCCCGGCGAAGCGACGCCGGAGGCGATGCTGGCCGAGGCCGAGGCGCTCGTGCAGGAAGCCGGCAAGGTTACCGCGCGCGTCGCCGACGTGGCCGGGTTCGTCGCGAACCGGCTGCAGTTCGCGCTGTTCAAGGAGGCCGTGGCGGTGGTCGAGGAAGGGCTCGCCACGCCCGAGGACGTCGACAAGGTCGTCAGCAATTCGTTCGGCTTCCGGCTCGCGCTGTTCGGGCCGTTCGCGATCGCCGACATGGCGGGGCTCGATGTTTATGCGGCGTCGTATACGTCGCTCGAGAAGCAGTACGGGCCGCGCTTCGCCGTGCCGGCGGGGCTGAAGGCCCGCGTCGACAGCGGCGATCTCGGGCTCAAGAGCGGCGGCGGGTTTCTCGGCATCGCGCCGGAAGCGGCGAAGCCATTGGCTGCTTATCGCAATCGGGCTTATCAAAGCCTGATGCAGTTGCGCAAGGAGTTGGGGGAGGCGCCGTTCGGGGGGTGAGCGCAGCGCGGCCGTGCGAAGTCACCAGGCACTTCGTGCGGCATCCGCCGAGCCGCCCACGCCTTGCGGCCGGCGGCGACTAATGAATGGATTTTGCGCAGAGTTCGAGCCCCGAGGACAACTTCGTCGTCGCCTCTGCAAATGCGACGGCCATTTCGCCCTGCTCGGCAGCCGTTTTCCGCTGAATCTGGCAGCTTCGATATCGGCGCATGTCCGCCGCGCCAACATCCCCATCGACCACCTTGTCGAGAGTATGACTGTTGAACTGGCAGTTGGTTACCAACTGCGGGCTTACCGAGCCGGAAACTGCCGATACCGCCGAAGCGGCGTTGTTCGAATCAGTTGCCAGCGTGTTCATTAATTTCGTGGATTTCAATTCCGCTTCCGTTTCTACCACTGTCGCCCCTTGAGGCGGCCTTGTCGCGGCAAGCTCGGCAATATTTTTTTCGACATTGGCAATCGACCGCTTGGCATTTTCCAAATTTTCCAGCACCGGCGGCGGCACTCGCTTCACAACCGTTTCCTGAACCTTGGTCGCAAGATTCGAAGCAGCATCCTTCGCGGTCCCATCGGCTTCGCTGGCATTTTGCAATGCCGATGCGATTTCCTGCCGCGACGGTGTCGCCAGTTGCACCGCGGCCAGTTCTGCCTGCAGGTTCAGACCGACTCTATTAACATAATCGCGCACCTGCTGGGGAATGCCCGCATAGGCCGAGCGCACCTCCGGCTTAACGTCGCTGGTCAATGACGGCCCCAGCACGTCGACCAACGCCGGATCGATCGGATCGAGCCGATCCTGGGCGCAGCGCATCATCGTGGCCGCATTCGCGAAAGCCTTGGACTGGACGCTCGGCTGATAATGGCTGTCCAGCGTGACGCTGCCGCCAGCAATGACGCCACCGATATTGCGCACCGCGATGCTGCCGGCAGCCACGCCGCCGGCGGCAAGCAGTGTCCCGTAGAACAACAATTCGCGAAGCACCAGTTTGCCGTCGTCGCGATGTCGGCTCGCCGAATCGAGCTTTTGGGTCAAACCGATCACGAGATTGCGCGAATCATCCACGGTCAGCGGAACGGCCGCGGATTGAGCGCCGTCCTTAACGAGCGCACGCTGGTCGTTGGCATTGAATACCGGATAAATCCAGGTATCCGATGCACAGCCAGAAGTAAATACGACGACGAACGGTACGAGCCACGCTTTTTTCATTTTCTGGTCCCCACGCTATTCCGGCGTCACACGCCATCGCCGCACCCGCCTCTGCATGCCGCGTTTCATCGACGCCCCCGTGACGCCACCCCTTGTTTTTCTAAGTCGAAGAAACCATATCACGGGAAAATTTGCTTTACGTTTGCCATACTAAAATATTTTATTTGTATAACGGATATGATGTGACATTGAAGTTAATATCTGAGCGCATACTGGGCAAACAGCTACCGCACCGGCTACGTTTCCAGCGGCGCGGCACCGAAAACGGCCCATGCCCGGGCGGCACGTCACCCCGCCGCCGCCCCGACCAGACATACCGAAGTAAAAACTCCTTGTACTTTTACCCTCCGTATCCAGCCGTCTGCGCCCGACCCCATCAGCGTAAAATCAACCCGGCAGCCGAACCGTCGGCGGAACACATTCCGCCGGCTTCCCGAGCCACACGTTCGACCCGCGCAATCCGCCGGCCATCCCGGCACGCCGTTTCCCTTTCCCTTCGGTCGCTCCCGATCGCGCCGGCCGGTCATGCATGCGTGCAGGCCCCGGTTCACCGGATTGCATCGAACCCATCCAGCGAGGACACTTCACCATGCAGACGAAACCCGTACTGACGATCGCCGAAACGACACGCATCCTCGACGCCGCGCGCGCCGAAGCCGAAAAGCAGGCCTGGACCGTCTCGGTCGCGGTGGTCGACGACGGCGGCCACCTGCTCGGCATGCTGCGGCTCGACGGCGCCGGCCCGATCAGCTCGGAAATCTCGATCGGCAAGGCGCGCACCGCCGCGCTCGGCCGCCGCGAGTCGAAGGCCTACGAGGACATGATCAACGGCGGGCGCACCGCGTTCCTCGGCGCGCCGATCGTCACGCCGCTCGAAGGCGGCGTGCCGGTGATCGTCGACGGCCACGTGGTGGGCGCCGTCGGCGTGTCGGGCATGAAGCCGGCCGAGGACACGCTGATCGCCCGCGCCGGCATCGCCGCGCTCGACCAGGCCGCGCGCTGACGCTGCCCGCGGCACCGGCCGCCCGCGCGCTCCCCCGCGCCGGCCGCCGCGCGCCGCGGTCGGCCAGTAAGCCCGGCGAGCTGATTCGCCCGGTCCGCAGCATCCGCATCACCCGGCAACTTTCGCAACTCGAGGGCCGACTTCCCCAGGTCGGCCCGCATCAGAAGATGGAGCAGTCGATGAATTCCATGATCCAGCGTCAAGGACTCAACGTAGCCGAGAGCCTTGCGCGCTTCGTCGATACCGAGGCTCTGCCCGGCACCGGTATCGACGGCGACGCGTTCTGGGCCGGTTTCTCCGCGATCGTCCACGACCTCGCGCCGAAGAACCGCCAGCTCGTCGCCGAGCGCGAGCGTCTGCAGCAAGAACTGAATCGCTGGCACAGCGATCATCCCGGCCCGGTCAGCGACCTGCGCGCCTATCGCCAGTTCCTCGAAAGCATCGGCTACATCGTGCCGCCGCCGTCGAACGTGAAGGCCAGCACCGCGAACGTGGACCGCGAGATCGCCGAGCAGGCCGGCCCGCAGCTGGTGGTGCCGCTGTCGAACCCGCGCTACGCGCTGAACGCGGCCAACGCGCGCTGGGGCAGCCTCTACGACGCGCTGTATGGCACCGACGCGATCCCCGACACCGACGGCGCCGAGCGCGGCAAGGCGTACAACCCGAAGCGCGGCGCGCTGGTGGTGGCGTTCGCGCGACGCGTGCTCGACGAAGCCGCGCCGCTCGCGCAGGGCTCGCACGCCGACGCCACGCGCTATGCGGTCGAGGGCGGCAAGCTGGTGGTCACGCTCGCGAACGGCAGCACGCAGCTGAAGGACCCGGCGCAGTTCATCGGCCATCAGGGCGACGCGGCCGCGCCGTCGGCGGTGCTGCTCAAGCATCACGGCCTGCACTTGGAAATCCAGATCGACGCGAAAGACACGATCGGCAAGACCGACGCCGCGCACGTGAAGGACCTGGTGCTCGAGGCGGCCGTCTCCACCATCATCGATTGCGAGGATTCGGTCGCGGCGGTGGACGCCGCCGACAAGGTCGATCTCTACCGCAACTGGCTCGGCCTGATGAACGGCGATCTCTCGGAGTCGGTCACGAAGGGCGGCAAGACCTTCACGCGTCAGCTCAACGCCGATCGCGAATACGTCGGCGCCGACGGCGCGCCGGTCAAGCTGCATGGCCGATCGCTGCTGTTCATCCGCAACGTCGGCCACCTGATGACGAATCCGGCGGTGGTCGATCGCGACGGCCACGAGATTCCCGAGGGCATCCTCGACGGCGTGATGACCACGCTCTGCGCACTGCGCGACCGCCAGAACCAGCTCAACTCGCGCACCGGCTCGATCTACATCGTCAAGCCAAAGATGCATGGCCCGGCCGAGGTAGCGTTCGCAAGTGAACTGTTCGGGCGCGTCGAGGATCTGCTCGCGTTGCCGCGCAACACCATCAAGATGGGCATCATGGACGAGGAGCGCCGTACCAGCGTCAACCTCGCCGCCTGCATCGCCGAGGCCGCGCCGCGCGTGGCGTTCATCAACACCGGCTTCCTCGACCGCACCGGCGACGAGATGCATACCGCGATGGAAGCCGGCCCGATGATGCGCAAGGGCGACATGAAGTCGAGCCGCTGGATCGCCGCCTACGAGCGCAGCAACGTGCTGGTGGGCCTGGCCGCCGGGCTGCGCGGCCGCGCCCAGATCGGCAAGGGCATGTGGGCGATGCCGGACCTGATGCACGCGATGCTCGAACAGAAGATCGCGCATCCGAAGGCCGGCGCGAACACGGCCTGGGTGCCCTCGCCCACCGCCGCGACGCTGCACGCGCTGCACTATCACCAGATCGACGTGCAGGCCGTGCAGCAGGCGCTCGAGGCCACCGACCCGGCCGCCGCGCGCGACGAGCTGCTCGACGGGCTGCTGTCGGTGCCGGTGGTCGAGAAGGCGAACTGGAGCGAGGACGAGATCCGCGCCGAGGTGGAGAACAACGCGCAGGGCATTCTCGGCTACGTGGTGCGCTGGGTCGATCAGGGCGTGGGCTGCTCGAAGGTGCCCGACATCCATGACGTCGGGCTGATGGAGGATCGCGCCACGCTGCGCATCTCGAGCCAGCACATCGCGAACTGGCTGCATCACGGCGTGGTCACGCGCGAACTCGTCGACGAGACGCTCAAGCGGATGGCGAAGGTGGTGGACCAGCAGAACGCCGGTGATCCGCACTATCAGCCGATGGCGCCCGACTTCGACAAGTCGCTCGCGTTCCAGGCCGCCAGCGCGCTGATCTACGAAGGCCGCGCGCAGCCGAGCGGTTACACCGAGCCGCTGCTGCATCGCTTCCGTCTGCAGAAGAAGGGCTGACGGCACCATGGATTGCCGGGCCGCCGCCGTGTGGCGGCCCGGCAATCCCGTGTATCCCGCATGCTTGGGCATGCCTCTGCCGGATACGACCGCCCCATCGTGCCCGGCACGAATTCCCGCTTCCCTCCGCCGCCTCCGCGCGTTTCCGCGCGATCCTGTCCGCCCCCTCACAAACGATAACGCTTCGACCTGGAGCGACTTCGCTGCTTTTCGTGCGGCAACGGCGCCTCTATCCACGCAATAAAAATACGTACAGTTATCAACGGGGGCTGGATTTCAATCGAGCGGCCGAGGTGTTCGCCGAACACCATTTCACGCTCGTCGATGCGCGCGAGGATTACGTCGAATCGCGTTACATCACGGTCGGCATGCTGGATGGCCGCATGATCGTGATGGTCTGGACGCCGCGCGGCGAGGTTCGTCGCATCATCAGCATGAGGAAAGCCAATGACCGCGAACAAGCGCGTTACGCACGTCACTTCAGTCGATCCGGATGACGCGCCGGAACTGACCGACGATTTTTTTTCGAGCAGGCCGACGAATACATCGGCGATCGTCTGATACGAAAAGGCCCGGGGCGTCCGGCAGGTACGCGAAAGACCGCGACGACGATTCGGCTCGACGACGACGTGCTCGCGGCCTTCAAGTCAACCGGCAAAGGCTGGCAGACGAGATTGAACGCCGCGCTGAAGGACTGGCTCGAAACGCATCGCCCGGCGTGACGCCCGATCCAGGCAAGCGGCTCCCCTGCTTGCACCGACGCGGGGCTGACCGCGCTTCCCTCTTACCGTCCCCGCATCGTCATGACCCCGCCGGCGGCAACGCCGCACGCCCGGCCCGGCGCGCGCGCCGTCGCTCGGCCGCGAGCCGCACGCGGTCCATGTACAGATACACGACCGGCGTGGTGTAAAGCGTCAAGATCTGCGAGGCGATCAGCCCGCCCACCAGCGTGATGCCGAGCGGCGCGCGCAGCTCCGCGCCGTCGCCGTTGCCGAACACCAGCGGCAGCACGCCGAACAGCGCGGCCAGCGTGGTCATCAGGATCGGCCGGAAGCGCAGCCGGCACGCCTCGTGGATCGCGTCGAACGACGACAGCCCGCGCCGCGCCGCCACGATCGCGTAGTCCACCATCATGATCGCGTTCTTCTTGACGATACCAATCAACAGGAAGATGCCGATCAGCCCGATGATGTCGAACTCGGTGTTGAACAGCAGCAGCGCGAGCAGCGCGCCCACTCCGGCCGACGGCAGCGTCGAGAGGATCGTGATGGGATGGACGTAGCTCTCGTAGAGCACGCCGAGCACGATGTAGAGCGCGACCAGCGCGGCGATGATCAGCAGCAGCTGGTCGCGCAGCGCCTTCTCGAACTCCTCGGCGGTGCCGGCGAACGCGCCGCTGATCGAGGCCGGCATGCCGATCTCGGCCATCGTCTCGTAGATCACCTGCCGCGCGTCGGACAGCGCCACGCCGGGCGGCAGGTTGAACGAGATCGTGACGGCCACGAACGGCCCCTGGTGGCTGATCGCGATCGGCGTGGTGCCCGGCCCGAACGTGGCGATCGCCGAGAGCGGCACCATGGTCGATTTCGAGGTCGAGACCGCGCTGCCCGAAGAGGCGCCGGCCCGGCCGTTGGTGGCGATCGCGTTGAGCGCCGCGTTGCGCGCCGAGTCGCTCGCGATCGCGGCCGCGCTCTGCGTGCCGGCGCCCGAGGTACCGAGCCGTCCGCTGCTGGCCACGAACGTGCCGGCCGCCGCGTTGGTGCTCTGCGAGCCGCTCGCGAGCCCGCCGCTGGTGCTGATGTACACCTGCTTCAGCATCTCGGGGTCCTGCCAGTATTTCGGCGCCACCTCCATCACCACGTGGTATTGATTCAGCGGGTTGTAGATGGTCGACACCTGACGCTGGCCGAACGCGTCGTAGAGCGTGTTGTCGATCTCGGCGGGCTGGATGCCCAGGCGCGCGGCGCTGGCGCGATCGATCGTGACCATCGCCTCCAGGCCGCCCTGCTGCTGGTCGGAATTCACGTCGGCGAGCTGGTGCTTGCGCTTCAGCGCCTCCACCAGCTTCGGCCCCCACTTGTAGAGTTCGGCCGTCGAATCGCCGAACAGCGAGAACTGGTATTGCGCGTTGCTCTGCCGCGCGCCGCCCCCGCCGCCGAGGTCCTGCGCGGCCTGCAGGAAGATCTGCGCACCGGCCACGTGATCCAGTTGCGGACGCAACGTGGCGATCACCTGGTCGGCCGACTGCCGGCGGTCGCGCTTGTCCTTCAGCGTCACGAACATGAGGCCGGCGCTGGTGGTGCGTCCGCTGCGGAACCCGGCGATGCTGACCACGTTCGGATCGGACTGGATGATGTGCATCATGTCGGCGAACTTGGCCTGCATCGCCTGGAACGAGGTGGACTGGTCGACCTGGATGCCGCCGATCAGCACGCTCGTATCCTGCTGCGGGAAGAAGCCCTTCGGCACCTTGGCGTAGAGCACCATGTTCAGCACGATGGTGACCGCGAGCGACAGCAGGATCAGGCGCGGATGGCGCAGCGCCCACACCAGCGTCAGGTCGTAGCGGCGCTGCAGCCACGCGAAGCCGCGTTCGAGCCAGCGCGCGAAGCGGCCCTCCTCGCGATGCGTGCCGGCCTCGGGCAAGAGGCGCGCGCACATCATCGGCGTGAGCGTGAGCGATACCACCAGCGACACGCCGATCGCGAGCGACAGCGTCATCGCGAACTCGCGGAACAGCCGCCCGATGAGGCCCGTCATCAGCAGGATCGGCAGGAACACGGCGATCAGCGACAGGCTGATCGACAGCACCGTGAAGCCCACCTCGCGCGCGCCGTCGAGCGCGGCCTGCATGCGCGGCTTGCCGTTCTCGATGTGGCGCGCGATGTTCTCCAGCACCACGATCGCGTCGTCCACCACGAAGCCGGTGGCCACGATCAGCGCCATCAGCGAGAGGTTGTCGATCGAGAAGCCGAGCAGATACATCGCGCCGAACGTACCGATGATCGAGATCGGCACGGCCACGCTCGGAATCAACGTGGCGCGCCAGTTGCGCAGGAACAGGAACACCACCATCACCACCAGCCCCACGGCGATCAGGAGCGTGTGCTCGGTGTCGTGCAGCGAGGCGCGGATCGTGCGCGAGCGGTCGAGCACGGGCGCCACGTCCACGTCGGCCGGCATCGCGGCCTTCAGGCGCGGCAGCGCGGCCTGCACGCGATCGACCACGTCGATGATGTTGGCGCCAGGCGCGCGATAGAGGATCACCAGCACGGCGCGCTTGCCGTTGGCGCGGCCGAGGTTGCGCACGTCCTCGACCGAATCGATCACGTTGCCGACGTCGGCCAGGCTCACGGCCGCGCCGTTGCGGTAGGCCACCACCAGGTCGCGGTACTGCGCGGCGGCCGAGGCCTGGTCGTTGGTGTAGAGCTGGAAGCGGTGCGGGCCGAACTCGATGGCGCCCTTCGGGCTGTTGGCGTTGGCCGAGGCCAGCGCGGCGCGCACGTCCTCGAGGCCGATGCCGTAGTGGAACAGCGCGGGCGGTTCCAGCTCGACGCGCACCGCCGGATTCGCGGAGCCGAACACGTCCACCTCGCCGATACCCTGGATCTGCGAGAGCGACTGCTGCAGCACGGTCGAGGCCGCATCGTAGACGCGCGACGGCGCGGCCGTGTCGGACGTGACCGACAGCACCATGATCGGCGAATCGGCGAGATTGACCTTCTGGTAGGTGGGGTTGCTCTTGAGACTGGCGGGCAGGTCGGCACGCGCGCCGTTGATGGCGGCCTGCACGTCACGCGCGGCGCCGTTCAGGTCGCGGTCGAGCACGAACTGCAGGCTGATCAGCGCGTTGCCGAGCGAACTGGTCGAGGTCATCTGCGAGACGCCCGCGATCGAGCCGAGATGCCGTTCGAGCGGGCTCGTCACGCTGGTGGCCATGGTCTCGGGGCTCGCGCCGGGCAGCGCCGCGAACACCGAGATGGTCGGGAAATCGACCTGCGGCAGCGGCGAGACCGGCAGCTTCACGAACGCGAACAGGCCCGACAGCGCGATACCGAGCGCGAGCAGCGTGGTCGCCACCGGACGATGGATGAACAGGCGAGACAGATTCATGCGGGGATGGTGTCTCCGACTGCTGGGTTGAGCATGCGTCCGGCGGCATCGCGTGCGTGACGAATCACGACGCGCGCGCGGCGCCGGAGGCGCTGCCCGGGCGCCTGCCGCCTGCTCTGCTGTTGCGCATCGATTGCCGGCCGGACCATCGAAGGCCCGATGATACCGGGATTCGGCGAGCCGCCGACGCCGGCGGGGATCGGGTTGCGGGTAGGCTGGCTGTCATTGCGGTGAGCCGGTGGCGGGGGCCGCATCGGGGCGTGGCATGGTCGATGCGTTGTTACGCGGGGAGCTTGAGCATCCGGTGCGTCAGCGTTCGCTTCGTCTTGGCGAACCTTGCTTCGCGAGCGGGGGTGCTGGTCGCTTCGGCTGGCCGGCGCGGTTTCGCAAGCGCTGCTGGGGATGTTGTGTACGTATATGAACGCCGCGATTTAGCAAGCGGTTTGGGTAAGCGGAAAGCGCCAGGATGAGGGATAGCGCCCTAGGATCTGGAGTAGATCGACTGGCTGCGATCGGCCAGGAAGGTCGTTCGCCTTGACGCCCCGTGCGACATTTAATTGGAGCCTTCGAATCCGAAAACAGTCACTCAGTCGCGGTCTTCCACTACACTCTAGTGCTTCCCGTCCTCGCAAACAGGCGTGTCGCCCACGGCGCAGAGGAATATACGTTATATTAATCAAAACATTACACCGCTACGACCTAATGATCACTCTCGGCTCTTCAAGCAGCCTATTTCAGTTCGCGCTCGGGGCCAATGCGGTCATGCCTGCGCTGCTGTCCGATTTCCGGCGCTGGAAAGAACTTGCGTCAGAAATGACATTAAGGCGACTGAAAGAAGTGCGACCGGACTTTGACATCAAAGAGCACCAGAAGCCCGATTTCGTGGATTTTGTGTTCAAGTCTTCCGGCGGCCAGCGAATCGCCCACAAGCTCAACCTATTTGTGGCACTTTATGCCCTTGTGGCGTGCGCCGTCTCATTGGGCGCTCTTTGCTGGTCTGCGGATAGGCCGGAGCTACCAGTGAAATCGAATGTCCTTGCGCTATTCGTATTCGGAACCATTGTTTTAGGTCCTGCGATTTATGTGTCTCGGGATCTCTTTCTGTCTCACGTTTACCGAACGTTGACCGTTCGTGGTCTGCGCAGTGATCCGGAAGCCCTCCTTCTTGCAAGATGCGCTGAGCTTTATATTCAACACAGCGACGAATGGCGAGTATTCGACGTGCAGTTCGACGAGCAGGAGATAGAGCTCGAGCGCCTGATATGGTCTATGCGCGCAATGCGGGCGAAAATGGCCTGGCACTCCTTCATCCAATCTGTGAGGTCGATGTTTATTCGTCACAAGAAGTGAAGTGCCAGATTCGTTTCCACTGCGAAAACAAGACCATTGTGCGGTCGAGACAATAAACTTCCTGCAATCGAATTCTAAAGTCAATCAGAAGAACAGAATGGCGCTCAACGAATCGGAGCAGCGGCTAAGTAATTTGGCCCGAAAAACTTTCTTGACGATGTGGATTTATGAAAATCCGCACTACAAACGCGGAAAGGAGCTTTGTGACGTCCTCATAATTTTTAGAAACAGGGTCGGCGAGCGCCTTTCGCGCGTCGCCGAGCATCGATACCGCGGCGTCGGTCAGCGAGCGGCCATCAAGCGACTTTCGAAGGCCGCGAAGTCTGGACACTCAGGCATCCGCTACGTCCTAGAAACGGCCATTAACGCGGACGTAGCAGTTGTCATCCAGGCGCGAGGATTCCGGGCTTCATGGGCTTCGCGGCAGTTCCGAAACCAAGTCAGGCCTGTCCTCAGATTTACGACGCTTTCAGCGAATTTCATACAATCACCCTTCGCATCAAGGATTTTGTCGTTCACGCGCTTGGCTTTCAGTAGGGCTGTTCATTTCGATGCCCAGTGGCTAAATACCAATTACTTGCGGCGAGTGCCTCATACATCGGAGCCTTCCATGAATTCTTCCTTTTTGTACGCTCGATTTGTGAAATCCTGTCAAGGTGTTCCTTTCTATCATTAAAAGATTCGAGAGCATCCATGAGTTCGCTTATTTCGATAATCTCAGCTGCTGCCTGGATGGAGAACCTTCGAGCGAGATCCAATTCCCCAAAATAGCTTAGAGTTCGATTCCGTAGATCTGCTGACCAAGTCGCCGGCGGATCGGCGTAATAGCGGACCGTCGCAGGTGACGTCTGAAGCACTTCGGCGAACAACCACGCATCACTATGGATAGATTCGCTTTCGAAATATGGATGCACCATTTGCCCAGTCGGCCCTGCAATCGACGCCGCTTTACCAGTGTTGCAGTCCTTGCAAGCCGGTATAAGATTCGTGGCCAGAACGGAAAAGGCAGGGAAACGGGACTTAGAAAGAAAATGATCGAGTGTGCTTGCATGTCCAAACCCGCAGAATGGACAAATCCCCAGTGGAGCGAGCATCAATATTTGATCATAATATTTCCTGCCAGCACCAGCCCTATCGGCCATCTGGGAGGTGTAAAGGTCGACCAATTCACCCTTGCTTAGACCGCCAATTATAATATGCTGCTTCTTCCCCCAATAACAAGCCTCGAACGTGCCTAGCGCATGAGCCGCTGCCTTGGCGTCGTATTCGTGAAATTGTGCGTCGACGGCAGCGCGCGCCGAAGAGAATTTGTTCGCTAGCTCTTGTTCCGCGATCCCTGTCACGCAGCAGTCGAATACATCAATGGCTTTTAATGTCGGCTTTTGAATTCGTCTCATTATTTTGAAGATGTTGAAGAATCACGCGTCGTAATTAGAGACCGAACAATAGCTTGGGCCTCAAATCCCAATTGCCCATTATATTCTGCGTATATACTGTCAAATGTACCTCCCGCCGCTACAGCACGCTGGAGCATCTCGTGGAAGCCTGACTTCTTCACTTCAAGACCGAATATTTCGCGAGTGAGTACGCCTACATTCTCGCCGAAAGTCTCACGTTCCGGTCGATCAGCACGCCCTTCCGCGCGCAACCTGGTTAGCTTCCACACACATACGCGGGGCACCTCTTGTGCGACGACTGGGGAATGTGTCGCAATGATCGCAACACCATTGCGATTATGGAGAAGGTCCGATAATGCGCGGGTGAACGCAGAAAGTAGTGGTGGATGAAGATGGCTCTCGGGCTCATCCACTAAAACTAGGGTCTTCTCCTCAACGGCATCAACGAGCTTGGTAATCGTCAGCAAGACGATTGAGTGCCCTGAACTCATTCGTCCAACCAAGGATCTGGCGAACGCTAGGGCCGTCTCTTCATCTTTAGCCTCCAGGATTCTTCCTAGCTCCATATCCGCGAAATTCTCGTCCGACTCCAGGCGATCGATCGCCGCCTTCCACCGCTTCCGTTTGGCTGGTTGACTTAGACATGATCGAAAGCTTTCTAGGAAATCGTTGGCAAGGTCGGCGTCGCTCTTATGCGGTTCGGGGACCGCATGAACCGAGTCGCTAGAACGCGCCTTTTTCATTCCAACATAGAAGTAGGCGACGCCCTTTGTCCTATCCGGTTGATCAGCTGGCGGAATGAATGGGTCAAAGGCGCTGAATGAGACCGAAACTACGCTACTAAAATAGTCGGTTGGTAGAGGCTTCTCCGCGCCCCATTCGCTTGCTTCAAAGAACTGCCCAGACGATTCGGCCGTCCCAGCCGGCGCGAGAACGGCCCCAACCATGTTATTCAGTAACGTTGTCTTTCCTACGCCGTTTCTCCCGATAAGCACGTGGACATTGGTCGATGGCGTTGAGGCCGGTTTAACACGAAACTGTAGATTGACTGGCGCTCGCTTTGGGCTGCCTGGGTCCCGATACGAAAAACGAAAATCGGTCAGCACTATGTCACCGTTTAATACTCGCTTGAACTGACCATGAATTACCGAGAGACTCACGCCCCGCATGAGAGAGACTTTGAAGACCTGCTCCTCATTTGCCGAACTTAAGAGTTTCTCATCGAAAACCACATCTCGAAGCGCCCGAAGAACCTCATTGGCGAATTGAGGATCGAGTTTTCCACGGATTTTCTCATAGTAGTCAACGTCTTGGCCCAACGAGAACCAGCCAGGCGGGAGTTCGGTAAAAATAGGGGGCATCGCGTCCTTAGTCCACCCCTCCTTTTGCCCAACATAGCCGATCTTGATGGTACCAGCGTCGAGTCGCCATCCCCCGGTGCCAAGCACAATCACTTCAAATGAGCTCTTAAACGAGTAATCATCCCAATTGTCCTCGACTAGGATGACTGAGTTCTCGCCCTTAACGCTGGAGCGTTCGCTGCGCGACACAATCCTGAAGGATATCGGCATTTTATAAATCCGGTAGGTTCCCAATGCGATAGCCGCAGCGGACGCTCCGCTTAAGCTTCGTTTCCCCGCACAAGTATTATCGACCGCAGTAACCTAACCAAGGTGCGAAGCGGGAAATGATAACTAGTATTCTTGGATTGTTCCACATACGTCCGGCGCCAGCACATCTCCAAGATGCGCTAAGGTACTATAAACGCTCGAAACTCGCATCGAGGTCTGACTTGGACGGTGCTCGCGATCGTACCAATCCATCATTGATGGAAAAATTCCTGCCGAGTCTATGGGACTGCCGGGTGGATGGCATCTCTTGAACCTTGCACGACCGTTTCCGCGAAGATCAGTAAACGTTGGCGAAGGCCAGCAACTAGCTGGCCGCCCCACTCCGCGACTGGCACGTTTCCCTTGAAAGCAGTCGTTGAAGGCAGGCGACTCGAATGACTGCAACGGGTCGGAAGCGGTCAAATGCCGTGAATCCGCTCCTAGTCGAATTATCGTGCTGAGAGCATCAGTGCATCCCACGGGGATGGGATTGATAGCAGCCTCCGTTCAGAAGTACCGCACGCGTATGAGGCGCTCAGTGCGTAGCGGCGTTCATCCCATCGAATATAGACGGCTCGGCGCGCCAGTCCGAATACATCAACGCGGAAATACGGCTGATCGGAGCGGCAAAGCCAGCCAAGCAAGCTTGAGTCGCGATGCATGCAAAGCGCCGACGATCGCTTCAACACATCCATGCGCACGAACCCGCCGACGCGGATCGGACCGCAGGCGCGAAACCGGCAGACCGCCGTGCCAGCCGGTTTGCAGCAGCAACAACCGGCGCCTCACCACCCCGCCATGCACTCCTATTGCGCAGTCTGCAGCGCCGCCGCCCCGTCCACAGCCGCATCCGGATTCGGCACCAGTTGCAGCCGCACGCGCAGCGGCTGCAGCATGTCGGCGGGCGGCGGCGCCAGCCGCACGCCCGTCAGCAGCTGGCGCAGCGAGGCATCGGCCTGCGCTTCGCCGAGCGATTCGAATTCGATCCGAGTGACCGCGCCGTCATCACCGATCCAGGCCCGCACCGCCACGGCGGGCAGCGCGGCGGCCGCGTCCGAGGCGGCGCCCACGCGATCACCAAGCGTCTGCTCGATGCGCGCGGCGGTATCGCCGTCGGTCGCGAGCGCGGTCTGGAACTGCTGCCCCACCTGCTGCGCATAGCTGACCCACGCGGCCGGCGCCTCCGTCTGCTGCGCGTGAGCCACCACGGGCGCGACCGCCCCCAGCAGGCCCACCACCGCAAGCCAAGCCGCAACAACCACGCCGAATCGCGCGCGGGACCGGCGCACCGGCGCCAGGCGCCGGCCGAATTCAAACTTCATCTGTTTCTCCGTTTTGCTTCGCCGCGCCGGCCTCAGCCGAGATCGAGCGGCACATACATGCGCGTGTCGCCACGCTGGACCAGCAGCGCGACGCTGCCGCGCGAGGCGTTGATGCCGGCCACCAGCGTGCTCATGCTCGTCACCGGTACGCCGTTCACCGACAGCACCACGTCGCCGGCCTTGAGCCCGACGCGAGCAGCCTCGCCGCTGGTGCTCTCGACCACCAGCCCCGGCGGCCGGGCCGCGGCAGACACACCCGGCGCTCCCGGCGCTCCCGCAACACCGGGTGCCACAGTCGCAGGCTGCCGCAGCACGAGCCCGAGCCGCGCCAGCACCGGCACCTCGGCGGCCGGCGCGGTGCCGCTGTCGAGCGCGCCGATCACCACCGGCAGATGCTGCGGATGGCCGCCGCGCCAGATCAGCAGGTCGGCCTGCCGGCCGGGCCGGATATGCGCGATGGTGCCGAGCAGATCGGCCGAATCGCCGACGGCACGCCCGTCCACGGCCAGCACCACGTCGCCGGCCTGCAGCCCCGCGCGCGCGCCGGGCCCGCCCGGCGCCACCACCGTGACGAGCGCGCCGTCGGCGCTGGTCAGGCCGAACGAGCGCGCGAGCGCCTCGTCGAGTTCCTGCAGCGCGACGCCGAGATGCCCGCGCGTGACCTTGCCGTTGCGCAGCAGCTGGTTCTTCACGTCGAGCGCGATGTCGATCGGAATCGCGAACGCGAGCCCCTGATAGCCACCGGTCTTCGAGTAGATCATCGAATTGATCGCGATCACGCGCCCGCCCAGGTCGAACAGCGGGCCGCCGGAATTGCCGGGATTGATCGGCACGTCGGTCTGGATGAACGGGATGTAGCTCTCGCCCGGCAGCGAGCGCGCCTTGGCGCTGACGATGCCCTGCGTGACGGTGTTGGCGAACCCGTATGGCGAGCCGATTGCCATCACCCAGTCGCCCACCTCGGTGCGCGCGGGGTCGCCGGTGGCCACGCTCGGCAGGTCGTGCGCATCGATGCGGATCACCGCCACGTCCGAGAGCGGATCGCTGCCCACCACGCGGCCCTTGAACTGGCGCTTGTCGGTCAGCTTGACGTCGACCGTGGCCGCGTCCCCAACCACGTGGCGATTGGTCAGGATGATGCCGTCGGCGTCGACGATGAAGCCCGAGCCGAGGCTCACCTCCTCCCGGTTGCCGATCACGCGCCGCGCGAAGAACGGCGCGAGCGGATTGTCGGGCGAGATGCCGGGCGGCAGCTGGATGCCGACCTGGGTGACCTCGCGCGTGACGCTGATGTTGACGACGGCCGGCCCGTAGCGCCTGGCCATCGCGGCGAAGTTCGGCAGCGCGCCCGGCTGCACGGCATACGCACCGCCCGGGGCAGCCGGCGTCTCGGCCGCGCGGCCGTTCGCGACGAAGCCCGCCGAGGCCAGCAGCATCACCGCCAGCACATGCCCGCCTTGCCGTGCGCGTCTTCCCATGATGCTCTCCGTGATTGGCTCCATGAATTGCCCCATGCCTCGCCGCATTGCGGCGGCGCTCCGGCCCGCCAACGCCGCCGTCACGGCCATGCCGGCACGCCGCCGCTGCCCGCCCGCGCGCTCAGCTGCCATGGCCGGCGAACAGGATCAAGGCACGCAGCTCGTCGATGGTGAAGCGCCCGTCGAGCGTGATGGCGCCGCGGCACCAGTCGGGCCGGTCGCGCACGTCGTCCCAGTCGATCCAGCCGCTCGCGCCCCTGAGCAGGCGCCGCGCCGCGCGCTGCGCGGCTTCTTCGTCGCTGCCGGGCCGGTACATCGGCCCGGTGGTGAGGTTCGCCTGCATCTCGATGCTCCCGCTCGTGAATGGGCTCTGGATTCGCCGTGATGGCCGTCGCGCGCGGCGCCGTCAGCGCGGCGGCACGATCGGCACGACGATCGGCACGCCCGGGCGCTGCGGCGTGACGGACTTCCCCCAGGTGTTGCCGAACCGGTTGCGTTCGGCGGACAGGTTGAACGTGCCGACCCGGTTCGACGGCTGCGTCGCCAGCTGGTTCGACGCCGGCTGCGAGGCCCCCGCCACCGGCGCGGCCGGCGGCTGCAGCTGCCGGCTCAGGCAGTCATAGGACAGCGCGCGCACGCCGTCCACCTCGGCCTCGACGCAGACGCTGCGCGGGTCCTTCGCGCCGGCATCCGGTCCTGCCTGCCCGACCTGCACGGTCTGGCTGGCGGGCAGCGGCGCCGAAGCCGGCGTCTGCGCCTGCACCGCGCCGGCCGCGAGCCAGCCGGCCAGCAGCGCGACGCGCCAGCGCGCCGCCATCGTGTCGTGCCGGTTCGCGCGCGGCATCTCAGACGCCTCCGGCGCGCGCGGCGATGAAGCGCCGGAACACCGCGCGCTCATGATCGGCCACGCGCGGCGCGGGCGCCTCGAGCGCCTCGCGCCACGCTTCGCGCATGCCGTCCACGCGGTGCCAGCCGCAGACCTGCGCGCCGGTCGGGAACGGCGTCGCCACCGGTTCGCGGTAATGCACGAGAAACAGGTTCGGCGCCGGCTCGGGCGTGCGCCAGAGATCGCTCGCGTCACGCACCGACGCCTCGAACCAGAAGCGGCCCCAGCACGGCTCGCCGTCGGCGGCAGCCGTGCCGGCGCTACGCGAGCCGCCGGCCTGCGGCACGCGCAGGAAGCCGGCCATCACCAGCAGCACGGCCGGCAGGTCTTCGTCGCGCAGCGCCGGATACGACCAGAGGTCGAGCACGTCGGCGAGCGCGAGCAGGTTCATGAAGCGCGCGAGCGTGAGGCCGGGCCAGACGCGCCGCGCGATCGTGAAATGGACGTCCCAGTGTTCGAGGAAGCGGCGCCGGTTGCGCTCGGCGATCGCGAGGTCGCCGGGGCCGCGCACGATCAGGTCGTCGGGTTGATAGCGGCGCGTGGTCAGCACGCAGCGCGCCGAGTTGCGCGTGCTGCGGTGGCGCGCGCGCCCTTCCATGCCGGGCATCGGTTCGAGCGCGCCGCCGCACAGCGGGCAGCGCGCCGGAAACGTGCCGGCCGGCCCCGGCCACGGATTCGCTGCGCTGCCGCGCTCGCGCGGCGCGGCGGGTGCCTTCGGCGCGCTATCGGCCGCCGGCACGTCACCCAGCGCGAGACGTTGCAGCGTCATGTCGATCCTTATGGCTCTCGTTGTTTTTATTGAGCGGCGGACAGCGCCTTACGCAGCGCATCCTCGTCGATCGGCGCGCTGCCGGCGATCTTCGTGATGTAGGCCTGCGCGTTCTGCTGCGTCTGCTGCGCGCGCAGGGCGGAGCGGATCTGCTCCTTCACGTCGGCGAGCGGACGCTGCGCGGCGGCACGCACTTCGATCAGCTTCACCACGTGGAAGCCCGTGGCGGTCTGGATCGGGGCCGACACCTGGCCCGGCTTCAGCGCGTCGGCGGCCGAGCGCACCGGCGGCATCAGCAGCGTCTCGGGCACGAAGCCCATGTCGCCGCCGTTGGCCGCGCTCGGCTTGTCCTGCGAGTTGGCCTTGGCGAGCGCCGCGAAATCGCCGCTGCGGGCGCGCGTCGCGAGGTCGGTGGCCTTCTTGCGCGCGGCGTCGAGGGTGGCGGCGTCGGCGTTCGGCGGCGTGGCGATGTAGATCTGCGCGACGTGCAGCGCGCGCGGCGCCATGAAGGCGGCCTGATTCTTGTCGTAGGCGGCCGAGATGTCGGCGTCGGACGGATAGCCGGCGGGCGGCGCGCTGACCGAACCCAGGTAGCTGCGCGCGATGATCTCGCGGCGGGCCTGCTCGATGGCCGTTTCCACGTCGGCCTGCTTGTCCCAGCCCTTCGCCTTGGCTTCGGCGAGCACCACCTTCTGCGCGAGCGCCGAACGCACGAGCTGGTCGAGCGCGCCCGGATCGGCGGCGAGCCGCGTGCGGCCTTCGGGGCCGACCGCCTTCAGCATCGGTGCGAGATCGGCCTGCGTGACCGAGGTCTGCGAGGCGCTGACGATCACGTCGCCCTGTGCGAACGCGGCGAGCGGCATGCCCGCGGCGACGACGCCCAACCAGATAACCAGTTTCTTCATGTCCATGACTCCTGCTTGCGATTGCGTGTTCGTGATTGCGTGTTCGTGAATCACCACTGTCCGTTCGCGGCGCGGCCTCGCTTCAGGCCTCGCCCGCGAACCTCAGCCGCACCACCACCGGTTGCGGCATGCCCTTGGGCGGCACGGCGCCGATCTCGCGCCCGACCAGCGCGGCGGCCAGCGCCGCGTCGATCGCGGCACCGGCGTCGGTTCCGTCCGCCTGATTCTGCGCGTCGGTGTCCGCGTCCGTATCCTCATGCTCCGGCCCGGCGGCCACGCGCGTGATGGCGCCCGCCGCGTCGAGCCAGATCTTCAGCCGCAGCACCGGCACGGCGTCGCCGGCCAGCGCGCGTGCGTTCGCATGACCGTCGATCGCGGCGCGCGAGCGCGTCGCCGCCGCGTCCGGGCCGTCGAGCACCTCGCGCAGGCAGCGCGAGACGCGATGCGCGTAGTCGCGCCAGCGCTCGGGCGCCGCGTCGAACGCCACCGGCTGCGCAGGGTCATCCGGCCGCCGCCCGCGCGCCAGTTGCGTGACGCGCGCGCCGAGCGAGCCGACCAGCCGCGCGACGGCGCTCATGCGTCGGTGGCCTTCCCGTTGGTCTGCTGCGCGGTTTCCGCGGCCGTGCGGGCCGCCGCTTCCTGCTCGGCCAGCGCGGGCCGGCTGCGCAGATGCAGCAGGAATTCCTGCACGAGGCGGTCCCACAGCTCGATCGTCGAGCGCAGGTGGCGCTCCGACACGCCGCCCGCCACGATCACGTCCATTTCCAGCGCGAGGAACGCACCGTGGCTCGCGAGCCGCGCGAAGCGCTTGGTGCGGTTCCAGGCGGCCGTCAGTTCGGTCGGCAGCTCGCCCTGCACCTGCAGCACGCAGCTCATCGTGTAGTCGAGGAAACGCGCTCCGGCCACGCCGCTCTCCGGCGTCGCGCCGGCCACCGGGTTGCCGAAGCGCACCGCGAAGCCGACGCCCTGGCTCGCGCTCATCAGTTGCACCGTGCCGTTGTGTTCCGCCGCCGTCACGCGGTAGCCCGCGCGACGCAGCACTTCGGCCAGTTGCTCGGCGCCGATCGATTCGATCGCCGTGTCGTGCGCCGCGCGCACCGTCTCGTTGTCTTGATGAATCTCAGCCATGTTTCCCTTCCGTTGGTGCATGGGTGTTGCCAATCGACGGGCGGCCGGGACACCGTTGCGCGCGCAACCTAATGCCCTTGCCGCCCCTTGCTTCGTTCCCTGCTTCGTTCCTTACGTCTTCCCTTACTTCGCGCCGGAGGCGGCGGCCGGAGCCGACGCGGCAGCCGGCCGGCGGGCCGGGTCGTACTTGCCGGCGTAGAGCGCGTCGCCGTAGCGCTGCCCGATCTCGTCGTACTTCACGCGCGCCGATTCGGCGAACGGCTGGCGCGACGACATCAGCGTGCCGAAGCCGACGTGCTCGTAGGCATCGAGGATCTCGTGGCCGACGCGATACAGATCGGTATTCTGGGCCTGACAGGTTTGCAGTTGCGTGTCACGCGACGTGATATCGGCCTGCAATTTGGTGCGCTGCGTCTCGTTCGTGTGCGCGCTGGCCTGCAGCGCCTCATACGAGGACTTCAGTTTCGCCAGCGCCTGGGTGTCCTGCGCGTGCGCGGCGCGCTCCTCGGCGAGCGAGCGCTTCGCGGCGGCTTCGCCGCTCGACTCGCCCTTCGCCGCGGCGAGCTGCGCCTGGGCTTCCTTCAGGTCCGCCAGCGCCTTGTCGCGCGCCTGTTCGGCGGCGGCCTTGTCGGCCGTCAGCTGCGCCTGGCCGTCCTGCAGCTGGTGCAGTTCCTGGGTGGTCGAGCGCAGCTGGGTGCGCAGCTTGTCCTCGATGCTCTGCGCGTCGGCGGCCGAGGCCGCCGCCAGCAGTGCGGCGGCCAGGCCGGCGGCGAGCGCGGCGTGAGCGCGCGCGTGTCGGGGGGATCTCATCCGGGTCTCCGTCAGAAGCGCGCGTTGAGTTCGAGCTGCAGCACGTCGATCGTGACGGGCGGGCCGTACACTTCGCGCGCGCTCAGGTAACGCGCCGACACCCAGGTGTCGCGCGCGACCGCGTAGGCGGCGCCGAGCACGTAACCGCGCGCGTTGGTGCCGCCCAGGTGGAAGTCGGGATCGGTGAACGCATCGAGCGTCGCGTCCGGCTGCAGGTACTTGTAGCCGACCGAGAAGTTCCACTGGCCCTTGTCATGCGGCTCCGGCTCGCCGAACGTCGCCTTCGCCATGAAGCCGTTCGGGCCACTGCGGTAATCGCTCTGCGCGGCGTTGAGCTGGGTCGAGTCGTAGTTGTTGACAGGCAGCGTGGCCGCCGAGAACGCCTTGTTCGAGTTGTAGGCGAGGTTGCGCACGAACTCGCCGTCGAGCCGCAGCTTGTAGCGGTTGGCGATCACCGTGTCCCACTGCGCCTTCAGGTCCAGCAGGCGGTAGTTGTAGGCAAGGCCGAACAGCTGCGGATCGGGCGTGGCGCCCGGCACCAGGCCCGGGTCCTGCACGATGTTGCGCAGCGCCACCAGCGTGTTGCCGCCCTGCACGAAGGCCGGTGCCTCGTTGTCGGTGCTGCAGCTGGTCGCGCCGAGGTAGAGCGCGCACGGCGAGGACAGCGTGCCGCGCATGTTCTGGTAGTCGTAGTAGGCGACCGCGCCCTTCAGGCGGTTCTGCTCGTTGATCTTCCACTCCGCGCCGAACTGCGCGCCGACCATCCACTTGGTGTCGCTGCCGACCTTGTCGGTGCTGTTCGACGGGAAGTTCTCGCTGGTGTACTGGATCGGGAACAGGCCGAAGGTACCGAACAGCGTGACGTTGTCGTTGCCGGGCAGCGCGCGGCGGAAGTTCGCCGCGATGCCGTCCATCTCGAGGTCGTCGGCGAACAGCAGGTCCGACTTGAAGAACGGGTTGTCGAAACGGCCCGCCACCACGTTGAGCCACGGGGTCGGCTTGTAGGCGAAGAACGCCTTGTTCAGCCAGATGTTCTTCTTCGCGAAGCCGCCGCCCGCGGTGGCGGTGGTCGACACCGGCCCGTTGTCGTTGCCGCTCGCGAGCTGGATGCCGGCCGAGATCTCGTCGGACAGCGTCGCCGTCACGCCGAGTCGCGCGCGGTAGCGCAGCAGGTTGTTGCGGTTCTGCGTGGTGTTCTGGGTCGGCAGCTGCGCCGGGTTGGTGTTCTGGTTGGTGTCGAAACCGGTGCCCGACGAGTTGATCGCCTGGAAGTTCGTGACGTTGTTGGCGTTGCGGCTGCCGTAGAAGTGATACTCGTCACGCACGCGCAGATCGCCATCGATCTTGATGCGCGAGACCCAGTCCGGGAACGTGTTCGGCTGCGCCCAGTTCTCCTCCTTGGCCTGCGCGATCACTTCCTGCTTGACCTGGTCGCGGATCTGGTCGCGCACGACTTGCGGCACATACGGCACCGCGACGTCGCCCGGGCGCGTCGGCCCGTTGACGACGGTGGCACCAGCCACGCCGCCCGCCGCGCCGGCCACCGCCGGGGCGCGCCCGGCCCTGGCCTGCACCGCCTCGGTACGCGCCTCGCTGATCAGCTCGCTCGCGTTCTGCTGCGTCAGCACCCCACGCTTCACGAGCAGGTTGATCAGGTTGATCACCACGCTCTCGGTCGGCGCGGCATTGCCGGCCGCCGCCTGGGCTTCCAGCGACTGCGCATGCGCGTCGCCCGCTCCCGCGAACCCGAGCGCCAGCGCGGCCGCGCCGATGCACGACAAGCGCACCGGCATCGCCCCCCGCGAACGCCCCCCACCCCGTACCTGCCTATTTTGAATCATCAAAGTGCTCCGAACACTGACTGTTCCTGTCCGGCAGCGCCCGCGGCGCGGGCCTGCCCTGCATTGTTTGCGCGCGCGGCTAGGCCGGATTGCGGCCCTGCAACTTCACCGTGACCGGATAGCTGGTCACGGGCGGTACCTGGTCGACCTTGCCCAGCTTCTCGACGGCCGCGATCACGGCCGAATCGATCTTCGCGTCGCCGGTCGATTGCGCGATCGTCACCTTCGTGATGCGGCCCGACGGGTCCATCCACAGATGCAGGCTGCCCGCGAACCGCGTGCCGCCCGCGTCCTGCACGCCCTTGTCGGATTCGATCGCGTGCTGCAGCGTGTAGGCCATGTACTGCGCGTAGCTCGCGTTGCCGAAACCGTTGCCGGTGCCGATACCGCCACCCATCCCCGAACCGTCGCCGGCGCCGATGCCGAAACTGTCGGTGCCGGCCTGCGCCGGCGCGTTCATCGTCATCTGCTTCGGCGTGTTGTCGGACGGCTTGGGCGCCTCGGCCGGCTTCGGCGCGACGGTCGGCTTGTCGACCGGCGTCTTCACCTCTTCCTTCACCTTTTCGGGCGGCGGCTTCTGCGGCGGCGGCGGTGGTGGCGGCGGCAACGGGATCACCGTGGTCACCTGCGGCGCGGCCGCGCGCTTGACGCCGGCCGTGTCGCTGGCGAAATGCCAGACCAGCGCGACCAGCCCGGCCACCACCAGTGCGATCACCACCGGCTTCACGAAGCGGCGCGGCCCCTTGTCCGGCGGGCCGCCGTTATAGGTCATCTCCATCGCCGGTCCCTAGCCGCCCTGTTTCGCACGGCCGGTCACCAGGCCGACCTGCGAGAGATCGAGCCGGCGCAGCAGGTCGAGCACGTCCATCACGCGCTGGTACTGCACGGCGGCGTCGCCCTTCAGCACGATCGGGAACTCCGGATTGCTGGCCTTCTCGGTGCGCAGCCGGCTCTCGAGCTCATCCATCGTGACGGGGTACGCGTCGAGGTAGATCTGCCCCGAGTCGGCCACCGTGATGGCCTTCGTCTTCGGCTTGGCGAGGCTCGCGGACGAGCTCGCCTTCGGCAGATCGACCTTGATGCCCTGCACCGACGCGGTCGTCATGATGATGAAAATGATCAGCAGCACATACGCCAGATCCAGCATCGGCGTGATGTTGATGTCGTCGTAGGGCTTGTCGTCGTCCTGAACCTGCATGCTGTTCTCCCGCGCCGGTCAGTCGGCAAGCACCGCGTGATCCGGCGAGCGATGGGCCTCGGCCAGGCGCGTGACGAATTCGTCGACGAACACCTGCATGTTGGCGGTCACGTTCTTGTTGCGGATCAACAGGTAGTTGTAGCCGAACAGCGCCGGAATCGCGACGAACAGGCCGGTGACGGTCGCCAGCAGCGCGGCGGCGATACCCGGCGCGATCGCGTTGACGTTGACGTCGCCGGCCGCGGCGATCGCCGCGAACGTGATCATCACGCCCACCACGGTACCGAGCAGGCCGAGGAACGGGCCGCCCGAGATCGCGATGGTCAGCAGCACCATCGACTTCGACAGGCGCTGGTTCTCGCGCACCAGCGTCGCGTCCATCGAGGCACGGATCGCCTCGATCGATTCGGTGGTGATCACGGTGCGGCCCTGGTCGTTCACGCGGCTGTGGATTTCATGCACGCCGGCGCGGTAGAGGCGATACAGCGACGACTTGTAGAGGCGGCGGCCTTCGTCGCTCTTCTCGTCGACGTGGGCGAGGCCCACCAGATGGCGGCCGGCCACTTCGCGAAAGCGCTGCACGAAGAACGCGTTCGCGCCGTCCACGGTGCTCACGTAGCGTGCCTTGGTGTACATCACCACCCACGAGATCAGCGCCATCACCATCAGGATGCCGATCACGACCCACGCGTCGATCGTCACCGAGTGGACGATCACGCCGAAGTAGCCGAAGCCGAAGCCCGACTGCTTCTCGTCGGCGCCGTAGGCGACCAGCTTCGATTCCGAGCCCTGCGAGAGCGCATCCACGCCGATCGCGAGCGGCGAGCGCGCCACGCGCGACAGGCGCAGTTCGTCGAGCGCGCCGCTATAGGCGGCGAACCCGGCCGGCGCGCCCGGCGCGTCGGCGCCGATCACGGCCGGCGTGTTCAGCGCCGGCAGCGCGCCAGCGATCTGCGCGACCTGCTTGCCGTTCGCGTAGACGGTCAGGTTGTGGCCGTCCTCGGTCACCGCGATGTGGGTCCACTGGTTGGCGACCACCGGCGAGGCAGCCGGCGTGCGAATCGTCGCACCGTTGTCGATCTCGGCGAACGGCACGCCGTTGTCGAGGCCGATCAGCAGTGCGTTGGCGCCGTCGCGGCGGCTGTAGAGCACCACGTTCGGAGCCAGCGCCGCGGGCTTGACCCAGGCGCTGAACGTGAAGCTGCCGCCGGCGGCCACGTTCAGCGAGGGGCTGGCCGGCAGCGTCAGCGAACCGTTGCCGTCGAAGCCGGCGCCCTTGCCGATGATGCCGTCCTCGACGGTGCGCACCGTCGCGGCCTGCGCGTGGTTCGCGTAGGCGGTGGCGTCCTTCGGCGGCGTGCCCGAGGCACCGTTGAAGTGATAGACGAGCGTGGTGTCGGCATCGAACGTCTCGGCCGGCTTGCCGGCGTCGGGCGCGTTCTTGTTGCCGTAGTACATCCAGATCGACTCGGTCGAGCCGGCCGGCATCTTCGGCACGTCCACCCAGATCAGCGCGACGCCGAGCACCGCGTCGTACTGGTCGATGTGGTAGTTCAGCGGCGTCTTGTCGTCGGACGAGACGAAGCGGATGTCGGCGCCGTTGTCAGCCAGGCCGTCGAACTGGAAATTGCCCGAATGCAGGCGGATCAGCAGCGGCACGCGGCCGGCCGATTCGGTCAGATTCGCACCCTTGGGGCTCGCGTCGATCGTGATCGCCTTACGATACGACCAATCGTTTTGCCACCACGCATTCGCGATTCCCGGCAGCGCGCCCAGCAGCGCCGCCAACATGAACACCATCACTCGCTTCACGATCCACTCCCCGTTTGCGCCTTCCGGCCCTCGGCCCGGCACGATCAAAAATTCAGAATCCAGCTTGCTCAGAAACCCAGTCGTACATAGAAATCGAACCGGGGGCTGTACTGCCGCGTGTAGACACCTGCCTTCAACGGCCAGCCGGCCTCGAAGTCCGCGCTCGCGTACTTGAACAAGGTCGCGCGCATGCCGAAACCGACGCTGAGCAGGTTGAAGCTCGAGGTCTGCTCGACCAGCGGGCTCAGCAGCCACAGGTGCGCCGCATCGACGAACGCGTGGAAGCGCAGCTCGTCCACGCGGCTGCCGAGCTGGTTCGCGAGCGACGGGCTGCGCAGTTCGAGCGAGCCGATCACGCCGCTGTCGGCCGTGTCCTCGGCCTGCATGTAGCCGCGCACGCTGTTCATGCCACCCGCCGAGAACTGTTCGCTCGACACCAGCGGCGAGTTCGCGATCTGCGCGCTGACGTGCGCGTTGGCCTGCGTATCGTTCTTGAAACGCTGCGTGTGATTGATGTCGAACTTGCCGTAGATGAAATCCGGCGTCGCGTTGTAGCGCTTGTTGTCCCAGTCGTTGGCGCTGCTGCCGATGCCGCGGATGTTGGTGACGAGCGCCGCCGAGAACGAGGTCGACGACTGCTTCAGGTTCAGCTGGCTGGTGTACGACACCGTGACCGGCAGGTACGTGAGCGGCGCCGACGAGGTCTGCCCGATCAGGTTGACGTCTTCGTCGTAATGCTTGTGGTCGATCTCGACGCTCAGGTTCTGCGAATAGGTGTCCGACGACGGCAGCGCGTAGATCGCGGTGAAGCCGTAAGTGGTGCCCTTGCCGAGCACGTTGCTGCCGCCCACCGACGCGACGTTGCTGTCCGAGTGGACGATCGTCGCGAGGAAGCTCCAGTGCGTGTCCTTGATCGGCGCCAGATACGAGAACGCGTAGACGCGCGCATCGGTCGGATGCTGCGGCGCCACCACGTAGGTGCCCGAGATGATGTGCCCGAGCTGCCAGAGGTTCGTATAGCTGAGCGTGGCCGTGGTGCGCAGCAGCGAGGTGCCGGGGCTGTTGTCGTTGTTCAGTTCGAGCGAGCCGTGCAGCGGGCTGTGATCGTCCACCTTCAGGTCGACGTCCACCGTCTGCGGCATCACGCCGGGCTTCAGCACCGGCACCACCTGGCGGTCCGCCGAGCGGTTCAGGTCCGACAGCTGCGCCTGCGCCTCGGTGAAATCTGGCACCTTGCCCTCGGCGAGCGCGGGCACCGCGTCGCGGATGTTCTGCGGCGAGTTGTATTGCGCGCCTTCCACGCGCAGCCGGCCGATCTTCGCCTCGGTCACCTGCAGCAGGATCACGCCGTCCTTCACCTGCTGCTGCGGCAGCTCGACCACGACCGATTGATAGCCGCGGTCCTGATACACCTTCTGCAGCGCATCGCGCGCCGCGTTGACGTCGTCGAGCGTGCGGCCCGGCCCTTCATACGGATATACCGCCTTCTCGATGTCGAGCGGCTGCAGCATGGTGTTGCCGCGCACGATGAACTCGTTCACGTCGAACCTGCGCGGCGCGGCCGGCGCGGCACCCGCCGGCGCCGGTTTGGCTGCGGCCGCGGCGTCCTGCGCCCGGGCGCCGGACGCGAGGCTCAGGCCTCCGACCAGGGCGACGCCGGCCAGGCAACGGCGGCGCACTCGCCTCGGATCGTGCGGTTGGTGGTCTACTCTCGGCGGCATGCGCCCTTCCCCTTTTTGTCTCGGATCCTGCCAGTCGCGCGGGCTCGTGCGACCCGCGCTATCCATCCCGTGTTGCAGCTTGATGACAAATACTTAGTCATCCCAATCGATCGGTGTGTGCCGCACCCCGTGGCGCACGATCCGTTCAGTCCCGCATCCGCTCCCGCTGCCCGTGCAGCCCGTGTTGCGCGCCGCCCGGAGGCCGCACCCCGCAGGCCTCGAGCGTGAACCGCAGCAGCGCATCGATACAGACGTCGCGCTCGCTCGCGCAGGTATCGAGTACCAGATCCGGCGCGGGCGGCGGCTCATACGGCGCCGTCAGTCCCGTGAATCCCGGCAGCTCGCCGCGCCGCGCCCGCGCATACAGCCCCTTCGGGTCGCGCGCCTCGCACACGCCGAGCGCGGTGTTGACGTACACCTCGCGATACGCGTCGCCGATCACCGCGCGTGCCTGCTCGCGCATCGCCGCGAGCGGCGAGATCGCCGCCACCACCGCCACGCCGCCCGCCTCGGCGACCAGCGCGGCCACCTCGGCGATGCGCCGCACGTTCTCGAAGCGGTCGCGCTCGCCGAAGCCGAGATCGCGGCTCAGGCTGCCGCGCATCCGGTCGCCGTCGAGCACCATCGCGAAGCGCTCCAGCTGCCGCAAGCGCGTGGCGAGGGCCTGCGCCAGCGTGGTCTTGCCCGCGCCCGACAGGCCCGTCAGCCAGATCACGATGCCGCGCGCGGCCGTCCCGGCACCGGCTTCGGTGCGCGCGCCCGCCATCGGCTCATCGCGATTTGGCCTGCTTATCGGTAAAGACGAAGCCAAGGCCGCCAACCCGCAAACTTTCGTATCCATCTTCGTTCACGACGCCGCGCGCGCCGCGTCCTCGTCGTCCTCGCGCGGCCGCAGCTGCCAGAAACCGCCGTGCATCGTCACGATCGAGGGTGTATCGAGCCATTGCTGCGGACTCAGGATTTCGGCGCGGCGCACGTTCGGCATCACCTGCACGTCGAACACCTCGTCCACGCCGTTGAAGAACTGCAGAATGCCCAGCACCTCGCCGCTGGCCGCGTCGAGCGCCGCCACGCCGGCCATCAGCTCGCCCGCCTGCGCCTCGATCGGCAGGCCCTGCGGCCCGCGCCGCTCGCGCAGCCGCGACAGCCCGACGAACAGCACGCCGCCGTATTCGCAGAGCCCATGGGTAAACCCGGGCAGCGTCGCCAGCACGCGCTGCGCGCCGGTGGCCGGATCGATCTGCAGCACGCGCCCGCGCCCGCCTTCCAGCACGTGCAGGCGGTCGCCGATCACGCGCGGCGAATGCGGCATCGACAGCCCCGAGGCCAGCACGCGCCCCGACGGCACTTCCATCAGGATGCCGCCGTGCGCCATCTGCTCGCGCCAGCCGAACGGCGCGTCGCTCTGCGCGAGCGCCGTGGCGAAGCGGACCTTGCCGTCGTGGAACGCCATGCCGTTCAGGTGGCAGCGGTCGTCCGCCTGCAGCGCGGTGACGAACGGCGGCTGCCAGATCGGCGTGAAGTTGAAGAAGCCGTCGATCACGCAGATGCACGAGAAACGCGTGTTGACCGCGAGCACCACCTGCTTGTCGAACACCATGTCGTGCAGGTCGAGGTCGCCCGTGCAGTAGGTCTGGCGCGGCACGAACATCGCGTCGTAGTAATCGGTGCGCGGCGGATAGTGCGGCGCGAGCGTCGACACGTTGGCGAAGATCATCAGCTCGTTGACCGTCGCCACGGCGAGCCGCTGGTTCGACACCGCCATGCCCATCGAGCGCGGCAGCGGGCAGGCCGACAGCGTCGGCACGCCGTTGTCGACGCCGAGGATCGCCACGCCCGACGGGCGCCGGCTGATCGCGAGCGAACAGCCGAGCCGCGAGAGCACCTCGACGAAACGCCCGGTATCGCGCAGGTTGATGTACGGCGCCGCCTCGTCCTGCGAGGCGTCCTGCGTCGCGGCCGACGATGCTGCGCTACCGATCTGTTCCACTGGCTCCCCACCCATCCGTTGTCGCGCGGCCGGCATGGCATGCGCCGGCTCGCGGTCGATCCGCGCTTCGCCGGCGCGCCGCATCGGCGCGGCCGGACTCGAAGCGGCTCACAGCTACTAGACGGAACGACGCGTGATTTGCCGCAGGCTTTTTTTCAGGCGTCGTCGTCATTTCGTGATGCCCGCGGCGGCACGCGCCCACCGGACGCCGATCGAGTCCCGATCGAGTCCCGATCGGATCCCGATCGCGCGCACGGCCGCGTGCCGCGCCGCGTTGGCGGCGCATCCGGTCGAGAGAGGGAATGAAGCGATCGGTGCGGGGGGAATCGCCCTGGCCTGGCCCTCCGGTCGCGCATCGCGTCGTCACCGACGTCTGTATTCCTGTTCCGGCTACCCTGGCGTACCCGGCGACGCACCGGCGCGGCGCGAACACCGCGCATGCCGCCGTTCCGTCCGTCGCCTGCGCGCCCTCTCCCGCGCGCCCGGCCGCCGTGCGGCCTGCATCCGAATGAACCGCATGCGAACCGCGCGCTTATCGTCGGACCACAACCGGTCAATTTTTGTGACACCTCGCGTGAATTCGCGACGCGCGGGAACCGAATACCGATCCGGCACCCTCATCGTCACGGCGTCGCCGTGCGCCGGCGAATGCGCCCCGCCAAACCGGCGCACCGCGATGAAATCGTTTGCAAACAATTTGCGGGTCCGCGCACGCCGATCCGTCTTGACAATTAACGGTACTGAAAACGTTACCGGGCGAATGCCGGCTGATGAATGACATGGCGTTCGCGCGCGTACCCCGCCTTCACGAGGAATGGAGAACTCCAACGGTGAGAGCATGTCGATCGCCACGATAGTCCGGCGCTGGCTCGCCGCCCGGCTGGCCGCCGCACAGACGGCGGGTGTCGCCGCGCGCGACGGCCGCGCGAGCCGCGGCACGCGCGCGCCGTTCGCCCGGCCGCTGCGCTGGCGCGCGCCGTGGCTGCCGTGGCAACTGCTGTCGTGGCTGCTGACGAGCCTGCTGGCGCCGCCGTTCTGGGCGATCGGCACGCTGCTGCTGATCAATCCGGACAGCGACCAGCCGTTCTTCTGGGCCGCCGCGATGGCGATCGTGCCGGTCGCCAACGGCATCGCGATCGTCGCCACCAACCAGCGGCATCACCAGGCGCCGTTCACGGCGCGCCGCTCGGTGGCCGCGAGCCTGTTCGTGGTCGGACTCGCCGTGGCCTGCGGCCTGTTCGCGCTGCTGCTCTGGGCCTCGCATTCGAGCGAGGAACTGATCGGCCTGCTCAGCGTGGCGCCGGACGGCGCCGGCGGCATCGCGTTCGCCGCGCGCATCGTGCTGCTGGTGGGCGGCTTCGGCATCGCCTCGTCGCTGCACGCGAGCATGCTGCATGCGTGGCTCGCGTTCGACGAATGACATGAAGCGGCGCCATGATGACGGCACGACCCGGCCGCCGTCGCCTCACCGGCGCCGCGTCGCGCGTACCGCCCCACGCATCGGCACGGGCATCCTCGGAGCGAAATCCATCATGCGGGCATCCACCGCCGGCCGCCAGCGCGGCATCGCGATCGTCACGGTGCTGCTGGTCGTCGCGCTCGCGGCGACGCTCGCCGCCGGCATCGTCTGGCGCGAGCAGGTCGCCACGCGCGACGTCGAGAACCAGCGGCTCACCACGCAGGCGTTGTGGGCCGAGCGCGCGGCGGTGGAATGGGCGCGCGCGCAGCTGCACGCGCAGATGCAGACCTCGAGCGTCACGTTCCTCGGCCAGCCCTGGTCGGCGCCGGTGGCCGACGTGCAACTGGCCGACTTCCTGCCGCCCGACGCGCTGGCCGTCAACGCCGATCTCGCGCATGCCTGGATCTCCGGCCACATCGAGGACGCGCAATCGCGCTTCAACCTCTACAACCTGGTCTCGCGGCCGGGGGCCAGCCAACCGTGGCAGATCAACGGCGACGGCGTGCTGGCCTACCGGCGGCTGCTCGGCGAGCTGTCGCTCGATCCCGAACTCGCACGGCGCACCGCCGACGCCGTGCTGAACTCGCTGCGTCCGACGCCGGGCCCGGGCGGCTGGCCGCTGCAGCTCGTCACGGCCGACGACCTGACGCGCATCCCCGGCTACAGCGCGAAGACGGTCGAGGCGCTGGCGCCCTACATCACGCTGCTGCCCGACCTGACCACCGTGAACGTCAACACGGCCGCCGCGCCGGCGCTGATCGCCGCGATCCCGGGACTGACACGCAGCCAGGCGCAACGGCTCGTCGAGCGCCGCAACACCGCCTATTTCGTCAACACGGGCGAGGTGGCGGCCTACGTGGCGCCGGTCCAGACCGGCACGCTGAGCCTGCCGGACGGCGCGCAGGCCGGCGTCAACAGCGCCTTTTTCCTCGCCCACTGCCGGATCCATTCGGCGCGGCTGAACCTGCGCATCGACACGCTGATCGCGCGCTACGGCACCGGCCAGTACTCGTGGACCTCGGTGCTCTGGGTCCATCGCGTGACGACCTGAGCGGCCGGACGCATCCACGGAATCTCGTTCCCTCACCCCCGCAAACGACTTCGCGCGCCGGCGGCCATGATGGCCCGGCGCGCGGGAAGACGGCATGAAGCGTGGGAATCGTCCGCCGGGGATGGCGAACTCAAGCGAACTTAATGAAGTCGACCGAAACCGGCCGCCGCGCCTCGCGGCGCCGCGGCCGGTTCGCCTCAGTTGAGCGGCGCCTCGCCGAAGCCGACCGTGGCGCTCACGGCCGGCACGCGCTGCACCGGGCCGCCGCCGTCGAGCGACAGGCGGCTCACGCTGGTCTCGCGCACCTCGCCGAGCAGGCGGTTCCAGTCCTCGATCGACACCAGCAGCGCGATCGGACGGTTGTACTTGGTCACCATCACGAGCGCCTCGCTGGCGTGGCGCAGCGCCTTCGACGGATTGCTGCTGAAGTCGCGCGTGGCCATCGCGATGGTGCGCAGGCTGAACACGTTCGAGGTCAGGTCGTCGTTGTCGTCGTGCAGCAGCCGGTCGAGCGTGGCGGCGCGCAACAGCGTCTGCGACTTGGCCGAGAGCCGGTGCTCGCGGCGCTTGCGCCGCTCGCTGCGCGGATCGACGTGATGCGCGAGCAGCCGCAGCAGCGTGCCGAGCGTGCCGATCGACAGCAGGTCGTAGCGCTGCCACCAGGCCGGCGGCAGCGCGATCATCATGCCGATGTAGGCGCCGCGCACCCCGCCGGCGATATGCGCCGGCAGGCGCTCGGCGTCGCGCGCGTCGAGCGCGAGTTCGCCCGTCACCGCGCTCGTCATCACGCTGAACACGTTGTAGGCGGTCGCCACGATGCCGCGCGCGAGCGGCAGCGCGCGCGCCGCCACGTCGGCATACAGGGCGCCGTCGAACACCGGGTCGACGCGCAGCGGCAGCGTCTGGCCCCATTGCGCGCGCGCGAGGCGCATCACGCGCAGCGCGTCGATCAGCGAGGCCGGCGCGTTGGTCAGCACGCCCACGCGGTCCCGGCCCGGCTCGTCCGGGCGCCATTCGACGCGGCGGAACACCGTGGCGGCCTCGCCCTGCGCGTCGCCGATCATCGCCACCGGCTGCTCGAACACGCGGCCGCCGTCGAACTCGCCGATCTCGCGCGCCTCGCCGTGCGGATGCCAGACCGGCGCGCAGCCGTGCTCGCGCAGCACGAACACGCCGCTGCCGCGCGGCCAGCCGGCCAGGATCGCGGCGGTGCTGAAGCGGCCGTCGATCACCCACAGCTCGCCGGGCTGCACCGATTCGAGCAGCGAACCGACGAACGCGCGCTCGTGGACGCGACCGCGTTCGTAGGGCACCAGATCCACCACCATGCCGTGCTCGGGATCGTAGACCGGCAGCAGGCCCGGCGGCATGCCGCCCGTCTCGTCGGGATCGAACACCACGCAGCCGTCCGGCCCCGGCGTGCAGGCGAGCCCCGACGGCAGCGCGCCGCCGTCGAGCACGCGCACGCGCAGGCCGCCGGCCGCGTCGGCCCAATCGTTGGCGCGGCGCGTGGCGAGCGGCAGCAGCAGCGCCGTGCCGTCCTTCACGAGCGCGCGGCCCCAGCCGGCGCGCAGCCGGCTCATGCGGTCGTGCAGCGCGGTCACGGCCGGCGCGAAGCCGGCGCCCATCACGGCGCCGGTCGCGGCACCCGTGCCGGCGCCGGGGCGCAGGGCCTCGCCGATCGCCACCACCGCGTCGGCCACGCAGGCGATCAGCGCCTCGCGCAGCGGCTCGCGGTCCGCGTCGTCATCGATTTCGGCGGCCTCGAGCCATTGGTCGTCGATTGCGCACTGCATCACGAGCCGCGCCATGATCGCCATCGGGCTGTGCTCGACAAAGCGTTCCAACACCGTGCGTATCACCTGGTCACCTCTGGGTTGAAGGGTTGGGGCGCCGCGCGGCGCGGAACCTCCGGCGCGCGCGGGCCGTCGAACTTGACGCGCCGCAATTGGCGCATGAGCATCGGGTGCATCGCGACGGTTCGCGACGCCGAGAGGCACCGCACACCGATGGCGCACGAGGCCCCCGCATGTACGTAGACCCCCGCGTGGCCCACGGCCGCGCACGATTCGATCTGAGTGGTTCGCCGCGGCTCGTCGCGGAGGCGCGGCGCTGGGAAATCAGCGACGTGATCACGCTCGCGCTCGACACCTTCACCGGCGAGCGCAGCCGCCGCAACCTGATGCGGCTGCTGTCCCGCCAGATCGCGCCGCGTCTCGCGCGGCTCGGGCTCGAGCCCTACGTCGGCCCGCTCGGCGGCCGGGAGGGCCTGTTCGTCAATTTCGCGACGATGAGCGCCGAACATGGCCTGCGCGAGTTCGAGCTGCACCTGACGGTGCCCGACCTGGTGCTGCGCAGTTTCGCGACCACCGCGATCCGGCCGCACGCGGTCGCGCGCTGCATGCAGCGCAACGGCGCGATGGCATTGACGGAGATCGAGCACGAGACGCGCATCGCGTTCGTGCTGGCCCGCGTGATTCGCGGGCTGGCGCGCGCCGAGCACTGGCGGCAGCTGGCCGTGCCGACCCCGCGCGGGCTGTTCGTGGGCGCGCTGACCGATCACGACGACGTCGGCCTCGCCACCTACTTCCGGCCCGGCGACAACGACCGCCCGTCGCGCTGGCAAGCCTTCGCCGCGCTGTTCGCGGCCATGCCCGAGTGGCTGCCCGAGCAGGTCCGCACCGGCGGAGATTTGCTGCATTGGATGATCGACCATATCGTGGCGCTGCAGGCGTCTGCTCCGTTCGTCGAACGTTTTCCGTTTCTGCTCGAACCGTATCGCAGCGTCGATGACCCGCTCGACGCCACCTGGGCCGCCGCGCGCGCTCACGCCCGCGGCGACGGCCCGGTGCCGAACTGACCGCATCGATGTCACGTTGTCCCCCGATGTCGTCGGCCACTGCCACGCGCGGCGATCCGGCTGCCGCCCTCGATCGGGCATCCGTTCGCCGCTGCACGGCCCTCGTTTACTAGGTCGCTGCGGGCTCGCCTAACCCGCAGACTTTCTTTTTCGTCTCGCCCGGTCCGGCCGCAACGGGCCGCCGCTGCACGATTCTTTCCGTGACGGGTAGGCAGGTACGATGTCGTATGCCACAATCGCGTCCGTATCAACGAACGGATCCTTGCGATGACGCCGAATTCTCTCCGCCTGACCGCACCGGTTGTTACCGATAACGACTCGATCCGGTTCTCCGCCTATGCGCCCGGCTGGGGTTACACCGCCTACGCGCTGTCGGCCGAGACGCTGCGCCAGCGCCTCGGCGCCGCCGATGCCAGCCCGCAACAGCTGCTGCTCGCGTTCGAACTGGGCAAGCAGCGCCTGACGCGCGCGATCGAGCAGCGCATCTCCAACGCGCCACATGGCGAACGCGTCACGCTCACGCCCGACGATCTGCGCTGAATCCCCCCTGCGCGGGCCGCCGCCGCTGCGTCGGCGGCCCGCCAGTTGCCCCCTCCCCCTTTCTCCCGATCCACGCCGGCGCCGGCCGTCGCACTGCAGCTTGCTCAGTGCAGGGCGCTCAGTGCAAATCGTTCACGCCGAGCATCCGCAACGCCGCCCACAGCCACAGCACGTCATGCATCGCATCCGCGTGCGCGACGCTCTGCGCGCACCAGCGCTCGCATGCGGCGAACTCGCGCTCGGCGCCGTCGTCCACGCGCAGCCACAACAGCCAGCGAATCGCGCCCTCCTGAATGACCTCCTCGGTCATCGGCACCGCGCCGTCCCGCCCCTCAGCCCCCGACACGCTCGTCATCCTGCTGTCCCTCGCAGTTCAATGTCCGCCGTCTCGTCCGCCCGCCGTCGTTCCGGCGCGCGCAGCCTCCCCTCCCGCACCGGATGCAGCGGTACGTCGCCGGGCCGCGAATCCGCGGCCGCACGACGGCGCCTCTCATAGACATAGTCGCTTCAAGGTGGTCCGAACCCGCAGCGCGAAAGCGCGAAAAACCCGGTAAAACCGATGAAAATCGACGACGAACCGGATAGTCGGGGCAAGCGGGAACGGGACGGAGAACGAAGCATCGCGCGCCGGCTGGCCGGATGCGGGCGGGGGAATCGAGGCGGGGACTCAGACAATCGCACGCGCCGCCTGGCGGCGCGGCATGCCGCGAACCGGGCGGAACGGCAATCCGGACCGGGAATGCGGAATGAAGCGGGCTGACGGCGGCTGCAACGGCGGCGCGGGGCTTCAGGTCACCGGCATGCGCCGACGGCGCGGCACCTCAGGTCACCAGTACGATATTGCCGGGCAGCCGCGTGATGTGCGCGCCGTAGAGGCGCCCGAGCAGGTCGATCACGCTGTCGACGCGCGCGATCGGGAACTGCGCCTGCATGCGGTTCTCGCCGAGCGAGGCGTTGCGCAGGATCACCTTGCCGGGCCGGTAGCGGTTGATCTGCTCGACCACGTCGGACAGCGGCACGTCGTTGAACACCAGCACGCCGCGCCGCCAGGCCGTGACCGGCCCCGTGTCGACACGCGTGACCGGATCGACGCGCCGGTCGTCGTAGACCACCTGCTCGGCCGCGCCGAGCGTGCGGCGCCCGCCCGGGTGGACCAGCGTGAGGCTGCCCGACATGCAGGTCACGCAGACCTGCCCGTCCATGCGGCGCACGTTGAAGCGCGCCACCGCGGCGTCGATGCGCCCGCGCCCGGCCACCACGGTAACCGGCCGTACCGGATCGGCACGGCCCGGCACCGGCGCCGCGGCGTCGATCTCGGTCTCGCCGGCGACGAGCTCGAAGCCCTGCGCATCCTGCGAGCCGATCATGTCGAGCCGGGTCTGGGTATTCATCTCGACCGTCACGCGCGAGGACAGCACGATCTGCCGCTGCTCGCCGGTGCCGGTGCGATAGTTGGCGGCCAGGTCGCCGAGCGACGGCCACAGCCCGAGCGGCGGCCGGACCGCGAGCCACGAGGCGCCCGCCGCCACCGCGAAGCCGATGAACGCGCGCCGCCCGGTGCGCATCGCGCGCTCGCGCTTCGCGACGCCGATCCAGGCCACGCCGGACGCGCGCTCGTCGCGCGCTACCTCGCCGGCCGCGGTGCGCAGCAGGCTCCAGGTTTCGCGCAGCCGCTCGGCGCGGCCCGGGTGCTCGGCGGACCAGCGTTCGAACGCGTCGACGTCGGCCGGCCCCGCTTCGCCGGAGCGCAGCCGCAGCAGCCACGCGCTGGCGGTATCGTGCGCGTCGTCGGCGGGGTCGAGCTCGGCTTTCGTCATCGTCGGGTTGCTCAAATCAAAATTTGCGGGGTCCGCCACGCGAACCCGGATACGTATCGTCGTCTTCCTGCATGCGCTGCAGGCAATGCTTCATGGCGGCACTCAGCTCGCTCTCGACGAGGCGCAGCGAAATGCCGAACTGCTCCGCGATCTCGCGGTTGAGCAGGCCGTCCACGCGCGCGGCCACCAGGATCGCGCGGCGCCGCGGCGTGAGCCCCTGCAGCACGTCCTTGAGCGCGTCCACCTTGCGGCGCGCGGCCACGATCCGCTCGGGATCGGCCAGCTCGTCGGGCAGCTCGAGCACCGCCTCGATGTCGTCCTCGTGCAGATGGCGCCGCTCGCGGCGATGCTGGTCGATCGCGACGTTGCTCGCCATGCCGAGAATATACGCGTCGGCGTTGCCGATCTGGGTCGAGACGTTGGCGTTCTCGAGCCGCAGCCACGTCTCGTGCAGCGCGTCGGCGGCGTTGTCCTTCGAGCCGGTCGCGCGCTCGAGGCGCCGCACGAGGTGCGAATAGCGCGACGCGATGAGCTTCCTGAGTCCCGCGCGGGAAGTATCGGACATGGCCGCTCAGTTCCCGGCCGCCGCCGGCGGGCAGCGGAAATGGACGCCGTTGCCGGTCGGGCGCAGCAGGATCGTCACCGGCTGCGGCAGGCCTGCCGGCGGCGCGGTGTCGAGCTGCAACGCGCGCAGCGCACGCAGGATCGCCGCGTCTCGCACGGCCTGACCGCTCGATGTCACCTTGTTCACCGCCACGACTGCCCCCTTTTCATCTATACGTAGCTGCGCCACGAATCGATAGCTGCCCGGCACGGCGGCCGGCTGCGCGCAAAGCGCCTCGATCATGCGTTCCTGCAGCATTCCGGCGAACGCGTGGCGCTCACCGGATCCCTCGATGCCGTCGACCGGCAGCGCACCGTCGGATCCGTTGTCCGTCGGCGTCGCGGCCGGCCCCCTCGATGCCGGATCGGCGACGATGATCGCTTCGTCCAGCTGCGTAAAATCGGCCCGCAGGCCGGTTCCGACCAGCACGCGCCGCAGCGCGTCGCGCGGCGCGTAATCGCCTTCCAGCGGCGCGCTCATGCGGCCTTCCAGCAGCGGCGCCGGTGCCAGCACCACCAGTTCGGTGACGCGCGCGAAACTCTGCAACGCTCGGGCGAGTGGCTGGGCCGGCAGGTCGAAGCGCACGGTGCCGGCCGCCGGCGGCCCGGCGTCGGGCGCCGCCGACACGGCTTGCGCCGCCGCCCGGCACGCCGGCCATGCCAGCATCCACAGGCAGGCAAGCAGCGCGAACAAGCCGGCAGGCGGCCGAAAACGTGTCATGAAACCCCGGCCGGATGAGGAATGGCGCGGCCGCCGCCATGCCGCGAAACCGCGGATCGGCCTCGCGTCGATCGAACGACCGATTGTGATTGGGCCGTGTGACAGTCCGGTGACCCATGCAATGTTTCGAAGCAATCGTCGTGCCGCATGCAATATTTACCGCATGCCTACGGCGCCGCCGCCGGCTGCAGCGTGGCCGACACCGTCGCGATGCCGGGCTTGCCGTCGGCGCTCGCGTGGGCGGCGGCCACCCGCACGCGCTGCTCGCGGCGCGTGCGTTCGAGCCAGTCCATCCAGGCGCCGAACGGCACGCCCTTGATGTCGATCTGGATCGCGTTGCCGGCCACCATCAGCTGCGCACCGGCCAGGCCCGCCTGCGTGAGCGAGGCCGACAGCGCGTCGCGCAATGCGCCGCCGGTCGGCGCGCGCGCCGCGGTGGCCGCGCGCAGGCGGCGCGCCGTGTCGGCTTCGGCGCGCATCGCGGCCAGCTGCGTCTGCAATGCCGGCAGCCGCGCCGCCACGCGCGCGCGGCCGGTGTCGGCCGGCTCCCAGAGCGCCGAGTAGATGAAGGCGACGGCGGCCACCGAGCCGACCGCCAGCAGCAGCGTGCGCTCGCGCGGCGTGCGCGCCTCCCACCAGGTGCTTACGGCTTCGCGTGCCGCGCCGAACCGAGGGTCCATTTCGCGTTGTCCTCCTGGATGGACTGGCCCTGGGCCTGCAGGCGACGGCGCAGGCCGTCGGCGTCGAGCGTCGTGCCGGGCTTGAACGTCAGGTCGAGCGCGCCGTCGCGGTAGTCGAGCGTGGCGATCGCATCGGACGGCACCGGGCCGAGCGCGCGCGCGAGCGCGGCGGCCAGCACCGCGAAATCGTCGGCGCGCGGCTCGCCGGCCTCGGCACGCAGGCGCTCGACGCCGGCATGCAGCTGGGCCGGCGGATCGAGCACGGTGCTGGTGCCGGGCAAGGCGGTGCGCAGCAGGTCCGACATCTGCGCGGTCAGCGCGGCCTCGCGCGCGCGCAAGCGGTACCAGTCGACATTGACGGTGACCAGCGCGAGCACCAGCGCCGCCGCCGCGAAACCGATCGCGAACCGCCACGGCCGCAGGCCGGCCGCCGAGGCGCCGCCGCCGCGCGCGCCCGGCGCGAACTCGAACTGGCACAGATCGAACGGGCAGCCGAGCGCGCCGCGCGCGAGCGTCTCCCACGACATCGTGCGGGCCGCGAGCGGGAACGCGCTGGCGGACGGCGCGGCAACGGCGGTCATCGTACTCACGACGGTCTCGGTTTCCGCGTCGCTCACGGTCACCACGGCCGCGGCCGCCACGGCGGTGGCCGTGGTGGTGGCGGCGGTCGCGACCACGGCGGCGCCGGCCGGCTCGCCGACCGGCGTCACGGCCAGCGCGTGGACCGTGACGGGCTGGCGGCTCGCGAGGCTCGCGATCGAGCCGTCGAGCGCCGACGCATGCGTCTCGAAGCCGAAGCCCGAACGGCCCTGCTTCACCGCCACGTCGAGCCAGCCCGGGCCATCCGGGTCCTGCTCGCCGTCGTCGGCCGCGCCACGGTGCGGCACGCGCGAGACGATCAGCACGTCGGCCACCGGCGGAGGTGTTTCGGGCTGACGGTTAGTTGCATCATCGGACGAAGCCGCCGGGGGTGCCGAGCCGGCATCCAGGGCGGCCGGCGCCGTGTCGCTCAGGCTGGGCTCGCTGCGTGCCGCGTCATCGGCTGGTGCCGGCGCCAGTTCGGCCGCCGCACCCGGCGGCATGCAGTGGATCAGCGGCACCGCGCGCAGGCGTCGATGGCCGCCCGCCGCGAACGCGTCGAGCAGCGCGCCGAAGCGCTCGCGATCGACCACCGCGACCTGCCGCTGCGCCTCCCCGGCCAAGGCCGGGCCGACCGCCACGTGGCAGCGCTGCGGATCGTCGATCAGGTGTTCCTCGACCGCGTTCGGCAGGATGCGCCGCAGTTTCGCGCCGGTCACGGGCGGCAGCGTCACGTCGAGCAGCAGCGTGTCGCGCGCGGCCAGCACCAGCACCGTCGCGCCGGCCGCGGGCCAGGCGCCGGCGGCGGCCACGCCCGCGCGTTCGAGGCGCCCCTGGCGGTCGAAGCGCGCATAGGGCAAGGGCGCGTCGCGCCAGCTCGCGGCATCGAGGGCGTCGAGCGGCGGCAACAGGACGATCAGGCTCGACATCGAAGGCTTCCGAAATTTCGGTTATGCATGAACAGGATGGGCGGACGGCGCGTCATGGCCGCCGCACGATGAAATTGCCGATGCCGGTCGAGACGACCTCGAGCCGGGTCGATTCGGACGACAGCGTGATCGTGACCGGCGAGTCGATGCTCTCGTCGCCGATCACCACGCGCGAGAGCGACTTGCCGCCGTCGCTGTAGCGGATCGCCACGCCCGTCACCTCGGTGCCCCAGCGGCGCGGCCGGAACAGGTCGTCGCCGAGCGTGCGCCAGTCGCCGTTCTCGGTGCGCTGCATGAAGCGATAGCCGCCGTTCACCGGCTGCCAGGCGATCGGCAGCGAGCGCACCTGCGCCTCGTCGCCGGCCGACTCCAGCAAGCTCGCGAGCCGCTGCGCCTCCTCCGAGAGTTCGGTGCGGCGGTTGCGCGACGGCGCGAGCGTGACGGCCGCGATCAGCAGGCCCGCGATCAGCAGCACCACCAGCATCTCGATCAGCGTGAACGCCTGCTCGCGGCGCACGACGCGCAGCGGACGCGGGAAGCGACGGCGCGCGGGCAGCGGGCATTGGCGGCTGCGACCGGCCGGCGGCGGGGCGGCCGGGGCGCCGCCGGCCGGCGATGCCGTGATCGATGCCACGGCCGACTCTGCGATGGCCAGCGGCACGGCGACGATGCGCTTACTGCCAGGAGCCGATGTCGGCATCGTTGCCCTCCCCGCCCGCCTTGCCGTCCGCGCCGTAGCTGAACACGTCGATCGCGCCGTGCGTGCCCGGCGTCAGATATTGATAGGCGTTGCCCCACGGGTCGTTCGGCAGCCGCTCCAGATAGCCGCCGTCCTTCCAGTTGTTCGGCACCGGGTCCACGGTCGGCTGCTGCACCAGCGCGCCGAGCCCCTGCTCCTGGGTCGGATAGCGGCCGTTGTCGAGCCGGTAGAGGTTCAGCGACTGCATGATCGAGCCGATGTCCTGCTTGGCCGCCACGCGGCGCGCCTCGTCGGGGCGGCTCATGATCTTCGGGACGATCAGCGCGGCCAGAATGCCGAGGATCGCGATCACCACCATGATTTCGATCAGCGTGAAGCCGCGCTGTTGCCGTCTTGCCTTGCGGGTCGATCTCGTCATCATCAGTTCACTCTCGTGTCAAAGAATGGAGGTAGTTCAACTTCAATCGCAGCCGCGCCAGCGCTTGCCACGATCGCCATGAAAGCCGCCGAATTGCTTCGTCATGCTCAACAACCCGTCACGCTCGCCGCGCTCGGCCCCGCCGTCGCCACGCTGGCCGCCGCCGCGGCGTTCGCCGCGATCGCGCTGTGGTCCGCGCGCGTGCTGCGCGCGCCCGAGCCGCCGGCCCCCGCCGCGCCGGCCCAGCCCGCGCCGTTCGATACCGCGGCCGGCTCGCAGCTGTTCGGCTCGAAGGCCGGCGACGACGCGATGCGCGCGCTGCAGCTGCTCGGCATCCTGTCGTTCGACGGCAGCCACGGCGCCGCGATCGTCGGGATCGGCAGCGAGCCGCCGCGCGTGGTGCGCATCGGCGGCGCGCTCGGCCAGGCCGGCAAGCTCGCCGAGGTGCGCGCGCGCTCGATCGTGATCGACCGCGACGGCCTGCAACGCGAGATCACGCTGCCCGCCGCGACCAACCCGAACGCCTTCGTGCGCTGAGCACCGCGGTTCCTCTCGCCACTGCATCCCGAGCCGCCGAGCGGCTCGGCCCACCCGCCGCGCATCACTGCACCATGTTGTTCAGTTCGATGATCGGCATCATCACCGCCAGCACGATCACCAGCACCACGCCGCCCATCGCGAGGATCAGCAGCGGCTCCAGCAGGCTCGTCAGGAACATCGTCTTGCGTTCGAGTTCGCGCGATTCGCCTTCGGCCGCGCGGTCGAGCATGGTGGTCACGTCGCCGGTGGCCTCGCCCGAGCGGATCAGGTGGATCAGCACCGGCGGGAACGTCTTCACGTGGTTCAGCGCGCGCGACAGCGAACTGCCCTCGCGCACGCGCACGATCGCGTCGTCGATGTTGGCGCGCATCGCGCGGTTCGACAGCGTCTCGCCGGCCGCCTGCAGCGCGCGCAGGATCGGCACGCCGGCCGCGCTGAGGATGCCGAGCGTGCTGGCGAAGCGCACCGTGTTGTAGCCGCGCACGATCTTGCCCAGCAGCGGCGCGCCCAGCGACCACGCGTCGAACGCGAGCCGCGGCTTCGGCCGCGCCAGGATCTTGCCGATCAGGAACACCACCAACGCGATCGCGGCGAGCGAGGCCCACCACCAGTGCCGCACGAAGTTCGACAGCGCGAGCATCACGATCGTCAGCGTCGGCAGCTCCTGCTTGGTGCTGGTGAACACGTTCGCGACCTGCGGCACCACATAGCTGAGCAGGAACGTGACGATGCCGAACGCGATCATCGTGACGACCGCCGGATAGGTGAAGGCCAGCACGATCTTCTGCTTCAGCGCGTTGCTCTGCTCGATGTAGTCGGCCAGGCGCGACAGCACGATGCCGAGCTTGCCGGTGTGTTCGCCGGCCGCCACCAGCGCGCGATAGATCTCGGGGAAATCGGCCGGATGCTGCGTGAGCGCGTTCGCGAAGGTATGGCCGCCCACCACCTCGCCGCGGATCGACGCCATCAGCTCGCGCACGTATTCGCGCTCGGCCTGCTCGCTCAGCACCGACAGCGATTCGCTGAGCGGCAGCCCGGCCGTCAGCAGGCTCGCCAGCTGGCGCGTGAGGATCGCCTGTTCGCGCTGCGAGAGCTTGCGGCCCAGCGCGAGGCGCTGGCGGCGCTGGCCGTCGCGGCGCTGCGCCGCCGGCTCGACCACCAGCGGCGTGAGGCCCTGGCCGCGCAGCTGGCCGCGCCCGGCGCGCGCGCTGTCCGCTTCCAGCACGCCCTTGAGCGTGCGGCCCGACTGATCGATCGCTTCGTAACGGAATGCCGACATGTCAGTGTCCTCCGGTAACGCGCATCACTTCTTCCAGCGAGGTGGCGCCCTGCGCGAGCCAGCGCTCGGCGTCGTCGCGCAGCGTGAGCATGCCGTTCGCGCGGCCGGCGCTCAGGATTTCCGAATCGGGCGCGTTGTTGTGGATCTTCGTGCGGATCGTCTCGTCCACCACCAGCAGCTCGTACACGCCGCGCCGGCCCGTGTAGCCCGAGTGACCGCATTTCTCGCAGCCGACCGGGTGATAGACGGTGTGGCCGCCTTCCTCGCGCGGTGCCTTGCAGGCGGGGCACAGCTGGCGCACCAGCCGCTGCGCGAGCACGCCGAGCAGCGACGAGGCGAGCAGGTACGGCTCCACGCCCATGTCGGTCAGACGCGTGACGGCCGAGGAGGCGTCGTTGGTGTGCAGCGTGGCCAGCACCAGGTGGCCCGTCAGCGAGGCCTGCACGGCGATCTGCGCGGTCTCGAGGTCGCGGATTTCGCCGATCATGATCACGTCCGGATCCTGGCGCAGGATCGAGCGCAGCGCGCGCGCGAAGCTCATGCCGATCTTCTCGTTGACCTGGGTCTGGCCAATGCCGGACAGGTCGTATTCGATCGGATCCTCGACCGTCATGATGTTGGTCGTTGCCGTGTCGAGCCGTGACATCGAGGCATAGAGCGTGGTGGTCTTGCCCGAGCCGGTCGGCCCCGTGACCAGCACGATGCCGTGCGGGCGCGCGATCAGGCTGTCGAATTGCACCAGCGTCTCGCGACCCATGCCGAGCGCCTCGAGGTTCAGGCGCTTCGCGTCCTTTTCCAGCAGACGCAGCACGGCACGCTCGCCGTGCCCGGTCGGCAGCGTCGAGACGCGCACGTCCACCGGCCGGCCGCCGACGCGCAGCGTGATGCGGCCGTCCTGCGGCAGGCGTTTTTCGGCGATGTCGAGCTGCGCCATGATCTTGATCCGCGAGATCAACGCACCATGCAGCGCCTTGTTCGGGCGCACCACGTCACGCAGCGTGCCGTCCACGCGGAAGCGCACCACCGAGGCGTTCTCGAACGGCTCGATGTGAATGTCCGAGGCTTGCTCGCGCGCGGCCTGCGTCAGCAGCGCGTTGATCATGCGGATGATCGGCGCGTCGTCCTCCGATTCGAGCAGGTCCTCCACCTCGGGCAGGTCCTGCATCAGCCGCGACAGGTCCACCTCGCCCTCGACCTCGCCCACCACCTGCGCCGCGCCGCCTTCCTGGCGCGCATAGGCGGCATGGATCGCCTGCGAGAGCGCCTCGTCGGGCATATGGACGAGCGAGATCCGGCCCATCCGCCGCGCCACCTCCGCGATCGCGCTCGGCGGCGTGCGCGTGCCGACCCAGACCTCGACCGCGTCGGGATTCGGCTCGGCCGGATCGCCAACGATCAGGATCTGGCCGTCGCGCGCGAAGCCGTAGGGCAGCTTCGGCAGCGGCCGCGCCGGCGTCGCGCCGCGCGAGCCGGCGGCCGGCGCGGCTGGGGTCGCGAGCGTGTCGGGGGTCATGGGTTGGCCCTCGCCGGATCGGCGTTCGCGCCGGCCGGCGCCACCGGCATGGTCGGTGCCATCGCGGCCGGCGTCGGTTCGGTCACGTGCAGATCGCCCGGCATCGCGGGCGCGGCCGGCGGCGTGACCGCCGCGGCCGAACCGGCCGCGAGCGGCGCCGGCTTGCGGCGCGTCAGCGACTCGGTATCGAAGATGCCCTCGGCGGCCGGCACGCCCTGCGACGGCCCCGGCATCCGCTGCGGCAGCGCCGGCACGTCGAGGTCGCGCTCGATCCGGTTATCCGACTTCGAGCCGTCCATCTGGTGCTGCAGCGTGTCGTAGCGCTGGTTCGACACGCTCGCCGTGGTCTGGCCGTCGCGCAGGATCACCGGGCGCAGGAACACCATCACGTTGGTCTTCGTGCGGCTCTTGTTCTCGGCGCGGAACAGCGAGCCGATCAGCGGCAGGTCGCCGAGCCAGGGCACCTTGTTGTTGCCGTCCGCGTAGTTGTCCTGGATCAGGCCGCCGAGCACGACGATCTCGCCGTCGTCGCTGAGCACGGTCGACTGCACCGAGCGCTTGATGATCGTCACGCCGCCCGGGTTGTTGATCGAGGTGGAATCGACCGACGAATCCTCCGAATAGATCTGCAGCTTGATCACGCCGCCCTTGGTAATCTGCGGACGCACGTGCAGCACGATGCCCACGTCCTTGCGGTCGAACGTGTTGAACGCGCTCACGCCGGTGGTGGACACCGCCGCCGTCGAGTACGAGCCGGTCTGCACCGGCACGTTCGCGCCCACCACGATGCGCGCTTCCTCGTTGTCGAGCGTGATCAGGTTCGGCGACGACAGGATCGAGGCATTGCTGACCGAGGCGAGCGCCTGCACCAGCGCGCCCAGCCCGAAGAACTTGCCGAAGTTGTGCAGCAGGCCGATGTTCACGCCGTTGTTGAGCAGCGTGGTGGCCGTCGCGCTCGACAGCGACTGGCCCAGGTTCTGGCCGTTCGCCGTCAGGTCCACGATGCTCTGGCTCGTGCTGGTGCCGAAGTTCGTGCCGCCGTAGAGCGTGTTGTTGCCGTTGCCGGACTGGATCGCGCCCTGCCACTGCACGCCGAGGTTCGCCGCCGAGGTCGCGCTCAGTTCGACGATCATCGCTTCCAGATAGACCTGCTCGCGGCGCACGTCGAGCTGGTCGATCACGTTGCGCAGGTTGCGGTAGACCGGCTCCGGCGCCGTGATCACCAGCGAGTTGGTGGCCGGGTCCGCCTGGATCGCGCCGCTCGCCGCGTCCGAGTTGCCGCCGCCCGCGTTCGCGAGCAGGCCACCGTTGCGGCCCGACGAGGCGTCGCCGCTGCCGCCCGAGCCCGACGAGCCCGGCAGCGGCGGCAGGCCCGAGGTGCCGGTGGAAGACGAACTGCTCGACGAACTGCTGCCGAGGCCGCTCGAGCCGCTGCTGTTGCTGCCTATCCCACCTGCGCCGCCCGAGCCGCTGCCCGACAGTTCGCCGTCACCCTTCAGCGAGGACTTGTCCGAACTCGAACCGCTGTCGGTCGCGAGGCCCAGCATGCCGCGCAGCACGCGCGCCAGCTCCGTCGCGTTGGCGTTTTCCAGCCGCACCACGTGCATGTTGCCTGGCACGCGGGTGGGCGCGTCGAGCTGCGCGATCAGCGCCTTCGCGTCCGCGATGCGGCCCGCGTCGGTCGCGCGCAGCAGGATCGCGTTCAGGCGCGGGTTCGCGCTGACCGACACCTTCAGCGTCGCGTCCGTGCCGCCCGTCGAGCTCGGGTCCAGCATCTTCTGCACGATCGGCGCGAGATCGACCGCGCTTTCGTGTTCGAGCGGCACCACCGCCACGCGGCGTGCCGTGCCGCCGTCGATGCCGTTGATGATCTCCGCGATGCGGCGCACGTTGTCCGCGTAGTCCGTCACCACGATCGCGTTGTCGTTCGGATAGGCGCCCACCGCGTTGTTCGGGCTGATCAGCGGCTTGATCACCGGCAGCAGCGCCGTGGCCGATTCGTTGCGCAGCCGGAACACCTGCGTGATCACGTGGTCCCCGCTCGCGCTCGGCGTGTTGCCCACGTAGGTCGGGCCGCCCTGCAGCTTCGCGTCCACTTCCGGCACCACCTTCAGCACGCCGTGGTCACGCACCATCGCGAAGCCCTGCATGCGCAGCGAGGCCTCGAGGCTCTTGAGCGCGCGCTCCTTGCTGACCGGATTGTCCGAGACCAGATTGATCTGCCCTTTCACGCGCGGGTCGACGATGATCGTCGTATCAGTGGCCGCGCCGATCGCCTTCGCGACCTGGCTGACATCGACGTTGTTGAAGTTCAGCAGCACCTGCGCATGCGCGAGCGAGGCGACGGCAAGGCCGATCGCGAGGGTGGCACAACGGACGGAAAGACGGACGGTTCGGGAGCGTGTGCGTGTCATCTGGGATTCGTTGCCGGACGGAACGCGGGCGGCCGCGAACCCGCGCGTCGCGCACCCGGGCCCTACCTGCCGCAACACACCCCGCAAGCCGTGTCGATATCTGTTGGTCGGGACCGCCAGCGATGGCTCGCCAGCGGAATCGCCGGGCAAGACTAAGCAGCGAACCGGCGCAAATTTGTGACGAATGTTGGGCTACCTTTTGGCGCGTCATCTTCAATCCGGAGGCAATCGCCCATGACATCGATATTGGCCTTCATCAAGTAAAAAACGAATGACACGGCGAATAAATATATCGATATTACCGATTCATTTTTTTATGGAACATGATTTACGCTACGGCGTAGTGAATGACAATTGAAGAGGTGAATGCGGGGCGAGTTAAGAGCGTCGAAAATGCTGCGCAACTTCTGCCATACGATTGACTTGTCGATCGGGTAGAAACGCGCGAAGCCTTGCTGGTATTGGGTTCTACGGTGCCCTGCATGGCGCGGCCGGCGGCGGCGCGGCGCCTGGGCGAGAGGCTCTTCTTGTTTTCGTCACACTGGCTAAACATGAATCGCACCCGATTCCGGAATTGAAACACCGGACAAAAATGTTACGTACCTTCTGCTATTAAAAATTCACACTCGTTTTCCGAATTTCACACTACAGTTCTCTCGCGGCACCAACGTCTGGCCGCAAGCAACAGCGAGCAGTATCCATTTATCTTCGTCAGGGGAATTCGAATGAAGTCCAGCAAGCGCAAGATCTGTCAAGTTCTGGCCCTCGTCGTTACGGGTCTCGGTGCAACGGCTGCCATGGCTGCCGGTCCGGTCATCCAAGGTGGCGGCTCGTCGCTCGTCAATCCGACGATCCAAGCCGAAATCGCCAACTTCAGCACGTCGGTCGGCGCGTTCACGTACTTCTCGGTCGGTTCGGGCGCAGGTCAAAACGCATTCCTGAATAACCAGCCGACGTTCTTCGGCGCTGGCGTGACGGGCACGGTTGACTTCGCGAACAGCGATGCCGCCCTGTCGGCCGCGCAAGTCTCGGGCTACACGCTCGCCGGTACGAGCGGCCCGCTGATCCAGATCCCGTACATCGTCACGGCCATCGCGATCCCGATCGTCAACAACGGTCAAACGATCACCAGCACGGCGACCCCGCAAACGACGCCGGGCCAGTCGCACAGCATCGCGCTGAACGACAACGACCTGTGCGGCATCTTCTCGGGCAAGCTCACGAACTGGAACCAAGTGACGAACCCGGAAACGAACACGCTCTATCCGAACAGCGCCCCGATCACGGTGGTGTACCGTTCGGACAACAGCGGCACGACGGAACTGCTGACCCGCCACCTGTCGCAGGTTTGCACGACCGGCGCGAGCGGCAACTCGAACGTGTCGTTCGTCGATTCGCAAGCGTTCCTGGATTCGTTCGGCGGTACGGCTCCGACGACCGGCACCTTCGTTTCCGCGAGCGGCAGCGGTGGTGTTCGCGCCGTCCTGACGACCACCAGCAGCGCAGCGGTTGCCTACCTGAGCCCGGACTACACGAACACGACCCTGGCTCCGTCGAGCTCGGTGACGACGCCGGCCGGCGCTGCTCAACTGCAAGTCGCCAGCCTGCTGAATGCGCGTAACGGCACGTACTACGCGCCGGACTACACGAGCGCGACGGCTGCACTGGGTTCGGTCACGCCGCCGAGCACGAAGCCGGATGCCTCCACGCAAACGAGCTGGGTCCCGGCCGCCGGCAACCCGGCTGCTGGCTACCCGGTCTCGGGCACGAGCCAGATCATCGTCAGCCAGTGCTACCAGGATCCGAACGTCACGCAAGCCGTGGCGATCTTCCTGAACACGCACTACACGAACTCGGGCAACGCCACGATCATCCATGGCAATGGCTTTGACACCGTGCCGGCTTCGTACCTGACCGCGATCCAGAACGACTTCCTGGGCAACAACAGCGGCTGGAACCTGAACATCGGCAACGGCAGCGTCTGCACGGGCTCGGTCGTTGGTCGTTAAGACCGTCGCAACCCGTCGTCGATATCTGACGCCGTAATATGAACTGCGCCTCGGGGTAACCCGAGGCGCAGTTTTTTTGGCGCCTGCCAATGATCCCGGCAACCGGCCCGATGCGCCGATTCGCGCGCCCCGCCGCCCTCTTGCCAGCTCACCCGCCTCGGGATATCCCACGAGTACGTTACCGGCAGCCGCCTTTCAATCTTGATTCGGGAATCTCACATGAAATTCTGCAAACGCAAGATATGCCAGGCTCTGTCTCTCGTCGCAGCAGGCCTGAGTACAACGACCGCGATGGCGGCCGCTCCGATCATCCAGGGCGGCGGCGCGTCGCTTGTTACTCCACTGATCGATGCGGAAATCGCCCAGTTCAGCACGAGTCTTGGATCCATCACGTATTTCTCGGTCGGTTCCTCGGCCGGCGAGAGCGCCTTCCTTCTCAACCAGCCGACCTTCTTCGGCGTGACCGTGACGGGTACTGTCGATTTCGCCAACAGCGACGCCGCCCTGCTGGCATCGCAAATCTCCTACTACAACGCGCTTGCCGGGACGACGAACGGCCCGCTGATCCAGATCCCCTATCTCGTGACGGCGATCACGATCCCTGTCGTCAACGCACCGTTCGTGACGAGCACGACGACACCGCAAACCGCACCGAACCAGGCGCACAGCATCGCGCTGAACGACAACGACCTGTGCGGTATCTTCTCGGGCAAGCTCACGAACTGGAATCAGGTCGTCAACCCGGAAATTGGAACGACCTACCCCGCGAATGCGCCGATCACGGTCATCTATCGTGTGGACGGTGCCGGCACGACGGAACTGCTGATGCGTCACCTGGCGCAGGTTTGCACGACCGGTGCGGGCGGTAACTCGAACGTCTCGTTCATCGATTCAACGACGTTCCTCGATTCATTCCCGTCCGGACCGCCCTCGAATTTCGTCAGCGCCTACCTCGAAAAAGGCGTTCGCACCCAATTGACGAGCGCGGCCGGCGCAGCTGTCGCCTACCTGGGTCCGGCTTACACGAACACGTACATCGCCCCTACGAGTTCCGTCGTGACATCTGGCGGCGCGGCTCAATTGCCTCTGGCCAGCCTCCTGAACGCGCATGATGGCGTCTATTACGCGCCGGCCTACGCCAATGCGACGAGGGCGGTAGGCCCCATCCTGCCGCCAGGCACGCGCGCACAGGCGGCCAATCCGCTGAACTGGGTACCGAACACCGGCAACCCGACGTCGGGTTATCCGGTCTCCGGCACCAGTCAAATCATCGTTAGCCAGTGCTACCAGAATCCGGCGGTCACCCAGGCTCTCGAGGTTTTCCTCAATGCTCATTACTCGAGCGCCGCGTTTGCGGCGCTGGTTCACGGGAACGGCTTCGATACCGTGCCCGCGGCCTATCTATCCGCGATCCAGTCGATGTTCTTGAACAACTCACTCAATTTCAATCTGAATCTCGGCAACAGCACCGTGTGTTCGGGAACCGTGATCGGCCGATGACGTAAGCGCGAGCAGCATCCACGCCGCGCCGCCCAATCCTCCGCGCCCGGGACATCGCCGGGCGCGGCGCTCTTCGTCGGTTCGCGAAATCAACCGGCCCTGCGAACAATTTCCCCGATCAATAAACTCCGAACTGCGAAGCAAGCAGCACACATTGAAGGCATCTTCACGACACCGGATCCTGAAATCAGGATTTCGCATAATCCACCGCAAAAGCAAATCACCCGCACCAACGAGATCCCGATCACCCTGCTTATTTGACTGACAAGCAATTTTTCAGGACTCGTGCATCGCGCAAGGCATGTTCGCATTATCCGTCGCCCGGTACGCACCCGCCCTCCCGCCACGATTACTCTCGGTAACAGCATCGATACCGCTCCTCCCGCCATCCGGCATCAATCCTTCCTGCACACCACTGCCATTGGAAAACCAATCGTGGATGGGAAAAATCCCTCGCCACGCACATCTTCATTGCTTTCACAAAGAACCAACATATCAATTATTATAAAATTAAGTCGAGCTTCATTTATCTATAAAAACAATCAATATCCACCCCCCCTAATTAACCACTACATTTCCTCTTGCAACGACAGTTGCATTCATCGCCTCATCAAGCACTTTCCGATATCAGATTTAATTGGGGGATATACACATGAAAATCGAAAAACGCCGCATCGCACTGGCGCTTGCCTTCGTCACGTCAAACTTTGGCGCCATCGCCGCCATGGCTGCCGGCCCAGTCATTCAAGGCGGTGGCTCGTCGCTCGTCGCGCCGGCAATCTGGGCCGAAATCGCCAACTTCGGCACGTCGGTCGGCGCGTTCACGTACTACTCGGCCGATTCGGCCGCCGGTCAAAACGCCTTCCTGAACAACCTGCCGGCGCTCCTCGCCCCTGGCCTGGGCGGTACGGTCGACTTCGCGAACAGCGATGCCGCCCTGCCGTCCGGGGCGTCCTCTACGAGCGGCCCGCTGATCCAGATCCCGTACATCGTCACCGCCATCACGATCCCGGTCGTCAACAACGGCCAGACGATCACCAGCACCGCGACCCCGCAAACCACGCCGGGTCAGTTGCACAGCATCGCGCTGAACGACAGCGACCTGTGCGGCATCTTCTCGGGCAAGCTCACGAACTGGAACCAGGTCACGAATCCGGAAACGGGCACGCTCTACCCGACCAGCCGACCGATCACGGTGGTGTACCGCACGGACGGCAGCGGCACAAACGAACTGCTGACCCGCCACCTGTCGCAGGTCTGCACGACTGGCACGGGCGGTAACTCGAACGTGGCGTTCGTCGATTCGATGACGTTCATCGATTCGTTCCCAGGCATGGCCGTGCCGTCGAACTTCCTCGGCGCGGGCAGCAGCAGCGGTGTGCGTGCCGCGATCACGAACGCCAGCAGCGCGACGGTTGCCTACCTGAGCCCGGCGTACACGAACACGTTCCTGGCTCCGACCAGTTCGGTCACGACGTCAGCCGGTGCCGCCCAACTGCAGGTGGCCAGCCTGCTGAACGCAAACGACGGCCGGTACTACGCACCGGCCTACCCGAACGCGACCACGGCGCTCGGCACGATCACGCCGCCGACCACGAGGCCGCGAGCCGCTACGCCGGCGAACTGGGTTCCGGCTGCTGGCAACCCGACGACCGGCTACCCGGTCTCAGGCACGAGCCAGATCATCGTCAGCCAGTGCTACCTAGACCCGAATGTCGCAGTTGCAATGGTGGTCTTCCTCGCCTCGCACTACACGAACTCGAGCTACGCCGCGATCGTTCATGGCAACGGCTTCGACACGGTGCCGGCGGCCTACTTGACCCAAATCGAGAACGACTTCCTGTCGAACGCCAGCGGCTTCAATCTGGACATCAACAACAGCAGCGTCTGCGTGGGTATTGGTCGCTAAGGCCGGCGAAAGCAGCCGTCGATTCCGATGCGGGAGTGCGCACCGCGCCCCGGGGCAACCCGGGGCGCGATTTTTGTTTTTGATATCCTTCAGACTACCGCTCGCCCCGGTTGTCCGCCCAGGACATCGGCGCATCGCCCGCCACCGCACCGATCACCATTCATCCACGGTAACGGTTTCGATACGGTGTCGTTGGTCTATCAACGCGAATCACGGACGTGGCAAATGCAGCCCTTGCCTGCGGACGGCATTGAACTGGCATCAACACCCCTGATCAATCGTCCCTATCCGAGGTCGGTCTGACAATAACAAAATGACATTCAACGCCATGAAAATAACCTATTCATCAGTTAAAAACTAGCTGGTGTCACACGAAAAGCATCGTCCGCCCTCCGCGCAACCCGTCTCATTTCAACTTCAGTAAGGATTCACATGCAGTCCAGCAAACGCAAGATCTGCCTGGCATTGGCCGCTGTCGTCGCGAGCCTGGGCACGACTGCCGCCATCGCCGCCGGCCCGACCGTTCAAATCGGCGGCTCGACACTCGTCGCACCGCTGCTCAATAACGAAATCGCCAACTTCAGCACGGATCTCGGCGCGTTCACGTACTTCTCGGTCGGCTCGGGCGCCGGTCAAAACGCCTTCCTGAACAACCAGCCGACGTTCTTCGGCGCCGGCGTGACGGGTACGGTCGACTTCGCGATCAGCGATGCCGCCCTGCTGTCTTCGCAAATCTCGGGCTACACGCTCGCCGGTTCGAGCGGCCCGCTGATCGAGATCCCGTACATCGTGACGGCCATCGCGATCCCGGTCGTCAACAACGGCCAGACGATCATCAGCACGACCACCCCGCAAACGACGCCGGGTCAGGCGCACAGCGTCTCGCTGAACGACAACGACCTGTGCGGCGTGTTCTCGGGCAAGCTGACGAACTGGAACCAGGTCACGAATCCGGAAACGGGCTCGCTGTACTCGACCAGCGCGCGGATCACCGTGCTGTACCGCTCGGACAGCAGCGGCACGACCGAACTGCTGACCCGCCACCTGTCGCAAGTCTGCTCGACCAGCAGCAACTCGAACGTGGCGTTCGTCGACTCGATGACGTTCACCGATTCGTTCCACGGTGCGTCCCTGCCGTCGAACTTCGTCGGCACGAGCAGCGACAACGGTGTGCGTACCGCGATCACGAATGCCAGCGGCGCGACGGTTGCCTACCTGAGCCCGGCGTACACGAACACGTTCCTGGCACCGTCCAGCATCGTCACGACGTCAGCCGGTGCCGCCCAATTGCAGGTGGCCAGCCTCCTGAACGCGAACGACGGCCAGTTCTACGCACCGACCTACACGAACGCGACGACGGCCCTCGGGGGGGTTGTCGCGCCGGCAGGTCAGCAAGCCTCCAACCCGCTGAACTGGGTCCCGGCTTCCGGCACCCCGACGGCGGGCTATCCGGTTTCAGGCACGAGCCAGGTCATCGTCAGCCAGTGCTACAAGGATCCGAATGTCACGCTGGCCATAGCGGTGTTCCTGGCCACGCATTACACGAACTCGGGATTTGTACAGTTCATTCACGGTAACGGCTTCGATATGGTTCCCGCGTCGTACCGGAGCGCGATCATGGATAACTTCATCGGCTCGGGCAACCAGTTCCAACTGAACATCGGCAACAGCAACGTCTGCTCGGGTTCTGTCGTGGGTCGCTGAACCGGCGAAAATCATCCTCGGCGCCTGACGCCGCGGCACGAATCACGCCCCGGATATCTCGAGGGCTCACTGTCGTGCTTTTTTGCGCCCGGGAACCATCCCGGGCGCATTGTTTTTATCGACGCCGCCAGGTGGCGCGGAGTCGATTCATGAGCCATCTCACGCTCGCTCTATCGAGCGCATCCATTCCAACAGCCGCCCATCTCATTGCTCCCGATTTGCTCAAAAATTTGGGTGACCGACGTGCTTTGGGAATATGTCGCATGCAAGTTATCTTCATGTTGCTCATCGCCGTCTTGTCGACCAACCTTCCTCGATTTAATCCGATCCGATTGAAATCAAAAAAACTGGCGCACCATAAAAACAACATACTCACCAGTTAAAAATATACGAGCCTCGTCTCACGGGAAATATCAAATCCCGCCTCATTTCAAAAACCTCACTTTTTTTGTCAGGAAAGATTCACATGAAATCCAGCAAACGCAAGGTCTGCCTGGCATTGGCCGCTGTCGCGGCGAGCCTGGGCGCAACGGCTGCCATGGCAACTGGCCCGGTCCTCCAAATCGGCGGCTCGTCGCTCATCGCGCCGGCAATCCAAGCCGAAATCGCCAACTTCAGCACGGACTTCGGCGTGTTCACGTACTTCCCGGTTGGTTCGGGCGCAGGTCAAAACGCCTTCCTGAACAACCAGCCGGCGTTCTTCGGCTCTGGTGTGACGGGCGCGGTCGACTTCGTGAACAGTGATGCTGCCCTGCTGTCTTCGCAAATCTCGGGCTATACGCTCGCCGGTTCGAGCGGCCCGCTGATCCAGATCCCGTACGTCGTGACGGCCATTACGATCCCGATCGCCAGAAACGTCCAACCGATCACCAGCACGACGACGCCGCAAACGACGCCAGGCCAGGCGCACAGCATCGCGCTGAACGACAGCGACCTGTGTGGCATCTTCTCGGGCAAGCTGACGAACTGGAACCAGGTCACGAATCCGGAAACGGGCTCGCAGTATCCGTACACCGCACCGATCACCGTCGTGTATCGCATGGACGGCAGTGGCACGACGGAATTGCTGACACGACACCTGTCGCAAGTTTGCACGATCGGCACGGCCGGCAATTCGAACGTGCGGTTCGTCGATTCACTGATGTTCACCGATTCGTTCCATGGCGCGCCGCTGCCCTCGAATTTCGTCGGCGCGAACGGAGACAATGGCGTGCATACCGCGATCACGAGCGCCAGCGGCGCGACGGTCGCCTACCTGAGCCCGGCCTACACGAACACGTTCCTGGCTCCGTCCAGCTACGTCACGACGTCGACGGGCGCGGCCCAACTGCAAGTGGCCAGCCTCGTGAATTCGCTAGACGGCCGGTTCTATGCACCGACCTACACGAACGCAACGATGGCCCTCGGCACGGTCGACGCACCGACAGGCCCGGCGGCACGCAATCAACTGAACTGGGTCCCGGCTTCCGGCAACCCGCCGGAGGGCTATCCGATTTCAGGCACGAGCCAGGTCATCCTCAGCCAGTGCTACAAAGACCCGAATGTCGCCCTTGCCGTGGCGATCTTCCTCGCCTCGCACTACACGAACCCGGGTTACGCCTCGGTCATTCATGGCAACGGCTTCGACACGGTGCCGGCGGCCTATGTGGCCGAAATCCAGAACGACTTCCTGTCCGCCAACAACAACTTCAACCTGGACATCAACAACAGCAACGTCTGCACGGGTTCGGTGGTCGGGCGCTGACGTTCCGGCGCGTTGTCCCGCCTGAACCCGCAACTGCCGCCGCCATAAAAAAACCCGCCGGCAACTCGCCGGCGGGCTCGCTCAAATCGCACGCGTTCAGATCTGGCCGAGACGCGCACGCTCGTCGTCGGTCAAGGCCGCGCGCTGGGCCGGACCGCTCTGCCCGAAGCCGACCACCGACACCGAATTCGACGGATCGTAGCTGACCTGGCTGCCGCGCTTGCGCTTCTTCTGGTCATCGTCCGAATCGCCGAAACCCTCCACCTGCACCGAGATCGTCCAGCGGCGCGCGGCGCCGCCCGAGGCGTTGCCCTTGGCGAGATCCTGCGCCATCTGGCTCGCGGCCGAGGCGGCCGAGCTGGCCGCGCTCAACGCGCCGGTGTTCACCGTCTGCGATACCGGAATCCCGGTCGACTTGCCGCTCACCTGGATGTTGTCGGCGTTCAGCACGTGCAGCGCGGCCACGTTGATGTTGCCGGCACGAATCCCGGCATCGCCGGCATCGACGGTGCCGCGCGGCGCGACCAGGTTGATGGTGCCGAGTGGCACGCCCGGAATGGTCTGCAGCGTGGCGATACCGGCCCCCGTCACCTCGCCGCGCGCGTCCACCGTACAGTAGTGGTTCGCATCGCAGACGTATTGCGGCGCCGGCACGTCGGCCGACGATTTCGAGCCCTTGCCGGCGTTGATATCGCCGTTCGAGCTCCAGATCGTCATGTCACCGCCCTGCTCGGTGAAGATCCGGCTCTGTGCGAGTAGCAGGCTGCGATCGATGAAGATATTCACATCGCCCTGCTCGAGCGTCAGGATACCCATCGAGCCGGGGCCTGCGATGACCTTGCCCTTGCTGCCAATCAGCTCCGGCGGCGCGGTAGTGCTGCCGACGAGCGCCTGCCCCCCCGGCCCGAGAATCGACACGCCGCCGCCTTGTTGCGTCTGGATCGTCGTGTTGCGGATGTCGAGATCGCCGGTATTGATCAGTTGATTCGCACCGTTGGTGCCACCCGTCAGATTGTTCGCCGTGTAGCCGAACGATGCCGGGAACAACGTGTTGATCGCATCGAAGCCGGCTGCGTACTTCTGGTAGAACGGACTGGTCGGATCGTTGTAGCCTTCACCCACCTTCGTCAGCACGCCAAACATCACCTGTTCCGCGAACAATTGCTGCACGTAGGCCGGCAGGGTCTTGAAGGTGGCCCATGCCTCGGCCGCCGTCATCGACTTCGGCTTCGGCTGATCCTTGAGCAGACCGGTATCGACGACCTGCCCCGCCTCGTACTGGCCGACAAACGTAATGAGCGCGGAAGTCGTGCCGGCGTTGATCGCGGCCGCGCTGGTCGGGTCGATATAGGTGGCCGAGAACGTCGCGAGATCGACACCTGGCCCCACGCCAAACAACACGTTGATGGCCGCGCCCTCATGCGGCAGGTACGGGTTGTTGGCGTTGCCAACCGTCTCGATCCCGGCACTGGCCACGCCGTTGTATGAATTCACCGACACGGCCTGGTTGATGTTCGCCAGCGGCCCGATGTTGCGGCCAGCCTCGACATCCAGCGTCCCTGGACCACCCAGCACGATGGCGGGCAGCACCGCCTGCGCCTGGTTCGCCGGCAGCGGCGTGTCGTAGATATCCCTGCCCGCCACGATACGCGTGATATCGGAGGTACGCAGATTCTGTCCGAGGTACGCCAGATTGACGATATCGGTGCCAGCTTGAATCAATGCCGGCTTGTCGATCCCGATCGTCACGACGTTCTGATAGATGTTGGATCCGTCGGTCGCGGCCGGAACACCATCCGTGATGGAACCGTTCAAGCTGTAGATGCGCGCCGGGGTCGAGTCATCCCCGTGCAGGGCGCTGGAAGCGTGCGTGGCCAGCGTCGTATCGGTCAGCAGCGGTACATTGGCAAATGGATTGACAGCGGACGGCATGGCGGCCGGATCGCTATCGAGCATGCCGAATACGTTACCGCTGCCAAACTGGTTGTTGGCCGTGATGGCGCTGGAAATCGAGATCGATTGATCCGCGATCAGATCGAGATTGCCCGATGGAGACGGGAACAGTTCTCCGCTCGACGCTATCGTGATACCACCGTCGATCGCGGTCAGATTCACGGTCGCGGGCAGCACGAACGACATGTCGTTCGTGCCCGCGGTCAAGCTTTGCGCACCGCCTCCCCCGATAAATTGCAGATTGGTCATGGTTCCGATCGCGACATCGCCGGTCGTCGACGTCACGCTCACGCGGGAATCCGTCGAATACGACTGCGCATCCGTCAATATGCCGTAGGCCGTCGTATGCCCCCCCTGGATATAAGACGGATTCACGATCTGACCAAGATCGACACCCTGTCGCGCCGTTACGTCGATGGCTGCATTCTGCAGCGCCAGAATGGTCGACACGTTTACCGGGGCTTGCCCCACATGTTGCGCCGCGATTGCGAAATCCGAAGCGATTCGGCCGCCAGCGCTGATCGTCCCGGTGCCCTTGGAGACAAAATACGCGCCGCTAAGGATGTCGCCCCCCGCCTTCACGGTCAGATTGCCGCCGCCCACCGTATTGACCGTCGGATTATTGGTGTTCGTGTTGGTGAGCCACCAGGTAGTCGGCAACGACACGGAGAGATTGGCGATGTTCCCCCCAGCCGTGACGGCAACATTGCCGCCGACACTCATGATCCCCTGATCGAATCCGCCGAAGTTGATCGAGGTCTGCACAGTCTGCTGGACCGGGCTGGTGGCACCCACCGTGCCGGTCGGATTGCCGACCTCCATCCACTGCCACCAGAACTGACTGATGTCCGTGCCGGTCTTCCCGGTCACGAGCCCGGTCTGATCCGTCAGCTGTTCCGCACCGACGATGTCGCCCTGCGCGTGGAGCGTGATGTCGCCGGCGGAATCCGGGTTGACGGTCGGCGTGACCAGAATGTCCTGGAAACTGTTGGCCCCAACCTGCGTCGATCGGGCGATCGAAATCGTGTTTCCGGGCGTGGGGGCATTCGCTGCCGGCGCGCCCGCCGTATAGATGACACCCGGCACGAGCTGCGCCGGCACATCATCGGGCGACGCCGGCAAGGTGTTGTACAGCGTGATATCGCCCGATGCAGCAATGTCGATCGCACCGGTCCCCGTGCGGATCATGGTCGGCGCAAGCAACTGCTGGCCGTTGGTATCGATGTAGCTGGTGTGGCCTTCGAGTATCACGCTGCCCAGGTTGCTTGACGTGCCGGCCTGCGGTGCGGGCAGTAATCCAAGCGGGTTCGTGCTGCTTACATCCGATCCGGAGACGATACGGAACGACGTGCTGGCACCACCGACCAGCGACGCCGCCAGCAACGGCAGCGGATTGGTGGACGTGGCCGTCGGAGACGGCGTGTTGTCGACCACGCTCGGCAAGGCTATCGTCGATGAACCGATCACGGTAAGCGGTTGCACTGCCGGGGCGGCGAGCGCCACGACCGTCGGCAGCTTCGTCGGATTCGAGACGAAGAACTTCGTCAGTGCCGCAACATAATTCTGGTAATCGTGCAGATAAATCAGGTACGACGACGGATCGGCCGCCTGCTGGACCGCGGTCGGCGCGATCGGCGCGGTCGGCTGCCCGGACTGGAACGCGCCACTAGCACGGAACACATTGAGATATTCGACGATGTCGAAGGCTGCGTTTTGCCCGATCTGCGTTGCCTGATCCTTCGCCGAGGAGGTCAGATAATTTTCATAAGCCGAATACAACGCATAGTATTCCGCGATTTGATCGGCCGTCCCTCCCACCGGCTGGCCTGGCGCGGACGCCAGTCCGGAGCTTACCCAGTAGCGCAGGCCGTAGGCAGCGCCGAAGCGGGAACCCAGGGATCCGGTTGCCGAATTGAAGACCGTGGATACAGCGCTGAAGCTCGACAACGCCGGCACCTGGATGACGCCACCGCCCAGCGGATTGGCAATCTGATAAAAGCCATCCGACAAGCTGGCCTTGACATCGACGTTATTGGCAGCGCGCAGGGTCACGACCGGAGCCTGACCATTGAACCGGTACATCGGATCCGTCTGTGAATTCCCCGCACCGAGATTCCAGTTCGTCAGCACCGAGATATTGCCGCCGTTGGTCGCCGCGCCCGGATTGTCCAACTCGATACCCGGCGTAATGACGGCGTCCGCGACACCCGCAGCGACCAGAGGATTCACGACGCCAACCAGCCCCTTACGGACGAAACCCATCAGCGTGCCCGCAGTGGCAGCCGTGGAATCACCGTTCAGATAGCCGTAGAACGTCTCATGCGTCGCATTCGCGCTGGCCGGCGCGAAGTACATGCCCGACAGTCCGGCAAAGCCGATGGCCGAATCACCGTTCTCCAGCTGACCTCGATCGAGCACCGTCGATACCCCGGTCGTCGTATTGGTGACCGTACCGCCGCCATTCCCGGTCGCATCGGGTGCGAAGGTGAACTGCGTGCCCGCCGAGTCTTGCGCGGTAAAGGTCCCGGCCAGCAGATTGCCTTGCGCGTTGTACCAGCCCGCCGGATCGACGATGCCGTCGAAATGCTGCGCACCCGTGGTCGCGTCGGTCGTGCTCCACACCGCATAGGCCTCGAGCGAGGTCGAACGCGATCCGTAAATGCCTCCGCCGTCGGCCACGTCGAAACCGCCCGGCACCGTCAGGTTGACCGTGCCGTTCGACAGCAGCGGCGCGCGGAACGTGACCGTGCCGCCGGACACGCCGCCCGATACGTCGATCTGCGCCTTGGAGCCCAACGTGATCACGCCAGCCTGCGACGGGTCGATGTTCTCGTAGCCGTAGGTCGCGTTGTACGGCGTGGCCGCATTGGGATCGAACACGCCGTTCGTGCCGATCACCACCGTGCCGCCGCGCTGGGTCGGATCCGTGGCGCGCGCGACCAGTCTCCCTTCAAGGTTCACGCCGCTGTGGCCGTACAGGTCGATCTCGCCGCCCGCGGCGCCCGACGCGTCGATCGTGCCGGAGATGTTGACGTTGCCGTTGTTCGCGTCCGAGCTGTTGCCCGCGCCGCCATCGGCGTTCAGCGACACGAAGTTCGCCGTCAGCGTGTTGCCCGTCGACAGATCCAGATTGCCCGTGTTGGTGCGGATCGTGACCGCATTGTTGATGCCGCTCGCGGCCAGCGTGGTGGCGAGCGCATCAAGGTTCACCGCGCCGCCGCTGTTCAGCGACAGCGAGCCGCCCGCATAACCGGCCGCCGCGCCGCCCTTGAGCGTGCCGTTCAGATTGACGATCTGGTCCGGCGCCGACAGCGTCAGCGAGCCGGCGGCACCGCCGCCGCTCGCGCCCGAGAAGTCGAGCGTCGAGCCGCTCTGCACGTCCACCGTGCCGGTATCGGCGACCAGCGAGATGTTGCCGGCCGGCACGTAGGCCGTCACGTCGAAGAACGCCTTCGAGAAGCCTGCCGCGCTGATCGTCGAACCGTTGCCGATCGTCAGGTTGCCGCTGGTGGCCTCGAGGCTCACGTTGCCGGCCGGTGCCGAGATCAGCGCGCCGTTGTCGTTCAGCGTGCCGCCGATGAAGTCGATCGCGCCGCCGAGCGCCGTGCGCGTGAGCGCGGTGCCGGCGCCCGGGTTCAGCGTCAGCGTGCCGGTGGTCTTGAGCGTGGCGTCCGAGCTGGTATCGGCCAGGTACACCGGCGCGTTCAGCGTGACGGCCGCCGCGCCGAGATCGAAGGTGCCGGTGTTCTGTCCGACGATGCCGTTGGTCGCCGTCATGTTGATGGCGCCGAAGCCGCTCTGCGTCTTGGTGCCGGTGCCGAGGTCGATCTCGCCGGCGTTGACCGTCAGCGTCCCGCTGCCGGACGTCGGGTTGGCGATCGGCGTGCCGGCTTCGTTCGTGAACGCGATCTGCGGCGCGTTCAGCGTGACGTTGCCGCCGTCGCTCGTGAAGGTGCCCGCGCTCAGGTCCACGCTGTTGCCGAACGTGGCATCGACGTCGCCGAGGAACGCCATTGCGCCGTAGCTGCGCAGCGTCACCTGATCGGCGTTCGCGAACTGCGCGAGGCCGGCCGGGCTGATCACGAAGCCCGGCAGGTCGGCGATCGCGCTGCCGGTGCCGTTCGTGAACGTGATCGCCGAGCCGTCGACCGTGATGGCGCGGCCCGACAGCGCCGCGGTCGGGTCGATCTTCAGGTTGCCCGACGAATCGATCAGCAGCGCCTGGCCACCCGCCAGCGTCGCGCCCGCGCCCACCGTCAGCAGGCCCGTGCCGGTCAGGCCGGTGCGGGTCAGCGCGACCGAGGCGCCGTTCGACACGCGCAGCAGCGCGCCGTCGCCGGCGATCGTGATCGGCACGTCCTTCGCGGCCGGGTAGCTGCCGGTCGCGACGATCGACGCTCCGGCGTCGACCTGCAGCCCGGTCGATGCGTTCGGATCGGTGCCGCTCGCGTCCGTCTTCGTGACGAGCATGATTTCCGGGCCGGTCAGCGACGACGCGGCGTCGTTCGACACCACCACGCTGTTCGCGAGCGGCGTGATCGTCACGCCGCTGGTGGTGGCGGTGCGCGTGCCGCCGATCAGCAGGCTGCCCGCGGTCAGCGAATCGAGCGCGTTGGCGTCGATCTGCAGATAGCCGGCCAGCCCGCTGCTGCCGTTGCCGGTGATCTGGATGTCCTGCGAGGCGATGTCGACCTCGGCCGGCGCGCCGCCGGGGCCGGCCGCCGCGTTCAGCGTGGCGCCGAGCGCGAGCGTCTTGGTGGCCGCCAGCACCAGCTGGCCGCCGTCGACCGGCGACGGCGGCGTGACGTTGCCCTTGCTGGCCGCCTGCGAGGCGAAGAAGCTGTTCGCGCTCGTCAGCGTGTATTGCGAATACTGTTCCCAGACCGCGTTCGACTGCACGTTGAACACGGTCGGCGTGGCGCTCTGGCTGCCCGTCACCGAGTTGGCGAAATAGCCGGTGGTGACCACGGTGCCGTCGGCCAGCGTCTGCGTCGCGCCCGGAACCGCGGTGCCCGAGGCGCTCGATACCGTCACGCGGAACGCGCCCGGCAGCGTCGCATACTTGGCCGGCAGCAGCGTGTAGTAGCCCGCCGGCAGGCCCGGCACGCCGGACAGGTAGACCGACTTGCCGACCACGTCGCCGGTGCCCGCCTGGCCGACGCCGAGCGAGGCGATGGTGGTGCCGCTGCCCGACGGCTGGGTCGATTGCGCGTAGACGGGATCGTAGGTGGCCACCGACGATTGCGTGCCCGGCACGATCGCGTAGACGTTCGTGCCCCCGACGTTGACCGGCACCGCGGTGCCCGTCGACGAGTTCGCATAGCTGATCGAATACTGCGAGAGTACGTCGCGCGTGCCGCCGGTGCCCGGCACCCACTCGACGGCCTGCAGGTCGCCGCCGCCCGACAGGTCGATCTTCGCGCCCGGATCGAGCGACACGTTGCTGGCGTTGATGCCGATGTACTTCGCCGGCGGCGCGGCCAGGTCGCTCCCGGCCACGCCGGCCAGCGGGTTGAACTGATACTCCACGCCGTCGACCGTGGTGCCGTACGGAATCACCAGGCCGTCGTTGGACACCGAGGTCACGCTGCCGCTCGTGAGCCGGACCGAATCGGTCGCCACCAGCTTCGTGAGACCGCCGAACAGCGTCTGGGTCGCCGTGTCGGTCGGATCGCCGACGCCGAGCACGAGCGTGCCCGACGGCACGCGCACGGTGCCGCCCTGCACGATGTCGGTCGCATCGACGAGCAGCGAGCCGCCCGCCGACAGCGGCGTGCCCGAGGTGCCGTTCGAGGCGAAGGTGACCGTGGTCGGCGCGGGCTGGCCGGTGGACGCGTTGATCGGACCGGTGGCATCGATGATGTAGGTACTGCCGGTGGCCGGATAGAGATCCGCCGCCTTGAACGTCAGGTTGCCCGGCGAATAGAGCACGCCCGGGGCCAGGCCGCCGCCGCTGCTGGCCACCTTCGTCGAGCTGAGCCGGATGTCGCCGCTGCTGGTGAAATTCGCCTGGCCGAAGCGGTTCAGCTGGATCTGGTTGGACAGATCGATGAACGAGGCATTGACGTTCAGCGTGGCGTCGGACAGCGCGGCGACCGGCGTGAACGGGGGCGCGTTCGTATTCGCGGGCGGCCCCATCAACGCCACATACGGTGCATTGATGTCGACCGTGGTGCCGATCGGCGTCTGCGTCGATTGACCGAGCATCGTGGTCAGCACGGTGCTACTGCCGAGCGGCAGCGCCGGTGTCGACAGCAGCGTCGAGAGCTGCCCCATGTTGAGCGCGGCGATACGATCCGTATTCAGCGTCACCGATCCCGGCAGCGACAGCGTCACGTCGCCGGCAAACACGATCGGCGGCGCCGACGCTGCCGTCGTCGCTTTCGCGCCGTTGCCCAGCACCAGATTCGCGATGCCCGAACCGTCGAGGCGGTCCGCGGCGAACAGGATCACGCCGTTCGGCGTGCTGCCGATCGCCACGCCGGTGGTCGGATCGATCGCCGTCGCGAAGCTTTGTCCCGCGGCGAGCCCGACCGGCGTCAGCTCGCCGCTCTGGCGAATCACGAGCGCGGTGGCACCGGCTCCAGTATTGCTCTGCTCCGGCAGGATCGTCAGCGTGCCACCGGCCGCCTGCGCGGCGCCGCCATGAGCGCTCAGCGTCGCGTCGGCGAACAGGCCGTAGCCGGCACCCAGCGTGATCGAGCCCGCGTCGCTCCAGACGCTCTGCGACGCGTAACCGCCTGCCGCCTGAGGCTCGTCGAATTGCGCGGCGGCCCCCGATACGTTGATGATCGATCCGGCCTGCGCGACGACATAACCGTTGTCGCTCGACAGCGTCACGGAACCGCCTGGCAGCACCTTGCCGGTATCGGGCTGGATCGTGGACAAGCCCACCTTGGCCGGCGCCGCGAGCGGGTTGGTCAGCGCCACGCCCGATACGTCGAGCACGGCATCCGGGCCGAGCCAGACCGAACGGCTGTTGCTCGCCACCGTATTGCCGACGAATTCGCCGGTCTGGGCAAACGACCCGGTCGCGTTGGTATCCGAACTCAGCGTGATCGAGCCGCCCGGCGCCACGATCGAGCCGAGCACCGTCACCTGCTTCGGCGAACCGAGCCCGACGCTCGCGCCGGCATCGGCGATGATCGAGGCGCCCGCCGAGACGGTCACGGCGCCCGTGACGTCGGCGTAGGACGGAATCGTGGGGCTGAGGCCGCTGGTCTGCCACTCCGTGTAGTTGCCGGCCGTCAGCACCAGGTCGGTCGGCTGCCGGTGATAGGCATCGAGCGTGCCGGACGTCGTCAGGCCGGAGCCGAGCAGATCGGCGCCGCTGACCGCGTGCTGCAGTGCCGCCGCATTGGGAATCAGGTTCTGCTGGGTCAGCGCGACCGTCGCGCCAGGCGCGATCGTGCTGTTATAGAACGCATTCAGCACATACTTGCCGAAGCCCTGTTGCGAGAAGAAGCTTTCCGGCAGCACCGTGCTCCACGCCGGCGCCGCAGCCGGGTCTCCTCCAATCTGAAAGCCCAGCGCCTGCAAGGTCAGCGTACCGCCGCCCGAGAACCCCTTGCTCAGGATCGTGCCGTTCATCGCGATCCGGCCGTTGGTGGGCTCCAGACTCGGCAAGGGCAGGCCGCCGTCCGTCGTGTGCCCGAACTGTTGAATCTGCGTCGCGAAGTAGGTCTCGAGGGTAAGGCTGCCACCCTGCCCCTCGGGAACACCGTTGTGCATCAGCAACTGCCCGTTCGCCTGCATCATCCCGCCACCCGACACGTCGATCAGGCTGCCCGACTGCAGGATGATCGATCCCGACGTGTCCACGGAAGTGTTGCTCGTGCTATCGATAATCGAACCCTGGCGCGACGCCAGCGTGATGCTGCCGCCATTGATGTACTCACTGCTGCCGGTCACCGTGTCGGGCGAGGCCTGCACGTCGTTGTTGACCCACTGGCCGGCGACGCTGAGCGTCGCCTGCGGCCCGACGACGATATCGCCGCCGGTCGTGATCGAGATCGAACCACCCGGCACGATCAGGTTGCCAAGCACGCTTGCGCCGCCCACCGACGACTGGTTGTTCAGCGTGATCGAGCCGCCCGGCTGCAGCTTCAGCTGCGAACCTTCGGCGACGACGAAGCCCTTCCCGGCGACCTTGTCCTCGGTCACATTCAGGTTCGAGAAGCCGCCGTTGGTCAGCGTCGAGGTCGGCACGACCGTGGTCGCGAGCACATTATTCGGATCGGTGCCGGACAGCGAACCGAGCGCGGTGGAATCGAGCGCCGTGGAGGCCGAGAAATTCGGCGAGAGATCGGCGAGCAGCGGCGCCTGGTCCTGCAGGATCACCAGGCCGGACACACCCGACCCCGCGTTCGGCGAACTATTCCAGGCGCGGCTGATGATCGACTGGCTCAGTGCCGCGTCGGCACCGAGGTTGAACGTGCCGCCATCCGGCAGGCTGTCGCCCAGCGTCTGCTTCGAGCCGCCGAACGCCTGCGCGCTGATGCTGCCGTCGAGCACCGCGGCCGACGCCGCGTAGATGTCGAGCGTGCCCGCGTTGCCGCCGACGATGAAGTCCGATTCGTAGACACCGCCCGACTGCAGCGTGTTGTACCAGGTCTTGGTCACGCCCCAGCGCGGATGGCTTTCGGTGAACTCGCCGGCAATCCCGACGTAGATGTCGTTCGGGTTTGCCTGGCCGATCGGCACGATCGCGCCGTTCGCGTCGACGAGGCGCGTCGTGTTGACCATGCCGCCGTCGTAATGGACGTAACCGCCATTCAGGTTGATCGACGAACCGGACGCGGTCATCACCTCGTTGCCCGACAGCACGATGGTGCCGCCGTTGGTCAGCAGTTGGCTGACGGTGCGCTGGATCAGGCTCGCGTAGCCGGCCAGGTTCAGGATCGGGCTGCCGACCCACTGCACGCCGTCGCTGCGCGTGCCGGTCAGCGTGCTGTCCACCACGATGTCGGTCTGGCCGAACAGGAAGCCGTCGCGCAGCAGCGGCGAATCGGCCAGTTCGTTCTGGCCGATCCGCGGAATCGTCAGCAGGATGCTCGAGATCGGCAGCTCGACGTTGGCGAGGCCCGATACGTCGATCGTCGCGTTGTTGTCGAGATAGATCCGTCCCGGCACGGCGACGTCGGTCAGGCTCGCGTTGTAGCTCGTGACCTGCGGCACCAGCGCCGCGACCGACACGGTCGAGCCCGGCGCCTCGATCAGCGAACCGCCCTGGAACCAGACCGAGCCCGCCGTCATGGTGATGCTGCCCGGCGTAAACGTCGTGCCTGGCGCCGAGGTGGCCGTCTGGCCGTTGGTGTCCGCCAGCACGGTGGTGACGGAATCGGGGCCGAACGTCAACAGGCCGGAGCGATGCGTGGCGTCGCCGAGGGCGCCGGAGCTGCCGATCGTGATCTGCGACTGCCCCTGGTAGGCCGCGCCGAGCGCGTTGTTGGCCGCGTATTCGTCGACCGTCGAGATCGTGATCGTGCCCGGCGTGTTCACGCTCGTGGTCACGCCCACCACGCCGTTCTGGTTGACCGTGCCGCCCAGCAGCGTGACGTTGCCGCGCGAGGCCTGGACGATGCCGGTATTGACCAGCGAGCCGACCGGCGTGATGTCGGACGCGGCGCCGGTGGCCGGATCGATCAGCGAAATCGCACCGCTCAGCTCCGGCAGCAGGATCTGCGGTGCGTTCGGGTTCGGCCGCAGGCTCACGCCCACGCCGGCGGCCAGCACCACCTGGCCGTCGGTGGCCGTGATGCTGCCGGCGTTCGTCACGTTCGGCGCGGCGATCATCACGAAGCCGCCGTCGCTGGCCGTGCCGTTGGTATGGGTGGTGATCGAGGCGCCCTGCTGGATCGTCACGTCGCCCGACGACTGGTACTGGCTGGCCGAGGTCAGGTTGATCTGGTTGCCGAGGCCCAGCACCTCGGTCGGCAGATTGGTAGCGCCGGTCGTGTTGCCGGTGCTGCCTGCCTCGCCCGGCGCGAGCCCGCCGGTGGTGCCGGCCGCCGAGCCGAGGAACTGCAGGTTGCTGGCGACGATCCCGGCCGCGTCCTGGCCGAGCGTGCTGTCGGCCACCACGGTCTTGCCGTTCAGCACCGTCTGGTTGTAGTCGTTCATATTCAGCAGATCGAGCGACGACGCCACCAGCGAGTGGACGTTGATCTGCGAACCGGCGCCGAACAGGATGCCGTTGCGGTTGATGACGTAGACCGCACCCTGCGCGGTGATGTTGCCGAGGATCTGGCTCGGCGCGCCGCTCGGATCGACGATGCGGTTCAGCACGGCCCAGTTGTTCGCGCCGTTGCTCTGGGTGCCGCCCGACTGGTCGAAGTTGAGCGTGGTCTGGCGGCCGACGTTCATGGTCTGCCAGGTCAGCACGGCGTTCTGCGCGGTCTGCTGGACGTCCACCGTCACGTGGCCGCTGCCGTCCACGCTCTGCGTCGGCGCGTTCGCGTTGACCCACAGCAGCGGGTTGCTGGTGCTGGACGAGGCGCCCGGCGCGACCTGCAGGCCACCCACGGCCAGACCGTTCGGCACGTTCGACAGCGAGTTCGCGGCGGCGGCAGCCGCCGCGTTCTGGGCGGCGATCTGCGCGGCGATGGCCTGCGCGGTATTGCCGAGATTGCGGATCGAGGGCTGGCTGGCCTGCAGCGCCGCAGCCGGCGAGATCCCGAGGTTGGTGGTGGCGCCGATGCCGGCCAGGCCGGCCGCGCTGCCCGAGGCGCGCGGCGTGGCCGCGCCGAGGTTGACGATGCCGGCGGCATGCGCGCTGGCCGTGACGCCCGCGGCTACCAGCAGCGCGACGGCGCGGCAAACCGGACGCAGGTCCGATTTGAGGACGGCTCGCGAATCCGTCCGGTCTTGTTGTCGTGCTGCGCGTGCATTTGCTGCCATACCTCACCCCGAACCCAGTAAATTTTGTGCGTGGCGCGCGAGGCGCCGATCCCTGACCCGGCCTGTCCGCAGTCCCCGCGGGCGCAAGACCGGAATCGAACGACGATACGAAGCGCGCATGGCGCGGACATGGCGGGTGCTACGGACCATTCCGGGCGGGCGGAAAAGGTCCGTAGCTTTTGTCACAGTCACGGGTTCGTGCCCCGCTTTTGTATTGTTTTGCCCCTTTTTCGGGGGTTTTATTCGGGTTTTCACCCTTTCCTGGCGCCGTCATCTATTGCGCGAGGCCGCCCGCCGCCTCGCCGCAGCCACTCAAACGCTGCCGGCCACCGGCCACGCATGGCCCGTCAGCGCCGCGGCGACGCGCTCGATCACGGCCGGCCAGTCGCCGGGCCGGTCCTGCCGGAACAGCGTCGCGGTCGGATACCACGGGCTGTCGTCGCGATCGAGCAGCCAGCGCCAGTCGGGCACGCGCGGCAGCAGCACCCAGAGCGGCCGGCCTAGCGCGCCGGCCAGATGCGCGATCGAGGTGTCGACGCTGATCACGAGATCGAGCGATTCGACCAGTGCGGCGGTGTCGGCAAAGCTCTCGAGCGCCTCGCCGAACGACGCGACGCCGCTGGCCGCGAACGCCTCGGCGTCGCGCGGGCGCACCGTCTGCTGCAAGCTCACGAAGCTGGCGCCCGACGCGGCGATCCAGGGCGCGAGCATCGCGAACGGAATCGAGCGGTTCGCGTCGTTGGAATGGCGCGGATTGCCCGACCAGGCGAGGCCCACGCGCGGCCGGCACGGCGCGGCCACGGCATCGAGCCGCGCCGCCCAGGCCGCGCGTCGCGCGGAGTCGGCCCGCAGGTACGGCACGGCGGCCGGCACGGTCTCGGTGGTGGTGCGAAACGCGTAGGGCAGGCTCATCATCGGGCACTGGAAATCGAAGCCCGGCAAGGTCTGGCCGTCGTCGACCACACGGCTCACGCCGCGCAGCGTGCCGAGCAGCTCGACGAGCGGCGCCGGCACCTCGACGTAGACGGTGGCGCCCAGCTCGCTCACGAGGCTCGCGTAGCGGCGGAACTGCAGCACGTCGCCGTAGCCCTGCTCGGCGTGCAGCAGGATGCTGCGGCCCGCGAGCGATTCCTCGCCGGTCCAGGCCGGCCGCTCGGCGTAGCGCCGGTCGCGCAGCGTGTCGGCGGCCTGCCAGCGCGCCTCGTGGCGTTCCCAGCCAAGCGCGTAGTCGCCTGTCATCAGCCGGCAGAACGCCTCGGTGCGCAGCGCCTCGCCGAGGTAGGGGTCGCGCTCGCGCGCGAGCAGCAGGTCGGCCAGCGCCGCGTCGTGGCGGCCCATGTGCTGCCGCGTCAGCGCACGCGTGAACAGCGCGCGCGCAGTGTCGGCCGGAGCCTCGGCGCCGGCGGCGTGGCTCGCGAGCGCATCGTCGTAGCGGCCCAGCAGCTGCAGCGTCAGCGCGCGCTGGTACAGCAATTCGGGCTGCGGGCCGGTCAGCGCGAGCGCGCGATCGAAATGATCGAGCGCCTCGGCGGGACGGGCCAGCGCGCGCAGCGCGGCCGCGCGGTTGCGCAGCGCGTCGACGCTGTCGGGCAGCCGCGCCAGCGCCTCGGCATAGGCCTGCTCGGCCTCCTCGTGGCGTTCGAGCCCGAGCAGCGCGTTGCCGCGGCCGAGCCAGGCCGGCCCGCTGTCGCGGCTCAGCGCGAGCAGCCGGTCGCAGCGCGCGAGCAGATCGGCGTGGGCGTGCATCAGGTCGAGCGCGATGCAGCTCGCGAACAGCAGCATCGCGTCGTCCGGCGCGCGCGCGAGCCCCTCGTCGAGCCAGACGAGCGCTTCGGCGGGACGACCGCTCTCGATCATCGCCATCCCGCAGGCATGGACCAGATCAGGGGCCTTGCCGCGCACCACCACCGCGAGCTGATAGCTGTGCAGCGCCTCGGCGGGACGGCCGAGCGCGCGCAGCGCGTCGCCGCGGATCACGTGGGCGATCGCGTCGTTCGGCATCAGATGCAGTGCCTGGCCGATGCTGATCAGCGCATCGGCGGGCCGGCCGCTGCGCCGCAGCGCGTCGGCGCGGCGCTGCCAGGCGCGCGCGTTGCCGGGCTCGCGCGCGAGCGTGCGCTCGTAGGCGGCCGCGGCGTCCTGGTAACGCGCGAGTCCGGCCAACGCGTCGCCGCGCGCGGCGTGCGCGGTCGAATTGGCCGGCTCCGCAGCCAGCGCGCGCTCGGCGAGCACGAGCGCCTCGTCGTGGCGGCCAATCCCGGCCAGCGCCGTCGCGTGGTTCGCGACGGCCCACGGCATGCTCAGGCCGAGCTGCAGCGAGCGCGCCAGCAGCGGCTCCGCGCGCGCCGGGTCGTGCAGGTGCAGCAGCACGACGCCGAGCAGATGCATCGCCTCGACGTGGTTCGGCGCCATCGCGAGCACGCCTTCGTAGAGGCGCCTCGCGCCCGCGAAGTCGCGCCGCTCGAAGCAGCCGCGCGCGTTGCGCAGCGCGTCGTCGAGCGCCGCGCGCAGCGGCGCCGACGCGCCGGCGGGCGCCGCCTGCGGGACCGTCCGGCTCACCGCTCGCTCCCGCCCGCGATGGCCGGCAGCGCCGCCGCGAGCCGCTCGATCACGCTGGACCACTGGCCGCCGGCCGATTGCCGGAACAAACGCGCGCCCGGATACCACGGGCTGTCGTCGCGATCGAGCATCCAGCGGAAGTCGGGCGTGTACGGCAGCAGCACCACCAGCGGCCGGCCAAGCGCGCCCGCCAGGTGGGCCACCGAGGTGTCCACGCTGATCACACAGTCCATCGTCTCGATCAGCGCGGCGGTCTCGGCGAAATCGGTCAGCTCGTCGCCGACGAAGTGGATCGCGCTCGCGTCGAGCACCGCGCGATCCTCGTCGCGCACGACCTTCTGCAGGCTGATCCAGGTGTGGCGATCATCCACCAGCGGCAGCAGGTCGGCGAGCTGGATCGAGCGGTTGTGGTCGTTCAGGTGCAGCGGGTTGCCGGACCAGACCACGCCGATTCGCGGCTTCGCCGCGCCGCCGAAGCGCTCGCGCCAGCGCGCCACGCGCACCGGATCGGCGCGCAGGTAGGACGGCGCGGCCGGGATCGAGCCGAGATCGGTGCGGAATTCGAGCGGCAGGCTCATCAGCGGGCAATGCAGGTCGAACGGCGGCAGCGGCGCATCCTTCGCGACCAGCGCATCGACACCATCGAGCGAGCCGAGCAGCGCCACCAGTTCGGACTGCACCTCGAGCACGACACGCGCGCCGAGCGCCTTCACGAGCGGCGCGTAGCGGCAGAACTGCAGCGTGTCGCCGAGACCCTGCTCCGCGTAGAGCAGGATCGTCCGGCCGTCGAGCGGCATGCCGCGTTTCCAGCGCGGCTGCGCGAACGTGCGGCGGCTCGAGTCGAGCTGGGTATCGCGCCAGCGCCATTCGTAGGCGTCCCAGCCGGTTTCGAAATCGCCGGTCGCGAGGCACAGGAACGAGCGCGTGGTGTGCGCCTGCACGAACTCGGGATCGATCGCGATCGCATCGGCATAGGCCTGGATCGCCTCATCGTGACGGCGCAGCGCGCGCAGCGCGTTGGCGCGATGGAAATGCGCGAGCTTGTCGTCGGGCGTGGCGGCGATCACCACGCCGAGGTCGTCGAGCGCGATGTCGTAGTGGTGTGCCTCGAGCAGCGCGCGGCCGCGCACGAAGCGCGCCGGCACATGATCGGTATCGATCGCGAGCACGCGATCGCAAGAGACGCGCGCCTCATCATAGCGGCCTACGGCGGTCAACATCCTCGCTTGATTGCAGAGCACGTCGACAGCATCCGGCGCGACCTCGAGCGAGCGCGCATAGCTGTCGAGCGCATCGGCGATCCGCCCAAGCTGCGCCGCGGCGTTGCCGCGCTGCGCGAGCGCCAGCGCATGGCGCGGATCGAGTTCGAGCACGCGGTCGCAGCGCGCCAGCACCTCGGCGTGGCGGCCGAGCTGGCCGAGCGCGATGGTGCTGTTGAACAGCGCGTCCACGAAACCGGGATGGGCGGCCACCGCCGAGTTGAAATCGGCGAGCGCGCGCGCCGGCTCCTGCAGGTCGAGCCAGGCGACCCCGCGCAGGAACAGCGTCTCGACATGGCCCGGCGCCAGCGCGAGCGCGTGGCCGTAGCTGTCGACCGCGTCGCGGAAGCGCCCCAGCGAACGCAGCACCAGCCCGCGCGCACGCTGCGCGTCGAAGGTGCGGCCGGCCAGCTGCAGCGCGCGATCGCAGTCGCGCAGCGCGTCTTCCAGCCGGCCGAGCGCCTGGCGCGCCTCGCTGCGCCGCACGTAGCCGTCGGCGAAGTTCGGCACCTGTTCGAGCAGGCGGTCGTAGTTCTCGCAGGCATCGTCGTGCCGGCCCAGCTGGGCCAGCAGCCCGGCGCGCTGGAACAGCGCGCGCTGGTGGCCCGGCTGCAGCGCGAGCGCCTCGTCGAGGCGGCTCAGCGCCTCCTCCTCACGGCCGAGCCCGGCCAGCACCGCCGAATAGTTGGCGAGCGCGAGCGCCACCGGCCGGCGCTCCACCGAACGCCGCATCAGCGGCTCGGCCTCGTCGAGCCGTCCTTGCTGGAAACGCACCGCACCCAGCAGATGCAGCGCCTCGGGATGCTCGGCATCGAGCGCGAGCAGTTCCTCATAAGCCTGTTCCGCCTGCTGCAGCGCGCCCTCGTGGTGTGCGCGGCGCGCACGCGTGAGCAGCCGTTCGAGCACGGCGGCATCGGGCGAACCGAGTCCGGTCTGGCCCGGCCCGCCGGCCGGGCTGGCGAACGTGGTCCCTTCCCCCTTCGATATCATCGTGTGGCCCCTGTTCTCTCTGCGATATGTCTGGTTGCCCGGCGTGTCGGACGCACTCGCGGCGGCAGCGGCGAGCCACGCCGTGCCCGCTTCGCGGGTTTTTCGTTCGCGGCCAGACCGACCGGCCTGTCCAGCGAACGCGCGGAACGCCGAGCGCCGCGCCGATGAGGCTAGCGGACGACCCGTAACACCGGTATGACGAAAGTTACGGAACATTTGACCGGCCCGCGCCGGCGCGCCCCGCGCGGCCGGTGCCGGCACCGGTTTGCCGTGCCCGGCGGGCATTCCGGCCGGTACCCCGGGTTTCCCCGAGCCGCGTGCCGCGCCGGAAAGGTTCGTAGCTTTCGACACGCGGCTGCCATGCCGCTTGCTTAAGGTGCAAGCGCGTGCGCCGGCCCTGCCGCCGCGCGTCTCGTCTCGTGCCTCACGTTTCGACCGACTGCGGCCCGATGCGGCACACGCGGCCTCGTTTCGATACCGGAGACGTGACACGGCGGCAACGCCGGCCGCGGCCGACCAACCAACGATGTCCGGAATGAGCCTTCGAGCCAACGACAGACGCGCCGCGCGACCGGCGCCACGGGGTTTCACGCTGATCGAGGTGCTGATCGCGCTGGCGATCGTCGCGATCGCGCTCGGCGCGGTGATGCGCGCGATCGGCTCGCTCGCTACCGACACCGACACGGCGCGCATGCGTCTGCTCGCGCTCTGGAGCGCCGACAACGCGCTCGGCACGCTGAAGGTCACCGCCGTCTGGCCGCCCGTCGGCCGCACCAGCTTCGCCTGTCCGCAAGGCCCCTATGCATTCGTCTGCCGCCAGACGGTGGTGGCGCTGTCGATGCCGCGCCTGCGACAGGTGTCGGTCAGCGTCTACGCCTCGGCCTCGAGCCGCAACGTGCTCGCGGAGGTCGTCTCCGTGGTCCAGAATGAAGCGCGCGGCAACTGAGCGGCGCGCCGGACGCCCCGGCCGGCCGCGCGCGCGCGGCTTCACGCTGATCGAGATGCTGGTGGCGATCGCGCTGATCGCCGTGATCGCGCTGCTGTCGTGGCGCGGGCTCGATTCGACGATCCGCGGCCGCGACACGATCGCCGCGAACCTGTCCCAGACGCGCCTGCTCGGCCGCTACTTCTCGCAGCTGCAGTTCGACCTGCTCAACCTGGTGACGGCCGACGAAGTGTTCGGGCCGCCGCTGCGGATCAAGCCGAACGAGCTGGTGCTGGTGCGCCACGTCGGGATCGGCAGCGGGCCGACCTCGGTGCAGGTGGTGCGCTACCAGTTGAAGGGCCATACGCTGATGCGCAGCGCCTCGCAGCCGCTCGGCTCGCTGACCGAACTCGACGCGACGCTGCGCGAGATGGACAAGTACGCGGGCGTGGTGGTCACGCAGGACGCGCGCTCGATGCAGCTGTCGGTGTGGGTGCCGCCCACCGGCTGGACCGGCAGCCAGGTCGCGGTCGAGGACGTCTACGCGCACTTTCTCGCGCAGCACGGCATCAGCAGCCTCGCGACGCTCGGCACGCCGCTGCCGCGCGGCCTGCGCTTCACGGTGACGATCGGCTCGCCGCCGGTGGAATACTCGCGGACCATTCCGATCGGCCAGTGATCAGCCAGTGGCGACGGCAGCAGCCCGGCCGGCCGCGTGACGCGCACCCCGCCGCCGGCACCGCCGAGGGCTGCCGCGAAGCTCGGCCGCGCGCGCGTCGGCGTAAATGGTCCGTAGCTTTCGTCATGGCGCTGTTACGGGCGCTCCGCTACGCTCGTCCGGATCGCGAGCGAGCGGCGCGGCAACGGCCGGCCGCCTCGCGCGCCGCGGCGGCAATCGAATATCGGTCAACGGGAGGGCATGTGTCGGGCGAATTGGGGAACAACATGGCGGGGCAGGCATCGGTGGCGCGCACGGCGGCGCCGTCGACGGTGGCGACGGACCTGAAGCGGGCCAAGAACGCGCACGAAACGGGCCGCTTCGGCGATGCCGCGCGCGACTACCGCGCCGTGCTCGACCAGGACCCGGCGCATCCGGAGGCGCTCCACCTGTTCGGCGTGCTGCAGTTCCAGCGCGGCGACGCGGCCGAGGCCGAGGCGCTGCTGCGACAGGCGCTGACGGTGCTGCCCTCGCAGGTGCGCGCGCAATCCGACCTCGGCGGCGTGATCGGCGCGCAAGGCCGCCTCGAGGAAGCGCTCGAGCATTTCGCGGCGGCGCTGCGCCTCGATCCGAACGACCTGATGACGCTGGTGCGCCAGGCCAACACGCTGCTCGAACTGCGCCGCTACGACGCCGCGCTGGCCGCCTACGATCGCGCGCTGGCGGTCTCGCCGCTCGTGATCGATGCGCTCTGCAACCGCGGCGGCGCACTGCGCGCGCTGCGCCGCCACGACGAGGCGCTCGACACCTACGACCGCGCGCTGATGGTCGATCCGAATTCCTGCGAGGCCTGGTTCAACCGCGGCCTCGCGCTGCGCGACCTCGCGCGCCACGGCGAAGCGCTGCAGGCCTTCGAGCGCGCGGGCGAACTGCGCCCCGGCGTGGCCGTGATCCTCGCGATGCGCGGCCACGCGCTGCTCGACCTGGACCGTCCGGGCGAGGCGCTCGCGGCGCTGAACGAGGCGATCGCGGCGGACCCGTCGCGGCTCGACGCGCTGTACGGCAGCGCCGCCGCGCTCGAAGCGCTGGGCCGCCACGACGAGGCGCTCGCGCGCTGCGAGCGCGTGCTCGCCGCCGATCCCACGCACCTGCCGGCGCTCGCCGGCCGCGCCAACGCGCTGCTGCGCGCCGGGCGCCATGCCGAGGCGCTGGCCGGCTACGACGCGGCGCTCGCGATCGAACCCGACGCGCTCGATATCCTCTGCAACCGCGCCGCCGCGCTGCGCGCGCTGGGCCGCCGCGACGAGGCGCTGGCCGTCTGCGACGCCGTCCACGCGCGCGACGCGAAGTTCGTCGACGCCTGGGCCGGCCGCGCCGGCGTGCTGCGCGAGCTGGGCCGTCACGACGAGGCGCTCGCCGCGGCCGAGCGCGTGGTGGCGCTGCGGCCCGGGCAGGCCACGGGCTGGCTCGAACTGGGCCGCCTGCGCCAGGAGCTGGGCCGCGCCGTCGACGCGCTCGCCGCCTACGATCACGCGCTGCGCGTGAACCCGGTGCAGGCCGACGCGCATCTGGCGCGCGCGGCGCTGCTGCTGGCCGACGGCGACTTCACGCGCGGCTGGGCCGACTACGAATGGCGTCTCAACGACCCGCGCCGCGCGCGCGAGGCGCGCGTGTTCACGCAGCCGGCCTGGCACGGCGACACGCCACTCGACGGCCGCACGATCCTGCTGCATGCCGAACTCGATCCCGATGAAACGCTGCAGCTGTGCCGCTACGCGCCGCTCGTCGCGGCACGCGGCGCGCGCGTGGTGCTGGAAGTGCCGCCGCCGCTGCGCGAGTTGATGGAGTCGCTGGCCGGCGTCGCGCAGGTGGTCGCGCGCGGCGACGTGCTGCCCGACTTCGACTGCCATTGCCCGCTGCCGAGCCTGCCGCACGCGCTGCGCACCGAGCTGGCGACGATCCCCGGCGAGACGCCCTACCTGCACGCCGAGCCGGCGCGCGCGCAGCAGTGGGCCGCGCGGCTCGGCGCGCCGACGCGGCGCCGCGTCGGCCTGGCCTGGCGCGGCAACCCCGGCCATCACGACGCCGGCGCGCACACGATCGCGCTGGCGCGGCTGCAGCCGTGGTTCACGCGCGATATCGAGTGGATCGCGCTGCAGATGCCTGACGATAAGGACGACGAAGCCGCGCTGGCCGCCACGCCGCTGCGCCGCGTCGACGACGAACTGATCTCGCTGGCCGATCTGGCCGCGCTGCTGCCCGCGCTCGATCTCGTGATCGCGATGGATTCGGCCGTCGCGCATCTCGCCGGCGCGCTGGGGCGGCCGGTGTGGGTGCTGCTGCCGCGGCCCGCCGAGTCGCGCTGGCTGCGCGAGCGCGCGGACAGCCCGTGGTATCCCACGGCGCGGCTGTTCCGGCAGGCCGACGCCGGTCGTTGGGATGATGTGGTGGACGCGGTGGGGCGGGCGCTCGACGCGTGAGGTGCTTCGTTCCGGCGCGGCACGCGTCGCCCTCGACACCGAGCCGGTACGCCGCCTCGGCGCCGCCCGGCCAGCCCCGGCCGGTCATCGCGTCGGGCGCGGCGCCGAACCCCGGCCCGGCGAGATGGCATGCACGCTCACGCCGGCGCTGCCGATGACGCCACGCCGGCCCTCAATGCCCCGAGCCCGAACCCGATCCGCCCGACGGCGGCCCCGCGACGGAACTCGACGCCGCGGCCGCCGCGCTCGACGACGATGACGAAGCCGCCGGCGTCGTGCTCCGGAACATCGTCAAGGCGGTGTTGGTGCGCGCGTCCGCCTGCGCGTGCGCCATGGCTGGTCTCGCATGAGCGGGCAGCCCGGCGATGTCCTCGAGCCGATCGGTCGGCACGATCTCGTGCGCGCCGGCCCCGCGTACCTCGTCCTCCGCGTCGGCCCCGCGTTTCCTTTTCTTGCTCTTGGTACTGAAAAACGCGGCGGACGGCACCGCGTCCACGCGCACCTGCGTCTCGGTGGGAGTGCCGCCCGCCTCGTACCGCGCCGTGGCCGCCTGTCCGATCTCGGGCGTGTGGTTCGCCTGCGCGGTGAACAGATCCCTCGCCTCGCGGATGTCGCTGCCATGAAACGCCGCCGGCGCCGCGCCGGCGGCACGCGCCGCGGGTGTCCACAACGGCTCCATCAGCGGCGTCAGCATGCGCCGCGCGAGGTTCCGCTGCTCGACCGGCGACAACGCGCCGGCCGCGCCGTCGGTCGTGTCGAACAGGAGCCGCCGCGGGCTCGTCGGCGGGCTCAGGTAGTCGCCGCCGCGCGCCATGGTCTCGCGCTGCGGCGACGCCAGCGCGATGCGCTTGCGGCTGTGCATGGGCAGGTGATCGGCCGCGGCCGCGAGGTTGGCCTTGACTTGCTCGCGCCGCTCGTGGAGGTTGTCCGCGAACGCGAGTCTCTCGCTGTCGTTCTTCAGGCTGCCGATGCTGTTCAGGATCGAATAGCCGTGCGTCAGGGCGGCCCGCAGTTCGGGGCCGGGGGCCGTGACGTGCAGCTGCGCGGCCGTCATGTGCATCGTGGCTTCGAGATCGGTGAGCGGCGCCGCGGCGGTGGACTGCGCCGCAAACGAGCTGGCGGACTCGCGCAACGCATCGTGCGCAAAGCTCTGTCCCGGATAGCCGCTCGCCGGCTTTCTCCGATACTGATCCTGGAACAGCGCCCCGCTGTGCGGCGCGACCCCACGGTGCGAATCGCGGAACGCCTGCAGCGGCGCATCCTGCGGCCGCAGCCCCATGTCGTTCCGGCTCATGACGGGCGACAGCGGCGGCGTGGTGGCCGGCGTGACCGGCAGCTGCGGACTCAGTACCGGCGACGGCGGGGCCAACGAGGGCGACGACGGGGCCGATGGCGGCGACGGCGGCGCCGCGAACGAGTGTGACGGCGGCGGCGTCGACGAAGCGGACGATGACGACGCGGCACCGCCCGTGTTCGGCTTCTTTGGCAAGCTCACCTGAATTTCCTTTCGAAAACGAAGACGGCTCGCACTGAGGGATCCGTTCGGTTGCGCAACGACGCGGGGCCGATCTTACGCACGGTTCACGCCGATCACAACGGGGACGTGCGCCGGCCCCTGGGTATCCCGCCACCCACCCCCACCGCCGCGCCCCAGGCCGCCCGCATGCACCGCGCACCCAGGCCCGGCAAGCCCCCGCGCCCGGCTTGACGCGTTTTCCGGCTGGGTGGATTCGCACCCATCGCTTCGCCGCCCGAAAACAAAACCTCCCGCCAAATCATGGCCTTGCCCGCGGCCCCCTCGCATGGCACGGCCATTGCGTTATCCAAGCCGCGAAACGGTTCGCCCTCGCCCGGCCTAGATGCACGGGGAAGCCGGGCCGCCGCGAACAATCGAATCGATCGCCGTCCCCGGCGCCACGCGACGTCATGCGGGGCGCCGGGGCGGTGTCGTGCAATCACGGCGCGCTGAGCATGCTCATCGCCGGACCAATCGAACGTTTCATAAGAGTCAACAACGCGAGGTGAGATCATGAGTGAAAGCGTGCAGAAGAAGCTCCTGCGTATCCGCCCCCCCCGGGTCAAGATCACGTATGACGTGGAAACCGGCGGAGCCATGGAGAAGAAGGAGCTGCCGTTCATCGTCGGCATCCTGGCCGACCTGCAGGGCGAACGCGTCGACGCGGCGAACTATCCGGCGCTCAAGGAGCGCTCGATGGTCGAGATCGACCGCGACAACTTCAACGACGTGATGGCGAAGATCGCGCCGCGCACGACCTTCGACGCGCTGAAGAAGGACGACGCGGCGATCGCCAGCCTGCTCAAGGCCGACGGCAACAACGAACTGGTCTTCTCGAAGATCGAGGCGTTCGAGCCGCTGCAGGTGATCAAGGCGCTGCCGGCGCTGAAGGACATCTACGACAAGCGCGGCAAGATCCGCGACCTGCAGGCGCGCGCGGAAGCGTCGGGCTCGATCGGCGACCCGCTCACCTCGGTGATCTCGGGCAGCGACATCAAGCCGGGCACGGCCGCCGTGGCCGCCTCGGCCGACGGCAAGACGGCGGCGCAGGACGCCGTTCCCGCGCTGAAGGCCGACGCCGAAACGGTCACCAAGGCCCGCGCCGCGCTGGTCGCGCTCGATCCGAAGGACGACAAGACCTCGACCGTGACCAAGCCGTCGAACGGCGAGATGTTCGACGTGTTCATCGAGCAGTTCAACCTCTACTACGTCGGCGCGCTCACGCCGACCACGGTCGATCCGGCCGCGCCGCCCGCCCCGCTCGTGCGCCAGGGCCCGCGCACCTCCGCCGACCAGATCGAGAGCGTGCGCGCACGCGGCGCGATCGCGGTGATCGACACGCTGGTCTCGCTGATCGACGAGCAGCTGAGCAGCGCGCTGTCGAGCATCATGCACTGCGACTCGTTCACGAAGATGGAAGCCACCTGGCGCGGCCTGAACCATCTCGTGATGAACACCGAGACCAGCACGATGCTGAAGCTGCGCGTGTTCAACGCCACCAAGAAGGAACTCTGCGACGACATGATGAAGGCGGTCGAGTTCGACCAGAGCGCCCTCTTCAAGATGATCTACGAAGCCGAGTACGGCACCTTCGGCGGCAATCCGTACAGCCTGCTGGTGGGCGACTACGCGATCGGCAACGTCGACGCCGACATCGACTTCCTGACCAAGATGGCCGAAGTCGCGGCCGCCGCGCACGCGCCGTTCCTCGCGCAGGCCTCGGCCGACCTGTTCGGCCTGAGCGGCTTCGACCAGCTCGACAAGCCGCGCGACCTGAAGAAGATCTTCGAAGGCGTGACCGCCGAGAAATGGCGCGAGTTCCGCGAACTCGAGGATTCGCGCTACGTCACGCTGGCCCTGCCGCGCGCGCTGCTGCGCCTGCCCTACGGCACGCCGACCAAGCGCAACACCACGCCCTGCGACGGCCTGAACTTCGACGAGCACGTCGGCCCGGCCGGCATCGACGAGACGTTCTACGTCAAGAAGACCAACGAGATCCAGAGCTACCCCGAGCCGGAACCGAAGCACTTCCTGTGGGGCAACCCGGCCTACCTGCTGGCCGAGCGCATCACCAACGCGTTCGCGCTGTACAGCTGGACCGCGGCGATCCGCGGCGTGGAAGGCGGCGGCCTGGTCGAGAACCTGCCGATCTACACGTTCACCTCGGAACACGGCAGCGTCGAGCTGCTCTGCCCGACCGAAGTGTCGATCACCGACCGTCGCGAGAAGGAACTGAACGACCTCGGCTTCATCACGCTCTGCCACTGCAAGGGCACCGGCAAGGCGGCGTTCTTCGGCGGCCAGACCACCAACCAGCCGAAGAAGTACTTCTCGGACTCGGCCAACGCCAATGCCCGCATCTCCGCGCTGCTGCCGTACATGCTGGCCGCTTCGCGTTTCGCGCACTACATCAAGGTGATCATGCGCGAAAAGATCGGCAGCTTCATGACGCGCGGCAACGTGGAGGACTTCCTCAATTCGTGGATCTCGAACTACGTGCTGCTCGACGACAACGCCTCGCAGGACGCCAAGGCGGCCTACCCGCTGCGCGAAGCGAAGGTGATCGTCACGGAAGTGCCGGGCGAGCCGGGTTCGTACCGCGCCACCGTGCTGCTCAAGCCGCACTTCCAGCTCGAAGAGCTGACCACCTCGATCCGGCTCGTGGCCAACCTGCCGAAATAACTTTTCTCATCTTTTCACTATTTCTAGGAGTTGGTCATGGATCTGATTCTCTTCCAGCCGGGTGATCAAAGCATCATGAACCAGGAGGGCAGCGAGATCGACAATTCGGCCTGGATGGCCGACGGCCCGACCGGGCTGTGCATCGAGATCGTGTCGCTGCACCAGGGCATGAAGCAGCAGGTCACCACCGACGTCAGCAACAACGCGCGGACCTCGGGCCGGCCCATCATCACCGAGTTCACGCTGGTCAAGTACGTCGACCAGACCTCGGTGAAGCTCTACGACTACTGCCTCGGCGCCAAGCTGCTGGGCAGCGGCGCGGGCGCGCCGAGCACGATCTACATCGCGCGCGAGTCGGGCGGCAAGACGATGAACATCATCAAGATCCAGCTGAAGGACGCCATCATCAGCGAGATCCAGTTGCAGACGCATCCGAACGACATGCCGACCGAGCAGTTCAAGCTCAACTTCACCGAAGTGATCTGGACCTACACGCAGCAGCTGAACAACATGACGGCGAAGGGCGTGAAGACCACCGGGTGGAGCCTCGCGAAGAACATGCCGATCGGCGGTTCGTTCTCGTCGCTCGTCTGACGCTGCACGTTGCGCGTACTCATCGGCAATCCATCGCCGAACCGGCAAGGAGAAGGCATGCAGTTCCTGTTCGAGCGCCTGGCGGAACCTCCGTCGTTCGACGGCTCGCAGACATTCGATCTGCGCGCCGCCGTCGCCGCGCAGATCCAGCGTCTCGTCAGCGCGCGCACCACGCGCGTGGGCGGCGACCTGGACCTGCTCGACTTCGGCTCGCCGAGCGTGGTCGACATCGCACTGGACAGCAAGCCTCAACTCGAGCTGTACGCGCAACGCCTTGCCCGCCTCGTTGCCCGCTACGAACCGCGCCTGAAGTCGCCCAGGGTGCGGATCGAAGCGAGCAGCGAGACGCTGCGGCCGTATCGCCTGGCGATCTACGGCACGCTCGACCAAAGCAACGGAGTGGACGTGTTCCACTTCGAGCTGCCCTCCCACTGAGGTCCGGATGCAACCTGCCACCGTCACGCTCAGCGACTGCTTCCGCGAGGAACTGGCCGCGCTGCGCACCGAGTCGGTCCAGTTCAGCGAGAAGCATCGCGAGCTGGCCCGCACGCTCGGGCTCAACGCGCGCGAGGCGAGCGACCCGCAGGTCGAGCTGCTGCTGCAGTCGTTCGCGTTCCTCACCGGGCGCCTGCGCCATCAGGTCGAACAGGACAAGACGCGCCTGCCCGACACGATGCTCGCGTTCCTGTATCCGCACCTGGAAGCCCCGATCCCGTCGATGCTGATCGCCCGGATCGACGTCAAGCCGGACGGCACCGATTTCTCGAAGGAGCAACTGCTGCCGCGCGGCCGCACCGTCACCGCGCTGACCACCAACCATCTCGGACAGAACACCGAGTGCCGCTTCCAGACCTGCTACGACACCCCGCTGCTGCCGCTGCGGCTCGACACGGTCGCGCTCGAATCGGCGCTCGAATACGCGTTCCTCGGCAGCACCTCGTCGTCGCGCTCGGTGCTGCGGATCCGCGTGCGCCCCGACGGCGTCGGCACGCTGCAGGCCAAGGGCCGAGGCCCGGCGCGCCTGCGCTTCTACATCAACGACGCGCAGCCCGACGCCGTGGCGCTCTACGAAATGATCGCGCTGCACCTCGAAGGCATCTACGTGCTGCCGCCCGCCGCCGGCCAGCGGCCCCGCCAGCTGCCGCCCGAGGCGCTGCGCTGGCTCGGCATGGAGCCCGACGAGGCGGTGCTCAACGCCAACCCGCATACGCATCCGGGCTACCGGCTGCTGCAGGAATATTTCGCGTTTCCGGAGAAGTTCGGCTTCTTCGAAGTCGGTCGGCTCGACGAGCTCGACTTCGACGGTGTCGGTGACTATTTCGACCTGCTGCTGGTGCTCGACATGCCGTTCGAGCCGAAGCTGCATTTCTCGGCCGATTCGCTGCTGATGAACTGCGTGCCGCTGATCAACCTGTTCACGCAGCGCATCGAGCCGATCGCGCTCGGCCACAACGAATACGAATACCGCGTCACGGGCGACCTCAAGAACCATCGCTACTGCGAGATCCATTCGATTCGCGAACTCGAATCGATCTCGAGCGAAGGCAAGCCGCGCACCATCGCCCCGTACTTCGCGATGGACAACTTCGGCCAGCTCGACGGGCAGGACTATTTCTACCTGTGCCGCCGCCTGCCGGCCACCGCGCCGAACGTGGCGGGCAGCGAAACCTACGTGTCGTTCCTCGACGAGCAGTTCAACCTGGAACACCCGAACGACGAGGTGGTGGGCGGCACCGCGCTCTGCACCAACCGGCGCCTGCCCGAGCGGCTGATGTCGGGCAGCCCGCTGCATCTGGAGGGCGGCGGCCCGGTCAGGCGGATCACCGCGCTGACCAAGCCCTCGCCGCATCACACGCCCGCGCAGATCGGCCATCGTCCGTGGTCGCTGATCTCGCAGCTGTCGCTGAACCATCTCTCGCTCGACGGCGGCACGCTCGCGCTCGGCGCGCTGAAGGACATCCTGCGGCTGCACGTCGGCCCGCACCGCGAGAGCGGCTGGAAGCAGATCGATGCGATCACCGAGCTGCGCAGCCGCAGCATCATGCGCCACGTCGGCCGCGACGGCTGGCGCGGCTTCGTGCGCGGCTCGGAGCTGACGGTGGTGATGGAGCCGATCGACATCGGCGCGGGCAGCGTGGTGCTGTTCTGCTCGGTGCTGCGCCAGTTCCTGCGCGGCTATGCGAGCGTCAATCATCTGGTCGAAGTCGCGCTCGAAACGCGTAACCTCAAAGGGAGCCCGAAGCAATGGCTAGCATTGGCCGGCACCGCTATCGCACTGTAAGGGAGTACATGCTCCGGCGGCACGAGGACTTCAACGTATTCCAGTTGATGCGCCTGATGCTGCGCGATACCAACCAGCGCCTGCCGATCGGGCGGCGCCTGCGGTTCCGTGGCGACCTGTCGGCCGCGTTCCCGGCCAGCGAGTTCGCGAGCGTCACGCCGCTGCCGGCCCGGGTGGACGAATCGGCGAACGATCCGGCGAGCGACGCCGCGCCCGCGGTTGCCGACGAGGCCCGCGAGCAGGGCTTCGAGATCAGCACCGCGAACTTCTGCGTGGCGAGCGTGACGGGGCCGCTGCCCGAGCCGTTCACCGAGTGGGCGCGCGAGCTGGCCGCGCTGCGCGCCACGGCGATGGCCGACTTCTTCGACATCTTCAACCAGCGCGCCAACGTGCTGCGCTTCCAGCTCAAGCGCGAGCTGACGCCGGGCCTCGACGACGCGCCGCCGGGGCAGACCGCGATGGCGCAGCGGCTCGCCGCGCTGGTCGGCCTCGACGACGCGAAGCTGGCGGCCCAGGTGCCGCTGCCCAAGCGCGCCTGGCTCGGCATCGCCGGGCTGCTCGCCAACCGCCGCAAGCAGCCCGCCACGCTGGTGGAGGTGCTCGGGCTCGCGCTCGGCGCGAAGGTCAGGCTGACCGAGAACGTCGGCGCCTGGCACGAGCTGGACGAACGCGATCGCTGCGCGCTCGGCCGCAGCAACCATCGGCTCGGCCAGACCTGCGTGGTGGGCCGCCGCGTGTGGGACCAGCAGGCACGCCTGCGCCTCGAGATCGGCGTGGTCGATTACGCGGCGATGTGCCGGCTGCTGCCGCCGGCGCCGGTGCCGGCCGCCGGTGCGGGCGCCGTGCCGCTGGACTCGCTCGGCGCGATCGGCGCGCTCGCCGCGGTGGGCTCGGCCGCCGCGCCCGTCACGCTGCCCCCGACGCAGCCCGGCTACGCGATGCTGAGCGGCCTCGTGAAGCTGCTCGTCGATCGCCTCGCCGACGTCGAGATCGTGCTGCACGTGGCCGACCCGAGCGTGCCGCCCACTCCGCTGCCGCAGCCCGCGCGCGGCGCCGACACCAGCTCGATGCGGCTCGGCCAGAGCGCCTGGCTCGCGGGCACGCCCGCGCATCGCCATGCCACGCGTCCGGTCAGCTTCCTGATCACGACGCGCCATTCCGGAGGCGCCGCATGAGCGACACCCTCACCGCCGCCACCCGCGCGTTTTCCGTCAACCCGCTCGGCGCGCCCGAGCCCGACGTCTACCTGCACTGCGCCGTGTTCGTCACCCGCGACACGATCCTCGGTGCCGAGACGTTCCGCCTCGAGAGCTTCCAGGGCCAGGAAAACGTGTCCGAGCCGTTCGAGTTCCAGCTCGAACTGGTCGCCAATTCGGACGGCCGCACCCCCGCCCCGGTCACGTTCCGCTTCGACGAACTGATCGGCCGCGCGATCACGGTGGGCATCGGCAAGCGCCGCGAGCCCGGCGCGAGCGCCATGGAGTTCCGCGCCGCGATCGAGGGCAACCCGGTGCCGGGCGCGCGGCTCTCGCTGTTCAACGGCATCGTCACCAGCTTCGCGGTGAAGAACCGCGGCAGCTACGCGATCACGATGAAGCCGGCGCTGCATCGCCTGAGCCTGACCAACAACTACCGCGTCTTCCACCGCCGCACCGTGTGGGAGATGATCGCGCAGCTGCTCGACGCGCACCACATCGCCTACCTGCCGTTCCAGCACGCCCAGCACAACCTCGCCGTGATCCGCCGCCAGGACTGGATGCAAGCCGGCGAGACCGACCTGGAATTCCTCAAGCGGCTGATGGGCAAGGCGCTGCTGTATTTCTACTTCGTCCACACCGGCAACGGCCACGCGCTGGTGTTCTCGAACCTGGCCCACTATCCGGAGGCCGTGCCGGGCGGCCGGCCGCTGCGCTATACCTACTCCGACGCGACCTCGCTCGGCCTGGAGCAGGAGGACGTGGTCACCGAGTTCAGCATGAAGAAGTCGATGGCCAGCACCGGCGTGCAGGGCGTGCTCACGCAGCAGGACGGCGCCTGGCTCGGCAACCCGGTGGTCGAGTTCAATTCGTTCTATGCCAACGACCTGCAGGACGCCAACCCGCTGCCGTTCAATCTCTACAAGAGCTACCAGTACGGCGGCAGCAAGGAAGAGGTGCAGCATCTGTCGGCCAAGACGCGCAGCACGCTCGACGGCAGCCGCAACGAGCTGTCGGGCGCCAGCAACTGCGCCACGTTCCGCGTCGGGCACCGCTTCACGCTGACGAGCGGCGACGGGCCCACCAACCCGCACGAGCCGTTTCTCGACAACGGCGCGTTCGTGCTGACCGCGATCCAGCATCAGGCGAGCGCCGACGGCACCTACCGCAACCAGTTCCAGGCCGGCGACGCGTCGTACCTGATCACCCCCTACTCGATCCAGGCGACCCAGCAGGGCAGCGTGCTGGCCAAGGTGGTGGCGAGCGAGGCACCCGATGCGGCCGGCGCGGTCGATTTCGGCTCGCGGGACTCGTTCCGCATCGGGCAGAGCAGCTTCGGCGACGCGCTGAACAACACCTCGTACGAGCAGGTCGGCGTGTACGTGCGCTTCTCGACCGCGGCGCCCGACGCCGCGCCGGTCTGGGTCAAGCTCTCGGCGTCGATGCAGACGGCGCCCACGGTCGGCTCGGTGGTGGTGGTCGCGCGCGCGCAGGACGAATCGGAGCTGCCGGAAATCCAGAACGTGATCCAGACCAACGGCAGCGAGCTGGTCGTGAAGGGAGACTGGCTGTCGAACACGCACGTCGGCAACAACTATTCGACCAACTACGGCGACAACCAGAGCATCAGCTACGGCGCGAACTCGCACCCGGACCTGAGGCAGTCCACCCAGATCGTCTCGGACGCCTACCACACCGACCGCTTCGACAACGTCAGCTTCACGCAGGGCTCCAGCTACAACTTCAGCGTCGCCAATTCGCGGGCCGTCGGCGCGAGTTCGAGTTCCGTCGAGCTGTACGGCGGCGTGGTGGCCGACGACATCCTGAGCGCCTCGGAGTCGCTCGGCTCGACCTACAGCCGCCAGATCGGCAGCATCAGCCACAACTATTCGGATATCGACAACGCCACCTCGGTCGGCATCAATCTCACCAACACCTCGACCACGACGATCGGCGCCTCGACCACGAACAGCAACATCGGCGTGTCGACCACCAACAGCAACATCGGCGTGTCGACCACCATCTCGTACACGGGCCAGGTGTTCACGACGAGCGTGACCGGCGACGCGGTGGAAAACATCACGAGCCTCAACACCACGCGCACCAGCCAGAGCGGCAACCTGATCGAGAACAGCGTGTCGGGCAACGTCACGCGCGTCTCGACCACGGGCAATATCGACGAGACCAGCACCACCGGCAATACGGTCCGCGTCTCGATCTCGGGCGACGTCACCGAGACGAGCACGGTCGGCGACACGGTCCGCACCTCGGTCTCGGGCAACATCATCGAAACCAGCACGATCGGCCACACGAACCGCACCACGATAGCCGGCGACGTCGAGGAATCGACCACGCAGGGCATCGTCAATCGCGTCACCGTCGCCAGCTGGGCAACCGACGAGACGACCTACGCCGGCAAGACCACCATGACGGTGAACGGCGTCGCGTCGGACGACACCACGAACGGCGAGGCCACCATCACGGAAACATCCGGCAACGCCACCCGCATCGAGACCACGGGCGCCACCTCGAACATCGTCACCAACGCCGAACTCACCGAGGTGGAGACGGCCGGCCCCGGCGCGCGCGTCTCGAACAACGATGAGACGCCGCACGTCGACAACATCGTCACGCGCATCTACATGATCGAAGCCACCATCATCTTCATGTGAGCCGCGATGAAAATCATCAAACCCCAATCACTCGGCGTGCTCCACAAGCCCTACACCCATCTCGGCCAGCACCGGCTGTCGGTGGCGGTGCTCGGCTTCTTCCGGCTCGGCGCGCCGAACGAGCGCTTCCTCGCCGAAAGCACGCAATGGCCGCACGTGGTCGCGAGCCTGCCGGCCGGGCAGCCGCTCGATGAAGTGATGCCGCGCCAGGGCGCCGAGGTGCTGCTGCTCGGCTCGGCCCACGCGCCCGGCAAGCAGGCGGCCACCGGCGTGGACGTGCTGCTGCGCGTGGACGACACCGCCGGCCAGCCCGCCGTCGGCAAGTGCCTGGCCGTGTGCGGCGAACGCGAATGGCGCATCGGCGCGCTGGGCGGGCGCCGCGTCGGCCGGCCCAAGCCGTTCCTCGCGATGCCGATCACCTACGCGCGCGCGTTCGGCGGCCCGCGCAATCCGGTCAACCCGGCCGGCTGCGGCAGCCGCGAATCGTGGTTCGGCAAGAGCCGCGGCCCGATGCCGAACGTGGCCTACGCGGCCGGCACCGCCAACGCCGGCTGGCGCGCCAGCGTGGCGGCCGGCTTCGGCCCGATCCCGCTCGCCAACCGCGCGCGGCGCGACAAGCTCGGCAGCTACGGCCGCGGCTGGCGCCGCCACGACGCGCCCGGCTTCGCGCGCGACCTCGACTGGAGCGTCTTCAACATGGCGCCGCCCGACCAGTGGCTGAAGGCGCCGCTGCGCGGCGGCGAACGCTACCTGCTGCGCAACCTGCACCCGCAGCACGCCGAGCTGACGGGCACGCTGCCGGACCTGGCCGCGCGCGCGTTCGTGACCCAGCTCGGCGAGACGCCCGAGGCGATGCGCGAGGTGCCGCTCGCGATGGACACGGTCTGGTTCGTGCCCGATCACGATCTCGGCATCGTGATCCACCACGGCACGATCGAGATCGACGACAGCGACGCGCTCGACGTCGGCACGCTGATGGTCGGCTACGAATACCGCGACAGCCCGAAGAGCGTCGGCCACTATCGCGACGTGATGCAGCTGCGCCTCGATCCGGAGGCGGGCCGCATGCACGTGTTCAACGACAGCCAGCTCGCGCCCGAGCGCTCGGCGGCCGACCAGGCGCGCCGCGCGGCCGAGCAGGAACGCGCCGAACAGGCCGTGCTCGCGCGCAGCCAGCGGCGCCTCGACCTGCTCGACGCGCAGCACTGGGCGCGACGCGGCACGCCGCCGCCGGCCGGCCACCAGGTCGCCCGCGCCAAACTGCCGGCGCTCGGCATCATGACCTCGCAGACGGTGGCCGAGGGCGACTTCGACCTGACCGAAGTCATGACGCGCGCCAAGGCGCTGGTGGCCGAGGCCGAGCAACGCGGCAAGGAAGCGCTGGCGCGCCTGCCGGCCCATACGCCGGCGCCGGTCGATGCCGCGAAGCAGCTGGCCGACGCGCTCGAACGCGCGGCCCTGCCGGCCTACGACCTGCTGCCGCCGGGCGAGACCGGCCGCGATCCGCGGGTCGAGGGCATGCTGGCCAGGCTGCCGGCGCCGCCCGACGACGCCGATCCGAAGCAGCAGGCGCGCCATGACAAATCGTGCGCCGCGATCGCGAAGATCCCGTCGCTGCGCCGCCAGGCGCGTCGCTCGGCGCCGAAGGTCACGGTCGCCGCGCTGCCCTATTTGCCCGAGACCGCGCGCGCGCTCGGCGAGCGGGTCCGGCAATGGCATGCGGCGGGCGTGCCGCTCGCCGGGCGCGACCTGGCCGGCGCCGATCTGGCCGGCGTCGACTTCTCGGGCGCGGACCTGCGCGAGACGATGTTCGACGGCGCCGACTTGAGCGACGCGAAATTCGTCGGCGCCAACCTGCAGGGCGCGGTGCTGGTGGGCGCGCGCCTCGATCGCGCCGATTTCTCGGGCGCCGATCTCACGCGCGCGAATCTCTGCGCCAGCAGCGGCCGCGCGATCTCGTTCGAGGGCGCGGAGCTGGCGCACGCGCAGGCGCTCGACGCGCAGTGGCCGCAGGCCAACCTGCGCCGCACCCGCCTGCGCCGCCTGCTGGGCCTGCGGCTCGCCTGCCCCGGCGCCGCGTTCGACGGCGCCGACGCGAGCAAGGCCACGCTGTTCGACATCGAGGCCGACGACAGCCGCTGGGAAGACGCGACGCTCGAGAAGACGGTGTTCATGCGCGCGCAGCTGCAGCGCGCGAGCTTCGCGCGCGCGAAGCTGACGAAGGCCGTCTTCAACCTGAGCGACCTGCAGGCGAGCCGCTGGGATCGCGCCCGGCTCGACGGCGTGCAGGCCGGCGGCAAGACCAACTGGCGCGACGCCGCGCTGACCGGCGCGACGGCGCGCAACTGCGGCTTTCACGGCGCCGATCTCTCGCACGTCGACATGGAGGCGGCCCGCTTCCTGCGCTGCGACTTCGGGCAGGCCGACCTGCGCGGCGCGCGCCTGGTGGCGAGCCTGTTCTCGCTGTGCGGCTTCCACGCCAGCCAGCTGCGCATGACCGAGGCGGCGCGCGCCGAATTCTTCCAGTGCCGCTGCCGCAAGGCCGACTTCACCGGCGCGCGGCTCGGCGACGCCGCGTTCGTGCAGTGCGAGCGCACCGGCTCGATTCCGCCGGAAGGCATTGCCAACGGGAGCCCCGCATGACCACCATCTGGGACGACATCGCGCTCGCGATCGAGTTGGGCAAGCCCGTCGCGCGGCGCGAGCTGCACGGGCTCGACGCGCGCCGCCGCGAACTGGGCCGCGCGACCTTCAGCGAAGTCGATTTCTCGAACGCCTCGTTCGCCGACGCCAATCTCGCGCGCGCCAAGTTCATCAACTGCGATCTGCGCGGCGCCGATTTCGGCAACGCCGACCTCGACCACGTGAACTTCATCAAGTGCGACCTCACGCGGGCGCGCCTGAACGGCCGCAACATGGCGCACGCGTGCTGGGTCGACTGCGACCTCACCGACAGCGACTGGTCGCACGCGCAGCTGCAGGTCAGCTCGCTCGTGAACTGCACGCTGCACGGCGCGCGCTTCGACGCCGGCGCGCTCACGCGCTGCACGCTGATCAACGACCGCTTCGACGGCGCCAGCGTGGCCGACGCGACGCTCGAGCAGTGCGTGATCAGCCCGGCCGACTGGCGCGAGGTGGAACTGCGCGGCCTGAAAGCCGACGGCGTGACGTTCTCGAACGCGAACTTCCACGGCCAGGTGATGAGCGGGCTGCGGCTGCGGCGCTGCACGCTGACGGCCGCCGAGCTGGTGCAGGTCGACCTGGCCGGCGCCGACCTCACGCGCTCGAACTTCTATCAGGCGCATCTCGCGCAGGCCAACCTCAGCAACGTCGAGGCGCCGAACGCGATGCTCTATCAGGCGCGGCTCGAAGCCGTGGACCTGTCCGACGCGAAGCTCGACGGCGCGATCTTCCAGCAGGCGCAGCTCGAGGATTGCCGGCTCGACGGCGCACAACTGACGACCAGCGTCTGGAACAAGAGCCGCCACCGCAACGTGTCGTTCCAGGGCGCCGATCTCGCCCACGCGCGACTCGAACACATCACCGGCGGCCAGGTCGATTTTTCCGACGCCAATCTCGACCACGCCCAATTGCACAACGCGACGCTCGCCGACGCGCGGTTCCGCGGCGCCAGCCTGCGCCAGGTCGGCCGCACCAATCCCGCGCGCCTCAAGCTCGAAGCCCGTACCCTTGCCCTGGAGAACGAATGATGGGTTCCCCCCGGACCACCAGCAAACTTCCACCCCCGCTGCCGCTGCATCTGGTCGAGGCCAGGGTGATCGTGGCGCTGGAGCAGCACGCCTACCTGCTCGACGACGGCCGCGTGGCCTACCAGGCGCTCAGCTGCCTGATCCGCCCCGAGGTGGGCGACCACGTGCTCGTGGCCACCTGCCAGAACGACGCGAGCTACATCCTGCACGTGCTGCACCGCGCCGACGCGAAACAGGTGCAGCTGAGCGTGCCCGGCGCCGAGACGCTGCGCGTGGAGCAGGCCCGCATCGAACTGGCCGCCACCGAGTCGATCGCGCTGAACTCGCTGGCCGACGTCGAGGTCAGCGCCGCCACCGGCACGCTGAACCTCGCCGCGCGCAACCTGTTCACCACCGCGCAGGACAGCCTCGTCGAGAACGTCGGGCAGTTCGTCGGCCGCGCCGATCGCTACCTGCTGGAGGTGAGCGAGCTGCTGCGCCTGCACGGCCAGCAGGCGATCGTCACCGCCGAGGAAGACGTCAAGGTGGACGGCGAACGCATCAGCATGGGCTGACGCGCCGCGCGCCCCCACCCGCCAGCCCATATACCGGAGCCCTCATGTTCGCCACCAACAGCCTTGACGCGATGTCGATGTCGACGATTCCCGACGTCTGCAAGACGCCGGCTCTCGTGCCGGTCCCGATTCCCTACGTCAACATCACGTACTCGTCGATGCACATCCCGTCGGTGTTCAACGTGATGATCGGCGGCGGCTTCGCGGAGAACCTGCTGACCGAAGGCACCATCAGCATCGGCGACGAGCCCGGCGTGCTGGGCGGCATCGTCTCGAACGTCTTCATGGGCCCCGACACCTACCTGACCGGCAGCCTCAAGGTGATGTTCGGTCCTGCCTTCGCCACCCACATGACCTCGCTGGTCGGCATGAACGGCATGCCGTTCAACACCGTCGGCATGTCGATCGTGCCGGCGCAATTCCGCGTCCTCCTGCTGGCCTGACCATGAACCGTCCATTCCGCTCCCTCCGTCCGCACGGCGCCCGGTCCCTCCGTTCGCACGGCGCCCGCACGCTCGCGCGCCTCGCCGTGCTCGGCGCCTGCTGCCTGCTGGCCGCCTGCAGCTGGCTCGGCTTCTCGAAGTCCGCCGCGGTCTCGCAGATCAAGGTGGTGGCCGAGGTCAACGCCAACCAGAACGCCGCCACCCAGCTCGACGTGGTGTTCGTCTACGACAGCAACGTCACCGGGCTGCTGCCCGCCACCGGCCCCGACTGGTTCCAGAAGAAGGACGCGCTGACCGCCGGGCTCGCCACCGCGATCGACGTGGTCAGCCTGCAGGTGCCGCCCGCCACGCTGGCCACGGCGAAGCTGCCCAAGCGCCACGGCAAGGCGATCGGCGTCTACGTGTACGCCAACTACCTGACCGCCGCCGGCCAGCCCAAGGGCAACATCACGCCCTACAAGAACGTAACGATCTGGCTCACGCCGACGACGGTCACCTACCAGTCGCAGTGACGCCAGCCAGCCCAGACACGAGCCCCGGAACGATCAGGCCATGACACAGACCGCCCCCCTCCCCGACGCCGTCCAGTGGTCGGAAGGCATGATGCTCTCGCCGCAGCATCTGCAGCAGAACGACCGCTACTGGCACGCCCACCTGCGCCATCGCCTGCAGGCCGTGGCGCCGCATTTCTGGGGCGTGCTGAAGCTGCGCTTCGAGATGGTCAAGGAAATCCTCAGCATCGGCGAACTCGAATGCATCCTGCCCGACGGCCTGCTGGTGGCGTTCCCCGGCGGCCTGCCGCGCAACCCGCCCGGCAACGTCGAGATCGACGTCGGCGCGGCCTGCAGGAGCGGCCAGGCGCCCGTGAAGGTCTGGTGCTGGGTCAATCCGCGCGGCTCGCACGCGGCCGTGCAGGACAGCCAGGAGCGCCGCTACAACTCGGTGCTCGACGAGCCGAGCGTGGACGAGAACACCGGCGACAGCGCGCTCACGCTGCCGCGCCTGCAGGTGCGCTTCCATCTCTACCTCGGCGTGACCTCGCCCGCGCCGCACAGCGCGGTGCCGCTGCTCGAATTCGTGCGCGGCGAGAACCAGCAGCTGCAGATCACCCCCTATCACCCGCCGATGCTGCACGTCGACGCCGCCGACTGCCTCGGCGCCTCGAACCTGTGGCGCGGCCTGCACGACTTCCACGACCGCCTGTGGGACAAGCTCGCGCAGCTCGGCGAGCCGGGCAAGGGCGGCGACGCCGACGACAGCGCCGGCAACGAACGGCGCCAGCACCTGTCGGCCGCGCGCGCGATCGGCGCCTGCCTGCCGCCGTTCTCGACGCTGCTGGACGGTCGCACGCATCCGGAAGCGCTGTACCAGGCGCTCGCCGGCATCGTCGGCTCGGTGTCGGCGATCGGTGCCAATCCGCTGCCGCTGCTGATGAAGCCGTACCAGCACGACGACTGCCTGCCGCAATTCCAGCAGGCGATGGATTTCGTGCAGAGCCGCATCGACACCGTCGACACGCGCTACGAGACGCTGCCGTTCCTGCGCACCGACCAGCACGACCCGGGCCTGCTCGACGCCTGCTTCGAGCGCCGTGTGCCGGGCGGCATGGGCCACGAGCTGATCATCGAGGTCGAGCCGCGCGAAGGCCAGACCGCCGCGCAACTGCTGGCCTGGCTCAACGAGGCGGTGATCGCCGACGCCTCGGTGATGCCGCTGCTGCGCCGCGCGCGCGTGGCCGGCGCCTCGGTGCGCGCGCTGCAGCCGCACGAGATCGAGCGCGAGAAGCTGCGCTCGCAGGCCTGCCTGTTCGCCGTGAAGAACCAGCCGCTCGAGCTCGACGACCAGGGCGCGCAGCACGCGTTCGGCGACGGCGCGCTGCTGCAGGTGGTGGGCCGCAAGAACGACGCGCTGCCGGCCGCGATCACGCTCTATCGCCAGAAGCAAAAGCAGAAGCACGGCGCGCGGGCGGCCGCGGCGCCGTCTCCGGCGCCCGCGCCCGCCCCCGCGCCCGCGCCGATGGCGCCCGAGGTGGAATGGGCCCCGGCGGCCCCGAGCGCCCCGGCCACGCCGGTGGCGACGGCCGTCGCGATGGCGCCGGCCGTGACCGGGATGCCGGCCGCGGTCGCGGTCGCGCCGGCCGCCGCGGTGACCTCGACCGTCACGGTCACGCCGGTGGTGCCGGGCATGCCGGCCGCGCCCGCCGCGCCGCCGGCGCCGGCCGCGCAGTACGCGCCGCCGACGCGGCCGGCGTCGTCCACCCCGCCGGGAGGCCGCGATGCGTGACGCCCCGAGCTGGCCGCAGCCGGGCCGCGATCATCCCGATCTGGTGGCGCGCTTCGCCGACTTCTATCAGGAGCTGGCGGCGATCAAGGCGGCGCAGGCAGGCGGCTGGCTGGCCGCCTATCTGGCCGGCGACGACTCGCCCCAGCCCGTTACCGGCAGCGAGTTCGCCAAGCGCGTCAACGCGCGGCTGCTCGCGCTGCTGCAGCGCCAGGCGCGCCGCTACGCCGACGACACCGGCACCGCGGCCGGCCAGGCCGAGCGCCAGGCCCGCTACCTGATGGCCGCGCTGGCCGACGAGGTGCTGATCTTCGAACTCGACTGGCCGGGCCGCGACGCGTGGCTGTCGGTGCTGCTCGAGCAATCGGTGTTCGATTCCAGCAACGCCGGCTCGCGCTTCTTCACGATGGCCGAGCAGCTCGTGCAGGAGACGCCGCGCACGCCGCTGCAGGCCGAACTCGCCTCGGTGTTCCTGCTCGCGATGGAACTCGGCTTCAAGGGCCGCTATCGCGCGCGTCAGGCGCAGCCGCATCTGGAGAAGATCCGCGGACAGCTCTACCAGGTCGTGTTCGCGGCCGGCGGCAAGCTCGACGACGACCAGCCGGCCTTCGCCGAGGCCTACGCGTATCCGCTCACGGGCCGCCGCGACGAGCGGCTCGCGCCGCTCACGCCGTGGCGCAATCTCGGGCTCTACGGGCTGATCGGCTACCTGCTGCTGTCGGTGGTGGCGTGGTTCGTCCTGATGCACCCGTTCGAACATTACTTGAATAGCTAGAGAGTCAGGCAGGAGCGCAATTCGTGGACGCATTACAGAAATCGATCGCCTGGCTGAAGGCGCAGACCGGCTGGGCTCCCGACGCCGGCACGCTCAAGCTCGTGCTGATGGCGGCGGCCGCCGTGCTCGCGCTGCTGGTGCTGGTGAAGCTGGCCGGCAAGCTGTGGGCCAAGCTCAAGCCGCTCGTCAAGGCGCCGGCCGTGCCGCCGCTGTGCGGCTGCGAACCGGCCGCCGGTAACCGCGTGAAGGGCTGGATCGAGCGCGCCACGCTCGCCATCGACTACCTGCGCACCGGCCGCGAATGGCGCTACGGCACGCCGTGGCTGCTGATGCTCGGCCAGGCCTGCGCCGGCAAGACCAGCCTGCTCGAATCGGTCGGCCCGCAGCATACGCAGCCGCTCGACGAACGCCAGAAGCAGCTCGAACTCGAGGGCGCCAGCTGGTACGCGCTCGACCAGGGCCTGGTGCTCGATCCCGACGGCAAGTGGCCCGAGTCGGCCGCCACCGTCGCGCTCGGCGACGGCACCTCCGACGACGCTGACCTGCGCCGCTGGCAGAAATTCCTCGACCAGCTCGACGCGCTGCGCCCCGAGCGCGCGCTCGACGGCATCGTGCTGGCGGTCTCGGCCACCACCTTCCTGCAGCGCGATCCGGCCCGGCTGATGGCGGTCGCGCAGAACGCGCGCCAGCAGCTGCGCACCATCGAGGAGCGGCTCGAATTCGCGCTGCCCGTCTATGTGGTGGTGACCGCCTGCGATCACGTCGAGGGCTTCAGCGCGTTCTGGCGCTCGCAGGCGCCGCAGCGGCACACCGAGATGGTGGGCTGGTCGGCGCCGAGCCAGTCGCTCGAGACGCCGCCCGCGCAGTGGGGCGCCACCGTGTTCGACGCGATCGGCGCGCAGCTGCAGGCGCTGCAGGTGGAAACCGCCGCGCATTGCGAGCGGATCGCCGAACACGACGCCGATCCGATGTTCCTCTACCCGCTGCGCTTCGCGCAGCTGCAGGCGCCGTTCGAGCAATGGCTCGCCACGGTGTTCCAGGTCTCGGCCTGGGAGACTACGTTCTTCCTGCGCGGCGTCTATTTCACCGGCACCGTGGCGGACCACGGCGACCAGGTCGAGCATCGCGACGGCCCGCGCCACGACGTGGCGTTCGTGCGCGACCTGATGATCGACAAGGTGCTCGCCGAGAAACACCTGGCGCGCCCGACGCGGGCCGGCGTCTGGTCGCGCAACCTGCTGATCCGCCGCGTGCAGTGGTTCGGCGTGATCGGCTTCTCGCTGCTGTTGATCGCGTTCGCGGTGCGGGTCTGGATGATCGACGCGCAGATCGACCGCGTGGTGCAGGCGCTCGAACGGATGCAACAACTGCAGCCGCCCGCGCCCGGCGCCGGCTGCATCGCGCAGGCACCCGTCTACCAGCTGGTCGAGCAGGTCGCGCAGATCGACGCCGACGCGAGCAGCTGGCTGCTGCCGGTGTCGCTGGTCGATTCACGCCTGAGCAGCCAGAGCGCGCGGCGCGTGATCGACACCGCGTTCCGCAAGGTGATCCTGCCGGGTCTCGCGTGCCAGCTCTCGCAGCGCGCCGACGAACTCGGCGCCGAAGCCACCCGCGGCATCACCGCCGGGCTCGACTACACGCAGGCGCTCGGCCAGCTGAACGGCTTCGTGCAGCGCGTGGACCAGTACGAGCACAACGCGAGCCGCTTCCAGCGCCTGCTCGGCAAGACGCCCTACGCAAAGGACCGCGTGCCGCTGCCGGGCTTCTTCGATCTGGTCGAATACGCCTACCGCACCCCGGTGCCGCCCTACGTGCGCAGCCGCCCCGGCCTGCTGCCGGCCACGCTCGCGGCCCTCACCGACCAGGATTTCAGCGGCACCATCGCCACCCCGCCGCAACTGAAGCAGAACGTCGGCAACCACATCGCCGCGCTGGCCGCGCAGGCCGGCAGCCTGCTGCAGTCGGAACTGCAGGCCGGCCTGCCGCTGCTCGATCAATTGCAGGCGAAGAAGCAGCCGATCCTGCCGCACGTGCAGCAGTTCACGCACTGGCTGAACTGGATCCGCACCGCGTGGCTCGGCTCCAGCGCCACCGACAACCCGATCCTGACCGTGCAGAACCAGCTGGTGGCGAGCCTCAAGCCGCTCGTCACCGACTACGGCTATCCGTCCTACCTGCAGGCGCAGGTCGGCGCGCAGTTCGACGCCGCGCATCAGTACCCGCTCGCGATGCAGACGCTCAACAGCCTGTCGCTGCCCGGCTACGGCCCGCTGTTCGTCAACCTCAACGGCCAGATCGCGCTGAACCCGTCGATGCAGGGCGAGCTGACCGGCCTGAACGCATTGAGCAGCCTCGACTACATGTCGATCAACCCGCTCACCGCGTTCAGCTGCACCGGCAACCTCGCCAACTGGAGCCCGGGCCTGCTGAAGGACGCGAACCAGTACGCGGCCGACTACCAGAAGTTCCTCGCCCAGCCGACGCTGAAGGGCGGCCAGCCCGACGCGCTCTATCGCCAGCTGGCCCGCTACCAGCTCGAACTGGCGATGAACAACAACCTCGCGCAGGCGCAGGCCGCCGCCGGCCTCGCCACCAGCGGCACCGACACCAGCACCGAGGCGCAGCAGAGCGCCGACAGCGGCAACTTCGCGACCCTCTCGCCGCTGGTGCTGAACGTCGAGAAGCAGTTCCGCGCGCTCGGCATGGACGGCAGCGCCACGCAGCTCACGCAGTGCGCGCACCAGTACGCCAACAGCCAGCTCGGCCGCATCTCGCTGCTGGCCGACCAGAGCCAGCTCTACCAGCCGACCTACCTGCCCGCCTCGCAGGATCCGGACGCGTACTTCTTCGATCTCGGCAGCACGCCGGTGGTGACCGACATGCTGGCGCGCCAGGTCAGCCGCGTGCAGGTGCTGGTCGGCTACGCGCAGCCGTTCCTCAACTACCTCGGGCAGGCCGAGCCGTCGGCCTCGAACACGAGCGCGAACACCGCGAACGCGGCCTACTGGAACAACACGGCGAGCGAGATCAAGCGCTACACGCAGGGCAAGGATCCGAACTCGCAGCCGGCCGTGCTCGACAACCTGTTCCTGAAGGTGCTGCCGGCGCTGCAGAACAGCAACTGCGGCGAGCAGCTGGCCGCGTACCCGTCGCCCGCGCTCGGCAACGACCTGTTCTCGAACCATCGCGGCCAGCTGATGCAGAGCGTGCAGATGCGCTGCAAGGGCGAGCGCTATGCGCAGGCGCAGAACGCCTACCAGCCGGTGGCGAGCCGCTTCAACCGCGAGCTGGCCGGCCGCTATCCGTTCGGCACGCTCGACGCCGACGACGCGAGCCTGAACGCCGTGACGAGCTTCTTCACCGACTACGAGAGCCGGCGCGCCACGCTCGAGAAGCAGGTGGCGGGCCTCAAGGATCCGTACTGGAAGAACGTGCGGCAGTTCCTGGCGCAGCTCGATCAGGTGGACGCGTTCCTGCAGGGCAACGTGGTGCCGGCGGCCACGCCGGGCGACGCGGCCGGCGCGGGCAGCGCGAACACCACCGGCGGCGATGCCCCGCTCGTCAGCCTGAACGTGAACTTCCGCGCGCTGAAGCCCGGCGCGAACGGCAGCAACCAGATCAGCGAGATGAACCTGGTGTCGGGCGCCAAGGGCGTGTCGTTCCCGAACGGCGGCAGCGCCATGGACTGGCAGTTCGGGCAGCCGCTGGTGCTCGACCTGTCGTGGGCCGGCCTGTCGCTGTGGCGGCCGTCGCTGGCCGTCACCGCGCCCGACCTGCAGGTGGACGGCAACACCGCGTCGTTCGCGGCCACCGGCAACTGGGCGCTGCTGCGCATGATCGAGCGCCATCGCCCCGATTCGGAGCCGGCCACCGACCCGCGCGACGCGTCGCGCGCGCTGCTGCAGTTCGACGTACCGGTACTGCAGGCGAAGCCGGCCGGCAGCCCCGTCACCGACACCGCGCACGTGTTCCTCGGCATTCGCGTGTCGAACGTGAACGCGAAGACTCCGACGCCGCTGAAACTGCCGGCGGCATTCCCGATTTCCGCCCCTCAATGAACGCCATGACGACCACGCCCTCACTGCTCGCCGACGCCCGCCGACATTTCCAGGAGACCCTGCGCATCGATTTCGACGCGCTGCTCGCGCCGCTCGACGGGCACGACCCGTGCGGGCGGCCGGCGCGGGAAAGCCGCAACTACGCGCAGATCGCCCAGGAGCGCCGCCACGACGATCCCACCCTGCCGATGGGCGCCTGGCAGCGCGACCTGAAGCGCGCCGACTGGCTCAAGGTCAGCCACCTGATCGCCGACATGCTGATGTATCAGAGCAAGGACATGCAGCTGCTGGCCTGGCTCTACGAGGCGCAGCTCAAGCAGTACGGCCTCGGCGGCATCGCGCCCACGCTGGTGCTGGTGCGCGAGATGGTCTCGCGCTACTGGGATCACATCCATCCGTTCCCGAGCCAGGGCGACTACGAGCATCGCGCCAACATCATCCGCTCGATTTCCGACAAGAACCTGGCGGCGCTGCGGCTCGCGCCGCTGATCCGGCTCGAGGACGGCAAGGTCTACTGCTGGGCCGACTGGGAGCGCGCGCACTATCACGAGCGCGCGCGCGCCGGCGGCCGCACCGACCTGCCGGCCGAGGGCGCCACGCTCGCACAGCTGCAGGAGGCGCTGGGCGCCACCTCGGCCGCCGACTTCCTGGAACTGCGCGCGCGCCTGTCCGATGCGCTGCGGGCGATCGCGGAACTGGGCGCGGCGCTCGATCCGCGCTTCGAAGGCGACGCGCCGAGCCTGCACAAGACGGTGGAGCTGCTCGAATCGATCCGCTCGCTCGTGGACGGCGAGCTGCACAAGCAGGGCGTGCAGATCGAGCCGCCGGCGATGGAAGCATCGCCCGAAGCCAACGCCGGGGCGGCCGGCGAGGAAACCGGTGCAACCGCCGCGACCGACGCACCGGCCGCGAACGGCACGGCCGAGGCGCCGGCCCTGGCCGCCGCGATCCGCGATCGCGCCGACGCCTATGCACGGCTGGAGGAAATCGCCGAATTCCTGATCCGCATGGAGCCGCACAGCCCCGTGCCGTATCTGGTGCGGCGCGCCACGCTGTGGGGCCGCATGAACACGGCCGAGCTGTATCAGGAGCTGTTCCTGCGGCTGGGCGGGCAGCTCAACATCTTCGAGATGGTGGGGATCGAGAACGCGCAGCCGAACAATCCGTCCTGAGTTCGCAACGATTTGCTCACGTGCGGCTCACACGGCCGCTTCGCCCTCACCTGGAAAGGAGTCACCCATGTTCCACTTCGGCAGAACCGTCGAAAAACTCAGCCCGCTCGCCAAGAACACGTTCAGGAGCGGCACGAAGAAGCTCGGCTCGCTGCTCCAGGTGCCGCAGCGCGACATCCACTACGAAACAGCGGCGCTCAGGCAGCACGTCGAGAACGCGCGCGCCAAGTCCGCCGAGCTGAACGAGTTGCTCACGCGCCACGAGACGTTCGAAAAGCAATACCCGAAGCTCGATGAGCTGCGGATTCAATTCGGCAACACCAATACCTATCAGCCGAGGCAACACCAGGTCACCATCCTGCAAGGCAGCCTTACGCCGGTGAGCGATCTCACCCACGAAGTGCGGCACGGACACGACAAGCAGATCGCCGACACGCTGGACCCTTACGACACCAAATCGATGATCCAGGGCGAATTCGAAGCCATCGCCTCGCAACGCAAGGCGGCGGATCAGGCCAACGAGCCTTACCGGCAGATCATGAAGATGCCCGACGCCGACGTCATGGCGCACTACGAAAAGATCTACGGCAAGGCGCCCGCCAACGCCACGTTCACCAAGGGCAAATCGCTGACCTGAGCGAGCTGGCAACCCGCGCCTCGTCACCCGGCGATCACGGAGGGAATCGCGATCATGCAGACACTCGCGTTGGAAATCGACACGCCTCGCCACGTCGCGGCCGACCGGATCGAGCCATTGATCCTGGACGCCGCGCTGCAGGCGTTGACCGAAGCCGACTGGCACGCCTCGGCCCTGCTCGCGCGGCTGCCTTCGCTGCTCGATCACGCGGCGACGCTCGCGCCGCCGGACCGCGTGAGCTGGCTGATCGGCCTGCGCCGCTGCTGGGAACAGCATCACGAGGCGTTCGACGCGGCGGCGAAGCGGGCCCTGCTGACGCTGGCCGCCACCTGGGCCTACTGGCCGCTCGCGCTCGCGGTGGGCGCGTCGCTCACGCCGGAACAGCGGCGCGACCCCGCCGTGCTCGCCCTACTCGGCCGCGCCTGCCACCTGGCGGGCGACATCGACGCGGCGCTCGACTTCGCCGTGACGGTGCAGTTCGCCGACCCGGGCCAGCACCATCACGCGGCCACCTATCGCGACCTGCTCGCCTGGCGCGACTGGCGCCGCGGCTCGCTGCCGATGCACGGCATCGCGCACGACGACGAGCCGCTCTATCTCGAACCGCTCGGCCACCAGCATCTCGCCGATTTCAGCTGGCAGTACTACGATCCCGCGATCGCCGATTGGTGCTGCCTGCCGCGCTTCGACGACGCCGCCGCGTGGCACCGCTGGCTCGACGCCAGCTACGCGCAGGGCGACCGGCAGTTCGCCGTGATGCACCGCTCGTGGGGCTTCATCGGCAACGTCGGCCTCACGCAATGCCGCGACATCGGGTTCTTCTACTACTGGATCGGCCGCGATTTCCAGGGCCACGGCTTCGGCTCCAGCGCGGCGGCGCTGCTGCTGGCCGCCGCGCATCGGCACGGTGGCATGCGCACCTGCTACGCCACGGTCTACGACACCAACGCCGCGTCGCGCCGGGCGCTGGAGAAGATCGGCTTCGTCGATACCGGCATTCGCGCCGTGCCGCCCAACGGCAACCAGCTGTTCTACCGGATCGGCGAGCCGGATTCTCCGGCGCGCATCGCGAGCGAGCTGCACGCGCTGACCGACCGGCTCGATCTGGACGTGCGGGCCGCGGTGCCGCTGACGAGCAGCGCCTCGTGAGCGCACGCGCCCGGATCGCGCGACGTCCGCCCGCCCCGCGCATGACCGTTCCGTTACCGGAGGTGCAGCGATGAAACGAACCAATCCGTTCACCGGCATGATTCCGCCGGGCAAGAAAGTCTTCTACGCGCCGGCCCACGACCCCGTGCCGCCGCCGCCCCTGCCGCCGCCGCAGCGTGGCGCCTCGTTTACCGACGGGATCCAGGCACTGGCCGCCGGCACCCGCACCGAGAGCGTGTATACACAGTTGAACGTACCGTATGCGGTCAACGGCGCCGATCACGTTGTCGACATCCACGGCACCTATTCGACTTCGGTGCAACAGTCGAACAAGCCGAGCAACAAGACCTACGACGCCAGCAAACCCACCAAGTCATGGGTGCAGGGCATGCTGCAGCCGATGGGCGAAACGTCGTACTTCGACCAGAACAAGCGCAGCAAGGCGATTCCGGCCACCCTCTCGCTGGAGCGCGCCACGATCGAGGGCCGCGCGATGAAGTATCTCGCGGAGGACACCTACGTACCCACGCGCGCCACGGCCCGGAACAGCGAAGCCGGCCAGGCGAAGTACTTCGGCGGGCTGACGATGGGATCGTTCGTGGAAGACATCACCGGCGCGCGCGGTCTCGGCCTCGGGCTGGTGGGTTCGGGCATGCGCGCGACGACGATGGCCGGCAAGTGGCGCATGCAAAACACCGGCACGTCCTCGATTTCCAGTTTCGGCAGCGACATGCTGAATGCGTATCCGCAGCTGGGCAACACCAAAATGAGCCCGAAGCAGGGCGCGAGCGTCCTGCGCGACAAGCTCGACGCCGGCGACACCAGCGCCGACGCGGTGCTCAAGCAGCATCTGGGAATGCGCGGCAGCATCTATCAATCGCACGCCAAGGCGCTGCGCGAGGCGGGCCTGCGCTTCGACACCAAGCTGAAGGCCATCCACGACGGCACCCGGACCGCCGTCGCCCAGGGCGACTGGTGGCAAGGCAAGGGCACCGCGCTGACCCCGCTGGGCGACCCCGTGCAGGCGCAGGCCCGCGAGCAGCTGCGCGACGAGTACATCGCGCGCAAGCTGGACCGGCATGCCATCGCGCAATATCTCGCGCCGCCGGAGATGGCGAGAGCGGCGTTCGCGGGCAAGCTCGAGCAGATCCGGACCGGCGGCGCGACGCTGCCGGAGGCGGGCAAATGGTGGGAAGCCCAGCACACGAGCGGGACCGACTGGAGCACCGTCGACAAGGCGAGCGACCCGCTGCAACACCAGCAGCTGAAGCGCGCTTACGTCACCGCCAAGCTGACGAAATCGAATCACACTGCCGAGCTGGCCGAGGTGCAGCAGAAGTGGGCGAGCAAGGATGCGTTCACGGCCGAACTGGACGCGATCCGCCGCGGCACCGCCTCCACCCAGCCGTTCTGGACTGCCCGGGCGGGCACCACGGATTTCCACACGTTGACCCGCGACGGGACGAAGGCGCTGCGGGCGCAATACGTAGCGGCCCACAAACCCTGAGCGCGCGTCCCGCGCCGTTGTCACCGCCACGGCGATGCCGCGAGCGGCATCCCGCTTCATCACGTTTCATCCACGCTCACAAGGAGATATCGCATGGGCTTTCGACGCAAGGCAATGACGCTTGGCCCCCCGATCGGCGGCTTCCTCCTGTCCGCCTTCAACCATCCCGACGCCGAAGCGCAGCGCACCGAGTTCGGCAAGCAGATCGCGCATCACGATTCGCCATATGGGGACGCGGTGAAGACCGCGAACGACGGGTTGCTGAGGGCGAAGGTGCCGCTCGCGCCGTTCGCGCGCGACGCCATGAAGGACGCGATGGATGCGGTGGCACAAAAGCGCATGTCCAGCACCACGGCGGCCACCTTCATGGAGACGGCGGGCTTCATGCGAAGCGCCGGTCATGCCGCCTGGAATCTCGATCCGCGTGCGCTGGCCGCGGCCACGCTCGGCGTGCTCGCCACGCCGCTGCGGGGCATCGCCGTCCATCTGCACGCTGCGGAGACGCCGGGTACGATGGAGCACGAGTTCTACAAGAGCAATCGCCCGCATCTCTACGAATAGGCCGCACCGTCGGCACGCCTCGGCGTAGCCGGCGTCCGTCGCCTCGGGCAGCGCGGTCAGCCGCCCTCGCCCGGCTCCGGCACGATCAGCGTCTCGCTGCCGGCATCGCCGCTCTCGCCGTTGCGCGCCGACGCATGGCGCCCCGCGCCGTCGCCGTCCAGGCGCTCGCGCACCTCGCGCGGCAGCCGTTGCGTGAGGATGGTCTGCGCGCGGCGCGGCAGTTCCAGTTCGATCGAGGCGAGCGGCTGCTGGCGCGGCGAGCGGCCCGCGCCGCCGGCATGCTCGATGGTGGCAGTGCGCCGGTCGTCGTCGCCGGGCGCGAGCGTGCCGAGCACGGGGCGCGTCGTGCCGTTCGGCACGATCACCTCGACGCGCTGCGCGTCGCCACGCAGGCGCAACGTGGGTGAGAATGGCTTGTCTTTTCGCATCACGGCCCCGTCAAGATTCGAACGCGCGGGCAGCCCGCGCGACACACGGCGGCCCAAGCCGCCTCCCGCCTCGCGCCGCTCACGCGGCACCTGGGCAAACCACTTTTTTCAACCGGCCTGGTCCGGTCCGGAGCAAATCACCGATGGCACGCATCTATCAGACCAGCAACATGGGCGAGGCGCATTTTCGCGTCAACCTGTCCGACCGCAGCACCGCCGACCTGCTCGTCCACCGCGTCGGCAGCTGGGGGCTCGCGCATGGCGACGCGCGCTGGTTCATCACGCGCGACAAGCAGGAGGCCGACGTGTGGCTGTATTTCACGAGCCTCGGCATGGCGCAGCTCAAGGTCTGTTTCGTCGACAGCTACGGCGAAGCGGGCTGGCAGCACGCCCACCCGCTGCAGGGGCGCCTCGGGCGCTGAGCCCCACGGGCGGCCCGGCGCGGGCCGCCGCGCCGCCGCCGCGCCTCGTTACGCGCCGTCGCGCGGCGCGCGCCACAGCAGGCGGTTGCCGATCGGCACGCGTGCCACCTCGCCGCGCGCGAGCAGACATTCGAGCGCCGCCTGCGTGACCTCGAGCGACTGCTGCGCGGATTGCGCGCCGACCCAGAAATGGTGAATGCCTTCGACCGTATCGGCCGCGGCGGGATTCATCTGCAGATACTGCGCGATTTGGGCGGCGACGTGCTGGACCAACGCGTCATTCATGAAGCACACCTTGCCGTCGAGAATTCGTAAAGCCGAAAGCTTACCTCAATCGCCACGCCCGACTCAGTTCGAACGATCGCGCACGAGGCCGTGCTTGCGCACCAGCTTGCCGAACGCGCTACGCTCCTCGCCCGCGAGCCGCGCGGCCTGCGAGAGATTGCCGTTCGCCTCGGTCAGCAGCCGCCGCAGGTAATCGACCTCGAAGCTGGCGATCGCCGCCGCGCGCTCGGTCTTGAACGGGCGCGCGCCGGCCGGCGCGGCGCTGTCCGCGTCGGGCTCGCAGGCCGCGCTGCCGAGCCGCACGAAGCCGTCCTCGCTCAACAGGACGGCGCGATGCACGGCGTTCTCGAGTTCGCGCACGTTGCCCGGCCACGCGTGGCCGCGCAGATGCGGGTACGAGGCCTCGTGAAGACGCATCGCGGGTTTCGCGTAGCGCGTGCGCAGCCGGTCGAGGAACGCCTCGGCCAGCTCGACCACGTCGCCGCCGCGCTCGCGCACGGGCGGAATCCGCAGCATCACCACGTCGAGGCGGTACAGCAGGTCGCGCCGGAACTGCCGCGTCTCGGCCAGCGCGGCGAGATCGGCGTTGCTGGCCACCACCACGCGCACGTCGGCAAAGCGGATCCTGGTGCCGCCCACGCGCCGGTAGCTGCCGTCCTGCAGGAAACGCAGCAGCGCGGCCTGCGCCTTCAGGCCCAGCGCATCGATTTCGTCGAGGAACAGCGTGCCGCCCTCGGCCTCGCCGATCAGCCCGTCGCTGACGAGCTTGGCGTCGGTGAACGCGCCGCGTTCATGGCCGAACAGCTCGCTTTCGACGAGCGCCTCCGGCAGCGCGCCGCAATTGACGGGAACGAACGGCGCCTGCCGGCGCCCGCTGAGGTAATGGATGGCCCGCACCGCGAGCTCCTTGCCCGTGCCGGTCTCGCCAAGCACGGTTACCGGCACGTCGACGCCCGCGATCTTCTCGATCTGGCGTCTGACCGCCTCCATGGCGTCGGACGAGCCGAGCATGTTGAGACGGGAACTCTGGTTCATACGCACTCCGAAGCTGGTCGATTGGCCTGCGGCGGCGTGCGCTGGGCGGACGTCGCGGCGGGGCCGTTTATTGTCGGGCGGTACGGCGGCACATCCCTGTCGATACGGCCAGGTCGGGCCCGATCCGGCCCGCCTGCGCGCTTCAATGCTCCCCGTAGACAGCCGCCGTTCGCACGGCGCCGAGCATCCTGCGCGGGCATAATCGTAATTAGTATTTCCCGAAGTGAAAAGACGTTTCGTGAAGAAATGTTTGGAAATATGAAGGTGGATATGTAAATCAATCCGATTGAAAAGTCCATCCCGTCGATTCGGTACCATAGGTATACCCGCATTTAATACGGCACCCTCATCCGGCATCCGGGCGAAGTGGTATTAACGGTTGTCCGCGAGGCAACTTTAGGGTTGCATGCGGCTTTTGCCGGGACCGCGGGTTTACGACGGCAACGGCGCGCCGCCGGATCGGCGGAAACGGCGCTGCGCCGCGACTGGCGGGCCGGACAGCCAGGCGGCCGGCCGCTGCCGCACCGCTGCGACCGGCGCGCCGCGGCGCCGCACGAGCCGGTCGGATTGATTTGCCCACGCGCGGCGGCGCCGGTTTTCCGGCCGCCGTCGAATGGATTTCATTCGGGGGCGCAAACGATTTACCGGCGACAATTCGAAGTGCAATATGACCCCGTCAAGCCGGAATGCGAATCTGCCAGTCTCCGCTGATAACGGAATGACTCATCAAACAAGACAACCCTATGACGTTGGCAAAAAAATTATTTTCGTTTAGTGTCGCCGGGCAGGCGGCGCAAACGTCAGGTCGTGGCGGCGGGGATCGCGTTGGGGGAGCCGGCTTCGGCCGCAGCACGACCTGCCGGTGACGTGGCGGTGCCGGTGACGTGGCGGTGCCGGTGACGTGGCGGAATCGCATGCCGTTTCAAGAAATGGCTCGATCGATGCGATCGGGCGAAACCGGGCAGCCGTCACCTCCGGGCCACCACCACCCGATACCGCACCGGCGCCCGACGATGCGACGGGCGCCGGTGCCGGCGGGTCATGCGGCCTGCGCGTCAGCCCACTTTGATCCAGTTGCCGCCGTCCTGCCGATACTGGAGCACGCCTTTCTCGAGCCGCACCTGCAATTGACTGTCGTCCAGCCGCACCTCGGTCTTGATGCCAAGGGTGGTCATCAGATTGCGGAAGAAGTTCTTCAAATCCGCCCCGTTGCTCTCCCAGACGTCGATGCACCCGATGCAGGCGCGCAGGTTGCCGTTCGGCTCCATGATCCGGCTGATCTCCGCGCTCACGTTCGACGCCGGATCGAAGATCGGCGTGTCGCGCTCGTCGACGATCGACAGATGGATGGCGCGCACCAGGGTCGGCTTGCCCGGCGTCTGCTCGACGAGCGAGATGCAGCTCGTCATCGCGCCGAAATCGATTTGCGTGGCATCTCCCCACCTGCGCTCGCTGACCTTCAGCGGCGCGGTACCTTCTACTTTCGTGATGACATAGGCCATGGTTTCCTCGCGTGATTCGATGGGACTGCCGTTGGCAGGGCGCGACGGGTTCGGGAAAACGAACCGGCGCGGCCCCGCCGCTCACCTCCCGCATCCGGCCCGACGGGCCGGCGGGTCGTGTCGATGCATGCCGGGGCACCGCGCGCGGGGCTGAATCGATCCGCCAGACAACGCTGCCGTGCGCAGGGGCGGCACCGGCATCGATTCAATGCCGGCCGCTGCGCGGCGCGCCGCCACGGGCGCCTGCCGCCCTGCCGGCGATCACGTCGGGCGGCACGACCGATGCGCTGACGGCGTGCGGGCCGGCGTACTGCCACAGCTTGTCCCAGTACGATGCGAGCATCTCGCGCACGGCCGCCTCGCCCTCGATCAGGTAGTTGAACTCGGACAGCGAGCCCGGATACAGGTTGTCGGAGCCGACCACGTAGATCTCGTCGTCGACGATCATGATCTTCGCGTGATTGCCGGGCGCCGACGCGACTTTGTCATAGTAGTAACCGCTCGCGTTGAACACCGAGAACGCGGCGCTGCCGATGATGCCCTCGCTCGGCGGGCTGTCGGCCAGCGGCGGCCGCTTCAGCGTGGCGGTATAGCCTTCCGGCGACAGGTCCGGCCATGCATAGGTCAGGCCCTCGGCCGTCCGCGTCTGCGGCACGCGGTCCGTGTAGTAGAACGGCGCGACGTGCAGCCTCTTCAACGCCTCCCTCGCGCGCGCGAGTTCCGGATCGGACAGCAGGCGGTCGGTCTCGGCGTGGTGTGTCATGTAGTACTCGATCAGGTCGAACGTGCGCCGCGCGCCGGAGCCGAACGAATACTGATCGCCCTCCTCTCCGGCGCCGCCGTCCTGCGGCGACACCACCACCCGCACCTGCAGCTCCGGCTTCGCGAGCAGCGCGGCCATCAGCCATTGGCACACGACGTGGTCCGACCACTTCTTCTTCCACGCGCTGATCAGGTCCATCTGCGACATCAGGATCGTGTGCTCGGCGCCCTCGATCAGCGTCTTCTTCATGACCTCGGAGGCCTTCTTGTAATCGCTCTCCATGTTTGGTCCCGTCCAGTACTTGCCGACCGCGAGCATGCGGGACGAGCGCCGGTACTCGTGAAACCCGGCATAGCGCGTATCGACGACGCGCTCGGGAAACACCGGTTCGGCGAGATCGATCAGCGTCTGCGGGTCGCCGCTGTCGGCGCCCTCCTCGTCCGCCGGCGGCGCGTCGGCGGGGCCGTCCTGCTCGCCGGACTCGTGCAGCCTGATCAGCGCGTCCTGGCGTTCCCTCACATAGGCTCTGACGTCCGCCTCGCCAAGCGGATCGGCCAGTTTGTGACGATTGCCGTTGTCGTGCCGCCATGCCATGGTCGCGACGTCGAGCGTCTCGCGCGTCAGCAGGTCCGGGCCGCACGCCCACATCTGGTTCAGGAACAGCTGCGCCCCCTCCGCCGCGGCGCCATGCACGATCACCGACACGTCGTGGACCGGCGGATAGCTCCGGAACAAGTCCATGTTCAGGTTGTGTCCGCCCACCAGCGCCTCGCTGCCGTCCATCGCGATGATCTTCGCGTGGTTCCAGGTCATCTTCGTATCGTCGTCCGAGATGAATTCCGGCGGGAACAGCTGCGCCTTCAGCGACGACACGATGCCCGACCTGAGCCGGAAAAAACGCCCGAGCCAGATTTCCGGCACCTGCTCCCAGTTCGCCCGGCGGCTTCGCACCAGCCGCAGCAGCGCGGCCCTGAACGCCGTGTAGACGGGCGGCAGCGAGGCCGGATAGAGCGGCGTCTGCCCGAACAGGAAGCGGAACTGCGTCGGCCGGGTGCGCCCCATGCGCTGGCTCAGCGCCGTATCCATCGCGCCGAGCACCACGCGGCTCCAGTCGGGGTCCGGGCTGTTCAGCGACGCCAGATCGCAGCGATAGCGCGACTTCTGGACGATCTCGTTGATGGCGCGTTCGAAGTCCGCCTGCCGCTCGTGCGCGCGCGGCATGACCTCCGGGCCGAACGCCTCGCCCCAGGTGCCGGGCGTATCGAGGATCCTCACGTAGTTCGGCTCGCTGATATGGCTGAAATACCCGGGGTGCTGCGTGATCTGGTTCTGCACGTCGTCGATCTTGCTCATCGTGTCGATCTCGTCGAGGGAAAGGGGTGGCCGGGTCGGGGCCGCCGCGCGGCGCGGCAAGCCCGGCGGCGGGCTACAGGAACTTCCAGTCCACCCAGCCGGCGCCGGTTCGTTCCGGCGTGACCGGATAAGAGAGCGAGTAAGGCGGATCGCCGACCACGTCTTCGAAGTAGGAGGTTTTCCAGAACGCCCGGCCGCTGGTGGCCGACACCAGCCGCCCGCGATGGGTGCGAATCGCGCCGCCGCCCATCGCGTCGAATTCCGTGTGGTCGGTATGGATCTGCCGGCGCAGGGCTTCGACACGCTCGCCCACCTCGCTGCCGGCCGGGAACCGCGTCCCCCACTCGGCCAGATAGGCGCGCGCCATCTTGTAGACGAGCTTCGGCACCGGCGCGACGTGCCGGCCGAGCCTGGCCGGATCGTACTGGCCGTCGCGGGTGGTATTGCCGGCGACCGTGCTGTGCCGGCCGCGGCACGCGTACAGCTCGTATCGCTCCGGTTGCGCCGCATGGATGTCGGCTACCAGCGGGTCGCGAAGCTGGTAGTGGTCCGCGAGCGTGTCCCAGCTCTTGCCGAGCCGCACCTCATCGGCGCGGCCCGTCATCGGGCCGTTCGGGCGCGGCACCACTGCCGTGAACCACTTGTCCAGGTGGTCCCACGCATAGACGCCCACGTAGTGCTCGACGTTGGGCGGCAGCTGGGTCAGGATCCCGTACCAGTTGCCCGGCCCCGGAACCGGATCGATCGCGAAGATATTGACGGGTATCTCGCGAGGGCCATACGCGTAGAGGAACCACGCGGCCATGATCGACTCGACGGCGCCGCGGCTATGGCCGATGAAATTGAAGCGCCGCGCACCACTGTCGACGGCGAGATTGGCGCCGTGCAGCGCGAGCGCGGTCGCGCTCCACGCATGCGCCGCGTCGATGTTGGAATGCTGGTTGTCCACCGAGGCGTACTTGCGCGCTTCGCGCAGCAGGTCGGGCGGCACCTCGAGCGGCCCGTCGACCGTCAGCGGCTCGCAGAAGCTGCGCAACTGCGCCCAGTCGTTGTTGCCGACGCCGCGCACGACGACGCTCGACGCGGTGCTGAACAGGTCGCCCGAGATCTCGTTGTGGATCCGCACCGGGATGTAGCCGGTCTCGGGGCAGTAGATCCGCTTGTCGCTGCCGATGCGGGTCACCTCCCCCTCGTCGCGCGTACAGGCGGTCCCGCTGAAGCATACGGTATAGGCTTCTATGTCAATAGGTGTACTCATTATCTCTCCGGCCATCATGCTCGCAATTCGGCGGCGCGCGCCGCGCGCTACGTGCCCTTCTTGTCCAGCAGCGCCTGGTACTTCTGCAGGCTCTCGTCGATCTTGTCGAGCGCGATGCCGGCGGCCTCGCCTTCGATCGCCTCGGCGGCGCCGGCGACGATCGCCGCGGTCGCGACGAACAGGTCCGTCAACAGCAGCCCCACCGCGTCCATCGCCATGCCGGGCACGTCCTCGTCGACGGTCTTCTGCGCGAGGTCCTTCATCAGCACGCTCTTGCCCGCGATCGCGAGCGAGGTGGTGGCCTCGAAGTAGTTGGCCGCCGCCTGCGCGACCACGCCGCCCGCCTGCGAGATCATCATGTTCGGGCCGACGGCGATCTGCGTCGTCGCGTAGGACGCCGCTTCCGCGTTGATCGCCTGCACGGTCTGCAGCGCGGAACCGCCGCCGGCCGCCGCCGTCATCGGGGGCGCCTTCAGCGCATCGGTGAACCTGCGCAGCCGGTTCGCCGGCCAGCCGCGCCCGCCGCCCTTCTGCGCCGCGGCGGACGGCACGACCTCGGCCGGCGTCATGGCTTCGGCGGCGTCGGTTGACGCGTTCGCCGGGTTTGCCGCTTTCGGCGGCGTCGGCGGCGCGCCATCGGTGCGTCCGCCCAAAAGACCTTTCATGTTCATGGTTCAGGTATCCCCAGAGTCATCGCGTGCGGGTGCGTGGAACCCGTCTACTTGCCGTCCTTGCCACCGGGCGTGGTGCCGCCCGATGCGCCCTTCGGCGACGCCTCGACCGACAGGATCATGGCCACCGCCTTCGACACCACGGCGTTGGAAATCTGGTTCAACGCCGCCTGCTGCTGCGTCATGTTCTGCGCCGAAATGCCGACCGCCTGGCTGAACATCTGGTAAAGCGTGCCCAATGCCTGGGCGGGGGATCCCGCGACGACGTTGACGTTGGTCTGCGTCACCGCATCGGTTACCTGCTCATTGACTTTGTCTGCCACGAGGCCTCCTGAGATCTCGGCTCCGACATGCGATGGAAAAAACGGGCGGGCCGGCAGGCCGAGCGACGCCGCGTATGCCGTTAGGAACGCGGCCTGCCCGTGTTCGTGAACGCGCTCAGGCGAGTTCGTCGCGCAACTTCTTGCGCAGCAGCTCGACGCGCTTTCTCGCGAGCGGCTCGTTGATGCCGAGCGTGGCCGCGATGTGCAGATAGGGCCGCTCCTCCTCGAACTTCAGCGTGAATAGCTGCTGCTGATGCGGCGGCAGCGCGGACAGCGCCTGCTCGAGACGCAGCAGCTGCTGCCTGAGCAACAGCTGCTGCTCCGCCGACGGCGTATGGCCGGCCAGCTCGACGGCGTGATCGTCGTCCCAGCCCGGGTCGAATTCGAGCAGGCCGCTTTCGCGCAGGCGGCGTCGCGCGCCGTCGAGGAACGCGTGGTTCAGCGCGAGGAACAGAAAGCCGGACAGGTTGCGGACGCGCTCGGGCGTGCGCTGCAGATAGATGTGGACCTTCAGTGCGGTGTCGGACAGCAGTTCGTCGGCACGGTGAATATCACCCTTGCACAACAGGCGCGCGCGGCGCCGCAGTTTCCCCTGCATTTCCCGCCAGGTGCGATCGAGCTGCTGGGCCGGGGTCTCGGGTGGCGGAGCAGCGTGCTGGTTCGAAGTGGTCATCCCGTGCGTTCCGTTTTTTATTGGGAAACACAGAATCGATTCGATGCCGCCAATCGGCTGTTACCCGCGTAACAAACTCATTTCGATATTCGTTTTCTGTAAATTTTATTGACTACCATTACGTAACTTTTTAATCCCGGCATGATCCGTTCGCCGTTTCAGGCGCGCCGCCGGATGTGAACCACGGCATTGCGATGACCGAGAACGACTGCCGCCGCGAGGCGTTCGCGCGCCGGCACGCGGCGACCCAGGTTGCCCGGGCAGGCGCCTTTGCCATGGAAGTGCCGCCCGGCGCGGGCTGCTCGCCGGCTATTTCGCCATTTTCATTATTCATTTTTCACGCCGTGCCAAAGGCAGCGTTTTTCGCTAGGTGGCTGCATCGTCAAACAACCTTGCACGGAAAACATGCCTGCCCTCGCTGACGTTCAAACGCTGCGCGACATATCGATACTCCACGGACTTCCCGAAAGCCTGCTCATCCATATCGAGCGGCATGCCACGCACTGGCCCGAGCACGGCAACCGTTTGCTTTTCTTCAAGGGCGATCCCGGCGACTTCATCGCGTTCGTGCATCGCGGCCGCATCTACAAGACCCTGCACGAACCGGGCGGGCGCGAGATCATCCTCGGCCACTCGATGCCGGGCGAACTCGTCGACGAGAGCGCGCTGATTCGCGCGCCCCGGCGCAGCTTCACGGCCCAACTGAGCCCGGACTGCCGCATTTCGCTGCTGCATCGCCAGTATTTCGCGCCGCTTCGCGCCAACGCGGACCTGATGGCGCGCATCCACGAGCAGCTGTGCCGGCACATCCAGCAGCTGAGCGACTTCGTCGAGTCGGCGTGCCTGTACCGGCTCGACGCCAGGGTCGCGCGCCATCTGTTGAACCGCGTGCAGGAGGGAGATCTCGAGGTGCCGCTGCCGGAGAACCAGAGCATCCTCGCCGCGATGCTCAACGCCAGCCGGCCGCGTTTGAACAGCAGCCTGCAGAAGATGCAGCGCGACGGCCTGATCCGGCTTCATGAGCACGGCGTGACGATCGAGAAACCGGATCTGCTCCGGTATATCGTCGATGCCAATTGACGCGCCGGCCCGCACGTGAATCGTGCGGCGGCACGGGGGAACGGCGCGCCGACGCGGCGGCGCGCGGTGAAGCTCAGCCGCGCCAGTGGCTGATCGCGCTCATCAGCTGCGCGACGGCGGCCAGTTGCGATGAAACGTTGTCGCTCGAGGCGCGCGCCGCGCCGGCCGCGCCCACCGGCGAGCCGGCGTAGAGCTGCATGACGCCGACGGTCGTGGCCGCGAGGTTGGACATCGCCTGGTTCGCCTGCATCTGCACGGCGTTGTGCAGCATGATCGAGGACGCATGGCTGTTCGACTGCATGAGCGTGCCCAGCGCCACGGCGGGCGCTTCGCCCACCACCTTGACGTTGGCCTGCGTGACGGCATCGGTGATCGCGGCAGAGACGTGTTCCGGCATGTCGTTGCTCCTGATTGGGTCGCCGTCGCGGCACGGGCGCGGCGAAAGCATGAATGGGTCGGTTGGCGGCGCGCGACGCGCGGCACCGTCGATGCGTCGCGGGCGCTCGCCGCCGCGGGCATCGGCGCGGCGCCGGGCGCCGGGCGGCAGCCACCGGGATCGGGGCCGCCGCCCGGCGTCGACGCCGGGTCAAGCGTCAGGCGAGCGCCTTGCCGAGCGCGAGCACGTCGGCCAGCACGGCCAGCACGCCGTTCGAGCCGATCTCCGTCGCGGCGGCGCCGGCGCTGGCCGACCCGAGCGTGTAGAGCTGCATCGTGCCGACGTTGGTCGAGGTCGGCAGCTGCACCGCCGACTGCGACTGCTGCTGCACCGCGTTCTCGAACAGCACGCTCAGCGAATGGCTTTGGGCCTGGTACAGCGAGCCCGTCGCCATCGCCGGCGCTTCGCCGACCACCTTGACGTTGGTCTGCGTGACCGCGTCGGTGATCGCGGAATTGACCGCGCATGCCTTGCAGCTGCACGGGTCCGGCGTGGCCGGGATGATGGGGTCACCTGCTGCCATGGTGTTTCTCCTGGTTCGCGGACGGGCGCCGTATCGAATCGGCGCGGCACGTCCTGTCGGTTGTTCCGGAACGCCGCGCGGCCCCTCACGTCAGGTGCCGGCGGCCGTGTTGCGGCGCCGCGGCCAGGCGGTAACGCGAGCGGCGCGTGCCGCCCGCGCCGCCGCCCGATCACGGCGGTGCGGCGGCGTGTTAGGCGCCGCCCATCGCCTTGCCGAGCGCGATCACGTCGGCCAGCACGGAGATGATCCCGTTCGCGCCGATTTCGGTGGCGGCCGCGCCCGCGCTTTCCGGCCCGATCGTGTAGAGCTGCATCGTCCCCACGTTCGTCGACGTCTGCGACTGGATCGCAGCCTGCGACTGCTGCTGCACCGCGTTCTCGAACAGGATGCTCAGCGAATGGCTTTGGGCCTGGTACAGCGAGCCCATCGCCATTGCCGGCGCTTCCCCGACCACCTTGACGTTGACCTGTGTGACCGCATCGGTAATCGCGGGATTGACCTGGCACACTTGACACGTATCAGCCATTTTTTGCTCCTTGCTTCACGTTGTTGAGAAGTCGCACGCGGGGCCGGCCGGGTTCCGCCATCTGGCGTCAGCCGCATGACCCGCGTGCTAATCCATGGACGCATCATCGGAGGCGCCGTGAACGTCGGTGGCGGCATGCGTTGCATCCGCTCTGGTCGATGCGGTCGCTTCGGTCGCTTCGGTCGCTTCGATGGCTTCGGTCGATGCGATCGCTTCGGTCGCTTCGATCACCGCCGGCAACTCGGTCAGGACCACGCCGAAGCTGTGCAGCCGGGCGTCCAGCGCGTCGAGCCGCGCCGCGAGCGAATCGAAGTACTGCCGGAAGCAGGCTTCGATTTCCTGCCGGATCAGGCCCGTCAGCTGTTCGCCGATCAGGGTCAGCGCCTGGCGCGTGCTGTCCTGGATCTCGGCCGCGCCGGCGGCCTCGGCGCCCTCGGCCGACTCCTGCGCGTCGAGCACGCCGGCCACCTTCTGCTGCTCCGATGCCAGCATGTCGAGCGTCGTCTCGTTCTGCGTGTCGATGGTCTGCAGAATGCCGCGCATCTTCTCGTAGGCCTTCTGCTGGTTCAGCTGCAGGAAGTGCTTGACCTGCTCGCGCGCCTCCCGCCGCGTTTTCAGGCGCGGCAGCGGCGAGTTCGCGGCGGCGGCCGGCGCGGCCGCGGCGGCGCCACGGCTCGGCAGCCGTTCGAGCAGCGCCTTTTCCTCGCCCGGTTCGAGCGGCCGTCCCAGCCGCTTCTCCGCGAACTGCCGCAGCAGCGGATCGAGTGCGTCCTGGCTCATGGTTCACACCTCCCTGTCGGCGCGCGGCGCCGCGGCGCCGTCGTGGGCGTGCTGCAATGGATATCGCATGGGGTTCTCCCGGGAATGGATGCAAGGCGGCCTGGCCGGAAATTTCGGCCGGACCGTTGCAAGGACGAACCGTGCAGCGGGTCCGTGAAATCGATCGGTCGCATTGCGTGCGTGATCACGCTCGTGGACGTCGGGGCCGCATCGGGTTCCGCGCAGGTGCGTCGTTCGCCGTGCATCGAGCCGCCAGTTTCCATTTGATTTGGATTCCCTACGATATGAGACCCGCGTATCGACGCGATCGCATGCCCGACACGCCCCGGCTACCTTCCCGCGCCCACGATTCCGCGCTTCGTCGTACCGCCCGGCATGACTCGTTCATATTGAAACGCCGGACACCGAAACCAGCGATTCATTGAACAATCCATTTCACGATTTTCAAATCCCGCCAACCCCGGAATTATCTGAAACCTACGTTGCAGCAGATATTCCGAAACTTGGCCGGCACTGTAACGAATCCACCCAAACCCTTGCCACACAAGGCTCATCGCCCCGCCACCCGCTATCCATGAGCGCCATTCATTTTGTTATTTTTCCGATTTCACAATTCTCATTTGCATTCCTGAATTGATACTAAATCGGGTGAATCGGACGCCCCTATAATCCGCCCCGTGCCTCGCAAAACCGACCCGCCGGCACGGCATTCACGCCGGCGGGCACCGCGCATCTGCATGTCAACGTCTCAATCACGGAGTGTGATATGTCGGGACAGCATCATTTTCTTATGACCCCGGGCCCGCTGGCCCTGAGTGACGAAGTCAAGGCGCAGATGCAGTTCGACATGGGCTCGCGCGACGCCAGCTTCAAGCACATCACGGCCTCGGTGCGCGAGCGGCTGCTCGACCTGATCGACGGCGCCGGCACGCATTCGGTGGTGCCGATCCAGGGCAGCGGCTCCTACGGCATGGAGGCCGCGCTCGCCTCGTTCGTGGCGGCCGGCGACCGGCCGCTCGTCTGCATCAACGGCATCTACGGCGAACGCATCCTGAAGATCCTGCGGCTGCGCGGCGTGCAGGCCGTGAGCATGACCACCCCGAGCGACCAGCCGCTGTCGGTCGCCGATGTCGCCGCGCAGCTCGTGAAGGACCCGGCGATCACCCACCTCTGCTTCGTGCATTGCGAGACCACCACCGGCGTGCTCAATCCGCTCGACGCGCTGGTGGCGCTGGCCCGGCGGCATGGTGTGCTCAGCCTCGTCGACGCGATGAGTTCGTTCGGCGCCACCGACATCAGCGCGCGGCGCACCGCATTCGACGTGCTGGTGACCTCGAGCAACAAGTGCATCGAGGGGCCGCCCGGCGTGGCCTTCGTGTTCGCCACGCGCGAGCTGCTGACGCGCCGCGCCGAGCCGGTCAATTCGTTCGTGCTCGACGTGCGCGACCAGTGGCGCAGCTTCGAGCAGACCGACGAGTGGCGCTCCACGCCGCCCACCCACGTGATCCAGGCCTGCGCGAAGGCGCTCGAAGTGCTGGCCCGCGAGGGCGTGCCGCGGCGTGGCGAACGCTATGCGGCGGTGCGCGACGAGATCGTGCGCGCCACCGAGCGCTACGCCACGCCGCTGCTCGACGCGCAGGTGCGTTCGCCGGTATGCCTGACGCTGCGGGCCGAGGGCGTGATCGACACGCAGCAGGATTTCGACGCGCTCTACGCGCACCTGGCCAACTACAACCTCTACATCTACTCGAAGCTGCACCTGCCCACGCGCAGCTTCCGGATCGGCTGCATCGGCTCGATCCGGCCGGCCTGGATCCGGCTGCTGTCCACCGCGTTTCGCGACTTCTTCGCCGCGGCCGAACCCGCGCGGAAAGCGCACCTTCATCCCGAAGCCGAATTCGTCAAAGAGGCCCTGTGACATGTCACGCATTCCCCAGCACGCCGAACTGTCGCGAGACACCGCGCTCCTGCACGCCGGCTACCGGCACGATCCCGTCACCAAGGCCGTGTCGGTGCCGATCTACCAGTCCACGGCCTACGAACTCGACGGTGACCTGGCGAAGATCGCCGACATCTACAACGTGAAGGAAGACGGCTTCACCTACACGCGCATCATCAACCCCACCACGCGCGTGCTGGAGAAGCGCTACGCGGCGGTGGACGGCGCCGGCGACTCGCTCGCGGTGGCCTCGGGCCAGGCCGCCACCTTCCTCGCACTGGCCAACCTGTCGAGCGGCCGGCCCGGCGACAACGTGGTGGCGTCCAAATATCTGTACGGCAACTCCTGGAACCTGCTGTTCAACACCTTCAAGCGGCTCGGCATCGAGGCGCGTTCGGCCGACCCGCGCGAACCGTCGTCGTTCGAATCGCAGATCGACGACCGCACCATCGCGCTGTTCGGCGAGACCTTCTCGAACCCGTGCCTGATTCCGCTGCCGGTCCCGCAGCTGGCCGAGATCGGCCGGCGCCACGGCGTGCCGCTGGTGGTCGACAACACCACCACGCCGCTGGTGACGCGCCCCGGCGCGCTCGGGGCGGCCATCACCACCTACTCGGCCACCAAGTACCTGTGCGGCCACGGCACCACGCTCGGCGGCCTGATCGTCGACAACGGCCACGCCGGCTTCGACGACGCCGCGCGCTTCCCGCTGTTCAACGGGCCGGACGAGGCGCACGGCGACATCGTCTGGCGCGACGCGCTGGCCGGGCTCGGCGACCTCGGCGCGAGCGCCTACCTGCTGAAGGCGCGCATGACCTGGCTGCGCGACACGGGCGCCGCGATCAGCCCGTTCGCGAGCTTCCAGCTGATCCAGGGCCTCGAAACGCTGCACCTGCGCATGCAGCGGCACTGCGAGAACGCCGCCGAGGTGGCCGCGTTCCTCGCGAAGCATCCGAAGGTGCGGCGCGTGTCGTACCCGGGCCTCGCCACCGGCCGCGAACGCGAGATCGTCGACGAACTGGTGGACCGGCGCGTCGGCCACGGCGCGATGATCATGTTCGAACTGGACAACGAGGCCGCCGGCCGCGCCTTCATCCAGAACATCGCGCTGCTGTACCACGTCTCGAACGTCGGCGACGCGCGCACGCTCGTCACGCATCCGGTCTCGACCACGCACACCACCGTGCCGCGCGACAAGCGCGAGGCGGCCGGCATCTTCGACGGCTCGATCCGTCTCTGCGTCGGCATCGAGCACGTCGACGACGTGATCGCCGACCTGCAGCGCGGGCTCGCCGCCGTCTGACGCCCCACCCGCCAAGGAACCCTCGACCATGAACCCCTCCCGGAACTGGCCGCTGCGCAACCAGCGCTTCGACACCTTCCCGTTCTCGCGCGACATCACGCGCGAGCTGGCCGAACTGCGGCCCGACAACCTCACCGGCGCGCTCTACGTGCTGAAGGACTATCTGGTCATGCTGGCCTGCGCGTTCGCCACGGTGCATCTGTCGTGGTGGCTCTATCCGCTCGCCGTGCTGATCATCGGCGCGCACCAGCGCGGGCTGACCACCGTCTCGCACGACGCCGCGCACCGCATCCTCGCGCGCAACACGCGCTGGAACCACGTCCTCGGCATCACGTTCGCGGCCTATCCGCTGTTCCAGCGCCACTGGGCCTACCGCGTCTCGCACGTCCACCTGCACCATCCGCATCTGGGCGACCCCGAGAAGGATCCCGACCTGAAGTTCTTCCTTGCGTCGGGCGTCTACCAGGTGCGCGAGCCGCGCGAATACGCGGCCGCGATCGTCTGGAAGGCGATCTTCGGCGGCGCCACGCTGCGCTACCTGAACTACCTCTGGCACAACCGCTTCCTGATCGCCGATCGCGACAACAAGGAGATCGACCGGCGCGGCGCGATGATCGACACCTACGGCTTCGTGGCGTTCTGGGTGGTGGTGATCGCCGGCTTCGCGGCCGGTCACGCGCTGCACCTGCTGCTGCTGTTCTGGATCGTGCCGTACCTCACCACCTTCCAGATCCTCGGCTGGTTCATCGAGATCGCCGAGCACTCGCCGCTGTGCGAGACCGAGGTCGACAACGTCCATCTCACGCGCAACCGCAAGGGCAACCTGATCGAGCGGCTGCTGGTGGGCGTCAATCTCGACGAATACCACCTCGAGCATCACCTGTCGCCGGGCGTGCCGTTCTGGCTGCTCAAGCGCGCGCAGCAGATCCGCCTGCGCGACCCCGACTACGCGAAGCTCGCCGCGTCGTGGGGCGGGCTGTTCGTGCGCGGCCCGCAGGGGCAGCCGAGCGTGATCGGCCAGCTGCTCGAACGCAACCGCCGCCTCTACGCGGCACGGCAGGCCGGCCAGGGCGCCGCCGCGCCGCTCGCCGCGCAGGAGCCGCAATGAACGCGCCGCGCGCCGCGAGCCGCGCGGTGGTGGGCGTCACCGCGAACCGGCTGCTCGACGACGGCGTCCACCGCGAGTGGCTGCGGCGGCGCTATCTGGACGCGCTCGACCGTCACGCCGGCGTCGAGTGCGTGATCCTGCCGACCATCGACGGCGAGCTGCCGTGGGAGGCCACGCTCGCGAAGTTCCGCGAGGTGGCGCTGCGGCTCGACGGCCTGGTGCTGACCGGCGACGAATCGAATCTCGATCCGGCGATCTTCGACGAGAGCCGGCAAGCCTGGCCGCGCGCGGCCGACGACGTGATCCCGGGCCGCCGCGACCGCCCGCGCGACCGGCTCTCGCTGGCCGCGCTGACGGCCGCCACCGCGCTCGGCCTGCCGGTGCTCGGCATCTGCCGCGGCCTGCAGGAGATGAACGTGTACCGCCACGGCACGCTGCACGACGACCTCGCCGAGGTGAGCCGCGCCGTGGTCCACCGCGAGAACGCGACGCTGCCGCGCGACCAGCAATATCTGCCGGTCCATGCGGCGCGCGTCGTGCCGGGCGGCCTGCTCGCGTCGATCGTCGGCACCGGCGAGCTGCGCGTGAACTCGCTGCACAACCAGGGCATCGCCGAGCCGGCGCCCGGCATCCGCGTGGAAGCGCGCGCCGAGGACGGCGTGATCGAGGCGCTGTCGTATCCGGACCCGGACCCGGCCGCGTTCCAGTTCGCCGTGCAATGGCATCCGGAATGGCACGCGGCCAGCGACGCCACCAGCCAGCGGCTGTTCGCGGCGTTCGGCCGGGCCTGCGATGCCTGGCGGCGGCGGCACCGCTGAGCACACGCAGCACCTCGTTTTCATGTCGATCGACGGATCACCGGCTCACCGGATCACTGTGGCGGACTCAATGGATTTTCATTTGCTGGCGTTGTTCTCGGTGGCGTTCTTCTCGGCCGTTGCCGTGCCCGGCCCGAACGTGGCGTTCGCGGTCGCGCAGGCGATCCGCCACGGCATCCGCACGGCGATCCCGGGCGCGTTCGGCTTCGGCCTCGCCACCGCCGTCCACGCCATCGTGGTGCTATCGGGCGTCGGCTTCGTGATCCACGCGCATCCGTGGATCCTCGTCTACCTGCGCTGGGTCGGCGCGATCTATCTGGCCTGGCTCGCGTTCGGCGCGTTCTTCGCGAAGGCCGGGCGCGCCGAGGCACAGGCCGGCAGCGCCAGCCCGCGAAAGATGTTCACCGATTCGCTGCTGGTCTCGCTGACCAATCCGAAGGGCTGGCTCGCGAGCCTGCTCACCTATCCGAGCTTCATCAGCCCGAACGCGTCGTACTCGCGGCAGGCGCTCGCGCTCGGCGTCGCGGCCGTGATCATCTCGCTGTCGATCTACGGCGGCTACATGTTCCTCGCGCACAAGGCGCGCACGGCCTTCGACAACAAGCCGGCGCTGAACCGCATCACCGGCGTGATCTACGCGCTGGTCGCGCTGGGGCTGGTGCTGCTGCCCTAGCCGCGCCCCTTCCGCTCACTCATCTCACGGCGATTCACTCCACGGAACCCACCACATGAGCAATCTGGTCTTCGACTACGTCATCGTCGGCGGCGGCAGCGCGGGCGCGATCATCGCGCGGCGCCTGGCCGACGCGAACATCGGCACGGTGCTGCTGGTCGAGGCGGGCCGGCCCGACGAGGGCGTGCCCGCGATGATGGACATCTCGCGCCTGTTCGAACTCGACGCGAGCACCGACTGGGGCTTCCTCGCGAGCCCCACGCACGCCACGAGCCGCCGGCTCACCTACTCGCGCGCGCGGATGCTGGGCGGCTGCGGCAACCACAACGACTGCGCCTACCTGGTGCCGCCGGCCGAGGATTTCGACAGCTGGCGCGACCTCGGCGCCGCGGGCTGGTCGGGCGCGGACGTGGCGCCGTATTTCGAGCGGCTGCGCGAACGCGTGACGATCGAGCGGCGCCCCGAACAGCATCCCGTCTCGCGCGCGTTCCTCGCCGGCGGCGTCGAACTGGGCCTGCCGAAGGTCGATTTCAGCCGCGGCGTCGAGCCCGGCATCGGCATGCTGACGCTGAACGCGCGCGGGCGGCTGCGCAGCTCGTCGTCGGTCGCCTACCTGCATCCGCTCGACGCGCTGCCGCCCAACCTGACGATCTTCACCGACACGCTGGTGAGCCGCCTCGAATTCCGCGACCGCGTGGCCACCGCCTGCCTGACGAGCCGCGGGCGCATCGCCGCGCGCCGCGAGATCATCGTCAGCGCGGGCAGCATCCAGTCGCCGCAGCTGCTGCTGACCTCGGGCATCGGCGCGGCCGACGAGCTGCGTGCACTCGGCATCGGCGTGGTCCACGACAGCCCCGGCGTGGGCCGCCACCTGATCGACCATTACTCGGTGCCGGTGGTGTTCGAGACGGCCGAGCCGGTGGCCGACTGGGACGTCACGCCCTATGAGGCGATCGCGATGCTGGCCACCCGCGCGGGCGCGGGCGCGGCCGAGAGCCAGGTGCAGCTCGGCCTGACCTCGGGCTGGGTCAACGGCCGCTTCGGCGACGAATACGATCCGGCCGCGCCGAAGCAGCGCTCGGTGATCGCGCTCGAACCGAACGTCGCGCGCAGCCGCAGCGAGGGCAGCGTGCGGATCAGCTCGCCCGACATCGGCGTGGCCCCCGTGATCGAACTGAACTACCTGTCCGACGCCGACGGCTACGACGAATCGGTGCTGCTCGAAAGCGTGCGGTTCTGCCGCCGGCTCGGCCAGACCGCAAGCTTCGGCCGGCTGCTGCGGCGCGAGCTGTCGCCGGGGCCGGAGGTGGCCGACGAGGCCGCGCTGCGCGCCTACATCCGCGAGCACTGCCAGACCTACTACCACGCCTCGGGCACCTGCCGCGCCGGCGCCGCGAACGATCCGCTCGCGGTGCTCACGCCCGACCTCAAGGTCAAGGGCGTGGCGGGCCTGCGCGTCTGCGATGCGTCCGTGTTCCCGGCGATGGTGTCGGTCAACATCAACGCGACCGTGATGATGGTCGGCGAGAAGGCGGCGGACCTGATCATCACCGAGGCGAAGGCCGCCGCGTTCGCCGGCCACGGCGGCGAGGCCGCCACCCACTGACGCGGCGCCGCCGGCGCAGGCGTGATTCACAACGGAGGCTGCAAGCCCATGCCGATCAAGATTCCCAAAGGCCTGCCCGCGGTGCCGGCGCTGGCGATGGAAGGCGTCATGGTGGTGGACGACGAGAGCCCGGTCGGCCGCTATCACCGGCCGCTGCGCGTCGGCCTGCTGAACCTGATGCCGAACAAGCTCGACACCGAGCTGCAGATCGCGCGCCTGCTCGGCGCCACGCCGCTGCAGGTCGAGTTGACGCTGGTGAAGATCACCAACCATGCGCCGAAGCACACGCCGATCGATCACCTGGTGTCGTTCTATCACGACTGGATGGACGTGAAGGCGCAGAAGTTCGACGGCTTCGTGATCACCGGCGCGCCGGTGGAGACGATTCCGTTCGAGGACGTCAGCTACTGGGACGAACTCGTCAGCATCTTCGCGTGGACCCAGACCCACGTCCACCGCAGCCTGAACATCTGCTGGGGCGCGCAGGCGGCCATGCATCACTTCCACGGCATGCCGAAGCACGCGCTGCACGAGAAGGCGTTCGGCGTGTTCCGGCATCGCAGCCTCAAGCAGGATTCGCCGTACCTGAAGGGCTTCGCCGACGATTTCGCGATCCCCGTGTCGCGCTGGACCGAGATGCGCGACACCGACATTCCGGCCGACAGCGGCGTGTCGGTGCTGATCGATTCGCCCGACACCGGCTTGTGCCTGCTCGACGATCCGCGCCACCACGCGCTGCACATCTTCAACCACATCGAGTACGACTCGCACACGCTGGCCGACGAATACTTCCGCGACCGCGCGCTGGGCCGCGCGATCGGCCTGCCGCGCCACTACTTCCCCGACGACAGCGAGACGCTGCCGCCGCGCAACCAGTGGCGCAGCCACGCACACCTGCTGTTCGGCAACTGGATCGGCCAGATCTTCCAGACCACGCCGGCCGATGCGAGCCGCATCGGCCTGGACCGCTGAGCGCGCGGCGCGACTTTCCCTCGACCGACGGATAACCGGGATGAGCATGGATTTCGACGAACTGAAACGGGCGGTGGCCGCCGGCACCCTCGACACGGTGCTGGTCTGCCTGGTGGACATGCAGGGGCGGCTGATGGGCAAGCGCTGCCATGCCGACTATTTCGTGCGCCACGGCCACGCGGAGACGCATGCCTGCAACTATCTGCTTGCCGACGACATCGAGATGCAGCCAGTGCCCGGCTACGCGAGCGCGAGCTGGGCCGACGGCTACGGCGACTTCCTGCTCAAGCCCGACCTCGCCACGCTGCGGCGGCTGCCATGGCTGGAGGCGACGGCGCTGGTGATCTGCGACGTGTTCGATCCGCATGGCCGGCCGGTCGCGCATTCGCCGCGGCAGATCCTGCAGAAGCAGTTGCGGCGCCTGAGCGAGCGCGGCATGCGCGCCGCGTTCGCCTCGGAGCTGGAGTTCTACCTGTTCGATGAAAGCTACGAGGCGATCGCGCAGCGCCAGTACCGCGAGCCGCGCCTCTCCGGCACCTACAACCAGGACTATCACCTGCTCTCCACCACGCGCCAGGAGGCCGTGATGCGGCCGATCCGCAACGGCCTGCACGGCGCCGGCGTCACCGTGGAATGCACCAAGGGCGAAGGCAGCGCGGGCCAGGGCGAGATCAACGTGCGCTACGCCGATCCGCTCGCGATGGCCGACCAGCACACGCTGATCAAGCACGCCAGCAAGGAGATCGCCGCGCAGCACGGCAAGGCGATCACGTTCATGGCCAAGTGGCGCTACGAGCTGGCCGGCTCGTCGAGCCACATCCACGCCTCGCTGTGGTCGGCCGACGGGCGCTCGCTGTTCCATGACGCGCGCGAGCCGCACGGCATGTCGGCGCTGATGCGCCACTACGTGGCCGGCCAGCTCAAGTATTCGCGCGACATCACGCTGCTGCTCGCGCCGAACGTGAATTCGTACAAGCGCTTCCAGGCCGGCACCTTCGCGCCGACCACGGCCGCCTGGAGCCGCGACAACCGCACGGCCGGCTTCCGCCTGTGCGGCGAGGGCTCGGACGCCGTGCGGCTGGAATGCCGGATCGGCGGCGCCGACCTCAACCCGTATCTGGCGTTCGCCGGGCTGATCGCGGCCGGCCTCGCCGGCATCGACGAGCAGCTGCCGCTGCCCGCGCCGTTCGTCGGCGACGCCTATCGCGACGGCGAGCTGCCCGAGATCCCGAAGACGCTGCGCGCGGCGGCCGAGGTCAGCGCGAACTCGACCTGGCTGCGCGAGGCGCTGGGCCACGAGGTGGTGGACCACTACGTCCACGCCGCGCGCTGGGAGCAGCTCGAGTACGACCGGCGCGTGACCGACTGGGAGCTGCTGCGCGGCTTCGAGCGCGGCTGAGGCCGCGCGCCGGCGCGCTCAGCGCTCAGCGCTCAGCGCTCAACGCTTGACCAGCATCGCGGCGTTCGACAGCAGCACCACGGCCACGCCGGCCACGAGCCAGGCGTTCCAGCTGTAGTGCTCGAACGCCGCCGAGATCGCCAGCGCGACGAGCGGGAACAGCAGCGTGGCGAACGCGGCGCGGCCCGGGCCGATGCGGCCCAGCAGCGTCAGGTAGGACACGAACGCGACGGCCGAGCCCATCACCGCCAGATAGAGCAGGCTGCCGACGTAGCTCGCATGCCAGTCGAAGCGCAGCGGCGCGCCATGCACGAGCGCGAAGCCCAGCGACCAGAGGCTGCCGTACAACATGCTCCACATCGCGCCGGACACCACCGGCACCGGCACGCTGGCCGTCTGCAGCTTCGCCGCCAGCGTGTTGCCGAACGAGAACGACAGCGTGGCCGCGACGCTCAGCGCGAGCCCCATGGCCATCGTGCCGTCGAGCGCGCTGCCGCGGATCTCCGGCCAGAACGCAATGCCCAGGCCGATCACGCCGGTCAGCGCCGCCACCGCGTTCAGCGGCGGAATCGGCCGCTTCAGGAAGATCCTCGCGTTGACGAAATTGAAGCCGGCCGCGAGCGCGAACACCACCGACATCAGCCCCGACACCATGTACGACGAGGCGCGATAGAACAGCACGAAGTTCAGGCTGTACTGCAGCAGGCCGAGCAGCACGAAGCGGCCGTGCGTGCCGGCCGCGAAACGCAGCGGCTTGCGCGTGGCGGCGCACCACGCGAGCAGGCAGAGCGCGGCGAGCAGGAAGCGGTACGACACCGACTGCTCGACGGGTACGCCGCCCTCGGCCTGCAGCTTGATCGCGAACCAGGTGCTGCCCCAGACGGCGACCACGAGCGATAGCAGGGAAAGGTTCTTCAGCATGGGGGAATCGATCGTAAAGCGGTGAGTGGAGGTGATGCACACGCGGCACGCCGGCGGCCGGATGCGATCGCGGTCGCGCGGTGCGCGTCGAACAAGGTCGCAGGCGAAGGGCGCGGCGAACGAAGCCATGCAGCGCGGCTGCCGCCATCGGCACTACGCGCAGGCGCGCCCGCCCTGTCCGCTCACGTCCTCGATCAGCGCCCGCAGCCGGTCGAGTCCCGCCTCGATGCGTTCGCGATCGAGCGCGCTGCACGACAGCCGCAGCTGCCGCTCGCCGCCGGGGCCGTCGTGGAAATAGCGCATCGGCGTCCACAGCACGCCGTGACGCCGCGCCGAGTATTCGAGCAGCGCGTCGTCGGCCTCGAACGGCACCGTCACCACCGCGAAGAAGCCGCCGCCCGGCGTGTTCCAGCGAATCCCGTCGTGCGTCGCGAAGCGGCGCTGCAGGCCGTCGAGCAGGTCGCGCAGGTTGTCGCGATAGATGCCGATCTCCTGCTCGTTGGCGCGGCGCAGGCTGCAGTCGTGCTCCAGCAGCTTGCCGGCCACCACCGCCTGCGCGACCGGCGAGGTATTGACCGTCAGCATGCTCTTGAGCTTCGACAGTTCGTCGGCGAGCAGCCCGCGCGCGCCGTTCGCGCCCACCACGGTCTGGTCCGCCACCACGAAGCCGATCCGCGCGCCGGGGAACGCGCTCTTCGCGAGCGATTCGATATAGAGCACGCGGCGCCCGGTGTCGAGCGCCTTCAGTGTCGGGCGGCGCGCGTCGGGGTCGCCGAACAGGCCGTAGGGGTTGTCCTCGAGCAGCCAGAAGTTCTCGCGCGCGGCGGCCTGCAGCAGCCGGTGGCGGTCGTCCACGCCGAGCGACACGCCCGACGGGTTCGAGAAGTCCGGCACGATGTAGAGCGCGCGCGGGCGATGGCCGGCCGCGCGCGCGGCGTGCAGCTGGGTGGCGAGATCGTCGAAATCGATGCCGGCGCGGCCGGCCGAGACCGGATAGACAGGCACGCCGAGCATCCGCGCGGCGCCCGTCAGGCCCACGTAGGTCGGCGAGATCGCCAGCACCGCGTCGCGCGGGCCGGCCGTCAGCGCGCGCAGCGCGAGGAACATCGCCTCCTGCGCGCCGACCGTGACGACGATGCTGTCCGGGTCCACCTCGATCGCCTCGTCGACGGCCAGGTGGCGCGCCAGCAGCTCGTGGATCACGCCCTTGGTGCGGCCGTACTGGAACAGCTGCCGCGTGATCTGCGCCTCGTCCAGCCCGCGCTCGTCGCGCAACCAGGCGCGATAGCGGTCGAGATAGCGATGCAGCAGCGCCGCGTCGAACGCCACCTCGGTCGGGCGTCCCGGTGCGAACGAGATCGCGTCGGGAAAGCGGTTCGTGACCTCGTTGAGGAAGTTCATCGACAGCAGCGACGCATCGTCGAGCGACGGATGCAGGTCGCGCGCGTGGATCTCGCCGGCCTCGATACGCACGGCGCCGTTCATGCCGCCGCTCCCGACCAGATCACCGGGCACACGTCAGGGTCCGCGTAGTCGGGCTCGCCCGTGCCGGTGCGGCGCACCACGGCGTCGTGGTTGTACTGGTAGACGCTGCCGTCGCTGAGCGGGTAGCCGCGCCAATGGTTCGCGCCGTCCTGCAGATGCAGCGACACCGCGCGGCGCGGCTGGTCCCCGCGATTCGCGCCGCTGCCGTGATAGATGCGGCAATGATGGAAGTTCACGTGGCCCTGCGGGATCACCACCGGCACCTTGCGCACCACGTCGCCGTTGAACTCGGCGTTGCGGCTCAGCATCTCCTCCAGCGTCGCGCGATCGCGCTTCGCGAAGTGGCGCACCACGCTGTCGTCGGTCGGCAGCTCCCGCCAGCGGTGGCTGCCGTCGATCATGGTGATGGTGCCCATCCGCTCGTCGCAATGATGGAACGGGATGAACGCGGTCAGCATCTGCTCCGACGAGCAGCTCGACCAGTAGTGGCGATCGAAGTGCCACGGCACCACGTTGCTCGGCTCGTCGGGCTTCGGCGGCTTGCGGATCAGCGTCGACTGGAACAGCCGGATGTCGTCGACGCCAGCCAGGCGCGCGGCCACCGCGCCGATCAGCGGCTTGGTCAGCAGGCGGCGGAACGCATCGAACTCGTAATGGACGTAGTCGTTGTGGCGCTGCACGTCGCCGTCCTCGGGGCGCCAGTAGGCGATCTTCGGCGGCACCACCGGCAGCCCGCGGTCGCGCTCGCCGGCGTAATAGCGCTCGGCCGCGGCCTCGAACGCGGCGACCTCCTCCTCGGTATAGAGCGGCGCGCTCGACAGCCACCAGCCGTGCTGCTGGTAGAAGCGGACGTCGTCGTCGGTCGGCAGCAGGGCGCGGTCGGCCTCGGACAGCGCGAAGGCGTGAACGGTGGACATGACGGATTCTCTCGGAATGGCGGGTGGAAAGGCTCTCGTGGAATGGCTGTCCTGCAGTGCGGGCCTCAGGACGAGGCGGTCGCGCTGGTGGCCTCGGCTTCGGCCGCCACCGCGCGATAGAGCGCCGCGATGTTGCCGCTGCCGAAGGTGCGCGCCGCGCGCCGCTCGATCAGCTCGAAGAACAGCGTGCGCCGCGCGTGCGTGGTCTCGGTGAAGATCTGCAGCAGCTGGCCGTCGTCGTCGCGGTCCGCGAGGATATGAAGCCGGCGCATCGCCGCCACCTCGTCGGCGTCGAGCGAGAGGCGCGCCGGCAGCATGTCGTAGTAGGCGCCCGGCGTATGCAGGAACGACACGCCGGCGCGCTGCAGCGCGTCCACCGCCTCGACGATGTCGTCGGTCAGAAACGCGATGTGCTGGATGCCGGCGCCGCCGTGCCGTTCGAGGAAGTCGGCGATCTGGCCGCCGGCGGTGCCGGCCGACGGCTCGATCAGCGTCAGCGTCAGGCCGCCGCCGTCGCTCTGCACGACGCGCGAATCCATCGCCTGCGAGCCCACCTCGGTGCGCTCGCCGAAGATCGTGCGCAGGCCGAGCGCGTTCTCGTAGAAACCCACGGTGGGCAGCAGCGCGCCGTGCGGCAGGCACACCGCGAAATGATCGATCTCGCGCAGGCCGCCGCCCGGCGCCGCGCCGAACGGGTCGCGCTGGTCCGGCAGCGGCTGGAAGCCGGACGGCAGCATGCCGGGCCGCGGCGCGCGCTCGTGCAACTGGTGCGTGAGGTCGCCGAACGCGGCGAGCGTGGCGCTGCGCCGGCCGTCCTGCGCGACGAACGGCGCGGTCAGCACACGCGCGCCGCCCGCCACCGCGCGCCGGTAGCAGGCATCGACGTCGTCGACGGCGAGCGCGAGGCTGGCCACGCCGTCGCCGTGGGCATGCACGTAGTCATGCGCGGGATGACGTGCGTCGAGCGCCGAGGTCAATACCAGCGCGACGCCGTTCAGCCGCAACAGCAGCGAATAGGCGGTGCCGGCCAGACCTCCCTGCACGCGCCACCCGGCCGGGCGGAATCCATAAGCGGCGATCCATTCGGACGCCGATTTCCAGGCATCCGAGACGAACAGCTCCACGTAGTCGAGACACAAGTTGTCATTCATCACAGGTTCGAACGAAAGGATTAGCTGGCTGAATTTGAGCACAATTGAAAATTACCCGCTCGATAATTTTCGAATTGAATTAATAGATTTGCCACCGAATCGTGTTCAGATTCGCACGTGATTTATTTTGTTATTAAAAATCACCGACCATGCATTTTTTTATCGCATTACCCACCATGAAATGCACCAACAAAATGCTATTTTTTTGAATCGATTATCAATTTGGTGCATACATGCGAATCGATATCGGGAACCATCGCGGCGCGTGGTGTCCGAAGCGGGTTGTGCGACGTCGTGTATGTCGATACGAAGCCGGCGCCGTTGCGGCGCGGACACGGTGCCGGGCTTTGAAGGCTCGCCCGGCGGCGGATTCGGTGGGGAATGCCGCGCGTGATGCCGGCCGCCCCGCCGCCGGCACTCAGGCCGGCCCGGCCCCGGATTTCCCGTGGTATTGCGCGCCGTCGATACGGCTCGATACGCTGATATTCCCGGGCGGATGTTCGTGAATGATCACGTTGATGATCTTTGGGTCCGAGCCGATCGCGTCATGCGTCACCTCGATGATTTCGCGCAGTAATTGCTCACGGCGCTCGCGCGTCAGGCCCTGCTTGATATGACATTCGATAAAAGGCATGGTCGGATTTCCTTCAATGATGGCGCCGGCATCCAGCCTTATTCGAGTCGTTCGAGCAGCGCGCGATCGTTGGCCGCGCCCTCGACATAATCGGGCAGATGCTCGCCGTGTTCGACGAAATTGATGCCGCGGCCTTCGCGGATCACCAGAAAGATATCGTGGCGGGTTTCGCCGGTTGCCGCACCGACCACGCGCATCAACCCCTGCGCGAGTTTGCGTTTCTGCTCGTCGGTGCGGCCGGTGCGCATGTCGCACGAGATGAGGGCCATGATCGTCTCCTGACTGGTTTGCAATTCTGATGAATGGACGACGCACGATGGCGTCACTGGATCCCGGGATGAGTCGCCGGATAGGTCGGCGCGCGATGCACGCGCGCCATGAGCCGCATCAGCTCGGCGATCGGGCGGTGTTCGAGATCGCCGACCACGCCGATGATCTCGTCGCGCAGGTCCGGTTCCGCATAGGGCTCGGCGAGCCAGTGGAATTTCTCCACGGTGCGCGCCCAGCTGAGCGGGTTGTCGAGGCCGCCCTCGAAGCCGACGTGCTGCTTCGACAGCGTGCGGCCGTCGCGGCAGCGGATCGTTACGCGCGTGTCGAGCGCCTGTGGATACCGGGCGCTGAAGGTCGCATCGGGCCGCACCGTGACGCGCGCGAGCAGGCGCTGCGCGTCGTCGGCGAGAATCCGTTCGGGTTCGAGCTGCGCCGGCCCCACGCGGCCGTCGAGCAGCGCCACCGCGATCAGGTACTTGAGGTTGTAGTCGGCCTGCTCCTTGGTGCGCGGCCGGTCCTTCGCGCCGAACCCGCCGCCGCCCGCGATCTCGTAGCCGCTCTGGAATATCTCGCATTCCACGGCTTCCACGTCCTCCGCGCGAATCGCGTGGGCGCGCCGCAGCGCCAGCGTGGCTTCCAGCACCGGCTGCCCGTGGATCAGCGAGCAGTATTTCTTCATCACGGTCTGGTGGACGACGTCGAGCCGCGGGTCGGCCCAGTCCACCTCGACCGGCTGCGCGAACATGCGCTCGAGGCCGTTCGGTCCTTCGAACAGACGCAGCGGCCCCGTGAAGCCGCGCTTCGCGAGCGAGGCGACATAGATCGCGCGCATCCCGGTGATGCCGGGCGAGAAGCCCTTCCATTGCGAAACCGGTTCGGCATGGACGCAGGCGAGCGAGACGTTGTCGACCGCGGCGATCGCGATCGCGTGCGCGAGCTGCTGCGCCGTCAGGCCGAGCAGCTTGCCTGCGCCCGCCGCCGCCGAGATCGCCAGCTGGATCGCGTGATTGAAGCCCTGCTCCATCACCGGCACCACGGCCGTGATGCGCGCCTGGATCTCGTAAGCCACCGCGAGCGCGAGCAGGAACGCTTCACCGCTCGCGCCGGCATGCTCGGCCGCGGCCAGCACGGTGCCGACGTTGTCGCCCGGATGGCAGAGGCCGCCCGGCGACATGTAGCTGTCGAGCAGATCGACGTAGCGCACCAGGCCCGAGTTGTAGAGCGCCGCCTGATCGGGCGAGGCGCGGCCGCCGCCGATCAGCGTGCAGCTGCCGCCGGCGCCGCGATATTCGTCGAACTGCTCGCGCAGCGCGGCGAACGGCGGGCCCGGCAGCGCCGCCATCGCGCAGCCGAGGCTGTCGAGGACGTTGTGCCTGAACCGCGTGCGCGCCTCGGCGGACAGATGCTCGGCACGCGCGGCATGGGCGAATTCGCCGATGCGTTGAACGATCGTGGGTTGATCCATTGTCTTTCGTCTCCTGCAGCCGTTTCCATCACGTTCGCACTGAACGCCGGACACGACAAACGAAAGATCGGGATAGGGATATCAGGCCGGGAGATAGCCGAGGCGGCACGCGGGCGCGCCGCCGGGCCTGGCATCGCGCGCGCGCCGGTGAGCGGACGGCGATGGCACCGGGCCGCCCGGGAAGGACGATGCCCGGCGATGGCGGGCGCGTCAGCCGCCGCCGTTCATGCCGCTGCCGCGCGCGCCGTTCGGGCTGGCGGCGTCGTTGCGATGCATCGGCGGCTGCATCGGCGCGTGCTGCATCGCGCCGCCGGTGCGGCCCGCCGACATGTCGGTCTTGTTCGGATAGTGCGGATCCTCGCCGCGTGCGCCCGGCGCGGTCGTGGCGCGCGCCTGCTGGGCCATGTCGGGCGGCGTGGACGGCGGCGTCTGCGCGGACGCGGTCGTGCCGAGCGCGGCGAACAACGTGATCGAGGCAGCGGCCGTGGTGGCGATGAGGCGAACGGGTAGCGTCATGAAGGAGCTCCATGGAGTGACTGGGACACCACGTTCCGCAAGCGCCGTGCCGCGATCGCACGCGGCGTGGGATCGGGCGGCGGCAAGCGCGCCGCCCGATCCGGCCGCCGCCCGCCGCGGCAGGCGGCGCCTGTTCTCTACGCTGCCGGCGCGAAGCCCACGCGGGCCGGCTGCACGCTTGCAGATCGCTGCGCCGGCGTGGGCGGTTTTGACAAGCCGTGCAAAAAGTGCAGACGGACGGAGGGAAGTCCGTGACGATTCACGCGAGCGTCTCTCAGGCGTCACGAACGGGCGCATGCCGCGTGTCAGCCGCCGGCATCGGCCGGTGCCGCCTCGCGATGCGGCGCGCTGCCGTGTCCTGCATCGCGTGCCGCGACCGCGGCCGCCTCGTGCGCCGCTGAACGCGGCACCCGGCGCATCCGCCAGCGCGCATACGCGGCCGTCACGAGCGGCGCGAGCAGCGAGGTGACGATCGTCGAGGCCGCGATCTGCGGCGTAGCCACGGCCACCAGCGAGCCGAGGCGCGGATCGACGGCCGCGATCGCGGTCGGCGTGGCCACGGCGTTGCCGGCCGTGGTCGCGGCCGCCATGCCGCCCACTCCGGTGCCGCCCGCGAGCCGCGAGGCCAGCACGTTGAAGCAGGCGCCGGCGGCCAGCGTGATGAGGCCGAGCACGATGCCCGACAGCCCCGCGCCGAGGATCGCGTGCAGGTTGATCTGCGCGCCCAGGCCGAACGCGAAGAACGGGATCAGCAGGTCGCCGCCCGACTTGAGGAACCTGCGCATGTCCTCGTCGAGGTTGCCGAGTACCATGCCGATCACGATCGGCAGCACGGTGGCCACCAGATCCAGCACCGGGATCCGCGCGAGGCCGGACAGCCCCAGCGCGACCATCGTCACGAACGGGCCTTCGAGGATCGACAGCACCGCCAGCGCGCCGCGATCGACCTCGTCGCCGAACTGGCGCGTGAGCGCCGCGTAGAGGCCCATGTTGGCGTTCGTGACGGCCGCGATGACGGACATCCCCGAGAGCCCGAGGAAGCCCTGCGGGCCGCACAGCTTGCTGACCAGCAGGCCGATCAGCACCCCGCTCACGAGCTTGGCCAGCGTGATCGCCGCGCCGTTTTTGAGCGCGCGCGGCGCCGTGCGCAGCTGGATCTCGGCGCCCATGCAGACGAAGAACACCGCGAGGATCGGCAGCGCGCCGTGCGCGAGCTGCGTCGAGAAACTGCCGATGCCGAGCACCTTCGGCGCGAAAGTATTGAGGATGCTGCCCCAGAGCAGGGGGATCACCATCATGCCGCCGGGGAAGCGTTCGATGGCCTTCTTGATGTTCATGTCGAGTCTCCTGCCGGATCGGGCGCGTGGCGCGCCTCGCCGGTATTGGTATTGCCGCCTGGGTTGCCGCCCGCACGAATGCCGGGGGCGACGATACGTTGTCGGACCGCCGCCGATGCATCACCGATGCCCGGCGAGCCGACGCCACGCCGCGCGCTACACGCGCGACGCGGATTCGAAACGCGTTGCGATGCGTGGCGCGCGGGCACCGCCGCGCGCCGCCGCCGTCACATCTGCGCGCCGATCATCCAGGGCACGAATTCCTCGTTGCCCACGCCGAGCGCCTCGCTCTTGCTCTTGCCGCCCGAGGCCACCTCCACGATCATGCGGAAGATCTCCTCGCCCTTCTGCTCGACCGTCGCCGTGCCTTCCATGATCTCGCCGCAGTTGATGTCCATGTCGTCCACCATGCGCGCGTACATCGTCGAGTTGGTCGCGACCTTGATCGACGGCGCCGGCTTCGCGCCGAAGCACGAGCCGCGGCCGGTGGTGAACACCACCAGGTTCGCGCCGCTCGCGATCTGGCCGGTCGCGCCCATCGGGTCGTAGCCCGGCGCGTCCATGAACACCAGGCCGTTCGTGTCGACCGGCTCCGCGTAGCGGTATACGCCCATCAGCGGCGACGACCCGCTCTTGGCCACCGCGCCGAGCGATTTCTCGAGGATCGTGGTGAGGCCGCCCGCCTTGTTGCCCGGTGTCGGGTTGTTGTCGATGCTGCCCTTCTCGCGCTCGGCGTAGGCTTCCCACCAGTGGATCCGCTCGACGATCTTCTCGCCCACTTCGCGGCTCACCGCGCGGCGCGTGAGCAGATGCTCGGCGCCGTAGATCTCGGGTGTCTCGGTCAGGATCGCGGTGCCGCCGTGGCGCACCAGCAGGTCCACCGCCGCGCCGAGCGCCGGGTTGGCCGTGATGCCCGAATAGCCGTCCGAGCCGCCGCACTGCAGCGCGATGCTGATGTGCGAGACCGGCAGCGGCTCGCGCTGCGCCTGGTTCGCGATCGGCAGCATCGCCTGCACGGCCGCGATCGCCGCGTCCACCGTCTTCTGCGTGCCGCCCTGCTCCTGCATCACGAGCGGCACCAGCAGCGGGCCCGGCTCCACGCCTTCGGCCACGAACATCGCGCCCATCTGGTTCGCCTCGCAGCCGAGGCCGATGATCACCACGCCGGCGAAGTTCGGATGCCTGACGTAGCCGCCGATCGTGCGGCGCAGTTGCTGGATGCCTTCGCCGTTGTGATCGATGCAGCAGCCGAAGCTGTGCGTGATCGGCACGATGCCGTCCACGTTCGGGAACGCGTCGAGCGCGCCCGGCGCGCTGAAGTGCTGCGAGACCAGCTTGGTGACCGTGGCCGAGCAGTTCACCGTGCTGATCACGCCGATGTAGTTGCGCGTCGCCACGCGGCCGTCGGCGCGGCGAAAGCCGTTGAACGCGAGCGGCGCGGCGGCCGGCACCACCTCGCGGCGGTCCTCGCCGAACGCGTAGTCGCGATTGAAGTCGCCGATCGACAGGTTGTGGACGTGGACGTGTTCGCCCGCGCGGATCGGCTGCGTGGCGAAGCCGATGATCTGGCCGTAGCGGCGCACCGGCGCGCCCTGCGCCACGTCGCGGCAGGCGATCTTGTGGGCGGGCGGAATCTCGGCGGCGGCGACAAGATCGCCGAATTCGGCGAGAATCGTTCCGGCGGCAATCGCGCCGCGGGCGATCAGCACGTCGTCGTTGTCGTGCAGCTTGATGGCGAGCGTGGCTTGGCTCATGTCGGTTCCTCTGTATGTAGGGTCGGGCTGCCGGGCCGCGCCAGTCGTGTGGTTCCTTGCTTGCGCTTGCCGGGCACACGCATCATGCGACCGGCGCGAAGCCGGGCGCAAATTGGTCAGGCCACTTTTTTTGGGCGGGCCGGGAAGAGAGCGGATGGTGGAAAGTCGGACGAGAAACACCAGCGCGCTGGCCAGCACGGTCAGGCGCATCGAGACGGGCATCACGGAGGGACAGTGGCGCGCCAACGAGCGGCTGCCGTCGGAGCGCGCGCTGGCCGAGGCGTTCGGCGTATCGCGCGCGACCATCCGCGAGGCGATCGCGCGGCTCGCGAGCAAGGGGCTGCTGGAGACGCGGCGCGGCAGCGGCGTCTACCTGCTCGGCGCGAAGCCGGCCGCGCTCGCCGCGCCGTGGCTGCAGCTGATCAGCGAGACGCCGCCGCTACGCTCGGAGACGCTGGAATTCCGGCTCGTGTTCGAATGCGCGGCGGCGCGCTTCGCGGCGCAGCGCTCGTCGCAGCGCGAGCTGGAGAAGTTCGAGGCGATCCTCGAACGCATGCAGGCCGCCGTGCGCGACGCCGACGTCGATGAAGAAGCCGCCACCGACGGCGAGTTCCACGCCACGCTCACGGCCGCCTCGCACAACCGCCTGCTCGATCAGTTCTACGCGAGCGTGATCACGATGCTGCGCGAACACATCGCGAGCAATACCTACGACGCCACCGTCAACAACGCGAACGCCGCGATCCAGGCGCGCGATCGCCTGCATCAGCACGAGGGCATCTATCGCGCGATCCGCGACCGCGATCCGGACGCGGCGCAGCAGGCGATGTTCGTGCATATCGATTACGTGGGGCGGCAGTTCAACGTGTAGCGCGTTGGCGGTCCGATCGCAGGCGCGGCCCGAACCCGATGCCCCACGCCCGATCGATCGTCAATACAAGCCCAGCACCCGCGCCCGCAAGCGGATCAACCCGAGCAGCGCATCGGTAAACGGCGTCGGCACCTTCACGATCGCGCCCAGCTCGCGCACGCTCGCCACCAGCGCGTCGATCTCCACCGGCTTGCCCGCCTCCACGTCCTGCAGCATCGAGGTGCGCATCGCGCCGAGCTTCGCGGTGACGGCATGGCGCTCCTGCGGGTCCTGCTCGACCGGAATGCCGATCTCGCGACCGATCGCGGCGGCCTCGTTCATCACGCGAGTCGCGAAGCCGCGCACGAGTTCGTCGTCGAGCACGCGGTCGGTGGTGGCGCCCGTCAGCGCGCTGATCGGGTTCATCGTCATGTTGCCCCACAGCTTGAACCAGATGTCGCGCTGGATGCGCGGCGACAGCTCGACCTCGAAGCCGGCCGCCGTCAGCGCCTCGGCGATGTGCCGCGTGCGCTCGCGCGGCTCGCCCGCCGCCTCGCCCACGATCAGGCGCCGGCCCTGATGATGGCGCACCACGCCCGGCGCCGGCTGCTGGCAGCTCGCATGCACCACGCAGCCGATCGTGTTCGCGGCGGGAATCGCGGCCGCGATCGCCCCCGAGCGGTCGACCGACACGAGCCGCGTGTCGGCCAGCGCGGGGCCGAGCCCGGCGCAGAACCACCACGGCACGCCGTTCATCGCCGTCAGCACCGCCGTGTGCTCGCCGATCAGCGGGCCGACGCGCGCGGCCACGTCGGCCATCGCGGGCGCCTTCACCGCGATCACGACCAGTTCCTGCGGGCCGAGCGCGGCCGGGTCGTCGCTGGCGGTGACGGGCACGGCCTGCGTGGCGCCCTGCTCGATCAGCGTGAGCCCGTCGCGACGCAGCGCGTCGAACGCGGCGCCGCGCGCGACCACCGAGACCGCGTGGCCCGCCAGCGCGAGCCGCGCGCCGATCCAGCCGCCGATCGCGCCGGCGCCGTAGATGGTGACCTTCATTGCCTGTCTGCTCCTGTCAAGGGTCGATCGGCATCGCGGTAGCCGGCCGCGCGGTTGGGCAGCGCATCGATCGGCGCGCCTCGATTCGTGTCGCCACCGGCCTCGCGCGAGACACGCGCGAGACACGCGCGAGTCAGGCGCGTGGCTGCGCTGGATGCGGGACGGCTTCCCATGGCCCCCCTTTCCATGGCACCCCATCGACGAAAAAGCCGCCCGAAGGCGGTTCGCTGAAAAAGCGTATCACGCGCCGTTGTCAGTTAAAATTCGACCTCTTTTCGCGGCACGCCCGACCCCCATGCCAACACCACGCAAAGAAAAAATCCATTTCCTCGAGGGCTTGCGCGGCGCGGGCGCGATGGCGGTGATGGCCGGCCATCTGATCGGTGCCTTCTTTCCGGCAGCCGCCTTCGGCACCTCGGACAACGTTCACACCGCCGCCGACCTCCCTTTATACAATCTGCCCGTCCTGCATGTTTTTTTTGACGGCGGCTTCGCGGTACTGATTTTCTTCGTGCTCAGCGGCTACGTCCTCACTCTGAGCCCGGCCAGGTGGAAAACCAGCGCGGTCAAAAGGTTTCCGCGCCTGATGATCCCCGCCTTCGCCTCGGTGATGCTCGCCTATGTCCTGATCAAGTCAGGGTTCATGTTCAATCAGGAAGTCGCGCCGCTGTCGAAATCGATATGGCTCGGCTATTTCTACAAGCAGCCCGCCGACTTCCTGTCAGCCCTGCATGAGGCCGTGATCGGTGCCGTTCTGCTCGGGCACGCGACGTACAACTCCAGCCTTTGGACGATGGCGTTCGAATTCTATGGCGCGCTGCTCTGCATCGCGCTCGCCGTCATGTGCGAGCCGCTGCGACGCTGGAGAACAGCCATTTACCTTGGCGCGGCGCTGATTGCCGTGGCGAATCTGGGCACGCCGGGGATCTACTACGCCGCCATGATTTTCGGCCTGATCCTTACCGAGTTCAAAAAAGGCAAGACCTGGCACCCCGCGATCATTTTTTGCCTGATCGTTGCCGCCCTCATGCTCGGCGGCCTCAACGACGGGCATTTCTACCACGCGCTGGCGGTGCGAAAAATCGAGATCAACGGGATGACACTGGACAACGTCGTGCTCTCGAAGTGCGTGGGCGCCGTTGCGTTGGTGGCGGCGCTGCTGCGAAGCACAATGCTTCAGGCCATGTTGTCGGGACGTGCCTTCAGGTTTCTGGGGAAAGTCTCGTTCTCGGTCTATTTGATCCATGTTCCGATCATCTGCAGCCTCGGATGCTGGATTTTCGCTTCGCTGCACGGACACGTTGCATACCTCGTGGCGGCCTCGAGTTCGATTCTGGCGTGCGTGATCACGACGATGGCGGTCTCGGTTGTCTATGAGCGCTACATTGATCGCGCCAGCATCTCGATCGCGGCCAGGTTGTCGTCCTGCCTGCTCAGAGATTCACGAGACAACATCCTCTCGGGCCAGCCAAATCGGCCGGCGGCCGACAGATGATCCGGGCGGCAGCGAGCGGCCCGCCCCCTACAGCACCTCGAACCCCATCTGCGCGTGATCCCCGAGCAGAAACGCCTGATTGATCTCCGCGGCGCGGCGCAGGAAATTCCATAGCGCCGAGATGCGCCGCAGCCCGCGAATGTCCTCGCGGCAGCAAAGCCAGAAATGCCGGATCAGCGACACCTCGTCGGGCAGCACGGCCACGAGGCGCGGGTCCGGCTCGGCCATGAAGCACGGCAGGATCGCGAGCGCCGTGCCCTGCAGCGCGGCGTGATACTGCGCGACGATGCTGGTGGTCGACAGGTTCGAATGCGCGCCCGGGATCACGCGCTCCAGATACAGCAGCTCCGGGCTGAACACGAGATCGTTCACGTAGTTCAGGAACACGTGCTCGCGCAATTCGGCCAGGCGCGCCGACACCGGGTGCCGCGCCAGGTACTCGCGCGTCCCGTACAGCCGCAGCCGGTAATCGCAGAGCTTGGTATGCACGTACTGGCCGCGCTCGGGCCGCTCCAGCAGGATCGCGATGTCGGCCTCGCGCTTGGACAGGCTGACGAAGTGCGGCACCGGCAGCAGGTCGATCGAGATCTCCGGATGGGCGTGCGAGAAATGCGCGAGCTGCGACGCGAGGAAGAACGACCCGAACCCTTCGGTCGAGCCGATCCGCACATGCCCCGACAGCAGGTCGGCGCTGCCCTTGAACTGCTCGCTGGCCGACTGCACGGCGCTCTCGATCCGGTCGGCATAGGCGAGCAGGCGCTGCCCCTCGGCCGTCAGCGCGAAGCCCCCCGCGCGCGATTTCTCGAACAGCACGGTATCGAGCGACGCCTCCAGTTCGCGCACGCGGCGCGCCACAGTGGTGTGATCGCAGCCGAGCCGCTTCGCGGCGGCGCTCGCCGTCTGCAAGCGCGCCACCGCAAGGAAATACCGCAGGTCGTCCCAGTTGATCCGATGTGCCTCGCTTGTGGATTTTTGCATAACGGATGGGCGTTTAGCGTTATTTCGTGTGGAAAATCAAAGAACTATACTCGGCGTGACGTTGCGATCAAGAGCAGCGCGCCATGGGGATTCCCCTCAGTGGACAACAAGACCGGAGACAACATGGACCTTCAATCATCGGCCGCCGCGATGCCGCGGGCCACGCACAAGTCACGCAGGGACTACGTCGTGGCCGGCTGGGCAAGCATGGCCGGCACCACCATCGAGTGGTACGACTTCTTCCTCTACGGCACCGCCGCCGCGCTCGTCTTCAACAAGGTGTTCTTCCCCACGCTCGATCCCGTGCTCGGCACGCTGGCCGCGTTCGCGACCTACGGCGTGGGCTTCGTCGGGCGGCCGATGGGCGGCCTCGTGTTCGGCCACTTCGGCGACCGCATCGGCCGCAAGTCGATGCTGATGGCGACGCTGCTGATGATGGGCATCCCGAGCATGGCGATCGGCCTGATCCCGTCGTTCCAGAGTATCGGCTACTGGGCCGCGGGGCTGCTGGTGGCGATGCGCTTCATCCAGGGCATGGCGGTGGGCGGCGAATGGGGCGGCGCCGCGCTGATGGCGGTGGAACATGCGCCGCCCGGCAAGAAGGGCCTGTTCGGCAGCTTTCCGCAGACCGGCGTGGGCTTTGGCTTGATCCTCTCGTCGAGCGCGATGGCGGTGGTCGCGAACCTGCCCGAGCCGGCACTGCTGTCGTGGGGCTGGCGCGTGCCGTTCCTCGCCAGCGTCGCGCTACTGATGATCGGCTGGTACATCCGCACGCGCGTGCCGGAATCGCCCGACTTCGAACAGCTGAAGCAGGACGGCGCGCGCGTGAAGTCGCCGGTGGCGGCCGTGATCGTCCACCATCGCCGCGCGCTGCTCGCCATCATCGGCGCGCGCACGGCCGAGAACACCTGGTTCTATCTGGTGGTCGCGTTCGCGCTGTCCTACGCGGCCAACCAGTTGAAGATCCCGAAGGCGGCGATCCTGCACGCGATCACGGCCGGCGCCGCGCTGTCGCTGTTCACGATGCCGCTGGCCGGCTACCTCAGCGACTACATCGGCCAGAAGCGGCTGTTCATGATCGGCCTGGTGGTGATGTGCCTGTTCTCGGCGCCGTTCTTCTCGATGCTGGAAACGCGGCACGCCATGCTGGTCTGGTGGGCGATGGTGCTCGGCGTGGGCGTGGTGTTCCCGATCCTCTACGCGCCGGAATCGCAGTTCTTCGCCGCGCAGTTCCCGGCACAGGTGCGCTACAGCGGCATCTCGGTGTCGGTCCAGATGGCCGGCGTGCTCGGCGGCGGCATCGCGCCGATGATCGCCACCGCGCTACTGGCGGCGGGCGGCGGCCAACCGCGCTACGTGGTGGCCTACATGGTCGCGCTCGGCATCATCGCGCTGCTGTGTGCCGCGTGCCTGCGCGACGGCAGGGAACCGCGCCAGGCGGCCTGACCCGCGACGCCGGCCGGCGCGCAGGAAGCGCGGGCCGGCCTTCCCCCTCATTCAATCCGGCGTGCAGGGCCACGCCAATTCAACCAGAGAGTCAAGCATGAACGCAGTCATTCAGGATAACGTAGCAACCGTTGCCAAGGTTCCGCTGCTGATCGACGGCGAATTCGTCGAGTCGAGCACGAGCGAGTGGCGCGACATCGTCAATCCCGCCACGCAGGAGGTGCTCGCGCGCGTGCCGTTCGCCACCGTCGACGAGGTCGACGCGGCCGCCCGCGCCGCGCACGCGGCGTTCGCGAAGTGGAAGACCACCCCGATCGGCGCGCGCATGCGCATCATGCTCAAGTACCAGGAGCTGATCCGCGCGAACCAGACCCGCATCGCGGCCGTGCTGACCGCCGAACAGGGCAAGACGCTGCCCGACGCCGAGGGCGACATCTTCCGCGGGCTCGAAGTGGTCGAGCATGCCTGCTCGATCGGCACGCTCCAGCTCGGCGAGTTCGCCGAGAACGTGGCCGGCAGCGTCGACACCTACACGCTGCGCCAGCCGCTCGGCGTGTGCGCCGGCATCACGCCGTTCAACTTCCCCGCCATGATCCCGCTCTGGATGTTCCCGATGGCGCTGGTCTGCGGCAACACCTTCGTGCTGAAGCCGTCCGAGCAGGATCCGCTCTCCACCATGGAACTGGTCAAGCTCGCGATCGAGGCCGGCGTGCCGAAGGGCGTGCTCAACGTGGTCCACGGCGGCAAGCAGGTGGTGGACGCGATCTGCACGCATCCGCTCGTCAAGGCGATCTCGTTCGTCGGCTCGACCGCCGTGGGCACCCACGTGTACCGGCTCGGCAGCGAGCACGGCAAGCGCGTGCAGTCGATGATGGGTGCGAAGAACCACGCGGTGGTGCTGCCCGACGCGAACCGCGAGCAGACCCTCAACGCGCTGGCCGGCGCCGGCTTCGGCGCGGCCGGCCAGCGCTGCATGGCCACCTCGGCGGTGGTGCTGGTGGGCGCCGCGCGCGAGTGGCTGCCGGATCTCGTCGCCAAGGCCAGGACGCTGAAGGTGAACGCGGGCGTGGAGGCCGGCACCGACGTCGGCCCGCTGGTCTCGAAGGCCGCCAGGGCGCGCGTGCTGTCGCTGATCGAGGAAGGCATCGCGGCCGGCGCGACGCTCGCGCTGGACGGCCGCGACGTGACGGTGGCGGGCTACGAGCACGGCAACTTCGTCGGCCCGACCATCTTCAGCGACGTCACCACCGACATGTCGATCTACACGCAGGAGATCTTCGGGCCGGTGCTGGTGGTGCTGACGGCGGCCACGCTCGACGAGGCGATCGCGCTCGTCAACGCGAACCCGTTCGGCAACGGCGTGGGGCTGTTCACGCAGAGCGGCGCGGCGGCGCGCAAGTTCCAGAGCGAGATCGACATCGGCCAGGTCGGCATCAACATCCCGATCCCGGTGCCGGTGCCGTACTTCAGCTTCACCGGCTCGCGCGGCTCGAAGCTCGGCGACCTCGGCCCCTACGGCAAGCAGGTGGTGCAGTTCTACACCCAGACCAAGACCGTGACGGCGCGCTGGTTCGACGACGCGACCGTCAACGACGGCGTGAACACCACCATCAGCCTGCGCTGAGCCACGCGACGAGGACAGCACATCATGAAGATCGGATTCATCGGGCTCGGCAACATGGGCGCGCCGATGGCGCTCAACCTGCTGAAGGCGGGGCACGCGCTGCGCGTGTTCGACCTCGACGCGGCCGCGCTGCGCACGCTGGCCGACGCCGGGGCGAGCGTGGCGCGTTCGCCGAAGGACGCGGCGAACGACGCCGAGCGCGTGATCACGATGCTGCCGGCCGCCGCCCACGTGCGGCACGTGCTGACGGGCGACGACGGCGTGCTGGCCGGCCTCGCGCCGGGCGCGATCGTGATCGATTGCAGCACCATCGATCCGGCCACGGTGAAGGCCATGGCCGAGGTTGCCGAGGCACACGGCAACCGCTTCGTGGATGCGCCCGTCTCGGGCGGCACGGGCGGCGCGGCGGCCGGCACGCTGACCTTCATGGTCGGCGCCGCGCAACCGCTGTTCGAGACCATCGAGCCGCTGCTGCGCGCGATGGGCAGCAACGTCGTGCGTTGCGGCGAGGTCTCGACGGGCCAGGTGGCGAAGATCTGCAACAACCTGATCCTCGGCATCACCATGGCCGGCGTGTCGGAGGCGATGGCGCTGGGCGAGGCGCTCGGCATCGACCCGAAGGTGCTGGGCGGAATCGTCTCGCATTCGACCGGGCGCTGCTGGAGCGCGGACACCTACAACCCGTTCCCGGGCGTGATCGAGACCGCGCCGGCCTCGCGCGGCTACACCGGCGGCTTCGGCACCGACCTGATGCTGAAGGATCTCGGCCTCGCCACCGACGCGGCGAAGTCGGTCCGGCAGCCGGCCTACCTCGGCGCGCTCGCGCAGCAGCTGTACCAGGCGCTCAGCGCGAACGGCGGCGGCGGGCTGGATTTCTCGTCCGTGATCGGGCTGTATCGCGCGAAGTCGCGCGTGGCGGGCTGACGAGGCACGCGGCGCTGCCGGTATGCCGGCCGCGCCGCGGCTTACTTGTCGAGGCTTACTTGTCGAGGCCGAGCAGGGAGTCGCGGTCCTCGGCCGGCAGCGCCTCGAGCCAGCCGGCTTCGCCGCCCGGCTGCGGCAGCACCCGGCCGTACTCGGCCATCTGGGCCGGCGGCAGCTCCGCGAGATAGACCCAGACGTGGCGCCTGCCGGTGTTCGCCGCGCCGGCGACGACCTCGACGAGGTCCTCCAGCAGGCGGCTTTTCTGTTCGGCCGTGCGTCCGGCGCGAATCGTGCCGTGGACGTAGATGGGGTCCGCATCGTGGACGCGCCCACCGAGGAAATGATCGTCGGCCGCGATCCACTGGAAGATCACCTGCGCGAAGAAACCTTGCGCGCCGGTGGCACCGCTATGCGCCTGCGTGATGCCGCGCGCGATCCTCTCCTTCTCTTCCTGGCTGAAACGGCCTTCGGCGGCGGACACGACATAGGTCGGCATGGCGTTCTCTCCGTCAAGCGGATGCGGGTTCGCTTCGGTTGCCGCCCCATCTTATGGGCCGGGCGTGGCCCGAACCAGAAAGGGTTAACCCGCCGCCGGCTTGCGGCTTCGACCCCGGGGGCACGTCAGTCCCGCTCGTCCTCGTCATCGTTCCCGCGCGGGCCATCCTCGTCGTCGTAGTCATCCTCGGGCGGCTCCTCGCCCTCGACGTCGGGGCTGAACGTCACGTCGTCGGCGTCCCAGTCCACTTCCACGTCGTCGAGGAAGTCCTCGGCGTCGCTGTCGTCGGTCACGTCGTCGGGCAGGTCCAGCGAGATGGTGGCCATCACGTCGCCGTCGAGCGTGATCTCGTGCTCGCTGTTCTCGTCGTTCGAGTCGATGTAATGGACCGTCACGTTGGCGCGCCCGGTCACCTCGATGCTGCTGTCGGGCGAGTCGCCCGGCGTGAAGTCGAGTTCGGTGACGGTCGCATCGGTGATCGTGGCAGGCGGATCCCAGTTCACGTCGCGATGGTCGAGATCGGTTTCCTGACCGATCAGCCGATCGCGGATACCGTCCTCGATCTGCGCCACGAATTCAGGATCGTTGAAAAGCCCTTGCAGGAACGCGCTCATGTTTCCCTCGATGTTCGGCGGTTGAATTTCCGGCGAGGCAGCATACCATTGCGCCGTGGCATCGCGCAGGCGGGCGGTCCCGCCGCCCGCCGCGGGGTGCGCCCGTCAATAAGACGGCTTCAGGTTGATCGCCGTGTTCTTCGCGAAGGTCGCGCTGGTCGACCACAGCTGCCACTTGCGCTGGATCTCCGAGGCCGAATCGGTCGACACGTTCGGCCGCGCCGGCCAGTAGGTCGGGTCGTACCAGCCCCAGTAGTTCGGCGCCACGCCGTTCACGGCCTTGTAGGCCCACGAGGTCCAGCTCAGCCCGGCGTTGTCGTAGGCCGTGATGCTGTGCTGCCACGCGGCGGCGCCGCCCTGGAACGCGTTGAATTCGCCGATGTAGCCAGGCACGTTCCAGGAGGCGTGGTTGGCGAAGTCGGTGGCCTGGCGGTCCGCGCCCGCGTCGATCACCGACGCGTTGCCGTTCGCGTTCCACTGGTACTCGTGCATCTCGTAGACGACGTTGGTCCAGCCGTACTGTGAAGGCGGGGGCAGCATGTCCCAGTTCCAGTTGCCGAACGTGCCCTCGATGAAGATCATGTGATCGGGGTCGGCGCTGCGGATGCTGGTATAGAGCTTCGCATACGCGCTCCATACCGCCGCCGTGTCCGGCGCGCCGGTCGGCTCGTTGATCAGGTCGTAGCCGGCCACGGTCGCGTTGCCCTTGAAGTGGTTCGCGATCTGCCACCACATCCAGGCGGTGTCGGACTGGTACTCGCTGTTGCTCCAGAACTGGTTGACGTTGGCGCGGCCGGTGTCGGGGTCGGTGCCCTGCCCGCCGATCACGCCATGCATGTCGAAGATCACGTAGATGCCGTTCGCGGCCGCGTTGGCGACGAGCTGGTCGAGTTCCGCGAACGCGTCGCTGCGCCAGCCCGGAATGGTGGGGTTGGTCAGGTCGAAGAACTGCCCCCACCAGAGCGGCACGCGCACCGTGTTGAAGCCGCCCGCCTTGATGTTGGCGAAGTCCTGCGCCTGGATCCAGGTGTCCTGGTAGGCCTTCATCAGCACGCGTTCCTCGGCCACGCCATACGAGGCGTCGAGCTGCGTCATCACGCTGTAGGTGTCGGTCAGGCTGCCGGCGTCCATCGGCGACATGTAGCTCTCCATCACGAACCAGCCGCCCAGGTTCACGCCGCGCAGCGCCACGCTCTTTCCGCTCGCATCGACGATCTGCCGGCCGCTCGCGCGCAGCATCGACAGGGCCTGCGCATCGGCGCTCGCGGCGGCCGTCATGACGCCGGCGGCGATGGCGGCGATGATCGGGGCGCGGCGCAGGCGCCCCCATGCGGACCTGCTGGTCGTGGCGTGCTTCGTCGTGTCGTTCGTTGCCCTGTTGTTCGTTGTGTCGTTCGTTGTCATCGGACTGTCTCGTCTCACGCCCGACACCGCGCCTCGGCCCGAGGCCGCGCCGGGCTGGTTGGATACGAGACCGGCACGCGCGTATCCGCCGGCCCTCGGCCCGCCCGGATCATGCCGCCACCGGCCCTGCGTGATGCGAACCGCGTGCTACCCGCCCCTCTCACCGCGCATGCCGCCCGTCACGCGCAACGGCCACGTCGAATCGCCCTCGCTTCGCCGGCCACGAACCGTTCCGGAAACCGTTATCGTTCGCCGCGATCGTTTCGCGTTCGGGCAGCATCGGCGTGCCGCGTCGATACCGATCAGTATTCCTTACAAATTACTCGACAGCAGCACACCGACCTGGCATGCACGATGTGGGAACACGGTAACACGGCGGCGCCTCGCCCGTATCCGGCACGGCGTGCCGACTTCGCTTACGTCCCGGAAAATCCCGACAGACGCGCGCCGCTCAGCGCGTGACGACGCTGAATTCGTTACCGCGCCCCTCGCTGATCGGGATCGGCTGCGAGAGGTAGCCGTTCGCGGGATCGCGGACATAGGCCAGATACGGGTTGTCATGCTCGAAGGCGTTTTCGGCCAGCACCAGTGCGCCGCTTTTCAGGTGCGGCTCGAGCAGCTTCAGCACCGGCAGGTAAAGGCTGAACGCTCCGTCGAGCAGCACCAGGTCGATCTCGCCGTCGAGGTCGGCCAGCGTCTCGCGCGCGTCGCCCACCCGGATCTCGACCAGATCGGCAAGCCCCGCCGCCTCGAGGTTGGCCCGCGCGCGCGCCGCCTTGCCGGGCTCCAGTTCGGTGCCGATCAGCCGGCCGCCGCCCATGTCGCGCAGCGCCGAGGCGAGGTGGATCGTGGAGATGCCCATCGAGGTGCCGAACTCGACGATCCGCGTGGCCTGTCGCGCACGCGCGCATTGGTAGAGGAAGCGGCCGTATTCGGGCGCCACGTTCAGGAAATTGTCGGCGTAGCCGTGATAGAAGCCTCGCAGGTCGCGCGCCTCGCCGGCGAAATGCTCGGCGATGATCTCGGCCATCAGCTGCTCGGGCTGCTCGGCCTGCATGAACGACTCCATCAGCGGCCGGTCGGCCTGCTCCGCCTCCGTGAACAGCCGTTGCAGGGTTTGCGCCACGCGGCCGGTACTCAGTGAATCCATGGTGTCGTCGACTCCGGAAAATGCGGCGCGGGGAAGTCCGCTTGCCGCCGTTCCGGCATGGTAGGGATTCATCGCGCTGGCCACATTGGGTAAGATTGCCAGAATATTCGGATTTCCTGCCAACCTGCGTTCGGGCTCGCCGCCCCGGCGCGCCACCGGCCCGCCTCGCCACCATGCCCGTCCTGACCGACCTGCAGCAGCCCATCGAATGGCTCGACCCCGATCTCGTGCCGCGTCCCGTGGTGACCTTCGGCGCCTCCGGCATCGTGATGGCCGATCTCGACCGGCAGAATCCGGACCGCCAGGAGATGCACTTCCATCGCCATAAAAAAGGCCAGTTCGTGCTGCTGCTGCGCGGCGTGCTGACCGGCGAGGTGGAGGGCAGCCTCTGGATGGTGCCGCCGCAGAGCGCGATCTGGGTGCCGGGCGGCGTGCTGCACAAGATGGCCACCGCCGGCACGGTGGAGTGCTACGTCGCCTTCATCGACGGCGCCGCCGCCGCGGGCCTGCCGCCGGCCTGCTGTGCGGTGTCCGCCACGCCGCTGTTGCGCGAGCTGGTGATCCGCGCCGCCAGCCTGCCGCTGCTCTATGCCGAGGGCGGCGTGGAATCGCGGCTCGTCACGCTGCTGCTCGACGAACTCGCGGCGGCGCCCACCGACAAGCTGCATCTGCCGATGCCGGCCGACGCGCGGCTGCGCCGGATCGTCGACGCGATCATGGCCGAGCCGGCCGAACGCGGCACCATCGCCACCTGGGCGAAACGCGTGGGGCTCAGCGAACGCACGCTGGCGCGCCTGCTCGCGCGCGAGACCGGCATGAGCTTCGGCCAGTGGCGCCGCCAGCTGCACCTGATGCTGGCCGTGAAGTGGCTCAGCACCGGTACGCCGGTGCAGGAGGTGGCCGACGGGCTCGGCTACGAGAGCGCGGGCAGCTTCGTGACGATGTTTCGCAAGGCGCTCGGCACGTCGCCGGGGAAATACGCGGCGGGGGAGCGGGTTTGAGCGCGGGCGCGGAACGGCGGTAGCGGGCGGCAGCGCGCCGGGTTGGCCTGAGGCGGCTGCCGCCGGGCGCGGGCGGGCGCATCCGGGCGGGTGCCGATCGCCCGATGGCGGTGGCCGGCCGGCGGCGCGCCGGCAACTTTTCGCATGCATGGCTGTAACCGGCACGGCCCGCGCAGCGAACTGACCGTTCGGACCCATTCTGCCGCCCGAGCGCCCCACCATGTCCCTTCATTTCTCATGCACGATGTGCGGCCGCTGCTGCCACGACCTGCGCCTGCCGCTGTCCGTCGACGAAGCCATCATCTGGCTCGCGCGCGGCGGCGAGGTGCAGCTGTTCAGCGACGCGATCCCGTGGCCCGAGGAGCCGCCGCCCGACAACGCGCTGGCGCAGCACAAGCGGCGCCGCTCGTTCGCGGCGCACTGCGGAACGCTGCCGGTGCGCGTGTCCGTGACGCTGGTGGCGTCGTTCGCGGGGCCGTGCCCGCATCTGCGCGCGGACATGGCCTGCGGGGCCTACGAGCTGCGCCCGCGCGTGTGCCGGATCTATCCGGCCGAGGTCAGCCCGGCGCTGGTGCTCGATCCCGCCTCGAAGGCCTGCCCGCCGGAAGCGTGGTCGCCGGACCGCCCGCCGCTGATCGCCGGCGGCCAGCTGGTGGACGCGCAGACGGCCGAACTGATCGCGCAGTCGCGCGAAGCCGATGCGCGCGACCGGCTCGCCAAGGCCTATCTCTACGCCCAGCTCGGCTACGACACCACCGCGCTCGCCAACGAAGGCTTCGCGATCCACTCGCCGGGGCGCGACCAGCTCGCCGCCGCGCTCGAGGCGGCGCGGCTCGCCGCCGCCTACAGCGACCATCACGAACCCGCCTCGCCCTACCCGTGGCACCTCATCACGAACCGTCATGCGACGCTCGCCACGCTGCAGTCGATCGACGCGTCGGCGCGGCTCGCCGATGCGTCGCCGGCCGCCGACGCGCCCGCCTATCTCGGCTTCTTCGAGGCCGACACACCGGGCTGAATCGGCCGGCCGGACCGGCGAACGACCCCGCGAATGAACCCGGCGCGCCTCAATGCGATGAAACGTATTCGGAGCCGGCAAACGGCGGCGGCAGCGCGAAACTCTCGCGCATGCGCCTCGTCTCGGCGGCCGGCGTCGCGCCGAACAGCCGTTTGAATTCGCGGTTGAACTGCGAGGCGCTCGCGTAGCCGACGGCATGGCAGGCGGCCTCGGCCGTCATGTCCTGGCGCACCATCAGCAGCCGTGCCTGATGCAGGCGCGTCGACTTCACGTACTGCATCGGCGAGGTCTGCGTGATGGCCTTGAAGTGGCTGTGGAAGGTGGGCACGCTCATGCCGGCCTCGTCGGCCAGCAGCGACAGGTCGAGCGGCTGCGCGTAGGTGGCGTGGATCCGGCGCAGCGCCTTGCCGATCTTGCCGAACTGGCCCTGCATCGCCAGCGCGGCGCGCATCGCGTCGCCCTGCGCGCCGGTCAGCACGCGGAAATACAGCTCGCGCACCAGCGACGGGCCGAGGATCGCCGCATCGAGCGGCCGCTGCATCGCCTCCAGGAAGCGCAGCACGGTGGCGCGCAGCGGCGCGTCCATCGGGCTCGACATCATGCTGCGCGGCGCCTCGGCGCGCGCCGGCGCGGGCTGGCGATCGATCTGGATCATCAGCTCGGCCGCCACCTGGAAATCGAGGTGCAGATACAGCGCGAGCAGCGGGCGCGCGGGCGTGGCGTCGGTCTCCATCGTGAACGGCACCGGCACGGCCACCGCCAGATAGTGCTGCTCGTCGTACAGATAGACTTCATCGCCGAAATAGCCGCGCTTGCGGCCCTGGCAGACGATCACGATGCCGGGATCGTAGAGCACCGGCGTGCGCGCGAGCGGGCGGTCAGAGCGCAACACGCGCACGTCGGGCAGCGGCGTCAGGTTGTAGCCTTCGGCGGGCGCGAGCGAGCGCAGCAGCGTCACCATGCGCTGCCGGTCGCCGGGCCGGGCGGCGGCGGGGCTCGGCGGTTTCATCGTGGATCGGGTGGCCTCATAGAAATAGGCAAGAAAAGCAGAATAACGGGCCTGCAAAAGCTCGGCTCAGGAGAATAGCATGCAAGCTCATTCAATTTTCCAGGAGTCGTTGCCATGTCCTCCCCCAAGACTCTGCTCATTACCGGCGTCAGCAGCGGGTTCGGCCAGGCGCTGGCGCGCGAGGCGCTCGCGGCCGGCCATCGCGTGGTCGGCACGGTGCGCAACGAGGCGGCGCGGCAGGCGTTCGAGGCGCTCGATCCGGCCCGCGCGGTGGCCCGCCTGCTCGACGTGACCGATTTCGACGCGATCGACGGCGTGGTGGCCGACATCGAGGCGAACGTCGCCCCGGTGGACGTGCTCGTCAACAACGCCGGCTACGGCCACGAAGGCGTCATGGAAGAATCGTCGCTCGACGAGATGCGCCGGCAGTTCGACGTCAACGTGTTCGGCGCGGTGGCCATGACGAAGGCCGTGCTGCCGTTCATGCGCGCCCGGCGGCGCGGGCACATCCTCAACATCACCTCGATGGGCGGCTTCATCACGATGCCGGGCATCGCCTATTACTGCGGCAGCAAGTTCGCGCTGGAAGGCATCTCCGAGGTGCTCGGCAAGGAAGTCGCGCCGTTCGGCATCGCCGTGACGGCGGTGGCGCCGGGCTCGTTCCGCACCGACTGGGCGGGCCGCTCGATGGTGCGCACACCGCGCACGATTGCCGACTACGACGCGCTGTTCGATCCGATCCGCGCCGCGCGCGAGGAAAAGAGCGGCAAGCAGCTCGGCGACCCGGTGAAGGCCGCCCGCGCGATGCTGACCGCGATCGACAGCGACACGCCGCCCGCGCATCTGCTGCTCGGCAGCGACGCGCTCGCGCTGGTGCGCGGCAAGCTGGCGTCGATGGCCGAGGAAATCGATGCCTGGGAAGCGCTGAGCCGTTCGACGGACGGCGCGGCGTAACGCGCGTGGCCTGATCGATAGCGGCCGGCACGACCGCTCCGCGCCGTGCCCGGCGTGCCGGCCGGCTCCAGCCTGAACGGTCGCGAACGTCCCGTATGAGGAGCCAGGGCAGCCGGCCGCCGCCGGCCGTTCAGCGCGGCACGGCCAGCACGCGGTCGCCGGCCACCACGTACACGGCCTCGCCCGCCGCCCGCGCCGCCGCGCCCACCTCGAAGCCGCCGGTGAATTCGCCGAAGGCCGGCAGCACGCCGGCCCGCGCGCCGAACCGGAAGCACGGCAGGCGCACGCGATCAGCGCCCGCCGCGAGCCGCAGCACCGGATGCTCGTGCCCCGCCAGCGCATAAGCGCCGTCCACCCCACCCGGATGATGGCAAAGCGCCCAAGGCCCGAACCGATACGGCTCGCTCACGGGCTCGACGCCGAACTCGGCCGGCAGCGCGCCGGCATGCCGGTCATGATTGCCCTCGACGAGCACGAGCCGCAGTGCCGCGTGCCGCCCGCGCCACCTACGCAGCGCGCCCAGCAGCTCGTCGGCATGCGCTTCGCGCGCGTGCAGCAGATCACCGAGAAACACGATCGAGGCCGGCCGATGCGCCGCGATCAGCCGGTCGAGCCGCGCCAGCGCCACGCCGGTCGCGCCGGCCGGCACGGGAATGCCGCGCGCGCGGAACACGGCGTCCTTGCCCAGATGCACGTCCGCCACGAACAGGCTGCGCCGCACCGGATCGAACGCCGCGCGCCCGGCCGACAACCGCAGCGCGTGCCCGCCCAGTTCGATCGTCAGCGTCCCGTCAGTCCCGGTCATGCGCCGCCTCGCGTCGGGCCGTATTCTCGAGCGCGGCGAGCATGCGCTCGACGCGGTCGGCCAGCTGCTCGGTGCTGACCTTCTCGCGCAGGCGCGCGACGATCAGCGGGAACGCGAACGGCGTCGGCTTCGCCGGCTGCGTCAGCACCAGCCGGCTCTCGCGCATGCGTTCCAGCGCGTCCCGGATGCGCCGCAGCTCGAGTTCCTCGAGCATCACCTCGCGATCGGCCTGTGCGAGCAGCAGGTTCGCGCCGTCGTGCTGGCGGAACACCTCGTAGAACAGGCTGCTCGAGGCCTGCAGCTGCCGCGCGCTTTTCTGCTGCCCCGGATGGCCCTGGAACACCAGCCCCGAGACGCGCGCGATCTCCCGGAAACGGCGCGCGGCCAGCTCGGAGGCGTTGAGGCTCGCGAGGATGTCGTGCTCCAGCCCGTCCGGCGAAAACAGGCCGCCGTCGATCAGCGCCGGCCAGTCGAACGGCTGCGCCGACAGCAGCTCGAAGCCGTAGTCGTTCATCGAGATCGAGAACGTGCTGGGCCGGTCGCGCGCGACGCGCCACGCGATCAGCGCGCCGAGCCCGACGTGCGCCATGCGGCCGGCGAACGGATAGCAGAACAGGTGATGGCCCTCGCGCGTGCGCACGCGCTCGACCACCAGCACGCCGGGGCCGGGCAGCGCGGACCAGCGCGCCTGCAGTTCCAGCAGCGGCGCCACCGCGCGCATCTCCGGTTCGCCGCCGGCCTCGCCGTCGCGCGCGCGCGCGAGCATCACCAGCACCGCGTCGGCCAGCTCCGACGACAGCGGCATCCGGCTGCCCGCCCATTGCGGAAGCGCGCCGCGCGAGCGGGCCGCGCGCCGCACGTAGGCCGTCATGTCGCGCACGCGCACCAGTTCGAGCGCGCGGCCGGCGAACATGAAGACGTCGCCGGGCTTCAGGCGCGAGATGAACGACTCCTCCAGGGTGCCGATGCGCCCGCCCGCCAGCCAGGCCACGTGGATGCTGGCGTTGGCCACGATGGTGCCGACGTTGTTGCGGTGGCGCCGCGCCAGGTCCTCGCGCGGCACGCGATAGATGCCGTCGGCATCGGCCGCCACGCGGTGATAGTCGGGATAGGCCGACAGCGAGGCGCCGCCGCGCTCGACGAAGGCCAGCGCCCAGTCGAACTCGGCCTGCGTGAGATCGCGATAGGCATAGGCCGTGCGCACCTCGTCGTAGAGCGCGCGCGGCGTGAAGCCGCCGCCGATCGCCACCGTCACCAGATGCTGCACCAGCACGTCGAGCGGCTTGAGCGGCATCTCGCGCCCCTCGATGCGGCCCGCGCCGATGGCCCAGCGCGCGGCGGCGGCCTCCACCAGCTCCAGCGCGTGGGTCGGCACGAGGGTCACGCGCGAGGTGCGGCCCGGCGCGTGGCCCGAGCGGCCGGCGCGCTGCATCAGGCGCGCGACGCCCTTCGGCGAGCCGATCTGGAACACGCGCTCGACCGGCAGGAAATCGACGCCGAGATCGAGGCTCGAGGTGCAGACCACGGCCTTGAGCTTGCCGTTCTTGAGGCCGAGTTCGACCCAGTCGCGCACCGACTGGTCGAGCGAGCCGTGATGCAGCGCGATCAGGCCGGCCCAGTCGGGCCGCCGTTCGAGCAGCGCCTGATACCAGCTTTCCGCCTGCGAGCGCGTGTTGGTGAACACCAGCGAGCTGCGCGCGGCGTCGATCCCGTCGGCCACGGCGCCCACCTGCCGCGTGCCGAGATGGCCGCCCCACGGGAAGCGCTCGATGGTCTCGGGGATCAGCGTATCGACCACCAGCGGCTTCGGCTGCGCGCCGCGCACGACCACGCGCGGCGTGCGCACCGCGTGCAGCAGCGCGTCGTGCGCGAGCGCGAGGTTGCCGAGCGTGGCCGACAGCCCCCAGACCTGCAATGCCGGGCGCCAGTGCGCGAGGCGCGCGATGGCGAGCTGGGTTTGCGTGCCGCGCTTGTTGCCGAGCAGCTCGTGCCATTCGTCGACCACCACCAGCCGCAGCCGCGCGAGCGTCTCGCGCGCATCGGCACGCGTCAGCAGCAGCGACAGGCTCTCGGGCGTGGTGACGAGCGCCGACGGCATGCGGCGGTTCTGCCGGCTGCGCTCGGCGGACGGCGTGTCGCCCGTGCGCAGCCCCACCGTCCACGCCACGCCGAGACCCGACACCGCTGCCTGCAGGGCGCGCGCGCTGTCGGCCGCGAGCGCGCGCATCGGCGTGATCCAGAGCACCGTCAGCGGAGCCGGCAGGCCGGCGCGGCGCACGGCGGCCAGCACGGCTTGCGCGGCGGGTTTTGCCGTCTTGGCTTGCCGGTTTGAACCTCGGGCTTTCAGGTCTCGCACTTCCTGGTCTCGCAGATCCGATGCCCGCGCATCCGAATCATGCGTGTCCGAAGCTCGTACATCTGGGTCCCACATGTTCCAGGCTTGCGAATCCGACGCGTCCTGATCCGGCGGTTCGGCCTGCGAGTCCTCGACATCCGCGCCGTCGGCCGCCGCCCCACGCCCCTCCTCCCCCGCATAGGCAGCCAGCGCGCCGAGCCAGACCGCCCAGGTCTTGCCGGCCCCCGTCGTGGCATGCAGCAGCCCGCTCGCGCCGCGCGCGATCTCGCGCCAGACCTCCTGCTGGAACGCGAACGGCTGCCGGTCCTGCGCCGCGAGCCACGCGGCGATGCGCTCGCCGATCGGCCGGCGCGCCGCGGCCGCGTCGAACGCGAACGGCGCGGGCCGAAACGCCTCGGCAACCGCGTCGCGCTTCGCCTGCGCCGCGCGCGTGCGCGGGATGCGGCGCCCGCGCGGCGCGCGCGCCCGATGCCGCTCCGCATCGGGCGCGTCGCGCGACGCGGCACGATCGTCACCGCCGTCGCCACCGGCTGACTCGTCCGGCTCGTCGAACCCGCGCGCCCCGCTCATCCCGGCGCCCCGTTCAAGAAGCCCTTCAGCATGTCGAGCGTATCCGCCTCCTCGATCGACTTGTCGGTGCGCCAGCGCAGCATGCGCGGGAACCGCACGGCGATGCCCGACTTGTGGCGCGGGCTCGCCTGGATTCCTTCGAAACCGATCTCGAACACGAGCGTCGGCGTGACGCTGCGCACCGGGCCGAACTTCTCGATCGTCGTCTTGCGCACCACGGCATCCACCTGGCGCATCTCCTCGTCGGTCAGCCCCGAATAGGCCTTGGCGAACGGCACCAGCGTGCGCACGCCGTCGGCCTCGTCCCACACCGCGAACGTGAAGTCGGTATAGAGGCTCGCGCGCCGGCCGTGGCCGCGCTGCGCGTAGAGCAGCACCGCGTCGATCGCATACGGCTCGATCTTCCACTTCCACCAGACGCCCGACGCCTTGGTGCGCCCGACGCCGTACTCCGACGCCGCCGCCTTCAGCATCAGCCCCTCCACGCCGCGCGCGCGGCTCTCGGCGCGCCGCGCGGCGAGCGCCGGCCAGCCATCCGCCGTCACGCGCGGCGAGACGCGCAGCAGATCGACCGCGAGCGTGCGCGACAGCGCCCCGGCCAGCGCCTCGAGCCGTGCGCGCCGCGCCGTGAGCGGCTCGCCGCGCAGGTCGCGGCCGTCGGCTTCGAGCAGGTCGTAGGCGAGCAGCGCCGCCGGCGAATCGGCCAGCACCTTCTTCGTCAGCGACTTGCGCGTGATGCGCGGCTGCAGGCGCGCGAACGGCAGCGGCGCGTCGGCGCCCGGCTCCCAGGCGAGGATCTCGCCGTCGATCACGGTGCCGTCGGGCAGCGCCTCGCCGAGCGCGGCCAGTTCCGGGAAGCGCTCGGTGACGAGATCCTCGCCGCGCGACCAGAGCCAGACGCGGCCCGCGCGCTTGACGAGCTGGGCGCGGATGCCGTCCCACTTCCATTCGACGATCCAGTCGGCCGGCGGCCCGAGCGTGGCCGGATCGGCCTGCAGCGGATGCGCGAGGAAGAACGGATAGGGCAGGCCGAGGTCGCTTTCATGCGGCGCCGCCGGATCGTCGCCGTCGGCCTCGGGCGCGACCAGCCGCAGATAGCGCGCGGCGCTCGGCGCCTGCCGCGAGTCGGTCCAGCCGACCATGCGCTGCGCGATGCGCTTGTGGTCCACGCCCGCCACCTGCGCGAGCGCGCGCACCACCAGCTGCCGCGACACGCCCACCCGGAAGCCACCGCCGATCAGCTTGGTGAGCAGGAAGCGCTCGCTCCAGTCCAGTTCGTCCCAGTAGCCGGTCAGGCGCTCGCGCAGCGCCGGCGGATCGAGGCCGCGCAGGCCCAGCACGCGCTGCTCGATCCATTGCGCGAGCCCCAGCGCCGATTCGCGCGCGGGCGGCGGCAGCACGTGGGCGATCGTCTCGGCCAGGTCGCCCACGGCCTGATACGACTCCTCGAACAGCCACTCCGGCAGGCCGGCGCGCTCGCGCGCGGCGTCGGCCAGCACGCGCGTGGGCACCGTCTGGCGCGGCTTGCCGCCCGCGAGGAAATACGAGGCCCAGGCCGCGTCCTCGGGTGCGGCGCTCGCGAAATAAGTGATCAGCGCCTCGAGCTTGACGTTGGTGGAAGTGGTCGCGTCGAGCGCGGCATAGAGCGTCGCGAAGCGTTTCATCGCGGCGCGCTCGCGACCGGGTCCGGCGCATCCGCCGCGTCAGGCCCACCTTGCGGGTCCGGCCCGGCCGCTGCCTCGCCCGCGCCAACCGAATCGCCCGAATCGAGCGCATCGCCCGCATCGAGCGCCTCGTCGCCGTACTCGGTCGCGAACGCGCCGGCGTCGAGCCCCTGCTCGGTGAGCCAGCGCACCATCGGCTCGATCTGGCCGTGCGTGACGATCACACGCTCGGCGCCGCTCGCGCCGATCGCCTGCTGCAGGCCCGGCCAGTCGGCGTGGTCCGACAGCACGAAGCCGCGATCGACGCCGCGCCGGCGCCGCGTGCCGCGCAGGCGCATCCAGCCCGAGGCGAACGCGTCGCTGTAGTCGCCGAAGCGGCGCAGCCACGCGCTGCCCTGCGCGGACGGCGGCGCGATGACCAGCGCGCCGCGGAACGCGGCCTTGTCGCGCGCTTCGATTTCGCTGACGAGGCGCGTGGCGGGCAGATCGACGCCGGCCTCGCGATAGGCGCGGTTCAGCGGCTCGACGGCGCCGTGGCAGAAGATCGGGCCGATACCGCGGTCGATTCCGGCCAGCACGCGCTGCGCCTTGCCGAACGCGTAGCAGAACAGCACCGAGGCGCGCGCCTGCGCCGCGTTGTGCCGCCACCAGGCGTCGATGCCGGCGAAGATGGCCGGCGCCGGCTCCCAGCGGTAGATCGGCAGGCCGAACGTCGATTCGGTGATGAAGGTGTCGCAGCGCACCGGCTCGAACGGCGCGCAGGTCGGATCGGGCTCGACCTTGTAGTCGCCCGAGGCCACCCAGACGCGCCCGCCGTGCTCGACGCGCACCTGCGCCGAGCCCAGTACGTGCCCGGCCGGATGCAGCGACACGCGCACGCCGTTGATCTCGATCCGCTCGCCGTAGGCAAGGCCCTGCACCTCGATGCCGGGCAGCCGCGCGCGCAGCACGCCAAGCCCCGGCTGCGCGGCCAGGTAGCGCGCGTGCCCGGCGCGCGCGTGGTCGGCATGCGCATGCGTGATCACGGCGCGCTCGACCGGCCGCCACGGATCGATGTGGAAGCCGCCCGCCGGGCAGTAGAGCCCTTCGGGGCGGGCGATGATCAGGTCGGCGGCAGTGTCCACGCGTGTCCAGTCTCCAGTCGTCGATGCGGTCGAAACCCGGCCTGTCGAGTCTAGCCGATGCGGCCCGCGCGAGACGGGCGGGCCGGCGCGGGCCGGGGCCGGCAGCGTGGCTTGACGAGGGCGGAAGCGAAAATCGTTCCCGATCGGCTGAGCGCTGCGCGGCGCGGCACCGGCCGCATGTTCGCCCATGCCCGCGCACGCGGATCCACACCGCCGGGCCGCGCCGGCAGCCGCGTGCGGCCTCGTGGGCGGCGAAAGCGGCGATCCGGCGGCGCGCGCTGCCGCCATGCCGGCAGCGTGTCCGCGGCATTGGCCGCCGGCTCCCCCGGCATCGCGGCCGCATAGAAAATTCTTCTATGCTTTGCACGAATTCATCGCAACTTTGGAGTTTTTTTCCCAGCCCGCGCTCGTATCATTTCCCCTGCTTCAGATGAGTAATGGCACGCCATGGACATGACCGAGAACAACGCATTGCACTACCTCGATTACGCCGCCACCACGCCGGTGGACCCGCGCGTGATCGAATCGATGGCCGCCTGCCTCGGCGCCGACGGCATCTTCGGCAACCCCGCCTCGAACTCGCATCGCGCCGGCCGGCTCGCACGCGACAAGGTCGAGCACGCGCGCGCCCAGGTGGCCGCGCTGATCGGCGCCGCCGCCGACGAGATCGTCTGGACCTCGGGCGCCACCGAGTCGAACAACCTCGCGCTGAAGGGCTACGCGGACCACGCCGCCGAGCGGCGCCACCTGGTGACGAGCCGCATCGAGCACAAGGCCGTGCTCGACACGATGGCGAGCCTCGCCGCGCGCGGCCTGTCGGTCAGCTACGTCGCGCCGGCGCGCGACGGCGAGATCCGCCCCGAGGACGTGGCGGCCGCGCTGCGCCCCGACACGGGGCTCGTCTCGCTGATGCTCGTGAACAACGAGATCGGCACGCTCACCGACGTCGGCGCGATCGCGCGGCTCGTCCACGCAGCGGGCGCCCTGCTCCACGTGGACGCGGCGCAGGCGCTCGGCAAGACGCCGATCGACGTGCAGGCGCTCGGCATCGACCTGCTGTCGATGTCGGCGCACAAGGTGTACGGGCCGAAGGGGATCGGCGCGCTGTACGTGCGGCGCGGCCTGGCCGGCCGGATCGCGCCGCAGATGCACGGCGGCGGCCACGAATCGGGGCTGCGCTCGGGCACGCTCGCCACGCACCAGATCGTCGGCATGGGCCGCGCCTGCGAGCTGGCGGCCCGCGAACTCGACGCCGACACGGCACGGATCGCCGCGCTCGCCACGCGCCTGCGCGACGCGGTGCTCGCGATCGGCGGCGTCGAGCAGAACGCGCGCGCGGCGCGCCGCATTCCGCATACGCTGAGCCTGACCGTGACCGCGCCCGGCTTCCATCCGTTCATGCTCGACGAGGCGCTCGCCGTGTCGTCCACCTCGGCCTGCAATTCGGCGGCCGGCAAGCCTTCGCACGTGCTGACGGCGCTCGGCCTCGACGCCGCCGCGGCCGGCCGTACCGTGCGCCTCAGCGTGGGCCGCTTCACCGGCGAGGACGACATCGCGTTCGCCGTCGCGAGCTTCCGGCGCGCCATCGAGCAATGCCGCGCCACGGCCGAGAGCGGCTTCGCCGCCTCGCACCAGATCCAGCCGGACGACCTGAAGGCGATCCGCGGCGCGGGCTTTCGCGCCGTGATCTGCAACCGCCCTGACGGGGAGAGCGCCGATCAGCCCGCGTTCGCGGAGATCGCCGCGGCCGCGCGCGAGCTGGGCCTCGACGCGCGCTATCTGCCGGTCGAGGCGGCCGACCGGATCGGCGAGGCACAGGTGGACGCGTTCGGCGCGATGCTCGACGCGCTGCCGAAGCCGGTGCTCGCGTATTGCGGCAGCGGGCGCCGCGCGGGCCTGCTGTGGGAGCGGCTGGCGCTGCGGCGCACGGCTTGAGGCGATGGGTGGCGGCCGTTCGGGTTTGGCGGCCTGCCGGGGTCGGGCGGGTTGGTGCTTGGGGTGCATTGAGCGCGTCAGCTACATCGGGCGTGCCGCCGTACCGCCCGCGGCGGACCCGCAACGAACGCCTCCGGGCGCGATCCCCATCACCACCACGCACGCCCGTCGCCCGCCGGCTGCCTCAGCGTCCTTCGAGCCGGCCTCAAACCGCCCGGACGCATGCGTCCGGCATCAATCCACGCGACCATCGACGCGCGGTGCCGTCAGGAACGGCGTATAGCGGATCGTGTAGACCAGAAACGCGACGATCCAGCAGCCGCCCGACGCATCGATCCACGCCATATACGGCACCACCGGCACCAGCGGCCCGAACACGCGCAGCAGCGCGGCCGCGATCATCAGCCAGTAGCACGACTGCTCCCAGCGGCCCGCCACGAGCTTGCGGCCGGTGTGGCCGAGCGCGGTCCGCGTGACCATCGCGATGATCGCCCCGCCGATCGCGCCGACCGTCAGCGCATGCAGCGCCAGCGAATGCGGCACGACGCCGGCCGCGGCCAGCACCAGCATCGCGAAGCCGGCGGGAATCCACAGGCAGGACACATGGAGGATCCAGAGGATGGGCCGGTTGCCCACGCGCCAGGACCGCCAGCCGACGATCCGGGCCGCATGCAGCAGCGCGGTGACCGCCGCCGCCGCGGCCAGCAGCGCGGGCGGCGCGCCGGCCGCATCGGCGCCGAGCGTCAGCACGGCGGCCGGCGCGGCCAGCCTCTCCACCACGCGAAAGCGGCGCAGCGTGAAGCCGGGGATCGCGTTCATCGTGAACATCGGCACGATGCGCCCGCTGATCACCACCACGAACAACACGACCAGCCCGGTCGCCGCATAGGCGGTGCGCAGCGCGAGATCGGCGCGGCCCGCCGCGGCATACCAGAGGAACAGCGCGTCGAGCACGCCGAACAGCGCCAGCACCGCCGACAGGAACATGTTGCGGCGGTTGCCCGCGGCCACCAGCACGCGCAGCAGCACCAGCGCCGTGATCGGCAGGAACAGCGAATCGACCACCGCCGCCACCGCCCACGGCCCGGTCCAGACCAGCACGCGGCCCGCCGCCCACCATAGCCACAGCGCCGCCAGCGCGCCGCCGCGCAGCGTGTCGCGCGAGGTCCAGGCGCGCACGGCCGTGAGCAGGAAGCCCACCACGATGGCCGCCGCGAAACCGAAGATCATCTCGTGGACATGCCACAGCAGGCCCGACATCGACGCCATGCGCCCCGCCGCCGGCACGCCGTGCAGCGCGGCCAGCCACATCAGCATCGCCAGCGCGCCGAACGCGGCGCCGCCGGGATAGAACGGCCGCATGCCGAGTTGCAGCAGCGGCGGCACCGGGGAATGCGGCGCGGCCCGCATCGGTTCGCTGATCTTCACGCTGGCCTCCGGGATCGATGAACGCGCCGGCCAGCATAGCGCCGCTCGCCCCGCGCAGGCGCGGCCCGGCGGCTGCCCGGCGCGGCACATCTCGCCAGTCCATGATCGGCGACAAAACCCGCCGCGATTCGCCGCGACAATCGGCGCCGCGTTCGCCGCTCCCGCTTCGTTCTTCGCATTCGCCTGTAACCGCCGATGCGCGCGAAGCGAATCCATGCCGGTGGCGCGATTCGCGGCGCGAGGCATCGCGGATGGCGCGCCGCCACCGTCCTGAAAGGAGAACGCCATGGACCGTCTGTTTTCTTTTGCCGGCGGCAGCGCCGGCATCTGGCATGTCACGTCGGCCCGCACGCTGGCCGGCGAGAGCCTGCCGCCGGTGGCGGCGCTGGCCGTCTCGCCGGCCGGCAGCGGCGCGACGGCCGGCGCCGAGCCAGCCTGGCTGCTGCGCGGCATCACGAGTCACGAGCGGTATACGTCGGGCGACGAGAAGACGCGCTTGACGGCCTCGCAGCAGGGACTCGGCCGCGCCGCGTCCACCTGCGCGGCGCTGATTCCGCTGCGCAAGAACGCGGCCTGGTGGGCGCTGCCGCAGGACGCGCGCCGCGAGATCCTCGAGGATCGCTCCGACCACATCCGGATCGGGCTGCGCTATCTGCCCGCGATCGCGCGCAGGCTCTATCACTGCCGCGACCTGTCGGAGTCGGAGCCGTTCGATTTCCTCACCTGGTTCGAATACGCCCCGGCCGACCGCGATCGCTTCGACGATCTGGTGGCCGCGCTGCGCGCGTCCGAGGAGTGGCGCTATGTCGACCGCGACATCGACATCCGCCTCGAACGCGCCGCCACGCGCACTTGAGTGGAGCCCCGGAAGGCGGTTGCGCGGCGGCGTCGAACTCGTATTCCGTGAAGCCGGGATGATTGGTGCGATTCACATGCATTCGGAAAACGGCGGTTCGCATTGATGCGATCCGAATCGTCAATCGATCGTGCCAGCATATTTTCGGCAATATCAACGAATCACCGCAATATCGACACGATTGGATTCGATTCGATTATCCGATTCCACCGGATTCACGAATCACGCGGCGTTTCCAATCAAGACGGATTACCCGAAAACCACGGCCTCGCGCTTATACCATGCCTTTCCCCGCATGTTTCCCCGGGAAAGGCATTGACCCTCGATCACGATCCGAATAATCTCGATTTCGCCTGTCACCGCACTCGCCAATCCGATTCGAATATCCTCGACCGACAGGCAGCGTGTTGCTCCCAACCCTTGGAGACCCGTATGTCGCCCGTGATCAAATATTGCCTGCCCGCCCTGATCGCCTGCTTCGCTTTCAGCGGAACGGCGCAGGCCGCCGAAAAAACCTTCTGTTATTTCCATCACAATTGCCCCGCCGACGGCAAGCTGCCGAAAAACCAGACGCCGGGCCAATACACGAAGCAGCAATGCAAGAACGGCGGCGGCAAGAGCTGGGGCGACGGCCCGACCAGCTGCGAGAACGTCAACAAGTAACGCCGGCCGGGCACACCGCCGCCGCGGCATCGCCCGGCCGGCGGTGCCGCCTCGCTCCGCCACGCGGGCGCCGGCCTGGAAGCCGACGTCATGCGCGCCGAATCAAGGCCACCAGCCTCAACCCGCATCCACCTCCGCGCCGCCGCGCGCCAGCACCGGCGCGAGCGCCTGCCCGGTATGGCTCGCGCGCACGCGCACCAGCGCCTCCGGCGGCGCCGCCGCCACGATCGTGCCGCCGCCCACGCCGCCTTCCGGACCCAGGTCGATGATCCAGTCGGCCTCGGCGATCACGTCGAGGTCGTGCTCGATCACCACCACGCTGTGGCCGCCGTCCACCAGCCGGTGCAGCACGCGGATCAGCTTCGCGACGTCGGCCATGTGCAGCCCGACGGTCGGCTCGTCGAGCACGTAGAGCGTGTGCGGCGCCTTCTGGCCGCGCCGCGTGATGTCGTCGCGCACCTTGCTCAGCTCGGTCACGAGCTTGATGCGCTGCGCCTCGCCGCCCGACAGCGTCGGCGAGGGCTGGCCGAGCGTCAGGTAGCCGAGCCCGACGTCCTTCATCAGCTGCAGCGGATGCGCGATGTTCGACAGCGCCGAGAAGAACGCCACGGCCTCGTCGATCTCCATCGTCAGCACCTCGCCGATGTTGCGGCCGCGCCAGGTCACGGCGAGCGTCTCGGGATCGAAGCGCTGGCCGTGGCAGACGTCGCACGGCACCTTCACGTCGGGCAGGAAGCTCATGCCGATGGTGCGCACGCCCTGCCCTTCGCAGGCCGGGCAGCGCCCGTCGCCGGTATTGAACGAGAAGCGCGAGGCGGTATAGCCGCGCGCGCGCGCTTCCAGCGTGTCGGCGAACAGCTTGCGGATGGTGTCCCACACGCCGATGTAGGTGGCCGGGCACGAGCGCGGCGTCTTGCCGATCGGCGTCTGGTCCACTTCGAGCACGCGGTCGATCGACTCCCAGCCGCTGATCGACTCGCAGCCCTGCCACGCGTGCGTGACGTCGAGCGCGGGCCGCGGCGCGCTGCGCGCCAGCACGCTGGCGCGGCGGTTGGCGGCCGGCGCGCTCTGCTCGGCGGACTTGCGCGCGCGGCGCGTGGCCGGCGACGACAGCACCGAGCGACCCACCGCGTCGAGCAGGTTGGCCATCAGCACGTCGCGCGCGAGCGTCGACTTGCCCGAGCCGCTCACGCCCGTCACCGCCACCAGCCGCGCGAGCGGAATCCCGACCGTGACGTCGCGCAGGTTGTGCAGCCGGCCGCCATGCACGGTCAGCCAGTGTTCCGGCGTGGGCTCGCCGCGCTTCGCGTCGGGCGGGTTCACGGGGCGCCGCGGCTGCAGCGGGTGCGTGATCGGCTGCGCGAGGAAGCGGCCGGTCAGCGACGCCGGCTGGGCGGCCAGCTCGGCCACGCCGCCCTGCGCCACCAGCGTGCCGCCGCGCTTGCCGGCGCCGGGCCCGATGTCGATCACGTGATCGGCGCGGCGGATGGTGTCCTCGTCGTGCTCGACCACCACCAGCGTGTTGCCCTTGTCGCCGAGCTTGCGCAGCGCGTCGAGCAGGATCCGGTTGTCGCGCGGATGCAGGCCGATGGTCGGCTCGTCGAGCACGTAGCAGACGCCCTGCAGGTTGCTGCCGAGCTGCGCGGCCAGGCGAATCCGCTGCGCCTCGCCGCCCGACAGGCTCGGCGCGGCACGGTCGAGGCTCAGGTAGCCGAGCCCGACCTCCTCGAGGAACGCGAGCCGGCTGCCGATCTCGCTGACGATGTCGCGCGCGATCTGCGCGTCGCGCCCGTCGAGCTGCAGGCCGTCGATCCAGCGGCGCGTGTCCGACACGGTCCACTGCGCGACCTCGACGATCGGATGCGCGTCGAACGTCACGGCGCGCGCCGACGGGTTCAGGCGCGTGCCGTGGCAGTCCGGACACGGCTCGCTGCCCACGCCCTCCGGTTCCTGCTCGTCGGACGGCAGCGTCTGCTCGCGGCCGCGATCGTCGGCGCCGAGCACGGTGTCGTCGTAGGCCGCGCGCTGTTCGCGCGTGAGCGCGAGGCCGGTGCCCACGCAGGTGGTACACCAGCCGTGCTTGCTGTTGTACGAGAACATGCGCGGGTCCAGCTCGGGATAGCTGGTGCCGCACACCGGGCAGGCGCGCTTGACCGACAGCACCTTGACCGTGCCGATCGCGCCGGTGGGCAGGCCCTCGGCGAGCGCGCGCTGCAGGCCGTCGAGCGGCGCGAGCAGATGCATCACGCCCTTGCCGATCTCCAGTGTTTCGTCCAGGCGCTGCCGCAGCTCGGCCTCGTTGTCGGGCGACACCACGAGGTCGGCCACCGGCAGCTCGATGGTGTGCTCGCGGAAGCGGTCGAGCTTCGGCCACGGGTCCACCGGCACGAACGCACCGTCCACGCGCAGATGCGTGCTGCCGCGCGCCTTGGCCCATTTCGCGAGATCGGTGTAGACGCCCTTGCGGTTGACGACCAGCGGCGCGAGCAGCCCGACGTGCTGGCCGCGATGGTCGCGCAGCAGCTGCGCGGCGATCGATTCGACCGACTGCGAGGTGACCGGCGTGCCGTCGTGGATGCAGTGCTGCAGGCCGAGCTTCACGTACAGCAGCCGCAGGAAGTGCCAGACCTCGGAGGTGGTCGCCACCGTGCTCTTGCGTCCGCCGCGCGACAGGCGCTGCTCGATCGCCACCGTGGGCGGGATGCCGTACACGGCGTCCACCTCGGGGCGCCCGGCCGGCTGCACGATCGAGCGCGCGTAGGCGTTCAGCGATTCGAGGTAGCGGCGCTGGCCTTCATGGAACAGGATGTCGAACGCGAGCGTGGACTTGCCGGAACCCGACACGCCGGTGATCACGTTGAAGCGGCCGTGCGGGATGTCGACGTCGAGCGCCTTCAGGTTGTGCTCGCGTGCGTTGACGATGCGCACCACGTCCTCGCCCTCCACCTCGCGCCGCGCGCGCATCGCGCTGAGCCTGGCCTGCAGCGGCACGCCGTAGTCGGCGGTGTCCTCGGCCGCCTGCAGGTCCATCGCGCGGTCGTACTGCAGCAGCGCCTCGCCCGTATGCGAGCCGGCGCAGCCCTTCACGTCCTCGGGCGTGCCGGCGCACAGCACCAGGCCGCCGCCGTCGCCGCCCTCGGGGCCGAGGTCGATCAGCCAGTCGGCGGCGCGGATCACGTCGAGGTTGTGCTCGATCACGACCAGCGAATGGCCGCTCGCGAGCAGCTTGCCGAACGCCTGCATCAGCTTGGCGATGTCGTCGAAGTGCAGCCCGGTGGTGGGCTCGTCGAACATGAACAGGCGCGCGTTGCGGGCCGCCTTCGCGGCGGCGTTGCGCCCGCCGCTGCGGAACGCCGCCGCCGATTCGGCCAGGAACCCGGCCAGCTTCAGGCGCTGCGCCTCGCCGCCCGACAGCGTCGGCACCGGCTGGCCCAGCTTCACGTATTCGAGCCCGACGTCGGCGATCGGCTGCAGCACGCGCAGCACCTCCTCGTCGGCGGCGAAGAACGACGCGGCCTCGCTGACGGTCAGGTCGAGCACGTCGGCCACGCTCAGCGCGCGGCCCGCGCGCTCGATCCGCACTTCCAGGATCTCGTCGCGATAGCGCCGGCCGTCGCAGTCCGGGCAGCGCAGGTAGACGTCGCTCAGGAACTGCATCTCGATGTGCTCGAAGCCGGAGCCGCCGCAGGTGGGGCAGCGGCCCTCGCCGGTGTTGAAGCTGAACATGCCGGCGCCGTAGCCGCGCTGCAGCGCGAGCGGCGCCTTCGCGAACAGCTTGCGGATCTCGTCGAACGCGCCCACGTAGCTGGCCGGGTTCGAGCGCGTGGTCTTGCCGATCGGCGACTGGTCGACGAACACCACGTCGCTGACCTGCTCGGCGCCGGTCAGGCGCCGGAACGCGCCCGGCGACTCGGTGGCCTTGCCGAGCTGGCGCGCCATGGCCGGATACAGCACCTCCTGCAGCAGCGTCGACTTGCCGGAGCCGGACACGCCGGTCAGGCACACCAGCCGCTGCAGCGGGATCTCCACCGTGACGTCGCGCAGGTTGTGCTCGCTCGCGCCTTCCAGCACGATGCGCGGCGTCGCCGCGTCCACCGGGCGGCGCGCCCAGTTCGATGCGTGCGCAACCTGTTTGCGGCCACCCAGGTATTCGCCCGTCAGCGTATCGGCCGCGCGGATCTCGGCCGGCGTGCCGTCGTAGACGATTGCGCCGCCGCGCTCGCCCGGCCCCGGCCCCATGTCGATCAGCCGGTCGGCCGCGAGCATCACGGACGGATCGTGCTCGACCACCACCAGCGTGTTGCCGGCGTCGCGCAGGCGCTGCATCGCCTCGACGATGCGGTTCAGGTCGCGCGGATGCAGCCCGATGCTGGGCTCGTCGAGCACGAACAGCGTCTTGGTCAGCGAGGTGCCGAGCGCCGTGGTCAGGTTGATGCGCTGCACCTCGCCGCCCGACAGCGTGCGGCTCTGGCGGTCGAGCGTCAGGTAGCCGAGGCCCACGTCGCACAGATACTTCAGGCGCGTGCGCACCTCGGCGAGCAGCAGCTTCAGCGCGTCGTCGAGCAGCGCGCTCGGCAGCGTGATCTCGTCGAAGAAGCGGCGGATGCGCTCGATCGGCAGCAGCATCAGGTCGTGGACGGTCAGGCCCGGCAGTGCCTCGAGCTGCGCGCGGTTCCAGTCGACGCCGCGCGGCAGGAACCGCGCGGCCGGCGCGAGCACGGCGTCGGCGTTGGCCCGGCTGCCGAGCCGCCACAGCAGCGATTCGGTCTTCAGGCGCGCGCCGCCGCAGACCTCGCACGGCGTGTAGCTGCGGTACTTCGACAGCAGCACGCGGATGTGCATCTTGTACGCCTTCGATTCGAGGTAGGCGAAGAAGCGCTTCACGCCGTACCACTGGCGCTGCCACTCGCCGTCCCAGTCGGGCGACCCGTTGATGACCCAGTCGCACTCGGCCTCGGTCATCTCCGACCACGGCGTGCCGCGCCGGATCCCGGCGCGCTCGGCGTAGCGCATCAGGTCGTCCTGGCATTCCTTCCAGGCGGGCGTCTGCATCGGCTTGATCGCGCCGCCGCGCAGCGTCTTGCGCTCGTCGGGGATCACCAGCCCGAGATCGACGCCGATCACGCGGCCGAAGCCGCGGCAGGTCTCGCAGGCGCCGTAGGCCGAGTTGAACGAGAACAGCGCGGCTTGCGGCTCCGCGTAGCGCAGGTCGCTGTCGGGGCAATGCAGGCCGGTGGAGAAACGCCAGATCGCGGGCTCGGCGCTCGCCGGCGCGTCCGCCCCGGCCGCCGCGTCCGCCGCGTCGGGCGCCGCCGGCAGCACGTACACGTCCACGCGCCCGCCGCCGCGCTTGAGCGACGCTTCGATCGCCTCGACCACGCGCACCTTGTCGGTGCGGTGCAGGCGGAAGCGGTCGGCCACCACGTCGAGCACCTTGCGCGTGCCGTCGGCCGCCGCCACCTCGCGCTGCGCCTGCACGCGCGTGTAGCCGCTCGCCGACAGCCACTGCTCGACTTCCTCGGGCGTCACGCTCTCGGGCAGCTCGACCGGGAACGTCACCACCAGCCGCGGGTCGTCTGCTTCCGTGCGCGCGGCCAGCTCCGCGTAGATCGTCTCCGGCGTGTCGTGCCGCACCGGCTGCGCGGTCTTGCGGTCGAACAGCTCGGCGGCGCGCGCGTACAGCAGCTTCAGGTGATCGTTCAGCTCGGTCATGGTGCCGACCGTCGAGCGCGAACTGCGCACCGGATTGGTCTGGTCGATCGCGATCGCGGGCGGCACGCCGTCCACGCGGTCCACCTGCGGCCGGTCCATGCGGTCGAGGAACTGCCGCGCGTAGGCGCTGAAGGTCTCGACATAGCGCCGCTGGCCCTCGGCATAGAGCGTGTCGAACACCAGGCTCGACTTGCCGGACCCGGACGGACCGGTCACGACGGTCATCTCGCCCGGACGCAGGTCGAGATCGACGTTTTTAAGATTGTGCTGGCGTGCTCCGCGAATGCGGATCAGATGGCTGGATGACAATTGGCCTGTCCGTATGAATGGGTTGACCGGTGTTCACGAGGCCGCGCGGCCACGAAAGAGCCACGGGCGCGGGGCGGGCGCGGCTGGCCTAGGCGGGAACGACGCGAGATTCGACGGCTACTATACTGTATATTCATACAGCTTGCTGGCGGGGCTGCGCGCCCGCGTGGAAACGGCGCCGGCCGGGGCGGCGGCGGCCCGGCACCCTCAATCGACGGGCGGCACCGCGCCTTCCGACAGCGTCTTGATCAGGCGCGCCCGGCGCCGTTCGAGGTCGGCGATCTGGCGCTCGATGGCCGCGAGGCGCCGGCGCTGCACCTCGCTCGTCTGCTCGCACGAGCGCGCGCCCTCGAGCAGCAGCATGCAGTCGGGAAAGCCGCGAATGTCCTCGATCGTGAAGCCGGTCGCGATCATGCGCTGGATCTGCCCGACCTGCGTGACGGCCTTGCCGGGAAACATGCGATAGCCGTTGTCGGCGCGCACCGAGGCGAGCAGGCCGTGCCCGTCGTAATGCCGGATCGAGCGCACGCTCGCGCCGGTGCGGCGCGCGAGTTCGCCGATCGTCAGCAGCTCGGGGGAAGGCATCGTGTTCATGCCGCGCAGGCTAGCACGATTCGCTTGACTCTCACATCGGTGTGAGGGTTCAGACTGGCTGTTCCCTCGATTCCCAAGGAATGCCCATGTTGTCCCGCATGCTCTCCCGTCTGTTGATTGCCGGCGTGGCCGCCATCTCGCTGCATGCCGCCGCAAGCGCCGCGCCCGCTCCCACCAGCTACACCGTCACTTCGACCGACGGCGTGAAGCTCGCCGTGCAGGAAAGCGGCAACCCGGACGGCGCGCCGATCATCCTCGTCCACGGCCTGCTCGGCAGCCGCCTGGACTGGGACGCGCAGCGGCAAAGCCCGGCGCTGCGCCCGTACCGGATCATCACCTACGACCTGCGCGGCCACGGCCTGTCCGACAAGCCGTCCGGCGCCGAGCCGTATCACGACGGGCGCCGCTGGGGCGACGACCTGGCGGCCGTGATCGCCGGCTCGCACGCGCACAAACCGGTGGTGGTGGGCTGGTCGCTCGGCGGCGTGGTGATCTCGAACTACCTCGCCGCGCACGGCGACGCCGAGATCGCCGGCGCCGTCTACGTGGACGGCGTGGTGGAACTGACGTCGCAACTGCTGGTCGCGCATCCGGACGTCTATCGCGACATGAATTCGCCGGACCTGAGCACGCATCTGGACGGCGAACGCACGTTCCTCGCGCTCTGCTTCCAGCACCGCCCCGCCGCCGACGCGTTCGAGCGGCTGCTCGCCAACGCCGCGCTGGCGTCGTGGGACATGCAGCGCGAGATCCCGACCATGACCGCGTTCGCGGCCGAGGGGCTGGGCCGGGCACACGTGCCGCTGCTGTTCCTCTACGGCGGCCGCGACGCGCTGGTCAACACGCCGGCCACGCTGGCGCGCGCCCGCGAGCTGAACCCGCACATCGACAGCAAGGTGTATGCCGAATCGGGCCACGCGCCGTTTCTCGAGGAACCGGCGCGCTTCAACCGCGACCTGGCCGCGTTCGTGAAGACGGCGACCGCCCCGGCCGCCGGGCAATGAGGCATCATCCGCCTCGAGCAAAGGAGAGCACCATGCCCCACGACACCGCGCCGGCCGCCCCGCGGGATGCGTTCCCCGGCTTCGCCGCGCTCGAGGTGGAAGCCGGCGGCGTCGCATTCCGTGGCCGGATCGGCGGCGCCGGCGCGCCCGTGCTGCTGCTGCACGGTTATCCGCAGACCCACTTCGCGTGGCGCCGGATCGCGCCGGCGCTGGCGCGCTCGCACCGCGTGATCGTGCCGGACCTGCCCGGCTACGGCGCGAGCCGGACCCAGCATGACGCGCCGCGCTGGACCAAGCGGCGCGTGGCCGAGGCGCTCGTCGCGCTGATGAGCGGGCTCGGCCACGAGCGCTTCGCCGTGGTCGGCCACGATCGCGGCGCGCGCGCCGGCTACCGGCTCGCGCTCGATCATCGCGCGCGCGTGAGCGCATTCGCGTCGCTCGCCGTGATCCCGACGCTCGACGCGTTCGCGGCCGTCGATCCCGCGTTCGCGCTGCACGCGTGGCACTGGTTCTTCCTCGCGCAGCCGGACGGCCTGCCGGAGCGGCTGCTGGCGGCCGACCCCGACGGCTTCCTCGACGCCGCGCTGGCGCGGATGGCGGGCGGCCTCGAACGCGTCGAGCCGGCCGCGCTCGACGCCTATCGCCGGGCGTTTCGCGATCCGGTCGTGCGCCACGCGATCTGCGAGGACTATCGCGCCGCCGCCGCGGAGGATCGCGAGCACGACGCGCACGATCTCGCGGCGGGGCGCCGGCTGGCCTGCCCGGTACATGTGCTGTGGAGCGCGGCGGAGCGAAAGGCGGCCGTGACCTCGCCGGTCGAGATCTGGTCGCGTTGGGCCGACCGCGTGACGGGCGCGGCCCTGCCCGGCGGCCACCTGCTGCCCGAGGATGCGCCGAACGAGGTGCTGGCCCAGCTTGGCGCGTTCCTGCCCGGAGTGTCGTGAGCCGCTCGTCACGAACCATGCGCATGGTCCCGCGCGCCGACACGAAGCCGGCTGGCGCTGCGGCTATAATCGCTGCGCCATCCAACGAGGACATCGCATGAAATCAGTGATCGCTTTACTCGCCGCTTCCGCCTTCGCTTCCACCGCGTTCGCCGCCAACCCGATCGAGAAGCTGCCGTCGGGCGTGATCGTCGAACAGCTGAAGGCCGGCACCGGCCCGCAACCGACCGCCAGCGACGTGGTGCGCGTGAACTATCGCGGCACGCTCACGAACGGCACCGAGTTCGACAGCTCGGCCCAGCACGGCGGCCCGGCCACGTTCCCGCTCGGCCAGGTGATCCCGTGCTGGACGCAGGGCGTGCAGAAGATGAAGGTGGGCGGCAAGGCGAAGCTGACCTGCCCGGCCGCGACCGCTTACGGCAGCCGCGCCGTCGGCACGATCCCGCCGAACAGCGACCTGATCTTCGAGGTCGAGCTGGTCGGTATCGGGCAGTAACGCCGCCGTCGACGCATGCCGGCGGCCTTCCGCCGGCATGCGGTCGAGACGCGGCATGGATCGGTCGGCCGATCCCGCCCGGATCAAGCGCGTCCCCATGCATCGCGCATCCCGTGATGACGGCCGGCCGGCTCCGGAATAAGAAAATAGACTCGGCCCGCAATCGATAGGATTCCGAAAAGCCGTCTCCCGATTTCGCCAGACAGCGGGCCATCGATCCGCCCTCGTCATCCCTCCACGAGCAGCGCTCACGCAATCGCCGGAGAATTGCACGTCCGCGCTTTGCGCTATCGCCTGCGATCATGCCGGCGCGGCCGGGCCGTCCGGATTCGGCATTTCCATATCGTTACCAAACCGATTTATCATTGCTCGTCCGCCGCGGCGCGCGAGCGGCCCTTGCCGCCCCCGCGCCGCGGTCGCTTCCCATCTCCTTTCGTATGCTGACAACCGACACCGGCGGGACCCTGGTCGCTCCAGCCGGCAGCCCGCAGGCGGATGCCGAATGCATCGCGCTGCTGCATCTGGCCCGCGCGCATTTCGGTAGCGCCGCGGCGCTGATCGTGGTCCCGACCGCCGGCGGTCCGCATCCGCTGGCCTGCGTCGGCGCGTGGCCGATGCCGATACCGGCCGATCCGTTCACGCATGACGCCGGCCGTGCACCTTGCGGCGACGCGCCGGCCGTGCTGCCTCCTGAGGGCGAAGCCTGGCCGCCGCTACCCACCGTTGCCACCACCACCGAAGCTCCCGGCTGCTATGCCGCCTGCGCATTGCGCAGCCGCGACGGCGGCCACCTCGGCGCGCTGCTGCTGCTCGATCTGGCGCCGTGCACGCTCGACGCCGCCCAATACGCGTTCCTCGTGCATCTGGCCGCGGTGGCCGGCCCGGCGCTGGAACGCGCGCTGGCCAGCAGCGCCGGGGCCGGGGCGCCGATCGCGCACGATCTGGTCGCGCTGGCGCTGAAAGGCAGCGGCACCGGCATCTGGGACCGCAACGTCGCCGAAGGCGAGATCCATTACTCGCCGGAATGGAAGGCGATGCTCGGCTACGAGCCGCACGAACTCGGCAACCGCATCGAGGACGCGGTGGACCGCGTCCACCCCGACGATCGCGCCTACGTGCAGGCCGAGATGCGCATGCATTTCGAGGGCGGCTCGGACCGCTACGAGGTGGAGCACCGGATTCGCTGCAAGGACGGCAGCTACAAGTGGATCTGCAGCCGCGGCAAGGTGGTGAGCCGCGACATCGCGGGCCGCGCGCTGCGGATGGTCGGCGCGACCACCGACATCACCGCGCTGCGCGAGGCGGCCACGCGCCATCAGCAGACCATCGACCTGATCACGAACCTGACCGACGAGGTGGACGGGCTCGTGTTCCAGTATCGCGAGACGGCCGACGGCCAGCGCTTCTTCAGCTACGCGAGCCGCGGCATCGGGCAGATCTACGAACTCGAGGCGCGGGACGTGGCAAGCAGCGCGGACGCGGTCGACGCGCGCATCGATCCGCGCGATCTGGCGGCCTACCGGCGCTCGCTGCGCGAGTCGGCCGCGAACCTCACGCCGTGGCGCCTCGAATACCGCGTGTGGCTGCCGCGCCAGGGCCTGCGCTGGCGGCAGGGCGAGGCGCGCCCGCAGCGGCTGCCCGAGGGCGGCACGCTCTGGCACGGCTTCATCACCGACGCGACCGAGCGCAAGCGGATCGAGGCCGAGCTGCACGAGCTCGCCACCATCGACCATCTGACCGGACTCGCGAACCGGCGCGACTTCCTCGCGCAGAGCGAGGCGGAATTCGCGCGGCTGCGGCGCGCCGGCAACGGCGTGGCCGCCGTGCTGATGCTCGACCTCGATCACTTCAAGGCGCTCAACGACCGCTGGGGCCATGCGCTCGGCGATCGCGCGCTGCGCCACTTCGCGCAGCTGCTGAGGCAGGAGGCGCGCAGCAGCGATATCGTCGGACGCATCGGCGGCGAGGAATTCGCCGTGGTACTGCCGGGCCTCGGCATCGACGCCGCGATCGCGTTCGGGATGCGGCTGCAGCGGCGCGTGAGCGCGTCGCCGCTCGCCGTCGACGATCGGCGGGTGGTGCTGACGGTCAGCATCGGCATCGACCGGATGATGTCGACCGACCCCGGCGTCGATCAAGTGCTCACGCGCTGCGACAAGGCGCTCTATCTCGCCAAGGCGCGCGGGCGCAACCGCGTCGAACTGTACGGCGAGTGAGGCGGGCGGCGCCCGCTACGTTGCGCGCGCCCTCGCATCGATCGATCAGGTCGATCAGGCCAGCCGGAACGACGCCGCCGCGACCTCCAGCTGGCGCGCCTGCGTTTCGAGCGAGCCGGCCGCCGCCGCGGCCTCCTCGACCAGCGCCGCGTTCTGCTGCGTCACCTGCTCCATCTGCGCGACGGCCTGGCCGATCTGCACGATGCCGCTCGCCTGCTCGCCCGACTCCGTCGAGATCTCCTGCACGATGCCCGCCACGCGCTGCACGGCCCGCACCGTCTCGTCGATCGCGGCACCGGCCTGGGCGACCTGCGTGTTGCCGGCGCGCACCTTGCCGAGCGAATCGTCGATCAGCGTGCGGATCTCGCGCGCGGCGCCCGCGCTGCGCTGCGCGAGCGTGCGCACCTCGCTGGCCACCACCGCGAAGCCGCGGCCCTGCTCGCCGGCGCGCGCCGCCTCCACCGCCGCGTTCAGCGCGAGGATGTTGGTCTGGAACGCGATGCCGTCGATCGTGCCGATCATCTCGGCCATCCGCGCGGCGCTGCCGTCGATGTCGTTCATGGTCGATACCACGCCGCGCACCATCTCGCCGCCGCGCGTCGCCAGCTGCGCCGCCTCGCCGGCCAGCGAACTCGCGGTGCGGGCGTTCTCGGCGTTGCGCGTGACGGTGGCGCTCAGCTCCTGCATGCTCGCGGCCGTCTGCTCGAGCGCGGCCGACTGCTGCTCGGTGCGCGACGACAGGTCGAGGTTGCCGGCCGCGATCTGCCGCGCGCCCACGTTCACCGAATCGGAGCTGCTCAGCACCTGCCGCACGGTGCGCGTGAGGCCGCCCTTCATCCGCTCGATGGCGCCGAACAGCCGGCCCACCTCGTTGTCGCCGGCGCGCGGGATCGCGATGCCGAGGTCGCCGTCGGCCACCCGGTCGAGCAGCCGCACCACCTCGTTCAGCGGCCGCACCACCAGCCCGCGCAGCGCGAAGTGCATGCCCACCACCAGGCCGAGCGCCGCCACCACGCCGAACCCGACCAGCCGGACCACCATCGCGTAGCGCGCCGCGCCGAGATCGGCCTCGGCCTGCGCGAGCTGGCCGGCCTGCTGCTGGAAGCGTTCGAGCGCGGCCGAATAAGCCGCGCCCGAGGCCGTGATGTCGGTGGTGTTGATCGCCGCGTAACGCGCGGGATCGTTGTTGCGCAGCGCATCGAGACCGCGCTGCACCACCTCCGCATGGGTTCGCGCGAGCCGCACGATGTCCTGCCGCAGCGCCTCGTCCTGCCCTTCGATGGCCGGCGCGTCGGCGAACGCCTGCAGTTCCGCCGCCGACTTGTCGAGGCTGCCCTGCGCGCTGCCGATCGCGCCGGTATCGACCGAGGCCTGCTCGCGAGCGGTGCTGTAGGCACGCACCAGCGCGCTGCGCGCGCGCGTCATGTCCTTGTAGGCGTCGTTGAGCCGGATCACGCGCGCCGAGATCGCATGGACGCGGCTCGTCGAGCCGTTCGCCGCATGCAGCGACGCGATCCCCATCGCGCCGCCGAGCACGATCATCACGCCGAAGATCGCGAGGACGAACAACAACCCCATTCGTATGCTGATATTTCTCATGTTGTGAATTTCCTGAACGCCACGATTGCTCCCCGCGCGCGGCGGGCCTGCCCCTCCCAGGCCGGCCCGCCGCGCGTTGCTTCCCGACCCGCCGGCCCGCGAGCCGACCCGGCGTTGTCTGCTGTCCGCCGCTGCCGCGACCGTCGTCCGACCACTGCGTCCGGCCCTTGCCGGCAACGGTGAAATCCGCAGACCGATGTCGTTTTTGATATCGGACATCATACTTCTTTGTGGCCAATCGACCCGCTTTTTTCGTATTGTCGAATACCCTGCCCTGGCTGGAAGAAGGATTCGAATCCTCCGGCAAAGCGAGAAAACAAGCGAAAAATGCCCGCCGGTGCGCCGCGTTTCCCTAGGGAAGACACGGACGACGCGCCAATCGACGCCAGCGTATTATCGTCGTGTCATCGTATGACATAAGTACATTGTCCAGCCGCACATTCCATCGACAAAGATCACAAGACAGGACGGAGACAGCAGTGAGCAAACGCGAACTCGAGACGAAGGCGAGCGATCCGGCGCAGCAGGAAACGCTCAGGATGAGCAGGCGGAATTTCATCGGCTTCAGCGGTGCGCTGATGGGCAGCGCGCTGCTTGGCGGCTGCGGCGGCGGCGACGACGCGCCGGCCGCGACGACCGGCGCCACCACGCCGACCACGCCCGCCACGCCGGTCGATCCGATCTGGGGGGCGAACGGCGCCGCGACCAACATCATCGCGTCGCTGAACGGCATCACGCAGTCGGCGTTCCGCGCCGTCGACTACGCGGTGGAGGCGTATGGCGCGCAGCCGTGCCCGGTGATCGCGCAGACGAGCCCCTATACCGACGCCACCAAGTCGCCGGTGAGCCCCGGCGCCGGCGCCACGCAGGGCGCCGGCGCGTTCGACTCGCGGCCGGCCTTCCTCGCCGCGATCGCCGCCTGCGCGGCGGCGGGCGGCGGGCGCGTGGTGGTGCCGGCCGGCACCTGGTATTGCGCCGGGCCGATCGTGCTGCAGAGCAACGTCAACTTCCACCTGAGCGCCAACTGCACGATCTTCTTCAGCCCGAACCCGGCCGACTACGCCAAGGACGGCCCGGTCAACTGCGGCGCGAACGGCAACCTCTACTACAGCCGCTGGCAGGCCAACGACTGCCTGAACTTCGGCGCGCCCGTGTACGCGCGCAACGCCAGCAACATCGCGCTGACCGGCGAAGGCCCGACCTCGACGCTCAACGGCCAGGCGATGACGCCGTTCGCCGGCTCGGGCAACACGGCCACCTGCTGGTGGACCTACAAGGGCACCACCGGCGCCTACGGCTGCGCGAGTTCGAGCACGCCCTCGCAGGCCTACACGAACCCGAACAACGTCGACCTGAAGACCGTCGCGCCCGGCATCTCCGACGCGCTCTACACGCTGCTGACCAACCCCGTCACGCCGTGGCAGCAGGACCAGAACTACCTGCCCGCGCTGTCGGAGGCGGGCGTGCCGGTGGCGCAGCGGATCTTCGGGCTCGGCCACTTCCTGCGGCCCTGCATGGTGGAATTCATCGGCTGCACCAACGTGCTGATGGAGGACTACCACACGCAGAACACGCCGTTCTGGCAGCACCACCCCACCGACTGCACCAACGTCGTGATCCGCGGCGTGATGGTCGACAGCATCGGCCCGAACAACGACGGCTTCGATCCCGACGCCTGCAACAACGTGCTCTGCGACGGCATGGTGTTCAACACCGGCGACGACTGCATCGCCATCAAGTCGGGCAAGGACCTCGATACCGAATATGGCGCGGCGCAGAACCACGTGGTGCAGAACTGCACGATGAACAGCGGCCACGGCGGCATCACGCTCGGCAGCGAGATGGGCGGCGGCGTGGAGAACATCTACGCGCGCAACCTGACGATGCTGAACCAGTTCTGGGCCACCAACTCGCTGAACATCGCGATCCGCATCAAGACCAACATGAATCGCGGCGGCTTCGTGCGCAACTTCTACGTGAACGGCGTCACGCTGCCGAACGGCGTGAGCCTGACGGGCGCCGGCTACGGCAGCAAGCTGCTCGCCGGCAGCCCGATCAACGCCACCGTGCCGCTCGGCGTGGCCAGCGCGACGGCCGGCAACCCGTCGGCCTCGCAGGGCGGCCTGATCACGTTCGACTGCGACTACCAGCCGGCCGGCGACGCGATCCGCACGCGGCCGGCGCTGGTACAGAACGTCAACATCACCAACGTGACGGCCAGCAACGTCACGCTCGGCGCGGCAACCGGCTCGTGCTTCCAGGCGATCGTCGCGCAGGGCCCGGTGGCGTTCGACTACAACGGCCCGGCGCCGACGCCGGCGGTTCCCGCCATCACGGGCGTGACGATCTCGAACTGCGACTTCGGCACGCCGACCGCGGCCGGCCCGGCCAGCGCCACCACGCCCGGGCCGATCTACGCCTGGAACGTCAACGGCATCGCGCTGCAGAACGTCACGATCGCGGGGCAGCTGTACAACACGACGATCACCGACGTGCGTTAGGCGTGATGCTTCAATGGATGGCCGTGGTTCATCCGGGCGCAGTCCGGCCGGATGAACCACCGGAAGAACGCCTGAATCACGTGCTTCGGTCGACTTGAGAGGATGAGGGAGATCATCGAATTCGGTTCTGGCGGGCTGTACGGCGGCTTGACAAGGACTTGCGCAATTGCCGGTCCGCCCGTTCCATCGCATGCATTCGCTCGTGCCGGCCGCCTCGGCGAATCAGCGCGACATTAACCCGGCACTACCCTTCGAAGGGGTTCAACACGCGTGCGCCGGTGCCGGTGAAATCATCGACATTCCGCGTCACCACGGTCAGATCGTGAATCAACGCGGTCGCAGCGATCAACTTGTCCAACGCATGTTCCGGATGAGGGACGCGCAAGTGCCCCCACAATTGCCCGACTTCCACGTCCACGGCGAGGATGTTCCGGCCAAACTCCTGAACTACGCCGACGAGCCAGTTTTCGAGCCGCGTCGCCTGCGCCTCGTCGCCACGGTAGCGGATGATCTCGACCCCTCGCCGCAGTTCACCAATCGTCACCACCGAAAGGTACAGATCGATATCATCCTGTACCGCCTTGCGGAAGAATGCCATCACGCCCGTATCCGCTCGATCCCGCTTCCGGATTTCGCTGATGACGTTAGTGTCAACCAAATACATTCGCCGCCGCCCCATCATCCACGCGCGCAAAATCGGCATCGGTGCCGACGTTCGGGATGCCCGTCAACACTTCGGCGAAAGTCCTGCGCCGGGGTGCGCATAGTGCCTTTGCCAGGATCTCGCGATGCTCGGCTTCCGCGCTGCGCCCATGCGCTGCTGCGCGCTCGCGCAGACGCTGGACAAGGCCGTCATCCACGTTTCTAACCAAAAGATTTGCCATGGTTTGCTCCACGCTCGTCAGATGCTATCAATGATAGCACTCGGCGTCCGCGCCGATCCGCGTGACGGGAATCGCCGGCGCGTGTCGTCCTCTGGCACGCCGGCGGGCCGCTTCCGAATCGGGCCGGTACATCAGGCCGATACCGTGCTTGCCGTGAATGGCGCGTGAGGGAGAGGCCGTGCCGGAGGTCATCGTCGAGGGTCGCGTGATGAAGCAGGCAGCCAGTCTGCTTTTGAATACGCGACGCTGTGGTCCGTCAACGCTCGAATTGCGTGCCGATCCGCTCACGCCGCCAGCCGGATGCGGTCCGGCCGGCGGGCGAGTCGGCCGTCGAGTGTCCGCGACCGGTGAACGCGTCGCGGACCGGGCCGGGGCCGGCGCCGGCCGCGTTCAGTCGGCGCTGTCGACCAATACCGTCTCGAGACGGTCGAACACGCGCTGCGTGGCGGCGCTGGGCGCCTCGAGCGCGAACAGCAGCAGCGAACGGCCCGTCACCTGATAGACGTCGCCGCTCGGGAATTCGGGCAGCGTCTGGCGCACCGGCATGTTGGTATCGAGCAGGCAGGTCCAGTGCCCGCCGTCCGGCACCGCCGGCAGCGTGAAGTCCACCACGTCGAAATGCGCGTTGAACACCAGCAGCAGGGTGGCGTCCGAGGCCGCCCTGACGATCCCGCTGGCCTGCGCGCGCCCGTCGATGACGAGCCCGAAGCAGCGCATCGAGGCATCGTCCCATTGCGCCTGGACGAGGTCCTCGCCCGCCGGCGAGATCCAGCGCGCGTCGGTCACGCCGAGCGCCTCGTTGTGTTCGCCGGTCAGGAATCGTCCGCGCCGCAGCACCGGCAGGCGCCGCCGCAGGGTGGTCAGCTTGCGCACGAATTCGGCGAGCGCGAGGCCGTCCTCGTCGATCCCGCTCCAGTCGATCCAGCTGATTTCGTTGTCCTGGCAATAGGCGTTGTTGTTGCCGCGCTGGGTGCGGCCGAACTCGTCGCCGCCGAGGATCATCGGCGTGCCCTGCGACAGCAGCAGCGTCGCCAGCAGGTTGCGTTTCTGGCGTTCACGCTGCGCGCGGATCTCCGGATCGTCGGTCGGGCCTTCCACGCCCATGTTCCAGGAGCGGTTGTCCGAGTGACCGTCGCGGTTGTCCTCGCCGTTCGCGTCGTTGTGCTTGTCGTTGTACGACACCAGGTCGTTCAGCGTGAAGCCGTCGTGGGCCGTGATGAAATTCACGCTGGCCCACGGGCGCCGCCCGCGACGGTTGAACTTGTCGCCCGACGCGGTGATCCGCGTGGCCAGTTCGGCCGCCATGGCGTCGTCGCCCTTCCAGTACGCGCGCACCGTGTCGCGGAACGTGTCGTTCCATTCCGACCAGCCCGGCGGGAAGCCGCCGACCTGATAGCCGCCGGGCCCGCAGTCCCACGGCTCGGCGATGAGCCGCACGCTGGCGAGCAGGGGATCCTGGCGGCAGGCATCGAGGAAGCCGCCGCCCTCGTCGAAGCCGTGCGGCTCGCGGCCGAGGATGGTGGCGAGGTCGAACCGGAAGCCGTCCACCTTCATCTCCGCCACCCAGTAGCGCAGGCTGTCGGTAACCATCTGCAGCACGCGCGGGCACGACAGGTTGAAGGTGTTCCCGGTGCCGGTATCGTTGATGTAGTAGCGCGGCTGGTCGGGCATCAGCCGGTAGTACGAGGCGTTGTCGATGCCCTTGAACGACAGCGTCGGGCCCAGCTCGTTGCCCTCGGCCGTGTGGTTGTACACGACGTCGAGGATCACCTCGAGCCCGGCCTGGTGGTAGCGGTCCACCATGGCCTTGAATTCGCCGAGGGACGCCGTCTTGTCCGCGAAATAACGCGGGTCGGCGGCAAAGAAGCCGATCGTGTTGTAGCCCCAGTAGTTCGTCAATCCCTTGTCGAGCAGGTAGCTGTCGTTGACGAAGGTGTGGACCGGCAGCAGCTCGACCGAGGTGACGCCGAGCCCGCGGATGTAATCGATCACGCGTTCGTGGGCGAAGCCGGCGAAGGTGCCGCGGATCGCTTCGGGGACCTCCGGATGCATTTTCGTGAAGCCGCGCACGTGGGCTTCGTAGACGATCACGTGATCCGGCGCCACGACGTTGCGGTCCGGATGGGTCCAGGAAAACGTCGAGTCGACCACCTTGCATTTCGGCACGAACGGCGCGCTGTCGCGCTCGTCGAACGACAGGTCGCCGTCGGGCGAGTCGAGCGTGTAGCCGAAGATTTCCGGCGCCCAGACGAGTTCGCCGACGTGGGCTTTCGCATACGGGTCGAGCAGCAGCTTGTTCGGATTGAAGCGATGGCCGCGTTCGGGCTCGTAGGGGCCATGCACGCGGTAGCCGTACACGGCGCCCGGCTCCAGGCCCGGCACGAACACATGGAACACCTCGTCCGTGTATTCGGGCAGTTCGATGCGCTCCCGCTCGGTCTTGCCGTCCGCGTCGAACAGGCAGAGCTCGACCTTGGTCGCATGGGCGGAGAACAGCGCGAAGTTGACGCCCTGCCCGGTCCATGTCGCGCCCAGCGGAAATGGCTGCCCTTCCTGTATGAAGCGGCCGAACCGGCGTTCGGAATCGGCGACCGTCGCGCCCGGGTCGTGGAGGCCGGGCTGCGGGAAAGTAGACGTGGTGGACATTTCGAGGCTCCTGGAAGGTCAGGGATGTGAGCAAAATCCGGGCCATGCGCCGGATCGGCGCGGGCGCCGCGCCGGGCGGCGCGGTGCCTCGACGGGAGCGACGTCTGCTTGTAGGAAATACAAGAACGCGACGCGGCTGGGTTCCCTCCGTACACACCTGGCGTGAAAAATGCCGGGGCCCTGGATCGAGCCGACGCCGAGCCGGCCCCTGCCAGGGGTTGAGCGTCCGGCAAGGCTTCCGGACGGCGGAATGTCCGGCGACGTCCCGTCTCGCGGTCCGCCGCGGATTAACCGTCGAGACCGGCTGCCGGCGCCTGACGACGAGAAACAACGGCTCGACGCTTCACACCGAACGCACCAGGCTCCCCGCCGCCAGCCCGCCGGCCGTCACGCCGCGGTCCGCCCCGCCCACACGGCCGGCCGCCGCCCCGCCCACGGCCGCGCCCGTTCGAGCTGCCCGGCCAGCCGCAACAACACGTCCTCGCGCGCGAATCCGGCCGCGAACTGCATGCCGACCGGCAGGCCCGTCTGCGGATGGCTCGCGAGCGGCACCGACATGGCGGGAACGCCGGCCACGTTGAACGGCGGCGCGAACGGCGCCTGCCGGAACACATGCCCGGTCCATTCGAGCCCGCTCATCGCCTCGGCGCCCTCGCCGTAGGCGCCGATCGGCGGCGGCATGCGCGGCAGCGTCGGCGTGAGCAGCACGTCGAACGCCTCGAACCAGCCGGCCACGGCGCGCGTCACGGTGTTGCGCTGCGCCAGCGCGGCGGCAAACGCGGCGGCCGTGCCGCTGGTGCCATAGTGGAAGCAGGCCAGCGTGGCCGGCTCCAGCGTCGTGGCGTCGATCGGCCGGCCGGTGGCGGCGGCCAGCCCCTCGATCCAGCCCACCAGCGTGGCGCACCAGATCGTCGCGTTCATCTGCACGAACGCGTCCCACGACACGCCGAGCGCGGGACGCACCTCGAACACGGCATGGCCCAGCTCCTCGAGCAGCGCCGCGCTCGCCTCGACCTGCGCCGCGATGGCGGGGTCGGTGCGCTCGCCGCTCCATGGGTCGATCATCATGCCGATCCGCAGCCGGCCCGGCTCGCGGCCCACCTCGGACAGGAAGCTGCGCTCGGGCGCGGCGGTCATGTAAGGGTCGCCCGGCGCGTGGCCCTGTATCGCGTCGAGCAGGGCCGCGCTGTCGCGCACGCTGCGGCTCACGCCCAGCTGCACGCCGAAGCCCGCGAACACCTCGTCGAGCGCCGGGCCGTTCGAGCTGCGTCCGCGCGTGGGCTTGAGCCCGAACAGGCCGTTGCAGGCGGCCGGCACGCGAATCGAGCCGGCCGCGTCGGTGGCATGCGCGAGCGGCACGATGCCGGCCGCCACCGCCGCCGCAGCGCCGCCGCTGGAACCGCCCGCGCCCAGCGCCGTCTGCCACGGGTTGCGCGTGGCGCCCTGCAGCACGGATTCGGTGGTGGTGCTGAACGCCATTTCGGGCGTGGTGGTGCGGCCGATCGTGACCAGCCCCGCCGCGCGAAAGCGCGACATCAGCCACGAATCGTCGGGTGCCACCATGCCGGCGGCGAGCCGGCTGCCGAGTTCCAGCCGCCTGCCGCGCATCGCCACCGCGAGATCCTTGATCAGGAACGGCACGCCGGCCAGCGGCCCGGCGCCGTGGGCAGGCTCATCGTGTTCGCCGCGCCCGCCGCTCCCGCTCGCGGGCCAGTGCTCGATGACCGCGTTGAGCGAGGGATTCACGGCCTCGATCGCCGCGCCCGCGAGTGCCGCCAGTTCGGCCGCCGTGACGTCGCCGTCGGCCACCCGCTTCGATAGCCCGACCGCGTCGTGGCTCGTGTATTCGTCGAGATTCATGTTCGCCTCCGTTGGAACAGCGAGACGATAAGCGCGGCGCGCGCCGCCGATTAGCCGCACCAAGCGGCAAGGATTACACCACCCATGGCACAATCGGCGAGCCGGCACGGCGCCCGCCGGCATCGACCGGAGGCACGCATTCATGGCCAGGGATCTCAACGACACGCTCGTCTTCGTGCGCGTGGTGCAGGCCGGCAGCTTCACGGCCGCGGCGCTGGCGCTGCAGATGCCGAAGACCACCGTGAGCCGGCGCGTGCGCGAACTCGAGGCCCACCTCGGCGCGCAGCTGCTGCACCGGACCACGCGCAAGCTGCGCCTCACCGAGGCCGGCACCGCCTATTTCGAGCGCTGCGGCCCGATCGCCGCGCAGCTCGACGAGGCCGAGCACGCGGTGCAGCGCATTCGCGGCAGGCCGGCGGGCTGGCTGCGCGTGACGCTGCCCTACTCGTTCGGCGCCACCTGGATCGCGCCGCTGATCGCCGGCTTCCGCACGCGCTACCCCGAGATGCGGCTCGAGATCCTCGCCACGCACGTGCCGCTCGACCTGTTCGAGGCGGACGTGGACGTGGCGCTGCGCCTGGGCGTGCCGCCCGATTCGAGCCTCGTGGCGCGGCGGCTCGGCAGCTTCCCGACCTCGATCTACGCGAGTCCCGCCTGGTTCGAACACCACGGCGCGCCCGAGCATCCCGACGCGCTGCGGCGGCTGCCGGCGCTCGCGCTGCATCAGGCGCGCAGCGAACGCGGCTACGACTGGCCGCTGCGCCGGGCGGGCCGCAAGGCGGTGCGCTATGCCATCGAGCCGGTGATCGTCGCGAGCGATCCCGTGCTGCTGCTGGACGCCGCGCGCGCGGGCCAGGGCATGCTGCTGGCGATGGACGCGAGCATGGCGCCCGAGGTCGAGGCGGGCCGCCTGCGCCGCGTGCTGCCCGACTGGAGCGGGCCGCCGCAGGATCTCAACGCGCTGTTTCCGCGCGAACGCGTGGCGTCGCCGAAACGGCAGGCATTCCTGAACTACCTGAAGGCGCAGCTGCGTTTCGCGCCCGCGCGCTGAACCGCGCGGCTAGCGCTGCGCGGCCTTCTGCACCGCGCTGAACAGCTGGTCGGCGTCGAACGGCTTGCGCAGCGCCGTCCACGGGAAACCGGGGTCCTCGTCCTTCGAGACGGCGTGGCCCGAGGCGAAGATCACGCCGATGCCGGGGCACAGCCGCACGGCCTCGCGCGCCAGGTCCATGCCGTACATCTGCGGCAGCGTCAGGTCGGTCAGCAGCACGTCGAACGGCTGCGTGCGCAGCGCCTCCAGCGCCGCGCCCGGATCGGCCACCTTCACCGGCTCGTGGCCGCACATGGTCAGCAGCAGGCCGACCGCCTCCAGCGAATCGACGTCGTCGTCCACCACCAGCACGCGCGTGGCCGCCGGCTGGTTTTGACTTTGATCCTGGCCTTCCTGGCCCGGCCCGGCCGCATCCGCGCGCGCGGCCTCCTCCCCCGCCGCCTCGGTCGTGTCCTCGCTCACGCCCGGGCCGAGCATCAGCCGCAGCTTGTAGGCGAGCTGCTCGCGGCTGTAGGGCTTGCTGAGCAGTTCCACGCCGGGGTCCAGCCGCCCGCCATGGACGATCGCGTTCTGGGTGTAGCCCGAGGTGAACAGCACCTTGAGCGCGGGCAGCATCTGCATGGCGCGGCGCGCCATGTCGGGGCTGCGCACCGGCCCCGGCATCACCACGTCGGTGAACACCAGATCGACGTGGACGCCGCTGCCGATCACGGCCAGCGCCTGCTGCGCGTCGTTGGCCTTGAGCACGGCGTAGCCGAGCCCCGCCAGCATGTCGATCACCGTGGACTGCACCGACAGGTCGTCCTCCACCACCAGGATCGTCTCGCTGCCGCGCCGCGGCGCGCCGAAGCGCGTCGGGCGCGGGTCGGCGAGCGCCTCGGTGGAGCGCGGCAGGTAGATCTTCACGGTGGTGCCGTGGCCCGGCTCGCTGTAGATTCGGATGTGGCCGCCGCTCTGCTTGACGAAGCCATAGGCCATGCTGAGGCCGAGCCCGGTGCCGTGCCCCTCCGGCTTGGTGGTGAAGAACGGTTCGAACGCGCGGTCGAGCACCTCGCGTGTCATGCCGGCGCCGGTGTCGGTCACGGCCAGCATCACGTACTGGCCGGCCGGCACGTCGGGCACGCTCGCCACGTAGCCGTCGTCGAGCATCGCGTTGGCCAGTTCGAGCGTGAGCTTGCCGCCGTCGGGCATCGCATCGCGCGCGTTGATGGCAAGGTTCAGCACCACGTTCTCGAGCTGGTGCGGATCGACCTGGGTGTTCCAGAGGCCGCCCGCCACCACCGTCTCGATCTCCACCGGCTCGCCGAGCGCCTGGCGCAGCAGGTCGTCGATGTTGCGCAGCAGCCGCGCCGGGCTGATGACGACGGGCTGCAGCGGCTGGCGGCGCCCGAACGCGAGCAGGTGGGACGCCAGCCGCGCGCCGCGATCGACCGCGCCGATCGCCTTGCCGAGCCGCTCGCGCGACCACGGGTCCGGTTCGTGGCGGCTCAGCAGCAGTTCGAGGTTGCCGCGCATCACCTGCAGCACGTTGTTGAAATCGTGCGCGACGCCGCCCGTCAGCTTGCCGATCGCCTCCATCTTCTGCGCCTGGAACAGCGCGGTGCGCGTCTGCTCCAGCAGCTCGGCCGCGTTGCGGCGCTCGGTGATGTCGCGCGTGACCTTGGCGAAACCGATCAGCTCGCCCTCATGGCGGATCGCGTCGATCACGACGTGCGCCCAGAAGCGGCTGCCGTCGCGCCGCACGCGCCAGCCCTCGGCCTCGAAGCGGCCCTCGCGGCGGGCCGTCTCGAGCCCGCGCATCGGCACGCCGGCGGCGGCATCCTCGGTGGTGTAGAAGCGCGAGAAATGCGAGCCGATGATCTGCTCGTCGGTATAGCCCTTGATGCGCTCGGCGCCGGCGTTCCAGTTCGCCACGTAGCCGTCGGGCGAGAGCATGAAGATCGCGTAGTCCACCACGCCCTGCACGAGCAGGCGAAAGCGCCGTTCGCTCTCGAGCACGGCGTCGTGGTCGGCCTTCTTGTCGGTGATGTCGCGCACCACCTCGACGAAACCGGGCAGGCCGCCGTTGCCGTCGGACAGCGCCGTGATCACGATGTTGGCCCAGAACGGCTCGCCGTCGCGGCGCAGCCGCCAGCCTTCCTTCGCGTACCGGCCGTCGGCGGCGGCGGCGGCCAGCGCCGCCTCGGGCGCCCCGGCCACGCGCTCCGCGTCGCGATACAGCACGCTCACGTGCTGCCCGACGATGTCCTCGCGCCGATAGCCGTGGATCAGCTGGCCGCCGCGATTCCAGCTCAGGATGCGGCCGTCCGGCGCCAGCGCGCAGATCGAGTAATCCTCGGTAGTCTCCATCCAGATGGCCGGCCAATGCGCGGCCAGACCCGATCCGTCTTCGATTCGATTCGTCATGATTCCGACAACCCCAGACACGTCGGCAACGGTGGCGGCGGCAGACCGGCGTCTGCCCCGCTCGACGGCGTTACCGGCGCATTGCCATTTCGTTGCGCAAGCTGCGCTCCCCGGGACGGGGCGGCGCCTCGCGTCGAGGGCGCCGCGGTTCGTCCTTCCTCCGCATTCGCGATTTCCGGATGCCGCCGCCCGCAGCGGGCGGACGGCCGCCGTGTCGAGGGTCGTTACCCGAGACGGCGCACCGAAAATTTCCCGCATTGTGTCATTTTTTGGACGCGACGCCGACCAGCGGGTGCGGGCGCGCCATTTTCCGAGGGCGAACGCGCCGGCCCGATGCACCGGGAATGCGGGGGGAGGAACGCGGCGCCGGGCGATCCGGCGAGGATCGGCGACGGCATCGCATCGGGGGAAGCGGGGATGAAACGGGGGAAGGAGAACGAGCCGCCGGGCCGCACGAACCGCCGGCGGCATTGAGGCCGGCATTGCGGCCGGTATCGAGGCCGGTCGCGGCCGGCATCAGGACCGGCCGCGCGCCCGGTTCGTCCGGATCGACACGGCCGGCAGGTCGGGCACACGCCGCGCCGGCCGCGCGCGCCTTAGGCCGGCTCCATGCCGAACGCGCGCTTCGCGGCCTCGGCCCGCGGCGAGGCGAGGAAGGCCAGGAACCGGCGGGCCGCGTCCACGCGCGCCGGCGCCGCCGTCGTGCAAAGCGCCGCGCCGAACACCGTCACGGCCTGCACCGCGTCGGGCAGCGGCCCGAGCACGACGATGCCGGGCTGGCCGAGCAGTTCGCTGCCCTGCTGGAAGCCGAGTTCGACCTCCCCGCTCGCCACCAGGCTCGCCACCGGCACGCCGGGGCGCGCCTGCACGAGACGCGCGGCGATCGCGTCGGCGAGCCCCCAGCGCGCGAACAGCGCTTCGAGATGGCGCCCGCTCGGCCCGGTCGAATAGCCGATCGCGCGGCTGTCGGCCACGGCCTGCCGCACGGCCGGCTCGGTGTCGATCGCGGGACGCGGCGCGCCCTCGCGCACCGCCACCGCGATCCCCGAGCGGGCCACCGCCACCCGGCTCGCGGCGTCGATGTGCCCAGCTTGCGCGAGGCTCGCCAGCGCGTCGCCGGCCAGCGCGACGAGATCGAACGACTCGGCCTGCGCGACGCGGCGCGCGGCTTCCACGCCGCCCACCGATTCGACGGCGACGCGCTGCCCGGTGAGCGCGGCATGCTCGTCCGCCAGCCGCTGCAGGATCTGCCGCGTGGCCATCGACGAGATCAGCGTGAGCGGCGGTGCGCCGCCTTCGTGGGAGGTCATCGGTGCCGGCGCTCCCTAGTCGATGTAGCGCAGGCCGGCCTGCGCGAGCGTCTCGCGCATCTTGTACATGTCGAGCCCGAGCACGCCCGAGGCGAGCTTCGCGCGCTTGTCGGCCTCGTTGGCCTCGCGCGCCGCGGCCTTTTCCAGCACCTCGGCGGCACGCGCGCGCGGCACCACCACCACGCCGTCGTCGTCGGCCACCACCACGTCGCCGGGCGTGACGAGCGCGCCCGCGCAGACCACCGGCACGTTGACCGAGCCGAGCGTCGCCTTCACGGTGCCCTTCGACGAGATCGCCTTGCTCCAGACCGGGAAATCCATCTGCTTGAGCACGGCCACGTCGCGCACGCCGCCGTCGATCACGAGGCCGCGCGCGCCGCGCGCCTGGAAGCTGGTGGCCAGCAGGTCGCCGAAGAAGCCGTCGGTGGTATCGGCGGTGCAGGCCGCGATCACCAGGTCGCCGGGGCGGATCTGCTCGGCGGCCACGTGCAGCATCCAGTTGTCGCCGGGCTGCAGCAGCACCGTGACGGCCGTGCCGCCGGCCTGTGCGCCGGGATAGATCGGCCGCATGACCGGCTTCATCAGGCCGACCCGGCCCATTGCCTCATGGACGGTCGCGCTGCCGAGCGCGCCCAGCTTGGTCGCGACGTCGCCGTCCGCGCGTTCGATATTGCGATACACCACACCGATTTCGTACATGGTCAGATTCCCTTGCGTTTGAGCGCCGCGTCGAGCCGCGGATAGACGCGCCGCGCGTTGCCTTCGTAGATCTGCTGGCGAGTCGCCGCGTCGATGTCGAGCGCCTCGATATAGCGTTTGGTGTCGTCGTAGTAGTGCCCGGTCTCGGGATCGATGCCGCGCACCGCGCCGATCATCTCGCTCGCGAACAGGATGTTGTCGACCGGGATCACGCCGGTCAGCAGGTCGATGCCGGGCTGGTGATAGACGCAGGTGTCGAAGAACACGTTGTTGAGCAGGTGGTCCTTCAGGAGCGGCTTCTTCATCTCCTGCGCGAGGCCGCGGAAGCGTCCCCAGTGGTAGGGCACCGCGCCGCCGCCGTGCGGGATCACGAACTTCAGCGTCGGGAAGTCCTTGAACAGGTCCGAGGTCAGGCACTGCATGAACGCGGTGGTGTCCGCGTTCAGGTAGTGGGCGCCGGTGGTATGGAAGCAGTGGTTGCAGCTGGTGCTGACGTGGATCATCGCCGGGATCCCGTACTCGACCATCTTCTCGTAGATCGGATACCACGAGCGGTCCGACAGCGGCGGGCTGGTCCAGTGGCCGCCCGACGGATCGGGATTCAGGTTGATCGCCACGTTGCCGTACTGCTCGACGCACTTCACGAGCTCGGGAATGCAGGTCTTCGGATCGACGCCGGGGCTCTGCGGCAGCATCGCGGCCGGCGTGAAGTGATCGGGGAACAGCTGGCTCACGCGGTAGCAAAGCTCGTTGCAGATCGCGGCCCAGGTGCTCGACACCTCGAAGTCGCCGATGTGGTGCGCCATGAAGCTCGCGCGCGGGCTGAACACGGTCAGGTCCAGGCCGCGCTCCTTCATCAGGCGCAGCTGGTTGGTCTCGATCGACTCGCGCAGCTCGTCGTCGCTGATCTTCAGCTCCGACACGGCCGGCTTCTGGGCCGGATCGGCGATGCCGGCGATCTGCCGGTTGCGCCACGCCTCCAGCGCCTTCGGCGCGGTCGTGTAGTGGCCGTGAATATCGATGATCATTTGTATTCCTTATCGTGGATACGTCGAACCGGACGAACGGGACGCGCGAGCCGGGCCATCGGGTCGAGCCGTCAGGCCAGGCCGCGCGGGCCGCCCGCGCCGGTCAGGGCTTGGCGTCGGTGCCGCCCGCTTCGCCTGCTTCATCTTCCTGGCCCTGGTCCCAGGCCAGCTTGCCGGCCGTCTTGCCGGCCACCGAATACAGCGCGCCCGGCGCGTTGCGCGTGCGCTGGAACGCCTCGAGCGTTTCGCCGCGCATCGCCGCGTAGATGTGCAGGTTCGATACGCCCGTCACGGCGCCGAGCTTCTCCAGCATGAAGAAGATCACGCCGTAGTGCAGCAGGCCGCGCCAGTCGCGCCGGCGGATCAGGTCGCGTTCCGGCTCCGAGAGCCCGGCCGCCTCGAAGCTGGCCTCGGGGTCGGCCGTGAACGCCGCGCGATGCGCGGGCTCCACCATGCGGTGCAGGTACTCGTTGATGCGGTAGGCCTTCACCGCGGTCTCGATCGAGAACGGATAGGTGCCCTCCAGCTGCTCGATGCCGTCGAGCTGCGCGGCCATGTGGCGGCGATGCCGCTCGACGGCGGCCGGCGCCGGCGCCTGCTCGACGCTCTCGAACACGGCCGTGGCGATGCCCGCCATCGACGGCAGGTAGTAGCTGCGATGCTTGCACTCGACGCTCGCCGACAGCGCGCCGCGCATGGTCAGCCACATGATCACCTCGGCGCCCTCGAAGCCGCCGAGCGTCGCGTATTCGGCGATCGTCATGTCGGCGAGCTGCTCGGGGTCGTGCTGGAACAGGTCGAGGAAGCGGTGATCCCAGTCGGTGTTGTTGAAGCCGGCGCGCTCGCCGTGAACCTGGTGGGACAGCCCGCCGGTGGCCACGATCGCCACGCGCAGATCCTCCGGATAGCTCTCCACCGCGCGCCGCAGCGCCTGGCCGAGCTTGTAGAAGCGCCGCGCGCTCGGCACCGGCAGCTGCAGCACGCCCATCTGCAGCGGGACCAGCCGCACCGGCCAGGCGGGATCGTGCGGACACAGCATCGACAGCGGCGAGAAGCAGCCGTGATCGAGCTTGCGGTTCTGGAAGAACGACATGTCGAACTCGTCGGCCATCAGCGACCGGCCGACGTGCGCCGCGAACGCGGGATCGCCCTGGATCGGCGGCAGGTCGCGCGCGCCGCCGCCCTCGTCGGCCACTTCCCACTGCGGCCCGACGCCGAGCGCGAACGCCGAGTAGTGATCGAAGAAGAACGACGTGACGTGATCGTTGTAGATCAGCAGCAGCACGTCGGGCTGCTTGTCCGCGAGCCAGTCGGCCAGCGGGGCGAAGTTCTCGAAGATCGGCGCCCAGACGGCGTCGTCGCGCTTGTTCTTGTCGAAGGCGAAACCGATCGTCGGGGTGTGCGATGCGGCGATGCCGCCAATGATCCGGGCCATACTCGCGTCCTGGTTGGGGGGAGCCCGACGCGACCGCCGGCGGGCAACAGATAAGCGTATGAGATATGACGCGCCGCCCAGCGTCAACACACCGGATCGTGAAAAAAGAACCCCCGAAAACCGCCACGAAGCGCCGCCACGCCTCGCCCGCGCGGCGTTCGGGTGGATCGGCCAAACCGGGGGCGATAACTATTTCCGAAGGGTCCGCATGCAAAAGGCAAGCTTCGGCGCGGCGGTGCCGCGATAGCATTGGCTTTTCCGATATCGCCGGTGCCGCGCGGGCGATCGCCGCCGCGCCGCCCGGCCACCGAGCCCCGCCATGAACCACGCCGCCCCGTCCCCGCAGCCGGTCGCCATCGTCGGGTTCGGCGAAGTCGGCCCGATCCTCGCCCGCGCGTTCGCGGACCAGGGCCTCGCCGTCGCCGCCTACGACCTCAAGCTCGATCACCCCGAGACGCGCGAGTCGATCCTGCAGCGCGCGCGGGCCAGCGGCGCGCAGGCGGCCGACAGCCTCGCGGCGGCGCTCGACGGCGCGCAGCTGGTGTTCTCCGCCGTCACGGCGAGCCAGGCCGGCGCGGTGGCCGCCGCCTGCGCGCCGCTGCTCGGCGCGGGCCAGGTGTTCATCGATCTGAACTCGGTGTCGCCGGCCGTCAAGCAGCGCAACGCCGAACGGGTCGAGGGCGGCCGCGCCGACTACGTCGAAGCGGCCGTGATGGCGCCCGTGCCGCCGCACGGCATCCGCGTGCCGATGCTGCTCGGCGGCGCCCGGGCCGCCGAACTGGCCGGGCGCCTGAACGGGCTCGGGATGCGCACCGAGGCGGTGGCCGACGCGGTCGGGCTGGCCTCGGCCATCAAGCTCTGCCGCAGCATCATGATCAAGGGCATGGAGGCGCTGTGCGTGCAGTCGATGCTCGCGGCCAACGCGTTCGGCGTCGATGCGCGCGTGCTGGCCTCGCTCGCCGCGAGCTTTCCCGGCACCGGCTGGGACAGCGGCTACGAGGCCTACCTGATCGGCCGCGTGGTGGAGCACGGGCAGCGCCGCTCGGAGGAGATGGACGAGGCGGCCGCCATGCTCGACAGCCTCGGCATGTCGGGCGCGCTCGCGCGGGAAGTCGCCGCGGTCCAGCGCGAGCAGGCCGCGCGGGCGCCGGCGCTGCGCGCCGCGCTCGACGAACGCGGCGCGCTGCCGGACTGGCGCGACCTGCTGCGCCGCGAGTGATCGCGCGCGCCGCCGGCAGCCGTCGGTAGCGGGCGGCATCCGGCACCAATCGGCCCCTCGCGGGGCCACGGCGTGCGCCGCGGCGCGCGACGACGCAACCCCACATGAATCACGAGGAGACCCGTTTCATGGCTTCATGGTTGAAACAACTGACGACATCGGAAAAGCGCACGTTCTGGGCCTGCTTCAGCGGCTGGGGGCTCGACGCGATGGACACGCAGATGTATGCGCTGACGATCCCGACCCTGATCGCGCTGTGGGGCATGACGCGCGGCCAGGCCGGCATCCTCGGCACCACGGTGCTGATCATGGCGTCGATCGGCGGCTGGATCGCCGGCATCCTGTCGGACCGCTACGGCCGCGTGCGCATCCTGCAGCTGACGATCGCGTGGTTCTCGCTGTTCACGTTCCTGTCGGCCTTCACCGATTCGTTCTGGCAGCTGCTCGTCACGCGCAGCCTGCAGGGCATCGGCTTCGGCGGCGAATGGGCGGTGGGCGCCGTACTGATCAGCGAGACCATCAACCCGCAGCTGCGCGGCCGCGTGGTGGGCGCGCTGCAGGCGGGCTGGGCGATCGGCTATGGCATCGCCGTGCTGCTCACCACGCTGCTGCTCAGCACGCTGGAGCCGAACCTCGCCTGGCGCGTGCTGTTCGCGCTCGGCGTGGTGCCGGCCGTGCTGGTGCTCTGGATCCGGCGCAACATCGAGGAGGCGCCGGTGTTCGTGCGCGAGCGCGGCGCGCCGGAAGCGGCCGCGCCGGTCGGCATCTGGGAAGTGTTCAACGGGCCGAGCCGGGCCACCACCGTCAAGGCGATCCTGCTGACGCTCGGCATCTACGGCGGCAACTACGTGATGATCACCTGGCTGCCCGCCTACCTGAAGCTGGTGCTGAACCTGTCGATCACCAACGTCGGCGGCTATCTGGCGATCAACATCCTCGGCTCGTTCGCGGGCGCGTTCCTGAACGGCTGGATGGCCGACGCGTTCGGCCGGCGCAAGACCTTCGTGATCATCGCGTGCCTGCAGGCGGTGGCCGTCAGCATCTACACGATGGCGCCGATCAACCTGGCCGCCACGCTGGTGCTCGGCTTCGTGCTCGGCACGCTGCAGTCGGGCACCGCGGCCGGCACCGGCGCCTACCTGGCCGAGCTGTTCCCCACCCGCATCCGCGGCGCGGCGCAGGGGCTGTGCGGCAACGCCGGGCGCGCGATCGGCGCGGTGATGCCGACGCTGGTCGGGCTCGTCAGCACGCGCACCGGGCTCGGCGCCGCGATGGGGCTGTGCGCCGGCAGCGCCTATGTGATCGTGGTGGTGGCGGCGCTGCTGCTGCCCGAGACGCGCGGACGCGATCTGGCGACGGTGGCGTGAGCCGGCGCGGCGGCGGGCGGATCCGACGCGCCGCCGGTTAGCCCATCGCTATCGCCCTATCGCCCGGCCGCGTGCGCCGCCGATAAGCCGGCCGCCGGCCGCGCCGGCGCCGCGCGCAACTCGCGCCCGAGCGCATCGAGCCGCCGCGCGCCCTGCTCGAGCACCTGCTCCAGCCGCCGCGCCCGTTCCAGCAGGCGCTCGAGCGCCTCGCGCGCCTGCCCGGCCGCGCGGTCGGCCGCGAGCGTCGCGCGTTCGAGCACGGCCTCGCGCAGCACCGTGTAGAGGCGCTGGTAATCGACCTCGACCCGTTCCCCCGCGCCGTCCACCACGCGCTCCTCGTAACCGGTGCCGTCGCGCAGTTCGATCCGCGCGCCGGACGCGTCCGGCGCGTCCGCCGTGCCGGGCACGATCGCGTAATCGCCGAACTGCGCCGGGATCGCGTCGAGCAGCGCGGCCTCGAGCGCCGCCGCCACCGAGCGGCACAGCGCCGGCACGTCGCGCGCCGCGGCATGGGCGTCGAGCGCGCGCGGCAGCGCCGGCAGCACGCGCCGCACGATCTCGCGCCGCAATTGCGCCTGCTGCGCGTCGAGCCGCCCGGCCGCCTCGTGCGCGAGCGTCGCGAGCCGCGCCAGCATCGGCCGCAGTTCGTCGCGCAACGCGCGCGACAGGTTCTCGTCCAGATGATGCAGCGCCACCTCGGCGTGCTTGCGGCGCTTGTAGGCCAGCGCCGGCCCGCTCATCGCATGCAGCGCCGCGTAGAGCCGTTCGAATCCCGCCGCGGCCAGCGCTTCGCCATCGGCTTCGCTGCCGACTTCACTCCCGGCCCCGTCCGTCGCCTCCGGTGCCGACGGCTCGCGCGCCATCCGCACCGACACCGACACGGGCGCGGCCAGCCGCGCCGCGTCCACGCCCAGCGCGGCGAGCTTGTCGGCCGCGCGCGCCGTTACGTCGGCCTCCTGCAGCGCGCGCCGCGCCGCGCTCTTGTTGGCGAGCTGCCTGACGAGCCGGCCGCCCCGTTCGTCTTCCTCGTATTCGTCGCTGCGCGTGAGCACGGGCAGCAGCGGCTTGCCGCGATGCAGTTCGAGGCCGAGATCGTCGAGTTCCTGCACCTGCCCCGGCGAGGCCGAGCTGGTCAGCCAGATCACGCCGTCCGCGCTCTCGATGAAGCGCCGCGTCAGCGCCGCGTTGTCGGGCGTCACGGAGTGCAGGCCGGGCGTGTCGAGCAGCACCAGCCGCGCGCCCAGATACACGCCCTGCAGCTGCGCGGTGGTTTCGGTCTCGCCCTCGCGAAAGCGTCCGGCGCCCGCCACGAGCCGGCCCGCCTCGACGCGGAAATACCGCACCGCCCTGCCGTGCGCGGCGAAGCGATCGGCCAGGAAATTGCAGAACGAACTCTTGCCGGCGTTGAACTTGCCGAACACGAGCAGCATCGCGCGATCCTCGAACTGCCCGGCCAGCGAGCGGGCCGCCTCGATCTGCATCCACGGCTGCGCGCAGGCCGGCACGGCGGCTTGCAGCGCCGCGTCGATCGCCGCGCCCTGCATGGCGAGCGCGCTGCCCTCATGCAACCCGTCGGCGCCGAGCCGCGCCTCGCGCAGGCTCGTCTCGCGGTCGGCCAGCCAGGCGTCGAACGCCTCGAACGCGTCGAACTGGCCGGACAGGTCGCGCGCGCCGAACTCGAGCCCGTCGGCCGCGTCGATGAAGCGCCGTTCCTCGTTCGCGCGGGCCGTCATGCGCCGGCCCGCCATGCGTCGAGCGCGGCCGCCGCCCGCGCCGTCGCGGCACGGGCCTGCTCGCGCCCGGCCAGTTCGCTCGCGAGCGCCACGCGCTCCGCCGACAGTTCGTAGTAGTGCGTGAAGTCGCGCTGCAATCGATCACGTCCGGCCGCCTCGCCGAACATCCGGCGCAGGTCCTTGCGGAATTTCACGGAGATCCCCATCACGGCGATCATCACCGAATGGATGCTGCTCGCCGCCTGCGCGCGCCCGGGCGGCAGCTCGGCCACGCCGTGCCCGGCGAGGAAGCCGTCGATCTCGATGCAGGCACGCGAATAGGCGATCTGGATCTGCCCGCGCTCGCGCTTGCCGGCGGTGCTGGCATAGGCATCGCGCGCCGTGTCGGGCACGCTCGCGTGATCGGTGCCGAGCGTGTCGAGCATCGCGCAAAGCTGCGCGCCGACCTTGTCGATCACGGCGCGCAGGCCGCGGTCGAAGCTGTCGCGCTGCTGCCGTTGCTGCTCGCGCAGCCGCGCCAGCGCCGCGTCCTGTTCGGCGCGCAGCGCGTCGAGCTGCGCGGCGATCTCGGCACGCAACCGCGTGGCCTCGTGGATCCGCGCGGCCGGCACGCATTCGAGCGCGGCGCGCAGCGCCGCCTGCAGCGCGGGAATCCCGCTGCGCTCGATCATCAGGCGCTTGCCGCCCTCCTGCCCCTTGCGATGCCGCGCCGACGACACCCACCACGGCTCGGCCGCCGGCACCTGCACGGCGATCGCGGCGGTCACCTGGGCGAGCGTGTCGTCGTCGGCCAGCTGGTCGATCTGCGACAGCACGAAGAAGGTCCGGCGCGCGGTGCGCGCGTCGTCGTCGAGCAGGGCCGCGAGCCACTGCCGCTCGCGCGCGTCGAGCTCGCCCTCCTTCGCGGCGTGGACGAACAGGCGGAGGTCAGCATGCAGCCGGACCGCGCGCAGCGCGTGGCGATCGTCGGCGCCGGCCACGTCGGCGTCGAGCCCCGGCGCATCGAGCCAGCGCACGCCGAGATGCCGGCCGTCCGCCAGCGCCACGGTCTCGCGCCGGTCGGAGACGGCGAACAGCGGCTTGCCGGCCAGCTCGTTGAGCAGGCTGCTCTTGCCGTGGTTGTATTTGCCGACGACCGTCACCACCGGCTCGCCGCCCTCGGCCAGCCGCGCGAGCCGCGCCAGGTCGTCGGCACGCGCGGGCAGCACGGCCAGCACGTCGCGCAGCGCGGCGTCGTGGATTTCAGTGGACACGCAGCTTCCTCCCCGGCGGACAACGATCGGTCGGCGGGCGGCGGCAGGATGCGCCGCCCGGCTGGGCACGGCCCGGACTCGGGCAGCGAAATCAAGCCATGGAATCAGGCCACGGCCGAGGCGCGCCGGCGCTGCACGATCTGGTTGTCGCGGCCGGCCACCCGCGCGGTCAGCACGATGTCGAACTCGATCGCCCGGTAGGCGTCGTCCTTCAGGCCGAGCGCCGCGCCGCCGGTCTTCTCGACCACCGGCGGGATCAGCGACTCGCGCGTGGCATAGGCGAAATCATCCCAGATCAGCGGATCGCCTTCGATGTTGAACTGCGTGGTCAGCTTGCGGTGCGCGTCGCTGGTCACGAAGAAGTGGATGTGCGCGGGCCGGTTGCCGTGGCGGCCGAGCCCGTTCAACAGCTGCTGGGTCGCGCCGTGCGGCGGGCAGCCGTAGCCGACCGGCATCAGCGTGCGGAATTCGTAGCGGCCGTCCGCGTCGGTGCGCACGGCGCCGCGAAGGTTGAACGCGGTCTGCGTGCCGGTCGGATCGAAATGCGAATAGAAGCCCTTCGAGTTGGCATGCCAGCACTCGATCACCGCGCCCGCCACCGGCCGCCCGTCCAGTCCCTTGATGGTGCCGTGGATCACGAGCGGGCCGGCGTCCTCGTCGGCGTCGAGGTCCATCTTCGCGACACCGTCCCGCACCGGCGTGCCCGCCACGTAGAGCGGCCCCTCGATGGTGCGCGGCGTGCCGCCCGCGATGCCGGCCTCGCGGTCCTCGGCGTCCATGCGGATGTCCAGGTACTTCTCGAGGCCGAGGCCCGCGGCCAGCAGCGGCGCCTCGCCGTCCTGGCCGAGCTTGTTGAGGTAGTTGATGCCGGCCCAGACTTCGTCGGGCGTGATGTCGAGTTCGTCGATGGCGCGGAACAGGTCGCCGAGCAGGCGGTGGACGATGCGCTTGAAGCGCGCGTCGCCGCCGTCGTCGTCGAGGTTCGCCGCGGCCCTGAGCAGGTCCTGCGCTTCCTGCGTCTGGAATACCTGAACGTTCATGGGATTGTCTCCGTGTTGGTATGGGGGTGGCGCGCCGGCGGCCTCAGATGTCGCCGTCGCGGACCGACGACGGGTGCCGGCACAGCGGCGTGACCGAGATCGTCAGGTAGGGGAACAGCGGCAGCGCGGTCAGGATCTCGTGCAGCTCGGCGTTGCTCTCGACGTCGAACACGCTGACGTTCGCGTACTCGCCGACGATGCGCCAGAGGTGGCGCCACTTGCCGCTGCGCTGCAGTTCCTGCGAATAGGCCTTCTCGCGCAGCTTGATCGCGTCGGCGACGTCGGCCGGCAACTCGGGCGGCAGCTTGACGTCCATGCGCACGTGGAAAAGCATCGTGGGGTTCCTTTCGATCGGTGGAAATCAGCGGGTCACGCGAATCAGCCCGTCGCGCGTGAAGCGGCGCAGCTTCGCCTCGTCGAGCGCGATGCCGAGGCCGGGCCCGTCGGGCACCGTCAGTTCGAAGTCGCGATAGTCGAGCGGCGTGGTGAGGATCTCTTCGGTGATCAGCAGCGGCCCGAACAGCTCGGTGCCCCATTGCAGGTTCGCGAAGCTCGCGAACAGATGCGCCGAGGCGATCGTGCCGACCGCGCCCTCCAGCATGGTGCCGCCGTAGAGCTCGATGCCAACCGCGTCGGCCACCGCCGCCACGCGCTGCGCCGCGAACAGGCCGCCGCTCTGCTCGATCTTCACGGCGAACACGTCGGCGCCGCGCTGCCGGGCGATCTCGAACGCGCTCTCCGGACCTTGCAGGATCTCGTCGGCCATCAGCGCGACCGGATAGCGGCGCATCAGGCGCGCCAGCGCGGCGGGCGAGGCCACCGGCTGCTCGACCAGCTCGCAGCCCGCCTCGGCCAGCGCGGGAATCGCGCGGGCCGCCTGGGTCTCGCTCCAGGCCATGTTGACGTCCACCCGCACCGTGCCGCGCCCGGCCAGCGCGCGGCTGATCTCGGCCACGTGACGCACGTCGGCCTCGACCGGCCTCGCGCCGATCTTCAGCTTGAAGACGCGGTGGCGGCGCGCCTCGATCATCCGCTCGGCCTCGTCGATGTCGCGCGCGGTGTCGCCCGAGGCGAGCGTCCAGGCCACCGGCAGCCGTTCGCGCCGGCGCCCGCCGAGCAGCTCGCTCACCGGCACGCCGAGCCGCTTGCCGTGCGCGTCGAGCAGCGCCGTCTCCAGCGCGCTCTTGGCGAAGTGGCTGACGCGCACCAGCTTGCCGAGATGCGCCATCAGCGCCTGCACGCGCGTGGCGTCGCGGCCGATCATGGCCGGCGCGAAATAGGCGTCGATCGCGAGCTTCATCGCCTCCGGGCTTTCCGGCCCGTAGGCCATGCCGGCGATGGTGGTGCCCTCGCCGATGCCGACCACGCCGTCGCTGCAGAATACCTTCACCAGCATCAGGGTTTGCCCGTGCATGGTGGCCACCGACAGCTTGTGCGGCCGGATCGTGGGCAGATCGACGAGCGAGGTTTCGACGCGTTCGACGGTGGCGCGGGACGGGGCGAAAGTGGTGGGAGCGGCGGAAACGGCGGGAGCGGAGTTCATGGCATCGATTTATACGGCGCGCGGCGGCGGCCCGTCCAACACCTTTTTTATCCCGCACGATACCTTTAAGATATCGTGCACCGCCTCCTCCCACCCTCCCCAACCCTCCGCCGCGCACGCCGCCCCGGCCGCCATGGATCTTCGCCAACTCCGTTATTTCGTCGCCGTCGCGCGCGAACGCAACTTCACGCGCGCCGCCGCGCAGCTGCACATCGCGCAGCCGCCGCTGAGCCGCCAGATCCAGCTGCTGGAGGAGGAGCTCGGCGTGCAGCTGGTGATTCGCGACAGCCGGCCGGTGCAGCTGACCGACGCGGGCCGGCTGCTGCACGAGCAGGCGATCCAGATCCTCGGACGCGTCGAGCAGACGCGCGAAGCCACGCGCCGCGTGGGCCTGCACCAGCGCGCCGTGCTGTCGATCGGCTTCGTGGCCTCGACGCTCTATGGCGGCCTGCCGGCGGTGCTGAAGATGCTGCGCGCGCGGGCGCCGGAACTCGAGATCCGGATGGTGGAACTGATGTCGATCGAGCAGCTCGACGCGCTGAAGGCGGGCCGCATCGATCTCGGCTTCGGGCGCGTGCGCCACAGCGATCCGGGCGTGGCCGGCATCGTGGTCCACGAGGAACGGCTCGCGGTGGCGGTGCCGAAATCCTCGCCGCTGGCCGGCACGGCTGAGCCGCTGCCGATCGGCCTGCTGGCCGGCCAACCGCTGATCGTCTATCCGAAGGAGCCGCGCCCCGGCTTCGCCGACCAGGTGCTCGACGCGCTGCACGGGCACGGCGTGGAGCCGGCCGAAGTCCATGAAGTGCGCGAGATCCAGACCGCGCTCGGGCTGGTGGCGGCCGAGTTCGGGGTCTGCCTGATCCCGGCCTCGGCCTGCCAGATGCGCCACGATCTCGTCTACCGGCTGGTCGACAGCGAGCGCGTGAGCTCCCCGGTGATCCTCAATTACCGGCTCAACGACCGCTCGCCGTACATCGCGCTAGTCCAGGCGCTGATCAGGGAAGTCTATCGATAGCGGGCGCCGGCGCCGCGCACGCCGCCGGCGCTCGCGCGGCTAGTGCAGCCTGCCGACCGCCTTCGACACGGCCGCCGGGGTGTCGTACTCGCCGTCGGGAATCTTCAGCAGCAGGTCGACCACCGCGTCGTCGGCGCTGCCGGCGCGCGCGTGCTTGACGAGGTCGGCCTTGACGGCGGGATAGTCGACGCCCTTGAGCGCCTTCTGGATGTCGATCGGGCTCGCGTGGCCGTCGTTCGATTCGGCGTGGCCGGCCTGACGCGGTTCGGAACGGGATGATGTCATGGTGAGCTCTCCTTCGATGACGGGTGGCCGCCCGCAACGGACGCCACCGGGACTGCGGTGCCGCGCAGGGCGCGGCGCGGCACCACCGGAAAAATGCGCCGCTCAGACGGTGCGGCGCGCCAGCATGGAGCGAATGTTTCCGATCGCCTGCGCCGGATTCAATCCCTTCGGGCACACGTTCGCGCAATTCATGATGGTGCGGCAGCGGAACAGCCGGTAGGGGTCCTCGAGGTCGTCGAGCCGCGACGCGGTGGCCTGGTCGCGCGAATCGACGATGAAGCGGTACGCCTGCAGCAACCCGGCCGGCCCGACGAACTTGTCGGGATTCCACCAGTACGACGGGCACTGCGTCGAGCAGCAGGCGCAGAGGATGCATTCGTAGAGCCCGTCGAGCTGGTCGCGCTCCTCGGGAGACTGCGCACGTTCGCGCTCGGGCGGTGGCGTGTCGTTGATCAGATACGGACGGATCGAGTGGTACTGATTGAAGAAGTCGGTCATGTCGACGATCAGGTCGCGCACCACCGGCAACCCCGGCAGCGGCCGCAGCGTGATCTCGGCCGGCATCTCGCGCATGTTGGTCAGGCACGCAAGACCGTTGCGGCCGTTGATGTTCATCGCGTCCGACCCGCAGATGCCCTCGCGGCATGAACGCCGGTACGCCAGCGTCTCGTCGAGCGCCTTCAGCCTGCCGAGCACGTCGAGCAGCATGCGGTCGCCGGCGTCCAGGTCGATCTCGTAGGTCTGCAGCCTCGGCCGCGCGTCGCGGTCGGGATCGTAGCGGTACACGTGCAGTACACGGTGGTCGCTCATTGCCGTGCCTCCCGGTCGTGAGGCCCGCACTGGCGTGGGCACGGGCCGCTCATTCGAATGCCTCGCCGTGGTCGACGAAATAGCGCCCGCGTTCGACGCCGTCGCGCACCGCCTCGGCCGCCGTCAGCCATTCGGGGCCGACCGGCTCCGGCATCGGGCAGTCGACCGGGCGGCCGTCGCGATACATCGCGATTTCGGGCACCCAGGCGCCGCGCGCGTTGCGTCTCGCGCCGACCTGGATTTCGTGGCCACGATAGAGATCGATGGTCGGGGGATGGGCCGGATGTTGCACGTTGCCTCCTCGTGTCGGGGAATGGTCGGAAACAGGTTGAATGCCGCGGGCGCCAGCGCGCCGGCGACCGCCACGTCATGCATCGACCATGCCCGGCCACGCTCCCTCATGCGGCAACCCGCGACGCGGCTCGCGGCATGCCCGCGCTGCAACGATTGAAAATCGGCACCGGCGCGGAGGTCGGCCCGCGCCGCCCCACCCCGTGCCGCCGCCTCGTGCCGTGGCACGGCGGGGCGTCCGCGGCCGTGGAACGGCCGATGCGCCATCGCCCACGGTGTCACCCGCGGTGCCGTCCCGCGCGCGGCTGCCAGCGCAGCCTGCCCGGGCCGCACCGTTCCGTTCCCTACTTTTGATCAGGAGCTGACCATGACTACCGTAGCCGACGTGATGACGCGCGACCCCGCCACCGTTGCACCCGACCAGACACTGCGCCACGCCGCGAGGCTGATGGACGAACTGAACGTAGGCGCGCTGCCCGTTTGCGACGGCACCCGCCTGATCGGCATGCTGACCGATCGCGACATCGTGGTGCGGGCGGTATCGGCCGGCGTCGGTCCCGACGAGCCGATCGAGGGCGTGGCGAGCGGCCCGGCCCTCTGGTGCCACGAAGCCGACGACCTCGACGCGGTGCGCAGCCGGATGGCAGACCGGCAGATCCGTCGCGTGCCGGTGGTGGACGCCGGGAAACGCCTCGTCGGCATCGTCGCGCTCGGCGACATCGCGACGTCCGCAGACGGCGGCGTGTCGTCGGCGCTCGGCGCGATCTCGTCGCCGTCCACGCCGCAGCGCTGACGCGCGCGACCGCGCCGGCACGGGCAGGTTTGACACGCGTTGCAGAATCCGCCGGTTCGCCGACCGGCCCGCGCGTGCCGGTCGTGGCACTGCGACGCGCGGCGCGAGGACCGCACGTTGCTCATGCAGCGTGACAGGCCGACAGGCAACCCAGCCACTCGTTGTGACAAGGAGAGCGAAGATGACACGTCAGACCGACACCACCACCACCGATGACACCGGCGACGCCGGAAACACCGGCAGCGCGACCGGCCGCGAACGCGCCGATCGCGCCGGGCAGCCGCAGCGCACCTTCGAAACCGACGTTTCGGAAACGGGACCGGACGGCACCACCGTGCGCCAGGCCGAGGTGCGCGAGGGCGACCTTGCCGAAGTCCCGCGCCCGCCCGCGCCGGGCCGTTGAGCGCAGCCGCGCGACCGCGATGGCGCCCGGCCTCTGCACGGCCTGCGGGACGCAGTACCGGGAACGGCCCGCGCGCTGCCTGATCTGCGAGGACGCACGGCAATTCGTGCCGCCCACCGGACAGGCCTGGACCACGCCCGAGGCGCTGGCGGCCACGCACGTCAACGGCTGGCGCCGGCTGCGGCCCGACCTGTTCGCGCTGCGCACCGAACCGGCGTTCGCGATCGGACAGCGCGCGCTGCTGCTGCGCACGCCGCACGGCAACCTGCTCTGGGATTGCCTGGCGTTGCTCGACGCGGCTACCGTCGATCTCGTCGCGGCGCTGGGCGGGCTCGCCGCGATCGCGATCTCGCACCCGCATTACTACACGGCCATGAACGAGTGGGCGCGCGCGTTCGGCTGCCCGGTCTGGCTGCACGAGGCCGACCGCGCCTGGGTGGCGCACGATGGCGGCGCCCTGCGCTATTGGCGCGGCGCGGCCTGCGAGCCGCTTCCCGGCATCACGTTGTTGCGGGTGGGGGGCCATTTCCCCGGCGGAACCGTGCTGCACTCGGCGGCCGGCAGCGGCACGCTGCTGTCGGGCGACGTGTTGCAGGTGGTGCCGGATCGGGCGCATGTTTCCTTCATGTATAGCTATCCGAACTATCTCCCGCTACCCGCCTCGGCCGTGGAACGCATCGTCGCCACGCTCGATCCGTTCGACTACGACAGTGTCTACGGCAGCTTCGCGAATGCCGAGATCACGAGCGGCGCGCGGCTCGCCGTGGCGCGTTCGGCCGAGCGCTACCGGGCGCTGCTGGACGGCCGCGCGCCGCCCGGCGCGAATGCGCCGGCGTCGCGCTGAGGCGGACGCGCCGCCGGCGCGGTGGCCCCTTTGGCGGCTCAGGCCGCCGGATCGGCACCGCCGCGCGGCTCGATCGTCTTCGGATCGTCGAGATGGCCCGGTGCCGGCTGGTAGGGCCCGCGGTCCGGCTCCGGCTTCTGCGGGATCATGGTGGCGTCCATGCTGCCGTGACTTTTCTGGCGGACCGTGCCGTTATCGTCGATCTCCACCTCGTCGCCATCGTCGCGGGGACGCTTGGCGGGGTCGGCCTGTTCTGCGCTGTCGTGTCGGGTCGTCATGGTGCTTCTCCGTGGTGAGGGGTGCCGTCGGGCACGCAAAGAAAGAATCCGTGGCGTGCGCAACCGGCGTGCCGGCGCTTCGCCGCGCGGCCGGCGGCCGGCTTCGAAGCGGTCTTGCCCGACCGCTTTCCGGCCGCGCCGGCATGCCGGCGCAGCACGCACGGCACGCGTTGCGGCGCGCAGGCAGCCACGCGCCGCGAGGCCGGCCTCACTGCGCCACGCCCTTTTTGGCCGCCAGCGCCTGCGCCATCTGGTAGTGATGCTCGATGATCGGCAGCGCCTGCTGCGCGGCCTGCTTCAGTTGCGGCACCTGGCCGTCGGAGGCTTCCTTCCGGAACGCCTCCACCGCGCTGCGGTGGCCCGCGAGCCCGACCTTCTCGATATAGGCACGGTCGAATTCCGCGCCACGCAGCGGCTTGAGCGAATCGAGCAGCGCGGTATCGGCGTTGTTCCTCGGCACCTGCACGCCCTGCGGCGCGGCCGCCTTCAACTGCACGGTCAGCTTCGTGTGGTCGGCCCGCATCCGGTGCGCGAACGACCTCACGTCCTTGTCGTGCGTATGCGTCACCGCGAGCTTGCCCGCGTCGATCTCGGTCGAGGACGACATGCTCGCGGCCTGTACGAACTGCCGGTCGGTATCGGGCAGCGGGTTCGCGGCGGTGATCGAGGCGGCCTCGGTCTGGGCGCGGGCCGGCAGGACCGGCGCGGCGCAGGCCGCCAGCATGGCGGCGGTCAGGGCGAAACGGACGAGTTTCATGAGCTTTTTTCTCCTTGTGAAGATTCATTGCGACGGACGCGCCGCAACGCGTGGCCGCAAAGCCGGGGGCGTGGTGCAGATGCCGGACCTGCCCGCGGCAAGCCGCCTGGATGCCGCCGGCGTTCATGCCACCGGCTTGCGCGATCCTCCCGGCAGGCAACCACCGGCGCCGGCCACCGCGTGCTCCGATGCGGACGACGCCACGATGCGCCGCATCGCGCGTGCCCGCCTGCCACGCACCAGCGGTGCCGCGCTCGTCGCCGGTGCCGCGACGAGCGTGCCGGCGACGCGCGCCGGCACGGTACCGGCGAGCCACGCGGCCGCCATCATCGTCGTCAGCAGCACGCCACGCCATTCGCGATGCGGCCCGGGCCGCCGGCCGCATCGCGAAGCCCACTGCGGGGGTCGTCGATCCATGGCAAGGACTCGTCATGCCGGCGCATCACGCGCAAGCAGTCGCCACGCCCAACGATGAAGGACGGCCCGCCGGCAGCCTCGCGCATCGCGCGCGTCCCTCGCGCCGACGCGGCTCGCCGGCCCCCGCACCGATGGAACGAACCGTGCTCGACAAGGGAGCCCGCACGCGTCGCGGCGGCGTCCCGCGATGCGACGGCGCCGCCGGCAGCGGCCACGAGGGCGAAGCAGCACTTCCCCACAATCGTTGTAAAAACCGACGTCGTCTGTCATTGAGGAGTTCTCATGTTCACCCACAATTCCCGACTGCAGTACACCGTTCGCGTCGCGACGCCGAATCCCGGCCTCGCCAACCTGCTGCTCGAACAGTTCGGCGGCCCGCAGGGCGAGCTCGCCGCCGCCATGCGCTACTTCACGCAGGCCGTGACCGAGGAGGATCCGGGCCGCAAGGACATGCTGCTCGACATCGCCACCGAGGAGCTGAGCCATCTCGAGGTGATCGGCTCGCTAGTCGCCATGCTCAATCGCGGCGCCAAGGGCGAACTCGCGGAAGCCGTGGACAGCCAGGCCGACCTGTATCGCAAGCTGTATGGCGCCGGCAACGACAGCCACCTGACGCAGGTGCTCTATGGCGCCGGCACCCCGCTGACCAACTCGGGCGGCGTGCCGTGGTCCGCGGCCTACATCGACACGATCGGCGAACCCACCGCCGATCTGCGCTCGAACATCGCCGCCGAGGCGCGCGCCAAGATCATCTACGAGCGCCTCATCAACGTCAGCGACGACCCCGGCGTGCGCGACGCGCTCGGCTTCCTGATGACGCGCGAGGTCGCGCACCAGATCTCGTTCGAGAAGGCGCTCTACGCGATTTCGGCGAACTTCCCGCCGGGCAAGCTGCCGCCGAACCCGCCGTTCGACCACGTGTATTTCGACATGTCGCCCGACGCGCCGCCGGTGCCGGGACCGTGGAACCGCGGCGACGGGCTGGAGGCGCGCGAGGCGCAGCCGGCCGTCGACGGCGGCGACGGCTCCGCGAGTGTCAACCTCGAGGGTGAGCAGGCCGCTTCCGTCGAGGCCATGGCCACACGGCTCCGCTCGGACCCCGGCGTCGATCCGACGACCGGCGCCGAGTTGGGCCGCAACGCACCGATTCCGCGCGGTGAAGACCCACGCTGAGCCCATGCGCTACAGCGCGCCTCTCTTACCTCTTCCGAATGGAGACTCACATGGCAGGCAATGAAAACAGCACCGACAAACATCTCGACGACTGGCTGCGCGACGCCCATGCGATGGAGCAGCAGGCTGAAACGATGCTCAACGCGATGGCGAAGCGGCTCGAACACTATCCCGATCTGAAGCAGCGCATCGAGCAGCACATCCTGGAGACGCAGGAGCAGTCACGCCTCGTGCGCGAGTGCCTCGAACGGCGCGGCAGCGACACCTCGTCGATGAAAGACCTGACCGCAAAAAGCGCGGCCGCGATGCAAGGCTTCTTTGGCATGTTTTCGCCGGACGAGGTGGTCAAGGGCGGCATCGCGGGTTATGTGTTCGAACACTTCGAGATAGCCTCCTACCGCGCCCTGATAGCGGCGGCGCGCGACGCGGGCGACGCACAGACCGCCGCCGTGTGCGAACGCATCCTCCCGGAGGAGATCGCGATGGCGCAATGGCTGGAGGCGCATCTGCCCGCCGTGACTGACGCCTATCTCGCGCGCTCACGCGCGGACGTGGAGGCCAAGCGCTGAAGCCAGCCCCCCTCCGTTCCAGCTGTCGGAGGGGAGGCGCCGGCGCACGCCCGTCGTCCCCCTTCCGCGCTGCAACGCGCGACCGCTCCATCCGGCGTCTGTTTCCGGTCTGCCGGCGGGCGCCCCCGGCAGGCGCAACAACCAGCGCTTTCTCGCCCGGCCCTGGCACGCGGCATGCGCTCGGTAACAGCCACTCATCACCGCAAGGGAGACGTACCATGACATCGACCAAACCCGGGACCAACCAGGGCCAACCCGACGAGCGCGAGGATCGCGGCAACAGCACGCCAGGGCCGGAAGGCAAACGCAGCGGCACTGACGTCCCGCCTCCGCGTAGCGCCCGAAACCCGGCCGAAGGCCCGGTGGACCCAGAGCGGGCCGACAAGGCCCCACGCCGATCCGGGTCTGGCAAGTAACGAAAAAACGAAAACGGGCGGTTTCGACTCGGTCTGTAGACGTTTCGATAACGCCGCGTGTCGCGCAGCCGGTGCGACCATCCGCAGAAAACCAGCCGCAAGGCTCGCGCGTCCCGACTCAGCGTGGCCGGCCCGACGGATGGGGACCGGATCGGACAGTGCGCCGGTCGCGTCCGGACCCGCGCCGCGCCCGGGCCGACCGCGCGACGCCCGGCGGTGTCGCGGCAGCGCTCGGGAAGCGTCCCGAAAACGGCTGCCAGGGCGGACCGAACCGCTGCACCGGTCCTGCCGATTCAGCCGCCGAGGTGCCTCCGCGCGACGCCCGACAGGTTGCCGACCGAAACCTGACGTCAGCTGGCAAAGCGCCCTTACTTCGGTATGCCAAAGCGGGCCTTGAGGCGGTCGATTCCAGCGAAACGGGCTTGAATCTCCGCGACACGCTCCGCCGAGACCGTGCCATCCATTCCTGCGATGAGCTTGAGAAGCGGATCGGGCGATCCCGCCGCGCCCCATTGCCCTTCCGGCACCTCCACGACATGCACCCAGATTCCAGTGCCGTCATCCGACGGATCGGTGACGAGCGCGTCGCGAAGATGCGCCGTGATCTCCGCAATCGCACGAAGCTTGAGCCCGGTGTTGAGGAACCCCTCGGGCGCAATGATGCGGGCAAAACACATCGTGCGGCCACGCACGTATGTGTCGTCGAACCGGCCGCCAACCGCCCAGTCTCCGGCCGGCAAGACGCGAAACCAGATCCAGTCGCGTAGACAGGCTGCTTCGGTCGGACCGCCAATTTCGATGTCGAGCATCGTGTCTGACAATACCCGTGCGAGGGCTGCTTTCGTCCCGGCCGCAATCGGCCCTCGGGTCGTAACTTCGATGAACGGCAATTCGATGCTCCTTTTGGTGAGTGGTGCTTGATCTACGAAGCCGACGCCGAGCAAGTCAGGTCCGCTCGCGCTGCCCCCACCGCGCGCACATCGTCCATGCGGTCAGGATGAGCGCGTACGTCACGAGTCCAGCGGCAATTGCAGCAAACAGCCACACCACTGATCCGGTCAATGCCAGCGCAAGCCATCCGCCTCCGGCCACGAGGAGCAGCCGCGCCAGGCCGCCAAGTACGGGCCATAGCAACGTCCCGGCTCCCTGATTGGCGAAGTACAGCGCAAAGCCGAAACCGTACAGTCCGTAGAAAGGCCCGACGACACGCAGATAGGTCGATCCTGCAGCGATCATCGCCGGGTCGGAACCGAACAGGCGCAGCCATAGCGCGGGCACGAATGCGGCTGCCAGGCCAAGGGCCTCGGTCATGACGAAACAGAGCGCCCCGCCAATCAGTGCGATGAGCCGTGCCCTGGGACCACGCCGGGCCCCCACGTTCATGCCGACCATTGCGACCAAGGTGCCGCCGACGCCAAAAACCAGCGGGACCAGCAGATACTCGAGACGAGCGCCCGTGCCGAAACCGGCGACCTCGGCCGCGCCGAATCGATGACCGATCAACGCAGTGGCGGAAGCGATCGTCGCGTTGGTGACGATGGAAGACAGGGCAGCGAACGCGCCCACGCGAAGAATCTCCGAGAACACCCGAGCGCGTAGACGCACCCACCTGAAGCGCGCGGCATTGCGGCCGCTCAGGATGTACCAGCCAAAGAAAAGCGCACCGCAGAGGTAGTAGACCAGCAGTGCGACTCCGCCGCCTGCTACGCCGATGCGCGGAAATGGCCCGATACCGAAGATCAGCAACGGCGACAGCGGCACCAGGATCAACACACCGCCGCAGATGCCGATTGCGGGAATGGTCAGATTGCCCGTGCCTCGAATCACCGCGGCCAGGCAGTTCATGATCCACAGTACCGGCATGCCGACGAACACGATGTTCGAATAGGTGAGCGCCGCGCGAAGCGATGCGCCCTCGCCCCCGAGCGCTCGATAGATGGATGGCCCGAACCCGAGGATGACAACCGAGCAGACGAGGCCGAGGATGCCTGTCAGCACGATCGAGTGAAGCACGAGCGCATCCGCCTCGTCGCGCCGATTGCCGCCGATCGCTCTTGCGATGGCCGACGAGATGCCGCCGCCGAATGCGCCGCCGGACACCGTCTGCATCAACATCAGCACGGGGAACACGATGGCCATCGCAGCCAGGACTTCGGTGCCGAGCCGTGAGAGATACCAGGTTTCGATGAGCCCGGTCGCTGCCTGCGCGACCATGATGATCACGTTCGGCCATGAGAGGCGGACCACGGTCGGAAGAATCGGCCCGTCGAGAAGCAGTGCTCGACGCACCGCGTGCCGATCGGAAACGGCACCGCCGACACCGCCTTCTGCGCGACGACCCGATCCGGGCGTACTCGTTTTCATCCGTTCTCCTGAAGCTCCACGACGCCTTGACGCCGCTGGAAAGTCGCCATCATAAATTTGAGCTACTAGTTGGTCAATAAATTCGACCATCAATTGACCAACTAGTAGCTCAAATGCTAAGGTGCCGTCGAACAGGGCGCTCGTCCCCTGACTTTCCTTGAGGTGACAACGTGACAAACGACCGTTCAACCGCGACCGAACTCGACTTCGAGTCGCTCGACAGGCAGTTGGGCGACGCAATCCGCAACGGCGTCGCGCCGGGGGTCGTTGCAATCGCGGCAACACCGGATGGCATCGTCTATGAAGGCGCCTCCGGCAACGCCGGTCTGGCCGACGACGCGCCGATGTCGGCGGACACGGTGTTCTGGATCCTCTCGATGACGAAAGCAGTGACGGCCGCAGCCTGCATGCAGCTCATCGAACAGGGCCGTCTGCAGGTCGATCAGCCCGCGGCCGGAATACTGCCGGCGCTCGCATCGCCCCAGGTGCTGGAAGGTTTCGCACCCGACAACACGCCAGTCCTGCGTCCGGCGAAACGCCCGATCACTGTCCGCCACCTCCTCACGCACACGTCCGGCCATACCTATTCGCTGTGGAGCAAGGCGCTCGCGCGCTATGAGGAAGCGACCGGCACACCGATCATCTTCTCGGGCAGGAATGCGGCCTTCGACGTGCCGCTGGAATTCGATCCGGGCGAGCGATGGCACTACGGGATCTCACTGGACTGGGTCGGCAAGCTGGTGGAAGCGGTTAGCGGCCAATCACTGGACGTGTATTTCCGCGAGAACATCTTCTACCCGCTGGGGATGAACGACACCGGGTTCCTGATCGGCAGCGAGCAGCGGCGCAGGCTTGCGACGGCTGCACAGCGGCGGCCGGACGGTTCCCTGGTGTCGGAGCCGTACGAGCCACCTCAGCGGCCCGAATTCTTCATGGGCGGCACGGGTCTGTTCAGTACCCCGCGTGACTATCTGGTTTTCCTTCGCACGCTGCTCCAGGGCGGCAGCTTCGACGGCGTTAGAATCCTGGAGCCTGAGACTGTCGCCGCGATGATGCGCAACCAGATCGGGGACCTCAACGTCCAGAAGATGGTCAGCCCCCGTCCCGAGCGCTCGCGCGACTTCGATCTCTTTCCGGGCACGGCGCACAAATGGGGCTTCTCGTTCGACATTAACGAGCAGCCAGGCCCCTACGGGCGAAGCGCAGGCAGTGCCGCATGGGCCGGCGCGCTGAATACGCACTACTGGATCGACCCCGTGAAAAAGGTCACCGGCGCGTTGTTCACCCAGGTGTGGCCGTTTTACGACGACCTGGTCGTCGGTTTATTCAACAGATTCGAGCAAGGCGTCTATCAAGCCATCGAAAAAGGCTGATCGACGCCGCTCTCAAGGAATAGTCGCGATGTCAAAGCCGTCGAAGCGTGAGCAACTGCTCGAAGCCACCAAGGAGCTTCTGTGGGAAGTCGGATTCGAGGCCATGTCGCCACGCGACATCCAGGAGCGGAGCGCTGCCCGACCGGGCAGCCTCTACCACCACTTTCCGTCGAAGCTCGCGCTCGCCGGTGAAGCGATGAGCGAGCTTGCGCAGAATGACATCGGCAGGCTTGACGCGTTCTTCGCTGGCGATGCACCGCCTCTCGACACGGTCGAACGCTATCTTCGTCTAGACCGGGACAGCGTTCGCGGGTGCAGATTCGGGCGTCTCGTCAACGAGGCCTCCATCGAACATGACGAACTGCGCCGGCCCGTCACGGCGTTTTTCGACGCCATCCGGCGGAATTTGACCGACAAGCTGTCTCAGGCAAAGGTTGAAGGAACATTGCCGCAAAGCGTCGATCCAGCAAAGTTTGCCGTTACGCTCCTCGCGCTGATCCAGGGTGGAGCAATTCTCGCCCGGTCCTACCAGGATGAATCGCTGGCCCGGCAAGCCATCGAGGGGGCGCTCTCGCTGCTCTCGGAAGCCACGCAACATAACTGACGGATGCCGCAGCGACCGTGCGCTCGGTCGCGCTCGATACAGTCAGGCGTCCTTTTCATGAAGCATCTCCACGAGCTTTCGACGGCGCTCTACATCGCCGGGCAGTGGCTCGGTCCCGGCACCGTCGCGCCCGGGACGGGCTGGATCCCGCGACCGGACAGTTGATCGGCACGTACCAGTCGCGTCGACCGAAGACCCCGACCGTGCGCTAGATGCCGCGCAACGGGGATTCACGACCTGGAGCAAGATCGCACCCGGAGAGCGCGCGTCAGCCCTCGATCGCGCCGCTTACCTCGCGGCGTCAGCAACCCGCGAGCAAGGCGCGGTCGAGGCGGCGCGGGCCGGCGTGCCGCCGACCCGGCCTGGATGACGCTGCCGCTGTCGTGGCCGGCCGGCTCGCGCCCGAGCGGTGCCGCCCATCAGCGTGAGTCGCCCGGGGGCTTGCGCGGCATCGGCTTGCCATCCGACTTGGGCGAATGCGTGACGATACGGCGCTCAGGGGTCAGCACCAGAGGCGCGTGGGTGCCGGGCTCGATCTCGATCCGGTTGTCGACGCCGACCACGCCGGGACACTGCCCGGCCACGCGACCGACCGCTTCGCGCAGATCCGCCGAGGGCACGCAGCCCTCCAAGCTCACCCGAGCCTGCCACACCAGAATCGAGACGCGGCCCGAACGACCGTCGAGCACCGGGGCGATCACCTCTCGCACCGCTCTGTCGATCGCCGCGTCCTCGTCGTGGGGACGCGAATATGGCGCGGCGTCAGTGATCGGCGGGGCTGCACGATCCGGATCACGCGGGTGATGTTGATCGGGCGTATCAGGCCGCGGCGGGTCAGGGCTCTCGTCCCCGTTGGTCCCCGCCGAGGCCATCATGCTCGCGCCGCCCCCCCAGGCCGCGTCGGCGGCCGGCTCTTCGGTGAGGGACGTCACGCCCCGCCCCCGTCGGTTCAGCGTCCCCGCCGACGAGAAGGAACCCGGTTGTGATTTCATGGCATGCCTCCGTGGGATGAGCGACCGAAAGTCGATATCGATCGATGAGCGCCGCGTCGTCTTCGCAACGTCGAGGCACCTGATTGGCCGATTCATGCAAGCGCCGTGCCGCGTGGGCCATCGCGCCGACAGCGTTGCGCGTCCTGTTCGGGCGCGGCCAATCTCATGGCGGTGGTGGCATTGCGCCGGACCGTCGACCTGGGCGAAGCGGGATTGCAAGGCTTGAAAAAATCTCGCGGCTTTCCTCCTCAGCGTTCACTCCGCCGGCCAGCCGCGCGGAGCGGGACGGCACACACGGCTGGAACGCGAAATGCGCGGCGACGATGGCGTGCGCGACGACGCGCAACCTATCGAACAGGAGATCGCAATGAAGCTGCAGGGAAAACACGCCCTCATCACCGGCGCCGACTCGGGTATCGGGCAAGCCATCGCAACCTGCTTCGCCGCCGAGGGCGCGGACGTGGCGGTGATCTATCACTCCGATCACGAAGGTGCGCGGGAGACCGCGCGGCGCATCGAGCTGGCCGGACGGCACGCCTGCGTGATCCAGGGCGACGTCGGGCACCCGGCTTCGGTGCGGGCCTGCTTCGCGGAGGCCACTCGCGCGCTTGGCACGCTCGACCTGCTGGTCAACAGTGCCGGCATCGGGGCAGGTGGCGCTGCGGTGGCCGAACTCGAGGACGAGCAGATCGCCGACGTGCTGCGCACCGACCTGCTGGGTCCGCTCTACTGCTGCCGCGAGTTCGTGCGGCTGCGCCGCGCTGCGGGCGGCGGCGGGCGCATCATCAATATCTCCTCGGTGGCCCAGCACCTGCCAACCCCGGAGAGTGCGCCCTACGGCATGGCAAAGGCCGGCTTGGGTTCGCTCACGCGCAGCCTGTCGCGCGAGCTGGCGCCCGAACGCATCAACGTCAACAGCCTCGCGCCTGGCCTGATCGCCACGCCGATGACCCAGGCCCGGCTGGACGACCCGCAGGCGCGCGAACACTCGATGTCGGTCATTCCCTGGCATCGTCCGGGCCGCCCCGAGGAAATCGCGGCCGTAGCGCTGCTGCTGGCCAGCGACGAAGGCGACTACGTGACAGGGCAGACCTGGACCATCGACGGCGGCTTGTCGATGCAATGGGGCGGCGCCTGAGGCAAGTGCGCCGCGCGCCGCTGCACCGGGGTCCCGCCGCTTCGTAGCGGTACCCCGATAAATCGCGACGAACGATTCGACCGGCGGCCCGACGCCTTTGAACAGCGCACGAATCGTACTGGACACCTCGCCCCTGCCGACGCCGCCTGCCGCCGTCGCCCATCCTGTCGCGCCGCTCGCAACGACGGCAGCTACCTCGCCGTCGTACCGGCCGACCGTTTCGTATCTCAGGTCCCCGCGCCAGACGCGGCAGCAGCCGAATTCGCGCGTGGAGAGGTGGCACTAGGCGCGGGCGAGATGCCATTGCCAGGAGCGCTCGCACCGTTCGGCCCATTGGTCGAATCGTCAGGCTTCGAGCAGGCCGGCAGCAGCACCACGCCGGCCAGCAGTCCCACCGCCACCACCGCTCTCGTGCAGTCTCGAATTCGCATCGTCTTTCTCCTGTTCGAAGTTCACCATCGACCCTGCTGATCCGCCTCGCATTTGCGCAAACGCCGATAGCGTCTGCGGCCTGCCGAGGCTGCATCGAGCCATCATGCATCGCGCGTTCCCGTCACGCCGGCGCAGCCGCCGGTCATGCCCGTCATCGATGGAACAGACCGTGCTCGACAGGAGAGCCCGCGTGCGCCCTGTCGCCGACCCTGCGGCCCCGCGTGCGATCGGACCCGCGCCCGGCGCCTGCCGGCACCGTCACGCCCCAGGCCGCGACACGAGCCTGGATCGGGCTGCCGTCGAGAGCGGCCATTGGGAGTGCAGCGGCACTTCCCCACAATCGTTGTAAAAACCGACGTCGTCTGTCATTGAGGAGTTCTCATGTTCACCCACAATTCCCGACTGCAGTACACCGTTCGCGTCGCGACGCCGAATCCCGGCCTCGCCAACCTGCTGCTCGAACAGTTCGGCGGCCCGCAGGGCGAGCTCGCCGCCGCCATGCGCTACTTCACGCAAGCCGTGACCGAGGAAGATCCGGGCCGCAAGGACATGCTGCTCGACATCGCCACCGAGGAACTGAGCCATCTGGAGGTGATCGGCTCGCTGGTGGCCATGCTCAATCGCGGTGCCAAGGGCGAACTCGCGGAAGCCGTGGACAGCCAGGCCGACCTGTATCGCAAGCTGTACGACGCCGGCAACGACAGCCACCTGACGCAGGTGCTCTATGGCGCCGGCACCCCGCTGACCAACTCGGGCGGCGTGCCGTGGTCCGCGGCCTACATCGACACGATCGGCGAACCCACCGCCGATCTGCGCTCGAACATCGCCGCCGAGGCGCGCGCCAAGATCATCTACGAGCGCCTCATCAACGTCAGCGACGACCCCGGCGTGCGCGACGCGCTCGGCTTCCTGATGACGCGCGAGGTCGCGCACCAGATCTCGTTCGAGAAGGCGCTCTACGCGATTTCGGCGAACTTCCCGCCGGGCAAGCTGCCGCCGAACCCGCCGTTCGACCACGTGTATTTCGACATGTCGCCCGACGCGCCGCCCGTGCCGGGACCGTGGAACCGCGGCGACGGGCTGGAGGCGCGCGAGGCGCAGCCGGCCGTCGACGGCGGCGACGGCTCCGCGAGCGGCGACCTCGACGACGCGCAGGCCGCGGCGATCGAGGCGATGTCCAGCCGGCTCGAATCGGATCCGAACGTCGACCCCACCACCGGCGCCGAACTGGGCCGCAACGCACCGGTTCCGCGCGGCGACTAACCGCGTCGAACACGCGCGCCGCGGGGTGCCCCGCGGCGCGCGCGTTGCATCGTCCCGGCCTGCGGGCAGGCATCGGAGCAGGTGAACCGGCGCGATGCATGTGAACAGGCGCCGGCGCCATGCCCGCAGCCCGCCATGAGCGGCGCCGCGGCGCGCGGCCGGCGGCTTCAGCGCGGCGAGCGCGCGCCGAGCAGCGCCACGATCTCGCGCGTGGGCACGCTCGCCGGCAGCGCACGCGCGCGGCGGGGATCGACCCAGCGGCAACGGCTGATTTCCGAGCAGGGCCGCGCGTCCATGCCACAGGGAACCTCGGCAAGGAACACATGGTGCAGCTTCTGCAAGCCGGCGAACTGCAACACGTAGACCAACGTCAGTCCGGCAAGCGCCGTTTCCTCGCGCAGTTCACGCAGCGCCGCCTCGGCCGGCGATTCGCCGCGCTTGAGCGCGCCGCCGGGCAGCGCCCAGCGCCGCCCGGCCCGCGTCACGAGCAGGATCCGCGCGCCGCGCCGGCAAATCACCGTGGCGCGCTGCTTCCCGCGCTTCATGGCGACGAGGCCGCTTCGCGCGCGGGCGCGCCGCGCTTCACTTGCCGACCGCCTTGGCGTTGCCGGCGCGCTTGGCGAACTCCGTCAGCTTCAGGTCGGTGGCCTTTTCCTCCTCGAGCGTCTGCGCCAGCAGCTTGACGGCCGGCTCCAGCCCCAGCTGCTTGCCGATCGCGCAAAGGCTGCCGTAGGCGGCGATCTCGTAGTGCTCGACCTTCTGGGCGGCCGCCACCAGCCCGGCGTCCAGCACCGGCCCCTTCTCGATCTCGTCGATCAGTTCCTCGCCCTCCTCGATCAACCCCTCCATGGCCACGCACTTGATGCGCTTGAGCCGCAGCCCGCAGGTTTCCACCACCTGGTCGATCCGCTCGACCTGGCCGCGCGTTTCCTCGAGGTGGGCGCTGAACGCCTCGCCGAGCGTCGGATCGGAGGCGGAGCGGGCCAGCTTGCCGAGGGCCCGCGTCAGCTGTTTCTCCGCGCTGTAGATATCCGACAGCATGTGGACGAACAAATCGTCGACGGTCTTTCGTTGTGCCATGACTGACTCCTGTTTCGGGGTGGATGGAGCCTCCCGTGTTGCAACCGCCATGCCAGGGCTTCGCGCCGCGCGGTTGGCCGGGCACGGGCACGCGGGGCAGGTGTTTTTTTCGCGCCTGGCAAATTGGCATGGCATCACCGGCATGGCATCCCGCCCGCGATCGCGCGACGTGCGGCGTGGCGGTTGCGCCGCCTTCATGGACGACCGGGCCGGCGGGCGGAACGCGGCTTGCGATGCGGCACGGTGGGCGGCGATCGCCGATCTGCCCGCCCCCTTCCGGAGAAACCACGATGAGAGCACTACGATGGCATGGCAAGCACGACATTCGTTGCGACACGGTACCGGACCCGGTCATCGAGGACGGGCGGGACGCGATCGTGCGCGTCTCCAGCTGCGCGATCTGCGGCTCGGACCTTCACCTGTTCGACGGCCTGATGCCGGGCATGAAGCACGGCGACATCATGGGCCACGAATTCATGGGTGAAGTCGTCGAGCTGGGCAAGGAAAACCGGAGCCTGCGAATCGGCCAGCGCGTGGTCGTGCCGTTTACGATCTTCTGCGGCGAATGCGATCAGTGCCGGCGCGGCAATTTCTCGGTCTGCGAGCGCAGCAACCGCAACCGCGACAAGGCAAGCAAGGTGTTCGGGCACACCACGGCCGGCCTGTTCGGCTACTCGCACCTGACGGGCGGCTATCCCGGCGGACAGGCCGAATACGTGCGCGTGCCGTTCGCGGACACCACCCACATTCCCGTCCCCGACAGCCTCGACGACGAGCAGGCGCTGTTTCTCGGTGACATCCTGCCGACCGGCTGGCAGGCTGCCGTCAATTGCGAAATCGAGCCCACCGACACGGTGGCGGTCTGGGGTGCCGGCCCGGTCGGGCAGATGGCGATCCGCAGCGCCGTGCTGCTCGGGGCGCGGCAGGTGGTGGCGATCGACCACGTGCCGGAGCGGCTCGAGATGGCGCGCCAGGGCGGCGCGATCACGATCGACTTCGATCACGACAGCGTGGTGGAGCGGCTGAGCGAACTGACGGCCGGCCGCGGCCCGGAAAAATGCATCGACGCGGTGGGGATGGAATCGCACGCGGCCCGCTCGCTGGACGCGATGTACGACCGCGTGAAGCAGGCCGTGATGCTCGAAACGGATCGCCCGCACGTGCTGCGCGAGATGATCTACGTGTGCCGGCCGGCCGGCATCCTGTCGATACCGGGCGTGTACGGCGGCGTGCTCGACAAGCTGCCGTTCGGGGCCGCGATGAACAAGGGGCTGACGTTTCGCATGGGGCAGACGCACGTGAACCGCTGGACCGGCGACCTGCTCGCGCGCATCGAGCGCGGGCAGATCGATCCGTCGTTCGTCATCACGCATTCCGTCCCGCTCGAGGACGGCCCGCGGATGTACGAGACGTTCCGCGACAAGCGCGACGGCTGCATCAAGGTGGTGATGAAGCCGTGAGCGCGCCGGTTATTCGTCGCGGTCGAAACTGATCAGATGGTCGCTGCGGGCGATACGCCCGCCCTCCACCTTCACCGTACCGGTATAGCGTACCCGCAGCCCGCGCGGCGAACCGGGGGTGGCGCCCGCATCGCCCGACGGCGGCGGCGCCGCCTCGCCGGTTTGCGGGCACCGTGCCTGGGACGATTTCGGTTCGACGGATTGCATGGGTTCCTCCAGATGGGCGCGCGTGGCGCGCGGGCGACATGCCTGCTTGCAATTTCCGGGCCAGGGTGACCACACGGCGCGCGCCCCGTCCCGGCGGGGCGCGCGGCGCCGGCACGCCCGCGGCGGGCTTGGGATTTTTTCCAGGCCGGGTAAAATGCCGCTACTTCGTGCCGTCCCACCCAGAAAAATCATGGCCATGCGATACCGGAAGATTGCGCTCCGCGGGGTCGCGCCGCTCTGTCTCGGCGCGCTGGCCGCGATCGTGCTGGGCCGCCCCGGCGTCGCGCGAGCCGACTGCATCGACGAGGCCGCCGCGTTCCAGCATGTGAATGTGGGCCTGATGCGGGCGATCGCGCAGGTCGAATCGGGCACCCGTACCAACCTGATCAACCCGAACAGCAACGGCACGTTCGACATCGGCCTGATGCAGATAAACAGTTCGTGGCTGCCGCGCCTCGCACGCGAAGGCATCACCGAACAGAGCCTGTTCGACCCCTGCACCAACGCCTATGTCGGCGCCTGGATCCTCTCGGAAAACATTCGCCAATTCGGACCGACCTGGAACGCGATCGGCGCGTACAACGCGAGCGCGCCCGACAAGCGGCTCGCCTATGCGCGCAAGGTCGTCGACGCGGCCCGGTCGATCGTCAGCACCGCGGACTCCCCGATGCCCATTCTCCCGCCCTCCTTCACGCCGCCGCAGACCTACAACCCGTTCGCGAGCCTGGAGGTCAACCAGGTCAAGCTGGCCGCGCCGCGCGCCGCGAACGCACCGGGCGGCCTGCCGGCCGCGGTGCCCGCCGGCGCGCCGCCGTCGCCGATGATTTCCGCGGCGGCGCCCGGCCAGTACAACTTCGGCTGGGACATCAGCGGCGCGCCCGACGTCAAGCCGGTGCAGGTGTTCGACGACGGCAAGAAGATCTACGCGCAGTTCAGCGACATGAAGCGCGTGCCGGCGATCTTCGCCGACACGCCGCATGGCCGCGCGGTGCTGCGCTGGGAATCGCAGCCGCCCTACGCGGTGATCGCGTCGCTCGAACCCTCGCTGGTGTTCCAGCTCGGCGGCGCCGAGGCGAAGGCCCAGCGCCGGCCCGACACCGCACCGCTGCCGCCCGGCATGCGGGCGGCGGCCGCCGCGGCCGGCGCGTCGGGGGCGTCGGCACCGAAGCCGCGCGCCGCCGGCCCGGCGAGCACCGACGCGCTGTGGTACGTGTCGACGCCGTCGACGGTGGCGGGGCCGACGAAGCTGCCCAACGTCGAGACATCGGCCAATACGGTCGCCAACGCAGCCGCCAATACCTATGCCACGGCGCAGACCGCACCGGCACCGGCCATCACGCCCGCCGCCCCCGCGCCCGCCGCGAAGCCGGCCGCCGATGCCCGCAACAGCACCAGCGCGCTCTGGTATCTGACGAAGTAACGAAGCGGGTCGCGAAGCCGGCGATACCTCGCGCGAGGTGCCCGGCTTCGGAGCCGGCCGGGCTGTCGCGGCTGCTCAAAAACGGCACAGCTGCGCCGCCTGCGAGCACCGCCGCCCGGTGCGAAAGCCGCCCAGCCCCATGAAATCAAGGCCTCCGGCCGATGGTACGGTTCCTGCAAAGAACCGGTGGCAGCAACACGATCCCCACCTGCCATCCGGAGCCACCATGAGCTACCTGAACCTCGCCGACCGCACCGACCGCTTCTTCATCCCCTGCGTCACGCTGATCGGCGCCGGCTGCGCGCGCGAGACCGGCACGCGAGCGAAGTCGCTGGGCGCGAAGAAGGCGCTGATCGTCACCGACGCGGGCCTGCACGAGATGGGACTGTCCGCGACGATCGCCGGCTACCTGCGCGAAGCCGGCCTCGACGCCGTGATCTTCCCCGGCGCCGAGCCGAATCCGACCGACGTCAACGTCCACGACGGCGTGGCGCTCTACCAGCGAAGCGGCTGCGACTTCATCGTGTCGCTGGGCGGCGGCTCCTCGCACGACTGCGCGAAGGGCATCGGGCTCGTCACGGCGGGCGGCGGCCACATCAGCGACTACGAGGGCGTGGACAAATCGAGCGTGCCGATGACGCCGCTGATCTCGATCAACACCACGGCCGGCACGGCGGCCGAGATGACACGCTTTTGCATCGTCACCAACTCCAGCAACCACGTGAAGATGGCGATCGTCGACTGGCGCTGCACGCCGCTCGTCGCGATCGACGACCCGCGCCTGATGGTGGCCATGCCGCCCGCGCTGACGGCCGCCACCGGCATGGACGCGCTCACCCACGCGGTGGAGGCCTACGTCTCCACCGCCGCCACGCCGATCACCGACGCCTGCGCGGAAAAGGCGATCGCGCTGATCGGCGAGTGGCTGCCGAAGGCGGTGGCCAACGGCGAATCGATGGAGGCGCGCGCGGCCATGTGCTACGCGCAGTACCTGGCCGGCATGGCCTTCAACAACGCCTCGCTCGGCTACGTCCACGCCATGGCGCACCAGCTCGGCGGCTTCTACAACCTGCCGCACGGCGTCTGCAACGCGATCCTGCTGCCGCACGTCTGCGAGTTCAACCTGATCGCGGCGCCCGAGCGCTTCGCGCGCATCGCCGCGCTGCTCGGCGCGAACACCGCGGGGCTGCCGGTGACCGACGCGGGCGCCGCGGCGATCGCCGCGATCCGCGCGCTGTCGGCCTCGATCGACATTCCCGCGGGCCTCGCCGGCCTCGGCGTGCAGGCCGACGACCACGAGGTGATGGCACGCAACGCGCAGAAGGACGCCTGCATGCTGACCAACCCGCGCACGGCCGCGCTGCAGCAGGTGATCGGCATCTTCGAAGCGGCGATGTAGGCGCGGCGCGCCGGGTGGGTCGAACGAGGCCCGCATCCGGCCTCGCCCGCCCGGCGGCGCGGCCGTCGCCTCCGAAATCCTCCCCTGCCCCGGCGCCGTCGCCCTTTCCCGCCTATGACAAACAAGCCGCCGCGAAACGCCATCGACGCCCGTTCGCGGCCTGCAACGGCAGCCCCGCCGTGTCGCGGCATTTGACGCCGCACGCGCACACAGGGAACATGCGGGATCGGAGACTTTCCCACCGGCCGCATGAACAACACCACGCAGCAAGCCATCGTCCATCAGTTGCGCGAGAAGATCCTGAACGGGGAGCTCTCGCCGGGCCAGCGGCTCGTGGAGGCGCAGGTCGCCGAGCGGCTCGGCGTGTCGCGCACGCCGCTGCGCTACGCGCTCAGCATCCTCGCCGGCGAAGGGCTGCTCGAACGCTCGGGCGCGCGCGGCTACGTGGTGCGCCGCTTCGGCGTGGACGACGTACTCGACGCGATCGACGTGCGCGGCGTGCTCGAAGGGCTCGCCGCGCGCGCGGTGGCCGAGCGCGGCGTGGCTCCCGAACTCGCGCAGGCGCTGGCCGACTGCCTGCAGCGGCTCGATGCGCTGTTCGTGCCCGGCAGCCTGTCCGACGACGACGTGCGCGAGTATGCGCGCCTGAACGGGCAATTCCACACGCTGATCACCGAGGCGGCCGGCAACGCGGCGCTGAACTCGGCACTCGCGCTGAACGACCGGATCCCGTTCGTCTCGGCCGCCACCGTGGTGTTCGACGAGGCCGCCAAGGAGCAGCAGCGCGCCATGCTGCTGTACGCGCAGCGCCAGCACCATGCGATCGCCTCGGCGCTGCTGCGCGGCGAGGGCGCGCGCGTGGAGGCGCTGATGAAGGAGCACACGCAGATCTCGAAGGACAGCCTCAACCTGGCGCCGAGCCACCCGCGCCTCGACGGCCGGCCGTCGTAGCCCGCCCGCGCCGCTCATGCCACCGACTTCGCCCCCACCCATGGAACCACGCCGCGAACCGCCCAATCTCGCCCAACTGCGCGTCTTCCGGACCATCGCCGAGGTCGGCAGCGCGTCCGGCGCGGCCGCCCGGCTGCATCGCGCGCAGTCGGCCATCACGCGCTCGCTGCAGGAGCTGGAGCACTGGGTCGGCGAGAAGCTGTTCGAGCGGCGCGCGGCCGGCATGATGATGACGCCCGCCGCGCGCGTGGTGCTCAAGCGCGCCGACCGCGTGTTCCATGAACTCGAGGAAGTGGCGGCCTGGTGCCTCGCGCTGCAGAACGGCCGCCGCCCCACCACCGAGCGCCCGCTGCCGGCCTATCTGCTCAACACGCGCCGGCTGCAGCTGACGGTGTCGCTGGCGCGCCATCGCCACATGCCGAGCGCCGCGCATGCGCTCGGCATCAGCCAGCCGGCCGTGAGCAGCGCGATCCGGATTCTCGAGACGGGCGCCGGCATCCGGCTGTTCCACCGCCACGCGCGCGGGCTGGTGCTGACCACCGAGGGCGAGACCTTCGTGCTGCACGTCCGCCGCGCGCTCAACGAGCTGCGCCATATCGAGGACGACCTGGCCGCCGCGCGCGGCGTGATCCAGGGCAGCGTGACGATCGGCGCGCTGCCGCTCGGGCGCACGCTGATCCTGCCCGCGGCGATCGCGCGGATCTCCGCGGCCTGCCCGCAGGTGCGGATCTCCACCGACGAAAGCGCCTACGAGACGCTGGTCGCCAACCTGCGCGCCGGCGACATCGACTTCGTGCTCGGCGCGCTGCGGCAGGACGATCCGGCCAGCGGCCTCGTCAACGAAAAGCTGATGTCGGAGGAACTCGTCGTGATCGCGCGCGCCGGCCATCCGCTCGCGAGCCTGCAAGACCTGACGCTCGCGCAGCTGGTGGGCGCGCAATGGATCCTGCCGCGCTCGAACGCGCCGGCGCGCGCCACCATCGACGGCATCTTCACGCGCCAGCGCCTGAAGCCGCCGCAGCCCACCGTGGAGACGGCCGATCTCGCCGTGATTCGCGGGCTGCTGCTGGCCACCGACATGCTCGCGGTGCAGTCGGCCCAGCAGCTGCATTACGAATGCCGCTCCGGCGAGCTGAAGATCCTCGACATCGCGCTGAAGGACACGCGGCGCGACATCGGCCTGATCATGCGCGCGGGCGGCACGCCGTCGCCGGCCGCGCGCGCGCTGATCGACTGCATCCGCGAGGCGCTGCGCGCCATGCCGAGCGCGCCGGCCCGGCCGTAGCCGCCGGGTGGCCGGGCGCGTCGGTCAGAACAGGTGGCGAATCCCCACCTGCACGCCGGTCTCGCTGGCGCCCTTGTCCGGCGTCAGGAACGAGCCGGTCGTGATGCTCGCGCCCGCCATCTTGTACTGCGCCGTGCGCGCGTTGTAGAGGCGGGACACCGTGCCGTAGAGGCGCGTGGCCTTCGACAGGTCGTAGTTGACGATCGCGCCGAACTGCTGCGCGTTGTTGCCGAGGCCGGAGTCGTCGTGCATGTAGGCGTAGCCGGCGCCGGCGCTCAAAAACGGGCTGAAGCGGTAGTCGGCCGACAGCGACCAGGTGCTGTGCCACTGCCCCGGCGTCGTGCCCACCGGCCCGACGGCGGGATCGTACTTGCCGGCCGGGTTGCTGAGCGCGTTGCCGGTGGTGGCCGAGATCACGTCGTTCGAGCGGAAGTAGCCGAGATAGAGCCTGCCGTGGCCATAGTCGAGGTTGCCGCCCGCCATGATCTGCTGCACGCGCACGGCGCCGGTCGCGTTCGCCGCGTTCAGGTAGGCGAGCGCCAGATACACCGGCCCCTGGTAGCTCTGCACGCCGATCTGGTACACGGCGTTGCCGGCCAGCGTGCCGGCCCGGCCGCCCACCGAGTAATGCGCCTCCACGCTGGTGCCGAAGAACTTCGGCGAGAAGTAGGCGATGTCGTTGTCGACGCGCGCCAGCCAGTTCGCGAAGTTGTTGTAGCCGGAGGCGTAGGTGGCCGCCGAGAACGCGTCGAGGTTGCCGCTCCACGCGAACATCGGCGTGTTCTGGCGCCCGAGCCGCACTTCGCCGAAGCGGCCGGCGAGGCCGACCCAGGCCTGCCGGTCGAACAGGCGATAGGCGTTCTGCACGCTGCCGCTGCCCGGGTCGAAGCCATTCTCGAGATCGAACGTCACGCGATAGCCGCCGCCGATCTCCTCGATGCCCTTCAGGCCCCAGCGGCTCGTCAGCTCGCCGTTGTTGCCGAGCACGGCCAGCGACTGGTGCGCGCCGCCGCTTTGCGCCGATTGATAGCCGACGAAGCTGTCGAGCACGCCGTAGAGCGTGATCGACGACTGCGCCTGCGCCCGCATCGATATGGCGAGGCTCGCCAGCACGGCGATTCGCAGTACTGATTTCCGGTTCGGCATGATGCCCATGATGTCGTCTCCTCCCTGTTGTCCTGCCTGTCGTGTTTTTTACTTTCGTGCTTGTGTAATGGCTGCGGCCGCCGTGGCCGCGCCGGCGCAGCTCAGCGCGCGCCGTAGCCCGCGAGCCTGCGCTTGACGACCAGCGCGAGCGGCACGGTGAAACAGAAGTGCGACATGAATCCGCCGATGATCACGTTGGGGTCGAGGTAGTTCGGATGATTGTCCGAGGCGATCGAGATCGCCACGTGCATCGCGATCCACGCGAGGATCGCGTAGAACAGCGCCACGAAGGTCGCCTCGAAGCCGCGCCTGCGCAGCGCCGGCCAGACCGCCGCGAACGCCACGCCCCAGGCGATCGCGAACGCGAAGTGGATCACCGTGCCGAGCACGTAGGCCCAGATCCCGATCGACTCCTGGAACGCGCGGCCGAACACGAGGCCGGTCGCGTTGCGCGGGATGCCGCCGAGCGGCATCAGGTGCTGCACGCCCACCCAGATCAGCGCTTCGTAGATCCAGATCGCGACGGCGCCGGTCAGGCCCGCGATCGCGCCGACCCGCAGGATCGTCCTCGCGTCGGGGCGCGCGGCGGCGTCGCGGCCGGGATGGGATTCGGTGCCGAGGCTGGCGCTGCTCGCGCCGTAGTGGTCGCTCATGGTGTGTCTCCGTGGTGGTGGTGGTAAGCGTTGATATTGGATGCGGAAGCGTCCCGCCCGCTCAGGCGTCGGCGACGGGCGCCGTGATGGAGCGGGCCGCGATGCGGTTCAGGACGATCGCCACGGCGGCCACGACGGCCGGCACGGCGAGCACCGAGAACACGGCCGAGAAGCTGAAGCCGAGCGACAGCAGCGCGCCGCCGACCAGCGAGCCGAGGATGCCGCCGAGCCGCCCGATGCCGAGCATCCAGCTCACGCCGGTGGCGCGCGCGCGGGTCGGGTAGCAGGTCGGGGCCAGCGCGTTCAGGCCGGTCTGCGCGCCGCTCATGAAGAACCCGGCGCAGCTCACCAGCACCGGCAGCAGCGCCGATTTCAGCGAGCCCATGCCGAGCGCGAAGATGAAGCAGCCGCCCAGCAGGTAGGCCACGCCGATCACGCCGTTGCGGTCGAGCCGGTCCATCGCGAAGCCCACCGCGATCGCGCCGACCGTGCCGCCCAGCTGGAACAGGCCGGTGATCGCGGCGGCGCGTTCGACCGGCAGGCCCGCGTCCTTGATCAGCGTCGGCAGCCAGCCCGTGAGCAGGTAGATGATCAGCAGTCCCATGAAATACGTGAGCCACAGCATCAGCGTGCTGAACCCGTAGCCGTCGGCGAACAGCATGCGCACCGGCGCCTTGGCGGCCACCACCGGCTCGGGCGCGGTGAAGGCCACGCCATCGTCGAAACGCTGGCCGCAGACGCGGCCGAGCGTGGCGGCGATCGCGCGCGCCGGCCGGCCGCGCACCAGCATCAGGCGCGCCGATTCGGGCAGCAGCCACAGCAGCAGCGGCACGCTGGCGAGCGGCAGCACGCCGCCGAACACGAACACGGCGCGCCAGCCGAAATGCGGGATCAGCGAGGCCGCCACGAAGCCGCCGAGGCCCGAGCCGAAGTTGAAGCCGGTGAACATGATCGTCAGCAGCAGCGAGCGGCTTTTCGACGGCACGTACTCGGACAGCAGCGTCGTGGAGTTCGGCATCGCGGCGCCGAGCCCGAGCCCGGTCAGGAAGCGCAGCACGATCAGCTGCCACGGCGACTGCGCGAACGCGCAGAGCAGGCTGAACAGGCCGAAGCAGAGCACCGAGCCGATCAGCACGCGCTTGCGGCCGACGCGATCGGCGGCCGGGCCGGCCACCAGGGCGCCCACCGCCAGCCCGATCATCGCGGCGCTCATCACCGGGCCGAACGCCGCGCGGCTCACGCTCCAGTCGTGCATCACGACCGGCGCGACGAAGCCCATGATCGCCACGTCGAGGCCGTCCATCGCGACGATCCAGAAGCACAGCGCCAGCACCAGCCATTGAAAGGCCGACATCCGGCGCGCATCGATGAACGCCTTGATGTCGACGGGTTGAGCAGAAATCATGTTCGTCTCCGGTGAGCGGGTGCCGCGGTCCCCGCCTCTGTTGATGTCGTGTCGCGGCGCATGACGAGGATTCGGGGCTGCCGCGACTTGGGATACCAAAATAGATAAACGGCGGCCTGTCCGAAACTTCGGGTTTCACCTTAACGATCACGTGATCGCCTTTCCGTCAGGTGCTTTCAGGATTCCGACCACGGCCGCAAACCCTTGTCCAGCCATGCGGTTTGGGATACCAAACGGCGCGCCACGGCGACTTCGCGGCGGCGGCGCGCGGCCGGGCCGATAAGCAAATCAGATGGAGCCGATAACAGGTCGCAAGCGCGGCGCGGCGGCCGTTCGCGCCTCAGGAGGAGTCGCCACGGGCGGCCGGAGCAATGGAACCGATACGCGCGGTTTCCCCGCCCGGGGCAACGACGCGCGGCGGCGGGAAGAAGGAAAGCAAGGGGGAAAGCGGGACGCGCGCCGTGACGCGAAATGCAGGACCGTCCGGAACGTTGCGGGCGGCGCCATCTACGACCACCCGGCGCGCGTGCTCGCGCCGGGCGAACGCCTGATCCCGCAACTCGCGGGCGCGGCGATCCGAACCGCCGGCATCTGCCGCGAGATCGACTCGAAGCTGTCGCCGGGGCGCTCGTCCGGCAGGCTGCCGGCGCATCGCGCGGTGGTGGCCCACGGCGCCTGCCGCCATGTCCGCCACCCGATCCACCTCGGCGACTTCCGGCGCTACCCCGGTGTCCTGCCCGTCAACCCGGCTGGCGGAGCGGCTTCCTCCGCGCCGGGCCGTTCGTCATGCCGATCCCGCGGATCGTCCTCGAGGAGGACGTGCTGAAGCGGGAAGACGCGTCCTACCCGCGCCGCGGCCGCCGCGTGCGCGTCCGGTTCGCGCCGTTCATCCTCGGATCGCGGGCGCGGCCGGCTTCACGGGCAACGTCGGGCCCGCCGCGTTCATGGCTGCACGGCGGCCGGCCGCTTGACGCGCACCGGCGCCTCGGCGGCGCCCGTGGTGTGATAGGCGTGCGACAGATGCTGGTGCATCCGCACGGCGGCCGTCGGCATGTCGCCGTCGAGGATCGCCTCGAGGATCTCGACGTGCTCGCCGCACCACTCGCGAATCCGCTTGCGGTTCACGTAGCCCTGGAACTCCAGCAGCCGGCGCAGGCGGTTCTGCTGCTGCATCGACTGGTACATGAACACGTTGCCGCTGTACTCGGCCAGCATCTCGTGGAAATTCGCGTCGGTCTCGAACACCTGCTTCGGCGTCACGCTGTTGCCGCCCAGTTGCGACACCAGGAAGATGTGCTCGCGGCGGCAGCGTTCGAGCACCGAGCGGTCGGGCGAGAAGGTGGGCAGCAGCAGGCCGGCGGGCTCCAGCGTGAGCCGGAAGTCGTAGCTGTTCTTCAGCGTCAGCGCCGAATCGAGCGAGGGCTGGAAGCTCCAGCCGTGCCCCTTGTTGCGGATGATCAGGCCGTCCTCGGACAGCCGCGAGAGCGCGCGCGTCATGGTCACGCGATCCACCGCGTAGCGCTGCGCGATGTCGGTCTGCGTGAGCGAGGCCGGGATCGTGCCGGCCAGGCGGTCGGTGACGAGCCGGTTGTAGAGATCCTCGTCGGCCGACGGCGGCAGGTCGAGTTCGATCCGGTGCAGGCCGTCCGGCGGCTGCGCGAGGAAGTAGCCCTGGTTCTTGCGCGCCTCGACCACGCCGAACGATTCGAGCACGCCCATCGCGGCCCGCACCGGCGTGCGCGACACGCCGAGCAGGTCCGCCAGCTGCTGTTCGCGCAGATGGTAGCCGACCTCGAACCGCGCCTCCTCGATCAGATCGAGGATCTGCTTGGCCAACCCCTGCGCCCCCTTGCCCGCCCGCTTCGTCATCGCGCCCTCCTCCCTCGAATGGCGCAAGCATAGCAAAAAATACAAAGTTGAAATATTCCCTGGAGCCAGTCGTCACGGGGATTTCAGCGCGTTTACATCACATCGGTCGAAATTCCTGCTTGACCGTGTTTTTTTGCATTTGTATAAATTGGCACATATCGCACAAATCATGAGCCACGGGAGCTGCGCATGTCACTGTCACTACTGCTCGACTATCTGACGTCGGGCGAATTCATCCACGGCGCCGCGCTGACGCTGCTGCTGACCATCGTCTCGCTCGTCTTCGGCATGTTGATCGGCCTGCTGCTCGCGCTGCTGCAAGGCACCCGCAGCCGCATCGCGAAGACCTTCACGTTCGGCTACCTGTGGCTGTTCCGCGGCACGCCGGTGCTATTCCAGATCATCTTCATCTACAACGTGCTGCCGTCGTTCGGGATCCGCTTCAGCGCGTTCGTCTGCGCGGTGCTGGCGCTGTCGCTGAACGAGGGTGCGTTCATGTCGGAGATCTTCCGCTCCGGCCTGCACGCCGTGAAGCAGGGCCAGCGCACCGCCGGCCTCGCGCTCGGCATGACGCGCGCCAAGGTGTTCCGCCACATCGTGCTGCCGCAGGCGCTGCGCGTGGTGCTGCCGCCGATCGGCAACCAGATGATCGGCATGCTGAAGCTGAGCGCGCTGGTCTCGGTGATCGCCGTGCAGGAACTGCTGCTGGTGGCGAACCAGGCCGCCAGCGCGAACTTCCGCTACCTGGAGGCACTGACGGCGGCCGGCATCTATTACCTCGCCCTCACCACCCTCTTCATGCTGCTGCAGGGCTGGATGGAGCGCGCGCTCGACCGCAAGCGCCACGCCGCCACGCGCCGCACGTCGCTCGCCGAGCGCCTGCTCGGCACCTCGCAACCGCTGCCCCGCTGAAGGACCGCCATGCCGACCCCACCGCTGCTGAAAATCCACCGCATCGACAAGCGCTACGGCGACACACCGGTCCTGAAGGGCTGCTCGATCGAGGTGCTGCCGAAGGAGACCATCGTGATCGTCGGGCCGTCCGGCTCGGGTAAATCCACGCTGCTGCGCTGCGTGAACCTGCTGGAGAGCGTCGATGCCGGCAACATCCTGTTCGAGGGCCGCGACGTGACGCGCGAACGCAAGCACGAGCACCTGGTGCGCCAGCAGATCGGCATGGTGTTCCAGAACTTCGAGCTGTTCTCGCACCTGTCCGCGGTGGAGAACATCATGCTCGCGCCGGTCACGGTGGCCGGCATGTCGCGCCACGACGCGCACGACCTCGCGCTCACGCTGCTCTCGAAGGTGCGCCTGCGCGAGCGCGCCGACCATTTCCCCGACCAGCTCTCGGGCGGCCAGCAGCAGCGCGTGGCGATCGCGCGCGCGCTGGCGATGAAGCCGAAGGTGATGCTGTACGACGAACCCACCTCCGCGCTCGACCCCGAGATGGTCAGCGAGGTGCTCGACGTGATGGCCGAACTGAGCGCCGAGGGCATGACGAGCCTGGTGGTCACGCACGAAATGGGCTTCGCCAAGCGCGCGGCCGACAAGATCGTCTTCATGGAAGCCGGCGAGGTCGTGTTGACCGACACCAGCGACCGCTTCTTCGGCGGCACGACGCACGAGCGCGCGCGCCGCTTCCTCGACCAGATTCTCCATTGACCGGAGCCCACGCATGGCCATGCAGCAACCCGACCTGTCCCGCATGAAGCGGGATCTCGCCGCCCTCGTCGGCATCAATACCGAAAACCCGCCCGGCCGCGAGATCGAAGCCGCGCAGTGGGTGCATCGCGCGCTCGAGGCCGAGGGCTTCGACCTGTCGCTGTCGGAATACAAGCCCGGCCGCGCCAACGTGATGGCGCGCCTCGAGAACGGCCCCGGCCCGGTGTTCGCGTTTAACACCCACCTCGACGTGGTGCCGGCCGGCGAAGGCTGGCAGTCCGGGCCGTTCACGCTGCGCGAGGCCGACGGCCGGCTCTACGGGCGCGGCGCCTGCGATGCGAAGGGCCCGCTCGCCGCGATGCTGGAGGCGATGCGGATGCTGGCGGCCGACCGCGCGAGCTGGTCGGGCACGCTGCTCGGCGTGTTCACGGCCGACGAGGAAGCGGCCAGCGAAGGCGCCAAGGTGTATGCCGCCGGCAAGCCGCAGGTCGATTTCGTGGTGGTGGGCGAGCCCACCTCGAACGCCACGTTCTCGGCCCACAAGGGCAGCCTGCGCCCGCTGGTGCGCGTCCACGGCGTGACCGCGCACTCCGGCACGCCGCATCTCGGCGACAACGCGATCTATCGCGCCGCCCAGCTGCTGAAGCTGATCGAGGGCCACCACGAGAACGAGGTGCGCTGCCGCTGCCACCCGCTCGTCGGGCCGGCCAGCCTGACCGTCACGCGCGCGCTCGGCGGCCATGCCGACAACGTCGTGCCGGGCGCCTGCGACCTGCTGCTCGACCGCCGCATGGTGCCGGGCGAATCGGAAGACGACGTCAAGCGCGAGATCGAGGCGCTGCTCGCGCTGGCCCACGAACGCTTCGGGGTGCGCGCCGAGATCCTCGAATACCGGCCCACCACGGGCGGCGCGACCGAGACCGCACTCGATTCGAAGATCGTGCAGGCCAGCCTCGAAGCCTGCCGCCGCCACGGCAACCCGGAACCCGGCCCGTTCGGCTTCCAGGGCGGCTGCGATCTGGTGCATTTCCGCAGCGTCGGCGCGGCCGGCGTGGTGATCGGCCCGGGCACGCTCGAGGTCGCGCACAAGCCCGACGAGTTCGTGCCGATCGAGGAGTTCCTGGCCTCGAGCCTGATCTATCGCGACGTCGCGCTCGAGATGCTGAAGCCGGGCGGCGCGCAATCGTGAAAGCCACCCTGCATCGCGCCGCGCTGCACTACGGCGACGGCCTCGTGCTGCACACGGCCGCCTCCGGCAGCGTCGGCGCGCTCGACGCGCTGTACCTGCGGCTCGCCGACGACGCGGACGACGCGACCGATCCGGCCGGCGCCACCGTCGGGATCGGCGAGACGCGCCTGAACATCGCCTACCTGAACGGCCTCGACGCCGACACGGTGATCGTCGACGCGCGCGCGGCGCTGGCCGCGATCGACTGGCGGCAGGATGCCGGCACGCTGCTGGCCGGCGCGGCGGCCTGGCTGCCGGGCCGGCTCGCGCCGGTGCGGATGCTGATCGACAGCGCGCTGCGCGACCGGCTCGCGCGCGAGCGGGGCACCAGCGTGGCCGCGCAGTTCGGCGCCGCTGCCGATGCCGATGCCACCACCTCGGCGCCGGCCTGGCCGACCAACCAGACGCTGTTCTGGTCGAGCGACGCGGTGCTGCTCGAACGCGCCGAACGCTACGTCGCGCGCGGCTTTCGCGACCTGAAGCTGCGCATCGGCATCGGCGCGTTCGACGACGACCTGCGCCGCATCGATCTTTTGCGCGAGCGCTTCGGCGCCACCATCGCGCTGTCGGCCGACGCCAACGGCCAGTGGCAACCGGCCGACTGCGCGGCGCGCTTCGCGGCGCTGGCCGCGCGCGGCCTCGACTACCTGGAGCAGCCGCTCGCCGCCGGCGACTGGGACGCACTGCGGCGCGTGGCCGAGACGAGCCCGCTCACGCTGATGCTCGACGAGAGCCTGCAGTCGCCGGCCGACGTCGACGCGCTGTGCGCGCTGGCCGGCTACCCGCTCGCCGCGCACCTGAAGCTCGTCAAGCTCGGCGGCATCGCGGCCACCGTCGCCGCCGCGCGGCAGCTGCAGCAGGCCGGCATCGCGCTGATGATCGGCCAGATGAACGAAGGCGCCGCCGCCACGGCCGCGGCGCTGCAGGCCTGCGTGGCGGTCGCGCCGCGCTGGGCCGAACTGTACGGCGCGGACGGGCTCGTCGACGATCCCGCCCACGGCCTCACCTACTCCGACGGCACGGTGCGCGCCGCCGGCCCGATCGGGCTCGGCGTCGGCTTCGACGCCGCCGCCACGCATTCACTTTGACTCATTCAGGAAACCTGACCATGCAGACCTCGCAAGGCCCCGCCCAAGGTTGCGAATCGGCGTTCGCGGCCGACGAATACGCGCGCCGCGTCGAACGCGCCCGCGCCTCGCTCGCCGCCGCCGGCATCGACGCCATGATCGTCACCGGCCCGGAAAACATCTTCTACCTGACCGGCCAGCAGACGCCCGGCTACTACACGTTCCAGGCGCTGGTGCTGCCGGTGGCGGGCGATCCGGTGTTCGTGATCCGCCAGCTCGAATATTTCAACTTCATCGCCAACACCTACATCAGCGACGCGCAGGTGTACGGCGACGGCGACAACCCGATCGACGTGCTGGCCCGCGTGCTCGCGCAGAAGGGCTTGACCGGCAAGCGGATCGCGCTGGAGAAGCGCGGCTGGTTCCTGCCGATCGCCGTCTACGAGACGCTCGCCGAACGGCTCGGGCCGATCGCCGACGCGAGCGGCATCGTCGAGGCGCTGCGCGCGGTGAAGTCGGCCGCCGAGATCGACAAGATCGCGACCGCGGCCGGCTACGTCGACGCCGGCATGCGCGCCGGGCTCGCCGCGGTGCGCGAGGGCAACACCGAGAACACGCTGGTGGCCGCGATGATGGGCGCCGCGATCGCGGCCGGCTCGGAATATGTCGGCATGGAGCCGCTGGTGTCGGCCGGCCCGCGCACAGGGGTGCCGCACGGCACCTGGCGCCGCCGCGCGCTGGAGCGCCACGCGCCCGCGTTCCTCGAGATGGCCGCCTGCCATGACCGCTACCACGCCGCGCTGATGCGCTCGGCCTGGATCGGCGAGGCGCCCGCCCAGGCGCTGGAGATGGAGAAGGTCTGCCAGGAAGCGCTGGCCGCCGCGCTCGACGCGATCCGCCCCGGCGAGCCGTGCGAGGCGCCGCATCTGGCCTGCCAGCGCGTGATCGACCGCGCCGGCTACACCGACAACTTCAAGAAGCGCACCGGCTACTCGATCGGCATCTCGTTCGCGCCGGACTGGGGCGAAGGCGCGATCCTCAGCCTGTACACCGGCGTGACCACGCCGCTGCAGGCCGGCATGACGTTCCACATCCCGCCGGCGCTGCGCATCTACGGCGAGTTCACGGTCGGCGTCAGCGAGACGGTGGTCGTGACCGACAGCGGCTGCCGCGCGCTCGGCACGATCGAACGCCCGCTGCTGCGCGTCCCCGCGTAAGCGCGCCCGATTCCGATCCCCACGAGGCCCCCATGACATCGAACCAACTGGCGCCGCGCATGACGCGGGTGCGGCCGTCGCCGACCGCGGCGATTTCCGACAAGGTGCGCGCGCTGCTCGCCGACGGCAAGCCCGTCATCAATCTCGGCGAGGGCGAGCTGCACTTCGACACGCCCGAGCACATCAAGCGCGCCGGCATCGCCGCGATCGAGCGCGGCGACACCAAGTACACCGCGGTGGCCGGCACCGCCGAGCTGCTCGACGCGATCGCCGACAAGTTCGCCACCGAGAACGGCATCCGCTACGCGCGCGCCGAGGTGATCGCCGGCACCGGCGCGAAGCAGCTGATCTTCAACGCGCTGCTCGCCACCATCGCGCCCGACGACGAGGTGCTGATCTGCGCGCCGTACTGGGTGTCGTACCCGGACATGGTCGCGCTGGCCGACGGCCGCGTGCGGGTGCTGCCGTCGAGCGCCGAAAACGGCTGGAAGCTCGCGCCCGAGGTGCTGCGCGCCGCGATCGGCCCGCGCACGCGCTGGCTGATCCTCAATTCGCCGAACAACCCGACCGGCGCCGTCTACACGCGCGACGAGCTGAAGGCGCTGACCGACGTGCTGCTCGAACACGAGCACGTGCTGCTGATGGCCGACGACATCTACGAGCACACGCGCTACACCGAGGCGTTCGCCACGCCGGCGCAGATCGAGCCGCGGCTGCGCGAGCGCACGCTGACCGTCAACGGCGTCTCGAAGGGCTATTCGATGACGGGCTGGCGGATCGGCTATGCGGGCGGCCCGGCCTGGCTGATCCGCGCGATGACGACGCTGCAGTCGCAGAGCACCTCGAATCCGAGCACCATCTCGCAGGCGGCCACCATCGCCGCGCTGCGCGGCGGCACCGGCTTCATGCGCGACTGGCTCGACACGCTGCGCGAGAGCCGCGACCGCGTGCTGGCCACCATCGCGCGCTGCGACGGGCTGCGTTGCGACGTGGCCGAGGGCGCGTTCTACGCGTTCGTCGACTGCCGCGCGCTGATCGGCGCGACCACGCCGGCCGGCACCGTGCTGCGCTCCGATTTCGACTTCGCGACCTACCTGCTGGAGACGGCGCACGTGGGCGTGGTGCATGGCGGCGCGTTCGGCGTCGAGCATCACGTCCGGATCGCCTACGCGGTGCCGATGCCGACGCTCGACGAGGCGTGCCGGCGCATCGAGGCGGCCTGCGCGGCGCTGGTGCTGCCGACCGTCGAAGCCGGCCAGCACTGAGGCCGCCATGCTCGATCTGGTCGCCGACGACGCCGACGCGCCCGCGCAGTACGGCGTGCTGGCCGCGCGGCTCGCGCAGGCGCTCGGCCTGCCGCTGCGCCACCTGAGCGCGAGCTTCGACATCGCCCGGCACGCCGACGCGCTCCAGCACGTGAGCGTGGACGGCGCGCTGGTGCCGAGCGGCCTGCTGTGGGCCGACCGGCTCGGCGGGCCGCCGGTGGGCGCGCCGCTCGACCCGGCCGCGCTGCTCGCGCTGGCCGCGGAGCAGGACGTGGTGGTGCCGTTCCATCCGGCCAACGCGCGCGCGCTCGGGCCGCTCGATCAGCTCGTCGCGCAGGCCGAACAGGCGCGCGTGCCGGTGATCCGCTACCGCGTCGCGCGCGAGGCCGGCAGCGGCATCGCGCGCGTGGTCGCGGCCGTACCCGGCGCCCGCGAGACCGTGCATGGGCTGTGCGCGGCGCGCCAGGACCGCTTCGGGCGCTGGCGCGATGCGGACGGCGACTGGGACGACGACGCGAGCGGCGACACAGATGACGAAGATAGGTCCGCCGTCGGCACGGCAGCTTCCACCCCGCTGCACATCGTGCTGGTCGGCCGCGAGGACGAGCAGCGCGAGGGCTACCCGGCCACGCTCGCGGCGCTGGCCGACGCGGCCGATGCCGTGGGCGTCGCGCTGCGCGTGAGGTTCGTGGCGGCGCAGACGCTCGACGACGGCAACGTCGCCGCGGCGCTGGCCGGCTGCGACGGCGTCGTGCTGCCCGGCGGCGCCGACATGGCGCGCGTGGCCGGCCAGATCGCGGCGGCCGGCCATGCGTGGCGCAGCGGCACGCCGGTGGTCGGCCTGTGCCTCGGCATGCAGTCGATGGCCACCGCCGTCGCGCGGCACGCGCTCGCGCGCCGCGACATCGGCATGCTGGAGGCCGAGCCGGGCATCCGCCTGCCGAGCTTCATGCCGATCGAGTCCGGCCCCGCCGGCGAGGCGCTGGTTCACCGGCTCGGCCGGCAGACCACCGTGCTCGCGCCGGGCTCGCGCCTGCACGCGCTGCTCGGCCCCGAGCATGCGATCCGCTGCAATCATCGCTATCAGCTGAACCCCGCGCTCGACGCGCCGCTCGCGGCCGCCGGCGTCGCGATCGTCGCGCGCGACGACACGGGCCGCGTCGCCGACGCGATCGAGGCCCGCGATCATCCGTTCTTCATCGGCATGCAGGGGCATCCCGAACTCGATTCGACCGACGGCGCCGCGCATCCGCTGCTGTGCGCGTTCCTCGACACCGTGCTCGGGCGCGTCGGCTGAGTCCAACTTTTCATCGCCCGCTGCGCCCCGCGCCAGACGCAATGGCCGGCATGCCCCCCGCTTGCGGGGGCACGCCGACCATCTCGTGACTACCGGCAACCGGTATGAACCGAATCCTCAGTCGTGCCCGCCCGTGATCGCCTCGGCGAACAGCGCCGCGTCGACGTTGCCGCCCGAGGCCACCACCACCACGCGCTTGCCGCGCAGCGCATGCGCGGCCGGATCGGCCAGCATCGCGGCCAGCGCGACCGCGCCGCCCGGCTCGACCACCACGCGGAACAGCTCGAAGCACAGCGCCATGGCGCGCTTCACGGCCGCGTCATCGGCGGCCAGCACGCCGGCCAGCCGCCGGCCGTTGATCGCGAACGGCAGCTCGGCCGGCAGCGGCGCGAGCAGCGCATCGCAGATCGACACGCGGCCGGGCGGGTTCGTCTCGCGCGCGCCCGAGGCAAGCGAGCGGCGCGTGTCGTCGAACGCGGCCGGCTCGGCGGCCCAGACCCGCGCCCGCGAGCCGGCCGCCTCGACGGCCAGGCAGATGCCGGCCGACATGCCGCCGCCGCCGCACGGCGCGACGATCGCATCCACCTCGCCGCCCAGCTGCTCCAGCGCTTCCCAGGCCACCGTGCCCTGCCCGGCGATCACGTGGTGATGGTCGCCGGGCGGCACCACCGCGTAGCGGCCGCGCTCGGCCAGCTCGGCGGCCACCGCCTCGCGGCTCTGCCGCTCGCGGTCGTAGCGGATGATGGTCGCGCCGGCCAGGCGCGCCTTCTCGACCTTGTTCTCCGGCGCGTTCGACGGCATCACGACGATGGTCGGAATGCCGAGCATGCGCCCGACCGTGGCGATCGCCTGACCGTGGTTGCCGGTCGAGTACGCGACCACGCCGTCCGGGCAGGTCGCGCGGTCGAGCCGCGACAGGCAGTTGTAGGCGCCGCGAAACTTGAACGCGCCGGTGTGCTGGAGGCTCTCCAGCTTGACGAAGACCTGCGCGCCGGTCAGCGCGTCGAGCCGGTCCGCGCGCACCACGGGGGTTCGCACCGCGACGCCGGAGAGCCGCTCGGCCGCGTCGCGCACGTCCTGCGCGACGGGCATCTGGAATGACAACATGGTTCCTGCCTCGATGTTCGAAAGATGATGTGCCTGCCACGCAGGCGGCGCCACCCGAAGAGCGGCGCCGCCTGCGCGATGATCAGAACCGGTGGCGCAGGCCGACCGTGACGATTTCCTGGGTGCGGTGGCCGTCCACGCCATACGACGAGATCGTCGCCAGCGCGGCCTGGGTGCCGCCCGAGGTGGTGCGCTGCACGCCGCTCGCGCGCTGGAACGCGGCGGTGGCGTAGACGTCGGTCAGCTTCGACAGGTTGTAGAAGGTGCCCGCGCTGAGCACGTGGTAGTGCGCGGCGGCGTCGCCGCGCGCGGCCGTGTAGATGTAGCCGAGGCCGAAGCGCAGCGCCGGGGTCCAGCGATAGAAGCCGTACACGCGGCCGGTGTCGTAGCGCTCGGTGGACGTGAAGGTGGACGCGCCGTCGGCCGTGTAGCGCGCGTTGCTGTAGCCGACGCCGAGCGTCCACGGGCCGCTCTGGTACTGGCCGGCGATCTGCGCGATGTCGAGCGTGTGCGCGCTCTGGTAGGCGGCGTTGATCGAGCCGCCCTCGAACAGCGCGTCGGTGGTGCCGCTGGTCCAGCCGCTGCGCTTGCCCGATGCCGCGTTCGCGTTGGCGGCCTGGAAATAGCCGGCGGCGAGCCGGAACGGCCCCTGCGTGTACGACACCGCGCCGCTGAACGTGTAGCCCTGCCCGGTCGAGCCGGCCACGCCGCCGAACGCGTACAGCGTCTCGAACTGCAGGCCGGAATAGTCGCGGCTGATGAACTTCACCGCGTTCGACACGCGCGCGCTGAAGTCGTTGTTGTCGACGTCGCCCGGTGTCGCGAACGGCACGCTGCCGCCGGCGCCGTCGGCCGTCAGCGGCTGCACGAGATCGACGATCGGGTCGTACATGCGACCCATCACGAGCGTGCCCCAGCGGTCGCTGGCGAGCCCGAAGAATGCCTGCCGGCCGAATTCGCGGCTGCCCTGCAGCGACTTGCCGGTGCCGATCGCGAAGCCCGATTCGAGCTGGAACACCGCGCGCAGGCCGCCGCCGAGATCCTCGCTGCCCTTCAGCCCCCAGCGGTTGCCGGACAGGCCGCCGCTCAGCATGCTGAAGCGGTTGCCGCTCGAGGTGGACAGGTAGCTGATGCCGGCATCGACGATGCCGTACAGCGTGACGCTGCTCTGCGCGCGCGCGGCCGGCGAGAGGCTGCCGAGCGCGAGCGTCGCGAGCCCGAGGGTTGCAAGGTTCTTTTTCATGGTGGATCTCGTAGCGAGTGGGAGGGTTCGGCAAAAACAATCCGGATCGGGCGCGCTGCCACTCCATCGATTCGCATGACTAATGAATCGACAGGATGCAGCGCGCCGTCGAGGCGGCGTCACCGCCTCGATCCGGTATTTCGATGGGAACGGCGCGCCGCCGGGGGCGGTCGCGCGGGTGTCGTCGGGCCGGACGCGCGCGGCGTCAGCCGGAGGCGCGCGTTATTTCGCGGCGCCGAAGATCGACACGGAAGCCGGCAGCTTCCACTTGTCGATCAGCTGCTGGTAGGTGCCCTGTGCCACCACCTTCGCGAGCGCGTCCTTCAGCGCGGCGGCCGTCGCCGCGTCGCCCTTGCGCACCGCGAAACCGATCGTGGTGGTCTGCTCGAACTCGCCGCCGACGGCCTGGTACACGCCCGGCACCTCGGTCATCAGCTGCACCGTGCCGGGCGTGGAGTTGTAGATCGCGTCGGCACGGCCCTGGCGCAGGCTCAGCGCGGAATCCTGCGCGGTGGGCAGCGTCATGACGGTCGGCGCCGGCTTGCCGGCCGCCTTGCAGCGCTCGACGTCGGCGCGCGCGTAGGTTTCCTCGATGCCGCCGAGCGTGACCGCGAGATTCTTGCCGCAGATCGAATCGTCACGGCCGGTGATCTTCGCCGGGTTCGACGCCTGCACGATCACGCGGTCGCCGATCCGCAGATACGGCACGAAGTCCACCTGCGCGCTGCGCGCCGGCGTGATGTACATCGCCGAGTTGATCATGTCGAGCCGGCCGCCCTGCAGCGCCGGAATCAGCCCGCTGAACTGCATGTTCTGCGGCGCCGGCGCCACGCCCATCTGCTTCGCGACGGCCGCGACGAGGTCGATGTCGAAGCCGGTCAGCTGGCCGCCCTTGGTGAATTCGAACGGCGCGAAGGTAGCCGCGACGCCGTAGGTCAGCTTGCCCGCCTCGACGGTTTTCAACGGCGAGGCCGCCTGGGCGGGGGCGGCGGCGACACAGGAGACGAACGCGGACGCGAGCAGGGCGCGCAGGACAAACGGGAATTTCATGACGGCTCCAGGCTTGGGGTTGAGAGTTTTGCTTGAGTTGTACAAATTTATACAAACGTGAAAATTCTCAGTCAAGCGGGAATTTAATTCGTTGTGGCGAACATCCGTCATTTTCTGGCTCGGGCGTGGTGCCCTGGTACGGGATGTTTTGTATTTTTCATCCACTGTGTACAGGCTCGACGCGCGCCGCCGAACAATCCGCGCCGGCCCGCGTGCCGGCCCGCGCTCAGCCCTTCGCGCGGGCCGGCGGCGCCGCGAGCGCGCGTTCGAGGATCGCCAGCATGGCCGGCAGGTCGGGCTCCTGATTCGTCAGCAGGACGATCGATCGTTCGTAGGCGGCGCCGTCGATCGGCACCAGCCGGCACTCGCCGGTGAAGCGCTCGATGCCGGACCAGCGTGGCACCAGCGCCACGCCCATGCCGTCGGCGACCAGCATCGCGATCGCCTCGAGCGCGTCGAGATCGCAGAGCACCGACGGCTCGATCGCCTGATCGGCGAGCCACTGCGAGGCATGGCGCCCGCCCCATGCGTCGGGGTCATAGCGGATGTACGGCAGCGCGCGCAGCAGCGCCGCCGGCCGCGCGCGCGCCGACGGCGCGACCGCGCCCGGCATCATGGACGCTCCTGCCGCGCCCGGCGCCCCGGACGCACGCTGCTTCGGCGCCAGCATCACGAGCGGCTCGCGCCGCAGCGTGACCGCGCGCAGCATCTTCGGCAGCACGAACGGCGGGTCGACCACCACGGCCGCGTCGAGTTCGCCGGCCTGCAGCATCTGGAACAGCGCGCGCGAGGTGCCGGGCACGATCGCCGGGCGGCCGGCCGGCGCCGCCTGGGTCAGCGCGCGCAGCGCGGCGGGCAGCATGCCCGTCAGCGCGGTGGAGATCGCGCCGATCCGCAGCGTGCCGGCCAGGCCGTCCGCGCTCGCGTCGCCCTTGAGCAGCGCCGCCTCGCGCACCAGGCGCCGCGCGCGCGGCAGCAGCGCCAGGCAGGCCTGAGTCGGCCGCGCCGTGTGGCCGCTGCGCGACAGCAGCGCGAAGCCGAGTTCGCGTTCGAGCGCCTGCACGCGCTGGCCGATCGCGGCGGCGGTCAGGTGTTCGATGCGTGCCGCGTCGGCGATCGAGCCGCTGTCCACCACCGCCAGCAGGCTTTTCAGGTATCGCGTTTCCAAAAGCAATCCTTTTGGTTAAGAAATAATTCCATGCTATCGCTTTCGAAATTCGGTTGCTACGCTTCCGTCCATGCTCGTCGGGCCAGTCCCGCCCGCCCCACTCGATACCGGAGTTCCGCCATGCAGACCCGCTTCCACCTCGCGTACCACGTGCGCAATCTCGACGAATCGCGCGCGTTCTACGGCACCCTGCTCGGCTGCCGCGAAGGCCGCAGCACCGACACCTGGGTCGATTTCGATTTCTTCGGCCACCAGATCTCGCTGCATCTGGGCGAGCCGTTCCCGGTCACCCACACCGGCCACGTCGGCGAGCACAGGGTGCCGATGCCGCATCTCGGGCTGGTGATGGCGATGCCCGACTGGAAGGCGCTGGCCGCGCGGCTCGCGGGCGGCACCGTCGATTTCGTGATCGCGCCGAGCCTGCGCTTCGAGGGCGAGCCCGGCGAACAGGCCACGATGTTCTTCCGCGACCCGAGCGGCAACCCGATCGAGATCAAGGGCTTCGCCGACCTCGACAAGGTGTACGCGAAATGAGCCGGGTGCTGCCGTTCCTCTGCGCGCCGTCCTACCCGTTCGCCGAGCCGTGGCTCGCCGCGCTGCGGGCCGCGATGCCCGAGGAGACCATCGTGCCGTTCGCGTCGCTCGATGCCGCCGCGCGCGCGGCCTGCGACGTGGCGATCGTCGCGAACGCGCGGCCCGAGGACTTGCGCGAGCTGCCGAACCTGACGTGGGTCCACAGCGTGTGGGCCGGCGTCGAGCGCCTGCTCGCCGACCTGGCCGACATGGAGCTGCGCATCGTGCGGCTGGTCGATCCGCAGCTGGCCGAGAACATGGCCGAGGCGGTGCTGGCCTGGACCCTCTACCTGCATCGCGACATGCCGCGCTACGCGGCGCAGCAGGCCGCGCGGCAGTGGCGCCCGCACGACTACCGGCGCCCGGCCGACAAGACCGTCGCGCTGCTCGGCATCGGCGCGCTCGGCGAGGCGGCCGCGCGGCGCCTCGTGGCGGCGGGCTTTCGCGTGCGCGGCTGGAGCCGCACGCGCAAGACGCTGCCGGGCGTCGCCTGCTATGCCGGCGAGGCCGAACTGCCGGCGATGCTGGCCGGCGCGGACATCCTCGTGTGCCTGCTGCCGCTCACGCCGCAGACGCACGGCATCGTCGGCGCCGACGCGCTGGCCGCGCTGCCCGAGGGCGCCGCGCTGATCAACTTCGCGCGCGGCCCGATCGTGGACGACGACGCGCTGCGCGCGGCGCTCGACAGCGGGCGGCTCGCGCATGCGGTGCTCGACGTGTTCGACCGCGAGCCGCTGCCCGAGGATGCCTGGCAATGGGCCCATTCGCGCGTGACGGTGCTGCCGCATATCTCCGCGCCGACCGATCGCGACACCGCGTCGGCGATCGTGGCCGCCAACCTGCGCCGCTATCGGCAAACCGGCGAGATCCCGGCCACGGTCCAGCGCGAACTCGGCTATTGAGGCCGGCCGACCGCCGTCGCAACACGGGGCGGACGGTCCATCGCCTCCGGTGATTTCACCGACACCCGGCGCTCCCGCGCGAAGCCGGGCCTCGGTAGAATCGGCCGGTTGCCACCCGAGAGCTGCCCACCCGTGTCCGATCCCGTTCCTCATCTGCGCCGCGCCGGCGCCGCCGACGCCGGCGCGATCGCCGCGCTGCATACCGCGAGCTGGCAGGCCGCCTATGCCCACCTTCTTCCCGTGGACTATCTGCTCGGCGAACTGCCGGCGCTGCAGGCGCGGCACTGGCAAACCTATCTGGGCCGCGATGCGCGCGACCAGGGGCTCGTGATGCTCGCCGAGCACGACGGCGTGCCGGTCGGCTTCGTCAGCGCCGAGCGACCGACCGATGCGGCGCTCGGCGTGCTGCTCGATTCATTGCACGTGCATCCGGCCCATCACGGGCGCGGCGCCGGCACCCGCCTGATCGACGCGGTGCGCGACTGGGCCCGCGAACTCGGCGCGGCGCGCGTCCACCTGTTCGTGCTCGAAGGCAACGCGCGCGCGATCCGCTTCTACGAACGCAGCGGCTGGACCCAGGCGGGATCGGCGTCGAGCCAGATCGGCCGGACGCCCGTGACGGACCGCATCTACGTGATGCCGACGTGATGCCGGTGTGAGCGCGGTGCACGCCATAGGCCAACGCCCGAACGGAATAAATCCGCGCGGCCGGCGTCCTGATCCATAGCTCAACCCGCCGGCTAACGCCCCGCTCCGATGCCCCCTACCCCGTTCACGCCGCGTCCGTTCGCGGCCACGCTGCGCGCCGCGCTATGCGCCGGCCTGCCGGCCATCCTGCTCAATACCGCGCTGCTGATCGCGGCCGACCACGCCGGCATCGTCACCGCGCGCGGCGGGCTGCTCGGCCTGCTCGTCAAACTGGCCGGCCCCGCCCATCCGCCCATGCTGGCCGGCAGCTGGGCGTTCCGGCAGCTGTTCCACATCGCCGTCGGCCTGCTGATGATGGCCGCCTACGCGTTCACGCTCGGTGCGTGGCGCGCGCCGGCCGTGCTGAAGGGGCTGCTGGCCGCCGCGCTCGTGTGGCTGCTCAATGCCGCCGTGATCCTGCCGCTGCTGGGCCAGGGCTTCGCGGGCGCGCGCCTGCTCACGCCGCTCGGTCTCGCGAGCTTCGCGGCCATCCACACGCTGTTCTTCGTCACGGGCGCCGTGTTGTACGAACGATGGCGATGACGCCGCCCATCACACGCGATCCCTCACGCCGCGGCGGCCACGCGTGCCATCCGCGCCCGTGCCATCGCGAGGAACACCTGCACGATCGGCTTCTCCTGCTGCCACTGCGGGCACACGATGAAGCCGCGAAACACGATCTCCGGCGCGAACGGCCGGAACACGATGCGCTGCGGATTGGTCTCCTCGATCGCGAGCGGATTCACGATGCCCACGCCGAGCCCGCGCGCGACCAGCGCGCAGATGGTGGCGCCATACGGCGTCTCGATGGTCGGCACCTGATCCGCGTGGGCCTGGCGCAACACGCGATCGACGCTCGCGCGCGTGTCGTCGGCATAGGACGGCAGGATCAGCCGCTCGCCGCGCAGGTCGGCCGCCACGATCCGCTTGCGTGAGGCCAGCGCATGCCCGGCCGGCAGCGCGCACACGCCCGGCAGCCGGTACAGCGCGGCGCTCGTCACGCCGACCACGTCGGGCGTGGTGGTGGTGAAGCCGATGTCGCAATTCGACGACGAGGCCCAGCGCTGGATGGTGCCCTCGCTGCGCATTTCGAGCGAGACGGCCACGCGCGGATGCTCGGCGAGGAAATCGTCGATCACCGCGGGCAGGAACGACAGCGCCATGATCGGCGCCGCCACGAGCCGCAGCCGCCCGCTGCCGAACTGGCGGATCTCGCGCGCGGCCTGCCCGAGCTTCTCGAGCCCCACGAAACTGCGATCGACCTCGCGATAGAACGCGGTGCCGGCGTCGGTGGCGCGAATCCGCCCGCCGTGACGCACGAACAGCGCGAGCCCGGTGGCCGCCTCCAGCTCGGCGATCAGCCGGCTCACGCTCGGCTGCGAGGTGTTCATTTCCTCCGCGGCGGCCGTCATCGAGCCGCGCAGCATCACCAGCCGGAAGGCCTCGATCTGCCGTTGGTTCATCCGTTCCCCCCTCGCCCGGCACGCCGGATTTGTCAGGATTCCATCGCAGCTTGCCATATCAAAATTGAATGGAAGCTGTTTTTGTCGCTATTTGACCGGATCTCGTCCACAAACCTAGACTGGTTCCCAGCTCAAGCCACGGGGAATCCCGATGCGACCCGACGCCTTGCTGTTCCATGACGCGTTCCGCCTCGCGCCGTACTGGTGGGATGCCGCGCCGCCGGAAACCGATCACGCGCCGCTGCCCGCCGCGGCCGACGTGGTGATCGTCGGCAGCGGCTACTGCGGGCTGTCCGCGGCGGCCGAGGCCGCGCGCCTCGGGCTCGCGACGGCGGTGATCGATGCGGCCGAACTCGGCGCGGGCGGCAGCACGCGCAGCGGCGGGATGGTGTCGAGCGGCCAGAAGCTCGCGCTGACCAACGCGATTCGCGGCGTGTCGGCCGAGCGCCTGCAGCGGCTGATGCGCGAGTCGATCGCGAGCTTCGACTTCCTCAAGCAGCTGGTGGCCGACGAACGGCTCGACGCCGACCTGCAGATCAGCGGCCGCTTCTTCGGCGCCTACACGCCCCGCCACTTCGACACGCTGCGCGCGCAGGGCGAACTGCTGCGCGAGAAGACCGGCGTGACGGTCCACCTGATCCCGCGCGAGGCGCAGCGCGCGCTGATCGGCACCGACTACTACTACGGCGGCATCCTGATCGACGACTACGGCGGCCTCCACACCGCGAAATATCACCGCGCGCTGCGCGCGCTCGCGCGCCGGCGCGGCGCGACGCTGCATTCGCATGCCGGCGCGCGGCGCATCGAGCGGCTCGGCACGGCTGCCGGCGGCGCGCGGTTCCGCGTGCATACGGCGCGCGGCACGATCGAGGCGGCCCACGTGCTGGTGGCCACCAACGGCTACACCGGCGATCTTCTTCCGTTCCTCGCGCGCCGCGTGCTGCCGGTGGCGAGCTACCAGATCGCCACCGAGCCGCTGCCGCCGGGCCTGATGGACGCGCTGAACCCGGGCCGCCGGATGGTCAGCGATTCGCGCCGCAACCTGTTCTATACGCGCCCGTCGCCGGACGGCACGCGCATCCTGTTCGGCTCGCGCCCGGCGATCCGCGATCTCGACGAGCGCGACGCGGCGCGCCGGCTCTACGCGAAGCTCGTGTCGCTGTGGCCGGCCCTGCGCGACGTGCGGCTCACGCATGCCTGGAAGGGTTTCGTGGCGATGACCAACGACCGCCTCGCCCATCTCGGCGAAGCGGACGGCATCCACTACGCGCTCGGCTGCAACGGCAACGGCGTCGCGCTGATGACCTGGCTCGGCCAGCGCATCGCGCGGCGCCTCGCCGGCGCGGCCGCCGAGGCCGGCCCGTTCGGCGAGGGCGCGTTCCCGCTCGGCGCCGCCTCGCTGGCGCGCCCGCTCGCGGTGCCGGTCGGCGCGGCGCTGTACCAGCTCGACGACTACTGGAGCGGCCGGCATCGCGCCGCGCTGGCCTGATTTCCCGTTTCCGTTCGCAGGAGTCCGCGATGATCGCAGTGCGCAAGGTTTCGAAATGGTATGGCGAGCACCGCGTGCTCGACGACTGCTCGGCCGAGGTCGGGCGCGGCGAGGTGGTGGTGATCTGCGGGCCGTCCGGCTCCGGCAAGTCCACGCTGATCAAGTCGGTCAACGGGCTCGAATCGATCCAGCAGGGCGAGATCGTGATCGACGGGCGCCGCGTGGGCGGCAGCCCCGCGCAGCTGTCGGCGCTGCGCGCGACGGTCGGCATGGTGTTTCAGCACTTCGAACTGTTTCCGCACCTGACGGTGCGCGAGAACCTCGTGCTGGCCCAGGTGAAGGTGCTGCGGCGGCGCCGCGACGAGGCCGCCGAACGCGCGCGCACGCTGCTGCGCCGGGTTGGCCTGCACGCCCACGAGGACCGCTATCCGGCCCAGCTGTCCGGCGGCCAGCAGCAGCGCGTGGCGATCGCGCGTGCGCTGTCGATGGACCCGGTCGCGATGCTGTTCGACGAACCCACCTCGGCGCTCGACCCCGAGATGGTCCACGAGGTGCTCGACGTGATGACGGAACTCGCGCGCGACGGCATGACGATGCTGTGCGTGACCCACGAGATGGGTTTCGCGCGACGCGTGGCCGACCGCGTCCTGTTCATGGATCGCGGCGCGATCGTCGAGGACGAGACCAGCGAGCGCTTCTTCGAACGCCCGCGTTCCGCACGCGCACAGGAATTCCTGTCGCGCATCCTGCATTGAAGCGGGCCTCGCCCGCGCCGTTGCCTGCCCGCTGCACCCGTGCCCGACCCGCGCTTCACCCGCGTCTCACCCGATCCGAAGGAGTTCCGCCATGCGTTTCCGCCAGTTCCTCCGTGCCGTCGCCGTTGCCGTGCCGCTGTCCGTCGCGGCTGCCCTCACCGTGTTTTCCGCCGCGCCCGCGTTCGCCGACGATCTCGGCACGCTGGCCCCGGGCAAGCTGATCGCGGGCGTGGACGCCAACAACAAGCCGTATTCCTACGTCGACAACGGCAAGATGACGGGCTTCGACGTCGAGCTGCTGCGCGCGATCGGCGCGAAGCTCGGCCTGCAGGTCGAGTTCCGCGCGCAGGACTTCGCCAGCATGCTGCCCGGCGTGGCGAACCGCCAGCTCGACGTGGCCGCCGGCTCGATCTCGATCACCACCGACCGGCTCAAGATGGTCGACTTCTCCGAAGGCTACCTGACCGGCCTGCTCAGCGTGGCGACGCTGCCGGACAGCCCGATCACGGCCGACCTCGCGACCGTCAAGGGCAAGCGGATCGGCGTGGTGCAGGGCACCATCGAGGACACCTACGCCGCCACCTACATCCCCGGCGCGCAGGTGGTGCGCTTCCCGAACCTGAACGCCGGCTTCCTGCAACTGCGGTCCAGATACATCGACGGCTACTTCATCGACAAGACGCTCGCGGTCGGCCTGCAGGCCAAGTACCCGCAGCTGAACCTGCAGGACAAGCTCGACATCTCGGCCGTCAACCTGCCGGCCGGCTTCCCGCTGCGCAAGGGCAACACGAAGCTCGCGGCGGCGCTGAACCAGTCGATCGACGCGCTGGTGGCCGACGGCACCTGGCTCAAGCTCTACAAGCAGTTCAACCCGACCTACCCGACGCCGGCCAGCCTGCCGCCCTACGCCATGAAGACGGGCGGCTGAACCGCGCTGCCTGCCCGCCCCGCCCGGCCACTTTCACGAGGAGTCCATCATGCAGGCCTTCATCGAGAATTTCCTCGACTGGCAGTTGCTGACGTCGTCGCTGCCGACGCTGCTCTACACCGGTCTCGTCAACACGCTCGTGCTGTCGGTGTTCGCCACGCTGCTCGGCATCGCCGCGGGCCTCGTGCTCGCGCTGATGGCGGTGTCGCCGACGCGCTGGCTGACGGTGCCGGCGCGCATCTACGTGGACGTGTTCCGCGGGCTGCCGGCCGCGCTCGTGATCCTGGTGGTCGGCCAGGGGCTCGCGCCGGTCGGGCTCGCGCTGTTCGGGCCGAACCCGTACCCGCTCGCGATCGTCGCGCTCGCGCTGATCTCGTCGGCCTACATCGCGGAGATCTTCCGCTCCGGCATCCAGAGCGTCGGGCGCGGCCAGCTCTATGCGTGCCAGGCGCTCGGCATGACCTACTGGGCCGCGATGCGCTACGTGATCGTGCCGCAGGGCATCCGGCGCATCCTGCCCGCGCTCGCGAACCAGTTCATCTCGATCGTCAAGGATTCGAGCCTCGTCTATTTCCTTGGACTGCTGACCTCGCAGCGCGACCTGTTCACGATCGGCCAGAACAGCGCCGTGAACACCGCGAACCTGTCGCCGCTGGTGGCGGCCGGCGCCGTCTACCTGCTGATCACCGTGCCGCTCACGCACGCGATCAACCATCTGGACCGCTGGACCAACCGCCACGCCAATCCCGGCGCGCAGCGGCCGCCCCGCGCCGCCGCGATGCGGCGCGTGATGCGCGCGGCCGTCGCGCGCGTCGCGCCGCGCCACTGAGCGCCGCCTCCCGTTACTTCTGACCAGGAAACCCGATTCGACATGGGACCGACAGTCGACACCGTAGCCGACGACACCCGGCCGCCCGCGCAAGCGGACGTCGTGGTGATCGGCGGCGGCATCATCGGCATCAGCACCGCGCTCGCGCTGGCCGACAAGGGCCTGTCCGTGGCGCTCTGCGAGAAAGGCCACATCGCCGGCGAGCAGTCGAGCCGCAACTGGGGCTGGGTGCGCGTGACGCGCCGCGACCCGCGCGAGCTGCGCCTCGCGATCGAGAGCCTGCGGATCTGGCGCACGCTCGATGCCGCGCTCGGCATCGACACCGGCTTTCGCCAGTGCGGGATCCTCTATATGTCCGAGGACGAGGCCGCGATCGACGACCATCGCGACTGGTTGCGCCGCGCGCGCGACGAGGCCGGCGACACGTTCGACACGCGCGAGGTGGGCGAGCGCGAGATCGCCGCGCTGCTGCCCGGCGCCACCGTGCGGTACCGCGGCGGCCTGTACACGCCTGGCGACGCGCGCGCCGAGCCGCAGAAGGCCGCGCCCGCGATCGCCAACGCGCTGCGCCGGCGCGGCGTGTCGATCCTCACGCCGTGCGCGGCGCGCGGCATCGAGACGAGCGGCGGGCGCGCGAGCGCGGTGGTGACCGAGCACGGCACGATCCGCTGCTCGGCCGTGGTGGTGGCGGGCGGCGCGTGGACGCGCTATTTCTGCCGAAGCCTCGACGTGGAGCTGCCGCAGCTGCTGGTGCGCGCCTCGGTGATGCGCACCGCGCCGCTCGCGGGCGGCCCGGAGATCAGCGCGAGCAACAAGCACTTCGCGTTTCGCAAGCGCGCCGACGGCGGCTATACGATCGCGGCCGGCTTTCGCACCTGGACCGATCTCACGCCCGACGCGTTCCGGCTGTTCTTCCTCTATCTGGAAGCGCTGAAGAGCCAGGGCGGCGCGATGCGGATCGGCATCGGCCGGCGCTTCGTCGACGAACTGCGCCGCCCGCGCCGCTGGGCGCTCGACCGGCCGACCGAGTTCGAACGCGTGCGCACGCTCGACCCCGAGCCGATCGCGCGCTACGTGGACCCGGGGCTCGCGGAATTCCTGCGCGTGTTTCCGCATCTGGGCGCGGCACGCGTCGCGCAGCGCTGGGCCGGCTACATGGACGTGACGCCCGACGCGATTCCGGTGATCTGCGGCGTCGAACGGATCCCGGGGCTCTTCATCGGCACCGGCTTCTCGGGGCACGGCTTCGGCATCGGCCCCGGCGCGGGCCGGCTGATGGCCGACCTCGTCGCCAACGACACGCCGCTCGTCGATCCGCGCGCGTTCCGGCTGAACCGCTTCTACGACGGCACGAAGATCGTGATCGACGCCGGCTTCTGACCCGGGCAGCGGCGGCGCGTGTCCGCCCCTGCCCCTCACCCACTTCACGAGGCGCTCCCATGACGGACAAGGTGGCGATGATTTCCGGCGCGAATCGCGGCATCGGGCTCGCGATCGCCCATGAACTGCGGCGGCGCGGCTATCGGCTGTCACTCGGCGTGCGCGATCCGGGCGGCCTGGGCGATAGGTTTGCCGATACGTTCGCCGATACGTTCGGCGGCGCCCCCGCTCCGGCAGTACTCGCGTCGCGCTACGAGGCGCGCGACCCCGAGGCCGCGCGCGCCTGGGTGGCCGAGACCCTCGCGCGCTTCGGCCGGATCGACGTGCTGGTCAGCAACGCCGGGATCTGCCGCCACATCTCGTTCGAGGACGGCACCGACGCGCTGCTCGAGGAGACGCTCGACATCAACGTCAAGGCGCCGTTCCGGCTCGTGCAGGCGGCGCTGCCGCATCTGCGCCGCGCGGGCGGCGCGCGCTTCGTGCAGATCGCATCGCTGTCGGGCAAGCGCGTGCGCAACGCCAACGTCGGCTACCAGATGTCGAAGCACGCGGCCGTCGCGCTGACGCACGCCGTGCGCCGCGCCGGCTGGGACGACGGCCTGCGCGCGGTGGCGGTGTGCCCCGGCTTCGTCAACACCGAGATGGCGGCCGGCCTCGCCGACCTGCCCGCCGAGGCGATGACGCAGCCGGACGATATCGCCCGGCTGGTCGCGAACACGATCGAGATGCCCGATTCGGCCAGCATCGCCGAGCTGCTGGTGAATTGCCGGCACGAGGATCTGTTCTGAGACGAGCACGCCGCCCGCCCCTGCTTGACCCGTACCGGCCGGCGCGACGGCCGCGGGCCGGCCTGCCGCGGAACTGCGGCGCGCCGGGCCGATCTATGCCTGTTTGCGCCTCCATCGATCCCGCTATGCCGATCAATCGACGTCAGTTCCTGGCCGCCGCCGGCGCGGCCGCCAGTTCGCTCGGGGCCGGCCCGGCCGCAGCGGCACCCGCGCCGCTGCCGCTTCGGATCGCCGTGCGCTCACCCTGGATGGCCAACCAGGTCGCGTTGACCCATGACGATCTGCTGTTTCTCGGCCTGCCGCGCTACGCGCGTGATCGGCCCACGCCGTCGCTGGCACGGCGCGCCGCGGACGGCACGCTCGCGCCGTTCCCGGGCAATGCGTGGAACGCGTGGCAGCCCGGCGACGACGGACGCAACGCGTTCGTCTACCTGAACGCCGTGCATGTGTTCGCCGACGACACCGTCTGGTGCGTGGACCAGGGCTCGCTCGCCCCCGGCATCTTTCCCGGCATCGACGCGACGCTCGATCCCGCCGCGCAGAAGCTGGTGCGGCTCGACGCGCGCTCGGGCCGCGTGATCGAGGTGCTGCGCTTCGACGCGACGATCCTGCCGCCCGGCGCGCAGATGAACGACCTGCGCTTTCACCGCTCGATGCTGTACATCAGCGACTCCGGACTCGGCGGCCTGATCGTGCATGACCGCGCGACGGGACGCACGATGCGGCGGCTGTCCGCGCTGCCGGTGACGCAGGCGTCGCCCGCCGCCGTTCCGGCGATCCTCGCGCACGTGAAGGGCAGCCAGACCTTCCATCCGCCCGACAGCGACCTGATCGAGATCACGGCCGACGGCCGCTGGCTCTACTGGGCCTCGCCCACCGGCCCGGTGCGCCGCATCGAGACGCGCTGGCTGGACGACCCGTCCCTCACCGATGCCGACCTGGTGCGGCGGGTCGAGCATGTCCATGACAATCGCTTCGCGGGCGGCTGCGCGATGGATTCCGCCGGCAACCTCTATTTGTGCGAGACGATCACGCGGCACATCACGCTGCTCGCACCCGACGGCCGGACCGCGGTGCTCGCCTCGGACCCCACGCTGATCCGCCCGGACGGCGCGTTCATCAGCCGCGACCGGCGGCTCTACATCCCGATCAAGCAGCCGGTCGAGGATGCCGCCCATCCCGACGCCCCGCCGTTCGCCATCTACGCCATCGATCTTCCCGCGCAGTTCGGCACGATCGCCCTCGGCAGCGCCGTGACCGGCGCCTGAGCGCACCGGCGCGAGGCGGCCATGCGCGCCGCGCTCGCCGCGGCTCGCCGGCCCGCCCGCGGCGGCGCCGGCCGCCAGGTCGACGGCCTCGCGCCGCCCCCCTTCGCGCGATAAGTACCGGCGCCGCCGCGCGCCGGCCCGCCGCGTCGCGGCACCGGCGCTGCCGCGGCGACGAAAAGTGCCATCGAATCTCGCTTTTGTATAGGGACGCCGGCATCGGTCGCCCCCTATTCTCCTTGCATCGCGCCGCCAGTCGGCCCCGGCCATCCGGCCCGCGGCCGCCACGGCGCGCAAAGCAAGGAGACGATGTTGACCCAGCAAGTCCGGCTCAAAATTGCCATCGCCGACCATCCGCACACGCGCGCGATCCGCGACGGTTCGATTCCCATCGAGGGCGTGGATGCGGAATTCGTCACGGTGCAGCCGCAGATCGGCGCGTTCCGGCGCATGGTGCGCGACCTCGAGTTCGACGTCTGCGAACTGGCGCCCACCACCTACCTCATCGCCCGCGCTTACGGCGCGCCGTTCGTCGCGCTGCCGGTGTTCGTGGTGCGCCGCTTCCATCACGGCGGCCTGCTGGTGCGCGCCGACGCGGGCATCGCCGCGCCGCGCGACCTCGAAGGCAGGAAGGTGGGCGTGCGCGCCTATTCCGTCACGACCGGCGTGTGGACGCGCCAGGTCCTGATCGACGAGTTCGGCCTGGACGTCTCGCGCGTCACCTGGGTCGTCGACGACGAGGAGCACGTCACGCAGCTGCGGCTGCCGCCCAACGTCGTGCGTGCCCCGGCCGGCCGCTCGCTCGCCGACATGATGGCGCGCGGCGAACTGGCCGCGGGTTTCGCGGGCGCCGCCGGCATCGGCCGCACCGGCGCGCCCACCGGCGGCTGGCAGGAAGTGGCGGCGGACTACCCCGACCTGCTGCCGGACGCCGAGGCGCTCGAGGCCGACTATTACGCGCGCACCGGCATCTATCCGATGCACGGCACCATCGTCGTGAAGGACGCGGTGCTGGCAGCGCACCCGTGGGTGGCGCGCTCGCTGCACGACGCGTTCGAGGAGGCCAAGCAGGCGTGGCTGGCCCGACTCGACGCCGGCGAGGCGGACACCGCCAGCGACCGCAAGTATCTCGCGCTGCGCCGCATCGTCGGCCACGACCCGCTGCCCTACGGCCTCGCGGCAAACCTCAGGACCATCGAGGCGCTGGAGGCCACCGCGTTCCGCCAGGGACTCACGCCGCGCCGCCTGGCGGTGGGCGAGCTGTTCGTCGATCCGCTCGCCCGGGAGCTGCACGCATGATCATCGATTGCCACGGGCACTTCACCACCGTCCCCGCCTCGTTCCGCAACTGGCGCGCCAGGCAGGTGGAATTCGCCGACGATCCGCGCCGCGCGCCCGCGCTCGACGGCGCGCGGGTCGGCGACGACCAGATCCGCGACGCGATCGAAAACGGCCAGTTGAAGCTGCAGCGCGAACGCGGCTGCGACCTCACGCTGTTCTCGCCGATCGCCGGCCTGATGAGCCACCACCTCGGCAACGAGCGCACCAGCCTCGAATGGGCCCGCGTCTCCAACGACCTGGTCCATCGCGTCACGGCACTCTATCCCGACAATTTCGCGCCGGTCTGCCAGCTGCCGCAGTCGCCCGGCGTCGCGCCGGCCAACAGCGTCGCCGAGCTGCGCCGCTGCGTGGAGCAGCTCGGCTTCGTCGGCTGCAACCTGAATCCGGACCCGAGCGGCGGCTACTGGACCGGCAAGCCGATGACCGATCGCGAGTGGTATCCGCTCTACGAGGCGCTGGTCGACCTCGACGTGCCGGCGATGATCCACGTCGCCGCCTCGTGCAACCCGTGTTTCCACGGCACCGGCGCGCATTACCTGAACGCCGACACCACCGTGTTCATGCAGCTGCTGCAATCGGACCTGTTCCGCGATTTCCCGGGCCTGCGCCTCGTGATCCCGCACGGCGGCGGCGCGGTGCCCTATCACTGGGGCCGTTATCGCGGCCTGTCGCTGGAACTGCGCGAGCGACCGCTCGAAGGGCTGCTGGACAACGTGTTCTTCGACTCGTGCGTCTATCACCAGCCCGGCGTCGAGCTGCTCACCCGGGTGATCCCGGCCGACAACGTGCTGTTCGGCTCCGAGATGATCGGCGCGGTGCGCGGCCGCGATCCCGACACCGGCGAGTATTTCGACGACACCCGGCGCTACCTCGACGCCTGCCCCGCGCTCGACGACGAAGACCGCCGCAAGATCTTCGAAGGCAACGCGCGGCGCGTCTATCCGCGCCTCGACGCGCGCCTCGCGGCGCTCGGCAAATGACGGCCGGCCCGCAACCCAACCAGGCAGCGTCGGGAAAAGAATCCATGGAGACGAACCATCACGAACCCCACGGCGCCGTCAACCGCTGGGGCATCCTGGCCCTGCTCGCGATCGGCGTGCTGACTTCGTTCATCGATCGCACCAGTATCTCGAGCGTGCTGGCGGACGGCGCCTTCATTCGCCACTTCGCGCTGAGCGACGTCGATCGCGGCTGGATCAACTCCGCGTTCTTCTGGTCCTACGGCCTCTGCCAGGTGCCGATGGGATGGGTGGCCGACCGCTACGGCGTGAAGTGGCCCTACGCCGCCTGCTTCGCGCTCTGGTGCCTCGCCACCGCGCTGATGGGTGCCGTCACGACGCTCGCGGGCCTGGTCGTGATGCGCCTGCTGGTCGGCATCGCCGAGGCCATCGTGATCCCGGCCAGCTATCGCTGGATCCGCAATCACTTCGACGAGCGCAACAACGGCCTCGCCGTCGGCATCCTCGCGATGGGCAACAAGTTCGGCCCGGCGCTGGGCGCCCCGGTGGGCGCGTGGTTCATCGTCCACCATTCGTGGCGCGCGATGTTCGTGGCGACCGGCCTCGTCGGCCTGCTCTGGCTCGTGCCGTGGCTGCTGATGGTGCGCAACGACCTGCCGGGCCGGGCCGAACTCGCGGCGGCCGACCGCCGCGCGCGCACCGTGGGCCTCGGCGAGATCCTGGCCAGCCCGGTCGTGTGGGGCGGCATGATCACCAACTTCTGCTACGGCTATTTCACGTTCTTCTGCATGACGTGGATGCCCGCCTACCTGGTCGAGCAGCGCGGCCTGTCGATCGGCCGCTCGGGCATCTTCACGTTCTTCAGCTTCGCCGGCATCGCGATCGTCGCGGCGCTCGCGGGCTGGGCCGCCGATCGGCTCATCGCGCGCGGCCACGATGCGGTGCGCGTGCGCAAGGCCTTCATCATCGCGGGCTTCGTGGGCGGCTGCACCGTGCTGCTGGGCGCTCACGCGCGCTCGCTGTCGATGGCGCTGTTCTGGAACGTGCTGTCGCTCTCGCTGCTGGGCCTGACCACCGCGAACAACCTGGTGCTCTCGCGGCTCACGCTGATCCCCAGGCAGGCGATCGGGCTCGTGACCGGCGTGCAGCAGGTGGCGACCAGTCTGGCGGGCGGCGTGGCCGCGAGCCTGTCGGGCTGGCTGCTGCATGTGGGCCACGGCTATGCGCTGCCGATGCGGGTGATCCTGGTGCTGCTGCTGGTGGGCGCGGCCGCCACGGCCATTTTGTTTCGCCCGCAGTGGGCGCCGAAGGTGAGCGCCGCGCCGGGCGAGCTGCATCGCGCATGACGCGGCGCGCGCGCTCCGGCATCACCTCTTCGCGGCGCCCGCGCGGGCCGCACCTGTTTCGGGCCGCCGGCTCCGGCCGCGGCCACTGGCTGAAAACGGAAAACACAGATATGGCGAAAATCGTATTCGGGATGGCGGTGCCGCACAGCGGCATGCTGGGTCAGGCGCCGGAGGACTGGCTGAACAACGGCGAGCGCGACCGCAGGAACCCCGAACTCTGGTTCCGCAACCGGACCTGGACCTATCCCGAACTGGAGGCGCACCGCAAAGCCGCGTTCGCGCCGTTCCTCACGCTCGAGCAGCGCCAGGCCCGCGCCGCGCGCTGCCGTGCCGCGCTCGACAGGATGGCCGCCGCGTATCGCGCGGCGAACATCGACGTCGCGATCATCCTCGGCAAGGACCAGAAGGAAATCTTCACGCACGTCTCGCCGTCGATCGCGATCTACAGCGGCCCGGACGTCCACAACGGCCCGCCGCAGCGCGCCGTCTACGCACCCGACCGTCATGTGACGCATGCCTGCCATCCGCGGCTGGCCGCGCACCTGATCGCGCATTTCCAGGCCGAACGCTTCGACCTGACCGACCTGTTCGCATGGCCCGACAACGTCTGGATGACGCCGCGCCCGGCCTATCCGGTCGTGCCGCATGCCTACAGCTTCGTCTATCACCAGATCATGGACGACGCGCCGCCGCCGCACGTGCCGATCATCATGAACTGCTTCTATCCGCCGACCCAGCCGTCGATGGCGCGCTGCATCGAGTTCGGCCGCGTGCTGCGCGACGCCGTCGAGTCCTGGCCCGAGGACGTGCGGGTGGGCATCTTCGCGTCCGGCGGGCTGTCGCACTTCGTCAACGACGAGGAATTCGACCACCGCATCCTGGAGATGCTCGCGAACTACGACTACGACGGCCTCGCCGCCGTGGACGACCGCTCGTACCAGTCGGGTACCTCGGAGATCAAGCTCTACGTGAGCGTGATGAAGTCGCTCCAGGCGAGCGGCGCCGCCATGACGCTGGTCGACTACGTGCCGTGCTGGCGCACGCCCGCCGGCACCGGCGAAGGCATGGGCTTCATGTACTGGCAGGCGGCCGGGCAAGCGGCCGGTGCCACCCCTTTCCAACCCGCGGATACGCCATGACTCCCCATCGCCTCAACAGCCTGATTCGCGCCTTCGAAGCGGGCCGGCCCGCCTACGCGGCCTTCGCCAGGCTCGACCGTCAGAACGCGATCGAGATGAGCGACGCGCCCTACGACGGCGTCGTGTTCGAGATGGAACACAACCCCTACGACATCTCCGCGTTCGGCGACGCGCTGCAATACATGCTGAACCGCAGGGAAATCGCGGAATCGGCTTCGGTCGCGCCGCGCGTCACGCCGATCGCGCGGATTCCCGCCAACGGCGCGGAGATGAACCAGTCGTTCGCCAAGCAGGTGCTCGATCGCGGCGCCTACGGCGTGGTCTGGCCACATGTGGCGACGGTCGGGCAGGCCTGCAACGCCGTCGCGGCCTGCCGCTACGCCCGCCCGCGGCACGCGCCGCTCTACGAGCCCCGGGGCGTGCGCGGCGACGGCCCCGCCGCCGCCGCGCGCTACTGGGGCTTGAGCACCGCCGACTACTACCGCAAGGCCGATGTCTGGCCGCTCGCGCCCGAGGGAGAGTTGCTGGTCGGGCTGATGTGCGAGAGCACCGAGGCGATCGGGAACCTCGACGAGATACTGGCGAACGTGCCCGGCATCGGCTTCATCCTGATCGGCGAGGGCGACCTGAGCCAGGAACTCGGGTTGCCTCGCCAGTACGAGCACCCCGAAGTGCTTGACGCGATGCGCCGCATCGTCTCGATCTGCCGCAGGCACGGCGTGGTGGTCGGCCATCCCCACGTCACCGCGAACAATCACGCGCGGCTGGTCGGGGAAGGCTATCGCTTCCTGATGTCGGCACCGACACGCGGCTACGGCGTGGTGGGCGCGGCACGCGAGCTGGCGGGGTACTGACGGCCATACATCACAGCGCGCCGGGCGGCGCCGGGTCGAAGCGCATCGCGGCGCACGATGCCATTCGAATCCATTCCCGCAGGCCGGCCGGCCTCGCGAGGCGACATAACCAGAACAAATCCGGAGACAAAATGAAAAGCATGCTCGTAGTCGCGGCCGGCCTCGCGTCGGCCTGCATTTTCCCGTGGGCCCATGCCCAATCGTCCGTGACGCTGTACGGCGTCGTCGACAACGGCATCGAATTCCAGAACGGCGGCGCCGGCAAGGTCGTGCGCGCCACCTCGGGCGGGCTGTTCGCGAGCCGCTACGGGCTCAAGGGCAGCGAGGACATCGGCGGCGGCCTGCACGTGAACTTCCAGCTCGAACAGGGCTTCTCGGGCGCCACCGGTGCCGCCTCGAACGCGGCGGCGGCGTTCAACCGGCAGGCCTGGGTCGGCCTGTCCGGCGGCTTCGGCGAAGTGCGCTTCGGCCTGCAGAACACGCCGCAGTATATTTTCCTGAACCGCGAACTCGATCCGCTCGCCGTGATGAGCATGGGCTCGCCGATGAACAATTTCAACTCGCTCACGATCCGCGTGAACAACGCGATTTCGTATTTCACGCCGACCTTCCACGGCCTCTCCGCGCAGTTCATGGTGGCGATGCGCGACGCCACCACCCGGCCCAGCAACGGCCTGCAGTTCTACAACGCGGCGGCGCGCTACGAGAACGGCCCGTTCCGGGTGGCGGCCGGCTACGAGCAGGCGGCCAACGCGGCGGGCACCTCGACGCTGAAGGTGTTCAACGCGGGCGCCTCGATGGGGGTGGGCGACGCGCGCTTCTATCTCGCCTACCACACCGAGCATCAGACCGACGACAGCGTCAGGCGCGACGTGTTCGAGGGTTCCGGCTCGTACCTGTTCACTCCCGCCGATCAACTGGCCCTGCTGTACGGCTACGCGCACGATCGCACCGGGCATGCCAACAACGCGCAGCAGGTGGGGGTCACCTACGAACACTATCTGTCGAAACGCACCACGCTGTACGCGTCCGCGGCCTTCATCCAGAACCGCCATCTCGCGCAGTTCACGCTCAACGGCACGGCCTACGGCGGCATCGCGGTGGCCCCCGGCTCGAACACGCGCGGCGTGATCCTCGGCATGGTGCATACGTTCTGACATGGCAGGCGGGGCGGCGCGAGGTCCGGGTAAGCCGCAGCTCGCGCCGCGCGAAGCGATATGAAAGACTGACAGACGCTCCGCGCCGTCCTGCCGGAGCCGGACGCATGCGGCGGCGGAAAGCGGCACCGCGCGCGGCGCCCGCGAGCATTTCCCATCGAAACGGCACCCGGCACGAGACCGGGCATCGAGGAGGCTTCATGGAACGAATGGCGATCGGCGTCCCGGTCCCGCGCAAGGCGGGCGACAAGGTGCGGCTCACGGCGGTGCCGAAGGTGCGCCTGTATGTCGAGCAGCGGGAAGAGCGGGACTGGTTCGTCCACGTCGGCCACGTGACCGAACGCGGACGCTGGCGCACGGCCCCGCATGCGCATCCCGCCTACGGCCAGGTGATCTTCGTGCGCAACGGGCGCGGCCTGATGAATCTCGAAGGCCGCAGCATTCCGTTCGAGGGACCGTGCGCGCTGCTGCTGCCCACCGAGTGCGTGCACGGCCTCGACTACGAACTCGACGTGGATCGCTGGGTCGTGACCGTCGAGGTCTCGTATCTCACCCAGGTCAACGCGAAGCTGCCCGAACTCATCGCGCTCTGGTCCGCGCCGCGCATGATTCCGCTCGCGCATGGCGGGCAGGCGGGCAGCGCGCTCCACGAACTGCTCCGGCAGCTCAAGCAGGAAGTGGAATCGAACGCGGTGGGCCACGTGTGCGCCACCGAGGCGCTGCTCACCATGCTGCTGCTCACGCTGGTGCGCGAGGGGCGCCTCGACCGGCATGAGCACGACGGCCCGGTGCGCCACGACGTGCGCCTCGTCGAACGCTTCCGCCAGTCGATCGAGGCGCACTATCGCCGCAACCTGCCCTTGCAGCAGTACGCGTCGATGCTCGCGGTGTCTCCGGTGCAGCTGCGCGCGGCCTGCGCGTCGGCCGCCGGCCTGAGCCCGACCAAGCTGATCCATGCGCGCATCGTCACCGAGGCGAAGCGCGAACTCATTTTCGGCGACATGTCGGTCGAGCAGATCGCGTTCTGGCTCGGCTTCGCCGACGCCGCCTATTTCACGCGCTTCTTCCGCCGCGAGGTGGGCCAGGCGCCGAGCCAGTTTCGCCTCGAGGCGCGCCGCTAGCGGCCGTGCCGCGGCGGCGCCCCGCCGCCGCGAGGATTCCCGCGATTCGGCGGCCCCCCGCCGCCCGTTCATGCCAACTTCATCCGTGACGATCATGGCGCCTGCCCTGAAGCCTGCTCCTTTTTCCCGCCTCGCGCGCTGCGCCGCCGCTGCCTGGGCATCGATCGCGGCGGCCTCATGCACGCTGCCGCCCGCCGGCCAGGCGCCCGGCGCCGCGGCCAGCGAATTCGCCTACGTCGGCACGCTGGACGCACGAATCGACGCGGTACGGCTCGACCTCGACACCGGTCGGCTCGTCGCGCTCGGCACGGTCGCGCGCGGGCCGCGCTCGACCTGGGTGGAGGCGCATCCCGCCCTGCCCGTGCTCTATGCGGTGGACGACGATCGCGACCGGGAAGGCAGCGTGACCGCCTATGCCGTGAACCGCGCGAGCGGCGCGATCGCGCCGCTCGACACGGTGCAAACGGGCGGGCGCGGCACCACCTTCCTGCGCTTCGACCTGCCCTCGCTGACGCTGCTCGGCGCGAACTACGACAGCGGCTCGGTCTCGAGCCTCGCGGTGAAGCGCGACGGCGGCATCGGCCCGCTGGTGTCGACGCTCGCGGAAACCGGCGCCGGGCCGGGCCCTCGCCAGAAGAGCGCGCACGCGCACGGCATCACGCTCGATCCGTCCGGCCGCTACGCGCTCGTGCCCGACCTGGGCGCCGATCGCGTCTTCATCGATTGCTTCGATCGCGCGACGCACCGGCTCTCGCCCTGCGCCGCCGGCGCCCCGCCCGCGTTCGCGACGCCGCCCGGCAGCGGCCCGCGGCGCCTCGTGTTCGGCCCGGACGGCCGCCACGCCTACCTGCTCACCGAACTCGGCGCACAGGTCATGGTGTTGCGCTGGGACGCCGTGCGCGCCACGCTGACGCCGATCCAGACCGAATCGATCACGACGGCGTCGTTCGACGGCACGAAGAGCGGCGCGGAAATGGCGCTCGGCCGCGACGGCCGGTTCCTCTACGTGGAGAACCGTGCCGAGGACGCGCTGCTGGTGTACGGCGTGGATGCCGGCTCGGGGCGGCTCACGCTGCTGCAGCGCGTGGCGTCGGGCGGGCGCAAGCCATGGGGCTTCGGGATCGACGCGGCGGGACGCTGGATGCTCGTCGCCAACCGGCTCAGCGGCAACCTGCGGCTGTTTCGCATCGATCCCGCCACCGGCCTGCTGGCCGACAGCGGCGCGTCGGTCGACGTGAAGGATCCCACCAGCGTGGCGTTCGTTCGCTGACGAACCGGCGAGCCGCGCGTGCGCGCCGCGGCCCCGGTCATCGACCGCACGAGCCCCCGCCGCGCACGAAAAAACGCCGTGCCTGAGCACGGCGTCGAACCGGCGGACACCGGCGTCGCGATCAGCGGTCCGGCACGTACATCGGCATGGCTTCCTCCCACAGCGTGTCGGTGAGCGGATGCGCGTCGCCGCCGTCCGCGTTCATCACCCAGTTCTGGCCGTCGGGCTGGAAGCTGTTGTCGTAGAGCGGGAGCTCGTCGCGGAACCCGTAGCTCCCCGAGCTGTAGGCGATGCGGCCGTCGTAGGTCCAGACCGCGTGGCCCTGGTTCGCGCCGTCCGAGGTGAGGCGCCGCAGGTCGCTGCCGTCGGGCCGGATCGTGAACACGTCGTAGTTGAACTTGTTCGGATCGGCCAGATCGGTCTGCTTGCGCGTAAACACGATCCGCGTGCCGTCGGCCGACCAGCCCGGCAGGTTGTCCGCCTCGGTGGTCAGCACGGTGGTCTTGCGCGTGGCGAGGTCGAGAATGCGCAGCCCCTTTTCGCTCGTGCTCCAGACGCGATAGACGAGCCGCGAGCCGTCCGGCGAGTAGCTCGGGAAGCCGGCGTTGATGGTGCCGTCGGTCAGGGCTTCGGCCTGGTTGTTCATGCTGCCGTCGGTCTTGATGCGCATGATCCGGCCCGGGCCGCCGTCGCGCGTGAAGAACCAGCTGCCCACGCCGAACGCGACCCACTTGCGGTCGGGCGACCAGGTCGGCTGGAACGCGCCGGCCAGCCCTTGCGCGATCAGCGTCGGGTCGAGCCCGCTCAGCGAGGCGTCGTAGATGCGGTGGTAGCCGCTCAGGTCGGCGTTCACGACCGCGATCGACGAATTGATCGCCTTCTCGGTGTAGACCAGCTGCCGGCGGTCGGCCGACAGTTGCGGGAACACGTCGAGATAGGTGTACTTCCAGTGCGGGTCGAAGTTGAACAGCGGCGTGCCGTTCGCGCGCGCCGGCAGGAACGCGACGCGTTCGTAGACCATCTTCTTGCCGTCCGGCGAATAACGGGGCGAGCGGATCCCCGAATCGCGCGTCGAACGGAACGCGCCGGCCGTGGTGTAGAAGCCCTCGGTGTCGCCGCCCTTCACGTGGTAGGCGACCACCGTGTTGTCGAGGTATTGCGGGAACACCTTGAAGCCCGGCGTGGCCGTGAGTTCGCTGCGCGCGTGCGTGGCGAGGTCCACCGCCACGATCTGCGAGCTGACCGAGTTGATGCTTTCCGGGCGATGGGCTCCCCAGGTGGATTCGACCGGCGTCTCGTAGAACACCACGTGCTTGCCGTCGGGCGACCACGACGGCGAACCCTCGTCGTAGCCGGCCCGCGTCGCCAGCTGCTGCCAGCCCGTGCCGTCCGGATGCACGATGTAGATGCTGCCCTCCTGGGTTCGCTCCCAGCCCGTGGGCAGGTTGTGGCCGCGCCAGTCGCTGCCGATGTCGGAGGACAGCGCGAGCCACTTGCCGTCCGGCGACCAGGACGGGCGGAAGAAGCTGTGCGGCCTGGCGGGATCGAACTTGACGTTTTCCGTGACGTTTTTGAGCGCGCCGCTGGCGAGGTCGAGCGTCCAGATGTGGGTGGTGCCGAACCCGTTCCCACCGTGACGCGAGGAGACGAACGCGATGAGGTTCGGGTCGACCGGCGAGACCACCGCCGCGTCGTCCACGGCAAGGTGGTCGGCGATCCGCTGCAGGCCGCTGCCGTCGACCCGCACGCGGTAGAGGTTCGATTCGCCGAGGCCGTCGCGCTCGGACGTGAAGACGATCCACTGTCCGTCCTTCGAGAACGACGCGTGATAGTCGAAGCCCGGCGTGGCGAGCAGCTTGTGCTCGCCCGAGCCGTCCGCGTTGGCGACGTAGAGCTCCGAGCTGACGGGGCCGAGATAGTTGAGCAGCAGCGTGCCGTCGGTCGCCGCGCGCGCGCCGGCCGGGAGCAGCGCGCCGCATGCGAGCGCCGCGGCGAGCGCGATGTGCCTGAGAGTGGGTTGGGATTGCACAGCCAATGCCTCCTGATTTTGTGCGGAGCGCGGCGCCATGCCGGAATGGAAGGTCCGCGGGTTCGTCCGTTGATTGCCTGCTTCGCGTCAATCGTTTCCGCGTCTCGTTCTGATGGTGGCGGATGCCTGGGGAGCGAGACGCGGCGCCGATACGCCGATCGACCGCGAGGCAAGCGTAACGAAGCGAAACATGCGCGTCCCTGAACAAAAGGCACATTCACCGGGACTTTTCGCTGCGGAAGCGGCGCCGTGGCCGGCCTGCCGGCGCGGCCCTCGCCGAAGCGGCCGGCGGCGGGCGCGGCGGAGCGGCGGCCCGGTCAGGCCCGGATGCCGCTCGTCGTCGGGGAACGGGCTCGCGCCCGGATCGCATCGGCCGGGGCGCCGGGGCGCCCGGCATGGACCGGCGCGGCGGCGTGATGGCGATGGGTACCGCACACTCGGGCCCGATCGCCCGGATGGCGGGAATGGCGTGAATGGCGGCCGTGCGACGCCGAACCGGGCGGCCGGCCCGGCGGATTGCGGCGCATGCTGCCGCGCGTGGCGGATGCGCCGGACGGACGACCGCGCGCCGGACGCGACGCGGCGCCGGGCGAGGCAGCCGCGCTTGCCGGCTCACGGCATCGCGCCGCGCCGGTCCAGCCTTGCCGGCCCGTTGCGGGTCGGCCCGGCGCCTGCCCGGGCGCGCTGCCCGGGGAGCGGAGCGCCGGCCCGCCGCTTACGCGAAGCGCATGCCGCCCGTATCGGTGCGGAACACGGCCACCGCGTCCTTGAGCACGCGCGTCTGGTCCTCCAGCGACAGCGCGGCGGCCGAGGCTTCCTCCACCAGCGCCGCGTTCTGCTGCGTGACCTGGTCCATCTGCGCGACCGCGCGGTTGACCTGCTCGATCCCGCTCGACTGCTCGACCGAGGCGGCCGCGATCTCGCCCATCAGGTCGTTGACCTTGTTGACCGACACGAGGATCTCGCCCATCACGCTGCTGGCCTGCTCGACCTGGCGCGCACCGGCATCCACGCGCGCGAGCGAATCGGTGATGCGCTCCTTGATCTCCCGGGCCGCGTTCGCGCTGCGCTGCGCGAGCGAACGCACCTCGCTCGCCACCACCGCGAAGCCGCGCCCTTCCTCGCCGGCCCGCGCCGCTTCCACGGCCGCGTTCAGCGACAGGATGTTGGTCTGGAACGCGATGCTCTCGATCACGTTGGTGATGTCCGAGATCTTGCCCGACAGCTCCGAGAGCCCGCGCATGGTCGCGACCATCTCCTTCGAGGCCCGGCTGCCCTGCTCGGTCAGCGCCGCGGTGCCGTTCACGAGCTGGGTGGCCTGCTTCGCGTTGTCGGCGTTGTGGCGGACCGTGCTGGTCAGCTGCTCCATCGACGACGCCGTCTGCTGCAGCGCCGCCGCCTGCTGCTCGGTGCGCTGCGAGAGATCGGTGTTGCCGCTCGCCATCTCCTGCACCGCCGTCACGATCACGTCGCTGCCGCCCTGCACCGCGCGAACGATGCCGGACAGGCTGCCCTTCATCTCCTGCATCGCCGCGAACAGCTGGCCGATCTCGTTCGACGACTCGCGCCCGGGCGCGATCGCGATCGTCAGGTCGCCGCGCGCGACGTGCTCGACCACCACCACGGCTTCCTTGAGCGGCTTCACGATCGCGCGCTCGAGCCCCACGTAGACCAGCACGATCAGCACGCACGACAGCGCGAGGAGGCCGATCGCCACGCCGATCAGCAGCGTGCGCGCGTTGGTCTTGCGCTCCTGCAGCGCCTTGGTCTGGCTCGCGGCGACCGTGAAGAACGCCTCGCTGCTCTGGCCGAACACCATGCTGGTCTGCGTCATCGGGCCTTCGTTGGCGTCGGCGTAGGCCTTCAGGTCGCCGCTCGAGATCGCCGCGAACAGGCCGTCGATGGCGCCCGAATGCGCGCGGAACGCGTCGACCACGGTGCCGGCCGCGCCGCGCAGGTCGTCGTTGTCCTTCGGGATCTTCTCGAACGCGGCGTCGGCGGCCTTCGCCAGATCGAGGAAGCGGCGCGCGTCGGCCAGCGCGCCGTCCCTGGCCGACGAGTTCGAGCTGATCGCGATGAAGGCGCGCGACAGCGCGCTGCGGGCCTTCAGGTTGTTGATGTAGACGTCCTTGAGGTCGACCACCTGGGCGTTCAGCGTGGCGATCTTCGCGGACAGCGCGTTGTTTTCATTGAGCGAGACGATGCCGAGCAGCGCCATGACCAGCACCAGTGTTCCGAACAGCCCCAGCACCGCAACAAAACCCGTTCGCACGGGCAGGTTCTTCAGTTTCATCCGTTTCCCTTTCGAGGTTCCCCTTCGCGGGCCCGCTGGCGCCGCGAGCCTCCTGCCGCCCCTCGCGACAATCTCCGCCCATGCATTAACGGACCGCGCCGGCCGGACTTAAGGGGCGCCGGCGGCATCACCTTGCCGCGGTCTTGCCGGCGGCTCACCGCCCCGCCGCGCCGTGTGCGCGGGTTGCCGGATGGCCTGCCGGGTTGCCTGTCGAAAGGCCCGTCGATGCGCGGCAACCGATGCCCACGAGCGGCCATGACATCAGGCCGTCACACGACACGGGCAGGCGGCGCGCGACATGGATCGGTCATTCGACCGATACCGTCGCGCCCGGCCGGCTGCGATTCTTGTCATCAGGCCATCCGCCACGCCAACGAGGTTTCCTTGAAGTCCATCCCCATCCATCCCGTCTGGGTCCGCGTTTTCCACTGGATCAACGCCTGCGCGGTGATCGTCATGTGCATGAGCGGCTGGCAGGTCTACGAGGCGTCCCCCCTGTTCGGCGCGCTCCACTTCCCGCCCGCCGTCACGCTCGGCGGCTGGCTCGGCGGCGCGCTGCTCTGGCACTTCGCGATGATGTGGGTGCTGGTGGCCAACTTCGCCGCCTATCTGGCGCTCGGCGCGTTCACCGGGCGGCTGCGCCGGACCCTGCTGCCGCTGCGCCCGCGCGCGCTCGCCGCCGATTTCGGCGCGGCGCTGCGCGGCCGGCTCGGCCATGCCGTGCCGGGGCAATACAACGCGGTGCAGAAGCTGGCTTACCTGGTGGTGATCGCCGACCTCGTGCTCGTGATCGTGTCCGGGCTGGCGGTCTGGAAGTCGGTGCAGCTGCCTGCGCTGCGGATGCTGATGGGCGGCTACGACAACGCCCGGCTCGTCCACTTCGTCGCGATGGGCGTGCTGGTCGGCTTCTTCGCGATCCACGTCGCGATGGTCGCGCTGGTGCCGCGCACCTTGCTCACCATGATCCGGGGACGCTGACCATGGACTCACGCAAACCGCCCTATACGCCCGACGCCGCCTCGATCATCAAGGACGCGCACCAGGAACTCGACTCATCCACGCGCCGCCGGTTCGGCAAGCGCCTGCTGACGCTGGGCGGCCTCGCGCTGCTGAGCGGCTGCGAGCCGGGCAGCGACGGCGGCGTCAACCGGCTGCTGCGCACCCTGTCGTCGTTCAACGACGGCGTGCAGGCGCGGCTGTTCGATCCGGGCAAGCTGGCGCCCACCTATCCGGAATCGATGATCACGCGGCCGTTCCCGTTCAACGCGTTCTACGACATCGACCAGGTGCCGGACGTCGACGCGCGGACCTATCGGCTCGAACTGTCGGGACGCGTGAACGGCAAGCGCAGCTGGACGCTCGGCGAACTCGGCGCGCTGCCGCAGCGCAGCCAGGTCACGCGGCACATCTGCATCGAGGGCTGGAGCGCGATCGGCAAGTGGGGCGGCGTGCGCTTCTCCGATTTCCTGCTGCTGGCCGGCGCCGACACCACGGCGAAATACGTCGCGCTGCACTGCGCCGACAACTACTGGACCAGCATCGACATGCCCAGCGCGCTGCATCCGCAGACGCTGCTGGCGCTCAGCTACGACGGCCAGACCCTGCCGCCCAGGTACGGCTTCCCGATGAAGCTGCGGCTGCCGACCAAGCTCGGCTACAAGAACCCGAAACACATCGTCGCCATCACGGTGACCAACGAATTTCCCGGCGGCTACTGGGAAAACCAGGGCTACAACTGGTTCGGCGGATCGTGATCCGCCCGCCGCATTCTCTAAACGCAACAGATCAACGGAGTCATCATGTCCACTCGTTTCAAGCTCGCGGCATCGCTCGTCGCGCTCACGCTGGCCGGCGCCGCGTTCGCTCAATCTCCGGCGGCCAAGCCCGAGCGGATTCGCGGCGAGGTCGTGTCGCTCGCGGGCAGCACGCTGACGGTCCACCGCCGCAGCGGCGACAACGTGACCATCGAGATGAGTGATGCCGCGCACATCAACGCGGTGAAGGCGATCCAGCTGTCCGACATCAAGCCGGGCTCCTACGTCGGCGCGGCCGCCATGCCCGGCCCCGACGGCAAGCTGACCGCCCGCGAAGTGCTGGTGTTCCCCGAAGCCGCGCGCGGCATGGGCGAAGGCCACTACGCCTACGACCTCGGCGCGAACAGCTCGATGACCAACGCCAACGTGGACACGGTGGTGGACAGCACCAACGGGCGCGACCTGAAGCTCTCGTACAAGGGCGGCAGCAACGTCGTCACCGTGCCGCCGGGCGCGCCCGTCGTCACGCTGATTCCGGCCACGCGCGCCGACCTGACGGCCGGCAAGAAGGTGTTCGTGGTGGCGGTGCCGGCGAAGGGCAGCTATGGCGCCCAGTTCGTCGTGGTCGAAAAGGACGGCGTGGCGCCGCCGATGTAATGCGGCGCGGCGGTGCCGGGCGCATCGCGCCCGGCACCGCCGCCCATGTCGATTCGGTGAATCGATCTCACACGGGCAGACCGCCGGCAAGCCGGCGGTCTGCCCGTTGCGTCTATATCATTCCCAGCACGAACAGCACCAGCACGACGATCAATACCACGCCCAGCGCGCCGCTCGGCCGGTAACCCCAGCTGCGGCTGTGAGGCCAGGCCGGAAACACGCCGACCAGCACGAGCACAAGCACGATCAATAGCAGCAGTCCCAATGACATGTCGTTTCTCCTTTGAACGAGGTTGACGCCGTCCCGATAAACCCGGGGCATGACCGACGTCGTGCTCCTTGCGTGCGCAACATTCGGGCCTGCTCCGGGGCGCTTCGTCGAGCCGCGGTACCCGCGTCAGTGGAGGTGACCGCCGAACAAGCCGAGCAGGCCGATGACGATCAGGTAGATCGCGACGATGTAGTTGAGCAGGCGCGGCGCGGCCAGGATCAGGATGCCCGCGATCAGCGAAACCATGGGGCCGGCGTGCGTGGTGATGTTCATGATGTCTCCGGTGGGATGGCGCCTGCACCGGCGGGTCGATGCGCCGGTGCGACGGGTTGAATGCGGACCCGATGATGGTACGTTTGCTCCGCCGCGAGGAAGGTGGAACATGTTACGAAACGTTGCCGGTTTTGCCATGCCGCGGCCGTGCCGCGAACGGCCGGGCTTCACGGCGCGGCCGCTCGCGAATCAACCGGCGTTCCGGCCGGATCGGCCGGTGCAACGCTTCCGGCATGACGATGCATGCCAGCCCGCACTGCCGCCTGGACGTTGCCGCGTCGATTGCCCGGCCGCGTCGCATGAGAACCGGGGAAGCCGCGATCGCACGGCCGGCTGCCGATGCGCAAGCTGCCGGCCGTTCACGTTCAGCAACGAATATGTCGGCGCTGTTACCGAAATCGCACCATCGTTCACCGTCACGCGCAGCCGCCATCATGCAAGGCGGCCACCCCGCCAGCCGCGAGTCGTGACAGTTCCGTCCACCGGCGGCCGGTCACGCGCCCGCTCGTGATCGTCCGAAGACGGATGCCCCGCGCAGCCCGATCGGTGTGTTCGCAACGGCCGGGGTCACGCCTCATGGCTGCGTGTCGGATTACATATCGGATTACAAATCGGATTGCAAATTAGGTTGCAGATGGCCTTTCATGCGATGGGCATGGGCGCCGCCCGCCCTCTCCGCCGGAAACGTCTCGCGCGCACGACGTCCGCGTCGTTACCGCCCCCGCTGCCCCGAGTGGTATCCGGGGATACCACCAAGCCGGCTTTTTTTGAAATCTGCTTGCACCGGTACCACCCATGCAATACATTGGTTTCCCTAAAACCAATTCGCGAGGCCGATCATGCGTCACCTTTCCATCGCACTGGCTGTCGCCGCGGCGTTCGGCGCCGTTGCCGCCCATGCGCAAGAAGTCGTCGTCATCGGGCATTCCGCTCCGCTGACGGGCCCGCAGGCCGCCAACGGCAAGGACAACGAAAACGGCGCGCGCCTGGCCGTCGACGAGTTGAACCAGCAGCACGTGATGGTGGCCGGCAAGGCGGTGACGTTCAAACTGGACTCGCAGGACGACCAGGCGGACCCCAAGGTCGGCGTGCAGGTGGCGCAGAATCTCGTCGATCACGGCGTGGTCGCGGTGCTCGGCCCCTACAACTCCGGCGTCGCGATCCCCGCCTCGCGCGTCTACAGCAGCGCGGGCGTGCCGCTGCTGCCGGTGGCGTCGAATCCCGCGCTCACGCAGCAGGGCTTCTCGAACATCTTCCGGATCGGCGCCAGCGACGAGCAGCTCGGCGGCACCATGACCGAGTTCGCGGTCAAGACGCTGAAGGCGAAGACGGCGGCCATCATCGACGACCGCACGGCCTACGGACAGGGCGTGGCGCAGCAGTTCGAGAAGGTGGCGAAGGCCAGCGGCCTGACCGTGGTCGACCATCAGTTCACGAACTCGCAGGCCACCGATTTCCTCGGCATCCTCACCGCGATCAAGGCCGAGAATCCGGACGTGATCTTCTTCGGCGGCTACGCGGCGCAGGGCGCGCCGATGGCCAAACAGATGCGCCAGCGCGGCCTGCGCGCGAAGCTGCTCGGCGGCGACGGCATCTGCTCGGCGGACATGGGCAAGGTGGCCGGCGACGCGGCCTCCATCGTCTATTGCGCGCAAGGCGGCGTGGCGCTGGAAAAGACCGCTCGGGGCCGCGACTTCCTCAAGAAGTACCAGGACGCCTATCACACGCCCACCCAGGTGTACGGCGTGAACTACTACGACGGCGTCAAGATGCTGGCCGACGCGATGGTCAAGGCCGGCACCACCACCGACAAGGCCAGGCTCACCGCGCAACTGGCCCGCGAGCACTACCAAGGCGTGGCGGGCACCTACTCGTTCGACGCCAGGGGCGACCTGCAGGGCGCCCCGACCACGGTCTACGTGATCAAGGACGGCCTGCCCGTTCCCTACGCGAAGTAAGCCATTCCTCCACGAGCGACACCACGCGATGAAACCGACCCGTACCCTCTCGACAGTCGAAGTCCACACCGGCGGCGAGGCGTTCCGCATCGTCACGAGCGGGCTGCCGCGGCTGCCGGGCGACACCATCGTCCAGCGCCGCGCCTGGCTCAAGGACAACGCCGACGAGATCCGCAAGGCCCTGATGTTCGAGCCGCGCGGGCACGCCGACATGTATGGCGGCTACCTGACCGACCCGGTCTCGCCCGATGCCGATTTCGGCGTGATCTTCCTGCACAACGAAGGGTATAGCGACCACTGCGGCCATGGCGTGATCGCGCTGTCCACGGCGGCGGTGGAGCTGGGCTGGGTACAGCGGACCGTGCCGGAAACGCGGGTCGGCATCGACGCGCCGTGCGGCTTCATCGAGGCGTTCGTGAAATGGGACGGCGAGCACGCCGGCACCGTGCGCTTCGTGAACGTGCCGTCGTTCCTCTGGAAGCGGGACGTGAGCGTCGAGACGCCGAGCTTCGGCACGGTGACGGGCGACATCGCCTATGGCGGCGCGTTCTATTTCTACGTGGACGGCGAGCCGTTCGACCTGCAGGTCCGCGAGTCGGAGGTCGAGAAGCTGATCCGCTTCGGCGCGGAAGTGAAGGCCGCCGCGAATCTGGCGTTCCCGGTGCAGCATCCCGAGATCCCGGAGATCAACCACATCTACGGCACCATCATCGCGAACCGGCCGCGCCACGCGGGCTCGACGCAGGCGAACTGCTGCGTGTTCGCCGACCGCGAGGTCGATCGCTCGCCGACCGGCTCGGGCACCGGGGGCCGCGTCGCCCAGCTGTATCAGCGCGGCGAACTCGCGGCCGGCGAGACGCTCGTCAACGAGTCGATCGTCGGCACCGTGTTCAAGGCCAGGGTGTTGCGGGAGACGACCGTGCAGGGCATGCCTGCCGTGATCCCCGAGGTCGAGGGCGAAGCCTACATCTGCGGCTTCGCGCAATGGATCGTCGACGAACGCGATCCGCTCACCTACGGCTTTCTGGTCCGCTGAGGCTGCTCGCTGGATCTTTTTCCCATACCAGGGGTTGTTCGGCGCGTGCCGTGGTGGCGCGCGCTTTTTTTCCGATCAGAGCGGAGCGATGTCGCGCTGCACGCGGTGGATGTGCTGCTCGACGTAGAACGCCGCCGCGTCCGCGTCGCCATGCACGATCGCCTCGTAGATCAGCCGGTGTTCCGCGACGTACAGCCGGATGCGCGGCGGATCGTAGATCCCGTCGTCCTTGACGCGCTTCCAGAGCGACTGGTCCATGGTGTCGGCGATCTCCTGCGCCAGCTTCACCAGCAGCGCGTCCCCCGTCATGATCGCGAGCTGCCGGTGGAACAGCCGGTCGCTGTTGTTCCAGAGCGCCTGCTGCTCCTTGTCGGTGACGTCGGTGAGCGTTTCCATCTGCGCCAGATAGTGCTCCGCCAGCGGATCGCGCTTCCGGTGGGCCGCCGCGCGCCGCGCGATCGCCGGCTCGAGAATCAGGCGCACGTCGAGCGTCGCGGACGGGCTGTAGTCGGCGGCATGGAACTCGGCGTCGCTCTCGGGCAGCACCGCGCGCGCCAGCAGCTCCGGCGCGTTGGCCGACACATAGGTGCCGGAATTGCGGCGCGTGACGACCAGCCCCTCGTTCTGCAGCGCGCCGATCGCCTCGCGCACCGCCGGCCGCCCCACGCCGAACAGCGCCGCGAGTTCGCGCTCCGACGGCAGGCGGGCATCGGGCGCATAGCGGCCCGCCCGGATCTCCGCACGGATCTTCTCCGAGACCTGCTCATAGATCTGCAGCGGGCGGAAGGTGCCGGGAAGCTCCAGTCGGGCAGATGCCATAACGATGTCCATGTTTCAGTGTGGTTCCGAATATACCACTCGGCCGAGGTGGTTCGAGGAGCCACGAAGCGGCCGTCGTCTCGTCGGTCGGGCAACGCTGCGCGGTCCGGATTCCGCTCCGGCAGCGCGAAAACACGGACCGTTTTGGCTTGTTATAGTACCAAGCGTGGTTTAAATTCAAGCCAATATTCGTGGCGACCAAGATCGCCCGATGCACGCTTTCCTCCAACCAGGACATCGCCCATGCACACTGCGGAGCTGAAGATCTTCGACGCGCAATCGACCGCGCAGCTGCTCGACTACCCCACGCTGATCCAGATCTTGCGCGAGACCGTGATGGAATACGGTGCCGGCGGGATCGTCAGCCCGGAGCGTCTCGTCGTCCCGCTGCAGGCGGGCGGCCTGATGCTGTCGATGCCGTCGAGCGCCGCGGACATCGCCATCCACAAGCTCGTCAACGTCTGCCCCACCAACGCGCAGCGCCAGTTGCCCACCATCCACGGCCAGGTGATCGCCTGCGATGCGCATACCGGCCAGATGCTGTTCGTCCTCGACGGCCCGACGCTCACCGGGCGCCGCACGGCGGCCGTGACGGCGCTCGGCATCATGGCGCTGCACGGCGCGGCGCCGAACCAATGCCTCGTGATCGGCACCGGCAAGCAGGCCGCCAACCACGTCGAAGCGCTCGCCGTGCTGTTCCCGCAGGCGCGCATCCTGTGCCGGGGCCGCTCGCGCGAAAGCACCGAGCGCTTCGTGGCGCAGCAGCGCGGCGTGGCGCCGAACCTCGTCGCGCTCGACGGCGAGGTGCCGGCCGGCACTGACGTCGTGATCGCGGCGACCACGAGCAAGACGCCGGTGTACGACGCGCCCGCCCGCGAGGGGCGCCTCGTGGTCGGGGTCGGCGCGTTCACGCCCGACGCGGCGGAAATCGGCAAGACCACGGTGGACGGCAGCTACCTCGTGGTGGACGATCCGCTCGGCGCGAAACACGAGGCCGGCGACTTCATCCAGGCCGGCGTCGATTGGGGTAAGGTCCACTCGCTCGCGGATGCGCTCGACGGCAAGCTCGATCCGCACGCGCCGGTGTTCTTCAAGAGCGTCGGCTGCGCCGCGTGGGACCTGGCGGCCTGCCGGGTCGCGCGGCGGGCGATCGGTTAGGCGGCGGACGACGGCGTCCGTCGTACCGGGGCCCGCGAACGCGCAGCGGCCCGAACGGCGACCATTTCGCGAGCCGCCACGGCGGCGGGCCTAAGCAGGCGTTCAAGCACCGCGAACGGCATCAACCCGCGTCGTCACCGAGCCGAAACGCCAGCGAACAAGCGAACCGCTCGGCCAGCGCCTGGATCTTGAGGTCAATGGCACGGTGAAGCGCCGCATTCCGCGGGTCCGCGCCCCAGGCCTGGAACAGGGTGTCCACCAGGGCCGCCTGCTTGATGCCATGCGTCGCCGCCCACGCCTCGCCGATGAAGATCGCCCCGTCGCTCTCGACGGCGGCCTGCCCGCTGAACGGTTCGTCTCCCCCGGCCACCGCGATCGTCGCGATCGCGTGCGCCCAACTTTCCGCTTCGTCGGCGTTGAGAAAATCGAGCACGAGCCGCGCGGCATGCGCGGCGCTGCTCGACACGCCCGCGGCATTCATTTCGCGAAAACTCTCGAACGTCGCCGCCATGGTCTGGCGGACGAACAGCCAGGGAAACCTCGCGGCCCCCTCGGCGGCCGTGTTCACGATCAGGGCCACGATGAACGACAGCAGCGCGCCCGCTTCGGCGGCTTCCCGCAATCCGCTCGGCCTGCCCGCGAAGCGCAGCTCGAATCGCTCGAACCGCAGGCTCGCGCAGAACGCCAGCGAATCGAGCAGCCGCGCGTGGGCGTCGTCGATCGACGCAAAGCGGCCGAACGCCATGTCATGCGCCAGCGCTCCGAAGGCATCGATGAAATCGCCGCGCGTGACCGATTGCGCGATATCCGCGATCCGGGCCGGTTCGGCCTCGGGATACGCGGCCGCCAGCACGCACCGGAGCAAATCGAAAAAATCGTCCTGCTCCTCGGCCGACAGGGCCAGCGCGGGCCCCGACTCGGGGCCCGCCGGCTCATGCCGGCAGACAGCCGCCGCGACCCGCTCCAGCATGTCCGAGTCCAGTGTGCGGCCCTCGGCGAGCGAGCCGTCGCGGTTCAGCTTGAAGATCGTGTCGTGATGGCCGAGCGCCCCCGCGTACTTGCATGCCAGCACGCCGACCGAGCTGATCGGCCCCGCCCAGAAATCGAACTGATCCTTCGTGATCCAGAGGTCCTCGGGGTTCGTGGCGAAGCGGGCGAAGTTGGTCACGAACAGGCTGCGTTGCTGTCCGGATGCGGTCGCCTCGTCGCCCGCCCGTTCGGCGGCCCAGACCAGCTTGCGCTGGCGGCGCCGCTCCGCGTCCAGCTCGGCAATCTCCTGCTGCTGGGCAGCGATGGTCGCGTCGCGCTCCTGAATCTGCGTGCCCAACTGGCTGATCATCGCGTGCGCCTGATTGATCACGGCGCGCGCCTGATTCAGGGCGCCGGCGCCCTCGCTCATGCGCGCTTCCAGTTCCTGGTTGCGCTGATCGACGGCATGCACGCGCGCGCTGTTCGTCGCCGCCATCGTCTCGGCCGCTTTCGCCGCGCGCTGCGCGGGCGTGTCGCCGTAATAGGTGGGAAACAGCCCGGTCAATGGCGCCCCGCAACTGCGGCAGTTCTTGCCCTCGCCGGCGGCGTCGTTGCATCGATGACAGAGTTTCGTCGACATGAATGGGTTGGGTATCGTGGGGAATCGCGTCGCTATCGGCTGGCCGCCCATGCCCATGCCCGCCGACAACAAAAAGCCCGGTCGGGACCGGGGCTTGGGAAGGCATGCACGGCATGCGGAGTGAATCGGGGACATCGGGTTCGAGCGTGACCGAATCCAGCTCAATATGATATCGCGAACATCATGTCGTCACGGCAGCGCGAGCCGCGCAACAACCGTGCTTCGGATGGAAGCCACGGCACCCGACCGCCGTATATCGAATTGTTTGCGATGCGTCTACAATACGCGCGCCATGACCCGAATCCGCCATCTGCTGGCGCGGCGTCTGACGAACCCCTTGGTGGCATCGTTGCTACTGCTGGCCGTCGCGTTCCGCCTGCTGCTCCCTCCCGGCCTGATGCTCGCACCGAGCACCGGCACGGACGGCGTCGGCCTCGCGATCTGCAGCGGTCACGGTGCGCTGTTCGACGACGTGTCGACACTCAGCCTCGCGCCTGCCGCGCAAGCCGCGGCAACCGATCTGGCCAACGCGCTGGCCGGCTCCGCGCCATCCACCGACGACCATTCGCACGCCGGCGACCTCTGCCCGTTCAGCGCGGCGCTGGCCATCGGCCTCGCCACGGCCCTGCCGCCGCTGGTTCACGCGCTGCGCGCCATCATGCGCGGCCAGCCCTCTCCGGCTGACGACAGCCTCCCCGCGAGCGGCCCCGCACACGGGCCGCTCGGCGCCCGCGCGCCGCCCGTCATCCCCCTCGCCTAACCCGATCAGCCGGACCGCGAAGCGTTCGTAGCGTCGCGCGCGCCTGTGCTCGCGCAGCGTCGCGACACTTCGCATCCGTCTGTTCCTCGCCCGCAGCGGCACGCGGACCGGACCGGCACGTGATCCCCTCGTTGGTTGCCTGGCGTTGCCTGCACGGCGGGCGCCTGGCGTCCGCTCGCGCCCGACGCGTGAGCACGTCGCGAACGACGGCATCGCCCGCCACCGGACACCCCGTCGTGCCGAACCGCGCGACCGAGCCAGCCAGGCCCGACGCTCGCCGTCGCGTACCTCGCGGCTTCGTCGCCATGACTTTTCACCGGACTCCTCATGAACCATCAACCGGGCTCGCGTCGCCAGTTCCTGACGTGGAGCACTTTCTGCCTGGCCACGGCGGCGGCTGGCCCCGCGCTCGCGGCCCAACCCAACGCGCCGGACTGGGCCGCGCGCGACCATCTCCGCATGATGAACACGCTGCCGCCCGATGCACCGAAGGTCGCGATGCTGGTCCATCCCGAGATGGTCTCGCTCGATCTGGTGGGACCGCTCACCGTCTTCAAGGTGGCGCGGTTCGACACGCTGCTGGTGGGCAAGACACGCGATCCGGTGCAAACCGTCGAAGGCCTGCCGATCGCGCCGACCCATACCGCCGCCGATTGCCCGATGGACCTCGACGTGCTGTTCGTGCCCGGCGGCATCATGGGCACCATCGCCGCGATGAGCGATCCGGCGATCCTCGATTTCCTCGCCTCGCGGGCACGGACCGCGAAGTGGATCACGAGCGTCTGTACCGGCGGCCTGCTGCTCGGCGCGGCCGGGCTGCTGCAAGGCTATGACGCCACCGCGCACTGGGCCGTCGCCGACCTGCTGCCGATCATGGGAGCGCGCCATCTGGACCAGCGCGTGGTAACGGACCGCAACCGCATGACCGCCGGCGGCGTGACGGCCGGCATCGATTTCGCGCTTGCGCTGGTCGCACGACTCAAGGGCGAGGAACTCGCGCGCCGTGTCGAGCTGACGATCGAATACGCGCCCGAGCCGCCGTTCCATAGCGGCACGCCGGAACAGGCCGGCCCGCAGCGCACGCTCGCCATGCGCGACAGCCGGCGATGGATGGACGGGCAGGCCCGGCTGGCCGCCGAAGCCGCCGCGAAGCGCCTGGGCATCGGCGCATGAACGCACGCCAGCGCTTGCCCTGCTCACCCGCCCGCAACGAAGCCGGCGCATCGTGCCTCGATCGCATGAGCCGTCCATCCCGACACCTTCCCTCATCACTGGCCAGCATGTATACCAAGACCTCGATCGCCACCGCCGCCGTGGCCGCCTTCCGCGACGCCACGCACGGCAGGACGCCGAATCGCGCCGCGGCAGGCAGCACCACCCGCCCCACCCGGCGCGGCGCGCGCCTCGCTCTCGCGGCGCTGTCGCTCGCCGCGACGCAGTTCGCCCACGCCGCCGACGCGGCGAGCAATGCCTCAGCCGCCACCGGGCAGGCCGCCACGCCGACCGCGCTGCCCGCCATCACCGTGCAGGCCACGTCCGGCGCGTCCTACGACGCCGCGTCGTCGGCCACCACCACCCGCACCGCCACGCCGCTCAAGGACTACGCCGCATCGGTCCAGGTCGTGCCGGGCGAAGTCCTGCGGGATCGCGGCGTGACGCGCATCGACCAGATCGCCGACAACGTCAGCGGCGTCCACGCCGAGGTCAGCTACGGCGGCAACGGCGCCACCTTCTTCAACATCCGCGGCTTCAGCGAGAGCAACGGCCTGCGCGACGGCTTCCGCAACTACGGCTATTACGCGTTCCGCGACGTGCAGAGCATCGACCGCGTCGAGGTGTTCAAGGGGCCGGCCGGCGCGCTGTACGGCGGCATCGGCGCCGTGGGCGGCTACCTCGATACCGTCTCGAAGCACCCCGAGCGCGACAACTTCGGCGAGATAGGCGTGACGGCCGGCACCGACGGCCTCGCGCGCACCACGCTCGACCTGAACCGCGTGCTCAACAGCGACGTCAGCGTCCGGCTCAACGCCTCGGCCGAAACCGACGCGACGTTCCGCGACAACGCCGGCTCACGCTCGTTCTCGATCGCGCCGGCGATCACCTGGGACGACCATCACGGCACCTCGGTCACGCTGCTCAGCGAATTCAATCACCTGAACCGCGACGGCTTCGACTTCGGCGTGCCGGCCGTGCCGAACTACCAGGCGCTGTCGCGTACGCGCTATTACGGGCTCCAGAGCGGCGTATATCCGGGCGTGGCCGGCGACTACGGCCGCAACGACACCATCGCCGAAACGCTGCTGTTCGAGCACGCGCTGTCGGAGAACTGGAAGCTTCGGCTGTCCGGCCAGTACACCTACGCGCGCCAGCTTTCCACCCAGTCGTTCCCCGACAGCACCACGGCGGCCGGCAACCTGCTCGACTATTCGGTCTACAGCAACGCGAACGAGGTCTCGCGCCAGTACGCGGCGCGCGCCGAGCTGGCCGGCAACTTCTTCACCGGCAGCGTCAGGCACGCGCTGCTGGCCGGCGTGGACTACAGCTATCTGGAAGTCAGCAGCGCCGGCTCGCCAACCACCGACATGACACTGGACCTGTTCAATCCAGACTACCTGTCCGGGCTGACCGCTGCGGACCCGCTGCCCGGCCACCAGGCGCGCGGCGCCGATTACGGCGTCTACGTGCAGGACATGATCGACCTGACGCGACAGCTGAAGCTGCAGACCGGGCTGCGCCTGGACCGTTTCATCAATCGCGCCGACGCGGCCGGCGAACCGACCGGCCGCGGCCAGCAGACGGCCTTCTCGCCGCGCCTGGGCCTCGTGTACGAGCCGGTCGACGGCACCTCGCTGTTCGCCGACTGGAGCCGCAGCTATGCGCCGAACGTCGGCCACAGCGGCAGCGACGTGACCTATCCCGCCGAGATCGCGGAGCAGTTCGAGATCGGCGTGAAGCAGGATCTGATCCGCCATCGGCTCAGCGCCAACCTCGCGCTGTTCAACCTGAACCGCAACCACATCCTCACCACCGATCCGACCAACCCGGTGCTGGAAGTGCTGACCGGCAAGCAGCGCAGCCAGGGCGTCGAACTCGACATCGCCGGCAACCTCACCTCGCGGTGGAAGGCGATCTTCACCTACGCCTACACGCTCGCGAAGGTGACGAGCGACACCAACTATCCGGCGGGCGACCTGCTCAGCAACGTGCCGCGGCACAGCGCGAGCCTGTGGACCGTCTATCGCCTCGAGTCGATCCCCGGCCTGCGGCTCGGCGCCGGCCTCTACTACATGGGATCGCGCGAAGCGACGCTGCCGAACACGTTCCGGCTCGGCAGCTATCTGCGCACCGATGCGATGGCCTCCTACGAGCGCGGGCCATGGAAGACGCAGCTGAACATCTACAACCTGTTCAACCGCAAGTACTACACGGGCGGCTCGGCCGGCACCTTCAACTACACGCTGCTGCCGAGCCCGCCGCTGGAGGCGCAGGTCACCGTCTCGTACCGGTTCTGAGCGCGTGCCGGTCGCGGCCCTCGAAGCCCGGGAAGCCGGTGACGCGCCGCCGGCGCTACTCGGGCAACGCCGGCGCTTCCGGCCGAGCGGCAGGCCAGCTTCGCGGCGGCCTGATCCTTAAGCGCGGTACCGACCGCCTGAATACGGTGCGCTGCCGGTCATCGGTACGGCCGTCGACGGACTCGCGGTACAGCTGCGTGGGGTCGCCGCGCAACGACGCGCGCGCCGACACGCCTTCATGCATCGCGTTCGACAGATCGCCCGATTTCGGTAGCGCTTCATCGGTGTCAATCCATACTTCGGCCTGGCCAAAGCAGGCGGGCACGGCTGAGCGGCGTCTTCCGGGGCGCCGGTAGGTGGTGGCTTCGCCTGGCGCATCACGCGCCTCGACGCGATCGATAGCGCCAGCCTCGCGAGGCAATCGCGAGGCTGGCTACGGCGCGGTGCGCCGTCAGCACAACGGCGGGTTGAGGCGCGCGAAACCTTCCTGCCGGCGGTACGGGAAATACGGATACGGCGCCACCGTGCTGCTGGCGGCATCGAGCGCCGCCAGTTGCGCGGGCGTCAGGGTCCAGCCCACCGCGCCGAGGTTCTGGCGAAGCTGCGCCTCGTTCCGGGCGCCGATGATGACGGAGCTGACGGTCGGCCGCTGAATCAGCCAGTTGAGCGCGATCTGCGGCACCGACTTGCCGGTTTCTTCGGCCACGGCCTCCAGCGCATCGATGACGCGATAGAGCAGCTCATCCTCGACAGGCGGGCCGAACGATGCGGTGGCATGCAGGCGGCTGGATTCGGGCAGCGATTGCCCGCGCCGGATCTTGCCGGTCAGGCGCCCCCACCCGAGCGGGCTCCAGACCAGCGCGCCGACGCCCTGATCGGCGGCCAACGGCATCAGTTCCCACTCGTAGTCGCGCCCGAGCAGCGAGTAATAGACCTGATGCGCGACGTAGCGATTCCAGCCGTTATGGTCGGCAATGCCAAGCGATTTCATCACCTGCCATCCCGAGAAGTTCGACACGCCCGTATAGCGGATTTTTCCTTCCCGCACCAGTTGGTCCAGCGTGGCCACGGTCTCCTCCACCGGCGTGTAGGCATCGAACGCGTGCAGTTGCAGCAGGTCGATATAGTCCGTCTGCAGACGCCTGAGCGCATCGTCGACCGACTGGATGAGGCGCGCGCGCGACGATCCCGCGTCGTTCGGGCCATCGCCCATCGGCAGGCTCATTTTCGTCGAGATCAACACGGCTTGACGGCGCCCCTTGATGGCTTCGCCGAGCACCGTTTCCGACGCGCCGCCCGAGTAGACGTCAGCGGTATCGAACAGGTTCACGCCCGCTTCCAGGCAGATATCCACGATCCGGCGCGCTTCGGCGCCTTCCGTGGTCCCCCAGGCGCCGAACAGCGGCCCGCTTCCCCCGAACGTCCCCGCGCCAAAGCTGAGGACAGGCACTTTCAGGCCCGATGCGCCAAGGTAACGATATTCCATAGATGCCTCGCGATAGAAAAACGGTTGATTGAGACGTCAGCGATCGAACAGCCGCTTCAGATCGATCGCATCGGCCATGGCACGATTGCCTTCGTCGCCCGGATGCAGGTGGTCGCCTCCGTCGTAACGCGGCAGGAGATGGCCGGGGCGCCGCGGATCCTCGAGCAGGTGGTCGAAATCGATCGTCGCGTCGAACGCGCCGCCATGGCGGATCCATTCATTGACGCGCATGCGCAGTTGGTCTTTCTCGACCGTGTAATACGTGTCGGCCATCGGCGTGTCGGGCAGCGCGCCGGCGAACGGCGGCAGCGTGCCGCCGATCACGCGCAGGTTCGCCGCGTGCGCATGCGCGATCAGGGTGCGATAACCGGCGACCATGCGCTCGAACGTCATCGGCGGATCGTCCGGGGAGAACGGCGTACCCGGCCAGGCGATGTCGTTGATGCCCAGCAGCAGGATGATGGTGCGAACGCCGGGCTGCCTCAGCACGTCCTGATCCAGTCTGGCCAGCGCATTCGCGCCCATGCCGTCGCTGAGCAGCCGTGCGCCCGAAATGCCGGCGTTCACCACCGCGATGCCCTCGCGCGCCGCCCGGTCGGCCAGGAAATCCGGCCAGCGCATTTCCAGATCGAGTGTGGCGCTCGCGCCGTCGGTGATCGAGTCGCCGAACGCGACCACCACGCCGCGCGGGCTGACGGCCTCGACGAGTACGCTGCCCAGAAACAGCCTGCGCTCCGTGGTGGCGCCGACCGTCGGCGACGCCGCGGAAAGCTGGTCACCCGGCAGGATGTAGCCGGTGCGGCGGCCATCCCAATGAAAGCAGTGGATCGCCGGCGCTTCCACGAGCCGGATCGAAATGGCCAGATGATCGCCCTGCTTGACCGCCAGCGCGACCGGATCGCTGGTGAGGCTCGCCTCCGGCGGAATCACGATCGATTGCGCGCCGCCGAATGTCACGGTCTGGTCGCGCGTCGCGTCGATGCGCGCATCGCGAATCGACGGCGCGATACGCACCGCATCCAGCCGCACGGGGTGTTGCCCGTAGCGGTTGTTGACCAGCACGCGGATGCGGCTGCCGCCGTAACCCACCCGCACGACCTGGCGGATCGTCACGTCGTGCAGGTCGGTCGGCACGTCGGCGGCCAGCGGGTAGCCGTCGCCCCACACGGGTTGCGGGCTCGCGGTCCAGGCGGGGATCCATTGGGTCGCCCGGGCCGGCGCGTTCGCGGATGAAATAGTATCGATGCCACTCATACGAATTGTTTTTCGACACGGGACGAAGGAAGGTTCACGGCAATCGCCGCCACGGCAAGCGCACCAACGGGGAACACCGCCGCCACCCAGGGAACGGACGACAGCCCCATCCGGTCGAGCGCGATGCCGCCGCACCACGCGCCGATCGCATTGCCGAGATTGAAGGCCGCGATGTTGAGACTCGACGCCAGGCTTTCCCCGACGCCTTGCGTGTTTCGAAGCACCCACATCTGCAGCGGCGCCACGGTCGAAAACGCCGCGAATCCAAGCGCCACGACCATCAACAGCGCGCCCGCCTTCATGCCGAGCAGTGGGCCGCCGGCCAGCAATACGACGAACAGCAGCGCCAGCGTGCTGAAGATGGCCGGGATCAATGCGCGATCCGCCAGCCAGCCGCCCGCGAGGTTGCCCACCACCAGCCCCGCGCCGAACAGCAGCAGGATCGGGGAGATCGCCTCCTTGCTGAAGCCGCTGATCTGCACCAGCAGCGGCGCGATGTAGGTGAACACGGCAAACACGCCGGCGTAACCCAGCACCGTGGTGGCGAGGCCCAGCAGCACCGCCGGCCGCGCCAGTACGCGCAGATCCTTGGCAAGGCTGGCGGGCGCGGCATGGCGCGGATCGCGCGGGACCATCCTGGCGATGATGGCGAGTGCCGCCACGCCGATCGCCGCCACCATCCAGAACGTCATCCGCCACCCGGCATGCTGGCCGATGAAGGTGCCGAGCGGCACGCCGAGGATATTGGCGACCGTCAGGCCCGTGAACATGATGGAGATCGCCGAGGCGCGGCGCTCGGCGGGGACCAGCCGCGTCGCCACCACCGAGCCGACGCCGAAGAAGGTGCCGTGCGCGAACGCGGTGACGACGCGCGCCACCATCATCAGCTCGTAATTCGAGGCCAGCGCACAGGCGACGTTGCCGATGATGAAGACCACCATCATCGCCATCAGCGTGTGCTTGTGGGGCCAGCGCGCCGTGGCGATCGTAATCAGCGGCGCGCCTACCACCACCCCGAGCGCATAGCCGGATATCAGCAGGCCGGCCATGCTGGTCGAGACGTGGAGGCTGGTTCCGACCTCCACCAATAGCCCCATGATGACGAATTCCGTGACGCCGATACCGAATGCGCCGATTGTCAAGGAGAGCAGCGATATAGGGATTTTTGACATGATCTAATTTGTCGAGCGGATCAATTCCATGACGGGCATTCGGCATCCCGATCCGGCAACCTATACACCGAGGTTTCGATATGTATAGAAGCACACACGCCGTTGCCGGGCCGCCGAAGGTTGGCGAGACTGGCCCGTGCGAAACAGGGACGTGCGATCGGGCAATGGATCGTGGCCATGGATTGGCCACCGATCCATTAACAAATGACCGGATTTTTTCGTTTATCGCTACCATTACGGCGGTCTTCCGCGCTGGGAAAGCCGGCCTCGCGAGACAAAAGAGCGACCGGTTCATGGCGCGAGGTTTTTCCATGAATCGCAAATCTGATCAGTCGAATCGTATTTTGAAAGCGATATCCGGTTTCACAAAAAACGCAATAACAGACGACTTGATAAAAATAAACTCATGCTGACCGAATAGAATATCTTCGATTTTTTGCGAATGCCACCAATCCCGCTCGTAATCGCCTGGGCATTGCGGTCATTATATCGATGCACCTTCTAGAGGATTAGGCAGCGCATGATCACAACAGTTGTGAACCGAACGCCCGGAATACGGCCCGAAGCGAATCGAACCGACGAAATGGTGGTGTTCGTCCAGGTCGTGGCCCACGGCAGCTTCTCGCATGCGGGGCGCGTGCTCGGCCTGTCGCCGTCGGGGGTCAGCAAACTCGTCACCCGGCTCGAACGGCGGCTCGGCGTCACGCTGCTGCGCCGCTCGACGCGGCACGTGGCGCTCACCGCCGAGGGCGAGCTCTATCACGCGCGCGTGCTGCGCATCCTCGACGACATCGATACCGCGGAACGGGAGGTGAGCGGAACGACGCGGCCGGCCGGCCGCATTCGCATCAACAGTTCGGCGAGCTACGTCGCCCATGTACTGGCCGACATTCTTCCGGCCTTCCTGAGCCGCTATCAGGAGATCAGCGTCGACATCACCCAGAGCGACGCCGTGGCCGATCTGCTCAAGGAAGGCAGCGATCTCGCGATCCGCGCGGGCGAACTTCCCGCGTCGAACCTGATCGCCCGCTCGCTCGGCGATACGCGGTTGATCGTGGTGGCGTCGCCGTCCTGGATCGAGCGGCACGGCATGCCGGCCAGCGCGGACGACCTGCTCAATTACGACCGGCTGGGGTTCGATTATTCGCGGACCGCCGGCGACTGGCTGCGGCCCGACGAAGCCGCGCCCGCGCGCGTCAGGGTGAGCGATGGGGAAGGGATCCGGCGCCTGGCGCTGGCGGGCGTCGCGCTGGCCCGGATCGCGGAGTTTACGATTCGAAACGACCTGGCGTGCGGCCGCCTGGTCCCGTTGCTGCCGGACTCGTTGCCGGTGAAGCGCGAGCCCTTTCACGTGGTGTACGTCGGCAAGTCCGGTCAGCTTCCAGCCCGCGTCAGGGTACTCCTCGATTACCTGACGACCGAGGGGCGGGTGGAATGACGGCGGGCGCGGCACCCGGAGGCTCGCATGCCGCCTTCATCGGCGCCGGCCACGGGATCCCGATGGCGTGCCGCGCCGCCCGTCATTTCGATGCGTCCGCAACCGATGCGAGGTTCGAGCAGCGCTCGTCGCCACAGGCTTCCCAACCGCTGCCGATGGCCTTGTAGATCGCCACCGTTTCGATGTTGATCGCGGCCTCGGCCTGCGCCAGATCATCCTCGGCGGCAAGCTGGGTGCGCTCGGCATCGAGCAGTTCGAGAAAACCGGTGGCCCCTTCCCGATAGCGCACGCGCGCCAGGTCTGCCGCCTGCCTGCTCTGGCGGCTCTGCTCGATCAGCTTGCCGACGCGGACGCGCTGCTCGTTGTAGGCGACCAGGCTGTTGCTCACCTCCTCCAGCGCACGCAGCACGGTCTGCTGATAGTTCGCCAGCGCCGCCTCGGCGCGTGCCGCGCTGGCGTGCAGGTTCGACCGGACCCGCTGCACGTTCAGGCCCGACCAGCTGATGCTCGGCCCCAGCGACCAGGCGAACGAATTCGCCCCGCCGAAGCGGCTGCCGTGCGTGCCCGCGCCGATCGCCGTGAGGAAACCCACGAAGCCCCCCAGCGAGATGTGCGGAAAGTAGTCGGCCTTGGCCACGCCGATCGCGGCATGGGAGGCCGCCAGTTCGCGCTCGGCCGCGCGAATGTCGGGCCGGCGAGCCAGGACCTGCCCGGCGCCGCCGATCGGCAGGCTGGCCGCGATCGGCGTGAAGCTTTTCGGCGAGAGATCGATATCGAGTTCGCCGGGCCGAACTCCAAGCAATACCGCGAGCCGATACTGCACGGCCCGGCTCTGGATTTCCAGGAGGGGCAACTGCGCCTCCACGGCGCTCAGGCGGGCTGCCGCGCTCGCGACTTCCTGGTCGGAGCCGCTGCCGATCTCGTTGCGCGAGCGGATCAGCTGCTGAGTGTCGCGCTGGTTGTCGATGTCGCGCCGCGCGATATCCAGTCGCGCCTGGATGCTGCGCAGCTGGAAGTAATTGCGCGCCGCCTCCGCGATGACGGTGACCTGCACGTTCTGCAGCGAAGCCTCGCTGGCCTGCAAGCTGGCACGGGAGGCTTCCACCGAGCGACGAATGCCGCCGAACAGGTCCAGTTCCCAGATCGCGTCGAAGCCCAGTTGGTAATTGTCGACCCGGACGGGATCCGTGCCGAAACCGGCCATCTGCTCGCGGCTCCAGCGGGCGCTACCCACGGCATCGACCACGGGCAGGCTGCCGGCCTCGGTGCCGCTCAGCAGCCAGCGCGCCTCGCGTACCCGGGCCACGGCGATCTGCAGATCGAGATTGCCGGCCACCGCGCGGCGGACGATCTCGTCCAGCGTCGGATCGCCGAACTGCTTCCACCACTCGACCTGGAACGGAAGGCTGCTTTGCTGCGCGGCGTCGGCGCCGGGCAGCGCCGTCACATCCCGCTCGACGGGCGGATGATAGTCCGGCCCCACCGTGACGCATCCGGCGAGCAGCAGGATCACCGGCAACAACGGCAACGAGGACAGGATCTTCATTCGTGTTCCCTCAGGGCGGCCTGCACGGGCAGGACTCGATCACGCCGGCGTGCCTCGCCGCGCTCGACCCAGCCACGCAGGATCACGTAGAAGAGCGGCGTGTAGAGCAGGCCGAACAACGTCACGCCGAGCATGCCGGCGAACACCGCAACGCCCATCGCATGACGCATTTCCGCCCCTGCGCCGCGCGAGGTGACGAGCGGCAGCACGCCCATGATGAAGGCGATCGAGGTCATCAGGATCGGGCGCAGGCGCAGGCTGGCGGCTTCGAGCACCGCCTGCTGGCGGCTCATGCCGTCGATTTGCGCCTCGCGGGCAAACTCGACGATCAGGATCGCGTTCTTGCAGGCGAGGCCCACCAGCACGATCAATCCGATCTGCGTGAAGACGTTGTTGTCGCCGCCCGTGAGCCACACCCCGACGATCGCCGACAGCAACACCATCGGCACGATCAGGATCACCGCCAGCGGCAGCGACAGGCTCTCGTAGAGCGCGGACAGTGCCAGGAACACCAGCAGCACGCACAGCGGGAACACCAGCACCGCCGTGTTGCCGGCCAGGATCTGCTGATAGGTCAGATCGCTCCATTCGAAGCGCATGCCGTTCGGCAGGCTCTCGTTCAGCAGTTTCTCCATCGCCGCCTGCGCCTGCCCGCTGCTGTAGCCCTGCGCGGGGCCGCCGTTGATCTCGGCCGTCGGGAAGCTGTTGTAGCGCATCGCGCGTTCGAGGCCGGCGGTCCGGTGAACGCTGACGAACGAGCCCAGCGGCACCATCTCGCCCTGCGCATTGCGCGTCTTCAGGCTGGCGATATCCTCGGGTTCGTGGCGAAAGCGCGAGTCGGCGGAGACGTTGACCTGATAAGTCCGGCCGAAGCGGTTGAAGTCGTTGACGTAGAGCGAGCCGAGATACGCCTGCATGGTTTCGGCCACGTCGGTCAGGTTCACGCCTTCGGCCTTCGCCTTCTCGCGGTCCACGTCCACGTCGATTTGCGGCACGTTGACCTGATAGCTGCTGAACAGCGGCGTCAACTCCGGCAGCCTGGCCGCCCGCTGGATCACGCTGTCGACCTGCTTCTGCATCTCCGCGTAGCCCAGCCCCGCACGATCCTCGATCTGCAGGCGGAAACCGCCCAGGGTTCCGAGCCCTTGCACCGAGGGCGGCGGGACCACCACGATGCTTGCATCCTGGATCGAGGCGAACTTCCGGTTCAGCGAATCGATGATCGCGGCGGCCGATAGCGACGGGTCACGCCGATCCTCGAACGGCGTCAGGATCAATGACACGATGGAGGAGTTGGTACTGTTGGTGAAATTGCTCGGCGACAGCCCCGAGAACGAGAACACCTCCTTGATGCCGGGCTGCTTCGCCGCGATCTCGGAGACGCGTCGGGTCACCTCCTCCGTGCGGTCCTGCGAGGCGCCGTTCGGCAGCGAGATCACGGTCAGGACGAACAGCTTGTCCTGGATCGGGATGAAGCCGGTCGGCACCTTCATGAAGCCCAGCGCGGCCAGCCCGACAAGGCCCGCGTACACCACCAGCGCGATCGTCCGCTTGCCGAGGAGGTAGCGGACGCCGTCGACGTAGCGGCGGGTGCCGTTCGTGAACAGGCGGTTGAACGGCCGGAACAGCCAGCCGAACAGGCGGTCCATCCACACGCTCACAGCGTCCTTGGGCGCATCGTGCGGCCGCAGCAGAAGTGCGGCGAGCGCCGGGCTCAAGGTCAGCGAGTTGAACGCGGAGATCACCGTCGAGATGGCGATCGTCAAGGCAAACTGGCGATACAACTGGCCCGTAAGGCCGCTGACGAACGCCGCCGGGATGAATACCGCGCACAGCACCACGGCGGTCGCGACGATGGGGCTCGTCACTTCCAGCATGGCCTTGTGGCTGGCCTGCCTCGGGCTCTGGCCCAACGCGATGTGGCGCTCGACGTTCTCCACCACCACGATGGCATCGTCCACCACGATGCCGATCGCCAGCACCAGGCCGAACAGCGACAAGGCATTCAACGAGAAGCCGGCCACGTACATCACCGCGAACGTGCCGATCAGCGAAACCGGCACCGCGATCAACGGGATCACCGACGCGCGCCAGGTCTGCAGGAACAGGATCACCACCAGCGCGACCAGCAGGATCGCCTCGAATAGCGTCTGGATAACGGCCGCGATCGAGGCACGCACGAAGATCGTCGTATCGTAGTCCATCCGATATTCCAGGCCTTCGGGGAAATCCTTCTTCAATCGCTCCATGGTGGCGCGCACTTCGTCGGCGACGCGAATCGTGTTGGCACCGGGGCGCTGGTTCACCGGCATGGCGATGGCCGGCAATCCGTTGAGCGTGGCGCGCAGCGCGTAGGTATCGGCGCCCAGCTCCACGCGCGCCACGTCGCGCAGATGAATGACGCCCCCGTCGCGATCGTTGCGCAATATGACGTTGCGGAATTGCTCCTCGTCGATCAGCCGCCCCTGCGTATTGACGCTGAGCTGGAACGCCGAATTGCCGGGATTGGGCGGCATGTTCAGCGAGCCGGCGGCCACCTCCACGTTCTGCTCGCGTATCGCGCGGACCACGTCGCCCGTGGTGAGATTCAAGGCGGCCATCCGCTCGGGATTCAGCCAGACGCGCATCGAGTATTCGCCGGCCCCGAAGAAGATCACCTGCCCCACGCCCTCGAGCCGCGCCAGCTCGTCCCTCACGTGCAGGCGCGCGTAGTTGGCCAGATAAAGCTGGTTGTAGCGGCCGTCGGGCGAAATCAGATGGACGACCAGCGTCAGGTCGGGCGAGCTCTTCTCGGTCGTCACGCCGAGCCGCTGTACTTCTTCCGGTAGCTTGGGCAGTGCCCGGGCCACGCGGTTCTGCACCTGCACCTGCGCCGTGTCCAGATCGGTGCCCAGCGCGAATGTCACGATCAACGTCATCTGGCCGTCGCTGGTCGCCTGCGAGGACGTGTAGAGCATGCCCTCGACGCCGTTGATCTGCTCCTCGATCGGCGTGGCCACGATCTGGGCGATCGTCGCGGGGTTCGCGCCGGGATAGTGCGCCGTCACGATCACCGTCGGCGGCACGATGTCCGGATACTCGCTGATCGGCAGCTTGAACACGGCGATGGAGCCGGCGATCACGAGCAGCACGGACAGGATGCCGGCAAAGATCGGGCGGTCGATGAAGAAGCGGGCGATGTGCTTCATGGCTTGCGCACCTCGGCCGGGGTCTTCTCACTCGCCAGCGTGGCGGACGCGGCGTCGGACGGCACGCCGGCGTCGATCCGCACGCGGTCGGCTTGGTTCAGGTTGGCGGTCATCGACACCGGCACCGATCGCACCTCGACGCCGGCGCGAATGCGCTGCATGCCGTTCACCACGATCCGGTCGTCGGCCTTGAGGCCGTGATTGATCACCCGCAAGCCGGCGAACAGCGGGCCGGTATCGACCCGGCGGTAGGCCACCTTGTGATCCGCACCGACCACGTAGACGAACTTGTTGCCGAGATCCGTGCCCACCGCGCGATCGTCCACCAGCACGCGCAACGCCGGCTTGCCGCCGTCCACGCGCATCCGCACGTACTGGCCCGGCGTGTAGGCACCGTCGCCGTTGTCGAACACCGCGCGCAGCCGGATCGTGCCGGAGCTCTCGCGAAGCTGGTTGTCGACGAAGTCGATGCGGCCCGGATGCGGATAGCCGTCTTCGTCAGCCAGCGCCATCGCCACCTGGATGCGCTTCGTTTTGGCGGCCTCGGGATCGAGCGTGCGCAACAGATTCAGATAGGACTGCTCGTCCACGTCGAAATAGGCATAGATCGGGCTGACGCTGACCACGCTGGTCAGCACGTCGTTGCTGGTGACCAGATTGCCTTGCGTGATCAGCGCATTGCTGACCCGGCCGTCGATCGGCGAACGCACCTGCGTGTAGCCGAGATTGAGCTTGGCGACGTCGAGCGCGGCCATTGCCGCAGTCACCTGAGCGCGCGCGCTGCGTTCGGCGGTCGCCTGCCGATCGGCCTCCTCGCGCGACACCGCGTGCTGCTCCAGCAGGCGAGCCGCCCGGGCCGCATTGGCGCTGGCCAGCACCAACTCGGCGCGCGCCTGAGCGAGATTCGCCCCGAGGCGGTCGACTTCGGCCTGGTACGGCCGCGGATCGATCTGGAACAGCAGTTGATTTTTCTTGACCAGCGCCCCCTCCTGAAAGTGGACGGCCTCGATGTAGCCGTTCACTCTCGGGCGCAGCTGCACGTTGTCGACCGCCTGCAGATGGCCGATGAAACTGCTCGTATAACCGACTTTCCGAAGCAGCCCGGGGGCCACGCTGACCTCTCGCGGCAGGTCGGTGACGGTGCGGGCGCTGGTCTGGCCACCGCGGCCATGCAACAGACTCCAGCTTCCCCCCACCACCAGGAAGCCCGTGAGCGCCAGGATGAGTCCCTTCTTCATGGCTTTTGTCTCAATAGAATATGGACTGCGGTTTGTTGGTTGACGAATCGATCCGCGTCACAGAGGCTCTCCCCTCCCGAAACGCCTGCCGCCCGTCGCCGACGAGACGTTCATCGATCGACGGGCGGCCCCCGCAAGATGCCTCGCGACATCGGGAAACCCGCCGCGCCTACACGCCTACGCGCCGACGGGCTCGATCGACAGCGAATGCCGGAAGAAGTTACCCGGATCCCACCGGCTCTTGACGGCCTGAAGACGCGGGTAATTGCCCTGAAAATAGAGCTCCGACCAGCGAACGCCCGAGGTGTTGAACTCCGGATTGCGCATGTCGACATCCGGGTAGTTGATGTAGCAGCCGTCGGCCTGCTCGTTCGGGACCGGCACACCGCCCGTCCCGGCAAAGAACTTCGAGTACAGGTTTCTCAACCAGCCCAGGTAGTACGCGTCCTCGCTCTCCGACTGCCAGAACGTCTGGAAGCACATCTTGAAGACGGACGAGCGCTGCACGTTCGCGGTGTCTCCCGTCGCGCGCGCGTTGACCTGGCCGCCGAACGAGAACAGCACGAGCATCGTGTCGGGATTGGAAAAACCTTCCTGCGTCATCGCCTGATACAACGTACTGATCTGGCGCGGCGTGAAGTTCTTCTTCATGTAGGCGGACTTGTGGCCGCCCCGCGAGGTCGGGTTGGTGATGGTCGGATTATTGGTGCCGACGAGGCGCGTCGCCTGGAGCCACGGCAGCCGCGTCGGCTCGAAGTGCTCGGGCATCGCGCGAAGTTCGCCGATCGGCCTGACGGCCGGCCTCGGCGTCACGTTGGTGCCGTCGAGAATGGCGCTCATGTAGTCATCCAGCAGCTTCTCGGGATTGCCGACCGTCGCGTCCACCTGCGTGAACATCCCCATCGACCCGGTGGCTTTCGGGCTCACGTTGAAGAGGCTGGAAAGACGCGTATAGGGCGAGTCGGGCGCACTGTTCTTCTCGTGCCAGCTCCCGAAGTTCAACAGGATCCGGGAAAACGCCGCCTCGTCCAGTTGGCTCCAGTCGAACGACACCGCGCTGACCAGCACCGTCGACGGCGGGGCCATCAGGATCGTCTTCCGCGCCGCCGCCTCGTCCGTCGGCGAACGGAACCAGTACTTCGTCACCACGCCGAAATTGCCGCCGCCGCCGCCCGTATGGCCCCACCAGAGGTCGTGGTTCGGATCGTTCGGGTCGCGCGACGCACGCACGAGACGCGCCTTTCCCGAGCGGTCCACCACCACCAGTTCCACCATCCAGAGGTGATCGACCACCAGCCCGTGCGCCCGGGACAACAGCCCATAGCCGCCTCCCGCCACATGGCCGCCCGCACCGACGCTGTAGCAGATGCCGCCCGGCAGGCTGACGCCCCAGCCCTTGTAGAGCTGCTCGTAGACGTCGATCAGGCGGGCTCCCGCCTCGACCACGAACGCGTTCTCCTTCTCGTCGAGGTAGACGCCCTTCATCTCCGACAGGTCCAGAATCACCTGCACGGACGGATTGCAGACGAAATCCGCAAAGCAGTGTCCGCCGCTGCGCACCGACACGCGCTTGCTGGTGGCGACGGCCTCCTGCACCGCCAGCAGCGCATCCTCCGGCGAGCGGATCATGCGCACGTACTCTGGCGTCGCGACGAATCGCTGGTTGTTGCCGCTTCGCAGCTCCGGGTAGCGCGGATCGCTCGACGTGATCCGCGGCCCCTTCTGAAAGCGAAGCGGTGTTGTCTCCTTTGCCCCCAAGGCCCTGGAAATCAGCGTCTCCGAACCGACCGCCGCCAGGCTGCTGCCAATAAACCGTCTTCTAGTCAATGACATAGGTTCCTCGTTGAAAATACCCGCCGCCCTGAATTTCACGAATCCCGCCAAACCGCCCTGCGCCTCCTCCCTGCCCGTTGATCCGGCTCGCTGATCCGGCCCGCCGCGACCGCCGCACCGCGCGGCGATCAGGAGCTCTGTGATTGCGTTATCTCGGTCTTGATTTCGGCCCGGCCGCGCTTCCGGCTGCGGCCCCAGTGGCGCATGGCGGGACGCTCGACTCCCGCGTAAAGCACCCATCCGCCGAACAGCGTCGCCACGAAGCTGGCGGCAATCAGCAGAATCGATTCCGTCACGCCATAGGTGCCGGTCACCAGCGTCCTCAGATAGAACACCGTGATGCCCTGGCAGATGTAGAACCCGAACGACATGTCCCCGAGCCGCTGCATGAACTTGCTCTTGATGAACGCGATGCCGTCGCCCTTGAGGTCGTCCGCCGATATTTCGCAGATCAGCACGGCGATCGGAATGATTGAAACCGCGTCCAGGCTGTAAATGAACGGCAGGAACTTGGCGACCACCACGCTGACGACCACCAGCAGCACGGCGCGCCAGAATCCGATCCGCGGCCAGATTCCGAGCATGACGATACGTGCCAGCACGACGCCCAGCACGAAATCGAACATCCGGGACAACGGGAAGAGGTATCCGAACCAGAACTGCGTGGCGGAGATCGGCGTGATCGGCGATTTCGGATAGTTCACGACGTACTCGTCGTTCACCACCGGGATCAGCAGGATCACCAGCGCCGTCGCGGCCACCGCCAGCCACAGCCCTCGCGCCCGTAGCGGCGCCACCAGCTTGATCAGGAACGGGAACGCCAGATAGAACAGTATGTCGGCGCACAGCGACCACGATGGCGGGTTGACGCTCACTGACACGTTCGGTTGCGGAAAGAACGCATGTACCAGCAGCAGGTTCTTGATCGCGATGTCGAACGACGTGTAATTCCACGAGAACAGGCCCAGCGCCAGGATGAAGATCACGACGTGATTCGGATAGATCTTCACGATGCGCCGCCGCCAGAACGACAGCTTCGACTCGCCGAACGGAAACGACGACCAGGTGATGATGAAGCCGGTCAGGACGAAGAAGTACGAAACCCCGATGTACCCCATCTGTGCGAGCGCGTAGGAAAAATGCGTCGCGATCTGCGGATCTCCGAACGGATTGACGGGCTTGTAAGGCGGGATCGGAGAGTTCGCCACCGACACATGGAACAGGAACACGAGCAGCGAAACGATGAACCGGAACCCGGTCAGGCTCGGCAGCGCCGGCAACCTGTCACCTTTGGCGGTCACTTTTGGCGCAACGGATGAGGTGTTCATTTTTATTCCCTTCGACGATGATTCGGAATCGAAATAAAATTGACTTGTCGTTGTTTTCCGCAAAAAAATTCGTCGGCCCGGCAAGCGCGGAATCGCCGGGCAGCCACGAACCGGATATTTTTTCAGTACTGCTTATCGGTGACTCGACTCCAATGCCGGCTTCCGGCCGACGAGCCGGCGACCGCGATGACACCGGCCGCCCGGTCAGCCGCCGCATTGAACGAAGCGGCCCCGCTCGCGCCCGGGTGCCGGATCCGGGCGGCGCCCCTGCGCGTCGCCCGATCCGACACGGCTGATCAGGAACGGAGCCCGGGCTTCACCGGCGCGAAGGTATTGCGATGGACGGCGATCCGGGCCTGCTTGGCGACGAAGTACTTGGGAACCGAATAGGCAATCGTCGCGAAATCCAGACGGCCATCCCCGTTGAAATCGGCCACCGCGATTCGCGCCACCGATTCGTCGGACACGCGCCACCGGGAGAAGACGCCGTTGGCGATATCGACCGCCTTGTAATAGAACACGCCTTGCCACGGCCACGGCCCGCGCAGCGCCACCAGAAACTCGTCCTCGCCATCGCCGTCGAAATCGGCGCAGACGATCTGGTGTCCCGGGCCTTCGCCGTTTTCGTTGGTATCCCCGAAGACGTCGAGGATGATGCGCTTCCACGTCGTCTTCTCCGGCGACTCGCCGATCGAGTCCTTCACGTAGACGGCGACCGTGTTGCCGTGAAACGGCTCCACCGCGGCCACATAGGCAAACGGATCGCTGCCGATCCGGCCGACGTCGACATCGCCGCTGCCGCGAAATCCCGTGAGCTCGAACTGGGTCCGCTCGCCCTCGCCGATCAGGACCTTCTGCCAGCGCTCGGCATGCTCGTCGTAGTACAGCCAGGTGACGCCCTCGTCCGAGGCCAGCATCAGCGAATCGCGATTGGAGCCGGGAATCAGGCCGCGCTTCTTTTCCGCGCCATGCACGAGGCGGAAGAAGCTGTCGTCGATCGTCGACATGACCCATTCCGGCGCGCTCCCCACGTCCTCCGGCGCGGCGAACAGGACGACCGGCAGCACGGAATGGATGTTCCCCTTCGGCACGATCGGCAGGCCCGCGATCTCGAGACGATCGTCGCGTGTGAAATGGCCCGCGCGAAGCCGGTGCATGCCGGTCGTCCGGCCGACGTAGTGCCGGATCCAGCGCGCGCCCGACGACAGCTTCGGCCCCGGGTTCTCGATCCAGTCGATCTTGCCGCCGGTCGGATTGGCGTCGTACAGCGTGCCGCCCGGCCCGTACAGCTCGTAGCAGACGATGATGTCGGGGTAGCCGTTGCCGTTCACGTCCGCGTAGTCGCCGCCCACCGGCATGTGGATGCCGTCGACCGCCAGATGCCGCGTCCAGCTCTCGTTCTCGTACCAGTAGATTTCTCCCAGCGACAGCCCGTAGCCGAACAGGTCCGGCTTGCCGTCCTGATCGATGTCGGGTGCCTCCAGCCAGTAGCCGTCACGAAGCTGGTCGGCCACGACGACCTTGTCGAACGTCGGGACCAGGAGTTTGTTGGTGTTGTCATGCATGTTCGTTTCGCTCCACGAGTGCGTGATATTCGATCGCGAGCCAGATGCAGTCCGACTCCGCGAAATATTGATGCCATGGATAGACCGGAACATCCTCGTCATTCACGACGCAGAACGGACGCTCCGTCGTGGCCCCCGGTGCGAGGGCGATGTCTTCGTACAGGCTCGCGTAGTCCTGCGAGCGGAATTTCTGCATGTGACCGACGCCGGCAATCTGCGAATGGATTTCGATGAACGCGTGCTCGCGATGGATCAGGCAATGCGTTCGCGCCGGCGCGAACCAGAGATTGACCGCCACGCGAAAACGCTTCCAGCGCGCGCTCGCCGGCGCGTCGCCATCCGGCGTCTCGTGCAGCGCGCCGACGTCGAGCCACACCTCGCCGATCACGTCCGAGGGCGAACGCCAGAGATCGATCGGCCGGCCCTCGTGATGAAACCGCGTCCAGCCGGGCTCCCGCGCCATATCCTCGGGCCGCAGGCCGGCGGAGGGCGTCAGCAGCAGCAGGTTCGCCGGCGCATCGATCGCGACGTCCCGCAGCCATACGGACGACATCGGGGCAATGCGTTCCCGACGCCATCCATGAACGTTCGCCACGGCCGTGTTCGTGTTGACGACGATGGCCCGATCCTCGAGATAGAGCTGGCCATCGTTGAGCGTCACGCGCGCGGTCAGGAGATCGCCGGAGAACGCGAGCGGCCGCCATTGGCAGGCGCGCTCGATGATCACAGCGTGGCCCCGGCGATTTCCTTGTCCCCGATGTCGGCGCTTTCGAGCACGCGGGGAACCGGGTGGCCGCGGCCGGTATAAGGCTCCACCGCGGGTTCGTCGCCGAAGAAATGCGCGATCGCGTTGAGCACGCGCGCGGAGGCAGCCCCGTCCCCGTATGGGCACCCGCCCGACACGAACTGCTGATAGACGTTGCCGTCGGACAGCACCGCGCTCACCTCCCGGACGATCTCCTCCTTGCTGCGTCCCACCAGCTTGGCCGATCCGAGATCGATCGCTTCCCGGCGCTCGCTGATCTCGCGCAGTATCAAGGTCGGCTTGCCCATCGCCGGCCCTTCCTCCTCGGCGCCGCTGCTGTCCGAGAGGATCAGGTCGGCGCGCATCATGAGCCGCACGAAGCCCAGATACGGAAGCGGTTCGAGCACGGTGACGTTCGGATGGCCCTCGAGCCTCGGCAGCAGCGCGTTGCGCACCACCGGATTCTTGTGCATGGGAATCACCAGCCGCACGTTCGACAGCTGCGCGACCTCCGCCAGCGCATCCGCCAGCATCGGCAATTTGGGCCACGACTCGCGGCGATGCGTGGATGCCAGCACGATCCGGCGCGGGTCCTGGTCGATCTCGTCGAGCACCGGATCAAGGTAGCCGCGCGCCTTCTGGATGCTCCAGAACAGGGCATCGACGACGGTATTGCCCGTGATCGCGATGCGATCGTGAGCAATCCCCTCGCGCAGCAGGTTGAGGTAGTTCCCGGTGGTCGGCGCCAGGTGGTATGAGCTGATCTGCGCGACGAGCCGGCGATTGCCCTCTTCCGGGAACGGCGAATCGAGCCGCGTACTGCGCAGCCCTGCCTCCAGATGAATGACCGGAATTTTGTTCTGAAACCCGAAAATCGCCCCGGCGACCGTGCTCGCGGTATCGCCATGCACCACGATCGCGTCGAGTTCGCGCATCAGCGGCAATTTCGAAAGTCCGGACAAAATGCGCTCGGTAATACCGGTAATCGTCTGTTCCGGCTGCATCACCTTCAGGTCGGCGACTGGCGTTATTCCGAAAACATCCAGTGCGGAATACAGCATTTCCGCGTGCTGACCGGTGGAAATCAGAAACGGTTCGAATCGAGCATCGCTTTCCATGGCCATAAACGGGATCGCACATTTAACCGCTTCGGGCCGAGTACCGATGACGTACCCAACTTTTAACATGACCTCACCCCTAGGTTGTTACGGCAATTAACCATCGTTCGTATCGAAGAATTAGTACCGTGCAGCACGCCGCCCTGGAATATCCCTGGCCGGGATTTTCCAGTAGGTCCGAGATTCACTTGCAGAAGTGCTTGAAGGAGAAAGACGCAGGCGCGAAAATACCGACCCGCCATGCCACGCGGCCGCAATCCCGCTGCGCTAGAAAGGCATAGCTCGTGCCCGATTTCCTTCAATTTTTCAAAGCATTGATGCGCTACTTCGCGAAGCCGTCATCGCACCGGCCACGGCGCGACGTTTCAAGGCCAGGCACCAGGAAAGGAGAGAAAACCGTTTCCATGACATTGCCGGAATTTCCAATCATGCAAATGACTTTGTGCGTCTTTTTCACTGCGGCAAAAACAAATTGATTTCGTTATTTACATGAAATCCACTCAACCCGCTTTGTGCCGGGTTGTGTTTATTGCAACGCACAACTTCATCCTACCAAACCCAAATAATTTATTCGCACGCAGCCCGGAACAACACTTGTGACAACGCGTCATAGGCGTCGCTATCCGAGATAATTATCGGGTTAAGTGACATGGACTGCCCCGGGAAAGCTGGACGCCGATTACTTATGATTGGGAGATTCGGGGCATCCAGCGGAAGTTGGCTTACGATTTTAAAATGAAAAATCCCGGAAACGCGAGAGAATTTACCCGGCAATTCCAACAGGAATGGTCCGGCGAATTAATCGACCGGACGATGCAATGGCTGAGTGTCGGGCAGGCCGTGCCGGTGGCTGGAGGCGACCGCAGATCGAGCCGGATAGCCCGGAGGTGCGATCCAGTAGACGTGGCCGGCGCGGGATGGTCCCGACCTCACCAAGGCGAGTCGGGCACGTTCGGCGGAGCGGCCCCGTCATATCGATGATTCGGAAATTGATGCCACGCTCAATGTCATCCGCGCAGTTCCCCAAACGTCCGGTCAAGCCGCATGCCGACCACGGCTATGCCTTCGCACGCTGCCGGCTTTATCCGAAAGCAGCGCAGCATCAAGGCTGATATTGCTCGCCGCGGCTCATTTCCTTTTCTTGTTGCCACGGCCGCCCGCCGCCGGCTCTTTCAACGTGGCGGCAGTCGGCTTGTCCTGCGTCGAGCGGATGTTGACCGTCCTCATGCTCTGCATGTTCTTGCAGAAGAAATACGGCGCCAGCGACTTGGCCTTCTCTTTGAGCTGCTGCTCTTTCTTGCCGCCCGGCGAGAGCAGCTGACCCGTCTTCTTCGCCTCCTCGTAGGCCTTGCTCAGTGCCTTGTTGGATTTCCCGTCGGGGCCGAAGGAATTGCTCGAGTTCAGACCCAGCCCCCACGAACTGTCCTTGGATTCGCCCTTGCCGCTCTTGAAGCCGACGCTGCGCATATCCGGGACGAAATTCGGCGCATGCACCTCGATGCGTGTATCCGTTCTTTTCGCTCAGATATTCCTCCGAATACGCCCGATAGCTGGCCCAGCCCTGATGGCCCTCGATCTGCAGTGCCTTGAGTTCCGTGTACTTCTTTGCGTGCAACTCCGGTGTGCCTTGTTTGAAGACGGTCTGCCATGCATCGTATTCGTCGCGATGCATGGCGCGATAAAAATGGTCCTGCTTGTCCACCAGGCGGATATGGTTCTGATCGGTGCCGATGATGCGGTCGGCATCGACGACGCTGTCGATCTCGACCGGCCGCGTGTAGTAGCGATCCCCGTTGCCGCTCTGGCGCTCGAACGTCATCGCTGAGGTCTCCGGCTTGTCCGCCGGATTGTAGGGATCGGCGGACGCGCCGGTGTTGTCACTGGTAGCCATCGAATCGCTCCGTAGCTCAAATGGGATGTTGCAACGTGCTTCACAACACCCGGGCTTCGGGTTCTATTCCCAAGCGACGGCAATCGTGGAGCCGCGTTGCCCGCGCAGATGTCGGTATCCATCGGTGCATCACCACAGACATAAAAGCCCCGCAAACCCTTTTAGATAAAGGATTGGCGAGGTGCTATCAGACTATGCCGGATGGGAATATGGTGGGCCAAGGTCAGTACAGCACGAACACTTCGCATTCGATGTGCTCGAGTACGCGGTTGGCGCCGCGCCGCTCGACAGCCTGGGCCGGATCCGTAGCGTTAGCTCGACGCGCACCGCGTGCGAGGGCAGCCGATCGGGCGGGTCAACGTCGAGTTCAGGTTTGGACTACCCAGAGCACACTAGCCCCCCCTCCTCCCCTCACGCCGGACTATGTCAGCAGCCGCTAGCAAATTCAAATTCGACGCCCGCCACATAGACAAAAATTTTTGACCGGCATGTCCCAACGCGAGGACGCTCCTGCGACGAAGTAGCTCTCTGGGCACGCTGCTCGTTCATTGACGCGAAGCCCTTTAGGGGCTAGATTGAATCGCATTGGGTAACGCGTCGCGTAGCCCGCTACCTCCGAAAAGGAACGACATGACGAATATGTTCGTATTCGCGCGGAATCGGCGCGACCATACCTATGGTTCTCAAATATTTTCCTCCGACGCCGGAGGATCTGCGCGCGCTGAAGACGGAGCTCGGCTTCACCGGCGAGCAGATGGCCCAAATGTTCGGGTTGGCCGGCAACAATCAGTGGCGGAAGTACACGGGAGGCGCCGATCCGCGGCCGATGGCGCTCCCAATGCTGTTTCTCGCCCTGGCGCTGCAGGACCGTGCTGCCACGGTGGAACAGGTTCTCGAGAAGTGCCGCAAAGTCGGTGCGTCGATCGAGATTACCGACGAGTAAGCGCATCTGCTGACCGCTTGATCCCATCCACTGGGCATCTCGTCTCGATTGCTCGCGACGCCCTGAGAGCTGCGGTGCTCGCCCCCACCGATCGCGACGCTCTCGATGTTGTCGGCGAGGCACTCCGCAGGCTTGCCGAACTGGCGAACGAAAAGGTGTCCACATGAGCGAGAACACCAGGGGCGTCCTCCGGGCTGCGGATGAACTGGATGCGGGCATCCGCGCTTTTCGCTACGTCAGCGCGATCTTCGACGCGATCTCGCATCATTTGACGGCGGGCACGCCAGATCCCAGCGATTTGATCTCTTTGTGCGGCGCTGGCCACGAAATCGCCGTGCTGTACGGCAAACGAGCCGTCGAGACCTCATGGGAGGTTCGTCATGCGCTCGCTGCTGCCGAAACGCCAGACTGCCCCGGCTAACAGCTGGGTCAATCGAACCAGGAACCTGCCTCGGACCGCACCGGACCCGCACAACATTGACCGATGGAATGCCCTCGTCGATTCGTTGCATCAGATGCGACGCGCAACGTGGCGGGTGGGCCTCAGCCGGCTGTACGGGATGGGCGCTTATCCAGCGCGTCGAGGGCATCGTCTTGCTGTTCACGACCGTCCAGGCAACACGATACTGATGAGCTCAGCTTTGTAGCTCAGGGCGTTTATGCCAGAACGATATCGAGATGAATCGCCTCGAAGCGGCCATTTCTTCCCCGATTCCTCCCCGGAGAGAAGGTGGTTCGGGCTAAGCCTTTGACGCGACAGGAAGATTTTTGGTGGGCCCGGCGGGGTTCGAACCCGCGACCAATCGATTATGAGTCGACTGCTCTAACCGCTGAGCTACAGGCCCTGACTACGACGCGATGGCGTATCGCATTGACGCGCGTCCGCCGCTGCTGCCGGGGACGGCATTGTACCGAACAATGGGGGAGAGAAGCACCGCCGCCGGCGACTTCAGCCGGCGGCGGCACGGGACGCTGATGCCGATCAGTTCCCTTCGAGGAACGACTTCAGCTTGTCCGAACGGCTCGGGTGGCGCAGCTTGCGCAGCGCCTTCGCCTCGATCTGGCGGATCCGCTCACGCGTGACGTCGAACTGCTTGCCGACTTCCTCGAGCGTGTGATCGGTGCTCATCTCGATGCCGAAACGCATCCGCAGCACCTTCGCCTCGCGCGGCGTCAGCGAATCGAGCACATCCTTCACGACGTCGCGCATGCTCGCGTGCAGCGCGGCATCGGCCGGAGCAACCGTGTTCGAATCCTCGATGAAGTCGCCGAGATGCGAATCGTCGTCGTCGCCGATCGGCGTTTCCATCGAGATCGGTTCCTTCGCGATCTTCATGATCTTGCGGATCTTGTCCTCGGGCATCTCCATCTTCTCGGCGAGCGTCGCCGGATCGGGTTCGAGGCCGGTCTCCTGCAGGATCTGACGCGAGATCCGGTTCATCTTGTTGATCGTCTCGATCATGTGAACCGGGATCCGGATCGTGCGCGCCTGGTCCGCGATCGAGCGCGTGATGGCCTGGCGGATCCACCACGTCGCGTAGGTCGAGAACTTGTAGCCGCGGCGGTATTCGAACTTGTCCACCGCCTTCATCAGGCCGATGTTGCCTTCCTGAATCAGGTCGAGGAACTGCAGGCCGCGGTTCGTGTACTTCTTCGCGATCGAGATCACGAGACGCAGGTTCGCCTCGGTCATCTCGCGCTTGGCCTGACGCGCCTTCAGTTCGCCGGCCGCCATCTGGCGGTTGGTTTCCTTCAGGTCCTTCAGCGGCAGCACCACGCGCGCCTGCAGGTCGAGCAGGCGTTGCTGCTGTTCGTGGATCGCCGGGATGTTGCGCACCAGGATCGCGCTGTACGAATGGCTTTCCGACGCGACCTTCTCGGCCCACGTGAGATCGGTCTCGCTGCCCGGGAAACGCGCGATGAATTCCGAGCGCGGCATGCCGCACTTGTCGACGACGATGTGCAGGATCTGACGCTCGACCTGACGCACCTCGTCCACCTGCGCACGCAGCGTGTCGCACAGGCGCTCGACGGTACGCGCGGTGAAGCGGATCGACATCAGTTCGTTCTGGATCGTCTCCTGCGCCTTCAGGTAGGACTTCGACTTGTAGCCCTCCTTCTCGAACGCGCGGCGCATCTTGTCGAACCACTCGCTGATCATCGCGAACTTCTCGAGCGAGGCACGCTTGAGCGCTTCGAGCTGGGCGGCGTTGGCGGTCGCCTGGGCGGCGCCGTCATCGTCTTCCGCTTCCTCGTCCTCGCTCGCTTCCTCTGCGTCCTCGTCGGCTTCCTCGGCCTCTTCCGCTTCCTTCGCGTTGAAACCGTCGGTGTCCTCGGCGTTCGGATCGAGCAGGCCGTCGACGAGTTCGTCGACACGGATCTCGTCGTTGGCGACGCGCTCGGCCATCGCGAGGATGTCGGCGATCGTGGTCGGGCACGCGGAAATCGCCATCACCATGTGGCGCAGGCCGTCCTCGATACGCTTCGCGATCTCGATTTCGCCCTCGCGCGTGAGCAGCTCGACCGTGCCCATCTCGCGCATGTACATCCGCACCGGATCGGTCGTGCGGCCGAACTCGGAGTCAACGGTCGACAGCGCGACTTCCGCTTCTTCCTCGACCTCGTCGTCCGACGACGCGGCGGGCGCGTTGTCGTTCAGCAGCAGCGTCTCCGCATCGGGCGCCTGCTCGTACACCGCCACGCCCATGTCGTTGAACGTACCGATGATGCCTTCCAGCGCTTCCGTTTCCGTGAAGTTGTCGGGCAGATGGTCGTTGATTTCGGCATAGGTCAGGAAGCCGCGCTCCTTGCCCAGCTTGATGAGCGCGCGCAGCTTCACGCGCCGCTCCTCGAGCTCCTCGGCCGTGCCGGGCTGGCTCGTCGCGAACGCTTCCTTCAGCAGCAGCTTTTCCTTCGCGCGGCGGTCGCGCGCCTTGGTCGTCTTTTCCTTGCCCGCTGCAGCGGCCGTCGGCTGCTCTTCGCTCTGGGTTGCGTCGTCATCGACGGGTACTTCGTTCAGCTTTTTCGTCATGGAGTTCGCCGTACCGGCTAATTCGACTCGCGGCTGCTGGACAACAGCCTGTTGAACCGTGGATGCTTGAGTAGTGCGTACTGCCGTTTCGTCCGCGGCGGCAGCCGCTGCCCTTGCGCTATTCGCACTGATCCGTCTCGCCGGCGGCCTTGCCGCCGCACGCGATTCGGATTTCGCGACGGCTCGTGATGCGCGAGCCGTCGGCGCCGGCGCAGCCTTCGCGGTGCCGGCCACGGTGCGTTTCCTGCCAGCGGGCGACGCGCCGGACACCGACTTGGCGGAAGAAGCAGATCTGGCCTTCGTGACCTTGCCGGTCGGCTCGTCGGAGCCCTTGCCCACTGCTCTTTTCCCGCTTGTCGTCTTTGCCATTGCGAATCTCGCCTCTGTGCTTAGAAAACAAACCGCTGAAAACCTTGTATTATAGCACGTTGGGGTAAGCCTCTCCCTTCCCCTCTCCGTTTCCGTTAGTGACGCGTTTACAGTCCGAGCCGCGCCTTCATTTCGGTGCGCGCGCGGTTCAATCCGACGAGCTCGGCCAGTTCCTCCGGGGACGGCTTCGAGATCCTCGCCAGCTCGTTGCAGCGGTCGTTGCAGGCGTCGTAGCGCATCTTCAGCACGGCCGCCTTCAGTTCCTCGCCCGCGATCCGCTCCCGTTCCCGCACGATTTCCTGCGCGTCGCCGCCCTCGGGGGCCTCCGACATCAGGTCACGGACGTTTTCATCATAGTCGAGAATTTCGCGAATGATTTCGTCGTAGGTTTCCGCGTTCGCCGAACTGCGCAGAACGTCGGGCAACAGCCGGAATTCCGCCGCATCGCCCAGCTCGCGTGCGTGGCCGAGCACCTCATCGAACAGTTCCCCATTTCTCGGCAGGCCGCGCAGCGTGCCGACCTCGTCGTCGTCGAGCAGCATCGCGATGCGCGGATGCATGATCAGGTTACGCAGTGCGCGCTTCTCGTGATCGGTCACGCGCCGGCGGTCGTTGCGCGCGGGCGCCTGGCGCACCGGCGCGGGAATCCGCGAATCGACGTCGCTCAGGGACGCCACTTCCTCGAACGGGATGTCGAGCCGGTCGGCGAACATGTGCATGATCTGCGCGCGCAGCGCGTTGGCGGGCAGCGCCTGCAGCAGCGGCTTCGCGTCGAACAGCGCCTTGGCGCGCCCTTCCGGCTGGTCGAGTTCCTTGTCGTGGATCGCCTCGTTGAGCAGGAATTGCGACAGCGGCATGGCGCGGCGCACCTGCTCGGAAAACGCGTCGGCGCCGAATTCGCGCACGTAGCTGTCCGGGTCGTGCTCGGGCGGCAGGAACAGGAAGCGGATCGTCCGGTTGTCGGCCGCGTGCGGCAGGCAGGCCTCGAGTGCGCGGCGCGCGGCGCGGCGGCCGGCCGAATCGCCGTCGAAGCTGAACACCACGGTATCGGTCTGCCGCAGCAGTTTCTGCACGTGGATCGGCGTGCAGGCCGTGCCGAGCGTGGCCACCGCGTTCGGGAAGCCGAGCTGCGCGAGCGCGACCACGTCCATGTAGCCTTCCACCACCAGCGCGTACTTATGCTCGCGGATCGCGAGGCGCGCCTCGAACAGCCCGTACAGCTCGCTGCCCTTGTTGAAGAGCGGCGTTTCCGGCGAATTGAGGTACTTCGGCTCGCCGGAATCGAGCACGCGGCCGCCGAAGCCGATCACGGCACCCTTCACGTTGCGGATCGGGAACATGATCCGCTCGCGGAACCGGTCGTAGCGGCGCGCGGTGCCCTGCGCGTCGGTCTTTTCGCTGACGATCACGAGCCCGGCGTCGACCAGCTCCTCGCGCCGGTAGTCGTCGAACGCGCTTTCCAGGTTCTGCCAGCCGTCGGGCGCGTAGCCGAGCCCGAAGCGCAGCGCGATCTCGCCCGTGAGGCCGCGCTTCTTCAGGTATTGGATCGCGTTCGGCGCGCCGCGCAGTTGCTTGCGATAGTAGTCGCAGGCGGTCTGCATCACGTCGGTCAGCGCCGTGGTCACCGTTTTCGACACGGCCGGCAGCGGCGCACCCTCGCCGCCGTAGCCACCGCCGCCGCGCATCGGCGACGGCTCGCGCGGCACGCTCAGCCCGACCGATTGCGCGAGCTGCTCGACGGCCTCGGGGAACGTGAGCCCGGCGTGCTCCATCAGAAAGCCGATCGCGGTGCCGTGCGCGCCGCAGCCGAAGCAGTGATAGAACTGCTTGGTCGGGCTGACCGTGAACGACGGGCTCTTCTCGTTGTGGAACGGGCACAGCCCCATGAAGTTGGCACCGCCCTTCTTCAGCTGGACGTAACGGCCCACCACGTCGACGATATCGACGCGGTTGAGCAGGTCCTGAAGGAACGAATGCGGGATCATGATGACGACATCGGCTGGGCGCATCGGGCACGGCGCGTGCCCGGCCTCGCTCACCTGGCGAGCGCCGCCTTGGCGAGCCCGGCCACGGCCGTCATGTCGGCCTTGCCGGCCAGCCGGGTCTTCAGCGCGGCCATCACGCGGCCCAGGTCCTGCGGGCCGGAGGCGCCGAGCTCCACCACCACTTCCTGCACGGCGTCCGCCACTTCGGCGTCGGACAGCTGCGCCGGCATGTAGGCGATCAGCACCGCCATCTCGGCCTGCTCCTGCGCGGCCAGGTCGTCGCGGCCGGCGGCCTGGAACTGCGAGATCGAATCCTTGCGCTGCTTCAGCATCTTGTCGACGATCGACGTGACACCGGCATCGTCGAGCGTGATGCGCTCGTCGACCTCGCGCTGCTTGATCGCGGACAGCAGCAGACGGATCGCGCCGAGTCGCAGGCTGTCCTTCGCGCGCATCGCGGTCTTCATGTCTTCGCTGATCTGGTCTTTCAAACTCATGGATTCACCCGGGTGAGGAAAAAACATCGGACGTCGGAATGCCGGACCTCAACACAAAAACCCGCTTGAGAGTGTCTCAAGCGGGTTTGCTCGAATCCGGCATCGACAGCCCGCAGGATGGGACCACCGGCGCGCCGCCCGGCCAGCCCGGCGACGCTTCGATATACGGTGACTCGCGCCGCTCTCAGTAGAGCTTCTTCGGCAGCGTCTGGCTGCGAATGCGCTTGTAGTGACGCTTCACGGCGGCCGCTTTCTTGCGCTTGCGCTCGGCCGTGGGTTTCTCGTAAAACTCGCGAGCACGAAGCTCGGTCAACAAGCCGTTTTTCTCGATCGTGCGCTTGAAGCGGCGCATCGCGACTTCAAAAGGCTCGTTTTCTTTAACGCGAATGATCGTCATGACCCGTCACAGAAAAAGGAGTTTACGGAGAAAGGCTTCGGAGTATAGCAGACAGGTTGCACAAATGCACTATCGCGTCAAGCACTTCTCGCCAGCTCCGCCGCGGCCTGCCCGGCGGCCACGCCCGAGGCCCAGGCCCACTGGAAGTTGTAGCCGCCGAGCCAGCCGGTCACGTCGACCGATTCGCCGATGAAGAACAGGCCGGGCACCCGCGCGCTCATCATCGTCGTCGACGACAGCTCGCGCGTGTCGACGCCGCCCTTCGTCACCTCGGCCTTGCGGTAGCCCTCGGTGCCGTCGGGCACCAGCGTCCAGCGCGACAGCGCGGCGCCGACCTGACGCAACGCCTTGTCCGACAGGTCGGCGAGCCGCGCGTCGGGAGCGATCCGCTGGGTTTCGAGCCAGACCTGGGCGAGCCGCGCCGGCACCCATTCGGACAGCAGCGCGCCGATCTGCCGCTTCGAGCCCGACTTGGCCTCGAGCAGCGCGGCGGCGGCGTCCTCGCGCGGCAGCAGGTCGATGTGGATCGGCTCGCCGGGGCGCCAGTAGCTCGAGATCTGCAGGATGCCGGGGCCGGACAGGCCGCGGTGCGTGAGCAGCAGGTCCTCGACGAACTCACCGCCCTCCTTCTTGCCGCCGGTCGCCACGCGCACCTCCAGCGACACGCCCGACAGCGCCGCAAACGGCGCCCAGTCGGCCGCCGCGAAGGTCAGCGGCACCAGCGCCGGGCGCGTGTCGATCAGCTTGTGGCCGAACTGCTTGGCGAGCCGGTAGGCGAAATCGGTCGCGCCGATCTTCGGGATCGAGAGGCCGCCGGTGGCGACGATCAGCGCCTTCGCGCCGATCGCGCCGGCGTTCGTGTCGAGCGTGAAGCCGGCGCCCTCGGCGTGGCGCACCGCCTCCACGGCCACCGGCCGCCGCCAGGTGATGCGGCCGGCGTCGCACTCGGACTTCAGCGCGTCGATGATGCCGTCGCTGAGCTGGTCGCAGAACAGCTGGCCCTTGTGCTTCTCGTGCCAGGTGATGCGATGCCGCGTCAGCAGCGCGAGGAAGTCGCGCGGCGTGTAGCGCGCCAGCGCCGAGCGGCAGAAGCGCGGATTCTGCGAGAGATAGTTGTCGGGGCCGGCGTTCAGGTTCGTGAAGTTGCAGCGGCCGCCGCCCGAGATCCGGATCTTTTCCGCCAGGCGCGGCGAATGATCGATCAGCACGACGCGGCGCCCGAGTTGCCCGGCCACGGCCGCGCTCATCATGCCGGCCGCGCCCGCGCCGATCACGGCGATATCGAAATTTTCCATGGCGCGGATTGTAACCGCCCTCACCGCCATCGCCGGCCGGCCGCGGGCGGGCGGCGCCTCGGGTCCGCGGCCGGCATCGGCCAGCCGAGGCCGATCGGGAACGGTACTCGCGGCCGACGACCACGTTTCGGCCCGGCATCGCCGCCCCGGCCAGCCCGCCGGCCACGCGAGCCCGGGCGCCGAACCGGGACGCGCTGGTATACTGCCCGGTTGCCATTGCCTATCCGGCCATCCGGCCGCTCCACCGAACCATGCTTGTCCTCGGCATCGAAAGCTCGTGCGACGAAACCGGCCTCGCGCTCTATGACACCGAGCGCGGCCTCGTCTCGCACGCGCTCCACTCGCAGATCGCGATGCACCGCGAATACGGCGGCGTCGTGCCCGAACTCGCCTCGCGCGACCACATCCGCCGCGCACTGCCGCTGCTCGAGCAGGTGTTCGCCGAAGGCGGCGCGCGGCGCGAGGACATCGACGCGATCGCGTTCACGCAGGGCCCGGGCCTCGCGGGCGCGCTGCTGGTCGGCGCGAGCATCGCGAACGCGCTGGCGATGGCCTGGGACAAGCCCACCATCGGCATCCACCATCTCGAGGGGCATCTGCTCTCGCCGCTGCTGGTGGCGGCGCCGCCGCCGTTCCCGTTCGTCGCGCTGCTGGTCTCGGGCGGCCATACGCAGCTGATGTGCGTGACCGACGTGGGCGTCTACGAGACGCTCGGCGAGACGCTCGACGACGCGGCCGGCGAGGCGTTCGACAAGACCGCCAAGCTGATCGGCCTCGGCTATCCGGGCGGCCCGGAAGTCTCGAAGCTGGCCGAACGCGGCACCCCGGGCGCGGTCGCGCTGCCGCGGCCGATGCTGCATTCGGGCGATCTCGATTTCAGCTTCAGCGGCCTGAAGACGGCCGTGCTCACGCAGATGAAGAAGATCGAGGCGAGCGGCGCGACGGGCCAGGCGTTCGACGCGGCGAAGGCCGACCTGGCGCGCGGCTTCGTCGACGCGGCCGTCGACGTGCTGGTCGCCAAGTCGCTCGCGGCGCTGAAGCAGACGAAGCTGAAGCGCCTGGTGGTGGCGGGCGGCGTCGGCGCGAACCGGCAGCTGCGCGCGGCGCTGTCGGCCGCCGCGAAGAAACGCGGCTTCGAGGTCCACTACCCCGATCTCGCGCTCTGCACCGACAACGGCGCGATGATCGCGCTGGCCGGCGCGCTGCGCCTCGCGCGCTGGCCCGGGCAGGCGAATCGCGACTATGCGTTCACGGTGAAGCCGCGCTGGGACCTGACCTCGCTCGCGCGCTGAACGGCGCGAACGCCAGCGCCCCAAAAAACAAAACCCCTCGTCACGACGAGGGGTTTTTCGTTTCGGTACACCGCGGCGGCGGCGGCACGCATCGCGTCAGGCAATCCGCTTGTCGCGCTCGATCAGCGCGTAGGCGCTGTGATTGTGGATCGACTCGAAGTTCTCGGCCTCCAGCACGTAGGCGGTGATCCGCTCGTCCGCGTCGAGCCGCTGCGCGACGTCGCGCACCAGATCCTCGACGAACTTCGGGTTCTCGTAGGCGCGCTCGGTGACGAACTTCTCGTCGGGGCGCTTGAGCAGCCCCCACAGCTCGCACGATGCCTCTTCCTCGGCGATCCGGATCAGATCCTCGGCCGGCACGTCGGCGTTCAACTCGGCGTCGATCGTCACGTGCGAGCGCTGGTTGTGCGCGCCGTACTGCGAGATCTTCTTCGAACACGGGCACAGGCTCGTGACCGGCACGAGCACCTTCAGGAACAGCCGCGTGACGCCGTCGCGGACGTCGCCGGCCAGCGTCACCTGATAGTCGAGCAGGCTCTTCACGCCCGACACGGGCGCCGTCTTGCGCACGAAATACGGAAACGACACCTCGATGCGGCCGGCCTGCGCCTCGAGCCTGACGAGCATCGACGCGAGCAGGCCGCGAAACACCCCGGCCGTCAGCGGCTGGTCGTTTTCCTCGAGCAGCGCCACGAAGCGCGACATGTGCGTGCCCTTCTGGTCGGCCGGCAGATGCACGTCGAGGTTCCACGTCCCGACGCTCGGCTGAATCTCGCCGGCGGCGCCGCGCACGGTCAGCGGATGCCGCACCGCCTTCACGCCGACGCGCTGAATCGGGATCTGCCGCGTATCGACGGTGCTCTGCACGTCGGGCATCGCGAAGCCGGGGTTCATCTGGTTCATTGGATTCGATCCTTGTTATTGCGTCGCGCGCCGGAGCCGGCGCGCGCCATCGCATGAAAGCGGTACGCCGGAAATGCAACATGGGCCCGCAGGCCCATGTTTTCCGTTCCGGATGCGACGGAGGGGCCGCCGAGCGGCCCTGCCATCTGTTGCGTCAGGCCACCCGCTTCGCCTGCTTGGCGAGCTCGGCGGACTGGCTCAGGAAGCGCTCGCGAATCGACTTCGCGATGCCCGCCGCATCGAGGCCGCACAGCGACAGCAGCTTCGCCGGGTCGCCGTGATCGATGAAGCGATCGGGCAGGCCCAATTGTAGTACGGGCCGGATAACCCCACTTTCCATCAGGGCTTCCACGCAGGCCGAACCGGCCCCGCCCTGCACGCAGCCTTCCTCGACCGTCACGAGGTAGTCGTGCGTCTCGGCGAGTTCGCGGATCAGCTCCGCGTCCACCGGCTTCACGAAGCGCATGTTGGCCACGGTGGCGTCGAGTTCCTCGGCCGCCGCGAGCGACGGCGCGACCATCGTGCCGAACGCGAGGATCGCGACGCGCTTGCCCTCGGGCTGCGCCGAGCGGCGGCGCACTTCGCCCTTGCCGACCGGCAGCGCCGTCATCGCCTTCACGGTGGCCACGCCGGTGCCAGCGCCACGCGGGTAGCGCACGGCCGTCGGGTTCGGCTGCTGCACCGCCGTGTAGAGCATCTGGCGGCACTCGTCCTCGTCGGACGCGGCCATCACCGTCATGTTCGGGATGCAGCGCAGGAACGCGAGATCGTAGGCGCCCGCGTGCGTCGCACCGTCGGCGCCGACCAGGCCGGCGCGGTCGATCGCGAACACCACCGGCAGGTTCTGCAGCGCAACGTCGTGGATCAGCTGGTCGTAGGCGCGCTGCAGGAACGTCGAGTAGATCGCCACCACCGGCTTGAGCCCTTCGGTCGCGAGGCCGCCCGCGAACGTCACGGCGTGCTGCTCGGCGATGCCGACGTCGTAGTAGCGGTCGGGGAAGCGCTTCTCGAACTCGACCATGCCCGAACCCTCGCGCATTGCCGGCGTGATGCCGACCACGCGCGCGTCGAACTCGGCCATGTCGCAGAGCCACTCGCCGAACACCTGCGTGTAGGTCTTCTTGGCGGGCGTCGTCGACGGCTTGATGCCTTCGGCCGGATTGAACTTGCCCGGGCCGTGGTAGAGCACCGGATCGGCCTCGGCGAGCTTGTAGCCCTGGCCTTTCTTGGTGACCACGTGCAGGAACTGCGGGCCGCGCAGCTCCTTGATGTTCTGCAGCGTCGGGATCAGCGAATCGAGGTCGTGACCGTCGATCGGGCCGATGTAGTTGAAGCCGAATTCCTCGAACAGCGTGGCCGGCACGACCATGCCCTTGGCGTGCTCCTCGAGCTTGCGCGCGAGTTCGAGCACGGGCGGCGCGACGCTCAGCACCTTTTCCACGCCGGCGCGCGCGGCCGCGTAGAAACGGCCCGACATCAGGCGCGCGAGATGGCGGTTCAGCGCGCCGACCGGCGGCGAGATCGACATGTCGTTGTCGTTGAGGATCACGAGCAGCTTCGCGTCCTCGGACACGCCGGCGTTGTTCATCGCCTCGAACGCCATGCCGGCCGTCATCGCGCCGTCGCCGATCACGGCGATCGAGAAGCGGTCGTCGCCGTTCAGCTGGCTGCCGATCGCCATGCCGAGCGCGGCCGAGATCGAGGTGCTCGAGTGCGCGGTGCCGAACGTGTCGTAGACCGACTCCGAGCGGCGCGGGAAGCCCGAGATGCCGTCGAACTGGCGCAGCGTGTCCATCTGGTCGCGGCGGCCGGTCAGGATCTTGTGCGGATAGGTCTGGTGACCGACATCCCACACGATGCGATCGTTCGGCGTGTTGAACACGTAATGCAACGCCAGCGTCAGTTCGACGGTGCCGAGGTTGGACGACAAATGGCCGCCCGTCTTCGACACGCTGTCGAGCACGAACGCGCGCAGCTCGTCGGCGAGCGGTTGCAGTTGGCGGCGATCGAGGCGGCGCAGGTCCGCCGGATCGTCGATGGTTTTCAGCAGGTCGTACATCGTCGTTCCATTGTAGGAAATCAAACGCGCCCGCACTCCTTCGCGCGCCTTTCTTGCAAGGCCAGGCGCGGCGGCGGGCTTTCGCGTCAGCTGACCCGGTTCACTACCAGGTCGGCAAGTTCGGCAAGGCGTTGCGCGCGCGCGCCGAACGGTTGCAGCGCCGCGTGCGCATCGGCACGCAGCTGCGCGGCCAGCTCGCGCGACGCATCGAGACCGATGATCGACACGTAGGTGGGCTTGTTGGCCGCCGCGTCCTTGCCCGCCGTCTTGCCGAGCGTGGCGGAATCGGTCGTGACGTCGAGAATGTCGTCGACCACCTGGAACGCGAGGCCGACCGCGGCCGCATAGGCGTCGAGCGCGCGCATCGTGTCTTCGCCCGGCGTTTCGCCGGCCAGCGCACCCATGCGCACCGAGGCGCGCAGCAGCGCGCCCGTCTTCATCCGGTGCATCGTTTCGAGCTGTTCGCGCGTCAGCGTCTGGCCGACGCTGGCGAGGTCGATCGCCTGCCCGCCGGCCATGCCGATCGAGCCGCTCGCGAGCGCCAGCTCGCGCACCAGCGCGGCCTGCTGCTGCGGCGAGAGCGCGGCGGCATCGGTCAATGCGACGAACGCCTGCGATTGCAGCGCGTCGCCGACCAGCAGCGCCGTCGGCTCGTCGTACTGCACATGGACGGTCGGCTTGCCGCGGCGCAGCGCGTCGTCATCCATGCACGGCATGTCGTCGTGGACGAGCGAGTAGACGTGGATCATCTCCAGCGCGGCCGACGCGGCATTGCTGGCCGCCTCGCTCGCGCCCGTCAACTCACCGGCCGCATGGCACAGCAGCGGCCGCACGCGTTTGCCCCCACCCATCACCGCATAGCGCATCGCTTCGTGAAGCGTGCCGGGAACCACCGTCTCGGCCGGCAGATAGTGGCCAAGCGCATCTTCGACGCGCGCCAGCACCGCGCGCATCCATTGTTCGAATGTCATAGATCGTCGTCTTCGCCGTCCGTAGCGGCCACGCCGGTGGAGTGCGGCTTCAGCGCGGCCCCGTCGAGCACGCGCACCTGCTGCTCCACCTTGTCGAGCTGCTGTTGGCAAAACGCAACAAGGACTGCGCCGCGGCGATACGCGCCCAGCGAATCCTCGAGGCTCAGGGTCCCGCCCTCCATCCGTGCGACCAGCGTCTCGAGCTCCTCGAGCGCCGTTTCGTAGGAAGCCGGCGCCGAATCGGAGCCGGCACCCGACGCCGCAGCGCCCGGAGTTGCGTTTTTCGCCATGGGACGAGGTGTCAAATTTAAAAACAAGTCGGACATTCTACGGCAAAAGCGGAATCGAGGCCCCGTCCGCGTAACCGATCCGCCCCCGTCAACGTGACCCGCCCCACAGACGCGAGGCCAAATGTCGCATCCGATGGTCGAAATTTTGACACAAATCAGGCACTTAACCTACCCGACGGATGCATTTCCAGGTACAATCATCGGTTCCCCTAAATCGATTCTTCGATGGTTGGGTTGTTCACTGCTTTCACGCTTTCACCGGGAGTGGGAATGTCCAATCTGAGCGACGCGCTGCAGTTGAAGTCGGCATCGAGCCAACTGCCAGTCACGGCTTATTTCGACGAGGCGCTTCTGGCGCGCGAAGTCGAAACTCTCTTCAGGCAAGGACCTCGTTACATCGGGCACGAGCTGATGGTGCCCGAGGCGGGAGATTATTTTGCGCTGCCCTCCGAAAAGGAAGGCCGCGTGCTAGTGCGCAACCAGGAATCCCGCATCGAGTTGCTTTCCAATGTCTGCCGTCACCGGCAGGCGATCATGCTGAACGGCCGCGGCCACACGAACAACATCGTGTGTCCGCTGCACCGCTGGACTTACGATCTCGATGGCCAGCTGCTCGGGGCGCCGCACTTCCCCGACAAACCCTGCCTGAACCTGAACAGCACGCCGCTGCAGAACTGGCAGGGCCTGCTGTTCGAGGCGGAAGGCCGCAACGTTGCCAAGGATCTCGCGAACCTTGGCACGCGCCATCACTTCAACTTCTCGGACTACCTGTTCGATCACGTCGAAGTGCATGAATGCGACTACAACTGGAAGACGTTCATCGAGGTCTACCTCGAGGATTACCACGTCGTCCCGTTCCACCCGGGCCTCGGCAGCTTCGTGTCCTGCGACGATCTCAAATGGGAGTTCGGCGACTGGTACAGCGTGCAGACGGTCGGCGTACACAACGCGCTCGCCAAGCCGGGCAGCCCGACGTACCAGAAGTGGCACGAGCAGGTGCTGCGCTTCCGCGACGGCGTGCCGCCCGAGTTCGGCGCGATCTGGATGGTCTATTACCCGGGCCTGATGATCGAGTGGTATCCGCACGTGCTCGTGGTGTCGTGGCTGATCCCGCGCGGCCCGCAGAAGACGACCAACATCGTCGAGTTCTATTACCCCGAGGAGATCGCGCTGTTCGAGCGCGAATTCGTCGAGGCGGAACGCGCGGCCTACATGGAAACGGCGGTCGAGGACGACGAGATCGCGCTGCGCATGGATGCGGGCCGCCGCGCGCTGATGGAACGCGGCGAGTCGCAGGTCGGGCCCTACCAGAGCCCGATGGAAGACGGCATGCAGCACTTCCACGAGTTCCTGCGCCGCAAGCTGGGCACGATCTGACGCGCCCGGCATCGCATCGGCGGGACCCGCAAAAGACAGGCTTCGGCCTGTCTTTTTTTGTTTAGACTTGTTGGTTCCGGCCCGTTTCCCCCGCAGGAGCTACCATGTCCCACACTCATTACACGACGCTCATCTCCGCCGACAATCTGGCGGAACGTCTCGCCGCCGCGCCGGACAGCGTCCTCGTGTTCGATTGCCGCTTCGATCTGACCGATCCCGACGCCGGCGCGCAGGCCTACGCGGCCGGCCATCTGCCCGGCGCGCGCTACCTGAACATCGACCGCGACCTGTCCGGCCCGAAGACGGGCAGCAACGGCCGCCATCCGCTGCCCGCGCGCGAGACGCTGGTCGCGACGCTCGCCGCGCAGGGCCTGCGCGCGAACCAGCAGGTGGTCGCCTACGACGCGCATGGCGGCATGTACGCGGCGCGGCTGTGGTGGCTGCTGCGCTGGCTCGGCCATGATTCGGTGGCGGTGCTCGACGGCGGCCTGCCGGCGTGGCAGGCGGCGGGCGGCGCGCTCACGCGCGACGTGCCGGCCGAACGCGCCGGCGATTTTCGCGCGCAGCCGCCGCTCGCGACCGTGATCGACGCGGCGGCCGTGGTCGCCAACCTCGCGTCGAAAGCGCGGCTGGTGGTGGATGCGCGCGCCGCGGACCGCTATCGCGGCGAGAACGAGACGCTCGACCGCGTCGGCGGCCATATCCCCGGCGCCGTGAACCGCTTCTTCAAGGACAACCTGAACCTGGAAGGCCGCTTCAAGAGCGGCCACGAGCTGCGCGACGAATGGGTGCGCGTGATCGGCGACCAGCCGGCCAACAACGTGATCCTGCAGTGCGGCTCGGGCGTGACGGCCTGCCATAACGCGCTGGCCATGGAGATCGCCGGGCTCCACAACCCGCTGCTGTACGCGGGCTCGTGGAGCGAATGGAGCGCGGACCCGTCGCGGCCGGTCGCGACCGGCCCGAATCCCTGATCCGCGTCGGCGGCGTCACATGACGCCGTACCGGTGGAACCACGCGAGCGCGCGCTTCCAGCCGTCCTCGGCATCGGCCTTCACGTAGCTCGGCCGGTAGTCGGCGAAGAACGCGTGCGCCGCGTCCGGATAGGCGAGGATCTCCGACTCGCGGCCGGCCTGCGTGCCGCTCGCGAGCAGCTTGCCGCGCATCTGGGCCAGCGTGTCCTGCGGAATGCTGTCGTCCTTCGCGCCGTACAGGCCGAGCACCGGCCCCTTCAGGTCGGCCGCGTGATCGATCGGATTGAACGGCGTCATTTCGTTGCGATCGCCTACCACCTTGCCGTACCAGGCCACCGCCGCGCGCACGTGCGGATTGTGCTCGGCGAACAGCCAGGCCTGCCGGCCGCCCCAGCAGAAGCCGTTGACGCCGAGCCGCGTCAGATCCCCGCCGTTCTTGCCGGCCCACGCAACCGTCGCGTCGAGATCCTCGCTGACCTGACGATCGGGCACCTTGCTGACGATCGCCTCGTAGAGGCCCTGGATGGTCGGATATTTCGACGGATCGCCCTGCCGCGCGTACAGGTCCGGCGCGATCGCGAGATAGCCGAGCTTCGCGAAGCGGCGACAGACGTCGGCGATGTGCGCGTGAACGCCGAACACCTCGTGGATCACGACGATCACCGGCAGGTTGCTCTTGCCGTCCGGCTGTGCGCGATAGGCGGGCACGCTCGCGTCACCCGAGCGGATCTCGACCGTGTCGCAGTCGAGGCCGTTGCTGTCGGTCGTGATCGTTTGTGCGGACACCGGCAGCACCGCGGCGGCGAACGAGCCGCCGAGCGCCGCCTGCACGAAGCGGCGGCGACTGAACGGGACGTGCGGAACGAGACTGTCCACTTCGGGTTTCAGCATGGAGGGCTCCTGGTTATTCAGCGCGGCGGTGGCGCCGGGGCACGGCGGCGACACCGGGGATTCGAACGGGCGCGGACGGGAACGGCGGTCATCCATCCGTCCCCGTTCGCCCGGAACCCGCACACGATGCCGAAACATGGCCGGCGCCGTCAACTGTTTCGCGCACGCCGTGCCGCCTGTCAGCGCGCCGCCAGCCCGGCGTCAGCGTCGCGCCAGCCGGCAGCCGGCGCCTCGCGGCCGGTCAGTGCAGCTTCACGCGCGGCAGCGTCGAGCGGCGCAGCCAGTGCGCGACGGTGTCGAGCATCATGCGTGGATAGCCGTGCAGCGCTGCAATATGGAGCCGATACAGCGACATGTACATGAAGCGCGCGAACAGTCCCTCGATCAGCATGTTGCCGCCGATCAGCCCGCCCATCAGGCTGCCGACCGCGCTGAAGTGGCCGAGCGAGACCAGCGAGCCGAAGTCGCGATAGGTGAACGACGGCAGCGGCCGCCGGTCGAGCCGGCAGGCCAGCGCGCGCAGCAGGAAGCTGGCCTGCTGGTGCGCGGCCTGCGCGCGCGGCGGCACGCCTCGATCGGAGCCGACCCACGCGCAGGCCGCGCAGTCGCCGAGCGCGAACACGTCGTCGTCGAGCGTGGTCTGCAGCGTCTGACGCACGACGAGCTGGCCGAGCCGGTTCACCTCGAGGCCGTCGAGGCGCGACAGCAGGGCCGGCGCCTTGATGCCGGCCGCCCAGACCGTCAGGTCGGCGCGCACCGTCTGGCCGCTCGCGGTCCGCACGCGCCCCGGCGCGACCTCGGTCACGCGCTCGCCCATCATCAGCCGCACGCCGAGCTTGCCGAGCAGTTCGGCGGTCGCATTCGACACGCGCTCGGGCAGCGCGGGCAGGATGCGCGGCCCCGATTCGATCAGCACGATGCCGACGTCGTGCTTCGGATCGAGTTTGTGCAGGCCGTAGGCGGCCAGGACCTGGGCGGTGTTGCGCAACTCGGCGGACAGCTCCACGCCGGTCGCGCCGGCGCCGACGATCGCGACCTGCACGCGCGGTTCGGCCGGTGCCGCCAGCTGGAGCGCCTCGGGCAGGTCCGGCACGACGGCCGTCTGCCCCGGCTCCGGCTCAGGTACGCGGTACTCGGCGCGGATGCAGGCCGCGATCAGGCGCTTGCGGAAGCGCTCGGCCTCGCCCACCGTATCGAGCGCGATCGCGTGCTGCTGCGCGCCGTCGACGCCGAAAAAGTGAGTGGTACTACCTATCGCGATGACCAGCGTGTCGTATTCGAGCACGCGCTCGGGCATCAGTTCGAGGCCGTCGCTGTCATGTACCGCGGCCACCACGACGCGCCGCGCGCCGCGATCGATCGAGGTCAGCTCGCCCTGCTGGAACTCGAAGCCATGCCAGCGCGCCTGGGCGGCATATTCAAGCTCCTGTGTAAAAGGATCCATGCTGCCCGCGGCCACCTCGTGCAGCAGCGGTTTCCAGATGTGGGTCGGATAACGGTCGACCAGCGTGACCAGCGCGCGGGCCTCGCGCCTGCCGCGCGCGCCGTAGCGGTCGCCAAGCCGGGTCGCGAGTTCGAGCCCGCCGGCGCCGCCGCCTACGATGATGAAACGATGCATCAATCCCCCTTTCGCGGTTCGGGAATGCATGCGGCCGGGCGGTGACGAGGCATCGCGGCCGGCCGACAGCCCGCGCGCCCGCTTCGCCGGATGGCGATGGCGCGGCACGCGTCGGATGGCCGCCGCAGGAATCGTGCCCCGGTTCGCGCCTCGCACGATGACGGCGGCGTGCGCCGCCGGCCCGTGCGATACCGGTCAGTGGGCCTCTTCCCAGTTGTCGCCGGCGCCGACCTCGGCCACCAGCGGCACCTTCAGCTTCGCGACGCCGCTCATCATCTCGGGCAGCTTCTCGCGCACCAGCGCCAGCTCGGCCTCGGGCACCTCGAGCACGAGTTCATCGTGGACCTGCATGATCATGCGCGAGCGCAGGCCGTCGCGTTCGAGCCAGCCGTCCACGGCGATCATCGACAGCTTGATCAGGTCGGCGGCCGTGCCCTGCATCGGCGCGTTGATCGCGGCGCGCTCGGCCGCTTGGCGGCGCGGGCCGTTGCCGCCGTTGATCTCGGGCAGCCACAGGCGGCGGCCGAACACGGTTTCGACGTAGCCCTGCTCCTTGGCCGACGCGCGTGTGGTTTCCATGTAGTTCGCGACGCCCGGATAACGTGCGAAATAGCGGTCGATATAGAGCTTGGCCGCGTCGCGCGTGATGCTGAGGTTCGAGGCGAGGCCGAACGCGCTCATGCCGTAGATCAGCCCGAAGTTGATCACCTTGGCGATGCGGCGCTGGTCGGTGCTGACCTCGAGCGGCGTCACGCCGAACACCTCGGCAGCCGTCGCGCGGTGGATGTCCTCGCCCTGCGAGAACGCGCGCAGCAGCGATTCGTCGCCGGAGATGTGCGCCATGATGCGCAGCTCGATCTGCGAATAGTCGGCCGACACGATCTTGCAGCCCGGCGCGGCGATGAACGCCTCGCGGATGCGCCGGCCCTCGGCCGTACGCACGGGGATGTTCTGCAGGTTCGGATCGTTCGAGGCGAGCCGCCCCGTCACGGCCACGGCCTGCGCGTAGTTGGTGTGGACGCGGCCCGTGCTGGCGTTGATCATGCGCGGCAGCTTGTCGGTATAGGTGGACTTCAGCTTCGACAGGCCGCGATGTTCGAGCAGCAGCTTCGGCAGCGGGTAATCCTCGGCGAGCTTCTGCAGCACTTCCTCGTCGGTGGACGGCGCGCCGCTCGGCGTCTTCTTCACCACCGGCAGCTGCAGCTTCTCGAAGAAGATCTGGCCGATCTGCTTCGGCGAGCCGAGGTTGAACTCGCCGCCCGCGAGCGTGTAGGCCTCGCCTTCGAGCTCGATGAGCCGCGCCGCGATCTCGCGGCTCTGCACTTCGAGCCGGCCGCTGTCGATCAGCACGCCGGTGCGCTCCATCTTGCGCAGCACGAACGACACCGGCAGCTCGATCTCGGCATAGACGCGCTTCAGGCCCGCTTCGCGCTCGACCTGCGGATACATCGCGCGATGCAGCTGCAGCGTGATGTCGGCATCCTCGGCCGCGTAGGCGGCGGCCACATCGAGCGCCACTTCGTCGAAGCCGATCTGCTGCGCGCCCTTGCCCGCCACTTCCTCGTACTTGATGGTCTTGACGCCGAGATGGCGCAGCGCGAGGCTGTCCATGTCGTGCGTGCGATGCGATTCGAGCACGTAGGATTCGAGCAGCGTGTCGTGCTCGATGCCGTTCAGCGCGATGTCGTAGTTGGCGAGCACCTGCGCGTCGTACTTCAGATGCTGGCCGACCTTCTTGCGCGCCGGATTTTCGAGCCACGGCTTGAGCCTGGCGAGCACCGCGTCGCGCGGCAACTGCTCGGGCGCGTCGGGGCCGCGATGCGCGACCGGTACGTAGGCGGCGCTGCCGGGCTCGGTCGACAGCGACAGGCCGACGACCTGCGCGACCATCGGGTCGAGCGAGGTCGTCTCGGTGTCGAACGAGGTCAGCGCGGCCGCGTCGATCTTCGCGAGCCACGCGTCGAACTGCGCCCAGGTCTGCACGGTTTCGTAGTTGCGCTCGATCTCGGCGGCGGCCGGCACCGGATCGATGCCTTCGGGCGTCGGCTCGACGCCGTCCTCGGGCATCGCCTCGAGTTCGCGGCGCCAGGTCTTGAAGCCGTAGGCCTCGAAGATCGGCAGCAGCGCGGCGCGCGACTCGGCGCCGGTGGCGAGCGACGCCTCGATCGACTCGACCTGCGGTTTCAGCTCGCAGGCCGTCTCGACCGTCACGAGCTTGCGCGCGAGCGGCAGGAAATCGAGCGCGCGGCGTAGGTTGTCGCCGACCACGCCCTTGATCTCGGCCGCATGCTCGACGACGCCGTCGAGCGTCTCGTACTGCGTGAGCCATTTGACGGCCGTCTTCGGGCCGCACTTCTCGACGCCGGGCACGTTGTCGACGGTATCGCCGATCAGCGAAAGATAATCGACGATGCGTTCGGGCGGCACGCCGAACTTCGCGACCACGCCGTCGCGATCGAGCAGTTCGTTCGTCATCGTGTTGACGAGCGTGACGTGGCCCGTGACGAGCTGCGCGAGATCCTTGTCGCCGGTCGAGATCACGACCTTCATGCCGTGCGCCTCGGCCGCGTGCGCGAGCGTGCCGATCACGTCGTCGGCCTCCACGCCCTCGATCATCAAGAGCGGCCAGCCGAGCGCGCGCACGGCCTCGTGGATCGGCTCGATCTGCAGTGCGAGATCGGGCGGCATCGACGGGCGGTTCGCCTTGTAGTCGGCATAGAGATCGTCGCGGAACGTTTTGCCCTTGGCATCGAACACGCACGCGCTATACTCTGCACGGACTTCCTTGCGCATGCGGCGCAGCATGTTGATGATCCCGTAGAGCGCGCCAGTCGGCTCCCCGCCCGGCCCGCGCAGATCAGGCATCGCGTGGTAAGCCCGATAGAGATAGCTCGAACCATCCACCAATAGCAGGGTCTTACCTTCCAGGTTCCGTTCTTCAGGCATTATGAATAAGAGAAAAGTGATTCCGAGCTTGCGTTCGCTCGCAGATCAAGAACGCGCGACGGCCAAGAAGGCCCGCGCATCGTGGCAGATGTTCACGATTATGGCAGAGTTTATTGAGGCGACCGAGTACCTGTCCGAGATCCGCCCTGCCGTCAGCATCTACGGTTCAGCACGCCTGAAGGCCGATTCCCCGCACTATCAATTGACCGCGCAGATCGCGCGCAAGCTCTCCGACGCGGGCTTCGCGGTGATCTCCGGCGGCGGCCCCGGCATCATGGAAGCGGCGAACCAGGGCGCCCATGCGGGCAAGGCGCCGTCGGTCGGCCTCAACATCGAGTTGCCGCACGAGCAGTCGGGCAACAACTACCAGGACATCTCGCTGCGCTTCCGCCATTTCTTCACGCGCAAGGTCACGTTCGTGAAGAATTCCGACGCGGTGGTCGTGATGCCGGGCGGCTTCGGCACGCTCGACGAGCTGTCCGAAGTGCTCACGCTGATCCAGACCAAGAAATCGCGCCTCGTGCCGATCATCCTGGTGGGCAGCGAGTTCTGGCAGGGCCTGCTGCAATGGTTCCGCGACCAGCTGATTCCGATGGGGCTGATCAACCCGGACGACATGAACCTGATGCAGGTGATCGACGATCCGGACCAGGTGCTGGAAGCCGTGCTCGCGTTCTACGAGGACACCGGCGACGACGGCAGCGCGCCGGAAGCACCGGAGCAGGAACGCGACGAGCGCGGCGACGACGACCGGATGTTCTATCTGTAATCGTCGAGCGGCTTGATCCGTCCGGACGGGCGACGCGCAATGCGTCGCCCGTTTTGCTTTTCGGGCCGCGCGACGGTGGGCAATGGCGGGCAATGTAGCAGGCTTGATGCTTCGCACTGCGATATGTTCTCGGCGGTCCGAATTGCCACAGGAAGTGGCGCGGCGTCCGGCTCGCCGCGCGCCGTCTCAGCCCGCGCGCCGCGCCGGCACCGTGTTGCGCCGCGCGAGCGGCCCGTCGTCGAGTTGCAGGTCGCCGATCAGGCGCTGCAGCAGCGCGATCTGCCCGACCGCGTCCATCTCGAGCTGCGCGAGCTTCTCGCGCGGCGGCAGCGGACGGCGCGGCGGCACGCGGCCGGTCGCGAGCATCGCGTCGATGTCGTCGCTCGCGGCGGCCACCCATTCGACCAGGTCGATCTCCATGCGCGGCCCATGCACGCTGGCGCGCAGGTGCGCGGCGGTGCCGGCCATCCGGCGCAGCAGCCCCAGCACCGTGGAGGCGGCCGTGTCGAAGCGCGTGTCGTCGAGCCGTTCGAGACGAATCCGGTTGAACGCCTCTTCCGCGTTGTTGCTGGCGAGCCCCGCCTCGCGGCGCAGGCGCTCGGCCTCGCGGTTCGCGCGGCCCGGCGCCTCGATCGCGTCGACCAGATAGCGCAGGTTCGCCGCGATCGCGGCGGCCAGCTGGCCGCGAATGTCGATCTGCTCGCGCGTGGGCCACAGCACGAAGGTCGCGACGAGCGCGATCACGCAGCCGAGCACGTTGTTGCCGAGCCGCGTCAGCGCATAGGACAGCTCGTTCGCGGCCGGCATCGCGAAGTCGGCCACCAGCACGAAGGTGGGCGTGAGGAACAGCACGAACAGGCTGTAGCTGACGGGCCGCAGCGCCATGGTCGCGCAGACCAGCGGGAACACCACCAGCGAGATGCCGATCGGCGAATGCACGGCGAGCCCGATCGCGGCCGCCAGCAGGCCGCCGACGATGCTGCCCGCGGCGCGCTCGACGCTGCGCGGCCAGGTGCCGGCGATCGACGGCTGCAGGATCAGCAGCGTCGCCATCGTCGTCCAGTAGCCGAACGGCACGCCGAGCAGCCGCACCACCAGAAAGCCGAGCGTGGTGGCCACCGAGACGCGTGCCGCGTGCCGCAGCCCGATCGACTTCCACGACAGGTTTGCGCGCAGCGTCACCCAGGCGCGCGCGAGCACCATGCGCAGGCTGCGCGTCCACGACATCTGCCGGCGCGGCAGGTGCGCGAGATCGGACGGATCGGGTTCCAGCTGCAGGGCCATCGTCATCGACTCACCGAGTGCCGTGTCGAGCCCGCGCGCGAAGCGGCGCAGCCGGCGCTGCAGCGCGTCGGGCCGCTCCCACGGCGCCTCGTCGATCGCGTCGCCGGTACGGTGCAGCAGTTCGGCGATGCCGGCCAGCACGCGCGAGGCGCGGCGCGGATCGCGCAGCGTCTGCCGGCCGCGCTGGCAGACGCCCGCCACCGCGATCAGGTGCGCGAACCAGCGCTCGCCGTCGGCCACCGCGATCAGCAGGTTCGCATACGACTCGCGCCGGTCCGTCTTCGCCACCGGCATGCGCGCGAGCGTGCGGCGCGCCGCTTCGAGCGCCGAGCGCGCGTCGGAACGGTATTTCGCGGCATGCATTTCCCAGGCGCGCTGCGTCTGTTCCGCGTCCGTCAGCAGGCGCGACGCGTCGAGCGCGATGTCGGCGAGCCGCACGTAGATGCCGCGCACCGCGGCACGGCTCTGCGCGAACGGATGGATGCGCCAGATCGTCAGGCTCAGCACGATCGCCAGCACGCAGCCGACGAAATAGACGCCGAGGAAGGCGAGACCGTTATGCCAGTCATGCATTGGCCGGTCGGCCATCACCACGCAGGCGGTGGCGGCCAGGATCGTCACCTGCGCGGTGGCGGCGCCCCAGATCCGGCCCAGCGCGCCGAGCGAGGTGAACACCAGCACCGCGAGCAGCGCGGCGACGGTGCCGACGCCGGAGGCGAACGCGGTGATGCCGCCGCAGAGCGTGGACAGCACCGCGAAGCTCGCCATCGACGCGAAACGCGTGCGGTTCGAGCCCGCCGCGTCGGCCAGGCAGGTCCAGAACGCGCCGATCGCGGCCCACGCGAACTCAGGCTCGTGCAGCAGGTTGCCGGCCACCAGCATCGCCGTCGACGCGCAGGCGGCGCGCAGCCCTTCCGCCAGGCTCGCGTCGTTGACCGCGAACGACACCATCCATAACGGCCGGCGGCGCGACCAGGCGCCCGCGAGCACATTAAGCGTCCTCAGGCGGGTCGTGGCGACGTGCCTGATGCGATGGTGTAGATGGCGAAGCATTGCGAATTCGATGAGGAAACGGGTGGTGGCGCGGATGAAAACCGGTGGAGGCGCGGTGCGTGTTCTTACACAACGGCCGACGCCCGAAATTGATGATAAGGGAAAACCCTTGATTTTCGTCAATCTTCGTCGACGAGGTGCATGACCGGCAACCCAGGCAGCCTCGGCAACCCCTGCGGCAACCCGTCAGGCAGCGCCATCGTAGCGGACCTGCGCGACGTTTTCATGGATCGCCGGCCGAAACACTTGCCCGGATTCGTAACGAGGCGTATCCGGAGACACGTCCGTTCGCTGTCGACGGCCGGGCGTCGGTCGGCGCGGCCCGCGCCGGGCCTGTCGCGGGGACCGGCCGCCTTGGCGAGGGCCATGCGGCCATCAAACGGGGCCCGATGACTGACCGTCTCAAAAAATCCAAGGTTACAAATCCACACGCCAATTAATCCGCCCGATCGCCAGACTGGATTCCGTGCCGTGACCGCAGCAGGACAGCGCAGCCGAAGCCGAGGCAAGCTTGGCATTCGACGCGGCGGCCACCTTTGATCCACGTTTCGAGGAGAAGAAGACCATGAAACAACGCAATCTGATCGCCACGACGCTCGTCGCCATGGGTATCGCGCTCTCCAGCGCCGCCGCGCACGCGGAAGTCGTCGTCACGCCGGGCGGCCCGGCCGTCGTGATCGGCTGGCACGGCGACCGTTACTGGGACGGCCACCGCTACTGGCAACGCCAGGAGTGGATGGATCATCACCGCCACGACCGCCCGCATTGCCCGCCGGGACACTGGGGCCACAATGAGTGCCGCTAACTGCGCCACGGCCGCCACGCGATAAGCGAAGCGACTCTCACGCTTGATAAAGCCGCCTGGAGTAATTCGGGCGGCTTTGTTTTTGTGGCTTGTGATTGACGCGAATGGAATTCGACATCAATGTCGACGCGCAGAACGACTACGCAATGCTCGATACCCTCATCAGGAATCTGCCGTAACCGGAAAGCGGCGAGTTTCGGCGCGGGCAATCGCGCGCCAATCGGGCACGCCAAAAGGCGGCGCGGACCGCAAGGCCCGCGCCGCCTTTCAGGTTCAACTTACTGAAACGCCACTTCCGCGAAGCTCCGCAATTTGCGGCTATGCAGCTTCGCCAGCCCGTTGGTGCGCAGGATCTCCATCGCCATCACGCCGATCTGCAGATGCTGGTCCACCTGCGCGCGATAGAACTGATCCGCCATCCCAGGCAGCTTCAGCTCGCCGTGCAGCGGCTTGTCCGACACGCACAGCAAGGTGCCGTAAGGCACGCGGAAGCGGAACCCATTCGCGGCGATCGTCGCGCTCTCCATGTCCAGCGCGATCGCGCGGCTCTGCGAGAGCCGCTGCACCGGTTCGCGGTGGTCGCGCAGCTCCCAGTTGCGGTTGTCGACGCTCGCCACGGTGCCCGTGCGCATCACGCGCTTCAGTTCGCTGCCGTCAAGCTTCGTGACCTGCGCGACCGCCCGCTCCAGCGCGACCTGCACCTCGGCCAGCGCCGGGATCGGCACCCAGAGCGGCAGGTCGTCGTCGAGCACGTGGTCCTCGCGCACGTAGCCGTGCGCCAGCACGTAGTCGCCGAGCCGCTGCGTGTTGCGCAGCCCCGCGCAGTGGCCGAGCATGACCCACGCGTGCGGGCGCAGCACGGCGATGTGATCGGTGATCGTCTTCGCGTTCGACGGGCCGACGCCGATGTTGACCATCGTGATGCCGCTGCCGTCCGCGCGCTTCAGGTGGTAGGCCGGCATTTGCGGCAGTCGCGGGGCTGGCGCGCCCTCCACGGGCTCGTTGCCAAGATTCGCGTTATAAGTGACCACGTCGCCCGGCTCGACGAACGAGGTGTACTGGCTGCGGTACTCGCGCACGGCCGGATCGTCGCTCGCCGACATCATGGTGCGGCCGAGCTTGACGAATTCGTCGATGTAGAACTGGTAGTTCGTATACAGCACGTAGTTCTGGAAATGCATCGGCGCCGTGGCCGTGTAGTGGCGCAGCCGGTGCAGCGAGAAATCGACGCGCGCGCCGGTGAACAGCGCGAGCGGAAACGGCCCGTCCGGCTCCGGCTCGTAGGTGCCGTTGACGATCCGGTCGTCGAGGTTCGCGAGGTTCGGCACGTCGAACACGTCGCGCATCGCCAGCAGGCGATCGCGGTCGAGATCGCCTTCGAGGTGGATGCCCTCGGAAAACGCGAAATGGATCGGAATCGGCTGCTCGGACACGCCCACCTCGATCTTCACGTTGTGGTTGCGCGCGAGCAGGCGCAGCTGCTCGCGGTAGTAGCTCGCGAACAGATCGGGGCGCGTGACGGTGGTCTCGAACACGCCCGGGCCGGCCACGAAACCATACGAGCGGCGCGAATCGATGCGGGTATTGACGTCGGTGCGCACCCGCACGAACGGATAGCAGGCGCGCACATGGCCGCCGAGCGGCTCGCTGCGCCGGTAGCGCGCGAACGCGTCGCGCAGGAACGCGGTATGGGTTTCGTAGATCGAGGACAGCCGTGCGACCGCGGCAACGGGATCGTCGAACGCTTCGACGGGCGGATTTTCAGGCGAGAGCGGAGGTTGGCGATTGATGTCGTTGTGCATTGTCATTGCCTCTTCAGTTGCTTGCGACATTATCACAGGAACCCCGCGATTCCGGCGACGCGGAGCCGCCACACCGGCGCTACGGCAAGCCCGGCACACGGTCCGGTTTTGCTAGAATCCTGAGGTTAAATTGGAGAAACCCATGAAGCCGCTCATTTTCGCCGCCGCGCTCGCGACGGCCGTCGCCCTCGTCGGCCCCGCGCATGCCGACGGCCCGCCGCCGAGCGACGAGGCCAAGGCCCGGGCCGCGCAGGACGAAGCCGCCGGCCTGCCCGATCTGACCAAGATCAACCGGCCCGGCGCGGAAGTGACGTCGAAGATCGATTTCGCCGATATCCAGCGCACGCCGAGCTTTCACGAAAAGAGCGTGAGCGGCACCGAGGTGACCGAGTTCCGCGACCGCGGCAAGCCCGTCGAGATCGACGTGCGCTCGAACTTCGGCACCCGTTACCAGATGAGCTCGACGCCCGACATCTCGCCGCGTCCGCACAACGGCAACGTGCCGGTCACGCGCGTGCCGTCGATCAACCTGAACTACTGATCCGCCTCGCCCGGCATCGCCGGTCCGACGGGGCGGCGAACCCGCCCCCTCCGCAGCCGCCGGTGCGCACGCGCCGGCCTGCCAACCCGTTTCGAAGTCCCCCCGCATGGCCGTTTTCACCGCAGTCTCCGACTCCGATCTCGCGCAATGGATGCGCCACTACGATCTCGGCGAAGTCGTCGCGTTTCGCGGCATTCCGTCCGGCATCGAGAACAGCAATTTTTTCCTGACGACGACGCGCGGCGAATACGTCCTCACCCTGTTCGAGAAGCTGACGGCCACCCAACTGCCGTTCTACCTCGAACTGATGCGCCATCTGGCGCGGCACGGCGTGCCGGTGCCCGACCCCGTCGAGCGCGCCGACGGCACGCTGTTCGGCGAGCTGCACGGCAAGCCGGCCGCGATCGTCACGAAGCTCGACGGTTCGGCCGAGCTCGCGCCCGGCGAGGCCCACTGCATCGAGGTCGGCCAGATGCTCGCGCGCATGCACCTGGCGGGCCGCGACTACGCGAACCGCCAGCCGAACCTGCGCAGCCTGCCGTGGTGGCGCGAGAACGTGCCGGCAATCGCGCCGTTCATCGACGCCGGCCAGCGCTCGCTGCTGGAGGGCGAACTCGCGCACCAGCAGCGCTTCTTCGGCTCCGGCGGCTACGCGGCGCTGCCCGACGGCCCGTGCCACTGCGACCTGTTCCGCGACAACGTGCTGTTCGCCGGCGCGGCGCCGGACACCGGCCAGGCGGTGCGCCTCGGCGGCTTCTTCGATTTCTATTTCGCCGGCTGCGACAAGTGGCTGTTCGACGTGGCCGTGACCGTCAACGACTGGTGCTCGGACCTCGCCACGGGCGCGCTCGACGCCGACCGCGCCGACGCGCTGCTGCGCGCCTACCAGACCGTGCGACCGTTCACCGATGACGAACGCCGCCACTGGCCCGACATGCTGCGCGCGGGCGCGTACCGCTTCTGGGTCTCGCGCCTGTATGATTTCCACCTGCCCCGTGCCGCGGAGATGCTCAAGCCGCACGACCCGGGCCATTTCGAGCGGATCCTGCGCGAGCGCATCGCCCACGCGCGGCCCCTCCCCGAGCGACACACCCCATGCAACTGATCGAAGTCCCCGCCAAGACCGGCTACGTCTGGTTCCGCCAGGGCATCTGGCTGTTCCGCCGCAATCCGCTCGCGTTCATCACGCTGTTCTTCAGCTACCTGCTGGCGATGATGATAGTGTCGCTGGTGCCGGTGATCGGCGCGGCGCTGCCGCTGCTGTTCATCCCCGGCATCTCGGTCGGCTTCATGGCCGCCTGCCGCGACGCCGTGGCCGGCAAGCCGGTGCTGCCGACGATCCTGCTCGACGGCTTCCGCTCCTACGGCAGCCTGACGATGCAGCGCCTGTTCACGCTCGGCGGCCTCTACGTCGTGTCGATCGCGATCGTGTTCGCCTGCTCGGCGCTCGGCGACGGCGGCACGCTGCTGCGGATCATGTTCGGCCTCGGCGTCGAGGGCCTCGACCCGGCCACGATCCTCACCACCAACACGCTGGTCGCGCTGCTGATCTCGGCGCTGCTCTACGTGCCGGTGTCGATGATGTTCTGGTTCGCGCCGGTGCTGACCGCCTGGCACGAGATCCCGCCCGCCAAGGCGCTGTTCTTCAGCGTCGTCAGCTGCTGGCGCAACCGCTGGGCGTTCACGCTGTACGGGCTGCTGTGGTTCGCGGTCGCGATCGGCGTGTCGTTCGCGCTGGCCTGGCTGATGCACGCGATCGGCGCCGGCCCCTATGCGATGACAGTCATGATGCCGGCCTCGGTGGTGGTCACGGCGGCGCTCTACTGCTCGTTCTACGCGACCTATCGCGGCTGCTTCGGCGTGCAGGAACCGGGTGGCCCGGCCGTGCCGCCCGCGCGCTGAGCGCGCCTCACGATCCCGATCCACGCGCCGGCGCCCGGGTTTCCCGGCGCCGCGCTCGCCAGCCGCGACGGTTCGGTGCAGAATCATTAGCGTGCAAGTTTTTTGCGCCCGAACGACGGGTCTCCGCTCATGAACGATCTCCCTACCGTCCCCACTACGCTCGACGAGCAGCTCTGCTTCGCGCTCTATTCGACCTCGCTCGCGATGACGAAGGCGTACAAGCCGCTGCTCGAGCGGCTCTCGCTGACCTATCCGCAATACCTGACGATGCTCGTGCTCTGGGAAACCGACGACATCGCGGTCAAGGACATCGCCGCGCGCCTGAACCTCGATTCGGCCACCGTCACGCCGCTGCTGAAGCGGCTCGAGGCGCTCGGCTATCTCGAACGGGTGCGCGGCACGGCCGACGAACGCCTGGTCCACGCGCGGCTGACGCCGGCGGGTACCGCGCTGCGCCAGGCGGCGCGCTCGGTGCCGACCGAACTCTTCTGTGCGATGCAGCAAACACCGGACTTCCTGATCCGCCTGCGCGAGGAACTGCGGCAACTGCGCGACGCGCTGAAGGATCACAACGGCGACTGAACGGCGAACCGGGCGGGCTCCGAAACGGGCCCGGCCAACGCTTCGCCGTGCGTCATCGCAATTTCATTTGCGCACTAATCATTTGTTCAATATATTTTCGTCGTGGCAGACGAATTCAGGGAAGGCAGCCGATTCGCCGCGCCAGTTCCCCCTCATCGACATGAACAGGAGTGCACCATGAACATCCTTTACCAGACGAGCGCAACGAGCACGGGCGGCCGCGACGGCCGGGCGGTTTCGGCAGACAACAAGCTGGACGTGAAGCTGGCGGCGCCGCGCGAACTCGGCGGCACGGGCGCGGACGGCACGAACCCGGAGCAGTTGTTCGCCGCCGGCTATTCGGCCTGTTTCCTCAGCGCGATGAAATTCGTCGCCGGCCAGACGAAGCAGACGCTGCCGGCTGATGCGACGGTGACGGGACAAGTGGGGATCGGCCCGAACGACCAGGGCGGCTTCGGGCTCGACGTCGAGCTGCGCATCTCGCTGCCGGGCCTCGAGCCGGAAGCGGCGAAGGCGCTCGTCGACAAGGCGCACGAGGTGTGTCCGTACTCGAACGCAACGCGCAACAACGTGCCAGTGCGGCTCGTGATCGCGTAAGACCGGCCGGCGGGCGCGGCCTCCGGGTCGACCCCGGTGCCGCGACGCAGCCGCCACCGCGAGAGACGCGCGGGATGCGCAGGAGGAAAAGGAAAGGCGTGGCGACCGGAAGGTCACCACGCCTTTTTTGTCGGCGGACAATACCGCCGGAATCAGACTTGCCGGGCGAATCCGGCCGCGCGGGACTCAGCGCGCTGCCATCCACGACGGCGCGCGACGCGCGGCATCGTGATCGAGCTTGCGGATGCGAAATTCGAGATCGTAGAGATCGGTCGCGTCGGCCAGATAGGCGTCGGCGCGCTCTTTCGCGATCTGCTCGGAGGATTTCGTCAGGAACAGGAACAGGCGGCTCAGCAGGTACATCATACGAACTCTCCAATCCAAGGGTTATCGCTTAGGTATTAACCCGGATTATAGGGAAAACCCGTAGAAGCCGCCAGCGTTTCAAAAATACTGGTCAGATTGTCGCAGCTTGCCGTTGTTTGTCCGCGAAAAAGCCCCAGATCATCGCGCTCGCGTCGGGGCCGGTCGAGGCGTGGAACGGCACCGTGTCGTCGCCGCCGGCCCAGGCGTGGTCGAGGCCGGCGACGCGGCAGACCCGCACCACCGGCGTGCCGCCGCGTCGGTAATCGACCAGTTGCGTGTCGTCCGCTAGCGTGTCGATCCGCTCGACGCCGCACGGCTCGCCGTCGGCGTCGGCCAGGCCGTTCAGGCGCAGGAATTCGATCGCGAGATGGTCGGCGTTGGCCGGCGACACCACCGGATCGTCGTCGCCATGCACGATCAGCGCCGGCATCCCCGGGTAGGTGCCGGGCGCGGCATAGCTGTCGGCAAGCGCCGCCGGCGCGCGATGCAGGCCGCGGCGCATCACGTCCATCGCGGTGATGCCCGAATGCGCGTCGCCGAAGGCCGGCCCGGAATGCAGCGCGATCGCCGCGAAGTGCTCGGGGAAATGCAGCGCCAGCAGCGTCGCGAGGCCGGCGCCGGCGGACAGGCCGGCCACGTAGACGCGCGAGGCGTCGAGACGGCGCGCCGCCACCAGCGTATCGACCAGGTCGACCACAGCACGCGCCTCGCCGCGTCCGCCGCGCTCGGTATCGTCGTACCAGTGCCAGCAGCCATGCGAATGCGCCTGGATCGACTGCTCGGGATAGAGCACCGCGAACCCATGGCGATCGGCCAGCAGGTTCATCCGCGTGCCCTGCGCGAACTGCGCGGCATCCTGCTTGCAGCCATGCAGCATCACGACGAGCGGCGCGCCCTCGGGCAGCCCGTCCGGTACGTAGAGCGCGTAGCCGAGATGGCTGACGAAGCGCCCGACCACGAACGGCAGCGGGTGATCGCCTCGCGACCACTCGCCCCCCGCCCAGGCGGCCGCGCGCGGCCGCACGCGCGACTCGCGCGGCGGCTGGGGCCGGGTCTCGGCATCGGCCGCGCGGGGCGGACGGACCTCGGTGGCGGGAGGAGCGGAAAAGATCGCGTCGGCGATGCCGGCCGGCAGTCGCGGCGCTGGCGTGCGCAGCATTTTCTTCATACCGCCCAGCCACAGTTTGGTCAGACTCTTGGTCATCAGTGGGGCTCGCAGTCGAATCGGGGCATGAACAATATGCCGCCGGGATGATTTTGTGCATTGCACAATAACATCATTTTCGAAGCTTTACCGGGGGCGCGATCATGACAGCCCGCGCGGCGAGCCCGGTATACTGCGCGGGTGACAGCCGCCTGCCGTGCGCCGTCGCCCCGCCCCGGGCGACACGCGCCGGCTCCGTTTCCCGCCCGACCTGGCCGCCGATTCCCGATGTACGACCTGCCGCTTCGCCTCTGGAACTGGATCACCTACTTCGGCAGCGCCGGCATTACGCTGCCGCTCGCCGCGACGCTGGCCGTCTGGCTCGCGCTCGGCTATTCGGCGCGCCTCGCGCTGACCTGGCTCGGCGTGCTCGGCGCGGCGGTCTCGGCGGTCGCGCTGACCAAGATCGCGTTCCTCGGCTGGGGCATCGGCATCCGCGCCTGGGATTTCACCGGCTTCAGCGGCCATTCGATGTTGTCCACCTCGGTCTATCCGGTCGCGATGCTGATCGCGCTCACGCGCGCCCATCCCGCGCTGCGTGCCACCGGCGTCGCGTTCGGACTCGCGCTCGGCGTGGCCGTTTCGCTGTCGCGCGTGGTGCTGTCGGCGCATTCGCCGTCCGAGGCGATCACCGGCTGCGTGGTGGGCGCGTTCGCGGCGCTGTCGTTCGTGCTGATCGCCTGGCGCGCGCAGCCGCATCGCTGGTCGGTGCCGGCCGTGGTGGCCAGCCTTGCGATCGTCACCATCACGCTGCACGGCATTCCGGTGCCGTCGCAGCGCTGGGTCACCCAGGTGGCGCTGAAGGTGTCGGGCCACGAGCGCCCCTACGTGCGGGCACGCTGGAAGGCGAACCCGAACTACCGGCCGATGTCGCGGCCGACCTCCGCCACGCTCGACCCGAACGCGCCGCTGCATCGCATCTGAGCGGCGGCCTCGGCCAACGGTCCAACGCCCCTTCCTTCAACGCCGCCCACCCCTCGCGCCGCGAATCTTCGGCCGCCACAGACGGCGCAGTTGCGCTTCGGCCGCGACTGCCGCGTAGCGCTGCGCCGCCGCGCCGTAGCCGCGCGCGAAACCGAGCTGCTCGGGCGGCGCGGACAAGCGTTCGAGATGATGCAGCGCGACCTGCGCGTCGTTCGCGTCGCCAAGCGTGCCCTGCACGCGCGATACGCGCTTGACGAGCTTCTCGCGCGTGCTGCGCGAGGTGATCGAGGCGAAGAACTCGAGTGCGTAGCGCAACCGCTTCGCGTCGATGCGCACGTGATGGCGCTCGGCCGGATCGATGCTGGTCAGCTTCGGCGCGCCGTAGAGCCGCGCGAACAAGCGGTCGACGCGCTTCGCCGCGTGCCGCCTCAGCGAACGGCGCTGCTTGCGCGTGGCGTCGTCGTCGGAGCCCAGCGACAGCACGCAGAGCCATTCGATCCAGCCGAGCACGAGCCGCGCGTAGCGCGACGACGCCACCGCCTGCCGCAGCTCGCCGCGCGCGACGTCGCGCTGCCGCGCCGCGGCATCGAGCGTCGCGGCCCAGCCCGGCGCCCCGGCGATGTCGGTATCGGCCTCGGCCAGCCCGGGCAGCGTTTCGCTGACGCAGACATCCCAGTCGCGCACCACGCCCAGCTGCGTGCCGAGCCACTTCATGTCGGCCGCGAACGCGTCGCGATAGGTCTCGTCGGTGAAATCCTTGAACAGCCGCATCAGCGTGCGCAGGCGGCGCAGCGCGACGCGCATCTGATGGACGTATTCGGGATCGTTGCTGTCGCGCACGCCGGCATCGTTGCCGAGCCATTGCGCGGCCACGTTCGTGCCGAGCACGAACAGCGCCTCGCGCTGCGTATGCAGCCTGCCGAGTTCGATCGAGGCCGCGTAGCTCGGGCCGTCGTCGTGATCGGGCAGGCGGCCGGCGCAGGCCAGATCGACGAGCGAAGCCGGCTTCAGGAACGCCGGCCCCGCCCCGCTCAGCTCGCGCGCTGCGTCGAACAGCGCGTGCAGCGCGGCGATGCGGCCGGCGGCATCGCCGGGATCGGCCACCGCGAGACGCAGCTCGCAGTGGCGGCCGGCGCCGGCGGCGGTGCGCCAGGTCAGGTCGTCGAGCGTCAGTTCGACGGGCGCGCGATCCTCGCGCTGCCAGCGGCCGCGGCGGCGTTCGCATTCGAAGCTGAAGGACGCGCGCGCGGGAGCGGCGGCAGGTCCGGCGGATGGCGTGGGTGAAAATTCGGCCGGCGCGTCGCCGGCTTCGATCGCGGCGGGAACGGCCTGCGCCGCCTCGGCTTCGGCGCGCCCGGCCATCACAGCCGCCGCTACGGGCGTGCGGCCGGCTTCGTCGGCCGGCGCGCCCGGTGCCTCGATCTCGTAACCGTGGACCGCACCTTGCGCCAGCGCACGACGTATCCGGCTCGCCAGTTCATCTTCCTTGTGATCGTCCGCGCCATCGCCGCCGGCTCGAGCCTCGGCGGTGCCGCTCGACGGCAGGTCGAGCCGATCGCGCACCGCCACGCCCGGCGCGAACGCCGTCGCGCGCACGACCATCGTCGCCTCCCCCGAGGCACCCGCTTCGTGCCACGCGAGCCAGCCGGCCGCGGCCGGCACCGCGTCGGCCAGCGCGAGCGGGCGGATCGTCAGGCGTTCGTGCCCGCGCTTCATCCGCACCGGCGGACAGATCCGCCAAGCGCGCACCAGCTCCGCGCCGAAGTCGCGCACCGCGCGAGCCGCGCCGCGCCTCCGGGAAGCCGGCACGCCGCCGCCCGGCAGCGGCAGCCCGAGCACGATTTCGAGGACACGCGTCATGTCACCTCCATTCGCCAGCCCGCCCGTCACACCCGTGCAACCGCCGGCGGCCATCGATGCCATCCATGGTACACGGCATGCGCCGGCGCGCCCGCCCGCGCGCCGCGTGCCATGTGGGCCCGTCAAGCCGCGGCGGGCACGAAGCGCGGGCCCGGTGGCGCGACGCCGGACGCGACCCCGGGGAAGCCGGCGCGGGCCCGGTCAGCCGACGCGCGGCCCGGCGCCGGGCGCCTCGGAAAGCCGCCGCGGGACACGGCGATCGCGTCGCCCGGCCAGCCGCGCCCGCTCGCCCGAACCGCTGCGGCCGATACCCTTGCGCCGGTTCACGGCGGCGCTCGCCGCGCGGGCATACACTGTCGCGCTGTCCTTTCCCTTTCCATTCCGGGTTTTCCGATGACGCCTGCCGCCCGCCAACACCTCCGCGCGAACCTGCTGATGCTCGGCGCCGCCGCGATCTGGGGCTCGGCCTTCGTCGCGCAGCGGCTCAGCCTGGCCGTGATCGGCCCGTTCCTCTACACCGGCCTGCGCTTCCTGCTCGGCGCGCTGGTGCTGGTGCCGCTGCTGCTCGCGAGGGCGCCGGCACGCGCGGCGCTCGTCGCGCTCGTGCGGCGTCCGGCCGGGCTTGCTCCGGGGCTGCTGCTCGGCACGCTGCTGGCCGTGTCGATCTCGCTGCAGCAGATCGGCCTGCAATACACGAAGATCGCCAATGCCGGCTTCATCAGTTCGCTCTACGTCGTGCTGGTGCCGCTGATCGGCGTGCTGCTGCGGCACCGGGCCGGCTTCGGCACCTGGTCCGGCGCGACGCTGGCGGCCGTCGGCCTCTATTTCCTCAGCGTCGACGAGCATGTCACGGTGATGGTCGGCGACGGCTTCCAGCTCGCCTGCGCGGCGCTGATCGCGGTCCACGTGATTGCGGTGGGCCATTTCGCGCGGCGCCACGACCCGCTCGTGCTGGCGTTCCAGCAGTTCGCGGTCTGCGGCCTGCTGTGCGGCGCGCTCGGCCTCGGCATCGAGACGCTCGACGCGGCCACGCTGCGGCACGCGCTGCCCACGCTGCTCTATGGCGGCCTGCTGTCGGTGGGCGTCGGCTATACGCTGCAGGTGGTCGCGCAGCGCAACGCGGCGCCCGCGCATGCGGCCGTGATCTTCAGCATGGAAGGCGTGTTCGCGGCGATCGCCGGCTGGGCCGCGCTCGGCGAGACGCTGGCGCCGCGCGCGCTGGCCGGCTGCGCGCTGATGCTGGCCGGCCTGCTCGCCTGCCAGTTGCTGCCGAACCGCGCAGACCGCGCCGCCGCGCGCGAAGGCCCGCAACTGCCGGCCTGACGGCGGCTCGCGTCGGACCGCGCGACGGCTCGCCATCCGGTCCCTATAATGGCGGTTCCACCACCCTCCTCACGTCCGCCTCGTGACCCTGTCCCACGACGATCCCGCCGCCGCCCTGCTGCGCGAGCGCGCCGCCCGCTACGTCACGGAAAACGCGCTGTTCGCGCGCGAGCAGGCGCTGTCGGTCGCCTCGCACGATCTGCGCAGCCCGCTCAACGCGATGCACAGCTGGGCCTACGTGCTCGAACGCCAGCTGCCGCCCGGCGACGCGGCGCTGCAACGCGCGCTCGACGGCATCCGGATCGGCATCGAACAGCAGACGAAGCTGATCGGCGCGGCGCTCGACGCACCGCGCGCCGATACGCGCACGCTCGCGCTCGCCCATCAAGGCTGCGCGCTGGCGCCGCTCGTCGACGAGGTCGCGGCGCTCGCGCGCGTGGCGCTCGGCGAGGCGCGCGGCATCGACGTCGTGACCGCGCTGGAAGCGGCGCCCGACGCGTCGCTGAACGCCGATCGCGAGCGGCTCGCGCAGACGCTGTGGTCGATGACGGTGTTCGCGATCGAGGCCGGCGCGCCCGGCGCGGCCGTCACGCTCGCCTGCGATGCGCGGCGCGCGGCCGACACGGTCAGTTTCGAGGCCAGCTTCACGCCGGAGCCGGCCGCGCTGGTCGAGCCCTCGCTGCCGCACGCGCTCGACAGCGGCGCGCGGCGCGAGGCGCTGCTCGAACGCGACGCGCGCCGCCCGCCCTGGGCGCTCGCGCTCTGCCATCGCGTCGCGCTCGCGCACGGCGGCAGCTTCACGCCGCCCGTGCTCGAAGCCGGCAGCGCCGCGCGCATCGTGCTGACGCTGCCGCGCACGGCCTCCGCATGAGGATTTTTCCGAACGGCGAACTTTACGTTCGCCTTTCCGCCTCTATACTGACGCTTCCCTTATTTCCGGAGTTGTTGCGTTGATACAGATCATCGCGCTGATCGGCGCGTTGCTGCTGGTAGCCCTGAACGGATTTTTCGTCGCCGCCGAGTTCGGTCTGGTCAAGCTGCGCGCGACGCGCGTGAAGACGCTGGCCCGTCAGCACGGCGTGCGCGGCCGCATCCTGCGCATCGTGCATGCACGGCTCGACGCCTACCTGTCGGCCTGCCAGCTCGGCATCACGCTCGCCTCGCTCGGCCTCGGCTGGATCGGCGAGCCGGCCTTCGCCGAGATCCTCTCGCCGCTGCTCGACGCGCTCGGCATCCGCTCCGCCGAGCTGGTCCACGGCATTTCGCTGGTGTTCGCGTTCTCGGTGATCTCGTTCCTGCACATCGTGGTGGGCGAACTCGCGCCGAAATCGATGGCGATCCGCCAGCCCGAGCAGGTCGGCCTGTGGCTCGCGCTGCCGCTCTATGCGTTCTACTGGGTGATGTATCCGGCGATCTGGGTGCTCAACACGAGCGCCAACGCGGTGCTGCGCATCGTCGGCCTGACGGCCGACCACGGCGGCGATTCGCACTACTCCACCGACGAGCTGAAGCTGATCCTGCGCAGCCGCCGCAATGCGGCGAGCACCTCGAAGGCGCCGATCGCCGCCTACAGCCGCGACGAGTGGAACACGCTCGCGCATTCGCTCGATTTCACCTCGATGACGGTCTCGGACCTGATGCGCCCGGCCAACGAGATGGTCGGCCTGCGCCGCGACCTGCCGCTCGTCGACAACATGGAGGTGGTCGCGCGCCACCGCTTCAGCCGCTATCCGCTGTTCACCGACGCCTCGCGCGAGCACGTGTCCGGCCTGATCCACCTGAAGGACCTGCTGCTCGCGCGCCACGCGGGCGCCGCGCTCGAGGACCTGTCCGACTACGTGCGCCCGGTGCAGTACGTGAAGCCCGACATGCCCGCGCTCGAACTGTTCCGGCGCTTTCGCAAGGGCGCGCCGCATTTCGCGCTGGTCGGCAACAAGCACGAGAAGCCGATCGGCTTCCTCACGCTCGACAACCTGCTCGGCGCGCTGGTGGGCCAGATCCACGACGAATTCCGCCAGGGCGACGCCGACTGGGCGCGCCTCGACGACGGCACGCTGATGGGAAAGGGCAGCCTGCCCGTGGTGTCGCTCGAACAGGCGCTCGGCATCGACATCGACGAAGGCCGCGCCGAATCGGTGGGCGGCCTCGTGATCCAGGCGCTCAGCGACCTGCCCGCCGAGGGCCAGCGCGTGTCGTTCGAGCGCTTCGACGTGGTAGTCAAGAAGATGAACGGGCCGCGCATCGTGCTGGTGCGCGTCTATCCGAAGGCGTTCAAGGAAGCCGACGAGTAGGCGCGGCGCGGCATTCACGCCTGCTGGTCCCCTGATGCCCGCGCGCGGCGGCAAGGCCATCGCGTACGGGCGTTGTTTCCCTCAGGCGCCGCGCACCATCTCGCCCGTGATCCAGTCGATCACCGACGCGTGCTTCGGCTGCCAGCCGAGCAGGCGCCGGGCGCGCTCGCCGCGCACGCGGCTGTTCGAACCGAGCCCGTAGTTCGCCATCTCGTAGCCCCATTCCGCCTCGGCCTCGGCGAGCGGCCAGTCCTCGGCCGCGCCGAGCCCCATCGCGGTCGCGATCGCGGCCGACATGTCGCGAAACGCGGCCTCGCCGTTCTCGATGAAGTAGAACGTGCCTTCGGCCGGCGTGCGTTCGAGCGCGAGCCGGTAGACCTCGACCACGTCGTCGATATGGACGTTCGACCAGATGTTGCGGCCCGGGCCGACGTGGCGCACCACGCCGCTCTTTTGCGCCTGCCGCACCAGCCGCGGCAGCTGCACGCTCTCGCGCGGCAGCCCGCGACCATGGCCGTAGATCAGCGTGTTGCAAAGCACGGCCGGGCGAATCCCCGCCTGCGCGGCGCCCAGCACGAGCCGGTCGATCGCCACGCGCGGCGCCTTGTCGGCGGTCGGCTCGGGCAACGCGTCCTCGTGGTAGACCTGCTCGCCGGCTTCGCCGCCCGACGCGTCGCCGACGATGCTCGATCCGCTCGTATGCAGCAGCACCTTGCCGGAATCGCGCAGGCCCTCGATCAGCGCCTCGACCGCGCCGCGATGGTCGCTGTCGGCCGCGTTGATCACGGCGTCGGCCGCCTGCGCCTCGCGCACCAGCAGCGCGCGGTCGTCGAGCGAGCCGACGCACGGCTCGACGCCGATCGCGCGCAGTTCCGCGGCCTGCTGCTCGCGCCGCACCAGCCCGACCACGCGATGCCCGTCGGCGGCGAGCCCCGCCGCGATCGATCCGCCGATGAAACCGCCCGCTCCCGTGATGAAGATCTTCATGCTGGACTCCTTGTCCGATTCGTTGCGTGACGGCCAGTGTGAGGGCGGACGGGGCGCGCAAAAACCGTGTTAGGCTCAAGTCATTCTTGAATCCGGGTCAATAATGAAGACGTCGACCGAAGAGTTGCAGACCTTCGTCGCGATCATCGACAGCGGCTCGATCACGGCCGCCGCCGAGCAGCTCGGGCAGACCGTGTCGGGCGTGAGCCGCGCGCTGAACCGCCTCGAGCGCAAGCTCGGCGTGACGCTGCTGCGCCGCACGACGCGCAGCTCGCAGCTGACCGACGAGGGCGAACTGCTGCTGGCCCGTGCGCGCGACATCCTGCAATCGGTGGAGGAAGCGGAAACGGCGGTCTCGCTCGGCCGCGTCAAGCCGGCCGGCAAGCTGCGCGTGGACGCGGCCACGCCGTTCATGCTGCATGCGATCGTCCCGCATCTGCCGGTGTTCACGGCGCGCTACCCCGACATCGAACTCGAACTGACCAACAACGAGCGGTTCGTCGACCTGATCGAGCAGCGCATCGACATCGCGATCCGGATCGGCGCGCTGCCCGATTCGACGCTGCATGCGCGCCCGCTCGGTTCGAGCCCGCTGCACGTGCTGGCGAGCCCCGCCTATCTGGCCGCCCACGGCACGCCGCGCAGCGTGGCCGACCTGGCCGCGCACCGGCTGCTCGGCTTCAGCGATATCGAGGCGCTGAACCGCTGGCCGCTGCGCCGGCACGCGGGCGACGGCGGCAAGCGAGACGACGACGGCGCGGGCCTGACGATCGATCCCGCGCATACGGCCTCCAGCGGCGAGACGCTGCGGCATCTCGGGCTTGCGGGGGTCGGCATCGTCTGCCTGTCCGATTTCATGACGGCGGCCGACATCGCCGAGGGGCGGCTCGTGCCGCTGCTCGCCGAGCTGATGACGGACTACCGGCAGCCCGTCAACGCCGTCTACTACCGGCACGCAGCGCTGACGGGCCGCGTGCAGGGTTTCCTCGATTTCCTGAGCCAGCATGTGCGGCTCTGAACCTCTGCCGATCATGCCCGCGCTGCCGCCGTTCTACCTGATCACGCCCGAGCCGGCCTCGGACGCGCGCGCCGATCTCGACGCGTTCGTCGCGCGGCTCGATGCGGCGTTCGCGACCGGCATCGCGCTCGTGCAGCTGCGCGTGAAGACGTTCGATGCCGACCGTTATGCGGCGCTCGCGGCGCGCGTGATCGGCCGCGCTCGGGCAGCCGGCGCGCGCGTGATCTGCAATGGTCCGGTCGCGCCGGAGGCGGCGCGCGCGCTCGGCGCCGCCGGCATCCATCTCGGCCACGCGGCGCTCGTCGCCGCCGCGGCGCGGCCGGCGGCAGCCGGCCTGCTGCTGTCGGCCGCCTGCCACGATCGCGAATCGCTGCGGCATGCGGACCGGATCGGCGCCGATCTCGCCACGCTGTCGCCGGTGAAACCGACGCTGTCGCATCCGGGCGCGCCGGTGCTGGGCTGGGCGCGCTTCGCCGAGTGCGTGGCCGGCACGCGGCTGGCCGTCTATGCGCTCGGCGGCATGACGCGCGACGACCTGCCGATCGCGCGCATGCATGGCGCGCACGGCATCGCGGGCATCCGGGGAATGGTGGAGGGATAAGGCGCGGCAGCGGGGCGGAGTGGATCATTCGTCATGCTGATTGAAGCTGACCCGATCACATCCCGGCGCACAAACCGCCAGCCTTCGAACTGAAGCACCGTCGCCGCGCCCGTCGAGCGCGACGGCGGACTATCGCTCAGGCATCGAACGCCGCCGCGCCGGTACCGGCGCTGGCGCCGGCTTGCGGCCGGTATCGCGCGCCGTGCGACAGCGCATAGCGATTGACGTCGCCCGTGACCCAGGCGACGAGCGAGAACGGCGGCAGCTCGCCGAACAGCACGCGATCGCGCGCGCGCGGCGGCGTCTCGAACACGATCGTCCCGCCCGGCAGCCGGTCGAACGCCAGCGGCTCCGGTGACAGGTTCAGCGCGAGGCTCAGCACCTCGCCGTCGCCGAGCCGCCAGACGGCCACCAGCGCATCGGCCTCGCCGCCGTCGGCCACGCGCAGCAGATCCGCCGATTGCGGCCGCGAATCGATCAGGCGCGGCGCGATCAGCTTCGCGCGCACGGCCAGCGCCGACTGCACGAAGCGCCGGCTGGCCGCGTCGGGCGCCGCCTCGTCGAACACGAGCGGAATCTGCGGCGTGAGCAGCGACAGCGCAAGCGCCGCGAGCCCGGCCTCGCGCGTCGCCGCGGTAGGCCGGCTGGCACCGTCGGACAGCACCAGCGAAGTCATCGGCAGGCCGCCGTCCCAGCCGCCGCCGGCCTCGCCGCCGCCCGGGCGCTGATAGGCCGAGCCGTCGGCCGTCAGCGCGCGGGCCAGCGTATGGATGGTCTGGCGCGTCGAGATCGCCTCGCGATACGGATAGGCGGCGCGGCCCGTCAGCCGGTGCAGCGCGCGCTCGCCGCATTCGTTCCACTGCGCGTCGAAGTGCGTGTCGGCGAGATGCGAGGGATTGCGCTCGCTGCCGAGCACCAGATGCACGAGCCGTTCGCTCGGCACCGCCGCGCGCACGCGGTCGGCGATCTCGCGCAGGCCCGCGTTGCCGATCCGCTCGGCCGCGCGCAGCCGCAGGCCGTCGCAGCGATATTCCTCGATCCAGTACAACGCGTTGTCGCAGAAGAAGTCGCAGACCTCGGGATGGTCGAGCGCGAGCGGCGCGTGATGCGGGTCGTCGCGCATCTGGAAGAACGGCGCAGCGTAGCGGCGCAGCGCCTCGCTGCCGCCGCCGAAGCGCGCGTAATCGAGATCGAGCAGCACCGCGAGGCCGAGTCCGTGCGCGTCGTCGATCAGCGCCTTCAGCGCGTTCGGGCCGCCGTAGGCGGCGATCGGCGCGAACGGCAGGCTGTCCTGCGCGGGGTCCGTCGAGGCCAGCAGTTCCAGCGCGGTCACGCCGAGCCGCGCGAGCTGCGGCAGGCGGCGGCGCACCTGCTCGTAGCCGCCGATCGCGTCGGGCCGGATCGCATAGAGCGCGATCTCCTCCCAGGGCCGCCCGCACCACGATGTGTTGCGCCACACGAACGCGCGCGGGTCGATCACCTCGCTCGCCGCCTCGATGCCGTCGGGCTGCGAGCGCGAGGCGGGATCGGGAATCACGAGCGCCGCGTCGAGCCGGTAGCGGTAGCGCGTGCCCGGCCCGCACTCGACGAAGGTCTCGAACCAGCCGGCGCCGGCATGCGCCATCTCGATGGCCGGCTCGGCCGCGCCGTCCACGCCGAACTCGAGCCGTACTTCGGCGCTGGCCGGTGCCCACAGACGGAAATGGGTGCGCAGCGTGGCCGCGGCGGCGCTGCACGGCTGCGCGCCGAACGCGAGGCAGTGCGTGTAGCGATGTGAGTAAGGATCGAGCGGGCAATCGGACATCGGTGCGCTCCTTGTCGGGTCTCGGGTCGGAGGCATGGCCGGCACTCGCAAACGTCGTGCCGGGCGCTAGGGATAACCAGTATGCGCCGAATCATCTGGCGGTGCGAGTGTCGGACACCGCTTTTAAATACGTCTCGACCCCGGCCTGCGAGCACCACGCAAAGCACACCACGGGCGCCAACAACGGCTTTGCTCGATGGCGCGCCACGCTTCGGCGCTCGTGAAACCCGCGCCTTGCATCGCGCCGCCGCCACCGCGATCGGCGCTGCGTGCGATCACACATCACGCCGGATCGTGCTATCCGCGAGGCATGGTTTTCGCTACGATGGCTGCCCGTCCTTTCGGTGCGCGTCCATGTCCGACTCCCCCCGCATCCTGCTCGTCCACGGCTTGACCGGCCATCTGCACGCGCCCGCGCTGCTCGAGGCGCTGCAGCCCGCCACCGTCGTCGCGCCCGATCTGCTCGGCTACGGCGCCTGCACCGATGTCGATCCCGTCTCGATCACGCTCGCCGCGCAGGTCGACGTGCTGCGCGAGGCGATCGACGAGGCCGCGGGGCCGGCCGATCGCTGGCTCGTCGTCGGGCATTCGGTGGGCGGCGCGATCGCGCATCTGTTCGCGGCGAAGTATCCCGACCGCGTCGAGGCCGTGGTCAGCGTCGAGGGCAACTTCACGCTCGACGACGCGTTCTGGTCGCAGCGCCTCGCCTCGATGCCGCTCAAGGAAATCGAGGCGCAGCTGCAGCGCGACCTCGCCGATCCGGCCGGGTGGCTCGCGCGCGCCGGGCTGCGCACCGACCCCGCGCTGATCGCCGCGGCGGCCGACCAGCTCGCGTTCCAGCCCGCCAGCACCTTGCAGCGCGTGGCCATCTCGGTGGTCGAGACGACCGGCGCGCCGGCCTACCTGCAACGCGTCGCCGGCTGGCTCGACAAGGTGCCGCTGCATCTGCTCGCGGGCGAACGCTCGGCGCGCGACTGGCACGTGCCGGACTGGCTGCGCCCGCGCGCGAAAAGCGATCGCACGCTGGCGGGCCGCGGCCATCTGATGATGCTCGAGGATCCGCGCCAGTTCGCGAACGCGATCCTCGACATCGCGCTGGCGCGCTGACGCGCCGCCCGGGCGCTAGATGGGTTCGACGGGTTCGACGGCGCCCGTGCATCCTCAGGCGCGGGTGTCGTCCGCCTGCATCAGCTGGAACACGTTGCCCTCGGGATCGGTGCCGTCGCAGAGCCGGTAGCGGAAGCCGTCGTAGCGCCTGATCGCGCGCATCGGGACGCCGGCCCGCACCAGCGCGGCATGACGTGCCTCGATGCCGTCGTCGACGCGGAACACGAACTTCGCGTTCGATCCGGCGCCGGCCGCGCCGCCGGCGGCATGCCGGTACGGCTCGCCGACCCGATGCAGCGCGAGTTCGATCCCGCCGGCATCGAGCACGACCCATTCGTCGTCGATGACCTCGATCGTCGGCAGTCCAAAGTGCGTTTGGTAGAAAACCTTCAACCGGGTCACGTCGTGCGTGTATAGAATCACCCGGATCATCGGAAGCGGCATCGGCAGGTCTCGCTGTGGTGGGTGCGCCAACGGCTTGGGTAGCTCGCGCGGTGAACGGTTCACCGGCAGGATACCCGCTGCGCCGCGCCGCCTGCCGTTCGCCGCGATCACTGCCGCCCGCGGCGAGCGCCGATGCGAACGCCGCTCCCGCCCCCCACCGTCCCGTTCACCGACAGGCCCATGCTGACCGTCCACCATCTCAACAATTCCCGCTCGCAGCGCGTGCTGTGGCTGCTCGAGGAACTCGGCGTGCCCTACGAACTGAAGCGCTACGAACGCGATCCGAAGACGATGCTCGCGCCGCCCGCGCTGCGCGACGTGCATCCGCTCGGCAAGTCGCCGGTGCTGACCGACGACGGCGAGACCCTCGCCGAATCGGGCGCGATCATCGAATACCTGCTCGAACGCTACGACACCGGTTCGCGCTTCGCCCCCGCGCCCGGCACGCCCGAGCGGCGGCGCTTCAGCTACTGGCTGCACTACGCGGAAGGCTCGGCGATGCCGCCGCTGCTGCTCAAGCTGGTGGCGATGCGGATCGCCCAGGCGCCGATGCCGTTCTTCGCGAAGCCGATCGCGCGCAAGATCGCGGCGACGCTGCAGTCGAGCTTCGTCGATCCGCAGCTGAGGCTGCATCTCGGCTATATCGAGGAATCGCTGCGCGCCACGGGCTGGTTCGTCGGCGACGCGTTCAGCGCCGCCGACGTGCAGATGAGCTTCCCGCTGGAGGCGGCCGCCTCGCGCGCCGACACCGTCGCGCAGCTGCCGGCGATCCGCGCGTTCCTCGAGCGGATCCATGCGCGGCCGGCCTACCATCGCGCGCTGGCGCGCGGCGGCCCCTACGACATGGGGCACTGAGGCGAACACGGCAGGCGGGAGGCGGGAGGCGCGGCGCGGCGGCGGCGCGGAAAAGAAGCGCTAGCTGCCGAGCAGCCCCGCCGCGACGTTGATCGACAGGCCGAGCACGGCCATGTTGAAGTAGAACGACAGGATCGACTGCGCGAGCCCCGCGCGCCGGATCGAGCGGTTGTTCAGCATCACGTCCGAGGTCTGCGAGGCCACCGCGATGGTGAACGAGAAATAGAGGAAATCCCAGTAATCGGGCGTGAGATCGCGATCGGGGAACTGCAGCGCGCGCGCCTCCTTCGGCGACTGGTAGTAGAGCCGCGCGTAATGCAGCGTGAAGATGGTCGGGATCAGGAACCACGCGCCGAACAGCGTCGCGCCCGTCACCGCGTAATGCTCGAGGCCGGCGCGCAGCGCGAGGCTCTTCGCGCTCGCCAGCTCGACGGCGATCGCCGCCACGCTCGCCACCGTCGCGAGGCAGACGACCGTCAGCACCGTGGTCGCGCTCTCGTCCTCACGCACCGCGATCTCGCGCACCGTGTCGTAATGCGCGCGCGACATCTGCAGCCACATCATCGCCAGATACAGCCACACCGCGATGTCCCAGCCCACCAGCGCGCGCGCGAACGGATGATGCAGGCCCGGCACGACGCAGGCGACCGCCACGCCGATCACGAGCGCGATCCACATCCGCGGGCGATTGCGCAGCAACATCGGGAGATTCTTCATCGAGCGCTCCGAAAGTAAGAAGACCGCGGCCGGCCCGGTCAGCCGATCTGGTTCAGTTCGAACACGGCATCGATCGCCGTGCCGTTCCAGCTGTATTCGAGATAAGCCGCGTGATGACAATCGCGCAGCATCGAGGTGCGGAACGCGGCGAGGCAGTCGCCGCCCGGATCGCGCACCGACGGATAGGCGAGCCCGGCGAAGCCGGCGCCGCGCACCATGCGGCCGAACGCCTGCCCGGCCGAATAGTCGACCGGGTCGAGCAGCGCCGGATCGCGGCCGGGCCAGTCGCGGATGTCGGCTGCCTCGCCCTGCGCCTGCACGGTGTAGAGCCGCATCTGCTGGCGCATCGGCGCCTCGCGCGTGGCGGCGAGGAACAGGCCCGTGTGGTGGCGCGTCTCGGCGATCGCGGTCTGGCGCGAGCGCGCGCAGTAGAACACGCCGTAGCTGCCGTCGGAAAAGCGGCTGCCCTGCGGGTTCAGATGCGTGAAGGCGGCCATGATCGGGCCGTAGCCGGGGCCGAAGCGGCGCTCGCCGGCGGGTACCAGGTCGAGATGGCCGACCTCGGCGCGCACGCGGTCGTTGGTCATCGCCTCGAGCGCGTAGAGCGCCTCGAAATCGTCAGCCGACGCGACGCGGTCGAACAGGTTGATGGCGGGAAAACGGGTGGGAATCACACGATAGGCGGGCGCCCAGTCGAGCCTCGAGACGGGCCAGCGGGTCGAGCAATCGGCTGAAGTCACGCCCAGCCCCCCCGCACCGCGTCCAGATACTGCCGCACCGCGAGCAGGTCGCCGACGTTGCCGGCCAGCATGCGGTCGAGCGCGCGGCCGCCGTTGAACGGCGCGGCCTGGTTCGGCCGCTTGAGCCAGCCGTCCGCGGCCTCGGGCGGCAGCAGGATCTGCAGCGCCTTGTAGATGCCGAGCACGAGCGACAGGCGCTCCAGCGTGTCGCGCGCGAGCCGCGCCGTCTGCGGCGAGGCCTTCCATTTGAAGAAGGTCGAGCGGCCCGGCGAGCCGAGCAGCACGATCTGCTCCTCGGTCGACAGATCCCAGTCGTGGGCGATGTTGAAGAACGCGCGCAGGCCGGCGGCGGACATCTGCGCGGGCGTGACGTCCGGCTGCGGCGCGGACGGAAGCGGGGTCGGTGCGGGTCGAGACATGGCCGTTAGTCTCAAAGTGAATTGACTAACAAGATTAGTCCATTTTCGGATGATTGCAAGGGACCGATGCCGGTGAATTGACGCGCGCGGCTGTGTAAGAGCGCCACACGTAGGTGGGGGCGGTCGGTGCACGATATGGGGCCAGTTTCGTGCACACAACCAAAACACGGCGGTGCGCGCGCCGATCAAATCGGGGCATATGGTCGGATCGCGCGGCGGCGCGATTCCGCTTGTCGGGCCCCGGCGGTCGGGAAAACGAAAACGGCGGCGACACTCGCCGTGTCGCCGCCGTTCGGTTCGGCGTCGCCCTCGCCTGCCCGGTGCTTTTTCAACCGTAATCGACCGGCTCGGGCGCGGTCGCACCTCGACCGGCCGGGCCGCCCACGCGGCATGGCACGCCAGGGCGTCGAACCGTAGCAAGCCACCGGCTCGAACCGATTCAGCCGCTCAGACCACGCCGCGATCGCTTCGGCCGCCTCAAGCCGTGCCGAACCGCCGCCGCACCGCCGGCACCGACGGCTCGGCCCACGCGGCCTGCCGCGCCTCGTTCTCGGCCACCAGCTGCGCGACCTTCGCCAGATGATGGCGATTGTCGTGATCCCACGGATGGAAATCGGGCCGGAAAAAGCTCAACCACTCGCGCGCGATGCGCGGAAACACGCCGTGGCGCGGGCCGTACAGGAAGCGAATCACGCGCCCCATGCCGCGCACGCGCTGGTCGGCGGTGCGGTCCGAGCGGATCAGCCGCGTGTGGATCAGGAACACCGTGGGCCAGAACGTCAGCGTGGTCAGCAGGTAGGTGCCGATGCGGATCAGGTAGCGCTTCGGCCCCGGCGCCATCACCGTGTTCCAGACGTCGAACGACACCGCCTTGTGCTCGGTTTCCTCCAGCGCGTGCCAGATCCACATCTGCCGGTAGCCGTCCTCGGCGCCGTCGAGCCGCGACGGATCGTCGAGCAGCAGCCCGGCCAGCATCGCCGTGTAATGCTCGGCGGCCACCGTGTGGGCGAGCTGCATCGAATGCGGCATCACCCGCTTCATCCAGCCGAGCACCTTCCAGACGCGCTGGTCGAGCTTGCGCGCCGGCAGCCGGTTGGCCTGCAGCATCTCGTTGTATTCCACGTGCTCGCGCGTATGCATCGCCTCCTGGCCGATGAAGCCCAGCACCTGCTGTTTGAGCACGGGATCGTCGATGCGGTCGCGGTAATTGCGCACCGAATCCATGAAGAAGCGCTCGCCGGCCGGAAACAGCAGCGACAGCGCATTGAAGAAGTGCGTGACGGCCGGCCCCTGGCCGTGCCAATCCTTGGCGCGCTCGACCGGCAGCGGAAAACGCAGGTCGCGACGCACGGGCATGATGCCGGCCGCGACGGCGGCGGCGGACGAATCGGACATCGTCGAAGCTCCTTGCGGCACGCGGCGCGTCGCGCCGGCCGGGCGGGTGGCCCGGGTCGCGGGACGGATCGCGCGCCAAATCGATTACATTGAACGATGTAAAGATACGGCGATTCGTCGCAGACGTGCAAGTCCCGGCTTAGTGGCGGGCTTCCAAACGGCGCGTGCCGCGCGGCGGCCCGCCGGGCTTGAGCGGCAGGTCCGGCTTGAAACCGGCAAGGTCCGAGGAATCGTTGTCGGCCGGGTGGCGTGCCGTGAAAAAATCGGTGGGGGCGGCAAAAATACAACGCCTGGCTTATGCGGTCGAACGCCGGACAGCCTGGCCGTGCGCGCGATCGGGCCGGTTTGCCCGCCGCGAACTCGCGCGACGCGCGCCGGACACGCGAGGGCCGCCGCCGAACGCCGCGGCTCGCCTCGCTCGCGCGAAACCGGCGCGGCGGGCCGCCTCCCCGTCCGCACGGCCCCAGCCATCGGCGCGGCCGCCGCCCGGCGTCTGCCGACGCGGCCCCGGCCGCGGTACCGCGCCGGCGCGCCGCCGCTCAGGCCGCCGCGGCCTCGCCCTCGACGGGCGGCACGAAGATATAGCCGCGCCCGCGCATCGTCTGGATATGGCGCGGCCGGTCGCGATCGTCCTCGATCAGCGCGCGCAGCCGGAACACCAGCACGTCGAGGCCGCGCTCGGAGCGCGATTCGTCGCCGACCTGCAGCAGGCCCAGCAGCGTCGAGCGCGACAGCACCTGCAGCGGATGGCTCACGAACGCCTTCAGCAGCGCGAATTCGCTGGGCCGCAGCCCCAGGTCGCGGCCGTGCTTCCTGGCCCGCCGGCCGGCGAAATCGATCTCGATCGGCCCGATCGTGCGCGGCGGCGGCACCACCATCACGCCCGCCGAAGGGCCGACCGGCCGGTGCAGGATGGTGCGGATCCGCGTCGACAGTTCGAGCAGGTTCACGGGTTCGGCCAGATAGTCGTCGGCGCCGAATTCGAGCGCGACCACCTTGTCGCTGACGTCGGGTTCGTCGCCGATCATCACCACCGGCATCGTGTAGCCGGCCGCGCGCAGCTGGCGCAGCGCGGCGTAGGCGTCGGGGATCACCGGCCCGGCGCGCATCACGATCGCCGACGGGCACTCGCGCTGCACGCGCTCGACCAGGGTGGTCGCCGAATACCAGACGGACATCTCCATCCGGTGCTTGCTGAAATGCGTGCGCATGGCGTCGCGCACGGCTTCGTTCGACTCGATGACGAGAACGTTGATACTCATGGACGATCCGTTTTTATCAATGGCGTCGAGGCGGATTTCAAAGGCGAGACGGCGTCCGGGGCGCCGCTGCCGCGCGACGCCGTCCGGGACGTGGCGCGAGCGGTTCGAGACTAAATCCGGAATGCGCATCAAAAATGGGGGAATTGAGGAGAAAATATGGAATCGGCCGCCGCGCCGCCGCATGCCGCGCGCAAAAGACGGACAATCCGCGGCTGACCACGATGGCGCGCGGCCAGCTTTCGCCTGCCGGCCCGGGCCGGCCGCACCGCCGCGCCACCGCCCGCCATCGCTCGCCTCGCCCATCCAGCATGAAAGTCGGACTCACGTCGAAACTGTTCCTCGCGATCCTCGTCACCTGCATCGCCGTCGCGCTGGCGATGAGCGCCGCGATGCGCTACAGCTTCGAGAGCGGCTTCGGCCGCTACCTCGTGGGGCGCGACGACGAGCTGGTGGATCGCGTGACGAAGGCGCTCGAACACGATTACGCGGAACACGGCAACTGGGCGTTCGTCACCGACCGGCCCGACGCATGGCAGACCTTCATGCGCTCGGTCGCGCCGATCTTCCCGCGCGCGGCGAGCGGCGCCGAGCATGGCGACGAATGGGATCCGGCGGGCTGGGGCGGCCTCGCGCCCGACGGCCGCCACGGCCCGCGCTGGCCCGGCGACGGGTTCGCCGCGCCGGACAGCGGCGGCGGCGCGGGCTGGCCCGGCGCGCCGGAAGGAGCGCCTCGCGCTGCCAGCCGAAACGGAGAGCGTTTCGGCGACCCAGACGGCAATCGAAACGGCGGCACGCGCGGCGGTGCAAGCGGCGACCCGAGCGGCGGCAATAACGGCAAGCAAAACGGCAGCGGCAATGACGGCGGCCAGCGCGGCACGCCGCCCCATGCCGACACCGGCGACAACGCCCGAGGCGCCGCCCGCCAAGCCCCAGCCTCGACGGACAACACGCCCTGGCCACCCGGCGCCCGCCCCGCCTGGATGGACGGCGAGCCCCGCGAGCCGCACGACGCCCCCTGGCCGCCCGGCGCCCCCGCCTTCGCCAGCGGCGCCGTCCCGCGCGGCTGGCACGGCGGCCCGCCCGGCTTCCGGCATCCGCCGCCGATCGCGCTCTACGACGCCGCCCGGCACCGCATCGCCGGCTATCCGCCGCCGCCCGACACGCCGCTGCACGCGCTGCGCGCGAACGGCGCGGTGGTCGGCTGGCTCGCCGTCGCGAAGCCGGGCGGCTTCTTCTACGAGGCCGACCGGCGCTTCCAGACCCAGCAGCTGCGCGCCACCTGGCTGATCGCGATCGCGGCCGTGCTGCTCTCGGCGCTGGTCGCGATCGTGCTGGCGCGGCGCATCCTCGCGCCGGTCCGGCGCATCGTCCACGCCACCCACGAGCTGGCCGACGGCCACTACGCGGTGCGCGTGCCCGAGCACGGCGGCGACGAGCTGAGCCGGCTCGCGGCCGACTTCAACCGGCTCGCGGCCGCGCTGGCGGCGGCCGAGCGCGCGCGCCGCGACTTCTTCGCCGACATCTCGCACGAGCTGCGCACGCCGCTGGCGGTGCTGCGCGGCGAGCTGGAAGCGCTCGAGGACGGCGTGCGCCGCCCCGACGCGGCCACCTTCGCCTCGCTGCAGGCCGAGATCGCGCTGCTCAGCAAGCTGATCGACGACCTGCACGAGCTGTCGCTGGCCGACATCGGCGCGCTCTCGTTCGAGATGATTCCGGTCGACATCGCACGGGTGGCCGAGATCACGGCCGAATCGTTCGCCGAGCGCTTCGGCGCGAAGCGGATCGCGCTCGACGCGCGGATCCCGCGCGAGCCGGTGCCGATCTCGGGCGACCCGCACCGGCTCGCGCAGCTGCTGCAGAATCTGCTGGAAAACGCGCTGCGCTACACCGACCCGGGCGGCCAGGTGCGGATCACGGTGGAGGCCGACGGCGAGCAGACCCGTATCGGCGTGCTCGACTCGCATCCGGGCGTGCCCGACGCGATGCTGCCGCGCGTGTTCGACCGGCTGTTCCGCGTGGACGTCTCGCGCAGCCGGCAGAGCGGCGGCTCGGGCCTGGGCCTCGCGCTCTGCAAGCACATCGTCGAAGCGCACGGCGGCAGCATCGCCGCGCGCCGTTCGCCGCTCGGCGGCCTCTGGATCCTGATGCGGTTCCCCACCCTGAAGCCGGACCATGAACACTGATCATCACGGCCCGTCGATCCTGATCGTCGAGGACGAGCCGAAGCTCTCCGCGCTGCTCGCGGACTACCTGCATGCGGAAGGCTATGCCACCGCGATCGTCGCGGACGGCCGCGAGGTGGTGCCGCACGTGCGCGCCCACGCGCCGGCGCTGGTGCTGCTCGACCTGATGCTGCCCGGGCGCGGCGGCCTGGACATCTGCCGCGAGCTGTGCACCTTCTCGACCACGCCGGTGATCATCCTGACCGCGCGCGTGGACGAGATCGACCGGCTGCTCGGCCTCGAACTCGGCGCCGACGACTACGTCTGCAAGCCGTTCAGCCCGCGCGAGGTGGTGGCGCGCGTGAAGGCGATCCTGCGCCGCATCGACAACGCGGCGAAGCCGAAGCCCGGCGAGCCGGCGGCGGCGCCGTTCGAGATCGATCCGGACCATCACGTCGCGCGGCTCGACGGCCGCAACCTGCACCTGACGCCGGTGGAGCTGCGCCTGCTCGCGCTGCTGGTGGACAACCCGGGGCGCATCTATTCGCGCGACTTCCTGCTGCGGCGGCTCTACGACGACCATCGCGTGGTGACCGACCGCACCGTGGACAGCCACGTGAAGAACCTGCGGCGCAAGCTGCAGGCGGTGCGACCCGAGCGCGACTTCATCCGCTCGATCTACGGCGTCGGCTATCAGTTCGAACTGGAAGGGGAAACGGACGAGGCGGCGCGGCGCGCGCCGGGGCGCTGACGGCGCCGTCCCGGCGCGAGAAACCTCACGCGGAACCGCAACCGGAACCGCGCCGCATCGCTAACCGTTGACGACGCGAAAATCGGCCGGCACCGAGCCGCCGAGCACGAGATCGACGTTCGGCAGATCGTTGCCGTCGAGCTTGGCGAGGATCGCCGCCTCGTCCATCCCGTAGCCCTGCCAGCGCGCGGCGAGCCGCTCGACCAGCACCGCGCGCGGCACCGCGAGCATCACGGTGGTGTCGAACGCGGCGCGCAGCGGCGCCCAGGCGGCATCGTCGAGCAGCAGGTAGTTGCCCTCCACCACCACCACGCGCGCCGCGGCCGGCACGATCGCCGCGCCCGCGCGCGCGATCTCGATCTCGCGGTCGAACACCGGCACGGCGATCTCGTGGCCGTCGTCGGCGGAGAGCCGCGCGAGCATCGCGGCCAGGCCGTCGACGTCGAACGTATGCGGCGCGCCCTTGTGCGCGCGCTGGCCGCGCGCGTTCAGCACGCGATCGTCGTAGTGGAAGCCGTCCATCGCCAGCAGCGCCGCGTGGCCGGGCGCGCCGTCGTTGAGCGCCGCCACCAGCCGCGCGGCGAACGTGCTCTTGCCGGCGCCGGGCGGCCCCGCCACGGCCACCAGCCGGCGCCCGCCCGGCACCGCGTCGCGCAGCCGCGCGAGCAGCGCCTCGAACCCGATCTCGCGCGTCGCGCTCATGGCAGGCGGCTGCGCTCGGCCTGCCGCAGCGCCTCCTGCGCGGACTTCAGCTGGGCGCGCGTGTAGAGCAGCGCGTGCGAGGCCGGATCGCGCCCGTCTTCCCGGAGATTGCGCCAGATCGCGAGGATCCCCTCGAGCGGCTGCCCGACCACGCGCGACGAGAAGCGCTCGAACGTGATCGGCCCCGTGCTGCCCGAGCCCAGGTAGCCGCGATGCGAATCGCCGCCATGGAAATAGCCGGGATGCGCACCGGTTTCGCGTATCGCCGTCATCACGTCGGATTCCTCGAGGTTCATGGGACAGGGGGCCAGGTGGACTTTCCGGTTCGGCCGGCCGCTCCGCTCGCGCAGCTCGACGCCTTGCGAGGCGGTGCTCGGCACGTTCGACGCGTAGCGGCGACCACTTCGAGGCCGAGCATGATGCCGTCGCGCATGGCGGTCCCGGCGACCCGACCGAGGATCTCCACGGGCATCGCCACGCCGGCCGCCGTGGTCGGTACGAAGCGCTTCTGGAACGCGGCATAGAGAATACCGCAGACGCGGCACGCGCCGCATTCGAACGCCCCGCCCGCGCATGTCGGCGGGCACGCCAACCGAAGCCGCGACGCCCGCGCCCGGCTCCCCTACAATGGCGGTTTTCCGTTCAACTCAGGAGTTGCAGATGACCGTCGTCACCACCGATTCGGGCCTCAAGTATGAAGAACTGACCGAAGGCACGGGCGCCGAGGCCAAGGCCGGCCAGTCCGTCACCGTCCACTACACGGGCTGGCTGACCGACGGCCAGAAGTTCGATTCGAGCAAGGACCGCAACGACCCGTTCGTGTTCGTGCTGGGCGGCGGCATGGTCATCAAGGGCTGGGACGAAGGCGTCCAGGGCATGAAGGTGGGCGGCACGCGCCGCCTGACGATCCCGGCCGAGCTCGGCTACGGCGTGCGCGGCGCGGGCGGCGTGATTCCGCCGAACGCCACGCTGGTGTTCGAAGTCGAGCTGCTGGCCGTCTGAGGCCGGCGCACCGGTCCGTTCCTCGCGCTTTGTAGCCGCCACGCCACCCACGATGCATCCGCGCCCCGCCGCCGGCCCGTCCGTCTCGCTGCGCCGCTATGGCGTGGCCGAGGCGTCGGACCTCCACGACTTCCATCAGGTCGTGCTCGGCGTGGACGGCACGATGGTGATGGCCGTCGACGGCGTGGCCGAGCGCATCGACGGCCGGCGCGCCTGGCTGATTCCGGCCGGCGCGCGCCACGACTACGCGGGCCTCGGCCCGAATCGTCAACTGGTGCTGGATCTGCCGGTGGCCTCGGTGGCCGTGCCGGAACGGCTGTTCGAACGCGCGCGGCCGTTCGTGCTGGCGCCGGCGCTCGGCGCGCTGGTGGATGAACTGGCGGGCGCGCTGGCGGACAAGTGCGCCGCGCACGGCGCCGGAGCCGCCGCCATGCCGGCGCCGTCGCCCCGGCTCCACTGGCAGGCCGCGACGCGGCTCTGCGAGGCGCTGCTCGGCACGCCGCCCGAACGCCGCGGCGGCGCCGGCCTCGATTTCGCGCGGATCGACCGCTGGCTGCGCGCGCGGCTCGCCGAGCCGCTGCGCGTGGCCGACCTGGCCGCGCATTGCGGCTTCGGCCCGCGCCGCTTCCATCAGCTGTTCGTCGAGGCGTTCGGCGAGACGCCGCATCGCTACCTGCTGAAGCTGCGGCTCGACGCGGCCGTGCTGCGGCTCGCGAATCCGGCCCACACGCTGGCCGCGATCGCGGCCGACGTCGGCTTCGCCGACCAGAGCGCGTTCACGCACGCGTTCACGCGCCGCTTCGGCATCGCGCCGGGGCAATGGCGCGCCGGGCGGCATTGAGGCCGCCGACGCGGCGCGTCCTCGCCCTCCTCCTTTCGCCGTCCCCTCGCCTTCCCAAGTCGTCCCGCCGTGGCAGGCTGTCCGCTTCCGTACGCCTGGAATTTTCCTGACGCAACGCAGCGCAACGCGCCCCGCCGCCCGGCTCGCGCGATCAGAACGCACTCCTTGGCATCACCGCGCATCGGGCAACCTCGTCCAGCCCGGAGAAACGGCTCGGAGAAACGGCCCGGAGAAACGGCCCGGAGAAACGGCCCGGAGAAACGGCCCGGAAAGACGGCCCGGCGGACGACCCGCCCGCCGGCCGAACCTCGCGCCCCGCCTCAACCCGCCCGAATCGCCTCGTCGTACACCTGCGCGACGCGCTTCGCGATCACGGCGTTGTCGAAGTGCTCGCGCGCATAGCGCCGGCACGCGTCGGCGTCGGGCAGCTTCAACGTGCCCGACAGCGCGCCTTCGAGCCCCTCGGCGATCGCCTCGGCGCCGGTGCCGCGCAGCACGAGATCGGGCGAGAGCCCCGAGACGGCCTCCGGCAGCCCGCCCACCGGCGTGACCAGCACCGGCGTGCCCGAGGCCAGCGACTCCACCGTGATCAGCCCGAAGCCCTCGAGCGCGACGGTCGGCACCACGCTGACGGTGGCCGCGCGGTACAGCGCGGCCAGATGCTCGTCGGGCACGAAGCCGAGCAGCTTGACGTGGTCGCCGAGCCCAGCGGCGTCGATGCGCTGCTGCAACTCCTCGGCGAGCCGCCCCTTGCCGGCGATCAGCAGCAGCACGTCCGGATGGCGGCGCCGCACCGTGTTCACGGCCTCGATCAGGTCCTCGAGCCCCATGCGCCGCACGAGCCGCCGCACCGCCAGCACGATCGGCCGGCCCACCGGCAGCTGCAGCTTGCGGCGCGCCTCGGCCTGCGTGATTGGCAGGTCGAACTGCGCGGTGTCCACGCAGCCGGGCACGATCCGCACCTTCTCCTGCGAGATGCCGTAGCGCGAGGTCAGGATCTCGCCGAACGCGCTCGACAGCACGATCAGCCGCGAGGCCCGCGCGTAGACGGCCTGCTCCAGGTAGCGCTTGGCGCGCTGGCCCAGCGAATCGGCGCCCTCCACCTGGCTCTCGTCGGCCCACGGCCCCTGGAAGTGCGAGACCTGCGGGATGCCACGCGTGACGTCGAGGCCCGGGAACGTGTAGAGCGCGAAGTGCGACGACACCACGTCGGGCCGCTCGTTGCGGATCACGTCGCGCAGCGCGCTGCGCGCGGCCATCATGCGGCGCGGCAGCGACTGCGAGGCCGGCCCGAAGCCGCGGATCGCGCCGCCGGTGTCGGCGGCCACGCGCCCCGAGCCGGCCACCACGCCACGCACGGCCACGCCGGCGCCGGGCAGCGCGCCGACCAGCGAGTAGTACATGCGGTCGAGGCCGCCCGCGCGTTCGGGGAACCAGTGCATGCCGATCTGCAGCGATTTGATCGTCGAGGGGGAAACGTCTTTCATCACAATGGCTCCTGCGTGGCGACGGGGGCGGGTCCGGCCACCGCGGCGGGGCCGGGCGCGCCGTGCGCCGATGATTGGGAAGACGGCATCAGCCGCCGGTACAGCGCGAGATACTGGGCGCCCATCTGCGCCCAGCCGAACTGGTCCATCAGTTCGCGGGCCGCGGCGCCCATTTCACGGCAGCGCTCGCGCGAGCGCGCCAGTTCGCCGATCGCGCCGGCCAGCGCGTGCGGATCGTCGGGATCGTCGAGCACCACGCCGCAGTCCGACGTGATGATCTCGGCACCGCCCGCGGTGCGCGCGGTCACCACCGGCAGGCCGGCCGCCATCGCCTCGAGCAGCGACAGGCTCATCGCCTCGTAGCGCGACGGGAACACGTAGGCGTCCACCGACGACATCAGCGTCGGCATGGTCTTCACCAGCCCGAGGAAATGCACGCGCCGCTCCAGCCCGAGCGCGCGCGCCTCGTCCGGATACGGGCTGCCGGGCAGGTAGCCGGCCACCGCCAGGTGGACGTGCTCGGGCAGCTTGGTGAGCGCCTTCAGCACCGTGCCGAGGTTCTTGCGCGGCGTGCGCAGGTCGCCCACGAACAGCAGCAGGAACGCGTCGTCGGGCAGCCCGTAGGCGGCGCGGTCGGGCCGCGCGCCGGCGAACGCGCGCGTGTCGACGCCGTTGTAGATCACGCCGACGCGGCTGCCGTCGATGCCGATCCGGCGAATCTCGTCGGCCACCTTCCCGGAGACCGCCACGATCGCGCGCGAGCGCCGGTAGGCCCAGCGTTCGAGCACGGTGTTGGCACGCGTGTAGACGTACTGGTAGGCCGACCACAGCCCCTTGGTCAGCGCGAACGGGTAATAGCGGCTCGCGAACCAGCCGCCGTGCACGAAGTGCGCGGTGTTCACGTCGGCGCGCACCCACGAGATGAAGCCGTTCACGTGCAGCACGTCGTATTCGGCGCGGTGGCGCGACAGCCACAGCGCGCTCTTCAGCGCGAACACCTGCTGGCGCAGCAGGTTGGTGGGCCAGAAGCGGCCCGGCTGGACCGGAATCCAGCGCAAGCGCGGATGCTCGAGCAGCTCCGGCGCGACGTGCGAGGCGACGAGCGTGACGTCGCACTGCTCGGCCAGCGCCGCGCGCGCGATCTCGTAGTTGACACGCCCCTGCCCGTCGTTGTGGCGTACCACGTGGGTGACGATGGCGATTCTCATTGGTCTACTCCCCGTATGCGTCCGGCGGCGGCTCGCTGGATCTTCTGCCAGTGCGACGCGGACAAGATCGAAAACAAACTCATGAACAGCAACGACCCTCCCGTACCGATCAGGGAGTTGGTGAAGACGAGCATCGCGAAGATCGAGATCGCGAGACTCACGCAGGCGGCCACGTACTTGTCCTCCTTGAGCCGGAACGACACGCGCAGCGCGCGCGCGAGCAGCCACAGCGTGCCGGACAGGTAGAGCAGCGTGCCGGGCCAGCCGAGCACGAACGGCACGTTCATCACGCCGCTGTCGAAGCTGCCGTATTTGCCGAGCTCGCCGCTGTCGCTCGACAGCTTGGTGGACGAGCCGGTCGCGCCAAGCCCCTCGCCGGCCACGTCGGTGAACGCGGTCTGCGCGAAGGTGGCGTAGAACTTGTTGCGATCGTCGTAGCTGCGATCGTCCTTGAGGTTGGTGATCGATTCGAGCCGCTGGCCGAGCCGGTCGGCCACCGGGCCGACGGTGAGCAGCGGCACCGACAGCCCGGCCAGCACCATCGCGCCCACCACCATGCGCACCCGCACGCGATTCGACGACTTGGCGAGCTGCACCGCGAGCGCGATCACCCAGCCGCCCCAGGTCGAGCGCACCAGGCACAGCATGAACGCGATGAAGCCGGCCGCGCCGGCCAGCCAGCGCACGCGCTGGGTGGCGGCCAGCATGAAGACCAGTGCGCCCATCATCGCGAACGCGAACGGCCCCGACGAATTCATGGTGCTGAACACGCGCACGCCGTAGGCCACCGGCTCGCCCTGCGAGGCCATCTGCGAGCCGACCATCCACAGCACGTCCCAGCTCGGCATGATGAAGAACTGCACCATCCCGTAGGCGCCCATCACCAGCATCCCCCAGATGAAGGTGGACATGATCACCTCGCGGTATTCCGGATAGTCGCGCGCGTTCACGGCGATGTGGAAGCCGATCAGCACCGGGTAGATCCAGTTCGCCAGGTCGTAGGTGGCAGCCAGCACGCCGGCCGACACCAGGCCGACCAGGTAGGCGTAGCCGAGCCCGAGCAGGATCATCAGCATCGGCAGCCCGCGCCGCTGCGCGAGCACGCGATAGTGGCGCAGCAGGCCGAGCCCCGCGATCATCGTGACGGCGAGCGGCGCGATCTGGATCAGGCTGGTGGGCGTGTAGGCGCCGCGCGACCAGTCGGCGAGGCGGCGCACCTCGGGGCCGAGGAACCACATCCACCAGAGGAAGCCGACGTAGCGCGCCGGGCTGCGGAAGTACAGCCACAGGCCGGTGGCGATCGACAGCGCCGGGAACGCGAGCGTGAGCACCGAGCCCTGGTGGGCCAGGATCAGCAGCGCGGTGATGGTCCAGAGGCCGGTCTGCGCGGCCCAGTGCTTCGGCTCGCTCAGGAAGCGGCGCGCGCGCTTGCGCGAGCGGGCCCGCAGGGGCGCGGCGGCGGGGACGGCGGGCGTACTCATGGCGGCGGCGGGCTCAGTTGGACGGCGTGCGCGAGTCGGCCAGCGGCAGCGGCGCGGCGGCGCCGGCCGGCGCGCGGCGGCGCTGCAGCAGCTCGCGCGTGATGCGCGCGTGCTGGGCGGCGAACTGCTCGGTGGTGAGATCGCGTTCGACCAGCCGCGTCGAGGCCGCGCGCGCGAAGCCGAGTGCGCGCTCGGGCTGCGCCACCATGCGATCGGCCGCGCCGCGCATCGCGCTCGCGTCGAAGGCCGGCACGTAGGCCGCGCAGTCGCCCGGGAAATAGTCGCGCAGGCCGCCCACGTCGCTCGCGATCATCGGCTTGCCCACCGCCGCCGCCTCCAGCATCACCGTGATGCCCGAGGCGTGATGGTTCGGCCGCAGCGGCACCACGATCACGTCGGCCCAGTCGTAGAACTCGCGCTGGCGCGCGATGCCCGACACCGAGGCGATCTCGACGTTGTCGCGATGCAGCTCGCGCGGAATCCGGCGCCGCGTGGCGAGCTTCACCTCGTAGCGCGGCAGGCCGCCGAACGCCTCGATCAGCGTGGTCCAGTCGCGGTCGCGGTCGTTGCCGATCGCGGCGATCCGCAGCGGCCGGTGCGGGGTCCAGGCCTCGGGCCGGCGCACCGGGAAATCCTGCGTGTTGAGCCCGTAGTAGACCTGCACCGCGTCGCGCTGCAGGTATTCGCGGCACAGCAGCGCGTTGTCGCGCGCGAGCGTGGTCAGCACGTCGGCGCGCGCCAGCAGCTTGCGGTAGACCCAGCGGCGCAGCACGCCGAACCGCGGCCAGCGGTCGAGCAGCCAGACGCTCTGCGCGAGCAGCAGCGCACGCGTGCCGCGCGCGCCGGCCAGCTTCAGCACCAGCGCGGCGGCCAGATGCTCCTGCTCGGTATGCGTCCAGATCACGTCGGCCGCCAGCAGCGCCTCGCGATTGCGCCAGGCGTGGATCGCGTCGAAGCCGAGCGCGGCCTTCAGCGCGCGCCGCGCGAGGCTGACGAAGCGCGACTCGCGCGCGTCGCGCGAATAGCTCATCGCGAACTCGGCCGATTCGGCATGGTGATAGCCGTACAGGCAGCCGATGTTGTCGCCGGGGCGATAGGTGCGCGGATCGGCGCCGTAGAACAGATGAACGTGGACGTTCGTGGCGGTCATGCGAGGGCTCCGGGTTCGGATGGTCGGGGGGCGCGCGGCAGCGGGCCGGGGCGCGTCGTGCCGGGGTGCGTCGCGTCGCGACGCAGCCGCGGCGACGGGCACGCGGCATGGCACGCCGCATCGCACACCCCAAGGCGGGCAACGGGGCGGACCAACGGCGGGCGGCTCACGCGCGGCTCCGGTCGGGCGTGGGCTCAGGCAGTCGCGAGCGGCTGGCTGCGCGCCGGCGTATCGCGGCGCGCGGCGCTCGCGCCCTGCCGCACCGCCCGCCAGCGTTCGCGCACGCGCGCGCCGTTGCGCGAGCCGAGCGACAGCACCACGTGCGCGAGACCCGGATAGACGCGCGTGCCGACGAACAGGTACCACCACCAGGCGATCTCGCGCTTCGGCTCGGGCAGGTGGTCGCGCAGCGTCAGGTGCAGGTTGTAGGCCGCGTTGACGATCGCGTTGCGCGAGGCGGCGTCGCGCCGGTCCTCGTCGAAGCGCTCGGCCGGGTAGTGGTCGACCGCCACCGCCGGGTCGTAGACGAGCTTCCAGCCACGCCGCTTCACGGCCATGCTGAACGCCATGTCGTTGTGGGTCTGCGCGCCGGCGCCGCGCAGCCGCGTGTCGAAGCGCAGCCCGTCGATCGCATCGCGCCGGTAGATCATGTTCGCGCCCTTCAGCATGTCCACCTCGCGCGCGCCGCCGACGCCGAGATGATGGTTGCCGACCAGCTTGCCCGACAGCGTGACGCGGCCGACCACCGGCCGCGTGTCGTCGATCATGCGGCCGCGCTCGTGAACCCAGTCGCGGCCGCCCAGCGCGCCGAGCCGCGAATCGGCGTCGAACGCGGCGGCGATCCGCTCGAGCCAGTCGGGACGCGGCGCGGCGTCGTCGTCGGTGATCGCCAGCACGTCGCCGCCGGAGCGTTCCAGGCCGCGATTGAGCGCGGCCACCTGGCCCGGCACCTCGATCGGGGCCACCGTGAGCGGCAGCGCGCCGCGCACCGCGGGGTCGGCCAGGCAATCGTGAGTCGCGACGTCGTCGGGGCGCGCCACGACGATCACCTCGTCGGGCGCGCGCCGCTGCCGTTGCAGCGCGATCAGGCAGCGCGCGAGGTCGGTGGGACGCCGGTAGGTCGGCACGAGTACGGAGAGTTTCATCGGATCGGATCCTCGTCGTGGTCGTGATTGGGTTTGCATCAGGCGCTCAGGTATTCGTGGACCGACGCATAGCCGCGGCCATAGCCGCGCGCGCGCGCCGGCACGCCGTTGAAGATGCCGCCCTGCACATGCACGCCGGCCGTGCGCAGGCGCTTGATCGAATCGCTGATCTCGCCCTCGGTATGCATGCCCGAGCGCAGCACCAGGAAGGTGGAGCCGGCCAGCACGCCGAACAGGGTCGCGTCGGTGACGGCGAGGATCGGCGGCGAATCGACGATCACGGCGTCGTAGCGCTTGCCGAGCCCGTCGAGATAGAGCGCGAGGCGCGGCGACATCAGCAGTTCGGACGGATTCGGCGGACGCTGGCCGGTGGGGATGAACGACAGCCCCGGCACCTGGGTCTCGCGGATCGCCTCCTCCAGCGCGATCTGCCCGCTCAGCAGCTCGGACAGGCCGTTGCGGCGCGGCACGCCGAAATAGCGGTCGAGGCCGCCGCGGCGCATGTCGGCGTCGATCAGCAGCACCCGCTTGCCCGAATGCGCGAGCAGCGCGGCGAGGTTGACGGTCAGGAAGCTCTTGCCGATGCCCGGGGTCGGGCCGGTCAGCACCATCACGCGATTCCTGGCGTCCATCAGCGCGAACTGCATCGCGGTGCGCAGGCTGCGCAGGCTCTCGACGCTGAGGTCCTTCGGCCGCGCGACGGCCAGGATCGGCCGCATGTCGCTGCCGCTCTTCTTCGCCTCGGCATCGAGCCGTTCGAGTTCGACGCTCTTCGGGATCAGGCCGTACATCGGCAGGTTGAACATGCGCTCGACGCGCTCGGCGTCCTCGAGGCCATGGAACATGTTGCGACGCAGGAACACCACGCCGGTGCCGACGATCAGGCCGAGGATCACCGCGGCCGACAGGATCAGCACCTTCTTCGGCTTGACCGGCACGCCGGGGCGCAGCGCCGCGTCCACCAGGCGGATGTTGCCGCCGGTGCCGGCGCGCTGCACCGACAGCTCCTGCACGCGATTCAGCAGCAGCACGTAGATGTCCTCGGCCACCTTGGCGTTGCGCTGCAGCGCCACTGCCTTGACCTCGGTGGCGGGCAGGCTGCGGAACTTGTCCGAATACTTGTCGCGCTCGTGCTGCAGTTCGGCGAGCTGCTTGTTGGCGGCCACCACCATCGGGTGCTCGGGCGTGAAGCGCTGCTCGAGCGAGGCCAGCTGCAGGCGCTGCGCGGCGATCTGCTGCTCGTACTGGATGCTGCCCTCGAGGTAGACCTTCGCCTCGTCACTCGCGTTGATCGAGCCCGAGGTGCTCTGGTAGTCGGTCAGCGCGGCCTCGGCGCGTTCAAGGTCGGACTTCAGGCGCGGCTCCTCGCTCTTCAGGAAGTCGAGCATCCGGTTCGCCTCGGCCTGCTTGCTGTTCACGTGCTGATGCAGGTACGACTGCGCGAGCGCGTTGGCGATCATCGCGGTCTGGTCCGGATCCTTGCCTTCGAGCGAGATCTGGATCACGCCGGTCTGCTTGCCCTGCTCGGCCACCTGGATCGCCGACTGGAACGCCGTGATCGCGTCGAGATCGTTCTGGCGCACCACGATGAACTGCGTGCCGGGCCGCGCCACCAGCTTGCTGACCGTCAGCGCCACGCCGTTGCCCTCGTCGCGCTCGCCCACGCGCCCGCGCAGCAGCAGGCCGCCGTCCTCGTTGGCGAGCGTGTAGGTGCCGTTCGCGCCGGCCGTCAGCGTGAGCTTCTTGCCTTCCAGCGCCTGCGTCACGTCGATCGAATCGACCACCGCCGATTCGCCGCCCCACGCATACGAGGTCAGGCCGAACCACGGCGCGGCGAGCTTGCCCGGCGTGGCGAGGCGCGCGGCGATCGAACCCAGCAGCGGGAACGTGTTCGGCGTGACCGAGAAGTTCAGCTTGCACTGCTCGACCACCGGGCCGACCACACCGCGGCTCTTGATGATCTCGATCTCGGCGTCGGTGGCCGGGGTGGCCGGCCCGCTGTTGATCATGGCGCCCGTCTGGGTCTGCGTGAGCGCCTGGGACGTGTTGTCCGCGGCCTCGACCCGCACGTGCGCGTCGGCGGAATAGATCGGCTTCGCGAGGTAGCAGTAGACGCCCGCGAGCGCGACGATCAGCGCCGCGATACCGAGCAGCAGCCAGATGTCGTCGAGCACGACCTGGATCAGCTGGCCGAGGACGACATCCTCGTCGTCGGGCTTCGCGGCGAGATCCGCGTAGGGGTGTTTGACTTGCGTATTCACGATGGCTTGTCCGCTCCAGGTTCGGTCGCCGGCATCGGGTGCGATGCCGGCACGGTCCAGATCAGCGCGTGATCTGCTTCATGTAGTAGACCGACTGGATCGTCGGGAAGATCTGCTGCAGCAGGCGGTTGAACTCGACCGACGCCGCCGTGCCCACGTAGACCACGTCGAGCGGCTTCAGCTGGAAGCGGCTCGACAGCATCAGCGCGTCGGGCTGCGTCATGTCGAGCCGGTAGATGTCGGGCGAGTCCGGCTTGTCCTGCATGTCGCGCAGCACCAGGATCTGGCGCGGGTTGGCATCGGTATCGAGAATCCCGCCGCCCGCGGTCAGCGCGTCGGCGATGGTCAGGCGCCCCTTGAGCATCGGCACCGTGGCGGGCGTCTTCACCTCGCCCATCACGAAGATGCGGCTGTCGCTGCGGTCCGGCACGTTGACCACGTCGCCCGGCTGCAGCATCACGTTCTGCGCCGCGTCGCCGCGATCGAGCATGGCGTTCGCGTCGAGCACGTAGAACTTGCCGTCGCGCGTGAGCCGCACGCGCTGCAGGTCGGCCTCGGTGGTCGAGCCGCCCGAGCGCGTGATGGCGTCCACCAGGCGCAGCGGCACGTCGGTGATGGCGAGCGGCCCCGGGGTCTTGACCTCGCCCGTGACCTGCACCTTCTGGCTGCGGTACGACAGCACGCGCACGTCGATCTGCGGATCGCGCACGTACTTCGCGAGCCGCGTGGACAGCTCGTCGCGCAGCTGCTGCGCGGTGCGGCCCGCGGCGCGCACGCGGCCGACGAACGGGAAATAGATGGTGCCGTCGGCGCCCACCGTCTGGCCGTAGGGATCGGCCTGGCCCGGCAGCGCGTTGGTGTACGGCTGCTGCAGCGCGCCGGCGATGGTCTGGGTGGTGTTGCCGCCCGCCGAGAACGTCTGGCCCTGCGGCGTGGTCAGCTCGGGGTGGTCCCAGACCGTCACGCCGAGGATGTCCTGCGGCTCGATCCGGTACACGTACTGGTTCGGATCGCTGAACATGTCGGGCGGCAGCGGCCGCTCCTTGTGCTGCGCGAGCGCCTGCGCCACCACCAGCTGCGGCGTGATCAGCCTGACGTTGTAGTGCGTGTCGGGCGTGGGATCGTGATCGTCGAGGCGCGCGGTGTTGATGTAGTTGCCGGGCGCCGTCGAGCAGGCGGCCAGCAGCAGCGCCAGCATGGCGGGCGCGGCCCGGCGGGTGGCCCAATGAGCGGCGCGGGAGGCGACGCGGGGGGTGGTGCCATGAGCGAGGCGGCGCGCGGGATCGCGCGGAAACGGGCGTTTTAGCATAGTTTGTGCAGCCATCCTTGGACCAGACGTTCGATCAACCGGCAGCTTTCGCGGTACGCGGATTCGCTGCCGCCGTGCGGATCGGAGATTTCCGCGTCTTCCCATTTGCCGAGCAGGAATACCTTGCCGCGCGCGAACCGGTCCACCGATTCGATCGCGTCGATCTGGTGACGCTCGGTGGCGAGCACCAGATCCGCGTCGCGCACCAGCGCGCTGCTCAAGCGGCGCGAGCGGTGCGTCGAGGCGTCGACGCCGCGCTCGGCCAGCAGCGCCTGCATCACCGGATCGATGCCGTCGCCGTCGTTGGCGTCGATGCCGGCCGAATGGAACGCGCAGCCCTCGCCGAGCGCGTCGCGGCCGTGCGTGCGGAACAGGATTTCGGCGGTCGGGCTGCGGCACACGTTGGCGTGGCAGACGATCAGCACGTTGTGGAACATCGGTTCTCCTCCTCTCGGTTGGCGCCGCTCAGAGGCGGACCTCGGCGGCCGGGCGACCGCTGCCGCCAATGCCGGCCGCCGCGGCCGGCGCGCCGCGCTGCGCGCCGGCGCGGCCGATCGCGTGGTATTCGATGCCGAGCTCGCGCATCGCGAGCGGCTCGTACAGGTTGCGCCCGTCGAAGATCACGGGGGTCTTCCAGCGCGCGGCCAGCGCCGCGAAATCGGGGCTCTTGAACGCGGTCCACTCGGTGACGATCGCGAGCGCGTCCGCGCCGTCGGCCGCGTCGCCGGCATCCTCGGCGAAGCTCAGGCGCGCGAGCTGCGCGGGCGCGCCGGCCAGGTCGAGCGCGAACACGCGGCGCGCCTCGGCGGTGGCCACCGGGTCATAGGCGGTCACCCGCGCGCCGCGCGCGAGCAGCTCGCCGATCAGCGCGCGGCTCGGCGCCTCGCGCATGTCGTCGGTGTTCGGCTTGAACGCCAGGCCCCACACGCCGAAGCGGCGCCCGCTCAGGTCCGCGCCGAAGCGCGCGACGATCTTCGCGGCCAGCACGTGCTTCTGCGCGGCGTTGACGTCCGACACCGCACGCAGGATCCGCAGCGACTGGCCGCTCGCGTCGGCGGTGCGGATCAGCGCCTCGACGTCCTTCGGGAAGCACGAGCCGCCGTAGCCGGCGCCCGCGTACAGGAAGTGGTAGCCGATGCGCGGGTCGGAGCCGATGCCGCGCCGCACCGCCTCGATGTCGGCGCCCACGCGGTCGGCGAAGTTGGCCAGCTCGTTCATGAACGAGATGCGCGTGGCCAGCATCGCGTTGGCCGCGTACTTGGTGAATTCGGCCGAGCGCACGTCCATGTAGAGCGTGCGCTCGTGGTTGCGGTTGAACGGCGCGTAGAGCTTCTTCATCAGCTCGCGCGCGCGCTCGCCCGGCACGTCGTCGTCGCAGCCGATCACGATCCGGTCGGGCCGCGCGAAATCGTCGATCGCCGCGCCTTCCTTGAGGAACTCCGGGTTCGAGACCACCGAGAACATCGTGTCGGCGCCGCGCGCGGCCAGCTCGGCGGCCACCGTCGCGCGCACGCGCTCGGCGGTGCCGACCGGCACCGTCGACTTGTCGACGATCACCTTGAAGCCGGTCATGTGGCGGCCGATGTTGCGCGCCGCGGCCAGCACGTACTGCAGGTCGGCCGAGCCGTCCTCGTCGGGCGGCGTGCCCACCGCGATGAACTGCACATCCCCATGCGCCACGGCCGCCTCGACGTCGGTCGAGAAGCGCAGCCGGCCCGCCGCGCGGTTGCGCGCGATCAGCTCGGCCAGGCCCGGCTCGTGGATCGGCACGCCGCCGTCGTTGAGGATGCCGATCTTCACGGGATCCACGTCGAGGCAGAACACGTCGTGTCCGATGTCGGCAAGGCACGCGCCCGTGACGAGGCCCACGTAGCCGCTGCCGATGATGGTCAGATTCATTTGTCAGCCTTTGCGGCCGTTGCCGGCCGTCACTCGTTGATCGGTCAATCGGGAAAAACGGAAAACGGGAAAGCGAAGCGCCGCGCTCAGTACGCGTTGCTGCCGGTGAAGCCCTTCCAGAGCGTCAGCACGACGATCTTGATGTCGAGCCAGAACGACCAGTTCTGCATGTAGTACAGATCGAGCTTGACGCGGCCGGACATCTTCTCGACGCGGTCGGTCTCGCCGCGAAAGCCGTTGATCTGCGCCCAGCCCGTGATACCGGGCTTGATCCGGTAGCGGAACATGTAGCCGCGCACCAGATCCTTGTAGATGTCGTCGTGTTCGAGCGCGTGCGGGCGCGGGCCGACCACCGACATCTCGCCCTTCAGCACGTTGATGAACTGCGGCAGTTCGTCGAGGCTGGTGCGCCGCAGGAAGCGGCCGATCGGCGTGATCCGGGAATCGTTCTTGCGCGCCTGCGTGACCTGCCCCTTCGCCTCGGCGTGGACTTTCATCGAGCGGAACTTGTAGATCCGGAACTCGTGGCCGTCGATGCCCTTGCGGGTCTGGCGGAAGAACACCGGCCCCGGCGAAGTCAGCTTGACGAGCGCGGCGATCAGCAGCATCAGCGGCGAGAGCATGGCCAGCGCGGCCAGCGCGAACATCCGGTCGAACACGAATTTCGGCAGGATCCGCACGTCGGTGATCGGCGAGGCGGCCAGGTTGATGGCCGGCACGCCGAGCAGTTCGACCACCTCCTGGTTGAAGAACGACAGGCTGCGCACGTCGGGAATCAGGCGGATATTGACGAAGTCATGCTGAAACTCCTTCACGATCCGGTGGATCTGCTGCTCCTCGGTGATCGGCAGCGTCAGCCACAGCTCGCGCAGGTAGCGGCCGCGCACCAGCCGCACCAGCTCGGAGAAGCGCCGCTCCACCGGCACGCCGTCGAACTCGCGCGTGTCCACCCTGCCCGTCACGTCGAAGATGCAAGACGGCGTGAAGCCGGCCTCGGGGCGCGCGCGCATCTGCGCGATCAGGCGCCGCGTGTCGCCGGTGTCGCCGACCAGCCCCACCACCTTGTGGTTGTAGCCCTCGCGGCGCAGGCGCCGCAGCACCCAGTGGACCGACGCCTTCGAGGCCACCAGCAGCGCGGCCGTCACCACCGCCCAGTAGCCGAGCCAGAGCCGCGACAGCTCGCCGGAGTGGTGGAAGCTGAAGCTCATCAGGATCCCGGCCATCTCCACCACCAGCCAGGCCGTCGCCACGCGCCACAGCAGCGAGCGCACCGGCTTGCCGCGCCACGACTGGTAGATGCCGAAGGCCGGGAAGAACGCGACGATCAGCATGCCGTTGAACAACACCATCGACCGCTGCAGATCGTCGAGCGCCACGATGCCGCCGCGGTGCAGCCCGGCCGCGACGAGCGCGCCGGCCACCGCCATCGCGATATCGATCACTCTCGCCAACACGCTCAACATGGGTTGCTCCTTCGCCTGACAGATGGTCGGATCGCAGCGCGGGACGAGGCCGGGCGGGAGCCGGCTCGTCTGCTGCAGGTCCTATTGAAGCGGCAAGAATATTGTTGCTGCAAGTGCGCAAGTATTTCTAAAAATATTCGGAATTTATTACGCTTTTGGCGTGAATTTTTCTCGGCACAATTTTCCGGATTTGAACATGTTGCGTATCGGCCAAAGCCGGCCTCCTGACTGAAATTCTTTTTTAATCAATGCCCGGCGATTCATCGGATCCTATTTTTTACATTTTCTTACCGATCGAATTTTGATGTTTCGGTCCGCGTCACTTTTTATTTTTCGTAGAAATTGTTTGATGTTGCGGTGCGGAATTCCGGTTTTTATCGCCATTAATGACGTGTTAAAAACTGGACGACCGATCCACGTTTTCGAGGAGTACACGATGAATCCTCCCTCCGTCGTCGGCCTCGCGCCGAACGCCGCCGCCGTGTCGTCCGCGGCTCCCGCCTCCGCCCCCACCGCCGCGCCCGCGAGCGTCGCGGCCCAGGGCGCCGCGACGGCCGCCCGCGTGGCCGTGCAGCCGGTGGTGCTGGCGGGCGGTTCCGGCACGCGGCTCTGGCCGATGTCGCGTGAACAGTTCCCGAAACAGCTGATCGGCCTGCTCGGCGACGAATCGCTGCTGCAGTCGACCACGCGCCGCCTCGAAGGCTATGACGGTGATCATCCGGTCTCCGAACGACTGATGGTGGTGTGCGGCGACGATCACCGCTTCACCACGGCCGAGCAACTGCGCCTGGTGGGTAAGGACGCGTCGATCGTGCTCGAGCCGTTCGGCCGCGACACCGCGCCGGCGCTGACCATCGCGGCGCTGCGCGTGGTCGCCGAGCAGGGCGACGCGGTGATGACGGTGATGCCGGCCGACCACGCGGTGGCCGATCTCGCGCGCTTCCAGGCCTCGCTCGACGCCGGCATCCGCCACGCGATGCAAGGCCGGATCGCCACCATGGGCATCCTGCCGACGCACGCCGAAACCGGCTACGGCTACATCCGCGTGGGCGGCGTGATCGACGCCGGCGGCGAAGGCGCGGTGGAAGTGCGCAAGCTCGCGCGCTTCGTCGAGAAGCCGCATCTGGAGCTCGCGCAGCAATACGTGAGCGCCGGCGACTACTGGTGGAACAGCGGCATCTTCATCGTGCGCGCCTCGGTCTGGCTCAAGGCGATCCGCCACTTCCAGCCCGCCATCCACGAAGCCTGCACGCAGGCGGTCGCGCTCGGCGACGACGACGGCACGTTCTTCCGCCTGCACCGCGAGAGCTTCGCGGCCTCGCCGGCGAACTCGATCGACTATTCGGTGATGGAGCCGCTCGTCAACGCGCCGGACGTCTGCGACAGCGTGGTCGTGCCGCTCGACGCGGGCTGGTCCGACGTCGGCTCGTGGGACGCGCTCTGGCAGATCTCCGAGAAGGACGAAGGCGGCAACGTGGCGCGCGGGCCGGTGATGCTCGAAGGCGCGGCGTCCACCTTCGCGCACTCCGAGGGCCGGCTGATCGCCTGCGTCGGCACCCGCGACCTGATCGTGGTGGAAACGCCCGACGCGGTGCTGGTGGCCGACAAGGCGCACGTGCAGGACGTCAAGAAGATCGTCGGCCGCCTGAAGGGCGATGCGCGCGTGGAGGCGTCGAACCACCGCAAGGTGCATCGCCCGTGGGGCCACTACGATTCGGTCGACATGGGCGAGCGCTTCCAGGTCAAGCGGATCGTCGTGAAGCCGGGCGCGCAGCTCTCGCTGCAGATGCACCACCACCGTGCCGAGCACTGGATCGTGGTGTGCGGCACAGCGCGCATCACGCGCGGCGAGGACACCTTCCTGCTGTCCGAGAACGAATCGACCTACATCCCGCTCGGCGTCACGCACCGGCTCGAGAACCCCGGCAAGATGCCGCTCGAACTGATCGAGGTGCAGTCGGGGTCGTATCTCGGCGAGGACGACATCGTCCGCTTCGACGATACCTACGGCCGCGGCTGATCGCGCCCCGCTCGCCGAACGTCTCCCTTTCCTTCCGTTTCACCCGCACCGCCGCCCGCGCCCTCATCGACGCGGGCGGCGGTGTGTCATGGCGCGGCCGGACAATCCGTTTTCGCGGGCGTCCGGACGATCCCGGCGCGGCGGCTCCCCTTACCCGTTTTCCGCTCGAAAAAAAATCGAAAAAAAAGCGCCGGCCGCCCGAAGGCGCCGGCGCCGTGACCGAGTACCCGGCCGTTCGTCATGAACGGCCCCCGTCAGGCTCCCTAGCCGACCTGGTAAGCGAATTCGCGATACGCAAGCTCGTGCGCGCGCGCCGCGGCGTCGGCCAGCTCGAGGCGGCGCTCGCCGATCAGGTGCCGGGCCACCTGGCGGTCGGCCGCCAGTGACGGCAGTGTCGCGAGCACGGCGCTGGCCGGGCGCACCACGCGCATCTGCGGCGGCAGCGCCTGCGCGGCGGGGGCCGGCGCCTCGTCGGGAGCGGTGGTGGCCTCGGCGGCCAGGTGCTGGTCCACCCACTCGCGCCCCCAGGCGATCGCATGACGCTCGGCCGCCTCGGGGTCGGAGAAGCGCGGGCCGATCAGCCCCGAGCGCTCGATGCGGCGGCCGTCGCAGGCGATCTCGGCCCAGGCGCGGTACATCATGTTCTGCACCGGCTGCGCGGTACCGTACAGCGTATAGCCGCGATACGACTCCGATTGCGGCGCGACGGTGGCGAAGCGCACCGACATCGGCCGCGCGTGCTCGCCATGCTCGGCCGGGTCGGTCGGGTCGGCTTGACCGGCCTGCGCTTCGGTGCCGGCCTCGCTCGCAGCCGGCTCGAGGCCGGCGGCCCGGGTGGCCGGCCGGGTCGCTTCGGCGGCAGCCGGCGCCGTCAGCGCGGACGACAGCGCGTGGGCGGCGTGGACCTGGCGCGCGACGGTCTGCATGGTCTGCATGACCCCGGCCACCGGCGGCGCGTCGTGGACCACGCGATGCACGGCGCCGCCCTCTTCATCGTCCTCGTCGTGCCAGTCGGCGGCATCGGCCACCGGCAGGCGCCATGACTCGGGGTTCTGCCAGAACACGCCGCGCAGGCGGTCGTGGTTGGCCACCGGCTCGGCGCGCGGGGTCGGCGCGACGAGTTCGGGCGGCGGCGGCACGTAGGCGAAGCTGCGGCCGCTCATCTCGCCGAGCATCGCCACCATCTCGCCGAGCGTGCCGCAGGCGAGCCACTCCTCGAAGCGGCGGCGGCAGGTCGGACCCGACGGATAGCGGCCGGGCAGCTTCGACCACGGCTCGCCGGTGGTCAGGATCCACAGGATCGCGTTCGCCACCACGCGCGTTTCCGCGCGCGGACGGCCACGACGGTTCAGCCGGATCGGCTCGTCCGCGATCAGTGTCGACACGCGTGTCCATTCTTCATCGCTCAGCTCATCGAAGAACATAGATATCTCCACAACGCAGCCAGGCCGGGGCTGCGATCGAGGCGACATGATCGGGGCATGCGGGATGCACGATCATGGCCGGGTTGCACATTGGACGATTACCGGTGTGCCGCGTCGATGCATTGCGCACTGAAGCAGTGCCGCGATTCACGACGCCGATGCACGAAACCGCTTTTTAGAGGGGATGCGGAATTTAATGTGCATGAAGCATACCACCATCAGGGTTTATCTCAATATGACAATCTCGCATTGTTACCCACTGAAACAAGAGATCCTCACGGCCCCTTTCAATCAATCCAACTGCCCTTGAAATATCTGTCAGAATCTCCGAAAACCCTTGCTGGAAAAGACTTCCCCTTACGTCACATTTGCTTACGTTTTGTTGCAGCTGGTGCTAAATCCGGACGCAAGGCACGATTTTCCGATTGATATTCACAATCGGTAAATTATCCAAAAATTCTATAAAGAATATCGAATTGAATTGCATTCTATGCAATCCATTTCACCTGCTAATGACGCCGGCGAGCGCGTCCGGGATGACCGGTTCAGCGGCCCGCGCGACACGCGCGCAACGGAAGGCTTTCGGGAAGACGATGGAGGGGGCCGGCGCAGGATGGGAGGCAGGCGCAATGCGCTGCCGGGATGCGCTGCCGGGATGCGCTGCAGACAAGGCGCCCTCCGTCCCCACGCGCGGTGCGTGAAGACGGAGGGCGATGACACTCAGAACTTCCAGAGCAGGTTGCCGAGCACCGCGTTGTCGCGCACGCCGCCGCCGTACTGGCCGCTGTAGGTCAGGCCCAGCGAAAGCCGCTGCGTCAGGCTCGCGTCGAGGCCCAGCTCCATCACCGCCGCGTCGCGCGCGATCGGCACGCCGGCCACCTGGAACGACGCGCCGCCGCCCGTGAACGCGAACGTCGAGCCCGGCGTGGTGGCGCCGAACGCGTGGCGCCAGCCGGCCATCGCGCGCGCCGTGAGGCTGCCCTTCGCCAGCAGGTTGAGCTGGGTGGCCGCGCGCACGCCCGCGGTCGAGAAGCCGATGCTGTTCGACTCGCCGGCACTCTGCAGCGCCGCGGCGCCGCCCGTCTCGCTCATCGCGTCGGTGTGCAGGTTCACGTAGGCCAGCCCGGCGAACGGCTCGAACGCGAGCGCGCCGGCCGGCAGCGCGTAGCCGACCTCGCCGAACACCTGCGCGGTCTGCGCGTTGACGCCGCTTTGCGTGTGGTCCGAGAAGCCGGCGAAGGCCGGATAGCGGTCGCCGTCGATGCGGTGCCACGTGTAGGCCGCGCCGCCGCGCACGCCCAGCGGGCCGTACTGGCCGCCGCCGTACACCGACACCGAATAGCTGTCGGCGCTGGCCGACGACTGCAGGTCGTTGTCGAAGCTGCTGTGCGTGACGCCGCCCGCCACGCCGGCGCGCCAGTGTTCGTTGAGGCCGACGTCGGCGCCCGCGATGAAGCCCGTCATGCTGCGCGAGATGTCGGAGGCGTTGCCGTCGCCGGCCAGCCGGCTGCGGCCGCCAAATGCCTGGCCCCACACCACCGGCTGGTAGCGCGAGCCCTGGCAGCGCTGCTGCGCGGCCGCGGCGCCGGCCGGCCCGGACAGCACCGTGGTGGCGTCGCCGCACTGCGAGGCGCCGCCCGAGGCCAGCGCCGCGAGCGGCCCGCTGCCGGCCCCGAGGCCCTGGCGCAGGCGGTTGGTCACCGCATCGCGCACGTAGCGGCTGTCGGTCAGCAGCATGCTTTTGATGCTGGCGTAGAGCTCGCCGTCGAGCGCATCGTAGGCGCGCCGCGCGGTGGCCGCGTCGCTCGACAGCACCGTGTCGAACAGCGGGTTGCCGTTGCCGAGCGTGCCGATCGCGGCGGCCACGTTGCGCTGGTTGCTGGTGGCGGCCGCGTCCGTGAACGAGCTGCCGTTCGGGATCAACTGCAGCAGCACGCGGTTCGCGTCGTAGCTGAGCAGCGGCCGGAGGAACGCGAGGTTGCTGGTCACGCCGCTGAACACGCCGTTCAGGCCGCCGCCCGCGTCGACGATCGTGTAGCGGGTGGCGGGCGAATAGATGCCCGCGTTCGCCAGCACCTGCACCGTGCCGCCCAGCAGCTGGGCGCTGCCGGTCGCGGCGAGCGCGCCGCTCTGCTGCGGCGTGGCCGCCACCTGCAGCGTCGAGCCCGGCTGGAACGTGACGCTGCCGGCCACGTTCAGCGCCGCGCCGGGCTGGCTCGCGGCCGCCGTCGCGCCGCTGCCCACCACCAGGCCGCCGATCGTGCCGGTGCCGGTCAGGGTCGCGCCGCTGTTTACCGTGACGATGGACTGCGCGAGCGAGCCGGTCACGTTCAGCGCGCCGGCGGCCACCGTGGTCGGGCCGCTCAGCGTGTTGTTGCCGGCCAGTGTCAGTTCGCCGGTGCCGGACTGCGTGAGCGAGCCGGTGCCGGAGATCAGGCCGGCGAAGCGCAGGCTGTCCGCGCGCGCGAACACCAGCGCGCCGTTGTTCGCGACGTCGCCGGTCAGGCTGCCCGCGCTGCCGCCGTCGCCGACCTGCAGCGTGCCGCCCGAGATCGTGGTGCCGCCGCTGTAGGTGTTCTCGCCCGTCAGCGTCAGCGTGCCGGTGCCGCTCTTGGCCAGCGAGCCGGCGCCCGTCATCACGCCGGCGTAGCTGCCGCCGCCCGCCACCTCCAGGCTGCCGGTGCCGGTGTCGATGACGCCGGCCGCGGCGCCGTTCAGCGCGCGCAGCGTGATGCGCGTGGCGCCGAGCAGCAGCCGGCCGCCGTTGACGGTCAGCGCGCCGTCGCCGAGCGCCTGCGCGTTGCCGAGCGCGATCGAGCCGGCGTTCAGCGTGGTGCCGCCGCTGTAGGTGTTGCCGCCATTCAGCGTCAGCGCCGCGTCGCCGTTCTTGACGAGGCCGCCGGTGCCGGACACGGTGCCGGCCAGCGTCAGATCCTGGCTGCCGCCGATGGTGGCCGTGGTGTTCAGGTTCACGCCGTTGGCGAGCGTGACCGCGGTCGCGGCGTCGAGCGTCGCCGGGCCGTTCACGTTCAGCGCGCCGCTGCCGAGCGCGCCGTTCGAGCCGACCACCAGCGTGCCGCCCGTCAGCGTGGTGCCGCCGCTGTAGGTGTTGTCGGCGCCGAGCGTCTCGATGCCCGTGCCCGCCTTCACCAGCGCGCCGCCGCCCGTCAGCGTGCCGTCGAAACGCGTGTTGCCGGCGCCGCCGAGCGTGAGCGTGTTGCCGCCGAGGTTGACGGTCGAGCCGGTCCCGCCCGCGAGGCCGCCGATCGTCTGCGGCGTGGTCGCGCCGCTGATGTCGAAGGCCGCGCCCAGGCCCGCGAGCGTGACGTCGCCGGTCGCGGCGAGCGAGCCGCCCGCGCCGAGCGCGAGCGTGCCGGCGTCGATCGTCGTGCCGCCGGTGAACGTGTTCGCGCCCGTCAGCGTGGCCGTGCCGGTGCCCTGCTTCGTGATGCCGGCCGTGCCCGCGATCGCGCCGCCGAACGTCTCGCTGCCGGCGTCGCCGAACATCAGGCCGTTGGCACCGAGGTTGACGCTGGTGCCGGCCGCGCCGCTCAGCGCGCCGAGCGCCTGCGGTGCGCCTGCGTCGCTGATGTCGAAGGCTGCGCCCGCGTTCGCGAGGTCCAGCGCCGAGCCGCTTGCCAGCGAGCCGCCCGCGCCGAGCGCCAGCGTGCCGGCGTTGACGGTCGCGCCGCCCGTGAACATGTTCGCCCCCGTCAGCGTGGCCGTGCCCGTGCCCTGCTTCGTGATGCCGGCCGTGCCCGCGATCGTGCCGCCGAACGTTTCGTCGCCGGCATCGCCGAACGTCAGGCCGTTGGCACCGAGGTTGACGCTGGTGCCGGCCGCGCCGCTCAGCGCGCCGAGCGTCTGCGGCGCGCCTGCGCCGCTGATGTCGAAGGCCGTGCCCGCGTTCGCGAGATTCAGCGCCGAGCCGGCCGCCAGCGAGCCGCCCGCGCCGATCGCGAGCGTGCCGGCGTCGATCGTCGCGCCGCCGGTGAACGTGTTCGCGCCCGTCAGCGTGGTCGTGCCCGTGCCTTGCTTCGTGATGCCGGCCGTGCCCGCGATCGTGCCGCCGAACGTCTCGTTGCCGGCATCGCCGAACGTCAGGCCGTTGGCGCCCAGATTGACCGTGGAACCGGCCGTGCCGCTCAGCGCGCCGAGCGTCTGCGGTGAGCCTGCGCCACTGATGTCGAAGGCCGCGCCCGCGTTCGCGAGATTCAGCGCCGAGCCGGCCGCGAGCGAGCCGTTGCCGGCCAGCGCGAGCGTGCCGGCGTTGACGGTCGTGCCGCCCGTGAACGTGTTGGCGCCCGTCAGCGTCTCGGTGCCCGCGCCCGTCTTCGTGATGCCGGCCGTGCCCGTGATCGCGCCGCCGAACGTCTCGCTGCCGGCGTCGCCGAAGCTCAGGCCGTTGGCGCCGAGGTTGACCGTCGTGCCGCTCGCGCCGCTCAGCGCGCCGAGCGTCACCGGCGCGGTCGCGCCGCTGATGTCGAAGGCCGCGCCCGCGTTCGCGAGGTTCACGCCGGTGCCGGCCGCCAGCGAACCGCTGCCGGCCAGCGCGAGCGTGCCGGCGTCGACGCTCACGCCGCCCGTGAACGTATTGGTGCCCGTCAGCGTTTCGGTGCCGGTGCCCGTCTTCGTGATGCCGCCGGTGCCCGCGATCGTGCCGCCGAACGTTTCGTTGCCGGCATCGCCGAGCGCCAGGCCGTTGCCGCCGAGATTCACGGTGGTGCCGGCCACGCCGGTCAAGCCGCCGATCGCCTGCGGCGTGGTCGCGGCGCTGATGTCGAAGGCCGTGCCCGCGTTCGCGAGGTTCAGCACCGAGCCGGCCGCGAGCGAGCCACCCGCGCCGATCGCGAGCGTGCCCGCGTCGATCATGGTGCCGCCCGTGAACGTGTTCGCGCCCGTCAGCGTCGCCGTGCCCGTTCCCTCTTTCGTGATGCCGCCGGTGCCCGTGATCGCGCCGCCGAACGTCTCGTTGCCCGCATCGCCGAACGTCAGACCGTTGCCGCCGAGGTTGACGCTGGTACCGGCCGCGCCGGCGAGCGCGCCGATCGCCACCGGCGCGCTCGCGCCGCTGATGTCGAAGCCGGCGCCCGCGTTCGCGAGATCCACGCCGGTGCCGGCCGCCAGCGAACCGCTCCCGGCCAGCGCGAGCGTGCCCGCGTCGACGCTCACGCCGCCCGTGAAGGTATTGGCGCCCGTCAGCGTTTCGGTGCCGGCGCCCTGTTTCGTGATGCCGCCCGTGCCGATGAGCGTGCCGCCGAACGTCTCGTCGCCGGCGTCGCCGAACGTCAGGTGGTTGCCGCCGAGCGCCACCGTCGAATCGGCCGCGCCGGACAGGCCGCCGATGGTCTGGTTCGCGCCCGCGTTGGTGATGTCCAACACGGTGCCCGCGTTCGCGAGGTTCACGCTCGAGCCGGCCGCGAGCGAGCCGCCCGGGCCGAGTGCCAGCGTGCCGGCGTTGATGGTCGCGCCGCCCGTGAACGTGTTCGCGCCCGTCAGCGTCTCGGTGCCGCTGCCCTGCTTCGTGATGCCGCCGGTGCCCGCGATCGTGCCGCTGAACGTCTCGAAGCCGGTGCCGCCGAACGTCAGGCCGTTGCCGCCGAGGTTGACGCTCGTGCCGGCCACGCCCGACAGCGTGCCGATGGTCTGGTTCGCGCCCGCGCCGCTGATGTCGAACGCGGCGCCGGCGCTGGTCAGCGCGACGTCGCCGGTGGCCGCGAGCGAGCCGCCCGCGCCGAGCGCCAGCGTGCCCGCGGCGATCGTGGTGCCGCCCGTGTAGGTGTTGGCGCCCGTCAGCGTCTCGGTGCCGCTGCCCTGCTTGACGATCGCGCCGGTGCCGCCGATCGCGCCGCCGAAGCTCTGGCTGGTCGAGTCGCCGAGCGTCAGCGTCTTCGAGCCGAGCGTGACGGTGGTGCCGGCCGCGCCCGCCAGCGCGCCGATCGTCTGGTTCGCGTTCGCGGCGCTGATGTCGAAGCCCGCGCCCGCGTTCGCGAGATCGACGTGGTTACCGGCCGCGAGCGAGCCGTTGCCGCTGATCGCGAGCGTGCCGGCGTCGACGGTCGCGCCGCCCGTGAACGTGTTCACGCCCGTCAGCGTTTCGGTGCCGTTGCCCTGCTTCGTGATGCCGCCGGTGCCGGAGATCACGCCGCCGAAGCTCTGGTCGCTCGCGTCGCCGAACGTGAGGCCGTTGCCGCCGAGCGCGACCGTGGTGCCGGCCACGCCCGACAGCGCGCCGATCGTCTGGTTCGCGCCCGAGCCACTGATGTCGAAACGCGAGCCCGGCGCGCCGAGGTTCAGCGCGCCGTCGGCGGCCAGCGAGCCGCCAGCGCCGAGCGCCAGCGTGCCGCCGACGATGGTGGTGCCACCGGTGTAGGTGTTGGTGCCCGTCAGCGTTTCGGTGCCGCTGCCCTGCTTGACCACGCCGCCGGTGCCACCGATCGTGCCGCCGAACGTGTGGCTGCCGGCATCGCCGAACGCGAGGCCGGTCGAGCCGAGCGAGACGCTCGAGCCGGCCGCGCCGGCCAGCCCGCCGATGGTCTGCGGCGCATTCGCGCCGCTCAAGTCCAGGCTGGTGCCCGCGTTCGCGAGGTTGACGGTGCCGGTGCCCGACAGCGAGCCGTTGCCGCCGATCGCGAGCGTGCCCTCGTTGATGGTGGTCCCGCCGGTGTAGGTGTTGGCACCCGTCAGCGTTTCGGTGCCGCTGCCCTGCTTGACCACGCCGCCGGTGCCGCCGATCGTGCCGCCGAACGTGTGGTCGG
>NZ_CP045093.1:2594884-2603419 GCF_022870505.1 Burkholderia perseverans
ACAGGCAACTCAGAAATACCGCTGACGTGCCTGTATTAACTTAAACCAACCAGCCTCCACGATTCCCGGGGCGGTTCAGATCGAGCTTGGGTCACAGACATTACGTATCTACGAACCTGGCAGGGCTGGCTTTACCTGGCCGTGGTACTGGATCTCTATTCGAGAAAAGTCGTCGGCTGGGCGATGAAGCCAACCCTCGCTCGCGAACTGGTCCTCGACGCACTGTTGATGGCGGTTGTGCGCCGCCAACCGAAGCAATCCGTGTTGGTCCATTCTGACCAAGGGAGCCAGTACGGCAGTGATGAATGGCGTCGTTTCTGTCAGGCACACCAGCTCGAGCCCTCGATGAGTAGACTCGGCAATTGCTGGGACAACGCCGTGGCGGAATCCTTTTTTAGCAGCCTGAAGAAAGAGCGGATCCGCAAACGCATCTATAAAACTCGCGATATAGCGCGTGCCGACGTCTTCGACTACATCGAGGTCTTCTACAATCGAACCCACGGCCATAGCCATCTCGGCGGCCTGAGTCCCGAGACCTTCGAACAAGCTGCGGCGTGAGGGTCAGGGGTGTTTAGTGTCCTCCGGGCAGTCCAAAAGCAGCTGCCACCGATTTCGTCGACATGGCAACCGCGCCGGCGCCAGCATTACAATAGCGCTCATCCTATACGGATGGTACAGACGCCAACGAAAACATCCGACCGAATGCCTGCTTCACAATCCGCCACCCCACCAGCTAAACAGCGCGCCAAGTGCCGGGCCCTGAGTCCGGCGGAACGCCTGCGCATTCTCGCGCGCATGTTCACTCGGCCAGTTTTTGCGAACATCGCCCGGTCTGGCAACTGGCAGGTTGCGCTCGACTTCTTAGCGGAACACGGACTGCTGGCTCCAACGTCGGAGGCGCAATCCCTTGCGTCGCTATTCGATTCGGCGTGGCGAGAGATGCGCCGCGCATATCGCAACGAATTCGTCTATAAGACCGAAATCGCGAGCCGGATTGTCTTCGGTAGGCACAGTCCGAACACGGCGTCCCTCCACGTCGAGTTGCCAGTCGGACGTTCAATCGTTGACGTTGCAGTTTTCAACGGCACATCGACCGCTTACGAAATTAAAACGGAATTCGACACGCCACGACGGCTCACCACGCAGACATCAGACTATCTCGCTGCATTCGACCGGGTGTGTCTGGTGACTCATCCACGCTGTGCCGAAAGCTATGCGGAAATCGTCGACCCGCGCGTCGGAGTTCTCGTCCTTACGGAGCGGGGCTCCTTGCGACAAATTCGCAAGCCGTCGACCAACCGACAGAACGTTACTCCCAAAACTATCTTCAGCTGCCTTCAGAGAGCAGAGTATGTCGAGGCAGTGTCGCTGAAAACTGGCGAGCCGGTCGTAAAACCATCTGCGATTATCCAAGCGTATTGCAGCGGAGTGTTCCAAGAGTTTACCTCGCTGGAAGCGCATGATATCTTCGTACGCGCATTAAGAAAAAGGAAAACCGACGGGGATACCGTGTGCTTTGTGACCGCGCTGCCGGAGAGCTTGCGCGTGCTCGGCTATGCCACCCCGTTGTCGGGGCGACAGAGAGAAACCGCACTCTCTGCTCTGAGAGAGGACATCAGCTACCGGCTTGCCTGAGACGCTCTCTCCGTCCGAACGGCGGAATGCAAGAGGGCCGGACCTTGTACTTCCCGTATCTTTATGCTCGTCAGTCTGAGCTTCTGGCATTGCGTTCGTTGCGTGCTAACTACCCCATCCGCGACATTCTAGTTCCAATCCTAGAACCAGTTAATCGCGCCGCCGCCCCGTTGGCTCGACTGCTGAACGAATTCGGCGAAGCCGGTGACAATCTGATTGTCGTTACTAATCCCCATCAGCACGATTTTCATGCTGGTGATTTTGACGGCTGGATTGGGCCGGTCGAAGAAGCCATCAATACACACGCCGCACTCATTCCGGGTCTGCTGTGTACGCCCACGACAACTGTTCCGCAAATCAGGGACTTTCTCGCACAGTACCGAGGACGTGACGTCGCCCTGCTTTACATGAACGCCCGACTCACGGAGGCCAACGCGCAGCGGCTGGCCGAGCGGGCGAACATCCGCTTCCATGTAAATCTGCAGGAGCGCATGAGCGCCGCACATCGTGCGCTCCTCCCTCGCGACAAGGTAGTCGACATCCGCGATGACTTTCAGCGCAAAGCGCGCAATTCCGACTACGAAGGTGTCGAGTTTTTTACCGACCGTCACCTCAATTTTCAGAACGTGGCAGTCGGGTTCGGCGACTACACAATCCTGGGCGCAACATTTGAAGCAGGGGGCGGTCAACCGTCGGCCGTCGCGATTCACGCCACGTACAAGGAGCGAGGCGCGGAGGTCTGGGTTGAGCATTTGGTTTCCGACGACATCGAACGCGACGTCGGGACGATCGGCGAGAAGTTTCTCCAAGCGGCCGGAAAGCTTGTCGAGCGCGTTCGTGCTGCTCCCCGGGCGTTCGGCGACGACGAAGCACTGCAGGCCTACGCAAACGACGTTGCGACTCAGCACTTCCCGGGACTGCCAAAAAATAAAGAGCGGCAGATTTATCACCATCTTGCGCTAATGTGTCAATTGCTCGCCGGCGTGCTCTGAGTATGGCCCGCTTAGCAATTGGCCGAAACATCCCTTTGATGGGGCACCCTACATTTGAAGCTTGTTCATCATTTTAGGTATCGACAACACAAAGTCGCGTGAGCGTATCGTTCAGCACAAGCAAGGACGGCGAGACAAATCGCGTGGGCAATAGAAACGAAAACGGAGAACGCTGAGAACGGCGGTTGCATCTATATGGCATTGCCCAAACCAATTGGAAAGCAGCTGGAAGTAGTGTGTCTGCCGGCAACCGGACAGCATGTGGTGCTCGGTACCGCCGGCAGCGGCAAGACTACGATGGCTGTAGCTCGCGCTAGGTATCTGACGAACAATCTGCTTCCGGACGCGGGCAGAACTTTGATTATCACGTACAACAAAGCGCTGATGAACTATATCAATAGCTTCGGGAGCGATATTCCTAAAAATGTTGACGTTCGGAACTATCACCTTTTTGCCAGGGGCTATCTCAAGTCGTGTGGCAAACTGCCCGACCGGTGTATCGCGGTATCGATACAGCGTAAACAGCTCATTGAACAGGCTCTTAAAGACGTCAAAGAGAGATATGAAGACCACGCTTTCTTCCATCGGCCGTTGAAGTTCTTCCTCGACGAGATACAGTGGTTGAACGGACGCAACATCGAATCAGTCGACCGCTACAACGAAGTAACTCGGACAGGTCGAGCCTCCGCACAGATGGACCGCGTGTTGCGCCCCATCATGTGGCAAATACTTGAGCGCTACCGTGAACTGCGAGCGACGAGTGGGAAGCTCTACGACTTGGATGATATAGCGGCTGCGGTGTCAGCCTCGCTCGACGGGGACGAGCGTCCGAGGATGTACAAGCATGTCATCATCGATGAAGGACAGGACCTCTCACTCGAGATGATTCGATCCTTGACGAAGACTATCTCAGCGGACGGTTCAATTACATTTTTCGGGGACGTGGCGCAGCGAATCTATGGTCACGGCCGCGGGATGAGCTGGCGCGAGGTGGGCTTTCAAACGCGACAGGTCTGGCGTTTCGAGCAAAATTACCGAAACACGAGGAACATCGCCAATCTGGCGGTTGCCGTGTCCGATATGCCATATTTTCTGGGCGGCCAGGACATGATTGCGCCGATTGTATCCGCCGCTGACGGGCCGAAGCCCGCGCTCGTTCACTTCGTCGCCCCAGAAACAGAGCGCGAACTGGTCGGAAAATTGGTTGAAAAACAGTACCGAACTAAAAGCGTGGCGGTTTTACTGCGCACTCACGAGAAAATTCGCGAAATCCGTCCGTATTTGCCGGATGCGGCAGTGCAATTAAAGGAAGAGGCCGCGAGTTGGATGGCCGGGCACGGTGCCTACTTTGGCACCTACCATTCCTCTAAGGGTCTTGAGTTCGACCTAGTAATCCTCCCCTTCCTCTCCGACGCTGAGATGCCAAACTTGAAAGACATCGAGGCGGACGAAGTAGACGAGATACTCGCCGAAGACGGCAGGCTCCTCTATGTCGGCATCACGCGCGCAAAGACCTCCCTGGTGCTCACCTACACCGGAAACGTCACGCAATTGCTGCCGACAGACGATTCGCTTTACAGCCGGAGTTCTCGATGACCGTGAACACGAACATCTTGGATGATTGCGCAAGGCGGGGCGTTACCCGCCTGTGCCACTTTACGCCGTCGAGGAATCTCATCCACGTCCTAGCCTCTGGATATCTGAAGGACCGTCAGACACTGGACATGGAGTCCCGCGACGAGGTCAACCCGACCGACGAATACCGTCTGGATGGGCACCGAGACAAGATATGCTGTTCGGTCGAGTATCCCAATAGCTACTACCTTGATATCGTGACGAGGAAGGAGCTGATTTTCCTCGATTGGGTGGTACTGTTCATTGACCCCGTGGTGTTGTGGTCACCCGGTACGCTCTTTTGTCCGCGGAATGCAGCTGCCGAGAACGGCGCCCTGATAGCGGGCGGGTGGCCAGGATATGAATCCATGTTCGCGCCACGAGTCCAAGGGACGGAGGACGGTCTTTCAAGCGCCAGGCCTCGCACTTGTCCTGCTCACCGACAGACATGCAAGCAGAGGTTCTCGTACCTGGGCCCATTCCAATAGATGCCATTCAAGGTATGGCCATGCGTACCGAGAAGCAGGCTCAGACCGAGAGAGCGCGCGCGCTGGGACACGCTGGGTCTGTCAGCGCCGACAGTGCCGACTGTCATTGCTCCCGTCTTGTTCGATAAAATGGAGCTGAAACAACACATTTGGACGGGGCGCCGTCCCACCGAGACCGCAGCATGAGCGAAAGCATCCTGAACCGTCGCGAAGAGCAGAAGACCACGACCAGTCCCGAACGCGCCATTGCAGCGTTTGTCGGTGCTGCGGTCGGGGATGCGCTCGGCTGGCCGTTCGAGGGCAGAGCAGCAGGCAAACTTGACGTTAGGCAATGGGACGGCCAGTTCGTCGACTGGAAGAAGCGCAGCGGCAGCAGATTTTCACCTCGGTGGGAACGAATAGACGCAGGCGCCTATAGTGATGATACCCAGCTCATCCTAGCCATCTCGCGCGCACGCTCGACTAAGCAGCATTGGTGGGAACATTTTGCGCGCGTTGAATTACCCTTTTGGACCTGCTACGAGCGCGGCGGCGGCGGAGCGACGAAGCGCGCGGCCAACTCATGGCTGGCGGGAGTCGCTCCCTGGGATTCCAAGGCCAAAGACGTTGCTAAGCGATACTTGGAAGCAGGCGGCAATGGCGCAGCGATGCGTGTATTGCCGCATTGCGTATCTCATGCGAGAGACGACGACTTCTCCACGTTGGCGAAAGACATCCTTGCCGACGGCGTGACGACACATGGTCACCCGCGCGCGCTCGTAGGGGCGCTCGCTTTTGGGTACATACTATGGAATGCCTTCAAGAGAGTCGACACGCTCGACTATGGGTCTTTGCTTCGCCGATGCGTGGAAGAGACAAGCGTCTGGGGAGCACTACCCGACATCTCGCTTCAATGGCCGTCGTGGCTTCCAGCCACGCGAAAGCACGTGCAAGACTTCGATGGGCTTTGGCATCTCACGGTGGAAGAGATTGTGAGCCTTTGCCATCTTGCCATGGATGGTTTAGAGGCTGGTGTGCTTTCGGACGACATGGTAGTCGTGAAGGCGCTCGGAGGCTTAAGTCCGAAAACAAATGGCGCCGGTACGACAACAGCGGTTGCGGCACTGTATTACGCGTCTCGATATGCCGCTTCCCCATTGGAAGGCATGCGGTGCGCGGCCGCCTCTGAGGGCGCAGATACAGACACTCTCGCGTCAATGACGGCCAGTCTTCTGGGTGTGATAAACGGCATGTCTTGGTTGCAGGACTACGAGGACAAACTGCAGGATGCCGATTACATTCAGCAAACTGCGAAGCATTTGGTTTTCATGCGCAAGGCCGCTGCGACTTCCAACCAGGTAACCAAACGCGACCTTGCTGAATTCAAAGACCAGCTAGGAGGCAAAGAAGCGCCATCAGGTCTTCCAATGCCTATTGGATTGCGAGTGACATCCGTTGAGCGTCGCCACGAGCAACTTGGCGAACGCGTCTTCGAAACGCGCGTTGTTGCGACAGACGCTGGATTGACGCTGTTTATTCCAAGCGACGCGGCGAAAAAGGCGGAAAATCCGAGGGGCATGGCACCGAAGGGTAAGATTCTGGAGGGTGCTATACGAAAGCTGGACGTTTCAGCGGAAAGTCCATCCCACTCCGATAGTGATTTTGAACCAGCAATTGGTATGTCTCTCCTTGTTAGAGACCTCAGCAAATCGCGCGCGTTCTATGAGGGGTTTCTGGGATTGAAAGTAACCGGTGCATCGCAGAGAGTTGTTCGCTTTTCCTCAACCCTTGCTCTGCGAGAAGACGCGAATGCTCAACTATCTTGTGACGGAGTTAAGCTTTTCGTCAACGTCTCTGACGTCAACTCCTGCGCCGCTAGATTGGCCAGAGCGGGAATTGAGTCCTCGGAAATAGTCGTTCGAGGAAATACTCGTTCATTCGAATGTCGAGACCCAGCCGGGTATGCCATCGAGGTGTTCGAGCGATTGAACGCTCACTCGACGAACTGAACCACACCGGGAATCGTGGAGGCTGGTTGGTTTAAGTTAATACAGGCCCGTCAGCGGTATTTCTGAGTTGCCTGTAGTAGTTTGCCTCAGCCTCAGCGGGCGGGATATGGCCGAGCGGTTCCATCAGCCGATGATGGTTATACCAGGCCACCCATTCCAGCGTTGCCAGTTCGACGGATTCCCTCGTTTTCCAAGGGCCGCGCCGATGAATCAGTTCCGTCTTGTACAGGCCGTTGATCGTTTCGGCCAGCGCATTGTCGTAGCTGTCGCCCCGGCTGCCGACCGACGGCTCGATGCCGGCCTCGGCCAGCCGTTCGCTGTAGCGAATGCTGACGTATTGAGACCCTCTGACGCCCTTCTAAAGGTCAAGGGGTAAATTGGGTCTGGGCGATCTGGCGGTGGCGTTGCCGGATGGCGTAGAAGACCTCTCGCGCGATATAGCGCTTTAGGCAGCGGATCGCTTCAAGCTTTGAATGGCCCTCGCTGACGCGTTTGGCGACATAGGCTTTTGTGCGATCGTCGGTTCGCAGGCGACCGATGGCGATGATGTGCAGGGCGCTGTTGGCCGCACGATCCCCACCTCGATTCAGTCGATGTCGTGTCACCTTGCCGGAAGACGCCGGGACGGGACTCACTCCACAAAGGGCCGCGAAGCTGGCCTCTGACTGAAGCCGGTCGCTATTGTCGCCAGCGGTCAGTAGCAGTTGCGAAGCGGACTCGTAGCCAATCGAATTGCGGGAGACCAGATCGGGGGCGAGTTCATCGACCAGGGCCGCGATCATGACGTCGAGGTCGGCGATCTCGTCGTGCAACTCGAGATACCGGCGCCCCAGTGATTTCAATGCAATCCGGTTGGCAGAGATCAGGTTCCGATAGTCAGACAGATCGGGACGCCATGCGGCCAATGTCCGGATGAGCTGCATCCGGGTCATCTTGCGCAGCGACTCGCGTAACTCGTCAGGCGCGCTGACGATGGTATTGTGGATCAGTTGCAATGCAACGCGCCTCGCCGAGATAGCAGTCTTCCGGCAGACTTTCAGAACGCGCAGCGATTCAATCATACCGTCACGCGTCTTGGGCGTGACTGTCCGCACACCAGCAAAGGCAGCGTGCGCCGCGTTGCACGCGTCCAGCGTGTCGTCCTTACCGCGTTTGCGCCGGTCACTCTTGTCCGGTGTCGTGACCTCGAGCACTGTGACGCGGGCTTGCTGAAGGTAGCGAAGCAAGCCTGCTCCGTATGAGCCCGTGCATTCGACGCCAACCCGGGCAAGCTCACCGAATGAGCGCATCCAAAGCAGCATCTGTTTGTAGCCATGCCGCGTGGTAGGGAAGCATTCACTGCCGAGCAGACGATTGTGTTCGTCAACGACAGCCGCGACATGCAGGTCCTTATGCGTATCAACGCCGCCCACGACGTTGCGATATCCAGACGTAGCCTGTTCTTCTTTCATAAGCCTTGCTCCGGTCGCCAATGGGATTCAGGCGATTTCACCGGCATCGAGTACCTGGACAAGACAGTAAAGCGACAGAGCGTCAGGCCCTTCTTGAGTCACACGCATCGACGAGGCGAAATCTCGCCGTTCGGCAGTTCCGGACGACCGACAGGTCCGGGGAAAGACACTACGTCGATCGGAATGTGGGTCAGGTCACCCGGAACGCTTTACGGCACCAGAGGTTGCCGGGGAATCCTCGTTGCAGACCGTGAGGAGCCTGAAACATCTGATACCCGTATTCTTACTGTCGGAATGATGAATCAACGTCCCGTCCTCGCCCGGTTGGCGGGCGTACAGCGCTTGTTCAAGTGCATCCAGAACAAAG
>NZ_CP045093.1:2603429-3077801 GCF_022870505.1 Burkholderia perseverans
CCCGTCAGCGTTTCGGTGCCGCTGCCCTGCTTGACCACGCCGCCGGTGCCGCCGATCGTGCCGCCGAACGTGTGGTCGGCCGTGTCGCCGAAGCTCAGCGAATTCGAGCCGAGCGTGACCGTGGTGCCGCTCACGCCCGACAGCCCGCCGATGGTCTGGTTCGCGCCCGAGCCGCTGATGTAGAAGCCGGCGCCCGCCGTGTCGAGATCCACGTCGCCGGTGGCCGCGAGCAAGCCGCCCACGCCGAGCGCCAGCGTGCCCGCGCTGATGGTGGTGCCGCCCGTATAGGTGTTGGCGCCCGTCAGCGTTTCGGTGCCGCTGCCCTGCTTGACGATCCCGCCGTCGCCCTCGATCGTGCCGCCGAAGCTCTGGTTGGTCGCATCGCCGAAGCTCAGCGAGTTGACGCCGAGCCCGACGGTGGAGCCGGCCACGCCCGACAGCGAACCAATCGTCTCGTTTCCGTTCGCGCCGGCGATCTCGAAGTCGGCGCCGCCGCCGGCGAGATTCACCGCGGCGGTGGACAGCAGCGAGCCGGCGCCGCCGAGCGCCAGCGTGCCCGAGTTGATCACGGTCGGGCCGGTGTAGGTGTTGGCGGCCGCCAGCGTGACGACGCCCAGGCCGTCCTTGGTCACGCCGCCGTCGCCCGAAATCGCGCCGGCCAGCGCCAGCGGGTTGCTGCCGCCGAGCGTGAGCGTCGTGCCCGTGTTCACGGCGATCTGGTTCGTCAGAAATACGAACTGGCTCGAGTCGAGCGTCGCGTTGCCGCTCACCGTCACGGTGCCGGTGCCGAGCGCGGCGCTGTTGCCGACCGTCACGGTGCCCGACTGCAGATCGGTGCCGCCGGTGTAGGTGTTCGCGCCGCTCAGCAGCAGCGTGCCGGTGCCGGCCTGGGTCAGCGCCCCGCCGCCCGATATCGTCCCGCTGAGCCCGAGGTTCGTGGTGCCGCCCACGGTCAGCCCGTTGCCCGTCAGGCTGACGTCGTTCGACAGCGCGAGCCCGGAGGTCGAGGCCTGGATCGCGCCGCCGTTCGAATTGATGGTACCGGTGCCGAGCGAGGCCCCGTTGTCGATCACCGCCGTCGCGCCGTTGCCGAGCGTGGCGTCGGTCGCGCCCGACGCGCCGGACAGCGTCCAGGTGCCGCTCTGCACGTCGAGGTGGTTGAAGTTGATGTAGCTGCTGTTGTCGATCGAGCCGGTGGCCCCGCTGCCCTGCTGCAGCGACAGCGTGTTGTCGCCGCCGGCGCCGCCGTCCACGATGCCGGTCGCCGCGAAGCCGAGGGTGGTCGCGCCGATGCCGAGGTTGGCCTGGAGCGCGGTGCCGCCCGCCGCGCTGACCGAGGAACCGGTGGTGGCGATGAACTGGTTGGTGCTGTTCTGCCCCATCGACACGCTGCCGTTCACGGTTCCGGAATTCGTGAACGTGTTGCCGCCCGCCGCGCTGTCGAGCGCGACGCGGCCCGTGATGGTGCCCGAATTGTCGATGTTGACCTGGCCGCCGCCATAGGCCGCGATCACGCCCGCGTCGGGGCCGACCAGCGTCGCGCCGAGAATGCCCGCGGTCGATATGAGGCCGGTGTTGGTGATGTTGGTGGTGCCGCCGGCCCCGTTCTGTACCGCCAGCGCCATGCCGGTCAGCGCGACCGCCACGCCGGAACTGCCGCGGATGATGCCGTTGTTGACGACGGTCTCCGTACTGCCCGCCGCGTTGCCCATCACCACGCCCGAGGACAGCACGCCGAGCCCGGTGCCGAGCGTGGTCGTGTCGATCTGGCCGTTGTTGGTGAGCGTGTTGTTCACGCCCGTCAGCGTCATCACGTTGCCGCCGGTGCCGAGCAGCACGCCCACGGTGGCGCCGTTGTTCACCGTCACGTTCAGGTTGTTGGCGCCGTTCGCGTAGCTCGGCGCGAGCGGGTTGGCCGCCCCCGAGCAGGTGACGTTGCTGCCCACCGCCGTGCAGGTCGCGTGAGCGGGAATGATGCCGGCGCCGACCAGCGCGAAAAACACGCCCATCGCGGGCAGCAGTTTCGGCAACTCGCCGTCTTTCGGATCTTTCGAAACGCGGGTGCGGGACATCGGCAATTCCCCCTGAAACATGTTTTATGGATATGGCGCGCTTAATGGTGAAGCAAGGATCACTCGACGGCGGCCGGCGTTCCGAAAAACGAATCGATGGAACGGGCGCCACACATCGATGCCGGTTATTCACGACGAAGCCGACGGCCATGATCGCCGGGCAGCGAATATGACCGAACGCTGCCACGCAGCGGCACCCCGCGCGGCCCAAAGCAATCGCGGCAATCAGAAAATCAGGACTTCAACACGACGTCACAGCGGTTCGAGGCGGCCTGGCCGGCCTTGATCTCAGGACGAAACGTGCGAATCGGCAGCCGGCACCTGTGTTTTCAGACAATGAAAAAAGCGGCAACGAGGCATAACCGATCGGTAACGCCCGCCCAGCCAATACTCGCGATTTTTTCTAATCCGGCCGATTTTAACGTTTCGTCGGCCGAATAATCTCCATCCATGATTTGCATCGCGCAACCATTCCGGCCCTGGCATCGGACGGCATGGGAATGCGTGCGCGGGTGCGGAATTATAGTGCGGCAATAGTGACGCGCCACGGCATTTTGTCAGAGCGTGATGAAAACAGGTCAGGCGCCGTGGTGGACGGCACTGCGGATGGTTGGGCGCGGGGAAGCGGTGGCTGGAGGTGCGGGGGTGCGCGGGCGTTCGGCGCTCAAGGCGCTCAAGGCGTTCGAGGCTCGGGACTCGGGACTCGGGGCTCTCCGGGGCGCTCGTGACGTTCAGGACAGATCAGACGCGATCCGGATCGGGCGGCGGCGCCTCGGCGCGTTCGAGCAGCAGCGCCCGCTCGCGCGCGTTGCGCGTCATCGCGGCGGCGCGATGGAATTCGCCAGTTCCTCGTGACAGGCACCCTTCGCCGCCAGCAGGTCGTCGTCGGGCCGGCCGCCCGCCTCGCTCGCAAGCGTCGCCCGCACCTGGATCATCAATCGCATCGCACCGTCCCCCGTCGGGTCGAAACGTGCCGCGCCGTGTGGCGGGCTCCTGTCACGACGCGCGAGGCGGCGCGATTTCGACAACGCAGGCGCGTACCGGGGGAAACCCCGAACCCGCGCAGCGCGGCGTGCGCCCCGCCGTCAGGCGCTCACCGAAAAGACGGGCCGATCTCGCGTACCTCGACCGTGCACCACTCGGCGGCCGGACAGGTCTTCGCGATCGCCACCGCCTCGCCCTCGGTGGCGACGTCGAGCAGGAAGAAGCCGCCGATCATCTCCTTGGCCTCGGCGAACGGCCCGTCCATGACGCGCGCCTCGCCGTTGCGGATCTGCACGCGCGTGGCCTGATCGTCGGACACCAGCGATTCGGCCGCGCGCAGCACGCCGCGCGACTGCAGTTCGCCGCTGAAACGCAGCATCCGCTCGTACAGCGCGCGGCCCTCGTCCTGCGTGCGCTGCGCGCGCTGGCCAGCGGGTTCGGCAATCAGAAGCATAAAAGCCATGGTGTTCTCCGGGATCGGACGACGATGACGGGGAGCGCGGCCCATACGGGTCGGGTGGGCCATGCGGGACGTGTCGCCCATTCTGGGCGCGCCGGCCGCGAGCGTCCACCTCGGCGCGCCAGCCGGCTCGCGCCACGGCATCAAACGATGAGGACAGCGTAACGGCGGCGCGCGTTCACGACACCCTGGCCGAATGGCCAGCGCACGCATCTCGATATTTACTGCGTTCATCATGCCGACACGGTTCCGTCAATCCGCTTCCATCGTTTCCATGCCGACACCATGAATTGGACCATTGCACGTTTCGTATCGATCTGCTGGCTTGCCATGCTGCCGGCGTTCGGCGCCCCCGTCGCCGTCGATGCCGCTTGCGGCGGCGCTGCGACGCCGATCGCCGAGGTCCGTGGCGGCCCGGATTCGCCGGCCAACCTGCGCATCGTGTCGATCGAGGCCGTCGTCACCGCCGACTACGGCGGCGCCGGCGGACTCGGCGGCTTCTTCGTCCAGCAGGCCGACGCGCAACGCGCGTTCCAGCCCGGCGTGTCCGAGGGGCTGTTCGTCTACGCGCCGCGGGCGCGCGCCACCGCGGGCGATCGGGTCCGCGTGACCGGCGCGATCGAGCGGAAGTATGGCCAGACGCAGCTGACGCTGGCCGGCCCGATCGCCGTCTGCGCGCATGGCCGGACGGTCAGCCCGGCGACGCTGACGCTGCCGGTGGCGGATGCTGCCGCGTTCGCGGCCGTCGAGGGCATGCTGGTGCGCCTGCCGCAGACGCTGACCGTCAGCGAGGTCCACGAACTCGGCCGCTACGGCAGCATATTGCTCAGCCGCGGCCGGCTGCCGGTGCCGACCCATCTGATCGATGCGGCCGACACGGCCGGCGTGCGGGCACAGGCCGGGGCGAACGCGCGCAACCGGCTGATCCTCGACGACGGCTCGAGCCGGCAGAATCCGGCCGTGGTCCCTTATCCGGCGCCGGGCCTGTCCGCCGCGAATCCGCTGCGCGTCGGCTACACGGTGCGCGACGTCGAAGGCGTGATGGAACGGCGCTTCGGCGCGTGGCGGCTGCAGCCCGTGCCGGGCGCGCCGGCACCGGCCTTCGACGCGGCCGCGAACCCGCGTGTCGCGGCGCCCGCGCGCGACGCGCGGGCCGACCTGCGCGTGGCCGCGTTCAACGTGCTGAATTATTTCAACGGCGACGGGCGCGGCGCCGGCTTCGACGCGCCCGATCATCGCGGCGCGCCGACCTACGCGGAATTCCTGCGGCAGGAGGCAAAGATCGTCAGCGCGATCACGGCGCTGCGGGCCGACGTGGTCGGCTTGATGGAAATCGCCAACAACGGCCATGGCGAACGCAGCGCCGTGCGCCGGCTGGCCACGCAGCTCGGCGACGGCTGGCGCGTGGTCGAGCCCGGCGGCGAGCGGCTCGGCGGCGACGCGATCAAGGTGGCGCTGCTCTACGACGGCCGCACGGTCAAGCCGGTCGGCCAGCCGGCCACGCTCGCGAGCGACGGCCTGAGCCGCGCGCCGCTCGCGCAGACGTTCCGGCGCAGCGGCGGCGCGCACGCGCTGACGGTCGTGGTCAATCATCTGAAATCAAAGCGCTGCCGCGGCGCGACCGGCGCCGATGCCGACCGGGGCGACGGCCAGGGCTGCTGGAATCCGGCCCGCGTGCGCATGGCGCGGCGCCTCGCCGACTGGCTCGACGGCGATCCGACCGGCGCCGGCCACCCCGGCGTGCTGCTGATCGGCGATCTGAACAGTTATGCGAAGGAAGCACCGATCGCGCGCCTCGAAGCGCGCGGCTACGTGAACCTCGTTGCGCGCTTTCTCGGCGCCGGCGCCTACAGCTACGTGTTTCGCGGCGAATCGGGATACCTCGATCACGCGCTCGCGTCGGCGTCGCTCGTGCCGCGCGTGCTGGCCGTGCATCACTGGCACATCAACGCGGACGAGCCGGCCGCGCTGCAATACGCGTTCGCCTACAAGAGCGACTGGCAACGGACCGCGTTTTATGCGCCCGATGCGTATCGTTCGTCGGATCACGACCCGGTGATCGTCGACCTCGCGCTCGACGGTTCCGCCGCGCCGGACGCGTCCTCGGGCGCCGGCGCCGCGCCCTCCGGTTCACCCGGCGCATGACGGCCACTCGCGCTGGCCACGGGCACGGTACTCACGCTGAAGCGCGGCACCATCCAGCGCGATCCCGCGCGCGAAAGCGCGCCGGCGCGAGCCGCGAAGCCGGCTGCCGACCGCTGCGCGCGCATCGATCGTGCATCCGATCGCGCATCGATCGGGCATCGATACGCAGCGCGCCGCCGGGCCGAACCAAGCCCGGCACGCCGGGCTCGAGAGACCACCCGCGACACCTTCCGCGCATCGCGATCCACCGCGCAAGCGGCGTATCGAACCACGCCGCTACGGAAAAAACTACAAGCCTTCGCGCGCGATCGTGCAAAAAAGCACCATCGGCACGCCGTGTCGCTTCAAGCCGGAAAACGGGGCGCCCGCACCTCGCGCGCCACGCACCGGCATGCAACAGGCCGGTTCCTCGCCATCCGCCGGCAACGCGGCGGCGCCATGCGCGGCAACGGTTCCCGGCCGATCGCAACCATCGCGCCCGCTCTACGTCGATCATTCCTACCGATTCCGGGCAAGCCGAAACCGGCAATTTCTACCGGATTCGACGCCGTCCCGCAAAAGTCCGCTGCAATCGTTCAACGCGACGCCAAGTCCCTGTCGCGAAACAACTTTCCTGATTCGCGACACAAGGTGGCACACGAATTGCGAAACTCCTCGCGAGAATGCGAATCACATCGGAGCAGCTCTCGCATCATCGACCTCATATCGATCCTAAGGAGAACGACCATCATGGCATTCACGAACAGCCTCGAAGACAAGCTCGATCGCGGCCTCCACGAAGTGCGCCGCACCGGCCGCCGCGTCGCTCGCGACACGCGCCACGCCGCCCGCGACCTCAATGCCGACGTCAAGGACGATGTGCGCTCGCTCGTCGAGGAACTCGAGGATCTGCTGAAGAAGGAAGACGCCGACGTCGACTCGCTGCGCAAGCGCCTGCACAGCCGACTCGACGAAGTGCGCGGCACGCTCGACGACGCCACCGACGACGCGCTCTACCGCCTGCGCGCCCAGGCCGACCGCGTCTCGCAGGCCGTCCACGAGAATCCGTGGCAGACCGCCGGCGTCGTCGCCGGCCTCGCCTTCATCGCCGGCCTGCTGCTTGCACGCCGCTGAACCCAATCTCTGGCCTAGTACAAAACCCAACCTGCAACGAGGAGAAAAAACCATGCGTCAAGCATTTGTGATGAAAGCCGCAGCAGCCCTGGTGGTCGGCAGTGTCGCCCTGGCCGGCTGCACCACCACGCCGCCGAACGAAAAGCAGACCTCGGCGGAAAATTCGTCGAAGCGTCAGGCGATCAACTCGAGCGTCGACGCGACGCTCTCGCGCCTGTACTCGACGGTGCCGGGCTCGCGCGAACTGGTTGCCAAGTCGCGCGGCGTGCTGGTGTTCCCGAGCGTGCTGCAGGCCGGCTTCATCCTCGGCGCACAGACCGGCAACGGCGCCCTGCGCGTGGGCGGCAGCACGGTCGGCTACTACAACACCTCGTCGCTGTCGCTCGGCCTGCAGGCCGGCGCGCAGTCGAAGGCGGTCATCTTCCTGTTCATGACGCAGGACGCGCTCGACAAGTTCCGCGCCACGGACGGCTGGTCGGCAGGCGCCGACGCGTCGGTGGCGGTCGTGAAGATCGGCGCGAACGGCGCGGTCGACTCGAACACGGTGCAGTCGCCGATCGAAGCGATCGTGCTGACCAACGCGGGCCTGATGGGCGACCTGTCCGTCAACGGCACGAAGGTCACGCGCATCAATCCGTAAGCGGCCCGTCCGCCTCGCAGCGCCGCGGCTCACGCCGCGGCGTTTTTTATTGTCCGCGCGCGACGCGGCCACGGCCGCCGCTACCCGCGCGCCGCGGTTGCAGGCATACTCGCGAAACTCCCATACCAACCGGGACACGCCGGCCCGCGCCGGTGTCGGTTCCTCACCTGCCGCTCGGGCGCCACATGGAAAGCGCGAAAGACCACCAAAAATTCTTCCAGTTCCTGCTGGCCGTCGTGACGATCGGCTTCTGCTGGATCCTGATTCCATTCTTCGGCGCGATCTTCTGGGGCACCATACTCGCGATCCTGTTCCAGCCCGTGCAGCGCTGGCTCGCCGCGCGCTTCGGCAAGCGCCGCAACCTCGCCGCGCTCGTCACGCTGTCGGCGATCGTGCTGATCGTGATCCTGCCGCTGACGTTCGTGGCCGCCACGCTGGTGCAGGAAATCGCCTACGCGTACCAGCAGATCAAGACCGCGCAGCCGAACATGACGCTCTATCTGCAGCAGGTCGTGCACGTGCTGCCGACCTCGCTGCAGCGCGTGCTGCACAGCTACGGGCTGGCCGACATCGCCGGCATCCAGAAGAAGCTGACCGACGGCGCCGCGGCGATCAGCCAGTTCGTGGCCGCGCAGGCGTTCAGCATCGGCCAGAACACGTTCCAGTTCATGGTCAGCTTCGGCATCATGCTCTACCTGGTGTTCTTCCTGCTGCGCGACGGCGGCGAGATCGGCCGCCGCGTGCGCCGCGCGCTGCCGCTCGACGAGGACCACAAGCAGCTGCTGCTGAGCAAGTTCACGACGGTGGTGCGCGCCACCGTGAAGGGCAACATCGCCGTTGCGCTCGTGCAGGGCGCGCTGGGCGGCGTGATCTTCTGGATCCTCGGCATCGAGGGCGTGCTGCTGTGGGGCGCGCTGATGGCGTTCCTGTCGCTGCTGCCGGCAATCGGCGCGGGGCTCGTGTGGGGGCCGGCCGCGATCTATTTCGCGGTGACCGGCCAGTTCTGGAAATGCGCGATCCTGGTCGTGTTCTGCGTCGGCGTGATCGGCCTCGTCGACAACCTGCTGCGCCCGATCCTGGTCGGCAAGGACACCAAGATGCCCGACTGGGTCGTGCTGATCTCGACGCTTGGCGGCATGGCGCTGTTCGGCATCAACGGCTTCGTGATCGGGCCGCTGGTGGCCGCGCTGTTCATGGCGAGCTGGGACATCTTCGCGCGCGCCGATCAGGCCGGCACCTGACGGCCGGCATCGCGGCCCTTGCCGCGGCGGCCGCGTGCGACGAAAAAGAACGGCCCGCGACACCTTCCGTGAGGAAAGGCGTCGCGGGCCGTTTGCCGTTCGAGCGAACGCAGCGGTCGCGCGGCGTTACTCGAACCGGAAGCGCATGTCCTTCACCAGCGCCTGCTGGCCCCAGACGAACGAGCAGACGCGCCCCGTCTCCACGCTGACCGCATCACCGCCGCTGCCCTGCGATTCGACGAGCGGCCGGCAGCCGCCCGTGATCGTCACGCTGCGCATGCCCTGCTTCGACAGCGGGAACTCGTTCGAATCGTCCTCGGGCACCGTGTGCGTGAGCGAGATGTTCTCGACGTAGTCGTCGGGCAGCATGAAGACGGGCGCGTCGTCCACCCAGAGCGTGTAGTAATCGTGCTTGAACGGCGTCTGCTCGATGCAGAGCTTCGAGGTGTGGCTGCCCTGCGTCTGCGTCTGGCAGAGCGGCGCGGCCAGGCTCGCGCCGGCCATGCCCAGCAGCACGGCGCTCAGGCAGGTACCGAGACAGGCGCGCATCGCACGCCGTCCCGTCATGCTTCGTCTCGTCATGATTCGTCCTGGAAGGAGAGGCGGAGGAACAGTGATCCGGCATGGCCGCCGGCGCTCGCGCGCCGAGGCGCCGCGGGCCGTGGGTTGCCGTGATCCGCTTTCGGCGCGTGCCATCTTACCGAATTCGCGGCGCCGTCCGGCACGGCGCGTGTCGCGACACGTATCGAAACGCGAATCGCGACGCGTGTTGCGCCGCCACGCGCGGCGCGCAAATCCACGTCCTCAACGACGCGCCGCGCCCGCCCCTCCGCCCGCAGGCACGCGTCAGAACGTGGTGCGCAGGCCCACCATCACGCTGCGCCCACCCTCGGGCGCGAAGTCGCGCACCACCGAGCTGGCGAGACGGATGTCCTGGTTGGTCAGGTTGTCGCCGCGCACGTAGGCGAGCCAGCGCGTCGCGCCGACGTGGAAGCGGTAGGTCAGCACCACGCCGAGCGAGGTATAGCCGTCGGTGGCCAGGTCGTTGTCGGGCACGCGGTGCTGCGCCCAGGCGTGCGTGACCTGCGCACGCGCGCCGAACGGCCCGTAGCCGTAGTCGGCCGCGAGCGTCGCGCGCAGCGGCGAAATGCGCGGCAGCGGCTCGCCGGTCTCGGCGTTGCGCGCATGCGTGTAGTCGCCCGTCAGTTCGAGATCGAGCGTGTGGGCGCCCGTCTCGAACGCGCGCCACTTGCCGCTGAACTCGAAGCCGTAGAACTCGGCGCGCACGCCGCGATAGACGGCCTCGTTGAGCGCGTCGTCGGTGCCCGGCGCGACCGGTTCGCCTTCGTCGTCGACGAGCCGGCCGGTGTTGAACTCGGTCAGGTAGTTCGAGAAGCGCGTGTAGAACACACCGATGCTGCCTTTGTTCGGCCCGCTCGCGTAACGCAGCGAGAGATCGGTGGAGACGGCCTTCTCCTTCTCGGCCGACGGATTGCCGATCAGGTACTGGCCGGTCGCGTCGTGCGGGCCGTTCGCATACAGCTCGTAGAAGGTGGGCGCGCGTTCGGTGTACGACACGCTACCCGCCACCGACCAGACCGGATCGAGCTTGTAGAGCGCGCCGAACGACACGCTGCCGGTGGTGAAGCTGCGCGACTCGGCGCCGGCGAAGCGCTCGTTGCCGGCCGGCGTCGGATCGACCTTCACGTGTTCGACGCGACCGCCCAGGCTGAACTTCAGCGCCTGCGTGGCCTGCCATTCCTCGAGACCGAACAGCGCGACGTTGGTGGTCTGCGTGGTGGGCACCAGCGCCTCGTCGCCGAGCGCCGAGAACGTGTTCTGCGAGGCCTGCACGCCGAACGCGCCCTCGAACGGCCCGATCCTGCGATGGCGCGCCTCGACGCGGAACTCGTAGCCGTGGTTGCGGAACGTGGTGGCGGTCTGGCCGTCGTCGATTTCCTTGTGCTCGTAGTCGCTGTAGCCGAAGTCGAACTTCAGCTGCGAGATCGGTCCGGCGATGTTGCGGATCTCGGACGACGCGACCACGCGCTGCTGGCGCATCCGCAGGCGCACGTCGCTCTCGGCCACCGAGCCGTAGTTCGATTCGAAGCCGCTGTACGACAGGCCCGCGTATCCGTCCGCCCAGGTGTACGAGCCGCCCGCCGCGCCGCCGTGCGAGCGGCCGTCGCTGTTCGGCAGGCTGCCCGAGGGCTGGTCGGCGTCGGGGCCGTCGAGCGCGCGCTGGCGCGCCGAGCGCGCGAAGCCGGGAATCCGCAGCTTGCCGGCCTCGTCGTCGAACGCATCGACGTGGAACGCGAAGCGGCCATTGCCGCCTTCCACGAGCGCGGCGCCCGCGCGCGCGTCGTTCGCGCCGCCATAGCTGGCATCGACGGCGCCCGACACGCCCTTCAGCGCCTCGCGCGGAATCCGGTTGTCGATGGTGTTGACCACGCCGCCGATCGCGTTGCCGCCGTAGAGCAGCGCGGCCGGCCCGCGCACGATCTCGACGCGCTCGACCGACAGCGGGTTCTGCGGCACCGCGTGGTCGTAGGACAGCGACGACGCATCGTAGGACGCCACGCCGTTCTGCAGCAGCCGGATCCGGTCGCCGTCCATGCCGCGGATGATCGGGCGCCCCACCATCGGGCCGTAGGTCGTGGTGGACACGCCGGGCAGGCCGTCGAGCGTCGCGCCGAGCGAATTCGCGCGGCGCAGCGCGAGCGCGTCGCCGCCGAGCGAGGCGGTGGGCGAGATCAGTTCGGTGTCGCCGGTCGGGTTCGCGGTCACGAACACCGGCGCGAGCGTCGGCGTGGGCGTGACGATGGCCGGCGCGGGCGCCGCCGCGCCAGCGGCCGCGCCGGTGGCCGCCGATTGCGCGTAGGCGAGGCTGGCCGCGAACATCAGCGTCAGCGGCGGCAGCCCGCGCGCGGCGCAGCGAGGTGAAAGACGGGAGAAGACGCGGGACGAAAGGCGGGATGAAAGACGGGCGGAATCGCGCATGTTGATCGAGAGTTGTCGTGAATGAGCCGGAATCCGCGCACACGCCTGACGCCCTCGACACGATATAACGTATCATGCCATGCGCGCGGTTCGGCCCCGATCGGATGGGCGTCACCGGCGCGAGAACCGGCCGGCGTGCGCGGGAGCGAAGGAATCACCGGACCGATATGTTATATCATTTCAAATTGTAACAACATACTTCCGAAAGGAAGATGCGGCCTGACCGAAAGGAAGCGGCGGCAGGCTTCGGTGAGATGCCGAAATATCGCGGAAACAGGCGGCGCCGGGCCGCTGCGGGGCGGGCGCGTCAAGCCCGGCGGCGCTCGAGCGCGACCGGGCGGTGTCCGGGAGTCGCGGCCGGCCCTCGGCGCGGCGCCGTTCCGGCAAGACTCCGTAAGTCTCCTTAATCGCGCTTAACTGCCCGAAATTGACTCGCGGGCGCCTGGACAGAAGAATGGGACCTGTCTCGCGATCATCTCCCCGGCCACCCCGGTACCCGGTGATCAGAGGCGGCCAGACGCCAGTCATACCCCCCCTCTTGACTGGATAATTATCGCCACGGAGCAATCCGTGGCTTTTTTTTGGCTTGTCGGTACTGCGGCACGCCGTGCACGCCGCCCCCGTCGATCGCCACGGCCCGCCATGCGGCGGCCCGGTCGTTCGTCGCGCCGCCGGACAGGCTCGGCGGACCGTGCGCGGCAACCTTTCGCCAGACGGCGTCGAGACGATCCGCACCGGCGTGGAAATCGGTACGGGCCGAAAGCCCGGCGCGGTGACCGACGCGCCATTACCAGCGCACGGTCCGACCGCGATAGTCGAGATATTCGAGGCCGGGGCGCCCGCGCTTGTCCAGCAGCGCGCGCACCACGCCGGGCACGCTTTCCTCGATCGACAGCCGCCCGTCGGGGCCGCCCAGTTCGGTGCGCACCCAGCCCGGCGCCATCAGCAACATGGCGCGCGGCGTGCCGGCCTGGCGCGCCGCGAAGCTGCGCATCAGCTGGTTCAGCGCCGCCTTGCTGCCGCGATAGACCTCGCGCTGGCCCGACTCGTTGTCGGCCACGCTGCCCTGCCCCGACGACATGACGCCGATCAGCCCGTCGGCCGGCACCAGATCGCCCAGCCGCTCCACTACGCGCATCGGGCTCAGCGCGTTGGTGATCATCAGGTTCGTGAAATCCTCGGTCGAGACCTCACCGATGGTCTGGTTCGGATCGGGATTGGTAGTGCCGGCGTTGACGAACAGGATCTCGAAACGCCGGCCGGCGAGGCGCGCGCGCAGCGCCGCGAGTTCGTCGGGCCGCGTGATGTCGAGCGTTTCGATGCCCACGCGGCCCGGATGCGCGTCGGCCAGCTCGTGCAGGCGCGTGCGGCCGCTGCCGGCGCGCACGGTGCCCACCACGTGCCAGCCCTGCGCGACGAATTCCGCGGCCATCGCGTGGCCGAGGCCGCGCGAGGCGCCGATCAGCAGGATCGTGGGCATCGGGGATGAATGGGCGGAGGTTGGCGACGGTTGCATGGTGGCTCCTTGCCTGAGCGATGGGATGCGAGGGATGCGATGTCATCGATTCTGGCCGCCGCGCACGCTTTGCACCAGACGCCGCACCTGCAATCCAGGCTTGCATCAGGCGCCTTGCCTGCCGCGCCTTCCGCTATGCTGCGGGAATGTCACGGATCGATCTCAACCTCCTCACCGCGCTCGATGCGCTGCTGGCCGAGCGCAGCGTCACGGCGGCCGCGCGGCGCCTGAACCTGAGCGTGTCGGCCATGAGCCGCACGCTCACGCGCCTGCGCGCGGCCACCGGCGACCGGCTGCTGCTGCAGGCCGGCCGCACGCTGGTGCTCACGCCCTACGCCGAGCAGCTGAGCGCGCGCCTGCCCGAGCTGGCGCGCGAGGCGCAGGCGCTGCTGAGCCCCGCCGCGCATCGCTTCGACGCGGCCACGCTGGCGCGCGAGTTCACGCTGCGGGTCGGCGAGGGCTTCATCGACCTGCTCGGCGCGGCGCTGATGGCGCGCGTCGCCCGCGCCGCGCCCGGCGTGCGGCTGCGCTTCACGCCGAAGCCGGACTGGGATGCCCGGCCGCTGCGCGAAGGCGAGATCGACCTGGAGATCGGCACGGTGCGGACCTCGGCGCCGGAGATGCGCACGCGGCGGCTGTTTCGCGACCATTACACGGGGGTGGCACGGCTGGGGCATCCACTGCTGGCCGGCGGCACCGTCGACGCCGCGAGCTGGGCGGCCGGCCAGCACGTGCTGGTCGCGCGCGCCGGGCAGGCCGACAGCCCGGTGGACGCCGCGCTTGCCTCGCTGGGGCTGGGCAGGACGGTGTCGATGGTGGTGCCGTCCTATCCCGCGGCGATGCAGGTGGCCCGTTATTCGGACCGGCTCGCCGTGGTCCCGCACTCGTGCCTCGGCAACGCGTTCGCCCCCGATCACGCCACCGCCAACGGCCTGCAGGGCTTCGCGCTGCCGCTGTCGATGCCGCCGTTCGACATCTCGGCGATCTGGCATCCGCGCCTCGACCAGGATCCGGCGCAGCGCTGGCTGCGCGGCGAGGTGCTGGCGCTGGGGCGGGCAGCCTATCCGCGCGAGACGGCGGGGGATGCGTCGTAGGCGCATGAGCGGGCCGTGGCCCCGCGCCACCCACCCGGCACGCTACCCGAGCTCAAGGCCAGAACACCGCCCGCGCCGCCTGCGCCGCCCGCGTCAGCTCATCGACCGCGACCCTGACCTTCGGCTGCAGATGCCGCGTCTTCTGCCAGACCGCGTGAATCGGCATCGTCGTCGACAGCTCGGGCAGCACCTCGTGCAGCGTCCCCGCGCCCAGCGCGTCGCGCGCGAGCCAGCCCGGCAGCTGCGCGAGCCCGCAGCCTTCGAGGCAGGCGTGCAGCAGCGCGTCGCCGTCGGGCAGTTCGTGCCGCGCCCGCACGTCGAAGTAGCCGGCTTCGGCCGCCTCGCCGGCGTCCCTGGCCGGGTCCGCCAGCAGCCAGCCCGACCGCGCGCTGCGCCGCCAGCCGATCAGGCAATCATGGGCGCGCAGGTCCTCGCGGCTCGCCGGCACCCCGCGCCGCGCCAGATAGGCGGGCGTGCCGCAGATCACGAGCCGCTGCTCGCCGAGCTTGCGCGCGACCAGGTCCGCATGCGCGTCGAGCGCGCCGATCCTCACCGCGAGATCGACGCCCTCGCCGAGCAGGTCCACCACGCGATCCTGCATCGTGACCGACAGGTCGAGCCGCGGAAAGCGCCGCGTCAGCCCGAGCAGCACCGGCACCACATGGCGCCGGCCGAAGGTGGTGGGCAGGTCCACGCGCAGCCGGCCGACCGGCTGCTCGCGGCCGGTGGCCAGCAGCGCCTCGGTCTGCTCGAGTTCCTCGAGGACGCGCCGGCAGCCCTGCAGGAACGTCTCGCCGGCACCGGTCAGGTCGATGCGGCGCGTGGTCCGGTGCAGCAGCTGCGTGCCGAGCCGCGCCTCCAGCCGCGAGATGCTCTTGCCGACGGCCGAGCCGGTGACGCCGAGCGTCTCGGCGGCGGCCGTGAAGCTGCCGTGGTCGATCGCGGCCACGAACTCGCGAATGCCGTCAAAACGGTCGTCCATCGCTCAATTCCGGAATCAGGGGATCGAATGTGCGGAATTTTAACCACTAACTGAACCGCCAAGCCGAAATTACACTCGTCGGCAGCGATGGCATCCGCCGTTCCGCACACACGAGGTACGACATGAAGGCATGGCTCCTGAAGGATTTCGGTCTGTCCCATCTGCAACCGGGCGAGGTCGACACGCCCGTTCCACGGCCGGGCGAACTGCTGGTGAAGGTTGGCGCGGTGTCGCTGAACTTTCGCGACAAGGCGATCGTCGACGGCATCTACGAGCCGCAGCGCGTGCCGAAGCCGCTGATCCCCGTCTCCGACGCGGCAGGCACGGTGGTGGCGGTGGGCGCTGGCGTGACGCGCTTCCGGGTCGGCGAGCGCGTGAACTCCACGCTCTATTCGCGCTGGATCGACGGCGCGCCCGGCCCCGACGAGCCCGACCACTGCCTCGGCATGCCGCTGCCGGGCGGCCTCGCCGAATACATGATCATTCACGAGGAAAGCGCGGTGGCCGCGCCCGCCTCGATGAGCGACGAGGAAGCCGCGACGCTGCCGATCGCCGCGCTGACGGCGTGGTATTCGCTGATGGACGTGGGCCGTCTCCAGCCGGGGCAGACGGTGCTGGTGCAGGGCACCGGCGGCGTCTCGATCTTCGCGGCGCAGATCGCCGCCGCGCACGGCGCGCGCGTGATCGTCACCTCCAGCCGGGACGAGAACCTGGCGCGCGTGAAGGCGCTGGCGGGCGGGGCCGCGATCGAGGGCGTCAACTACCGCACGCATCCCGACTGGGAGCGCGAGGTGCTGGCGCTGACGGGCGGCCTTGGCGCCGACGTCACGATCGACGTGGCGGGCGGCGACGGCATCAACCGCTCGGTGGCCGCCACGCGCGTGCAGGGCGTGATCGCGCAGGTCGGCTTCCTCACCGGGCAGCGCAGCGCGCTGGACCTGATGCCGCTGATCTTTCGCCAGACCACGATCCGCGGCATCGCGGTGGCGCCGCGCAGCGCATTCGAGCGCATGAACGCGTTTCTCGACGCGCACCGGATCCGGCCCGTCATCGATCGCGTCTATCGCTTCGACGAGGCCGTGCAGGCCTTCGAGCACCTGGCGCGCGGCCCGTTCGGCAAGGTCGTGATCAAGGTGGCCGACGCGTAGGCGCGGGGGTCCCGGCCGCCGCCGCACCGGCCCGGCTTCCTCGACCTGCCGTGCCCGGCCACGACAGGCGGCGCGCGCCCGTACCGTACCGGCCGCATTCGAAGCGATGCCGCGCTCCGGCCCGTGGCCTGTGTCGTTGCATGCGCAACGAACCGGCGGATCGACGTGGTGCGTGCCCGGCAACGGTCGCCTTCGCGGCCGCGAGCGCCTGCGCCAGATCGTCGACCGACGAACCGATCGCGCGCCTGAGCGTCGCGAATCCGTGGATATTGCCGGCCGCCTCCTGGAACACCGCCGGTACGCCGGCCAGCGCCAGCGCCAGCGCCGCGGCGTAGGCACGCCCCTGGTCGCGAATCGGATCGACGCCGGCGGTCGCGACCACCGCCGCCGGCATCCCGGCAAGCTCGCCTCGCATCGGCGCATGGCGGAGGTCGGCGGCATCGGCGCGATAGGCGCCGGCCGAATAGGCGAGGCTCTCGCGCGTGAGCAGATAACCGTGCGCGAACCGCCGCGCCGATGGCGTGTCGCGCTCCGCGTCGGCCAGCGGATACAACACGAACTGGGCAACCACCGGCACCGCCGCCGGCCGGTCGCGCAGGCTCATGGCCGTGACGATCGCGAGGTTGCCGCCGGCGCTGTCGCCGCACGCCACCAGCGACGTGACCCCGCGCCCGAGCACGGCCGGCCCGCACGCGGCCCATCGCGCCACCGCCTCGCAGTCGTCGGGCGCGGCCGGCCACGGATGCTCCGGCGCGAGCCGGTAATCGACGGCCAGCACCGGCCGATCGAGCGATCGCGAGATCTGCGCGCAAAGGCTCGCGTGGCTGGCCAGATCGCCGATCACGAAACCGCCGCCATGGAAGAACAGCACGAGCGGCCCGGGCGCACGCTCGTGCCTCGCGTCGAACAGGCGCGCCGCGACGTGGCCCGCGCCGCCGGGTACGCTCAGGTCCATGTGGCGAGTTCGCCGACCGGCAGCTCGGTCGACGCCTTCGACGCGGCATAGTCGGCGCGCGCCACGGCCACCTCGGGATGATGCAGCGTCGCGCCGGGCCGGCTGGCCAGCGCAGCCAGAAAGGCGGCAAGGTCGGGACGGACGAAACGGTTCGGTTGCGGCATGACTCGGGACTCCATGCGGTGACAACGATCCGGACGCGATGCGGGCGATCAGCCGCGCCCGCGCTCGTCGGGCGCCGCCCCGGCCGGCACGGCCGAAGCGATCCGCCCTGCCGCGTGCCGGCGCCGGGCGGCGTGCGACGCATGCGGCGCGCCATCGCCGCGCGCGCCCGCGAGCAGGATCGACAGTTCGAGCAGCGCGGCCAGCAGCAGCACGCCCAGCAGCGCCCCGCGTCCGCAGTGGACCAGCAGCCACGCGCCCAGTACCGGAAAGCCGAACACGCCGACGAAATAGGACAGCACGAACCAGGTCAGCGCCGCATGCCGGAACGCGGCCGGCGCGTCGTTGACGGCGCGCGTCTGGATCAGCGAATAGACGAGCCCGTAGCCGACGCCGACCAGCATCGCCGAGACGATCTGGAACGCCGGATGCACGGCCACCGCGAACATGGCGGCAACGCCGAGCGCCATCGCGACCAGCAGCCCGGCCGCCAGCGGCCGCGGCGGCAGCGAGGCCAGCACGCGGCCGAGCAGCAGCCTCGCCGCCACCACCGTGCAGGCATTGACGGCATAGAAGACGGCCGCCGGCGCGGCGGTGCCGGCCACCAGCGAGGACTGGAACGTCAGCAGTCCCGAGAACACGCAGGCCCCGCAGCCCGCCATCAGAATCGGGCGCAGCGCGGCGCCGCGCGCGATCACGGCAAGCGGGCGCAGCCAGGCGCGTACCGCCCGCGAGCGCGGCGCATGCGGCGCGTGCAGGCCGAACCGCCACAGCGCCGCGGCGGCCAGCAGGCAGCCGGCGCCGACCAGCCGGAAAGCGAAGTCCATCGGCAGGCCGGCCTGCTGGACGGCGAGCTGCAGCGCCACCGGGCTGCCGCCGATGCCGGCCATCTGGAACGCGCCGAAGTGCGAGAACCAGCGCGCGCGCTCGTGGTCGGCGATGCGCTCCGAGAGCGCCAGCGGCGCGCCGAGATAGAACATGCCCCAGCCGAGCCCGATCAGCAGCCCGGCCGCCAGCGACACGCCGCGCGCGAGGCCCGCCGTGCCGGCGAGCCACGCGAAGCCGGCCGCGATCGCGCAACAGGCCAGCGCGCTCATGCGCGCGGCGTCGAAGCGCGCCGAGAACCAGCCGACCAGCGGCACGCCGACGAAGGTGCCGAGCATCGCCGCGCCAAGCGTGGCGCCGGTGTCGAGATCGCCGCCGCCGCGCACGCGGTAGTAGCCGGACAGCAGGAACGTGGCACCGTAGCCGGAGGCCGCGAGCAGCGTGGCGGAGAACAGCAGGAAGGCAGCGAATCGGCGCATGGCGGGCGACGGCAAACGAACCGGTGGGCAGGAAGTGGTTTGATAATATCGATGAATTTTCCATAATCCAGAGCCACTTTCTCATGCCGATGCGAACCACTTCGAACCCGCGCTCGCCGCGTCGGCGCGAAAGCGCGGCGGCCGGCTTCGCTCCCGCCCTCGATGACGCGTCGCCCGTGCCGGCGGTGCGGCAGCTCTATCTGCACCTGCGCGACGGCATCGTCGGCGGCGTGCTGCGCCCGGGCCATCGCCTGCCCGCCACGCGCACCGCGGCGCTGGAATGGGGCATCTCGCGCGGCGTGATCACCGAGGCCTACGAGATGCTGATCGCGGAAGGCTACGCGCTCGGGCGGCACGGCTCGGGCACCTATGTCGCCGCCGATCTGCCGGCGCTGCCGATCCGCGGCGGCAAGCTGCGCGCCGCGGCCTCGGCGGGCGGCCCGCGCACGGTTTCCGCGGCGGCGCGACTGGCCCGACGGCTGGAGACGGCGTTCCCGGCGCAGATCGCGTTCGCGACCGGGCGCGTCACGCACGACGCGCGCACCGCGAACCTGCTGAAGCGGCTCGCGCACCGGCATCTCGACTACGCGCGCGACGGCTATCGCGATCCGCAGGGCGAGCCCGCGCTGCGCGAGGCCGTGGCCGCGTATCTGAGCGCCTCGCGCGGCGTGTGCTGCACGTCGGCGCAGATCTTCATCACCGCCGGCACCCAGCAGGCCATGGATCTCGCGATCCGCACGCTGCTCACGCCGGGCGACACCGCGCTGGTGGAGGACCCCTGTTATCCGCCCGCGCGCCAGGCGCTGGTGCTCAACGGCGCGCGGCTGGTGGGCATACCGGTGGACGACGACGGCATCCGCACTGCGGCGCTCGACGCGTACCGCGGCACGCCGCCCGCGCTGGTCTTCGTCACGCCGTCGCATCAGTACCCCACCGGCGCCGCGCTGCCGCTCGCGCGCCGGCTCCAGCTGCTGGCGTTCGCGCAGCGCCACGGCAGTTGGATCATCGAAGACGACTACGACAGCGAATTCCGCTACGAGGGCCATTCGATCACCTCGCTGCAGGGGCTCGACGCGAACGGCCGCGTGATCTACACGGGCTCGTTCAGCAAGGCGCTGCTGCCCGGCCTGCGCGTGGGCTACCTGGTGGTGCCGGACGACCTGGTGCCGGCCTTCCGCGCCGTGCGCCCGATCATCGACCGGTTCGCGCCGCCGCTGCCCCAGCGGGTGGTGGCCGACTTCCTCAACGAAGGCTATTTCCCCGCTCATCTGCGCCGGCTGCGCGAAAGCCACCGGAGTGCGCGCGACTTCCTCGCCGACTGTCTCGCCGCACGGCTGGCCGCACATCTGGTGGCGCCGGTGCCGCGCCAGGGCGTGCATCTGAGCGCCGCCGGCACCGGCACCTGGCACGACGACCGCGCACTCGCGCGCGCGGCGCTGGCCGCCGGCGTCGTCGTCACGCCGGTCTCGCCGATGCATCTGCGCGCGCCGGCCGTGCCGCGGCTGCTGCTCGGCTTCTCCGGCCTGAGCGAGGCCGAGACCGATCACGCCACGCGGCGGCTGGCCCGCGTGTTCGATACGCACGCGCGCGGCTGACGGCCGGGCGCGCGCCTCGCTCCGTCACGGCGCGAACCGCATCCGGTATTCGCGCGGGCTGCAGCCGGTGATGCGCTTGAAGCAGCGCTCGAAGTGGCTCAGGTCGGCGAAGCCGAGCCGGATCGCGACGTCGGATACACGCACCATCCGCGATTCGCAGAGCAGGTCGCGCGCGCGCTGCACCCGCATGTGCTGGAGCAGGGTCTTGAAGTTCACGCCGAGATGGCGCCGGAACAGCGCGGTGAGATGCGAGGCGCTGGTACAGGCGGCGGACGCGAGATCGGGCTGGGTCAGCGGATCGCAGTAGTGCGCCGCGAGATGGCGCAGCGCGCGCACCAGCGCCCGCGGCAGCATCGCCTCCGCCTCGCCGCCCGCGCCGTGCTCGGTCTGCAGCACGTACTGCGCCCACGACGAAGGCGTGCGCGGCAGCGCGCGCGGGTCGGTACTCTCCTCGCTCTCGCCACTCCCGCCCGACGCGGCATCCGGGCTCGCGACGTCCGCGAGCGGCGCCGCGTCGGGCGCGGCCGGCGCCGGCAGCAACGGGGCCGGCGCCGCCAGGCCGCGCGCGCGATCGATCGCGGCGACCGGCGCGGCCGCCGGCGCGAGGTCGCTGAGCCGCACGCTGCGGTCCTGCACCGACAGCGCCAGCTGCGCGGCCAGCCGCGTCAGTTCGAGCTGGTTTTCCGGCCAGGCGCGGCGCTCGAGCGACTGCCACGCGTCGTCGTCGCAATGCAGCTCGATGTCATGGCCGACGCACTGGCAGACGTGCGAGAACAGCGCGCGCAGATCGTCGATGCGCGCGCGCAGCGGCGGCACGTGGAGTTCGACGAGACTGAGCTCGGCCATCAGCGCGCGCGGCAGCGCCGGCGAGCCCATCAGCTGCTCGGCGCGCGCGAGCCCCGACGAGACCAGATGGCAGGCCTCCCCCTTGGCGGGCGAACTGGCCCACTGGCCGAGCCGCGACGGCAGATAGCCGGGCAGCTCGCACAGCAGCGCCGGGTCCATGTCCTGGATGCCGTTGATGTAGAGCGTGCCGCCCTTGGCGCGCGCGAACCATTCTGCCGGCGAGCCTTCGGGGTGCGCGCCGCGGATCTCGACGAACGGCGCGTCGACGCCGCAGCGAAACACATGCAGCGCGCCCGCCACCGAACTCGGGTCGGTGCCGAACTCGCCGGCGAGGTAGACCGGGAAATGGCTGCGCACGGCCACCTCGAGATGCTCGGTGAAGCGCTGGATCGCGCGGCCCGCGCCCACCCACAGCGTGGAGCGCGCCATCGGTCCGAGGTTCGCCGCCTGAAACGTGTGCCGCAGCACCACCCAGCGCAGGCGCCGCACCAGCTCGGCGACCAGCGCCGAGGTGTGCGCATCGGTGCCCGCGCCCGGCAGCCAGAACAGCTGCAGCGTGCCGAGCCGGCGGCCGGCGAAGCGCAGCACGAGCGTCTCGGCGGTGCGCTCGGCGAGCGTGCCGGCGCCGCAGGCCATGCCGGTGGCCGACCAGCACAGCGGCGGCTGCGCGACCGTCGAGCAGGGCGGCGCCCAGCTGCTGCCGGCGCCGCCCTGCTCCAGGTTCAGCATGATCTCGCTGACCGGCAGCCAGCTCTTCACGTTGCCCAGCAGCGTGGACAGGAACGCGCCGTTGTCCCCGCCCCGCGCGACCGATTCTCGCCACAGGGATTCCAGTTCGTCCGTGGTCGGCAGAGGCAACATCGCATTCGTCTCCGAAATGATCTGCCTTGGTCTCTCGTACTCAAGCTGCGTCTTCATCATATGGCCCCGTAACACGCTTCGTGCCGATCGCACCGCAACGTTCCGGAGTGCAGAACAGTTCACGCGACGACGTCGGCATGATTCATTTGATTCCGTCCGATCTCTCTCACCTCGAACGGCAGCTCCGGCCAGGCCATGCGAACGCGGACAACGATGCCGATCACGCTCGCAAGGCGGCAACTACCAAGACAATCAGATCGCTGGCGTGCGCCGGTGATCGGAGTGTTACGTCCGCGCCCGCTCCGGGCGGCCGCTCGGGCCGCCGGTGCCGCACGGCTCGGCGTTCGCGCGGCGGCCGGGTCGGCGTTGCGTGGCACACGTTACGCCGACCCGGCTTCCCGCGAGCACGACGACGCTGCACGCGCCGCCGCGACCTTGGGCGCGCCTCAGTTCCGGCCGCTTTTGCCCGAACCCGCCCCCGAACCCGCGGTACCCGCCACCGCGTTCTGCACGCTCTGATCGCTGCCTTGCGTGGCCGCCACCGCGGCCGATACCCCGCCCGCCGCGTTCGCCGCGTTCGACGCGAGGTTCTGCGTCACCTGCGTGAGCTGCTGCTCGGTCATCTGCATCGCGCTCGCGATCTGCTGCTGGGCGGTCTGCATCGCCTGCGCCATGGCGCTCTCGTACTGCCGGATGTTCGACTCGACCAGCTGCTGCGCATCGTCGACCGCGGCCTGCGCCTGCTGGGTCGCCGCCGCGACGGCGGCATACGGATCGGGCACGGCGGCCGGCGCCGAGGTGGCGGGCGCGGCGGGGGCCGAGGCCGCCGTCGCATCGCTCGAAGACGAAGGCAATGCGGACGGCGGTGGCAGCGACGACGATGGCGGCGGCGGCACGGTCGAAGCCGACGACGAAGCTGCCGACGAAGCCGGCGCGGCGGCCGGTGGCGACTTCGCGGCCGGTGCCGTGGCGGCCTGCGTTGCCGCCGATGGCTTCTGACTGGAGGAACTGGCTTTGGTCATGGTGGCCTTTCGGAACAAGGAGAGAGTCATGCTGCGTACCCGAGCGCGAGATCGTCGAGCGGCGCGCGCGACGACGGGGTCGTTTTCGATTGCGTGCCGCCGCTCTTGTCGGCGCTCTTGCCGCCGGGCGCCGGCGTCGTGCCGGGCGCACCCGATGCGCCCGATGCACCCGACGACCCGCCCGACACCGCGCCGGGCGAGGTGTCGGCGACGAAATCGTCGAGCGAGATCACGCCGTGCTTGTCGAGGCACAGCACCGCGCCCTGCGTGCCGCGGCGCAGCTCGTAGGAACAGGTTCGGCCGTCCTGCCCCATCCGCGCGGACACGCTGGTGACCGACGACAGCAGGATCTGCGCCGCCGTGGTGTAGCGCCAGAGCGCGGTCCGCACGTCGGGCTCGCTGCCGCCCGGATAGCCGGTGCGCTGGATCATGCGCAGCGCGCCGAGCGAGAGCCGCGAGAAGCCGAGCTGGCGCGATTGCGCGTACCAGTCGCGCACCACCTGCACGACCGTGTCGGGCGTCGGCAGGCCGCGCAGCTGCGGTCCCTCCAGGCTGCCGAACAGCTCGGGCAGCGTGGCGTGCAGCAGCGCCTGCGCCTGCGCCGCGAGGTTGCGGGCCGACAGCACCTGGTGGAAGCGCATGTAGTCGACGAACTCCATCGGCGTGCGTGCCTCGGCGGCGGCGAACGCGGCCGAAGCCTGCGTCTCGGCCGGCGTGCTCGGCGCCTCGTTCGCGTCGGCGCTGGTGCTGCTCGGTACGGTGCGCATCAGTTCGACCAGCGCGCCGGCGTCGTCGAGCGACAGGCACTGGAATACCGGGCTCGTGTCGATGCCGAGCTGGCCGAGCCAGGTCGGCAGCGCCGCGAGGTCGGCGCGGCGCACCAGCTTGTGCCGCACCAGCAGGCTCGCCAGCTGGTTCTCCAGCACCGGGTCGGGCCTGGCCTTGCCCTGCGCCTCGACGCTGGTCAGCGTCTGCAGGTCGTTGCCGTCCATCGTCATCAGCTTGGCGGGACTCACCAGCAGCTCCGACACCGGCAGCAGGCACAACGGATCGCCATGCAGGCCCTGCTGCACGGCGCACAGCATCTGGGTTTCATCGGGCAGCCTGAAATGCTGCCCCGGCGACTGGATCGCCCATTGCAGCCACTGGACTCCGCCGTCGATCAGGCTCAAACAGGAGCGCGCCGAAGCGGACAGCCGGGAGGGCTGCTGGATTTGGCTCGCAGCGATATGCAGCGTCATGGAAACGTCTCCGTCGTCGATCAGCCTGCGGGGAATTCTTTGAGCAGCGCCGCCGCGGTGCTGCTGATCTGGCCGAAATCGTTCGATGCGGCGGCGACCAGCGACTGCGCCTGTTCCAGCACCGTGACGTATTTCGCGTCGCCGGTGGCGAGCAGCTGCGCCATGGCCACGCCGGCCGCCGTGGTGGCGATCGTGGCGATGTTGCGCAGCGCGTCGGTGGCGTCCTGGATCGCGATCGCCGACGATTGCGCGACCGCCTGGTAGGCCTTGCCGGCGCCGCTCGTGAGCACCACCTGCGGGCTCATCGTCGCCAGCTGCGACTGGTTGATCACATCGACCACTTGAGGATTCACATTCGGGGTACTCATCGATAACTCCGTAGCGTGGGCATCGCGCCGGACTTCAGCCGGGCCGCGGCATCACTGCGATGACGAATTCGGCGCCGGCGTGTATGTCGCGCCATTGCCGGACGATTGTCGGTTCGGGCCGGACCGGCTTCTCAGGTCCCGCTCGTCGTCGACGTGCTCGACGACGTCGAGGTGCCCGTCGAGGCCGAGGTGCTCAGCGACGTCGACAGGCTCGCGGAACTCGAGGTACCGGTCGACGCCGAGGTGCTCAACGAGCTCGACTGGCTCGTCGAGGTGGAGGCGGACGACGTGCCGCCCTGCAGCTTGGTCGACAGGTTCTGCATGTCCTGCTGTGCCTGGGAGGCCGTGATCTGCGCCAGCTGCGCCTGGGTCTGCAGCGTGGCCAGCGCGGCCTGCGCCTGCGCGTTGGCCGCGGCCACCACGGCGGCGGGATCGGTCGGCGCGGGCGGGCCGGGCAGCGGCTCGATGCCCGGCGGCGGCTCGGCGGCCGGCGGCGGCGCCGGCTTGAGGTCGAACGGCACGCTCAGCATCTTCGCGCAGGCCGTCGTGACGGCGGCCGCGCTCATCATGCCGGAGCCCTGCTGCCGGTTGACCGCGTTGTACATCGCGATGCCGAGCGTTTCCAGCAGCACCGCGTCCAGCATGCCGAACGCCTGTGCCGGCGCCTGCCCGGTGGCGAGCGTAACGATGCTGGCGTTGGCATCGATGATCTGACTGTTGACCGTATCAGGCACGTTGCTCATGTTCGATTCCATTCAATGAGGTTGATCCATCACGACGACTGCCCGCCCGAGGCCGACGCCAGTATCTTCGCGAGCACCTGCGCCAGCGCCGCCTCGCCCAGCACCTGCCCGCGCTGCTGGCTGGCGACGGCGTTGGCCATCGCCAGCGCGATGCTGTCGGCCATGGCGAGGTAAGTCATCCCCATGGCGGCGGAAGGCGCCAGCGCGATCGGCAGCCCGTCCGGTTCGGCGATGCTCATGATCGCGGCATCATCCGCCGGTCGATGTCATGGCCGGGCCGGGACCTTGCATGGCGCCCCGCGGGCGTCAGACCAGGCCGAGGATCTGCTGCGAGACGACTCCCGTGGTGGCCGTATCCACGCCCAGCAGCGTCGAGATCGCCTGCGTGGTGCCGGCCTGCATCGTCACGTAGGACTGGTTCTGGTTGTTGGTCGCGTTGTGCGCGGCGTTCGACAGCGCCTGGCCGGTGGCGACGAACAGGTTGCCCATGGCGACCGCCGGCGCGGTGCCCACGACCTCGGTATTGGCCTGGGAAACCGAATCGGTGATCTGGCTGTTGACTGCGGTAGGAAAAGCCATCGTGATTGCTCCGTTTCAAAAGAAGGGGTGGGCCGGGATCAGGCGGCGAGAACCTTCGCCGTCGCCATGCCGGTCGCACTCGTGTCCAGCGAATACAGCAGCGAGACGCCCATGGTCGTCGCGGCCTGCGCGGTCACGTACATCTGCTGCTGCGCCATGGTCGCGTTGTGCGCGGCGTTGGCCAGTGCCTGCGCCGTGGCCTGGTAGAGATTGCCCATCGCGATGCTGGCGGCAACGCCCAGCACCTGCACGTTGGACTGGGTGACCGAATCGGTGATCTGATCGTTGACGGTGGTCGGGAAGGCCATGAAGACGTCTCCTGGTAGGCGCTAGGCGTTACGAGTTGAGGATCTTCGTCGTCGCCACACCGGTGCTGGCCGTATCGATCGAGTACAGCGTCGCGACGCCCATCGTGGTGGCCGTCTGCGCCGTCACGTAGCTCTGCTGCTGAGCGTTGGTGGCGTTGTGCGCGGCGTTGGCGAGCGCCTGCGCCGTGGCCTGGAACAGGTTGCCCATCGCGATGGCCGGCGCATCGCCCAGCACCTTGGTGTTGGCCTGGGTGATCGAATCGGTGATCTGGTCGTTGACGGCGGTCGGAAATGCCATGGTTTGACTCCTTTCTTCAGTTGGGTGGATACGACTGCGGGACTACTCAGCTGCCGAGGATCTTCGTCGTCGCCACGCCGGTGCTGGCCGTGTCGAGCGAGTACAGCGTCGACACGCCCATCGTGGTGGCCGCCTGGGCCGTCACGTAGCTCTGCTGCTGCGCGTTGGTGGCGTTGTGCGCGGCGTTGGCGAGCGCCTGGGCCGTGGCCTGGAACAGGTTGCCCATCGCGATCGCGGGCGCATCGCCCAGCACCTTGGTGTTCGCCTGCGTGACCGAATCGGTGATCTGGTCGTTGACGGCGGTCGGGAATGCCATGGTGTGACTCCTTTCAGTTGGGTGAGAACGGCAGCGGCGCTACTCAGCTGTTGAGGATCTTCGAGGTGGCGATGCCGTCGGTGGCCGTGTCGATCGCGTAGAGCGTCGCGACGCCCATCGTGGTGGCCGCCTGGGACGTCACGTAGCTCTGCTGCTGCGCGTTGGTGGCGTTGTGCGCGGCGTTCGCGAGCGCCTGGGCCGTGGCCTGGAACAGGTTGCCCATGGCGATCGCGGGGGCGTCGCCGAGCACTTTCGTGTTGGCTTGCGTGACCGAATCGGTGATCTGGCTGTTGACTGCGGTGGGAAAGGCCATGTGTGGTCTCCTGGATTAAGCGTTGGTGACAAAGATGCCGGCGAATCAGCCGAGGCCCTTCACGCCGGTCTTCAGGATCTGCGTCGTGGCGACGCCGTCGGTCGCCGTGTCGATCGCGTAGAGCGTGGCCACGCCCATCGTCGTGGACGACTGCGAGGTCACGTAGCTCTGCTGCTGCGCGTTGGTCGCGTTGTGCGCGGCGTTCGCGAGCGCCTGGGCCGTGGCCTGGTAGAGGTTGCCCATCGCCATGGCCGGCGCGTCGCCCAGCACTTTCGTGTTGGCTTGCGTGACCGAATCGGTGATTTGATCGTTCACGGAGGTGGGAAATGCCATTTGCAGCTCCTTGTGTAAGTCGGAATGGATTCACCGATATCGGCGAAGAAATCGACACGCGGCGAATTTTCGTTCCGGCGATGTCTTGGGGCAAAGTCTATGAATTGAGCCCCGGCAAAGCTTGAAGAAACCAATGGATATGGCGAACCGGGAATTCGCGCGGAAACGCGTCGCCGCCACGAAAATGCGGTTTCGGCAGCGCAGGGATTCGTCGGATGTGATGATTTAGCGCGAAATTAATTGATCCGCGCCCCGAACGGCGGCGCCGTCGACCTGGGCAGCCCGTGCCGCCGACCCTTTTTGATTCGGCCGGCACCGGCGGATTTCGCTGTCGCGCACGGTGCAAAACCGCCGAGCGGCACGGCCTTTGCCAGGTAGAACCCCGCTTATTGGCAAACGCGCTTATTTCGACAGCCTTTCATGCGGCGCATTCGCGAAAAATGCCCGAGGACAATCGATTCGTTCAAGACCTGAATATCGATGGTCCCTAGACTGGGCTCGGTGATATGTCTTTTACCGAGCGAACGACCATGAAACGGCATGCCCCCTTTTGTCTCGTCCTGGGTTGCGCGATCGCGGGCGGATGCAGCCCGATCGTCTACGACGTGCGCGCCGACCAGCAGATCGAGACGCTGACGCGCGACCTCGATTCCCGCGTGATCGCCTGGCGCATCCGGGCCGAGGACGGCGGCGCCGCGATTCCCTACGACGCCGGCTTCTACGCCACGATCGAGGCGGAGCTGGCCGAGCTGCGGATCCGGATCGGCGCCGCCGCCGGCCGCTCGAACCAGGACATCGGCGCGACGCTCAACCGCCTCGGCGACCAGATCGACCGCCTGCGCCGCCTGCATCGCCAGCAGAACACGCTCGACGCGCCGTTCCTCGCCGCCGAGCTGCAGCTGCTGAACGCGCAGCTTTCCACCCTCACCACCTATGAGCTGGCGCTGAAGAACGGCGCGCCGGCCCGCTGACCCTGCCAGGAAATCCCCCCATGACCACCACCTGGAACACCGCCCTCGACGACGCCACCCACGCGGCACGCACCAGCCTCGCGGGCGCCTGGGACGCGGTTGCCGAAAGCGCCCCGCCCCACATCGCGGAACTGACCGCCGCCGCGCAGTACATCGCCGAGCACGAACAGGAGATGACGAGCGACGAGGCGCAACTGCTCGCGAGCCAGTATCAGGACGCGCTGCGCAACGTGCTGCTCGCCGAACAGGCGATCGACGAGGCCGCCGCGCACAACGCCGTGGTGGCCGTGATGCACAGCCTCACCAGCGCGGCGCCCACGCTCGCGCGCTTCGTCTAGCGGCGGGGCCGGCGCCTGCCGCCGGGGTGCCTCCGCCGTCGATCCACGGGCACCGAGGCTGAATCCGCCGGTGCGGCTTTCAGGCAGTCATTTCGTTTTACTAATCAAATCAGGAGAACACACGATGAGCTTCCATGCGGGATTCGACACCGACCAGTTCCCGGGGCTCGCGCAGCTCCAGTGGCTCAAGTCCAACACCAACCTTGCCTGGTGCGGCTACTACCTCGCGCCGGCGCCCAGCCACGGCGACCGGAGCTGGATGGGCAACCGCGCCGCGCTGGTCGCGCAGGGCTGGGGCCTGCTGCCGATCTTCCTCGGCCAGCAGACCATCGGCCCGGGCTCGCACGACGTGAACGGCGGACAGGGCAGCACGGACGGGCTGGCCGCCGTCAAGTTGATGCAGGACGAAGGCTTTCCCGCGCGCAGCTACGTGTTCATCGACTGGGAGGATGGCAGCGCGCTCGGCGCCGACTCGAAGGACTATCTCACCGCGTGGGTGACGGCCGTGAACGCCGCCGGCTATCAGCCGGGGATCTACTGCTCGCACGGCCTGGCCGGCGCGATGGCGTCGATTCTCGCCGGCGTGCAGCCGCCCTGCGATGGCCGCATCTGGGCCTGGAAGGTGGCGCAGACCAATACGCACGACTACACCTGCGCGCCGGACGGGTTCCCGTGCGCGGACCCGACGCTGTGCGGCTACGACGCCGCGGTCGTGTGGCAGTGCGAGCAGAACTGCGTGCTGTCGCTGCCGGGGGCGCCGAGCGAAACGATGTCGGCGGATCTGAGCACGTCGAGTCTGACGGATCCGTCGGCGGCGGTGTAATGCGTTCTGCCGGCGAGCTTCGCGGTGATCCCGGCTGACATCGATCAGGATAGCGAATTCAATATCGCATCACCTTCCGGCTCGGCAGAGAAACCCGTCATGCCGGCCCCAGGACTTTCATGCGCGCGCGAGCCGACGGCGAACAAACGCGGGCCGGGATGCGCGCGTTCGGCTACCATGACTTGCCACCCCGGCCTCGGCAGCCGTCCGCCATGCCGTGACCCCGAAACCGCGACGAGACACGGAGCGCCCCCATGACCCCGCGAGCCTTCCGGATCGACATCCCGCAAGCGCAGCTCGACGACCTGCACCAGCGCCTGCGCGCCACGCGCCTGCCCGCCGCGCTCGATGCCGAGCGCTGGGACGACGGCGCGAGCCTCGCGTTCATGCGGCGGCTGGCCGACCACTGGCTGCACCGCTTCGACTGGCGCGCGCAGGAAGCGCGGCTGAACCGCCTGCCCCACTATCTGGCCAGCGTCGACGGCCTCGACCTCCATTTCATCCACCAGCGCGGCAGCGGGCCGGCGCCGCTGCCGCTGGTGCTCACGCACGGCTGGCCCGGCTCGTTCGTCGAGATGGAGCACGTGATCCCGATGCTGGCGGACCCCGCCGCGCACGGCGGCGACGCGGCCGACGCGTTCCATGTGGTGGTGCCGTCGCTGCCCGGCTTCGGCTTTTCCGCGCCGCCGGCCGGCCCCGGCATGGGCGCATGGGGCGTGGCCGGCCTGTGGCGCGCGCTGATGCAGGGGCTCGGCTATCAACGCTTCGCCGCGCAGGGCGGCGACATCGGCGCGGCGGTCTCGATGTGGCTCGCGCGCCGCTTTCCCGAGCAGCTGATCGGCCTGCACCTGAATTACATTCCCGGCAGCTACCGGCCGCCGCTCGGCGCCGGCCTGCCGCCCGTGACGGGCACCGAGCAGGCCTACCTCGATACCGCCGCCGCGTGGTCGGCCAGCGAGGGCGCCTACGCGGCCGAGCAAGGCACCAAACCGCAGACGCTGGCCTATGCGATGACGGATTCGCCGCTCGGCCTCGCGGCCTGGATCGTCGAGAAATTCCGCGCCTGGAGCGATTGCGACGGCGACCTCGAACGCGTCTTCACGCTCGATGCACTGCTGACCGACATCTCGATCTACTGGTTCGGCGGCATGCTCGACGCCTCGTTTCGCATCTACAAGGAGAACCGCGCGCGCCCGCTCGCGTTCGACACGCCGGAGCGCGTGATCCCGCCGCTCGGCATGGCCGCGTTTCCGCGCGAACTGCCGACGCCGCCGCGCTCGTGGCTCGAACGCGTGTTCGACGTGCAGCGCTGGACCGCGATGCCGCGCGGCGGGCACTTCGCGGCGCTGGAACAACCGGCGCTGCTGGTGGAGGAGATCCGCGCGATGTTCCGGCCGCTGCGCGAAACGCGCTGACGACAACGGCGCGATGGCCGGGCGGCTTCGGTCGTCACGGCCATTGCCGCCATCACGACGATTACGGCCGGCCAACGGCATCGACGCGCGGCTACGCCGTCCGCACTCAACCCGCAACGCAGCAAAACGGCAATCCGCCAGCCGCGCGATCATCACGAAACCACCGACATTCCAGTCAAAAAACCGATCCGCGGCATCGCGCTGCCAATCCGCCCCCGCGCCCCGCGCGGGCTTTCACGGCGCGGTTCGGCGCGGTTGACAATGCATGGCGAACTATCGCATCGTATCGCCACAAATCGATTGACCAAGACAAATATCGCCTCGGGGACAGCGGCATGAACAATCGCGTCTTGACCTATTGCCTGTTGGTCGACGTCGGCATTTTCGGCGTCGTGATCTGGCTCACGCTGCTGTGGGGCGTGCTGCTGGATATGCGCACGGCCCAGCAGTGGGGCGACGTCACCACGATCGCGGTGTTCGCCGCGGCCCACGGCGTGCTCGGCCTCGGTTTCTGCCTCGTCACCTACAAGAGCTTCATGCCGCTGCACCGCGCGCTCACGCGGCCGCGCGCGCGGCCGGTCGGGACCGGCAAGCTGCGCGCGCGCGGCGGGCGCCGCCTGTTCTCGTTCGTGTTGCTGGCCGTGCCGGCCGCCGCGGCTGCTTATTTCGGCTACGATGTGGTGCGCAACCTGGCCACCGGCTCGATCTCGCTCTGCGGGGAGCACGGGCTCTGCAACACGATCGTGCGCGCCAAGGCACCGGCGGCGTTCAACGGCGCGATCGCGCTCGAAGGCTTTTTCGCGGTGTTCATGCTGTCGATCGTCGTGATCTGCGCGGCCATGATCCTCAACGGCCGCAAGCAGGCAACTGCAATAGCACGCGCGTGACGCACGGCAGGGCTGCACCGATGAGCCCGATGAGTCGGACCCGATGAGCCAGGCTTAATGACTCGGGACCGGTGACGCGCGCGCCGCGTCCGGACCGGAACGACATGACACGCTTTTTCCCCGCCGCGCTCGCGGCCCTCGCCGCCACGGCGGCCACCCTGTTTCCGCCCGCCGCGCTAGCCCAGAGCAGCGCGCCCGGCCCGTTCGCGGCGCCGTGCGGCAGCCTGCAATTCCAGCGCGTCGAGCACGACTTCGTGGCAAGCTGCGGCGGCGCGCCGTTCGATCGCTTCGGCGCAGGCACACTCGTCCACTTCGACGCCCCTTCGGAAAGCGCCGACGGCGTCACGCGCCTGCTGGTGCAGACCGACGCCGGCCCGGTGCTGTACGACCTGCGCCGCCGGCCGCCGCTAGTGCAGCGCGCGGGCCGGCGCCTCGCCGTGCGGCGCGTGTTCTGGCAGGGCGACGAGGTGGTGATGCAAGGCCCGCAAGGCTGGTTCCGGCTGCAGCACGGCACGCTGACGAAGCTGCAGTCGTCCACCACGGTCTATCACTGATCCAGCGCGGCGGCGCCGCCGCGCGTCACCCTCAGGCGTCTTCGGCCACGCGCAGCACGAGCTTGCCGCGATGGCTGCCGTCGAACAGCCGGTTCAGCACCTCCGGCGCGTTCTCGAGCCCCTCGGCCACGGTTTCCTCGGCCTTCAGGCGGCCGTCGCGCAGCCATCCCGCCAGCTGCTGCACGGCCTCGCGGTTCTTGCGGTAATCGAGGATCAGGAAGCCGCGCATGGTCAGCCGCTTCGAGATCAGCACGCCGAAATCGTCGCCGGCCCGGCCGCCGTTGTTGTAGTTCGAGATCACGCCGCACAGCGCCACGCGCCCGCCGATCACCATCCGCGACAGCACCGCGCGCATCACCTCGCCGCCCACGTTCTCGAAGTTCACATGGACGCCGTCGGGCGTCGCGGCCTTCAGCGCCGTCTTCCAGTCGGGCGCCTTGTAGTCGACGGCCGCGTCGAAGCCGAGCGTCCCGGTCAGGTAGCGGCACTTCTCCTCGCCGCCCGCGATCCCCACCACGCGCGCGCCGTGGATCTTGCCGATCTGCCCGGCGATCGAGCCCACCGAGCCCGCCGCCGCCGACACCACCAGCGTCTCGCCCGGCTGCACCGGCGCGATCTCGGTCAGCCCGTAGTAGGCGGTCAGCCCGCTCATGCCGCAGGCGCCGAGCAGCGTCGGCAGCGGCAGCCCCGATTCGGCGGGCAGCTTCAGCAGCTTCGGCACTTCGTCGGCGGCCACGTGCGCGTAGTCCTGCCAGCCCACCAGCCCCTGCACCAGGTCGCCCACCGCGAACTTGTCGCTGCGCGAGGCGCTCACGCGGCCGATGCCGAGCGCGCGCATGGTCTCGCCGATCGCCACCGGCGGCAGGTACTGCGGAATGTCGCTCATCCAGACGCGGTTGGTCGGGTCCATCGACAGGTACAGCACGCGGACCCGCACCTCGCCCTCGCCCAGCTCGGGCAGCGGCGTCTCGACCAGCGAGAAATGTTCGGCGCCCACGCGCGTGTCGGGGCGCGCCTTCAGGCGCAACTGGCGGTTCACGGTTTCGGACATGCTGGCTCCTCGGAGTTCACTGGAATGCGGATCGGATGGTTCGGCGCGCGACGCGCGCTGCGCGGCGGGCGTGCCTCACATCGCGCACAGCCCGCCGTCGATCACGAGTTCGGCGCCCGTCACGTAGCGGCTCTCGTCGCTGGCCAGATAGAGCGCGGCGTAGGCCACGTCGTCGGGCTCGCCGAGGCGCCCCATCGGCACGCCGCGCACCAGCCGGCGCGTGGCGTCGCGCTCGCCGAGCTGCTGGAAGAACGGCTCGACGATGCCGGTGCGAATGAACGACGGATGCAGCGAATTGCAGCGCACGCCGGTCTGCTTGCGCGCACAGTCGACGGCGATCGACTTGGTCAGCGAGGCCACCGCCGCCTTCGACGCGTTGTAGGCCGTGTACTCGGGCTCGTGCTTGAACGCGGCCACCGACGACACGTTGATGATCGAGGCCGGCTGGCTCTCGCGCAGGAACGGCAGCGCGTGGCGCACGCCGAGGATGATGCTCTCGACGTTGATGTCCATCACGCGCCGCCATTCCTTCTGCTCGATCTGCTCGACGCTGCCGATCGAACCCACCCCGGCGTTGTTGACGAGCACCGACAGCCCGCCCATCGCGGCATGGGCCTCGGCCGCGAGCGCCTGCCAGCGCGCGTCGTCGCGCACGTCCTGCTCGGCGGCCCAGGCCACGCGCGCGCCGGCCGCGTCGTTGAGTTCGGCCACCAGCGCGGCGAGCGCGTCCTCGCGCGCGGCCACGTCGGTCACGAACACCTTCGCGCCGTGCTCGGCCATGCGCCGCGCCATCGCGTTGCCGAGGCCGCCCGTCGCGCCGGTGATGAACGCGCATTTGCCCGCGAGCCGCGGCGTTCCGATCGTCGTCATCCCTGCTCCTCCCGATTCGATTGCGTTGTCGATTCTGTTATCGATTGCGTTGCTGATTGCAGCTTGCGGCGCGCCCGCGCCGTGCGTCGCCACTATACCGACAGATAGCCGCCGTCGACGTTGAGCACGGCGCCCGTGGTGTAGCTCGACGCGGCCGAGGCGAGAAACAGGATCGCGCCGGCCATCTCGGACGGCTGCGCCACGCGCCGCATCGGCACGTGGGCGAGCACGCGTTCGAGCAGCGCGGGCGTGCGGGTCAGCGCCGAGGCGAACTTCGTGTCGGTCAGCCCCGGCAGCAGCGCGTTGCAGCGCACGCCGCCGGCCGCGCATTCGATCGCGAACGCCTTCGTCATCGAGATCACCGCGGCCTTCGTGATCGAGTAGATGCCCTGCTGGTCGCCGGGGATCACGCCGTTCACCGAGGCCACGTTGACGATCGCGCCGCCGCCGTTCGCGCTCATCCGGCGCACGCCGTGCGTCGACATGAAGAAGTAGCCGCGGATGTTGACGTCGACGGTCTTCTGGAACGCGTCGATGCCGGTATCGACGATCGGGCCGTAGTACGGATTCGCGGCGGCGTTGTTGACGAGCACGTCGAGCCGGCCGTGGCGCGCGTCGATGCCGGCGTAGAGCGCCTCGATCTGCTCCAGTTCGCCGATATGGCAGGCGGCGGCCTCGGCCGAGCCGCCGTCGGCCGTGATCGCCTCGGCCACGCGCCGGCAGTCGTCCAGGCGCCGGCTCGCGACGATCACGTGCGCGCCGAACGCGGCGAGCAGGCGCGCGGCTTCCTCGCCGATGCCGCGGCTCGCGCCGCTGACGAGCGCGATCTTGCCGCTCAGGTCGAACAGGTTGGGGGCTGTCATCGTGTCGAATCTCGTTGTGAATGAACAGGAAAACTCGCGCGCTCACCGGTGCGTGACGAGCGCGGCGTCGGCCGCCGCGTCGAGATGCGGCCACGCGTTGTAGGTAACCAGCAGCGCGCCGCGCCGCCCGGCCCGGATGCGCGACACACTGGTGTTGACGAGCGGCCAGGCGAGGTCGAAGGTGCGCGCCGGATCGGCGCCGACCAGCGCCGCGACGATCACCGCGATCGGGCCGCCCGACGAGACCACCCAGGTCTCGCCGCCGCCGTCGCGCCCGCTGCCTCCGGCCGCCTCACGCCCGCCGGCGTCGCGCACGATCGCCTCCCAGGCCGCGTGGACGTTCGCGCGAAACGCGGGCCATGCAAGCGCGTAATCGGCATCGGCCGTGCCCGAGGTCCAGCGCGCCACGGCGCCCGCGAACAGCGCCTGGAACGCGCGGCGCGGGTCGGCCGCGCGCGCGAGTTCGGCGAGCAGCGCCTCGCGCGCGGCCAGCTCGGGCCGATGGCGCGCGATCAGTTCGTCGGAGTCGAGTTCGTCGAGGCCGGGCAGCACGCGCAGCGGCGCGTCGGTGCAGCCGGCCGCGGCGGCGCAGAGCGTGGCGGTCTGCGCGTGGCGGCGCAGCGTGCCGGTGACGATCGCGGCAGGCCACGCGCCGCGCGCGGCCATCCAGGCGCCGAGCTTCGCGGCCTGCGCCTCGCCGCGCGGCGAGAGGCGGTCGTAGTCGGCCGCCTCGAAGCTGGCCTGGGCGTGGCGGATCAGGACGATCTCGCTCATGCGCGGCCCCCGCCCTGCTCGATGCGCGCGCGGCAGCGCCGGGTCAGGTAGCGCACCGCGTCGCCGAAGCCCGCGAACGCCGGGTTGGTGGTCTGCCCGAGTACGTAGCGGCGGTAGATCTGCTGGATGATGCCCATCAAACGGAACAGCCCGAACACCTCGTAGAACGCGAAACCGCTCACGTCGAGGCCGGTGCGCGCGCCGTAGTACGCCACCACCTCGGCGCGCGTCATCATGCCCCGCGCGTGGGTGGGCTGGCGCCGCATCGCGCGGAACGGCGCCTCGTCGTCGGCCTGCACCCAGTACGCGAGCGAGCCGCCGAGATCCATCAGCGGATCGCCGAGCGTGGCCATCTCCCAGTCGAGCACGCCCACGATGTGCAGCGGGTCGGCCGGATCGAGCACCACGTTGTCGAAACGGTAGTCGTTGTGGATCACGCAGCGCCGGCCGTCGCGCGGCTGGTTCGCGTCGAGCCAGCCGGTCACGTCCTCGCAGGCGTCGGTGCCGTCGGTCAGCGCGCGCTGCCAGCGCTCGCGCCAGCCGGCCACCTGCCGCGCCACGTAGCCCTCGCCGCGGCCGAACGCGGCCAGCGCCGGCGCGGTGGCGTCCACCGCGTGCAGCTCGACCAGGCCATCGACGAAGCGCTCGCAGAGGCGCCGCGCGAGCGCCGCGTCGAGCCCGAGTTCGGGCGGCAGGTCGCGGCGCAGGATCACGCCGGCGATGCGCTCCATCACGTAGAACTCGGTGCCGAGCACGGCCGTGTCGTCGCAGCGCGCGACGATCGCCGGCACGCGCGGATAGGCGGGCTTCAGTGCCGCCATCACGGCCGCCTCGCGCAGCATGTCGTGCGCGGAACCGGCCTTCGCGCCGGCGGGCGGGCGGCGCAGCACGAGTTCGCGGTCCGGATAGGCGATCAGGTAGGTCAGGTTCGATGCGCCGCCATGGAACTGGCGGATCGCCGGCTCGCCGGCCAGGCCGGGCAGCCGCGCCTTCAGGAACGCATCGAGCCGCGCGGCGTCGAGCCGGTCCTCGTCGCGCACCTCGCGTGCCGTGTCGAGCGGCGCGCTCATTGCGCCACCCCGGCCGCCGCGCCGGCCAGCTGGCGCTTCATCTCGAGCTTCGCCACCACGCCGCGATGCACCTCGTCCGGCCCGTCGGCGAGCCGCAGCACGCGCGCGTAGGCATACAGCATCGTCAACGGCACGTCGTCGGACACCCCGGCGCCGCCGTGGATCTGGATCGCCGCGTCGGCGGCCTGCTGCGCGACGGCCGGCACGGCCACCTTGATCTGCGAGATCAGGCTCAGCGCGGCCTTCACGCCCTGCGTGTCGATGGTCCAGGCGGCCTTCAGCGTCAGGAGCCGCGCCTGGTCGATGGCGATGCGCAGGTTCGCGACGACGTCGGCGTTGCCGCCGAGCGCCGCGAGCGGCTTGCCGAACGCGTGGCGCCCGGCGGCGCGCGTGCATAGCAGCGTCAGCGCGCGTTCCGCGGCGCCGAGCGCGCGCATGCAATGGTGGATGCGGCCCGGCCCGAGCCGCCCCTGCGCGATCTCGAAGCCGCGGCCCGGCCCGAGGATCACGTTCGCGGCCGGCACGCGCACCTGCTCGAAACGCACCTCGCCGTGGCCCGACGGTTCGTCGTAGTGATGGAAGGCCGGCAGCATCCGCTCGATCGTCACGCCGCGCGCGTCGAGCGGGCAGATCACCATCGTATGGCGCCGATGCGGCTCGGCCTGCGCGTCGGTCAGGCCCATGAAGATCGCGAAGCGCGCGTGCGGATGGCCGATCCCGGTGGACCACCACTTGCGCCCATTCAGCACGATCCCGTCGCCGTCGAGCGTGGCGGTGGCCTGCATGTTGGTGGCGTCCGACGAGGCGACGTCCGGCTCGGTCATGCAGAACGCCGAACGGATCTGGCCCGCGAGAAGCGGCGCGAGCCAGTCGCGCTGCTGCTGCTCGCTGCCGTAGCGCGCCAGCACCTCCATGTTGCCGGTGTCGGGCGCGCTGCAGTTGAACACCTCGGGCGCGATGAACGAGTGGCCCATGATCTCGGCGAGCGGCGCGTATTCGGCGTTGGTCAGGCCCGCGCCGCCGAGTTCGGTCTCCGGCAGGAACAGGTTCCAGAGGCCGGCCGCACGGGCCTTTTCCTTCAGCGCTTCCATCACGGCCGGCTGGCGCCAGCGCCGCCAGTCCGCGCCGCCCGTCAGCTCGGCCGCGTAGCGGGCCTCGGCGGGCACGATCTCGTCGCGCATGAAGCGGGTCAGGCGATCGGCAAGTGCCTGGCTGCGGTCGGTGGGCGTGAAGTCCATGGTGTCGATCCGGATGAGATGCACGCCAGCCTACGCCGATCGGTCCGATCGATGAAATGAATGTTCTTCATGTCGGGTCATCAGCGGAAGTAATATGCGGGATCCCTTCTTCCACGGCCTTCGCGCGCCGTTCGCCCGTGACCTCCGACCTGCGTCTCGACCTGAACCTGTTCCGCGTGCTCGACGCGATCTACGTCCACGGCGGCATCAGCGCGGCCGCGCGCGCGCTGCATCTGACGCAGCCGGCCGTCACGCACGCGCTGAACCGGCTGCGCAGCCACTTCGGCGATCCACTGTTCGTGCGCCAGGGCAACCGCGTCACGCCCACCGAGCGCACGCGCGCCGTGATCGCCGACGTGCAGCGCCACCTGAAGGGCCTGCAGGCCGCCGTCCACGCGCAGGCCAGCTTCGAGCCGGCCACCGTCGAGCAGCGCTTCGTGGTGGGAGTGCGCGACGTGCTCGAATCGATCGCGCTGCCGCAACTGGTCGAGCGGCTCGCGCAGGAGGCGCCGCGCGTCACGCTGGTGAGCCGGCGCGTGGCGCTGGCCGACGTGGGCCGCGAACTCGCCAGCGGCCAGCTCGATCTGGCGGTCGAGCGGCGCGTGCCGACCGGCCCGCACGTGGTGCGCGACGAGCTGGCCGACGATGCGCTGGTGGTGGTGCTGCGCCGCGCTCATCCGCTCGCGGCCGGGCCGCTGCGCCGCGCCGACTATTTCGCGGCGCGCCACGTGAGCGTCTCGCCGCTCGGCGAGCCGAACTCGCTCGACGTGCTGCTGGCCGCCGACGGCAAGTTCCGGCGCATCCAGCTGACCTGCCAGCATTACTTCGCCGCCTGCCAGATCGCGGCGGCCGGCGACCTGCTGCTGACGCTGCCGCGTTCCTACGCGCTGCGGATGACGGGGCTGCTGCCGATCGTCGTCAAGCCGGTGCCGCTGCGCGTGAAGCCCTACGCGATCCATGCCTACTGGCACGAATCGCGCGACGCGGACCGCGTGCATCGCTGGTTTCGCGAGCGCGTGGCCGCGATCGTGCGCGAGGCGGCGCGCGGCGGCGACGGCCTGCCCTGACTCGGCACTGAATCTGTCCTGACGCACGCGCGGACGCTTGACGACAGGCGCGCGACAAGGCGTTTATGCTGTCGCTGTCGGACGGGCACCCGCCTTCATCCGTTTTCCGAAGTTTTCCGAATCGAGGATTCTCATGCCGCTGATCCATGCCGCAGCCGGAATGGCTGCCGATGCGCCGAACTACGTCGTCGACATCCAGGCCGGCGCCCACCGCTTCCAGGGCGACGAGGCCGAACGCGAAGGCGGCCAGGGCATCGGCCCGGCGCCGTTCGAGCTGCTGCTCGCGAGCCTGTGCGCCTGTACCGCCGCGACGCTGCGGATGTACATGCAGCGCAAGGAATGGCCGGCCGTGCCGCTGCACGTGCATGCCGAACTGCACGCGGACCGCGAGGGCGCACAGTACGTGCGCCGCACCATCACGATCGAGGGCGACACGCTCGACGAGGCGCAGCGCGCGCGGCTCGGCGAGATCGGCGAGAAAACGCCCGTCACGCTGTTCATCAAGCGCGGCACGCGGATCGAGACGACGCTGCGCTGAGCGGCAAGCGAGCGCATTCGGCACGGCATGCGCCGTGTTGAATGCGCAAAAATCCATGAAACGCGGCGCGCCGGCCCGCGCGCCGCACCCGCCGCTCAGATCCCGAGCGCGGACAGATCGAGCCCGCCGTCGGCCGCCACCGGCGGGCACCAGAGGAACGCGCCCGTGATCGGCTGCGTGAAGCGGAACAGCCCGTCGAGCACGCCGTCGGTCGCGCCCACCATGCGCCGCATCTGCACCTCGAAGGCGCGGAACGAGTGGCCGAACGCGACGAAGTAGAGCCCCGCGCGGCGCTCGTCGGCCCACGGCGCCGAGCGGCGCAGCACCTTCGCCTCGGGATTGAAGCTCTCCTGCTCGGTGCGCTTCACGTGCGAGTAGGCCGGCGCGTCGTCGAGCTCCTCGTTGTCGGACTTGCGGCGCCCGACGATGCGATCCATCTCGTCGCCGTCGATCGCGCCCATCGCCGCGAAATCGTGGACCCACTGCTGGACCGCCACGAAGCTCGCGCCGTCCAGGCCCGGCCCCTTGCCGGTCACGAACGCGGTCTCCACCGCCTCCTCGCCCTTCGGATTCTCGGTGCCGTCCTCGTAGCCGGACAGGTCGCGGTCGTCCGCGTAGCGGAACGCGTTGGCGGCGCTCTCCAGCGTGAACGCCGGCGCGAGCAGCGCCTCGATCGCGCGCGAGCGCAGCGTGATCTCGCCGTGATCCTCGCCGCGCAGCCAGACCCACAGCGCGACCTGCGTCGAGGGCACCGGCGCGCCGGGCTTCGAGAGGTCCGGGAACGGCTTCAGGCCGTCGATCTTGCGGTCGAGGCCATGCACCAGCGACGGGCCGATGCCGACCACGGTATGCGTGCCGTCGGCCGCCTCGCGCAGCGCGGCGAGCGTGGCGACGGCCTCCTCGGGCCGGGCGGTCTGGAACGACAGGTAGCGGTTGGCCGACGGAAGCGGCGCGAGAATGCCTTGCTGGATGGGATGCATCGTAGGGTTCGGGTTCGTCGAATCGGAGTTCGGTGATGGGCGGGGACAGCGCGAAATCGCGGGCGCGATTGTCCCATACGGCGCGCGCCGGCCCAAGGCACGGCGCGGTGGTGGCACGCACGGCGCGCACCGCGTTCCCGTTCCCGTCGTGTCTCGTCCCGTTCGCCCCTTTCCCGCCGCCCGGCAAGCCGATACCCGATCCGTTCCGATTCCTTTCCAATTCAATTCGACACGCGTTTCATCGAATGAAAATGCAAGGAAAAGGCTTTCAAAATCAATGCCTGGGCCGATTTTCCGGGGATTTGCATTAATCCTTTGTATTGGTTTTGATACGTTATATCATTTCGCTCCCAATCCGTTCACAACCCGTTCCAAGCCCGCCACCGGCAGGGCAAACCACGCGCCGCCACCGCCCGGCCTCCAACATGACCACACTGACTCCGATCTCGCGCGCCGTGCTGCTGGCCGCGCTCGCCCTTGCCTCCCTCCCTGCCCGCGCGGCCGTTCCGGGCGTCGCGCTCGGCGGCACCGTCACCGATGCCGCCGGCGCGCCCGTCGACGCGGCCAGCGTCGTGCTGACGGATGCCGCCGGCCACGAGGTCGCCCATCTCGCCACCGATCCGGCCGGCCGCTTCACGACCGCGCCGGTGGCGCCGGGCACCTACTCGCTGTCCGTGTCGTCGCCGGGCTTCGCGGCAGTCACGCACACCGTCAGTCCCGCCGCGGGCCACCCGGCCGAGATCGCGGTGACGCTGCCGGTGGACGTCACGGCGCAGAACGTGCCGACCATCAGCGTGACCGCCAGGCGCCTCGACGCGGCCCGCAACGGCCTGCTGCCCGAGACCGGCAGCAGCATCTACCGGATCACCAGCAAGGACATCGAGGCGATGCCGCAGGGCGCCGACACGCCGCTCAACCGCGTGCTGCTGCAGGCGCCCGGCGTGGCGAACGATTCGTATGGCCAGCTGCACGTGCGCGGCGATCACGCGGACCTGCAATACCGGATCAACGGCATCCTGATCCCCGAGCCGATCAGCGGCTTCGGGCAGTCGCTCGACACGCGCATCATCGATCAGGTCAACCTGCTGACGGGCGCGCTGCCGGCCGAATACGGCTACCGCACGGCCGGCATCGTCGACATCCGCACCAAGTCCGGCGACGCGCTCGGCAACGGCGGCGCGATCGACGTCTACGGCGGCAGCCACCAGACGCTGAAGACCAGCGCCGACGTGTACGGCAACCAGGGCAACCTCAGCTACTTCTTCACCGGCTCGCTCGGCGTCAACAACCTCGGCATCGAGGCGCCCACCTCGTCGGCCGATCCGCTGCACGACCACACGCGCCAGGGCGACGCGTTCGGCTACCTGTCCTACGTGATCGATCCGCGCACGCGCGTGAGCCTGATGTTCGGCACCACCGCGAACCAGTTCGAGATCCCGAACACGCCGGGCCTGACGCCGAACTTCACGCTGGCGGGCACGCCGGGCTTCGATTCGTCGAACCTCAACGAGACCCAGTCGGAGCTGAACAACTTCGCCGTGATCGCGCTGCAGGGCACCAAAGGCGCGGCGCTCGACTACCAGGTGGCGTTCTTCACGCGCTACACGCGGACCCAGTTCAATCCCGACCCGATCGGCGACCTGATCTACAACGGCGTGGCCTCGCAGGACTTCCACAGCGACACCGCCTACGGCCTCCAGGCCGACACCACCTACCGGCTCAACGATCACCACACGCTGCGCGCCGGCCTGTTCCTGCAGCAGGAGCACGCGCAGTTCCGCGACAGCGTCTCGGTGTTCCCGACCGACGCCGACGGCAACCAGGCCTCGGACGTGCCGTTCCCGATCGCCAACGCGAGCAGCAAGACCGGCTACCTCTACAGCGCGTACCTGCAGGACGAGTGGAAGCTCAATTCGCGGCTGACCGTCAACTACGGCGTGCGCTACGACGGCATGGACCAGTACGTGACGGCCAACCAGCTGAGCCCGCGCATCGGCCTGGTGTTCAAGGCGACCGAGACCACCACGCTGCACGCCGGCTACTCGCGCTACTTCACGCCGCCCTCGTTCGAGCTGGTGTCGAACTCGACGATCGGCGCCTACACGGGCACCACCAACCAGAGCGCCGTCACCCAGAACTCGGCGGTGCAGCCCGAGCGCGACGACTACTTCGATCTCGGCGTGATCCAGGAGGTGGGCGCCATGACGTTCGGCCTCGACGCCTACTACAAGAAGGCCCACAACCTGCTCGATCTCGGCCAGTTCGGCAGCGCGCTGATCTACACGCCGTTCAACTACCAGTACGGGCGCGTGTACGGCGTGGAGTTCACCGCGAACTACAAGCACGACAACGTCTCGGCCTACCTGAACGTCGCGTTCAGCCGCGCGATGGGCAAGAACGTGGATTCGGCGCAGTTCAACTTCGATCCCGACGAACTCGCGTTCATCTCGAACCACTGGGTCAACCTCGACCACGACCAGCGCGTGACGATCTCGTTCGGCGGCGCCTACACCTGGCGGCGCACCACCTTCTCGTTCGACGGCATCGTCGGCAGCGGCCTGCGCGAGGGCTTCGCGAACACCGGCAAGCTGCCGATGTACGAGCAGGTCGACCTGTCGGTGGTGCAGCATCTGGACCTGCCGTGGCTCGGCAAGGCGGACGGGCGGCTCGTGCTGGTCAACGCGTTCGGCAGCAACTACGCGCTGCGCGACGGCTCGGGCATCGGCGTGTTCGCGCCGCAGTACGGCCCGACCCGCGCGGTGTACGCGGGCGTCACGAAGTATTTCTGAGGCTTGCGCGATGCGCGGGGCCGGCGCCGGCGGCCGGCCTCAGAGCCGCAACAGATGCTCGGCGACGTAGTCGACGAACACGCGCAGCTTCGGCGCGAGCTGGCGGCTGGACGGCCACATCACGCGAAACGTGGTCACGTCGCTGTTGTAGCCGTCGAGCACGCTGACCAGCGATCCGCTGGCCAGCTGCTCGCGGATCGCGATGTCGGGAATGCAGGTCACGCCGAGCCCCTGCTCGGCGAAGCAGACGAGCGGCGCCAGCGTGTTGGCCACCATGCTGACCGGCAGGTCGGCGCTGAGGAAGCGCGCGCTCTCGCCGAGCGGCCAGACATCCAGCTTGCCGGTACTCGGATAGCGGTAGAGCAGACAGGCGTGCCGCACCAGATCCTCGGGCCGCTCCGGCTTGCCGGCGCGGGAAAAATAGTCTGGATTCCCGACGATCACGCGCCGGTAATTGCCGATGGTCCGCGTGATCAGCCGCGAGTCGGTCGGCTCGCCGGTACGGATCACCACGTCGAACCCCTCCTCGATCATCTCGACATACCGGTCGCCGTAGTCGATGTCGAGTTCGATCTCGGGATACATGGCCTTGAACGCGGCGATCTTCTCGATGAACAGCATGCCGATCGACGGCAGGCTGATGCGCAGCTTGCCGCGCGGGCTGTTCTGCAGGTGCTGCAGCTCGCATTCCGCCGCCTCGACCTCGCCGAGGATGCGCCGGCAGCGCCCGAGGAACAGCGTGCCCTCGGGCGTCAGCGCGACGGTGCGCGTCGAGCGGTGAAACAGCCGCACGCCGACGCGCGTCTCGAGCCGGACGATGGCCTTGCTGACGGCCGACGTCGAGAGGCCGAGCTGCTGCGCCGCCGCCGTGAAACTGCGCGCCTCCGCCGCCCGCACGAAGACGTCCAGCGATCCGAGATGTTCCATGAACTCGCCCGTGATTCATGACGGCACCGTCATGAGCGTTGTGAACTCCATCCCGTTGTTACCGGGGCCGTTTTCCGCCAATCTGTGCCGTGCGGGCCGAGGCGGCGTCGGCGGCGCGCCGGACCGGGTGGCCTCCGGCGTCCGAAGGCCGTCCGCGGGCGATCCGGTGCGAGCGTCGGGGTGAGCCGCTTACATGAGGCGCCTGCCCAAGCCGCGCGGCGATGCGAGACACTCGACGCGGACGGCGGCCGCATGCCGGCGATGCGATGGCGCGGCGCCCGCGTGCCGTCGCGGCGAGGCCGGCCGTCCACGCGGCGCCGACACGCGTGCCGGCACGCCGCCGGCCGTCCGCTCAGCGCCCCGGAGGCGGCGCGCGCGGCCGGCGCGGGCCGCTCGAAGCGCGCGCCGGCTCAGGCGGCCAGCAGCTGCGGCGTGAGCTTCAGCAGCACCACGCCGACGATGATCGCGACGATTCCTGCCCACTGCGCCTGGCTCGGTCGCTCGTGGCGGATGAAGAAGCCGAGCAGCACGGTGACGCCGCTCGCGAGCGAACTGAGCACGGTGACGATCGCGACGTGGCCGGTGGTGGCGCCGAACGCCAGCGAGAAGAAGCCGACCAGGCTGAACAGGCTGATCGACATCAGCAGCACCACGATCGAGCCCGGCGGCGCGACCAGCTTGCGCTGGCCGACCAGCAGCAGGAACAGGATCACCACCGCGGTGAGGTAGTAGATCCACAGCGCGCTGAGCACGCCGAGGCTCTTGACGGCGAACGCGCCCTGCAGCCAGAAGCCGAGCCCGAACGCGAGCGCCGACAGCATCGCGAAGCCGATCGAGGCCGGCGATTCGGCCTTGCCGCCGCTCGATTTCGACATGCTCGCGAGGCTCGCGCCGACGATGCAGAGCGCGAGGCCCGCCACCGTCATGCCTGTCACCGACTGGCCACCGAGCACGGCCAGCAGCGTCGTGACCGCGCCGTACAGCGAGACGATCGGCGCCACCACCGAGGCCTTGCCGATCGACAGCGCCTTGAGCAGCGCGGCCATCGCCACCAGGTTGCAGATCGCGGCGACGATCGCGATCAGCAGGCCCGTATCGATCGCCGAGATCCGCAGCGAGGCCGGCCGAAACGCCAGGACGGCGGTCAGCAGCAGGAAGCCGAACGACTGGCTGTAGAACAGCGAACGTGTCACGCCGACCTGCCGGGCGGCCTGCCCCGCCATGAAATCGGTACTGCCCCAGCACAACGCGGAAATCAAGCCCATCAGGATTGCCATGTCGCCTCTCATTTTGTTTTCGGATGCGGGCAGCCGAGGCCGGGATGGCCCCGCATCGGCCAGCACTGCGAAGATAGTGCATTTGTGCCGAGCGCGTGTACCACGCCTCATTCGACCTCGACGCGCACGCTGGTGGCGAGTGCCCGCGCGTGCCGCATCGCCTCGTCGCAACTGGCGCCGTGCGCGAGCACGTAACCGATCACGGAGCCGAAATTGCGCGAGCCGGTGGTGGAGACGAACGGCAGCTTGCGGAATCCGCTCGCAACGTAGTGCGGGTCCGACGACGCGAAGCGAATGTCGCGAATCGTGCCGGCCTCGGGACAGAACACGAACGCGTCGGCCACGTAGGCGTGGGCGCGTTCGACGCGCGGCACGACCGGCGCCGGGCGGCCGAGGCAGAAGTCGATCAGCAGGCGCACCATGTCGACGCCCGAGGTCAGCGCGATCTGGCGTACCGCGCGCGCGCCCGCGATGCGCAGGTTGATCTCGACCAGCATCGGCCCGCGCGCGGTCAGGATGAACTCGACGTTGAGCGCGCCGCCGCTCAGGCCCAGCGCGGCGATCCAGTCGAGTATCACGGCCCCGAGCGCGTCGGCCTCGGCCGGCGACAGGTCGGACGGATGCGAGATGCCCGTCATGCACAGGCCGTCCTCGGGCGCGACGAAGATCCGGTTGATGCCGAGGATCCGCCAGGCGCCGGCGGCATGGATCAGTTCGGCGCCGTAGAAGCGGCCTTCGAGAAATTCCTCCGCGAGATAGGTGGCCTGCGACCGGCCCAGCATCGAGCGCGCGCCGCCGGCACGGATCCGCTCGACGGCGGCCGCGTAATCGTGTTCGTCGCGGCACAGGCTCACGTTGTAGGCGCCGGCGTCGCGCAGCGGCTTGATCACGCACGGAAAGCCGATGCCGGGCCGCGCCGGCAGCGCGTCGGCCTGCAGCAGCTCGTAGGCCGGCTGCGCGAAGCCGCTGCGGATCAGCACGTCGCGCACCTGCTTCTTGCTGAACGCGTTGCGCAGCCCGTCGAGCGACGGATGCGGCAGGCCCAGCGCCGCCGCGACCTCGGCCGCCGGAATCACGAAATCGTCGAAGCAGCCGAGCACGCCCGCCACCTCGAGGCCGCGCGCGGCCACGAACGCCAGCATCGCGGCCACGTCGCGTGTGTCGACTTCATGCACGGCATCGAACAGCGACAGGTCGAGATCGTCGTAAAGCGTCTTGTTCATGCGGTTCAGCGAGGTCAGCAGCACCGGCGAGAAGCCCGCTTCGCGCAGGTAGGCGATGCCGGCGCATTCGATCGGCCGCGCCTCGATGAACAGGAATGTCTTCATGTCTGCCGCTCCTTCACGACCTGCAATGGTTGGAAGATGCGCGCGGCGGCCGGGCCGACCGCCGCGCGGGACGATGCGTCAGTCGTCGACGATCGCGATCGCGGTGATCTCGACGACGTGCTCGGGCTTGACGAGCGACTTCACGGCCACCGTGGTGTTGACCGGGCGGATCTCGCTGAAGCGCTCGCTGAACGCGCGGCAGTAGCCGTCGAAATGCTCGAAGCCGGTCAGGTGGGTCGTGGTGCTGACCACGTCGTCCAGCCGGGCGCCCAGCTGGTTCAGGTACTTCTCGATCTTGCCGATCACGAATACGGTCTGGTCGTAGGCGTTGTCGCCGATCACCTCGGCATTGCCGTCCGATGCCACGCAGCCGGCGATGAAGACCTGGTTGCCGACGCGCTTGCCGCGCGCGTAGCCCATCTTGTCTTCCCAGAAGGACGGGCTGAACACGGTGTTTCTCGTTGAATCGAGACTGGTGGACATGGCTGTTTCACCTCATGAAGGATGGAATGAAAGGGTGGGTGCCGCGCCACGCCGCGGCCGACGCGAGTCGGACGGCGCGCGCACGGCGGGCTCAGGACACGAAATGGAAGTACCCCGATTCGGAATAGTCCTTGCCGGCCTCCTTGAAGCGCCGGGTCGGGAACGGATAGCCGCTCGACAGATACTTCTGCGCGAAGTACAGCGCCGGCCGGTCCGACAGGCCGATCTCGCGCAGCCGGTCCGCCACCACGATGTCGCCGGAGGCCGCCTCGCCGAGCCCCTCGATGTGATCGATGATGGTGTTCTTCACGCCGCTGCCGTCGGGCATGCGGATCTTCGGGCGATCGATGATGTAGTCGGGCAGCGCGTCGCGGAACGCCTCGCGCAGGATGTATTTCTCGACGCCGTCGCGCAGCTTGTACGAGAAGTCGAGGCCCAGCACGTAGTCGATCAGCGCCGCGTCCATGAACGGCACGCGCGCCTCCACGGTGTTGCGCATGCTGGCGCGATCGACGCGCTGCAGGTCGGTGCGGTGCAGGTTGTTGAGCCGGTACAGCGACAGCGCGTCCGGCGCGGCGTGGGTCTTGAACAGGTCGTAGCCGGCGAAGATCTCGTCGCTGCCCTCGCCGCACAGCGACACCTTGAAGCCGAGCTTGCTGGCCACGTAGTAGCCGAAGTGCGCGATGGTGGAATCGATCGCATCGATCTTCTCGAAGAACTCGCTGTAGTAGACCGCGTCGTCGATGTTGGCGATCAGGTCCTGCTTCGTGAACGTGTAGGTGACGAGCCGGATGTCGTGCTCGGCGCAGTAGCGCTGCGCGACCTCGGTGTCCTTCGAGCCGGGCAGGCCGAACGTGATCGCCGTGACGTCGGGGTGGTACTGCTTGGCCAGGTACAGCACGATCGCGCTGTCGATGCCGCCGCTGAACATCACCGCGACCGGCAGGTCGGTGTCGACGCGCCGCCGCACCGATTCCTCCAGCAGGATGCGCACGCGCGCCCTCGCGACCTCGAAGCTGTCGCGGCTGGCCGGATGGTTCTCGTCGTAGCGCGCGTAGCGGTACGGCGCGGCGCCGTCGAACAGCGTGCCCGGTTCGAGCGTGTGGATCTCCACGCCGAGCCCGGTCAGCGACTTGATCTCGGAGGCCACGTACCAGACCTCGTCGCGGCTCGCGTAGTAGAGCGGCTTGATGCCGACGTGATCGCGGCCGATCAGGAAGCGGCCGTTGCGATTGTCATAGATCACGAAGCTGAACATGCCGTCGAGCTTGGTCGCGAAGTCGCGGCCGTACTCGATGTAGGCCCGCAGCAGCACCTCGGCGTCGCCGCCCTGGAAGCGATGGCCGCGCGCCTTCAGCTCGTCGCGGATTTCCCGGTAGTTGTAGATCTGCCCGTTCAGCACGGCATGGATGTCCAGCTCGTGGTCCGAGGCGGGCTGGCGGGCATGCTCGCGCTCGAGGATCGCGAGCCGGTTGGTCGACAGGCCGAAGCGCGGCCGGATCAGGTTCTCGTTGAAGCGCGAAGCGTCGCCGCGATGCGCGATCTTGGTCATCAAGGCGGTCAGCGAAGGCTCGAGATCGTCGATCGACGAGCGCTGCGTCGTGAAAATGGCGCCGATTCCACACATGGCTTTCTCTCGGGAAGGTTGTCGGGGGCGAGCGCGCTCAGGCGCGTTCGAGGGCCGCGGCGGGATAGGTCAGCTCGGCGACCTGCGCGCCCAGCGACGCGATGTCGGCGAAATACCCGGGGTAGGTCTGGCCGACGTGGAACGGCTCCCTGATCAGCACCGGCTCCTTGCAGTGCAGGCCGATCGTGGTCAGGCCCATGATCAGCCCGTGATCGTAGTGGCCGTCCAGCACCACGCCGCCCGCGTAGCCGCGCGGATTGCCGTGGATGATCAGCTGGTCGAGCTTTTCGTCGGAATGCACGCCGAGCTTGTCGAGTTCGTGCCGGAAGTCGGAGATCCGGTCAGACTCCTTGTAGCGGATGTGCTCGATGTTGTGGAACACGCTGGTGCCGTTCGCGAACGCGGCGCGCGCGGCCAGCGCCGGCACCGCGTCGGGCGCGAGCGAACCGTCGAAGTCGCGGGCCCGGATCTCGGTGCCGCCCTCGACGCGGATGCGGTTGTCGTCGAGCGGCGTGATGCGCGTGCCGGTATCGGTCAGGTACTGGATCACCGCGCCGTTGCCCAGTTCCTCCTCGAAGAAGCCGTTCAGCGTCACGTCGGCCGTCAGCGAGCCGCACAGCGCGAGGATCGCCGCGGTGCTGGCCGGGTCCGCGCCGACCGTGAAGCTGCTGGCGCCGAAGCGGCTCGCGCCCTTCACGAAGAAGCGGCGGAACGCGTCGTCGTACTCCACCGGCACGCCCGCGTGGCGCAGGTTGTTGATCGTCGTGTGGACCATCGACGGCGCCGTGATGTGGTCGGTCACCTGGATCTCGAGATCGTCGTCGCCGACCGCGCCGAGATACAGCAGGCCGCTCAGGAATTGCGAACTCTTGCGGCACGACACCTCGGTGTAGCCGCTCAGGCGCCGGTCCGAGCGGATCCGGATCGGCAGCCGCGCGTCGTCGCCCACCGCCTCGCACTGCACGTTCAGGCGACGCAGCGCGCCGATCATCTCGGCCTGCGAGCGCACCCCGAGCGAGTGGCGATACTGCGTGACGAACTCGCTGTCGGGCAGGTAGCCGGCCACCCCCATCAGCAGGCGCAGCACCACGCCCGAATTGCCGGGATCGAAGCTGATCGGGCGCTCGATGTGGCGCACGTCGATGCCCTTGACCGTCGTGTGGCTGCCCTCGCTGCTGAACGACGCGCCGAGCCGCTCGCAGTTCTGCTTCATCGCCGTGGCGTTGAAGCCCGAGGCCAGGTTGCGGATCGAGCTGATGCCCGGCGTCAGCGACGCCGTCAGCAGCGCGCGCGTCGACGAACTCTTCGAGGCCGGCAGATCGAGGGTCCCGCCCAGCTTCGCGGTTTGACTGATTTCGAAGAAACTCGGCGACTGATTGCTTCGTGTTGTCATGGCTGCTCCATTGGCAGGTAGGGGGAAAGACACGCGCGCTCAGGCGATCTCGGCGCCCAGGGCGCGCAGCGTCTCGATGAAGCGGGGGAAGCCGTCGTCGAGCTTGTCGGCGTCGTGGACGACCGTTTTCTGCTTCGCGCCCAGCGCGGCGATGATGTTCGCCGCGCAGATCCGGTGATCGCGGTAGCTCGGCAGCTCGGTGCCGCCGGCCAGCGGCCCGCGCCCTTCGATCTGGATCCGGTCGAACATGCCGATGCTGTTGAACAGCAGCGAACTGCGACCGCCCATGGCGCGGATGTTCTCGCTGATCACGAAGGCGCGCTGGCACTTGTGGTTGTTGATGCCGCTCACGCCGCCGAAGCGGATCCGCTCGCCGAGGTTCGAGGTGGCGGCGATCAGGTTCGCCGCCACCGAAGGCAGCTCGCTCAGCGAGATCTCCTCGCTCGCCTCGCGCGGCGGCGCCTCGCGCGACACGCGCAGCGCGCGGCCCGCCGCGTCGTAGTCGAGCGCGAGGCCGAACTGCCGGTAGAGGCCGAACAGCCGGCCTTCGTTCAGCGTGTGGCCGGGGTAGTAGCCGGCGATCGTCACGCCGCCGGGCCGGCCGATGCTGAGCACCGACGAGGCGAGATAGCTGAGCGAGGTGAAATCGGACGGGATGTCGATCGTGATGTCGCCGGGCCGATAGGCGCTCGCGCTCATGCGGCCGGGCTCGTGCGTGACGGTGCTGCCGAGCAGCGCCATGGTCCGCACCGTCATGTCGATGTAGCCGGCCTGCCCCGCGTCGGGCTCGACGAGGATCTCGGGCCGCTCGCCGAACGGCGCGACGAACAGCGCGAACGACGCGAACTGCGTGCTCTTGCGCGTGGTCATCGGGATGCGCGCCGGGTACGGCTTGCGCGTGATCTCGACGAGATTGCCGTCGCGGCGGCGCGCCTGCACGCCGAGGTGAGAGAAGAACGCCTCGTCGAACACGCTGTCGCGACTGAACAGCGAATCGTTGCAGCGAATCCGCACCGTATCGCCCGCCAGCGAGGCCAGCGCCACGCTCATCCGGAACAGCATGCCGGAGCCCTCCGCCTCGATCGGCGCGCCGATCTCGAGCCGGCGCCCCACGCCGCGCAATCTCAGCGCATGCGATTCCCGCGCCAGGATTTTCAAACCGAAATGCTGCAGGGCGGCCAATAACCTTTCGGTTTCGGCACACCAGGAGATGTTATTGATACACGTTGTTTCGGAATTGAGCAGCGCCAGCAGCAACGCTCTCTGCATATGCGGCTTCGAGGCCGGAATCGCGACGCTGCCCGCGAGTTCCGCCCCCGGATAAACAGTCACTTTGCTCACAATCACACTCCCGCACGAAGCTTGAATGTTCGTGAAAATGGCACTCCACCAGTTTTCCGATCGAATCCCGCGATTCCGGAGGTGGCACGAATGACACCATCGCGACTATTTGACGGCCGCGACGGAGGCAGCATCGCCGCCGCCCGGCAGGATGCCGGCCGGGTACGCGCAGCCGTTTTCAGAAGGGACGCGAACCGGTTCCCGAGGGCGATTCATTCATGCAGACCGGCACGAATCAATCACTCGAATATTCAAAAATAAAACACCGCCATACATAACCCGCACCATTGTTTCGAGATCACCGGAAATTCGCAAAATCAACCGATCCCGTAATTTGAAATCGCAATATTGACCACAATCAAAAACTGATTCGAATTTCAGAAACCCGCGACCAGAGACGATGCGAGCGTCAGTATCACTTCACATACTTTCAGGCCGCAAGCAGTTTTTGATGAAAATCCGTCACAAGTTTGATTCCGGCTTGGAATCCATTATTCAGGATATTGATTTGACAATTCGAGATTAATTAATCATCACGCAAAACAATATAGGCAGCTTCGATAAACGCATTGCGGACCCGCTAATCCGGCATCGCGAATGTCGATTCCCCGAGGCGAACCGGCGAGCCGCCGCGCCGTCTCGCTTCGGCAACACCGCCGGCGCCGCGGCGCTTGGCAACGCCGCGCGGCTGCGCTTAGAATCACCGCACGGGCGACAATTCGCCCGTGCGCGCAGCGGGCGCCCGCCCGTTTCGTGTCCATCAACGCTCCATCCATTCGCGTTCAAGGGAGGTCGAGATGCTCAAGCTGCCATCACGTAGTGCCTTCCTGAACGGCATGCGGCACGGCGCCGTCTAGGTCCGCTGCCGGCGGCCGGCTCCCGGAGCCTTCCGCCCGTTTTTCCCGATCGTCCCTGGTTCCTGTTCCGCGCCTTGCGCCGGACGCGAGCGTATTTTTCCGGTTTCGCCCGCCGTCCGTCCCCGCCGTCATGGCGGCGCGGCATGCGGAGCCGGCGATCCATCCGTCACCGACATCGAAACCGTCCGGCGCTCACGAGGCGACCGGGCCACGACACATGACCCAATCTACCGATCGTCAAGGCAGCCGGCCGTTCAACGACGTGCTCGGCTTCACGTTCCGCCGCTGGCGCGACCAGCCGCTGCGCTTCACCGGCGTCACGCTGTTCGCGCTGCTCGCCGCGCTCTGCGACGTGCTCACCCCGATGTTCGCGGGCCGCCTGGTCGACGCGATCTCGCTCGGCCTGACCGACCGCGCCGCCGCCCTGGCCGCCGCGCTGCACGCGTTCGCGGCGCTGGTCGCGCTCGGCGTGGCGGGCGCGCTGCTGCACCAGGTGATGTTCATGAACCTGATCTCGCTGACGCTGCGCATGATGAGCGAGGTGGCGGCGGGCGCGTTCCATCGCGTGCAGCGCTTCTCCACCGACTGGCACGCCAACAGTTTCGCCGGCTCCACGGTCCGCAAGATCACGCGCGGCATGTGGGCGCTCGACCTGCTCAACGACACGCTGCTGATCGCGCTGCTGCCGTCGGTGGTGATGCTGGCCGGCGCGACGCTGCTGCTCGGCCTGCACTGGCCGGTGATGGGGCTGGTGGTGGGGGTGGGCTCGCTGCTGTTCATCGCGATCACCGTGTCGCTCTCGCTCGGCCTGATCGCGCCGGCCGCGCGGCTCGGCAACGCGTGGGACACGCGGCTGGGCGGCACGCTCGCCGACTCGGTCAGCTGCAACGCGGTGGTCAAGGCGTTCGGCGCCGAGACGCGCGAGGAAGCGCGGATCGGCCGCGTGATCGGCAAGTGGCGGCTGCGCACGCGGCGCACCTGGCTGCGCGGCACGCTGAGCGGCTGCGCGCAGGCCACCCTGCTGGTGCTGATGCAGGCAGCCATGCTCGGCAGCGCGCTGTGGCTCTGGACGCACGATCGCGCGAGCGTGGGCGACATCGCGTTCGCGCTGACGATGTTCTTCATGCTGCAGGGCTATCTGCGCGACATCGGCATGCACATCCGCAACCTGCAGCGCTCGGTCAACGACATGGAGGAACTGGTCGCGCTCGACAGCCAGCCGCTCGGCATCGACGACGCGCCCGGCGCGCCGCCGATCACGATCACGCGCGGCGAGATCCGCTTCGAACACGTCACGTTCCGCTACGGCTCGCGCGGCACCCCGCTCTATTCGGACTTCTCGCTGCGCATCGCGCCGGGCGAGCGGCTCGGGCTGGTCGGCCACTCGGGCTCGGGCAAGACCTCGTTCATCAAGCTGATCCAGCGGCTCTACGACGTGGACGGCGGGCGCATCACGATCGACGGGCAGGACATCGCGCAGGTCACGCAGGCGTCGCTGCGCGGCCGCATCGCGATCGTGCAGCAGGAGCCGGTGCTGTTCCACCGCTCGCTCGCCGACAACATCGCCTACGCGCGCCCCGGCGCCACGCGCGAGGAAATCGTGCATGCCGCCACGCTGGCGAGCGCGCACGGCTTCATCGCAGCGCTGCCGGACGGCTATGACACGCTGGTGGGCGAGCGCGGCGTGAAGCTGTCGGGCGGCGAGCGCCAGCGCGTGGCGATCGCGCGCGCGTTCCTGGCCGACGCGCCGGTGCTGATCCTCGACGAGGCCACCTCGAGCCTCGACAGCGAGAGCGAGCTGCTGATCCAGCACGCGATGGAACGGCTGATGGAGGGGCGCACCACCATCGTCATCGCGCACCGGCTGTCGACGGTGCGCTCGCTCGATCGCCTGCTCGTGCTCGATCGCGGCCGCGTGATCGAGGAAGGCAGGCACGACGCGCTGATCCGCATCGAGGGCGGCGTCTACCGGCGCCTGTTCGAGCAGCAGGCGCTCGAACTCGCGAAGGGGCTGATCGAGCAGACGGGCGGCTACGGCATCGACGGGCTGCGCACGCCCGGCGCGGACGATCGCGGCAACGGCGCGCGCGATCCGGCGCTCGGGGCTTCGTAGCGGCGCGGGTGGGGCTTGCTTCCTGGCGGCGTCGCATCACGCCGCTCCAGCGGCCTCGGTGGCTCCAGCGGCTTCCGCTGGCGGCGCGACGCATGACGTGGCGGCGGGCATCGCTTGCCGCCACGTTGTCTTTTCGCACGCACGGTCGCACGACGCGTCGATCCTTTCAACAACCCGTCACCGCCGCCTCGCGCGTCCACGGCGAGCGCAGCCGCGCGTTCCGTGTCGTTTCGTTCGCACCGCCACGGCCCGCGAGGCCTGCGCGCAGGGCCCGCGCCACGCGCCGTCCGATGCGGCCCGGCGCGCGCCGGGCGCAACGTGCCGCACGCGGAACGATTCCACGCGCGCCGACGCGGCTATACCATTCGGCGCCGATGATCCACATAATCACGAGGGTTTGCCGATGGGCGTCGAACGGCCTTCAACCGGCCTGCAACGCACCCGGCCATCCGTCCGCTCGCGCCATGACAAAAGAACGAGGACCTATCCGGTGAAAGACGTCTCGCACACCGACCGATCACGCGTCGCTCCGCCCTTCCGCTTCCGCGATCTGTGGTTCGGCGCCGCCGGGCTGCGCAGCGGCTGGGCGGCCCTGCTCTACACGGCGATCGTGGCCGCGCTGATGGCGCTCGCCGATCTCGCCGCCGCGCGTTTCGATCTGCCGTTCCGGCTGCAGGGCAAGCTCACGGCGGGCCACCAGTTCGTGTTCGAACTCGCGATGTGCGGCGCGGTGCTGGTCGCCACGCGCGTGATGAGCCGCGTCGACCGGCGCTCGTGGCTCGACTTCGGCCTGCGCGCGTCCGGCCGCGTCCGGCACCTGCTGCTCGGCAGCCTGTGCGGGCTCGTCGCCGTCTCGACGATCATGGCGCTGCTGGTGGCCACGGGCGGCGCCACGCTGACCTATTCGGGCGGCAGCCTGCCGGCCGCGCTCGAGGCGGGCCTGACCTGGGCGCTCGCGTTCGCGCTGGTGGCCGCCGCCGAGGAACTCGCGTTCCACGGCTACGTGTTCTTCCGGCTCGCGCGCGGCACGCATCCGGCCGTCGCCGCGGTGCTGACCTCGCTCGCGTTCGGCCTCTCGCACATGTCGAACCACGGCGAGAACCTCGGCGGCATCGTGCCGGTGGTGATCTACGGCTTCGTCGCCTGTCTCGCGATCTGGCGCACCGGCTCGCTCTGGTGGGTGTTCGGCATGCACGCGACCTGGGACTGGGCCGAGTCGTTCCTGTTCGGCGCGCCCACCAGCGGCCTGATGCCGGCCCAGAGCCTGCTCGAAAGCCACGCGATGGGGCCGGTCTGGCTCAGCGGCGGCACGGTCGGGCCCGAGGGCAGCGTGCTGGTGTTCCCGGCGCTCGGCGCGCTCGCGTGGTTCGTCTGGCGCGCGGTGCCGGCGCGTACCGGCACCGCGCGCGACGCGGCCGCGCCGCATCCGTCCGTCCACGGCGGCGCCGGCCACGCGGGCTGAGGGCCGCCGCCAGCCGGCCGGCGCGCATGCATTGCGCCGGCCGGCTGCGTGGACCGACTCGACCGATCGCCCCAGCGGGACGCCACCGCGAATCGACGCCACCGACCGGCTTCACGGATCCCCCGGCGCGCCGGTCATGCGAACCGGCCATGCGAGCCAGTCGCTCCGCCCGCCGCGAAGACGGCCAGCCGGCACCGACCACCCGTCTCGATCGCCGGCCATCAACCCATCGCGCGCCATCCACGGCAGGCGCCAGCCGCACCCCGCGCCGGCCCGCCGATGCGCTTTCGCGCTCAACCCGCCACGTCACGCTCGCGCTTCATCGCCACACGCCGCGCCGCCACGTCGGCGAGCCGTCCGCTCGCGTCGAGCCACGGATGCTTCGCATGGCCGATGCGCTGCGCGCGGTAGATGCCGGTATGCCCCGAGAACAGATAGGCCACCACGCAGGCGAGCGCCGCGAACACGCCGATCGGCGCGCCGAACAGCTCGATGGCCATGATCGTCGAGGCGATCGGCGTGTTCGCGGCGCCGGCGAACACGGCCACGAAGCCGAGCCCGGCCAGCACCGGCAGCGGCAGCGCGAGCAGGTGCGAGAGCGCGTTGCCGAGCGTCGCGCCGATGTAGAACAGCGGCGTGACCTCGCCGCCCTTGAAGCCCGAGGCGAGCGTGACCACCGTGAACGCGAACTTGCCGGCGAAATCGCAGGCCGGCAGCGGCCCGCGAAACGCGGCCTCGATGGTGGGAATGCCGAGCCCGAGATACTGCGGCACCGCGAGCGCGGCGCCCGCCACCGCCACCAGCGCGCCGCCCGCCACCGGCCGCAGCGGCGCGTACGGAATCCAGCGCTTGAAGCGCGCGCCGAGCGCATGCGTGGCGTCGGCGAACAGCATCCCCACCACTCCGAACGCGATGCCCGCGACGATCGCCGAGGCCGCCGTGGCCACGCCCACCGCCGGCACGAACGGCACCGGATAGACCGGGTGACGGATGCCCCACAGCCGGCACACCCCGTCGGCGACGATCGCGGCGGCCACGCACGGCAGCAGCGCGTCGTAGCGCAGGCGCCCGATCGCCAGCACCTCGAGGCCGAACACGGCGCCCGCCAGCGGCGTGCCGAACACCGACGAAAACCCGGCGGCGATGCCGGCCATCAGCAGGATCCGGCGCGTCTCGGCATCCACGCCCAGCAGCCGCGCGATGCGGTCGGCGAGCGCGCCGCCCATCTGCACGGCGGTGCCCTCGCGGCCCGCCGAGCCGCCGAACAGATGCGTGACGACGGTGGCGATCATCACCAGCGGCGCCATCCGCGTCGGCACCGCACGCGCGGGATCGTGGATCTCGTCGATCAGCAGGTTGTTGCCGCCCTCCACCGCGCTGCCGAAGCGCAGGTAGAGCCAGCCGGTGGCGAAGCCGGCCGCGGGCAGCAGCCCCAGCAGCCACGGATGCGCGAGCCGCGTGCCGGTGGCCAGGTCGAGCAGGTAAAGGAACAGCGCGGACGCGGAGCCCGCCAGCGCGCCGACCACGGACGACAGCGCGAGCCAGCGGCCGAGCGCGCGCAGCATCGCGAACTGCTCGACGGTTTCGAAAGCTTTCATGGTTTTCAGGTTCGACAGGACATCAAACCCGGGCGGCAGGGGATGCCGCTTGAGATCGGCTTGCGATCGGGACGGCCTACGACCTCCTGCACCCAGGATCCGTAGGCATCATCAGCCGGCTGACCGGCGGTTGGGGGCGGAGGCATGCCATCTCCGAAGCGCGGATTGTACGCGAGGTGCCCCGCGGGCGGCAACCGGCCGCCGTCATTCCATGCCCCGCATGAAAACGTCCCGCCGCGCGACGCGGCGCGGCGGGACGTGAGCGGTGCCGGCCGGCCCGCCGCCCGCTGCAAAGAAGCGGGCGCCGGGCCGACAGCGGCGTCAGTGCAGGTTCGAGTGCTTGCGGATCGCGTCGGCGGTCTGGCCGGCCTTCTCCTGCAGCTTGCCCTGGGTCTTCTCGGCCACGCCTTCGGCCTCGGTCTTGCGATCGCCCGTCACCTTGCCGAGCGCTTCCTTCACCGAGCCCTTCACCTGCTTGAGCTTGCCGTCGATTCGGTTCTTGTCCATGGTCGACTCCTTCGAGAGATTCGTCGGGGGAACCGGCCACGCTGGCCGTGGGCCGCGAGCCGGGAGTGACCATGATCGCGCCGCCGCGCGCGCCGCGGCAGGTGCAGATGGGCCAGCGCCGCTAGTGCATTCGCACCGGAGCGCCGTGTATTTTTTTCAACCCACCGCCCTTTCATTCAATCGCCTTTCAGCGTCGCGCCGGCCGGCGCGGCGGGCGCCCGGACTTCGACGCGGCTCTCGGCGCGGCGTCGTCGGCGCTGCCCGCGGCCGGATCGGCGCCGACGATGCCGCGCTCGCGCGCCCAGACGATCGCCTCGCCGCGGCTATGCACGTCGAGCTTGGTGTAGATCGTGGCGACGTGGTTGCGCACCGTGTTCGGCGCGAGCCCGAGCCGGTTCGCGATCTCCTTGTCGGGCAGCCCGTGGCAGAGCAGGTCGAACACGTCGCGCTCGCGCGCGGTCAGGTCGGCGAGCTGCGCGCCGGCGTCGGGCGCCTTGGCGCGGCGCACGTTGGCGAGCTTCTCGATCAGCGTGCGGCTGAACCACGAGGCATCCTGCATCGCCGTCTCGATCGCCTGGATCAGTTCCATCTCGGTGCGCTTGCGCTCGCTGATGTCGAGCAGCGCGATCAGGATGCAGTCCTGGCCGTGGATCGCCACCGCGTCGGCCGACACCACGCAGTCGCGCAGGTCGCCGTCGCGCGTCGTCACCTGCACGTCGCGCATGCGCACCACGGCCTCGCCCTGCAGCGCCGCCGCGATCTCGCGCAGCGCGCCGGGATCGGCCCACAGCCCGACCTCGTCGGCCGCGCGGCCGAGCAGCTCGCCCTGCTCGTGGCCCGTCATCGCGACGAACGCGTCGTTCAGGTCGAGGATCTCGAAGCGCCCGGCGGTCAGCATCGCCATCGCCACGGGCGCCATCCGGAACGCCTTGGCGAAGCGCTCCTCGCTCTGCCGCAGCGCGGTCTCGGCCTGCCGGCGCGGCTGCAGGTCGGTGAACGTGAACAGCATGCAGGCGTCGTCGCCCATGTCGATCGGCTGGCCGGCCACGATCACGGCGTGGTCGCCGCCGTCGGCGGTGCGCAGCAGCGCCTCCATCGGCGGGATCGTCATGCCGTCGCCGAGCCGCTCGATGGCCAGCTCGCGGCGCTCGGCGCGATCGAACACGTCGAGCTCGTAGACCGAGCGGCCGATCACGTCGTCGAGCGCGTGGCGCGTCATGTCGAGAAAGCCCTGGTTCACCTTCACGTAGCGGAAGTCGCTGAGCCGGCAGATCGCGGCCGGCGCCGGATTCGCGTTGAAGGTGCGCTCGAAGCGCTGCTCGGCGCTGGCCCATTCGGTGGCGTCGTGCAGCACCAGCGCGAGACAGTCGGGCTCGCCGGCGGCGTTGGTCAGCACCAGGCTGCGGATCCGGTGGACCCAGCGCTGCGATTCGTCGGCGGCCGATTCCACCTCCACCGTCACGTCGCTGAACTGCTCGCCGCTGATCACGCGATCGATCGGATACTGGCCCTGCCGCACCGGATCGTGGTTGGTGTCGCGCAGCCGGAAGCGCTCGCGGTACTCGGTCACGTCGGCGCCGAGTTCGGCGAGCGTGGCCACGCCGTGCATCGCGAGCGCGGCCTCGTTGGCCCAGACGATGCGCTGGTCCGGCTCGACCAGGATCACGCCCTCGGTCAGCCCGGCGATGATCTGGTGCAGCTGGCGCCGGTCGGTGTGGGTCTTCAGCGCCTGCTCGTCGGCCGGGGCGGGTTGGTACTCGTTGGCGGATTGGGTCATCGACAGGTGCATTCGGTTGGAGCGCCGGGCCAGGCCGGAAACGAGGGGGATGCGCGACATGGGGAGCACCGAGCGTGGAAAACCTCCAGGGTGAGCACGCCGCGTGCCCGCCCCGCCGCCGCCGCTCACGCCCGCCCGCTCCGGCCCGCCGGGCGGGCCCGTGGCGCCCGCGCAAGCGGCGTGCCCCGGATCAGCGCAGACGCGGCACGCGCTGTAATTGCGACATCAGGCGTTCCGCGATGCGCTCGAGCGGCAGGATCGCCGAGGCCGCGTCGATCGCCGCGGCGGCCTTCGGCATGCCGTAGACGGCGCTCGTCGCGGCGTCCTGCGCGATGGTGTAGAAGCCCTTGGTGCGCATCGCCTTCAGGCCGAGCGCGCCGTCGCGGCCCATGCCGGTCAGCAGCACGCCGAGCGCCTCGCCGCGCCACGATTCGGCGACGCTGTGGAAGAACACGTCCACCGACGGCCGGTACGGCGTCTCTTCCGGATAGCGCGTGTAGCCGAGCTGGCCGCGCGCGTTCAGGTGCAGGTGATCGTTGGTGGCGGCCAGCAGCACCTCGCCGCGCTGCGGCATGCCGCCGGCCCGGGCGACGCGCACCGGCAGCCGCGTGAAGCCGTCGAGCCACTCGGCCATGCCGATCGCGAACGCCTGGTCGACGTGCTGCACGATCACGATCGCGGCCGGGAAATCCTCGGGCAGCGGCTTGAGCAGCGCCGCGAGCGCGGTCGGGCCGCCCGCCGACGCGCCGATCGCCACCAGCGGCGGCTGCGCGAGCGCCGCCGGGCCGGCCGGCTGCGCCGACGGCGGCAGCGGCCCGCGCGTGGCGAGCAGCCGGCCGATCTGGTCGATCTTCGCGAGCAGCGGCTGCGATTCGTTGGCGATCATGCCCTGCGCGAGCGTGGGCGTATCCACCGCGTCGAGCGCGCCGGCGCCCATCGCCTCGTAGATGGTGGCCTTGTTCGCGTCCACGCTGGCCGTGACGATCAGGATCGCGCACGGCGAGCGCTCCATGATGCGCCGCGTGGCGGCCACGCCGTCCACCTTCGGCATGACGAGGTCCATCAGCACCAGGTCGGGCGGGTTCGCCTGGCAGAAATCCACCGCCTGTTCGCCGTCGGCGGCCACCCACAGCACGCGGTGGTCGGGCCGGTGCGCGATGGCGCGGCGCAGCGCGGCAACCGCGAGCGGCAAGTCGTTGACGATGCCGATGTTCATGACGTCGCCTCCCCGATCAGGTCGTGGACGGCGTCGAGCAGCGCCTCGTCGTGGAAGCTGCCCTTCGCCAGGTAGTAGTCGGCGCCGGCGTCGAGCCCGCGCCGGCGGTCCTCGTCGCGATCCTTGTACGACACGATCATGACCGGCACGCCCTTGAGCAGCGGGTCGCGCTTGATCAGCGTGACGAGCTCGATGCCGTCCATGCGCGGCATGTCGATGTCGGTCACGACCAGGTCGAAGGTGTCGCTGCGGATCGCGTTCCAGCCATCCATGCCGTCGACGGCGATCGTCACCGCGTAGCCGCGCTTCTCCAGCAGTTTGCGTTCCAGCTCGCGCACCGTCAGCGAATCGTCCACCACCAGCACCTGCTTGCGGCGCCGCGCGAGCGCTTGGTCGGCGCCGCTGCGCAGCTTGGTGAGCTGGCCGCCGCGGATCAGCTTGTCGATCGAGCGCACCAGATCCTCGACGTCGACGATCAGCACCGGATCGCCGTTCTCGAGCAGCGCGCCGGCCGCGATGTTGCGGATCTTCTGCAGCCGAGCGTCGAGCGGTTGCACCACCAGCATGCGCTCGCCGAGGAAGCGGTCCACCGCCACGCCGTAGGTCTCGGGCTCGGTGCCGATCACCACCACGGCCGTGTTGGCGCGAGCGCCGTCGGGCTCGCCTGCGTCGAACAGCTGGTGCGCGGTGACCAGCCCGACGCGGCGCTCGTCGAGCGAGAAATGCTGCTGGCCCTCGAGCACGTCGATCGCGGCGCGTTCGAGTTCGAGCGCGCGCCGCACGTGGACCAGCGGGAACGCGTAGGGCTCGCCGCCCACCTCCACCAGCAGGCTGCGGATCACCGACAGCGTGAGCGGCAGCTGCAGCACGAAGCGCATGCCCTCGCCCGGCTCGTTGAAGATCCGCACCGCGCCGCGCACGCGCTTGACCATCTCGTGGACCGCGTCGAGGCCGACGCCGCGCCCCGACACGTCGGTCACCTGCTCGCGCATCGAGAAGCCGGGCAGCAGCAGGAATTCGAGCACCTCGGCGTCGGTCAGCCGCGCCGCGGTCTCGGTGTCGGTCAGCCGCTGGCGCACGATCGCGGCGCGCACCGCGGCGAGATCGGCGCCGGGGCCGTCGTCGGCCACGCTGACGAGCAGCGAGCCGGCGCTGTGGCGCGCCTCGAGCGTGATGGTGGCCTCGGCCGGCTTGCCGCGCGCGAGCCGCGCCTCGGGCGGCTCGACGCCGTGGTCGAGCGCGTTGCGCAGCAGGTGGCCGAGCGGCGCATCGAGCAGGTCGAGCAGGTCGCGATCGACCTGGGTGGTCTCGCCGACGATCGCGAAGCGCACGCGCTTGCCGAGCGAGCGCGCCAGATCGCGGACCACGCGCGGATAGGCGCGCGTGGCGTCGCCGAACGGGCGCATCCGGCACTGCAGCGCCTCGTCGTAGAGCTGCTCGGCGATGTGGGAGCTGCGCCGCTCGAAGCGATCCAGGTCGTCCATGCGGGCCGCGAACGTGCGCTGCAGGTCGTTGAGCATCTGCCGGACCTCGCTCATCGCGGCCTCGCGGGCCGGGTCGAGATCGTCGGCGAGCGCTTCGTACAGCGAATCGAGCGCGCGGCCCGCATCGCGCTGGGCGCGCCGCATGCGCTGCATCGATTCGGCGAACGGCTTGAGCCAGCGCGATTCCACCAGCGATTCGCCCGACAGGCTCAGCAGCCGGTTCAGGCTGTCGGCGCGCACGCGGCGCATCTGGCCAGCGTCGCCGCCCGGCTCGGCCGGCGGCGGCGCCTCGGACGACGGCGCCGTCAGGCTCGCGGCCGGCGGCGGCGCCACCGGGGCGCCCGGCGGGGGCGCGTCCGCTTCGGGCGCGCCGGGCGGCACGGGCGCGGTATCGGCGGCGATCCGCAGCTGGGCGGCGAGATCGGCCGGCACCGCCGGTTCGGCATCGCCGGTGAACGGCGCGCCGGGCACGCCGAACGCATCGGACCCACCGGCAGCCGGCGCATCGAGCCGCAACAGCGCGGACAGATCGGAGAAATCCATGGCGCCCGAAGCCGCCGCGGCGCCTCCGAGCGAGCCCGGCGCGTCGAACGAGACCGCCGAGGCGGCCCCCGACGCGAAGCCCGACGGCAGCGGCGCGGTCTCGTCCGGCACCGCGCGTCCGGCGTCGCCGGCATCGTCGGCGTTGGCGAGCGCGACCTCGAACGCATCGATCTGGATCGGCGTGACCGACGCGGCGCTGCGCGGATCGCCGACCCGCACCAGCAGGTCCACGCCCATCAGCAGCGCGTCGATGTGGCTCGCGCCCAGCACGCGCTCGCCGCGCTGCGCGCCGACGAAGCAATCCTCCATGCGGCCGGCGATCGCCACGCCCTGCGGCACGCCGACGATGCGCGCGGCCCCCTTCAGCGAATGCGCCGCGCGCATGCAGGCCTCGAACGCGGCCGCGTCCTGCGCGCCGTGTTCGAGTGCGAGCAGCTGCCGCGACAGCGCCTCGGTCTGGGTCTGGGTCTCCTCCTGATACAGCTCGAGCAGCGACTGGCGGCTCAGGTCGTCGTCTTGGCTCATCGCAGGCTCCGCAACAGCGATTCGAACAGCCGGTCCTCGTCGAGCAGCCCGACGATCCGGTCGCGCCAGACGAACACGCCGCGCGTGTGCGCGCTGCCGGCGCGCGCCACGGTGGCCGGGGTCGCCGCGCGGTCGGCCGCGCCGAAGCGCAGCACGCCCTCGACGTCGTCGACCGGGAACACCACCGGCTCGCCGCGATGCGCGACCACCAGCATGCGCCGGAAGCCGGCGCGCGCGCCGCCGGCCGCGCGCGGCGCGCCGGCCTCGAGGCCGAGCAGCTCGGCGAGCGACACCGCGATACGCAGCGTGCCGCGCACGTTGACGATGCCGAGCACGGCGCGGCTGCGGCGGTCCGGCAGCGAGTGGATCGGCAGATCGTCGACGATCTGGCGGACCACCGCGGTGGGCAGCGCGAGCCATTCGTCGGCCACGCGGAACGCCAGCACCGCCTGGCGCGCGCCCGCCTCCGCGCCGCCGTGTCCGACGCCCGGCGCGACCGGCTCCGAGACGCGCCGCGCGGCCTGCGCGAGATCGTCGGCGGACAGCGGGCGGTCGAGCAGCAGCGCCGCGTTGCGCGCGAACACGGGGCAGTTCAGGCAGCGCGAAACCTCGGTCAGGCGCTCGCACGACTGGTCGCCGCGCACCCCGATGCGGTTCCAGCAATCGTCGATCGCGCCCGGCGTCAGGTCCGGGACCAGGTCCCGGTTCGCGTCCGGGCCGCGCCCGATTTCAGCGGCGTCGTGCATGGCCGCGTCCTCCCGGTTCGCCGTGCTTGCCGGCCTGCGCGTCGGCGCGGCGCGCGCGCTCCTTCAGCCAGCGCGCGCCTTCGTGGTCGCCGGCGATGTCGAGCAGCGTCGCCAGGTGCGTGAGCGCCTCGCGATGGGTCGGCGCCAGGTACAGCGCCTTGCGGTAATACGTGACGGCGGCCGGCTGCCCCTGCGCGTCGGCGATCAGGCCGAGCAGGTAGTAGGCGTCGGCGCTCGGGCCGGCCTCGTCCATCGCGGCGTGGACCGCGCGCTCGGCCGCGTCGAACTCGCCCGCGTCGGCCAGCGCGCGGGCCGCGTCGAGCGAGCCGGCGCCGTCCGGCGCGTCGAGCTGGCCGGGCAGGCGCGCCGGCGTGGCCGCGGTCGAGATCGAGGCCATCGACGAACGCATCGAGGCCATCGCGGCGGGCGCGCGCGTCGCGAGCGTGCTGCTGCCGCGCAGGGCGCCCGCGCGGGCCGGACCGGTCTCCTCCGCAGCGAAACCAGTACCGGCACCGGCACCGCCCCCCGCGCGCGGCACGCGGGCCGGCGCGCCGGCCCGGCCCGCCACCGCGCCCGCGAAACCGGCGCCGCCGTGAGCCGCGCCGGCCGGCCGCGAGGCCGAGCCGGGCAGCGGCCACGGCATGTCGCCGAACCATTCGCGCGCGGCCGGCTCGGGCGCCGCGACGAGCGTCGGCAGCGCGCCGACGGGCGGCAGCGGCGCCGTGCCCACGCCGGCGCGGCTCGCGGCCACCGGCGCGGGTTGCGCGGGCGGCGCGGCGGGCGACATCGCGCCGGCACCGCCGCTCTCGGTCCCGCGGCGGAAGCCGAACGCGAGCGGAATCCTCGCCGAACTCATCCCGTGGCGCATCACGACGCCAGTCTCGGCGGGGCCGACGAACAGCATGCCGTCGTCGGCGAGCAGCGCGTCGAGCGTGCGCAGCACGCGCTCCTGCGCGCCGCGGTCGAAATAGATCAGCACGTTGCGGCAGAAGATGAAGTCGTAGCGCAGCTCGCCGGCGGTGCCGAGTTCGAGCAGGTTGGCATGGCGGAACTGCACGCAGTCGAGAATCCGCTCGTGCAGGCGCCAGCCGTCGGCGGTCGAATCGAAGTGGCGGCCGCGAAACTCGAGCGCGTGGCCGCGAAACGAGTTGCGGCCGTATTCGCCGCGCCGCGCGTGATCGATCGCGCGCGCGCTGATGTCGAGCGCGTCGATCCGCAGCTGGCTCGCGTCGAGGCCGGCATCGACCAGCGCCATCGCCGCCGTGTAGGGCTCCTCGCCCGTCGAGCACGGCGCGCTCAGCACCCGCACCGGCTGCGCGGGCCGCGTGCGCAGCCGCTCGACGGCCAGCGCGGCGAGCGCGGCGAACGCCTCGCGCTCGCGGAAGAACCAGGTCTCCGGCACCACGAACAGCTCGATCAGCGCGCGCCGCTCGGCGGCCGACGCGTTCAGCAGCTGCCAGTAGGCGTCGATCTCGGCCGGCGACGGCTGCCAGGTGCGCGCCACCGCCGCCAGCTCGCGCGCGGCGTCGCCGCCGAACGTCGCGCCGATCCGCTCGGCCAGCGCGCGCGCGACGAAATCGGCGCCGAGCGAGGCCGGATCGATGCCGGTCTCGCGCGACAGCCATGCATGGAAACGCGCCTCGAAATCGCCTGCCGTCATGCCTCGCCTCCCGCCGCTGCCTGCCGCGCCTCGTGCGCGGCCGCGAACAGCAGCGCGCGCGCCTCGGGGCCGAGCAGATGGCGCACCGTCACCCGTTGCACCACGCCATGCGCGTCGTGCGCCACCGGCCCGAGCCAGCGCGCGTGCGGAGTATCGACGCCGCCGTCGCGGAACGCGGCGCCCTCGAAGCGCGCCGTCTGCGTGCCGTGCTCGACGATCAGTCCGAGCCGGCGCTCGCCGTCGGCCGGCGCGGGCTCCGCGTCGCCGGCCAGCGGCACGCGCACCCGCACGATCACGAGCCGCGTCGAGCGGATCCGCGCCGCGGGCCGGCCGAGTGCGAGCCGCGTCACGTCGATCACCGGCACCGGCTCGCCGCGATGGATCAGGATCCCGGCCACCCAGTCGGGCGCGCCCGGAATCGGCTTGGTCTCGGCGAGCGGCAGCACTTCGGCGACGTCGGCGACGTCGAGCGCGTAGCGCGCGCCGTCGAGTTCGAACAGCAGGAACAGCATGGCGTGGCGGGCCTCGGCGCTCACGCCTCGACCTTGAAGCGCGACACGCTGGTGCGCAGCGCGTTGGCCACCAGCGTCAGGTCGTCGATCGCCTGCGACGACTGGCGCAGCGATTCGGCCGTCTGCTGGGCCGCCTCGGACAGCTGCGAGAGCGCCTGGGTGATCTGCTCGGCGCCGCTCGCCTGGGTCTGCATGCCTTCGTTGACGAGCTGGAAGCGCGGCGCGAGCGTCTGCACCTCGTGGATGATCTGCGAGAGCTGCGAGCCCACCTGCTGCACGTCGAGCATGCCGCGCCGCACTTCCTCGGAGAACTTGTCCATGCCCATCACGCCGGCCGACACCGCCGACTGGATCTCCTTGACGGTCTGCTCGATGTCGTAGGTGGCCACCGCGGTCTGGTCGGCCAGCCGGCGGATCTCGGTGGCGACCACCGCGAAGCCGCGGCCGTATTCGCCGGCCTTCTCTGCCTCGATCGCCGCGTTCAGCGACAGCAGGTTGGTCTGGTCGGCGACCTTGGTGATGGTGGCCACCACCTGGTTGATGTTGAGCGCCTTCTCGTTGAGGATCGCGAGCTTCGCGTTGACCGAGCCGGCCGCGTCCATCACGCTGCGCATGGTCTCGCCCATCTGCGTGAGGCCGCTCTGGCTCAGGCCCGCGAGCGAGGCCGACTGCTCGGCCACCGACGACACCTCGTTCATGGTGCGCACCAGGTCGCGCGAGGTCGCGAAGATCTCGCGCGAGGTCGCGCCGATCTCGGTGGTGGTGGCGGCCGTCTCGTTGGCGGTGGCCTGCTGCTCGCGCGAGGTGGCGGCGATCTCGGCCACCGAGGTGGTGACCTGCAGCGACGACTGCTGGGCCTGCGCGACCAGCGTGGTCAGCTCGTCGGCCATCCGGTTGAAGCCGGTCTCGAGCATGCTGAACTCGTCGCGGCGGCGCAGGTCGAGGCGCCGGGTCAGGTCGCCCGTGCGCATCACGTCGTGGACGCCGACCAGCTCGGTCATCGGCCGCATCACGGCGCGGTACAGGAACCAGCCGAGCACGGCCGAGCAGATCAGCACCACAGCCAGCACGGTGGCGAGCGTGACCTCGGTGCCGTACACCGATTCGCGGATCGCCTGCGCCGACTGATCGGCGAACGTGCGGTTCTCGGTGACGAGCACGTTGGCGTTGCGGATCACGTCCTCCCAGACCGGCGTGACGCGCCCGTAGGACGCCGCCGCGTCGGCGTGGGCGCCCGTGCGCGCCTTCTGCACGGCGTCGGCCAAGAGCGGCAGGTAACGGTCGTAGACGGCGCGGAAGGTGACGAAGCGCGCGCGGTCGTCGTCGCGGAACGTGGCGTTCTGGTACGACGTCGAGAGCTTCTCGAACGACTCCAGCATGCCGGGGATGCGGTCGAGATCGCGGCGCGAGGCATCCGAATCGGGATCGACGAAGATCGCGCGCTGCATCGCCGTGTACGACTCGTTCGCGGCCGCGCGCAGCGACGTGGCCAGATACACGCCCTGCAGCGAGTCGCGCTGGATGCTGACCGTCTCCTGATCGATCGAACGCAGCTGGGTGTAGGACAGGCCGGCCATCAGCAGCATCAGCACGAACAGCACGCCGAAGCTGAGCAGGATCCGGTTGCCGAGCGTGATCCGCGCACCGGTGGCGGACTGGGGGAGACTTTCGGTGCTTGCGCGAGGCGACACGTTGGCCATGTTTCGATGTGGGTAGTCTGCTGATGCGTTCAGGAGCCGCCGGCGGGGCGCATGGCCGGCGCGGCGGCCCGGTGCCGGACGCCGTACCGCTGCGGCCGCCGCGCCGGCGGGCGCGAGCCAGCAGAGTGTACTTTCTTTATGGCCGCCGAGACAGCCCGGGCCGGCCCGGCGTGGTGGCCAGGCCGCATTCCGGCGCAAGCCGGTCGTGCGGCCGCCGCTACGTCGCCCACCGCCCGCCGCCCGCCGCGTGCCGTCGTGCCGGCAGGCGGCCCTGCCGCCCGCGCCGGCTCAGCGCGCCGCGCGCGCCTTCGGTAGCCCGAGCCCGGCCATGAACCCGCGCGGCGTGTAGCGCATCATCAGCGCGCCGCCGTGCTTCGCGGCCGTGGCGCGCACGAACGCGAGGCCGAGCCCGAAGCCGCCCTTCTGCGAGTCGGGGCCATGCGTGAGCCGCACGAACGATTCGGTCGCGCTCGCGCGCTGCGCCGGCGCGATCCCCTCGCCCTCGTCCTCCACGCCGATCAGCCAGCGCTCGCCGTCGTCGGCGATCAGGCCGCGCACCTCGGAGGCGGGCGGCGCGTACTTCAGCGCGTTGTCGATCAGGTTCGCCAGCGCGCGCGTGAGCATCATCCGGTCCCCCACGCAGAGGCACTCCGTCTCGGGCAATTCCACCTTCACGCGGCTGCCGGTGGTGGCCGCCTTCTCCCACAGCTGGTCGGCCGCGTCGAGCAGCACCTCGTTGAGGCACACCAGCTCGCTCGGCCGCTTCTCCGACTGCGCGCGCGTGAGCTGGATGAAGCCGTCGGCCAGCGCGAGCGCGCGCCGCGCATGCATCTCGATCCGTTCGAGCAGCATCGGCATCCCGCCGTGCGCCGCGCGATAGGCCTCCAGCAGCGAGAGGATCGAAGCCTGCGGCGCGCGCATGTCGTGCGAGAGGAAGTCGAGCACCTCTTCGCGCTGGCGCAGCATGTGGTACGAGTTCGAGTGATAGCGGATCCGCGCGATCATCTCGATCGGGTCCGGCAGCTTCACGAGGTAGTCGTTCGCGCCGGCGAAGAACGCCTCGCGCTTGGCGAGCGGATCGTCGTTGATCGACAGCACGATGATCGGCACCTGCGCGGTGGCCGCCTCGGCGCGCCACGCGCGCACCAGATCCAGGCCGTCGACGTCGGGCATCACGAGGTCCTGCAGGATCACGGTGGGGCGCAGCGTGCGGCCCAGTTCGAGCGCGCTGCCGGCATCGACGCAGACATGCAGCGCGATGTCGGTCTCGGCGGCCAGCAGGCGGCGGATCACCTCGCCGACGAAGGCCTGATCGTCGACGAGCAGCACGGAAATGCCGGATTCGTATGAATCCGATGCGTAGTTCGTGTGAGTCATTCCATTCATCGCATCGCGAGTGCCATCGCCTTGCGGCCGCGGCGGACGGCGGGTTCGTCGGGAGCGGGCACACGCACCGCCGACGTCCTTGCTGGCGCATTCCCGGTTACGAATCGCCGGATTTGCACGATATTGATTCTTTTAAGTAAATATAAGCCGATGATTTTAAATGATTTTCCTTCCATCCATACAACAATGACGGAATCGGGCCGCAAACGGTGGGATTACCGCGACACGGCGCGGCCTGCCGCGCGCGGGACTTGACGGGGGCGGGAAACGCGGCAGGCGCGCCGCCGGTGCGGTGGAAACCGCGGGAAAGACGCGGCGCGGTGGACCGCCCGAAATGCCCGGAAAGCGCCCGGGAACTGCCCCGGCGGTGCTCGGGCCATGCCGGCGAACCGGCCGGCCCCCGGGGCATGGCGGCCCGCGCCGGGAGCCCCGCGCACGGCCATCCCGGCGCGAACCGCCCGCGCGATGCTCAGGACGGCTTGCGGATCACCATCAAGCGCGGCTCGGTCATGTCCTCCATCGCGTAGCGCACGCCCTCGCGGCCGAGGCCCGAATCCTTGACGCCGCCGTAGGGCATGTTGTCGACGCGGAACGACGGCACGTCGTTGATCACCACGCCGCCCACCTCGAGTTCGTCCCAGGCGCGGTGCGCGTGCGCGAGCGAATCGGTGAACACGCCGGCCTGCAGGCCGAAGTCGCTGTCGTTGACGCGCGCGAGCGCCTCGTCGAAGCGCTCGAACGGCTCGAGCAGCGCGACCGGCCCGAACGCCTCCTTGCGGTAGAGGTCCTGCTCGCGGCCGACGTTCTCGAGCAGCGTGGCCTCGAACATCACGCCGTCCACCTTGCCGCCCGCCACGATCTTCGCGCCCGCGCCGACCGCCGCCTCCATCCAGCCCGCCAGCCGCTTCGACTCGGACTCGGAGATCATCGGCCCGACGAAGGTCTGCGGATCCTTCGGGTCGCCCATCTTCAGCGCGCGCGTCTTCGCGATCAGCTTCTCGCGCAGCGCGTCGTAGAGGCTCGCGTGAGCGAGGATCCGCTGCACGCCGATGCAGCTCTGGCCGGACTGGTAGAACGCGCCGAAGATCAGCCGGTCCACCACGTAGTCGAGCCGCTCGCGCTGGTCCGCGTCGACGATCGCGGCCGCGTTGCCGCCCAGTTCGAGCACCACCTTCTTCTTGCCGGCCTTCCGCTTCAGGTCCCAGCCCACCGCCGGCGAGCCGGTGAACGACAGCAACTTGAAGCGCTCGTCGGTGGTGAACAGGTCCGCGCCGTCGCGCCGCGCGGGCAGCACCGAGAACGCGCCCTTCGGCAGGTCGGTCTCGGCCAGCACCTCGCCGATGATCAGCGCGCCGATCGGCGTGCGGCTGGCCGGCTTCAGCACGAACGGGCAGCCCACCGCGAGCGCCGGCGCGACCTTGTGGGCCGCCAGGTTCAGCGGGAAATTGAACGGCGAGATGAACGAGCACGGCCCGATCGGCACGCGCTTCGTGTAGCCCGAATAGCCCTGCGCGCGCTGCGAGATCTCGAGATCGACCAGTTCGCCGCCGATCCGCACCGATTCCTCGGCGGCCACGCGGAACGTGTCGATCAGGCGCGTGACCTCGCCCTTCGAATCGTTGATCGGCTTGCCGGCCTCGACGCAGAGCGCGTCGGCGAGTTCGTCGAAGCGCTCGCGAAAGCGCGCGACGCAGTGGTCGAGCACGGCCTGGCGGCGGAACGCGGGCCATTCGCGCAGCGGCTGCTGGGCCTCGACGGCGGCCGCGATCGCGGCGTCGATCGCCTTCGCGTCGGCCAGCGCGACGCGCGTGGCCACCTTGCCGCTGAACTTGTCGGTGACTTCGAGATCGGTGTTGGCGTACACGGCCTCGTTGGCGAGGTAATACGGATAGGATTCCTTCATGGCAGATGCCTCCGTGCGGTAAAGACAGCAGGAAAGAAAACGTCGCGGCGGCCGCTCAGAGCTGCGCGGACAGGCGCGGGATCTCGCGGTTCAGGATCTTCTCGTTGTCCGAGTAGTCGATCGGCACGTCGACCAGATGCACGCCCGGGCTTGCCAGGCAGCGCGCCAGCAGCGGCGCGAGCGCGTCGGCCGATTCCGCGCGATGGCCGTGCGCGCCGTAGCTTTGCGCATAGGCGACGAAGTCGGGGTTGTCGAGCGTCATCGCGTAATCGGGGAAGTTCATGTTCTCCTGCTTCCAGCGGATCATGCCGAACGCGTCGTCGCGCAGCACCAGCACCACCAGGTCGAGCTTCAGGCGCACCGCCGTCTCCAGCTCCTGCGAATTCATCATGAAGCCGCCGTCGCCGCAGATCGCCACCACCTTCCTGTCCGGGTGGACGATCTTGGTGGCGATCGCCGAGGGCAGCCCGGCGCCCATCGAGGCCAGCGCGTTGTCGAGCAGCAGCGAGTTCGGCTCGTGGGCGCGCCAGTAGCGCGCGAACCAGATCTTGTACATGCCGTTGTCGAGGCAGGCGATGCCGTCCTCGGGCAGCGCGCCGTACAGGTCATGCACCACCCGCACCGGGTGCAGCGGGAAGCGCGGGTCGTCCTCGCCCTTCTTCAGGTGCGCGTCGAAGCGTTCCTTGATCAGCATGAAGCGCGAGAAATCCCACTCCGGCGGCTCGGCCAGCGCCTCCTTCATCTGCCAGACCGCGTTGGCGATGTCGCCCACCACCTCGATCTGCGGGAAATAGACCGGATCGACCTGCGCGCCGAGGAAGTTGACGTGAATCACCGTGCGGTCGCCGCCGCGCATGAAGAACGGCGGCTTCTCGATCACGTCGTGGCCGACGTTGATGATGCAGTCGGCATGGTCGATCGCGCGATGCACGAAATCGCCGTCGGACAGCGTGGCGTTGCCGAGCCAGAGCGGATGCGATTCGTCGATCACGCCCTTGCCCATCTGCGTCGTGAAGAACGGGATGCCGGTGGCGTCCACGAACTCGCGCAGCATCTTGCAGCTGGTCTTGCGGTTGCCGCCCGCGCCGATCATCAAGAGCGGATGGCGGGCCTGGCGGATCGCCTCGACCGCGCGCCCCACCGCCTTTTCCTCGGCCACCGGGCGGCGGCTGTAGCTGGCCGGGATCGGCTTGCCGTCGCCTTCCTCGTGCGCGATGTCCTCGGGCAGTTCGAGATGGGTCGCGCCGGGGCGCTCGTCCTCGGCGCGCCGGAACGCCTCGCGCACCGCCGACGGGATATGGCCGATCGACACGATCTGGCGCGTGAGCTTGGTGAGCGGCTGCATCATGTCGACCACGTCGACGATCTGGAAATGGCCCTGCTTGCTGGTCTTGATCGGCTTCTGGCCGGTGATCATCAGCATCGGCATGCCGCCCAGCTGCGCGTAGGCGGCGGCCGTGACGAGGTTGGTGGCGCCCGGGCCGAGCGTGGAAAGGCAGACGCCGGCGCGGCCGGTGAGCCGCCCGTAGGTGGCGGCCATGAAGCCCGCCGCCTGCTCGTGGCGCGTCAGCACCAGCTTGATCCGCGAGTGGCGGATCGATTCGAGCAGATCGAGATTTTCTTCGCCGGGGATGCCGAATACGTATTCGACGCCCTCCGCTTCCAGTGCCTTGACGAACAGATCGGATGCTTTCATGGGGACGCTCTCGGTGGATGCCGCGTGCCGGTTTCCGGCGCACGGCGTGGCAGACACCCGTGTCGGCCTACGACGCGGGCGGCTCGTTACCTGCAGATTGACCAATGCAAAAGCATGCCGTTGCGCGCGGCGGGAAGCGGGAGGCAAGGCGGGAAGCGCACGGCCACCGGCGTGAAACCCGGCGCGCGGTGCGGCGAGCGATGGGTTCGATTGTAGGAGATCGGCGCGTGGGCTGCAGGCGGGCGCAACGAGTAAGGCAATCGTCAGCGCGCGCGGAGCCGGAGCGGATGAGCAATCCGCGGGTGGATTGGAAGGTGGCTTTGACGGTGGACCGGACGACCACTGCCATGCACGGCGCCGGCGGGCGCGGTCGGCCCCACCGCGCCGTGCCGGGCGCTCACCACTTGCAGCTGCCGTTCCCGTCCGCGTAGGCCTGCGGATCGTCGACGAAATGGTAAGTGCGGCGCGGCGAGAACTTCGTGTAGCGCATGTCGTTGACGATCGCGCCCTGGCTGTCCATCTCGTACTGCCCCGTCACCTTGCCGTCGACGACCTCCACCCAGACGCGCGCGACCTCGTCGGGCCGGCCCGGCACGAGCTCGGTGGCATGCTCGGTGCTCGGCACGATCGGGATCACCCGCTTCGCGCCCTTGTAGCGCACGTAGCCGCCCGACCAGTCCGAACCGGAATCGTCGAAGGTGCGGAATTCGAGGTGGATCACCGCGTCGTCGGAATGGAAGCAGCGCATCTGCTGGTCGATCCCGGCGTGCGCGGTGCCGGCGAAGAGGCCGGCCAGCAAACCGGCGGCGATGGTGGCGATGGCGGATCGTTTCATCGGTCAAGCCCTGGGTTCGTGGTGGAGGTTCGCAACGGCGTCGGGCCAGGCCCGCGCCGTTCATTCCATGGCGTGGCGCGCCGTGACTTCCTGCAGGTCGAGATCGCGTTCGAGCACGTGCAGGATCTCGTCGTGGATCAGCCCGCTGCGATGCATCTTCAGCATCTCGGCGCGCCCGGCCGAGACCGCCGCCAGCACCACGTCGTAGTGCGCGTGGACGTCCTGCGCCGGGAACGCGGTCTCGTGCTGGAAACGCTCGGCCATCGCCGCGCGATAGGTGTATTGCTCGAGCAGGCGCGGATGCACGACGTTGCCGGCGGCGTCGCGCACCAGCGGCTCGATCGCCGCGAGCTGCGCGCGCGCGAGCCGGCTCCAGGCCTGCGGCTCGCTCAGGTGGCGCGCGTCCGGCGCATGCGCGTCGCGCGGCGCGACCAGCCGGATCAGCGGGCCGATGGTGGTGCCCTGCAGCAGCACCGTGACGAGGATCACCGCGAACGCGGCCACCAGGATCATGTCGCGGCCCGGCATCGCCTCAGGCAGCGACAGCGCGATCGCGAGCGTCACCACCCCGCGCATGCCGGCCCAGCTCATCACGGTGGCCGCGCGCCAGTCCGCGCGCGGTTCCGCATGGCCGAGCCAGCGGCGCGGCAGCTTCAGCGTCTCGACCGCGAACACCCAGACGAAGCGCGAGCCGATCACGGCCGCCAGCACCGCGAGCACGGCCGGCGTCATGGTGGCGAACACCTCGCCGAAGCCGCCCAGGCGCAGCATCACGCCGCGCAGCGACAGCCCGATCAGCACGAACACCAGCGCCTCCAGCAGGAACACCATGATCTGCCAGAACGCCGTGGAGCGGACCCGCACCGTGGCGCTGAAGATCTCGTGCTGGTGCCAGCCGAGCATCATGCCCATCGTGACGGCCGAGATCACGCCCGACACCTCCAGCGTCTCGCCGGCGATGTAGCTGACCCAGCCGCCGAGCACGGCGGTCGTGACGATCAGGTATTCGTCGGACAACAAACGAATGAAGCGGATCAGCAGCCAGCCGACGATGAAGCCCACCGCCACGCCGCCCAGCCCGAGTTCCGCGAAGCGCACCACCGCGCCCTCGAAGCTGAACGCGCCGGTCAGCGCGGCGGCCACCGCGAAGCGGAACAGCACCAGGCCGGCCGCGTCGTTGAGCAGGCTCTCGCCTTCGAGCAGCACCATCAGCCGGCGCGGCAGCGCGACCCGTTCGAGCACGGCCTTGGCGGCCACCGCGTCGGGCGGCGAGACGATCGCGCCGAGCGTGAAGCAGGCGGCCCACGGCAGCGCCGGCACGACCCAATGCACGGCCACGCCGACCGCGAGCGTGGTGAACACCACCGCGCCGATCGCCAGCAGCATGATGCCGCCCAGGTTGCGCTTGAACTCCTCCCAGACCGAGAAATACGCGCCGTCCACCAGCAGCGGCGGCAGGAACACGATCAGCACCAGATCGGGATCGAGGTTGACGGGCGGCAGGCCCGGCACGAACGCGATGCCCGCGCCGCCCACCAGCAGCGCGGCGGCCGGCGGCAGCCGCAGCTTCTTGGCGACGAGCTCGAGCACGACGATCGCGGCGAACGACAGCAGGACGAGTTTGAAGACGGACACGGGAGACACGGGCACTCCTTCACGCGGATGAATGGCAGCTTACGGCCGCGCGATTACACCACAACGCCGCGCGCGACGGTGATAAGCGTCGGCGCGGTGAGGCGGAGGGGGTGGGAAACGGCACGGAAACGGCCTGGCTGCGGCGCGGCGCGGCCCCGGCGGCAGCGGGCTGGCAGCCCGGAAGCGGCACGGAGATGGCTTGGTGATGGCGTGGTGGCGGCGAGCCGGGCAGCCCCCGGCACGGCCGGTCGCGTTTGCCGGGCAGGCGGCCGTCCGGATGCCCTGGAAAGCCATCGATGCCCATCGCCCCCCGCTCCCGTCACATCGGCATTCTCATCGTGCCGCGCCACGCCACCGGCGCCGCCTGGGCACCGCGCTCAGTGCGGCGGCGCCCAGGCGCCGGCCCAGCGCGCCGCGCAGGTCACGAGATACAGCGCGAGCCCGATCAGCCCGCCCACCACCGTGCCGTTGATGCGGATGCTCTGCAGGTCGCGGCCGATGTTGAGCTCGACCTGACGCGACATCTCCGCCGTATCCCAGTTGCGGACCGTGTCGCTGATGTGGCGCGTGAGGAACACCGCGAACTCGGGCGCCATCTCGGCGGCGGCCTTCTCGACGTGCTCGTTCATCGAGGCGCGCAGCGCCGGGCTCGCCGCGAGCCGCTCGCCGAGCCAGCCGCCGAGCGCGGCGGCCTGCCGGTGCAGCACCGAATCCTCGCGCGCGAGATCGGCCTTGAGCCAGTCGCGCAGCTGGGTCCAGAGCTCGGCCACGTAGCCGTTGAACGCCTCGCCGTCGCGCAGGTAGCGCTTCAGCTCCTCGCCCTTTTCAAGGAACCGCGGATCGGTCTTGAGCCGCTCGACGAGCCGTCCGGCGGTGGCGTCGAAGCTGCGCCGCAGTTGATGATCCGGATCCTCGCCGATCTGCACCAGCACGCGCGTGACCGTGTTCGCGATCAGCTCGGCGCCGCTCTCGCTGATCCAGGCGGTCGGCATCACGCGCTCCATCTTCGGGTAGCGGCCCTTCAGCCACTCGACGATGTAGGCGGCGATCGCGGCGCGGTTGTCGGGCTCGCGCAGCAGCGCGACCAGCTGCGCGATGCCGTCGTCGAGCAGTTGCTGGTGGCGCCCGTCGTGCGTCAGCGTCTCGAGGATCGCACCGGCCGAGCGCGACAGGTCGATCCGGTCCAGCGCGGCGCGCAATGCGTCGCGAATGAAGCCGCGCACGCGCGCGTCGTCGACCATGTCGAGCGCGAGGCTCGCGAGCCGCGCCACGTAGCCGCCGAGCAGCGCCGTGTTGGCCGGCTCGACGAGCCACTGCGCGAAGCGTTCGGCCGGATCGTGGCGCCGGATCAGCGCGACGATCGAGGCCGGATCGAGAAAGCGGTCATGCACGAACTGCGCGAGATTGTCGGCGATGCGTGCCTGGTTGCGCGGCACGATCTCGGTATGGCGCGACACGATCGGAATCGGCACGCGCCGGAACAGCGCCGCCACCGCGAACCAGTCGGCCAGCGCGCCCACCATCGCGGCCTCGGCCACGGCCTTCACGCCGTCCACCCAGACCCCGCCCGGGAAACCCAGCGTGACGACGAACACGGCCGTCACGCCGATCAGCAATCCGAGCGCGCGCCGCTTGCTCGCCTTCAGTTCCGCCGCCTTGTCCCGCATCGGGTCCCGTCCTGGAGATCGTCCGCATCACGCCGCCCGCGCCGGCGGGCGGCCCCTGGTTGTCGCGTGTTCGCGTGGTTGCCGTGACTTCGCGCTGCATCGCGCCAGATACACTAAAAAGCGGACCGGCGCGAGCTGTCCGATGGTACACCGAGGCTGTGGCATGCCCGTCCGCGCCGGCCGCAACAGATGCCCGCATGCCCGCTCGCAAGCGGCGTTCCCGCTACCGGAAACACGCGACGACACATGGCCTCGCCCGGCCATCAGCGGCACGCCACGCCGGATCGCCCGCCGGTTGCCGCCGGCGGGGCTCGCCCGTAGAATCGTTGCGCACACCGCGCCCGGCGTTCCCGCCCGCCGGCGCCCCACTCGCCTCGCATCCCCAAGGAGTCCGCAGCGTGCCGGCCATCCCCGTCCGTCGCGAGCCGTGCGTCCGCCATCCGGCGCACGCGGCTCGCCGCTTCGCCGCAGCCGGCCTGGCCGCGCTGTGGCTCGCCGGCTGCGCCACGCATCCGCCCGCCACCACGCTGTCGCGCCCCGTCTCGCACGCGCTGCCGCCGGACACGCCCACGCCGCTGCACGACGCGCTCGCGGCGCCCGAGCGCGCGCATCCGGGGCAGTCGGGCTTTCGCGTGCTGTCGGTGGGCACCGACGCGCTGCAGATGCGCATCGCGCTCGCGCGCGCCGCCACCAAGACGCTCGACATGCAGTACTACATCGCCACCGAGGACACCACCGGCAAGCTGCTGCTGGCCGCGGCGCTCTACGCGGCCGATCGCGGCGTGCGGGTGCGGATGCTGGTGGACGACCTGAACTTCAAGGACATCGGGCAGGTGATGGCGTCGTTGAACGCGCATCCGAACATCGAGATCCGCGTGTTCAACCCGTTCGGGGCGACCCAGCGCGGCGTGTTCGCGCGCACCGCCGATTTCGTCTCGAAGATCGACCGCTTCACGCGGCGCATGCACAACAAGGCGATGATCGCCGACAACCAGCTCGCGATCGTCGGCGGCCGCAACCTCGGCGACGAGTATTTCAGCGCGAGCCCGACGCTGCAGTTCCGCGATCTCGACGTGCTCGCGGCCGGCCCCGTCACGGCCGACATCTCGCGCAGCTTCGACACCTACTGGGCGAGCGCGAGCGCCTACCCGCTGCGCGTGCTCAATCACCAGCATTTCGATCCGCAGGATCTCGACCGCACGCGCGACGCGCTGCGCGAGCACTGGCGCGAGAACGCCACGCCCTACGACGCGAAGCCGCTGAACGCCACGCCGCTCGCCGACCAGATCGCGCGCGAGCAGCTCGGGCTGGTGTGGGCCAACGCGACGTTCGCGGTCGATTCGCCGGAGAAGATCACGATGGCGGCCGGCACCTACCAGAGCCCGCCGATGCAGCAGCTGGCGATGCTGACCAAGGAGGCGCGCCGCGAATTCCTGCTGATCTCGCCATACTTCGTGCCGCACGATGCCGGCGTCGAGGCGCTCGGCCAGCTCGCCGCGCGCGGCGTGCGGGTGGCCGTGCTGACCAATTCGCTCGCGGCCACCGACGCGGTGGCCGTGCAGGCCGGCTACGCGCCCTACCGCGTGCCGCTGCTCGAACGCGGCGTGGAGCTCTACGAATTCCGTGCCGAGCAGCCGCAAGGCTCGACCGTGCGGATGTTCGGCTCGCAGTCGCGCGCGAGCCTGCATGCGAAGGCCTACGTGGTGGACCGCAGCACGCTCGTGATCGGCTCGCTCAATCTCGATCCGCGCTCGGCCTACCTCAACACCGAACTCGCGCTGGTGATCCGCAGCCCGCAGCTGGCCGGCGAGGTCGCCACGCTGTTCGACCACGTCACGGCGCCGACCGAGAGCTACCGCGTGACGCTGGCCGATCCGTCGCCGTCGCCGAACGGCTGGCATTCGCCGCTGGTCTGGACCGACGTGGAGGATGGCCAGCAGCGTACCTACAGCGTCGATCCGCACGCGGGGCTGCTGCGTAACGCGCTGACGGGGCTGTTCCGGATGCTGCCGGTGGACGGCCAGCTGTGAGGTGGCGGGTGAGGTGCCGGATAAGATGCCGGATAAGGTGCCAACGCGAGCCGCGCCGCCACGGCGAACGGCCGCGCGAGGCCGCCTGACGGCGAACCGGGTGTGGCCGGCGAGTGGGTGATGAGAATGTGACGGGAAGGCGTGGCCGATGCGTGACTGAATCGCGACCGGCCGCGCCGCCTTCCCTTACTTCAGCGCCGCGCGAATCCGCTCGGCCATCGCCGTCAGTTCGGCCGGATCGGCCACCTCGCGCGAGTGCGCGCCGAGCGGCTGGGTGGCCCAGCGCGGGATCAGGTGGAAGTGGACGTGCGGCACCGTCTGTCCGGCCGCCTCGCCGTTGAACTGGCCGACGAACAGGCCGTCCGGCTGCAGCGCCTCGCGGATCGCGAGCGCGACGCGCTTGCTCAGGCGGATGCATTCGGCCGCCGCCTCGTCGGACAGCTCGTAGAGCATCACCGCCGCTTCCTTCGGCACGATCAGCACGTGCCCCGGCGACTGGGGCATGATGTCCATGAACGCGATCGTCGTATCGGTCTCGCAGACCTTCGTGCAGGGCAGCTCGCCGCGCAGGATCTTCGCGAAGATGTTGTTGTCGTCGTAAGCCATGAGGTCGCTCGTCGTCTGGGTTCGGTTGAACGGGAACGACGATTCTCGGGGCTCGCGCGCGAACGCGCAAGCACGACCGGCAAGCTGGCCGCGCATCGCCGTCGGGCGTTCCGGCGCAACGGCGCAACGGCGGAGCGGCGAGCCGCCCTCGCGGATACGGCAGCGCCGCCGGGCCGCGCGCCGCCCGCTCGTTGCGTCACGCCGCCGGGAACGTCATGGTGACCACGAAGCCGCCGTCGTCGGCGTTCGAGGCGACGAAGCTGCCGCGCCGCTGGCGCACCAGCCGCTTGACGATCGCGAGCCCGAGCCCGCAATGCGCGTCGCCGCCGCGCGCCGCGTCGAGCCGCACGAACGGCCGCTGCGCGCGTTCGAGTTCGGCCTCGGGAATGCCCGGGCCGTGGTCGCGCACCACCAGCCGGTAACCCTGCGCGAGCGCCACCGTGGCGATCTCCACCGGCGGCTCGCCGTAGGTCATCGCGTTCTCGATCAGGTTCGACAGAATCCGGTCGAGATCGACGAGCGGCAGCCGGAAGCCCTCGCCGGCGCGCAGGTCGACGCTGACCAGCGCGTCGTCGAGTTCGCCGCCGTAATGCTGACGGCAGTGCGCGTCGACGCTCGCGGTCGGCGACGGCTGCACGCCCTCGCCCGCGAAATCGAGGAACTGCGTGACGATCCGCGAGAGCGCCTCGGCATCGCGCAGGAAACCGTTGCGCGTGGCCTGGTCGGGCAGCAGGTCGGCGCGCACCTGCATGCGCGTGATCGGCGCGCGCAGGTCGTGCGCGAGGCCCGCCAGCATCACCGCGCGCTCCTGCTCGCCCTGCGCGAGTTCGCTCACCATCTCGTTGAAGTTCGCGATCACGTCCTTGACCTCGCGCGGGCCGCCGACCGGCACCGCCGGCTGCCGGTTGCCGAGCCGGAAATCGCGCACCGCCTGCGCGAGCCGCCGCAGCGGGCGCTGGATGCGCCACGCGCCGAAGATCGCGAGGCCGATGCCGATCAGCATCGTCAGCGACGAGGCGCCGATGAAGCGCGTGACCGACGGCATCGTCGAGGGCAGCGTGATCCAGTAACGCGCGCCCGGGTAGCGTGCCCAGATGGTGCGCGAGCTACCGTCGCCCACCACGTGCGTGCCGGGCGGCATGGCCTCGCGCAGATGGCGCTCGAACGGGCCGTAGGTGTCGACGCAGGGCTTCGGGCAACCGAACGCCACGGCGTCCTTCACGTCGACGAACGAGGTGCCGAGCATCGCGCTGACCGCGAGCCCGAGCGCGCTGCCGCTCGCCTGCGCCTGCGTGGACAGCGCGATCACGCGGCGCGTCTGCTCCACTTCCAGGCGCAGCCGCTCGCGGTCGAGCAGCACCAGGCCGATCGCGTGGACCACCAGCACGAGGCCGATCGCCATCAACGCGAGCCGGACGAACAGCGTGTCAAACCGGCGCTTCATCAGCATCGCCGCCGGGCACGAACATGTAGCCGACGCCGCGCATCGTCTGCACGTAGCGTGGCTGGGCCGGGTCGTCTTCCAGCAGGCGGCGCAGGCGCCAGACCGGCACGTCGATGCCGCGCTCGGTCAGGTTCGAATACGGCCCGTGCAGCATGTCGAGCAGCCGCGCGCGCGAGAGCGTCTCCATCGGATGCATCGCGAACACTTCGAGCAGCGCGTATTCGCCGCCCGTGAGCTTGAGCGCCTCGGTGTCGCGATACAGCGTGCGGGTCGTGAAGTCGAGCCGGAACGGGCCGAAGCGCAGCGCCTCGCGCCGCTCGGCGGCGGGCCGCGCGAGGCCGGCCGGCGCGTGGCGGCGCAGCACCGCGTGGATCCGCGCGAGCAGTTCCTGCGGCATGAACGGCTTGCCGAGATAGTCGTCGGCGCCGAGTTCGAGGCCGATCACGCGATCGACGCCGTCGGCGCGCGCCGTCAGCATGATCACCGGAATCGTGTCGCCGCTCGCGCGCAGCTGCTTGAGCACGGTCAGCCCGTCGATGCCGGGCATCATCAGGTCGAGCACGATCACCGACGGCCGCTCGCGCTCGAGGCGCCGCTCCAGCGTGGTGGCGTCGTGCAGCACCGACACCTCGATGCCGCGTTGCTGGAAAAAAGTACGGAGCAGATCGCGCAGCGCGGCATCGTCGTCGACCAGCAGGACCTGGATGGGCGTATCGGACATGTGCTCGGGAAAACGGTAAGAAACGGAAACGGACGGTGAAACGCGGCAACGGCCCGCCGCGCCGGCTTGCAATCCGGTGACTATAAGCGAAGCCGGTGCGCTCATGCTTGCTTCGCCTTAAGACGGCTTACGGAGTCTTACGTGCGTGCGGGGGTTTGCGCCGACGCCACCGCCGCCGAAGGGCGCGCGGCTTGCCCGATACCGGAATCGCTGTTTTCTTCGTATTTCCCGTCGTTTCACTCAATCGCCGCGATTCCTTGCCGGGGATACTCGATTCCGTGGGCCGCGGGTTCCGCGTCGCGTGGTGTGAAGCCCGCCACGCGCCACCTTCCGTTCACGGCCGTTGCTGCCAGGGACAAACCTCACGATTGGCGTGCATTGACGGGCATGGCCGGCCGGGCAACGACGCTTTCAACTCAATTCAAGGAATCGATCATGCCGGACCAGATCATGTCGTACCCGAAGAACGTGTTCACCAACGACGGCCAATCCGACGTCGACGGATTCGCCAAAAAGCTGGCAGTGGTGGCGCCACAGATCGAGGCGGCCGGGAAAATCACCGTCTATTACGGTTTTCATGGCGACGACGACGGCAATTTTTCGCATGCCTTCACGCCCGACGAATTGAAAAAATCGCTGGGCATTGCCGCCGCATTTCCCGACGCCACCATGGTGCAGGTCAGCGGCCCGAACGACCCCAAGATCGATTACGCCAGGCACGATCGGGACGGGCAGGCGCTGTTCACCTGGTGCGATAGCGACACGTACATCAAGGACAACAACTTGCTGCCGGACATCATCCCCTGAGCGGCACGGCTCCGGCCACGCAAACAAAAAAAAAGCCGCCCCGACGGGCGGCTTTCTTTTCGACCGCCTCGCCCGTCAATCCGGGCGAAGCAGGCCGGCGCTCGATCAGCGCGACATCATGTTGATGCTGACGTTGTGCATGATCCACAGCGAACCGACGATCAGGATCACCACCGTCAACACCGTGTAGGCGAAGGCGGTCACGTTCCAGCGCTGGCTCGACGAGCCGTTCATGTGCAGGAAGAAAATCAGGTGAACCACGATCTGCACGGCGGCCAGCGCGGCCAGCACGAGGATCTTGACTTCGTTGGTCGAGAACCAGCCGCCGAGCACCACGCCGAACGACGCGGCCGTCAGGATCACCGACAGCACGAACCCGACCAGGTAGCTGCTGACGGTGCCGTGCGAGGCGTCGTCGTGCGACGCATGCGTATGCGAATGGGCCATTTAGATCACACTCACGAGGTAGACGAAGGTAAACACGCAGATCCAGACGATGTCCAAGAAGTGCCAGAACAGACTCAGGCACGTCAGGCGACGCACGTCCTGCTCCGACAGCTCCGGGTTGCGCGCGATCTGGACCACCAGCACGACCATCCAGATCAGGCCCATCGTCACGTGCAGACCGTGAGTGGCCACCAGCGTGAAGAACGACGACAGGAAGCCGCTGCGGTCCGGACCCGCGCCATCGGCGATCAGGTGCGTGAACTCGCGGATTTCCATGAACAGGAACGACGCGCCGAGCAGGAACGTCACGGCCAGCCAGCCGAACACGGCACCGCGGTTGTTGCGGTGCGCGCCGATCATGGCGAAGCCGTAGGTGATCGAGCTCAGCAGCAGCGCCGCCGTTTCGAGCGCGACGCCCGGGATGTCGAACAGATCCTTGGCCGTGGGGCCGCCGGCGAACTCGTGCTGCATCACCGCGAACACGGCGAACAGCGTGCCGAACAGGATACAGTCGGTCATCAGGTACAGCCAGAAGCCGAACACCGAATGCGACGGCGGATGGTGATGCTCTGCCGCGTGATGGTGATCGGCAGTCAGGGTGCTTTGTGCCATCAGTTGGCCTCCAGTTCCACTTCAGCAGGACGCGGTACCGCGACGCGCGCGCCGCCACGCTGCTCTTCGATCTTCCGCACCGTGTCGGCCGGAATGTAGTAGCCCTCGTTCTTCTGCGAGCTGTAGATGATCGCGGTCGCAACGATGCCGACGAAGCCGATGATGGCCATCCACCAGATGTGCCAGACGCCGGCAAAGCCGAGCACCAGCGAGAACATGCCGATGAAGAAGCCCGCGCTCGTGTTCGAGGGCATGTGGATGTCCTCGTACTGCTGGCCCTTCTCGAGACCGAAGCCGAGGCCGCGTTCCTTGCGGTACGACACTTCGTCGAGTTCGTGGATCGTCGGGATGATCGCGAAGTTGTACGAAGCCGGCGGCGAGGACGTTGCCCACTCGAGCGTGTGGCCGTTCCACGGATCGCCCGTCAGGTCACGGTTGCCCGGCAGGTTGCGGTCGCGGATCGACACGTACAGCTGCAGCAGCTGGTGGACGATGCCGATCAGCACCAGCACCGCGCCGAACAGCGCGATTTCCATCCACGGATGCCAGGACGGGTTGTCGTAGTGGTTCAGACGACGCGTCACGCCCATGAAGCCGAGCACGTACAGCGGCGTGAAGGCGAAGATGAAGCCGAACTGCCAGAACCAGAACGCACGCTTGCCGAGCTTCTCGTTGAGCTTGAAGCCGAACACCTTCGGGAACCAGTAGTTGAAGCCCGCCAGGTAGCCGAACAGCACGCCGCCGATGATCACGTTGTGGAAGTGGGCGATCAGGAACAGGCTGTTGTGCAGCACGAAGTCCGCGCCCGGGATCGCCATCATCACGCCGGTCATGCCGCCCACCGTGAACGTCACCATGAAGCCCAGCGTCCAGAGGATCGGCGCGCTGAATTCCAGGCGGCCACGGTAGATCGTGAACAGCCAGTTGAAGATCTTCACGCCGGTCGGGATCGCAATGATCATCGTGGCGATGCCGAAGAACGCGTTGACGTCGGCACCCGAGCCCATCGTGAAGAAGTGGTGCAGCCACACGAGGAACGACAGGACCATGATCGCGCAGGTTGCGTAGACCATCGTCTTGTAGCCGAACAGCGGCTTCTTCGCGTAGGTCGCCACGACTTCCGAGAACACGCCGAACGCCGGCAGGATCAGGATGTACACCTCGGGGTGACCCCAGGCCCAGATCAGGTTCAGGTACATCATGACGTTGCCGCCACCGTCATTCGTGAAGAAGTGCATCCCCAGATAACGGTCGAGGCCGAGCAGCGCCAGCGTGACGGTCAGGATCGGGAACGCCGCCATGATCAGCACGTTGGTGCAGAGCGCCGTCCACGTGAACACCGGCATCTTCATCAGCGTCATGCCGGGCGCGCGCATCTTGATGATCGTCACGAAGAAGTTCACGCCGGTCAGCAGCGTGCCCACCCCGGAGATCTGCAGCGCCCAGATGTAGTAATCCACCCCTACCCCGGGGCTGTACGCAAGCTCCGAGAGCGGCGGATACGCGAGCCAGCCGGTCTGCGCGAATTCACCGATGAACAGCGAGATCATCAGCAGGATCGCGCCCACTGCCGTCATCCAGAACGACAGCGAGTTCAGGAACGGGAACGCCACGTCGCGCGCGCCGATCTGCAGCGGCACCACCAGGTTCATCAGGCCCACCATGAACGCCATCGCCATGAAGAAGATCATGATGACGCCGTGCGCGGTGAAGATCTGGTCGTAGTGGTGCGGCGGCAGGAAGCCCGGCGCGTTGTACGCGAGCGCGAGCTGGGTACGCATCATGATCGCGTCGGCGAAGCCGCGCAGCAGCATCACGAGGGCAACGGCGATGTACATCACGCCAAGACGCTTGTGGTCGACGCTCGTCAGCCACTCGGTCCAGAGATATTTCCACTTACCGAAGTAAGTGACGAGGCCCAGCACGAGCGCCCCGACGATGCCGACGCCGAGCGCCGTGATCACGAGGATTGGCTCGTGATACGGGATCGAGTCGAGTGTAAGTTTTCCGAACATGCTTACCCCTTCGTCGTACTGCACGACGCGTCATTGAATTCCATGACGTGGCCGTTGTTGTACTTGCCAACGATGTTATTGAACAGGCGCGGATCGACGGTCGAGAAGAAACGCACCGGATCCTTTTCGCTCGGCTTCGCGACGCTCGTGTACTCGTTCATGTCGAGGCGCTGCGACGAGGCGCGGACCTTCTGCACCCATGCATCGAAGTCACCCTGCGACGTGGCGAGCGTACGGAACTTCATGTCCGAGAAGCCGCGGCCGCTGTAGTTCGCGGACAGGCCGGCGAAATCGCCCGCTTCGTCGGCGATCAGGTGCAGACGCGTCTGCATGCCGGCCATCGCGTACACCTGCGTGCCGAGCTGCGGGATGAAGAACGAATTCATCACCGAGTCGGACGTGATGCGGAAGTTCACCGGCGTGCCGACCGGAATCGCGAGCTGGTTCACCGATGCGATACCCAGATCCGGGTAGATGAACAGCCACTTCCAGTCGAGCGCAACGACTTCGACGTTGATCGGCTTCACGTTCGAGGCGAGCGGCTTGTACGGGTCAAGCTCGTGCGTCGACTTCCAGGTGAGGATGCCAAGGTACAGGATGATCAGCGTCGGAATCGTCCAGACGACGACTTCGATCGCGTTCGAATGCGACCATTTCGGCGCATACGTCGCGTTGCGGTTGGACTCGCGATAGCGCCACGCGAACAGCAGCGTCAGCACGATCACGGGGATGACCACGATCAGCATCACCCACGTCGAAGTCCAGATCAGTCCTTTCTCAGCGACACCGACGCTGCCTTTCGGATCCAGCAGGTCGTAGCTGCAACCGGATAGACAGACAAGCAACCCGGCGCCCAATAAAAGCAAGAAGCTTCTAAAAGCCTTTCTATTCATCACATTTGCCTGATTTACGCGTGGACGATAAAGCAAACCGGCTATGCCCCGATTCGCCAAGCGCCAGCATCATAAGTCCATCGAAGTGGGAAAAAGCGGTGAATCTTAGCAAATCATTTTTACCAAAAGCCACCGTGCGACAGGTTGCCACATCATGCAACTTGTCAGCCGGTCCCTGCGCAGCCTGGGAACCGGCTCGCCACGCCCGCCCCGTGGGGCTTTCAGGCGTGGCGTCGACGTTCAGGTCGGTGTGCGCGGGATGCGCGCATCGGTCTGAACGCTGATCGTGGAAGCCGTCGGCGCGGCGCCCGCCCCGTCGTCCGCCGGCTTCGCGCGCTCGAGCTGCGCGACGATATTGGCGGCGGCCGGGTCGATCACGTCGGTGAACGGCTTCGGATAAATACCGATTGCGAGCACGATCACGGCCAATGCCGCGAACACGATCGACTCGCGACGGCTCAGATCGATCAGTTTGCCGACGCGATCGTGCTTGATCGCGCCGAAGATCACGCGCTTCAACATCCAGAGCGTGTAGGCGGCGCTCAGGATCAGGGTCAGCGCGGCGATCGCGCCGATCCAGAAGTTCACGCGCACGGCGCCCATGATCACGAGGAATTCGCCGACGAAGCCCGAGGTGCCCGGCAGGCCGACGTTGGCCATCGCGAACAGCACGGCGAACAGCGCGAGGCGCGGCATGGTGTTGACCACGCCGCTGTATTCGGCGATCGCGCGGGTGCGCGTGCGATCGTAGAGCGCGCCGACGCAGAGGAACATCGCGCCGGCCACGAAACCGTAGGAGATCATCTGCACGATCGCGCCGGTGATGCTCATCTGGTTGAACAGGAACACGCCGAGCGTGACGAGGCCCATGTGCGCGACCGACGAGTAGGCCAGCATCTTGGCCATGTCCTTCTGCGCCAGCGCCAGCAGGCTCGCGTAGACCACCGCGACGAGCGACAGGCCGATCATCACCGGCGCCAGGTAGTGGGCCGCGTCGGGCGTGATCGGCAACGCGAAGCGCAGGAAGCCGTAACCGCCGATCTTGATCATCCCCAGCGAGACCGCGGCGCCCGTCGGGCCGTCGGTGTAGACGTCCTGCAGCCAGGTGTGGACCGGCCACATCGGCACCTTGACCGCGAACGCCGCGAAGAAGCCGAGGAACACCAGCAGCTGCGGCGCGAAGCCGAGCCGGGCGTGCTGCCAGACGGCCATGTCGAAGGTGTGCGTGAGGCCGAACAGGTACAGCATCGCGGCCAGCATCAGCAGCGAGCCGGCGAACGAGATGAAGAAGAACTTGATCGCCGCATACGAGCGGTTCGCGTGGCCCCAGGTGCCGATCAGCACGAACAGCGGGATCAGCGTGGCTTCGAAGAAGATGAAGAACAGCATCCCGTCGAGCGAGGTGAACACGCCGATCATCAACCCCGACAGGATCAGGAACGAGCCGTGGTATTGCGCCACGCGCGTCGTGACCGATTCCCACGAGGCGATCACGATCACCAGCGTGGTGAACGCCGACAGCACCACCAGCCACAGCGACAGCCCGTCCACGCCCATTCGCCATGCCGAACCGAAGGCCGCGAGCCACGGCTTGTATTCGGTGAACTGCACCGCCGTGTTGTGCGCGTCGAAACCGGTGACGAGCGGCACGGTCAGCAGCAGGCCGACGATCGCGCCCACCAGCGCGAGCCACCGAGCCCGGTGCGGATAACGATCCGATCCGATGCGCAGGACGGCCACGCCGAACACGATCGGCGTCCAGATCGCGAGGCTCAGAAATGGTACAGATTGCATGGCGGCAAAAACCCTATGAAAACCCGGTCAGAGAGTCGGTCGACTGAGACGAAAGAAACGTAAGATTTGTAATGTCAGCTCGCTCGCGGCGGCGACGCGCTCGCGATGTAATTTGATTGAAAGCTATGTAACAAAAGAAATCACACCGCGCCGGGTTAACGAGGATAAATGGAAGTGCGACCTTTTGCATCGCAACATTCCGTTGCATTTTTTTCGCACAATCAAGCCGTTGTTTTTACTAGGTTTTTTTTCACGGCTGCGGCGGACGCGGGGCTGTCAGACTGCATCAAAGTGGGGCTTGACAAATCAAAATCTATACTAATTTGACGTTTTGGACGCGAAGCTGAAGCGATCCACGGCTTCGCCAAATCTTCCAAAATACTTACATACAACATTACAGAATACTTTCAGTTATGAGGAAAGCGGCCATCTCCGAGGCACGCTCGCCGCAACGAAAATGAAAGCTTTGTATTCCTAAACCGTCAGTGTCGCGCGACAGAATAACGCTCACGCGGGCCGCTCGTCCAGCCCGCGGCGAGCCGTGTTTCCTGCGCGTCTGGCTCGTGCTCGTGGCCCGGCTCGTGGCCCGGCTTGCAGCCCGGGTTGCAGCCCGTTTCCCGCTGCATCCGGGCCACGGCCAGCGCGGCACTCAGAGCCGCGCGGCCAGCCGGGCGCCCTGCTCGATCGCGCGTTTCGCGTCGAGTTCGGCCGCCAGCTCGGCGCCGCCGATCAGATGCACGGCGAGGCCCGCCGCCAGCAGCGGCGCCTGCAGGTCGCGGCGCGACTCCTGCCCGGCGCACAGCACGATCGTGTCGGCCTCGATCAGCGTCGGCCGCTCGCGCTTCTCGCCGAACGTCACGTGCAGCCCGCTCGCGTCGATGCGCTCGTAGTTGACGCCGCCGACCATCTCCACCGCCTTCATCTTCAGCGTCGCGCGGTGGATCCAGCCGGTGGTCTTGCCGAGCCCCTTGCCGAGCGGCGCCGGCTTGCGCTGCAGCAGCGTCACCTGCCGTGCCGGCGGCGCCACGCGTGCCGGCGCGATGCCGCCGCGCGCGAGCGCCGGGTCGGTCACGCCCCACTCGGCCCGCCACGCGGCCGCGTCGAGCGACGGCGAGGTGCCGGCGTGGACCAGGTACTCGGCCACGTCGAAGCCGATCCCGCCCGCCCCCACCACCGCGACGCGCGCCCCCACCGGCCGCCGGCCGTTCAGCACGTCGGCATAGCCGAGCACGTTCGGGCCGTCGCCGCCGGCGATGCGCGGGTCGCGCGGCGCCACGCCGGTGGCCAGCACGATCTCGTCGTAACCGCCCGCGATCAGCTGGTCGGCGTCCACGCGCCGGGCCAGCCGCAGCGTCACGCCGCTCAGCTCGATCTGCCGCCCGAAGTAGCGCAGCGTCTCGTGGAACTCCTCCTTGCCGGGAATCCGCTTGGCCAGGTTGAACTGGCCGCCGATCTCGTCGGCCGCGTCGAACAGCTCGACCTGGTGCCCGCGCCGCGCCAGCTGCGTCGCGCAGGAAAGCCCGGCCGGCCCCGCGCCCACCACCGCGATGCGCTTCACGCGCACGGCCGGCGTAAAGTTCAGCAGCGTTTCGTGGCAGGCGCGCGGATTGACGAGGCACGAGGCGATGCGGTTCCTGAACGCGTGGTCGAGACAGGCCTGGTTGCAGCCGATGCAGACGTTGATCTCGTCGGCGCGCCCGCTCGCCGCCTTGCTCACGAACTCGGGGTCGGCCAGGAACGGCCGCGCCATCGACACCATGTCGGCCGCGCCGTCCGCGAGGATCTGCTCGGCCAGCTCCGGCCGGTTGATGCGATTGGTGGTGACCAGCGGAATGCCGACCTCGCCCTTCATCTTGCGCGTGACCCAGGCGAACGCGCCGCGCGGCACCGAAGTGGCGATGGTCGGCACGCGCGCCTCGTGCCAGCCGATGCCGGTGTTGATCAGCGTCGCGCCCGCGCGCTCGACGGCCTTCGCGAGCCGCACCGTCTCGTCCCAGTCGCTGCCGGCCGGGATCAGGTCCAGCATCGACAGCCGGTAGATGATGATGAAGTCGCGGCCGACCGCCTCGCGCGTGCGCTCGACGATCTCGACCGGGAAGCGCATGCGGTGCTCGTAGCTGCCGCCCCAGGCGTCGTCGCGCCGGTTGGTGTGCAGCGAGAGGAACTGGTTGATCAGGTAGCCCTCGGAACCCATGATCTCGACGCCGTCGTAGCCGGCCTCGCGCGCCAGCGCCGCGCAGCGCACGAACGCACGGATCTGCCGTTCGACGCCGGCCGCCGACAGCGCGCGCGGCGTGAACGGCGAAATCGGCGACTTGATGCGCGACGGCGCGACCGCGAGCGGGTGATAGCCGTAGCGGCCGGTATGGAGGATCTGCAGCGCGATCTTGCCGCCTTCCGTGTGGACCGCGTCGGCGATCGCGCGATGGCGGCGCGCGGCGGCGCCGGTGGCCAGCGTGCCGCCGAACGGCTTGGTCCAGCCGGCCAGATTCGGCGCGAAGCCGCCGGTGACGATCAGCCCGACGCCGCCGCGCGCGCGTTCGGCGAAATAGTCGGCGAGCCGCGGCAGCGTCTTGCGGCTGTCCTCGAGGCCGGTATGCATGGAGCCCATCAGCACGCGGTTGCGCAGCGTGGTGAAGCCGAGATCGAGCGGCGCGAGCAGATGCGGGAACGGAGTGGTCATGATGGCGGGGCGTCTCTTTTTTGTGATCCGCCGATCGTAGGCGCGCGGCGCCTTGAGCGTGAGGGGTCAAACAGCCATAATGCTTGTCATTCGTGGCCAGAATCAAGGCGGTGACCGGCATGGGAAGCAAGGACGGCCTCGGGCTGCGGCGGCCGACGATTCCGGTGGCCTACCCGCGCCTGCTGCTGCAGGTGTTCGACGAGCGCGGCCTCGACGCGCGCGAGGTGCGCGCCGGCACCGGCCTGCGCGACGAGGTGCTGGCGCAGCCCGATGCGCGGGTCGCGCCCTCGCAATGGGCGCGGCTGGTGCTGAACGCGATCCGGCTGACCGGCGACGAGGGGCTCGGCTTCGCGCTCGGGCTGCGGCTGCGGCCGTCGGCGCACGGCTTCCTCGGCTACGCCACGCTCACCGCGCCCGACCTACGCACCGCGCTGGCCGTCAACGCGCGCTACTTCCGCACCCGCAACCGGCAATACACGCTGACCTACGCCGAGCACGGCGACGGCGCGACGCTGACGCTCGCCGGCGTGCAGGCGAGCCCGGTGCTGCGCCATCACACCATGTTCGAGTTCGTGCTGACCGGCATCGCGCAGAGCCTGCCGCTGCTGACCGGCCCGCGCGCGCCCGATGGCGCGCCGCCGCTCGAGCTGCGTTTCGCGTGGCCGCAGCCGCCCTGGTTCGCGCGCTATCGCGAGCGCCTGCCGCCGGTGCGCTTCGATTGCGACGCGCATGCGCTGTGGGTGGCGCGCGAGGCGCTCGACTGGCCACTGGCGTTCGCCGACGAGGTCGCGCACCGCCAGGCGCTCGCGCAGGTCGAGCGCGACTACGCGGCGGTGCGCCACGACGAGGGCGACTGGGTCGAGCGCGTGCGCGCGGAACTGGTGCTCGGCGCCGACGGCTATCCGGACCCGGGCGCGCTCGCGCGCCGCCTCCATGTGTCCACGCGCACGCTGCGGCGCCGGCTCGACGAGGCCGGCGCCGGCTATCGCGCGCTGCTCGACGACGCGCGCCATCGCGATGCGCGGCAGCTGCTGCGCGCCTCCGACCTCGACCTGAAGACGATCGCCGCGCGCCTGCAGTTCAGCGACCCGGCGAACTTCACGCGCGCGTTCCGCAAGTGGGCCGGCATGACGCCGAGCGCATACCGGCACGGTGCCTGAAGCTCGCCGGCGCGGCGCAGCGGAAACCGGCGCCATCTCCAGCCATTCCGATATCCAGACGCCGCCACGCGACCGACAATCGCTCGTTTTCCATCGGCCGGCCCTGCCCTGCTCCGCGCGCATGGCGCCGGCCGTTTCAATCGACGCGCGGCACTGAAGGGAATCGAATCTCGATGTCGGACAACGAACGCACCTCAAGGCAGAGCGCCGTCGCCATCCTGCGCGGCGCGCCGGGCTGGATCGACTGGGACACGGCGCGCAACCGCCCCAACTGGGTCGGCGGACGCGTCACGCTCGACGGCCGCTTCAGCGTCGACGAACTGCTGGCCCTGCTGACGCTGGCCCGCGTGCCGCACTGAGCGGCACGGCCACTCTGACTACCTCGGCCGCTCCGGCCAGGTTTTCCGAACCTGAAAACGAAACCGGCCCGGATCGCCCAGGTTCGGGACGATCCGGGCCGTGTTCGACCACGGGCCGGTGGAACCACCGGCGCGTTGCCTGTGTCGCCTACGCCGTCACGATGCGCGGCGGCTGGCCGGTCTGCTGGCGCGAACGGCCCGAGCTCAGGTAGTCGGCGATCGAGTCCTGCGTGACCTCGCCGAGATAGGCGCCGTCGCCATCGAGCACCGGCATCCACGACGAGCGGTACTGGTACATCTTCGACAGCACGATCCGCAGGTTGTCCTCCGACGAGACGGTGGCCGGGAACTCGCTGAGCCGCTCGCCGCAGGTGCCCGTCGCGCCGCGCGCGACACGGCGCGCGACGAAGCCGAGCGCGTGCTGCGCGTCGTCCACCACGGTCAGGTAGCGGCTGTCGTTGTCGTCCATGATCGAGAACGCCTCGGCGAGCGGCGTGTCGGCGCGCGCGGTGGGCGGCTGCGCGGCCGCGTCGCCGGCCTTCACGAGCAGCAGGCGCTTGAGCGTGCTGTCCTGGCCCACGAACTGGCCGACGAACTCGTCGCGCGGATGCGCGAGCAGCGTGTCGGGATGGTCGTACTGCACCAGCTTGCCGCGCCGGAACACGGCCACGCGGTCGCCGAGCTTGATCGCCTCGTCGATGTCGTGGCTCACCATGATCACGGTCTTCTTCAGCTGCCGCTGCATCTGGAAGAACTCGTTCTGGATCGATTCGCGGTTGATCGGATCGACCGCGCCGAACGGCTCGTCCATCAGTAGCACCGGCGGATCGGCCGCCAGCGCGCGCACCACGCCGATGCGCTGCTGCTGGCCGCCCGACAGCTCGCGCGGATAGCGCTTCAGGTACAGCTTCGGATCGAGCGCCACCATCGACATCAGCTCGGTCGCGCGCTCCTTGCAGCGCTTCCTGTCCCAGCCGAGCAGGCGCGGCACCACCGTGATGTTTTCCTCGATCGTCATGTTCGGGAACAGGCCGATCTGCTGGATCACGTAGCCGATGCGGCGGCGCAGGTCCACCTCGTTCAGGCTGGTGGTGTCCTCGCCGTCGATCAGCACGCGCCCGGAGGTCGGCGTGATCAGCCGGTTGATCATCTTCAGCGTGGTGGTCTTGCCGCAGCCCGAGGGGCCGAGGAACACGCAGATTTCGCCTTCCGGCACGGTCAGGCTCACGGAATCGACGGCGCGCACCGGCTGGCCGTCTTTCTGCGAGAAGGTCTTCGTCAGTTGGTCGAGTTCGATCATGTCTTCTGCACTCCCTTCGGTGTCAATGCGCGCTGCAGCGCCTGCAACAGCAGATCCGCGACGATCGCGAGCACGCTCACGAGCACCGCGCCCACCAGCAGCTTCATCATGCTGCTCTGTCCGATCGCGCGGACGATCAGCGAGCCGAGCCCGCCCGCGCCGATCACGGCCGCGATGGTCATCACGCCGATGTTCATCACCACCGCCGTGCGCACGCCGCCGAGGATCACCGGCACCGCGAGCGGCAGCTCCACGAGCCGCAGCCGCTGCCACGACGTCATGCCGATGCCGATGCCGGCCTCCTTGATGCCGGCATCGACGTTGCGCAGCGCCAGATAGGTGTTGCGCATGATCGGCAGCAGCGAATAGAGGAACACGGCGGTGATCGCCGGCACCGCGCCGATGCCCTGCCCGAAGCGCGAGAAGATCGGGATCATCAGCCCGAACAGCGCGATCGAAGGCAGCGTGAGGATCACGGTGGCAATGCCGAGCAGCGGCGGCGCGAGCCATTCGTGGCGGCTGATCACGACGCCGAGCGGCACGCCGGCGACGATCGCGCAGCCCACCGCGATGCCGACGAGATAGATGTGCTGCAGCGTGAGCTGGAGCAGTTCAGGCCAGTTGGCGGCCAGGTAGTCTTGGACGGTCATGGTCGTCTCCCGGTCACGGTAAGGGGTGCGTGCGCAGGAAATCTGCCGCCACCTGCTGCACCGAGGCCCCGTCGATGTCGACACGCTTGTTCATGTCGAGCATCACGTCGTTGTTGAGCGCGGCCGACAGCGCGTTCAGCTGCGTGGCGAGCTTCGGATTGCGCTTGAGCACTTCCGCGCGCACCACCGGCGTGGCGTTGTAGGGCGGGAAGAAGTGCAGGTCGTCCTCGAGCGGCACGATGCCGAAGCCGCGCACGCGGCCGTCGGTGGTGTAGACGAGGCCGATCGTCAGCTGGTTGTTGTGCAGCGCCGTGTAGACCAGCCCCGCGTCCATCTGCTTCGTCTCCGAACGGCGGAAATGCAGGTGATAGGCGGCTTCCAGCGGCTTCAGGCCGTCCGGACGATTGGCGAACTCCGCGTCCATCCCGAACGTGTGGCGCGTCCCCTTCGGGTCGCTCGCGATCTTCGCGGCCAGTTGCGAGATGGTGCGGATGCCGGTCTGCTTCGCCGCCTCGGCCGGCAGCGCCAGCGCGTAGGTGTTGTTGAGCGGCGATGCGTTGAGCCACACCAGGCCCTGCTTGCCGTCGATCTCCTTGACGCGCTGGTACATCGCCTCGGGCGAGAGCTTGTCCTTGATCTTGTCGTAGACGAGCGCGGCGGTGCCGGTGTAATCCCACACCACGTCGACCTGGCCGTTCACGAACGCGCTGCGCAGCAGCACGCTGCCGAGGCCGGTGCGGGTCTCGATGGTGTAGCCGCGCGAGCGCAGGTACTGCGAGGTGATCTCGGCCAGCACGTACTGCTCGGTGAAGTTCTTGCCGCCCACCGTCAACGACTGCGCCGCGGCCGGCGCGCTCGCGAGCGCGCAGAACGAGGCCAGCGAGACGAGCGGCAGCAGCGCGACGGCCGCCGCGAAGCGGCGCGCCAGCGTGGCGCCGGCGGACCGGGCGAGTTTCGCGAAACTCATGCGGCACCTCCGTTGCGGGCGAACACATGGCGGCTGCCGGCCGCGACGATGCCGTCGAGCAGCAGCGCGAGCACCGCCGTGGAGGCCGCGCCGAGCAGCAGCATCTGCTGGTTGTCGAGGTAGATGCCGGGGAAGATCAGCGTGCCGAGGCTGTCGGCACCGATCAGGTAGGCGAGCGGCGCGGTGCCGACGTTGATCGCGAGCGCGGTGCGCACGCCGCCGATGATGATCGGCAGCGCGTTCGGCAGCTCGACGCGCATGAGCGACTGCCATGGCGTCATGCCGATGCCGCGCGCCGCCTCGCGCAGCGCGGCGGGCACGTTGCGCATGCCTTCGTAGGCATTGCGCGTGATCGGCAGCAGCGAAGCCAGGAACAGCGCGACGATCGCCGGAACGTCGCCGATGCCGAAGATGCCGAGCGCGATCGCGAGCACCGCGAGCGAGGGCACCGTGTTGCCGATGTTGAACACCTGCATGAAGCGCTCGGCGTGGCGCGAGGCGGACGGCCGGCTCAGCGCGACGCCGGCCGGAATGCCCGCCAGGATCGCGAGTGCCATCGAGCAGCCCACCAGCATCAGATGCCGGCCGGTGTAGTAGACGAGATCGCCCGAGTATTGCCGCCATGTGTCGGCGCCGATCGCATGCGCGATCCAGCCCAACAGGATGATGGCCAGCAGCAGGCTGCCCGCGATACGGACAGTGCGTCGAGTCATGAAAAGTGCCCCCTTATCGGAGCGGCGCGCGCGAACGGCCACACGCCGCGAAAACGCCGTGAGGCGTCGCGAATGGAAGGTACGGATCCCGGGCGTGCCGGGATCGAACCGACAAAAACGGCATCGCATCCGGCCAGCGATGCGATGGTCCGGAGTCCTGCTTGAACGCTACCGCGTTCGTTCGATTGTCATGTTCAGCCAGCACAGCGCGCGTGCGCTGCCCAGGCCAGGCACCGTCTGAAGACGGCAAGGATGCGGCTGCAAGAAGATGCGGACGCCGCAGGAGCAGGTTGCTCCGGTTGACGGGATACTTGAACCGACTTTCCGGTTGCAGCGATCATGCACGCATCGGCGTGTAATTCACCGGGAAAAGTCAGCGACTTGCTGCGCAGTATAAGGGAATTTCCAAGAAAGCGTCTACCCTTGAAGGGTACGATCGCACAAAAACGGTTCCCGCGCGGCGGCGGGAATGAAATCGGGCGCGAAGCGCGCCGGTCCCGTTTGCGCTGGGCGAGACACGGAAGAATCGATCAGGAAAACGAAACGATTCGCTCCTGCATAGCAAGCCATGTGCCACGATCGTTACACGCTGCGCGGCCGGACAATCGGGCCGCGCAGCGCGCGACGGCGCTCACGCCGTGTCCGGTTTTTCCTTGAGCTGGCGCGCTTCGCGACGCGTGTCGCCGTCGAGCCACGGCGCGATTTCCATGTCCTCGTAGCGCACCAGGCGGCTGTCGCGATGCGTCAGGCGATAGCCGAACCAGACGAGGAGGAACAGCGGGATGCCGACGTAGGTGGCCAGCACGCCGACCCAGTCGATCCGGTTCGAGAGGAACGCCTGGTAGTCCTGCCCCAGCGCGATCACGAGACAGAGCACGAACGCGAAGATCGGCCCGTACGGAAACAGCCGCGAGCGATACGGCAGGCTCGACAGCGCGAAGCCCTGCTTCACGAAGCCGCGACGGAACCGGTAGTGGCTGACCGCGATGCCGAGCCAGGCGATGAAGCCCGTCATGCCCGAGGTGTTCAGCAGCCACAGGTAGACGGTCTTGTCGCCGAACAGCGAGGACAGGAAGCAGAGCGCGCCCACCGCCGTGGTCGCGATCAGCGCGTTGCGCGGCACGCCCCCCTTCGAGAGGCGCGCGAAGAGGCGCGGCGCGCGGCCTTCCCTGGCGAGGTCGTAGAGCATCCGCGTGGATGCGTACATGCCCGAGTTGCCGGCCGACAGCACGGCCGTGAGGATCACCGCGTTCATCACGCCGGCCGCGAACGCGAGGCCCGCGTGGCGGAACACCAGCGTGAACGGGCTCACCCCCACGTCGGTGACGTCGCTCTTGAGCAGGCTCGGATCGGTGTACGGCACCAGCATGCCGATCACGAAGATCGCCAGCACGTAGAACAGCAGGATGCGCCAGAACACCTGGCGCACCGCGCGCGGAATCGTGGTGTGCGGGTTCTCCGATTCACCGGCCGCGATGCCGATCAGCTCGGTACCCTGGAACGAGAAGCCGGCGATCATCGCCACCCCCATCATGGCCGGCAGGCCGCCCGCGAACGGCGCGTCGCCGATCGTGAAGTTCTGCCACGCCGGCATCGGGCCACCCGTCAGGATCCCGAAGATCATCAGCAGGCCGATGCCGATGAACGCCACCACCGTCACCACCTTGATCAGCGCGAACCAGTATTCGGCCTCGCCGAAGCCGCGCACGGTCAACACGTTGAGCAGGAACATCACGGCGAGGAACGCCGCGCTCCACCAGACGCCCGGCACGTGCGGAAACCAGTAGCCCATCACGAGCTGCGCGGCCACCAGCTCGACCGCGATCGTGACGGCCCAGTTGTACCAGTAGTTCCAGCCGAGCGCGAAGCCGAAGCCTTCCTCGACGTATTTCGCGCCGTAGGTGGCGAACGAGCCGGACACCGGCATGAACGCGGCCATCTCGCCGAGGCTCGTCATCAGGCAGTAGACCATCAGGCCGATCAGCAGATAGGCGAGCATCGCGCCGCCGGGGCCGGCCTGCGAGATCGAGGCGCCCGAGGCGACGAACAGGCCCGTGCCGATCGAGCCGCCGATCGCGATCATCGTCAGGTGGCGGGCCTTGAGACTGCGCTTGAGTTGGGGAGAAGGGGCGGCGGTGTGCTCGGAATTCGGATCTTGTAATGACATAACGGACGGACTGAGGGCGGGCTGGCGGCGTCGGTCGCGCGTGCCGTGGGCCGCCCGGGTCGGGCGGCGCGGCCGCGAACCGGCGCCGGCGCGTCTCGCGCGCAGCGCGGATTCTACCCGATTCGCCGGGCACCCCCGCTGCGCCCGGAGCGCGCGGCGAACGCCCGGCGCGGGGATCGCGAGGCGATGCCGGGCGATGCTCCGGGCGATGGTTACAATACCGTCAAATTCCGGATAAAACGTCCAATATGACCCGAAAGACTTCCGCGTCGGAACAGGCTTCGCTGATCGAGCAGGTCCGCACCATCGCGCAAGGGCTCGGCGAGATGTTCGCGCCGTTCACCGAGGTGGTGGTACACGACCTGCGCACGCCCGAGAACTCGATCATCGCGATCCACAACAACCTGTCGGGCCGCGCCGTGGGCGATCCGACCACCGAGCTCGGCCTCGCGCGCATCGCCGACAGCGATTACCCGCCGCTGCTGACGAACTACGCGAACCGCTTCGCCGACGGGCGGCCCGCGAAAAGCACCTCGATCGGCATCAAGGACACCAACGGCGACTACGTTGCCGCGCTGTGCATGAACGTCGACGTCACGCTGTTCCGTGGCATCCAGAGCCTGCTGAACCAGTTCTGCCAGACCGGGCCGGATCACGTCGGCGAGACGCTCGACCCGGCCAACGCCGACGCGATCCGCGAGCGGATCGACCGCTTCGCGATGACGCTCGCCACCACGCCGCGCTCGCTGAAGACCGAGCAGCGCCGCGAGCTGATGCAGGCGCTGCGCGGCGAGGGCTACCTCGAGGTGCGCCGCGCCATGGAAGTCATCGCGCAGCATCTCGGCGTGTCGCGCGCCACGGTCTACAACGACGCGAAATAAGGCGCCGGACGCGGCCGGCTGCTCTTTGCGCCGGTTGCAGCGCCGGTCTCGCGGCCGGACTTCGAGCCGGCTGCCGGTCCCCCGGCCTTCCGGCTCGCCGCGCCCGGGACGCCATTCACCGACCGGCGCGTCGCGTTTGTAGGAAACGGCCTACAAATTTCAGCGAAACACCTACCGCGATTTCATACGTCGCTGATTTCATTCGGTGCGCGCGGCTGGGATACTCGCCCGCATGGACACCACCCTTCTCCGTGTTTACGTCGTCGAACCGGCCGTCGCGATCCGCCGGCGCGTCGCGGCGCTGCTCGAACCGCTCGCGGGTGTGTCGGTGGTCGGCGAATCGGAGGATCACGCGATGGCGTTCGCCGGCATCGTGTCGAGCGGCGCGGACGTCGCCGTGATCGAGCTGCGCCTGCCGTCCGGCAGCGGGCTCGAACTGCTCGGCGCGCTGGCCCGCTTCGCGCCGCACGTGACCACCGTGATCCTGACGAACCTGTCCGGGCCGGCTTTCCGGGCCGCGAGCCACGACGCCGGCGCGCATTACTTCTTCGACAAGACCACGGAATTCGAGCTGGCATGCCGCACGATCGACGCGCTCGCCCATGCGCGCCGCCCTCAACCCGCCCCCGAACGAGCCCCATCATGCTGACCGCCACGAAGCCCGCTCCGATCGCCCCCGACGTGCCGCCGCCCGCGGCCGCGCAGCTCGACGCGCTGAAGCAGCCCGGCGCGCGCTGTTCGAATTGCGCGACACGCAACGTCTGCATGCCCGCGGGGCTCACGCACGCCGAATTCCGTCGGCTCGACGCGCTGATCTGCACGATGCGACACGTCAAGCGCGGCGACGCGCTGTTCCGCGCCCAGGATCCGTTCACGAGCCTCTACGCGGTGCGCACCGGCTCGTTCAAGACGATCGTGATGCATCGCGACGGCCACGAGCAGGTGACCGGCTTCCAGATCACGGGCGAGACGCTCGGGCTCGACGGCCTCGGCGACGGCGAGCATCACAGCGACGCGATCGCGCTCGAGGACAGCACCGTCTGCATCATCCCGTTCGCGCAGCTCGAAGCGGCGTGCCGCGAGATGCGGCCGCTGCAGCAGCATCTGCATCAGCTGCTGAGCGGCGAGATCGTGCGCGAATCGCGCGCCATGATGCTGCTCGGCACCATGACGGCCGAGCAGCGCGTGGCCTCGTTCCTGCTGAACCTGTCGGCGCGCTTCAAGGCGCGCGGCTATTCGCCGGCCGAATTCAACCTGCGGATGACGCGCGAGGAAATCGGCTGCTACCTCGGCATGACGCTCGAAACCGTGAGCCGCATGCTGTCGAAATTCCAGCGCAGCGGCATGATCGATTCGCGCGGCCGGCAGATCCGCATCACCGACGCGCAGCGGCTCGTGCAGGTCTGACGCGCGGCGCGCTTCATTCCGCACCCCGCTTAGAGACGGAACGCGCCCGGCAGCAAATCTGCCGCCGTCGTTTCCTGCCGCGCGCCGGCCAGGTTGGCCAGCACCACCGGCAGCGCCGCGCCGCCGAGTTCGACCATCACCTGCCGGCACGCGCCGCACGGCGCGATCGGCTCGGGCACGTCGCCGATCACGGCCAGCGCCGCGAAATCGCCGGGCCGGCAGCCGGCCGCGATCGCCGCGAACAACGCCGTGCGTTCGGCGCAGTTGCTCAAGCCATACGAGCCGTTCTCCACGTTGCATCCCTCGAAGACGCGCCCGTCGTGCGTCGCCACCGCCGCACCGACCTTGAACCGGGAATACGGCGCGTAGGCGTGCTCGCGCGCGCGCCGTGCGGCTTCGATCAGGGTGTCGTGGTCCATCGTCTTCTCCTCGCTGCTTCAGGTCGCTTCATACTGCCGCTGGGTGCGCGTCGCGGGCCGATCCCGGGCTTGATCCCGGGCGGATGCGCTCCGCTGGCATCCTAGCCGCGCCGATCGCCGAACGCCAGAGATCATCGAGAACCACGCGCCTCGTCGGCCCCGACACGGCCGGGTGGCGCGAGGCAGGCGAACGCCCCGGCCTCGTTCGTCCGCGCGGCAGTGGCAGCCGCCGCGGCGCCGCATGCCGGGGGCGAGAAACCGTGCCGTCGAAGGCGGGAACGCCGGTCGGGGCCGCGGTCCTCGCCCTTATCAGTCCGTCCACCGCGTTCGATCAGCGCGGCGGCAGGCACATTCGCGGCGCCGTCGCGCAGCGCGACCGGCGGCGCCACCTAGTCGCCACGCCGCGCGGCATGCTCCGCACCACCGTCGCCCCCCGCGAACGTCCGCTGCCCCGGTCCCGTCCCTTGGGCACTTCCGCCGGCCCCGCCCGCCCCCGCCCGCGCGAACTGCGGCGCATATTCGGCCGCCGACCAGCGAAACGGCAGCGCCGCCTCGCTGCGCCGCACCTCGCTCAGGCAAAACCGCACGAGCCGCTGCGCGCCCTCGAACGCGGCCAGATCGGGCCCGTCCCAGACGATCTCGGCGCGTGCCGCGACATAGAGCAGGTCGCCGCGCTCGAAATCGACGAACAGCAGCCCCGCGCGCGGATTCGAGACGAAGTTGCCGAGCGTGTTGAAGTAGCGGTTGCCGCTGTAGTCGGGCACGGTCAGCGTCCGGGCGTCGTCGACGCGCACGAAGCCGGGCAGGCCGCCGCGATGCGACACGTCCACCCCGCGCGCGTGGTGTGCGTCCGGATCGAGATTCGCGCTCGCCACGAAGCACGTGTCCGCGCGCGCGATCAGCGCCCGGTCGGCCTCGTCGAGCGCGTTCGCGCGCCGCGACGGCACCGCCGGCCAGGCCGGCGCGACCGGCTCCGGCGTGCGGCGCTGGATGTATTTCGGGCAATTGCCGAAGCTCTGCGTGACGGCGATCGACAGCACCGCGCCGTCGAGCGCCGCGACCGTGCCGTTCACGCGGTTGCGGCGCCGCGTGGGCAGCTCGATGCCGAGGCCGCCGAACGGCGCGCCGGGGCGCCACGCGTCGGCGAGCGGATCGTCGCGCAGCGCGCCGCCCGCCACGCGCAGCGTGACCGGATCGGGCGACGCGACGAACCCCGGCTCGCCCGCGCGCAGCGTCGCCCACGGCTGGCCGCTGGCATCGACGCCGCCGACGATCAACCACGGCAGCTGCGCGAAGAACGCGCGGTGCTGCTCGGGCATGAAGCCGCGAATGCCGATGCGGCCGGCCGCGTCGGCGTGTTCGGCGACGCCCGCGCGCCGCTGCACCGCGAGTTCGCCTGCATGGAACGGCGAGGCGCCGGCCGCCTTGCCGCGTTCGATCGTCGTGGGTCCGTTCATCGTTGTGCCTCCGTCGTGGCGCGCCACGGGCCAATCCGGCCGATTGGCCGATCGCCCGACGCGAATCGACAGCCTAAGCCCGCCGGTTCGTTCGCGAAAGACGGATAATCGACGAAACACAATCCACTCATCATGGACAATCCGATGGTCGATACGCGCAACGTGAACCTGAACCGCCTCGCGATCTTCGCGGCGGTGGTCGAGACCGGCTCGCTGACGGCCGCCGCCGCGCGGCTCGGCATCGCCAAGACGATGGTCAGCACGCACATGCAGCGGCTCGAGGCCGAGGTGGGCGCGAACCTGCTGGTGCGCACCACGCGGCGGCTCAGCGTGACCGACGCCGGGCAGACGCTCTACGAGGCGGCCGGCGAGATCCTGCGCACCGCCGAGGCCGCGCTCGACGCGGTGGCGGGCGAGGCGGGGCCGCTGCGCGGCACGCTGCGGGTGGGCGCGCCGATCGACTACGGCGCGCTGGTGGTCGCGCCGGCGCTGGTGGCACTGCGCGACGCGCATCCGGCGCTCGACGTGGAACTGATCTGCGACGACCGCCGCGTCGATCTGGTGGCCGAACGGATCGACGTGGCGGTGCGCTTCGGCCGGCTGTCCGATTCGAACCACCGCTCGGTGCGCATCGGCGGCTTCGAGCGCTGGGTGGTCGCGCCGCCGGCCGCGATCGCGCGCTGGGGCCGGCCCGCCGAGCCGGCCGCGCTGGCCGGCTGGCCCTACGCGTCGCTGTCCGCGCTGCAGCGGCCCGAATTCGAGCTGCAGCACGGCGACGGCCGCCGCGCGCGGGTCCGCTGCCGGCGCGCGTTCGCCTCGAACTCGATGCCCGCCGTGCATGCGGCGCTGCTCGCCGGCTGCGGCTTCGGCATCGCGACGAGCTTTTCCGTCGAGCACGACATCGCCGCGGGCCGGCTGGTGCGCCTGCTGCCCGACTGGTCGATGCCGGAGGCGGACATCCATGCGATCTATCCGTCCACGCATCATCCTTCCGCGAAGGTGCGCGCGGCGATCGACGTGTTGAAGGCGCGGCTCGGCGGCTGATGGAGAAGGGAAACGCGAGGGAAAAGCGGCCCGCGCTCGCGCGGCAGGCCGCTATCGGGAAGATGCGGCGCGACCGGACCCGCGACCGGACAAGCACGGCCCGCCTGCCGGCACCTCGCTCACCACCTCATGCAGAAGCATCGACATCGATCCGCGCCCCATCCCGATCGGCATCGAACATCGCCAGCGTGCCGAGCAGCACGCGCCGGCAATTGCGCACCATGCGCGCCTCCGGATCGCGATAGCCGGTCAGCAGCCAGGCCGCGCCGGCGTTCGTCATCGCGCCCACCAGCGCGAGCCCGGTCAGCCGCGCGTCGGCGCGCTGCTCGGGATCCTCGGGGTCGCCCGCGCGCGCCACCGAGACGATCTGCCGGCCGAATTCGAGCAGGTTGCGCTGGTAGGTCGTATCGGTCTCGGCGCTCACGCCCATCACCTCCAGCAGCAGCACGCGCGCGGCGCAGGTGTCGCGCAGGAACGCGAAGAACGCGCGCAGCCCCGCGTCGACGCGCGCGTCGAGCCGCTCGCCCGCGCCGTCGAGCGCCGCGCCGATCGCGTCGCGCAGGCGCTGCGCGTGATGCTGGTAGGTGGCCTGCAGCAGCGCCTCGGTGTTCGCGAACGCCGCGTAGAAATACCGGTCGTTGAGCCGTGCCTCGCGGCAGATCGCGCGCACCGTGGTGCGGCGAAAGCCCTGCGAGCCGAACAGCCGCGTGCCGGCGCCGATCAGCGCGGCGCGCCGTTCCGCGTCGCGCGCCTCGCGGGCCACGCCGCCGTAGGGGCGCCCCTTCTCGGCGGTTTCGAGGGATTTCTCCATTTCGCTATTTGACATCGCACAATGGCATCATTAAATTGGTGACGCTCAACACCACATTTAAGCCGCGTTTCGGCCAGGCGGCAAGCCCGCAAGGAGCGTCGATGAAGGATTTTGCCAACAAGGTCGCCGCCATCACCGGCGCGGGCTCCGGCATGGGCCGCAGCCTCGCCGTGGAGCTTGCGCGCCGCGGCTGCCACCTCGCCTTGAGCGACATCAACGAGATCGGCCTCGCGCAGACCGTCGCGCTATGCGGCGCGCACGGCGTGCGCGTGAGTTCGCAACGGCTCGACGTGGCCTCGCGCGAGGCGGTGTTCGGCTGGGCCAAAGCCACGCGCGAAACGCATGGCCGCGTACACCTGGTGTTCAACAACGCGGGCGTGTCGCTCGCGGCGCCGGCCGAACAGGTCCGCATCGAGGATTTCGAGTGGATCATGGGCATCAACTTCTGGGGCGTCGTGCATGGCACGCAGGCGTTCCTGCCCTACCTGCGCGAATCGGGCGACGGCCACGTGATCAACACCTCGAGCCTGTTCGGGCTCGTCGCGATGCCCACCCAGGGCACCTACAACGCGAGCAAGTTCGCCGTGCGCGGCTTCACCGAAGCACTGCGCATGGAGCTGGAACTGGAACGCGCGCCGGTCAGCGCGACCTGCGTGCATCCGGGCGGCGTGGCCACCAACATCGCCACGGCCTCGCGCATCGACGAGCGGATCGTCACGCTGACGGGCCAGAGCCCCGACGCGCACCGGCGCGCCGCCAACAAGCTGATCGACGCGACCAGCGCCGACGAGGCCGCGCGGCAGATCCTCGCCGGCGTGACGCGCAACGCGCGCCGCGTGCTGATCGGCGCCGATGCGCGCCGGCTCGACCGGATCGCGCGGCTGTTCGGCGCCGCCTACCAGGTGTTCGTGCTGCGCTTCGTGCGCCAGTCGCGCGAACGCAATCTGCGGCGCCACGGCGGCGGCGACGCAGCCGCGAACCGCTCGACCGATACGAGGGACGCGGCATGAGCGCTCCCCACCTGCCGGGCGAGGCGGCCCGCCCCGCCGCCGGACGCCTGCACGGGCAAGAACACGGGCAGGACGGCGGGACGGCCCCGGCGGCCACCGATCTCGACGTGCTGATCGTGGGTGCGGGCCTGTCCGGCATCGGCGCGGCGCACCACCTGCGCGAGCGCTGCCCGTGGGCGAGCTTCGCGATCCTCGAAAGCCGCGCGACGCTGGGCGGCACCTGGGACCTGTTCCGCTATCCCGGGGTGCGCTCCGACTCCGACATGTTCACGCTCGGCTACAGCTTCCGGCCCTGGCACAGCGACAACGCGATCGCCGAAGGCGCGACGATCCTCGACTACATTCGCGACACCGCGCGCGAGGCGGGCCTCGAGCGCGCGATCCGCTTCCAGCACCGCGTGACCGGCGCGAACTGGGATCCGGCCACGGCGCGCTGGCAGGTGGAGGTGCTGCGCGGCGATGCCGACGGCAGCGGCGACGGCCAGCCGCCGCAGGCGCTGCGCTTCACCTGCCGCTTCCTCTACATGTGCAGCGGCTACTACGACTACGAGAACGGCCACGCGCCGAGCTGGCCCGGCATGGAGAACTTTCGCGGCCGCATCGTGCATCCGCAGCACTGGCCGCGCGATCTCGACTACGCGGGCAAGCGCGTGGTGGTGATCGGCAGCGGCGCGACGGCGGTCACGCTGGTGCCGTCGATGGCGCGCGAGGCCGCGCACGTGACGATGCTGCAGCGCTCGCCGACCTACATCCTCTCGATGCCGGCGCGCGACAAACTCGCGATGCGGCTGCGCCGCTGGCTGCCGGCCGGCCTCGCGCACCGGCTGGTGCGGGCCCGGAACGTGCTGCTGACGATGTACGTGTACCGGTTCGCGCGGCGCCGCCCCGAGGTGGCGAAGCGCTTCATCCTGCGCGCCGCGGGCCGCCAGCTCGGGCCGGACTTCGACGTCGCGAAGCATCTGACGCCGCGCTACGCGCCGTGGGACCAGCGGCTCTGCCTGGTACCGAACGGCGACCTGTTCAAGGCGATCCGCGCCGGCAGCGCGTCGATCGCCACCGACGAGATCGAGCGCTTCACGCCCGAGGGCCTGCTGCTGAAAAGCGGCCAGACGCTCGCGGCGGACCTGGTCGTCAGCGCCACCGGGCTCAAGGTGCGCATGCTCGGCGGCGCGACGCTGAGCGTGGACGGGCGCGCCGTCGAGTTCGGCGAGGCCGTGTCGTACAAGGGCATGATGGCGAGCGGCGTGCCGAACCTCGCGACCTCGTTCGGCTACATCAATGCGTCGTGGACGCTGAAGGCCGAGCTGATCTCGCTGTACGTCTGCCGGCTGCTCAACCACATGCGCGCGCACGGCTACGACAGCTGCACGCCGACGCTCGACGACGCGGCCATGCCGCTCGCGCCGGCCGTCGACCTCAGCTCCGGCTACATCCAGCGCGCCGCCGCGCTGCTGCCGAAGCAGGGCCTGCGCAATCCGTGGAAATCGCATCAGAATTACGCACGCGACCTCGCGCTGCTGCGCTTCGGCTCGCTCGCCGACGGCGCGATGCGCTTTGCGCGCCGGCCGGCCGCGACCCGCCCGGCCGCCGCCGCGGACCCGCGCCACGCCGCTTCCGAACCCGCCTACGAGAGAAGGTGAAAAATCATGATCGTCCAATTGATCGCCATCGTGGTTGCCCTCTACGCCGTGCTGTTCGCGTTCACGCTGTTCACCGCGCATCAGGTGCGCCGCCGCTTTCCGCCCGAGGGCAAGTTCGTCGAGATCGACGGCGACCGCCTGCACTACGTCGACTACGGCAGCGGCCCGCCGATCGTGATGGTGCATGGCCTGTGCGGGCAGCTGCTGAACTTCGCCTACCTCGACCTGGCGCGGCTCGCGCAATCGCATCGCGTGATCCTGGTCGATCGGGCCGGCTCGGGACGCTCGACGCGCGGCCCCGCCTCGCGCGCGAACGTCTACGCACAGGCGCGCGCCATCGCGCGCTTCATCGAGACGCTCGGCCTCGAGCGGCCGGTGCTGGTGGGCCATTCGCTCGGCGGCGCGATCGCGCTCGCGGTCGGTCTCGACTACCCCGAGCGCGTGAGCCGCATCGCGCTGATCGCGCCGCTCACGCACACCGAGACCGAGCCGCCCAAGGCGTTCCGCGGGCTCGCGCTGCGCCCGGCGGCGCTGCGCCGCTTCGCGTCGCTGACGATGGGCATCCCGATCATGATCCTGCAAAGCCGCAAGGCGATCGACGCGATCTTCGCGCCCGAGCCGGTGCCGCGTGATTTCCCGCTGAAGGGCGGCGGCCTGATGGGGCTGCGGCCCGAGGCGTTCTACGCGGCGTCGTCGGACCTGGTCGCCGCGCCCGAGGACCTGCCCGACCTGGAGCGCCGCTACCCGACGCTGGGCGTGCCGGTCAGCATGCTGTACGGGCGCCAGGACGCGATCCTCGATTTCCACAAGCATGGCGAGGGGCTCAAGCGCAAGCTCGACGGCGTCGAGCTGAGCGCCGTGGAGGGCGGCCACATGCTGCCCGTGACGCAGCCGGCCGAGACCACCGACTGGCTCCTCGCGGTGGCCGCGGCGGCGAACGCGGCGTCGCGGCACGATTCGGCTCGGCCGGATCCGGCACTGCCCGAGGTCGACCAGGCCGGCACGCTGCAGCCGGCCGCGCGCCTCGCCACGGGGCGCTGATAACGTCGCGCGCGGCGGGCGCTACCGCGCTCGTCGCAGGTTTGCCGCGCGTGCCGCAGCCGGGCGGGCCTGCGCGTATTCGCCGATCCGCATCACCGCCCACGTCGAGCACCGCCCCAGCCACCTCGTCCGGCCCGCTTCAACGCCCCGCCTCCCGCTCCCGCTACGCTCTCCCGGCCCCGCCCGGCGGCCGGCATCTCCCGCCCCATCCCGATCGCGAACCAACCGCCGTTCCAGTTTTCACCTTGAGTGAAAAATGAAATGAATGGCGGTGAATTGTCGGGTCGCGGCGCGGGACTATGCTAGCCCGTCTTAGGTACGACAAAAGATCCGGAAGGACTGCAAGGCGAAACCCGCGCACCCATTTCGCCGCGACGCGTCTCGCGGGCAGCGGCGCACGGGTTTGCCGTGAACCGCGCCACGCACAGGAGACAGGCATGCTGGCATCCCGCATTCGGAAGTCGCTTTCCAGGCTTTACGTCCAGGTTCTGATCGGCATCGTCGCCGGCATCCTCGTCGGCCACTTTCTCCCCGATGTCGGCTCGCAGCTGAAGCCGCTCGGCGATCTGTTCATCAAGCTGATCCGCATGCTGCTCGCGCCGATCATCTTCGCCTCGGTGGTGGTGGGCATCGCGCGCATGAGCGACCTGCACGAGGCCGGTCGCGTCGGCGTCAAGGCGATCGTCTACTTCGAGATCGCCTCCACGCTGGCGCTCGCGATCGGCCTCGTGATCGTCAACCTGGTGCGGCCCGGCAGCGGCATGAACGCCGACCCCGGCCACCTCGACGCCGCCGCGATCGCCAGCTACACGCACGCGGCCAAGCAGCACGGCACGCTCGACTTCCTGATGAGCATCGTGCCCAACAGCGTGGTGGGCGCGTTCGCGAACGGCGAGATGCTGCCGATCATCTTCTTCTCGGTGATCTTCGCGATCGCGCTGGCCAGGCTCGGGCCGCGCACCGCGCCGCTCGTCGACATGCTCGACATGTTCCTGCAAGGCATGTTCGGGGTGGTGCGGATCGTCATGTACGTCGCGCCGATCGGCGCGTTCGGCGGCATGGCGTTCACCATCGCCAGATACGGCATCGGCACGCTGGCCTCGTTCGGCCAGCTGATGCTGTGCCTCTACGCCACCTCGATCCTGTTCGTGGTGGTGGTGCTCGGCATCGCGATGAAGCTCTGCGACCTGTCGCTGTGGAAGTTCCTGCGCTACATCCGCGACGAGATCCTGATCACGCTCGGCACCGCCTCGACCGAGGCCGTGCTGCCGCAGATGCTGCTCAAGATGGAAAAGCTCGGCTGCTCGCGCCCGGTGGTGGGGATGGTGCTGCCCACCGGCTACACGTTCAACGCCGACGGCACCGCGATCTACCTGACCATGGCGGCCGTGTTCGTGGCGCAGGCGTTCAACATCCACCTGTCGATCTGGGACCAGCTGCTGCTGCTCGGCGTGATGCTGCTGACCTCGAAGGGCTCGGCCGGGGTGGCCGGCGCCGGCTTCGTGGCGCTGGCCGCGACGCTCGCCTCGATGCACCAGATCCCCGTGTCGGGGCTGGTGCTGCTGCTCGGCGTGGACCGCTTCCTGAACGAGGCGCGCGCCGTCACGAACCTGATCGGCAACGGCGTGGCGACGGTGGTGGTGGCGCGCTGGGAAGGCGCGCTCGACATGAAGACGGCGCGCGCGGTGCTCGACCGCGAGCCGCCGCCCGCCGAGCAGCCGGCCACGCGGCAGCACGAGCCGGCGCCGCTGGCCGCGCACGAAGGGCGTTCGTAGTCGTCGCGGACATGCGGCGGCGGTAGGCGCAAGCCGATGCCGGCGCCTGGATGAATCGTTGAAGCGGATCGAAGCGGCCGAGGCGCGCGCCGTCGCGCATCGCGGCAAGGCAAGCGCCGGGACAGTCAAAGCCATCGCGGGGAACGAACGACGCGGCCGATGCGTCAGCCGCATGACACCGGCCGCATCCCGCATGAAGGGAATTGGCGGAAGAAGATCGTCATCATCGCGGGCAGGCACCGCGACGATGACGATTCGATGATGGCCCGGCGAGACTGCCGGCCATCTCATCCAAACGCTTACGCGACGCGCGGCTCCGAACCGGCAAAGCGCGCGCCGGCGCCGAACGGCGAGGCCGCCGCCGGACGCAGCACCGCGTCCGAGATCTGGAACACCGACACCGCTTCCTTCAGGCGCTGCGTCTGCTGGTGCAGCGAGGCCGCCGCGGCCGCCGCTTCCTCGACGAGCGCCGCGTTCTGCTGGGTCATCTCGTCCATCTGGTTGACGGCCTGGTTGACCTGCCCGATGCCGGTGCTCTGCTCGTGCGACGAGGCGCTGATGTCCGACATCATCTGCGCGACGCGCTCGATCGACACCGACACGTTGCGCATCGCCTCGCCCGCGTTCTCGACGAGCTGCGAGCCGCCGCGGATCTGGTTCACCGATTCGCTGATCAGCGACTTGATCTCCTTGGCCGACTGCGCGCTGCGCTGCGCGAGCGCCCGCACCTCGCCCGCCACCACCGCGAAGCCGCGCCCCTGCTCGCCGGCGCGCGCCGCTTCCACGGCCGCGTTCAGCGCCAGGATGTTGGTCTGGAACGCGATGCCGTCGATCACCGAGATGATCTCGGCGATGCGGTCCGAGCTTTGCGCGATGCCGCGCATCTTGTCCACCACCTCGCCCACCACCTGGTTGCCGGTGGAGGTGGCCGACAGCGCGCTCGCCGCGAGCTGGTTCGCCTCGCCGGCGTGCTGGGCGTTGTGATGCACGTTGGTGGTCAGCTCTTCCATGCTCGCCGCCGTTTCCTCCAGCGAGGCCGCCTGGCTTTCGGTGCGCGAAGAGAGATCGGCGTTGCCGGTGGCGATCTCGTCGGCGCCGAGGTGGATCGCGTCGGCCGCTTCGCGCACCGTCTTCACGGTCCGCGCCACGCTCGCCTGCATGTTGGCAAGGCCGGCGTAGAGGTGGCCGATCTCGTTGCTGCCGCGCAGCGCGATCGGCGTGTCGAGACGCCCGGCGGCGATCCGGTCGAAGTGGCGGCCGGCTTCCTCGAGCGGCTCCACCAGGCCGCGGCGCAGCATCAGGTGGACGAAGGCGGTAACCGCCAGCAGCAGCACCACGATGCCGATCGCCACGTCGGTGAACAGCGCGAGGCGCGTGTCGATCGCATCGATCGAGGCGTGGTTCGCGCGGTCGCCGAACTGCGTGAAGTTGTGCAGCTCGGCCAGGTAGGCATCCTGGAACGACTGCGTCGGCTGGTCGAGGAACGCCTGGATGTTGCCGGCGTCGAGATACTGCGCGAGTTCGCCGAGCGCCTTGTGATAGGCCTGGTAGCGCTCGTTGAGCGCGGCCGCGCGCGTGGTGTCCTCGTCGTTGAGCTTGGCCGAGGCCATGAAGTTCGCGAAGCTGCGATCGGAGGCCGCCAGCGAATCGCGTGCGTGCTGCACGATCGGCACGGGCTCCTCGCCGCCCTTCACCATCCGCGTGCCGGCGCGCGACAGGTTGATGCGCGCGTCCATCAGCAACTGGGTGGCGTCGCTGGCCGCGTTGGACTGCTTGAGTGCGATGTTGGACAGGTCGGCGACGTCGTCATGGGTGCGCGAGAGCGCCCAGTAACCGAAAGCCGCCGTGGCGATCTGGAACACGCAAAAAGCGACCAGAACGCATAGCAGGCCGGATGCAACCTTGATCTTGCTGAGCATTTTTGACACCAGGGGGAAGTACACGAGTTCGGGGGGACGACGACGGGGTTAACGGCAGGCGCAGGCCGCTTCTTGACCTTCTGTCGAGCCGCTTTTTGGTCTGCTTTTTGGTCCGCTTTTGGGTCCGCTTCCCGCCCCGTTTCTTCACCGCTCATCGTGACCTCCCGGCCACGCCCGTGCGGCAAGCCTCGCGCGCAAACGTCGGACGAAATCGCCATGCCGCGCCGTGCCGCGATCCGGCCGCCCCCCGCTCGCGGACATCGATCGCGCGCTCCGATTACAATTGCGCACTTCGATCCGACACCGGTATTCGCACCATGAAGCAATCGATCGCGGCGGCCTGCGCCGCCGCCCTCACGCTGACGGCCCTGCCCGCGCTGGCCGATGCGCCGGCCATCGCGGCGACGCCGGGCGAGCCCTGCGCGATCGGCTACGTGACGGGCGTGGCGGGCAGCCCGCAAAGCCTGCGCGAGTATCTGGCCAGCGCCGACAAGGACCGCTTCCGCTACCTGACCGGCAACCCGCTGCAGTGCAAGGTTTCCGACGAAGGGCGCGTCTCGGCCTGCGTCGGCGTGGCGAGCCTGCGCCACGAGCGCGTCAGCGTCTACGACGACAGCGGCAGCACGACCACCTCCGTGGTCGCGCGTATCGAAATCGATCAGGGCACGTTCCCCATCATCGTCGACGTGCGCAAGCAGGATCTGACCTGCGAGAAATGAAGGTCCGGCGATGCGCCGCCCGCCGCAAGGCGGCCGTCATCGTCAGTCCAGTTCCAGCGCCCGGCGGACCGACACCGCGATCCCGTCGGCGGCCAGCCGCACTTCCTCCAGCGACGGGAACGACGGCGCGATGCGCAGGTGGCGATCGTCGGGATCGTCGCGATACGGATACGCGGCGCCGGCCGGCGTCAGCACCAGTCCCGCCTCGGCGGCCAGCGCGACCACGCGCTTCGCATGCCCGGGCGGCACCTCGAGGCTGACGAAATAGCCACCCTGCGGGCGCGTCCAGGCCACGCCGGCCAGCCCGGACAGCCGCGCCGCGAACGTCGCCTCCACCGCCTCGAACTTCGGCCGCAGCAGCGCGCGATGCCCTGCCATCAGCGCCTCCACGCCGGCCCGGTCGCGCAGCGCATGCACGTGCCGCAACTGGTTCAGCTTGTCCGGCCCGATCGAGCGCGCGCCGGCATGCCGGGCCCACCATTCGACGTTGCGCGGCGACGAGGCGAGGAACGCCACGCTCGCGCCGGCCAGCGTCACCTTCGACAGCGACGCGAACACGATCGCGCGATCGGGATGGCCGGCCGCCGCGCAGGCCTCGATGACGTTCGGCGTCGTGTGCGGCGTGTCGCCGAGGTGGTGGAACCGGTAGGCGTCGTCCCACATCAGCACGAAGTCGGGCGCCGCGGCCGGCATCGCCGCGAGCCGCCGCACCGTCTCGGCCGAATAGATCGCGCCGGACGGGTTGCTGTAGAGCGGCACGCACCAGATCCCGCGGATCGACGCGTCGTCGCGCACCAGCGCCTCGACCACCGCCATGTCGGGGCCGTCGTCGCGCATCGGCACCGCGATCATGCGGATGCCGAGCGTCTCGCAGATCGTGAAGTGCCGGTCGTAGCCGGGCACCGGGCACAGCATCGTCACGGCGCCGTCGCGCCACGCGGTTCCGCCCGGCAGGCCATGCAGCGTGGCGAACGCGAGTACGTCGTGCATCAGCGCCAGGCTCGAATTGCCGCCCGCGACGACGCACGCCGGCTCGACGCCGAGCAGCGCCGCGCCGAACTCGCGCGCTTCCGGCAGGCCGAGCCCGAACCCGTAGTTCCGGCAATCGGCGCCGTCGCGCGCGAGATGGCCGGGGTCGCCCGCCGCCGCGAACCGTTGCGTCGCGAGGTCGAGCTGCTCGGGCGCGGGCTTGCCGCGCGACATGTCGAGGCGCATGCCTCGCTGCCGGAATGCGTCATACGTCGAAAACATCGATCGGATCTCCTGCCGCGTCGCGGCGTCTGAAGGGCTGGCCTGGAACTGCCGGGCCAGTATGCGCGGCGGCCACCCATCAGGCAAACGAGTTATATTGACGCTTTCAATCAGATTTTCTGATGATCATGAAGGCACTGGACCTCGATGTGCTGGCCATGGTGGTGGCCGTGGCGGAAGCCGGCAGCTTCGTGCGCGGCGCGGCGCGCGTGCATCGCTCGCAGTCGGCGCTGAGCATGCAGATCCGCGCGCTGGAGCAGTCGCTCGGCAAGTCGCTGTTCGTGCGCGGCCCGCGCAGCGTGATGCCGACGCCCGACGGCGAGACGCTGGTCGCCTATGCGCGCCGCCTGCTCGCGCTGCGCGACGAGGCCTGGGCCGCGATCGTGCATCCGGAGGTGAAGGGGCGCGTGACGATCGGCGTGCCCGACGACTACGCGTCCTCGCTGCTGCCGCCGGTGCTGCGCAAGTTCTCGGCGCGCTATCCGAAGGTGGAGATCCAGGTGGTGGGGCTGCCGAGCCGCGCGCTGGCGCCGCTCCTGAAAGACAACAAGATCGACCTGGCCTGCGTGACGCGCATGCGCGGGCTGAACGGCGCGTTCGTGCGCGCCGAGCCGATGGTCTGGGCCGGCCCGCCGTCGGGCGGCGCCGTGTGGGACGAGCGGCCCCTGCCGGTGGCGCTGTTCGGCACCGGCAGCGTGGCGCGCGCCAACGCGATCCGTGCGCTCGAGGCGGCCGGCATCGCGTTTCGTACCTCATACGAAAGCCCGAGCCTGATGGGCCTCTTCAGCATGGTGGAGGCGGGGCTCGCGGTGGCGCCGCTGGCGCGCTGCGCGGTGCCCGCCCACTTCTCGCAGCAGGGGCCGGCGCACGGCCTGCCGCCGCTGCCCGATCTCGACATCGTGCTCGCGCGCAGCGCCCGGTCGAACCGGCCGCCCTGCGATTTCCTCGCCGACCAGCTGCTGTCCGACCTGAGCCTCTGAAGCGGTCACCGGCATCCGCGGAGGCGGCGGCCCGGCCGTGGCGCGCGCAACGATTCGCGGCGCCGCCGGCCGCCTCGGCAGGCGAAAGCGGGCGGCACCGGGCACCTCGGACCGTCCCCGGCCCGCCCTCGGGCCCCGAACGCCGCGCCGCGCCCATGCTGCGACGCATCAACGTAAAACTGTGTGTCACACGCACCACTAAGTGTGTCGGGTCGATCTGAAACGCCCGATTTGCTCCGATAATCGAAACCGTATGCACGCCGCCGCGGCACGCATGCCACGCGCCGCGACGTTGCCCGATTCGTTTCGCCTGCTACTCATGCCCGATCGCCAGTCCGATTCGCCGCGCCGTCTGTCGAAGATGCATCCCGCGCGCCTGCTGACGCCCAATGGCGTCCTGATCGCCGGCGCGCTGCTGCTGATGTTCTTCTGGACCCTGAGCGCGCTCGTGCTCTACCAGTCGCGCTCGGATGCCTACCAGCGCGCGGAGGGCAATGCGCGCAACCTGGTGCTCGTGCTCGAGCGCGACATCGCGCGCAGCATCGAGCAATACGATCTTTCGCTGCAGGCCGTGGTGGACGGCATGCGCCAGCCGCAGGTGATGGCGCTGCCGCCGCATCTGCGCAACCTCGTGCTGTTCGATCGCGCCACCACCGGCCGCTATCTCGGCACCATCTACGTGGTCGACGCGCACGGCAACATCGTGCTCGATTCGCGCGCCGACACGCCGCCGGCCGGCAACTTCGCGATGCGCGAGGACATCGCGATCCATCGGGAGCAGCCCGACCTCGGCCTCTACATCAGCCGGCCGCTTCCCTCGCCGATGCATCGCGGCATGCCGATGCTCACACTGACGCGGCGCATCGACAACGAGGACGGTTCGTTCGGCGGCGTGGTGGTGGGCGCGCTCAGCATCGACTATTTCCGCTCGCTGCTCGACGGGCTGTCGGTGGGCCCGCACGGCTCGGCCTCGGTGATCGGCACCAGCGGCGCGCTGATCACGCGGCTGCCGTTCGACAGCGGCATGGTGGGCCGCGACGTCAGCAACACCACCGTGTATCGCGACGCGATGACCCGGCCGACCGGCTCGGTGGCCGGCTTCGCCAAGCTGGACGGCACGCGCCGGCTCTACGTGTTCCGCCGGCTGCCGACGCTGCCGATCATCGTCAACGTGGCGCCCGCCGAGGACGACATCTACATGGAATGGCGGCACCGCGCCGGGCGGCTCGGCGTGATCGTGGCGGTATTCTCGTTCGTCGTCTCGGCCGGCGCGGTGCTGCTGTCGCACGAGCTGCGCCTGCGCCAGAAGGCCGAGCTGCAGCTGCACCGGCTGGTGCGCACCGACGCGCTGACCGGGCTCGGCAACCGCCGCGCGTTCGACGCCACGCTGCACGGCGAATGGTTGCGGGCGCAACGTACCGGCAAGCCGCTGTCGCTGCTGTTCGTCGACATCGACCAGTTCAAGGCCTACAACGACCGCTACGGGCATCCGGCCGGCGACGACGTGCTGCGCGAGGTGGGCCGCATGCTCACGCAGTGCGTGCGGCGCCCGTCCGACAGCGTGGCGCGCTACGGCGGCGAGGAGTTCGTGGTGACGCTGCCCGACACCGACGCGGCCGGCGCCACCTATATCGGCGAACACGTGCGCAGCTCGATCTACGAACTCGCGATCCCGCATACGACGAGCCGCCACGGCCGCGTGACCGTCAGCATCGGCATCGTCACCTCGGGCGACACGTCGGTGGCGAGCGACGCCGCGTTCGTCAGCCTTGCCGACACCGCGCTCTATCACGCGAAAACGGCGGGCCGTAATCGAATCTGCGATCCGCAGGGCGTCGTGCTTGCCTGAGCGTGGGGTCGCTTGCCGGCTCGTGTGTGGGCACGGAGAGCGGAGAGCGATCCCGGATGACGGTCGGGCGGCGCCCAGCCCGGCCCGCCAACTCGCGCGGCCGGCGTGACGCGGCGCACGGCCCGCTCGCCATGGACTTCGTCCCTCCATGCGGGCCGCGTGGCGAGATCCGTATACTGTGCGCTGGCTCCACTCCGATCCCGCTCGCCCGATCCCCCCGTCATGCGCGTTGGCCGCCCCGTTCCCGCCCTGCCTCAACCCGTCTGCGACTATTGCGGCGCGAAGGCGCAACTCGCGCGCTTCGGCGACGCCGCCTATCCGTATCGCGACGAGCACGGCGAGCTGTGGATCTGCCCGCCCTGCGACGCCTGGATCGGCGTGTTCCCGCGCAGCCGCCGCCACGTGCCGCTCGGCCGCCTCGCCAACGCCGAACTGCGGCAGGCGAAGTCGGACCTGCACGCGGCGCTCGAACCGCTCGTCGCCGCCAAGGTGCGCCGCGACGGCTGCAACGCGTTCGAGGCCCGCGCGCGTGGCATCCGCTGGCTCGCCATCCAGCTCGGCCTCGATCCGGCCAGCTCGATCCACAGCTTCGACACCGGGTCCTGCCGCGCGGCGATCGCGCTGGTCGCGGATTTCCTCGCGAACCGCCAACGCGGCGGGGCGCCCGATCCGGCAAACTGACGTTCTGCCACGCCGGGCGCCCGCGGCGGCCAAAAAAGCCGCCAACCATCCCATCTTTCGGGCACGCAGATTGCTATACACCAGCCGCCGTTGACGCGCCGTATCGGCGCCCGCGGCCCGCCGCGCCTGCCTCGCGCCGATCGATCCGGTGTTTTCGATGCATCGCACCATCGCCGCGCCCTCACCGGCTTTCGGCTCCGTCGGCCGCCACGATCGCCGCCCGCGCAACCGCATCTTTGCTGCGTCCGACCATTTTTTTGCGAGCCGTTTACGCGCATCCGCGTAACGTGAGGACGTGTTCGTTACCGCGGCCCGCCGCCTCCGTCATGCCCGTCCATCGCGCCACCACCTCGTCCTCCCCGTGCGCCTCCACCACGCCGGCCCTGCGCGCGCCGCGCCCGGTCGTCGCCATCGGCCCGACGCGCGCCGCCCGGCCCGCGTCGCAGTCCGCCATGGCAGCCGCCCGCGACGGCGCGCCCCGCGTGCTGCTGCCCGTCACGCTCGAAGGCACCGCCGACTACCTCGGTACGCAGCGGCGCGCGCTGCTGCGCTCGCCGATCGGCGTCTACGTCTCGCATATCGACGCGCATCGCGACCGGATGGCCGTCTGGTTCGACCTCGCCCGCGCCGATCTGAACTTCGCGATCCATACGCTGCTGACGACGGTGCCCGATGCGACGCTCGGCTGCTTGCGCAAACGCGCGCCTTATTGATGGTGTACGCTGAGTCCATCCGTCGTCCGTTCGCGGCGCGACGCACCGTGCGTCACGCCGTGCCAGCGTGACGGCACACCCCGCAGCCGCCACCGTCGTGCCGGCCCCGCGTCGCCGGCCCGTCCCGTCCGACCCGCCTCATCCGGCCCGCCCGCGCGACGCGTTCCGCGGGCCGGTCGCGCCATCATTCGCCATCGCTATCAGGAGGTATCTCTGTGGGCCGTCTCATCGTCGTATCGAACCGCACCGCCGATCCGGACAACGAAGCGCCGGGCGGCCTGGCCGTCGCGCTGAACGAGAGTCTGCAGCAGCGCGGCGGCATCTGGTTCGGCTGGAGCGGCAAGCTCACCGAAGCCGACCCGGCAACCCAGGAAGTGCAGACGCGCGAAGTGGGCAACATGCAGCTCGCGACCATCGACATGTCGCAGCGCGACTACGACGCGTTCTATCTCGGCTACTCCAACAACGTGCTGTGGCCGGTGTTCCACTACCGGCTCGACCTCGCGAACTTCGACGTGCAGTTCAGCGACGGCTACCGCCGCGTGAACCGGCTGTTCGCGCAGAAGCTGATTCCGCTGCTGCAGCCCGACGACGTCCTGTGGGTCCACGACTATCACCTGATCCCGCTCGCCACCGAGCTGCGCGCGCAGGGCTGCCGCAACCGCATCGGCTTCTTCCTGCACATCCCCGTGCCGCCGCCGCAGATCATGGCCGCGATCCCCGAACACGAATGGCTGATGCGCTCGCTGTTCGCCTACGACCTGGTCGGCTTCCAGGCCCATACCGACGTCACGCATTTCGTGCGCTACGCCGAGGCCGAGGCCGATGCGCAGCTGATCGACGGCGAGCGGCTGCGCGCGTTCGACCGCACGATCCGCGTGGGCGCGTTCCCGATCGGCATCGACGTGGACGGCTTCGCGCAGATGGCCACCGACGACGACGGCCTGAACGTCTACGAGCAGATGCGCGACGAGTATTCGCGCCGCAAGCTGCTGCTCGGCGTGGACCGGCTCGACTACTCGAAGGGGCTGCCGCAGCGCGTGCAGGCGTTCCGCGAGATGCTCGACCGCTATCCCGAGATGCGCCAGAGCGCGACGCTGATCCAGATCGCCGCGCCGAGCCGCGAGGACGTGGACGCCTACGACCAGCTGCGCCAGGAAATGGATTCGCTGTGCGGCTCCGTGAACGGCGACTACGGCGAGCTGGACTGGATGCCGGTGCGCTACATCCACCGCAGCCTCGATCGCACCTCGCTGCCGGGCCTCTACCGCGCGAGCCGCGTCGCGCTCGTCACGCCGCTGCGCGACGGCATGAACCTGGTGGCCAAGGAGTTCATCGCCGCGCAGGACGCGAACGACCCGGGCGTGCTGGTGCTGTCGCGCTTCGCCGGCGCCGCCGAGCAGCTGACCGACGCGCTGCTCGTGAACCCCTACGACGTCCAGGGCACCGCGCGCGCGATCCACGCCGCGCTGACGATGCCGCTGGACGAGCGCGTGCGGCGCCACACGGCCCTGCTCGAGGAGATCCGCAAGCACGACGTGCATTGGTGGAGCAACGGCTTCCTCGACGCGCTCGACGACGCGCCGATCCCGCCGACGCGACGGCCGGCGGGGCTGGTTTGACGGCGTAACGACGCCGCGATCAGACGCGGCGGCGGATGGCCGCCGCGCGGGTCGCGGCGCCCTCGGGCGCCGGTTTGCACCGTGCCTGTCCCGCGTCGCGCGCGGTGCCGGGTGCGCGTTCTCCCTGCCTCCCTGTTGCGCCCGCGTCGCGTTAGCGCCTCTCGTTTCTTCTCCCGTATTCGTTGCGCTTGCCTCGCCTGCCGCCAGTCCGCTGGCGCAACGGCCGGGCGCGCATGGCGCGGTCCCGTGGCGTGGCCGGATAGCCGCCGATCGCGCCGGCCGCATCGCATCGGCGAGCGCGGCCTGCGATCGACGGCTCCGTGACCGGCAATCTCCACGCGCCGGCCCGTTACGGCATCGTCATGCGTGTTACGTAGCACGGCCGGGAACATCGGGCCGCCGCCGTCGACGATGCGCCGTGAAAACCGCATCTATCGCCGGATATCACGTCCCGGAAAGCAGGAAATTCGACGAATCGCGGCATTCTTGACGCACGATCGGCATGGCTCGACTTTTGCAGCTTGTCCCTCGGGAAATCTCTTTTCTGCGAGGACGCCATGCACACGCTACTCAACAAAACCGCGATCGCAATCGGCATATCGTCGATGCTCGCCCTGCAAGGCTGCGGCGGCAGCGACGCGCTGACGACGCCGAGCGGCGGCAACCTCGGCGTGCAGTCGACGTCGGGAGCCACCTCGGGCACGACGTCGGGCACCTCGGGCGGAACTTCGGGTGGGTCGTCGGGGACTTCGGGAGGATCGTCGGGCGGGTCATCGGGTACTTCCGGGACTTCGGGCACTTCCGGGACTTCGGGTACTTCCGGCACCTCGGGCACCTCCGGGACTTCGGGCACCTCCGGGACTTCGGGCACCTCCGGCACCTCGGGCACCTCCGGTACCTCGGGCACTTCCGGTACCTCGGGCACGTCCGGGACTTCGGGCACCTCCGGTACCTCAGGCACTTCCGGTACCTCGGGCACGTCCGGGACTTCGGGCACCTCCGGTACCTCGGGCACTTCCGGTACCTCGGGTACTTCGGGCACCTCCGGGACTTCGGGTACTTCCGGTACCTCGGGTACTTCGGGCACTTCCGGCACCTCCGGGACTTCGGGTACTTCCGGCACCTCGGGCACTTCCGGGACTTCGGGCACCTCTGGTACCTCGGGCACCTCCGGGACTTCCGGCACCTCGGGCACCTCCGGGACTTCTGGCACTTCCGGTACCTCGGGCACCTCCGGGACTTCGGGCACCTCCGGTACCTCGGGCACTTCAGGTACCTCGGGCACTTCCGGGACTTCCGGTACCTCCGGCACCGCCAGCAACCCGCTCGGCACGCTCGTCACCCAGCTCGGCAACGTCGTCACCGCGACCGGCCAGACCGTCGTCGACGGCGGCCAGGCCGTGGAAGCCAGTTCGCTGCCGCTCGCCGCCGGCACGACGGCCAATGTCGGCAGCGCCGTGTCGAGCCTCGGCAGCGGCGTGGTCTCGCTCGGCAACGGGCTCGCGGCCGGCCTCGGCCAGGTCGGCACGTCGGCGAATCCGCTCGGCCCGACGCTGGGCTCGGCCGCCAACCTCGTGTCGGACGCCGCGACCGCGGTCCAGTCGCTCGGCAACGGGGTGGCCCAGCTCGGCGGCGGCCCGCTCGCGCCGCTCGCGCCCGTCACGCAGACGCTCGGCTCGGTCGTGAGCTCGGTGGGCAGCGTGGTCGGCAGCGTCGGCACCGGCCTCGGCACCACGCTCTCGAGCGCGCCGGTGCAGCAGATCGAGACGCAGGTCAGCTCGCTGATCAACCCGATCACCAACGCCGTCTCCAGCGTGACCCAGACGGTAGGCACGGCCACCGGCCTCGGCGCCCCCGTCAACAGCCTGCTCGGCACGCTCGGCGCGGGCCTCGGCAGTGCCGGCACGGCGGTGGCCAACGCCAGCGACAACCAGGTCGGCAAGGATCTCGGCAACGTGGTCACGCAGCTCGGCAACACGGTTACCAATACGGGCGGCCTGCTGACGGGCTCGACCACCAATCCGCTCTCGCCGCTGCTGAACCTGACCGGCTCGCTCGGCCTGAACCTCGGCCTCGGCGCCACGATCGGCGGCACCAGCGGCACCAGCGGCAGCAGCTCGTCGGGCTCGACCTCGGGCGCGGTGCCGGTGGCCGGCCTCGGCGCGCTGCTCACGCCGGTCACGAACCTGCTCGGCGGCCTGTCGGGCAGCGCCGGCGGCTCGGCCAGCGGCGGCGCGACGGCCGGCCTCGGCGGCCTGCTCTCGCCGGTCACGAACCTGGTCGGCTCGCTGACGGGCGGCGTGCAGGGCTCGCTCGGCGGCACCAGCGGCGCGGCGGCCGGCGCGGGCGGCACGCTGACGGGCGCCGTCACGGGCGCGGCCGGCACCGTTGCGGGCGCAACCGGTTCGGCCACCACCACCGCCACCGGTGCGGTAACGGGCACGGCCGCCGGCGCCACCGGCACGCTGGCCGGCACCACCACGGCCTCGGGCAGCGCCTCCACGGGCCTGCTCTCGCCGGTGACGAACCTGGTGGGCGGCCTGCTCGGCGGGCTCGGCGGCAAGAAGTAGCGCAACCGCCGCGCAACACGCGGCACCCGGCGGCCGGACACCTACACACCAACAGCCCGGCCGCCGCATCGCAAGATGTCATATCACGAGGCATGACATGAACTCCACCATCGACGGCGTCGCCGACGCCCGGGCCCGGCCGCCCCGTTCCGCCACCCCGTTCACGGTCGGCCTGGCCGGCATCGCCGCCGCGCTGGCCACGCTCTGGTTCTCGCGCGACGGCACGCTCTTGAGCGGCGCCGGCCGCGGCTTCGCCGCCTGCTTCGCGATCATCGCGGTGGTCGCCGCCTACGAGCTGTTCGTCGCGCGCGCCTACCTGCGCCCGAGCGCCGGCATCGCCGGCGACGCGCTGCGCCCGCTCAGCTTCGCGCGCGTCGCGCTGCGGCTCGCGGCACTCGGCTCGATCTACGCGGGCATCGCGTTGCTCTACTGGCTGCTGCCCGAATATCACGGCGATTTCTACCGGCCGTTCTGGCAGCTCTGCGCGATGCTCGCGCCGTATTTCGCGGTGGCCACGCCGCTCTATTTCGCGTGGATGGACACGCGCCAGCGCGAGATCGACGACGCCTATCTGGCGTGGGCGCGCTTCGTGTTCCGCCAGCAGCGCCCGGAAAATTGGGCGCCGGTGCGCGAGCTGCTGGCAGGCTGGGCCGTGAAGGCGTTCTTCCTGCCGCTGATGTTCGTCTACGTCTCGACCAACGCCGACCACCTGGGCGCCTCGCTGCTGGCGATGCAGGCCGCGCCGCAATCGCTCGCCACGTTCCGCTTCCTCTACGAGCTGGCGTTCACGATGGACCTGCTGTTCGGCTCGGTGGGCTATCTCTGCACGTTCCGGATCCTCGACAGCCACGTGCGCACCGTCGAGCCGACCACGCTCGGCTGGCTCGTCGCGCTGCTCTGCTACCAGCCGTTCTGGTCGCTGGTCTCGGACCACTACATCCGCTACGAAGGCTCGCTGTTCTGGGACAACTGGCTCGCCCACGTCCCGGCGATCCAGTTCGCGTGGGGCGCGGTGATCATCGCGCTGGTGCTCTGCTACGCGATGTCGACGATCTCGTTCGGGCTGCGGTTCTCGAACCTGACCAACCGCGGCATCATCACGTCCGGCCCGTACCGCTTCACGAAGCACCCGGCCTACCTGACCAAGAACCTGTCGTACTGGATGATCTCGGTGCCGTTCGTCGGCGCGCTCGGCTGGCAGGTGGCGGTGGCGCACTGCGCGGCGCTGCTCGCCGTGAACGGCATCTACTTCCTGCGCGCGAAGACCGAGGAGCGCCACCTGATGCGCGACCCCGACTATCGCGCCTACGCCGACTGGATCGCGCAGCACGGGCTGTTCGCGCGCCTGCGGCGGCTGGGCGGCTGACCGGCCGGCCGCCTTATCGGCCCGCTCCACGCAGGCCGTCGCTCCGCGGGCGCCGCGCCCGCGTTCTGCTCTCCATTCTCACCGCGCGGCGCGCCACCCCGCCACCGCATCGCGTGCCTCGCTTCGCGCGACCGAAGCTGTCCGCTCCCCGTCCGGTTTTCTCATCATTGATTGACGCAAATCAATTGCGGCATCGATCAATCTCGAATTTCGCCGCTCCATCCGCGACGCATTTCATCAAGTCTTCCCCCCTCGAGAAATCGAATAAAAAGCCGCGCGCCGATTCATCCATCGACATGTCGTCATATACAAAAAAATAGGTTGAAACACGCCTGCGGTGTCACGCCGATTTCACAGATTGTCTCCCTATCCCGGCACAATCCGGCGAATTGATCAAACTTTGATATATCTCCCGTCTTGTTGCGGAGCACAACACCAAGCCGCCGGCGCTCGTTATATCGTCGAATTCGCATTAACCGAAACCAATAAGCGAAGTCTGGCAAACGTACCCGCATACGAGGTTTTCATGAGTCATTTCGTCGATCGCCTGCGGTATTTCACCGCAACTCGACAACCGTTCTCCCAGGGTCACGGCGTATCGACCGACGAGGACCGTACCTGGGAGGACGGATACCGCAAGCGCTGGCAGCACGACCGGATCGTCCGCTCGACGCATGGCGTGAACTGCACCGGCTCCTGTTCGTGGAAGGTCTACGTGAAGGGCGGCATCGTGACCTGGGAAACCCAGCAGACCGACTACCCGCGCACGCGTCCCGACATGCCGAACCACGAGCCGCGCGGCTGCGCGCGCGGCGCCTCCTACTCCTGGTATCTCTACAGCGCGAACCGCCTCAAATACCCGCTGGTGCGCGGCGCGCTCATGAAGCTGTGGCGCGAGAAGCGCGCGACGCTCGCGCCCGTCGAGGCATGGCGCGCGATCGTCGAGGATCCGCAGGCACGGCGCGCCTACCAGGCCCGCCGCGGGCTCGGCGGCTTCGTGCGCGCGGGCTGGAGCGAGGTCGAGGAACTCGTCGCGGCCGCCAACGTCGACACGGTGAGCCGCCACGGCCCCGACCGCATCGCCGGCTTCTCGCCGATCCCGGCGATGTCGATGGTGTCGTATGCGGCCGGCTCGCGCTACCTGTCGCTGCTGGGCGGCGTGTGCCTGAGCTTCTACGACTGGTATTGCGACCTGCCGCCCGCCTCGCCGCAAACCTGGGGCGAGCAGACCGACGTGCCCGAATCGGCCGACTGGTACAACTCGACGTTCATCGTGATGTGGGGCTCCAACGTCCCGCAGACGCGCACGCCCGACGCGCACTTTCTCGTCGAGGCGCGCTATCGCGGCACCCAGGTCGTGTCGATCTTCCCCGACTACGCGGAGGGCGCGAAATTCGGCGATCTCTGGCTGCACCCGAAGCAGGGCACCGACGCGGCGCTCGCGCTCGCGATGGGCCACGTGATCCTCAAGGAATTCCACCTCGCCGGTCGCAGCGCCTATTTCCTCGACTACTGCCGGCGCTTCACCGACATGCCATGCCTGGTGCGCCTCGTGCCGCATCGCGACGGCGGCTACGTGCCGGAACGGCTCGCGCGCGCGAGCGACTTCGACGGCGCGCTCGGCGAGGCCGACCGCGCCGACTGGAAATGCGTGATGATCGACGAGGCGAGCGGCGATTTCGTCGTGCCGAACGGCTCGATCGGCTTTCGCTGGGCGAAGGACGGCGAGGCCGACCGCGGCAAGTGGAACCTGCGCGAGCAAACCTCCGGCGGCGCCGCGCTCGCGCCGCGGCTGTCCTGCACGATCGACCACGACGAAGTGGTGGACATGCTGTTCCCCTACTTCGCGAACCAGCCGCACGCGCATTTCGCGCCCACCTCGCACGGCTCCACGCTGTCGCGCCGGATCGGCGCGCGGCGCGTGGCGACACCCGACGGCGAGATGCTCGTGACCACCGTCTACGATCTGTTCGTCGCCAACTACGGGCTCGACCAGGGTCTCGGCGGCCGCGACGTGGCCGCCAGCTACGACGACGACCTGCCCTACACGCCGGCCTGGCAGGAAGCGATCACCGGCGTGCGGCGCGAGGATGCGATCGCGGTGGCGCGGCAGTTCGCCGAAAACGCGCACAAGACCGAAGGCAAGTCGATGGTGATCATCGGCGCGGGACTCAACCACTGGTTCCACATGGACATGTCGTACCGCGCGATCATCAACATGCTGGTGATGTGCGGCTGCATCGGCAAGTCGGGCGGAGGCTGGTCGCACTACGTCGGGCAGGAGAAGCTGCGGCCGCAGACGGGCTGGACCGCGCTCGCGTTCGCGCTCGACTGGTCGCGCCCGCCGCGCCAGATGAACGCCACCTCGTTCTTCTACGCGCACACCGATCAATGGCGCTACGACACCATGGATCCGCGCGCGCTGCTCTCGCCGCTGGCCGAGCGCGACCGCTTCGACGCCACGCCGATCGACTACAACGTGCGCGCCGAACGGATGGGCTGGCTGCCGTCGGCGCCGCAGCTCGCGGCCAACCCGCTGCGCGTGGGCGCCACGCTCGGCGATGCGGCCCAGGCCGGCGCCGAACTGGCGCGGCAGCTCGCGGCGGGCACGCAGCGGCTCGCCTGCGAGGATCCCGACGCGCCCGCCAGCTTCCCGCGCAACCTGTTCGTCTGGCGCTCGAACCTGCTCGGCTCGGCCGGCAAGGGCCACGAGTATTTCCTCAAGCATCTGCTCGGCACCACGCACGGCGTGCAGGGCGAGGATCTCGGCGCGACGGGCGGCACGCGGCCGAGCGAGGTGACATGGCACGACGAGGCGCCGCGCGGCAAGCTCGACCTGCTCGTCACGCTCGACTTCCGGATGTCCACCACCTGCCTCTACTCGGACGTCGTGCTGCCCACCGCGACCTGGTACGAGAAGGACGACATGAACACGTCCGACATGCATCCGTTCATCCATCCGCTGTCGGCGGCCGTCGATCCGGCCTGGCAGGCCCGCAGCGACTGGGAGATCTTCAAGGGCATCGCAGGGCGCTTCTCCGAACTCTGCGAAGGCCATCTCGGCGTGGAGCGCGACGTGGTGCTCGCGCCGATCGCACACGATTCGCCGGGTGAACTCGCGCAGCCGCACGACGTGCGCGACTGGAAGCGCGGCGAATGCGAACCGGTGCCGGGCCGCACGATGCCGGCCGTGACGGTGGTCGAGCGCGACTACCCGGCCACGTTCCGGCGCTTCACCTCGCTGGGCCCGCTGATGGACCGGCTCGGCAACGGCGGCAAGGGCATCGGCTGGGATACGCGCGACGAGGTCGCGCTGCTCGGCGAACTGAACCGGCGCACCGCCGCCGCGTCGACTCCGCCCGCCACGGCCGCCGACTCCGCCAGCGCCGCACCCGGCTCAAACGACGCCACGCGCGGCCGGCCGCGCATCGACAGCGCGATCGACGCGGCCGAGGTGATCCTCTCGCTCGCGCCGGAAACCAACGGCGAAGTCGCGATGAAGGCGTGGCGCGCGCTGTCGGCCATCACCGGCATCGACCACACGCATCTGGCCGTCGCGCGCGCCGACGAGAAGATCCGCTTCCGCGATATCCAGGCGCAGCCGCGCAAGATCATCTCGTCGCCGACCTGGAGCGGGATCGAATCGGAACACGTCTCGTACAACGCGGGCTACACCAACGTCCACGAACTGATTCCGTGGCGCACGCTGTCGGGCCGCCAGCAGCTCTACCAGGATCACGCCTGGATGCGCGCGTTCGGCGAATCGCTGTGCGTCTACAAGCCGCCCGTCGACACGCGCAGCTACCAGGGACTGCTCGGCACGCGCTCGAACGGCAACCCCGAGCGCGCGCTGAACTTCCTCACACCACACCAGAAGTGGGGCATCCACAGCACCTACACCGACAACCTGCTGATGCTGACGCTCTCGCGCGGCGGCCCGATCGTCTGGATTTCGGAGGACGACGCGCGCGCGCTCGGCGTGGCCGACAACGACTGGATCGAATGCTTCAACACCAACGGCGCGCTGTGCGCGCGGGCCGTGGTGAGCCAGCGCGTGCCGGCCGGCATGGCGATGATGTACCACGCGCAGGAGAAGATCGTGAACGTGCCGGGCTCGGAGATCACCGGCACGCGCGGCGGCATCCACAACTCGGTCACGCGCGTCGCGCTGAAGCCGGCCCACATGATCGGCGGCTACGCGCAGCTCTCGTATGGCTTCAACTACTACGGGACCGTCGGCTCGAACCGCGACGAATTCCTGATCGTGCGCAAGATGAATCGTATCGACTGGCTCGATGGCGAAACCGCCACGGCCGACCTGCCTGCCGGAGAAACGCGATGAAAGTCCGTGCCCAGATCGCGATGGTGCTGAACCTCGACAAATGCATCGGCTGCCACACCTGCTCGGTCACCTGCAAGAACGTCTGGACGAGCCGCGAAGGCGTGGAATACGCCTGGTTCAACAACGTCGAGTCCAAACCCGGCGTCGGCTATCCGAACGAATGGGAAAACCAGCAGCGCTGGCACGGCGGCTGGCAGCGCCACGCCGACGGCCGCATCACGCCGCGCGGCGGCAACCGGCTGCGCGTGCTCGCGAAGATTTTCGCGAACCCGGACCTGCCCGAGATCGACGACTACTACGAGCCGTTCACGTTCGACTACGCGCACCTGCACGGCGCCGGCTCCACCAGCGCGCCGCCGGTGGCGCGGCCGCGCTCGCTGGTGAGCGGCCGGCGGCTCGAGAAGATCGAGGGCGGCCCGAACTGGGAGGAGATCCTCGGCGGCGAGTTCGAGAAGCGCGCCCGCGACGCGAACTTCGAGGCCGTGCAGAAGGAGATCTACGGCCAGTTCGAAAACACCTTCATGATGTACCTGCCGCGGCTCTGCGAGCACTGCCTGAACCCGGCCTGCGTCGCGTCGTGCCCGTCGGGCTCGATCTACAAGCGCGAGGAGGACGGCGTGGTGCTGATCGACCAGGACAAGTGCCGCGGCTGGCGCATGTGCGTGTCGGGCTGCCCGTACAAGAAGATCTACTACAACTGGAAGAGCGGCAAGGCCGAGAAGTGCATCTTCTGCTATCCGCGCATCGAGGCCGGCGAGCCGACCGTCTGCTCGGAAACCTGCGTGGGCCGCATCCGCTATCTCGGCGTGCTGCTCTACGACGCCGACCGGATCGGCGAGGCCGCCGCCGTCGAGCACGAGACCGATCTCTACGAGGCGCAGCTCTCGGTGTTCCTCGATCCGCACGATCCGCTCGTGATCGCGCAGGCCGAACGCGACGGCGTGCCGGCCGCCTGGCTCGACGCGGCGCGCCGCTCGCCCGTCCACAAGATGGCGATCGACTGGAAGATCGCGTTCCCGCTGCACCCGGAATACCGCACGCTGCCGATGGTCTGGTACGTGCCGCCGCTCTCGCCGATCAACGCGGCGGCCAACGGCGGCACGCTCGGCATGCACGGCCTGCTGCCCGACGTCGGCTCGCTGCGCATCCCGCTGCGCTATCTGGCGAACCTGCTGACGGCCGGCGACGAGGCGCCGGTGAAGCTCGCGCTCGAACGGCTGCTGGCGATGCGCAGCTTCATGCGCGCGCGCCACGTGGACGGCGCGAGCGACGCCGACGCGCGCGCCGTGCTCGACCAGGCCGGCCTGTCGGTCGCGCAGGTCGAGCAGATGTACCGCTACCTCGCGATCGCCAACCACGAGGATCGCTTCGTGATCCCGAGCAGCCACCGCGAATACGCGGAGGACACCTTCGACCTGCGTGCCGCCTGCGGTTTCTCGTTCGGCAACGGCTGCTCGGACGGGCGCTCCGGCACCGGCCTGTTCGGCTCGGCGAAGCCGCGCCAGACGATCCCGATCCGCGAGGTGACGCGATGAGCCCGATGCCTTCCACCGCCATGCCTTCCGCCGTGGAGCCTGCCGCCGCCGTGCCAGCCGCCGCCGTGCCAGCCGTTGTCGTGCCGTCCATCACCTATGCGGCGCTGTCGATGCTGCTCGACTATCCCGACGCGGCGCTGCTCGACGCGCTCGATTCGATCGACGCCTGCCTGCGCGAGCAACTCGGCGCGCGGCCGGCCACGGTTGCCAGCGTGGCCGGCCTCGCGCGCTTCCACGCCTATCTGCGCGGCCACGACCTGCTGACGCTGCAGGAGAACCACGTCGGCCTGTTCGATCACGGGCGCGCCACCTCGCTGCATCTGTTCGAGCACGTCCACGGCGAATCGCGCGACCGCGGCCAGGCGATGGTGGACCTGCTGCAGACCTACGAGCGCCACGGGCTGTCACTAAACCCCGGCGAACTGCCCGACTACCTGCCGGTGTTCCTCGAATACCTGTCGCGGCTGCCGGCACCGGAGGCGGCCGCGCTGCTCGGCGAGACCGCCGCGATCCTGCTCGCGCTGGCGCAGCAGCTGGCGCGGCGCGGCAGCCATTACGGCTTCGTGCTCGGCGCGCTGCTGCCGCTGGCCGGCATCGCGCCCGGGCAGATGCCGCCCGCGCCGGACGCGCCGGTGGACGACGCGGCAGCCCCGCCGACGCCGGCCGATCTGCGCGAACTCGACGCGTCCCATGCCGACGCGCCGGTGCGCTTCGGCGGCGCGGGAGCCGCGGCGCCGAAGCCGGCGCCCGGCGGCGAACCCACCTCAGTACCGGGCGCCCCCGAACCCGACACGCAACCGATCCATTTCCACGCCCGGCGCCCGGCCGCCGGCCACGATCCGATCCGATCCTCCGCGAGGGGACAATCATGAGCGCCTATTCGACCTACTTCCTGTTCGACATCTATCCGTATCTCTGCCTCGCGGTGCTGCTCGTCGGCAGCCTGATCCGCTTCGATCGCGACCAGTACACCTGGAAGAGCGACTCGTCGCAGCTGCTGCGGCGCGGCGCGCTGCGCCTGGGCAGCAACCTGTTCCACTGGGGCGTGCTGGTGGTCGTGGTCGGGCATTTCGCCGGCTTCCTGATGCCGCACTGGCTCGTCTCGCCGTTCCTGTCGGCGTCGCAGCACCAGCTGATCGCGATGGTCGGCGGCGGCACGGCTGGCCTCGCCGCGTTCGTCGGCATCACGATCCTGATCGCGCGCCGGCTCGGCGACGCGCGCGTGCGCCACCAAAGCCGCCATCGCGACATCCTGATCGTGCTGATGCTGTGGGCGCAGCTCGCGCTCGGGCTCGGCACGGTGGTGCTGTCGACGCGCCACATGGACGGCGCGATGTTCATCCAGCTGACCGACTACGTGAAGGGCATCGTCACGTTCCGCCCCGACGCCGCGAACCTGCTCGTGGGCGTGCCGCTCACCTACCGGCTCCACATCCTGCTCGGCTTCACGATCTTCCTGGTCTCGCCGTTCACGCGGATGGTCCACATCTGGAGCGGCATCGCCTCGCTCGGCTACCTGCTGCGCCCTTACCAGCTCGTGCGCAAGCGCTGAGCACGGCCATGCGCGCCCGGCCCCGGCTCACGGCCGGCGCGTGCGGCGGGCCGCCGGTGCCGATGCTGCGCCGGCCGGGCCGCGATCGTCGCGCCGGCCGGATCCACCTCGCCCGAAATCGCACTGCTCGAATCCACGCCAGCCGCCGCGCCGCGAATACGTCGCGGGCGCGGCGGCGGCCCGGCGAACCTCGCCTCAACCACACGGAGTGTCGTGTATGACTCGTCAACTCAACGCCGGCTCGTCGCCGGATGCGCAGACGATCCCGCTGCGCGCATGGTCGGTGCTCTTCGCGAGCACGCTCGCGTTCATGGTCTGCTTCGTCGTCTGGATGATGTTCGGCGTGCTCGGCGTGCAGCTGCGCGCCGACCTCGCCCTCAACAACTTCGAATTCGGCCTGCTGACCGCCACGCCGGTGCTGACGGGCGCGGTGATGCGCCTGCCGCTCGGCATCTGGACCGACCACTTCGGCGGGCGCGTGGTGATGACCACGCTGCTGGTGGTCTGCGCGGTGCCGGTGTACGGCATCAGCTATGCCACGCAGCTCTGGCAGTTCCTCGTGATCGGCCTGTTCCTCGGCTGCGTGGGCGCCTCGTTCGCGGTCGGCACGCCCTACGTGGCGCGCTTCTTCCCGCCCAAGCGGCGCGGCTTCGCGATGGGTTTCTTCGGCGCGGGCACGGTGGGCGCGGCCGTCAACCTGTTCGTCACGCCGTCGCTCGAAGCGGCCTACGGCTGGCGCTTCGTGCCGCGCGCCTATGCGGTGGTGCTGCTCGTCACGGCGGTGATCTTCTGGTTCGCCGCGGCGCGCGACCCCGGCGCGGGCGCGAAGGGCGGCTCGCTCGTCGCCTCGTTCCGCACGCTGCGCGACCCGCGCGTCTGGCGGCTCTGCCAGTACTACTCGGTCACGTTCGGCGGCTTCACCGCGCTCTCGCTGTGGATTCCGCAGTACGTGACGCGCGAATACGGCATCTCGCTGGTGGCCGCCTCGGCCTTCGCGGCCGGCTTCTCGCTGCCGGGCTCGGTGCTGCGCGCGCTCGGCGGCGCGCTGTCGGACCGCTTCGGCGCCCACGCGGTGACCTGGCGCGGCCTGTGGATCGCCTGGGTCTGCCTGTTCCTGCTGTCGTATCCGGCCACCGATTTCGTGATCCACACCATCGACGGCACGGCCCGGCTGCATATCGCCATGCCGCTCGCCGGCTTCGTCGCGCTGACCTTCGTGCTCGGCGTGGTGTTCGCGTTCGGCATGGCTTCCACGTTCAAGTACGTCGCCGACGATTTCCCCGACAGCATGGGCGTGGTGACCGGCATCGTCGGGCTGGCGGGCGGCCTCGGCGGCTTCCTGCTGCCGGTGCTGTGGGGCGCGCTGCTCGAGTTCATCCCCGTGCGCACCACCTGCTTCATGCTGCTCTACGGCATCGTGTGGGTGTCGCTGATCCTGCTCTACGTGTCCGGCGTGCGGCACACTCCGCTGACCGGCGCGGCGCCGCCCGCGGCCGGCGAGACGCGCTGAGCCCACACGCGACACGGCCCGCCGGCGCGGGATCGCGCGGGCGGGCCGATGGTTGGCTGGCCGACGGCTGCGGACCGGTGATGGCGGGCCGATGAATGCGGCCCGCCAAGTAAGGGCCGGTGAATATGGCCTGACAAGTGCGGCCCGCCGAACGCGGGCCGGTTGCCGTGCGCGCCGCCTCAGCGGCCGTCGATCGAGAAGCGCCCCGGGCCGGTCACGGCCAGCGCGAGCAGGCCGCCGACGATGCTGACGTTCTTGTAGAAGTTGATCAGGTTCGCGTAGTGCTCGGCGCCCGTCATGGTCCAGTAGTGATGGCCGATGAACGCGGTGCCGAGCGTGTAGAGCGCGAGCAGCAGCGCGAGCGGGCGCGTGTAGAAGCCCAGCACGATCAGCAGCCCCACCGCGAACTCCATCACCACCGCGATGATCGCCGACAGCTCGGGCGCCGGCGCGCCCACGCTCGCCATGTAGCCGACGGTGCCGGCAAAGCCGGTCAGCTTCTGCCAGCCGAACAGCACGAACAGCACCATCAGCAGCACGCGGGCGAGCAGCAGCACGCCGTCTTTCTGTTTGTCGAGGGAGAGGTAACGCATGGTCTTGATCCTTTGTTTGACGATGTCGAATGATGCCTTGCGCCGATGACGGCCCCGGTTTCGAGACAAGGAACGCGAGGTCGGCCCCGCGTCCCGCCATCATCAGCCGCTTAGTCCTGCAAATCAATAACGAAACACGATGGACCCGGCCGGACCGACACGGGCCGGCCCAGGTCGCGCCGGGCCAGGTTTCAGGCCCAGTCGGCCGTCACGTCGAGCGGGCGCAGGTCGAACACCAGCACCTCGGCGTCGCGGCCGGCGGAGAACGTCAGCGTCCGCTCGTCGCGAATCCGCGCGCCGTCGCCCTCGCCGAGCGTGACGCCGTTCACCGCCACGCTGCCGCGGGCCACGTGGACATAGCCGAAGCGGCCTTCCGGCAACTCAAGGCTGGCCGTTTCGTCGCCGTCGAACAGCCCGGCGTAGATCCGCGTGTCCTGGCGGATCGCGAGCGACCCGTCGGCGGCGTCGGGCGACACCACCAGCTGCAGCCGGCCGCGCTTGCGCGCCGCGTCGACGCTGGCCTGCTGGTAGCGCGGCTGCGCACCCTTCTCCGACGGCCCGACCCAGATCTGCAGGAAGTGGACGCCGTCGTCACGCGAGTGGTTGAACTCGCTGTGCGCGACGCCCGTGCCGGCGCTCATCAGCTGCACGTCGCCCGGCACGATCACCGAGCCGGTGCCCATCGAATCCTTGTGTTCGAGCGCGCCTTCCAGCACGTACGAGAGGATTTCCATGTCGCGGTGCGGATGGGTGCCGAAGCCGCGGCCCGGCGCGACGCGATCGTCGTTGATCACGAGCAGGTCCGAAAAGCCGACCTGCTGCGGATCGTAGTAGTTGGCGAACGAGAAGGTGTGGCGGGAGCTGAGCCAGCCGTGTTCGGCACGGCCGCGGTCGCTGGCGTTTCTGACTTCGATCATGATGAATCTCCGGTTGAGCCCGCCGTGTCCCGTTGACATGGCGTTGCTCGATGGGATGCATCTTAAGTCAACCATCTTGATGAATAAATCGCCCATGAGATAATCATCGTCCTATTTTGGTGGACAATCATGCAACTCGACGATCTCCGCATCTTCATCGCGACGGTGGACGCCGGCAGCTTCACCGGCGCGGCCGACAAGCTGCTGCTGTCCAAGCAGTTCGTCAGCCGGCGCATGGCCACGCTCGAGGCGGCGCTGCGCGTGCGCCTCCTGAACCGCAACACGCGCAAGCTGGCCGTGACCGAATCGGGGCAGACGTTCTACACGCACGCGCAGCGGATCCTGGCCGAGGTCGCGCAGGCCGAGGAAGCGATGTCGGCCCGTCATACCGAGCTGCACGGCTCGCTGAAGATCAGCGCGCCGATGTCGTTCGGCATGAGCCACCTCTCGCCGCTGATCGCCGAGTTCCTGGCCGCGCATCCGGCGGTGCGGCTCGACGTCGAGCTGAGCGACCGGCGCGTGGACCTGATCGGCGAGGGCTTCGACCTCGCGCTGCGGATCGGCGCGCTGGCCGATTCGACGCTGGTGGCGCGCACGCTCGGCACGCTGCGCATGATCGCCTGCTGCAGCCCCGCCTACCGGCGCCTGCACGGCGAGCCGGCCACGCCGGCCGACCTGCATGGCCATGCCTGCCTGCTCTACGGGCAGGAGCTGCGCGACGGCTGGGAATTCGATACCGCCGGCGGGCGGCGCGCCTATGACGTGCAGGGGCCGCTGGTGGCCAACAACGGCGACGTGGTGCGCGACGCGGCGATCGCCGGGCTCGGCATCGCGCTGCTGCCGCAGTTCATCGTCGGCCCGGCGCTCGCGCGCGGCGAGCTGGTGGCGATCCTCGGCGCGCACGCGAGCCCGCCGCTGCGGCTCAGCGCGGTCTATCCGCAGCACCGGCAGGGGTCGACCGCGATCCGCACGCTGCTCGCATTTCTCGAGACACGCCTGGCCGATGCGCTCGGCGCGCAGCCCGACACGGCGCACTGAACGCAGCACGGCAGGCACCCGCGAAACCGGCGGCGGGCAGCCCGCGTGAAATCGCGATCGGGCGCTTGCAACATCGCACGGGCCTCTCTATAATTCGCGCCTCACGCAGGCTCGTAGCTCAGTTGGTTAGAGCACCACCTTGACATGGTGGGGGTCGTTGGTTCGAATCCAATCGAGCCTACCAACGCATCCGGCAGGACGGCAGGCGCCACGCTCCACGAAAAGCGCGGCACCGCCGTCCGGTGCCTTTCCTGTTCAGTCGCCCCTCTCGCTTCCCGTCGTCCCGCTTCCGTTCCGTTCGCCGTTTCCCCGGCCCGGACGACGGCCCGCGCATGCGCCGCGCCATGACTCTCCCGCCCGGCCGCCAGACATCGGCATCCATCATTCCGCAAGCCCGCGCGAACTCATCTACACTTGCCGTTTTGCGATCTGCGGCAAGCTGCCGCAGATCGTTCCACGTTTCGTTTCGCGTCGATCGCCTTTCGTCCATGCCCGAGTCCACCGACCTGTCCGGCCCTTCTCCCCACGCGCTTCGGCAAGCCACGTTCCAACGCTTCTGGAGCGCGCGCGTGCTGTCCTCGATCTCGTTCCAGATGCTGTCGGTCGCGATCGGCTGGCACATCTACGCGCTGACGAAAAGCGCCTACGCGCTCGGCCTGGTCGGGCTCGCGCAGTTCCTGCCGATGTTCGTGCTGACGCTGGTGGTGGGCCACGTCGCCGACCGCTATGACCGGCGCCGCATCGTCGCCACCTGCCAGACGCTGCTCGCGATCGCCTCGGCGGTGTTCCTCGCCGGCACGCTCGGCGGCTGGCTCAACGCGTCGATGATCTACGCGCTCGCCGTCTGCCTCGGCGCGGCGCGCGCGTTCGAGAACCCGACCGTCGCCTCGCTGCTGCCGGCCGTGGTGCCGCGCGCACAGCTGCCGCGCGCCACCGCGCTGTCCACCTCGGCCACCCAGACCGCGCTGATCATCGGCCCGGCCGCGGGCGGCCTGCTGTACGGCGTCGGGCCGAACGTGGTGTACCTGATCGGCATCGTCTGCTTCGGCTGCGCCGCCTACCTGATGGGTACGTTGAAGCTGACCAGCAAGCCGGTGCCGCGCGCGCCCGTCACGCTCGAATCGGTGTTCTCGGGCATCGCCTTCATCCGTCGCGAGCCGGCGATCCTCGGCGCGCTGTCGCTCGATCTGTTCGCCGTGCTGTTCGGCGGCGCCGTCTCGCTGATGCCGATCTATGCGCGCGACATCCTGCATGCCGGGCCGTGGGGGCTCGGGCTGCTGCGCTCGGCGCCCGCCATCGGCGCGCTGGCCGGCACGCTCTGGTTCGCGCGGCACCCGATGCGCAAGCGCCCGGGCATCGCGATGTTCGGCGGCGTGGTGGTGTTCGGCCTCGCCACGCTGGTGTTCGGGCTGTCGACCTGGCTGCCGCTGTCGATCGTCTCGCTCGCCACGCTCGGCGCGGCCGACGTGATCAGCGTGGTGGTGCGCTCCTCGCTCGTACAGCTGCGCACGCCCGACGAGATGCTCGGCCGCGTCAGTGCCGTCAACGCGCTGTTCATCGGCACCTCGAACCAGCTCGGCGAATTCGAATCGGGCATCACCGCGGGCTGGTGGGGCGCACAGCCGGCCGTACTGATCGGCGGGGCCTGCACGATCGCGATCGCGCTGCTGTGGACGCGGCTGTTCCCGTCGCTGCGCACCATGCGCTCGCTCGAGGCGGAGAAGTAGACGGCGCGCGGCGCCCGGACGCCTCAAAGGCGCTTCACAGCCGGCTTCGCGAGCCGGTGCCGCCCTCACCGCCCTCACCACGTTCCCGCGCCAACGCGCTCACGCGGCGGCCACCGCTCGCCGGCCGGCGCCCCAGCCGATCGCGCCCGGCCCGCTTGCTCGGCATTCCTCGACGCGGCGCGGCACAGGCGCGGCCCGGCGTCGACCAAAACCCCGGTATGCAAGGGGTTTCCCCGATTTTTCCGACGAGACGCGCGACACTGCCGGTCCGGCCGGCGAATTCCGCGGCGCAGCATTTCACGCCGCCCGTCGTTTCGTCATGCTTTTCGATTCAGGAGTTCTCATGACCGACCCTTCGCGCGCGAGTGCCGACGACGATGCCCGCACGCTGTTCCGCCACGCGATGGCGCATCTGGGCGCCGCCGTCAACGTGATCACGACGGCCGGCCCGCACGGCCGCTGCGGCGTGACCGCGAGCGCCGTCTGCTCGGTCACCGACACGCCGCCGACGCTGCTCGTCTGCCTGAACCGCAGCAGCAGCACGCACGCGACGTTCACGGGCCACAGCTCGCTCTGCGTGAACGTGCTGCCGGCCGAGCACGAGCCGCTCGCCCGCCACTTCGCGGGCCTGACCAACCTGCCGATGGACGCGCGCTTCGGCCAGACCGGCTGGGACGAAGGCCCCGGTGGCCTGCCGGTGCTGCGCGACGCGCTGGCGAGCGTGCAGGGCACGATCGTCGAGATGAAGGACGTGGGCTCGCACACGGTGCTGTTCGTCGAGGCGACGGCGATCCGCGTGCGCGGCGAAGGCGATGCGCTGATCTACTTCGGACGCGCGTTCCATCGCGTCGGCAAGGCGGTGGCCGAGCAGGACTGAGCGTGGACGGCGCCTGGGCGGGACGGCGTGTTGCGGCACACGGGCCGCCGCCGCATCGCACCAAGGCGGCCCGCGCACCACGCGAGAGCCGCTCCCTCAACATCGCTGAAGGCGCCGCTCCGCTACCGGGGCCGCCGCATCTCCACCGCCAGCCAGCCGCGCCCGCGCCGCCCCGTCAGTGCGCGAACTTCCCGAACTTCAGCGTCCGCGCCGCCGGCACCATCGAGGCCGTCGGCGCCGAGGTCGGGCAGGTGTTGCAGCCGCACGCCGAGGTGCCGGCCGGCGCGGCCGGCTGGCGGTTGGTCCACTGCCCGTTCCAGCCGCCCTGCGCCGAGCACACGGCCGGGCAGACCGCCTGCGCGGCGCGGTAGTCGGCGATCGGCCGCGTGGTGTCGATATCGCAGCCGCACACGTAGTTGGCCTGCGCGCTCTGCTGGATCGGCGGGCTCATGGTGTCGAGCCAGTTGCGGGCCTGCGCGTCGAGCTTGAACATCTCCGGCTGGCCGGCGGCGTCGAGCAGCGCGTTCATCTTCGCGTACAGCGGATAGCTGGCCGCCAGCGTGTCGAGCACGCTGCGCCGCGTGGCGAACAGGTATTGCGGCACCGCGCTGGCGTCCGGCCCGATGCTCTCGAGCATGGTCGTCGAGGCGGCGATCACGTTGGCGAGCTGCACCGCCAGCGCGCGCGTGCCGCGCAGGTTGGTGGTGGTGTTCACGCCGATCACGTCGGCGTAGAACAGCGGCGGCTCGGCGTGGTCGGACAGCGGCATGATCTTGAAGTCGATGTCCTGGCGCGTCGCCTCGCTCATCGCCGACATCGACTCGGAATAGCCGATCACCGCGCGCCCCTCGCCGTTGCTGAACCAGACCGAGCGGTCGTACTGCCCCGGCAGGCTCGCCGTCGCGTTCGGGAAGCTGGCCATCGCGAGCAGCGTGCGCAGGCTCGCCACCGCGTCCGGATCGAGCTGCGCCGCGCTCCACGGCAGCGGCAGCGGATAGGCGCCGTTCTGGCTGTGCGCCGCGTCCAGGTACAGCGCGCTGCTGGTGGTGCCGCCCGACATGTCGAGCATCAGCCCGCGCCGGTCCGGCGGCATCTCGCTCGTATAGGTGCATTGCTGCAGCGCCGCGTGGACCTGCGTGAGCGTGGTGGCGGCCGCGAGCGCCGCGTCGTTCTTGTGATAGAAGAGCAGGTTCGCGCAGCCCAGCTGCGGCAGGCTGTAGTAGCGGTCCCCCACCTTCACGCCGTCGATCGCATAGGGCAGGTAGTCGCCGATGTTCTGCACCTCGCTGGCCGCGAGCGGTTCGAGCCAGTTCTTGCTGCGGAAGTAGTCGAAGAAGATCGCGTCGTAGATGTAGACGTCCGCGCTCGCGGGCGGATCGCCCGAATAGCCGCCGTCCCACTCGCTATCAGGTACGAACTGCAGCGCGATTTCGGGGTGGACCTTCTTCCATTCCGTCTCGATCGCCTGCTGGAACTGATCGACGCGGGGCACCCAGGGATAGAGCGCGACCGTCAACTGCTGGGGCGCGCCGGCAAACGCGTGAGGCAGGATCGCGAGCCATAATCCCAGGGCAAGCATGAAGCGGCAGAACATTCGACGCATGATTTTTCCTTGGTTTTTGATGCGCCGGTACCCCGGCAGGATCGTCCGGCGCTAACGCCAGAGCGCGTGAAAATGGTGGGCCGGCCCACGGCCGTGGCCGACCTCGAGCCGCCAGGATTCCGCCAGCGCGCCGCTCAGGTAAGCCTTCGCGCGCCGCACGCTCTCCTCCATCGGGTGATGCGGCAGCAGCGCGGCAACCGCCGCCGACAGCGTGCAGCCGGTGCCGTGATCGTTGCGCGTCGCGATGCGCGGCGCGGCCAGCTCGGTGGTGCCGTTCGCGCCGAACAGCAGGTCGGTGCTGTCCGCCCCCGACAGGTGGCCGCCCTTGAGCAGCACCCAGCGCGGGCCGAGCGCATGCAGCGCGGGCAGCGCTTCGTGCATCGCCGCCGGCGAGGCGGGCGCCGGCCGGTCGAGCAGCACGCCGGCCTCGGGCAGGTTCGGCGTGATCAGCGTGGCGATCGGCACCAGCCGCTCGCGGATCGCCGCCACCGCGTCGGGCGCGAGCAGTTGGTCGCCGCTCTTGGCCACCATCACGGGATCGAGCACGATGGTGGTGACGCGATGGCGGGCCAGCGCCGCGGCGACGGCCTCCACGATCTCCGCGGTGGCGAGCATGCCGAGCTTCACGGCGTGCACGGTCACGTCGTCGAACACGGCGTCGATCTGCTCGACGATGAAGGCCGGATCGAGCGTCTGGAAGCCGCGCACGCCGCGGGTGTTCTGCGCGACCACCGCCGTGATGACCGACATGCCGTAGGCGCCGAGCGCCGAGAACGTCTTCAGGTCGGCCTGGATGCCGGCGCCGCCGGTCGGATCGGTGCCGGCGATGCTGAGCACGTTGGCGATCATGGCGACGGCATCCGCTGCGCCGATGCGCGTCCGCGCGGACGCCTCATCCTGGTTGTACGCGCAACCAGTCTGGCCGGACCGGCGAAGCCGGCGCCGCGCCGCCTGCGCGGCTGCATCGCGCGCCGCGCCGGCCGCCGCTTCGGGGCTCGCATCGGCGCCTCAGCCGCGCGGCTTGGTGGCCTGGAACAACACGAACGGCGCGTAGCCGCCGAGGTCGTCCACCGCCGGCTCGCCGTCGAGCGCGGGTGCCGTGTCCACCACGCTGAGCGCCTTCGCCGAATCGATCGCGAAGCCGGCCGAGATCAGCATCTCGCGATAGGTGGTGGTGTCCCAGTGGGTATCGACGATCTCGAACACGCCGTGCCCCGGCACGTCGAGGAACACCGGCCGCTCGTCGCCGTCGTGGTACACCACGCCCGGATGGCCGTTGCGGAACGTCGGGTAGCTGACGCCGGTGGTGCGCGGGTTCGTGTCGAGGATGTAGAACCGGCCGCCCGGCTTCAGCACGCGGAACACCTCGGCGGCGATACGGCCCAGTTCCTCGCGCTCGGGGACGTTGATGAACAGGAAGCACGACACCGCCGCGTCGAAGCTGGCCTCCGGAAACGGCGTGCTGCCGCTGCGGATCAGCGCGTAGTCGAGCCCGTCGCCGTCGGCGCCGCCGGCGGCCCGGGCCTTCTCGATCATGGTCGGCGCGATGTCCACGCCCGTCACGTGCGCCACGCCCGCGGCCTTGAGCCGGCGCGAGACCTTGCCGCCGCCGCAGCCGTAGTCGAGCACGCGGATCGCGGTGCCCTGCGTGCCGGTGAGCGTGGCGATCAGCGGCTGGTAGCCGAAATGCGCTTCCACGCGATCGTCGTAGGCGTCGAACAGGCGCGAGACCTGATCCTCGGTCCAATCGGTTTTCATCGTGTATGCCCTGTCAGTGCAGCAATGCCAGCGTCTCGCCCCAGCGATTGAACAGATAGTCGCGATGGAACGGGTGAAGGAAGCTCAGCGAGCGGTCGGGGAGCGGCGCGTCGGCGCGAATCTGCCGGTACACCCAGAAGAGCCCGAGGATGTCGCGCCAGTACGGGTCGAGGTCGATGTCCTGCAGCGCCGCGAACGACACCTGCCCCGCGCGGATCCGCGCCTCGTGATCGAGCACGCGGCGGATCGTAGCCGGCCCGCAGCCGGCCGGCATGCGCGGCGGCGCCACCGCCGTGACGGCCGTGCCGGGCGGCCCGAGCAGCGCCTCGGCCTGCAGCAGGTTCTGGTCGTAGATGTGGACCGAGCCGACGTGGTGCGTGTAGCTGCCGAGTTCGCAGCCGATCGCCGAGGCCAGGTATTCCTGCAGGAACGTGAACGAGAACACGTCGTTGAGCAGGCCGACGTAGGCATCGTTGGCGCGCATGAAGGCCACCATGTTCAGGCGCCCGTCGCGCAGCAGCAGCTGCAGGCCGAGCGTGCAGGACACGTCGATGTTGCGCTTGTAGAGGTCCTCGCGCCCGTCGAAGATCTGCAGCACGACGCGCTTGCTCTCGGCGTCGTCGCGCTTGAGGATGTCGATCGCGCGTTCGATCTGGTCGATGCCGTCCTCGCCGAGATGCAGCAGCCGCGCGCCGTAGCCGGTGCCGGGCAGGGTCTTGCCGTCCGCGCTGTAGCGCGCCATCGACGGCGCGTAGTACTCGATGAACGCGAGGTCGTTGCGCCCCGACAGGTACCACAGCGCCTCGGCGTAGTTGAACACCACGTTCTGCTTGCGCGAGGCATGGCGGCAGAAGCGCGCGAGCGGGTCCTCGATCCGCGCGCTGTAGCCGATGATCTCGCGCTCGGCCTGCCCACGCGGCGCGTTGCGATATTCGTAGGCGGTGCAGACGTCGCGCAGCGTGGCGAGGTAGAGCTCGTCGAGATTCGCGAAGTGGGCGCGCATGATCAGCGCCCGTCTTCCAGGCGTGCGATGGCTGCCTCGATCGCGGCGGGATCGAGATCGCCGTTGCGATACTCGACGCGCTCGAGGCGCGTGACCGTGTGCAGGCCCTGCACGAGATAGGCGTAGTCGCGGCCGGCCTCGAGCAGCAGCACGATCGGCTTGCCGAGCGCCGAGGCCCAGCCCAGCTCGATGTGCGTGCCCGGCGACGCGGGCGCGCCGGGGAACGCCACGAAGTAGTCGCACTGGCTGATCTGCTCGTAGTCGATGCGCGTGCATTGCTCCGGCGTCATGAATTCGCGGCCCCATTTCTCGCGCCGATGCGCGCAATGCACGTCCCAGCCGCGCCCCTCGAAATGCTCGATCACGCGCCCGAACTGGTTGATGTGCTCGGCGGACATCGTGCCGGTCGCGGGATCCACCAGGGACTTGAACGGACCACCCAGGAACATTCGTTTCATCGCTGTCGTCTCTCTCGATTGGAATGATTGATCTCGTGAGCACGCAGGCCGACCCGGCCGACGTGATCCGCCAGAACTCCGGAAAACCCGTGAATGCCGTCCGGCATCCGTACCCACCGGCAATCGACCGCGTCGTCGCCGGGCCGCGGCTCGCCGCTCAGGTGGCGGCACAGCAGCGCGATCAGCACGTAGTGGTGATGCCGGCCGCTCGCATCGAACTCGCGCACCTCGACCACGTCGACCAGCTCGCCGACCTCGGCCTGCACGCCCGTCTCTTCCATCAGTTCGCGCCGCGCGGCGTCGTGCAGGCTCTCGCCCGGCTCGACCGAGCCGCCGGGAAAGCCCCAGCTGCCCTTCTGCGGTTCCTTCCCGCGCTGCACCAGAATCAGCTCGTCGCCACGGAACACGATCGCGATCACCGCGACGCGCGGCCACGCGGCCGACGCTTGCGGGCCACCGCCCGGTTGCTCGCCCATCAAGTTTCGCTCTCCTTCGGATTGCCGGCGACACCCGATGCGCTTCGCTGATGCGCGGCGAACGCGCCGCCGGTCACCGGAAAATCGCCTGTCCGGATTCGCCGGTTTTCAAAAAATAACACATCGATTACAGTCGCGTCGTATCAAAAAGACATTAAATCAATTTCCCGAAGCAGTTAATATCCCACCTATCAAAATCAACCCATCAAACAATTGACACATCCCCGCGCTGGTGATTCCATATCGCTCACTTACAAAAAGACGGCATCGTCACCGACCTGCCAGATATTCCAGCCTTTAACCAAAATGACCGATCGAAAAATGTTGCAGCGCGATTCGAATCGGCCGGAATCCTTTTACCGGCAAGGGTTTTCGATGTATAGAACGAATTTCCGGATATAGCCGCACCGAATCATCGGGGCTCCCCGGCTGGTATCCGGATTATGCCAATTCGTCCCCACATCGAATTCCCGACCCGCCACCGAGGTGTGCCAATACGAGAGGCGAATAATGCACGCAGCCACGACGGGATTTTCCAGGGCCTATGAAGCGCAACGGTATACGGATCCTCATAATATTCTCCGTTCCGAAATTATCTACGGCGAAGGTTTTCAGAGTCCCGGCGGTCTGGCCGGCTTCAAGGCCATGCTGGCGGACCGCATGGCGCTCGCGCCGGGCATGCGGCTGCTCGACATCGGTTCGGGGCTCGGCGGCGCGGCGTTCTATCTGTCGGATCGCTACGACGTGGAAGTGGTCGGCCTCGATACCGCACCGCGCATGACGGAACTGTCGGTGATCCGGCAGGCCACGCGCGATCCGCACCGGCGCGTGGTGTTCGTCAACGGCGACGTCCACGACGCGCAACTCGACACGGGCGGCTTCGACCTGATCTATTCGCGCGACGTGCTGATGTACGAGCACGCCAAACCCGCGCTGTTCGCGCGCTGCCATGCGCTGCTGAAGCCGGGCGGCCGGCTGTTCGTCACGGACTTCTGCCGGCACCGCAGTTCGGCCGAGTTCGACGACTACATGGCCGTGTCGGGCTTCGACCTGAAATCGATCGACGACTACGCGCGCATCATCGCCGGGGCCGGCTTCGCCCCCGTCGAGCAGAGCGACCTCAGCGCGCTCGCCGAGGCGCAGCTCGCGGCCGACCTGCGCCGCTATCGCGCGCGGCAGGCCTCGGGCGATCCGACGATCGGGGACGCCGACGCCGAGCACATCGTCGAGCGCTGGCAGCGCAAGATCCGCTTCATGAAGGCCGGCTGGCTGACGCAGGGCCTGTTCGTGGCCGGCAAGGCGTGAGCCCCGTCGCCTGGCAGTCCTACCGGAGATCCATCACATGCTGACCTCGCATCACGAGCATCTGGAAGTCGCCTGGCCCGACGGCCGCGCGAGCCGCTATCACTGGGTCTGGCTGCGCCAGGCCTGCCAATGCGACAGCTGCTTCAACCGCCATTGCCGCCAGCGGCACTTCGATCCCGGCGTAGTGCCGGCCGACCTCCGGCCGGCCACCGTCAGCGCCGACGATACGGGGCTGCGCATCGTCTGGCCGGACGGCCACCCGAGCCACTACGGCTTCGACTGGCTGCGCGGCGAGGACTACGACCAGCCGGGCCGGGCCGCGCCGGCCGAGGCGCGCCCCGCCTGGCGCCACTGGCCCGACGGCGCGCCGCCGGCGCTGCGCTTCGATCTCGCCGCGACGCTCGGCGACGACGCGCTGCTGCACCGGGCACTACAGCACCTGTTCGAATACGGGCTGGTGGTGCTGAAGGCGGAGCCGTCGCGCACCATCGAGTTCGGCGCGGTGTGCCGGCAGCTGGCGGGGTTTCTCGATCGTTCGTACTTCGGGGAGTTCTTCGATCTCGAGGTGAAGGCCGACGAGGACACCGACAGCGTGTCGTTCAGCACCAGGGCGCTGCCGCTGCACACCGACATCCCGTACTGCTCGCCGCCACCCGACTACCAGTTCCTCTACGGCCTCGACGTCAGTTCGCAATGCGCGCGCGACGGCATCGGCAGCACGCGTTTCGTGGACGGCTTCACGGTCGCCGGCGAGCTGCGCGACGCGGAACCCGAGGCGTTCGCGCTGCTGGCCCGCACGCCGGTCCTCTATCGCGCCGAATATCCGCAGGCGCGCAAGCGCTACGAGCATCGCACGCCGATCGTGCGGCTCGCGCCGGACGGCTCGATCGAACGCCTGATCAACAATCCGACGAAGATGTTCTTCGACGGCATCGGCTTCGACGACATGCTGCCGCTGTTCCGGGCCTACCAGTCGCTCAAGTCGCGGCTCGTGGCAAGCGAACGGTCGTACCTGCATGCGTGGTCGCAGGGCGACATGGTGGTCTGGGACAATCGCCGGATCTTCCACGGGCGCGGCGATTTCGGAGCGTCGGGCTTCACGCGCACGCTGCGCGGCGGGTATTTCCGCGAAGGCGAACTACAGGCGCGCGCACGCTTCCTGGCCTCGCGCGCGGTCGGCCGGCGCGCCGTGGCCCACTCGTGAGCGCACGGCGCCGGGCCTGCCGGGTATCTCTCAGGCGCGATAGGTCAGGCACACGGCGCCGACCACGACCGCCGCGGCCGCCGCGATGCGCTGCCCGGTCAGGCGCTCGCCCAGACAGGCCCAGCCGATGATCAGCGAAAACACGATGCTGGTCTCGCGCAGCGCCGATACCGGCCCGATCGGCCCGAGCGAGAGCGCCGCGACCGTGGCCGTGTAGCCGATCATCGAGATCACGCCGCCCGCCGCCGCCTTCGCGGTCTCGCGCCACGCATAGCCGGTGCCGAGCCGGCGCCCGTGCAGCGCGAACGCGGCCGGCATCAGCGCGCCGTAGACCACGAAGATCCAGACCGCATAGGCGCGCGGGTCGCCGGCCAGCCTCGCGCCCACGCCGTCGGTGGTGACGTAGCCGGCGATGAACAGGCTGGTGGTGAGCGCGGCCAGCAGCGGCCGCCGGGCGATCCGGCGGCGCCCCAGCACCAGGCTCGCGATGCCGCCGGAGATCAGCAGCACGCCGGCCAGCGACCCCGCGTCGAGCCGCTGGCCGGCCCACCGATAGCCGCCGAGCGCGACCAGCAGCGGCACCGTGCCCCGTACCACCGGATACACCTGCCCGAGTTCGGCGCCCTTGTACGCGCGCGCCAGGAACACGCTGTAGCCCACCTGCAGCAGCGCCGAGAGCCCGAGGCAGGGCCAGCTCGCGCGCGCCGGCAGCGGCAGCCACGGCGCGCAGGCGAGCGCCGCCGCGGTGGTCGCGAAGCTCATGACGGTGAGGGTCCAGAGGCGATCGACGCCGCTGCGCAGCACGGCGTTCCAGGTCGCATGCAGGATCGCGGCGAACAGCACCAGCGCGATGACGGGCGGCGTCATCGGCGCGAACGGCGAACGCGCGGGCGGGACGGGACTGGCGAAGCAGCGGCCGGTGCAAACGCGGCCGCGATGCAGGGAATCGACACGTGGATGACCTCATTCCTACGCCGGCATTATCCGGATCAGGTTTCGGGGTCGTTCCGCGAGCAGAACCTCTCAGCCGGCGCGCCGGCTCCCCCTGATGGCCGCCTCATTATGAGCACCAACCCACGGGCCGGCAAGCGCGAACGCAGGTCCGGACCGCGCGCCCGGCGTCGAAAACGAAGGGGTTGCGAGCCGCAAAACAAAGCCGGAAATCGTGCAGCGGTGCGTGCCGGAAAAGCGGGCATTCAATCGTTCATGCCGGCGGGCGGCGAAGCTTCTCGGCCAGCGGATGATGCTCGCCGCGCCGCGAGCGGATCGCGTAGATCTCGTCGACCACGCCCGGCGCACGTCCGAGCCGGCGCAGGCCGCGCAGCAGCGCCGCGTCGCCGGCGCCCGCCTCGGCCAGCGGGAACACGCCGAGCCCGCGCGCGCCGAACACGGCCATCAGCGCACTGTCCTCGAATTCGCCGACGATCCGCGGCCGCACGCCGAGCGCCTCGAAGCCGCGCTCGAGCTGCGCGCGCAGCGGCGACTGCGCGGTGGGCAGCAGCACCGGCAACGTCGCGAGATTGCCGGGAAAGCGCTCGCGCGCCGCCGCGGTGACGATCGAGGCCGGCCCGTACCAGTCCACCGCCGAGGCCGCCAGCCGCTCGCTCGTCAGCCGCAGCGTCGGATGCGGCGGCGCCGGCTGGCTCGCCAGCACGAGATCGAGCCGGTGCAGCGCGAGCGCCGCGAGCAGCGCGTCGAGTTCGCCCTCGTGGCAGAGCAGCCGCAGCGACGGCGTGTCGAGCGCCGGCGCGAGCACCGCGTGCGCGGCCAGCTTCGACACGCCGTCGGTCAGGCCGATCGCGAACCGCGCCAGCTCGCCGCCGGCCGCCGCGCGCACGTCGTCGGCGATCCGCGCGCCGATCCGGAACATCTCGTCGGCGCGCGCGAACGCGGCCTGGCCCGCCTCGGTCATCGTCACGCCGCGCCCGGCCGGCTTCAGCAGCGCGTGGCCGAGCGAGCGCTCGAGTTCGCGCACCTGCGCGCTGATGGTCTGCACGGCCATCCCGAGCCGCCCGGCCGCGCGCGCGAAGCCGCCTTCCTGCACGACCACCCAGTAGTAGTACAAATGGCGAAAATTCAGCATGATGGACCCGGCATCGACGCGAGACGGCATGAAAGACGAGACGAAAACTTCGTAAAAACCGATGCATCATTCAGTCTGAAGCTGGTTTTTCCGAAGTTGAAGATCGCCGATCATAACAAGCCCGATCATCTTTCACCGGATTCCGGAACCCGCCCGCCATGGACCACCTGTTCACACTTGCCGCCGATCCGGCCGTCTGGGCCGCCCTCGTCACGCTGGTCACGATGGAAATCGTGCTCGGCATCGACAACCTGATCTTCATCTCGATCCTCAGCAACAAGCTGCCCGAGGCAGAGCGCACGCGCACCCAGCGCATCGGCATCGGGCTCGCGCTGGTGATGCGGCTCGCGCTGCTCGGTACCGTGGCCTGGATCGCGCGCCTCACGCAGCCGGCCTTCACGCTGTTCGATCACGCGTTCTCGTGGCGCGACATGATCCTGCTCGCGGGCGGCCTGTTCCTGGTCTGGAAGGCGACCCGCGAGATCCATCACCACGTCGCGCCGGGCGGCGGCGAACCCGGCGCGGGCGGCACCGGCGCCGCCCTGCTCACGCCGCTCGCGGCGATCGGCCAGATCCTCGTGCTCGACCTGGTGTTCTCGATCGACAGCATCGTGACCGCGATCGGCATGACCGAGCACGTCGCGATCATGTTCGTGGCGGTGATCGCGGCCGTCACCGTGATGATGTTCGCGGCCGGCCCGCTGTCGCGCTTCATCGACCGCAACCCGACGATCGTGATGCTCGCGCTGAGCTTCCTCGTCGTGATCGGCATGACGCTGATCGCCGAGGGCTTCGGCAGCCACGTGCCGAAGGGCTACATCTACGCGGCGATGGCGTTCTCGGCGTTCGTCGAGGGCATGAACATGCTGTCGCGGCGCGCGAAGGCGAAACGCGCGCCGGGCGACGGCGGGCATTGAGCGACGCGTGACGGCGCGGTGGCGGGGTTCGGCGCAGGGCCGGCCCGGCCATCGCCGCCGCCGCCGAGCGCGGGACGATCGCGGCAACGGCGGCGCGCATCGGACCATAGGTTTCCGATGACGAAGCAGCCGATGCGGGCGGGTGCGGGTGCGGGGAGGATGGCGTCGGACCGGGCCGCTCGCCGGCCTCGCGCCGGCGGACGGTGGCGGGGCCACGCGGCGGCCGGCGCCGCCGCGGCGTCTCAGTGCTCGGCCGTCTGCAGGCCGCGAATCCGGCCCAGGCGCTGCGCGGCGAGCCGCTGCGCCTCGCGGCGCGCGCCGGCCGCCTGCACCGCGCGCTCGATCGCGAGCGCGGCGTGGGAGCCGCCCGGCTCGCCTGCGGCCAGTTCCGCGTAGTTGCGCGCATCGGCGGCCCACTGCGAGGCCAGCGTCGCGTAGCGGCGCGCGCGCCGCGCGCGATCCTGCAGGCGCAGCGCGAGCGCATCGGAGCCCGACACGTTCGGCCGCGCGTTGCGCACTGCCTGCGCGGCGCGCTGCTCGAGCTCGACCGCGTCGGCATCGGCATCGCGTGCGTCGCGAATCGCGGCGCGGGCCGCGGCCTGCGCGTCGCGCAAGGCCGCGCCGGCGGCACCGGTGACGATCACGCGCATCGCGGGCGCGGCGAGTTCGTCGTTCGCCTCGGCGGTGTGCGGGGCGGCGCCTTCGGCCGCGGCCGGCGTCTCGCCGAACGCGGCGAACTGCACGGCCCGCAGCGCGGACGAATCGACGCCGCCGCGCGGCTCGCGGCCGTCGAGCGGCACCGTCTGGCGCACGAACGCGTGGCGCGAGTACGGATTGCGTCGAGCCTGGCGGCCGGCGAACCAGACGCCGACGGCGAGCGCGGCGATCGCGAAGCCGATCGACGCGGCGATGAGCAACAGGATGTCTTGCATCGTCCGGGGTGAGATCACGGAGGGCGGGCGGCCAATTCGCCGACGATTTCGCCGGCGTGGAGACTGGCGCCGGCGAGCGCGCCTACTATACCGCCAATGTTGAGAATTGTAGGTATTCTCCCTGATGTCGCCGAGTATTTTTTCCGAGCAGACGCGGGCCGAACCGCGCCGGACCTGGCGCCGGCGGCCCGCGTTTGCGCATCGCAGCACGGCGCGACCATCAACTTGGTCGAACACAATCAGCGCGATTGTTGCAGTCGTTTGCTGCATTGCAAATACCTGTCCCGAGCCCACGCACCGCGCCCGCATCGCCGGCATCCGGTGACGCTTTTTTGGCACATCGGCGCCGGGCAGCCGGCGCGGTCCACGCGATATTTCGGATCACCAACGGCCGGCCTGGCCGCGCCCGTCACATCGCGACACGAAGCGAAAACCGATTCCGGGTAGACTTTGCGGATGGAACAATGCCGCTACTGCGAACGCCTGCGCGACGAATGGGAATGCCACGGCCCGGCCTGCCGGCGTGCGATCGCGCGCGCGCTGAAACGGCAGCGCGCCGGGCTGCCGGCCGTGCCGAAGGTCATTCGCAATGAAATCCCCGCCAACGCGAGCACCGGCGAAGTGATCTCGGTGCTCTCGCGCCAGCGACTGCGTGCCCGGCGCGGCAACGAGGAACGCCGCGAACGCAAGGAAATCGACGACGCCGATCTCGGCTGACTCGCTCGCGCTCCGTTGCCGGCCGTCTTCCGGCCATCTCGCTCCGACCCCGCTTACAAGTCGTCACAACCGCGCCGGCGCTCGCGGCGAACGAAATCGGGTCAGCCTTGCCTCACGGATATCGACGTTCATCACGAGGCCACTCGATGCGAGATTCTGCAGTCCCCTTCCTGCCGCGGCCCATCGCCTCGCGCGCGCGCCGGATCGGCGCGATCGCCGCCGCCGCGGCCATCGTGTCCGGCACGCTCGGCGCGAACGCGCCGGCGCTGGCGGCCGAGCCGCCCGCCAGCGGCGCGCGGGCCGGCAGCGGGTCACCCACGTTACCGGTATCGTCCGCAACGCCCGCATCATCCGCTTCCGGTGCCGCCGCTGCATCATCTCCTTCGGCCAGCGCACCCGCCTCCCCGGCTTCCGCGGTCGCGCCCGCCTCCGCCGCCTCGTCGGCCGAGGCGCCCGAAGTCCCGGCCGAACTGCCGCCGCCGGTGTTCCACACGCCGCCGGCCGACGCGGAGCAGGCCGCCGTCATCACGCGCCGCGCGCTCGCGATGCGCGACGCCTACGCCCACGAGGTGACGCGCCGCCTCGCGGTGCCCGAGGCCGCGCAGCGCGAATACGCGGCGCGCCTGCAGCAGGCACTGGCCGCCAAGGGCCATGGCGACCTGGCCGGCGAATACGTCGTGCTCGTCGACCGCGCGCCGAATGTGCAGGCGCTGTTCGTCTACTTCCGCACCACCGCGCACAACGAATGGCAGTGGATCGGCGCCTCGCCGGTCGGCACCGGCTGGCCCGGCCGGTACGATCACTTCCTCACGCCGACCGGCGTGTTCGAGCATTCGCCCGTCAACATGGATTTCCGCGCCGAGGGCACCGAGAACGACAACCGGATTCGCGGCTACGGCGCGCGCGGCCGGCGCATCTTCGACTTCGGCTGGGTGGACGGCCAGCGCGGCTGGGGCAAGGGCGGCAAGTCGCCGATGCGGTTCCAGATGCACTCGACCGATCCCGACAAGCTCGAACCGCTGCTCGGCATCCGCCATTCCAAAGGCTGCGTGCGGATTCCCGGCTCGTTGAACGCGTTTCTCGACCGGCGCGGCATCCTCGATGCCGACTACGAGACGCGCGCGCAGGGCGACGTGCCGTGGATCCTGCGCGACGCGCCGCGCGAGCCGACGCCCGACGCGGGGCGCTACCTCGTCGTGATCGACACGGCGAAGGCGAAGCGCCCGGCATGGTCGCCGCCGCCGGGGCACGCCGCGTGGTCGAAGGTGCCGAAGGGCGGCGACACGGCAGACTGAGACGGTCGACTGAGACGGCCGATTGCGGGGCGGTGGCCGGGCCGGCCGGAATCGCGCGTCAACGACTCACGGGCCGGCCCGCCCTCCCGCATCAGCGCCCTCGGCTTTCGGTCGAAGCGACCGCACCACGGCGCGCGTCTTCCCATCCTCTTGCATTCCCGTCCCCGCGCCGCCCTGGTCCGCCCCGCGTCGGGCACTTCGCCGCTCCCCGCCGCCATGCGGGAAAGCCTGACCAAGCCGGAATCCATGGCACCATCCACAGCTTCGATCTTCAATGGAATTTGGAGCCACGATGGATTACCGTGTCCTGCTCTCGGCGTTCTCGCGCGAGGCCGGCGGCGAGGGCGCCGGCTCGGGCCGGCTCAGCCAGCAGCAGCGCCTCTACGCCTGCCTGCGCGAGGCGATCCTGCGGCGCACGCTCGACGCGGACACGGCGCTGCCCTCTTCGCGCACGCTCGCCGAGGCGCTGCGAATCGCGCGCAACACGGTGCTCTACGCCTACGAGCGGCTCGCCGCCGAGGGCTTCGTGGTGGCGGACCGGCAAGGCACGCGCGTGGCGCGCACCGTGCTGCCGGCCGAACCCGACGACAGCGCCGCGCCGCTCGCACCGCCGCCGCTGTCACGCCGCGCCACCAGCCTCGGCCGTTTCTCCGATCGCGCCAGCGAGACCGGCGCGTTCGTGCCCGGCGTGCCGGCGCTCGACGCATTCCCGCTCGCGGCATGGCGGCGCGCGGTCGAGCGCGCCTGGCGCCGCGTCGGTCCCGCGCAGCTCGACTATCAGCCGTCGGCCGGCAACCTGCCGCTGCGCCACGCGATCGTCGACTACCTGCGCGTCTCGCGCGGCGTGGCCTGCGATGCGGACCAGGTGCTGATCACCGACGGCACCCAGCACGGGCTCGATCTCTGCGCCCGCGCGCTCGCCGACGCCGGCGACATCGCCTGGATCGAGAACCCCGGCTACGGCGGCGCCCGCGTCGCGCTGCGCGCGGCCGGGCTGCGTCTCGTGCCGGTGCCGGTGGACGCGCACGGCCTCGCGCCGGCGCCCGACCTCTGGCGCACCGCGCCGCCGCGGCTCGTCTACATCACGCCCTCGCATCAATATCCGCTCGGCGCCGTGATGTCGCCCGAGCGGCGCATCGCGCTGGTGCGGGCCGCGCGCGACGCCGGCGCCTGGATCGTCGAGGACGACTACGACAGCGAGTTCCGCCATCACGGCACGCCGCTCGCGGCGCTGCAAAGCAGCGTGCGCGATGCGCCCGTGATCTATCTCGGCACGTTCTCGAAGGTGATGTTCCCGGCGCTGCGGATCGGCTTCGTGGTGGTGCCGGCCGCGATCGCGATCGAACTCGAACGCGTTTCGGCGGCGCTTGCGCCGCGCGGGCGCCTGGCCGACCAGCTCGCGCTCGCCGAGTTCATCGAGGCCGGCCACTTCACGCGCCACCTGCGCCGCATGCGCCGGCTCTACGCGGAGCGCCGCGACGTGCTGCACGACACGCTGTCGCGCCGGCTCGGCGGCCTGCTGACGGTGTCGGCCGGCGACGGCGGCATGCATCTGTCGGCGCGGCTCGACGCCGAAGTCTCCGACCTCGACGTCTATCGCGCCGGCCGCGCGCACGGCCTCGTGATCCGGCCGCTCTCGCCGTTCTGCGCGCCGGGAACCGACACGTCGGCCTACAACGGCCTCGTGCTCGGCTACGGCAACGTGGCCGCCGAGACGATCGACGGCGCCGTGATCCGGCTCGAACGCGCGATCGCGGACGCGCGTCGCGCGCGGCGCGGCACCTGACCGATCCGGTGCGCCGGACAGCGCCGCGCGCGCCTCACTGCCCCTCGGGGAAATCCGTCGAGAACGCGAGCTCGCGGCCGCCCTCCACGGCCGCGAGCCGCTCGCCCAGCGCGTTGCGGACCATCGCGTAGGCGTCGCGACCGAGCACGATCCGCTTCGGCGCCGGTGTCTCGTCGACGCTCGCGATCATGATGCCGACCATCTTCGCCGGATCGCCGCGCGCGACGAAGCCGGGGTCCGAGAGCCGCGCGCGCAGCACGCCGACCGACGTGTCGCGATAGGCCGCCACCTCCGCGCCGAAGTGCATGCCCGCCGCGCGCCGGAACCCGGTGCGCGCGCCGCCCGGCTCGACGATCGTCACGCCGATGCCGAACGGCGCGACCTCGGCCGCCAGCGCGTCGAAGAACCCCTCCATGCCCCACTTGCTCGCGTGGTAGAGCGCCGCGCCGGCGTGCGTCGCCTGCCCGCCGTAGCTCGAGATCGCCAGAATCCGGCCGCCGCCCTGCGCGCGCAGCCGCGGCAGCGCGGCGCGCGTGACCTGGATCGGCGCGACGAGATTGGTGTCGAGCTGGTGGCGCACCTGCGCGTCGTCGAGCCCCTCGGTCACGCCGAACAGCCCGTAGCCGGCATTGTTGACGATCACGTCGAGGCGGCCGAACGCGTCGAACGCCTGCGCCACGACACGCGCGATCCCGTGCGCGTCGGTCAGGTCGAGCGTCGCGATCCACAGCCGCGCGCCATATCGCTCGCGCAGCGGCGCGACGGCCGAGGTGTCGCGCAGGGTGCCGGCCACGCGCTCGCCGCGCGCGAGCAGCTGGCCGGCCATTTCGCGGCCGAAGCCGCTGCCGATGCCGGTGATGAACCAGGTTCTGGACATGAACGCTTCCTCGCATATCGAATCGGTGGAACGCCAATGTAGCGGCGATAATCCATGGCGATAAGCCACCTGATACCGGATGCCTTGATGGGAAAAAGCCATGAATGAACGCGTGAGCCTGACCGAGCTGCGGGCGCTGGCCGCCGTGGCCGCGCATCGCAGCTTCCGCAAGGCGGCCGACGACATGGAGCTGGCCCCCTCGACGCTGAGCCACCTGATGCGCGAACTGGAAGCGCGGCTCGGCATGCGCCTGCTGAACCGCACCACGCGCAGCGTCGCGCCCACCGAGGCCGGCGCGCGGCTCGTCGCGCAGCTGCAGCCGCTGCTGCGCGGGCTCGACGACGCACTGTCCGAGCTCAGCGCGGCGCGCGACGAGCCGGGCGGACGGCTGCGGCTGACCGCCTCCGAGACGGTCTCGATGCTGCTGGTCCAGCACGTGATCCCGGCCTTCCTCGCGCGCCACCCGCAGGTGGAAGTCGATCTGGTGGCGCAGTCCGAGTTCGTCGACATCGTCGCCGAGCGCTACGACGCCGGCTTCCGGCTCGGCGACGAGGTGCCGAGGGACATGGTCGCCGTGCGTTTCGGCAGCCCGTCGCGGATGCTGACGGTGGCCTCGCCCGCTTACCTGAAGCGGCATCCGGCGCCGAAGACGCCGGACGACCTCGCGCGGCACCGCTGCATCCGCTCGCGCACGCCGGCCGGCCGCCCCTATCGCTGGGAGTTCGCGCGGCACGGTCAGCCACACGTGCTCGACGTACCCGGCGCGCTGACGCTGAACCGCACCGAGCTGATGATCGAGGCCGCCCTGCGCGGGCTCGGCATCGCGTTCGTGCCGGAGCTGCTGGCGATGCCCTACCTGCGCGACAGGTCGCTGCGCGCGGTGCTGTCCGACTGGTGTCCGGCTTACGTGGGCCTGTTCCTCTACTACCCGGGCCACCGCCAGGTGCCGGCCGCGCTGCGCGCGTTCATCGAGGTGCTGAAGGAACTCGACGTCACGCGTGCCTGAGGCGCCTCGTGCCGTTCCGCAGCGCTTCCGCATGCCTGCAGGGCGACGACACCGATGCGCCGGCATATCCGCAACGTATCGCGGCGTGGTCGAAAATGTATTGGTCGCGCACCGCCCTGATGGCTTACGCTTGGCGTCCCCGTCACGGCCGCGGCCGTGCTTTTGTCCAGCCAGTTCGGTGCATATGGAAATGAATCGTCGGTTCCGGTTGTCGGTGGTTTCGCTCGCGCTCGCCGCGCTCGCTCATGCCGGCGCGGCGAACGCGCATCGCGCTCACGCGGACGACGCGCCGCCCGCCGGCGCGGCGCCCGACGCGGCCCCCGACAGCGCGCCGCGCATCGCCGTGCAGGACCTGCCGCTGCCCGGCGGCGAGCATCAGCGCGTGATGTTCTACGGCCCGGCCGGCCCGATGCGCGGCGTGATCGTGATGTTCCCGGGCGGCGCCGGCGACGTCGACATCGAACGCGACGACACGCTGCGCCACGACAACAACTTCGTGGTCCGCACGCGCACGTTGTGGGCGCGGCTCGGCTACGGCGTGGTGATCGTCGATGCGATCGGCAAACGCTCGCTGCGCGGCGAGCGCAGCACCGAGGCGTACCGGCAGGTGATCCGCGAGATCCTCGACTACGCCCGCACGCTGACCGACCGCCCGCTCTGGGCGATGGGCACGAGCCAGGGCTCGATCGCCGCGATGGCAGCCGGCGCGAGCGCGCGCGACGGCGAACTGGCCGGGATCGTGCTGACCGAATCAGTATCGGTGGTCGGTCACTCGGGCGAGACCGTGTTCGACGCGCATCCCGAGCGCGTGCGCGCGCCGGCGCTGGTGGTGGCCAACCGCGACGACACCTGCACCGTCGCGCCGCCCTCGCGCGCGGCCGAGATCGCGCATGCGATGACGCAATCGGCCGCCACCGTGCTGCGCGTCGAGGGCGGCGTCGATCAATCGTCGAATCCGTGCAGCTCGCTGTCGCCGCACGGCTATTTCGGCATCGAGACGAAGGTGGTCGGCGGCATCGCGCACTGGATGCGGGACGTCACGCCGCGCTGAGCGCATCGGCGAGCCTTGCCGCCGTTCGTGCGGTGAATCACGCGGCCCCGCGTCCCCGCGTCCTCGTTATATAGTTGCATGCACAACTTTATCGAGCGCCGCGCCACGCAGAAAGGGCGGGCACCCTCGCCCGCCCCGCATGGCATCGCGTTCGCGCGCCCGCTTACTTGCTCTGGCCCGCCGCCTCGAGAATCAGGTTCGCGACCGCGGCCGGGTGCGAGAGCAGCACCGCGTGGCTCGCCTGCAGCTCGATCGTGTGCGCGTGCATGCGCTTGGCCATGAAGCGTTCGAGGTCCGAATTGATGGTGCGGTCCTCGGTGGACACCACGTACCAGCTCGGCTTGTCGTGCCAGGCGGCGACGGTGGTCTTCGCCATCGTCACGGCCTTGCCTACCGGCTGCTGCACGGCGTAGTAGACGCGCGCTTCCTCGGGCGGCAGGTCGCCCGCGAAGTCCCTCACGAAGGCCTGCTCCGAGAGCTTGCCGTAGCCGTCGGCCGACCATTGCAGGCCGGCCGACGCCGGCGCGGCCGGGAATTTCTTCGTCAGCGCCGGGTAGTCCTCGCCGGCATCGGGGGCGCGCGCGGCGACGTAGACGAGGCCGGCGACCTTCGGATCGTCACCGGCCTGGCTGATCACCATGCCCGCATAGGAGTGGCCGACCAGCAGCGTCGGGCCGTCCTGCTGCGCGAGCACGCGCTTGACCGCGTCGACGTCGGCGTCGAACGAGGTGGTCGGGTTCTGCACCGCCGTGACGTGCAGGCCCCTGGCCTGCAGCAGCGGAATCACCTTGGCCCAGCTGGAACCGTCGGCGTACAGGCCGTGGACCAGCACGACGTTGTGGATCGGCGCGGCCGGCGCGGCGGCCGGGTTGTCCTGCGCGAAGGCGGCGGTGGCGCCGAACGTGGCGGCGGCGGCCAGGCCGGCGGCGACGAGCGATTTCAATTTCATTCGAATTCTCCAGGGGCGTTGCATTGACGGGATCCGGCCACCCGCGTTGCGGTGTGCGGGTGGCGGGACCATACCCAGGCTTCTCGCTTCCGCGCGGCGGCGCCATGAGCCGCGCGCCGGGCGTCCGATTTCGCGATTCGATGCCGAACGCTGGTGTACGAATGGGCGAACACGGCCCGATCGCGTTTATTCCATCGGTCCACGAAATTTTTTTCGCACCGTGGCGAGCGGCCCGGGCGGCAACCCGCGAACGCCTTGCCCGCAGGCTGGTTTGCAGCGACGGCGCCCGCCTCGCGAAGCCCTCGCCGCCGTGAAAACCGGCTCGCCCGCCGACACGGCATGCGCATCACCGCGCAGGCTGGCGCGGATCAGGGCGCCGATCAGGGCGCCGATCACGGCGTCTGCCCGCACCGGCACGGCCGCTCCGTCCCGAAAGGAAATCCGATGTCGAAGGCAAGCCTGCTCCAGGTTCAATGGCCCGACGGCCTGCTGCCGCATGGCGCGGCATGGGACGCGATCCGCCGCGCGGTCGACGCGGGCGGCGCCGATTTGCTCGTCACCAGCGAGATGCCGTTCGGCCCGTGGTTCCCGCTCACGGCCGACTACGACGCGGCCACCGCCGAACGCAGCGTGGCGCTGCACGAGGCGGCGCTGGACGCGCTGGCCGGCCTGCAGGTCGGCGCCGTGGTGTCGTCGCGGCCGGTGCCGTGCGGCGGCCGGCTCGCGAACGAGGCCTTCGTGCTGAAGGGCGGCCGGTATCGTTATTTACATCACGAGAAATTTTTTCCCGAGGAGCCGGGCTGGCGCGAGGCGAGCTGGTTCGCGCGCGGCCGCGACGGCGCCGACGTGATCGGCACGCCGCGCGCCACGGGCCGGCGTACCGCGTACTGGAAAGACGGCCGGCGCGGTGGCCGCGACCGTCTCGGGCGCCGTCTTCGTCAGTTCGAACCGGCGTGGCGCCGTCGGGCCGTCGACCGAATTCGGCGGCACCGGATTTGCTATGTCCACCACGGGCGAGTTGCTCGGCGAAACGAGCGATGCGGCACCGCTGCGGGCCGTCACCGTCGATCTCGATCCCACGCGCGCGAGCAAGCTCGATTACCCGTGCTGCGTGGGGACCTGATGCCGAAGCCCTGTCGCGGGACCTGAAGCGACAGCGACGCTGTCATGGCGCGGCGATTCGTCTAAGCTGTCCCGATCCATCCGTCGAGCGTGCCGCGCCGGCCGCGGCACGTCTCATGTTCTAGCGTCCTTTCCGGAACCCGACACTCATGCAGATCAATCTCACTGGCAAGACCGCCCTCGTCACCGCGTCCACCGGCGGCATCGGCTATGCAATCGCGGAAGGCCTCGCTCGCGCGGGCGCGACGCTGATCGTCAACGGCCGCAGCGACACCTCGGTCAATGCGGCGCTGGCCACGCTGCGCTCGTCGGTGCCCGGCGTGAACGCCGCCGGCATCGCGGCCGACCTGTCCGGTGCGGCCGGCGTCAAGGCGCTGACCGAGGCGGCACCGAACGTGGACATCCTCGTCAACAACGCCGGCATCTACGAGCCGAAGCCGTTCTTCGACATCGACGACGACGAATGGGAGCGCTATTTCCAGACCAACGTGATGTCGGGCGTGCGGCTCGCGCGCCACTACCTGTCGCGAATGATGGAGCGCGACTGGGGCCGCGTGGTGTTCATCTCGTCCGAATCGGCGCTGAACATTCCGGTGGACATGATCCAGTACGGCTTCTCGAAGACGGCGCAGCTGTCGATCGCGCGCGGCCTCGCGAAGCTCGCGGCCGGCACCGGCGTGACGGTCAACTCGGTGCTGCCGGGGCCGACCATGTCGGACGGCGTGAAGTCGATGCTGAAGGACAGCGCGGACCAGCAGGGCAAGACGGTGGACGAGGTGGCCGTGGAATTCGTGCGCACGCAGCGCCCCAGTTCGATCCTGCAGCGCCCGGCCACCACCGAGGAAGTGGCGAACCTGGTGGTGTACGTGTGCTCGGCGCAGGCTTCGGCGACCACCGGCGCCGCGCTGCGCGTGGACGGCGGCGTGGTCGACACGCTGGCCTGAGCGCAAGCCGGCGGCCGGCATGCCGCCGCGCCGGCCGATCGCGAATCCGATGCGACCGCCGGCGCGCGTGGCGCCGACATGAGCGCACGGCACCGCAAGCGAATCGAAGGGTGAATGCCGTGGCGGAAGCACCGGGGGCGCGTGACGCCCCGCGCCCGCCGGCAGCCGTCAGCGCAGGTCGCCGTGGCGATCGGCGTCCATGCAGGACGCGAAGCCGTGACGCGTGACGGCGCCGCGAGAATCGAACACGACGTAATAGGGACGATGCTCGCTGCCGTGCGTGAGCAGGTAGTTGTAGCAAACGCCGGTCCCGTTGCGCACCATCCAGACACTGGCCGGATTGCCGCCGGCGCGCACCACCTTCTGCTGCGTGGCGCCCGGCTGCGAGGCCGCCTTCGGCACCGGCAGCCGCGCATACGAGAACGACGGGTGATGGAGCCACCCGAACCACGAGCAGCCCGACAGCAGCAGGCCCGCGGCGAACGGCAGCGCGGCGGTGGAGGAACGCGGGAGCGAGGCAAGCATGCCGGTCAGTCTCCGGGCAACACGATCGGTCGTCATTTGCGCATCCTAATCCACCTCGCTCCGATCCATGTGGAATTCTGTAAAGTTATCGGCGCCGTGACCGGCGCGAGCGGTGCGACGCATGCGCGCGCAACCATCGGCGCGCCGCCTATTCGACCCACTCGGTCCAGAGCACGGTCAGCACCGTCATCAGCGCCGGCCCGATGAACAGGCCAAGCAGGCCGAACGTCTCGGCGCCGCCGAGGATGCCGAACAGCACCAGCAGGAACGGCAGCCGCGCGGAGCCGCCGATCAGCACCGGTCGCACGAAATGCTCGGCGATGAACACCACCACCGAGCCGAACACGGCGAGGCCGATCGCCCAGGCCGCGGCGCCCTTGACGAGAAACAGCCACAGCGCCGCGCAGCAGAACACGATCGGCGCGCAGAACGGCAGCATCGCAGCCACCGCGGTGACCAGGCCGAGCAGCGCCGCGTGCGGCACGCCCGCCACCGCGTAGGCGATGCCGAGCAGCGCGCCCTCGCCGAGCCCGACCACCACCAGGCCCGTCACGGTACCGTAGACGGCCGACACCATACGATGCGTCAGCGACGCGCCGTTCGCGCCGAACGCGCGCTGCACGCCGCGCATCAGCGACTCGGACATGCGCGGGCCGGCCTGGAAGATCACGAACAGCGTGACGAGCATGAAGCCGAACAGCACGGCCGCATGCACCACGCGCGAGCCGAACGCCTTGCCGTAGGAAACGAACGCCTCGCCGTTCATGCCCTTGACGCCGGCCGGCGCGTGCAGCGGCTGGGCCAGGTTGGCCTGCCACCAGGCGGCCACCTGCTGCGAACCGAAGGGCAGATGATAAACCGCGTCGGGCATCGGAATGCCGTTGAGCCGCGCGTCGCGCACCCATGCGAACACCTCGTGGATCTGCCCGGCCGCCTGCACCACCGCGATCGCCACCGGCACCACCAGCAGCAGGCCGACCGCCGAGGTCAGCACGATCGCGACCACGGTCCGGCGTCCGCTCAGCCAGCGAATCGCGTCGAGCCGGCGCAGCGCCGGCCACAGCGCGATCGCGATCACGCCGGCCCAGGCGATGGCCGGCAGGAACGCGCGGATTATCCACAGCGCGAGGGCGACGAGTACCGTGTAGAGCACGCCGAGCGCGATCGCCTGCGCTTTCGGGCGGCCGGAGTCCGGCGTGGAACGGGAAGACTGGATCATCGGAACACTCTCGTCAGGGCGGAAGAAGCGGGGATGCCGCTGCCGCCATCTTAATGGACGTTCACGATCGGCTTGCGGATGGCTTGGGCGGGCGCGCCCGGGAAACGCGCGGCGATGGCGGCCGGGATGCCGCCGGGGAGACGTTGAAGATACCGGGGAGGATGACGCCGAAGACAGGAGCCGGACACGACAAAAGCGCGGCGAGGCGGCGGCCAGCGCCGTCGCCCCGGAACGGGCTGGCTCAGAACTCGGCCAGCACGAAGTCCTCCTTGCCGACGTCGCAAAGCGGGCAGCGCCAGTCGTCGGGGACCTGCTCCCAGCGCGTGCCGGGCGCGATGCCGTGCTCGACGTCGCCGCTCGCCTCGTCGTAGATCCACCCGCAGATCAGGCAGACGAACTGCCGGAAATCGTCGGGTGGCGGCACGGCGGGTGCTTCCTGCGCGGCCGTGGGCTCGGCGGCTGCGCCCGCCTCGTCCGTGCGCGGCGCGCCGGCGGACGGCGCCGCGTCGAGGCTCACCACCAGCGGCCCGGCGCCCGGCGCGCGGTCGGCGGCCAGGCAGGCATCGAGTCCACGATAGAGGCGCTCGACGTCGCCGGCCGTCAGATCGATGCGCAGCGGCTCGGCGCCATCGGTCACGAGCCGGCGCGGGGCAAACTGCAGTTCGAGCGCGGTTCCTTTCTTGTACATGAGGCAGGCGGTTTCGATTTTCAGATACTGGATGGTATCTGTATACTTCCGGGCATTCAACCCGCATCCCGAATGGAGACACGCATGGCGAGGCTGACGCGCGAGGAAAGCCAGGCACAGACGCGTACCCGGCTGCTGGAGGTGGCGGCGGCCCTGTTCGCGCGCGACGGCTACGCGGCCACCTCGCTCGAACGGATCGCCGAGGTGGCCGGCTTCAGCAAGGGCGCCGTCTATTCGAACTTCCAGGGCAAGGAGGCGCTGTTCCTGGAAGTGCTCGAGGCGCACGGCCAGCGCAGCGTGGCCGACCTGCACGCGGCGATCGGCGAGGCCGTGACGATCGACGAGGCGATCGAGCGGATCGCGGCCTGGGCGAACCGGCATTCGCGCGAGGGCAACTGGCCGCTGCTGGTGCTCGAATACGCGCGCCACGCGAAACCGGCCGAGACGTTTCGCGAATCGCAGGAAACGGTGCTGCGCTCGCACTGGGGCGCGCTCGGCGAGCGGCTGCTCGCGCTCGCGCCCTCGCTCGCGATCGAGGCCGAGACGCTCGGCGCGCTGATCTTCGAGCTGACCTACGCGCCCGCGATGAGCTTCGTGAGCCGGCCAACCTCGGGCGATCTGCTGCGGGCCGCGCTCGGCGGGCTGTTCGGCGTGCGGCGCTGAAGCGTCACGTCGCGACGCGCTCTCGCCTCGCAATCGGTTGCGCGCGCAACGACTACCTTCCGGCTGGCGACATCGATTGCTGCGCCCGGCGGCGCTTCATTGCATGGTGCGCGGCGCATTATTCCACTCATGCCCGCGGCTCATCCGGTCATCCGCACAATGCATTGGACGCCTCGCGGCCACACCGGTTAACGTGCGCCACTGCCGTTCGCGCGACCGTGCACCGATGCGGCCCGGCTGACGAAACGCTTCGACGCGCCTTACGGCAAGCGGCAGCCACATCGACAGGCCGCCGCGGGGCCGCGCCCGGACGGCCTCGTTTTCGCCACACTCGCACCAGGAAGTCCAGGATGTTCCGCTCTCCCGCCGCGCGCCTGCGCGTGCTGCTGCTGTCCCTCGCCTGCGCCGGCGCGCCGCTCGCGGCCCACGCCGACAACGTGATCGTGCTCGATTCCGCCGAGGCCAGACTGAACCTGATCGACGAAGCCTCGCGCAAGGTGGTCGCGACGCTGCCGGCCGGCAAGGAACCGCACCACCTGATGATCACGCCCGACGGCCGCACGCTGCTGGTGGCGAACTCGGTGTCCGACAACCTGATGTTCGTCGATCCGCCCACCGGCCGCGTGACGGGCACCTTGCAGGACATCGAGGACCCGTACCAGCTCGGCTTCTCGCCCGACGGCAAATGGTTCGTCACGAACGCGCTGCGGCTCGACCGCGTCGACCTCTACCATTACGGCGCGCCGCTGCATTTCACGCTGGCCAAACGCCTGCCGCTCGCGAAGATGCCGAGCCACATGACGTTCTCGATCGACAACCGCACCCTCTACGTGTCGCTGCAGGAGTCGGGCGAGGTGGCGGCGATCGACCTGCCGACCCAGACCGTCGCCTGGCGCGCGCAGGTGGGCCGCGATCCGGCCGGGCTCTGGATGACGCCCGACAACCGCCACCTGCTGGTGGGGATGACCGGCGAGGACGACGTCGCCGTGCTGGACTGCGTCACGCACGAGGTCGTGAAGCGCATCCCTACCGGGCGCGGCGCGCACAACTTCCGCTCGCTCGACGACGGCCGCCACGTGGCCGTCACCAATCGCGTGGACAGCACGATCAGCGTGCTCGACTACACCACGCTCACCAACACCGGCGACATCACCGGCCTGATGCCCGGCCCCGACGACATGGAGCTGAGCGCCGACAAGCGCTTCCTGTGGGTCACGTTCCGCTTCTCGCGCCACGTCGGCGTGATCGACCTGGGCACGCGCAAGCTCGTCACGACGATCGCGGTGGGCCGCTCGCCGCATGGCATCTTCTTCGCCGATCGCGCGCCCGTGTACGCGCCGAATCCGGACTGACGCGCAGGTCGCGAGAATCGCCGCGCGACAGGTGGCCGTTCGCGACGATGCCGCGGTTGCGTGCTCGACCCACGCTGAAGTCGCGCAACGCGCCCGGCGATAGCGAGAGATCGCCACCGCCGCGTGCGAGCGCGACGCGTCCCCGAAGCCGATCGCCGCGCACCGGTGCCCGGCATGACGTGGAACAAGCCCGCCGCCGGGCCGACGCCCCGCTCGACACGGATACCACATATAGTCATTTCCATTGCGAAATACACTATATGTTGGATATCAGCTCATGACCGCCGGACCCACCCATGTCAGCAAGCGCGACGGCCGCATCGTGCCGTTCGATCCGGCGCGCCTTGCCCGCGCGCTCGCCGCCGCGGCACGCGCCACCGATGAATTCGACGCGGCCGCGGCCGTCACGCTCGCGCGCCTGATCGCGTCGCGCCTCGCGGCCCGGGCCGGCCGGCCCGACACCGCGGCGGTCCGCACGGCCGCCAGGCAGGCGCTGCTCGAACACGGCCATCGCGCCACGGCGCGGGCGTTCGAGGCCGACCCGAACGGGCAGGCGGCACCCGCCGCCGACACGCGCATCGAGGTCGGCGCCACTATCGACGAATACCTGAACCGCTCGGACTGGCGCGTGAGCGCCAACGCCAACCAGGACTGGAGCCTCGGCGGCATGATCCTGAACACGAGCGGCAAGGTGGTGGCCAACTACTGGCTCGACCACGTCTATCCGCGCGAGATCGGTGCCGCGCACCGCTGCGGCGCGATCCACATCCACGATCTCGACATGCTGTCGGGCTATTGCGCGGGCTGGTCGCTGCGCCGGCTGCTGCACGAAGGCTTCAACGGCGTGCCGGGCAAGGTCGAGGCCACGCCGCCGAAGCACATGTCGTCGGCGGTCGGCCAGATCGTCAACTTCCTCGGCACGCTGCAGAACGAATGGGCCGGCGCGCAGGCGTTCTCGTCGTTCGATACCTACATGGCGCCGTTCGTGCGCGTCGACGGGCTCGACGAGGCCCAGGTCCGGCAATGCCTGCAGGAACTCGTCTACAACCTGAACGTGCCGAGCCGCTGGGGCACGCAGACGCCGTTCACGAACCTGACGTTCGACTGGACCTGCCCCGACGACCTGCGCGATCAGGTGCCCTGCGTGGGCGGGCGCGAGATGCCGTTCACCTACGGCGAGCTGCAGGCCGAGATGGACATGATCAACCGCGCCTACCTCGAGATCATGATGCGCGGCGACGCGAACGGCCGCGTGTTCACGTTCCCGATCCCCACCTACAACATCACGCGCGAGTTTGACTGGGACCATCCGAACACCACGCTGCTGTTCGACCTGACCGCGCGCTACGGCGTGCCGTATTTCCAGAACTTCATCAACAGCGAGCTGCAGCCGCAGGACGTGCGCTCGATGTGCTGCCGCCTCCGGCTCGACCTGCGTGAGCTGCTGCGGCGCGGCAACGGCCTGTTCGGCTCGGCCGAGCAGACCGGCAGCATCGGCGTCGTGACGCTGAACTGCGCGCGCATCGGCCACGAATTCCGCCACGACGAACGCGGCCTGTTCGCGCGCGTCGACGAACTGCTGGAACTGGGGCGGCACAGCCTGGAAATCAAGCGCGCGCTGATCCAGCGCCTGATGGACGGCGGCCTCTATCCCTACACGCGGCGCTATCTCGGCACGCTGCGCAACCACTTCGGCACGCTCGGCGTGAACGGCGTGAACGAGATGATCCGCAACTTCACCGGCGACACCGACGACATCACCACCGAGGCCGGCCATCGACTCGCGCTGCGGCTGATCGCCCATATCCGCGATCGCATCGCCGGCTTCCAGGAACAGACGGGCCACCTCTACAACCTCGAGGCCACGCCGGCCGAAGGCGCCACCTACCGCTTCGCCCGCGAGGACCGACGCCGCTATCCGGAGATCCTGCAGGCCGGCACGCCGGCCCAGCCGTACTACACGAACTCCACGCAGCTGCCCGCCGGCTTCACCGACGATCCGTTCGAGGCGCTCGCGCGCCAGGAGCCGCTGCAGGCCGGCTACACGGGCGGCACCGTGCTGCATCTGTACATGAACGAGGCCGTGTCGTCGGCCGACGCGTGCCGCGCGCTCGTCAGGCGCGCGCTGGAGCGGTTTCGCGTGCCCTACCTGACCGTGTCGCCGACGTTCTCGATCTGCCCGACGCACGGCTACCTGAGCGGCCGCCACGAGTTCTGCCCGAAGTGCGACGCCGAGCGGCTCGCCGACAAGGCCGCGCAAGCCGCGCGCCGCTGCGCCGAACTCGACGGCGCCTGCCCGCCGTCCTGACGCGCGGGCTCGCAGTCCACCCCGCGCGCCCTTTTACTGGCCACGTTCACCGGCCATTTCACGAGTCATCCACCATGCACGATCACACCACTTCGACCGCCTCCCTCCCGGCCCTGCGCGACCAGCCGGCCAGCGCGCCCGCCGTCGCGCTGGCCGATCACGAGCGCACCCGCTGCGAGATCTGGACGCGCGTGATGGGCTATCACCGCCCGGTCTCGGCGTTCAACACCGGCAAACAGGGCGAATTCGCCGAACGCTTGTTCTTCGTCCCGCCTCGTTGACGATGACCATTGAGCTGGCGCATGCCCCGAAACTTGGCGGCGTCGTACCGTTCTCGACGTGCGACTACCCGGGGCGGCTGGCCTGCGTGGTGTTCGTCTCGGGCTGCCCGTGGCGCTGCCATTACTGCCACAACCCGCATCTGCAGACGCGCGCCTGCCACGCCGGCCCACAAGCCTGGGACGACACGCTGGCGTGGCTCGCGCGCCGCACGGGCCTGCTCGACGCCGTGGTGTTCTGCGGCGGCGAGCCGCTCGTGGAGCGGCACCTGCCGGCGATGATCGCGCAGGTCCGGCGCATGGGCTTCGCTGCCGCGCTGCATACGGGCGGCGCGTACCCGGACCGGCTCGCTCAGTGCCTGCCGATGCTCGAATGGGTCGGCTTCGACGTCAAGGCACCGTTCGCGGCCTACCCGCGCATCACGCAGGTCGCGCGCAGCGGCGCGGCGGCGGAACGCTCGCTCGACCTGATCGCCGGCAGCGGCGTGGCGTTCGAATGCCGGATCACGATTCATCCGGCGCTGCTCGACGACGCCGACCTGCTGGCGGTCGCGCAGGCGCTGGCGCAACGCGGCATCACGCAGCTCGTGCTGCAACCGTTTCGCGGCACCGGCTGCACTTCGGCGCCGCTGCTGGACGCGCCGCTGCCGGCCGGCTACCCGGCGCCGGCATTGCTGGACCGATTGCGCGCGGTGCTGCCCGCCGTCGAGGTGCGCCGCCATGCGTGAGGCCCGGCACAGCGCCGAAGCGCAACGCGCGCCGCCAATGAAGCGAAACGCGCCGCCGTCGCGTACCCGGCGCGTCACCGATCCGGCGGGCTCGCGCGCGCCGGCCACGAACACGATCGACCATGGATGCCATGCCTGAGCTGAAGATCCCCGAACTCGTCTGTCCCGCCGGCAACCTGCCCGCCCTGCGCGCGGCCGTGGACGGCGGCGCCGATTGCGTCTACGTCGGGCTGAAGGGCGACACCAACGCGCGCGCGTTCCCGGGCCTGAACTTCGACCGCAACACGCTGGCCGACGGCGTGCGGCATGCCCATGCGGCCGGCAGCAAGGTGCTGCTCGCGATCAACACCTACGCGAGCGGCGCCGATCTCTCGCACTGGACCCACGCGATCGACCTGGCGGCCGGGATCGGCATCGACGCGATCATCGTCGCCGATCCCGCGCTGATGGCCTACGCGGCACGCGTCCACCCGTCGTTGCGGCTGCATCTGTCGGTGCAGGGCTCGGTCACGAGCCATGCCGGCATCAACTTCCTGCGCGACGAGTTCGGCATCCAGCGCGCCGTGCTGCCGCGCGTGCTGTCGCTCGAGCAGATCGCCAACACGGTGGCCAACACCTCGGTGGAGATCGAGGTGTTCGGCTTCGGCAGCCTGTGCGTGATGGTCGAGGGGCGCTGCGCGCTGTCGGCCCACGCGAGCGGCGCCGCGCCGAACCTCGACGGCGTCTGCTCGCCGGCCCGCCACGTCCACTGGATCGAGCGCGAGGAAGCGGGCCAGACCTGGCTCGACGCGCGCCTCGCCTCGGTGCTCGTCGACAGCTATCGCGCGGGCGAACCGTCGAGCTACCCCACCATCTGCAAGGGGCGCTTCGAGGTCTGCGGCCAGCGCTATCACGCGCTCGAGGCGCCCACCAGCCTCAACGCGCTGTCGCTGCTGCCCGAACTCGCGCGCATCGGCGTGCGCGCCATCAAGATCGAGGGCCGGCAGCGCGGCCCGGCCTACACCGCCGCCGTCACGCGCGTCTGGCGCGCCGCGCTCGACCGGCTCGCCAAGCAAGGCGACGCGATGAGCTTCGATCCCGCCTGGTCCCGCTCGCTCGGCACGCTGTCCGAAGGGCAGACCGACACGCTCGGCGCCTACTCGCGCCCATGGAAATGATCCCCGCGATGAAACTCTCCCTCGGTCCGATCCAGTACTACTGGAACCGCGACGACATCATGAAGTTCTACGACGAGGTGGCGCGCACGCGCGTCGACATCGTCTATCTCGGCGAAGTGGTCTGCTCGAAGCGGCACGAGATGCGCACGGCGGACTGGCTCGACGCGGCGCGCATGCTGCGCGCGCATGGCAAGGAGGCCGTGCTGTCCACGCTCGCCATGCCCGAGACCGAGGCCGACCTGCGCCGCATGCGCTCGCTGGTGGAATCGGACGCATTCCCGATCGAGGCCAACGACATGTCGGCGCTCGGGATGCTGGCGCGCCGCAAGCCGTTCGTGGCGGGGCCTCACGTGAACTGCTACAGCGCGCCGACGCTCGACTGGCTGGCCGGGCTCGGCGCGCGCCGCTGGGTCGCGCCGATCGAATGCACGCGCGACACGCTCGACGCGATCCGCCGCCAGCGCCGCTCGGCGAGCGAGATCGAATGCCTCGCGTTCGGCCATGCGCCGCTGTCGTTCTCGGCGCGCTGCTTCACGGCGCGGCACCATCAGCTGCAGAAGGATCAATGCGAGCACCGCTGCGCCGACTACGCGAGCGGCCTCGAAGCGGCGACGCTCGACGGCCGGCCGTTCATTCGCCTGAACGGCGTGCAGACCCAGACCTCGCAGGTCGTCAATCTCGCACGCGCGGTCGAGAGCATGGCCGAGGCCGGCGTGTCGGTCCTGCGCATCAGCCCGCAGGTCGAGCATACGGCCGCGATCATCGAGACCTTTGCCGACCGGCTGCAAGGCGTGCTCGCGCCCGACGACGCCTACCGCGCGCTGTGCGGCTGGCAGGACGCGGCGCCCTGCGACGGCTTCTGGTTCGGTCAACCGGGCGTGGCCGCCGCGGCCGGCGTGGAGGCGCGATGACGGGATTCGCCGAGGCATTCCTGCTGCCGCCGCTGCGCCGCGGCCTCGCCCTGCTGCCGGTCAGGCCGCCGGCCACGGTGCTGTGCCTGCTGCTCGACCGGCACCTGCTGCCGCAGCTCGACAGCGACGCACGCACGCGCATCGCGGGCCGCCGCTACGTGATCGAGGTGAGCGATCTCGGCATCATGATCGGTCTCACGCTCGGCGACGGCGGCTTTCGGGTCGCGTCGAGCGTATCGAACGCAAGCCCGGGCGCATCGGCTGAGGGCGCGGCGCCCGAGATCCGCATCGTCGCCACCAGCCGCGACTTCATCCGGCTCGCCGCGCGCGAGGTCGACGCCGACACGCTGTTCTTCAACCGGCGCCTGGTCATCCAGGGCGAGACGGAACTCGCGCTGATCGTGCGCAACGCGATCGACGCAATCGATTTCGGCGCGACGCGCAGCGGCACCATGCTGCACGACGTGCTGCGCCGCGTGGCGCGGCGGCTCGCGCCGGAGCCGCGGCCCTGACGAGCGCAACCGGCGGCGCGCGGCGCACACGGCACGCCGGGCCAACCGCCCCGCCGCGTCACATCGCGGGACCGGCGGCGCTCATCGCGCCGGCAATCCAGCCTCGCGCCGCCCGCGCTCAGCGCGCCGGGCTTTCCAGCCAGTGCAGGCTGAACAGCTGGGCCTCGTCGGTCCACACCGCGGCCGGCACGAAGCCGGCGCGCGCGGCGAGTTCGCGGAACCCGTCGATCGTGAACTTGCGCGAGTTCTCGGTGTGCAGCGTCTCGCCCTCGGCGAACCGGAACGCGCGGCCGCCCACGTGAACGGTCTGCTCGCGCCGGCTCACCAGGTGCATCTCGATGCGCTGCAGGTGGCTGTCGTAGAACGCGCGGTGCGCCCAGTCGTCGAGTTCGAAATCGGCGCCGAGTTCGGCGTTGGCGCGCGCGAGCAGGTTCAGGTTGAACGCCGCCGTGACGCCGGCCGAATCGTTGTAGGCCGCGTTGAGGATCGCCTCGTCCTTCACCAGATCGACGCCGATCAGCATCCCGCCGCCCGCCAGCAGCGTGGCCGAGCGGCTCAGGAACGTATCGGCCTCCTCGTTCGAGAAATTGCCGATCGTCGAACCGAAGAAGATGCCGATGCGCCGCGCCGGCACGTTCGCAAGCTCGCGCATCGATTCGGCCTGCAGGTAGTCGGCCGCCACCGGCTGCACGTCGAGGCCCGGATACTGCCGCCGCAGCGCCTCGGCCGATTCGCGCAGATAGGCGGCCGAGATGTCCACCGGCACGTAGCTCACGGGCGGCACGCTCGCGATGCAGGCATCGAGCACGAAGCGGATCTTCGACAGCGAGCCGGCGCCGAACTCGATCAGGTTCGCGTCGGCCCCGATCGCGGCGGCGATGTCGGCCGCATGGCGTTCGAGGATCGCGTGCTCGGTGCGCGTCGGGTAGTACTCGGGCAGCTCGCAGATCCGGTCGAACAGCGCCGAGCCGGCCGCGTCATAGAAATACTTCGGCGAAATGCTGCGAGGCGTCGCGCTCAGTCCTTCGATCAGATCGCGGCCGAACGGGCTCGGCTTGCGGGCGCGGGCGGCGGAGCCCGCATTGGGTCGGAACAGGTCAGAGGTCTCGTACAAGGCGCACTCCTGTGAATTGCCAGCGCGCGGCCGGCGGGAAGAAGTTGCGGTAGGTCGTCCGTGCGTGGCCGCGCGGCGTGGCGAGGCTGCTGCCGCGCAGCACCTGCTGACCCACCATGAATTTGCCGTTGTATTCCGAGGCGATGCCGGGCAGCGGCCGGAAGCCCGGATACGGGTCGTAGGACGAACGCGTCCATTGCCAGACGTGGCCGAGCATCTGCGCGATGCCGGGCAGCGCGCTGGCCGCCTCCCATTCGAACTCGGTCGGCAGCCGCGCGCCGGCCCATTCCGCATAGGCCGCCGCCTCGAAGAAGCTCAGGTGCGCCACCGGTGCATCGGGGTCGAGCGCCTGCAGGCCGTCGAGGCCGAACGCCTGCCAGCCGGCCGCGTCCCGCGGCTCGGCGCCGGCTTCGCGCGCGTGCCAGTAGGCCGGCGCGCTCCAGCCTTCGCGCTGCACGGCCGCCCAGCCGTCGGACAGCCACAGCGCCGCGGTCGCATAGCCGCCGTCGGCGATGAAGGCCGCGTAATCGCGGTTGCTCACCAGCCGGTCCGCGATCTCGAACGGCCGCACCAGCGCCTGGTGGCGCGGGCCTTCGTTGTCGAACGCGAAGCCGTTGCCGTCGTGGCCGATCTCGACGATGCCGCCCGCATGCGCGAGCCAGCGCGGCGCGCCCGCCGCCGGGCCGGCGGGCATGCGCGGCGCGGCGCCGTCGGCGCGGTAGGCAGGCAGCAGCGGGTTCAGCGAGAACGCGTGCAGGATGTCGGTCAAGAGCAGCTCCTGGTGCTGCTGCTCGTGGTTGAGGCCGAGCGTGATCTCCGGCGCGATCTCGACCAGCAGCGGCAGGTCGGCGCCGGCCACCAGTTCCAGCAGCCGCGCGTCGACGTGGCGCCGGTAGGCGTGGACCTCGTCGAGCGACGGCCGCGACAGCATCCCGCGCTGCGGGCGCGCGTGACGCGGGCCGAGCGCCTCGTAGTACGAGTTGAACAGGTAGGCGAAGCGCTCGTCGAACGGCACGTAGCCGGGCACGTGACGCGCGAGGATCACGGTCTCGAAGAACCAGGTGGTGTGGCCGAGATGCCATTTGGTCGGACTCGCGTCCGGCATCGACTGCAACACCTGATCCTCGGCGCTGAGCGGGTTCGCGAGTTCGAGGCTGTGACGCCGGACTTCAGCGATCTCCCGCTCCAGGGTCGACGCGAGCGTGCGCGCCGAGAGTTCGTTCTTGGTCATCTTGTGGGGTCTCGGGAGGTAGCGGCCGGCCCGCCGCGGCGGGTCGGCCCTGGATCACGATGCGTCTTGCGCCATGCGGCCGGCCCGGGCGCGCGGCATGCCGCCGGCAGCCGGCGCGGAAGCGGCACCGGGGCCGGCGCGGCGGCCGGCCCGACACGGGGCGCAAGGGTACGCATGTCAGTTCGCGCGCGGCGCGGTAACGGTTACAGCGGCGGCGACGGAAATTAAGGCGCGATCTCGATGGCGTCGACACGGTCCGTGTAGAACGCGAAATGGCCGGCGATCGGCGCGACCGCGTCGTAGGGCGTCTCATACGACCAGATCGCGTTCTCGCCGCGTTTGCCGAGCTCGGGAATCGAGTAGTAGACGGCCTCGCCCTTGTAGGGGCAATAGCTGGTGTGCGCGCTGCGTTCGACGCGCGTGAGGTCGACGTCGGCGCGCGGCACGTACTGGACCGGCTCGTAGGTCGCCTCGCGCAGCGTCAGCGCGCGATGCGTGTCGGCGAGCGGGGCGGCGCCGGCCTTGACCAGCACGCGCGCGCCGGTCGGCGCGATGGAAATCGGATGATCCGGGCCGGGAACCCGGACGGGGCGATCAGATGAGGACATGGGCTCGCTCCTTCGGCGGACATCTCGATTGAAATGATTCACGCATCCTACGTCGAATTCGTGAATGACGTGCGGCACCGCTTCGGATCGGCTGCGGCGGGCGTCGCGGCGGCGCCCCGTCTTGCCGGTGCGCGGCTCGCGCGCACCCTCGCCGCGCACCGGGCCCGGCCGGCCGCTGCCCGGTCGCATCCGGCATGCCGCCACGCGGGAAGCCGCCGGCCGCGCGCCTTTCGCCCCCCGGCAAGGCCGCACCGCGCATGGCCTGCGCGCCGCCCGGCCGCGCTCCGGGCTCGCGCAGATTCCATGCCCGCGGCGCGCGCCGGATGTCGCCAATCGGCCGACTTTCGATACCGGTTCGGCGACGTTCGGCCCGCTTCGCGCGAAGCGGCGCGCCTGGCAAAACAGGCGATCCCTACCAAAAAACAGACAAATACATTAAATAAAACTGCCTCAAAGCCAATATGATGGCCGCCGAACCCAAGTTTTCTCAATAAAACGCGATCGACAGCCGGCCAGCCGCGAGGCAGCCCGGCCCGTACCGCCCACGCCATCTTCCGAGACAGCCATGCCCCGTCCCATCGTCGCCCAGATCCGCCCCGCCGCCGTTCGCCACAATCTCGCCATCATCCGGCGCAAGGCCGCCGGAGCGCGCATCTGGGCCGTCGTGAAGGCGAACGCCTACGGCCACGGCATCGAGCGGATCTATCCGGCGCTCGCCGACGCCGACGGCATCGCGCTGCTCGACCTCGACGAAGCCGTGCGCGTGCGCGAACTCGGCTGGACCCGGCCGGTGCTGCTGCTCGAGGGGCTGTTCGATGCGTCCGACCTCGCGATCGCGGACCGCTACCGGCTCACGGTGGCGGTCCACGGCGACGAGCAGCTCGACATGCTCGCGAGCGCGCGCCCCGCCCGGCCGATCGACATCCAGCTCAAGATGAATTCCGGCATGAACCGCCTCGGCTACCGGCCGCATGCGTTTCGGGCCGCCTGGGAGCGCGCCTCGGCCACGCCGTCGGTGGGCCGGATCGCGCTGATGACGCACTTCGCGAACGCCGACGAAGGCGAGGTGGCCTGGCAGACCCAGCAGTTCGACGCCGCCACCGAAGGCCTGCCCGGCGAGCGCTCGCTGTCGAACTCGGCCGCGGTGCTCTGGCATCCGGACGCGCACCGCGACTGGGTGCGGCCCGGCACGATCCTGTACGGCGCCTCGCCCACCGGCGCCGCGCGCCACATCGCCGATACCGGCCTGGTGCCGGCCATGACGCTGACGAGCCGGCTGATCGGCGTGCAGACGATCGAGGAGAACGAGACGGTGGGCTACGGCCGGCGCTTCGCGGCCAAGCGCACGATGCGCATCGGCGTGGTGGCGTGCGGCTACGCGGATGGCTACCCGCGCCACGCGCAGACCGGCACGCCGATCGCCGTCGACGGCATCATGACGCGCGTGGTCGGGCGCGTCTCGATGGACATGCTGACGGTGGACCTGACGCCGTGCCCGAATGCGCACGTGGGTTCGTCGGTCGAGCTGTGGGGCGAGCAGGTGCGCGTGGACGACGTGGCCGAGGCGTCGGGCACGATCGGCTACGAGCTGATCTGCGCGATCGCGCGGCGCGTGCCGGTGGTGGTGGAACCGCTGGTGGACGCGCCGCCGCTCGACGTGCCGGTGCTGCGCACCGGCAGCTACGGGCGCTGAGCGGCGCAGGCGGCTCCAGACGCCGGGGCCGGCACGCCGGCTTGGCCGGGCCGCGGTCCCGATCACCAACTAACGGCGCCAGACGCGCCGCCGCTCCGGCGCCGCGGCTTCATCGCCGCGCCAACCGCTGCCGGTTAGCGCCCGCCGGTTAGCGCCCGCCTTCTCCACCGCGGCCCGACCTGTCGAGGAACGCGTCGATCTGCCCGGCCGTCTCCGCCTCCATCAGGTTGGCCGCCATCACGTCGGCCGCATAGAGATAAGCGTCGTCGAGCAGCATCTCGCGCTGCCGGTAGAACATCGCCTTGCCGCGGCGCACGGCGGCCGGCGCCTTCGCGACGATCGTCGCCGCGCGGCTGGCCACGGCCGCGTCGAGCGCGTCGGCCGGCACCATCTCGTTGATCAATCCCCAGTCGAGCGCGGTGGCCGCGTCGATGAAACGGCCGCTCACGAGCATGTCGAATGCCCGCTTCGGCGCAACCGCCCGCGACAGCGCGACGGCCGGCGTCGCGCAGAACAGCCCCACGTCGATCCCCGCCACCGCGAAGCGCGCGGTATCGGCGGCCACCGCCAGATCGCAGGCCGCCACCAGCTGGCAGCCCGCCGCGCTCGCCGTGCCCTGCACGCGCGCGATTACCGGCACCGGCAGCGCGCGGATCGACAGCATCAGGCGGCTGCAGCGCGAGAACAGCGTCGAGTAGCGGGCATGATCGGGTTCCGCGCGCAGTTCGCGCAGGTCGTGGCCGCCGCTGAACGTGCGTCCCTCGGCCGCCAGCACCACGCAGCGCAGCCGCGCGTCGTCGGCGAGCGCGTCAAACTCGGCCTGCAGCGCGCCGAGCATCGCTTCCGACAGCAGGTTTGCCCGCGCGGGCCGGTTCAGCTGCAGCGTCGTCACGCCGCCGGCGTCGCGGCGCAGGACGAGCCGTTCGGTGCCTGCGGTATCGGTTGTGGTTTCGGTTGCGGCGTCGGTTGCGAGATCGGCGGCCATCGCGGCTCCTGTTCGTCACGGATCGCATCGCCGCGTCGCGCGGACGCGACGGTCCCGCGCCACACCTTACACCGGAACGCGCGATGCCGAACGCCGCCCGGCCGGGCCGGCGAAACCCGCGCCGCGTCTGGCGCCGCGCCGGCGCCGCGTGTTCGCGCATCCCCCGCGCACCGAAAATACTGTATATTCGTACAGCATTCGACCGCCCGCCCGCCGGTAAAAATCGTCTGTCGGGCGGGTGGTCCATGCGACAATCACGCGTTGGCCGAACCGTCACGCGCGGCAGGAAAATGCGCGGTACCGGCCAACGAGGAACCGGACGGCGCGGCAGTCGCGCCCCGTTCCGGCGCCACACGGAGAATACATAGTGAAACTGGTTGGATGCGGGTTGCTGCTGCTGGCGTGTACGTCGCCGGCGTTCGCGGGCGACCATTACGTCGAAATCTGGAATCCGCCCGAAGCGCGCGGCGGCGCGCACCACGATTCGGCGGCGGCGAAGGCCACGAAGCACAAGCACGTCGCACCGCGCCTCGTCGACGCGGGGGTCCGCCCGCCATCGATCGACGCCGCGCCGAAGGCCGGCCAGACCAAGCCGCATGCGCTCGACCACGACCTGCGCCGCCCGGCTCCGGGCACGCCGGACATTCCGCGCCTGTTCACGCCGGACGGCAACGTACTGCGCGTCGGCACGCACGGCGCGTCCGGCGTCGAGGTGGTGCGCTGATGGAAGCCGAGAGCTACAGGGGCTACCAGATCTGGGGCCACGCAATCCTGCAGCAGGACGAGATCATGCAGCCCGACCGCTATGCCGCGAGCGGCACGATCACGCGCAACAACCGGCTCGTCGAGGCGTCCAGCGTGCTCGGCGTGTTCGACACCGATGACGAAGCGCGTCTGGCCGGGCTCGAATGGGCGCGCGCCTGGGTCGACAGCCACGGTTGAACGTCGCTGTCTCGTGGCTGCCCGTTTCTGCCCGTTTCGCAGCCATCGTCTGCGCGGTGACCGCGGCGCCATGTATTTCATGAATCGTTCCCGCCCCGCCGCCGGTTTCATGCCGCCATCCCGTCCAGTTGCCTGAGTCAACGGCTTCTCGTCCTCCGGCTCGCTTTCCCCCTCCATCCCCAAGCCGTTCCGCTTCGCGCTCCCAGCCGTCCCGTTCGAGTGCGCCGGTGTCATGCCGCCGTCCGCCCGCACTCGTCCGCACCCCGACGCCAAACGGGCGGCCGCGCTCCCGCGCCGGCCGCCCGGGCAAGCTCCCGCGTGCGATACGGTGCGCTCAGAAGCGATGCACCATGCCGACGCCGATCGCGATCTGGCTGCTCGTGGTGGACGGCGTGAGGTTGAAGCCGTCACCGATCGAAGCCGTGGCCGCGATCACCTTGCCGTCCAGCAGCGTGTTGCCGCCCGCGTGCTGATAGGCCTCGATCGCATAGAGGCCGGTGCGCTTCGACAGGCTGTAGACCTGCGACAGCGTGAGCTGGTGGTACTGCGCGGCCTTGTCGACGCCGTTGGCGAGCGCGGCACGCGTGTAGCTGTAGCCCATCGCGAGATCCCACACGGCCACCGGCCTGAAGTGCAGCACCGCGCCGGCCGTGTTGAAGATCGCCGTGTCGTGGAACGCCGAGCCGGAGCCGGGAATGTACTGGACGTTCGAGTAGGACGCGGTCACGTCCCAGCGCGACGTGAGCTGATAGCCGGCCGTCACGGCCACGCGCTGCTGTGCCTGGGCCGACACGTAGCCGTTGTTGATCGCCGAGACGGAGGTCTGGGCGCCACCGTTCGAAGCCGTCGACGCCGCGCCCCACGCGCCGCCGCCCGGCGTCGCATTGTTGATGCGCAGGAAGCCGGCCGCGATGCTGAGCGGGCCGTTCGCGTACTGAAGGCCGGCGCTCCAGGTCGCGCCCGCGTTCACGCTGCCCGGCACGCCGCCGAACGAGTACGAGCCGCCAACCGTGAAGCCGTGGTACTTCGGCGAGAGATAGACGATCGAGTTGTTGGCGCGATAGCTGGTGTCGAGCGAATCGAGGTCGCCCGGGTGCGCGCCGAAATAGCCGGTCAGCCAGGTGGTCGGGCTCCACGGCGCGAGCAGCGTGTAGTACGCGGTGTACTGGCGGCCCGCCGTCAGCGTGCCGTACTTCGCGTCGGACAGGCCGACGAAGGCCTGCCGCGTGAAGATGCCGCCCGGGAATTGCGAGGTGCCGTTCGCGGTATTGATGCCGGCCTCGAGCGTGAACACGGCCCGCGTGCCGCCGCCCAGGTCCTCCACGCCGCGCAGGCCGACGCGGCTGCCGGCCGTGACGCCCGTCGACATCTTCAGCGACGCGCGGCCCCCCGAGGTCTGGCCAAGCGTGCCGCTGCTGTTCTGGTAGGCAAGCCCCGTGTCGATGATCCCGTACAGCGTGACGCTGCCCTGCGCCTGCGCGGCCGTGGCCGCCACCAGTCCGGCCGCCGTCGCGGCAACCACCACGTGTGTCTTCATTGCTTCTCCGTCCTCAGATTTCTTCGTCTATGGCTTGCGGCATGGGCGAGTTCCATGCCGGCGCCATTCTGGACGATCGCCTGACGATTCCCTATCGACGTGGATCTCGTAGTTTGGCGCGGCGCGACGCGGCGATGCGCCGGACGGCAAGCCCCGATTCCGCGCCGCACAACGCGTATTCGGTGGCGGCAACGTAACGTCGCAAGCGCCTGTTTTTCCGATGCCGAAGCGCTTTTCCCGGCACGGGGAGCCAACGATGAAGATCGGGATTGCTGCGTTGCGACAGCCGATTTGGCAGGCGAATTTCGGTGGAGTGCGTCTCGATGTCCCGCGTCAAAAACTTGCGGTTTCCTTGTTGTATTCGGACATCGAGACATCGGCGCAAGGATGGCGGCGGGGAGCACGCCGCCCGGCCCGATCGATCGTTTGGACTGCTTGATATTGGCTTCGCGGCGCGAGCAGACGGCGAGCCGGACGAAGCGGACGAAGCGGACGAAGCGGACGAAGCGGACGCAGCGGGCGGGCGCCGTGCGCGCCGGCCCGCCGCCTTCGTTCAGATCACCGGGCTCAGATCACCTGGAAATGATGCGTGCCGTCGCGGCCGAGCTGCTCGACCAGGCCGAACTCCCAATCGAGATAAGCCTGCATCGCGGCCGCCGCGTTCTGCGTGCCCTCGTAGGGGCGCCGGTAGCGGTCGTCGCGTTGCGAAGCAAGGCGCGTCTCGCCCTGTTCGAGCGGCAGGCCCGCGTCGATCCAGGCCTGCGTGCCGCCGTCGAGCACGAACACGTCCACCTCGGCCGGCACCAGCGCGCGCAGGTCCGCCGCCGCGAACGCGGCCAGCTGCGAGGTACCGCAGGTCAGCACGTAGCGCCGCGCGGCCGGAATGACGGCCAGCGCCTCGCGCAGCCGCGCGCGGATCGCGTACCACGCGCCCGGAATGTGCCGCTTCACGTAGTTCGCGCTCGCGGTCACGTCGATCACGGCCAGCGCGTCGCCGCCGCCCTCCGCTTCGAGCCACGCCGCGAGCGTGGCCGGCGTCACGCGTTCCACCGGCGCCGCCTCGGGCGCGCTCACGCGCGGCACGCGGGCCTCGCCGCGCGCCGATGCCGGCACCGGCTCGACCACGTAGACCTCCCAGCCCATCTGCGCGAGCCACGAGGCGCTCATGTCGGCGCGCACGCCGTCGTCGTCGGCCAGCACGATGCGCGCGCCGCGCACCGGCGCGTGGTGGTCGGTCTCCTGCACGAGCTGGCCGCCCGGCGCACTGGCGAAGCCGGGCAGATGGCCGGCCGCGTATTCGTCGGGCGTGCGCACGTCGAACCGGTAGACGGTGCGCTGCCCACCCTCGTCGAGCGCGCCCGCCTCGGCCGCCGCGAGGCGCCTGACGCCGGCCTTCGCGGCCACCGCGCGCGCGCCGTCTCGCGCGGCGGCGCGATGCGCGTCGGCCACCGCGTCGGGGAAGCGCCGCGCGGCGCCGTGGTCGAGCGTCTGCCCGGCCAGCGTCCAGCCGATCGTGCCGTTGCGCAGCGCGGCCACCGGGTTCGGCAGCCCCGCGTTGACGAGCGACTGCGTGCCGATGATGCTGCGCGTGCGGCCCGCGCAGTTGACGATCACGCGCGTGGCCGGATCGGGTGCAAGCTCGCGCACGCGCAGCACGAGTTCGGCACCGGGCACGCTGGTCGCGGTCGGGATGCTCATGGTCTGGTATTCGTCGAAGCGGCGCGCATCGACGATCACCACGTCGGCCTTCGACTCGATCAGCGCCTGCACTTCCTGCGCCGACAGCGACGGCGTGTGGCGCTTCGCTTCCACGTATTCGCCGAACGACTTGCTCGGCACGTTGACGTCGATGAACAGCTCGCCGCCCGCTCGGCTCCACGCCGCGAGGCCGCCGTCGAGCAGGCACACGCGCGTATAGCCGAGCGCGGCGAGCACGGCCGCCGCGCGCGGCGCGAGATCCTCGCCGTCGTATTCGCCGTACAGCGCGATCGTGGTGTCGCGGCGCGGGATGCGCGGCCAGGCCTCCAGCTCGAGCTTCGACAGCGGCAGGTTCGCGGCCCAGAGCGGATGGCCGGCCGCGTAGGGCGCCTCCTCGCGCACGTCGACGAGCGCGATCTCCTCGCGCGCGAGCAGCGCCGCGCGCACCTCGGCGACGGACAGACGGGGGAACGCCGCATCGGACCGGGCGGCGGCGGAGCGGGCGGGGAAAGCAGCGGAGGCAGCGGAATCGGACACGGTGTTCATCGGCAAGGACAGGAAAGGGAAAACGGAGTCGGGCGGCGTGCAGCGGCAGGCCACACGATAACGCGGATCAGGCGGGGGGACGCAATTGATGGAAACGCGGCAGGTGCCGGCCGCGACCGAAGCGGGCCGCCGCCGGGCACGGCCGCCGCGCTCACGCGTCGCCGGCCGGCAGCGTATAGCCGGACACGAACGGCTTGCGCGTGCCGTCCTCGCGATAGACCGAGCGCTCGATCGCGCCGATATCGCCGCCATAGACATGGATGCTGATCGACACGCGGTCGTGGTAGGCGTTGCTGACGCGGTGAACGTCGCCGAGTGCCGGCGACACCGCCTCGACCTGCCCCGGCGCGAGCCGCACCGGCTCCCCGTCCGGCACCGGCACGCCGGCGCCGGTGAACGCGTAGGGCTGCGAATATTCGGCGCCGCGCAGCATGCCGATCAGCCCCCAGACGGTGTGATCGTGGATCGGCGTGACCTGCGCCGGCCCCCAGACGAAGCTGACGATCGAGAAGCGCGCGTCGGGATCGCGATGCAGCAGGAACTGCTGGTAGCGCTCGGGATCGGGCTGGGCGAACGACTCGGGCAGCCAGTCGTCGCGCGCGACCAGATCGGCCAGCAGCGCGCCGCCGTCGCGCACCACGCGTGCCTCGTCGGGCTGCGTGTCGATCAGCCGCGAAAACGCGGCAACGAACTCGGCCAGCGGCGGCGCGGCGCGCTGCGCCTCGGCCGCGCGCGTCTGGTGCAATCCATGCGAACTCATCGGAAGCCTCTTCGAATATGATGTATGTTCATAACGTCGAATCCATTGCATGCAAAAGTAACATGAAAATCGGTGATATCGATGCCTTCGCGGCGGTGATTCGCTGCCAATCGCTGAGCCAGGCCGCGCACGAACTCGGCATCACGCAGCCGGCCATCACGCGCCGCGTGCAGAACCTCGAGGAAGCGCTCGGCGCGGCGCTGCTCGATCGCAACACCAAACCGCCGCGCCCGACCGAACTGGGCCGCCGCGTCCACGACCAGTGCCGCGCGGTGCTGCGCGAGGTGGACGCGCTGCGCGAGCTGGCGCGCGCGACGCTGCCGCCCGCCGGCGCGTTCCGGCTCGGCATCACGCACGGCATCGGCGAGCTGATGCTGCCGGGGCTGGTGGCGATGCTGCGCGAGCGCTGGCCGTCGCTTGCGCCGGGCGTCGAGACCGGCTGGGCCGGCACGCTGCTCGACCGGCTCGCGCTCGACGAACTCGACGCGGCGCTGGTGTTCGCCGCGCGCGACACGGCGCTGCCGCCGCGCGTGACGGGCGAGCGGCTCGCCGCCACGCGGCTCGTGGTGGTGGCCGCGCGCGGCAGCTGCCCGCGGCGCGCCTATCGCCTCGCCGATCTCCATGCGCGCGGCTGGATCCTGAATCCCGACGGCTGCGGCTTTCGCGCGAGCCTGAAGCGCGCGCTCGACGCGCAGCGGCTGCCGCTCGCGGTCACGCTCGACGCCTATGGCCGCGACGTGCAGCTGCAGGGCGTGGCTGACGGCTTCGGGCTCGGCCTCGTGCCGTTGCCGCTGGTCGGCGCGAGCGCGCTGCGCGACGCGCTCGAGATCGTCAACGTCAGCGACTTCCGCCCGCCGGTCGATCTCTGGCTCACGCAGCGCGACGGCATCGAGCGGCTCGCCGAACCGGTGCGCGCGGTCGGCGACGCCGCGCGCGCGCTGTTCGACGCACTCGGCGCCACGCACGCGGTCGCTTAGGTAGCCGGCCGGGCGGCGCCCGCCCTCCCCGCGCTCAACGTACTCGACACCTTCAGCGCGCATCGTCGCGCAGCCAGGCGCCCAGCGCCTCGCGCCCGGCCGCGACCAGGATCGCATCGTTCTGCGGCGTGTGGATCCGGCTGCACAGCACGTCGCGATGATGGCGTTCGAGCGGGTGATGGCGGCTCAGCCCGTGATTGCCCGACAGCTGCAGCGCCAGCTCGGTCACGCGGATCGCATGGGTGGTGACGGTGTACTTGACGAGCCCGCAGGCCGCCAGCTCCGGCGGCGCGCCGGCATCGGTGCGGCCGCTCAGGTCGTCGAGCAGCACGCGGTTCGCGTGCAGCAGCGCGTCGATCTCGCCGATCGTCTCCTGCACGCGCGGCAGCGCGGCAAGCGGCGTACCCAGGCTGGCCGGCACGCGCGTCCCGACGAACGCCGCCACCCAGTCGCGCGCGGCGCGCGCCACCGCGTCGTAGAGGCTGCCGAGCAGCACGATCATCCAGGCCTGCTGATCGAGATGGCTGCCGACCTCGGCCTGCGTCGCACCCGAGTTCGCCCATTGCGCCGGCGCGCGCAGATCGACCGCGTTCGCGGCCGGGATCCCCACCTCGTCGAACACCACCTCGTGGCTGCCCGAGGCGCGCAGCCCCAGGTGGTTCCAGCTCTCGATCACGCGGATGCCCACGCCGCCGTCGGCGCGGCGCGCCTCGCGCGGCACCAGGAACACGCCGGTGCGCGGCGCCGCCTCGTCGGTGCGCGCCCACACGGCCAGCCAGCGCAGCGCCGGCACGCCGGTGCTGTAGAGCTTGTGGCCCGAGAGCCGCCAGCCGCCGTCGGCATCGCGGCGCGCCACGGTGGCCGGCAGGCCGCCGCGCGACGGCGAGCCGAGTTCGGGCTCGACGCGCAGCGCGTTGATCAGCGCGCCGTCGGCCACCGCGCTGGCGAACACCGCATCGCGCAGCGCCGCCGGCCAGCGGCTGTCGGCGCGGCCCAGCGCGCGATGCTGGAGATAGGTCATCGTCAGCACCAGCGCCGTGGCCGCGTCGGCGCGCGCGATGCCGGCCACGATGCGGCGCGCGCGCGCCAGCGCGGCGCCGCCCCCGCCCGCCGCGCGCGGCACGACCTGTGCGATCAGCCCGTGCCGATGCAGCAGCGCGAAGTGATCGTGGGGAAAGCTGCCGTCGGCATCGTGCCGCGCGGCGCCGTCGGCCAGCGTGGGCGAGAGCGAGGCGAGCAGCGCGTCGAGCGCGGTGTCGTCGGGTACGGCGTCGCGCGACGCCGCGGCGGCGGCATCGGCGAAGGCGAAATCGGTCGGCAAGGAGGCCATCGGAGCGGAAATCCTGGGAACGCGAAGAAGAACATGGCCGCCGCCGGCACGGCGCGCGTCGGGCTGCCAGCCGCGTGCGCCGGCCGTGGGCGAAGCACCGGAGCATCAGCCTACGGGGGTGGCCGGGCACGTCAAACCATGCAAATTCGATATTCTTTGCGCGATTTATTATTTCCGATTTGCATGATCCTGACGCTAATCTGGCCGCCATGTTCCGGCTCGCGCCAGCGATCGAGCGACTCGCCCGATCGCCATGCATCACGCGCCGGCCTCGCCATTTCCGCCCGGGCCAGGCCCGGGCCGTTCGCACCGGAGCCCCGCGATGAGCGTCGAATTCATCGGCATGATCCAGAGCCAGAAGCAGTCCGAGATCCACCCGGGCGACGGCAACGCCGTCGATCGCGACTATGTCCGCGCGTTCGCGCAGGCCCACGAGCAGGCGGGCTTCGACCGGATCCTGGTGCCGCATCATTCGACCGGCCCGTCGGCCACGCTGACCATCTCGTATGCGGCCGCCGTCACCGAGCGCGTCCACTTCATGCTCGCGCACCGGCCCGGCTTCACGGTGCCCACGCTGGCCGCGCGCCAGATCGCGACGCTCGACCAGTTCAGCGGCGGCCGGCTCGGCGTGCATTTCATCTCGGGCGGCTCGGACAGCGAGCAGCAGCGCGACGGCGATTTCCTCGACCACGACCAGCGCTACGCGCGCACCGACGAATATCTCGGCATCCTGCGCCGGATCTGGACCGAGGACCGGCCGTTCGACCACGACGGCACCTATTACCGCTTCAAGCAGGGTTTCTCCGAGGTCAAGCCGGCGCAGCAGCCGCACGTGCCGATCTATTTCGGCGGCGCCTCGGCGGCCGCGCTCGAGGTGGCCGCGAAGCATGCCGACGTCTATGCGCTGTGGGGCGAATCGCTCGACCAGGTGCGCGAGCTGACCGGCCGCGTGCGCGCCGCCGCGGCCGCGCAGGGGCGCCAGGTGCGCTTCTCGGTGTCGTTCCGGCCGATCCTGGCCGCCACCGAGGACGCCGCCTGGGCACGCGCGCAACGCATCCTCGCCGAGACGCGCCGGCTGCGCGAGGCGGCCGGGCTCGGCACCGGCGGCCCGCAGCAGAGCGAAGGCGCGCGGCGCCTGCTGGCCGCGGCCGAACGCGGCCCGCGCGTCGACAAGCGGCTGTGGACCGAGATCGCGCAACTGAGCGGCGGCCGCTCGAACTCCACGGCGCTGGTCGGCACGCCCGAACAGGTGGCCGAGGCGCTGGCCGACTACTACGACATCGGCGTGACCACGTTCCTGATCCGCGGCTTCGATCCGCTCGACGACGCGATCGACTACGGCCGCGAGCTGATCCCGCGCGTGCGCGCGCTGGTGGCCGGGCGCCACGCGAGCCGCGCGGCGGCCTGAGCGCGGGCAAGCGCTTCCTTTCCCCACTTTCACGAGCCGCTCATGTCCGCCGTCCTGTCGCCGCAGTCCCTCACGCCGTCCGGTCTCGCGATCAACCCGCAGCCACGGCAGAAATTCTGGTTCGACCCGCCCGCGCCGCGCACCAGCGTCGCCGCCGAGCGGCGCCATCGCCAGGAGCGGCTCGCCGGCGCGTTCCGGATCTTCGCGCAGCACGGCTTCGCGCAGGGCCTCGCGGGCCACATCACCGCGCGCGATCCCGAGCTGCCCGACCACTTCTGGGTCAATCCGCTCGGCGTGCATTTCTCGCGCATCAAGGTGTCCGACCTGCTGCTCGTGAACGGCCGCGGCGAGACGGTGATCGGCGAGCGTCCGCTCAACAAGGCCGCGTTCGCGATCCACGCGGCGATCCACGACGCGCATCCGGAACTGGTGGCGGCGGCCCACACGCATTCGACCTACGGCAAGGCCTGGTCGACGCTCGGCCGCCCGCTCGATCCGCTGACGCAGGACGCCTGCGTGTTCCACGAAGACCACGCGCTGTTCGACGACTTCACCGGCATGGTGGTGGACACGAGCGAGGGCGAGCGCATCGCGCGGGCACTCGCGAAGCCGGACGGCGGCACGCACAAGGGCGTGATCCTGAAGAACCACGGCATCCTCACGGGCGGGCCGAGCGTGGAGGCCGCCGCGTGGTGGTACATCGCGTTCGACAACGTCGCGCACACGGCCCTGCTGGCCGAGGCGGCCGGCACGCCCCAGCCGATCGACGCGGCCACGGCGCGCCACACGCACGGCCAGATCGGCAAGCCCGACGGCGCGCGGCACGCGTTCGAGGCGCTCTATGAAGGGCTCGTGGCCGCGGAGCCGGACCTGCTCGACTGAGCTTCCGCGCGCGGCGCAGCGGGGTTTTGCGGGCCGCTGTCGTTCGGTGCCTCGTGGTGCCTCGCCGCGTCTTGTTTTGTAGACGAGTCAAATTCATGCCGCGCGGCCTCGATGCCGCGCCACCACCACCGCTTGCTGCATTGAGGAGTCCGACATGTCCCGCCCGTTCGATGCCGATCCGCGTCCGGCCGCCGCCGCGTCCACTTCGAGGCCGGCTCAGCCGGGCCGGCGCCGCGCGCTGCGCGCCACCGGCGCGGCCGCGCTGGCCGGCGCGTCGATCGCGCTTGGCCGCACCGCGTGGTCCGCGCCGCCGCTCAGAAAACTGAAGTTCGCCTGGAACCAGACCGCGTTCTGCCTGACGCCGATCGTGGTCGCGCAGGAGCGCGGCATCTTCGAGAAGAACGGCCTCTCGGTCGAACTCGTCAACTACAGCGGCTCGACCGACCAGCTGCTCGAATCGATCGCCACCGGCAAGGCCGACGCGGCGGTCGGCATGGTCCATCGCTGGCTCAAGCCGCTCGAATCGGGCTTCGACGTGAAGATCATCGGCAGCTCGCACGGCGGCTGCGTGCGGCTGCTCGGCGCCAACCAGGCCGGCGTGACCTCGCTCGCGGCGCTGAAGGGCAAGACCGTCGGCGTGAGCGACCTGGCCTCGCCGGGCAAGCACTTCTTCGCGATCCTGCTGGCCAAGCACGGGCTCGACGCCGAGCGCGACATCAGCTGGCGGCAGTACCCGGCCGACCTGCTCGGCGTGGCGGCCGACAAGGGCGAGATCCAGGCGATCGCCGACGGCGACCCGAACCTCTACCTGCTGGAAAAGCACAGCCCGGGCAAGTACACGCAGCTCGCCAGCAACCTGTCCGACGAGTACCAGCACAAGGTCTGCTGCGTGATCGGCGCGCGCGGCGAGCTGGTGCGCAACGACCGGCCGGCCGCCGCCGCGCTGGCGCGCTCGATCGTCGAGGCGACCGAGTACACGCGCGAGAACCCGAACGAATCGGCCAAGCTGTTCGCGAAGTACACGCCGAAGGTCGGCATCGACGATCTGCGCAAGCTCTACGCGACGCTGACCTACGAGCACCATCCGACCAACGTCGACCTGCAGCAGGAGATCGCGTTCTACGCCGACGATTTCCGCCGCATCGGCGTGATCCGCAAATCGACCGACCCGCAGCGCTTCGCGCAGCAGGTCTACGTGAACGTGCTGGGCTGAACCGATGGCAAGCTTCGATTCCGCGACGCTGCGGCAGGAACCGCGGCACGCCGCCGGCGATCATGACGCGGTGCCCCGCCCCGACGCTCTCCCGGCGGCTTGTGTAGCCTGCACGGCGGCCACGCCGCGCGCAGCGCGGGTCTGGGCCGGCGGCCTGTACGCGGCGCTCGCCTGGGCCGCGTTCGGCGGCATCGCCCGGGCCTGGCCGAACCGCGTGTCCGGCTTCACCGACTGGGCCTATACCGACACCATCGGCCTCGCCGCGTTCGTCGTCGCGGCCGTGCTCGCGCTGCTCGCGCTCGCCGGCCCCACGGTCGCGCCCGGCCGGACACTCGTCGCCGCGCTGCGCCCGGCCGGCCCGTGGCTCGCCGCGATCGCGCTGGGGCTGGCGGCCTGGGAGATCGCGACGGCCAAGACAGGCTGGCTGCCCACCCCTTTCTTCGCGCCGCCGCAGGCGCTGATCGAGGTCTATCTCGACGATTGGCCGCGGCTCGCCGGCAGCGCGTTCAATTCGCTGAAGCTGCTCGCCGTGGGCGTGCTGAGCGGCGCCGCGACCGGCTTCGTGGTGGGCGTGGCGGTGGGCTGGTCGCGCGCGATCGGCTACTGGGTGCATCCGGTGCTGCGCGTGGTCGGCCCGCTGCCGGCCACCGCGCTGCTGCCGCTCGCGTTCTTCGTGTTCCCGTCGAGCTACTCGGCCGCCGTGTTCCTGATCGCGCTCGCGGCCGGCTTCCCGGTGGCCGTGCTGACGTGGTCAGGCGTGGCCGGCGTCGGCAAGGCCTACTACGACGTCGCGCGCACGCTCGGCGCGAACGCACGCTTCCTGGTGCTGCGCGTGGCGATCCCGGCGGCGCTGCCGCAGGTGTTCGTCGGGCTGTTCATGGGGCTCGGCGCCTCGTTCACGGTGCTGGTGGTGGCCGAGATGATGGGCGTGAAGTCGGGCCTCGGCTGGTACCTGACCTGGGCGCAGGGCTGGGCCTCGTACACCAACATGTATGCGGCGCTGATCGTGATGGCGCTGCTGTTCTCCGGCCTCATCACGCTGCTGTTCGCGGTGCGCGACCGCGCGCTCGCCTGGCAGAAGGGGACCGTCAAATGGTGATCGCCGCCTCGCATTCCGCGGCGCCACGCGCCGCCGTGACGGCGGACCCGCATGGCACGTCCGCCGTCGCGCCGCCCGGCGCGCGCATCGAGATCCGCCGCGCGAGCCACTGGTTCGATACGCCGAAAGGCCCGCTGCACGTGCTCGACGACGTCTCGCTGTCGGTCGCGCCGGGCGAGTTCGTCGCGCTGATCGGCCCGAGCGGCTGCGGGAAATCCACGCTGCTGCGACTCGTGGCCGGCCTCGAACCGGCCACGCAGGGCTCGCTGCGGCAGGACGGCCACGAGATCGAACGGCCCGATCCGTCGCGCATCGTCGTATTCCAGGACCCAACGCTCTATCCGTGGCGGCGCGTTCGCGCCAATGTCGCGCTCGGGCTCGACGCGCGCGGCGTGCCGAAGCACGAGCGCGCGCGCGTGGACGAGGCGCTCGCGCGCGTCGGGCTGACCGAGTTCGCCGACGCGTTTCCGCACCAGCTCTCGGGCGGCATGGCGCAGCGCGTCGCGCTGGCTCGCGCGCTCGTCAACGATCCGCGGCTGCTGGTGCTGGACGAGCCGCTCGGCAAGCTCGATTCGCTGACGCGGCTCGCGATGCAGGGCGAGCTGCTTGCTCTATGGCAGCGCGCCCGGTTCTCGGCGCTGCTCGTCACGCACGACGTCGAAGAGGCGCTGTTCCTCGCGCAGCGCGTGATCGTGTTCGGGCCCCGGCCGGCGAGGATCGTCGCGACGCTCGACGTCGACCTGCCCTATCCGCGCCATCGCGGCGATCCGCGCCTCGCGCAATTGCGCCGCACGGCGCTCGTCCATCTGGGCCTCGATGCGAGCTGGTAGCACGACGCCATGCGGCGCGATCGGGCCACGCGGCGTGATGGCCGGTGCGGGTAAACCGCGCCGGGGCGGCTCTTGCGTGCGGCCGCTTGCGGTAGGACTCGTGGAGGACTTGCGCCGTCGGATGCGGCGCGAGGTGGGTGGACTTCGCACGCCGCGTGAGATGCAGCGGCAATCGCTTGCGTGCGCAACCATCTTTCCGGCTTCGGCGGCTTCGGCGGCTTCGGCGGCTTCGGCGGCTTCGGCGGCTTCGGCGGCTTCGGCGGCTTCGGCGGCTTCGGCACCATCAACCGAAACATGGACGCCGACATCCGCCGCGTCCCTCTCCCGGCACAGAGCGTTCCACGCGCCTCGCTCTCACCACGGCGCGTCAAGACCATGAGCGCGGCCTGGCTCGATCCCCTGCTCGCCACGCTGCACGACGGCGAGGTCGCGCTCGGCTGGCTGGCCGCCCGGCTCGGGCTCGCCGGCATCAGCCACGGCCAGCCGGCGTGGCCGTGGGCGCGGCGCATCGCGATCGAAACGCTCGCGATCGACCCGGGCCTCGCGCGCCGCCTCGGCCTCGCGCTGCTCGCGAGCGTCGGCGCATTCGTCTGCGCGCTGGGCGCGCTCGTGCCGGGCCGCGCGCGGCTGCCGCTCGCGGCGGCAGCCGTGGCCTGCGCATGGCTCGCGCCGTGGCCGCCCGCCTCGCTCTGGCTCACGGCCGCCACGCCCACCAGCTTCCAGTCATCGCCGGCCCCGTTCTCGGTCGCCACGGCCACGCACGGCGCCTCGTTGTACGCGCAACATTGTCTGGCCTGCCACGGCGCGACGGGCCGAGGCGACGGCCCGCGAGCCGGCTCGCTGCCGGTCTGGCCGCCCACCATGGCGGGCCCGCTGCTCGCGCGCCGGCTCGACGGCGAGCTGTTCTGGCACGTCGCCGCCGGCCTGCATGATCGCGACGGCCGCGCGACGATGCCGGGCTTCGCCGGCACGCTCGGCGACGGCGACATCTGGGACACGCTTGCCTACCTGCGCGTGCTGTCGGCCTCGGGCGGCAGCGCGAGCGGCGAGGGCTGGCCGGTGCCGCTCGCGCTGCCCGCGCTCGAGGTGCGCTGCGCGGACGGCGCGCCGCGCCCGCTCTCACGCTGGCGCAGCGGGCAGCGCGTCTACGTGGTCGCGCTCGGCGACGACGCCGCGCCGCCGTTCGAGGACGCGCGCTGGCAGACGCTGCTGCTCACGCGCGACGGCCGCCCGCCCGCGCGGATTCCGGCCGACGGCCCGCGCGCGACCTGCACGGCGGCCACGCCCGAGGCGTGGCCGCTCTTCGCGACGATCGCGGCGCGCGCGCCCGACCGCTTCGCCGGCACCGCGCTGATCGCCGACCGCGCCGGCTGGCTGCGTGCCGTGGCCGCGCCCGGCACGCGCTGGTCCGACGCGGACCTGCTCTGCGGCCCGGCGCGCGGCACCGCGGCGGCACCGGCACGCGCGTCGCGCGACACGGCCAGCGCCACGAACCTGAACCTCCCTCGCGCGTCATCCGGCATCGACGGCACCGACAACGCCACCGACCCGAACCGTCTACGCGCAACGTCCAACATCGACGCCACCGGCGGCACCCACGACACCAACGGCATCGACGCGCTGCTCGCGCGCATCGACGCCGAGCCGGTAGCCGCCACGGCCGGCGGCAACCCCCATTGACGCGCCACCGCCCCGGCGGCGGCCGTCCGCTTCCCCTTCCGATCCAAGGACTCTCGACGATGAACCACCGCCCGCCCGTCAACCGACGACGTTTCCTCCAGTCCAGCGCCGCGCTCGCCGCGTTGCCGGCGCTCGGCGCGCCCGCGTTCACGCGGGCCGCCACGCGCGTGACGCTGAGGGCCGGCGACCAGAAAGGCGGCGTGCGTGCGCTGCTGGAGGCGGCCGGCGCGCTGACCGGGCTGCCCTACGACATCGAGTGGACCGAATTCCCGGCCGCGGCGCCGCTGGGCGAGGCACTGAACGCGGCGGCCGTGGACTGCGGGCCGATCGGCGACGCGCCGCTGATCTTCGCGCTGGCCTCGGGCGCACGCGTGAAGGCGATCGCGGCGAACCGCTCGGACGCCTACGGCACCGCGGTGATGGTCGGCCCGAACGCGCCGCTGCGCGGCGCCGCCGACCTGAAGGGCAAGCGCATCGGTACCATGCGCGGCTCGATCGGCCACTATGTGGCGCTGAAGGCGCTCGACTCGGCCGGCCTGCCGCCCACGGCCGCCGATTTCCGCTTCCTGCCGCCCGCCGACACGATGCTCGCGCTGGCCACCGGCTCGATCGACGCGTGGGCGACCTGGGAGCCCTACACGGCGCTGGCCGAGACGAGCGGCCGGGCGCGCGTGCTGGTGAACGGGCGCGGGCTATCGTCGGGGCTCAGCTACCTCGCGGCGACCGACGCCGCGATCGCCGCGAAACGCGACGTGCTGCAGGACTTCGTGCGGCGCGTGGTGGCCGCGCAGGTCGGGTCGTACCAGCACGCGGACGCGTTCTCGGCCACGCTCGCGCGCATCATCGGGATTCCCGAGGCGGCCGCGAAGCTGCAGTTCGAGCGGCGCAACACGAAGTGGCTGCCGATCGGGCCCGGGCTGATCGCCGAGCAGCAGGCGACCGCCGACTTCTACCTGCGCATGGGGCTGCTGCGGCAGCGCCTCGACGTGGGGCCGACCTTCGACCGCGGCTTCGCGCTGGACGCGGCGCACGCGGCCTGAACCGCTCGCCTGAGCGCCCCGGCGGCCCGGGGCGCTGCCTGACAGACAAGCGGCCGAATGCCTTCGGCCGCCCCTGGTCGCCGCCGGCAGCGCCCGCCGCATCCGCCCCGCCGCCGCACGAAACACGGCGCAACTCCCACGCCATCAGATCGACAACACGACCCACACCCCCACACACCGGCGCCATCGATCTGGCAAAATCTCGAGTTCCCCGCACCTCTTGACCTCCACGCGCCACCGCCATGCCGATCCTCAGCGAACTGTTCCTCTATCCGATCAAGTCCTGCGCCGGCATTTCGGCCACGCGCGCGCGGCTGCTGGAAAGCGGCCTCGAATACGATCGCGGCTGGATGGTGGTGGAGCCGTCCGGCGCGATGGTCACGCAGCGCGAGCAGGCCCGGCTCGCGCTGGTGCGCGTGGCGATCGGCGAGATGGACCTGCTGGTCGACGCGCCCGGCATGCCCACGCTGCGCACGCCGCTCGACGCGCGCGCCCATGACGGCGCGCCGACGCTGCGCGTCACGGTCTGGGGCAGCAGCTTCGACGCGCTCGACACCGGCGCGGCCACGGCGCAGTGGTTCAGCGACTACCTGGGCCTCACGGTGCGGCTGATGCGCTTCTCGTCCGAGGTGCGCCGCGAAGTGAGCCGCGAGTGGACCGGCGAACTCAGCACCCACACGCAGTTTGCCGACGGCTTCCCGGTGATGGTGGTCGGCCAGTCCTCGCTCGACGACCTGAACGCCCGGCTCGCGCAGCGCGGCGTGCCGGCGGTGGGCATGGACCGCTTCCGCCCGAACCTGGTGATCTCGGGGCTCGAGGCCTACGAAGAGGACTTCGTCGAGCATCTCGACGTGGCAGCCGCGTCGGGGCCGATCCGGCTCAGGCTCGTCAAGCTCTGCACGCGCTGCCCGATCCCCGACATCGACCAGACGCTCGGCGGCCCGCATCCGGAGTGGCCGCACGAGCCGCTCGACACGATGAGCGGCTATCGCGCGAGCGCGCGCTTCAACGGCGCGCTGACGTTCGGCAAGCACGCGGTGCTCGCGAGCGTCGGGGCCGGCGTGCTGGAAGTCGGCCAGTCGCTCGAGGCCGAGATCGGCTTCGGCGACTGAGTCGGCCCGCGCGGCACCGGCCCGCTTTCGCGGTGGGCCGGGCGGCCGCGAACACCATCAGGAATCCTCTCTTTCCCGTCTCGCGGGCCGCCTGCCGACGGCCCGTGAGACGGCGCGCCCACAGGGTTTTCCCGGATCGCCATGTCGGGCCGATATCCCTCGATCCAGCCGTGCGGGCGACGCTCGCCGGCCTGCCGGCGGCCACCCCGCTCTTGTCGTATCGACAACGAACGACACGCAAGCGGAGCGAAAACTGCTGCGTCGATTTCCGTCGAATTGCTTAATTCATTCACGAATTCACGCGTATCGACACACGAATTTCATCGAAACAGGATGAGTCGGAAACATTTCGTCCTGTTAAGATTGTTGCCTTGCCCGCAATACCAACACCGAACCGATTTACATGAATCGCACGATTGACCATCGCAATCTAACGATGTTGCTGCTGGAAGCTCGCGAGGCGCTGGTCGGCCGCTTCCGCCCGATCCTCAAGGAAGTGTCGTTGACCGAGCAGCAATGGCGAATCATCCGCCTGCTCGATGGCGAACCGCGTGGTGAACTCGAAGCCGGCCAGATCGCCAAGCGCTGCTGCATCCTGAGCCCAAGCCTGACGGGCGTGCTCGAACGACTCGAGCGCGACGGCCTGATCACGCGGATGCGTTCGACCGAGGACCAGCGCCGTCTGCTGGTGGCGCTGACCGAGCGCAGCCGCCAGCTGGTGCGCAAGATCGGCCAGCGCATCGACGACCAGGATCGCCAGCTCGAACAGCAGCTCGGCCCCGACGGCCTGCGCGACATCTACGTCGCGCTCGACCGGCTGCTCGAAGTCGCCTCGGTTCACTAGCCGGTCCATTTGCACGCCGCGCGGCGCCGCGCCTCGCGAACCGCCTTTGGCGCCGGGCCTGGACCTTGCTCCGCCGGCCCGCTTCCGTCCGTCAGGACAGCCGATCAACCGCCGCCCGATAGACCGACGTGTCTGTCCACCGCCTGTCCACCATGGCGCGCCGGCCCGCATCGGTATCAATTCCACGCATGCCGCGCCGGCCTCACGCCGTTCAGGTAGTAATTGCCGACCAGATGGTATTTCCAGCGCACCGGATCGTGCAGCGTATGCGTGCGGGCGTTGCGCCAGTGCCGGTCGAGGCCGTACACGGCCAGCGTGGCCTGCGTGCCGGCCAGTTCCAGCAGCTTCTGGCTCGCGAGCAGCGCCGTCTCGGTGGTCAGCACCTTGGCCTCGCCCACCTCGACCGATGCGCGCGCAACGTCGTCGTCGCCGAGGTCGCCGCGCGCGGCCAGCGCATCGAGCGTGCGCGCGGCGCGGTCGAGCAGCGCGTCGGCCGCGTGCAGCGAGATCACCAGCCGGCCCGTCTCGCTCAGCGTCAGCGGATCGTCCGCGGCGCGCGTCACACCGCTGTCCACCCACGGCCGCGAGCGTTCGCGCACGAAGCGCAGCGTGTCGTCGAGCGCCGCCCGCGCGATGCCGGCGTCGATCGCGGCCTGGAGGATCTGCGAGATCGGGCCGTTCAGCGTCGGCTGGTCGGTCACGCGCTGCGCGGGGAACACATGCGAGTCGGGCACCACCACCTGTTCCAGCCGCACCGTGCCGCTCGCCGTGGTGCGCTGGCCGAAGCCCGACCAGTCGTCGATCACGGTCAGCCCGGGCGTGCCGCTCGGGATGTAGGCGAGCCACGCCTGGCGGTCGGCATCGAGGCCGAGCACCGGCACGTAGTGCGCGAACAGCGCGCCCGTCGAATAGAACTTGGTGCCGTCCACGCGCCAGTGTCCGCCGTCGCGCACGATCGTGGTCTTCAGGTCGAGCACGTGCTTCGTGCCCTTCTCCGAGAAGCCGTTGCCGAAGCGCCGGCCCGCCAGCACCTCGGCGAAGAACGCGCGCTTCTGCGCCTCGCTGCCGGTCAGCGCGATCACGTCCACCAGCCCGAAGTGGTTCTGCGGCAGCTGGCCGAGCGACGGATCGGCCGCCGAGATCAGCCGGATCACCTCGACCAGCGTGACGAACGACACGCCCGCGCCGCCGTAGGCCTTCGGCACCGTGATCGCCCACAGCCCCGAGCCCGAGAACCATTCGATCTCCTCGCGCGGCAGCCGGCGCTCGCGGTCGCGCTCGATCGCGCCGGCCGCGAGCCGCGCGGCCAGCTCGCGGGCCACCTCGATCGCTTCCTCGTCCGACCTGATCCGGTGCGCGGGCACCGACGCGGCATCAGGTACGACGTCGGACGCGGCGGCGCCGTCCGGTGCGCCGGCGGCCGGCGAGCGGGGCGTGGTGAGATCGGGCGTGGACATCGGCATCTCCGGGTGGGAACGAAGCAGCCAATCTATCAACGGCCCGCGACGTGCCAAAGCGATCGATTCGGGAATCGATATTCCGGCGTCCCGGCGCCATTTCCGTCAACCGGCGGCGGCGTTACACGATGCGAGATCGATTACGCGGCGCGCGACACGATCGATCCGATCGTGCCGGAAAACGCGCACACCCTGCCGCACGGCAGGGCCGATGCAGCGACGCTATGGCCTGCGCACGGGCAGTGCGGCAATTTCATTGCGTGGGTCCCTTGTGTTTAGTGGGCGGGCTTCTAGACTGTTTACTCGATCGTTTTCTCATGCCCCGCCTCAGGAGTTCTCATGCGCCTCACGATTCGGATCAACGGAACCAGTCAGACCACACGCCAGCCGTCCTATGCCGTGCTGTGGGTCGATACCGACGAACAGCTCTGGTCGCGCGAGGCGCATCAGGGCATCGATCTGCCGTGTTGGGGCAAGGTGAAACACGTCGAAGGCGCGGTGGCGCTGTGCGCGGCCGACGGCGACGAGGCGCTGTGCCGGCTGCAGGGGCTGTCGATCGAGCAGGCGTCGGCCACCTCCGTACCGCGCGCCGACGGCCACGGCACCGCCGTGCTCGGCGTCGGTGAGCCGAGCGGCGCGTGGCGGCTGCAGGCCGTCGATTGCTGCGCGACGACACCCGAAACGCAGGGCTTCACGGTCGTCGAACGCTGAGCGGCCCGCGCTTCGCCCCGGCGCCATGCGGCGCCGGAGGCGCAGGCGGTTCCACCGCGCTTGCGCCGGGCCGCGGGCCGCCGCCGGCCTTCGCCGCTTCGGCTTTCAGCCGCCCGCCACTTCCTGCCGCCCTCTCACTTCCTTCCCGCCGCTCCGCCGCAGTCTCCCGCTGCACTACCCGCTCGAATTCCGCCTCGCTCTCCCGCGTCTCGCCTCGTCCTCGTTCCATCACGCCGCCCTAGCCGCCCGGCCCGCTGCTTCCGCCGTTGCCGACGTTCGCGATCAGGCCGGCAGAGGCACGCACCGCCGCCCTTCGCGGCTACTCGCCGGTTCGCCTCGCGACTCGATCGCCCCGATCGTTTCGCCATGTGCGGCGCGCCCGGCGTGCGCGCCGTTACGGCGACGTAACGGGTCCGTAACGCGCGCCCGCGTGCTACGTAACACCTCGTCATTCCGTGACGGGATCGTGCCTCCCGCGAAAGCGCTCACCGGACGCTCATGACGAATATTTTCCTTTCGAATCATGCAATTACTGATGCCAACCCAGGCCGGCACGCCGCCCCGGCCCGCGTGGCCCGGATATTGCAGAGTGTTAAGCGTTCCGCTCCGGGGCCACCAGACAATTTGCGAGGACCATCATGGATTGCAAGTATCTGTACATCGACAACATAAAAATCAACTTCATCCGCCGTTCGATCGACATCGACGGCGAGCCGATCGACATGACGCCGCGCGAGTTCGACGTCGTCGAATTCCTGCTCGACAACATGAACAAGGTCGTGCCGCGCCAGGCGATTCAGGAAGCCGTGTGGGGTCGCGAACTCGGCGTGTCGTCGCGCACGCTCGACACGCACATCTCGCGGATCCGCTCGAAGCTCAAGCTCGACAACGACAAGAACATGCGCATCATCCCGATCTACTCGATCGGCTATCGCCTCGTGCTGTTCGGCGCGGCCATGACGCATGTGGAACCGCATGACGAGCCGACGCTGCGCCGCATGCCGCAACCGGGCGCGCCGGCTTCGCACGCGTTTTTCTGAGCGCGGCGGCACGCGCCGCGCCGGCGCTCCCGGCTCACGCGGCCCGCCTCGGGCGAGCCGCATGGCCAGCGCACCGGCCACCCCAGGCCCGCTACCGGATTCCGGCGGCGGGCTTGTTTCATTACTGGCCGTAGCGGTCGAGCAGCTTTGCGGTCACGCCGTTGGTCCAGCCGAAGCCGTCCTGCAGCGGATATTCCCCGCCGCCGCCCCCGCCCACGCCGGCGCCCTCCACCACGTACTTCTCGACCAGCTTGCCCTCGCGTCCGTACACGCCCTTCACGTCGGCCAGGAAACGCTTGCCGATCTCGTCGGCGAGCGGGCCTTCGCCGTAGCGCGTGAGCCCCTGGATCGCGATCCATTGCAGCGGCGCCCAGCCGTTCGGCGCGTCCCACTGCTGACCGGTGTTGTTGGTGGTGGTGGCGAGGCCGCCCGGCTGCAGCAGCGTGTCACGCACATGCTGCGCGGTGGAGATCGCGTGCTCGGGCGTGGCCACGCCCGCGTAGAGCGGGTAGAGCGCGGCCGCGCTCAGTTCGTCGCGCGGCTTGCCGAGCCGCCAGTCGTAGTCGCCGTAATAGCCGGCCGGATTCCACAGATAGCGGTTGATCGCGGCGTCGCGGCGCGAGGCGCGCGCGGAGAAGTCGGCCACGCAGGCGGCGTCGTGCGTGACGCCGCAGCCCTTCACGATGGTCTTCTCCAGGTGGTACATCAGGCTGTTCAGGTCGACCGGCACGATCGCGGTGGTGCGGATGGTGGCGAGCGTGCGGCCGTCGCCGAGCCAGCGCGAGCTGTAGTCCCAGCCGCTCTCTGCCCCGGCGCGCAGGTCGCGCCAGACCTCGGCGGCGGGCCGGCCGGCGGCGGCGTGCGCGGTCTGCACGTCCTCGAGATAGGACTCGTCGCGCGGCGTCGCGCTCGCATCCCAGTAGCGGTTCAGGATCGAGCCGTCTGGCATCGCCACCACGTGCGCCGACGCGCTGCCGCGCGGCGTGTTCTTCTCGCCGTGCATCCAGTACGCGTATTCCTCGCGCAGCGCCGGCAGGTATTTCTGGTAGACGCCGTTGCCCTCCTTGCGCGCCGCGAGCTCGACCATGTAGGCGAAGAACGGCGGCTGCGAGCGGCTCGCGTAGTAGGTACGGTTGCCGTTCGGCACATGGCCGACCGTGTCGATCAGGTAGGCGAAGTTGTCGAGCATCGCGTCGACCAGATCCTCGCGTCCGGCCTCCTGCAGGCCCAGCATCGTGAAATAGCTGTCCCAGTAGTAGCCCTCGCGGAAGCGCCCGCCCGGCACCACGTAGGGCTTGGGCAGCGCGATCAGCGAGCCGTAGCGCGGCGCGCCGTCGGTATTGCGCGTCAGGCGCGGCCACAGCCAGTCGATGTGGGCGCGCAGCGTCTGGTGCGCGGGCGGCGTGACCACGCTGTCCACCGGCGGCGCGAAGTGCTTCGTGACGAACTCGCGCAGCGAGAAGCCCGGCGTGTCCTTCTGCTGCGCGTAGAGCTGCTCGATCGTGGACGGGTCCGCGTCGGGCGTCGAATCGACGAAGGTCTTCTGGTCGGGGAACAGCTGCGCGGTCTGCACGGCCACGAACAGGTCGCCGTAGAGCTTGCTCGGCGGCGGCAGCACGCCGGTCGGCTGCGCGGCGGCCGCCGCGGCGTCGTCGCCGGTGCTCTGCGCGGCCGACGCCGTGGCGGACTGCGCCGTGTTCATGTCGGAGCAGGCGGGCAGGGACACGCACGCGGCCGCCAGCACGAGCGCGGTGCTTGCGCGATGGCCGATGGCGTGCCGCGCGCGGCGCCGGGCGGCCGTCTTCGTGACGGTGGCGCGGGAGGTTTCGACCGCCGGTTCCGGCGCGGGGTTCGAGGTGTGCTGCTCGGGCAGGGTCGCCATCTTCGTTCCTTTTTCTCGACTATCCGGAGGCCCGATGATGCCTGACGGACGCCGATGCCTGCCTGATGCACCGCGTCGCCGTCGCGCAAGAGGCGCGCCGGAAGCGGCGCCGCGCGCGGGCTTTCGCGCGGATGGCCGAGGCCGGCCGGGCGGACCGGCGAGCGGCGCCGGGCGCAGGCACGACCGCGCGCGGCGCGCCATGCGGAGCGTTCACGCGGGCGCGAGACAGTCGCGCCGGACACGCGCATCGAACCGCTCGCGCCGCGCGCCGTCCCTAGCACATCGCGTGCCGCGACTTTCGGCGTCGCGAGTCCGGCGCGCGGGGCTTGCCGAATGGCGCGGCGGGCGCCGCCGGCCGGTTTGCCCGCGCGCGGCCACGTCGATCAGGCGGCACGATGCCGGCAGGCGGGGCGACTTGCAGTCGGCAGACGCAAGAACCCGAGGCCGGCGCGTCCGGTGCATGACGACGGCGGGAAGTGACCGGTCGCATCGCGCGACATCGATGTCTTCGCACTCATGCGGCACGCGTGCCGCTTGCGCGGCCCGTCAAGCACCCCGCCGCCCATGTCCTCCACTCGATGCCACGAACCCCTGCGGGACCAACGAGGCGGCCAGCATGCAGTCCGTGGCAGGCGCTCCGTCGGTCGTCCAAATAATTAGACGACGACGGTTCCGCTAACGCCGGGGCGGGGATCGATGCAATAATGGCGTCTTTGCCGCGCGTCGCTCCCCCATGCCGCCCGTCGTCCATCCCTTCATCGCACCGCTGATCGTCGCCTGCGCGTTGTTCATGGAGACGGTGGACGCCAACATCATCGTCACCGCGTTGCCCGCGATGGCCCGGGCCTTCGGCCACAGCCCCGTCACCCTCAACATCGCGATCACCGCCTACGTGGTGGGGCTCGGCGTGTTCATCCCGATCTGCGGCTGGCTGGCCGACCGCTACGGCGCGCGCACCGTGTTCCGCACGGCGATCGGCATCTTCGTGGCCGGCTCGCTGATGTGCGCGGCCTCCACCAACCTCGAGCTGTTCACGTTCGCGCGCTTCGTGCAGGGCGTGGGCGGCGCGATGATGGTGCCGGTCGGGCGCATCATCATCTTCCGCGCGGTGCCGCGCTCGGACCTGATCCGCGCGATGAACTACCTGAGCCTGCCCGCGCTGTTCGGCCCCGCGTTCGGGCCGCTGCTCGGCGGCTTCCTCACCACCTACCTGCACTGGCGCCTGATCTTCTTCATCAACGTGCCGGTGGGCATCTACGGCATCTATCTCGCCAACAAGTACATCGCCAACACGCACGAGCCGAACCCGGGGCCGCTCGACTGGTTCGGCTTCCTGCTGTCGGCCGCAGGCGCCTCGCTGCTGCTGATGGGGCTCACCATGCTCGACGGCGCGCTCGTCAGCCAGCGCGCGGCATTCCTGATGTGCGTGGCGGGCGGCCTGCTGCTGAGCATCTACGTGCTCTACGCGCGGCGCGCCGCGCAGCCCGTGCTCGATCTGCGGTTCCTGAAGATCCCCACCTTCCATGCGAGCGTGGTGGGCGGCTCGCTGTTCCGCATCGGGCTCGGCGCCGTCCCGTTCCTGCTGCCGCTGACGCTGCAGGAAGGGCTCGGCATGAGCGCGTTCGCCTCGGGGCTCGTGACCTGCGCGTCGGCGGTGGGCGGCACGCTCTCGCGGCTGCTGTCGCAGAAGCTGCTGCGCCAGTACGGCTTTCGCCGCGTGCTGATGGTGAACGCCGCGCTGGCCGGCCTCGCGATCGCGATGTACGGCACGTTCTATCCGGGCATGCCGATGTGGGCGATCTGGGTGATCGTGCTGGTGGGCGGCGTGTTCCCCGCGCTGCAGTTCACCAGCCTCAACTCGGTGATCTACGCCGAGATCGCGCCGCGCGACATCGGTCGCGCCACCAGCCTCGGCAGCGTGGTCCAGCAGATGTCGCTGGGCCTCGGCGTGACGGTGGCCGGCATCGTGCTGCATCTGTCGGTGGCGCTGCGCGGCCATCCGTCGGTGCAGTGGTCGGATTTCTGGCCGGCGTTCCTGGTGGTGGGGCTCTGCTCGTTCGCGTCGATCCCGGTCACGCGCCGCCTCGCGCCGAACGCCGGCGACGAGATCGCGCGCGGCAAGCGCGGCTGATGCGCGATGCAGCTCGATGCATCGCGGCATCGCGGCATCGACGAGCAATGGAGTGACGAGCGGAACGGGAAACGACAGGACGCCATAAGAGGCTGAAGCCGCGGCGAGCGTGTGGCCGTCCATCCGTGCCGAACAAAATCCCGAGCACCAAAAGAAATCGGCGGACATCCACGTCCGGTCGAAGACCGTTCGGATGTCCGCGTCAATGAGTCCGGGTTTGCGACAGCGTCACGACGCCCGGATTCGCGCCCTGCGTGCCATTGACATATGTGCGTCGGGAGCGAACCGATGACGATGAACCGTCACGGCATGCTTGTCACTATAGGGAAACTCGCCGCGCCGATCTGTCAACGATTGTCAGATGTGTGGCGCAAGCGTGTCGCGCATGACGCGCCGCGCGTGCGAACGGCGTCGCCGAATTTCGCCGAATCGCGCTACAGTGATGCCTCCCGTTCCCACGCCCGCCCCGCCCTCGCCGCCGTGACCGCGCTCCCCCCGCTCTCGCTCAACGCCGCCCGCTCGCTGCATCTGTCCGCCCAGGGCCTGCTCACCGCGCCGCGCCGCAAGGCCGTCAAGGCCGACGTGCTCGATGCGATCCGCCGCATGGCGCAATTGCAGATCGACACGATCCACGTGGTCGCGCGCAGCCCCTATCTCGTGCTGTTCAGCCGGCTCGGCCCCTACCAGCCGCAGTGGCTCGACGAGCATCTGGCCGAGGCGAGCCTGTTCGAATACTGGTCGCATGAAGCCTGCTTCCTGCCGATCGAGGCGTTCGGGCTGATGCGCCACCGCATGCTCAACCCGCAGGGCATGGGCTGGAAATACGCGGCGGGCTGGCACGACGAGCACCGCGACGCGATCGACGCGCTGCTCGAACGCGTGCGCGCGACGGGGCCGGTGCGCTCGGCCGATTTCGCACGCGAGGCCGGCGAGAAGGGCAGCGGCTGGTGGGACTGGAAACCGGAGAAGCGCCACCTCGAGGTGCTGTTCTCGACCGGGCAGCTGATGGTGGCCGCGCGCCGCAATTTCCAGCGCATCTACGACGTATGGGAACGCGTGCTGCCGCATTGGGACGACACGCGCGACCTGCCGGCGCCCGACGGCGTGCTGCCGCAACTGCTGCGCAACACCTGCCGCGCGCTCGGCATCGCGCGCGCGGACTGGGTGGCCGACTACTACCGGCTGCCCAGGCGCGCCTATCGTCATGAACTGCATGCGCTGGCCGACGCGGGCGAACTGCTGCCGGTGGCCGTGGAAGGCTGGAAGGAGGACGCGTTCGTGCATCGCGATCTCGCGCCGCTGCTCGCGCGCGCGGCCGACGACACGCTGCGCTCGTCGGTGACCACGCTGCTCTCGCCGTTCGATCCGGTGGTCTGGGACCGGCGGCGCGCTTCGCAGCTGTTCGACTTCGACTACACGATCGAGTGCTACACGCCCGCGCACAAGCGCCGCTACGGCTACTTCTGCCTGCCGGTGCTGCATCGCGGCAAGCTGGTCGGGCGCGTGGACGCCAAGGCGCATCGCGCGCAGGGCGTGTTCGAGCTGAAGGCCGTGCATGTCGAGCCGGGCGTGAAGCTCGGCAGCGGGCTCACGGCCGACGTCGCGCGCGCGATCCGCCGGCTGGCGGACTGGCACGCGACGCCCGAGGTGGCCGTGGGCGACGCGCCGCGTGAACTGAAGGCCGCGCTCGCCGGAGCTTGAGCGCGGCGGCCCGGAACGCGGTCGGCGATCAGTCGCGCAGCTTGAGGAAGCGCGGGCGGCCGTCGGCCAGCGTGTCGTGAAAAATGGCTTCGGGGCGCACCCACAGGCCGCGCTCGTGCGGCCACAGATGTTCGTAGACGACGTGCGGCTCCTCCGTCTCCGAATGGCGCGCGGTGCCGATCACGCGATAGAGGCCGCCCTTGTAGTGGCGGTGGGTGGCGATCTGTTCGGCTTCCTGCTCGGTCATGCTGGTCGATGCTCCATCGAAATGCGAGGACCGCATTGTAGAGGCAGACGCGCCGCGCGCGCCGTTCAGCGCGGCTCGATCGGCGGCTCGATCGGCGGCGGGTCGGTTCGAACTTCAGCCCGATAGACGTCGGGGCGATGCAGTTCCATCCAGCGCTCCGGATGCGCCGGAGCCGCGAACCCGGCCGGCGCGTAGAGCCCGTGCGCGTCGCTCGTGACGAGCGCGACGCGGCGCAGCTTCGTCACGCGCGGATCGGCGAATATCGTGTCGATCAGCACGCGCGCATGACCGTGGCCGCGATGCGCCGGCAGCACGAACACGTCGCAGAGATAGCCGAAGGTCGCGAGATCGGTGACGAGCCGCGCGAAGCCGACGAACGTGTCGCCGACGAATGCGCCGAAGCAGAGCGAGCCGTCGATCGACTGCTGCACGACCTCGCGCGGGATGCCGAGCGCCCAGGGCGCGTGGTCGCGCAGGAACGCGTGGATCGTGTCGACGTCGAGTTCGCGCCGGTCGGTCGAGATGCGTAGCGCGGGCGACGGGGAAACGCTCATCGGGAAGACTCCTTGGAGATCGCGGCACGCCGCGGCGGAGGGTGGCGAGATCGCGGCGCGATCGCGCGGCAAGGCCGGAGATCGTCGCGACATGCAAAAGCGGCCGGCGGCGACACCGGCCGCCGCGAGACACGACGCAGACAACAGCAACGGCGGCCACCGGCCTGACGACGCGGCAGCCGCCACGCCCCCGGCCGCGCCGCTCAGCGCGTGGCGGCGATCACGTCGGCCACGGCCGCCGTCAGCTTCTTCGCATACGGCACGTGCAGGAACTCGTTCGGCCCGTGCGCGTTCGATTTCGGCCCGAGCACGCCGCACACCATGAACTGCGCGGACGGGAAGCCCTCCTGCAGCACGTTCATCAGCGGGATCGTGCCGCCCAGGCCCATGTAGGCGCAGTCGGCGCCGAAGTGGCGGCGCGATGCCTCGTCGAGCGACGCGGCCAGCCACGGCGCGAGCTCGGGCGCGTTCCAGCCGGTGGCCGCGCCCGCGTCGGGCTTGAACGTGACCTTCGCGTTGTAGGGCGGATCGAGTTCGAGCAGTCGCTTCAGCTCCTGCACCGCCGGCGCCGCGTCGACGAGCGGCGGCAGCCGCAGCGACAGCTTGAACGCCGTCCGCGGCCGCAGCACGTTGCCGGCGTTGTCGAGCGGCGGCAGGCCGCCCGCGCCGGTCACGGCCAGCGAGGGCCGCCAGGTCGAGTTGAGCAGCGCCTCGCGCGGATCGGTGGTGGTGGGCAGCACCGGGCGGCCGTCCTGGCCGCAGGCCCAGGGCAGGCCTTTCCAGACCAGATCGCCGAGGATCGCCGCGGCCGCGTCGGTCTCGCGCACGCGGCCGGCCGGCACCTCGCAATGGAACACGCGCGGCAGCAGGCTGCCGCTCGCGGCGTCCTCGAGCCGCTCGAACAGCTGCCGCATGATCCGGAAGCTCGACGGCGCGATGCCGCCGAACACGCCCGAGTGCAGCCCTTCGTCGAGCACTTCCACCTGCAGTTCGCCGGAGACGAGGCCGCGCAGCGAAGTGGTCAGCCACAGCTGGTCGTAGTTGCCGGCGCCCGAATCGAGGCAGACCACCAGGCCGACCTTGCCGAGCCGGTCGCGCAGCGCATCGACGTAGGGCAGCAGGTCGAAGCTGCCCGATTCCTCGCAGGTTTCGATCAGGCCCACGCAGCGCGGGCGCTCGATGCCCTGCGCGTCGAGCGCGGCCAGCGCGGTCAGGCTCGCGTAGATCGCGTAGCCGTCGTCGGCGCCGCCGCGGCCGTAGAGCCTGCCGCCCTCGTACTTCGGCGTCCACGGGCCGAGGTCGGCGCGCCAGCCGTCGAACTCGGGCTGCTTGTCGAGATGGCCGTAGAGCAGGATCGTTTCGGTGGTACCGGAGCGCGTGGCCGGCGCGTCGAAGAAGATCACCGGCGTGCGGCCCGGCAGCCGGACGATCTCGAGCGTGAGGCCGCGCACCAGCTGGCGCTCGGCCCACTGCGCGGCGTCCACCACCACGCGTTCGAGCAGCCCGCGCTGCTGCCAGTCGGGGTCGAACGCCGGGCTCTTGGCCGGGATCGCGATGTAGGCGGTCAGCTCGTGAACGATCTCGTCGTTCCATTTGCGCTCGATGAAATCGGCCAGACGGGCGTGATCGATCGTGGTGTCGGCGGGGCTTGTCATGATCGTGTCGGAATCGGTGGGGACGAAGCACCGATGATAGCGCCGATGCGGGGGCATGCGGCCGGGATGGAGCGCTGCGAGGCGTTCGGCGATGACGAGGCGCAGCGCCGGCGCGGGTCGGGCGGGGTCGGCAAAACCGGTGCGAGACGATAGCGGCGAGCCAACAGCGGTGAGGCCGGCGGAATCCGCTGAATGAGGCGGTGCCGCGCGGGACACGGGATTGCGGTGATGGCGCACGGATCGGGGAGTTCGAGTCACGCGCCCGGCCAACATCGATGCGACGCGTGCGAGCCGGCACGTCGCCCGATCACCGCCCCGCCCTCAGGCAGCGGCTCCCGTCCATCGCACCGCCCGACCAGCGCCCGCCATCAGCGCGCGTCGAACCCGCGCCGGTAAGCGGCCGGGCTCGTCGCCGCGACGCGCCGGAAATGGCGCCGCAGCGATTCCTCGGAGCCGAAGCCCGCGAGCGCCGCGACCTGCGCGAGCGGCAGCGCCGAATTCGCCTCCAGCATCTCCTTGGCCACCCCGACGCGCTCGCGGATCAGCCACGCATAGGGCGCGAGCCCGGTCGCGTCGCGAAACTGCCGCTGCAGCGTGCGCGGGCTCATCGCGGCGCGCCGTGCGAGCGCGGCCAGCGTATGCGGCTCGGCCGCGTGCTCACGCAGCCAGTCGATCAGCTTCGCGAGCCGGTCCTGGCCGTCCGGCGCCACCGGCCGCGGCACGAACTGCGCCTGCCCGCCGTCGCGGTGCGGCGGCAGCACCAGCCGCTGCGCGACGCGGTTGGCGATCGCGCTGCCGTGGTCGCGGCGCACCACGTGCATCAGCATGTCGAGCCCCGCGGCCGAGCCGGCCGAGGTGATCACGCGCCCCTCGTCCACGTACAGCGCGTCCGGATTCACGCGCAGCGCCGGATAACGCGCGCGCAGTTTCTCCACGTAGCGCCAGTGGGTGGTCACGGTCAGGCCGTCGAGCACGCCGGCCGCCGCCAGCACGAACACGCCCGAGCAGATCGAACAGAGCCGCGCGCCACGCCGGTGCGCCGCGCGCAGCTTGCGCAGCAGCGGCTCGGGCGGCAGCTCGTCGGGATCGCGCCAGCCGGGAATCACGATGGTATCGGCGCGGTCGAGCAGCGCGAGCCGGTGCAGCGCGGCCACGGTGATGCCGCCCGCCGCGCGGATCGGCCCGGCCTCGGCCGCGCAGACGGCGAAGCGGTACCAGGCGACCTCGAGTTCGGGACGCGGCAGGGCGAACAGCTCGACCACGCAACCGAATTCGAAGGTGCAGAGGCGGTCGTAGGCGAGCGCGACGACGAGATGATCGGACATGGCGCGATGTTACCGGAAGTTGTCGATCGCGCCAGTGGCGCCGCGATCGTGCGACCCCGATACTGGCACGCATTCACCGGCCTTTCGCCACCCCGCCAGGAGTCACAAACATGTCGTTCGTCACCGAGATTCCCGCCGCCGACAGCGCGGCCGCCGTCGAGCATTTCTCCGCCACGCTGCGCTTCGAGACCGATTGCTGGGACGTCCACCACGCACTCGCCTCCGGCGCGCCCGATTTCGTCCTGCTCGACGTGCGCAGCCCCGAACTGTTCGCCGCCGGCCATATCGAGGGCGCGATCAATCTTCCGCACCGCAAGATCGTCGCAAGCCGCCTATCGAATTTTCCAATCGGGACGATATTCGTCGTCTATTGCGCGGGGCCGCACTGCAATGGCGCGGCCCGCGCGGCACTGCGCCTGGCCCGGGCCGAAAGGCCCGTGAAGCTTATGGCAGGCGGGGTGACGGGATGGCTCGACGAGCGCTTCGAATTGGTGACGGAACGGTAGGCCAACCATGATCATCTTCGGAAACGCAACAATTAGTTGCCGGCACAACATCCGAAAAAGCGCGACAATCTGTCCCACTTCAGTCGACTTCGTCGCACTGCAACACGGAAGGAGAAGCACCCATGCAGATGAAAATCCTGATCCAGATCGTCGGGGCCGTAATCGCAATCGCGGTCTACTTTCTGCCGGCCATCGTCGCCGACCGCCGCGGTCGACACGACAAGCTGACGCTCGCGCTGTTCAACGCCCTGTTCGGCTGGACCGTGGTGGGCTGGGCGATGACGCTCTATTGGGCGCGCCAGCCGAACCCGGCCAAGAACCTTGCCGGGGCGATCGTGCAGACGCGCCGCTCGATCAGCATGAGCACGTTCTCGACGGGCCTCGTCGACCGCGTGCAACGCCGCGTCGCCCTCCAGCAAGCCTGGATCGAAAAGCAGGACCGCTGAGCCCGCCGTCGCCGGATTTCCCCGTGGCACCGACCGCGTAGCACCCGCCCCGCGTCACCCACCGAAGCCCGCACCGCCCGCCTCACCCCTTCCTGAGCGCCCGAGCCCCCTGCCCGCGCCGTGCGATTGCATGGCCGCGCCAGTTGTCCCGCGGGCGGTCGGGCGCGAGGCGACGAGTGCAGTACAGGCGGCCGTTGCACTGCGGCCAGCGCGGGATCATTGCGGCTGGAAAGGTGGGAAGGGAAATGTGGTCGGGGGGATGGGGCCGCCGTCAGCTGTCGCCGCGCAAAGCCTTCCCCAATGCAAACGCGCCCTGAACGGGCGCGTTTTCGATTCGGCTTGGTGGCCAGTCGGCCGCGCCCGCTCCGGCGGGCAGGTGTGCCGGTGCCGCGGCTTACCGCACGGCGTGGCCGGAGGTGCCGTACACGTGCTTGCCCACGCGCGACATCCGCACCGGCCGCGGCGCGCTCATAGCGCCATCCCGTCGGAGGCGCCGAACCGGCGCAGGCTCGCGCGGCCGGCCGTGATGGTGGTCGGCTCGCGCACGACGGCGTCCACCGCGAAGCGCTGCTGGCAGAATTCGCCGCTGGCATCGAACCACTGGCAGGTGAGGTACAGCTGATCGCCGGCGATGCCGACGTAGGTGACCGTCATCCGGGCTCCGCCGGTCTTGAGTGTCACGACGTCGCCGATGCGCGGCGACGCGGCGCGGATATCGTGAAGTGCTGTCATGGCCCTAATCTCTCTCGTAACCCGATTATCGGGCGAGCGCCGATTTGTCGGTTTCGAGCAGACTAGCAACGAAACTATTCGAGGACAAGCGGTCTTTTCTGCTTCACTTAGACGAACTGACGAAAACCCGTCCACCAACCTGTCTTCCTTGCCAGTAAAGCGTTTGATGGGCGCCATCGTTGCCGCCCCAACCTGTCCGGATTGCCGGGTTTTGATCCGGCTTTTTCGTAATACCGAATCGCCGAATTGGATTATTCCGTTGAAATCGTTCCGCGTGGAAATGTCAAAGTTTGAAAAACGCGAACTGAAAATATCGAGGGTTTTTCTCGCCATGACATCTGGCTGCCACGAACGGAACGGTTTCCGACGACGGGCTGCGGATTCAGGGGGTTCGGCCCGTCTCAGCCCGTATAGGCGCCGCGCGCATGCAGCTCCGATTCCGCGCGTTCGAGCTCGGCCACGGCCTCGCCGCCCTCCAGCGCCAGCAACTGGGCGACCAGCGCCTCGGCCAGCGCGTGCGCGGCCACCAGCGACGGGAAGAACGACGGGCTGTCGTGCCCGAAGATCAGCGTGGCGTCGGCGGCCAGCGCGACCGGCGACGCGGCGCTGTCGGTGATCGCCACGATCCGGCTGCCGCGCTCGCGCGCGATGTTCGCCACGCGCGTGGCCTCGGTCGAGTACGGCGCGAAGCTGACGATCACCGTCACGCCGGCCTTGCCGATCGCGCGCAGATCCATCTCGAGCGAACCGGCCATGCCCGCGAGCAGCGACACGCTGGGCCGGAACAGCCGGTACGCGTAGACGAAGCCGAACGCGACCGGATAACAGGAGCGAAAGCCCGCCACATGGACGTGCTGCGCCTTGCGGATCAGCCGCGCCGCGTCGGCGATCGCGCGTTCGTTGCGCGCGGCCGTGTCGGCCAGGTTCTGCTGCTGCGCGGCGAGCAGGTCGTGCGACAGCGAGGCCTTCGCGCCCGGCTTCACGAGCGAGCGCGCGCGCTGCGTCATCGGCGCGGGGCGCGTGCGCACGCGCGCCACGAACAGGTCGCGCAACTCGTTCCAGCCGGGGAAACCGAACTGCTGCGCGAGCCGCACCAGCGAGGCGGGCTGCACCTGCGCGCGCTGCGCGAGCTTGCGCATCGACGACACCGCGACCTCGTCGGGATGGTCGAGCAGGAACGCGGCGCCCACCTGGAATTGCGGGCTCAGCTCGGAAAATTGCGTCCGGATCAGGGACGCGAGTTCGTCGAAATTGGCGGGCATCGTCACGAGGGGCTGGAGCGGGCGCCCATGGTATCACCGGGTCGCGCGCCGCCCGCCCGGGGGCCGCGGAGCGCGAACGGCCCGGCGAACCGCGGGCGAACGCGCCGCGCGCGCATCCGCGAAGGCTGGCGCCGGAGCGTGACGCACGGCGTTTCTGCTACATTGCATCGAGCCCGGCCGGCCGTGGCGGCGCCGCCAGTTATCCCCGCTTTTTGTTGGCAAGCTTGTGGATATCCTGCGCACCGGCGCGCCAAGCCCCTGATGCAAAACGGTTTCCCGGCCGATGTCAGCAAGCAGGCAGATGCGCCGGCCCGGGTCCGGCCAGACTTTCGATGACCGACGAGATTCGCTGGATCGACACGCCGTCAGGCCAGCTGTTCGCGCAGCGCTGGCCGGCCGCCCGGGCCACGCGGGACGCCCCGCCCGCCCACGCGGCCCGGCACCTCCACGCCCAACCCGACATCAACGGCGGCGCCACCGCCGCGCCGATCGTGCTGCTGCACGACTCGCTCGGCTGCGTCGCGCTCTGGCGCGACTTCCCTGCCGCACTCGCGCGCGCCACCGGCCGCGACGTGATCGCCTACGATCGCGCCGGTTTCGGCCGCTCGGCGCCGGCCCACGGCCCGCTCACCGCCCGCTTCATCGAGGACGAGGCGCGCCTCGCGCTGCCGGCGCTGCGGCAGGCGTTCGGCTTCTCGCGTTTCGTCGCGCTCGGCCACAGCGTCGGCGGCGGGATGGCGGCCGGCTTCGCGGCCGCCGAACCGGCGCGCTGCGAGGCGCTGGTGACGATCGCGGCGCAGGCGTTCGTCGAGGACCGCACGCTCGACGGCATCCGCGCGGCGCGCGAGGCGTTCGCGCTGCCGGAGCAGTTCGAGCGGCTGCGGCGGCATCACGGCGAACGCGCGCGCTGGGTACTCGACGCCTGGATCGACACCTGGCTCGATCCGGCCTTCCGCGGCTGGACGCTCGACGCCACGCTCGCGCGCATCCGCTGCCCGGTGCTCGCGCTGCACGGTGAACACGACGAATACGGTTCGCCGCGCCACCCGGCCCGCATCGCCGAACGCGTGCCGGGGCCGGCGCGCGTCGTGCTGCTGCCCGGCTGCGCGCACGTTCCACATCGCGAAGCGATGCCGGCCGTGCTCGAGGCGGTGGCGGCGTTTCTCGGCGAGGTGGGTCGCTGAGCGGCCTGGGCGTGGCGGCGTATCGGCGTATCGGCCGGCGTATCGGCGTAGCGGCGTAGCGGCGTAGCGGCGTGGCGGCGTGGCGGCGTGGCGGCGTGGCGGCGTGGCGGCGTATCGGCCGGCGTGGCGGCGTGGCGGGCGGGTCGCACTCCGGCAGGCAACGCCGCGGCCGCTCCATCCGCATCCCGGTGCCCGGGACATCGCCCGCTCGCCCGGCAACCCGTCGCGCCACGCGCCAGCAAGATTCCCACGCGCTCGGACCGGCCGCATCAGGCGCCAGCCGCGAGCCATCGTCAATCGCGTCGCGCCGCCTCCGCCACCGGCTACTTCACCTGCACCGCCGGATCGGCCACGCACACCGCGTGCGTGGCGGTCCAGCGCGCCGCGCGCGCGTGCTTCGCGACCGGCAGCCGGTACGACACCGTGCAGCTCTCCGAAGCCGCGGGCCCCCACGTCACGCGCAGCGTGCCCGCATTCGTCTTCACGCCGCGCAACACGACGCTGCCCATCTGCGCGACGGTGCCCGCGTGCTGCCCTTTCGCGTCGAACACTTCGGCGCCGAACGGCACCGGCTTGCCGTCGCGGGTCCGGATCCGCATGATCACGGCCCGCCCGCCGCCTTCCGTCCTGAAGCGCAGCCGCACCACCGCGCCGGCCGTCGGCACCGCGCGCTGCGTGGTCGATTTCAGCTCGACGCTCATCGGCAGGCCCTTCGGGTCGATCTCGACCTCGTTGGTCTCGAACGGCATCAGGCTCGACACGATCGCGTGCCCGAACGGATCGATGCGCAGGCCGCTGCCGGATGTCACGCGCGCGCCGCTCGCGCCCCTGGCCTCGATGATCGCCACCGTTTCGCTCATGCTCGGCGTGAACGCGACGCCGCCGGCATAGGCCACCACGCCGCCCGACATGCCGCCGCCGTACTGCGTGAAGCCCGTGCCCTTCGACGCGTTCATGGTCAGCGTCGCATAGCGCGACAGATACGACACGTTGCCGCCCACGTTGACGGCCGCGCCTCCGCCGCTGCGGCTCGCGCGGCCGAGGTTGACGCCGTAGTTCAGCTGATTGGCCGCGCCGAGCGTGCCCGCCAGCGACTGCTGCAGCGTGGTCTCGCCGCTCGAATCGCGCTGCACGCTGGTCGACGCGTAGGCCGGGTGGCTGCCGCCGCCAAGCGGCATCGAGACGTTCAGCATGACCCGGTTGTCCCACCGGCGGCGCGTGGCGTCGAACTGACGCGCCACGGCCACGCCGAGGGTGATGCGCCGGAAGTTGTTGTTGTAGCCGGCCTGGAACTGCGTGTCGGTGCCATGCCGGTTCCAGTAGCTGACGGTCGAGCCCGACGCGTAGAACGATCCCCATCCCGACGGCAGCGACTGGTTCACCGTGACCTGCAGCTGCCCGCGCAGGATGCCGCCGCGCCATGGCCCGTCCGGGCGGCTGGCCGACGGATCGCGCAGCTGCATCGCGTCGCGCAGGCTCAGGTAGCCGCTGCTCGAATAACGGTAGGCGGCCACCGTGATGTTGGTGGAGGTCGGGGCAATCAGCTTGCTGTACGAGAACTTCACGCTCTGGCCATGCCGCGTGCTGCCGCCCGGCAGGCTCGTGTTGGCATGCGTGACGTCGAGGCTGAACGCGCCGAAGCGCGTGTTGAGCGCCACCCCAACCAGGCCGGCGACGTAGCCCGGCGTGGCCGTCACGCCGCCGTAGGCCGTCAGCAGGTTCGTGAAGCCATGCCGGACGGTGGCCTGGAACAGCACGGGCCGGCTCGACAGCGCCGCGTCGCGATATTGGCCGGCCGTCACGCTGAAATGCGTGATGCCGGGCCGCAGCGCATCCACGGTCGAGGCATACGGCACCTTGAACGTGTGGATGCCGCCGTCGGCCTCGGTCACCACGACCTCGAGATCGCCGCCGTATCCGGTCGGATAGAGATCGTCGATCACGAACGGACCGGCCGCGACGTTGGTGCTGTAGATGATGTTGCCGTTCTGCCGCACCTGCACCAGCGCGTTGCTGTCGGCGATGCCATGCACGGTCGGCGCATAGCTGCGCTGCGACTCCGGATACATGCGCTCGTCGCTCGCGAGCCGCACGCCGCGGAACCCGACGCTGTCGAACAGCGTGCCGTCGGTGTACGCCTCGCCGATCACGAGCTGGCTCTTGAGCCGCGCGATCGAGCGCTGCACGCTGGTCTGGATCGACTGGTAGTGCGTGCCGCGCCGCGAGCCGTAGGTCAGGTTGCCGTTGTGCCGGAAACGCCACGGCCCGGCGTTGAAGCCGGCGGTCATCCCGAGGTAGGCCTGTGTCGACGCCTCGCCCTGCCCGTCGGAACGGTAGACGTTCGCGTTGTATTGCAGCAGCGCGGCCGGCACGCCGTCGTCCCAGTAGCGCGGATCGACGTAGCCGCGCGCGTCGCGGCTCTGGAATGCCTGCGGCACGCTGACGTCGAGCCGCTGCGCGCCGTTGTCGAACACGGCGCCGGCGTCGGGCACCAGCTCGTCGAGCGTGACGCAGCCGCCGGTCCCGGCGGTGGCCAGCTTCGCGCTGGCCTGCGGCGAGAGCCGGTCGAGCGCCACCCCCACCCGCTGCAGCAATTCACGGTCGAAGCAGGCCCGCACGTCGTTCGGACGGCCATCGACCGGCTTCAGCGTGACATCGGTGCGGCCGAGCCAGTTCTGGTTGACGTAGAGATCCGCGCGATAGGTGCCCGGCGTCGCCGGATTGCCCTTGTCGAAGCGGCTCACGTCAATGCGCGGCGCGCCGGGGCGGCGCAGGAACGTGTCGTTGAACCGGACTTCCGCGACCTGCGACGGGTTCGACTGCGCCGCCGCCGCGGCGGACACGAACAGCGACAGCGCGAGCAGATGGCAGGGACGCGCACGGCAGCGTACCGGCGAGGGCAATCTGTAGGGACGCTGCATGACGATAGCCGATCGATTGCTTGCAGGCACATCGACGCCCGGCCGGACGCCGCGCCTGCAACGGAAAATGAGCGAGCCCGGAGCTGGCGGCGCAGCCGGCCGCTAGTCGCGACCGCTCCCGCGGGGCGCCTGCCCCGCCCGGATCGGCGCGCTTCGCTCGGCCACGCCGCCGAAATCGTTCAGCGTGTCGTAGCGCACCATCAGGTCCGGCGCGCCCGGCGCGACGTCGAGCGCATCGCCGCGCAGCGGGAACGTGTGGCTGCTGTCCGGATCGATCATCGCGCCGTCGTCGAACGTCGCGACCTTGTCGCCCTCGACGATGCGCAGCCTCGTCAGCGAGACATGGAACGCCGTGGGGTTGTGTGCCTCGGCGACGAGCTTGCCATCCACGCGCGCGAGCCGCCACGCCAGCCGCGACGGCGCGCCGTCGGCGGTCCCCGGCAGATGCTCGGGGCGATAGAACAGCTTGATGCGCGAACGGAACGCCAGCTGGAGCCGGTGCGATTCGGCCTCGCGCGTGTCCGGTTTCGGCGGCACCTCGAGCACGTTGAGCCAGAACGCCGATTCGCGATCGCCGGGCAGTGCCTCGCCCGTATAGATGATGCGCAGCGTCTGCGACTTCGACGGATCGATCCGCGCGATCGGCGGCGTCACCGTGAACGGCACGCTGATGTCGGACGGCGCACTGTAGAGGTCGCCGGTGTCGATCCACGATTGCACCAGCGCGGGCGATTGCCCCACGTTCGACAGCCTGAGCGTGACTTCCGGCTCCGGCGCGTTGTAGATCACGCGGGTCGCGCCGATCACCACGGAGGCCGACACCGGCGCCGCGGTCTGCATCAGCCAGGCGGCGCATCCCGCGAGCCACGCGAGCCGGACGGTCTTCCTCGATACCATGGTCAGCTCCAGACGGTTGCAGATGAAACGACCGGACGGCGCGAAGCCGCCGCGGGCGGGCGCCGTCCGGTCGGAACCCAAGGACACCGAATTACTGGTAGACGAGCGAATACATGACGCTCGAATTCGCCGAGCCGCCGCTCGCCGTGCCCGTCGCCACGTACTCCGCGAAGTACGAGAGCGTGGCCGCGCCGCTCTTGTCGATCGGGACCGACTTCGAATTCTGCGAGGCATCGGGCGCGCCGAGCTGGATCTTGGTCTGGTCGCTGTTGAGCAGCGAGATCTGGACGTTGGCCGCGACGTCGGAGGCGTCGGGCTCACCGCCTTTGACCAGGACGAGATTGCCTGTCGACGGATCGACGGTCGGCCCCGATTCGAAGAAGGTGTGGACGTTGCCCGTTGCCGGCGTGCAGTTCGTCAGCGCGATGCTGAAGCCGGTGCGCCCCGCCGTTGCACCGGCCGCGGCGAGCTGGCTCGCCGATACGCTCGGCAGCGCCACCGTGAAATTCTTCGAACTGCTGCCGCCGCCGTTGATCGTGCAGGTCTGCGCGCTGACGTTACCGGTAAACGTGATGGTGCCGTCCGCGGCGAACGCGGTACCGACGACACCGACGGAGGACACGGCGACCAGCGACGTGACGATTCTTGCGATTTTTCCCATTTTCCATCTCATGAAAATAAACTTCCACCACTCGACAATCGACCGCGAAACATTGAAGACTTCACGGCCATCCGGCTCAGCCGCGACATCCGCTCAATGAAGGCTCACCATCAAAAACACTCCCCCAATCAACACGACGGCCCATTCATGAAAATGAAAAACGTCTCAATCAGGATGATCACGACAACGCATTTACCATCCGGCGACTGCTGTCGGCTCCTGGGAAAGCGGCAGGCTTGCCCGCCGCCTCCAGGTTCGATATCGCCTGCAATAAGCGAGGAAGAATACTGAAAACCATGACCTTGCCGGCGGCGCGCGAATGCAAAAGCGAGGCATTGTCCGAGCGAAAAACGCGCCATGAAACGGAATCGCGACGCAAGACCGGCTCTGTCACGGCGGCATCACACCGGCGCATCGTCATCTGGAATTAAAAGATTGACATTCAACTGAATTGCAACATTGACGCCAATCATGGATGCATGAAGTTTTTCTTATATTTTTATTTAAAAATTTTTATCAAAGACCGTTACCACATACCGATTTATATATGAATTGGCTTATCGAATCATTTCGAAAATATCGAGAAATTCCGAGATGCCGAGCCGGCGCTCGTCACGGCTGCCCGGCAAACGCCGCCACCAGGTAGTCGATCAACACCTTGACGCGCGCCGGCACGCGACGCCCGGCCGGATAGGCCAGATGCACGTCGAGCGGCTCGGGCTGCCATGCCGGCAGCAGCACCGTCACCGCGCCCGCGTCGATCTCGTCGGCCAGCAGCCATCTCGGCACCTGCGAGATGCCGAGACCGCACAGCACGGCGGCGCGCACCTGCTCGGCGTCGCCGGTCGTCAACGGCCCCTGCGGCAGATACGACAGCTGCTGCCCGTCCACGCGGAACGACCACGCATAGCGCTCGCGCCCATGCGCGAACACGATGCAGCGCTGCGCGTCCAGATCGGCGACCACGCGCGGCAGGGGCCGCGAGGCGAGATAGGCGGGGCTCGCCGCCAGCACCATCGGCGATTCGTAGAGCTTGCGCGCCGTGATCGACGAATCGGCCATCCGGCCATGGCGCACGGCCAGATCGATGCCGTCGCCGATCAGGTCGACATGGCGCGCCGACACCGACATCTGGATCTCCACGTCCGGATAGCGCCGGAAGAATTCGGGCAACAGCGGCGTGATGCAGAGCCGCCCATGGCCGGGCGCGGTATTGAGCCGGATCAGCCCGCGCGGCGCACGCTGCCGCGTGCCGACCGAGGATTCGACCGCGTCGAAATCGTCGAGCAGCGTCTTCGCCGAATCGTAGAACGCGTGGCCGGCATCGGTCACGACCACGCGCCGCGAGGTGCGCGACAGCAGTTGCGCGCCCAGATAGCGTTCGAGCGCGTCGATCTGCTTGCTCACGGCCGGCTGCCCGATACCCTCCGCGCGCGCGACGGCGGTGAAGCTGCCGCATTCGACGAGCCGCACGAACAGGCGCATCGCATCCAGGCGGTCCATGGTCTGCTCCCCGATCAATTCCGAAATGGAATCGATGGTATGCGCGGATCGGTGTTTCGCGCAATGAATCGACGTGGTGAAGTCATGCCCGGGCCGACTGGCGGCCGAATCCACTGGAGCACAAGCGATGAAAGCGATTTGCGTGACCCCGAGCCGGGAACTGGAAGTCCGCGAGATTCCCGCGCCCGCCGAACCGGCGCCGGGGCATGTCCTCGTCGATATCACGGCGGCGGCGATCAACCACGGCGACAAGACCTTCCTGCGCCAGCCGGCCGCGGCCGGCGTCGCGCTGGCCGCCACGCGCCACGACGTGTGGGGCGCCTCGGGCGCGGGCACGGTGGTGGCGGTGGGCGCCGGCGTGCCGGCGCGCTACGTGGGGCGGCAGGTGGCGGCCTACCGTTCGCTCGGCCGCAGCGCCGACAGCATCGGCCTCTGGTGCGAGCGCGCGCAGATGCCGTACACGAACTGCCTGATCCTGCCCGACACGGTGCCGGCGCGCGACTACTGCGGCTCGCTCGTGAACGTCATCACGGCCCATGCGTTTCTCGAGGAAATCGTCGCGGCCGGCCATCGCGGCGTGATCGCCACGGCCGGCAATTCGGCCACCGGCCTGGCGCTGGCCGCGCTCGCGCGGCGCCGCGGGCTGCCGGCGATCCTGCTGGTGCGCAGCGCGGCGGCCCGCGACGCACTGCGGCTACGCGGCGTCGAGCACGTCCTCGTCACGGGCGAGGCGGGTTTCGCCGAGGCGCTTGCCGGTCTGTCGGCGCGGCTCGCGGCCACCGCCGTGTTCGACGGCGTGGGCGGCGCGCTGGTGGGCGCGATCGCGCCGAGCCTGCCGGCCAACACGACGTTCTATTTCTACGGCTTCCTCGGCGGCGCCGAGCCGGTGGCGTTGCCGTCCGCGCTGTTCATGATGAAGAACTTCGTGATGCGGCGCTTCAGCAACTTCGAGAGCGCCACGGTGAAGGCGCCGGGGCGGCTCGAAGCCGCGCTCGGCCTGCTCGAAGGCGTGATCGACGACCCGCTGTTCGCCACGCATCAGGGCGAGACGTTCCGCTTCGCGCAGATCGAGGCGGCGATGGCCTATGCGCCGGCGGACGCGAAAAAGGCGATTCTGGTGCCGTGAGGGCGGTGGCGCGGGAGGCGCGGCAAGGCGGCCGCCTCGCCTCGTGCGACGTTATCCACAGAAAATGTTGGCAAGCTTGTGGATGACTTGCGCACGCCTTCCCTAAACCATTGATCGAACGCACCTTTTTCTCGGCGAGCACGGATCGGTCACGGTGGTTGCGAGGCGTGTACGATGCCGGGCTTGTCCACAGTTTTTGTTGGCAAGTTTGTGGATATCTTTAGCGTGACTTCGCCAAGCGCTTGATTCGATTGGCCTATTTTTCACGATACCGGCATTCGGCAGGCTTTCCGGGCGCCCGCGCACATGGCGGACATCGCGTCAACCGCACGGAAAAGCCGTTTCGAATCAACGCCTGCATGAGCAGTTAGTTGTCCCCGCAACCATGTCTCGCCCGGCGCTTTCGGCCATGGCCGAGGCGCGCCGCGCCGATGCGATGCCGCATTGCGCCCCGCGCGACGCGTCGCTTCCGGGCCGCGCCAGCCACCCACGTTGTCCACATTTTTTGTTGGCAAGCTTGTGGACATCCTGAGGCCATTCACCTCAAGCCATTGATCCGTCGATGTTTTTCCGGACGTGTCACGAAAGCGTCACCGTCGCCCGGCGCGCCATCGGCCACCGCTTGTCCACAATTTCTGTTGGCAACTTTGTGGATTTCCTGCGCATCAGCGCCGCAACGCATTGATCGGGCACGGTTTATTGCCGGGCATCGCGGATGCGGCAGCCGGGCGGCGTGCTGCCTGTTTCGGTAGCACGCCGCCGGATCCGGAAACCCGCGGCGTTCGGCGTGCCGGCGGCGCGTCGCGCATGCCTTGCGCCATCCCATCGCGCACCTGCTCGGGCATGAGATCGCGCAGGGGCGTGGCCACCGACCGGCGGTGGCCGAACGGATCCTCGAGCTGGTCGTGCCGGTCGCCCCAGAACCTCCCGGCAACCGGCATCGTCAGCGACGCGCCGGCCGCGACGGCGCGCGCCGTCACCGCGTCGGCGTCCTCCACGTACAAGTGCGGCATCACGGGCGAGCCGTTCGGCGTGCGCGGGCCAGCCCGAAATCGACACGGCCAGCGAAAACATCGTGCGCCGGCCCGCATCGACGTCGCAAGGCAGGGTGGCCCGGTGGAAGACCGCGCCGCGGCCGGGTACCGGTATCGGCGCTCGGTATTGACAATCGGTATCGGGTACCGATTTCGATGGCGCGGCAGAGGTAAAGTTATCCACAGTTTTTGTTGGCAAACCTGTGGATATCAGCGAGCCAGCGTCGCCAAGCCATTGATCAGACGAGGATTTTTTTCGACCCTGTCGGAACGCTCACGACTTCGTCACGAAATGGCCCGGATCGGGGGCCGCGCGAGGCCCGACACGACGGCGGCAAGGGCTTGCTTACCCGCCTCGCCGGGCCGCCGCCGGCAGGCGCCAAGCCACGACCGGCATGGCTCTTCGGCGGATCGCCGGCTGCCGCGAGGCCCGTGGCGGCGGGTGGCCGGCGCCCGGCCGAGGCGTAAAAAAAGCGGCCGGCGAGCCATCGCACCGGTCGCCGGGTTGTCAACAGATGATGTGCGCAAGTTTGTGGACATCAGCCGGATCGCCAGCCCAAGCCGTTGATCCGACAGGTCTTTTTGTTCGCGCCTGATGGACGGGCAGCGGCCCGGGCAGACGGCCCGCGCCGCCGGCTCAGTGCCGCTCGAGCGAGGTCATCAGCTCGCCGGCCTTGGCACGCAGCGCCTCGTAGCCCGAACGCGCATGCTCGGGCAGGTCCGGGTCGCCGATCAGCGTGCCGAGCGTCTCGATCAGGCTGAACGCGAGCCCCTTGGCCGCGCCCGTCGCGATCGACTGCGAGGCGACCGACGCATGCAGGTGATCGACCGCCGCTTCCATCTGTTCGAGCTGCGCGTCGCGGTCGCGCGGGCGGCCTTCGTCGGGCCGGGTTTCCTGGGTCATGGTGCCTTCTCCTTGAACTGAACGATGCGCCGCCGGACGCGGCGCGCTCCATCGATTCGACCGCGCGGTGCTCGCGTGATTCCCGCGCGGGCCGGGCGGGCGGCCTGACACGACGCGGCGACTGGCCACGGCCTGTTCCATTGCCCGACCGCCCTCGCCGCCCGTCCGGCCGCCTGCCTACAGCGCCGCCACCACCTTCACGCGCCCGTTGCCCTGCGCGGCCGCCACCACCTGGCCGCCGACCCGGCGGAACGTCAGCGAGACCGTTTCGTCGCCCACGCGCAACCCGTCGAGATCGAGCCAGGCGATCCCCTCGGGCAGCGCCGGGCGCTCGATGCGCACCTCGCCGCGCGCGGCGTCGACGCTCACGCCGAGGCAGGCCTGCAGCATCATGAACGGCGAGCCGGCCGCCCAGGCCTGCGGCAGGCAGGCGACCGGATAGGCCGTGGGCGGCTCGCCGCGCCGGCGCGGGAAGCCGCAGAACAGCTCGGGCAGGCGCATGTCGAAGCTGACCGCCGCCTCGAACAGCGCGCGCAGCAGCTCGGTGGCGGCCGTCTTGTTGCCGTAGCGCGCGAAGCCGCGCGCGGCCAGCGCGTTGTCGTGCGGCCAGACCGAGCCGTTGTGGTAGGCCATCGGGTTGAAGCGCGGCTGGCCGGCCGCGAGCGTGCGAACGCCCCAGCCGGTGCGGAACAGCGACGAGTCGAGCGTGGCCGCCACGGCCTCGCCGCGGCTCGCCTCGGGCAGCCCGAAAGCAAGCAGGTGCCCCGCGTTCGACGCCAGCACGCGGCACAGCTCGCCGCGCCCGTCCAGCGCGATCCCGTAGAAATTGGCCTCCGGCATCCAGTAGTGCGTCTCCACCGCCTCGCGCAGCTTCTTCGCGCGCGCCGCGTAGCCGGCGGCCCGTTCGTCGTCGCCGCGATGCGTGGAGAACGTCGCCATCGCGTCGAACGCCGCGCAGGCGTAGGCCTGCACCTCCACCAGCGCGATCGGCCCTTCCGGAAAGCGGCCGTCGGCGTGGAACACCGAATCGTGGCTGTCCTTCCAGCCCTGGTTCGCGAGGCCGCGCTCGGAGGTCTTCTGGTAGTCGAGCAGGCCGAGCGGATTGCGGTCGCAGGCGCGTGCGACCCAGTCGGCCGCGCGTTCGAGCGCGGGCCACAGCTCGTCGATCAGCGCCGCGTCGCCGGTCTGCTCCAGGTAGGCACCCGCCAGCACCACGAACAGCGGCGTGGTATCGACGCCGCCGTAGTAGAGCGCGAACGGCACCTCGCCGGTGGCCGCCATCTCGCTGCGGCGGAATTCGTGCATGATCTTGCCCGGCTCGGCGTCGCGGAACGCCGACGCCTCGCGCGCCTGGTGCTGCGCGAGGAAGCGCAGCACGCCGCGTGCGAGCGACGGCTGCAGCCACAGCATCTGCAGCGAGGTGATCACCGCGTCGCGGCCGAACGGCGTGGAGAACCACGGGATGCCGGCATACGGATACGGCCCCGTCTCGAGCTGGGTGGTCAGCAGGCCGAGATCGGCGAGCGAACGCTCCAGCCAGGCGTTGAACAGCGGGTTGCTGGTGCGCACGCGCGCGGTCATGCGACGCCGTTCGCGCATCTTGCGGTGGACCTGCACCAGCGCGCGGCGCAGGCCGGGCCGGCCCGCCTCCGCGAGCGGCTGCGACGGCTCGGCCGGCTCGCCGTCACGCTCGATGCGCGCCTCCACCGTCAGGTAGATCGACACGCAGGCCTGCGCGGCAATCGTCTGCGTATAGTCGGCGCGCTCGGTATCGAGCCGCACCGGCGCCGGCGAGAAGCCGATCCGCACCGTGCGCGCGACGCCGTCGAGGCCGTCGTAGCGCAGCCGCACCTGGCCCGACTCGACGTGCGGCGCCGCCACCTCGCCGCGCCGCTCGCGCGGCGTGCCGCGCACCTCGAACATGTCGAGGAAATCGGCGGAGAACGAGATCGACAGCGGCACCTCGGCGTCGGTCGTGCCGTAGTTGGTCAGCGTCAGCGCCTCGTAGAGCACGTTGTCGGAAAGCACGCGCATCCGCTCGATGTGGATCATGCCTTCCGGCATCTCGTGGCCGCCGAGCGGCGGCAGCGGCCGATTGGTCAGATGCGCGGTGAACGAGGCGTTGTCGGCGCTGGTCGCGCCCGACAGCAGCGACGGCGCGCGGCCGCCGAACGTGAGGCGCCAGCCCGACAGCACGCGCATGTCGTCGACGAACAGGCCGTCGTCGTGGCCGGAGATGTCGCCGAGCGCGTCGCTGACGACGAACGCGTCGCCCGACTTCAGCACGTGCTGGCTGCCGCGCACGGGCTTCTGCGAGCCGGGTTCGGGGGCGATGAAGGGGGGCGCCGCGGCGCCCGCGGGCGGCGCCACCGGCGGCGCGGACGAGGTGGCGGCAACAGCCTGCGCGGCCGTCGAGGAAGCGTGATCTGCTGGGATACCGGGCATTGCGACTCCTGACTGCGGTCCACGGGAAAGGGGCGGCGGGCCTGTCGCTGCTCGCACCCCGATTCGCCACAGGATAGGCCAGAATGCGCCCGCCACGCAGCGTCGCGAATCCGGCGCGCGGGGACGGCGGGGCGCGCTGCGGTCCGCAGGCGGGCGCCGGGGAACGGGGCGTGGATGGCGGGGAGCCGGTGGCAGAGCGGATCGCGCGCGGGTATGGATGAATGGGTGGATGGGCGGCGGCTATCGCGAGGCGCCACGGCCGCCCGCTCCGGCAACCGCCCGCCGGCCGGCCCGGCGTCAAGCCGGACAGCCGGACAGCCGGACAGCCGAACAAAACGAGATAACGACCGTCAGTGATCGACGTCGGCCTCCAGCCGGCCCATCGCCTCGCCGGCGCCGCGCACGGCGCAGCTCAACGGCTCGTCGGCGACGCGCACCGCGAGGCCCGTCTCGTCGAACAGGCGCCGGTCGAGATGAGCAAGCAGCGCGCCGCCGCCCGTCAGCACGATGCCGCGATGCGCGATATCGGTCACGAGTTCGGGCGGCGCCTTCTCGAGCGCGGCCTTGACCGTGGTGATGACCTGGTTCAACGGCGCGGCGAGCGCCTCGGCCACGTCGTGGTTCGACAGCTCGATGGTGCGCGGCAGGCCGTCCTCGACGCCGCGCCCGACCGCGCGCATCGATTCGCGCGGCACCGAACGGCAGGCCGAGCCGATCTGCTTCTTGACGTGCTCGGCGGTCTGCTCGCCGAGCAGCACGTTGTAGAGGCCGCGCACGTGGTTGATGATGGCCGCGTCGAACTGGTCGCCGCCGACCCGCACCGACTGCTGGTAGACCACGCCGCCGAGCGAGACGACGCCGACCTCGGTGGTGCCGCCGCCGATGTCCACCACCATCGAGCCGACCGCCTCGGTGACGGGCAGCCCCGCGCCGAGCGCGGCCGCCAGCGACTGGCCGATCAGGCTCACGCGCGAGGCGCCGGCCGCCATGGCGGCCTCGCGCAGCGCGCGGCGCTCGACGGCGGTGGCGCTCGACGGCACGCACATCGTGAACGCGATGCGCCGCCCGAACAGCGAGCGCGCGTGCGACATGCCGACGAACTGGCGGATCATCTGCTCGGCCGCCGGATAATGCGCGATCACGCCGTGTCGCAGCGGGCGCACCGCCTCGAGATGCTCGGGCACGCGCCCGATCAGCGCCTTGGCCAGTTCGCCGACCGCCTCGACGCGCGCCTTTTCGGCATGCGCGGCCGATTTGCGGAAACAGACCACCGATGGCTGGTTCAGCACCACGCCGCGTTCCTGCGTGTAGATAAGCGTGCTCGCGGTGCCTGGATCGACCGCGACGTCGTTCGAGAAAAGCCTGCCCAGCATGGGTGTCGACATTGTGTGCCCCAACGAACTGACCGACGAAGACGCGCGAACCCGGCCCGATCCGGCATTTCCCCGCGCCGGTACCGCTCGCTCGTTGCCCGCTCGCGCGCGCATCGATGATGATGCGCCGTCGACCGGAAGTTTCTACTGTAGGTAATTCCGGGTCAATGGAGAATATTCCGATATCCAATTAACAATTTGACGGAAAAGTCGGGACTCCCTGACATCGACCGCATAAATTGACGGCGGCCGCAAAGTCTGTACCCTCTCGGCTGGGGCCGCGCATGCGCCGCCGCGCAACCACGCCATACCGATATCAACAGTAGAAATGCGCCTCATCGCCTCCTCCGCCTCGCACCGCGAATCGTCCGCCGACCGCCTCGCTGCCCGCGCGCCGCTGTCGGCGGCCGGGCCTGAATCCGTCGGCTTCCGCCATGGCCGCCATGGCCCGCGTGCCGCGCACGTCGTGCGCGTCGCGATCGCCGTGCTCGGCTTGGCCTGCTGCGCGCTGCCCGCCACGGCGCGGGCCGATGCGGCGAACGGGCCGGCCGCGCCGGCCGCCTCGGGAGCACCGGGCGCATCGCCCGATTCGACGGCCTGGGCCGCGGCGCTCGCGGCGATGCAGGCGCAGCGCAATGCAAACGGAGAAAACGCGGCCGCGCCGGCAATGGGGACAGAATCTTCGGTGGCTTCGGCGGCAGCAACAACCGCATCGCCCTCGCCCACCGCCCCCACCGACGACAGCGCCCCCACCCACGCCTGCATCGCGAACGGCGGCCCGGCGGGCCGGCCGGCGATCGGCCTGGTGCTGTCGGGCGGCGGCGCGCGCGGCTATGCGCATTTGGGTGTCCTGAAGGTGCTGGAAGCGCATCGCATCCCGGTCGACTGCATCGCGGCCACCAGCATGGGCGCCGTGGTCGGCGGCCTCTACGCGAGCGGGATGGGCGCCGACGAGATGGCGCGGCGGCTCTCCGCGGTGAACCTCACCGACATCGCGTTCGACGTGGTCGATCGCGCGGACCTGCCCCAGAAGCGCCGCGAGGACGAGGAGCACTACATCGGCGGCCTGACGGTGGGCTTCGGCCCGAACGGCTTCAAGGCGCCGGCCGGGCTGATCCAGGGCAACCGGCTGCAGGCGCTGCTGGCCGACTGGACCGCCGCGGTGCCCGTCAACCAGTCGTTCGACAAGCTGCCGGTGCCGTTCCGCGCGGTCGCCACCGACCTCGGCAACGGCCGCATGGTGGTGCTCGACCATGGCTCGCTGCCGCTCGCGATCCGCGCCAGCATGGCGCTGCCGGGCCTGTTCTCGCCCACCGAGATCGCGGGCCGCACGCTGGTGGACGGCGGCCTCGTCAGCAACCTGCCGGTCAGCACCGCGCGCCGGATGGGCGCCGACCGGGTGATCGCGGTGGACATCGGCTCGCAGCTGCGCCCGCTCGATTCGCTCGCCTCGGCGGCCGACGTGATCCAGCAGATGCTCGGCATCCTGATCCGCCAGAACGTCGCGGCGCAGCACGCGCAGCTGCGCCGCGACGACGTGCTGCTCGAACCCGATCTCGGCTCGCTGTCGTTCATCGATTTCCAGAACGCCCAGCAGGCGATCAAGGCCGGCGAGGCGGCGGCCAACGCCGCGCTGCCTCGGCTCGAACGCTACGCGCTGTCGCCGGCCGACTACGCGGCCTATCGCGCCGCGCACGCACGCGCGCCGGCGCCGCCGGTGCGGCTCGCCGAGATCGAGATCCGCGCGGGCGGCCCGGTACCCAAGCGCGTGGTGGCCGACGCGCTGCACGTGAAGCCCGGCGACGTCTACGATCCGCAGGCCGTCAACCGCGACCTGCTCGCGCTGTCGACCAGCGGCAACTTCGATTCGGTCACCCAGCAGGTGATCACCGACGGCAACCGCAACACGCTGCTGATCGATGCGCGCGAGAAGAGCTGGGGGCCGAACTTCCTGCTGTTCGGGCTCGGCATGTCGAGCAGCTCCAGCGACGAGGGCGGCTTCCGCTTCCACGTGGGCTACCGGCGGCCCTGGCTGACCGACTCGGGGCTCGAATTCCGCGCCGACACCACGCTCGGCAGCGACCTGCAGGCGCTGCGCACCGAGCTGCGCCAGCCGCTGTCGAGCCGCTACGGCTTCTATCTCGCGCCCTACGCGGAGCTGGAGCGGCGCTTCGCGAACGTCTACTACGAGGACTACAAGCTCACCCAGTACCGGCTGCAGACGCAGCGGCTCGGCCTCGACCTGGGCCTGCCGATCGCGCGGCTCGGCGACTTCCGGGTGGGCCTCGCCTACGCGCACGGCAGCGCCTCGGCCACCTACAACCTGCCGGTCGACACCGCGCCCGACGGCCGGCCGATCGGCGAGGCGTTCGAGCCCTACAACGGCCACGAACTCACCGCGCGCGCGCGGCTGCTGATCGACCAGCTCGACGATCCGATGCTGCCGCGCCGCGGCTATTACCTGGAGATGCGCGTCGACCGCTCGATCGTCGCGAGCGAGCGCACGCGTTATACCGAGCTGTTCGGCAAGGCGATGATCGCGCAGGAGTTCGGCCGGCACAGCCTCAGCGCCAGCATCGAGGGCGGCAAGAGCCTCGGCGGCGTGAGCCCGGTGAACCTGCTCGCGTTCACGCTGGGCGGCTTCCAGCACCTGTCGGCCTACGCGGCCGACCAGCTGAGCGGCGACGCGCTCGCCTACGGCCAGCTCACCTACATGAACCGGCTGATGACGTTCAACGCGTCGCCGATCAAGGCGTTCTACGTGGGCGCGAGCGCCGAGGTCGGCAACGTCTGGAGCGCCGACGATTCGATCAGCAGCGGGCCGCTCAAGCAGAGCTACTCACTGTTCGCGAGCTTCGCCACCTCGTTCGGGCCGATCTACGTGGGTGTCGCGCTGGCGCCGGGCGGCGTGCGCAACCTGTATTTCCAGCTCGGCCGGACTTATTGAGCGCCGGTCGAGCGTGGTCGGACCCGATGCGGCCTGCTTCGGCCCGCTTGAACCCGCGCGGACGCGGTGTGGATCGATCGCCGCGGGCTGCCGTCCGACGCGCGGGCGCAAGCCGGACCGAAACCGCGCGGCGCCCGGCACGCCGTGGCCCGCAGCCGTCGCCCGCTCCCACCTCGCCCGGCCATCGTCGGCCGGCGGCCGTCAGCCCGGCCAGCCGATCTCGAAACGCGCGCCGGACAGCACGCGCGCGTCGGTCACGACGATCCTGCCATGGTGCGCCTGCAGCACCTGCCGCGTGATCGCGAGGCCGAGCCCGTAGCCGGCCGTATGGCGGTCGAGCCGCACGAACGCGTCGAAGATCCGCTCGCGCTCGACGTCGGGTACGCCGGGGCCGTCGTCCTCGACGAACACGGTGATGCCGCCGTCGGCGCCGGTCGCGGCGCCGATCACGATGCGCGACTGCGCGTACTTGCCGGCGTTGCGCAGCAGGTTGCGGATCGCGTAGGACATCAGCCGCGTATCCATGTGGACGCGCAGCTCGCGCGGCACGCCGATGCGCATCTCGATGCGCTTGGTCGGATCGAGCTGGGCGACGTCGCGGACCTGGGTTTCGAGCCAGGTGGCGAGCCCGGTCGGCTCCAGGTTCGATTGCAGCGAACTGTATTCGAGCCGCGCGTAGGTGAGGCTCATGTCGATCAGCTCGTCGAGTTCGGTCACGTCCTGCGCGATGCTGTCGAGCGCGGCGCGGCGCTCCGCGTCGGAGGCCGGATCGCGCAGCACCTCGAGCGCGAAGCGCACGCGCGCGAGCGGCGTGCGCAGCTCGTGCGAGATGCCGTTGGTCAGGTCGCGCTGGGCCTCGATCAGGCGCTCCATGCGCATCGCCAGCGCGTTCAGCGTGCGCGCGAGCGGGCCGAGGATCACGCTGTGCGATTCGCGCGCGCGCGTGTGGAAGCGCCCGCCGCTGAAATCGATGGCACGCTCGCGCACCATCACGAGATCGCTCCAGGTCGGGCGCGCCCAGCGCCAGGTGGCGAGCGCCGGCACCACGATCACGAACAGCGCGACGCCGAGCGCGCCGCCCGGCAGCGCCTCGAGGCCCGCCAGCACCGCGCGCGGCGACAGCGTGGCCGACAGCGCCAGCAGCGGCACCCCCACCATCGTCAGCACCAGGCTCATCAGATGCAGGTAGGCGCGCAGGTAGAGCCGCGACCAGCTCGGCATGCGGTCGGCGCGCGTGTCGGTCCACGAACGCCGGAAGCGCAGCCAGCGCCAGCGCAGGTAGCGCAGCGCCGGCAGGCGCGAGGGCGGCGGCGAGGGCGAGGGCGGCGGCGGGCAGGCCGCGCCGCGGCGGGCCGGGTCGATCCTATTCCCACTCATGGGTGCTGAACTGGTAGCCCTTGCTGCGGATCGTCTTGATGCGGCGCGGGTGGCTCGCGTCGTCCTGCAGCTTGCGGCGCAGCTTCGAGATGCGGCCGTCGATGGTGCGGTCGAGCCCGTCGAACTCCACGCCGCGCAGTTGCAGCATCAGGTCGTCGCGACTCACCACCTCGCCCGCGCGGCAGGCCAGCGCCCACAGCAGGTCGAACTCGGCCGAGGTGAGGTCGGGCGACGAGCCGTCCGGCAGCCGCACCGAGCGGTTGCCGCGATGGATCGAGAACTTGCCGAACGTGAACGCTTCCGGCTCGGCCCCGGACTCGGCCGCGCGCGCCGGCGAGCGGCGCAGCTGGGCCTTGATGCGTGCCAGCAGGATGCGCGGCTCGACCGGCTTGCGCACGTAGTCGTCGGCGCCGAACTCGAGCCCGAGCAGCTCGTCGTAGGGCTCGTCGCGCGCGGTCACCATCACGATCACGCCGTCGTAGTGCTTGCGCGCCTCGCGGCAGATCTCGAAGCCGTCCTTGCCCGGCAGGTTCACGTCGAGGATCACGAGGTCGGGCCGCGACGAGAGGATCGCGGGAACGGCCGCGTGGCCGTCGAGCACGGTATCGACTTCGTAGTCGTGCTTGCGCAGATAGCCGGTGATCAGGGTGGACAGACGGCTGTCGTCCTCGACGAGAAGAATCCGGAAAGGCATGGGCGAGATCGTTGCGTGTTGCGTGCGGAAAATCGGGGATGGGTCGGGCCGCATGGGCGACGCCGCGTGGGTCGGCCCGCGAACCGACCGGTAACCATCGGTAATATTCGAGAATAATCCGAATCATACTGCCGCCGGCGCCCGATATCCGCCCAATTCAGGGCGCGCGACAAGGATTTCGGAAGCGCGGCGGCCAGATGGGTCCGACCAGGATCGCGGCAGGAAGTGCCACGCCGGTCGCGGACCCGGCGTGGAAGCGGCGCGGCATCAATCCGGTAAGCGTTTACCGCGTTGAAACGGGCGCCGCGCCGCCGGTTTGGCCGTCGCCCGCCCCGGCGAACGCCGCCCCGGTTCGCATGCGTCGCCACCGCAGCGGCCCGGCGCTTGACGAATCGCGGCGCAGGCGGTTCCATACGGGCTCGCTGAATTCGGCGCCCCGTGCGCCGCCCGATCGCCGTCATGAATTACCCATCGATACTCGAACGCATCCACACCGAAATCACGCCGTGGATCGGCGCCGGACGCGTGGCCGACTACATCCCCGAACTCGCCAAGGTGCCCGCCGAGCGCTTCGGCATCGCGATCGTCACGCTCGACGGCCAGACCCACACGGTGGGCGACGCGCACGAGCGCTTCTCGATCCAGAGCATCTCGAAGCTGTTCGCCTGCACGCTCGCGTTCCAGCTGCTCGGCGACGAGCTCTGGCAGCGCGTGGGCCGCGAGCCGTCGGGCACCGCGTTCAATTCGCTGGTGCAGCTCGAAAGCGAGCGCGGCAAGCCGCGCAACCCGTTCATCAACGCCGGCGCGCTGGTGGTCACCGACGTGCTGAGCCGCCGCTTCGTGCGCGCCGAGACGGCGCTGGTCGAATTCATCCGCCGGCTGATCGGCTCGAACGAGATCGACTACGACTCGCGCGTGGCGCAGTCCGAATGGCAGCATGCCGAGCGCAACCGCGCGATGGCGCACTTCATGGCCAGTTTCGGCAACATGTGGATGCCGCCCGACGCGGTGGTGGAAGCCTACTGCCGCCAGTGCGCGATCTCGATGAACTGCGTGGAACTCGCGCAGGCCGCGCTGTTCCTCGCCAACGGCGGCGTGGCGCCGGTGACCGGCGAACGCGTGGTGGACGCGAGTTCGGCCAAGCGGCTGTCGGCGCTGATGCTGACCTGCGGCACCTACGATGCGGCCGGCGACTTCGTCTACCGCGTCGGGCTGCCGGCCAAGAGCGGCGTGGGCGGCGGCATCGTGGCGGTGCTGCCGGGCGAGATGGCGGTCTGCGTCTGGTCGCCGGGGCTCGACGCGAACGGCAATTCGCTGGCCGGCGTATTGGCGCTGGAATGGCTGACGAGCTACACGGAACGCTCGATCTTCTGACGCCGCGCGGGATTGGGCTGCGGCGGCGCACCGGAGGCACCGCCGCGGGCCGGCCACGCCCCGCCGCTACGACGCGGCGTGGCCCGCGCTCTCGAACGGCTCGCGCGCGCCGGGCGCGGTCGCTTTCATGACCGGCCGCGCCGACAGCGGCGCGAGCCACTCGGCCAGCGCCGGCGCGCGTTCGCGCCAGGCGCGCCCATAGCGGAAATCGGCGTATTCGAGCGCGACGGCCACCGCGATCTGGGTGCCCGACACGCGTCCGTCGCGCTCGGGCGCCAGTTCGTCGAGGCGCGCGGCGAGCGTCTCCACCGAGCGCAGGATGCGCGCCTCGAGCCTGGCGAGCGTCGCTTCGTCCTGCCGCGCGGGATCGCGCACCGACTCGACGCGGCGCGCGAGCGTGGCCTCCATCATCCCGTCGGCGAGCGCGAGCATCGACAGCGCGGCCACGTCGCCGGTGCGCACCAGCGGCGCCTGCGCGTGCAGCGTGTCCAGATGCAGCATGATCGCCATGCTGTCGTAGAGGCCGGCCGTGTCCGACAACGCGAGCGCCGGAATCTGCCATAACGGATTGAACGGCGCGAGCGCTTCCGGCCGCTTCATGTCGATGAACAGCTCGCGCACGTCGAGCGCGCGCTCGTGCGCCGCGACGACGACCTTGCGGCCAAACGGCGAGGTCGCGTCGGTCAGGATCTTCAGCATGTTTCGGTTCTCCGTGGGGCAGTGCGTGGAATGGGGCCGCCGGGCTCGCGTTCGCGGCGGCGTCGAGGCCGACGCCGGTCCGCGCGAGCGCCGCGATCGGGCCGGGCGCCTCGGGCGCCGGATCCGCCGGATCGATCAGCAGCGTGATTCTGGCCCATTCGCCGACGGCCTGCAGGCTCGTGCGCGGCCCGGGGGCCGAGATCGGCGGGCACGTCAGGCGTGGAAGCGCCGGACGCTATGGCAAACGGCGGCTGCGGGACGGCCAGCTCGTGTACCGCAGACCCCACCGTCCGCTCGCCCTCGCCGCTCGTTCAGCCCGCCGCCCGCCCCGCCGTGCCGTCCGCCACCCGGAACCACGACACGGCCGAGAACAGGCTCTCGCTCTGCCGCTCCAGCGACGCCGAGGTCACCGACGCCGTCTCGATCAGCGCCGCGTTGTGCTGCATGGTGGCCTCCATCTGCACCACGGTCGCGTTCACGAGTTCGATGCCGGCCGACTGCTCGCGCGAGGCGAGGCTGATGTCGGCCATGATCGCGTTGACGCTGTTCACGGCGGTGAGGATCTCGTCCATTGTCGCGCCGGCCCGCATCACCAGCGCGCTGCCCTCGTCGACATTGGTGGTGGAGGCCGAAATCAGCTCCTTGATCTCCTTCGCGGCGGCGGCCGAGCGCTGCGCGAGCGAACGCACCTCGGCGGCCACCACCGCGAAGCCGCGGCCGTCCTCGCCGGCGCGCGCCGCCTCCACGGCCGCGTTCAGCGCGAGGATGTTGGTCTGGAACGCGATGCTCTCGATGGTGCCGACGATGCTGACGATGCGCGCCGAGCTGTCCGAGATCGCATCCATGGTGCGGACCACCTGCTTGACCACCGCGCCGCCGCGCGAGGCGATGTCGGAGGCGCGCGTGGCCAGCTCGCTCGCGTCGTGCGCGTTGTCCGAGTTCTGCCGCACGGTGGCCGTCAGCTGCTCCATGCTCGCGGCGGCCTGCTGCAGCGACGCGGCCTGCTGCCCGGCGCGCGAGGACAGGTCGCGGCTGCCGCCGGCGATGCCGCGCGCGTCGAGCAGGATCGCCTCGGTGCCCTCGCGCACCTTGCCCACCACCTGCGCCACGCGCTGGCGCATCTCGTTGAGCGCGCCGAGCAGGCGGTCCATCTCGTTGCCGCGCCCGGTGTCGATGCGCCCGGTCAGGTCGCCCGCGGCGATCTTCGCGAAGTGTCCGACCGCCGCGTCGATCGGCCGGACGATCGCGCGCGTGAGCGCCCGGTGCGCGACGAAGCCGGCCACCAGCGCGAACACGCCGGCCGCGCCGAACGCCGTGAGCGCCACCCCGAAGCGCCGCGCCGCCGCCTCGTAGCGCGCGCGCTGGCGCTCGACCTGGAACGCCTCCAGCGCCGTCAGCGCCTGCTGGTAGTCGTCGAACCAGGCCGCCGACATCTCGCGCTGGGTGCCGAGGAAATCGACGAGGTTGTCGGCGTCGAGCTGCCTGATGCCCTTCTCCAGCCCCTGCGTGAGCAGCTGGGCGCGCTTCGCGAGCATGGTGTCGAGCAGCGCCTTCTCGGCCGCGTCGGGCGCGTGCAGCGCGCGATAGGCGTCGAGTTCGCGGCGGCTCTCGTCGAGCAGCGCGTGCAGCCGGCGCACCTCCTCGGTGGCCGGCTTGCCCGCGCTGATGATCTGCTCGACGTTGCCGAGGCCGATGCGCAGCATCAGCATGCGTTCGGAACTCGTCTTCAGGTGGACGACGGACGCGGTGTCGTCGCGATACATCGCGTCGAGCGCGCCGTTGCTCTTCACGAGCGAGAACGCGGCCGCCCCGATCACCAGCATCAGCAGGACCGTACAGCCGGCAATCGTGGCGGCGAGCCCGCCGCGGATCGTGATGGTTCGAGACATGGTCGGCAAGGAAAAGAGGCGCGCGCATCGGGCCTGGCGGCCGCGGCGCACGCGGGGATCGGACGGAACGCCGGACGCGCTGGCCCGGCACATGAGCGCGCAGCCGGCATGGGGCCGGATTCGCGCGCTTCATGCCGGGCTATCGGAAACGCGAATTTTTGACTTGAGCAGCGAAGCGACGGGAACCCGTCGAAAACCGCCATCGCCGGCGTGACGGGTGAAAGGACGCTGCAGGAATGTGGACGACGCGGGCCGCGGATGGCCGGCGGGCAGCCCCGCGCAATGAGCTTGCGCGCTCAGCGCACGGCGGCGACGCGGTACGGCGTGGGCCGGCCGGCGGCCTGCCAGGCCGCGATCGCGACCGCGACGCGCGCGTCCACTTCGGTGAGCGGGCGCGGCTCGCGATCGCCGTTCATCAGGTACCAGTGCCAGCCGCCCTGCGCGTCGCGCACCGACAGCGGCAGGATCGCCGAGCCGCGCATCAGCGGGCTCACGGCATCATGCAGGTCCTGGAAGTTCGGACGCGTGGTGTGGATCACGGCCACGTCGCCGTTCTCCAGATCGCGGCACACCGCATCGACGTCCACCGGCTCCGTATAAAAATCGATCTGCATCGCGTTTCATCCGGCTAATCGACGAGAATTTTGTAGTCTAGTCGGTGAACGGCGGCTTACAAAGGCCGGCGGTGCAGGCAGAGGCGCGGCGGCGCCCGGGCAGGACCTGCCACGGGCGGCACCGCGCGCAAAGCGCAGACGAAACACGCGGCGGCCGTCACGACCGCCGCGGGGCCGCAGGGTGGCGAGCCGGCGCCTTACCAGGTCGCCGAGAACGCGCGCTGCGCCTGGGCCGGCGAGGTGATGCCGTTCGAGATCAGCAGCTGGGAAAGAATCCGCGCCTTCTGCGGGTTCAGGTCGAGCGACACCGCGAAGCCGCGCTGATCGTCGTTCACTTCCACGTTCCGGTTCACGAAGCCGCTGCCGACGCGCGTCGAGCGCACCACGAGGATGCCCTGCCGCGCCGCCTGCTGCAGCGCATCGAGCGCCTTGCCGGAAGTGTTGCCGTCGCCCACCCCGGCCAGCACGATGCCCTTCACGTGATCGGCGATCGCACGGTCGATCTGCTGCGCATCCATGTTGCTGTGCGAATAGATGATCTCGACGGGCGGCAGCTTGCCGTCGGCCGGCAGCGCGTACTTCTTGCGCGAATCGGCCGTGGCCGGCGCGAGGAAGCGCACGCTCGCCGGATCGACGTAGCCGATCGGGCCGCTGTTCGGCGAGACGAAGGTCTGCACGCTGGTGGAGTTGGTCTTGGTGGCGCCGCGTGCCGAGTGGATCGTGTCGTTCAGCACGATCATCACGCCGCGGCCGCGCGCATGCGGATCGGCCGCCACTTCCACCGCTTCGTAGAGGTTGGCCGGACCATCGGCGCTGATCGCCGTGGACGGCCGCATCGATCCGACCAGCACGACCGGCTTGTCGGTGTGCAGGACGTTGTCGAGGAAGAACGCGGTTTCCTCGAGCGTGTCGGTACCGTGCGTGATCACGATCGCGTCGGCTTCGTTGCGATCGGAGATCTCCTGGATGCGCTTCGCGAGCTTGAACCAGACGCCGTCGTTCATGTCCTGCGAGCCGATCGAGGCGACCTGCTCGGGGCTCAGGCGCGCGAGCTTCTCGATGCCCGGCACGGCGTCCACCAGTTGCTGCGCGCTGACGGCGCCGGCGTTGTAGGCATTCGCGGCACGCGCGTCGGCCTTGCCCGCGATGGTGCCGCCGGTGGCGAGGATCGCGACGCGCGGCAGCGAGACGGCGGCCTGGGTGCCGGTCGCGACGGGTGCCGCCGCGTCGGCGGCGAACGAGGCCGGCGCGCCGAGCGCGACGAAGGCGGTCAGCGCCGCGGCGGCGGCGAGACGAAGCAGAGCATGGCGAGACCCGGTTTTCCCGAAAGCGGAAATGTCGTTCATTTTAGACTCCATACATTTTTTGATTCGCTGAATTGCACTTCGCAAACATCATTCGATGTGGTTTTCATTTCCGATCGGCTCGCAGCCAATCGATCACGCTGCCGCCGGCCCGCCGGCCCGCCTGACCGGCGTGCGGCCAATGCTTCAGACGGGATGAGCGGCATGCCCGGGGGCGCGCCGATTCGCGAGAATCGCGGCGATTCGGAAGGTGGTTTTCAGATGATGTCGCAAGTCATCCTAAAACCAATTTCCTTCGTTGTCCTTGGATTTGACCAAATTTGACTCAAATTACCCGGGGCTCGCTGATGCGCGTCAAACGCGCTCTGGAGCGGCGAATCGGCATGATCGCCGGGCCAGCGCGGCCGGCGTTTGCGGCGAACCCCGGCAGACGTGCCGCCCGCATTGTGCTGACGCAAGGAAACATCGGGCCGAGCCGATGCCGGCATGCGGACCGGATGGCGCGATACCTCATCGCTTCCCGATTTTTAATCATGATTTTCCATCCTATTGAAATGGCGCAATTTCCAATCGATGGCCATGTAGCCCAAACACGGCTTCACGGAATGTGCCGCATCACATCCCGATCGATTCGAATAGCGGGAAAATCAACGAATCAGGGAAGGCACATCAAACCGGATCACCCCTCGGCATGGTCTCGAGTCTTTTTATTTATTCCATGCCGACGGCGGCACCGGCATCACCGGAACCGCCGCGATCACATCATTACATCGTCACGTCATCACGCTCAGGCCGGATTGCCGTGATCGTCGGTATCGAAGGTCTGCGACTGGAACGCGAGGAACACCGCGAGCCACGAGCCGTCCGGGTAGCGCAGCATCAGGCAGCCGTCCTGATAGACGCCGTTGTCTTTCTTGTACGAGCCCGAGTTGCCCTGGTTCATATGGATGTCATGGATGCCCTGGCCCGGCACGAACTTGAAATACTGGTCGGGCTTGTTCTCGGGGCCCCACTTCGCGCCGAACGCGAACACCAGCGAGCCGGCCTCGTCCATCGCCTTCACCACGGCGCTCTCCAGCCGGTCCTTCAGGTCGTTGCTCTGCCCCGGCACGTCGGGCGGCACCGGCACCATCGCCTTGGTATCCACCAGGCCGCCGCGCACGAAGTCGATCGCGAGGCCGCCCGGCTTGCTCGCGAGCTTCGTGAAGCCGGTGTCGGCCGCCATCAGCTGCGTGGCCAGCGAGTCGGGCAGCGTCGTGGTCGATTCGAACAGCACCGTCGAGGGCGCGTGCGGCGCCGACGACTTCACGTTCACCGCGATCCGGAACACCTCGTCGCCCGCATGCAGGAGGATCTGGTAATGATCGTCGTCAGCGTTGCGCAGATGTCCGGTAACGGTGCCCTTCAGCAAGCCATAGTTCAGTGACATGGGATCGTCCTGTGGTGGGTGGAAAGCGATTCTGCCGTTCGCGACTGACAGTTTTGCGAAACGCGAGTTGCATGCGCAGGATGTTTTCCTGCCTGCCATGAGCGTGGCGGCCACGTGGCGCCGCGGATCGGTAAGCGCTACCGCGCGCGCGCCTCGCATTCGGCAATTTCGCGCGCCGCGCGAGGCCGGCGGCGCGTCATGACGTTGGTGCCGCACGCGCGTCACGCGCCTGCCGGACACTGCGCCTGGCCTGGTCGGCGAACGGCGACGAACCCGGGTATCGTTACCGCCGTGCGCGGCCGGCCCGGCACGTACCGGCCGCGCCACGCCGCGAACGCCGCCCCTCATCCCGACACCGCCCATCCGCATGACATTCAACGCCTCCAAACGACAGTTCCTGAAGACCTCGCTCGGCGGCGCCGCGGCCGCCGCCGCGCTCTCGGCGTTTCCGCCCGCGATCCGCCGCGCGCTCGCGATCGACGCGCACAACGCGACCGGCACCATCGAGGACGTCAAGCACGTCGTGCTGCTGATGCTCGAGAACCGCTCGTTCGACAGCTACTTCGGCACGTTCCGCGGCGTGCGAGGCTACGGCGACCGCTTCGCGATCCCGGCGGCCGGCACCGCCAACATCTTCCACCAGCGCTACACGCTGGACGGCGCGACCCGCACGCTGAGCCCGTATCACCTCGACGAAACGAAGGGCAACGCGCTGCGCGCGGGCAGCACGCCGCACCAATGGGCCGACGCGCAGGCCGCCTGGGACCATGGCCGCATGTCGGCGTGGCCGACCGCGAAGACGCCGCTCTCGCTCGGCTACTACGAGGCGGCCGAGGTGCCGTTCCATCGCGCGCTGGCCGACGCGTTCACGCTCTGCGACGCCTACCACTGCGGCATGCATACCGGCACGATCCCGAACCGGCTGTTCTACTGGAGCGGCACCAACGGTCCGAACGGCCAGAGCCCCGCCGACCGGCACCCGGTGCGCGTGGCCGCGCTGAACAACGAATTCCATCTCGGCAACGACATCGGCCCGTCGAACGCGGGCTGGACCTGGACCACCTATGCGGACCGGCTGCAGCAGGCCGGCGTGAGCTGGAAGGTCTACCAGAGCCTGGTCGACAACTTCGGCTGCAACGAGATGATGAGCTTTCGCCACTGGCGCGCCGCGCTCGAAGGCATGCCGGCCGAGCGCCGTCCGGTGTTCGTCTCGACCGTCGACATCAAACAGCCGGCCACGGCGGCCGGGCCGTTCTACGATCCGGCGATCGACGACGCGCTGAGCCCGCTCGCGAAGGGCTTCGGCAACACCATGCCGCACGGCTTCCTCGAAACGTTCCGCGACGACATCCGCGCCGGCACGCTGCCGTCGGTGTCGTGGCTGATCGCGCCGTCGTACTACAGCGAGCATCCGGGGCCGTCGAGCCCGGCCCAGGGCGGCTGGTACGTGCAGGAGGTGCTCGACGCGCTGACCGCGAACCCCGAGGTCTGGAGCCGGACCGTGCTGATCGTCAACTACGACGAGAACGACGGCTTCTTCGATCACCTGCCGCCGCCGAGCGCGCCGTCGCGCGAGGCCGACGGCACGCTGGCCGGCGGCAGCACGCTGCCGGCCGCCGCGATGGCGCCCGAGTACCACGACTTCACGCCGGCCACGCCGAACCAGCCGGCCATCGACGGGCGCCCCTACGGCCCCGGCCCGCGCGTGCCGATGTGGGTGATCTCGCCGTGGAGCCGCGGCGGCTTCGTCAATTCGCAGGTGTTCGATCACACCTCGACGCTGCGCTTCCTGGAACAACGCTTCGGCGTGGTCGAGCCGCAGATCAGCGCCTATCGCCGCGCGATCTGCGGGGACCTGACCTCGTGCTTCAACTTCGTGTCGCCGAACGAGGCCGCGCCGCCGACGCTGCCGGGCCGCACCAGCCGCGCCGGCGCCGATTCGCTGGCCGCGTCGCAGGCCGCCGCGAAGGCGATTCCGGTGCCGGCCGCAGCGCCCGGTTCGCCGCTGCCGGCGCAGGCCGCCGGCACGCGGCCGTCGCGCGCGCTGCCCTACGCGCTGCGCACGACGATGCGGGCGGACCCGGCCGCCGGCACCGTCTCGCTCGAATTCGCGAACCACAGCGCCGCGCAGGCCGGCGCGGTGTTCCATGTCTACGATCGCCGCCATCTCGACCGGATTCCGCGCCGCTACGTGGTGGAGGTCGGCAAGTCGCTGGCCGGCAGCTGGACGCCCGATGCCGCCGACGACGGCGCCTACGACCTGTGGGTGCTGGGCCCGAACGGCTATCACCGCGCGTTCGCGGGCCGTCTTGCCGACCCGCATGACGCCGCGCATCCCGAGATCGAGGTTCATTACGAGCAACACGGGCAGCACGAGCCGGCGCAGCTGATCGTGCGGCTCGTCAATCGCGGCAGCCGGCCCTGCACGTTCACGGCCGCCGCCAATGCCTACCGCGACGACGGCCCGTGGACGCTGAAGGTGGCCGGCCACGGCGCGGGCGAGTTGCGCTGGCCGGTGGCCGCGAGCGGCAACTGGTACGACTTCACGGTGAGCTGCGACGCGTCAGCGGCGTTCCGGCGGCGCTTCGCGGGGCGCATCGAGACCGGCCGCGATTCCGTGTCCGATCCGGCGATGGGCACCGTGTAAGACGCACGGGCCACCCGCGCCGCCGAGCGCGTCATGAAAAACGGCCGGCCACCGCGAAGCGCGATGGCCGGCCGTCTCGTCTCACACGGGCCGCGCCGCGGCCCGCCGCGCGTCAGAACTTGTGCCGAATCCCGACCACGGCCAGTTCCTGGCTGTCGGTGCCCGAGTTCACGCCGTAGCTGCCGATCGAGGCCGCCGCCGCGATCTGGCCGCCGGTGGCGTTGAGCGTGTTGCCGCTCGCCTTCTGGTAGCCCGCCAGCGCGTAGAGGTCGGTGCGCTTGGACAGCGAATAGACCGCGCCGATGTTGACCTGGTTGTAGTGCGCCGAGGCCGGCCCGGTCAGCGAGGTGTAGCTGTAGCCGACGCCGGTGTTCAGCGCCGGCGTGAAGCGGTAGTTGAAGAACGCCGAGCCGCTGTTGAACTTCGCCGTCGACTGGAACGTCGAGAGCGTGTCGCCCGCGTATTGCGTGTTCGAGTAGGCGATGCCGAAGGTGGCCGCGGCGATCGAATACTGGGCACCCGCACGCACGATCTGGATCGACTTGGCGCTCGCGAAGCCCGAGTTGATCACGGTGTTGAACAGCGTGTCCGAGGTACTGGTCCAGCTGCGCTGGCCGCCCGCCACGGTGCTGCCGCCGTTCGCGAAGAAGTAGCCGGCGCCGACCTGCAGCGGGCCGTTCGCGTAGGCCGCGCCGAAGCTGTAGGTCTGGCCGCTGCCGGTCGCGCCGGCCACGCCGCCGAAGCCGTACAGCGCTTCCACCTGCAGGCCCGCGATCAGCGGGCTCGTGTACTTCACCGAGTTGCTCACGCGCAGGCTGTTGTCGTAGTTGTCGAGGTCGCCCGGCGTCGCGAAGGTGCCGCCGAACGGGCCGTCTTCGGTCAGCCCCTGCACCAGATCGACGAGCGGATCGTACTGGCGGCCGAGCGTCACCGTACCCCAGCGCTGGTCGGCCAGCCCGACGATCGCCTTGCGGCCGAACTCGCGGCTGCCCTGGCCGAGCGCGCCGGTGCCGACGTTGAAGCCGTTCTCGAGCTGGAAGATCGCCGCGAGGCCGCCGCCCAGATCCTCGGTGCCGCGCAGGCCCCAGCGGCTGCCCGACATGTTGCCGCTGCTGAACTTCACGAGCGAGGACTGGTTGGCGCCGTTGGCGCCCTGTGCGTTGTGGACGTAGGCGATGCCCGCGTCGACGATGCCGTACAGCGTGACGGAGCTTTGCGCGTGGGCGGCGCCGCCGGCGAGCGAGGCGATGGCGGGCAGCGCGAGGAGGGACAGACGTTTCATTCCGGTTTCTCTGGTGTGTTTTTGGAAGAGTTCGAACGTTATCGAAACCGATATCGGCGGGAAACCAAGGAATTCTGTGAAGAATATGAAAACAACAGATTGGAACGGCATGCCCCGGACCTGTTGACGGCGCCGCGTCGAACGGCGGCCGCCAAATTGCGCACGCAACCGGTTCGAGCGCGTTGCCCGACACTCACTGGCGCCGCGCGCGGGCCTGGGAATGGCTCGGCTACCCGGCCTTCCTGGCGATGGTGGCGGTCTACTTCCTGATGGTGGTCAAGCCCGCCTGAGCGAGCCGGCCCGCGCCGCCACGGCGTAGCCGCCGCGCCTCGTCCTGGGTCGCCACGCACGGCGCCGAGCCCGGCAGCGGCCGCCCCGCGCTCTCGCGCGCCGCCAGCACCGCCACCGCGCCGAGCGCCGCCGCGCCCATCAGGTAGTAGGCCGGCATCATCAGGTTGCCGGTGGCGCCGACCAGCCACGCGGCCACGAGCGGCGTGGTGCCGCCGAACAGCGAGACCGACACGTTGAAGCCGATCGCCAGCGCGCTGTAGCGCACCGAGGTGGGAAACAGCGCCGGCAGCGCCGACGGCATCACGCCGCAAAAGCAGCAGAGCAGCACGCCGAGCAGCATCATGCCGGCGAACAGCGGCACGCCGTGGCCGCCGCGGACCAGCAGCAGCGCCGGCACCGCCAGCACGACCAGCCCGAGGCAGCCGGCCAGCATCACCGGGCGCCGGCCGACGCGGTCCGACAGCCAGCCGGCCGCGAGCGTGAGCGGCATCATCGCCAGCATCACCAGCAGCACCACCAGCAGGCTGCTGGCCTGCGCGACGTGCAGCGTGGCCGACAAATAATTCGGCAGGTAGGCGAGCACCATGTAGTCGGTCACGTTGAAGATCAGCACGAGCCCGATGCAGACCAGCAGCGCGCGCCACTGCCCGGCCAGCAGCGCGACGAACGACGGCCGCGCGTGCGCGCGCTCGAACCGCTCGCGGCGCTCGGCCTCCTTGCGGAACGCCGGCGTTTCCTCGAGCCGGGTGCGGATGTAGAGGCCGATCAGCCCGAGCGGGCCGGCGATGAAGAACGGCACGCGCCAGCCCCAGTCGAGCATCTGCGCGGGCGAGAGCGCGGCCGTGAGCGCCGTGACGGTGCCCGCGCCGAGCAGGTAGCCGGCCAGCGTGCCGAACTCGAGGAAGCTGCCCATGAAGCCGCGATGCCGGTCCGCCGCGAATTCGGCGATGAAGGTGGCCGCGCCGCCATACTCGCCGCCCGTCGAGAAGCCCTGCACGAGGCGCGCCGCCAGCAGCAGCACCGGCGCGAGGATGCCGATCGAGCGATAGCCGGGGATCAGGCCGATCGCGAACGTGCCGAGCGCCATCAGGATCATCGTCATGGCGAGCACGCGCTGGCGGCCGATGCGGTCGCCGAGCGGGCCGAACACCATGCCGCCGATCGGACGTACCAGGAACGCGGCCGCGAACGTGCCGAAGGTGGCGATCAGTTGCACCGGACCGGCGGTGGACGGGAAGAACACCTCGCCGAGCGTCACGGCGATGTAGCTGTAGACGCCGAAATCGAACCACTCCATCGCATTGCCGATCGCCATCGCGCCCACCGCGCGCCGCAACAGCGCGCGATCGACGACGGTCACCTCGTCGTCGGCGAACGCGGCCGCGCGCGCTTCATGCGAACGGGGGCCGGACGGGCGCGCGCCGCGCGCGCTGCCGGCTGCCTTGGCGGAGGGTCTGCGGGTCGATGGGCTCAATGGCACGCTCCTTTGGGAATGGCGATGCGCCGCCTGGCGGCGGCGTGTCTCGTCGTGCGATCGGGCGGCCCGCCCGGTCGTCGTCGCCGGTTGTCGGACACGGTGATGGCGTCCGCGAGTTTGCGCGTGCGCAAGCGCGCGAGCCTGCGCGCAAACGTCCCGAAGCCGACTGGAAACGACAGCGTTGCCGCCCCGCTATTCTCGCCTCGCGGCGGCCGCCGCGCGCCTGCCGTGAAGTCGCGTCGGAGGGCGGGGCCGCCGCGCGCGTGGCGGCCGCGCGCCGGTGTCGGGAATAGGCAAGCGGCCGTCGCAATTGCGCGATCCCGGGCGCGCGTTTATCGCAATGATTCGGAGGTGACGCCACCGGCCGTTCGGGCGGCGCGGCACGTGCCTGCCGCGTCGCTCGACCATGCCGCGGCCGCGCCGGACGACGGCCCGGCCGCGTGCCGGTGGCGCCGGTCGGCGATGCCAGGTCGGCGGCCGATCGGCGGCGGCGTCACGCACGGCCCAACCTCGCGCATCGGCCCGCACCGATGTTGAATCCATGCCCGCACCCACGCTCCGCCACTTCGGTTTCCTGACGCTGCCGTCGTTCTCGATGATCGCGTTCTCGAGCGCGATCGAGGCGCTGCGCATGGCCAACTACGCCGATCGCAGCGAGTTCTACCGCTGGTCGGTCTACTCGATCGACGGCAGCGCGGTGCCGGCCAGCAACGGCATGGTCGCGCGGCCCACCCAGCGGCTCGACTTCGACGCGCCGCTGCCGGACCTGATGATCGTCTGCGGCGGCACGCGCGTGCGCGAAGCCGTGGACGCCCCGCTGATCGAGGCGCTGCGCGAACTCGCGCGGCGCGGCGTGCCGCTCGGCGGCATCTGCACCGGCGCCTACGCGTTGATGGCGGGCGGCCTGCTCGACGGCTATCGCGGCACGGTCCACTGGGAGAACCTGTCGGCGCTGCATGCGGAATTCCCGGCCGTCGCGATCGTCGACGAGCTGTTCGTGATCGATCGCGACCGCGTGACCTGCACCGGCGGCACCGCACCGCTCGACCTGATGATCGGCCTGATCGCCGCCGAGCGCGGCCAGCCGCTCGCCACGCGCGTGTCCGAGCAGTTCGTGCTGGAACGGATCCGCGGCGCGAGCGATCCGCAGCCGATCCCGGTCGACGCGCGGGTCGGCTTCTCGCGCGCCGAACTCGTGGAGGCGGTGCGGCTGATGGAGGCCAATATCGAGGAGCCGCTGCCGCTGGCCGACCTGGCGCGGCTGATCGCGCTGTCCGAGCGCCAGATGCAGCGGATGTTCAAGCATTACCTGAGTACCTCGCCGACCCACTACTACCTCGCGGTCCGGCTCAAGCACGCGCGCGAGATCCTGCGCAACAGCGACCTGTCGATCGCGCGCGTCACGCCGCTCGCGGGCTTCCGTTCCGCCTGCCATTTCAGCAAGGCCTACCGCGCGCAGTTCGGCCACGCGCCGAGCCAGGAGCGGCGCGCGCCGAAGCCCGACGACAGGCAGGCGGGTGCGCCGCGCGGGGTGGTGCCGGTGAGCGGGGAAGCGGAGGCGACCGGGACGGGCGGCACGGTCCCGCAGCGTGGCTGAGCGGTCGGGCCGTCCACAAAGATGGACGGCGCCCCGGCATCGATCGCGGCTCAGCGCATGTCTCGCGGCGTGCTTGCCGTCTTTTTCGACAGGCGAGCGGAGCGGCCGCCGATCGCGGCGCCGCGTTGCCGATCCACCGGCGCCGCGATCGGCCACGCTCCGATCCGGGAGACGGAAATGTCCGTCGCCCTTCTCGACGCGCCCGACCCCTCAGATCATCAACCCGCCCGACGCCTCGATGCGCTGCGCGTTGATCCAGCGGTTGTCGTCGGCCACCAGCGAGGCGATCAGCGAGCCGATGTCCTCGGGCTGGCCCACGCGGCCGAGCGCCGTCATCTCGGCGATGCGCCGGTTCAGGTCGGGGTTGTCGCGCACCATGCCGCCGCTGAAGTCGGTGGCGATCGCGCCCGGCGCGACGGTGTTCACGGCGATGCCGCGCGCGCCCAGCTCGCGGGCCAGGTAGCGCGTCAGCACTTCCACGGCGCCCTTCATCGACGCGTAGGCGCTGCTGCCCGGGAACGACAGGCGCGTGAGCCCCGACGAGATGTTGACGATGCGCCCGCCGTCGTTGATGAGCGGCAGCAGCTTCTGCGTGAGGAAGAACACGCCCTTGAAATGCACGCGGTAGAGCGCATCGAGATCGCTCTCGGTCACGCTGTCGAACGGCGCGTGGTGCGAGGTGCCGGCGTTGTTGACGAGGTAGTCGAAGCGCGCGGCGCCGAGCGTGGCGAGCGCGGTGCCGGTCTCGGCCACGAACGCGTCGAATGCGCCGGTGTCGCCGGTATCGAGCTGCAGCGCGATCGCGCGGCGGCCGGCGGCGGCGACCTGCGCGACCACCTCGTCGGCGGCGGCCCGGTTCGCGTGGTAGGTGAAGATCGAATCGACGCCGCGCCGGGCCAGGCTCAGCACGGTGTCGCGGCCCAGGCCGCGGCTGCCGCCGGTGACGATCGCAAGCTTGCCGGTCTGGCCGGCGGGAGAAATCGGGGTGGACATGCGGTGATACCTCATGGGGGGATGACGGTACCGATCGTAGGGCCGCGCCCCACCCGCGGTGAATGTCCGAATTCGACAATTTCTTGCCCGATCCTGCCCGGCCCGACGCATCGGCCGCGCTTGCCGTTATGCTGACGAACCGATGCCCACCCGCGGACCGGCCCGCCCCGCTCCGCTCATGCCATGACCCCGAATCCCCTGCTCGACGCGGTGCAGCGCTACACCGACCGCCGGCCCGGCGAAGTCCTCCACCTGACCGGCATCGACGGCATCGCGATCGTGCGCGCGACGCGCGAACGCCCGCAAAACCACCTGATCCTGAGACCGGCGCTCTGCCTCGTACTGCAGGGCGCCAAGCAGACGCGCTTCGGCGCGCGCGACTTCCCCTATCGCGCGGGCGAGATGCTGGTGGTGGGCGTGGAGATGCCGGCCATCGGCCGGATCGTGGAAGGCAGCGAGGCCGCGCCCTATTTCGGCCTGTCGATCGAACTCGACATGACGGTGATGGCCGCGGTGCTGGAAGCGTTCGACGCGCCGCCGCCGGCCGCCGGCCATACCGGGCCGGGCGTGTTCGTCGAGACGCTGCGCGCCGAGATCGCCGACTGCGCGCTGCGCGCGATCCGGCTGCTCGACACGCCGCACGCGATTCCGGTGCTCTATCCCGGCATCATGCGCGAGCTCTGCTACTGGCTGCTGGCCGGCCCGCGCGGCGGCGAGATCGTCGGCATGATGCTCGCGAACGGCCAGGCCGAGCGCGTGGTGCGCGCGATCCACGCGCTGCGCGAGGGCTTCGCGGCCTCGATCCGCATCGACGACCTCGCGCGGCTCGCGCGCATGAGCCCGTCGGCGTTCCATCGTCAGTTCAAGGCGCTGACCTCGATGACGCCGCTGCAATACCAGAAGCAGCTGCGCCTGCTCGAAGCGCGTCGGCTGATCGCCAACGACGTGCTGAAGGTGGAGGAAGCCGCGTTCCGCGTCGGCTACGAAAGCCCCTCGCAGTTCAGCCGCGAATACTCGCGGATGTTCGGCATCTCGCCGAAACGCGACGCGAGCGGCCTGCTGGCCGCGATGCGCGACGGGCGCCGGCTCGCGGCCAGCGGGGCGTAGACGCGAGCCGGCTGCGCCGACGCTCACGGGTCGCTCACACGCCGCTCACGTGGATGGGCGGCGGGTTGCCGAACGTGTCGACCAGCGCGACGCAGGCGCGGGCACGCGATCGGCGCGATACTCGGCCCGCGCCAACGCTCACAGATCCCGCACGTCGGCGATCGGCGCGTTGCCGAACGCGTCGTCGAGCAGGTGGTCGATCAGCTTGCGCGCCGCATCGTCGGGCGTCGTCAACGCGCCGCTCGCCTTCAGCCGTTCGAACCGGTCGAGCTGCGGGAAGCGGCTCGCGTCGGTGGCGCGGATGGTGGCCTGCATGTCGGTGTCGACCACGCCCGGCGCGACGCTGGCGATCCGCAGCGGGCCGTTGTGATCGAGCGCGACCGCGCGCGCGTGATGATCGAGCGCGGCCTTGGTCGCGCAATAGACGCTCCAGCCCGCATAGGCGTTGCGCGCGGCACCGCTCGAGACGTGCGCGATGCGCCGCTCGACCGCCCCGCCGCCGAGCTTCGCGACCGCGCTCGCGAACAGCAGCGGCGCCGTCACGTTCAGCGCCACCGCGCGCGCGATCGCGTCGGGCGCCTGCACGTCGAGCGGGCCGATCGGCTCGACCGCGCCCGCGTTGTTGATCAGCAGCACCGTGCGCGCGCCGGCCGCGAACCGTTCGAGTTCGCCGCCGGCCAGCCACGCTGCCACCCGCGCCGGGTCGGAAAGATCGAGCGCGGCTTCGGTGAAGCGTTCGCCGTAGGTCGCGGCGAGCGACGGATGCGCGCCGCGCGACACGCCGAGCACGGCGATGTCACGGCGCAGCAGCTGCGTGGCGAGCGCGGCGCCGAGGCCGCGCGTGTGGCCCGTGACGATCGCGCGGATCGCGGGCGGCGTGGAATGGGTCTGGGTCATGTCGGACGAAATGGCGGTAAGGACATCATGAAAGGCGGCGCGCCAACCTGGGGACGAGTGATCCGACGAGGCGGGTCGGGTTCGGGCTCGGGCCGGGCGCGGATCGACCGCCATCGTAACGACACCGGCCCGGGCCGGCAACGCGGCGCCGCGCGGCAGGCGCGCTCGGCGCGCCGTGCCGCATCCACTGTCAAGTGCCTGCCTCGTTTGATAGGTATGATGTCGGACATCGCCGGCCGCAGGCCATTCGGCTCGCGCCGGCACCGGCCGTGTCACACGGGTATCCGCCCGTTCGCGACACGGCCGCCGCCCCCATGCGCGCGTCACGTGTGCGAAAGCCATGCGTGACGCGCGATCCGCGCCGGCAGGCGCCAGTCGATTCGCCGTTTCGCAGGAGACACATCGCATGAACCACGAAATCACCGGAAACATGTTGCTGGGCGCGGCCTCGGTCCGCGGCACGCAGGGCGTGCTGCGCGCGTTCGCGCCGGCCACCGGCACCGAACTCGAACCGGAATTCGGCGCCGGCAGCCCGGCCGACGTCGATCGCGCCTGCCGCCTCGCGGCCGAGGCGTTCGACGCGTTCCGCGCCGCGCCGCTGGAAACCCGCGCGGCGCTGCTCGAAGCCATCGCCAGCGGGATCGAGCAGCTCGGCTCGGCGCTGATCGAGCGCCTGCACCTGGAAACGGCGCTGCCGGTCGGCCGCCTCGAAGGCGAACGCGCCCGCACCTGCGGCCAGCTGCGCCTGTTCGCGCAACTGGTGCGCGACGGCCGCTGGAACGACGCCACGCTCGATTCGGCGCTGCCTGAACGCAAGCCGCTGCCGCGCGCCGACCTGCGCGCGCGCAAGGTTCCGATCGGCCCGGTGGCCGTGTTCGGCGCCAGCAACTTCCCGCTCGCGTTCTCGGTGGCGGGCGGCGACACGGCCTCCGCGCTGGCGGCCGGCTGCCCGGTGGTGGTGAAGGCGCACGAGGCGCATCTGGGCGGCTCGGAACTGGTGGGCCGCGCAATCCAGCAGGCGGTGGCCGAGGTCGGCCTGCCCGAGGGCACGTTCTCGCTCGTGATCGGCAAGGGCAACGCGGTGGGCGAGGCGCTGGTCGCGCATCCGGCGATCAAGGCGGTCGGCTTCACCGGCTCGCGCCGCGGCGGCCTCGCGCTGTCGGCGATCGCCGCCGCGCGCGCCGAACCGATCCCCGTCCACGCCGAAATGAGCAGCATCAACCCGGTGCTGTTGATGCCGGCCGCGCTGAAGGCGCGCGGCGCGCAGCTCGCGCAGGGCTTCGTGGAATCGCTGGTGCTCGGCGCCGGCCAGTTCTGCACGAACCCGGGCCTGCTGCTCGCGATCGACGGCCCGGAACTCGACGCGTTCGTGGCCACCGCCTCGGCCGCGCTGGCCGAGAAGCAGTCGCAGATCATGCTGACGGCCGGCATCGCCGCCACCTATCGCCGCCAGATCGACGAGCGCGCGCAGCAGCCGGACGTGGCCCGCGTGGCCGACGGCGTCGCCTCCGGGAACGCCTGCGGCGCGCTGCCGGTGCTGTTCCGCGCCACGGCGGCCACCTTCACGGCAAACCACGGCCTGGCCGACGAGATCTTCGGGCCGGCGTCGATCGTGGTGGCCTGCCGCGACGAGCAGGAACTGCTGAGCGTGCTCGACGGCATCGAAGGCCAGCTCACGGCCACGCTGCTGCTGGACCCGGCCGACTACCCGGTCGCGAAGCGCGTGCTGCCGGTGCTCGAGCGCAAGGTGGGCCGGATTCTCGCGAACGGCTATCCGACCGGTGTCGAAGTCTGTCACGCGATGGTCCACGGCGGCCCGTTCCCGGCCACCTCCGACTCGTGCACGACCTCGGTGGGCACCATGGCGATCGACCGCTTCCTGCGCCCGGTCTGCTATCAGGACCTGCCGGCCGAGCTGCTGCCCGAGGCGCTGCAGGACGAGAATCCGCTCGGCATCTGGCGCCTGCGCGACGGCGAACTGGCCCGGCGCTGAGCGACGCCGCCCGCCCGGTAGCGATCAAGCCGCGACCGGGACCGCGGGCTCCATGAAAAAGGCCGGCGCCACTTCGCGCCGGCCTTTTTCGTTCTGAAGCAGGGGGTACGTTGGACCGCGGGCCGCGCTTCGCGATCCCGCTTTACCGCCTCGCTTCGACGCTTCGTTTCGACGCCCGCCCGGCGCTCAGTTCGCCAGATCGGACGGCAGCTTGCCGCCGTTGGCCGCCAGCGCCTGCATCACCGCCTTGTGCAGCCACACGTTCATGCTGGCCGAATCGTTCGTGTCGCCGTCGTAGTGCAGCTCCGCGGCGAGCTGCTTGCGATGCTCGAGACTGCTGTCCACGCCGAGCGCCTTCATCGTGTCGACGATCGACACGCGCCAGTTCAGCGTCTGGCCGCTCTCGGCCACCAGCTGGTCCATCACCGCCGCGACGTCGACGTCGGACAGCGGCGCCTGCGCGGGCGCGGCCTCGGGCGCCACGTCCTGCACGGCGGCCGGGTCCGGGGTGGGATTGGCCGCGGGCGGCGGCTGGTCAGGTTTCGCCTTGCCGAACAGCTTGTTCACGATATCGCCAAAGATGCTCATGTCTGGGCTCCCAACGGTGGATGATGTGGGTGAAAACGGCACACGCGCGAGCGGGGCCGCCACGCGTGTCGCGCCTCATGTTACGCGGGTTGGCGCCGCGCAAATGTCAAAAGTCGTAAGCGGCGCAACCGGTGGCCGTCAGAAATGAAGCTGACACGAATCGGCGGGAATCGCGAGCCAGCCGATCGCCATCGCGGCCACGTAGATCGCGACGAGCGCCACGCCATACTGCCGGCCGCTGATGCGCAGCGGCACGGCGCGCCGCACCAGCGCGACGAGCCCGATCCAGGCGGCCAGCGCGGGGATCGCCACGATCAGGTTGTCGCCGGCCGCGGCCACGCCGATCACGGCGAACAACAGCGTCCAGCCGGCCGCCAGGCCCGGATCGCGGCACTCGGCCGTCAGCGCGCCGAAGCCGCCCGCCGCCACCAGCGCGAGCACGGCGGCCAGCATCAGCAGGCTCTGCGCCACCAGCGAGCCGCGCCAGCGGCGCGGCGCCGGGCCGGGGCTGGCGTCAGGATCGGTGTCGAGAGAAACGAGCGGTTCGGAATGCGGGTCGGTTGGTGTGGTCATCGCGGCGGCGGGATCGATCGTGACGGAAACGGAAACGACGCGGCGCGCCGGCATGTTCCGCGCCGGCGCGCGGCGCGCGCGTCGATTCAGGATACGACAATCGGGCCGCACGGCATGCCGTCGTTTTCCCGACTCACCGCGTCGGTCTCATGCCCCCCGCTTCACTGCGTCTGGCTGCACGGCGCCGGCGCCGCCGCGTCGATCGGTGCGGCACTGGCCTGCTGCACGGCCTGCGTCGCGATCTGCTGCAGGCGCACGGCAAGCGTCGCCGGCACGCCGAGCTGCTGCGCGGCCAGTTCGCTCGCGCCGAAGCGCTGCACGTCCACGCCGGTGATCCGCTCGAACAGCACGAGGCCGCTCAGGTACGCGCCGGCCACGCCGGGATGCGCATAATCGGGCGTGTTGATCTGCGGGTCGTTGCTGGCCTCGAGGCCGTACCAGAGCAGCGGCAGGCTCGACGCCGCGAACGGATCGGGATTCGCCACGCCCTGGCTCCAGGCCAGCCGCCACGCCTCGCCCACCGGCGCCACGGCGGCGATCGCGCCGTCGGCGCCGGCCGCGGCGTAGTAGGCATCGTGGTTCGCGTCGCTCAACGCCGTCAGCGCGACCTGGTACTGCGTCGCGAAACCAGCGGCCGACGGATCGCCCGCCAGCGTCTGCGCGAGATCGGCGCGCGCCCATGGCTCGTACAGATAGACGCCCGCGCGCGGCGCCGCCGCATGCACGGCGGTCTCGATGGTCTTCACGCTCGAACAAAATGCCTGCGGATCGCTGAGGCTGCTGCCCGTCAGCGCCTGCGGCAGCGGCTTCGCGCTCAGCTCCTGCAACACCACGGCGTTCCAGAGCGGCTGGGCGATCACGGCCGGCGCGGCCGCGAAGTTCTTCGCGAGGCTGGTCTGCGAGATCGCCTCGATGTGGACGTCGTATTGCAGGCCGGCCTCGGCGGCCAGCGCCGCGAAGATGCCGGGGATGCCGCCCCACGGGCCGGCCTCGAGTTCCTGGCGCGCGCCGGTCCGGCCGAAGTTCTCGTCGGCCACCAGCGCGGACGCCGCCGTCGAGCCCGCCGCGCCGCCCGCGTGATAGCCGCGCACCGGCTGGTATCGCCCGTGCGTGAAGCTGTCGCCGACGAACAGGATGTGCTGCACGGCTGCCGCCGTGGTGCCCGATGTCGCGGTCTGGCCCGCCGCCGCGCTCGGGTTGCCGGTGCCGCCTGCGCCGGTGCTGCTGCCCGCGCTGCCGCTGTCACCACCGCCGCAGGCCGCGAGCGCGAACAGCGCGCCGCAGGCGCCGGCCAGCATGGCCGTGCGCGTTGAAAACCTTCTGTCGATCACGTCTCCTCCCGATGCCTGCGTTCGAGCGCGCATGCGATGTGCTGTCTGCCGGCCACGGCAACGATGCACGAATCGTTGCATCCACAACGACTCTTACATACGCGCCGACCACGGCGTTTCGATATCGCGCCGAGGCTACGGGATGCCCGTGAACGCGTCCAATATGATTTCGCGCACCTGTCCATATCGGCCCGATATGCGAACCGCCGGACCCGGCGCAACCGCGCCGCGGCGGGCTCGAAGCTTTCGCCCCGCTTCGCGGGGCCGGGCTGCGCGCGCGGCGGGCAGGGATAACCCCGGCGCGATCGGTCACGGCGGCTGGTCGTTACCCGGCCGTTGACAGTTAATAGATGACCGGTTATCTTGCTACGCATTCTCCACCGCCGCCGAGCCCGCGATGCCCCGTCCGCCCAACCCCGAAGTCCGCACCCGCCTCGTCAGCACCGGGCGGCGCGTCGTCCACGAGCAGGGCTTCAACGGCTGCGCGGTGCAGGACATCGCCGAAGCGGCGAAGGTGCCGAAGGGCTCGTTCTATCACTACTTCGACAGCAAGGAAGCGTTCGCGGGCGAGATCCTCGACGACTACTGGCGCTCGATCGAGGAACGCCACGCGGCGGTGCTGCGCGAAGGCCGCGGCAAGCCGCTCGCGCGCATCCGCAAGTTCTTCCGGCTGATCACCGACGACCACCGCGAACACGGCTTCGCGCTCGGCTGCCTGATCGGCAACCTCTCGCTCGAACTGTCGGCCGCCAACGACAGCGCGCGGCACACGGCGCGGCGCCTGCTGGACCGCTGGCAGACGCTGCTGGCCGATTGCCTGCGCGAGGCGCAGGCCGCCGGCGAACTCGATGCCGCGCACGACGCCGACGAACTCGCGGCGATCCTGGTCGAGGCCTATGAAGGCGCCGTGATGCGCAGCAAGGTCGAGCGCAACGGCAGCGCCTGCGCGCGATTCGAAAAAGTCGTGCTCGCCCGTTGGCTCGGGTGAGTTTTTTTTTGACTCAATAACAAGATGACTGGTCATTTATTTAAACCATCGCATGACCGGCCATCGTCCGATTTCTTCCGCTTCGTTTCGTCGTCCCCTTCCCCTGAATCATCGCCAGGAGTTTCGCATGAGCCATCCCGCCTCCCATCCCTACGCCGATCCGGCCGAACCGGCGCTGCCGGCCACCGGCTTTCGCCTCGACCGCAGCAAGGCCGCGCTGGTCGTGATCGATCCGCAGAACGACTTCCTGAGCCCGTCGGGCGCGACCTGGCCGCTGGTGGGCCAGAGCATCACCGAGAACGGCACGGTCGGCCATCTCGCCACGCTGTTCCGCACGGCGAAGGAAACCGGCATCACGGTGGCGGTCTCGCCGCATTACTACTACCCGTGCGATCACGGCTGGCACTTCGGCGGCCCGCTCGAAAAGGTCATGCACGACATCGACATGTTCGCGCGCAAGGGGCCGAACACGCTGGAAGGCTTCGAGGGATCGGGCGCCGACTTCCTCGACGAGTACAAGCCCTACATCCTCGACGGCAAGACCATCATCGCGTCGCCGCACAAGGTGTACGGCCCGGAGACCAACGATCTCGCGCTGCAGCTGCGCAAGCACGGCGTCTCGCAGGTTATCCTGGCCGGCATGGCCGCGAACCTCTGCATCGAGTCGCATCTGCGCGAGCTGATCGAACAGGGCTTCGAGGTGGTGGTGGTGCGCGACGCCACGGCCGGCCCGCGCGTGCCGGAAGGCGACGGCTATCTGGCCGCGCTGATCAACTTCCGCTTCCTCGCGCACGCGCTGTGGACCACGAAGCAGACCGTCGCCGCGCTCACCGCTCGGGCGGCCGGCGCGACGGCGTAAGCGCCGCCGGCGGCCACGCGCGAATCGGCATGAATCAGCGCACCGGCAGCGCGAGCCGCGCGAGTTCGGCGAAGTAGCGCGCACCGACCGGCAGGATCGCGTCGTTGAAGTCATACGAGGCGTTGTGCAGCGGCGTGCCGCCGGCCTCGGGCGTGTCGCCGTTGCCGATGAACACGAAGTTGCCCGGCACCACCTGCAGGAACGCGCCGAAATCTTCGGAGATCATCATCGGCTGCACGTTCGCGTCGACGGCGCCTGCGCCGGCGACGCGCGTGGCCGCCTCCACGGCGATGCCGACGCAGGCCTCGGTGTTCACGGTGGGCGCGAACTCGTGCGTGTACTCGAAGCGGCATTCCGCGCCGGCGGCACGGCAGATGCCCTCGCTGATCTCGCGCATGCGCGTGGCGAGCAGCGCCTGCACCTCGCGCGAATAGCTGCGCGTGTCGCCCTTGATCGTCACGTTCGACGGGATCACGTTGCGCAGCCCGTCGGTAATGAACTCGGTACACGACACCACCGCCTGCTGGCCGGGGTCGAGGTTGCGCGAGACGATGGTCTGCAGCGCGAGCACGATCTGCGAGCCGATCACGATCGGATCGATGCCCATCTGCGGCCGCGCCGCGTGCGTGCCGCGGCCGCGCACGTGGATCACGAAGTTGTCCTCGCTCGCCATGATGCCGCCCGCGCGCGTGGCGAACGTGCCGGCGCGCATGCCCGGCATGTTGTGCGCGCCGAAGATCGCGTCCACCGGAAAGCGCTCGAACAGGCCGTCGGCCATCATCGCCCTGGCGCCGCGCCCATGCTCCTCGGCAGGCTGGAAGATGAAGCGCACGGTACCGTCGAAGTCGCGCCGCTCGGCCAGCAGCTGCGCCGCGCCGAGCACCATCGACATGTGGCCGTCGTGGCCGCACGCGTGCATCCTGCCCGGCACGCACGACGCGTGGGCACGGCCCGGCGCCTGCTCGACGATGGCCAGCGCGTCCATCTCGGCGCGAATCCCGATCACGCGCGGGCTGGCGCCCACGCGCAGGTTCGCGACCAGCCCGGTGCCGCCGATGCCGCGCTGCACCTCGAGGCCGAAGGTGTCCAGGATGCGGGCCACGGTGTCGGACGTCTCGATTTCCTCGAAGCCGGTCTCGGGGTATTGGTGGAAGCGGCGGCGCCAGCCGGCCAGCTGTTCCTGAAGCGTGCTTTCCATGCGGATTTCCCTCTGCTCGGATGCGTCGATCGTAGCGTGCGGTCGCGGTGGGGTCATGCCGCGCGCGCGAGCCAGGCGCGCTGCCGCGCCGCCACCGCCTCGGCCGGCTCGCCGACGAAGCGCGCGTAGTCGGCCGGCGCCGTGGCGCCCTCGGTGTTGACGACCAGCACGCGCGCATCGGGCCCGAGTCCGGCGCGCGCGGCCAGCGCCGCGTCGCGCATCAGCACCGCGAGCCCGGCGAAACCGGCCGCGCCCGATTCGCCGGCCACGATCGGCACGTCGCCGTGATCCGCGCCGCCGCCGGCCCGGCCCGCGAGCGCGCGCATCGCGGCCAGCGCGTCCTCGTCCTCGATCGTCATGAAGGTATCGACGGCGGGCTGCAGGATGCGCCATGCGAGCGGCGAGGTTTCCCCGCAGGCGAGGCCCGCCATCACCGAGTCGACGCGGCCGGACGCCTTCGCCGCGTGCCCGGCCAGCGCGCTCTGGTAGAGGCAATCGGCCTGGCTCGGTTCGACCACGATGAAGCGCGGCCGGGCCGCGCCGTAGCGCTCCCACAGATAGCTGACGATGCCGGCCGCGAGCCCGCCCACGCCGCCTTGCAGCAGCACGTGCGTGAATGCGGGGCGCCCGGCCTGGCCGCCCGGCTGCGCGACGACCTCGCCCGCGATCACGCCGTAGCCCTGCATCACGTCGCGTGGAATGCTTTCGTAGCCGTCATACGAGGTGTCGGACACCACGTGCCAGCCGTGCTCGCGCGCGAGTTGCGCCGCGTGGCGGACCGATTCGTCGTAGTTGCCGGCGATCCGCACGATGCGCGCGCCCTGCGCGGCGATCGCCCGCTCGCGCTCGGCGCCGACGTTGGCGTGCAGCACGATCACGCAGGCGCAGCCCACCGCGCGCGCGGCGGCCGCGAGCGCCTTGCCGTGGTTGCCGTCGGTGGCGCTGATCACGGTCAGCGCGGCCAGCTGCGCGGCGTGGCGGCCGGTGATCAGCGCGGCCGGATCGAAGCCGGCCGCCGGCATTAGGCGCTGGATCAGCCGCAGCAGCGCGACCGGCGCGCCGAGTGCCTTGAAGCTGCCGAGCGGCGAGCGCGCCGCCTCGTCCTTCACGGCGAGCCGCGCGAGGCCGAGCCGCGCGGCCGCGCCCGGCAGCTCGAACAGCGGCGTGGCGCTGCGGCGCATCAGCGGCCAGTGCGCGAGCCACGCGCCGCTTTCGTCGGCCGCGGCGATGTTGAGGATGCCGCGCAGCGCGTCGGGATACGGCGCGAGCGTGGCGTGCGGGTTCGCATACAGCATGGAATGGACTCCGGAGAAGATCGTGCGCGCGTGCCGAAGGGGTTTCGCCGGCGCGGCGCAACATGGTGTGATCGCGTGCTTGAAAAATAATATTTCCCGTCGCGCTCAATTCGGTCTCATAGTTGCGCCGTATCGCGCAATTTTTTTCCGTTTTCTCCGGCTTTCCCGTACCGCTTCCCTCCGCCCCCATCATGACGAGCTCCCTCGACACCTACGACCGCAAGCTGCTGACCGAGATCCAGCGCGACGCGCAGATCCCGCAGAACGAACTCGGCGCGCGCGTGAACCTGTCCACCGCCGCCGTCAACCGACGCCTGCGCCGCCTCGCCGACGACGGCGTGATCGAACGCTACACGGCCGTGGTGGCGCCCGAGAAGGCCGATCATCCGCTCACGATCGTCGTCAACGTCGAGGTGGAGAGCGAGCAGATCGACCTGCTCGACGCGATGAAGCGCACCTTCTTGCAGCATCCATGGGTGCAGCAGTGCTACTACGTGGCGGGCGAATGGGATTTCGTGCTGATCGTCACGGTCCGGCACATGGAGCAGTACAACGAGCTGACGCGCCGGCTGTTCTTCTCGAACAACAACGTGAAGCGCTTCAAGACGCTGGTCTGCATGAACCGCGTGAAGGTGGGACTGGAGGTGCCGATGGATGCCGAGGCGTGACGTGCGCGTGACGGATGGATGACGGGCGCGGGCGTTGCTAGGGCGGAACGCCGAAGCGGCAGGCATGGCTTGCCGCGCCGCATCGCGGCAGGCGCGCACCGGCGGCCGGCCGCATGCCGCGATGGACGAAACCGGCGCCGCCCGCTTACCATGGGCAGCGCTTGCCAACTCGAACCGGAGCCACCCATGTCAGTTGATGCGAAGTACAAGACCACCGCCACCGCCACTGGCGGCGGCCGCGACGGCAAGACCGAACTGGCCGACGGCACGCTGTCGTTCCAGCTCACCGTACCGAAGGAACTCGGCGGCCCCGGCGGCGACGGCGCGAACCCCGAGAAGCTGTTCGCGCTCGGCTACTCGGCCTGCTTCCTCGGCGCGATGCGCGTGGCCTCGCAGCAGACCAAAATCAAGGTGCCGGAAGGCACCACCGTCACGGCGACGATCGGCATGGGGCCGCGCTCGGAAGGCGGCTACGGCATCACCGCCGCGCTCGACGTCTACCTGCCCGGTGTACCCGAGGCGGACGCGTCCAAACTGGTCGAGACCACCCACGGCATCTGCCCGTACTCGAACGCGATCAAGGCCAGCGTCGACATCGAGACCACCACGCGCGGCTGACGCGTCAAACCTGACGCGTCAAACGACAAGCGGGCCGCGCCGATACGAGCAACACGCGCGCGCGGCCCGCCACCGGGGCGGCAACGGCAACGTTGCCGCCCCGTTCGTTTGCGCATGCCGGCGGACCACGCCGGCGCCTTCCTCCCCGCCTACAGCGACCGCTCGATCGCCTGCCCGAGCAACGCGATGCCGAGATCGACTTCCTCGTCGCCGACGGTCAGCGGCGGCGCGATCCGGAACACGCCGCCCATCCCCGGCAGCTGCACGATGTTCATGCTGAGCCCGAGGTTCATGCACTCGCGCGTGATCTTCGCGCCGAGCCCGTCGGCGGGCTCCTTGGTGCGGCGGTCCTTGACGATCTCCATGCCGAGCAGCAGCCCGCGCCCGCGCACGTCGCCGATGCAGTCGAAGCGCTCCATCAGCCCCAGCAGCCCGTTGCGCAGCCGCTCGCCCATCCGGTTCGCGCGCGCCACCAGGCCGTCGCGCGCCACCACGTCCAGCACGCGCAGGCCGACCGCGGCCGGCAGCGGATCGGACACATGGGTCGTGTAGAACAGGTAGCCGCGCTCGTGCGCGCGCTCCTCGATCGCGGCCGAGGTGACCACCGCCGCGAGCGGCAGCCCCGCGCCGAGCGTCTTCGACAGCGTGAGGATGTCGGGCGTGACGCCGTCGCGCTCGAACGCGAACATCGTGCCGGTGCGGCCCACGCCGGTCTGCGCCTCGTCGAGGATCAGCAGCATGCCGCGCTCCTCGCACTTGCGCTTGAGCGCGGCCAGATAGCCGGGCGGCAGGTCGATGATGCCGCCCGAACTGAGGATCGGCTCGGCGATGAAGGCGGCCAGGTTGCCGCTCGACTGGCGGTCGATCAGGTCGAACGCGTAGTCGAGTTCGGCCAGGTAGTCGTAGCCGCCGTTGCGCTCGAAGCGCGGCCGGTACGTGAACGGCGCCGGGATCGCGAACGAGCCCACCGCCGCCGGGCCGACGCCCTTGCGGCCGGCGCTGTAGGTGGCCGAGGCGGCGTGGCCGGTCATGCCGTGCCACGACTGCGCGAAGCCCACCACCTCGTACTTGCCGGTCACGAGCTTGGCCATGCGGATCGCCGCCTCGTTCGATTCGGCGCCGGTGCTGAGCAGCAGCGCGCGGTCGAGCCCGGGCGGCGTGATCTCGGCGAGCCGCGCGGCCAGCTCGACCACCGGGCGCGACAGCATTCCGCTGAACAGATGGTCGAGCCTGCCCGCGTATTCGTTGATCACCGAGACGATGTCCGGGTGGCTGTGGCCGAGCACGGCGCTCATCTGCCCCGAGGTGAAATCGAGGATCGCGCGGCCGTCGGCGTCGTAGACGAAACTGCCCTGCGCGCGCTCGATGATCATCGGCTCGAAGCTGCCGCCGTAGCGGATCAGGTGCTGGCACGCCTGCCGCCAGAATTGCTCGTCTTGGTTACGGGACACCACGGTTCTCCTGACTGGAAGGAAGGTTCACGTTCGAACCCATGCCGGCAGTCTAGAAGCGCATCTTTTTTTATAGAATCTAATAGTTTTAATTCGAGATAGAAACGTGGCTAATACCAGGGGAGCAGCGCCATGAGCCTGACGCTCGACATCGACCTGTTGCGCACCTTCGTCGTGATCGCCGAGGTCCGCACGCTGAGCCGCGCGGCCGAGCGCGTGGGGCGCACCCAGTCGGCGCTGAGCCAGCAGCTGAAGCGGCTGGAGGAGATCGTCGACGCCCCGCTGTTCCAGCGCACCGGGCGCGGCGTGGTGCTGACCAACCCCGGCGAGCGGCTGCTCGTGCATGCGCAGCGCCTGCTGCGGCTGCACGACGAGGCGATGGCCGACCTGTCCGGCAAGGGGCTGACGGGCACGATCCGCTTCGGCTGCCCCGACGACTACGCCACGGTGTTCCTGCCCGCGCTGTTGCGGCAGTTCTCGATCCGCCATCCGCACGCGCAGGTGGAGGTGGTGTGCGCGCCCACTCCGCGCCTGCACGAGCGGCTGGGCAAGCACGCGCTCGATCTCGCGCTGGTGTCGGTGCCGGACGCGCCGGGCGCCGACGCATCGATCATCCGCCGCGAGGCGCTGGTCTGGGTCGGATATCCCGGGCTCGATCCGGCCGATTTCGAGCCGCTGCCGCTCGCGCTGTCCGACGCCGACGCGCTCGACCATCTCGCCGCCTGCGAGGCGCTGCGGCGGGCCGGGCGCGCATTCCGGATCACCTGCGCGAGCAGCAGCCTGGCCGGGCTCACCGCACTGGTGCGCTCGGGGCAGGCGTTCGCGGTGATCACGCAGACGGCCGTGCCGCCCGACCTGCAGATCCTCGGCGCCGATACGACGCTGCCGCCGCTGCCGGCCGTGGGCATCACGCTGAAGCTCGAACGCGAACAGCCGTCGCCGCTGATCGCGGCGTTCGCCGAGCATATCCGGGGGTCGCTGCCGTTGTTGTAGGAGCGAGGGCTGACGGGTTGGATCGGTGCCGTCGAAGCCGGCGATCGACGTAGTCGCACGGCCTCGCTCAGTCGCGCCCGGCCGGCGCCACCGACGCGCCGGCGATGCCGTGCCGCGCGAGCGCCCCGGCGACGAAGCCCGACGCCTTGTGCGCCTCGACGAACGCGTTCAGGAATTCGGCCGCCGCCTCGCCACGGCTTTTCGGCAAGCCCATCGCCTGACGGATCACCATGAAGCGTCCGTCGAGCAGCCGCAGCCCCGGCGTGCGCGCCGCGTCCGCTTCGAGCTGCTGCCGCACGCCGGCCGCCACGTCGTGACCGTCGGCCAGAAACGTCGCGACGACGGCCGGCGACGACGGCGCGCGCACGATCTGCGCGACCTTCAGCTCGCGCGTCAGGAACAGGTCGTAGGCGCTGCCCTTGCCGACCGTCACGCGCGTGCCGGGCCGATCGACCTCGCCGTTGGCGCGGATCGGCGACGCGTCGCGCACCAGGTAGCTGCCTTCGATCAACACATAGGGCGCGGTGAACGCGATCGAGGCGCCGCGCAGCGGATCGATCGCGAAGAAGCCGACGTCGGCGCGTTCGTCGCCGACCGCGGCCACCGATTCGCCGGCGGTCGGGAACACCACGAGTTCGACCGGCACGCCGAGCGCCGCGCCCAGCGCGCGCGCCAGATCGATCGACACGCCGGCCGGCTGGCCGGTGGCCGGATCGTGGCCGGCGAGGATCGAATTGCCGACGTTGATCGAGGCGCGCAGCACGCCATGCGGGGCGAAGGCCGCGACGATCGCGGGATCGAGGGAGGAAGCGGAGGATGCGGTCATCGCGTGCCTTCGTCGTTGGGCCGCGGCTTGCGCGGCGTGTCGTGGGAGTGCAGCGCATCGCGCGGCGCGGATTCGAGGAAATCGCTGATGCGCGCGAGCGCGTCGAGCGTATGCAGCAGGTGCTCGCGCAGCGCGGCCGAGGCCTCGTCGTTGCGCTCGCGTTCGAGCAGGTCGAGCACGTGCAGATGCTGCCGGCAGTGCTCGACGTAGCGCTCGCGGCGGCGCGTCGAGCGGTACGACAGCAGGCGCCGCACGCGGTTCACGCGGCGGATCGTGTCGATGAAGAAGCGGTTGCCCGACGCCTCGACGAGCGACTCGTGATATCGCACGCCGCGCTCGTGCAGCTGATCGGCGCTGGCGGTCTCGATGCCGCCCGCGAGCAGCTGTCGCTCGACCTCGCGGCAGCGTTCGAGCGTGCGCGGATCGAGCCGGTAACCGGGTTCGAGCAGCGCGGCCGGCTCCAGCGCGAGCCGCAGCCGGTACGACTGCATCAGGCTGTCGGGCGTGGTCAGCATCGGCGAGAAGCACCAGCCGTAGCCGGGCTTGCGCTCGGCCCAGCCCTCGCCGGCGATGCGCGCCAGCACGCCGTTCAGCTGCGCGGCCGTGAGGCCGTAGCGCTGGCGGATCAGCTGCTCGGAAAACGCGTCGGGCAGCTCGCCGCGCAGGCGGTCGTCGGCGATCCGGAAATAGACGCTCGAAACCACGTCGGCCGCGTCGAGCCCGAGCGCACCGACCACCGCGTCGAGCGGCTCGACCACCGGCTTCGCGACGAAGAAGCCGCGATGCCGTTCGCGCGTGACGACGCCCTTCTCGTGCAGCAGCGCGAGCGCCTCGTTGACGGGCGAACGCGACACGCGCAGCTGGTCCGCGAGCCGCTGCGCGGCCAGATGCGCGCCCGCCTCGAGCTGCTCGGTCTGGATCAGCTCGACGATGCGGGCCGCTATCGATCGATCGGTCATCGTGGTTCGTCTGCTTCGGTCATGGGTCGCTTGCTTGCCTCGGGGCGTGATGAGGCGGGTGATGCGGTTCGTGTTGCTTCGGACTACTTCGGGCTCGGCTTCGTGCCGCGGACGCGATACCGGATGCGCGCCACGGGCGGCGGCCTCGCTGCGTGCCGTCGTTTCGCATGACAGGCGGCCGCCGATCGCGCGTTCGTCCCGCCATGCCGTTCACCCCGGCGCCCATCGGCTCAGCGCCTCAGCGCCGAACGCGCGGCCCTGCTGGCCGGCCCGCTCGCATCCTTCGGCAGCATCCACGCTCCGCGCCCGCCAGCTCAGCACGCGTCCCTCGCCGGCACGCTCCCCGCTGCCAGATGCCGGCCGAGAATGAACGGCATCACGCCGCCCGCGCGCAGCAGCTCGCATTCGAGCCGCGTCTCGACGGCGGCCGTCGCCGCGATCGGCTCCACGCGGCCGTCGGCACGCTCGATCGTCACGCGCACCGCGCAGCGCGGCGTCAGCGCGTGCGCCGGCGCGTCGATCGCGATCCGGTCACCCGGCCGCAAAGCGAGCCGCGCCGGATGCACGCCGGCCGCGAAACGCAGCGGCAGGATGCCCATGCCGATCAGGTTCGAGCGATGGATGCGCTCGAAGCTCGCCGCGAGCACCGCGCGAATCCCGAGCAGCCGCTGGCCCTTCGCGGCCCAGTCGCGCGACGAGCCGGTGCCGTAGCGTTCGCCGGCCACCAGCACCACCGGCTCGCCGTCGTCGTGATAGCGCCCGGCCGCCTCGAACATCGGCAGCGCCTGGCCGGACGGCGCGTGGACCGTGTGCGCGACCGGCAAGCCATCGCCAAGCAGGTTCACGAGCGTGCGATTGTAGAACGCCGCGCGCAGCATCACCTCCCAGTTGCCGCGCCGCGACGCGAACACGTTCAGGTCGTCGCGGCGCTCGCCGCGCGCAACGAGGAAATCGGCCACCGGACTGTCGGCGGGAATCGCGCTGGCCGGCGAGATATGGTCGGTCGTCACGTCGTCGCCGAACACCGCGAGCGGATGCGCGAGATAGCGGCCGAGCCGGCTGCCCGCCTCGATCGAGGCGAACGGCGGGCGGCGCAGCGCGTTCGATGCCGGCGCCCACGGGAAGCGCGCCGAGGCCGGCGCGTCGAGCCCGTGCCAGGCCGGATTCGCGCTCGCGATCGCGAAGGCGCGCCGGTAGTCGCCGGCCTCGGACGCGTGCGCGGTGAGCGCGGCGATCTCGTCGCGCGTCGGCCACAGTTCGTGCAGGAACACCGGCGTGCCGTCCGGCGCGTGGCCGAGCGGCTCGCGGCCGAGGTCGCGAGCGGCGTCGCCGGCCAGCGCGAACGCGATCACGAGCGGCGGCGACATGATGAAGCCGAGATCGAGATCGGGATGGATGCGGCCCGGGAAGTTGCGGTTGCCGGACAGGATCGCGACCGGATGCACGACGCCGGCGGCGAGCGCGGCGTGGATCGGCGCGGTCAGCGCGCCCGAATTGCCGATGCAGGTGGTGCAGCCGTAGCCGACGATCGCGAAGCCGAGCGCGCTCAGATCGTCGATCAGTCCCGCGCGTTCGAGGTAGGCGGCCGCGGCCGGCGAGCCGGGCGCGAGCGAGGTCTTGACCCAGGCCGGCACGCTCAGGCCGCGCTCGCGCGCGCGGCGCGCGACGAGGCCGGCCGCGATCAGCAGGCCCGGATCGGAAGTGTTCGTGCAGCTCGTGATCGCGGCCAGCGCAACGGCGTGACGCGGCAGCGTGGGGGATGGCGTCGGCTCGGGCGACGCGACCGGATCGCGACATGTGTTCGACGTGACCGGCGTGTTCGACGTACCCGCCGCCCCCGCCAACTCCGCCAGCGCTCCCGCCGTATCCGTATAAGGCAGCCGGTCCTGCGGCCGCTGCGGCCCGGCCACCTGCATCGTCACCGCGTCGAGCGCGATCTCGACCACGCGCGTGTAGCGCGGCACGGCACCCGGCTCGTAGCCGATCCCGGCCCGCCGCGCATAGGCCTCGACCAGCGCGATCGCCGCCTCGTCGCGCCCGGTCGCGCGCAGATAGTCGAGCGTGCGCGCGTCGATCGGGAAATAGCCGGTGGTCGCGCCGTACTCGGGCGCCATGTTCGCGATCACGGCGCGCTCGCCGGCCGCGAGCGCCGCCACGCCCGGCCCGAAGAATTCCACGAACTCGCCCGACACGCCGATCGCGCGCAGCCGTTGCGTGACGGTCAGCGCGATGTCGGTGGCCAGCACGCCGGGCCGCGGCGCGCCCGTCAAATGCACGCCGATCACGTCGGGAATCCGCTGCATCACCGGCATGCCGAACATCACCGTCTGCGCCTCCAGCCCGCCCACGCCCCAGCCCAGCACACCGATGCCGTTGATCATCGGCGTGTGGCTGTCGGTGCCGATCAGCGTGTCGGGCACGGCCCAGCGCTCGCCGTCGCGCTCGACGCCGGCCACCACGGTGGCCAGTTGCTCCAGGTTGATCGTATGCATGATGCCGGTGCCGGGCGGGTGGATCCGCACGCCCGCGAGCGCGTTCGAGGCCCAGCGCAGGAAGCGGTAGCGCTCGGCGTTGCGGGCCAGCTCGGCGCGCAGGTTGCGCGGCGCGGCGTCCGGCTCGCCGTACACCTCGACGGCCAGCGAATGATCGACCGAGACGTCCACCGGCAGCACCGGATTGAGCGCCGCCGGGTCCGCGCCGGCCTCGGCGAGCGCGTCGCGCATGGCGGCGATGTCCACCAGCGCGGGCGTGCTGGTGGTGTCGTGCATCAGCACGCGGTTCGGCTGGAACGCGATCTCCACCTCGCTGGTGGCCGGCCCCGTCCAGGCGAGGATGCCGTCCACGGCCGCGCGCCGTTCGTCGCCGTCGGTATTGCGGATCACGTTCTCGAGCAGCAGCCGCAGCACCACCGGCAGCTCGCGCAGCTTCGCGCCGAAACGGGCCGGCAGGTCGATGAAACGGTAGGTCGCGCCGGCAACGGTCAGGCGCGAATCGGCGGGAGTGTGAGGCGTCGTCATGTCGCGCATTTTGCATATTTAAGATAAAAAATGCAATTTGAAGCGAATGCGGTTACGCTACGCTCTCGTTGCGGCGGCGCCCCCGGCGCGCGCTCCCCGAACCCTGCGGCCCATCCGGGGCCGCCAGACGACCAGTCGAAGGACCACCCCATGTTTGCCTATGTCGGCTCGCGCACCACGCGCGAACGCCACGCGCGCGGCGAAGGGATTCGCGTGTTCCGCGTCGATCCCGCCAGCGGCGCGCTCGATCCGGTGCAGACCGTCGGCGATCTCGTGAACCCGTCGTACCTCGCGCTCGACGCGCGCGGCGAGCGGCTCTACAGCGTGCATGGCGATCTCAGCGACCTCAGCGCGTTCGCGATCGACCGCGCGAGCGGCCGCCTGAGCGCGCTGAACCGCGCGGGCACCGAGGGCCGCAATCCGGTCCACGTCGCGCTCGCGCCGGACGGCCGCCATGCGGTCGTCTCGAACCACCTGGGCGCGAGCCTCGCAGTGCTGCCGGTCGCGGCCGACGGCGCGCTCGGCCCGCTCGCGCAGCGCGTCGTGCTGGACGGCCCGCCCGGCCCGCATCGCGTCGAGCAGCAGCAGGCGAAGCCGCACTTCAACCCGTTCTCGCCCGACGGCCGCTTCGTGCTGGTGCCGGACAAGGGCCTCGACCGGATCTTCGTGTTCCGCTTCGAAGGCGGGCGCCTGACGCCCGCCGGCGTGCCGTTCGTCGCCACGCGCGAGGCGGCCGGGCCGCGCCATCTGGCGTTCCACCCCACGGCGCCTTACGCGTGGTGCGTGAACGAACTCGATTCGACGGTGACCACCTACGCGTGGCAGGCGGCCAGCGGCGAGCTGGTGCCGCGGCAGATCGTGTCGACGCTGCCCGACACCTTCACCGGCAACAGCCGCGCGGCCGGCATCGAGGTGGACCGGCACGGCCGCTGCGTCTACGCCTCGAACCGCGGCGCCGACAGCATCGCGCTGTTCCACGTCGACCCCGACAGCGGCCGCCTCGCGTTCGTCGAGGCGGTGCCGAGCGGCGGCCGCACGCCGCGCTTCTTCACGCTCTCGCCGGACGGGCGCTTCCTCTACGCGCTGAACGAGGACAGCGACAGCATCGTGGTGTTCTCGGTCGACGCCGCGAGCGGCCGGCTCGCGCCCACCGGCCTGACGATCGCGGCGGGCAGCCCGGTCTGCCTGGTGTTTTCGCGCGACGCGGGCTGAATCGGCGCGTGGCCGGCGCCGCTCGCGATATGTGGCATTGCGCCGCATATCTGCCGGCATCGTGCGCGCTGCCCGCCCGCGCGCACCGGCAGCCGCGCGGCACAACCGCGGCACAAGCCGCGCCCCGCCGCGTTCGCGCCCCACCGCACGGCGCCCCGCGTCGGCCGCCCGCGGCCCGGCTTTTCGATAGACTGTGCGATTGTCGCGGCGCCGCGGCGGCTTTCCAGCCCGGCGCCGCGTTTTCGAGCCACAGGATTTCCCGATGAAGCAAGCCGTCTTGCCCCTCGCCGTCGCGTGCTGCACCGCGCTGCCGGCCCTTCCGTCCCATGCGCAGGCGTTCGACGATCGCTGTTTCGCGGTCGGCGACGTCGCCGCGCAGGTTTCCGGCTGGCGCAAGCGCGGCAAGACCAGGGCGCAGGCGCTCGCGCAGTCGCACAAGTATTACGGCGACGGCCCGGACAGCCAGGCGGTGGACAAGGCGATCGCGACCATCTACGCGGCGCCGACGCTACCGAACCCCGACCAGGCCACCATGCTGGTCACGCAGGAATGCCTGCGGGACCAGCGCGCGCGGCAGGCCCAACGCGGCCGCCGGGCCGCCTCGCCGGCGGCGCCGGTGTCGGCCGCGGTGCCGGCTTCGGCCGCGCGGCCGTGACGCGGCGCGTGCCGGCCCGAACCCACGCTTGAACGCACTCGCCTGAGCTCTCGCCGGCACACGCACCGCACCACGCCTCACCACGCACGCCGCAACGAACGCGGCGCCCCTCACCGCCACCGGATCCCCGCATGGAAGCGCGCCTGATCGAGCAGCACGGCATCCGCATCGTCCACGTCAGCGCCGTGGACACGCCGGTGCGCAGCCGCCAGGATGCGCTCGACCTGATGCTCGGCCACGGCCATCGCGATCTCGACGGCCTGGCGGTGGACGCCGCCTGCCTGCACCCCGATTTCCTCGTGCTGCGCACCGGGGTGGCCGGCGAATTGCTGCAGATGTTCGTCAACTACCACCTGCGGCTCGCGATCATCGGCGATTTCCAGGCGGTGGCGAGCGGCCCGCTGCACGATTTCATCGTCGAGAGCAACCGCGGCAGCCAGGTCGGCTTCGTCGCCGATCTCGACGACGCGCTCGCGCGGCTGCTGCCGTCCGACTAGGCGCGCGCACGCGCCGCACGACGCGAAGCGGGACACGCATGCGATGCAAGCATGTCAGCCCGCCGTCGGATCGCTCGCGTATCATTCGATGCTGCCGTCGGCGCGATTCTCGCGCCGGCCGGCGAACGCACCACGCAGGTGCGCAAGTTCGCCGGCTTGGCATCCGACCCAGTCATCCAACACGCGACCCATGACGCTCTTGCCGCCGGAACCCATGGTGCCGGGCCCGCTCCTCATCGTCGACGACGAGCCGATGATGCAGCGCCGGCTCACCACCATCCTGACCTCGCTCGGCTATGCCGACGACGCGCTGCTGTTCGCCGGCAGCCTCTCGGAGGCGCGCGCGATCCGCGCCACGCAGCCGTGCGCGATCGCGCTGGTCGATATCGGCCTGCCCGACGGCTCGGGCATCGAGCTGATCCGCGAATGGCACGAGGCCGACCCGGCGCTGCCGATCGTGGTGATCTCCACCTGGAGCACCGGGCCGACCATCGTCGGCGCGCTGCAGGCCGGCGCGACCGGCTACCTGCTCAAGGAACGCGACGACATCGAAATCGCGCTGTCGATCCGCAGCGTACTGCGCGGCGGCGCGCCGATCGATCCGTTCGTGGCGCGCTACATCCTCGACACCACCGTCAACGCGCCGCCGCCCGCCGCGTCCGTGACACCGACCGGCGCCGTGATGCTGCCGTCGCGCGACGGCGCCCCGCCGGTACGGCTCAGCCGCCGCGAGGTCGAGATTCTCGGCATCGTCAGCAAAGGCCTGACCAACCGCGAAATTTCCGAACTGCTGTCGCTGTCGCGGCTGACCGTCGAGTGCCACATCAAGAACATCTACAAGAAGCTCGCGGTACGCTCGCGCACGCAGGCCGTCTTCGAGGCCCGCGCCCACGGGCTGCTGCCCTGACATCCGGCATGCAGGCAGCGCCAGACTGCGATCACAGTTCGACCTCCTCGGCCGGCGTCGATGTCGGCTCTGGTGCCGACTTCGACGCCCGCGCCGACGCGGCCGACCGCGTGCGCGGGCAGGCGGCGCGGCGCGCGATCGCGCAGGCGTCGGCGGCGGCCTGGTGCGTGGCCACCGTCTCGCGGGCCATGCTGCTGATGCCGGTGGTGACCGTCCTGCTGATCGGGCTCACCGCGTTCCTCGTCGCGCTGCTCGCGATGCCGGCCGACGCGTCCGCCCACGCGGCGGCGGACGGCACCAACTCCACCGCCGCGGCCCGGAGCGATGCCGCCGGAGTCGCGCCGCCGGCCGGCGCGTTGCCGCCCGTCTTGCCGTCTCCCCCCTCGCAGGCCGCCTCGTTACCGGCCGCCCCACCCGCCCCGTCGGCCGCCCTGTCGGCCGCCTCGTTTCCCGCCGCGTCCGTCGCCGCCCCGCCACGCGCCACGCTGGCCGCTTCGCTCACGGCGACACCCGCGCCGGGCGCGCTCGCCTCCACCGCGCGGCCGGGCAGCGACGCGCAATCCGGCACCACGGCGGGCGGCATGCCGGACGCGCCCGGCTGCCCGCTCGCCGTCGAGGCGGCGCGCGGCGCCTGGGACGCCGCCATGCCGCCCGCCGCGGGCTGGCTGCGCGTCACGCTGCCCGACGTCTGGACCTCGCGCTGGCCCGGCTTCGACGGCGTGGTCTGGTATCGCCTGAACTGGTCCGGCGCCTGCGGTGCCGGCGCGCCGCTCGCGGTCTTCATCGACTACCTGAACATGGCCGGCGCGGTCTATTTGAACGGCACGATGCTGGGACGCGACGCGCAACTCACCGAGCCGCTCAGCCGCGCCTGGAACATGCCGCGCTACTGGCTGCTGCCGGCGCCGCTGCTGCACGCGGGCGCGCACGCCGGCAACACGCTGCTGATCCGCGTGTCGGGCCTCGCGGCCTACGCGCCGGGGCTCGGCCCGGTGCTGGTCGGGCCGCCCGAGATGGTGGCGCGGCACTACGGCCATTCACACGAGATCCGCCGCGATTTGCAGCTCTACAGCCTGGCCGTCACCTCCACGCTCGGCTGTTTCTTCGTGGTGCTGTGGCTGATGCGGCGGCGCGAGAGCGTGTACGGCTGGTTCGGCCTGCAGTCGCTCGCCTGGTGGTGTTTCCAGATGAACCAGGCGGCCACCACGCCGTGGCCGTTTACGAGCACCGACGGCTGGGAGGCCGCGATGTCGGTGGCCGTGGTGCTGTTCGCCAGCAGCTTCGCGATGTTCACGCTGCGCTTCGCGAGCCGCCGCTATCCGCGCCTCGAAGCCGTGCTGTGGGCGCTCGCGGCGGCGCAGGCGATGGCCATGCTGGTCACGCCGCATGCCGCGATCGAAACCGTGCGCGCCGTGATCGCAATGATCCCGGCGGCCACCTTCATCGGCTGCTGCGCCGCGTTCATCGTGTTCTCGCTGCGCCGCCCGCGCGCGGACCGGCTCGCGATGTCGGCCTGCATGCTGATCTTCATCGCGGCCTGCCTGCACGACATCCTGACCTTCCTCGGCGTGCTGGCCGACAACGTCTACTACACGTCGATCGCCGCGCAGTTCGAGATGATCGGCATGGCGCTCGTGCTGGCCTGGCGGTTCGTCACGAACCTGCGGCGCATCGAGCAGTTCAACGACGAACTGACGGGTGCCGTGGCCGACGCGAAGCGCGACCTGCGCGACACGCTCGATCGCGAACACGCGCTGCAGGTCGCCAACGCGCGCCTGAACGAGCGCCTGAGCCTCGCGCAGGACCTGCACGACGGGCTCGGCGGCACGCTGGTGTCGAGCATCACCACGCTCGAGCACGCGCCGCACGACATGCCGCCCGCGCGCTTCCTCGGCATCCTCAAGGAACTGCGCGACGACCTGCGCATCATCATCGATTCGGCCGCGCTCGACCATGCCGGCACGCGCTCGCTCGACGGCTTCATCGCGCCGCTGCGCCACCGGCTCGCGCGCGCGTTCGAGGCGCAGGACATCGACTGCCGCTGGCGGCTCGACGGCATCGATACGCTGCACCTGCCGAACGCCGTCTGCCTCGACCTGATGCGCATCCTGCAGGAGGCGGCCACCAACGCGCTGCGCCACAGCGGCGCGACGCGCATCGAGATCGGCCTCGCGCACGACGACGCGAGCGGGCTGCGCCTCACGGTGGCCGACAACGGGCACGGCTTCGACCCCGAGGCGCCCACGCCGCACGGCGGGATCGGCATGCGCAGCCTGCGCGCGCGGGTCGGCCGGCTGGGCGGGCAATTGCGGATCGATTCGGGCGCGGGCGGCACGACGATCGCGATCGAGATCGCCGGCCTCGCCTCGGACTGAGCGCGGCGCGCGAGCCCCGCCATGGCGGCGGCGCCGGCACGGTTCGGCGCCATACCCATTTCGGGGTATGGGCACCTATTTTGCGGATTGCTAATCTGGCCACTCATTCGGTTGCGGATGCAATGCATCGCGGATCGGGCGAACCCGCCGCACGGGCCGACACCGGCGACGGGCTGGCGCTGCCTGGCAACGCACCGAATGGGATGGGCGAACGCGTCCTGAAGACACGCGCCGTCCGTCATTCTCTGGCTCGGGGCGGTGGCCGGCCGGCGCAGCGGCGCCGGCCGGGATCGCTTGCCAGCTCCCGCCCGGCCCCGCTCCGCCTTCGTCCGCTCCCTCGCCCCGCCTTGCTTCGCGTCGAACTCGCCCGGGACGCCCGCGCGCGAAATCGTGCGAAGACATCGGCACGATGCGGCGGCAGCCCGGTGCGGCATCCTGAGCGACGCCTCCGCGTTCGTTCCTGCGTTCGTTCCGGCCGGTCCGCCCGCGCGGCCGGGATACAATTCGTTTCGTGTCGGGACCGCGCCGGCGGCCTGCCGCGCCCCGTGCAGGCGAGCAGCCAGCGGCACGCACCGCGCAAGCCACTCGACGCCCGCGCCCGGCCTCGCGAACGCGCGCCGCGGCATTCGCCGAAAGTTTTTTCGATCTCCTGTAACCCGGACCACGCATGGAGCGAACTCAAGATGGCGGCGCTCGACAACAGGCCGAACAGGCGCTGCGGCAGTGGCTGCTGGCGGGCCTCGACGGCGACGAGGCCGCCTACCGGCGCTTCCTGAGCGCCCTGTCGGCACACCTGCGCGGCTTCGTGCGGCGCCGGCTCGCGAGCCGGCCCGCCGACGTCGAGGATCTGGTGCAGGAAATCTTGCTCGCGGTCCACGACAAGCGGCACACGTATCGCGCCGGCGAGCCGCTGACGGCCTGGATCCACGCGATCGCACGCTACAAGCTGATCGACTATTTCCGCGCCTGGTCGAGGCAGGACGCGCTGAACGAAAGCTTCGACGACGAATCGGAGTGGATCGCGGCGTCGGAGCTGGAGCCGTCCGAGGCGCGGCGCGATCTCGGCAAGCTGCTCGACACGCTGCCGGACCGGCAGCGCCTGCCGATCGTGCATGTGAAGCTCGAAGGGTTGTCCGTGGCCGAAACGGCGCGGATGACGGGCCTGTCCGAATCGGCCGTGAAGATCGGAGTACACCGCGGCCTGAAGGCGCTGGCCGCGAAGATTCGGGGAACACGATGAAAACCGACGATCTGATATCGATGCTGGCCACGGGCGTGACGCCCGTGGACCCGCGCTTGCCGGCCCGGCGCTTCGCGACGGCGCTCGCGATCGGCGCGGCCGGCGCGCTGCTGCTGATGGCGGCGCTGCTCGGCGTGCGCCGCGATCTCGCCGAGGTCGCGCTCACGCCGCTGTTCTGGGCCAAGGTCGCGCTGCCGCTCGTGATCGCGATCGGCGCGCTCGCCACGCTGGCGAGGCTCGCGCGCCCCGGCGCGCGCGCCGGCCGCCCGAGCCTGCTGATCGCCGCGCCGGTGGCGGTGGTCTGGATCGCCGCGCTGGCCGTGCTGGCCGCCGCGCCGGCCGGCGAGCGGCTCGCGCTCGTGCTCGGCTCGACCTGGAAGGTCTGCCCGTCGCTGATCGCGCTGCTGTCGGTGCCGGGCTTCGTGGCGACCTTCTCCGCGCTGCGCAGCCTCGCGCCCACCCGCCTGCGGCTGGCGGGCGCCGTGGGCGGCCTGCTCGCGGGCGCCGTCGCGACGCTCGTCTACTGCCTGCATTGCCCGGAGATGGGCGTGCCGTTCTGGGGCGTCTGGTACCTGCTCGGCATGCTGGTGCCGACCGTCGTGGGCGCCGTTGTCGGGGCGCGCGTGCTGCGCTGGTGAGGGTGTGCGGCGGCGCGGTGGCGTTGCCGCGCCGCCGCATTGGCTGATTCAGCCCCAGCGCCGCGATCACGCCATACCGCCAAACCTCATCCCACTCAAGCCCTCGCCGCCACTCCCGGCGCAGGCTCCACCCAGCGGCGCGCATAAGCCAGCATCGCCGCGAAGCTGGCGATAAAGCCCAGCCCGCCCACCATCAGCAGCCCCGTCTCGCCGACCAGCGGCAGCAGGTTCGTCAGCAGGCCCGTCACGACCCACGCCACGGCCATCACCGAGCCGGCCACGCCGAGCGCCCAGCCCTGCCGCCCGGCCTCGACCGCGTCGGAATACGCGGTGTAGATGGTCGTATAGGCCACCATGTCGAAACACCCCACCACCATGCCGAGCGCCCACAGCGCGTGCTCGGCCGGCAGCAGCGCCGAGAGGACCTGCGCGAGGCCCGCGGCCAGCAGGCCGGCCGCCGCGATCGTCACCACCCGCCAGCGCCGCAGCATCAAGCGCACCACCACGCCGAGCCCGAACACGAACGCCACGCCGATCAGGCCGCTGAACAGGCCGAGCCGCGCGCTCGTGTAGTGAAAGCGCGTCTGCATCACGAGCATGATGGTCTGCAGGTAGAGCCCGTAGCCGACCTGCATCAGGAAGAACACCGCACTCAGCATCGCCACGCGTCGATGCCGGGCCGCCTCGCGCAGCGTGCGCAGCGGCAGCAGCCAGTCGAGGCGCGCCTGGCCGCGCGGCGCGGCCGTGTCGGGCCACGCGCGCCGCAGCCACGCGCCGCAGGCGGCCGCGAGCCCGGCCACCAGCAGGAACGGCGTGCCGTAGCCAAGGCCCGGCGCGAGCGTGCGATCCGACGCGATGCCGCCCAGCACCGGCCCGACGATCACGCCCGCGCTGAATGCCATCGACATCACGCTCATGTTGCGCGCCTTGGTGCGCGGCGTGCTGAGGTCGCCGATGGCCGCCTGCGCGATGCCCTGGCAGCCGGCCATCAGCCCGCTCAGGCCGCGCCCGGCCAGTAGTAGCGCGAGACTCGGCAGCCAGGCGCCGAGCGCCATCAGCAGATAGGCGAGCGCGAGGCCGCGCACGCAGGCCAGCATCACCTTGCGGCGGCCGTGGCGGTCCGACAGCTCGCCCAGCAGCGACGAGCCGAACAGCATGCAGAACGGATAGATGCCGTAGCCGATCCCGAGCACGAAGTTGCGCAGCGCCGGGCTGGTCGTGGCCGCCACGAGGCCCGAGCGCGGATCGGAGAAGATCGCGGCCATGATCGGATAGACGAGGCCGAAGCCCATCGCGTCGATCGCGATCGCGAGCAGGCAGGGGCCGAGGTGCTTCAGGTTCAGGGTGGACATGGGCGGGACACGCGAAGTGGAAACGAGCGCCCACGTTAGCGGCCGGCCCGCGCGCCCGGTAGGCGCGGCCCGCCGATGTCAGTCATCGCGCGATTCGATGAATCGGGCCGCGCACGAACCGGCTCACGTCAGCCGGCTCGCGTCAGCCGGCCTCGCGTCAGCCGGCCTCGCGCACCATCGCGGGCAGCGCCGCCTCGAGCAGTTCGAGGACGATCCGCGTCTTGGCCGGCAGCGGCCGCGCGACCGGCAGCAGCGCGTGCAGGTCGAAGCCGGGCACCGTGAAGCCGGGCAGCAGGCGCACCAGCCGGCCCGCCGCCAGCGCCTCGGCGCAGACGATTTCCTGCAGCACGCCGACCCCGCCGCCGCGCAGCAGCAGTTCGCGCACCGGCCCCCAGTGGCTGGCCGTCGCGACGACGTTGATCGGCGCCGCCCGCTCGCCCGCCGCCGCGTGCAGCGGCAGCTGGCCGTCGGCGAACAGCCCGGCCACCGCCAGGAACGGATGGCGAACCAGCCCGGCCGGCTCGTCCGGGCAGCCGTGCGCCGCCAGATAGGCGGGCGCGGCCACCAGCAGGCGCCGCACGTGGCCGAGCCGCCGCGCCACGAAACTCCCGTTGTCGACGGTGCCCAGGCGCAGCGAGAGATCGACGCCCTCGGTCACCGGATCGGTCGGCTCGTCGTTGAGGATCAGCTCGACGTGCCAGTCGGGATGCCGCTCGCGCAGCACGGCCAGCACGCCCGGCAGCACCGTGTCGCCGAGCCCGTGCGGCGCGGCGATGCGGATGCGGCCGCGCGCGGCGGCGCGCTCCGGCATCACGACCGCCTGCGCTTCCTCGGCGGCGTCGAGCACGAGCTTGCTCTTCTGGTAGAACGCGACGCCCTCGTCGGTACACGACACGGCGCGCGTGCTGCGCAGCAGCAGACGCACGCCGAGATGGCGCTCGAGCCGCTCGATGCGATCGCTGACCGCCGGCTGCCCGAGCCCGAGATCCTTCGCGGCGCGCGACAGGTTCCCCCGCTCGACGACCCGCACGAACACCCGCATTGCCGCCAGCAAATCCATTGCGTCCTCATGTCGTTCATGTCGTGAGCCCCGCGCGCGGCGCGGCGGGCCATCAGCATAGCCGACGCGGCGGCCTCGCTCGGCCAGCCGAAAGCGTTCTGTTCTTTCCGTTATCCGCGCACATTGCCGTTCCCACTGAATCGCCCGGACAACTTCATAAATGCGCGAATAGCGGCGGACTAGACTGTCCGTGCCGGAGCATCGGCACCACGGCCAGCCCGAGAACGCGTTCCGATCGACGAACCGCCGGGCGGCGGCCCTCGCGCCGCCAACGATTCCTATCAGAAAGACTGGAGACAACGATGATCATCTATGGAACCGCCCTGCTCGCGTTCTGCCATCTCGCGGGCCTCTTTCTCGGCGACCTGCTGGGCGCCGCGATCGGCGTGAAGACCAACGTCGGCGGCGTCGGCATCGCGATGCTGCTGCTGATCGTGCTGCGCATCTGGCTGCACCGGCGCGGCTGGCTGCCGAAGGAGACCGAGGCCGGCGTCACGTTCTGGGGCGCGATGTACATCCCGGTGGTGGTGGCGATGGCGGCCAACCAGAACGTGCTGGCCGCGCTCAAGGGCGGCCCGGTCGCGCTGATCGCGGCGGTGGGCGCGGTGGCGATCTGCGCCTGCTGCATCGCGGTGCTCTCGCGCATCGGCAACGACGACTCGGCACTCGTGCCGGCCGAGCAATAAGCGGAGGCCGCCATGCTTGCCATGCTCGAAAGAATCGTTGCGCACAACGGCCTCATCGCCGCGTTCGCGCTCGTCGGCATCGTGATGTGGGTGTCGGCCGCGCTGTCGCGCAAGCTCACGCGCGGCCGCGTCCACGGCTCCGCGATCGCGATCCTGATCGGCCTCGTGCTCGCCTATGTCGGCGGCGTCGCCACGCACGGCGAGAAAGGCATTGCCGACATCCCGCTGTTCGCCGGCATCGGCGTGATGGGCGGGGCGATGCTGCGCGATTTCGCGATCGTCGCGACCGCGTTCGAGGTGCAGGCCACCGAGGCGCGCCGCGCCGGCCTGATCGGCGTGCTGTCGCTGCTGCTCGGCACGGTGCTGCCGTTCATCGTCGGCGCGCTGGTGGCGCGCGCGTTCGGCTATACCGACGCCGTCAGCATGACGACGATCGGCGCGGGCGCGGTGACCTATATCGTCGGCCCGGTGACGGGCGCCGCGATCGGCGCGAGTTCCGACGTGATCGCGCTGAGCATCGCCACCGGGCTCGTGAAGGCCATCATCGTGATGGTCGGCACGCCGCTCGCGGCCGGCTTCCTCGGCCTGCGCACGCCGCGCTCGGCGATGATCTTCGGCGGCCTGGCCGGCACCGTCAGCGGCGTGACGGCGGGCCTCGCCGCCACCGACCGGCGCCTGGTGCCCTACGGCGCGCTGATCTCGACGTTCCATACCGGCGTGGGCTGCCTGCTCGGGCCGTCGGTGCTGTACTTCGCGACGCGGGCGATCGTCGGCGGTTGAGCGCGGCGTCGTGAGCCGCACGGCGGGGCCGTCGACGGCCCCGCCCACGCCGCCGTGCAGTCTTGCCGGCGCCCGGCGCGAGTGCCGCCCGCGTGGTCGGGCGTCATCGACCGGCGTCCCGCCGGTCGCGTCGCCCGCATCGCCAGGCTCGACGGTGACGCTCCCGCTTCCCTTACCATCCCTGCCGCCGATGTCCGTTCCGCCCGTCCCCCGTCATTCCGCTTCGCGCCCGCGGCCGCCGCTGCCCGCGCACGAACGCCGCGACCTGCAGTTGAAACACCATCTCGCGTTCGCGCGGCTGCGCGCCGACTGCCGCGATCCGGCGCCGCTTGCCGTGCTCGCCAACGTGATCCGGCTCGCATGGCAGCTACGAGACGTGGCGTCGACGCCCTCGCTCGCCTCGCTGTGCCGGCGCGCGGAGCAGGCTCTCGAACGCGCGTTTCTGCGCGGCGCGCCTTATCGCCTCGACGCCATCCAGCGCGATACGCTCAGCCTCGTTCTCGCGCTGCACGATGCGCAACTGGCGGCACTGACGATCGACCGCTACCTCGATGCCTGGCGTGCGATTCGAGCGGCGACGCCAGCGCCCCGCGAGCAACGGCCGGAAACGGACAGGCAGGAGCAGGCAGGCTGCCTGGCGTGAGGCCGGCGCCTGCGCGCGCACGGGACGCGTCGGCTGTCAGGCGGGCCGGCGGCGATGCTTCGAGCGGCGCGACTCACCTGCTGAACGGCGCGCCGGCGTCATCAATTGTGCCAATTGGTAAGCGTGCCGTTTTTAAACCAGAAAAACAGCGCATCCCCATAACCTTTCTTGTCGTGAACGTCGGCCACGCTCTTGGCCTGATTGACCGTGGACATGCCGGGAATCATGCCGGAAGCCATCGACATCAGATTGCTTCCCGAATGATTCTTTTCATAAACCCAGGTGTCGGAGTTGCTTGCATTGGTACTTTTGCTATCGGGCTCGCCATACATCGAATAAATATCGTGCTGCGTGGTTTTGCCAATCACGACGTGCTGCTTGATCCAGGCCGGATCGAATTTCTCGTTCCCGCTCATCCCGAGCCCGTCCATGTTCTGGCATGCCGACAGGAGAGCGAATACTGCGATCGCAAGAATTTTTCTCATCGTTCTTTTCCTCTAGGTTTTCGAAACGCGTCCGCGGTGAAGCTTTCAAATCGCCCGTTTTGACTGGCGAAAGCATTGTATACGAATGTAATGAGGTGTAAATATCCGTTATCAAGCCGTCACCTCCGGGTAATTTTTTCAGGTATTTATTTCCCGAATCCAGGTAATTCAGTCTATTGGTTTTGCCAGATTTACCGATTTCGCGATACTCGATACGATGCGGCCGCGTCCGGAGAACCCGGCGGGCGAGGCGGCGCGGCGGTGCCGGCACGAGGCTGCCGCACACGCATCGCGGCCTGACGGTTGCGATCACAACCATTCCCGCGGCCCGCCGGACGGCCCGCATCGACGCGCCGCAAGGCGGCACCCGCATGCCGCGCGCGGCACCCCGGCCGTTCGATCGGCTCCGCGCGCCATGCCGGCCCATGCGCACATCGACGGCAGCCCGCCGATCATGTTCCAATTCGAATTCGCGCATGCCGCCCACCAACGGGCGACGTTGCCGCCACCCGCATCGCCGGATCGGCGCAGGCCGGCGAGCACCGCGCGCCATGTTTCCCGGCACCCTACGAACGTCTTTCGATTTCAACCATGACGCGGTCTTCCTCCCAATCGGCGCTGCTCTGGATCGTGGCCGCCGGCTTCTTCATGCAGGCGCTCGACACGACCATCGTCAACACGGCGCTGCCGTCGATCGCGCACGCGTTCGGCGAGGACACGCTGTCGATGCGCTCGATCGTGGTGGCCTACACGCTGACCATGGCGATCCTCACGCCCGCCTCGGGCTGGCTCGCCGACCGCTACGGCACGCGCTCGGTCTACTTCGCCGCGATCCTCGTGTTCGCGATCGGCTCGCTCGCCTGCGCGGGCTCGCAGACCTCGCAGCAGCTGGTGATCGCGCGCATCGTGCAGGGCGTGGGCGGCTCGATGCTGCTGCCGGTCGGGCGGCTCGCCGTGCTGCGCAGCGTGCCCGGCGAGGGCTACGTGACGGCGCTCGCGTTCATCTCGGTGGCGGGCCAGGTCGGCCCGATCATCGGGCCGACGCTCGGCGGCTGGTTCGCGCAATCGCTGTCGTGGCGCTGGATCTTCTTCGTCAACGTGCCGATCGGCGCGCTCGGCCTGCTGGCGGTGCGGCGCTACCTGCCGTCGGACCGGCTCGACGAGCGGCGGCCGTTCGATCTGGCCGGCTGCACGCTGCTCTCGCTCGCGATGCTGGCCAGCTCGCTCGCGCTCGACATGCCGGCGCGCACGGCGCGCGCCGCCTGGATCGTCGCGGCCACGCTCGCCACGGTCTGCGCGGTGCTCGGCTACGTCGCGCATGCACGGCGCCGCGCGCAGCCGCTGTTCCGGCTCGGCCTGTTCGCCGAACGCAACTTCAGCACCGGGCTGGTGGGCAACCTGGTGTGCCGGATCGGCACCAGCGCCGTGCCGTTCCTGCTGCCGCTGCAGATGCAGCTCGGCTTCGGCTATTCGCCGCTGCACGCGGGGCTGGTGATGCTGCCCGCCGCCGTGGCCGGCACCGTCTCCAAGCGCTGGATCGCGCCGCTCGTGCGCCGCTTCGGCTACGTGCCGTTCCTGCGCGTCAACACGCTGATCGTCGGCGTGTCGATCCTCGGCTTCGCCACGCTCTCGCCGCACACGCCGCTCGCGCTCGACGTGCTGCTGCTGGGTGCGTTCGGCGCGGCCAACTCGATGCAGTTCGCGGCGATGAACAGCGTCACGCTGAAAGACCTCTCGCATCGCGACGCGAGCAGCGGCAACGGCCTGTTCTCGATGGTGCAGATGCTCGCGACCAGCCTCGGCGTGTCGGTGGGCGGCGGCTTCGCGAGCCTGCTGGCCGGCCACCACGCGGACGGCGAGCTGTTCGGGATCCAGATGAGCTTCCTGCTGATGGGCGCGATCACGCTCGTTTCCACGTTCGTGTTCGGCAAGCTCGATTTGAAGCCGGCCGTGGCCGGCACGCGCGGCACCTGAGGCGGCACCTGAGGCGGCACGGAAACCGGATCAAGACAGACGTCGCGGCGGAGCGGCGCGCGCGTCAAGGAACGATCGCGGCGACGGCCGGGTCGGGCGCCGCCGCCCGCTTCAGCGCGGCTGCCGGCAGTATCCGGCGAGCCGCTCGAGGAAGCGCAGGCATTCGCCGAGTTCGTCGGCGGTCACGTATTCGTCGGCGCGATGCGCGCGCGAGATCGCGCCCGGCCCGCACACCACGGCCGGAATCCCGATCGCCTGGAACAGCCCGCCCTCGGTGCCGAACGACAGCGTGGTCTCCTCGCGCTCGTCGCCGAGCAGGTCGGCGCAGAGCGCCTTCAGCGCCAGCGACGTGGCGTCGTCGCGCAATCCCGGATAGGCCGACAGCGCCTCCAGCTCGATCGACGCGTCGGCCGACACGCGGCGCATCTCGGGCAGCAGCGTGCCGTTCGCGAAGCCGGTGAACGCCGCGACGATGCGCTCGCCGTCCGCGCCCGCCAGTTCGCGGATCTCGAAGTCGAACGTGCAGCGGTCGGGCACCACGTTCACGGCCACGCCGCCCTCGATGGTGCCGGTCTGCACCGTGGTCCACGGCGGATCGAAGCGCGCGTCGCGGGTGCCGTCGGCCTGCATGGCACGCGCGCTGCCGCGCAGCGAGGTGACCAGTTCCGCCGCGTATTCGATCGCGTTGACGCCGAGCTGCGGCTGCGCCGAGTGGCCCGCGAGCCCGCGCACGCAGCAGCGATAGGCGCGCTTGCCCTTGTGCGCCGAGGCGAGCCGCATCTGGGTCGGCTCGCCGACGATGCAGCCGATCGGCCGCGCCGCGTCCACCGCCAGCTCGTCGAGCAGGTCGCGCACGCCCACGCAGCCGATCTCCTCGTCGTAGCTGATGGCGATGTGGATCGGCAGCGCCAGCGGCTCGGCCACGAACGACGGCACCGCCGCCAGCACGCAGGCGAGGAAGCCCTTCATGTCCGAGGTGCCGCGCCCGTACAGGCGAGCGTCGCGCTCAGTCAGCACGAACGGATCGGTACTCCAGGGCTGGCCCGCCACCGGCACCACGTCGGCGTGGCCGGACAGGCAGATGCCGCCGCGCTCGCGCGGCCCGATGGTGGCGTAGAGGTTGGCGCGCGTGCCGTCGGCGTGCGGCACGCGACGCGACGCGACGCCGAACCCGCGCAGGTACGATTCGACGAATTCGATCAGGTCGAGGTTCGGCTGGCGGCTGAGGGTGCGAAACCCGACCAGCGTCGCGAGCAGGCCGACGGCGTCGTTCATGGTGTCGGGCTCCGGTTCAGGGCTTGACCGCGATCACGTCCACCTCGACCAGCCATTCCGGGCGCGCGAGCGCCGTCACGGTCAGCCCCGTGGAGACCGCGTGGACGCCCTTCAGCCAGCGCCCGATCACGCGATAGACGGCCTCGCGGTAGCGCACGTCGGTCAGGTAGATGGTGACCTTGCAGATGTCCTCGAGCTTGCTGCCGGCTTCCTCCAGCAGCATCTTGACGTTGGCCATCGCACGCTCGGCCTGGGCCGCCGCGTCGCCGATGCCGACCGACTCCGAGGTGTCGAGGTCCTGGCCGATCTGGCCGCGCAGGAACACCATCTTGCCGGCCACCACGGCCTGCGCGAGATCGTTGTCGAGCGCCTGCTCGGGATAGGTGTCGCGCGTGTTGAACGGGCGGATGCGGGTATGTTCCATGGTTGGCTTGCCTTGCGGGTCTGGGCGGGTCCGGCTCGGACCCGGGTTGCGAAGAAGCGGAACGGGACGCACGCGTCAATGCGTGAGTATGCGCGAAAGGAACTGCCGCGCGCGCGCCGATTGCGGTCCGTCGAAGAAGCGCGCGGCGTCGGCGTCCTCGACGATCGCGCCGCGCTCCATGAAGATCACGCGGTCGGCCACGCGCCGCGCGAAGCCCATCTCGTGCGTGACGACCATCATCGTCATGCCGTCGCGGGCCAGGTCGACCATCACGTCGAGCACCTCGTTGACCATCTCGGGGTCGAGCGCCGAGGTCGGCTCGTCGAACAGCATCGCGCGCGGGTCCATCGCCAGCGCGCGCACGATCGCCACGCGCTGCTGCTGGCCGCCCGACAGGCCAGCCGGATACTTGCCGGCATGCGCCTTCAGTCCCACCCGGTCGAGCAGCGCGAGGGCGCGCTCGCGCGCCGCGTCGCGCGGCCGGCCCAGCACCTTGACCTGCGGCATCGCGATGTTGTCGAGCACGCTCATGTGCGGGAACAGCTCGAAGTGCTGGAACACCATGCCGACCTTCGCGCGCAGCGCGGCGAGCCGCGTCGAGGCGGCGCCCACCGACACGCCGTCCACCACGATCCGGCCGGACTGGAACGGCTCCAGCCCGTTCACGCACTTGATCAGCGTGCTCTTGCCGGAGCCGGACGGCCCGCACACCACCACCACCTGCCCGGCCTCGACGCGGGTGGAACAGTCGTCGAGCACCTGGAACGCACCGTAGCGCTTGCTGACCTGCCGGATCTCGATCATCGCGGGCCTCGCCTTCCGTCGCGCGAGTCGAAGTAGCCGGCGCGGATCGCGCTGCCGATCAGGTTCAGGATCAGCCGGCCCGCCGTGATGCACGAGATCTGGTTGACGTCCTTCTCGGGCTGGATCTCGACGATGTCCATGCCCACCACGCGGCCCTTCTTCACGAGCCCGTGGATCAGCTTGCGCGCCTGCACGAAGGTCACGCCGCCCGGCGCGGGGCCGGCCACGCCCGGCATCACCGACGGATCGAGCCCGTCCGCGTCGATCGTCAGGTAGTAGTTGCCGCCGTCGGGAATCCGCTCGAGCACGGCGTCCATGCCGACGTCGTGCAGTTCGTAGGCGGTGACGAGTTCCGAGCCGTAGGCGCGTGCCGCGCGCAGTTCCTCGGGCCGCGCGCTGCCCTGCGCGCGCAGGCCGATCTGCACGATCTTCGCCACGTGCTTCATCTCCGAGGCGCGGCGGATCGGGCTCGACAGCCCCTCGCGCACGCCGTTCACCTCGTCGCGCCAGTCCAGGTGCGCATCGACGTGGACCAGCGTGATCGGCCCCAGCGAATCGAACGCGCGCAGCACCGGGGTGGTGATGCCGTGGTCGCCGCCCATCACGATCGGCAGCGCGCCGGCCGCGAGGATCTTGCGCACGGCCGCCTCGACGCGCTCGTAGTGGCTGCCCGGCGCCGCCAGGTCGGCGATCACGTCGCCGCAATCGACGAAGCGGATGTCGTCGCGCTCCTGCAGCAGCGGGCCGTCGATGTCGAAATCGTAATGGCCGGGCGAGCGCACCACGCGGTCGGTGGCCTGGCGGATCGCGGTGGGCGCGTTGGTCTGGTCGTTGGTGAAGTCGGCCGCCGAGTAGGCGGCGCCATACGGCATGCCGAGCACGGCGATGTCGGCCTCCAGGCGGTCCAGGTCCAGCGCGAGTTGCGAGTACAGCAGCGTCTGGTGGCCGGTGCGCGGCGCGACGGTCAGGGGCTTGTTCATGTTCAGGAATCCTCTTTATGCAATGGATATCGGTTGGCGATCTGGCGCTTCGGTGAATGCCGGATCAGGCGCGGCGGTAGCGCGTGGCCACGCGCTCGGCCCATTGCCCGGCGATGTCGAGCAGCACGCTGCACGACCAGTAGATGAAGGCCGTGGTGCCGAGCACCTCGACGTAGGCGAAGGTGTCGGCGGTCAGCAGGTTGCTCTGGTAGGTCAGCTCGGCGAGGCTCATCACCGAGAAGATCGACGAATCCTTGAACATCATGATCGTGAGGCTGGTGGTGGCCGGCGCGAGAAAGCCGACGATCTGCGGCAGCACCACGTGGCGCTGCACCTGCAGCGCGGTCAGCCCGAGCGAGCGTGCCGCCTGCAGCTGGCCGTGCGCGAGGCTCGCGAGCGCGGCGCGCAGGATCTCGCAGAAGTAGCCGCCGGTGTAGAACGCGGTGGCCGCCACGCCGATCGCGAAGGCCGGCACCATCAGGCCGAGCTTCGGCAGGCCGAAGAAGCTCAGGTAGACGAGGATCAGGAACGGCACGTTGCGCACCACCTCGACATAGGCGAGCGAGCCCGCGCGCAGCAGCCGGAACAGCCACCGGCCGCCGGGCAGCGTGCGGCAGTAGGCGGCCGCGGTGCCCGCCGCGATGCCGAGCGGAATGCCGAGCACGCAGACCTGCGCGGTCACCTTCAGCCCCGCGAGCAGCGGCGGCACGGCGGCGGTGACGATCGAGAAATCAATGGACATGGGGCAACATCCTGGCGAGACGGCGCTCGACGCCGCGCGAGGCCGACGACACGAGCAGCAGGATCACGAAATAGACGGCGGCCGTGGCCGTGAACACCTCGAGCGGCTGGTTGGTCTGCAGCGTCGCGTCGCGCGCCACGGTGGCGAGATCGTGGACGGCGATGATCGACATCAGCGACGAGGCCTTCAGCAGCATCGTGAATTCGCTCGTCAGCGGCGGCACCGAGCGCATGAACAGCTGCGGGAACACGATGTGGCGCCAGACCTGCACCGGTGACATGCCGAGCGCGTGCGCCGCCGGGATCTGCCCGCGGCCCAGCGAATGCAGCGCGCCGCGCAGGATCTCCGAGATGTAGGCGGCGGTGTTCAGCGCCAGCGCGAGGATGCCGGCCTGCAGCGGCGAGAGCGTGATGTCGAGCAGCGCGGGCAGCACGTAGTACGCCGCCAGCATCTGGATCAGCGCCGGCACGCCGCGAATCACGCTCACGTAGCCGATCACGGCGGCCGCCGCCACGCGCCCGCCGTGCCGGCGCAGCAGCAACAGCAGCGCGCCGAGCACGAGGCCGAGCGCGAACGCGGCCACGCTCGCCGCAAGCGTGGTGGCCGCGCCGGCCGCCACGTCGTGCAGGAACGGCGCGAGCGCGGCGGTATCGATCAGCGGAGCGGACGGCATGATCGGCGCGGCCTCAGACGGCGCCTTCCGGCAGGTAGCCGGAGGTCGGCAGGTTCATCGTGTAGCCGAACCACTTCTTCTGCATCTGCGCGAGCTGGCCGTTCTTTTCCAGCTCGGTCAGCGAAGCGTTGATGAAGTCGCGGATCTCCTTGTCCTGCGGATTGGCCACCCACGCGAGCACCTTCGGCTCGCCGATCTTGCCGATCACGCGGAACTGGCCCGGCTCCTTCTTCATCAACACCGCGACGATGTTCGACGGCATGATGCCGATGTCGAGCGTCTTGTTCGACAGCGCCACCATCACGTCCGGGTAGGCCTGGAACAGCTTGATGTCGGCGTAGCCGGCGCCCTTCGCCTTCAGCTGCGTGTCGAACGCCTGCGCGATCGGCTGCGAGGACGACCCCATCTGCGTGCCCACCACCTTGCCGCCCGCGTCGCCGGGCTGGTGGATCGCCGTGTCGCCGGCGCGTACCACCAGCACCGTGTCGACCACGCCCACCGGCTGCGAGAACGCGAAGCGCTTCGCGCGCTCGGCGTTGATGCCCACGCTGGTGGCCACGAAGTCGAACTTGTGCGTCATCAGGCCCGGCAGCAGCCCCTGGAACGGCAGGTTCATCTGGTTCAGCTTCACGCCGAGCCTGCCCGCCATGTATTGCAGGATGTCGCGCCCGTAGCCGGTGACCTGGCCGTTCTCGACGAATTCGAACGGCTCGTAGGCGGCTTCGGTGCCGACGGTCAGCACACCGCGCTTGCGGATGTCGGCCAGCGTGCCGCCCTCGGCGAACGACAGCGTGGGCATGGCCAGCGCGGCGGCGGCACCGCCCGCGAGGGCGAGGAAATGGCGGCGGTTGAGGGTGTTCATCGGGGGCGGTCCTGGTATCGAGGGGGTCGGTGAGGACCAATGTAGGCAGGTCAAATTGTTTTGGAAAACTATTTTTTTATTGCTATGGTTTCGAAAACCGAAACCTTTTGGCGGCCCGCGGCGATGAAGAAAATGGACCTGGACGAGCGCGACCTGCGTTCGCTGCGCGTGTTCTGCGCGGCCGCGCAGGCGAGCGGATTCGCCGCCGCCGAGCGCGCGCTGGCCATGTCCAAGGCATCGATCAGCCGCCACATCAACGAGGTGGAGGCGCGCCTCGGCCTCAAGCTCTGCGAGCGCGGGCCGGGCGGCTTTCAATTGACCGAGGGCGGCGAGGTGGCGCTGCGCGTCGCCTCCGAGGCGCTGGAGGCGCTCGAGCGCATCAAGCCGGAGGTGGACGCGGTGCGCGGCGTGCTGTCGGGGCCGCTGCAGCTCGGCATGTCCGAGCATGTGATGACGCACGAGGGCTGCCGCGTGCCGCAGGCGCTCGCCGAACTGCACCGGATCGCGCCGCTGGTACGGCCGTCGCTGTCGGTGATGACCTATCGTGATCTCAGCGCCGCGCTGGTCGAGCGGCGCGTGCAGGTGGCGATTCGCGGCGCCTACAAGCGGGTGGGCGGCTTTCGCCACTTCCCGCTGTTCACCGAGACCCATCGCGTGTTCTATCACCCGGCCGTCGCGGGCGAGATCCCCGCGCACGGCGATGCGCGCGCGCTGCCGCTCGTCTATCGCGCGCATCCGTTCGTGGAGGACGCGCTGTCGCTGCAGGGTTTCGAGCAGGGGCCCGAGGTGGTCGGGCTGGAAGCGGTGGCGATGATGGTGGCCACCGGCCATTACGTCGGGCTGCTGCCCGAGCATCTGGTGGCGCGGCTCGGGCCGCGTTACGGCTTCGAGGTGCTGCCCGATTCGCCGGCCTATTCGGTGTCGTTCTGCGCGATCATCGAGGAGGCGCGGCCCGTCACGCGCAGTGTCGAGGCGTTCCTGAACCTGCTGCGCGAGGCGCATCCGGGTTGAGGCAGCCGCGGGCGACCGGGGGCTGCCGCGACGGACGGCCCGCCGGTCGTTCGTGGTGCCCCGGGATGCCTGCTCCGGGGCGGGCCGCGTGTCGCGAATCGCTCAGGCGGCCCGGATTTCGATGCGCCGCGGCTGCGCCTCTTCACGACGAGGAATGCTCAGCGTCAGCACGCCGTCGCGCAACTGCGCGTCGATGCGCGAGGTGTCGAGATCGTGGCTCAACGTGAACACGCGCGCAAAACGCGGATGACGTATTTCTCCGTGTCGCAGCCGCAGCCCGGAAGGCACCGGAATCACCGCCTCCGCCTCGATGCTGAGGCTGCCGTCGGCCACGCGGATATCAAGCTTGTCCCGCGGCACCCCCGGCAGGTCGGCATACAGCGTGACGCCGTGACTGTCCTCGACCACGTCGACCGCCGGCAAGGTGCGCTCGACATGCTCCGCGCCTTGCGCGTCTTCGTGGTCAACCTGCGAGGATGGCGTCCGGCGCGCGATCATTTCACTGTTTGCGCTCATGATGGGCTCCTGTTCGAAGATAGGTCGTTGAAACGTCATTGCACCGTGACGGCCCGCGGCTTCGACGCCTCGGAACGTCCGATGCTGATCATCAGGCATCCGTTCTCGTAACGCGCGTCGACGCGGTCGGGATCGGCATGCTGCGGCAGCTCGACGACGCGCCGGAAGGCGCCCATGAAGCGCTCGCGCGCATACACGCGCGCGCCGGCCTCACGCTCGGGCGCCTTGCGCTCGCCGCTGATGATGAGTAGCCGCTTGTCTACCGTAACGTCGATCGCAGACGGTTCGAGGCCCGGTACGAATGCGACGATCTCGACGCTGTCGTCGGTGTCGCCGATATTGAGAGGGGGGAAGCTCTCGCTGCGCGTGGCACGCAGGCTGGCGGGAAAGCCCGCCAGCCGGGACACCTGCCGGTGCAGGCGATCGAACTCGCCCAACAGATCGGTACTGAAGAAGAAGTCGCTCATGATTGGCTCCTTGAAAATCGGGGCGCTTCACGAACGGCGAATGGAACCACGCGCTCCAGTTCGTCCGTTCGTGGGGAAACCCCATCGACAAACAAATCGAAACACGCAGCGCGAATCGCGACTGCCTGAGCGATGCTTAAAATAGCGCAACGAATGAAAATTTCAAGGGCCGGCGTGCTGCCCGCGAAGCGTTTTTTTTTGCGCCTTGTTCGCCCCTGGCGTCCGGCCGGGGAGCATGCCTGCGGCGTCGGACACAGCGCTCGCCCGCAAGGTGCATCGTGTCAGCCGCGCGGGACGACGCGATACATTCCGTTACATTCCGGCCGGCCACCGGCCTCTTGAACCACGGCCGGGCCGCCTTCATTTCGAGTGCCGCCAGATCCACGCACGGCCACACACACGCGGCGGCGCACATCGACGCAGCTGGCCGTCCCGTTCTTGCAACCGTTCGCAGGCGCGGCGCGGCGCCGGGCTCGCGACGACGTCGTGCGTCCGGCAGAGTCGCCACCGGCTGCCGGTCGTGCCGGATACCGGCTTTCGTCACCACATACAACAGGAATCCCAACGAACAGCAGGAGCCCGTCATGAGCCGTCTCGTCGTGGTATCGAATCGCACTTATGATCCGGACAGCCCCGTGCCGGGCGGCCTGGCCGTCGCGCTGAACGAGAGTCTGCAGCAGCGCGGCGGCATCTGGTTCGGCTGGAGCGGCAAGCTCACCGAAGCCGACCCGGCAACCCAGGAAGTGCAGACGCGCGAAGTGGGCAACATGCAGCTCGCGACCATCGACATGTCGCAGCGCGACTACGACGCGTTCTATCTCGGCTACTCCAACAACGTGCTGTGGCCGGTGTTCCACTACCGGCTCGACCTCGCGAACTTCGACGTGCAGTTCAGCGACGGCTACCGCCGCGTGAACCGGCTGTTCGCGCAGAAGCTGATTCCGCTGCTGCAGCCCGACGACGTCCTGTGGGTCCACGACTATCACCTGATCCCGCTCGCCACCGAGCTGCGCGCGCAGGGCTGCCGCAACCGCATCGGCTTCTTCCTGCACATCCCCGTGCCGCCGCCGCAGATCATGGCCGCGATCCCCGAACACGAATGGCTGATGCGCTCGCTGTTCGCCTACGACCTGGTCGGCTTCCAGGCCCATACCGACGTCACGCATTTCGTGCGCTACGCCGAGGCCGAGGCCGATGCGCAGCTGATCGACGGCGAGCGGCTGCGCGCGTTCGACCGCACGATCCGCGTGGGCGCGTTCCCGATCGGCATCGACGTGGACGGCTTCGCGCAGATGGCCACCGACGACGACGGCCTGAACGTCTACGAGCAGATGCGCGACGAGTATTCGCGCCGCAAGCTGCTGCTCGGCGTGGACCGGCTCGACTACTCGAAGGGGCTGCCGCAGCGCGTGCAGGCGTTCCGCGAGATGCTCGACCGCTATCCCGAGATGCGCCAGAGCGCGACGCTGATCCAGATCGCCGCGCCGAGCCGCGAGGACGTGGACGCCTACGACCAGCTGCGCCAGGAAATGGATTCGCTGTGCGGCTCCGTGAACGGCGACTACGGCGAGCTGGACTGGATGCCGGTGCGCTACATCCATCGCAGCCTCGATCGCACCTCGCTGCCGGGCCTCTACCGCGCGAGCCGCGTCGCGCTCGTCACGCCGCTGCGCGACGGCATGAACCTGGTGGCCAAGGAGTTCATCGCCGCGCAGGACGCGAACGACCCGGGCGTGCTGGTGCTGTCGCGCTTCGCCGGCGCCGCCGAGCAGCTGACCGACGCGCTGCTGGTGAACCCCTACGACGTCCAGGGCACCGCGCGCGCGATCCACGCCGCGCTGACGATGCCGCTGGACGAGCGCGTGCGGCGCCACACGGCCCTGCTCGAGGAGATCCGCAAGCACGACGTGCATGGATGGAGCGCGGGTTTTCTCGGCGCGCTCGAGGAAACCGGCCGTCCGTCGCCGGCGCGTTGCTTGCGGGAGCCGGCTGATTCGCTCGCCTAGTTCCGTGTCGGTGGCGCCACGCGAGCGCCGTTCGCCGCCGCCCCGCTGCTCTTGGCGCAGCGGTTTCCTAGTCGGCCGCCCGCCCCTGCGCGGCCATCTCGCCTTCCGTCCATCGTCCCTCGGAAGCGCGAAGATGCGCGCGCATCGCCGTTTGCGCGGCGATCGGATCGCCCGCCTGCAGCGCCCGCAGGATGTCCTCGTGCTCGCGCGCGGCGGCGGTCCAGGTCAATGGATTTTCCACGTGCCCGCGCAGCGCGGCCGCGATCGGATCGTGGCGGCTGTCGAACAGTTCGGCGACGAAGCGGCTCAGCACCGCATTGCCGGCGGCCTCCGCGATCAGCATATGGAACTGCCGGTCGGCCTCGAGCGGTGACTTGCCGGCGGCGGCCAGCCGATGCATCCGCTCGATCGAGCGACGCAGGCGGTCCGCCGTCGCCGCCGTCATGCGCGCGGCGGCCAGCACCACGACGCTGCCCTCGATGGCCGCGCGCGCCTGCATCAGTTCCGACGGGCTGTCGCCCAACGACGCGACGGCGGCTTCGTCGCCGACGCCCGCCTCGCGCACGTATACCCCCGACCCGACCCGGATCTCCACGTTGCCGCCGATCTCGAGCGCGATCAGCGCCTCGCGCAGGGACGGACGCGAGACGCCGAGCTTCACCGCCAGTTCGCGCTCCGGCGGCAGGCGCTCGCCGGGCGGGAAATCGCCCTGGCGAATCAGCGTCAGGATCTGGGCGGCGATGGATTGGTAAAGCCGCTTGGGCTCGGTTGCTTTCATGTTGAGGGTTCGGCGAGCGGACGAGGCCACGCGGGACGCACGGCCGGGCAAGTCTAGCATGCCGCGCAAGCCTCTACTGACGGGCTTTCTCACCCGAAATCAGGGTTTTCACCATTGGTCAGGCCCATCACAAAACTTCATATTGGCTTGACCAAACTACCACAATACGGTCTAATTCGCCGCAATTGGACTGACCAGCGCAAAGCCAGGCCGGCCACCTTGAAGGAGACACGATGAGCATTCCCAGCAGCCTGCCCGGCGCGGCGGCGGCCCCTGCCAGGCCCCCGACGGAGGAGATCCTCGGCCTGGAAGGCATCGGCAAGCGCTTCCCCGGCGTGGTGGCACTCGACGGCATCACGTTCGGCGTGCGCTGCGGCGAGGTGCATGCCGTCTGCGGCGAGAACGGCGCCGGCAAGTCGACGCTGATGAAAATCATCAGCGGCCAGTACCGCCCGGACAGCGGCGTGATCCGCTATCGCGGCGAGGCGGTGCAGTTCGGCTCGAGTTCGGCGGCACAGGCGGCCGGCATCGCGATCATTCACCAGGAGCTGAATCTCGTCCCGCACCTGAGCGTGGCGGAGAACCTGTACCTGGGCCGCGAGCCCAGGCGCGGCCCGTTCGTCGACACGCGCCGCCTCAAGGCCGACGCCGGCCGCTGCCTCGCGCGGATCGGCCTGAAGGTGCCGCCGTCGACGCTGGTCGGGACGCTGTCGATCGCGCAGCAGCAGATGGTCGAGATCGCGAAGGCGCTCTCGCTCGATGCCCGGCTGCTCATCATGGACGAGCCGACGTCGTCGCTGACGGAATCGGAAACCGCCCAGCTGTTCCGCATCATCAAGGAACTGCGCGCCGAGGGCGTGGCGATCCTCTACATCTCGCACCGGCTCGATGAAATGGCGCACATCGTGGATCGCGTGACCGTGCTGCGCGACGGCCGCCACATCTCGACCGACGACTTCGCCGCCCTCGGCGTCAACGACATCGTGGCGCGCATGGTCGGCCGCTCGCTCGACGAGGCCTATCCGGTGCGCGAATCGGTGCCCACCGGCGAGGTGCTGCTGAGCGTGCGGGACCTGCATCGCAACGGCGTGTTCGGCCCGGTGTCGTTCGACCTGCGCCGCGGCGAGATTCTCGGCTTTGCCGGGCTGATGGGCGCGGGACGCACCGAGGTGGCGCGCGCGATCTTCGGCGCCGACCGGCTCGACGGCGGCACGATCGCGCTGCACGGCGAGCCGGTGAGGATCCGCTCGCCCCGCGAAGCGATCCGGCACGGCCTCGCCTACCTGTCGGAAGACCGCAAGAAGGAGGGGCTCGCGCTGGCGATGCCGGTGGCCGCCAATCTCACGCTGACCAACGTGCGGGCCATCTCGTCGCGCGCCGGCTTCCTGCGGTTTCGCGAGGAGCAGCGCGTCGCGCAGCGCTACGTGAAGGACCTGGCGATCCGCACGCCGTCGGTCGACCAGATCGTGCGCAACCTGTCGGGCGGCAACCAGCAGAAGGTCGTGATCGGCAAGTGGCTCTACCGCGGCTCGCGGATCCTGTTTTTCGACGAGCCCACGCGCGGCATCGACGTCGGCGCGAAGTTCGCCATCTACGGCCTGATGGACCGGCTCGCCGCGCAGGGCGTGGGGGTCGTGCTGATCAGCTCGGAACTGCCCGAGCTGCTCGGGATGACCGACCGCATCGCCGTCTTTCACGAGGGCCGCGTGACGGCGGTGCTCGACACGCCGCACACCAGCCAGGAGGAAATCATGCACTACGCTTCGGGGCGCACCCATGCTTGACATCACATCCGATCCCACCCACGTCGCCAGGCAGGCCGCCCATCAGCGGCGCCGCGACCTCATCCAGAAGTTCGCGGCGCTGGGCAGCCTGGTCGCGCTCGTGATCGCGTTTTCGCTCGCCAGTCCGGCGTTCTTCTCGGTCGACAATCTGATGACCGTCTGCCTGCAGGTGACCTCGATCGCCTACCTCGGGGTCGCGGCCACCTGCGTGATCATCGCCGGCGGCATCGATCTGTCGGTCGGATCGGTGCTGGCGCTGGCGGGCGTCTCGGCCGCGCTGCTGGCCAGGTCGGGCGTGCCGGTGCCGGCCGCGATGCTGTGCGGGATCCTGGTCGGCGCGCTGTGCGGCATCGTCAACGGCATCTGCGTGACGCGCATGGGCCTGCCGCCGTTCATCGCCACGCTCGGCATGATGCTGGTGGCGCGCGGCCTCGCGCTGCAGATCACCGGGGCGCGCCCCGTCTCGGATCTCGGCGACGCGTTCGGCACGCTCGGCAACGGCGCCCTGTTCCGCATCTCGCGCATCGGCCCCGACGGGTTTCCCGACGTCACCTTCCCCGGCATTCCCTATCCGGTGGTCGTGATGATCGTGCTGTTCGTGGGCGTGTCCGTGCTGCTGTCGAAGACCTCGCTCGGGCGCCACATCTACGCGGTCGGCTCGAACGCGGAGGCGGCGCGGCTGTCCGGTGTCGACGTGCGCGGCGTGACGCTGTTCACCTACGTGCTATCCGGCGCGATGGCCGGCGTGACGGGTTGCATCCTGATGTCGCGCCTCGTGACCGGGCAGCCCAACGAAGGCGTCATGTACGAACTCGATGCGATCGCCAGCTCCGTGATCGGCGGCACCTCGCTGATGGGCGGCGTCGGCACGATCTCGGGCACCGCGATCGGATCGTTCGTGATCGGCGTGCTGCGCAACGGCCTGAACATGAACGGCGTGTCGAGCTTCATCCAGCAGATCATCATCGGCGTCGTGATCCTGGGCACGGTCTGGATCGACCAGCTGCGCAACCGGAAGCGGTAAACCCCACGAAGCGCAGTTCCCGAAGTGCGTTTCACCCAGGCAGTCCAAACACAGGCAGTCCAATAACACGAGACAGGAGCGAGACATGCGGAAACTTTCCCTGCTGGCGGCAGCGGCAATGGCGTGCGCGGCATTCAGTACCGGTGCATTCGCGGCGGGCGGCGAGATCGCCGTGATCGTCAAGACGGTCAATTCGAACTACTGGCAGAACGTGCAGAAGGGCGCGAAGGCGGCGCTCGACGGCGCGCCGGGCTACACGATGACGTTCCAGGGGCCGGCGGCCGAATCGAACATCGCCGACGAAGTGAACATGGTGGAAAACGCCGTCAACCGGCATGTGGCCGGCATCGTGCTGGCCGCGTCCGATCCCGACGCGCTGGTGCCCGCCATCAAGAAGGCATGGGAAGCGCATATCCCGGTGGTGCTGATCGATTCGCCGGTATCGGCGTCGGGCAAGCCGTACTACCAGTCGTTCCTGTCGACCGACAACGAGAAGGCCGGCGAACTGTGCGCCAAGGCGCTGATCGATCGCGTCGGCCAGACCGGCAAGATCGCCGTGATGTCCTACGTGCCCGGCGCCGGCTCGGAAGTGGGCCGCGTGGGCGGGTTCCGCAAATACATCGCGGCGCATTCGAAGCTGCAGATCGTCGGCCCGTACTACTCGCAGTCGCAGATGGCGACGGCGCTGAACCAGACCACCGACGTGCTGTCGGCGAACGCCGACCTGAAGGGCATCTTCGGCGCGAACGAGCCGACCGCGGTGGGCATGGGCCGCGCGCTCAAGCAGGCCGGCAAGGCGGGCAGGATCACCGCCATCGGCTTCGACGGCAACGAGGACCTGCAGGGCTTCGTGCGCGACGGCACGCTCCAGGCGATCGCCGTGCAGGGCTCGTGGCAGATGGGCAACCGGGGCATCCAGACCGTCGTCGGCGTCATCGAACGCAAGCCGGTGGCGAAGTTCGTCGATACCGGCGTGGTCATGATCGACAAGCAGAACCTCGATTCGAAGGAAGCGAAAGACGTCCTCTATTGAGGCCGTGCCCGCCGCTCCACTTAACGCCGGTTCGCCATTTTCCTGTCCGCATCATGAACGCTCACGAAACCCGCGCCCTGCCCCGCAACGGGCTGCCGCTGACGGCGCTCGGCCTCGGCTGCTCGCAGCTGGGCGGCCTCTACGAGGCCATGCCGGACACCGAGGCCGAGGCGCTGATGGCGGCGGCCTGGGCCGCCGGCCTGCGCTACTTCGACTCCGCGCCGTTCTACGGCTACACGCTGTCGGAACACCGCACGGGGCGCGCGCTCGCGGCACGCCCGCGCGACGCGTTCACCTTGAGCACCAAGGTGGGCCGCCTGATGCGGCCCGACCCGGGCGTGCGGCCCGGCGACGACGGCTGGGCCGCGCCGCTGCCGTTCCGCCCCGTCTTCGACTACAGCTACGACGGCATCCTGCGCTCCCACGACGACAGCCGGCAGCGGCTCGGCCTGGCGCGAATCGACGTGCTGTACGTCCACGACATCGGCCGCATGACGCATGGCGAGCGCCATGCGCACCATTGGGACTGCTTGACGAAGGGCGGCGGATTCCGTGCGCTGGAAGCGCTGCGCGCGGCCGGCGAGATCGGCGCCGTCGGCCTCGGCGTCAACGAGTGGGAAGTGGCCGCCGACGCCCTGGACGAGACGGCGCTCGACGTGATCCTGCTGGCCGGCCGCTACACGCTGCTCGAACAGACGGCGCTCGCGCCGCTGCTCGACCGCTGCGTTCGGGCACGCACGGGCCTCGTCGTCGGCGGCGTGTTCAACTCCGGCGTGCTCGCCGGCAACGGCAAATTCAACTATGCCGACGCGCCCGCCGCCGTCGTCGCCAAGGTGGCGCGGCTCGCGGCCGTCTGCGAGCGCTTCGCGGTCCCGCTGCCGGCCGCGGCGCTGCAGTTCCCGTTCGCGCATCCGGCCGTGGTGTCGTGCGTGATCGGCGCGCGCAGCGTGGCGCAGCTGCAGCAGAACATCGCCTGGCTCGAACGCGACATTCCCGACGCGCTGTGGGACGCGCTCCGGCGCGAGGCGCTGATCGACGATGCCGCGCCGGTGCCGCGGAGCGCGACATGATGCGGGCGTCGACGCCCACCGGCACGACCGGCGGATCGAGGCGCGCGCCGGTCATTGGCCGCCTCGCCATCCGCAGGCGATCTTCGATGCCGCTCGCGACCGCTTCGGCGGTCATGCCTGTCGTTTCCACGGAATCGGTCCGTCGGGCCGGTCCACTCGATTCCACTGAAAGGAGCTTCCATGCTTAGCGTGATCTGCGAAGCGCCCGGCGTGCTGCGGGCGCTGCAACGCGACCTGCCCGTGCGCGGCAGCGGCGAAATACTGTTGCGCGTGAGCCGCGTCGGCATTTGCGGCACCGACCTGCACATCTTCACCGGCAATCAGCCGTACCTCGAATATCCGCGCGTGATGGGACACGAGCTGTCGGCGGTCGTCGTCGAGGCCGAGGCCGGTTCCGGTTTCGACGCGGGCGACGGCGTCTACGTCATGCCCTATCTGTCGTGCGGACACTGCGTGGCCTGCCGCCAGGGCAAGACCAACTGCTGCGTCGACATCAAGGTGCTGGGCGTGCATCGGGACGGCGCCCTGACCGAGTATCTGAGCGTTCCCGCGCAGTTCGTACACAAGGCCCGGGGCATATCGCTCGACCAGGCCGCGATGCTCGAATTCCTGGCCATCGGCGCGCACGCCGTGCGGCGCGCGGACGTGCAGCCGGGCCAGCGCGTGCTGGTCGTGGGGGCGGGACCGATCGGCATGGCGGCGATGATCTTCGCCGGGCTGCGCGGCGGCACGGTGACGTGCCTCGACACGCGCGCCGACCGGCTGGCGTTCTGCCGGTCGCAGCTCGGCATCGAGGCCACGGTGCCGGTGGGCGACGGCGACGCGGCGCGGCTGGCCGCGCTGACGAACGGCGAGTTCTTCGACGTCGTGTTCGATGCGACCGGCAACATCGACGCCATGAACCGCGGCTTCGCGTTCGTCGCGCACGGCGGCCGGTACGTGCTGATCTCGATCGTGCCGGGCCAGGTCACGTTCTCCGATCCGGAATTCCACAAGCGCGAGATGACGCTGCTGGCGAGCCGCAACGCCACCGCCGCCGATTTCGACACCGTGCTGGCGGCGATGCGCGACGGGCACATTCCCGACCAGGCGCTGAACACGCACCGCATGCGGCTGGACGAAGTGCCCGAGGCGCTGCCGCGGCTGCTGGAGCCGGGGCAGACCGTGGTCAAGGCGCTCGTCGAGTGCTGACCGGCATGACCACGCCATCAGGACTCGCCGCATGAGCGTCCCCATCCTTCAGTTCGGCACCAGCCGGTTCCTGCTCGCGCACGTCGCCTTCTTCGTATCCGAGGCGCTCGCGCGCGGCGAGGCGATCGGCGGCATCGGCGTGGTGCAGACCACCTCGAACCCGTCGAGCCGGGCCCGCATCGACGCGCTGGCCGCGACGGGCCGGTATCCGGTGCATCTGCGCGGGCGGGCCGACGGCGTCGCGATCGAACGCGTGGTCGAGTGCCTGGCCGTCCGCCGGGCATGGACGGCCGCGACCGACTGGGCCGCGATCCGCCGGGCCGCCGTCGACGACGTGCGCGTGATCGTGTCGAACACGGCCGATGCCGGCTACCGGCTCGACGAACGCGACTCTGCCGACGCGCTCGCCGACGCGACACGGGTGCCGCACAGCTTCCCGGCAAAGCTGCTGACGCTGCTGCATGCGCGCTGGCGGGAGCGCCCCGCCGACGGCGTCACGCTGCTGCCCTGCGAGCTGATCGCGAGCAACGGCGACACGCTGCGCGACATCGTGCTGGGCCTGGCCCGGCAGTGGCGCCTGCCCGACGGCCTGATCGCCTACCTGCTGCACACCTGCGTCTGGGTGAATTCGCTCGTGGACCGGATCGTATCCGGGGCGATCGATCCGGTCGGCGCGATCGCCGAGCCGTATGCGCTGTGGGCCGTGGAGCGTCACGCCGGCATGACGCTGCCCTGCACGCATGAGCAGATCGTCGTGACGGACGACCTCGCCGGCCACGAACGCCTGAAGCTGTTCTTCCTGAACCTGGGCCATACCTGGCTGGCCGAGCAGTGGCTGCGCCAGGGCCGCCCGCCGGACGAAACGGTGCGCGAGGCGATGGGCGATCCCAGGCTGGGCGACGGGATCGAGCAAGTCTGGCGCGACGAGGTGCTGCCGGTGTTCGTCGCGCTGGGCCAGCGCGATGCCGCCGAGCGCTATATCGACACGGTGCGCGACCGTCTGCTCAACCCTTACCTCGACCATCGCATCGCGGACATCGCGAATCACCACGACGAGAAGATCCGGCGCCGGATCCGCCCGTTGATCGCGCTGGCGCACGCGCACGCGCCGGGCCGCGCCCAACCGCGTCTGCGCGGCCTGCTGGCCGCGCACAACCTGCCGGAACCGAGTTCAGAGGTCCACCCATCATGAATCCAGCCACGCTCCTGAAGCTGCATGGCGACGACAACGTCGCGCTGGCCCTGCGCGCGCTAGAGGCCGGCAGCGTCGTCGAACTCGACGGGCATGCCCTGCCGGTACTCACGCCGGTGCCGGCCGGCCACAAGATCGCGACCCGCGCGCTCGCCCGCGGTGAGCGCGTGACCAAATACCGGCAGACGATCGGCGTGGCGCGCCACGGAATCGAAGCGGGCGAGCACGTGCACGTGCATAACGTCGACATGCCGGCGCATCCCGCCGGCGGCACCGCGCCCGCCGCCGCGCCGCCGCATGCGGCCGGCGCCGCGCTGTCCGATACCTTCATGGGCTTCGTCCGCCCCGACGGCCAGGTGGGCACGCGCAACTTTATCGGCGTGATCGCGAGCGTCAATTGCTCGGCAACGGTGTGCCACGCCATCGCGGATGCGTTCCGCGGGCCGGCCCTCGACGCGTTTCCCGGCATCGACGGCGTCGTCGCGATCACGCACCAGAGCGGATGCGGGCTGGCGGCCGCCGGCGACGGCATCGCCCTGCTGCGCCGGACGCTGGCGGGCTACGCCCGCAATCCGAACTTCGGCGGCATCCTGCTGGTGGGCCTCGGCTGCGAGGTGAACCAGCTCGACGGCCTGCTCGACCTGCTCGACGCGCCGGGCGCCGACCCGGTCCGCACGCTCGTGATCCAGGACGAAGGCGGCGTGCGCCAGACGGTGACGCGCGGCGTGGCCATCGTGCGCGAGCTGATCGGGCATGCCGGCCGCGCGCGCCGCACGGCCGTCTGCGCCTCGCAGCTGAAAGTCGGCCTGCAATGCGGCGGCTCGGACGGTTACTCCGGCATCACCGGCAATCCGGCGCTCGGGGCGGCCGTCGATCTGCTGGTGCGCCACGGTGGCACCGCGATCCTCTCGGAGACGCCGGAGATCTACGGCGCCGAGCATCTGCTGACGGCGCGCGCCGCTTCCGGCGACGTCGCCGGGCGCCTGCTCGACAGGCTGCAATGGTGGGAGCGTTATGCCGCCGAGCACGGCGGCGAGCTGAACAACAATCCATCGCCCGGCAACAAGGCCGGCGGCATCACCACCATTCTCGAGAAATCGCTGGGCGCGGTGGCCAAGGGCGGCAGCTCGCCGCTGAATGCGGTCTACGACTATGCCGAGCCGGTCACCGCGCGCGGCCTCGTGTTCATGGATACGCCCGGCTACGACCCGGTGTCGGCCACCGGGCAGGTCGCCGGCGGCGCGAACCTGATTGGCTTCACGACCGGCCGCGGCTCGGTGTTCGGCTCGAAGCCGGTGCCGACCATCAAGATCGCGACCACGACCGGCCTGTTCGAGCGGATGCGCGCGGACATGGATTTCAACAGCGGCCCGATCGTCGATGGCGGGCTCGGCGTCGAGGCGGCGGGCGCGCAACTGTTTCGCCTGATGCTCGAGGTCGCCTCGGGACGACGCACGAGCGGCGAGGACAACGGCATCGGCGACCGCGAGTTCGTGCCCTGGCTGCGCGGGGCGGTGATGTGATGGACCACGGTCCGGCGGTGACGGCGGGTAGTTGCAGTCGGTGATGACGTTCGATGGTCGCGTCGGGCGGCCACGTAGTTGGGAGAACGAATGAACGACGTGTACCCCACGACGATCGAGCGGCGCGCGCGGAAGCATCGGACCGGGCCGGCGGCGCGGTCCGTTTCACTGTCTTCGCTGGAGTGCTCGCTGATGCGCGAGGCGTTGCTGCTGCTGATCGATTCGCGCCGGCGGGCACTGGAGCTGGCCGAGCAGATGTGTCGGCAACGACGGCTCGCGGCGCCCTGCGTTCAGGACTTTCACATCCCCGCGGTGCTTCGGCTCCTGCGCGAACTCGGCGACGGCGAGCCGCCAGGCGATGAAGGGGGCGGCGCTCGCGAGCGGCACGACCGCGTGCAAGACGCCCCGTAGGCGCGCGGCCCCCAAGCGGGGGCCGCGCCGGCAAGGGCGCGACCCGGCAGCGCCGGGCCGCCGGCCGTTACCGGTTCGCGAACTGGTCGCGCAGATCGCGAATGCGATCGTGATTCTGCAACACGCCCTGGTACTGCCGCTCGACCAGCGCGCGCACCTCGACGGGCAGTTCGTCCTTTTCGAGCGCATCGTGATAGCGCTTCTTCGCGGCGTCCTCGCCGCGCTCGCACTCGGAGAGGATGTCATGGTCGCTGCGGTCGGTGACGGCGGACTTGAGATTGACCCAACCGCGGTGCAGCGCGCCCGTGGTCGAGCCGCCCGTTTTCGGGTCGCCCCCGAGTTGCTGCACCAGGGCCTGCAGTTCCCCGACGCTGCGCGTGCAATCGGCGGCACGCGTCTGGAACAACGCCTTCAACTGCGGATCGTGGGCATCCTGTGCCGCTTTTTCGAAACCCAGCTGCCCGTCCTTTGACGTTTCGACCAGGTCGTTCAGAACCGACACAACGTTCGTGCTCATGGCGTATCTCCTCGTGGATGGAAGGAAGGGTGCCGACAGACGGCAAGCCTTTCGAGCAAGTGCCGTACCCATCGCCCGGCCGGCCACCTCGCGGGCGTCGGCATGCTCGCGCGGCGAGGTATCGAGAAGAGGCCATGGCGGCAAGGCAGGTCCAGGCGGGGCGGCGGCCGCGCTGGATTGAGCGACGGCGGCCGCGCCGCCGGCGCCACGTCCTTCGCCGCGCCTGTCGGGCAGCGGGGCCTGCCGCGACGCCGGCATCGGCGGGCCGTGACCGGCACCGGGAATGGCAGCAAATACAAACGTCGAACCGATTTTTTCATGCTCTGGCGGCCAGCCGGCGCCCCCGGATCGGTGTCGCCGCATGGCGAGGTGCCGGGACGGTCGCCAGGGTCGCCCTGACGCCCATGCCCGGAAGCCGCGAGCGGATCGCGCCGATTCGTCGTATCGATGAGGCGGTCGGACTGCCGGCCATGGCGGTTGCACCACTCCCGCCGATGTCGCACTCCATCGCGGAGGCGGTGCGAACGCTCCCCAGGCGGGCGGTGGCCGGCGGCGCCTGCGGGAAGCGGTGCGCACCGGCACCAGCCGGATTCGACACGCTTCGTGGACAAGCCTGCCGTAGCCGGGCCGGACGTCATCGTCCGAGGCCGGCGAAGTCCGGCGCCCGCCTCGCGACGCGATGAAAAAAGCCGGCCGCGCGATGCGCGACCGGCCTCGGTCACTCGGGGAGCCGCCCGTCGTTCGAGCGCGCAGGCGCCCGGACGTTCGGACGCTCACACGCTCGCGGCCGGCATGCGCGCCTGCAGCGGCACCGACATATCCTCGAGCTGCTCGCGCGTCAGCACGACGTCGGTCGCGATCAGCGCGCGCCCCTGCACGTATTCCTTGGTCGCGTTCACGGCGTCGAGCGCGATCACGCGGCCCGCGCGAAGATAGAGCACGACGAACGCGCGCGCGGCCACGTCGCCGCGCACCACCACCTCGTCATGGCCGTCGGGAATCCCCGCCATCTGGATGCGCAGGTCGTACTGGGTCGACCAGAACCACGGCACGCCCGGCTTCGGCGCCGGCTTGCCGGTGATCGCGGCGGCCACGATGCCGGCCTGCTCGACCGCGTTCGGCACGCTCTCGATGCGCAGCGCGTCGCCGGCCACGAGCGGATGCGCGCGGCGCGCGCAATCGCCGATCGCGTAGACGTCGGGCAGGCTGGTGCGACAGGCCTCGTCCACGTCCACGCCGTTGCCGCCCCGCGCGCCCGCGTCGATCAGCAGCTGCGCGTTCGGCACGATGCCGATGCCGGCGATCACGAGATCGGCGGCGATCGAGCGGCCGTCGGCCAGCTCGACCGACGCCACGCGCCCGTCACGGCCCTTCAGCGCGGCGACCTGCGCGCCCGTCACGATCTCCACGCCGCGGCCGCGATGCTCGGCCTCGACGAACGACGACAGCGCCTCGCCGGCCACGCGCGCGAGCAGGCGCGCCTGCGCCTCGACCACCGTCACGCGCACGCCGCCCAGCTTGGTCAGCGCCGCGGCCGCCTCGAGCCCCACGTAGCCGCCGCCCACCACCACCACGTGCTCGCGTCCGGCGAGGTCCGCCTTCAGCGCATCGATGTCGTGCTTGGCGCGGATCACATGGATGCCGTCGAGCGTCGCGCCCTCGCAGCCGAGCCGGCGCGGCGTGCCGCCCGCGGCCCACACCAGCTTGCCGTAACGCAATGCGCTGCCGTCGGCCAGGCGCAGCACGTGCGCCTCGGCATCGACCGCCTCGACGCGATGCGCGAGGCGCACGTCGATCGCGCGTTCGAGCCACGCCTCCGGCGTGCGAAAGCGGATCTGCTCGGCGCCGCGATCGCCGGTCAGGTAGTCCTTCGTCAGCGGCGGCCGTTCGTAGGGTTGCTCGGCCTCGTCCGACAGCAGCGCGACGGTGCCCTCGAAGCCTGCCTTGCGCAGTTCGGCCGCGCAATTCGCGCCCGCATGCCCTGCCCCGACGATCACCACATCCAATGCGTCCATGCTTCGTTCCTTTGTTCAGTTGCGCCCGTGGTCCGGCCGGACGCGATCCCGGCGGCAGCGCGCGAGCCGGCACCGGCGTGTCCGGTGCGCCGCGGCGGCATGCCTAACGAAATGAAACATCCAGCCATCGCGCGACACGGGGCGGCAAGCATGCGGCCCGGCACGCGCATCGGCGAACCGCGAGTATCGCCGTTCGGCGCGCGCGCATCAATCGGCACGCGCCGCATGCGGGCGATCGCTCGGCCTGCATGATGGCAATCCGGCGCGCGCCGCTTGCGTTCGCGGCCGGCGCGAAGTGTCATTCGCGGGGGATGGCGGTGTCGAGAGAACCGTGTGAATCGAAGGTATCGAGCGGGTCGATCACCAGGCCCAGCGCATCGGCCAGTTCGTTCGGGGTGCGTAGTATTTCGGCCTCGGGCGGAAACCCGGTTGCCACGTCGTCGGCGCCGAGCCAGACCAGCACGCGCATCCCCGCCGCCACGCCGGCCCGCGCGCCGAGGCGGCTGTCCTCGACGACCACCGCCTCGCCGGGCTGCACGCCGAGCCGCTCGGCGGCGAGCCGATAGCCGTCCGGCGCGGGCTTGCCGGCCGGCACGTCGTGCGCGCAGATCGACACGGCCAGCCAGGCGTCGAGCCCGAGCGCGCCCACGCCGGCATCGAGCGTGCCGCGCCCCGCGTTCGACACCACCGCCTGACGCAGGCCGGCACGCGCCGCCGCGCGGCACAGCGCGAGCGCGCCGCGCCGGGCACGCAGCCGGCCGAGGCTCGCGGCGAACGTCTCGGAGCGGACCCGCGACCACGTCGAGAAATCGAACGCCTGCCCGAAACGCTCGACGCAGAAATCATAGGAAGCGCGCCCCGTCATGCCGCAGGTCGGCGCCTGCAGCGTCTCGTCCGCCGCCACGCCGAAGTGGCGCAGCGCGGCGAGCAGCGATGCGAAGTGCAGCGGCTCGCTGTCGGCGAGCGTGCCGTCCATGTCCCAGAGGATCGCGCGGGCCGCGGGCCGGCGCGGGGGAGGATCGGAAGCGGCAGCGGCCGGGGCCGGCACGGTTGGGTTGTCTTGCATGAAGGCTGGGGATGGGCGAGGAAACACGAGATGACGGCGTGGATTGTAAAGCCCGGCGCGCCACGCACCGGGCCGCCCCGACACCCGTTCCTGACGCTGCCGCGGCCACCCGTGCGCGACGAATCGCCCCTTGTCAATTTTGATTATCGCAAATCCATACAACAATCACGGGTATTCATTTCGCCTTTCCGTACGCCGCCCGGGACGCCGAAAACCCTTGCCAGTCAAGGATTTCGAGCAAATCCAACGAATTCGGGGATGCATCGCAGCTGCTGTCGTTTTTTTTGCACAGTCATGGGATATCAGGGAAATCCATTATGATGGCTCCCACAGCCGCTCAAACAACGATCGTGAACCCCGTCGCCTCTCTCGCAGCCCCCGTCTCGCTGGACCTTCCCGGTACCGGCCCCGTCATCAAGATGCCCTATGTCCGGACGGGCGAAGGCGACCTCGTCGTGTTCGTACACGGCTCGCTCTGCGATTTCCGCTTCTGGCAACCGCAACTGAGCGGCCTCGCGCCGAATTTCGCCTGCATCGCGCCGAGCCTTACGCACTACTGGCCGGCCGAGCCGTCGGACGATCTGCCCACCTTCAGCTGGAGCACGCACGCGGACCAGCTCGGCGCGTTCGTGCGCCAGCTCGACGCCGGCCCGGTCCATCTGGTCGGTCATTCGCGCGGCGGCTCGGTGGCATTCCACATGGCGCTGCGTTTTCCGGAGCTGGTGCGCTCGCTCACGCTCTGCGATCCGGGCGGCGGCCTGACCGGCGTGCCGAACCCGTCCGCGCCCACCGCCTCGCTCGAAACCAAGCGCCTGCGCACGCGCGCCGTGACGCTGATCGCGAACGGCGAAGTGGATGCCGGCCTCGAGCTGTTCGTCGATTCCGTGAGCCGCGCGGGCACCTGGCAGAAGAGCTCGCCGGGCTTCCGCACCATGGCCACCGACAACGCGCGCACGCTGTCGATGCAGCTGCGCGACCCGCTGCCGCCCTATTCGGCGGAACTGGCCGGCCGCATCGCCTGCCCGACGCTGCTGATCGAAGGCGAGAAGAGCCCCGCGATGTTCCGTGAGAACGTCGGCGCGCTCGCCGGCTGGATCGCGAACGCCTCGCGCGTCACGATCGAAGGCGCCTCGCACGGCATGAACCTGGCGCGCCCGAGCGCCTTCAACCGTCACCTGACGGCATTCCTGCAGGGCGTCTGAGCCTGCTGCCGCGGCGGGCCGCTTTGCCCGCCCGGCAAGCATCACGGGCCGCCGCCGAATGCCCGCAGCCGGTCCGGCACGACGGCCCTCGCAGCTCCCCGGCGCCGTCCGCCCCGATCCCCTTCCGCAAACGCGCCGCGCTCAGCCCGCCGCCGGCACCATCTGCTTCGCGCGTTCGAATTCCAGGTAGAAGATCGTGCGCGATTGCGGCGACGCGTTCAGCGCGAAGTGATCGAGCGAGCCGTCGAACACGATCGCGTTGCCCACCCGGTTCTGGTTGAAATGGCCGGCCACGTTCAGGTACGCGAAGCCGCGCTCGCTCGCCGCATCCAGCGTGATATGCATCTGCAGCATGCCCTCGTCATGCAGCTCCGGGTGGCGGTGCGTGTTGAGCAGCGTATTGGGCAGCATGCGTGACAGCGCGCACACCTTGATGCCCGCGATCTCCTTGAGCATCTCGAGCGTCCTCGGCATCCGGCTCGCGGCGAACGGGATCGGCTGGTCGCGCACCACCAGCCCGTATTGCGTCCAGTCGGCGTTGCTCACGCCGCCCTCGCCCCAGCCCTTCAGCCAGCCGTATTCGCCGCCGGCGCGGATGTGCTCCACCGTCTCCGCGTACACCTGCAGGTGCGATTTGCCGACCCGGTCGATCTCGAGCATCGGCGCGTTCAGCTGCTGACATTCATCGCGGATGATCTCCCACTTCGCGGCCAGCGCCGCGAGACGCGGGAACTGCTCGAGCGGGTAGAACGCGGGCCGGCTCGCCGGCTCGGGCGTGTGCTGGCAAAAGGAAGCGGAATGATCATGCATGGGAAGCCTTTCGGTTGAACGGGACCGGCGCGCCGCGGTCGGCGGGCCACGGTATTGAAGCACCCCGCGCGGCGCGCGTCTGTCGGGTGAAACGAGAATCATTATTACTTTCAAATCATGCGCCTGCCAACTGACAGTGGCATGACGCTGCCGGTATTCCGGAGCAAGGCGCCGCGCGGCCCGCGGCTTCGGCCGGAACGGCCGTGAGGGGAACAACGCGGCAGGGGCGCCGGCCCGGCGCGGCGGCCCCCTTCGGGCGCCACGTGGGCATGGCCGCCCGCTTCGGGGCGTCGGATCACCGTCAGATCACCGTCAGATCACGAATAGCAGCGCGGCGAACACCGCGTAGAAGCCGCCCACGCAGGCCAGCAGATGGCGGCTGACCAGCGGCGCGCGAAACACGAACTGCAGGAACACGATCGCGATCGCCGTCATCACGGCCGCGAGGATCGACGGCGGCGCCAGGTGCCACGGCGTGAAGAACAGGCCGAACGCGGTGGGGATGGTGGCCTGGATCATCATCGCGCCGCTGATGTTGGCGAGCGCGAGCCGCTCCTTGCGCTGGCGCACCCAGATCACCGCGTTCATGATCTCGGGCAGCTCGGTCGCGATCGGGCTGAACAGCAGCGCCGTCAGCTGCGGGCTCAGGCCGAGCCACGGCCCCACCGCGCCGATCTGGCCGACGAACAGGTGCGAGGCCGCGAAGATCACCACCAGCGCGCCCAGCGTCTGCAGGATCACCCAGCCGAGCGCCGGATCGGCCGAGCGCGGCCGCAGCATCAGCGGTTCGAGATCGTCGTGGACGGCGCCGTCGCCGTCGGCCGTCAGCTCGCGCCAGCAGTAGAACGCGTAGGCGGCCAGGAACGCGATGCCGAGCAGCGGCTTGAACTGGAACACCACCAGGCCGAGGCCGATCTTGGCGACGAAGATCGCGAGAAACCAGAGCTGGTCGCGGCGCAGCTGCGCCGTGTTCGCGTCGACGCCGGCCTTCGTGACCTGGCCCGCGCGGCGCGCCACGGCCAGCAGCGCGAAGCCCACCACCGCGTAGGCCACGGTGCTCAACGCGAGCGGGCCGCCGATCGCGGCACCCACACCGATCTCCTTGTGCGCCGGCGTCGTGCCGAACGCGACCGCCACCAGCGTGACGACGCTCTCGGGCAGCGCGGTGCCGAACGCGGCGAGGATCGTGCCGGTGGCCGTCTGCGTCAGGTTCAGCTTGCGGCCGAGCCATTCCACGCCGTTCACGAAGGTCTCGCAGGAGAAATAGATGATGCCGGCCGCCGCGAGCAGCAGGGCGAAAGTCACGACCATCGTGCGCACCTCGCCACGACGGCGTCTACCGGGAATGGGGATGTGGGGAACATCTGTTGTTATCTCCAGGGCCGGGCGACGCAACCATGACGCTGCCCTTCGCCCGGCCCGGGTGGAAGGGTAACGTCATAGGTCTCGTCAGGCCGTGGAAACGGCTGCCGGCGCCATGGCCCGGATTCGGCCAAATATGTTGACGACGGCGCTTCGCGTGGGAGGCGAAGCAGACTACTCCCCTAAGACTGCCGCTATTCTAGCCGAACCGCGTGACGGTATCGAATTTTGACGAGACGGCCGCGTCCTTCGCCTGCGTCTCTCCCCGGCAGGTTCGCGCCGCCCCGGCCATGCCGCGCTCGTCATCACGGTCATGACGAACGCGCATGAGCAAGCAGACGACGCCCTTGCGCCACGCCGCCGAGGCCCGCCGCGCCGGCTTCGGCGCGTATCGCGCGGCACCGCGCCGGGGCCGGCCGGCGCGCATGCCTGTGCTATCGTCGCCGCATCTTCTCGACGGGGAACTTGGGCGATGCCGGGATTCGACGAACGCGTGCTGAACGGCATGAGCATCTTCGTGGCGGTGGTGGAAGCGGGCAGCTTCGCGGCCGCCGCCGAGCATCTCGACATGTCGCAGCCGGGCGTGAGCCGCGCGATTGCACGGCTCGAAACCCGGCTCGGCATCCGCCTGTTCGATCGCACCACGCGCGCGGTCTCGCTGACCGACGAGGGGCGGCGCTTCCACCGGCAGATCACGCCGCTGCTCGCGGGACTCGAGGACGCCGCCGCCACGGCCTCGGGCAGCGCCACCGCCGTGCGCGGCCGGCTGCGCGTGAACCTCGACCCGTTCTTCTCGCGGTTGATGCTCGGCCCGCGCCTCGAGGCGTTCCTCGCGCACCACCCCGAGCTGACGCTCGAACTCGTCACGCGCGACCAGCTCGGCGACATGGTGGTGGACGGCTTCGATCTGGCGATCCGCTTCGGCGTGCCGCGCGATTCGGCGATGCGCGCGCGCAAGCTGCTCGACACGCGCATCCTGACCGTCGCCGCGCCCGCCTATCTCGCGCGTCGCGGCCGGCCGCTGCATCCGCGCGAACTCGGCGAGGGCGGCCATACCTGCATCGACTATCGCGATCCCGAGACGGGCCGGCCGTTCAAGTGGGAATTCCATCGCAAGACGCAGCGCGTGAGCGTCGAGACGCGGGGCCGGCTGATCGTCAACGAGGTCGGCACGATGCTGAGCGCCTGCGTGGCCGGCTACGGCATCGCGCAGGTGATGGCGCTCGGCACCGAGCCGCTGCTCGCCGACGGCCAGCTCGTCGAGCTGTTCCCGGACTGGCCCGACGAACGCTTTCCGCTCCACGCGCTGTACCTGAGCGCGAACCATCCGCCCGCCAAGACGCGCGCGTTCCTCGACTTCGTCGTGTCGCTGACGGACGGCGCCGGGGCGGCCGTCGCGCCGGCACGCAAGACGAAGGCGCGCCAATAGCGCGGGCCGCCGCGATCTCCGCATGAGGCAGGAGGCACGATGCGTGGCATCGTGCCGGCGCGCGGCACGCCCGGCGCTCAGTCCGGCAGCGCGATGCCCGACAGCCGCTCGCATTCGGCGAGCAGCCGCTCCTGCAGCGCGGTGTCCCGCGTGGCCGGATCGGGCTGGCGCGGCTTCATGTGAAAGAAGTACTGCGCGCTCACGCGCGCGCCGGCGTCGTCGCTCGCGGCGAGCCAGGCCTGCGTGCGATGCGCCTGGTCGAGATCGTCGGGCGCGCCGGGGCCGCCCATCCGCGTCGGCACCCAGCCCGGCTCTAGCGCGTTCGACAGCACCTCGGGCCAGCGGCGCGCCACCGCGAACGCGAGCAGCACGTCGTGGAGCTTGCTCTCGGCATAGGCCTCGGCGCCGCTCCAGCGCCGGCGCGTCCAGGCCAGATCGTCGAGCGCGGCGCGCGTGCCGCGATGCATGCCGGAGCTGAGATAGACGAGGCGCCCGGGCCGCTGCATCAGCGCCGTCAGCACATAGGGCGCGAGTACGTTGACCGCGAATACGTGAGGCAGGCCGTCCGCGGTCTCGATGCGCGGCTCGCGGTAGCCCACGGCGACGTTGTGGATCACCGCGTCGAACCGGCCCAGCGCGTTCGCCTGCCCGGCCACCTCGCGCATCGCCCGCAGCGTGGCGAGATCGCCCGTCACGACCGCGTCGGCGCCGGGCAGGCACTGGCGCACGTGCTCGGCGCGCCCGGCGTCGCGCGCGTGCAGCACGACGCGATGGCCGCCTTCGAGCAGCAGTTGCGCCGCCATCAGCCCGAGGCCGTCCGTCGATCCCGTGATGAAAACCCGTGCCATGTCGATCTCCGGTTGTGGATCCGCTCACCGGATCCGGTGGTGCGAAATGATAGGGGCGGGAAGGCTTGCGGCGTGCGGCAACGCTCGCACGCAAGGCTCGCACCCGATGCCCCTGACGTGTCATCGACGGCTTCATCGCCGCGCCGCGCGACGGGCGGCCCCGGGCCCGGCGCACGCGATTCCGGGTTCGCCGGCGATCAGCGCGGCGGCCGCCGCCAGCAGCACGCCGAGTCCGGCCACGGCGGGCCAGCCGGGCGCGAGCGCGGCCGAGGCCAGCGCGGAGCCGAGCGCGCCACCGAAAAAGAACATCGCGATGTAGAGGCTGTTGAGCCGGTTGTGCGCGGCCGCGTCGAGCGACAGCACGGTGCGCTGCGCGATCACATGGCAGACCTGGACGCCGGCGTCGATCATCAGCGCCGCGACGACCCACGCCGCCAGATTCGGCACCAGCGTCAGCGCGAAGCCGGCCGCCACCAGCGCGATGCCGAGCGCGCGCAGCGCGACGCCGCGCCCCCGGTCGGCCGCGCGCCCGGCCAGCGGCGCCGCGAGCGCGCCGGCGGCGCCCGCCAGCGCGAACAGCGCGAGCCCGTCGGGCGAGAGGCCGAAGCGCCGCGACAGCGTGAGCGGCGCCGCGCCCCAGAACAGGCTGAACGCGCCGAACAGGCACGCCTGCACCGCGCCGAGCCGGCGCAGCGGCGCGTGCCGGCGCAGCAGCCCGTGCAGCGAGCCGAGCGCCTGCCGGTACGGCGTGGGCGCGGCCGGTGCATGCCGGGGCAGCACGCGCGCCAGCAGCAGGCCGAGCGCGGCCAGCACGAGCGCGGCAGCCACGTACAGCGCGCGCCAGCCGGCCTGCGCAGCGACCACGCTCGCGGCCGGGCGCGCCAGCATGATGCCGGCGAGCAGGCCGCTCGTGACCTTGCCCACCACGCGGCCGCGCGAGTCGGCACCGGCCATCCGTGCGGCCAGCGGCACCAGCATCTGCACCAGCGTGCAGCCGAGCCCGATCGCGAACGCGGCGGCCAGCAAGGCCACGCCGCCGGTGGCGCGCGCCATGGCCAGCAGCGCTGCGCAGAGCCCGCCGAGCGTGAGCAGCACCAGCCGGCGATTCTCGACGCAGTCGCCGAGCGGCGCGAGCACCAGCAGGCCCACGCAATAACCGAACTGGCTGGACGTGATGATCCAGCTTGCGGCCCAGGCCGGCAGCCCTACGTCGCGCGCGATCGTGGCAAGCAGTGGCTGCGCGAAATAGCTGCTCGCGGCCACCAGGCCGCAACTGAACGCCATCAGCAGCACGATTGCCGCGGACGGCGTGGCGAGGGCGTTCGGATCGTGGGACATGGCGCGGCTCCTGTCGGTCAACAGGCACCGATTGTCCGCGGGCAGGCCGCCGCCGACGATGCCGTCGGCGTCATGGCGGTGATGCATGCGCCGCATGAGTACCGGCCGGCTCGCGTGCGGCATGGGACGCGCGAGATTGATGACATCGCGGCATCGGCCCGATGCGCCCTCGGCCATTCATCTTCGGTAGGTCATTCGCGACAATGCACTCACAGCAACGTCGTTCGTTTTCCTCAACGTCATCGGAGCCTTGCCATGCATCGCACTTCCCTGTTCCTGCTCGTCTCGATCGCCCTGTCGGCCTCCGCACTTGCCGAATCGCAGGCTGCACCGCCCTCCCCCGTCACGCGCGCCGAGGTGCGCGAGCAACTGGTGCAACTCGAAAGCGTCGGATATCGCCCGGCGCGCAACGACGTGCATTACCCGGACTCGCTGCAGGCCGCTGAAACGAAGCTCGATGCCGCCACGTCGGGCGTCGGCGGCACGGGCGCGGCGCGCGCCGAAGCGGGTTCATCGAAGCGCGTCGCGAATGCCGGTAATGCATCGCCCTATGCGCATCACTGAGTCGGAACGGCTGACGGATGCCGTCGGGCGCCATCATGACGATCGCGCGATTTCCTCCTTGAAGGATGCCGTGCCCGACGGTGAACTCAAGGCCCCCGGCGGAACCGGCCCGGCCCGACGCCATGGCAGCGCGAGAACGCGCGGTTGAACGCGGCTTCCAACTGGTATCCCACGCGCTCGCCGATCTCGCCGACGCTGCGGTGGCTCTGCTTCAGCCATTGCGCGGCCTGCGCCATCCGGATCGACAGCAGCAGATTGGCGGGCGTAGTGCCCGCCTTCGCGCGGAACGTGCGCACGAAGGTGGTCCGCGACATGCCCGAGACCTGCGCCAGCTGTTCCAGCGTCCAGGCACGGCCCGGCTCGGCCAGCATGGCGTGCAGCGCATGATTCAGCTTGCGGTCGGCCAGCAATGAAAACAGGCCGGGCAGCGCCCCGGCCTGCTTGAGCCAGGCTCGCAGCAGCCGCAGCAGCAACGCCGAGGCGAGATGCGAAACGACCGCGTTGGCGCCGAGCCCCGGCTCACCGGTTTCCTCGAGCAGCAGCCTGACGAGCGACTGGAAGGCCTCGAACTCGGCGAGCCCCGCGGTGCGCACCAGCACGACGTCCGGCAGCGCGTCGATCAGCGTGCGCGAATGCGCGGCATCGAAGTGGAATTGCCCGCAGAGGATGTCAGCCGTCGCGTCCGTCGCGAACGGTGCCCCGGCCATCGGCGTTTGCCCGTCCCGCTCCAGCACGGAGAATCGATGCGCATGGCCGCGCGGGAACACGACCGCATCGCCGGCACGAAGCGCCAGCGGCGCCCGTCCGTCGATCTCGACCCTTGCCGCCCCCGCCACCACCAGATGATAGGGGGCGACCTGCGCATCCGTGGCCGGATGCGCCATGCGTTGCGGCGCATGGAGAAGACAGCGGGTGTCCAGCGCCGTTCGCACCGGGTGCAGCAGCAGAAGCTGGCTCAGGGCATCTGGTGGGACCACGACGATTCCATCCCGTCAATCAGGCTCGAAGTCTCGCTATGGTACGGCACGCCACGCGCGAGCCCGCGCAACGTGTCGTGCCGTCGGTGCCTCAAGCGGCCGGTTCCCGGTCGGCCGCGGCGTCCGTGATCGACGCCGCCTCCCGCTGCCCCGGTTCCGACGCGGGCAGGCCGCGGATATGCGGGGTGGGCTTGCCGTGCGCGGCCAGGCTGAACAGGTCGGGCCGCGAATAATGCCCGACCGAATCCCTGCCGCGCTTGGCGCTGGTGATCTCGGCGAAATCCAGGTCCGCGATCAGGATGCCCTCCCCCTCGAGCAACGGCGGCACCACGTGCTGGCCGTCCGGGCCGATGATCGCGGTCATGCAGCCGCCGCTCAGGACCGCCTGCATCTCGGCGTCGTTCGTGATGCTGGCGCGCTGCGCGTCGCTGAGCCACGAGGTGGCGTTCACGACGAAGCAGCCGCTCTCCAGCGCGTGATTCATCAGCTGGGTTTCGGTCTGCTTGCCGAACAGCGGGCCGAACAGCGAGCCGATGTAGGTCGAGATATGAATTTCCTCTTGCTGGGCCATCAGGGAAAAACGCGCGAGCGGATTGTAGTGTTCCCAGCAGGTCAACGCGCCGAGGCGCCCGGCGGCGCTGTCCACGACCTTGATGCTGGTCCCATCGCCTTGGGCCCAGATCAAGCGCTCGTGCGGCGCCGGCGAAATCTTCCGGTGCTTCTGGATCAGCACGCCGTCCACGTCGAACACGAGCTGCGTGTTGTAGAGCGAACCGTGCTCGCGTTCGGTGACGCCCACCGCGAGCACGATCCGGTGCCGGCGGGCGACCTCGCTCAAGGCCTCGGTGACCGGCCCCGGGACCAGCACCGCGTTGTCGTAGAGCCGGTTCTGCTCGGCGCCCATCAGCGAGGGCGGCAGCACCGCCGAGAAGTACGGATAGTACGGAATGAACGCCTCCGGAAACACGACCAGCCGGGCGCCCTTGGCCGCGGCCTCGGCGACCGCGTCGTGTACGCGACGCACGGTAGCCTCGGTGGTGTTCAGGTCGGGGGCATATTGGACCGCGGCGACGCGGACAGTCCGGGATTTCGAGGGCTTCTGGATCATGGGGAACGGGTTCCTGGGGAAATGACGGTGTATCGGTCAAAGGTCGCCCGCCGTCGGACCGGGGGGCCGCACGGACGATCGCTGCGAGAAGGTGGCACCGCGACGGGCGCCATCCCTGCGAGCAGTCTAGGCATGCCGGCTTCATCTCCCCATGCCCCGGCGAGTCGTTCTCTTGTTCGATCGGACCGATGTTTCCGTGCGCGATTCCGGCTTGCGTCGGCGGCGCCGGAAGGAATACACCGATATCGACTGACACACGCGAATACGGATATAACAAAATAATCGATTTCACGTAAACGCGGATATATCGAATGACCGAGATTTATTGAAACGCATCGTTGAGTACGATTGCCGCTCTGCAAATTCGCGATGCATTTCATGATGTCGTCCGAAATCACCCTGCAATCTGTTTCAGGCGATCAATCCGCCGATGCGCCCGTGCATCAGCCTCCCGGCCTCGATGAGTTCATCGACGGCGTTCGCCTGGCATTTCAGGGTGGCGGCGCAAAAGGCATCGTCCACATCGGCGCGCTGATGGCCGTCGAGGAACTGAAGCTGCCCATCGAAGCCGTTGCCGGCACCTCGGCCGGCGCGATGGTGGCCGTATTGATCGCGGCGGGTTACACGTCGCAGGAATTGCTGGACCCCGCTGCGAAGACGCATATCCTGCAGCAGTTTCGCGCTGAAGGTTACGATAAAGCCCCCGCGTTGTTCAGCACGGCAGGCTGGGCAACGATCTCCCTCTTTCGCGGGATCAAAAAGCGATGGATGCCGATTACTGGATTATTGGCTTGCATGATTGCCGGCGCCCTTGTGCTCGACGTATTTCATCCGGGCTGGATAATCGGCTTCGGTTTGGTCGCGGCACTGTTGACGGCCGCCATCGGACTTTGGTTTCTCCATGGCATCACCACCGTGAAACCCATTCGGGATCTGGTCGACCTCGCGATCCGGCTGAAACTCGCGGAGCGGAGCGAAAAACCGCGGGACGAAATCCCTGGCAATCTCACGTTCGAGGACCTATATAGCGCGATCCTGCCCGGCAAGGGCGACATGACTGCGGTTGATCGAGCGCGGCACAGGTCAGCCGGACCGGGCGAACCGAGTCGATCGACTGTGACCGACGCATTCAGGAAACCGGTTGCCGCAAACGGCAACCGGACCCGCCGCCGATCGATCAAGCCAATGAGCAATCCGAAGCGGCACGGCAGGAAACGCAAACCGGCCAGGTAAAAGTGGTTGCGTAATCCGTAAGACATTCAACAAAAAAGGACCCGCGGGTCCTTTTTTGTTGGCGCCGGCACTCACGAGAGCCGTGCTCGACGGCCCTTCCACCATGAAAACAATGGTAGCTGTCCTTAGCGATCGCCAACCAGCCCCTTCAGCACCTCCGCCAGCTCCGTCGGCGCGATCCGGTGTTCCGTGCCACTGCGCTCGAAATCGATCCAGCCTTCGTTGAAGCCGTCCACCATCCGCGCGCGCGGCAGCGGATGCTGCATGCCCTGCGAGCGGAACAGCGCCTCCCAGGTCTCGCGCGGCACCGGCTGCACGGTCACGTCATGGCCGAGCGCGGCCGCGAACCCGGCGGCGATGTCGTTCGCGCTGTAGCGGCGCGGGCCTTCGAGTTCGACCACGCGCGTGCCGGTCCAGGGCTCGCGCAACAGCGCGGCGGCGGTGCGGCCGATGTCGGCGGTCGCGACCATCGGGATCGGATGATCGAGCGGCTGCAGGAACGACGGCAGCGTGCCGCTGCGCGCCGCATCCACGTCCCATGCCGCGTTCTCCATGAACCACGCGGCGCGCAGCAGGCACACCGGCAGGTCGAGCGTGCGCAGCATCGCCTCGGTCATCCTCGAATTGTTCAGCAGGTTCGGCTCGGCCACCTGCGCGCCCACCGTCGACAGGAACAGCAGCCGGCCGGGCCGCGCGGCCTCGACGGCCTGTCTGACGGCCGCGCAATGCGCCACGGTCTCGGGAAAGCCCGGCGCCGGATCGTAGTTCGGCGGCGTCATCAGGAACACGCCCGCGGCGCCGCTGAACGCCTTGGTCAGCGCGCCGGCATCGCCGATTTCCGCCACCGCCACCTCGCAGCCGCGCGCCGCCCAGCTCGCGCCCTTCGCCGCGTCGCGCACCACCGCGCGCACCGGCAGCCCCGCCGCTAGCAGCGCGCGCGCCACTTCCCCACCCACCTTGCCGGTCACACCCATCACTGCATACATCGTCGTTTCCTCCGGATCGCTGACTTCGTTCGAGATCGGCCCGAACCGCCGCCTGCCGTCACCGGCAGCGCGGCGCGCTCGACCACTGCGTGCAGGCTACGCCGCGAGGCCGCGCCGACGAATGGCCGCGACGTCAATACATCGATGACGTTTCGTCATGGGTCGGAGGATGAGATGCACGGAAAAGCAAGGCGCCGCCGATCGAGGGCGGCGGGCGGTCCGGGAGATGAAGGAAAGCGCGGTGCAAGACGCCGGGCCGGCATGCTACGCGCGCGGCGGCTCCGCGTCGGGCTGCACCGACGGCTCGGCGCGCGCGAAGGCCGGCAGCGCCGCCGCATGTTCATACAGGCGCATGAGCGTCGGGTAGGCATCGAGCGGCACCGCGAAGCGCTTCGCGTTCCACACCTGCGGCACGAGGCAGAGGTCGGCCAGCCCCGGCGTGTCGCCGAACACGCAGCGGCCCACGCGCGGGTCGGTGGCGAGCTTCTGTTCGAGCGAGGCGAAGCCGAGCCCGATCCAGTGCGCGTACCAGGCGCTTTTCTGCGCGTCGCTGACGCCGAGCGTCGTCTTCAGGTAGCTCAGCACGCGCAGGTTGTTGGGCGGATGGATCTCGCAGGCGATCTGCAGCGCGACCGCGCGCACGTAGGCGCGATCGGCCGGCGCCGCCGGCAGCAGCGGCGGCTGCGGAACGCACTCGTCGAGGTATTCGACGATCGCGAGCGACTGCGCGAGCGGCGGCCCGTCGCCGTCGACGAACGCGGGCACCACGCCGTCGGGCTGGATCCGCCGGTACGCCTCGCCCAGCTGCTCGCCGCCGCCGCGCAGCAGATGCACGGGAACCTGCCGGTAGTCGATGCCCTTCAGGTTCAGCGCGATGCGCACGCGGTACGACGCCGAGCTGCGGAAATAGCTGTAGAGCGTGGGCTCAGTCATCGCGCGCCCCGCCTTCTCCGGTGTCCGTCAACGCCGGCAGGATCGTGCCGGCGCAGCTGCCGAAGCCGATGCGATAGCCGTCGCCCTGGCAATGGCCGCGCAGCGTCAGCGTATCGCCGTCCTCGATGAAGCCGCGCGTGCCGCCGCCCGTCAGCGCGATCGGCTCCTTGCCGCCCCAGGTCAGTTCCAGCAGGCTACCGCAGGCGCCCCTGTCCGGCCCGCTGACGGTGCCCGAGCCCATCAGGTCGCCCACCCGCGTGTTGCAGCCCGACACGGTGTGATGCGCGAGCTGCTGCGCCATGGTCCAGTACATGTGCCGGAAGCTGGTGCGCGTGAGCGTGGTGGCCTCGGCCGCGCCATGCGGCTGCAGCGTCACGTCGAGCTCGATGTCGAAGCCGTGCTCGCCGGCGTGGCGCAGGTACGGCAGCGGCAGCGGATCCTGCTTCGGCTGCGCCACGCGGAACGGTTCGAGCGCGTCGAGCGTGACGATCCACGGCGAGATGGTGGTGGCGAAGCCCTTCGCGTTGAACGGCCCGAGCGGCACGTACTCCCATTGCTGGATGTCGCGGGCGCTCCAGTCGTTGAGCAGCACCATGCCGAAGATGTGCGCCTCGGCGGCCTCGCAGGCGATCGGCTCGCCGAGCGCGTTGCCGCGCCCGATGATGAAGCCGGTCTCGAGTTCGATGTCGAGCCGGCGGCTCGCGCCGAACACCGGCCGCGCCTGGTCGGGCAGCTTGAGCTGGCCGCGCGGCCGGCGCACCGGCGTGCCGCTCACCACCACCGACGAGGCGCGCCCGTTGTAGCCGATCGGCATCTCCGACCAGTTCGGCAGCAGCGCATGCTTCGGATCGCGAAACATCATGCCGACATTGGTCGCATGTTCCTTCGACGAATAGAAATCGGTGTAGCCGGGAATCTCCACGGGCAGGTGCAGCGTGGCGCCGGCCAGCGGCACGAGTACCGCCTCGCGCAGCGCGGCGTCGTCGCGCAGCCGTGCGTTGTCGCGCGCGAACAGCGCGCTCAGCTGCACGCGCACCGCGCGCCATGCCTCGCGCCCGAGCGCGATGAACGCGTTCAGCGTGGGCTGCGCGAACACCTCGCGCGCGCCAGCGCCGGGTACGGCGAGCAGCCCGGCCTCGGCCAGCGCCGCCAGATCGACGATGCATTCGCCGAGCGCCACGCCGGCGCGCGGCGCCGGGCGGCCCGCGGCGCCGAAGAGGCTGAAGATGCCGAAGGGCAGGTTCTGGATCGGGAAATCGCAGTCCGCGTGGTTGGCGCTGTCGAGCCAGCTGCGCAGCGCGGGCGAGCGCGTCGCGTCGAGATCGGTGACGGGCGTCATCGTTGCTCCGGGTTGAAGTGCTTGGCGAGGTCCTGCCAGCAGCGCGCGTAGTCGGCCTGCCGCTGCGGGCCGGCCAGCGCGAAGCGGGTGGGCCGCAGCAGCGTGCGCGTCTCGAACATGAACGCCATGGTGTCGTCGAGCTTGTGCGGCGCCGAGGTGTCGGCCGCCGACGCCTTCTCGAACGTGCCGGCGTCCGGCCCGTGTCCGGCCATGCAGTTGTGCAGGCTCGCGCCGCCCGGCACGAAGCCGGCCGCCTTCGCGTCGTAGGCGCCGTGGACCAGGCCCATGAACTCGCTCGCCACGTTGCGGTGGAACCAGGGCGGGCGGAACGTGGCCTCGGCCGCGAGCCAGCGCGGCGGGAAGATCACGAAGTCGAGCGTGTCCACGCCGGGCGTGTCGCTCGGCGCCTGCAGCACGAGGAAGATCGACGGATCGGGATGGTCGTAGCTGATCGAGCCGATCGTGTTGAAGCGCCGCAGGTCGTAGCGGTACGGCGCGTAGTTGCCGTGCCAGGCCACCACGTCGAGCGGCGAATGGCCGATCGGCGCGCGCCAGAGCCGGCCGTTCAGCTTGGCCACCAGTTCGAACTCGCCTTCGCGATCCTCGTAGGCCGCGTGCGGCGTTTCGAAATCGCGCGGGTTCGCGAGGCCGTTCGAGCCGATCGGCCCGAGGTCGGGCAGCTGCAGCGGCTGGCCGAAGTTCTCGCAGAGATAGCCGCGCGCCTCGCCGTCGGGCAGCGCCACGCTGAAGCGCACGCCGCGCGGGATCACGGCGATCTGCTGCGGCTCGAGGTCGAGCCGGCCCAGCTCGGTGGCGATCGCGAGGCGCCCCTGCTGCGGCACGATCAGCAGTTCGCCGTCGGCGTTGTAGAAGAAGCGGTCCTGCATCGACCGGTTCGCGGCGTACAGGTGAATCGCGCAGCCGTTCATCGCGGCCGCCGAGCCGTTGCCGGCCATCGTCACCCAGCCGTCGAGGAAATCGGTCGGCTCGGTCGGGACCGGCAGCGGATCCCAGCGCAACGGGTCGGGCGGCGTGGGCGGCACCTCGGCCGATTCGGCGAAATCGGCCACCAGCGCCGCGAGCCCGGCCCGGGCGCGCGGCCGGTCGAGCCGCGTAAACGGCCCGTGCGTCGCAGCCGGGCGAATCCGGTACAGCCAGCTTCGGCGGTTATGGGCGCGCGGCGCCGTGAACGCGGTGCCGGACAGCTGCTCGGCATAGAGCCCGTAGGGCACGCGCTGCGGCGAGTTGCGTCCCTCGGGCAGCGCGCCCGGCAGCGCCTCGGTGGCGAAATGGTTCGCGAAGCCGCACTGGTAGCCGGCGCGGCCGGCCGGCTCGATCTCGGGCTTCATCTCGCGGCTCCGGCCGGGCGGCCCGGGCGCGCGGCGCGGCGCCGGGTTCGGGGCAGCCAGGCGTCGCAACGCCGCCGCCGATCATCAACCACCGTCATGTGAGCAACCTCCGTCAGGGGTGACGCGCGGACCGGCATCGCCCGCGCTATTTTTTACGAATTGTATAACTCATATCCCATAGGTGAATTTAGGTTTACCCGTAAGACGGCGACGCTCAGGCGCGAACGCGCGGGCCGGCGGCAAGGCGGGATGTCTGTCGGGAGCGTGCGGCAGCGACCGGCGCCAAGGCCGGGCGTGGTGAGGAACAGGGGAAAACCGCGAGAGGAAGACGAAGCGAGGGGGAACAGCAGGAGACGCGGCGAACCGCCAATTCAGGGAACGGCAAGGCGCCCGCGCCTACCCGGCCCGGGCGCTCACCGCCGAAGCATCACGACGCCGCGTGCATCCCGATGTACAGATAGGCGTGCTCGCCCTGCGGCGCGCGATCGAGTTCGCCGAGCGCGCCCACCTGCCCGAGCACGTCGATCGTCTGCTGGCGGTTCGACACCAGCGTCCATCCGCGCGGCGCCGCGCCCTCGCCCGGCGCCGGTTCCGGCGCCTGTGGCGCCTGCGGCAGCGCGCACAGCGCCGCCAGCAGGTCCGCCGGCTCGGGCGACAGAATCAGGAAGCCCTCGTTCGCCACCGACGCGCGATCGATGCCGAGCGCCGCGCAGATCGCCTGCTTGGCCGGCACGGCCAGCTCCTGCTCGACGCGGCTGCGCTCGGCCGCCTCGCGCGTGGTCGCGTCGACGATCGTGCCGCCCGCCAGCAACGGCGCCGTGCCCGGCCGCCATGCCTCGGGCGGACAGCCCTTGTTCTCGGGCCGCAACTCGATGAACGGGTTGATCTCGGCCGGATAGACGCGACAGACCAGCGGACGCGTGTCGTAGGCGCGGCATCGCAGATCGTCGCCGAGGTTCGGGCACGGGCCGCTGAACGACGCGGCCAGCGTCACGTCGATGCGCACCGGCAGCGTGCCGCTGTCGGCCGCGAACGAGCGGCGCCGCTTGTACTCGGCGAACACGTTGCCCGACTCCGGTTCGGCCGGCCACGGCAGCGCCTCGCACAGCACGTCGACGCGCCCGCCGCGTTCGAGCCAGGTGCGCGCCTCGGCCGGCGTGACGGGCAGACGGAGATCCTTGCAGCAGTTGCCGCACTCCGTACATTGGAAGGAAATGTCGCTCACGGGGACCTTGATGGGGGTGACGGCGCCGGCCTCGCGCACCGCCCGCCGGGCCGGCGCCCGGAAAGGCAAACGCAAGCCGGCGGGCGCGCACGGCGGGCGTCCTGTTGGTGCGGGAACTATAGCGAGTTTTCGGTCCTGGCGCGCGTCCTGGCGGAAGGAATCCGGCGGCGCGGCGGGCTGATCGAACTGCGATCGCAATTGACTGGCGGGGTGTTGCGGGCGCGAAGTGCGCGCATGCGACAGCATGCGAGCCCGGATCGGCCGGGTAAAAAACGTGTCGCGAACCGTCGTGGCGCCGCCGCGGACTGCCGGCGCCGTCAGGCAGCCGGCGTCAGCTGACCTCGGACACGTCGTGCAGTTGCGGCTGCGGCAGCATCGGCGCATGCACCACCACGCGCGGCGGCGGCTCGTGCAGGATGCGCGGCGTGATCGGCAGGCGTTCCGGATCGGCCTTGAGCGTGCGCGGCGACGGCGATTCGATCACCACGCGCGACCAGTCGATCTTGCCGGCCGACGGCAGCGCCACCATCAACACCGCGTGGATCTGCTCCCAGACGCCCGCCTGCTGCCAGTCGCGCAACCGGCGCCAGCAGCTCATGCCGGAGCCATAGCCCATTTCCTGCGGCAGCTGCCCCCAGGGAATGCCCGATTCGAGCACGACCAGGATGCCTGCCATCACCGCCCGGTCGTCAAGCGGCTTGCGACCGGGATAGCGGGTCCGACGCGGCTTGGGCGGCGGGAGCAACGGCTGGATCAGCGACCACAGCGCATCGTCGAGTATCGGTTCAGTCATCATTACCTCGTCAACGGAATGCCAGATGACACGAATGCCGGCCTGGCCCGCGTCGCATGACGCGGTCGCCGGGCGGACGGCATCCAGCGGAATGGCCCGCGGCCGGGTCCGGCCGACCGGCCGGCACGACGGGCTCGAAATCCTCACAACCGGGCCGGACCGGCCGGCCGCACTGCGCGTGCGGCGGCCCGTCCGGCCCGATGCACTGCCCCGCGCGCCGATCCCGACAGCGATCGGCGCGCGGTCCCAACCCGGCACGGCGGCCAGGCCGGCTCGATCGCACGCTCGCGCACGACACGCGCGCGGCCCGCACCGGCCGCTCAAGCCGCGACCGGCTCGCCCGGTGCGTCCTTCGCGGCCGCGCGGCGGCAGGCGCGCGCCGCCGCGTCGGCGGTCGCGTCGCTGCCCGGGCCCGCGCAGGCGGGCGCCGCGGCCGGCGGCGAGGCACTCGCCACCGGCGCCGCGCGCCGTCCGGCCGCGCCCGGCGAACCGGGCGCCCGCATCCACGAGCGCAGGCGCTCGCGGTCGTCAATGGTCAACAGGGGCATGTCGCCGAACCGGCGCGACGGATCGGAAGCGATCGTGTCGAGCACCTGCCAGAGGCGCGCACGAATCGACTCGATCGTCTCGCGGTCGTACCACTGCTCCGCGTAGACGATTGCGCCGATCAGCGCGCCGTAGGTGTCGCGCAGCGCGAACGCGAGTTCGACGCCGTCGGCGACGGCGCGCGCGGCCCACGACAGGTCGTCGCCGACCTGCCCGACCGCCAACATCACCTGGAACAGTGGATGGGTCGCGCCGGACTCGGGCGCGAAGAGCGCGGCGAGCCGCGCGAACGGCAGCTGCCGGCGCGCCAGCGCGGCGCGGTCGGCGGTGCGAACCCGCCTCAGCAGTTCGCCGGCCGACGGATTGCCGGACAGGTCGGTGCGCAGCACCACGCGGTTCGCGGCGCCGCCCTGGCGCACCGGCGTGCCGATCGCCAGATCGTGCTGGGCCGCGATGCCGCCGAGCACGATCGCGAGCGCGGCGTGAATGACCTCGAACATCGTTGCGCCGTGCGCGACGGCGAGGCGCCGCAGCGCGGCATGGCGGACCGGATCGATCTCGAAGTCGATGCATTCGGCCACGCGCGCGGCGGGCCGCTCGCGGCACCGGTCCACCGGCAGCGCCAGCGCGGCCGGCAGGCCGGCGAGCGTGTCGCGCCAGTAGCCGAGCGCGGCGATCAGCGCGCCCGGTTCGAGCGGCGCCGGGCCGGGATGGACGATCCGGTCGTCGACCGGAGATACGGCATCGGCACGCATCGTCATGCCCTCCGCCGCGCCGCCGCGATGCCGGGCGAGCGCCCGGCCGCCGACCACGCTGCCAGCGAGGCCACCAGCCAGGCCGCCGTCCGCCCGCACGACGGCAGCGCCGGGGCGCGGCGCACGAAGGCGCGCGACACCGGACGCACGGCCTCGCCGTGGTCGGACGGATTCGACATCAGGCTCTCCTGGCTGAATAATCGGAAGAATCGGTTACGGCTCTCTCTATGCCTATTAAAACGACCCGCCGCGTCGTTGTCTGTCCTTGAATTCCGGTCCATCTCAAATATCGTCCGCACCGGCGCGAAGCGGCCGGCGGCGGCCGCGGGCTCGGCCCGCCGCGCCCGCGCCGATGCAACCGCGCCGCGCGTCGGGTCACGACCGCCCGCCACGCCCCGTCCGGCACCGCGAGCGACGCCGGGCGCGTCGCCGCGAAGCGCCGCGCCCCGGGGCCCGCGCGCCCGATGGTGCTGTGCGAAAATGCCGGTACCCCAGCCAGGAGTGCCAATGGCAGCCCCGCTCCCCTCCGTTTCCGATACGAATAGCGCCGATTGCGCGCGCGAACCCATCCATATCCCGGGCGGCATCCAGCCCCACGGTTTTCTGTTGTCGATCGACGATGCCGGCATCGTCGTGCAGGCCAGCGAGAACGCGGTCGAGCTGGTGGGCGGCGCGCCCGAGGCGCTGCCGGGCCTGCCGCTCGCGCGCTTCGTCGGCGCCGACTGGGCCGCCACCGTGATCGAGGCGCTGCGCAGCCACGAATCGAACGGCCTGCCGCTCTACGTCGGCTCGATGGACGATCCGCGCGCCGCCGGTACCGCGCGCCGCTCGCCGTTCGCGATCGTGGTCCACCGCCACGACGGCCTCGCGATCGTCGAACTGGAACCCGCGCGCGGCACCATCGACGTGTTCTCGTCGATGTACCCGCTGGTGCGCACCTTCATCAACCAGCTCGAGAACGTCGAGACCACCGCCGACCTGGCGCGGCTCGCGGCCACCGAGGTGCAGCGCATCACCGGCTTCGGCCGCACGCTGGTCTACAACTTCGACGAGCAGGGCAACGGCCACGTGATCGCCGAATGCATCGAGCCCGGCTACACCTCGTATGCGGACCAGCACTTCCCGGCCTCCGACATCCCGGCCCAGGCCCGCGCGCTCTACGTGCGCAACCGCATCCGCCTGATCGCCGACGCGAGCTACCGGCCGGTGCGGCTGGTGCCGCCGCTGCATCCGGCCACGCAGCGCCCCACCGACCTGACCTACGCGTCGCTGCGCAGCGTCTCGCCGGTCCATGTGCAGTACATGAAGAACATGGGCACGCTGGCCTCGATGTCGATGTCGATCGTGGTGCGCGGCAAGCTCTGGGGCCTGATCTCGTGCCACCACGACACCGCGCGCGTGCCGCCGTTCGAGGTACGCACCGCCTGCGAGCACATCGCGCAGGTGCTGTCGCTGCAGATCGAGGCCAAGGAGGACCACGCCGAGGCCGAGCTGCGGCTCGACCTGCGCCACCTGCATGCGCGGCTGCTGGCGTCGATGGCCGACACCGAGAGCTTCGTCGACGCGCTCGCCGAGGATCCGCGCGACCTGCTGCGGCTCACCCATTCGGCGGGCGTGGCGATCGTGTTCGAGGGGCGCGTGGTGCTGGCCGGCGCGACGCCGTCGGAGGCGCAGGTCGGCCAGCTCGTGAAGTGGCTCGACACGCAGATCGAGGAGGTGTTCTGGACCGACAACCTCGCGCGCGACGTGCCGGTGATCGAGGCCAACCCCGATTACGCGGGCGCGCTGGCGGTGTCGATCTCGCGGCTGTTCCGCAACTATCTCGTCTGGTTCCGGCCCGAGGTGGTGAAGACCATCAAGTGGGCCGGCGATCCGCGCGAGAAACTCGCGCCGATGGCCGATTCGCTCTCGCCGCGCAAGAGCTTCGACGTCTGGACCGACATCGTGCGCGGCTACTCGCCGCCGTGGCGCCCGGCCGAACGCGAGATCGCGCTCGAATTCCGCGCGGCGCTGCTCGGCATCGTGCTGCGCCGCGCCGAGGAGCTGGCCGAGCTCGCGCTCGAACTCGGGCGCGCCAACCAGGAGCTCGAAGGCTTCTCCTATACGGTCTCGCACGACCTGCGCGCGCCGCTGCGCCACATCGTCGGCTATGCCGACCTGCTGCGCGAGATGGAGATGGCGAACCTGTCCGAGCGCGGCCGCCACTTCGTCGATCGCATCGTCAATTCGGCGCGCGTGGGCGGCAAGCTGGTCGACGATCTGCTCGCGTTCTCGCGGATGGGCCGTTCGGCACTGCGCCCGCAGAAGATCGACATGCGCGCGATGGCCGACGCGCTGATCGCCGACGAGACGCGCGACGCGACGCAGGACGGCACCGCCGCGCCGCGCGCGATCGAGTGGCGCGTCGGCGAGCTCGGCCACGTCACCGCCGACCCGGTGCTGATCCATCTGGTGCTGCGTAACCTGATCGAGAACGCGGTAAAATTCTCGGCTGCGCGGGACGTGGCTCACATCGAGATCGGCCGCTATGCGGGCGAACGCGAGCTGGCCGGCCACGACGTGTTCTTCGTCAAGGACGACGGCGTGGGCTTCGACATGCGCTACGTCGACAAGCTGTTCGGCGTGTTCCAGCGGCTCCATCACGTCGAGGAGTTCGACGGCACTGGCATAGGACTTGCTTCGGTAAAACGGATCGTCGAGCGGCACGGGGGCAAGGTTTGGGCCTGTGGCGAGCCCGATCGCGGTGCGACGATCTCGTTCGCGCTGCCGCGCGTGTTTGCCGGCGCGGCGGTGGAACGCGAGGAAACCTCGAACAGCGCGGTGGCGCGACTCGAGGCGCTGGCACCGACGCGCCGCACGCGCTCGGTACCGAAGCAGCAGAAGTAACACCGCCGGGCACCGACGGCCGGGCGGCCCCTGCAATATCGGGTGGCGCCCTTGTAAAAGCGCCATACCCGAATCGGCAAATCAAGTTCAATGGAGCAAGCGTGTTAAGACCGATCCTTCTCGTGGAAGACAACCCCGACGACATCGAACTGACGATGATCGCGCTGGAGAAGACGCGACTCGCGAATCCGGTGGTATCGGTACGGGACGGCGAAGAGGCGCTGCAGTTCCTGCGCCGCGACGGCAAGTGGGCCGAGCGCCCCGACGAAAGCCCGGCGGTGATCCTGCTCGACAAGAAGCTGCCGAAGCTCGATGGCCATGAAGTGCTGAAGATCGTGCGCGGCGACGAGCACCTGCGCCACATTCCGGTGGTGATGCTGACGTCCTCGCGCGAGGAAAAGGACCTGCTGCGCAGCTACGACCTCGGCGTGAACGCCTACGTCGTGAAGCCCGTGGCATTCGACGATTTCATGGCCGCGATCAACGATCTCGGCATGTTCTGGGCGGTCCTGAACGAACCGCCGCCGTACCAGCGCTGAGCGGCCGAAGCCGCCGAACCCGGCCGGCCGCTGAAGCCTCCGGCCAGCTTGCCCACCCCGCCGAGCGGCGCGCGCCGTGACCGGCGACACCGCTCCCCCCCGCCATCCCGCCTCACCGCTGCGGCACCACAGCGCCGGTCCCGGCCCGCGAGACTCAGCGGTACACCGGCAACCACAGCCGGAACGTCGAGCCGTGTCCCACCCCGGCGCTCTCGGCGACGATCTCTCCGCCCTGCCGCTCCATCAGGTTGCGCGCGAGCCAGAGGCCGAGGCCGAGACCGGCCACGCGTCCCTCGCCATCGGCCGCCGACTGCTGGAAGCGCTCGAACACGCGCTCCAGCATCGACGGATCGATGCCGCGCCCGGTATCGCGCACGGTCAGCTCGACGCGCTCGCCGAGCGGCGTGATCGATACCTCGATGGTGCCCTGCGGCGAGAACTTCACCGCGTTCGACAGCAGGTTCCAGACGATCTGCTTAATGCGGTTCTCGTCGGCGATCACCATCGCCGGCATCAGCCGGTCGGCGATCAGCGTGAGCCCCTTGGCCTCGGCGATCATCCGCATGTCCTCGACCACGATCCCGGCCAGCGCGCCGAGATCGACCGGCCGCGGGATCACCGACAGCTTGCCGGTCACGATCGCGCCGCTGTCGAGCAGGTCGTCCACCATGTGCGCGAGCTGGCGCCCGTTGCGGTTGATCACCTCGCCCGCGCGCGTGACGAGCGACGGCTCGGGCGAGCGCCGCATCAGTTCGCACCAGCTCAGGATCGCGTTGAGCGGCGAACGCAGCTCGTGGCTGACGGTGGTGATGAAGTGGTCCATCGCGGTGGCGAGCCGGTCGCTCTGCTCGCGCGCGCGCTTTTCGGCCACCGCGTTGGCCTGCGTCTCGAGTTCGGTCTGCTTGCGCGCGGTGATGTCGAGCGTGAAGCCGTGTACCGAGCTCAGCGCGCCGTTGGCCTGATAGCGGCCCACGCCGCGCACCAGGATCCAGCGCACCTGGCCGTGCTCCCAGCCCACCCGGAAATCGACCTCGAACGGCTCGTGCATGTCGAGGGCCTGCGTCATCGCCTCGCGCAGCCGCGGCCGGTCGTCGGGATGGACGATCTCGTCGAACCAGCGCTCGCGCGTGAGCAGGTCGTCGATGCCGAGCCTGAGGTTGGTCCGGCACTGGTCGGTGCATTGGATCCCGCCCGTGAGCGGTTCGAGCTCCCAGGCGCCCACCTGCGAGAACGCCATCGCGATCTCGAGGCGCTCCTGGTGCTCGCGCAGCTGCGCGCGCGCCTCCTCGGCCACCACCTGGCGCAGCTGCGCCTGCGAGCGCAGCTTGGCGCGCTCGCGCTGGTCGCGCTCGTACTCGGCGACGTGCTCGGTCACCTCGCTGACGAGGATCGCGACGGCGCCGGCCAGCCGGGAACCGGACGCGTCGAGCGGCGTCGCCTTGATGCGCCAGTAGCGCGGCACCGCCACCCATTCGCCGCTCTCGTGCTCGACCGGCATCTCGTAGCGAAACACCGGCGACCACACCGATTCGCGCAGCGGCAGCCGGTTCAGCGTGCCTTCGAGCCACTCGCGGCGCGCCTCGCGCTGCGCGTCGGTGCCGAACTGGTTGATGTCCTGCAGGCGGCGCCCGAGGATCGCCTCGGGCGCCACGCCGACCAGCTTCAGGTAGCGGCGGTTCGCGAGCACCACCTCGTGGCGCGCGTTGATGATCAGGTAGGCGTCGGGCAGGCAGTCGAAGGCCGCCGCCGCCGCGCCGAAATCGGGTTGCGGGACCGGGTCCGGGTCGTTGAATTCGTGCATCGGGGCAATCCGCATCAGGCAGGCACGCCGCGCGCGGCGTCGGCCAGGCCGGCCAGCCTGACGAGATGGTCGAACGCGTCGGTCGCGCCACGGCAGGCCGCCGCGATCGCGGCGGGCGCCTCGACCTCGGCCGCGAGGCAGCGCACGAACGCCTTCCAGCGCGCCGACAGCCCGTGGCGGCCGGCCGCGAGGAAGCCGAGCGGATGCGGCGCGAGCCGTTCGTGGAGCTGGTTGTAGAGCACCGCGCCGCCCATCTGGGAGCCTTCGATCACGTAGCGCGCGCCCCATCGATACGCGGCACCGGCATCGGCCGGCCACCACGGTTCGGCGGGCGCGGGGCCGGCAGGCAGCGCGGCCAGCGCGGCGGCCGGCGCGGCGGCGAGATCGGCGTCGATCAACGCCACGCGCCGCACCGGCGGCAGCGCGGCGGCATTCGCCTCCGGCGCGCCGTCGTCGTGCGCCGGCGCCTGTCGCGCGGGGCCGTCGAGCCAGGGCTCGAGCGGCGCCAGCCAGGCGCGCAGGATCCGCAGATGGGCGAGGTAATCGTGCAGGCCGGCCGTGTCGGCCGACAACGGCATCAGCTGGTGCAGCCGTTCATGCTGCTCGCCGGTCGCGGCGCGCAGTGCGGCGAGCACGGCCGGGATCGCCGCCGAAGCCGCGACGCTGGAAACAGCCGTGGCGCCCACGGCGGACGCTGCCGCGACGGTCTCGGCGGCGGTGGACGGCGATGCCGCGACGGCACCGCCCTGTCGGATCTCGTCCGGCATCGGATTGGCGTTCCTCGGTTGGGCTCCGCCGCGCGAAACCGGGGCAGCAGAGAGGGCCAGAACGGTGGATTAGAGACACTCCGCCGCAGGCAATATTGTGACTATCGCATGCCGGCGGAATCGGCGCACGCTTTTTCACGGCCTGCAACGCCGGCCTCGATCGAACCCCAATCAGCCCGGAGCTCATCGTGGGACTGCACGCCCGGCGCGGCTTTTGGCTTGTCTCCCGATTCGGTTCAGCCGGCCGCCTCGCCGAGCTGGCGCCGCACCATCCCGAGCAGCGCGTCGAATGACAGCGGCTTGCGCGCGTAGAGGATCGACGGATTGGGCTGCGGCGGGATATCGACCGCCGCGCTGCAGAGGATGATCGGGATCGCGCGCCAGTCCGGCTCGCGCGCAAGCACCGCGCAGAGCTCGCCGCCCGACATTACCGGCATCATGAAGTCGGTGACGATCAGGTCCGGCTTGCCCTCCTTGATCCGGTCGAGCGCAAGCGCGCCGTTGGACGCCGTGAACACCGCGTAGCCGCACTGCTCCAGCAGCAGGCGCCACACGGTCAGCATGTCGAACTCGTCGTCCACGATCAGGATGGTTTTCATGTACGGCTAGCCACCCGTCATCGGGCGGTGCATCACGGTCAGCCCCTGTGTCGAAAGCAGGCCCGCCGCGCCGATCGCGTTCGGCGTGACGTCGAGTCCTTCCGGCGTGATGATCAGCTCGCGCAGCGAGGTGTCGTGCGCGCTCTCGCGCTGCTTGACCACCGACAGCATGCGCCGCAGGCGACCGTCGGTCTCCGCGTAGCGCAGCAGCACCAGGTTCTCGGTCAGCGCCGACAGCCGCAGCCCCTTGCCGTGCGACGGGTCCGCGTAGAGCGGCAGCTCCTCGGTCAGCAGCGTGGTGATGCCGGCGTCGCGCAGCGCGTGATTGAACGCGTTCAGGAACAGGCCGAAGCGTGCCGGACGCAGCGCGGAATCGCGAAAGCCTTCCATGCCGTCGATCACGAGCCGCGACGCGCCGAGCCGGCGGATCAGCGCGAGCGTGTTGGCGGCCAGCTCGTCCACCTCGAGCTCGACGGCCGGCTGCCACTGCATCGACAGGCGCCCGTCGGCGAACGCGTCGCGCAGCCGGATGCCGACCGTCTCGGCCTTGCCGATCAGCCGCTGCGGCGATTCGTAGAAGCCGAGATAGACCACCTTCTCGCCGCGCGCGACGCCGGCCTGCAGGAACTGCAGCGCGAGCAGCGTCTTGCCGACCCCGGACGGCCCCAGCACCGTGGTGGTCGAGCCGCGCACGAAGCCGCCGCCGAGCAGATGGTCGAGATGCGGCAGGCCGGTGTCGAGGCGCTGGCGCAGGTCGCGCTCGTCCTCGAGGTTCGCGAAACGCGCCTCCAGGCGCGGGTACATCGCATGGCCGCCGGAGGTGATCCGGAAGAAGTGACGGCCCAGCAGGTGGTTGCGCGCGCGCATCTTGTGGACCTCGATCTCGCGCGCGCGGCGCATGCCGCCGTCGGTATAGCGGTTCAGCTCGATCAGGCCGTCCACCAGCGTGTGCTCGGGATGCGGCTCGTTGCCCGACAGCGGCGCGAGCAGCAGCGTGGTGCAGCCCATCGCGGCCACCAGCGCGTTCAGTTCATGGATGAACTTCGACAGCGACAGCTCGGTCTCGCTGAACTCGCGCGCGCTGCGAAAGCCGTCCACGATCAGCAGGCCGGGCCGGTAGTTCGCGAGGCTCGCCGCGATCAGCTTCAGGAAGCCGTCGAGGCCGTCCTGCATCAGTTCGTGATAACCCGACACGAACATCATCTTCTGCGCGACGGCGGCCGGATCGAAGAAATCGAGCGCGCGCAGATGGCCGAGCAGCTTGTCATGGGACTCGGCGATCAGCGTCATGTAGAGCACGCGGTCGCCCTGGCGCACGCGATGGAAGCCGATCTGGCTCGACAGGATGGTCTTGCCCGCGCCGGCCATCCCCTCGATCAGATAAAGGCCGCCACGCACGAAGCCGCCACCGAGGATCTCGTCGAAGCCCGGCACGCCCGTCTCCACGTTTTCCAATGGCTCGATGTCGGGGAGCGCCGGGGCATGGGGCGCGGAGTCGTCCTGGGTCATGTTCAGTCGTTCAGATGTCGAGGGCCGATCCCGGCGGACCGGGCGCGGCGTGCCCCGAAAGCGGGGGCGGATACGGATTCGCGATTCTAACGTGTGCGTCCGCCGCTGCGAGATTTTCGTCTCTCGACATCGATGAGCAAGCGGCGCGCCCGCCCCGCCGCATCGTCGCCGCCGAGGCGCCCGTGGCGGCGCGCCGAGGCCGGCAGGCGCATCGAGGCGCGCAGCGGCAGCGAGACCTCGCCGCCGCGCGCGTCGGCGCGATAGTCGAAGCCGGCCGTGCTCATGCCGCCACCTGGGCGTGATCGCGCGAGCGGACCATCTTGGCCCAGACGGGCGGCGGCATGGTGGTGATCACGCCGATCGCCGCGGCGCGCGCGGCCTCGACGGTAGGCTCCAGCAGGCGGCGGAAGCTGCGCCCGGTCTCGACGTCGGAGACGGTATAGCGCGGATGGCTGTCGGGCGCCACGAGCGGCGAGCGGTGGACCGCCCAGACGCGGCCGCGGCATTCGAACGGCATGCCGATCGTCTCGATCCAGCTGTCGTTGAGCGCCAGGTGGAACACGATCCCGTCGACGCGGCGCGGCGCGTCCGGACGCGGACAGGACATGGGCTTTTCGTTCATGCTGAAACTCATGCGGATACCTCGAAGGATGAGACACGCGCCGGCCGGACACACGGGCCAGGCCGGGCGTTTTTTGCAATGCGGTTGCAGAAACCGGGGGTCATGGGTGAGCCGCCGCGGCCAGCGGCGCGGCGGGTTCGGCCTGCCGCCGCGCGACCGGCGCGGCGGGTTCGGCAGCCCGCCGCGCGGCGGCGGGCGGGATCGGCGAGCGGCCCGTGAACACGTAGTGGTGCAGCTCGACCTGCGCGTCGGCGTAGCGGTGCGACGGCAGGCCGGCGAGCCGCGCGTCGTAGGCGGTCACGAGCCGTTCGAGGTCGCTGCGCTCGTCGTCGCGCAGCGCGATCGGCGCCCCGCCGCCCAGGCGCGCGTAGCAGCGCTCGAGCGCCTGCTCGGCGCGGCGGTAGAGGTCCAGGCCGTCGCCGCCGGCCACGCCTTCGCCCGGCCCGTCGTCGTGCAACAGGTCGCGCGCGACCGGCGCGCGCAGCAGGTAGGCGATCTGCACCGTGCTGAGCAGCAGCGCCATCTGCTCCGGCGTGGCCCGCGCGTCGCGCAGCGCCGCCAGCGCGAGGTGGTGCCGCAGCTGCACGCGCCGCTGGTGGTCGGGCGCGAGCGGCAGCAGCTGGGCCTTGTTCAGTTGGCGTCGTTTCATCACGCGCTCCGTCGTCGCGTCAGGCGGCACGGCGGCCGGGCACGGCCGCCAGCGACGCGATCTGCGCGGCCAGCGCGATGATCGAATTGGCCGCCGAGGCTTCGAACGGCGTCAGGCGCAGCTTCGCGGCCTGGATCTCGCTGATCCGCACCAGGCCGTGGACGTTCACGTAGGCGGCCACCACGGCCCACATCTCGGTGTCGGCCCAGGCGTGGACGGGCAGGTTCAGGCCGATGATGCCGGCCGCCACCAGCGCGCGGTAATCGCGATCCTCGCGCACCGGGGCGAGCGAGAGCGGCAGGCTGATCTCGAAGCCGGCGCGCGTGAGCGCCGTGAAAACGTCTTGTGCGGTCTGGGTGGCGATCATCGGCAGGTCCGGCGGGTGGGATGGCGCGCCGGCGTCCCGCTCCGGCGCGAAATCACGGCGTGGCGGCGCGCGTTCATACCGGTGGCCGCACGGTCAGGTACACCCAGCCGATGTAGCAGCCGGTCATCGCGCCCGTCACCAGCAGCGTGGCGAGCGTGTACGAGACGAACTCGGGCGCGAGCCATGCCTCGTAGGCGCACCACGCGGACAGCACGTAGAGCAGCGCGGCATAGACCACCGAGCGCATCAGCCGGACCACGGTCTGCGCGCGTCGCACCGCGCCCTCGATCGGGCTGCGCGCGGCAATCCGCACCGCGCCTCCCACCGACCAGCAGACCATCAGGAACAACGTGGCGGCAATCAGCCTGACGAATTGAACCTCGTTCATTGGATTCATCCTTCTTATAAAAATTACAATTCGACGTGACGTGTTTTGGTAAATCGGCGCGCCGCCGTGTGGGTGCAGCGGCCTGTCGGCCCCGCCCGGCAAGCTTCCCGGCGAGATCGGCGCTACCTATGGGCAAGATTCGGGCCAGCGTGGAAGGGGTGGCTGAAACGCGCTCGCGAAGGGCACGTTTCGGGGTGGCGCGACGGCTTCCGCGGCGGGGCTGGCCGGGGGTCGCGCAGAGGCCGCGAGGCACACGGGGGCGTGTGCCGGGAGACCGACGAGAAGACGGCGGGAGCGCGGCCACCTGCGCATCACGCTGCCGGGCAATTTCGGCCGCCTGTGGCTGAACCCGCTGATCGTCGCGTTCCTGCGCCGGCATCCGCGCATCACCCTCGAGGCCGATACCAGCAACCGCTTCGTCGACCTGATCGGCGAGCGCTTCGATCTCGCCATCCGCATGGGCGAGCTGCCCGATTCGCGTCTCGTCGCGCGCAAGGTCGCGCAGCGCCGCCGCCTGATCTGCGCCGCCCCGGCGTTCCTCGCCGGCCGGCCCGCCATCCGCGCGCCGCAGGATCTGGCCGAGCATCCGTGCCTCTGCTTCACGGGCCGCCACGATCCCTACCGATGGCAGTTCGCCCAGCCCGGCGGCGCGCCGCCCGGCGTCACCATGTCCGGCCCGCTCGCGTCCGACGACGCGGAGCTGCTGGTCGAGGCGGCCGTCGGCGGGATGGGCATCCTGTACACGTCGGACTGGTATGCCGGCCGCGATCTGGCCGCGGGCCGGCTGGTCGAGATCCTGCCCGACTGGCCGCTGCTCGATCGCGGCTCGGTCCACGTGGTCACGCCGGCGGCGGGCGGCACGCCGTCCAAGACGCGCGCGTTTTCAGACTGGATCGCCGCGCAGCTGGCCGTGCCGCCGTGGGCCGCGCGCTGAGCACGCCGGGCCGGCCAGGGAATTTCGCTTGCCTCGCCCTCCACTCACGAATATGATGTTCATCATATTTTGAACGTCATCGCATTCCTCGCATGAACCAACCCGCTTCCGGCGACCGCAAGGCCGCCTCCCGCGCCCGCATCCTCGAGGTCGGCGGCCGGGCCGTGCGCCGCGCCGGCTTCCACGGCGTGGGCATCGCCGACGTGATGAAGGAGGCCGGCCTCACGCACGGCGGCTTCTACGCGCACTTCGCCTCGCGCGACGCGCTGCTCTGCGCGGCCGTCGAACAAGCCGCCGCCAGCAGCATCGCCGCCATGGAAGCGCAGGCGCACCGGCTGGTGGCGGCCGGCGTGAGCCCGTTTCGCGCGATGCTGGAAACCTATCTCTACGAAGGCGTGATCGCCGACCGCGAGTGCGGCTGCGCCATGGCGGCGCTGTCCTCGGAGATGCCGATCCAGTCGGAGCCGGTGGTGGCCGCCTCGCGCGAAGTCGCGCGGCGCCTGCAGCGCCACGTGCGACGCGCGCTGCCGCCCGACTTGCCGGCCGACGCGGCCTGGGCCATCACCGGCGCCCTGCTCGGCGCACTGCAGCTGGCACGCACGCTCGGCGACAACGACGAAGGCCGCGCCGTGCTGGCGGCCACCAAACGCGAACTGCTGGCGCGCTACGCGCCGGCCTGATCGCCCCACCGCCCCGGCCGGCGATCGCCCCGGGGCGTTTTTTCGATCATCGATATGATGATGATCATATTGTTACCCGCCGCCCGGCGCGAAAGGAAACACGCATGAAAGTCGAAGGTTCGGTTGTCTTCATCACCGGCGCGAATCGCGGCCTCGGCCTCGAACTCGCGAAGCAGGCGCTCGCACGCGGCGCGGCGAAGGTCTACGCGGGCGCCCGCGATCCGGCCTCGGTCACGCTGCCCGGCGTGACGGCGGTGCAACTCGACGTGACGAAGCCCGAGCAGGTCGAGGCGGCCGCGCGGCAATGCGGCGACGTCACGCTGCTCGTCAACAACGCCGGGATCGGCCGGCTCGGCGGCCTGCTCACGGACGGCGCCACCGCCGTGCTGCGCGAACAGCTGGAGACGAACCTGATCGGCGTGCTGAACGTGAGCCAGGCGTTCGCGGGCATCCTCGGGCGCAACGGCGGCGGCGCGATCGTCAACATGCTGTCGATCCTGAGCTGGGCCAACACGCCGCTGATCGCCGGCTACGGCGTCAGCAAGGCGGCCGCCTGGGCGCTGACCAACGGCCTGCGCCACGAGCTGCGCGCGCAGGGCACGCAGGTGCTCGGCTTCCACGCCGGCTACATCGATACCGACATGATCCGCCAGTTCGACGTGCCGAAGGCGCGCCCCGAGGACGTGATCCGCACCACGCTCGACGCGCTCGAGGCCGGTGCCGAGGAAGTGCTGGTGGACGAGCCGACGCGTCAGGTCCGGCAGGGCCTGTCGGGCGGGGTGTATCTGCGCGACGTGCTGGCGGGGTGAAACGGCGGCCGTGAGCGCCGCATGAGGGCATGCCGTCACGGCGACACGGCGGCCATCCGCATTCGTTGCAAGGGGAGCCGCGCCGGCAAGGAAGCTCACGGCCAGCGCGGCGCCATCGTCGGCCGGCACCGGACAGCGCGGTGCCGTTTCGATCGGCCGGCTCCTCGCCTACGCCTCGTAGGCGACCTCGGCCACCAGCATGTACCCCTCGTTGCGCACGGTGCGGATCAGCGTCGCGTTGCGCGCCGAATCGTTCAGCGTCTGGCGCAGCCGGCTCACGCAGACGTCGATCGAACGGTCGAGCGGCGTGAGCCCCTTGTCGAACACGCGGTCGAGCAGGAATTCGCGCGACAGCGGCCGGTTCGGGTGATCGAGCAGCGTGCGCAGCGTGCGGTAGTCGGAGCCGCCCAGCGACACCACCACGCCGTCGGGCGAGAGCAGCTGCTTCATGCGCGTGTCGAGCCGCCAGCCGGCGAAGCCGATCCACGCGCTCGCGTCGGCGGTGCGCCCGCCCGGCACGGCGCGCGTGCGGCGCAGCACGACCTTGATCTTGGCCACCAGCTCGCGCGGATCGAACGGCTTGGGCAGGTAGTCGTCGGCCCCCATCTCGAGCCCGAGAATCCGGTCGAGCAGGCCGCCGCGCGCGGACAGGATGATGATCGGCACGCCGTGCTCGCGGCGCAGGTCGCGCGTGAGATCGAGGCCGTCCTCGCCGTCGAGCATCAGGTCGAGCACGATCAGGTCGACCTGCGCGTGCCGCAAGGCCCGCTTCATCTGCGCGCCGCCGGAAGCCACCTGCACCTGATAGCCCATCTCGCGCAGGTAGTCCTGCAGCAGTTGCCGGATGTGAGGGTCGTCGTCGACGACCAGGATGTGATCCATCGCCATGTCTGGGGAAAGCGCGTGGTTTGCGCCAACGCATTTCATTACAAAAAGGCCGCGCGCCAACACACCGCCATTACAAACGGCCTTTACAGTCTCGCGCTGTAAATAGAAATCGTTCGTGTTTCGGAATATATCACGCCGATTTCGCGGCTCGCACCGTGAAATCAGGCTGCCGTCGCCCGCCGCTCGCCACCCGCCGGCGCCGCGCCGCCCGCGCCACGCAACGATTCGCCAGGCCTCGCCCCGCGGCCGTTTTCCGTCCACCTCCAACGACAGACCATCGATGAAGCAAACGACCCTCGCAGTCGCCGCGTGCGCGGCCTTGTCCACCGGCGCCGTCCACGCGCAGAGCAGCGTTTCGCTGTACGGCGTGATCGACGCCGCGCTCGTCTACACGAGCAACGCGGCCGGCAACAAGCAGTTCCAGGCGGGCAGCGGCACCGTGACCGGCAGCCATTGGGGGATCACCGGCCGCGAGGACCTGGGCGCCGGCACCGCGGCGATCTTCACGCTCGAGAACGGCTTCAGCGTGATGAACGGCTCGCTGCGCCAGGGCGGCCGGCTGTTCGGCTATCAGTCGTGGGTGGGGCTCGCGAACCGCGACCTCGGCACGCTCACGCTCGGCCGGCAATACGACTCGGTGGTCGACTACCTCGCGCCGCTCAGCTTCACGGGCCACCATCCGGGCGGCAACAACCTGTCCGCCCATCCCTACGACAACGACAATCTCAACAACTCGTTCCGCGTGAACAACGCGATCAAGTACGCGAGCCCCGACCTGCACGGCTTCCAGTTCGGCACGCTCTACGCGTTCTCGAACGAGGCCGGCGGCTTCGACGACAACCGCCTCTACAGCGTCGGCGCGTCGTACCGCAACGGCCCGCTGTCGCTGGCGGCCGGCTACCTGCAGGCGAACAACGGCGGCAGCGCGAACACCAACGGCGCGATCACGCTGACCGAGCGCACCTTCGTGGCCGCGCTGCAGCGCACCTACGGCGCGGGCGTGAACTACCGGCTCGGCCCGGCCCTGTTCGGCTTCGTCTGGACCCGCACCCAGCTGGGCGGCCTCGCCACGCTGAACGGCGCGAACGGGCTGGGCCTCGCCGGCAACGGCCAGGGCGCGAGCTTCAGCAACTACGAAGTCAACGCGAGCTATCTGCTCACGCCGAGCTTCGCGCTCAATGGCGAATACACCTACACGCAGGGCGCGATCTCGAACGCGACGGGCGGCCATCGTCCGCGCTGGCACGAGGTGTCGGTGCAGGCCGACTACTTCCTGTCGAAGACCACCGACGTCTATGCGCAGGTCAGCTACGAGCACATCGGCGCCGACGGCTCGGGGCTCGGCGCCGACGTGAGCGGCCAGACGCCGTCCTCCACGAACCAGCAGACCGTGGTCGGGCTCGGCCTGCGCCACAAGTTCTGACGGGTTCGGGCGCGGCGGCCGCGCATGGATGGTTGCGAGTGCAACCTGTGTGGCGGGATGATGACGCGCGCGGATGGCGGCGCGCGCCTCACTCCGCCCAATCGCTCACCGCGCCTCCAGCGCGAGCGTCGCGTCGAACGCGAGCCTGAGCCGCCGCACGCCCTCGCGGATCTCGTCGGGCGTCGGCGCGGCGAACGACAGCCGCAGCGCCGCCGGATCGGCGCGATCCTCGTAGAACGCTCGGCCCGGCACGAACATCACGTTGCGCTCGATCGCCTGCGCGAGCCAGGCCGCCGCCTCCACCGCGGCGGCGCGTGCCCAGACGAACAGCCCGCCCTCGGGACGATGGAACGTGACGGCGTCGCCAAACGCCGCGTCGAGCGCGTCGCAAAGCGCATCGCACTTGTCGCGATAGGCCGCCGCGATGCGCGGCAGCTGGCGTTCGAGCGCGCCGTCGGCCAGGTACTCGGCGGCGATCGCCTGGGTCCACGGCGAGCTGCACAGATCGACGGTCTGCTTGGCCACCGTGCAGCGCCGCGCGATCGCGGCCGGCGCGACGCTCCAGCCGATCCGCAGCCCCGGCGCGACGATCTTCGACAGGCTCGCGAAATGCACGACGTGCTCGCGCGCGCCCGGCACCTCGGCGGCCAGCGCGAGCAGCGAGGGCAGCGGCTCGCCGGCGAAGCGCAGCTCCGCGTAGGGATCGTCCTCGACGATCACGAAGCCGTAACGCACCGCCAGCGCGAGCAGCGCGAGGCGCCGTTCGCGCGTGAGCGTCGCGCCGGTCGGGTTGGCGAAGGTCGGCACCGTGTAGAGCAGCTTGGGCCGCGCGCAGCGGCCCGATTCGAGCAGCACGGCGAGCGCGCTCACGTCGAGCCCGTCGCGATCGGTCGGCAGCGTGACGATGCTGGCCTGCTGCAGGCGCAGCGCCGCGAGCGTGGCCGGATAGGCCGGCTGCTCGGTCAGCACCACGTCGCCGGGCGCCACCAGCACGCGCAGCAGCAGGTCGAGCCCCTGCTGCGAGCCGGTGGTCACCACCAGCTCGTCGGGCGCGCAGGGCGCGCCGCGCGCCGCCATCCGCGCGGCCAGCGCGGCCTTCAGCTCGGGCAGGCCGTCGGTCGGCCCGTATTGCAGGCAGCGCACCGGGTTGCGCCAGGCGCGCTCGGCCGCGGCCGCCAGGCCCTCGGTGTCGAACAGGCCGGCGGCCGGATAGCCGCCCGCCAGCGAGATCATCCCCGGCTGGCCGAGATACTTGAACAGCTCGCGAATCGGCGAGCCGGCCGGCTCGCGAAACGGCGCGGTGAACTCATGCATCATCGCTCATGCTCCCGTCACACCACGTTCTTCTCGACGATCGGACGCCGCTCCAGCACGCGCCGCCAGTCGAGTTCGGACAGATCGAGCGAGGTGTAGCGCCCGTTCAGGATCAGCTCGCTGACGCCGCGCCCGGTGGCCGGCCCCTGCTGCAGGCCGTGGCCGCTGAAGCCGTTGGCGAACACGCAGTTCTCGAGATCGGGGTGGTAGCCGATGATCGCGTTGTGATCGAACACGTTGTATTCGTAGTAGCCGGACCAGCTGCGCTCCACGCGCAGCGCCTCGAAGCCCGGCACGCGATGCGCGAGCGCCGGCCAGATCACTTCGTCGAACAGCGCGTGATCGACTTCGTCGAGCGGCAGGTCATCGGGGTCGTGCTCGGGCGACGGCGAGGTGCCGCAAATATAGCCGCGCCCCTCGGGACGAAAGTACACGCCGCCCGGATCGATCAGCAGCGGGCAGGCCTCGAGCCGCGCCGGCGACGACACGTTGAAGATGCTGCGGCGTCGCGCATGGACCGGGATCTCGATGCCGGCCAGCGCCGCGATCCGCTTCGCCCAGGCGCCGGCCGCGTTCACCACGGTATCGCAGGGATGGCGCCCGCCGTCGGCCGTGACCACCTGCGTGACGCGGCGCCCCTCCCGCTGCAGCGCCACCACCTCGGCGGCCAGATAGCGCGCGCCGAGCGATTGCGCCTTCCTGCGCAGCGCCTGCACCAGCCCGTAGCCGTCGAACCAGCCCTCGCCGCGCTCGCCGTAGGCACCCGCGGCCAGATCGTCGACGTTGAGCCACGGAAACGTCGCGCGTAGCGCGTCGGGCGCCATCAGCCGGATCTGCGCGCCCTCGGCCACCTGCAGCGCGTGGTTCTCGCGCAGCGTGGCCTCGCCGGCCGGCGTGGCGAGGAACAGGTAGCCGCCCTCGTGCAGATCGATCGACGGCCGTTCGCCGTCGATCGCGAGCCGCTCGCCGAGTTCGCGCAGGAACCCGATGCCGAACAGCGACATGCGGATCGACAGCGGCGTGGAGAACTGCTGCCGGATCGACGCGGCCGACAGCGCCGACGACGAGCGCGCGTAGGTCGGATCGCGCTCGATCACGGTGACCGACGCGCTCGGGTCCGACGCCCGCAGGAAATACGCGATCGCGCTGCCGATCACGCCGCCGCCGACGATAACGATGCGGGAACTCATGGAGGGCTCCATTCCATTGCCGGTATCAGGGATGCGCGGGCACCGGAGCGCCCGCGCACGAATCGCGGATGGCCCGCGCTCAGTCGATGTTGAAGTCGATGCCCTGCGCGAGCGGCAGCGCCGACGAGTAGTTGATGGTGTTGGTGGCACGGCGCATGTAGCTCCTCCACGCGTCGGAGCCCGACTCGCGCCCGCCGCCCGTCTCCTTCTCGCCGCCGAACGCGCCGCCGATCTCGGCGCCGCTCGGCCCGATGTTGACGTTGGCGATCCCGCAGTCGCTGCCGGCCGCCGACAGGAAGCGCTCGCTCTCGCGCAGGTCGGTGGTGAACACGCACGACGACAGGCCGTGCGAGGCCGCGTTGTTGGCGGCAATCGCCTCGTCGAAGCGCTCGTACTTCAGCACGTAGAGGATCGGCGCGAACGTCTCGGTCAGCACTACGTCGGTCTGCGCCGGCATCTCGACGATCGCCGGCCGCACGTAGAAGCCGCCGTCGTGGCCCGGCACCGCGTGGCGGCCGCCGCCGAACACCGTGCCGCCCTCGCGGCGCGCCTGCTCCAGCGCCGCCTGCATGCGCGCGAACGAGGCGCCGTCGATGAGCGGCCCCATCAGCGTGCCGGCCTCGAGCGGATTGCCGATCGTGACCTTCGCGTAGAGCGCCTTGAGCCGCTCGACGGTGGCCGCGTAGACGTCGGCCTGCACGAACAGACGCCGCAGCGAGGTACAGCGCTGGCCGGCGGTGCCGACTGCCGAGAACAGGATGCCACGCAGCGCGAGCTCCATGTTCGCCGTCGACGAGACGATGCCCGCGTTGTTGCCGCCCAGTTCGAGCAGCGAGCGGCCGAAGCGGCGCGCCACTTCCACGCCCACCGTGCGGCCCATCGCGGTGCTGCCGGTGGCGCTCACCAGGTTCGAGCGCGGATCGGCCACCAGTTGCTCGCCCACCTCGCGCCCGCCGTTGAGCACGGCCGAGAGGCCGGCCGGCGCGTCGCCGAATTCGCGCAGCGCGTCGTCGAGGATCTGCTGGGTGGCCAGCGCGGTGAGCGGGGTCTTCTCCGACGGCTTCCAGATCACGGCGTTGCCGCATACCAGCGCGAGCGCCGCGTTCCACGACCAGACGGCGGCCGGGAAGTTGAACGCCGAGATCACCGTGCAGACGCCGAGCGGATGCCAGGTCTCGGCCATCCGGTGGCCGGGGCGCTCGGACGCGATGGTCAGGCCGTACAGCTGGCGCGACAGGCCCACCGCGAAATCGCAGATGTCGATCATCTCCTGCACTTCGCCGAGCCCTTCCTGCAGGATCTTGCCGCATTCGAGCGTGATCAGCGCGCCGAGCGCCTGCTTCTTCTCGCGCAGCTTGTTGCCGAGGAGGCGCACCAGCTCGCCGCGACGCGGCGCCGGCACCTCGCGCCAGGCGAGGAAGGCGCGCTGCGCGGCGTCGAGCGCCGCGTCGACTTCGGCCGCCGAGCGGCTCGCCACGCGGCCGATCGGCTGGCCGTCGATCGGCGAATGGACGGCGAGGTCGCCCGAGTCGGCCAGACGCTCGATGCCGAGCTCGGAAAGGATGCGGGTTGCGTTCACGTTGCCACCTATGGTGAGTCGGGAAAAGGAAAAATGCGGGAGCGGCCGGGCCGCTGCCGTGGCGGTTGCCGCCGTGCGCGACCGGGACGGCCGCGCACGGCGCGCTTCGGGCCGAGGCGCGCCGTGCGTCGTACCGGGTCCTGCGCGTCCGGCGTCATTCGGCGCCCTGCCGCGTCGTGACCGGCACCCAGGCGAGCGACTTCACCTGATAGAGCGTCGAGCTGGGCTGCTTCAGGTCGCCGTTGGGCATGAAGGCGATGGTGCCGGTGATGCCGTCGTAGCGGGTGGCCTTCAGCGTCGCGTTGTAGCCGGCGGGCGCCACCGTGCCGGCCTGCTGCATCGCGTGGATCACGATCCAGGTGGCGTCGTAGGCGAACGGCGCGTAGGCCAGCATGTCCACGCCGTACTTGCCGCGGAACTGCGTCTCGAACTGCCGGCCCTTGGCGAGCCGCGCGAGCGGCTGGCCGTACTCCCACACCGAGGCGCCTTCGGCGGCCGGGCCGGCCAGCCGGATGAAGTTCGCGTTCATCACGCCGCCGCCGGCCAGGAACTGCGCGCGCATGCCGAGCTGGCGCATCCGCCTGACGAGCATCGCGGCCTGCGCGTCGAGCCCGCCGAAGAACACCAGGTCCGCGCTGGCGCTCTTGATGCGCGTGAGCTGCGCGCTGAAATCGACCGCCTTGTCCGACACGAACTCGTGCGCCACCACCGTGCCGCCGTTGGCCCGCACCGCCTTCTCGAACTGGTCGGCCTCGCCCTGGCCGAACGCGGTGCGGTCGTCGATGATCGCGATGCGCTTCGCGCGCGTGACGGTGGCCGCGTAGGCGCCCGCGTTGCCGGCGTTCTGCACGTCGTTGGCGATCACGCGATAGACGGTGGCAAGGCCCGCGCGCGTGATGTCGGGATTGGTCGCGGCCGGCGTGAGCATCGGGATGCCCGCCTTCGCGTAGATCTTCGAGGCCGGCAGCGTGGTGCCCGAGTTGAAATGGCCGATCACCGCCGCGACGTGATCGTCGGCCAGCTGCTGCGCGACCTGCACGCCCACGCGCGGGTCGCCCTGGTCGTCCTGCGAATCGACCTCGAAGCGCACCGGCTTGCCGCCGATCACCGGGTGCGCGGCGTTCGCCTCGTCCACCGCCATGCGCACGCCGTCCTCGATGTCCTTGCCGTAGGCGGCGGCGCTGCCGGTGAGCGGGCTCGCCACGCCGATCTTCACGATTTCCTGCGCGAGCACGCCGCCGGCGGCGCAGGCCAGCACGGCGGTCAGGACGATGCGACGGGCGAATCTCGAACGGATCTTCATCGGACGCTTCCTTCTCGGTGGGGAATTCGCGGCGCGAATTCAGTGACGGCGGTGACGGCGATGCAGGGCCGGCGGCGGCGCGCGGCGCCGCGAGTCGGGCGATGCGGATTGCGGATTGCGGGTTCGGGGCTCCCGGGTTCGGTCTCGTTGTTTCGATATCGTGCGCCGCGGCAGGCGGCCGGTGGCTCGCTCGGGCGCGGCGATTGATTCTCGGCAGCCAATACGCGCGGATCAAACGAGATCTGCGCACCACCTCTTGCGGTTTGCTCATCAAGCCCGGCGCGAAGGGGCTGGGGCTGGCGCCGCCGGGCGCTTCGCGTCAGCTGCCCGCGTTCGCGGTCATGCGGAAGATGCCCTGCGCGTTGCCGGCGTCGAAGCGCAGGTCGAGCGTCCAGCGCTGCGTGGCGCGGTCGAATTCGCGCTTGCGCGTGATGAATTCGTAGAACGAGCCCGGCACGCTGCGCGAGAGCGTGCGGCCGTCGGCGGTCCGGAACTCGCGCTCGACGATGTCGGCGCGGTAGGCGGTCTGGAACACGCGCCCCGAGCGCGAACGCTCGACCTCGGGCTTCATCGGCCGGCCCCTGGCCTTCTCGGCCTCGGCCAGCGCGAACACGTCGGCCACGCGGTCGGTGGCGTGGTTGAACGCGTTGCCCTCGGTCGCGATCCAGGCCATCTCGGCCGATTCGGCGAGCAGCGCCTCGTAGTCGACCACGGCCGGCACGTCATGCTGGCGCGCGAACGCGCCGACCAGCACCGGCAGCAGCCGCTGCGCGGCCGCGAGCGGCAGCGTGCCGTCGCGTTCGAGTTCCCAGAGCAGGCCGGCGGCCTCGGGCGTGAGCGGGTCGCGCGAGCTGCGCACCACGTTCGAGACGGCCTGCTGGAACTCGGACGAGAAGCGCTCCGGATGCAGCTCGCTGACGAAGAACTGGGCGATGTCGTCGGGCGCGTCCTCGTGCGCATAGGCACGGCCCGTCATGCCGAGCCGGTCGAGCGGATAGCGGCCGTTCGGACGGAACCCGAGCGGGCGCAGGATGCGCGTGAACGCGGCCTCGCCGGGCGGCAGCGCGCCGTTGTCGTGCCAGCGCACGGTACGCAGCGCGCCGTGATCGAAGCAGACCGAGCCGCCCGCCTCCACCGTCTCGCGCGTGTAGGCGCGGCCGTTCGGCGAGCGGTCGAGCAGGCCCTCGAACAGCGCCATGTTCATCGCCTGCGCGAGCTCGGCGCGCGTGACGCTGCCGGGTTCCCAATCGGCCAGGCACGGCGGCAGGTTCAGCGTCGCGAACAGCGCATCGGCGGTGGCCGGGCCGAGCAGCGCGGACAGCAGGGTGTCGAGGTTGGGATTGCGCATCGGGTCTCTGGTCGAAACGAAGTGGGGCTCGCCGGCGTGGCGGACGGCGGCCAGCGGGCGGTGCGTGGCCGGATTCGCGGGTGCCGTCGGCCTTGAACTCGCCGCATTATCGGAACGACCGAGTCCGCCGTAAAGCGAGATAAAATCGGGACTTGATGCGTTTTCGGAATCATCATGCGCAAATTCAAGATCCCGAACATGGGCGCGCTGCTGGCGTTCGAGGCGGCGGCCCGCCATGAGAGCTTCACCTACGCGGCGCGCGAGCTGTTCCTGACGGAAAGCGCGATTTCGCGGCAGATCGCGACGCTGGAGGCCAGCCTCGGCGTGCGCCTGTTCGTGCGCGCCAAGCAGCGCGTGGTGCTCACGCGCGCCGGGCGCCTCTACAGCACGCAGGTGCGCCGCGCGCTGGAACATCTCGATCGCGACACGCTCTCGATCATCGCGCACGGCAGCGGCGGCAGCTACCTGGAACTGGCGGTGCTGCCCACCTTCGCCTCGCAGTGGCTGATTCCGCGCCTGAAGGATTTCTACGATCGCACGCCCGACGTGCGCGTGAACATGGGCGCGCGCACCGGGATCTTTTCATTCGCGGAATCGCATTTCGAGGCGGCGATCCATTACGGCAAGCCGACCTGGCCCGGCGCGTCGGCCGACTACCTGTTCGGCGAGGAAGTCGTGCCGGTCTGCTCGCCGGCGCTGCTGGGCAAGCCCGTGCGCAAGCCGCACGAGCTGCTCGCCTACCCGCTGCTGCACTCGACCACGCGGCCCGACGGCTGGGCGCGCTGGTTCGCCTCGCTTGGCGTGGACGAGCACGGCACCATGCAGGGCGACCGCTACGAGCTGCACACCATGCTGATCAGCGCGGCGGCGGCCGGGCTCGGCATCGCGCTGGTGCCGAAGTTCTTCGTGGACGGGCGCGAGAAGCAGCTCGGGATCGTGGTGCCCTATGTGGTGCCGCCCGCGCAAGCCGCGCGCGCGGCGGCTGCCGACGACGCCGCCTATTACCTCGTCTATCCGACCGAACTCAGCCACAGCAAGCCGCTCGAGGCGTTTCGCGCGTGGCTGCTGGCGCAGGCGCATGCGTATGGGCAGGCGCCGGGCCGGGCGGCGCGCGGTTAGCGCCGCGCACGCATGCCACCCGTTCGCGCTTCACGCCGCCCGGCATCGCCGCCACGTTCCCGCGTCCGTTGCGCCCCGCCCTCCTGAGCTTCGCCCGCGCCACGCCCGCCAGCGCCCCGGCCGGGAACGAAGCTTGCCGTGGGCGCCTTCCCGGATGCCCGCGGGGAATGGCGCGCGCCGGGTATCGCACCGCCTTCGCGCCGGCCGCCCATCCTCGGCGATCGGGCCCCGTCCGATTGATGAGATTTCCTGCACGGGGCTTTGAGGCAGGCGGGGCTGGTGAGGCGCGCCGCGACCGGCTTTAATAGGGATTGCGCGCAGCACCCGGCGTGCGCCCCCACCGCACAGGAAAGCCGATGACCCACGATTCCCCGACTCCGTTCGCCCCCGAGTCCGGCGACGGCACCGCCCTGGCCACGGCCCGGACGGCCAGCCCCGCCACCGCTGTTGTTCCCGCTGTTGTTCCCGCTGCCGGTCCGTCCTCCGGTTCCGCGCCGGCGTCGGCCGCCGCGCCGCGCCCCGCGATTTCGCGGCGCCGCTTCCTGCAGGCCGGCGCCTCGGGCGTGGCCGCCGCCGGCACGGGCGGCTGGCTCGACGGCGCGACGGCGGCGGAAACGCCCGCCGCCGCCGGCGACGCCCCCGCCGCCGCGCTCCAGCCGGCCGCGAACGACGCCGGCCGCCCGAACCTGCGCTTCGCCGTCAATGGCGTCACGCACGAGCTGACGGTGGCGCCGAACGCGATCCTGCTCGACGTGCTGCGCGACACGCTGCAGCTGACCGGCACGAAAAAAGGCTGTGATCACGGCCAGTGCGGCGCCTGCACGGTCCACGTCAACGGCGTGGCGATCAACTCGTGCCTGTCGCTCGCGCTGATGCACGAGGGCGACGCGATCACCACGGTCGAGGGGCTCGCGCAGAACGGCCGCCTGCACCCGGTCCAGCAGGCGTTCTGGGACCACGATGCCTACCAGTGCGGCTACTGCACGGCCGGCCAGATGATGAGCGCGGTGGCCGTGCTGCGCGACGCGCGGATTCCCGCCGACGACCACTCGGTGCGCGAGGCGATGAGCGGCAACATCTGCCGCTGCGGCGCCTATCGCAACATCGTCGCCGCGATCCAGGACGCGCGCGCCAAGGGCGGGAGGAATCTCTGATGCGCAGCTTCGACTACCAGCGCGCCGATTCGGTCGCGCAGGCGCTGGCCGCGCGCGCGGCCGACCAGGCGGTGTTCCTCGCGGGCGGCACCACGCTGCTCGACCTGATGAAGCTCGACGTGATGCGCCCGGCGCGCGTGGTCGACATCCACAAACTCGCGCTGGACCGGATCGAGCCGTTGCCGGACGGGCGCGTGCGGATCGGCGCGATGGTGTCGAACACCGCGCTCGCGCACGACGACGCGATCCGCCATGCCTATCCGCTGCTCTCGCAGGCGCTGCTGTCGGGCGCCAGCACGCAGCTGCGCAACAAGGCCACCACCGCCGGCAACCTGATGCAGCGCGTGCGCTGCGGCTACTTCCGCGACGGCGTCTCGCCGTGCAACAAGCGCGAGCCGGGCTCGGGATGCGCCGCGATCGACGGCCAGAACCGCAACGTCCACGCGGTGCTCGGCGGCAGCGACCACTGCATCGCCGCGCATCCGTCCGACATGTGCGTGGCGATGGCCGCGATCGGCGCGCGCGTGCAGGTGCAGGGGCCGGCCGGCGCGCGCGAGATCGATTTCGCCGATTTCCACCTGCTGCCCGGCGCCACGCCGTGGCGCGAGCACGCGCTGGCCGACGGCGAACTGGTCACCCACGTCACGCTCGACGCGCCGCTCGCCGGCAGCCGCTCGGCCTACCTGAAGCTGCGCGACCGCGCCTCGTACCAGTTCGCGCTGGCCTCGTGCGCGGCCATCGTGGTGATGCGCGGCGGCACCATCGAGACCGCGCGGCTCGCGCTGGGCGGCGTGGCCACCCGGCCGTGGCGCGCGCTCGCGGCCGAACAGGCGCTGGCCGGCCAGCCGGCCACGGTCGACACGTTCGCGAAGGCCGCCGCGCTGGCGCTCGCCGGCGCGCGCTCGTATGGCCAGAACGGCTTCAAGATCGCGCTCGGCCAGCAGGCGATCGTGCGCAACCTGCAGACGGTCACCGCATGACGTCCGCCCCTTTCCAGCCCACTCCGGAGCCTCGCATGAGCGAATCGACGATCGGCCGGCCAATGAAGCGCGTGGACGGCCAACTGAAGGTGACGGGCGCCGCGCGCTACACGGCCGACCAGCATCCGCCCGGCATGGTGTATGCCTATGGCGTGTTCAGCACCATCGCGAGCGGACGCGTCACGCGCATCGACACCAGCGACGCGCGCCGCGTGCCGGGCGTGATTGAGATCCTCCATCACGAGCACGTGCCGCGCATGTACCGGCCGAAGAAGAGCCCGATCTCGATCCCGACCATCCTGCGCGCGACCATCACCGACGAATCGCGCCTGCCGCTCGAGGACGCCAACGTCAACTACGCGGGCCAGTTCGTGGCGCTGGTGATCGCCGATACGTTCGAGCACGCGCGCGAGGCCGCCTGCCGGGTGCGCGTGGACTACGCGCGCAACCACGCCGCCGCCACGCTCGAGCAGGGGCTCGCGACGGGCGGCTCGCACGACGGCGGACGCGGCCATGCGCGCGGCGAGGCCGAGCCGGCGTTCGACGCGGCGCCGCACCGGATCGACGCGACCTACCGCACGCCGGTGGAAACCCACAACCCGATGGAGATGCATGCCACCGTGGCGCGCTGGGAGGACGGCCATCTCTACGTGTTCGAGGCCTCGCAGGGCGTCACCGTGCATCGCAACACGCTGGCCAGCGTGTTCGGCCTCACGCCCGATCAGGTCACCGTGGACGCGCCGTTCATCGGCTCGGGCTTCGGCAGCAAGCTGTTCATGTGGCCGCATTCGGTGGCGGCCAGCGCCGCCGCGCTCGCGGTCGGCCGGCCCGTGCAGCTGGTGGTGCCGCGCGCGCAGATGTTCACCACCACCGGCCATCGCCCCGAGACCAGGCAGCGGCTGCGGCTGGCGGCCGACGCGTCGGGCCGGCTCGTCTCGCTGCGCCACGAATCGGTCAACACCACCTCGATGACCGACCAGTTCGTCGAGAACTGCGGCGGCGTGTCGCGCGTGCTCTACTCCTGCCCGAACGTGCTGGTGAGCCACCAGACCACGCGCGTGAACCACGGCTCGGCCACCTCGATGCGCGCGCCGGGCGCCGCGCCCGGCCTGTTCGCGCTCGAATCGGCGATCGACGAACTCGCGCTCGCGGTCGGCCAGGACCCGCTCGCGTTCCGGCTGCAGAATCTCTCCACGCGCGACGAGGTGGCCAACCTGCCGTGGTCCGGCAACCATCTGCCCGAGGCGATCGCCACGGCGGCCGAGCGCTTCGGCTGGGCGGCGCGCGAGCCGGGCATCGGTGCGATGCGCGACGGCCGCGAGGTGATCGGCTACGGCATGGCCGCCTGCAATTGGGATGCCTACCGCACCCCGGCCGAGGCGCGCGTGCAGCTCGCGAGCGACGGCACCGTGCTCGTCAACTGCGCGGTGCAGGACATCGGCACCGGCACCTACACGATCGCCGCGCAGATCGTGGCCGAGCTGACCGGCCTGCCGGTCGAGCGCATCAAGGTGCGGCTCGGCAATTCCTCGTTCCCGCCCGCGCCGATGTCGGGCGGCTCGTGGGCCACCGCGAGCGTGTCGCCGGCCATCGCCGAGGCCACCCGCAATGCGATCGCGCAGCTGAAGACGATCGCCACCGCCGACGGCGCGCCGTTCGCGGGCGTGAAGCCCGAGGATCTGCGCTTCGAACGCGGCATGCTCGGCGACGGCAAGCATGAAGCCGGGTTCGACGCGGTGCTCAAGGCGCGCCGCTACGCCAATGCCGAAGGCTTCGCGAGCACCGCCGCGGCGCCCTCGGGCAAGGTCTCGTTCCGCTCGTTCGGGGTCCACTTCGTCGAGGTCCGCTGGGACCCGGGCATCTCGCACCTGCGCGTGGCGCGCGTGGTCAGCGCGATCGACGTGGGCCGCGTGATGAACCCGCTGACGGCGCGCAACCAGGTGGAAGGCGCGATCGTGATGGGCGTGGGCATGGCGCTGTTCGAGGCCACCGAGTACGACCCGCGCACCGGCCTGCCCGCCAACAACAACTACGCCGAATACGTGGTGCCGGTCCACGCGGACCAGCCCGAGATCGAGGTGATCTTCCTCGATCACCCCGATTTCGAACTGAACGAGTTCGGCGCGCGCGGGGTGGGCGAGATCGGCATCACCGGGCTCGCGGCCGCAGTGGCGAATGCGGTTCATCACGCCACCGGCAAGCGCGTGCGCGAGCTGCCGATCACGTTGGACAAGCTGCTCGATCCGGCCGCGCCGGTGTTCGCGTAGACGCGCGATACCGCACGACGTCGCTCGATATCGCACGGTGGCACGCGCGCACCCTGCGCCGTGCCACCCTCAGGCTTCGCCGAGCAGCGCGATCACGAAATCGAGGAACGCGCGCGTGCGCGCCGGCAGGTGGTCGCGCGACGGGTAATAGGCGTAGAGCGGAAAACGTTCGTCGGCCCAGTCGGGGAACAGCTCGACGAACCGGCCGTCGGCGAGCAGCGGGCCGGCCGAGAAGCGCAGCATCTGCGCGATGCCGAGCCCGCCCACGCAGGCCTGCATCATGGCCGACGGATCGTTGACGATCAGCCGCCCGCGCGTGGCCACCACGCGGCGCGCGCGCTTGCGATGGAACTCCCACGGAAACGGCTTGCCCGTCTCCGGGTTGCGGAATTCGATGCAGGTGTGGCGGCTGTCGGCGAGCGCCTCGGGCGTGGCCGGCCGGCCGCGGCGCGCCAGATACGCGGGCGCGGCGGTGGTGACGACGGCCGTGTCGAGCAGCTTGCGGCCGATCATCGTGGAGGCGCGCGGCTCGCCGAACTGGATGGCCAGATCGAAGCCGTCCATCACGAGGTCGCCCACCGTGTCGCGCGCGATGAACTCCAGTTCGAGCTCGGGATGCGCGGCCATGAAGCGTTCGAGCGGCGCGCCGAGGATCGCCGCATAGCAGACCGGATCGAGATTGACGCGCAGGCGCCCGCGCGCCACGGCGGCGTCGCCGGCCGCGCCGGCCGCCGCTTCCTCCAGCCCCGCCAGATGCGGCATCACGCGTTCGTGGAAACGCCGCCCCTCGTCGGTCAGCACCACCGAGCGCGTGGTGCGATGGAACAGGCGGATCCGCAGCCGCTGCTCGAGCCGCGCGATCGCGCGGCTCACGCCGGGCGGCGTCATGCCGATCGCGTCGGCCGCCGCCGCGAACGTGCCGGCCGCCACCACCGCCGCGAACACGCTGATGCCACCGGACAGGTTCTCGTGACGGGTTCGCATGGTCGGGTGGCCGGCCGCGCCGGCATGGGGGAAGGTGGCTCGCAGGCTACCACGCCGGCTGTCGCGATTGATGATTCAGCGTCACTTGTCTGGGAACGGTGATGTCATTGAGTTTTTCGTGTCGGCACGCATCGCGCGCCTCGGCGACGGCTCGGCGGCGAAGGTCCATCGAGCGGCTCTGCCGGCGACAGGTGCCGCCGTCGCGTCGGCAATCGTGCCGGATCGTGCGGAGAGCACCGAATTGTCGTTCGATCACCGGGCGGGCTCACGTGTCGCACGCGCTACGCGGGCCGGCATGAGCGTGACCGTTCCCGCCACCCGATCGGCCCGCCCAGCCCGCGCCGTGCCGCCCGCGGCCCTGCGCGGCTATCTCGCCCCGCATCGCCATAAGTCATGTTTATCAATTTGATAAACCAAAGATAGTTTTTATTATGGCGACGCGCATCTACACTCCGTGCAAACCCTGATCCGGAAATTGGGCCTGGTCCGTCCGGATCGATCGTTTCCCCGCGGGGCGCGCGCCGCCGGCTCCAGCCGCCGCGCGCCCCGCATCCGACCGAGAGGCAAACCGCATGACCGCATTGTTTACCCCGTTCAGCCTGAAGGACGCCAAGCTGCGCAACCGCATCGCGGTGCCGCCGATGTGCCAGTACAGCGCCGTCGACGGCTTCGTCAACGACTGGCATCTCGCGCACTACACGAGCCTCGCGCGCGGCGGCGCCGGCCTGGTGATCGTCGAGGCGACCGCCGTCGCTCCGGAAGGCCGCATCACGCCCGCCTGCACCGGCCTCTGGGACGACGCGCAGATCGAAGGGATGGCGCGCATCGCCGCCGCCATCAAGGCCGCCGGCGCGGTGCCCGGCATCCAGATCGCGCACGCCGGCCGCAAGGCCAGCGCGAACCGCCCGTGGGAAGGCGACGACCACATCGCCAACGACGCGCCCGGCGGCTGGCAGACCATCTCGCCGTCGGCCGTACCGTTCGGCGCGAACCTGCCGAAGGTGCCGACCGCGATGACGCTCGACGACATCGCGCGCGTGCGCGCCGATTTCGCGGCCACCGCGCGCCGCGCGCTGGCGGCAGGCTTCGAATGGCTCGAACTGCACTTCGCGCACGGCTATCTGGCGCAGAGCTTCTTCTCGCCGCACGCGAACCAGCGCGACGACGAATACGGCGGCAGCTGGGCCAAGCGCGGCCGCTTCCTGAACGAGACGCTCGCGGCGGTGCGCGATGTGTGGCCGGAGCGCCTGCCGCTGACGGCGCGTTTCGGCGTGATCGAATACGACGGCAACGACGCCGCCACGCTCGACGCCTCGATCAACCTGGCCGGCGACTTCAAGCGCGGCGGCCTGGACCTGCTCAGCGTCAGCGTGGGCTTCTCGACGCCGGCCGCGAACATCCCGTGGGGGCCGGCGTTCCTCGCGCCGATCGCCGCGCGCGTGAAGCAGGAAACCGGGCTGCCGGTGGCCTCGGCCTGGGGCATCGACGATCCGGCCATCGCCAGCCGCACCGTGGCCGACGGCCAGCTCGACCTGGTGATGGTGGGCCGCGCGCATCTGGCCAATCCGCACTGGCCGTACTACGCGGGCAAGAAGCTCGGCATCAAGCGCCCGTCGTGGGTGCTGCCGGCACCGTATGCGCACTGGCTCGAGCGCTACGCGCCGGCTACGGATAGCGCGGCGTAGCAAGCACGGCGACGAACCGGTCCCGTGCGCGGATTCGCGAGTTCGGGCCGGTAGTGGGCGGGCTCGCGGTAACGGCGGCACATTGCGTGCCGCCGTTTTTTTTGATTTTCGTGGAGACTGCTGGCGGATTGGCCGTAGTCGGGCCAACAAGGGATGCCCATTAGCAGCCTGCTGAAATACCCCTCGTCAGCGAGCAGACTTGCTTCGCCCGCTCGCCGAACGGGCGCGGCTTTCCGGGAGACGGGAATTCAAGCTTCGGTGCCGCGATTTCCGATGGTCTGAGCCCGTTTCCTGCCCGAATTCCTCCTTTTACGCCGCCGCCGGACGGACTGCTCCCAGCGAGCGCATGCGTACAAGGTTGTAGGCTGCCATGTTCAGCGCGAACATCTGGTCAACCTTCTCAAGCCCGCGCACCATCACCTGCCGCATGCGGCCCACCATCTTGACCCGGCCAAACGACTGCTCGATCAGCTTGCGCTTTTGTTGCGACAGCGCGTAACCCACGCTCCCGGCAATCTCGTCGGCTACCGCCGAGTGGCGATTCGACTTGTTCTGCACCATATGCGGCACGACCTTCAACTGCTCGCAGGTTTCGATGAATTCCTGCGCGTCGTGGCCCTTGTCCGCGCCCAGCGTGATCGGTGTCGTGTCGTCCGCCCTTCGCGTCAGATTCGTACATCTGCGCGAACAATCGATCCAGCTTCGCCAGCGCTTCGTTCGCCATCTCGCGAATCGCTCGCAGCGGATGCGATGCCGGAACGAAATCGTCCAGCTTGCGAACCGCGAACAGGCTTTCAGTGAAGGTGTCGGCGCCGCGCATGATCTCCAGGACGCAGGGTGGGTTCTCGTATCAACGTGTCAGCTGTTCCGCTCGATGCCAGGCCGGGGGGGTATTTCAGCAAACTGTTATGGGTATCGCGACGAGGAGTATTTCCTCCTCAAAATCCGCGCCGCGTTCCCCGGTAATCCGCGATGAGCCAAAAAAGTACGTCGCAAACAGTTACGTCAATTCGCAGCGACAACAGCGCGCGACGCGACGATGTGTGTCGTGGCGCGAAGATTTCGGTATGGCGCAGGCGAACGGGATCACGGCGCGATGCGCCGACGGTGGAACAAAGATCTCGAGCGGGGAGATCAGCTGTGGCAGTATTGTCGCAGGTTGATCATCGTCCGTTCTCACGCAATGCGATCCCGAATTCATCGATGTAATTGGGCCCGGCGAATTATGTAATCGAGCCGCTACACCTGGCTAGCACTACAATGCGAAAGTAATGACCAAACAGCCATGGAGTCAAAAAAATGAAAGGTTTGCTGCCGTTTACCCATAGCATCGCAAGCGATTCATTTGCTCTTGAATACGAGACATGCAATCAATACATCAAGCCGGCCAGCACGACTGAGCGCTTCGATGTTTGGCCGAACGGCTCGCAGACCGTCGAAAAAGTAATCGTTTTTTCGGCTGGCCAGCGGATCATTACCGAACCGATCCATGTTTCGAGCGAACACGTCCTGGAACTGGCCTTTTCCTTACCTACGGGGATGGATGCCCGTTCGGGGGCCGCAATCGAGTTGCGGCTCAGCAATGGGGGAGCCTCTATTTCGACATGGTATACGCATCGTATTTCAGAACTAAAGCCCCTTTGTCGACAGACCATCAGGCTTGGGCTATCCCAGTTTGCAGGAGAGACACGTTGGTTTGAGCTTGCCCTCGTTTCGTCGTCGGGGATCAACGCAACGGTGGGCATTTCGCGGTTCGTTATCTGCGAACAGGGCCGTCTATCTCGCGTCAATGCCCTGTCGAATTATGACCAACGCTTGAAAAATGAGATTTCACATTTTTCGGGGACCGCCTATACGCACACGATGTACGGGAGCCAAAAAAGTCGATCTGAAGAAATTGAGCTGGAGCGGCATCAGGCGCAGCTGCATGCCCAACCGCGCTTCCTTCTGGAGCAGGAAGCGTCTCTCAGAAAGGCTGTATCCCTAGTCCAACCAGAGGCCGGTGAGCCGGTGTTTGGTTTCGCGCAGCGCTGCCTTGGCAGCGTGATTCCATTGACGCCCCCGGATTTCTACTCGAGAGCCTCAAACCTCGGCCGGGATCGTACGCTTCGCATCCTTTCTCTCTGTGCGGGCGCGGCGCGAATCGAAGAGGAGATCACTAAACACTGCCAGACGCAAGTCGAACTCACTTTACTTGATGTTAGCGAGGACCTCATCCAGCGTGCGGCGGCCAGATTCTCAGAAGGTGGTCACAAAGTACGATGTCTGGTCGGGGATATTAATAATGGGCTTCCCGGTGATGAATCATTCAACATTATTGTCTGTGTATCGGCCCTCCACCATGTAGCTAATCTTGAGCTGGTTCTGTCACAAATCAATGAGCGCCTTACGCCGGACGGGGAATTTTGGAGCATCGGCGAGCAAATTGGAAGGAACGGAAATCGACTGTGGCCAGAAGCAATGTCTGCAGCAAACGATGCCTTCAAAAAGCTGCCGAAACGGTACAGAAAGAACGCCCATACCAACAAAATTGATGAGACTGTACCGGATGATGATTTTTCGACTGGCTGCTTCGAGGGCATTAGAAGCGAAGAACTCAGCGCAATGCTTGAGAGCTATCTAGTTCCGGTTGACGTCTACAAACGTAACTGCTTTCTTTGGCGCTTGTCCGATGCAACCTACTGCGACAATTTCAACCTATCTTTTCCTGAAGACTTGCAGCACCTCCGTGAATTGGTTATCGCAGAGGCGATGCACTGGGTCAGAGGAGGAAGAGGCACTGAAATGCATGGGGTGTTCCGGCGCAAACAGTTCTGACGTTAGAGCGTGTCATGCACTCTTCTAGCTGAGTTGGGTCGAAGCTGGATGGAAAAACGCCGCCCTTACCCAAGCGATATAGCGGATGAAGAATGGGGCTTCGTGGCGCCCTATCTGACCTTGATGAAAGAGGACGCCCCGTGGCGGCAATACGACCTGCGAGAGCTATACAACGCGCTGCGCTGGCTGGCCCGCGCAGGCGCGCCATGGCGGTTGCTGCCGACCAATTTTCCACCGTGGGAAGCCGTTTATCAGCAGACACAACGATGGCTTCGCGCCGGGTGTTTTGAAGCGATGACCGACGATCTGCGCTCGGTCATTCGCGTTGCGCAAGCGCGTCAGGGCCAGCCCAGTGCGGTCATTCTCGATAGGCGAACGCTTCAGTCCACATGCGAAAGCGGCCCGCGTGCAGGATACGACGGCTACCAACGCAAGCGTGGCAGCAAAGCGCATATCGCTGTCGACACATTGGGACATCTGCTGGCCGCCTACATCACGCCAGCCGACGAGCAGGAGCGCGCCCAGGTTAAGGAACTGGCGCAACAAGTCCAGCAAGCGACGGGCAAAACGGTGAAACTGGCTTTCGCGGACCAAGGTTGCACCGGCAAGGATGCGGCGGCGGCCGCGAGCGCCGAAGGCATCGAGCTGCAGGTCGTCAAACTACCCGAGGCGAAGAAAGGCTTCGTGCTTTTGCCACGACGCTGGGTAGTCGAGCGCAGCTTCGGCTGGCTCAATCGCTTTCGCAGGCTGGCACGTGATTACGAGCGTCTGCCTGAAACGCTGGCCGGCTTGCACTTCGTCGTCTTTGTCTCCTCGATGCTCGCTCGCGCGGCTCAGTACTTTTGAAAGTGCATAACACACTCTAGGACGCGAAGCATTGGACAACGCATAACGGAATCGGCATACGTCACCAAAGTTCTGATCGAGGCGTCGAGACGGTACGCTGGACTCGCTTACGCGCATCTGATGGTCCGCTCCGGGTCGAACAGAGCCCCTCCCCCGAAATCCGCGATGAACTTTCAGGGTTCACGCGCAACACTGCCCGCAGCCCGTCATCCCCTCCGCCCCCCTCAAGGGCGCCCAACCATCGTCATCCGTTCCGGCATCCCGCCGTCGGACTCGCACGTGCCGCCCCCAGCCTCGCTCGCCACGCCACCCCGCATGCCCGCCAGGAATGACTGTTATCGCCGCGCCCCGCCTTCTTCGCCGGGCGCCCGGCCGTCAAGATTCACTCATCGACCCAACCACAACAGGAGCAACACGATGAGCCAGTTTCCCTCCCACACGATCGACACCGCCCCGGCCGATTCGAAGGCCTCGCTCGAAGGCGCGAAGAAGGCCTTCGGCTTCGTGCCGAACCTGCAGTCGCACATGGCCGAATCGCCCGAACTGCTGGCCGGCTACTCGGCCCTCTGGGACCTGTTCGCCAAGAGCACGCTGAGCGCGCACGAGCAGCAGGTGGTCTACCTGACCTCGAACTTCGAGAACAACTGCCACTACTGCATGGCCGGCCACAGCACGCTGGCCAAGATGATCGGCATGGACGCGGCCACCATCGCCGCGCTGCGCGCCGGCACCGCGCTGCCCGACCCGAAGCTCGAGGCGCTGCACCGCCTGACCACGATCGTGGTGCGCGAGCGCGGCTTCGTGCCGGACGCCGAGATCGACGCGTTCCTCGCGGCCGGCTACACGCGCCGCAACGTGCTGGAAGTGATCCTCGGCGTCGCCACCAAGGTGATGAGCAACTACACGAACCACATCGTGCATACCGAGAACGACGCGTTCATGAAGGGCAACGAGTGGACCAAGCCCGGCACCGCCGCGGCCTGAAGTCCGACACCTGAAGTCCGGCATCCGATGTCCGGCACCTGATACCGACGCACACCGCGCCGCGTTCCCGCGCCCCCGGGCGCGGCGCGCCTTCCTCGATGATGGAGACGACCATGTCCCTGCAACAGCAACTCGACGCCTTCAAGGCCGACTTCCGCGGCGGCAAGCCGCCCTACCACGCGCCGCCGGAGATCCATCCGATCATGGAGCGCGCCACCGCCGAGCTGATCGCGAGCGGCCAGGCCGGCCGCGCGATCAAGGCCGGCGAGCGCGCCCCGCAGTTCACGCTGCGCGACCAGAACGGCCGCGAGGTGGCCTCGACCGACCTGCTCGCCCAGGGGCCGCTCGTCGTCACGTTCTATCGCGGCGTCTGGTGCCCGTACTGCAACATCGAGCTGCAGGCGCTGAACGCGGTGCTGCCACGGCTGCGCGAGTACGGTGCGAACCTGGTGGCGATCTCGCCGCAAACGCCCGTCAACAGCCGCAAGTCGGTGCGCGAGAACCAGCTCGACTTCCCGGTGCTCAGCGATGCCCACGGCGAGACGGCCGCCGCGTTCGGCCTGCGCTTCGCGCTGCCCGACTATCTGGTCGACCTCTACAAGCAACTGAAGAACGACCTGCCGGTGGCCAACGACGATCCGTCGTGGACGCTGCCGATGCCGGCACGCTACGTGATCGGCCGCGACGGCATCGTGCTCTACTCCGAGGTCAATCCCGACTACACGCATCGCCCCGAGCCGGACGACCTGTTCCCCGTGCTCGACCGCGCCCGCGCGACGCGCTGAACGCCGCGCCGCCTTCCGCGCCGGCCCGCGTCACCGCTCACTCGTGACGCGGCGCCGGCGCATCGTCCATGGAGTCCTTCCGATGAAGCAACGTACCTTTCTCGTCACCGGCGCCTCGAAGGGCATCGGCCTCGCGCTCAGCGAACGGCTCGTGCGCGCCGGCCATCGCGTGGTCGGCCTCGCGCGCGGGCCGGCCGAATTCCCCGGCGAACTCGTCACGGTCGACCTGGCCGACCGCGCGGCCACCGACGCGGCGCTCGCCGCCCTGCTCGCGCGCCATGAATTCGACGGCGTGGTCAACAACGTCGGCCTCGTGAAGCCGCAGAAGCTCGGCGGCGTCGATCTCGACACGCTCGACGAAGTGTTCTCGGTGAACCTGCATCCGGCCGTGCAGGCGGTACAGGCGCTGCTGCCGGGCATGCGCGCGCGCGCCTGGGGCCGCGTGGTGAACGTATCGAGCCTGACCATCCTCGGCATCGCCGAGCGCACCGCCTACGCGGCCGCGAAGGCCGCGCTGGTCAGCTTCGCGCGCTCGTGGGCGCTCGAACTGGCCGAGACCGGCATCACCGTCAACGCGGTGGCGCCGGGGCCGACCGAGACCAAGCTGTTCCGCGCCAACAACGGGCCGGGCAGCGAAGGCGAGCGCCGCTATCTGTCGGCCGTGCCGATGGGCCGCTTCGGCCAGCCCGACGAAATCGCCGCCGCGATCGCGTTCCTGCTCTCGGAGGATGCGGGCTTCATCACCGGCCAGACGCTGTTCGTGGACGGCGGCGCGTCGCTCGGCAAGCGCGCGTTCTGAACTCAGGCGGCTGGCGCGGCGCTCCCGGCTCTCTCGTCTGCCGAGCCGCCCAGCAGTTCGGCGACGAAATCGACGAACGCGCGCGCCTTCGAGGTGACCATCCGCCCGGCCGGGAACACGGCCCACAGGTCCACCTCCGGCAGCGTCCAGTCGGTCAGCACCGCGCGCACGCTGCCGTTCGCGAGTTCGGGCTCGAACATCCATTCGGAGGCCACGGCCAGCCCCATATGGCCGAGCACCGCGGTGCGCATGCCCTCGGCCGCGCTCATCCGCACCCGTCCCGAGACGGCCACCGCCACCTCGGTGCCGTCGCGGCGGAACGCCCAGGTTTCGCCGCCGCCACGCTGCGAATAGATGATCGCCTGATGGCGGCTCAGCTCGGCCGGCGTGGCGGGCGTGCCGGCCTCGGCCAGATATTGCGGCGTGGCCACCACGAGCCGTCGGCTGCTCGCGATGCGCCGCGCCGTCATCGAGGAATCGTTGAGCGCGCCCATGCGCAGCGCCACGTCCACGCCCTCTTCGAGCAGGTCGATCGAGCGGTCGTCGAGGATGATGTCGAGCTGCAGGTCGGGATGGCGATCGGCGAAGGTCTTCAGCGCCGGCAGCACGTGCAGCCGCGTGAAGGTGACGGCCGCGCCGATCCGCAGCCGGCCTGACAGCCCCGTCGACGATTCGCGCACGGCCTGCTCGGCCTGGTCCGCCTCCTCGATCGACAGCCGCGCGTGCTCGTAGAAGCGCAGGCCGGCGTCGGTGGGCGTGAGGCCGCGCGTGGAGCGCAGCAGCAGCCGCGCGCCGAGATGCTCCTCGAGCTGCGCGACCGATTTCGACACGGCCGGCTGCCCGAGCGCGAGGCGCCGCGCCGCGGCCGAGAACGAGCCCGCGTCCACCACCGCGACAAAGGTTTCCATGGCTGCCATTCGGTCCATCGCTTCGCTTCTCCCCGGGGTTGCTGTCTGCACGGCTGCCTGCACGGCGGCGTGCGTTCAGATGAATCTGCATGAATGCGCGCGCCACCTGCCGCGCGCCAGCGTGAAGTCTAGCGCGGCGGCCACCGCTTACGCCCCGGGGGCGCCGGCCGGCGCACGGATAACAGTCATTCCCGGCGGGAATGGCGGCACGGCAGCGGCGCCGGCCCGGCGCGCAATGCCCGCCGGGAATAAGCGCTATTGCCGCCGCCGGCGTTCCCGGGCCGTGGCCGGCCGGGCACGATACGTCATCGATCCCCCCACTCCGACCCGAGGATTCCCGATGTATCACGTTCATGCCTTTGCCACCCCGAACTCCGTGAAAGTGCCGATCGCGCTGGAGGAACTGGGCGTGCCGTACCAGTTGCACGCCGTCAACGTGCGCGCCGGCGAACAGCGGCACGAGGCGTTTCTCGCGCTGAACCCGAACGGCAAGGTGCCGGTGCTGGCCGAGGCCGACGGCGGCTTCGTGCTGACCGAATCGGCCGCGATCCTGGTCCATCTGGCCGAGCGCCATGGCGCGCTGCTGCCGGTCGAGCCGCGGGCGCGCGCCCGCACCTTCGAGCAGCTGTTCGTGCATGCCTCGGGGCTCGGCCCCGCGTTCGGGCGGGCCGGCCATTTCCGCCGCGCGGCGCCGGCCGACGGCTCGGCCTACGCGATCGAGCGCTTCGCCGGCGAGGCCGAACGTCAGCTGCGGCTGCTCGACCGCGTGCTCGGCGAACACCGCTTCGCGTCCGGCGACAGCTACACGATCGCCGACATCGCGCACTTCGGCTGGCTGTGGCGGCGCGGCTTTGCCGGCATCGAGCTGACCGACGCGCCGAACGTCGCGCGCTGGTACGACGAAATCGCCGCGCGAGCGGCGGTGGCCGCCGCGATCGCGAAGGTCGAGGCGCTCGCGGCGGCGAGTTGAAGCGGGCCGGCCGCGCGTCGTGGCTGCCCGGGCGGCGCGGCGGAAAACATGGCGGAAATCGCGGCCGAAAGCGTAGTTGTAAGCGCAACGAAACCCGCGCTGACGGCCACGGACGACGGCCGTGCCGCCGACGCCCCGCACCGCGCGCCGCCGGCCGCACGATGCGACGGCCGCGAACATACCCGTGCGTCAATTGCTGTTTATAATCCCGCTGGCGTTTTCGCTTCGTCGAGCAATCGCCGAACGAGCGCCGCGGTCATTCACGATGGATCGACGATGAAATCATGGCACGCCGATGCGAGAGGTCGGCGCGCTTCATGCAGCGGCATCCGCGCGACACGCGCGAGCGGGCGGGCACGGCCTGCCGACGCGCATCGCCGGTCTCCGTTCCCGCCGGACAGGGTGGCAGGCCCCCACCGCGTCCGGACCGGGCTGCCTGCGGCGGGCGCGACCGCTCAACTTTCAGGCAAAGTCAGAAAAACATGTCGAGCCCGAACACGAACAAATACTCCGCACTGCCTTCGTTGCGTGCGCTGCGCTATTTCGTCAGCGTCGGGCGGCATCGCAGCATCAAGATCGCCGCGGAGGAAATCCACGTCACGCCGTCGGCGATCAGCCAGCAGATCGTCAAGCTCGAGGAAGAACTCGGCGTGAGCCTGCTGCAGCGCTCGCCGCGCGGCATCGACATCACGCCGCACGGCAGCCGCTATCTGCAGGAACTGCAGCAGGTGTTCGACCTGATCCTGCGCGCGACCGACCGCCTGCGCAGCAACGCGAACCACACCGACATCGTCACCGTCAGCTGCGCGCACAGCTTCGCGATGCAATGGCTGGTGCCGCGCTTGTCCGATCTCGCGCAGTACGCGCCGTCCGTCGACCTGCGCATCAGCACCACCAACCGCTACGCCGCGTTCGTCGACGACCAGATCGATTTCGGGCTGCGCCATGGCGCCGGCCGCTACCAGGGGCTCAAGTCCGAGCTGCTGCTCGACGATCCGCTCTATCCGGTCTGCAGCCCGCGGCTCGTCGAGCGGCTCGGGCCGTTCACGTCGTTCCAGGACCTCGCGCGCACCACGCTGCTGCACGACGAGCGCCACAAGGAATGGCTCGCGTGGCTCAAGCATCATCAGGTGGACGGCGTGCGCGGCGACAAGGGCGCCGTGTTCATCGATTCGAACGGCATGCTGCAGGCCGCGATCGCCTGCCACGGCGTGGCGCTCGCGCGCCGGTCGATCGTCGCCTCGGAGCTGGCCGACGGGCGCCTGACGGTGCTGTTCGACGCGCCGTTCACGCCCGATTACGCCTACTACCTCGTCTATCCGGAGCAGACGCTCGACAATCCGAGCGCGCGCGTGTTCCGCGAGTGGCTGATGCAGGCGGTCAGGGGCTCGGACCCGGGCGGCGCGGCGGTTGACGACACCGTGCCGGAGTGATCGACGGCGGCCGTTGCTGCATGGTTTCGCCGCTGTCCTCTCCCGGCGCCTCGTTACTTCAGAGCGCCACGCCGCGCACCGCGCTCGCGCCTCACACCACCCCGGCCGCCACGCCCCGACCCGCCACGCCGGCAAGCGCGGCGCGCAGCGCCGCCAGCCCGCCGTCGAGCGCCGCCTCGCGCCAGTCCTCGCGCGGCACGTCGAAGAACGCGCGCAGCGCGGCCCGCGAACGCAGCGCCTCGGCCGACTGCCCGAACGGTTCGTCGCGCCACGCCACCGCCTCGGCCCGCAGCGCGGCGATCAGGTCCGGCACCGGATGGGTGCCGATCTCGAGCGCGATCGAGGTCAGCGAGCGGCCGAACAGCCAGCGCCGCCACGCATCGTAGAGCGTACCGTCGAGATCGACCGATACCGCCTCGCCAGCCCGCGGCGCGCCGAGCGCCGGGCCGAACCATGCGCTGGCGCGCGCCAGCGCGGCCGAGCCGGGCTGGTCGAACGACACCGCCTGCACGTCGCCGTAGGAACCGAGCCCGGTATGCAGGTCGACCAGCGCGATGTCCGACGCATGGCCGAGATATTCATGCACCAGCTCGCCGATCAGCTGCGCGCTCCAGGCCGGCTCGGCGCCGCCGTAGAACAGGCCGTCGGGATGGCGGTACTGACCGCGCGCGAGCACCTGCCGGAACGCGGCGATGCCGTGCCGGCCGGCGTAGTCGCGCAGCGCGGCGTCGGCCCGCGTGCGGGCCACCGGGTCGCCCTCGCCCGTCAGCAGCGCGTCGTGCAGCGCGTCGTAGCCGGGGTTCTCGGGCAGCGCCGCGCTGCGGTCGACGAAGTTGCGGTTCAGGTCGACGTTGTGCTCGGTGGCGCGCCGGAGCCAGGCGAAGCCGAACGGGTTCAGCGCATGCACCAGCATCACCGCGGTGTCGTCCGGCAGTTCCGCCGCTTCCGGCAGCCGCAGCCACGCGCACTGGATCGCCGAGCCCGCGAAGCCTTCCACGCCGTGCGTGCCCGACACCACCGTCAGCACGCGCGGCGCGGTGGCCGGCCCGAGCCACGCGACGTCGGTGGTCAGCGTCACGCCATCGGGCCCGGGCACCGGGTTGTGTCGCTGCGCGAGCCGCGCGCCGCGCTGCGCCGCCGCCTCGCGAAAGCGTGCGCGCGCCTGCTCGAAATCGCGCGAAAACAGGTCGTGCGGCGCCATCACGCCGCCAGCTCGATGCCAGTCGCGCGCTGCCAGTCCACCACCAGGCCGAGCGACGTCATTTCACTTTCGAAGCGCGCCACCGCGCGCTCGCGGTAATCGGCATGCAGGATGCCGTGGCGGATCCCGGTGCCGAGCAGCCCGGAGATGTCGCGCCACAGGTACGGATGGATGTGGTCGCGATACCAGTCGCAATGCATCTGCGCGCGCTCGCGCTCGGCCGGGTTCTCCTCGAACATGCGCTGCAGCACCTTCTTGCCGAACGCGAGATGCGTGAGTTCCTCGCGCGCGATCTGGCGAAACGCCGGAAAGATGTCGGGCCGCGTCTCGCCCATCTCGACCAGCGACTCCATCGCGAGCACCCCCTCCGCGTAGACGTTCAGGCCGATCAGCACCTCGAGTTCGTCGTCGCTGTCGAGCAGCTTGGCGAAGCGGTGGTCGAGATCGCTGAGCCGGTAGCGCTCGATCAGCGCGTCGTCCCACTGCAGGCCCAGGTGGCGCACGCCGTCCTTGAAGAGGTTCGAATGCGCCATCTCGTCGTGCGCGTGGTGGACGAGGTAGAACTTCTCGCGCAGATCGTCACGGCGCGGAATCCACTTCGCGCAGAGGTCGATGATCTCCAGTTCCGAGAAGTAGAAATTGACGTTGACCGTCAGGATCAGGTCGAGCAACTCCTGGCCGCCCTGGTCGAGGATCTTCCTGTGTAATTCCATCCGTCATGCTCCTTGGTCGTGCCGACGCGTCGGCAGATCGCGCGCGCGGCGCGGCGGGCGGGCGCGAGGCGCCCGGCTGGCGAGTGCGGACCGCGCGCGGGGCGCCAGCGCGCCATGCATCGCGCACGCGGGTCCGTCATCGCAAAGGGAAGCGCCGGGCTGCGCCGGCATGAAAAGCGTGTGGGGCTCGGGCGCGACGGCCGGAACGGGTGATCGCGCGCGGCGGCCATCGTGGCGACACGGCAAGGCGGCACGGCGCGCCGATGGCGCCGGCGAGCCGCCGCATCGCGCCTCGCGGCGGCGTGCGCGACCCGGATGCCCCGGATACGCTGGACGACGCGCGACCTCGACGGCAAGCCGCCGGCGTTTCGCGCGTTGCATAGGAAAACTGAATACCGCAATCGAAAAAAAACGTCCGACCGGCAGGCTGACACGCGAATCGTGCGCAACGCGCGCAATCGCGGCCCGCTGCCGGCCGGCCGCGCGCGGCGGCGCCGGATCATGGCGCCCGGGCAGGCGGACGGCGGGACGTGGCACGACGGCCACCCGGACTCGCGCAAGGCCGGCATGATCCGGCGCTTCCACGAGCGGCCCCTCGACGCTCGACACCTCTTCCCGCATAGGCTGTGCTCTCGTTTTCCGCAGGCCCGGCCTCGCGGGTTCTTCTTACGGTTGTGGGGGCTCGTACCCCTCGCTCTCTCTATGCCGCGGGTTGCCCTCGCGGCGCTCTCTCAGGTTCGGGGGCTTTTCGCCCCTCTGTGACGGCTTCGGAACTCGCGTCCCTCTGCTCTCTCGGATGCAGGGAGTCGTTGCTCCCAGGCTGTTATTCGATCCGGCGCGGGGCCGACCTGCCCCACCCGACGGACGCCGCCGTCGAAACGGCTCACGTCCGGCATCAACACGCCACGCCGTGGCCCGGTTCCGCACGCGCGCCACCCTCGCGCGGTCACGCGACAGGCGAAACGGCAGCGAATTGGGATGAATCCGGTAAAACCACGTCGACAGCGAGTACTGACAACAACGACCAGGCTTTACCGGCGTCGAAAGCGGGCAATCCGCGATGATGGCGGATGCGTCGATCACGCGATTCGCACACGGCGAATCACCGGCCGATCAATGGCCAATCGACGGCAATAACCGGCGCCCTGCTTCAGCAAACGGGATTTCCAGGCGGCAATGAAAACGCCCCGGCCCAAAAACCCGATCAGACTGATATTCGATCGTACTGGCGCGTAGCCACCGCCTACTATTTCTTCCCGATTGCGTATCGTCTCACGAACCGAAAAGAATCGTCGGGTCGATTAATAAAGCGGTACAAATTCAACATCGGTGGGCAGATTACCAATGCGAAACTGGCCGAACAAGCTAGATTTTCTTCACGAGCGTTAGATTTACTAATCTTCGAAGAGGGCGATTCGAGGTGGGGAGCGGTGCTGAAGGATCGACCTGAATCCTTATCCGGCGCGGCTTTTCGTTGATCGGCGGCGCATTTTCCGGGGCCGCGGACGACGACCAGCGAGCATTCAGGGCCGACTTGCTTCGGTGTCGTGCGATTTCCGGTGTTTTTAGAATTTTCAACTGCGATCGCAGCATAAAAGACATTAATTAACGCACGCCGCCGCGATTACTCGTAATTCTTTTTTCGATATTATGCAGAACAACCTGGCAGCCGCGCAAGCGCCGGATTGAAATTCCGGCCACCTGCGTGCCGATGCCTTGGCGCGGCCCCGACATTCACCACATCAATGCCCGGATTGACGCGCGTGCAGCCCCGGGAAAACCCGCGCTTGCGCCGGCTTTCCGATTGGTGCAATACCGCCGATCCGGCCATACGCAGCCGCCTTGGTGCCGTCGCATATCCGGCCTGAGCCCGATTTTTTTGCGATGACGGCGCCCTAAATATTTACTTAAATCGTCCGTAATCAGAGAGGCGACAGCGCAATCGAATACCGCGGACCGCTTGTGCGGTGCCATGCCAAGCTGGTTCACCGGCTGTCGCGTTCATTCCAAACAGGGCCCAAAAACCATCATGAAGAGCAAATTCCGGTTACTGAGTCTGCTGGTCGGCGCGATGCTCGTGCCGCTCCAGGCCTATGCCGCGCAACCCCTCACCGCCGAATCGTATGTGCCGGGCATCAGCAAGAACGACGCCCTGCCGGCCGCCGGCCGGGTGGCCGCGGTAGCAGGCAAGATCACGCCGATCCAGCCGCAGGGCGTGCTCACCAGCCGCCTGCAATCGCTGCGCACGCTGCGCGGCGCGCCCGTCTCGCGGCTCGCCGCGGCCGGCACCACGGCGGCCGCCACCGTCGCGCCGCCGGTGGCCGGCTGCGCCGACATCCAGGTCGGTGCCGCGTACAACGCCAGCACCGCGCCGGCCGGCCAGACCGACTGCTTCGAGTTCGTGGCGGCCGACCTGACCAAGACCGTCGGCTACGTGGTCAACCTGCCGGCCAACGAGGAGCACGACGCGCACCTCGTGCAGGTCAACAACGACGGCACGCTGACCTATCTCGACGACGATACCGGCACGGCCCAGACCAAGATCGTCGAAGGCACGCCGGCCGGCCCGGTGCGCCTGCTGCTGCTGGTCGATTCGCAACAGGGCACGGGCGGCGCCACGTTCCAGTTCCAGGTGACGGGCACCACCGGCTACGACAGCTACGAGCCGAACGACTCGATCCTCCATCCGACCCAGCTGACCGGCAACCAGCTGATCAGCGCGAACCTCGACACCGTCAGCGACGTCGACTACTACACGGTGCAGACGCCGAGCACGCAGACCGCCAACCTGGTGACCTTCACCGGCACCGGCACGCAGACGGCGCAGCTCGAAACCGCGCCGAACACGTGGGCCACGCTGGCGAGCGGCTCGACCTACAACGTCAGCGCCCCGGCCGGCGCGACGCTGGCGCTGCGCGTCTACAACACCGGCACCACCGCTCCCGCCTCGCAGACCTACACGCTGCGCGTGTCGGACGGCGCGGGCATCGCCGGGTTCTACAGCTTCCTCGACAGCGAGAACATCACGCATCTCGTGCCGGGCAACGAGAACGTGGCGCGCAGCATCAACGCCGGCGTGATCGGCTGGGACCATACCGGCAACGTGCGGCTGCCGGCGGGCGAGCATGTCACGATCCAGGTGTTCGACCGCAGCACCACCGGCGCGCTGACGCTGCTGACCACCAACTCCGGCTATACCGGTCCGGACGGCAGCGTGACGCTGCCGCTCAACATCGGCGTGTGCCAGGGCGCGGGCACCTACACGCAGAACTACCAGACGCTCTCCACGCCGGCGGATCACTGGCAGATCACCTACAACCCGAACGCCGTGGCCGCCGCGTCCACGGACGCGGGCCAGTATCGTGCAGGCTCGTCCTACGCGTACTTCACGCACATCTGCAGCGAAACCTACCTCGGCCGCTACTGACGGCCCGGCGAGGCGCCGCCGAGGCAGGCGGCGCCTCCTGTCCGACGGCGCGGTCGCCTGAACCGACGGGCCCGGCATTGCCGGGCCCGTCTGCTTTCCACGCACGGCAGGCGCCGCCGCGCTCAGCGCGCCGCGCCGCCTCGCGCATAGGCGCCCAGCCCCTCGGCCAGCGCCGTGAACGCCGCCATGCAGCGCGCGCTGCGTCTCAGGTCCTCGTGCATCGCGATCCAGGTGTCCATCGTCAGCGACATCGCGCGGCGCAGCACGCGCACCAGCGACGCGTCGCGCGCGGCCAGCGCCGCCTGACAGAAGCCGATGCCGAAGCCGGCCCGGATCGCGGCCAGTTGCGCGAGATCGCTGTCGGCGCGGAACGCGAAATCGTCGCGCGTGAGCGGCGCGAACCGGGCGGCGACCGAACGCGTGAAGGCGGTTTCGCGATCGAAGCCGATCATCGTGTGGCGCGGCAGCTCGGCCAGCGAGCGCGGCGTGCCGTGGCGCGCGAGATAGGCGGCATGCGCATGCAGCCCGACCTCGATGCCGCCGACGCGCCGCACCACCAGTGCCGCCTGCTCCGGGCGGAACATCCGCACCGCGATGTCGGCCTCGCGATGCAGCAAGTCGTCGACGCGGTTCGACAGCATCAGCTCGATGTCGAGCCCGGGATGCGCCTCGCGCAGCGCGGCGAGAATCGGCGGCAGCACCTCGACGCCGATCACCTCGCTCGCCGTCAGCCGCACAGTGCCGCGCACGCCCTCGCCGTGCCCGCTCGCGGCGCGCCGCAGCGCCGCCGCCGAGGCGGCGACGCCCGCCGCGTGCGGCTGCAGTTCGCGCGCCGCGTCGGTCGGCGCGAAGCCGTCCACCGAACGCGTGAACAGCGTGAGGCCGAGCGCGGCCTCGAGCCCGTCGATGTGCCGCCCGGCGGTCGGCTGCGCGATGCCCATCGCGCGCCCCGCCGCCGACAGCGAACCCGTTTCCAGCACGCTCAGGAAGGTGCGGTACCACTCCCAGTTCGGTTCGTCTTTGCTCATGGCGTGCAATGTGCAGGATAGGGGTTGATACCTGCACGCTACCGCATCACACCGGCAAGCGGCAACCTGCCGGCGCGCGGCGGCGCCGATCACGCCCGCGAACCGGAGGCACGCCGCCAGACGCCGACGACCCGGGCACCGCCGACAGGCGCCGTCGGACGCTCATCTCGTTGCGTGCGCACGCAGATTCGCGGATGTCATCGCCCGCGACGCGCTCCGGATCGCGCAGCTTCTCCACCCATTCGCCGGTCCCTTGTTCCGGTACGACAGCGAGCCGGCCGCATCGGCCAGGAACTCGACGCCGTTGCAGTTCTGCGTCATGTAGCCGATCACCGTCAGCGTGCCGATCCCGCACGCCTTCAGCCAGTCGTCGAAACCGGCCGCGAAGAACACGCTCGGCAGCACCTTGCTCACGACGTGGTCATGGCGCCGCCGTCCACCAACGGATGCAATTGCGCGCCGATGCTGCCGTCGGCGAAGATCGGCGCGTCGGCGGGCAGGACGTGCCGCACCAGCACGACCGGCACGTGATGTGCGTTGGCCGCGTCGATCGCCATGGCGATCTTCGGCAGCGACGCAGCCACCGGCGGATATTCGATGCGGAACTTGCCGTCGGCCTATTCGTTTTGCACGTCGATGAGGACCGACGCGCGGCGCGGCACGGGATGGGACATGGTGCTGACTCCGGAACAGGCCATCGCGGATGGCCGTTGATGTCGATGAGGCGGCCGCGCGCCGCCCGGCTACAGCGTCGTGACCTGCAGGACCGCGTCGGCGAATGCCCTCGGCGCTTCCTGCGGCAGGTTGTGGCCGATCCCGCCGACGACGTCGCGATGCTGGTAGCGGCCCGTGAACTGCTTCGCGTAGGCGGCCGGCGGCTGATGCGGCGCGCCGTTCGCATCGCCCTCCAGCGTGATGGTGGGGACCGCGATCGTCGGCGCGAGCGCCAGCCGCCGCTCCAGTTCGTCGTAGCGCGCCTCGCCCGAGGCCAGCCCGAGCCGCCAGCGGTAGTTGTGGATCACGACGGCGACGTGATCGGGATTGTCGAATGCCTGCGCCGTGCGCAGGAACGTGGCGTCGTCAAAGCGGAACCGCGGCGATGCATTGCGCCAGACCAGCCGGTTGAATTCGTCGCGATGTTCGGCGTAGCCCTCGGCGCCGCGTTCGGTGGCGAAGTAGTACTGGAACCACGCCTGCTGTTCGGCCTGCGGCGGCAGCGGCTTGCGGTTGGCGGCCTGGCTGCCGATCAGGTAGCCGCTGGCCGACACCAGCGCGCGGCAGCGCTCGGGCCAGAGCGCGGCGACGATGTTCGCGGCGCGCCCGCCCCAGTCGAAACCGGCGAGGATTGCCCGGTCGATCCGCAGCGCGTCCATCAGCGCGACGAGGTCCGCGGCGAACACCGCCTGCTGGCCGTTGCGCGGCGTGTCCGCGCGCACGATGCGCGTCGAGCCGTATCCGCGCAGATACGGCACGATCACGCGATGGCCCGCGGCCGCGAGCATCGGCGTGACGTCGACGAAGCTGTGGACGTCATGCGGCCATCCGTGCAGCAGGATCACGACCGGGCCGGCGGCCGGGCCGGCGTCCAGATAGCCGACGTCGAGCCCGTTCGCGCCGATCTGGCGAACCGGCGCGAACGGCAGGCCCGGCCCGGACGCGGCGGATACCGGGGATGACGCGGATATGACAGACGCGGCGGGCGCGGCGGCCGGCGAACCGGCATCGCGCGACGCGGCGAGAGCCGCGCCCGCGCCGGGCAGGTCAAGCAGCGTCAGCGCGGCCAGGGCCGAGGTCTGGTTCAACAGGCGGCGGCGGAGAAGATCGGGCGGATTGGGCATGTTGCTACGATCCTGGATGAAGAAACGGTCACGTCACAAGCCGCGTGATGCCGTGCGGCCCTGGAAAGCCCGCCGCCCGCGACGCAGGACGGGCGGCGGAACCGGACTCAGAGGTTCGACAGGTCCGGATTCATGCCCCGCACCGGGCTCACGCTTTCCAGCAGCGCCGCCAGGTGCAGGATCGTGGACTCCGCCAGCCACGGCCCGACCAGCTGCACGCCGATCGGCAGCCCGTCGCCGCTGGTGCCGAACCGCAACGACAGGCCCGGCAGCCCGGTCACGTTGAACGGCGCGGTCGCATGCATCACGTGCAGCGACGACACCGTCTGGCCGCCGATGACGAACTCGGCCGCATCGTGCGCATGCGCGGGTACCGGGGTCACCGGGCAAAGCAGCGCGTCGTAGTGCTGGAAGTAGCCGGCGAAGCCGTCGCGCAGCGCCTCGGCCTGCTGCTCGGCCTGCACGAAATCGGCGATCGGCGTATCGGGCGTGTCATAGACGCCCTGCACATGCTTGAAGATCTGGTCCTCGTGCCCGGCCGTCTCCTTGCGAAAGGCCGGCTTGGTTTCCATCGCCTGGAGCTTCCACAGCACGTCGAGCGCGTCGATCTGCTCGAGCACCGGGATGCGGGCCGGCTCCACGACGACGCCGGCCTCCGCCAGCGCGTCGGCGGCCGCCTGCACGGTACGGGCGACCTCGGCATCGACCGGACCGAGGAAGCCGGGGTCCACCAGCCAGCCGACCCGGACCGGACGCGCAGGGCGCGCGCCGACGCCGGCGTCGAGCGCGGGCGGGCTCATGGAAAAGCCATCGGCGCCGTCCGGGCCGGCCAGCAGCGAATAGGCCAGCGCGACGTCGCGCACGCTGCGCGCCATCGGCCCCACATGCCAGAAGCGGCGCGGCACGCGCGGCCACAGGCCCGTCATCGGAATCCGCCCGTGCGTCGCCTTCAGGCCGACGATGCCGGTGAGCGCGGCCGGGCCACGTACCGAAATCGCCACGTCGCTGCCGATGCCGAGCGGCGACATGCCCGCCGCGATGGCGGCCGATTCGCCGCCGCTCGATCCGCCCGGCGTGCGATCGAGATGCCACGGATTGCGCGCGCGCCCCGACAGCAGGTTGTCGGTCTCGATCCAGTAGGAGAACTCGGGAAGATTGGTCTTCGCGAGCAGGATGCCGCCCGCCTGCTTCAGGCGCGCCACGGTGGTCGCGTCCGTGTCCGGCACGCGGCCCGCGAAGATCGGCGAGCCGCGCTGCGTCTTCACGCCGGCGGTGTCGATCGAATCCTTGGCCGTGAACGGCACGCCGTGCAGCGGCCCGAGCGCCTCGCCGTTCAGGACCGCGGCCTCGGCGGCCCGCGCGGCATCGAGCGCATCGCCGGCGAGCGTGACGATCGCATTGATCTTCGGGTCCACCGCCTCGATACGGTCGAGATGGGCCCGTACCACCTCGACCGGCGATACCTCCCGGGTGCGGATCAGTTCCGCGAGCCGGGTTGCATCCTGATAGAAGATTTCGTTGTTCATGGCTTGCCTTTGAATGGAATCGATGGTCATGCACAAAGCCGGGTAGTGTTTTTAACTACCTAACGTTTGTTAGTTTGAATGCTAGGAGGTTATACTTCGGCTCGTCAACACTTTTTTCGGGGCGAGTCCATGAAAGACCAGGCGGGCATGAATTCCAGCGAGAGAATCCTGGCGGCGGCCACCAGGATGGCGCAGGCCCACGGGTACAGCGGCCTGAACATCCGCAATCTCGCGGACGACGTCGGCATCAAGGCCGCGAGCCTCTATCACCATTTCCCGGGCAAGGCCGAGCTGGCGGCGGCGGTCGCGCGGCGCTACTGGGAGGACGCGGCCGCAACGCTCGAAGCGTTATGGACCGAGGCCAAGGACCCCGTCGACCGGCTGCGCCGATATCCGGCCGAGACGTTTCGCAAGTCGCTCGAGAACGGCAACCGCATGTGCCTCGCCAGCTTCATGACCGCCGAATACGACGACCTGCCCGACATCGTGAAGACCGAAGCCCAGACCTTCGCGGACGTCAACATCGAATGGCTGAGAAAGGCGCTGCTCGCAGCCGAACTCGCCGGCCCGCGCGACGCCAAGCGGCAGGCGCGCGCGATCTTCGCCGCGGTGGCCGGGGCGCAGCTGGTGGCGCGCGGCCGCTCGAACCTCGCGCTGTTCGATACCTTGATCGACGGCTACCGCGCCGCCGGGCTCCTGCCGAAGTAACGGCACGCCCGCCGGCTTCGGTGGCCGCCTGCGTGCCGGGCTGGCGGCGCTTTCGCGCGCCACCGGCGAGGTCCCAGCGGCGTCAGTCGGCGGCACGGCCGAGCACGGTCAGATGCACCTCGCGCCGCACCACGAAACCGAGCGTGCGATAAAGGGAAATGGCGTGGTGGTTCGAGGTCAGCACATGCAGGATCGGCACCTCGCCGCGCGCGCGAATCAGTGCCATCAGTCGTGCCATCAAGCCGGTGGCCAGGCCCTGCCCGCGGAATCCCGGATCCACGCACACCGCGCTGATCTCGGCATAACCGTCGATCTGCAGCCGCTCGCCCGCCAGCGCCGCCAGCGCTCCCTGCCGGCGCACCCCGAGATACGTACCCAGTTCGATCGTACGCGGACCGAACGGCCCGGGCCGGGTCGCCGCCGTCAGCGCGAGCATGTCCGGCACGTCGCGTGCCCCGAGCCGGACCTGGCCCGGCAAGGCCGGCTCGGGCCGGCCCGATTCGGGCACGCGTGCGCCGATCATCTGCAGCAGCGTCGCGCGCCGCAGCACGGTGAACGCCGTGGGCGGCTCGATCACGGCCACGGTCGTCAGCGCGGCCGGCCCGTGCCGCAGGATCGATTCGCGCAGCGCCTCGAACGAGGCCGGCGTGGTGTCGGGCATCGCGGCGAACGGCGCGACCTCGGGCGGAAACCGCAGCACGCCGGCGGTTGGCATCGCGAAACGGCGCTGCCGCCCCGACAGCGCGTGGTGGATGAGGGCATCCAGCGGATGGGTGCCGGTGCGCGATCCTGTTTCTGCTTCGAACATGCAGCGTGCTCCTGGATTGCCGCCCGGTCGTGCCGACCGGCGGGAAGTCCGCCGGCGCGTGATGGCGCCAATGCGCGCGTCGCGCGGCATCAGGCGGACGGCTTCATGTATTGCATGGTCCATACCGCCCGGTCCCCGGGCTCGTAGCTGTTGCCGACCCACGGCGACCCGCAGATGTGCAGGTAGGCATAAGGCGTCCCCGCGAACATGATCCAGGCGCCCGCATCGCGGACATCGGTGGGCAACCCGCAATGCGCCGAGTCGAAAGGCCAGAGCACCATCCAGTGCGGCCCGATCGGGATCGCGGGGCTGGTGGTGTCCAGCGCGTCGGTGTTGCTGTGCTGGGTCGCGCCGCACAGCATGTAGCAGAGGCCCGGCGTCGTGATCGACGGGCGCGGATTGCGGGCCAGGATGTCCCGGAACCACTGCATGCCGACCTGGTCCACGCACATCGGCGGATCGCCGATCCGGTTCTCGTTGCCGGGCGTGCAGACCCAGCCGTTGGTGCCGCGGCGCAGGACCTTCGACATATTGCCGTGCCGGTCCATTTCGGCGACGGTGGCGTCCCGGGTCAGTTGCGGCGGGCCGGCCTGCATTGCACGCGCGATCCTGACCGCCCGCTCCTGCTCGTCCGCATCCGCGGACGCGGGGCCAGGCGGCAGCGCGATCGCCTCGTTGCCGTAGCTGCCCTGGACCGTATCCGCGGCCAGCGCCTTGCCGCCGGCGAGCGCCGTCATGGCCGCCCCGAAGAAGCCGATGCCGGCCAGCGCCTGACGCCGGGACACGGAATCCGGCTTCACCGCCGTCGGATCGCGGCCCGGATCGCGCGCGGGCATGGCTCGACTGGCATCCTGATCATCCATCGCAGGTTCCTCGTATGAAAGGTTGATGGCGTGTTCCGGCTCATCGCCGCCGAACCGGTTCATCGGCGCCCGGTGTGCTCCGGTACACATCAAATACTGGTATATGCCACCTTATCATATCGGCCGGCTCGTGGTTGGGGAACATCTCGACCGCATCCGGCTTCCTCGCAACTGGCATATGCCATAATTCGACCGGACCGGCGAGCCCGATGCGCTTGCCTTCGACAGGAGCCGAAATCATGACCGTCCGGCCGTTGACTCCCAGCGTCTGCAGTTACGGCGCGCTCAGACGCGCCACCCGCGGCATCAGCGATCAATACGACCAGGCGCTTGCGCCGGCGGGCATCAATGCCGCCCAGTTCAACCTGCTGCGCGCGATCGAGCGGCTCGGGGCGGCCACGCAAAGCGAACTCGCCCACGAGGTCGTGATGGATCTGTCCGCGCTGGGCCACACGCTCAAGCCGTTGATCCGCGACGGCTGGATCACGCTGGAAAAGGACGCGGCCGACAGCCGCCGGCGGCTGATCGCGATGACCCCGGACGGCAGCCACCGGCTGCGAGCCGCCCTGCGGCTCTGGAAGCCGGTGCAGAAGCGCTTCGAGGCCTACCTGGGGCAGCCGGAAACGAAGACGTTGCTGGCCCTGCTGGACCATCTGGCGTCGGGCGGTTTCGGCGAGGCATAGGCGGCGATCGCGCGGCCTGTCGGAGGGGAGCCGCGACGCCACCCGGACGCCGGACCCGCGCTGCCGGCATAGCCATGCATTTCTGCATGGATACCGCACGACATCAGCCAATTTCCTTTGCTGCGTCCCACGCGCAAACTGCGCTGCATCGGTGGCCGCAACGGGCCACCAGCCACCAGTCAGCCACCACCTGGAGCCCTCATGTCGAAAATTGCCCTGTTCGGCGCCGCCGGCGCGATCGGCCAAAGCATCGCCGAGGCGCTGCGCGAGGCGCGGCGCCCGTACCGCGTGGTCGGCCGCAACCTGGCCGCGCTGCGCGACAGGTTCGGCGCCGATCCGCTCGCCGAGATCGTCGGCTGGGATCCCGAGGCACCCGAATCGATCCGCGCCGCCGCCGACGGCATCGACACGCTCGTCTATCTGGTCGGCGTCAACTACTGGCAATTCGAGCTGCACCCGGAACTGATGCGCCGGACCCTGGACGGCGCGATCGCCGCCGGCGTGAAGCGCATCGTGTTGATCGGCACGGTCTATCCTTACGGGCACTCGCGCGGCAACCCGGTGCGTGAAGACCATCCGCGCGAGCCGCACACGTTCAAGGGCAGGATGCGCAAGGCGCAGGAAGACCTGCTGCTGGCGGCGCATGCGCAGGGGCGCATCGAGGCGTGCGTGTTGCGGCTGCCGGACTTCTACGGCCCCGGCGTGCAGGCCAGCATGCTGCACGAGGCGATCCGCGCGGCGGTAAAGGGCGGCACGGCGAACCTGCTCGGCCCGCTCGATCGCGAACACGAATTCGTGTTCGTGCCCGACGTCGGCCCGGTGGTGGCGCGCCTGCTCGACACGCCGGCCGCGTTCGGGCGGATCTGGCATCTGGCCGGCGCCGGCGTCACCACGCAGCGCGCGCTGCTCGACGAGCTGGCGCGGCAGACCGGCCGCCCCGTGAAGACGCGCGTCGCCAACAAGACGATGCTGCGCGTGCTCGGCCTGTTCAATCCGCTGATGCGCGAACTGGTGGAGATGAACTACCTGATGACGGCGCCGCTGCTGCTCGACGATTCGGCGCTGCACCAGTTGATCGGGCCGATCCGCAAGACGCCGTATGCGGACGGACTGCGGCAGGCGCTGGCCGCCGTCGCGGCCGAGCCGGCGCGCGTTTCCTGACGATCCCCGATGCCGGCGGCCCGGCCGGGTCCGATCTCAACCACGCCCGGCCGGGTCCCCTGGAAGCTCCGGCGTCTCGATCCCGGCCAGCGCCGCGCGCAGCCGCGGCGCGATGAAATCGATGAAGCGGCGCAGCTTCAGCGGCATCAGGTTGCGCGAGACATGCACCAGATGCACGGGCACCGGCTCGCATTCGTAGTGCGTGAGCACCGCGCGCAGCTTGCCCGAGGCCAGTGCGTCGGCCACGTGGTAGCTCAGCAGCTGCGTGACGCCGACGCCGCGCACGGCGGCCTCGACCGCCGAATCGGGCGTCGCCACCTGCAGCCGCGGCTTGACCGCCACGGTGCTGAGTTCGCCCGATTCGGGCAGGCGAAACGTCCAGTCCGGCGACAGCATCGGCCCGTTGAACATCACCGACGGCATGCGCAGCAGGTCGGCCGGCGTGCGCGGCACGCCCTGCGCGGCGAGCAGCGCGGGGCTCGCGCACACCATCGGCCGCAGCGAGCCGACGCGCGTCGCGATCATCGTGCTGTCGGCCAGCTTGCCGATGCGCACCGCCAGATCGACGTGCGCGTCCACCAGGTCGATATGGCGGTCCGACTGCAGCATCTTCACGTTGATGTCGGGAAACAGCGCGAGGAAATCCATGATCTCGGGCAGCACGTAGCGCTTGCCGAACAGCACCGAGGTGGTGATCACGAGTTCGCCGCGCGGCGCGGTGAACTCGCCGCAGGCCTCGCGCTCCTGCTCGTGGACCAGATCGAGGATGCGCCGCGCCGACGCCACGTAGCCGATGCCGGCGTCGGTCAGCGTCAGCTTGCGCGTGGTGCGGATCAAGAGGCGCGTGCCGAGTTGCTCCTCGAGGTCGGTGACCTTGCGCGTGAGCGTCGGCACCGGCACGCCCAGTTCGCGTGCGGCCGCCGAAAGGCTGCCTGTTTCGACGGCCGCGAGCAGCATCGTCATCGCTTCCAGACGGTCCAAATCGTTTGCCCGGTTTCGAGGAAAGGTGACGCGATTCTAGAGGATTCGAACCCGGGCCGGCTACGCGCCGCGCTACATCCTCGCGATGGTCGCGACGATCTCGCTGCGTGCGCGCCGCAGCGTCTCGCGCGCGGCGGTGATTTGCGTGAGCTGGGCGCGGCCGCCGCCGTCGCCGAGGAGGCGGCCCAGCACGTCGGGATCGATCACGGTCTCGAACAGACGGTTGACCGCGATCGTCGCGTATTGCCTCGCGTCGTCCACCAGCCGCGACGCCTGCATCAGGTCGTCGGTCCGCTTGCCTTGGTCACGCACCTCGTCGATGCCGCGCCGGTGCTGCAGCGCGAACACGAGGCTGCGCATGGTCAGGTCGAAATCGCGGATCGCGTGGCCGAACGCGACCGAGTGGGCGTCGGCGCCGCCGACCACGCGGCCCCGGTCGATGGCGATCTCGAACGCGTCGCCGGTCAGGGTGCGCCGGCACGCCGCCAGCTTCGCGTACAGCACGCGCCCTTCGCTGGTCTGGCCGATCCCGGTGTGGATCAGGTCGCCCACGTCGCGCATCGTCTTCGACAGTCCGGCCGCGAACAGGTGGTCGCCGCGTTTGGTGATGGTCATCGCTTCGTCTCTCCTCGGTCGTCGTGGGGATCGTCGGCGCCGGCGGGCGAACCCGCCCGGCGCCGCGTGAGCCACGATACTGTAGGAGAAAATCCAGCCGGATGAAAGCCGCGTGGAAGCCGGCCGCGCGCGCCGCCGTTCAGCCCGGCAGCTTCGCCTCGATCGCGGCCGCGCCGGCCTGCGCGCAGACCTCGTCCTTGTCGCCGCCCGGCGAGCCGCCCACGCCGAGGCCGGCCACGATCTCGTCGTGCAGCTTGATCGCCACGCCGCCCGGCAGCGCCACCACGTTCGGCGTCGAGGCGAGGCTCTCGGCGGCCACCGGCGGATACTTCGCGAGCACGCCGAGGAACGCGGTGGTCGTGTCGAAATGCCAGATCGGCCCCATCGTGACGATCGTGTAGGCCTTGTGATAGGCCGAGTCCTTGGTATGGATCGTCGAATGATCGCCGCGCAGCACCACCTGCTGCGTGCCCGACACGTCCACCACGTCCACCGTCACGTCGTAGCCCTTCGCCTCGCACGCGTGCAGCGCCGCGAGCGCGCCGTCGAGCGCGAGATCGAGCGGCAGCGCGTAGCCACTCCTCGACACCTGCGCCCCCGCCGGCCCGCACGCCGCCAGCGCCGCCGCCGCGACGAGGCCCATCACCATCGCCTGCTTTCGTTTCCGCATGATTCACCTTCGGTCCGTATTCGGTACGCATCGGACCCGCTACGCTTTCGTCGACCCGATTTCCCGGCATCGGGCCGGTGCCGGCGACGCGGCGGCGGCATGCCGCCTCGCGTCAATCCTTTTGCCGGTCGAGAAACGCCAGCGTCAGCTGCGCAATCTCGTCGAGCTTTTCCTCGGTCGCGAAGTGGCCGGCGTCGAGCACGTGGATCTCGGCGTCCGGCAGGTCGTGCCGGTAGGCCAGCGCGCCCGGCGTGACGAACGACGGGTCGTAGCGGCCCCACATCACCAGCGTCGGCGGCCGATGCGCGCGCAACCATGCCTGCCAGCGCGGATACGCGGCCACGTTGTTGCGATAGTCGTAGATCAGGTCGCCCTGGATCTCGCGCTCGCCGGGGCGCGCGAGGAACGCGTCCTCGCTGAGCCACGCGTCGGGGTCGTAGCGTTCCGGATGCGGGCTGTTGATCAGATGGCGGTTCCTCGTCAGCTCGGGGCCGGTGAAGCCGTCGAGGATCTCGGGATGCGCGTCGCGATCGGCCCAGTACTTCGCGATGGTCTGCCAGTTCTTGCCGAGCCCTTCCTGATACGCGTTCGCGTTCTGGACCACGAGGGCGCGCAGCCGTTCGGGATGCGCCTCCATGATCCGGAAGCCGACCGGGCCGCCGTAGTCCTGCACGAACAGCGTGTAGCGGTCCACCTTCAGCTGCTCGAGCAGCGCGCTGGTGGTCTGCGCCAGATGATCGAACGTGTAGCCGTAGCGCGCCGGCGGCGGCGCCTCGCTCTGGCCGAAGCCGGGATAGTCCGGTGCGATCACGTGATAGCGCGTTGCCAGCAGCGGGATCAGCCCCGCGTACTGCCGCGACGAGGACGGATAGCCGTGCAGCAGCACGATGGTGGGCGCGCGCGGCGGGCCGGCCTCGCGGTAGAACACGCCGACGCCGTCCACCTGCGCGACGTGATAGGTCACGCTCGCCGCGTCGGACGGCGTGGCGGCCAGCGCCGCCCGGTTGCCCACGAGGGCCGCGAACACGAGCAGCATGCCGCTCGCGAATTTTGCCTTTTTCATTTGCATTCCTGATCAATCCATCCAGCGATTGCCCTGCTGTTCCTCGTTCCGGCTAACTGATGGCCGGCATGTTCAAACCCGAGCGCTCGCCACGGCCAGCGTGTCGATGAACTGGCGGAATCGCGCGATCTTGCCGTTCTCGATCGTCCACGCATGCGCGTAGGCGGCGTCGGCACGCTTGCCGGTGGTGCCGTGGGTGCCGACGAAGCGCCCGATCGAGACCACCGTGTCGCCCTCGGCGACGAACTCGGTGGCCGCGATCCGGAACGTCGACCATTCCTTCATCAGCGGCATCAGGAGCCCTTCGGCCACCTGCCGCGGGCCGCGTCCCTTCACCTGGTAATGCCACATCGCGATCCATTCGATGTCGTCGGCCATCAGGCCGAGCGCCTGCTCGGCGTTGCCGCTCTCGAGCGCCGCGTAGAAGTGCTGAACGATCTGGACGGGAGTCGTCATGGGGTGCCTGCCTTCGAAAATCACCAGTGGAGCGCGCGCCGCCGGCCGGCACGCACGAACGATGTCGATCCGGGTTCCCGCGGGCACCACGGGATCGACGACGCCCGTAACGTAGCATCGCCATCAGTAACCTGTCAAAACTTATTTAAATGGTTACCAATGACAGCCCGGTTCGCTGCGGCGAGGCCAAGCATAGCCCGCTCGCCCCCGGCCCGGCTGTTCGTTTTTCGAGGATATGGTGTTCGTTTTCGATGGATTGCTCGGCGCGCCGCCGGGCGGCAGAATTCGACGGACGCCGCCTCGCGCGGAGCGACAGGACGGGGAATCGCCATGTCACGCGGAGCCGTTCCGGGCCGGGACGATGCCCCGGACGTCTCGATGGCGCGGCTCGATGCCGTCCACCGGCGGCCCGGCTTCGTCCCTGGCAGCCACCCGGCGGTGTTGCAGGGCTACACGGCGCTCTCTGATGCGCTCGCCCGCGTGTTCGACGCGCCCATGCGCGAGCGCATCGGGCTCGCGCTCGCGCAGCAGGCCGGCTGCGAGCACACGCTGGCCGAGCATCGTTATCTCGCGCTCGACGTCGCGCACCGGTATCCGGAGGAAATCGACCTGAATCGCCAGGGCGGTTCGGCCGCCCCGCGGGCAGCGGCGGCCGTGAGGTTCGCGCTGCAGGGGCGCAGACGCCGAGCGCGGTGGCGCGCACCGAGATCGATTTGCCGGCACCGCGTGCGGAGGGTGGGTTGTAGCGGAAGGGAGAAGAAGCCGAATCGCGCAGCGAGTCACGGCGCGGGTTCGCAGATCAGCGCCGGGCGGCCGCGATGTTGCCAACGGCGGCCCGATCACGCTTGATCGCGCTCAGTCCTGCGCGTCGGGCTTGCCGAGCACGCGCGCGTTGCGCAGCTCGATCGCCTCGTGCGTGCTGGCCTTGGCGCCCGGCCCCGGCGCGAAACGCACGTCGCGAAACGTCAACTCGCGGCCGTCGCTGCCGCGCAGCGCGAGCGGTTCGAGCGGCTCGCCGCTCGCGTCGTCGACGAGCGCGATCGGCGGCTTGCCGTCGGTGGCGAGCCAGCGGCCGCCCCACTGCATCAGCGCCACCAGCACCGGATACAGCTCGCTGCCCTTTTCGGTCAGCCGGTAGCCGTCGGTGTTGGCGCGCTCGGCGAGCGGATAGCGCTCGAGGATGCCCAGTTCGGTCAGCCGTTCGAGGCGCGCGGCCAGCACGTTGCGCGCGATGCCGAGCCGGCTCTGGAATTCGTCGAAGCGCGTCGTGCCCTGCGTGCATTCGCGCACGATCAGCAGCGACCACCACTCGCCCACCTCGTCGAGGGCGCGCGCGATCATGCAGTTCGATCCGTCATAGCGTTTTCGGTACATGCGCCGCGTTGTAGCACACAAGGTTTCGTCACGCAACTCTCGAGCCGGTCACCCTACGCCCGGCAGGGTTTCGCCTCGAACAGTAGCATCACGAAACTAAGCTCCGTATAGTTGCGTCACGAAACTCAACGCGTCAACGGGCTTGCCCCGGGAACCCTCGCCATGGATCGCCGCTTGCTGGTGCTTGCCCTCGGAATGTTCGCACTCGGAACCGACAGCTTCGTCGTGGCCGGCATCCTTCCTCAACTCTCTCGCGCGTTCGGCGTCGGCATCGGCGCGGCCGGCCAGATGACCACCGTGTACGCCGTCAGCTACGCGCTGCTCGCGCCGACCCTGGCGGCGGTGGCGGCGGCGGTGCCGCGCAGGCGGCTGATGCTCGGCGGCCTGGGCGTGTTCGTGGTGGCCAACCTCGCCACCGCGTTCGCGCCGAGCCTCGGCATCGCGCTGCTCACGCGCGCGTTCGCCGGGCTCGGCGCCGCGATGTTCTCGCCCACCGCCACCGGCGCGGCCACCATGCTGGTGCCGCCCGAGCGGCGCGGCTTCGCGCTGTCGATCGTGGTGGCCGGGCTGACCGCGGCCACCGCGCTCGGCTCGCCGCTCGGCGCCGTGATCGGCGGGCTCGGCAACTGGCGCTGGACGCTCGGCTTCGTCGCCGCGCTCGGCGCGCTGGCGGCGCTCGGCGTGCACGCGCTGCTGCCGGCCATGCCGCTGCCGCCGGCCGTGTCGCTGCGCCAGCGCCTCGCGCCGCTGGCCGACGCGCGCATCGGCCTCACGCTCGCCACCACGCTGCTCGCGATGGCCGGCCTGTTCACCATGTACACCTACTTCGCCGTGGTGTTCGACCGGGCCACGGGCGGCAACACCGCCGTGCTCGGCGTGCTGCTGGTGATCTGGGGCGCGGCCGGCACCGCCTCGAACCTGCTGGCCGGCCGCCTGATCGACCGGATCGGCTCGCGCCGCGTGCTGATGACGATGCTCTCGCTGCTCGCGATCGACGTCGCGCTGATGCCGTGGAGCGGTGCGCAGGTCTGGAGCGCCGCGCTCGCGATCGCGATCTGGGGCGCCAGCGGCTGGGGCCTGCTGGTGCCGCAGCAGCACCGGCTCGTCACGCTCGCGCCGTCGATCGCGCCGGTGGTGGTCGGGCTCAACACGGCGGCCACCTATCTCGGCGTGTCGGCGGCCGGGCTGATCGGCGCGGCCGCGCTGCCGGCGGTGGGCGCGCATCGCCTCGGCTTCGTCGCGGCGGTGCTGCTGGCGGCGGCGCTTGGCGTCGCCGAGCTTACGGCGCGACACATCCGGGCGACGGCGCGGCGGCAGGGCACGGCGAGCGCGGTCGTGGCTTGAGTGTTGCTCTCGGCCCGAGTCTCGGCTTGAATCGCGATTCGAAACGCGATTCGAAACGCGGCGGTAACGCGGCGGTAACGCGGCCTGAGCGAATCGCCGAACGCATCGCGCCGCAGGCCGCCGCGCGCCACGAAACACCCATCGAAAAGCAGCCCGAATCATGCGCTGAAACGTGCGTTAAAACACTGTCGCCGGCCGCACGTCCGCACTGGCACCGATGGCGCCGCCACCCGCCGGCTCGCTACAATCGCCGGATGGACATTCGTTACGTGCAAAGCTTCGTCGCGGTGCTCGAATGCGGCTCGATCGCCGAGGCGGCGCGCCGGCTCGACCTGACCGCGACGGCCGTGGCCGCACGCATCCATTCCCTCGAGGAAGCGCTCGGCGCGCGCCTGATCCGCCGCTCGGGGCGCCGCGTGGTGCCGACCGCCGACGGCCTGCGTATCCTCGACAGCGCGCACGCGGTGCTGCACTCGGTGCGCGACCTGCAGGCGATCGCGCAGGGCGGGCGCACGCAGCTCGGCGAGTTGCGGCTCGGCGTGTTCGTGTCGGCGATGGTGAGCGTGCTGCCGTCGGTGCTGCAGCGCGTGTACGCCGCGTATCCGGACCTGAAGCTGTTCGTCGAGCCCGGCGCGTCGGTCGAGCTGTGCCGCAAGGTGGGCACCGGCGAACTCGACGTCGCGATCGTGGTGGAGCCGCAGTTCACGATCCAGAAGACCTGCGAATGGCGCAGCCTGACCGAGGAGCCGCTGGTGGTGGTGGCGCCCGCGCGGCTGGCCGGCCGCGACGCGCACGAGCTGCTGCGCGGCGAACCGTTCATCCGCTACGATCGCGCCGTGCTCGGCGGCCAGCTGGCCGAGCGCTACCTGCGCGATCACGATCTGCATCCGCGCCAGCGGCTCGAGATCGACGGGCTGCTCGCGATCGCGGCGCTGGTCGACAAGGGGCTCGGCATCTCGCTGCTGCCCGACTGGCCCTCGCTCTGGACCAGCGGCCTCGCGATCGCGCGCATCCCCCTGCCCGAACGCGCGCCGGTGCGCCGGATCGGCCTGATCATCGCGCGACACACGCCGCGCTTCCCGCTCGCGCAGGCGTTCGCGCACGAGGCGGCCGAGCTGTTCCGCCCGGCCGGTGCCGGCGAGGCCGCCGTCGCGTCCTGAGCGGCCCCCGGCGATCCCGAGCGGGCACGACGCCCGTGCGGCCCCGCCCCACGTTCAGACCGGCGTCAGCGCCGGCTCGCCGCCCAGCACGCGATGCACGTTGTCGAGCATCAGCCGCAGCATGATGCGGCGCGTTTCCACGGTGGCCGAGCCCGCATGCGGCGACAGCACGCAATTCGGCATCGTCAGCAGCGGCGAATCGACGAGCGGCTCCGTCTCGAACACGTCGAGCGCGGCGCCGCGAATCGTGCCGCGTTGCAGCGCCGTGACGAGCGCGGCCTCGTCGACCACCGAGCCGCGCGAGACGTTGACGAGAAAGCCGTCCTGCCCGAGGCCGGCCAGCACGCGCGCGTCGATCAGGTGGCGCGTGGCGGCGCCGCCCGGACAGCTGACGACGAGGATGTCCACCTGCTCGGCGAGCGCGGCCGCATCCGTGAAATACGCATACGGCACGGGCCGGCGCGCGCGCCCGCAATAGGCAAGTTCGACGCCGAACGGCGCGAGCCGCGCGGCGATGCCGAGGCCGATCCGGCCGAGCCCGACGATCCCCACGCGCTTGCCGGCAAGGCCCGTGGTGAGCCGGTACGGCGCGCGCGCCCAGCCACCGTCGCGCAGGTGCCGCTCCATCGCCGGTATCTCGCGCAGCAGCGCGAGCAGCAGCCCCACGGCGAGCTCGGCCACCGCCGCGTCGAGCACGCCCGGCGTGTTGGTGACGACGATGCCGCGCTCGCGCGCCGCCGCGAGCGGAATGCCGTCGTAGCCGACGCCCGAGGTCGCGACGATCGCCAGCGCGGGCAGCCGCTCGAACCACGCCGGCGCGACCGGATACTGGCTGCGCGTGACGATCGCGCGAATCCGGCCGCGCAGCGCCGCGTCGTCCATCACCCGCGCCTCGTCGTGGCAGTCGAGTTCGGCGTCGATCGCGCGCTGCAGCGCCTCGGGGAATTCTCCGATCCGCAGCACCGGCACGCGTGCGTCGTCGGTCATCGCGGCGCGTCCATCGCGGGGTCCGCACCACCGGCATCGCCCGCATCCTGCGCGCCGCGCTGCAGGCTCGCCGCGCGCAGGAAATCGAAATCGACGCCTTCGTCGGCCTGCGTGACGGTCTGCAGGAACAGCTTGCGATAGCCGCGCTCGGCGCTCGGCCGCGTCACCGGCCGCTCGCTCGCGCGCCGCGCCAGTTCCTCGTCCGTCACCAGCAGCGCCACCTCGCGCCGCGCCACACTGAGCCGGATCCGGTCGCCGCTGCGCACGTGCGCGAGCGGCCCGCCGATCGCGGCTTCGGGCGTGACGTGCAGCACGATCGTGCCGAACGCGGTGCCGCTCATGCGGCCGTCGGAGATCCGCACCATGTCCTTCACGCCGGCGCGCGCGAGCTTGCGCGGAATCGGGATGTAGCCGGCCTCGGGCATGCCCGGCGCGCCGAGCGGGCCGATCTGCTTGAGCACCAGCACGTCGTCGGCGTTCACGTCGAGCGCCTCGTCATCGATCCGCGCGACCAGGTCCTCGATGTTCTCGAACACCACGGCGCGCCCCTCGTGCTCCATCAGCTTCGGGTCCGCGGCCGACTGCTTGATGATCGCGCCGCCCGGCGCGAGGTTGCCGCGCAGCACGGCCAGCCCGCCCTGCGGATAGATCGGCCGCGAGAACGGCCGCACCACGTCCTGCGCGAAGCCGGCGCCGGCCGCCTCGATCCGCTCGCCGAGCGTCTCGCCCGTCACCGTCAGCGCATCGAGATGCAGCAGCGGCTTCAGCTCGCGCAGCAGCGTGGCGACGCCGCCCGCCTTGTGGAAGTCCTCCATGTAGTGCTGGCCGGTGGGCTTCAGGTCGAGCAGCACCGGCGTCTCGCGGCCCATGCGGTCGAGCGCGTCCAGATCGATGCGATGCCCGAGGCGCCCGGCGATCGCGGCCAGATGCACGATCGCGTTGGTCGAGCCGCCGATCGCGAGCAGCACGCGCAGCGCGTTGTCGAACGCGTACGGCGTGAGGATCCGGTCGATCGTGAGCCGTTCGGCCGCGAGCCACACGGCCGCCGTGCCGGTTTCCTCGGCCGCGCGGATCCGGTCGGCCGTGACGGCCGGCGGCGTGGCCGCGCCCGGCACCGTCATGCCGAGCGCCTCGGCGAGGCAGGCCATGGTGCTGGCCGTGCCCATCACCGAGCAGGTGCCCACGCTCGCCACCAGCTGGTTGTTGACGTCGGCCACCTCGTCATCGTCGATCTCGCTCGCGCGGAACTTCGCCCAGTAGCGGCGGCAGTCGGTGCAGGCGCCCACGCGCTCGCCGCGATGCGAGCCCGTCAGCATCGCGCCCGTCACGAGCTGGATCGCCGGGATGCCGGCCGAGGCCGCGCCCATCAGCTGCGCCGGCACCGTCTTGTCGCAGCCGCCGATCAGCACCACGGCGTCCATCGGCTGCGCGCGGATCATCTCCTCGGTGTCCATCGACATCAGGTTGCGCAGGTACATCGAGGTCGGCGAGGCGAAGCTCTCGTGGATCGAGATGGTCGGGAAATCCACCGGCAGGCCGCCCGCCAGCATCACGCCGCGCTTCACGGCCTCGATCAGCTGAGGCATGTTGCCGTGGCACGCGTTGAAGCCGCTGCCGGTGTTGACGATGCCGATCACGGGGCGATCGAGCGCCGGGTCGGTGTAGCCGGCGCCCTTGATGAAGGCCTTGCGCAGGAACAGCGAGAAGCCGGAATCGCCATACGAGGTCAGGCCGCGCCGCATGCCGGTGGCTTCGTCGGCGGCCCCGGACGTGGTGGAAGGTTCGGAGGGCGAGCCGGACCGCGGGCGGGTTGGCTGGTCGGATCGATCGTTCATGGCGTATTCCCTGCTTCGGATTGCGTGGTTATCGTGTGCGTCCGTGTTTGCGGATGCAGCGGCATCGTGCCTGCGTTGGCGGCCGGCGGCTCGCCAGGGCGCCTCATGGCTCGCGCGCGGCGAGCCCCGGCATCGCGAAGCCGGCCGCGTCGAGTTCGGCCAGCAGCTGCGCACCTTCGGCGGCGTCGAGCGCGACGAGCGGCGGGCGCACGATGCGCCAGCGTTCGTCGCGCCGCCAGTGCGCGAGCGTGAATTTCATCGCGGCGATCATCGGCCGCCCCTGGAAAATCCGGCGCACCGCCGTGACGGCCTGCTGCCGCGCATCCGCATCGGCGTCGCGCCAGTGCGCGCAGAGCCGGGCGATCGCGGCCGGATTCAGGTTCGCGGTCGCGCTGATGCAGCCCGCGCCGCCGAGCGGCAGCGCCGCGCCGAGCAGCGCCTCGCTGGCCGGGAAGATGTCGAGGCCGTCGGCCGCGAAGCGTTCGATCATCGCCTGCGTGTTGGCCCAGTCGCCCGACGAATCCTTGACGCCGGCCAGCGTGTGCGGATAACGCGTCCAGAGCCGCTCGATCAGGTTCAGCGTGATCGGCACGCCCGACAGCGCGGGGATGTGATAGAGGTACAGCGCGAGCCGCGCGTCGCCCACGCGCTCGATCACCTCCGAGTAGTAGGCGAACAGGCCGTCGTCCGACACCGGCTTGTAGAAGAACGGCGGCAGCGTCAGCACGCCGGCCGCGCCGGCCTCCACCGCGTGACGCGTGAGCCGCACCGTGTCGGGCAGCGCCGCGGCGCCGGTGCCCGGCATCATCGCGGCAGCCGGCACGCCGGCGGCGAGCAGCGCGTCGGTCAGCTCGATGCGCTCGGCCACCGACAGCGAGTTCGCCTCGGAGTTGGTGCCGAAGATCGCGAGACCGGCGCCGCTCGCCACCAGCCAGCGGCAGTGCGCGACGAAGGCATCGGTATCGGCCTCGAGGTTCGGATGGAACGGCGTGAGCACCGGGGCGAGCACGCCGCGCAGCCGCGGCGGACGGGAAGCGTTCATGCGGGGAATTCCTGCGGGATGGGTTGGAACGATTGCCGGCATGGGTTCATCGGTTGACGATCCGCGCCGGCAGGCACGCCACGATCAGGAGCGCCGACAGCGTCAGCGTGCCGGCCACGAGGTAGAGGCCCGAGGCGAGCGTGTGGGTCTGCGTCTTCAGCCAGCCGATCACGGCCGGGCTGACGAAGCCGGCCAGGTTGCCGGTGGAGTTGATCAGCGCGATGCCGGCCGCCGCGCCCGTGCCGCCGAGGAACGAGGTGGGCAGCGCCCAGAACATCGGCAGCGCGCAGATCACGCCGACCGTGGCGAGCGTGAGCCCGATCATCGCCGGCAGCAGCGACTGGCCCGCCACCGCGCACAGGCAGAAGCCGGCCGCCGCGAGCAGCGCCGGCGCGCCCACGTGCCAGCGGCGCTCGCGCGTGCGGTCGGCATGGCGGCCCACCAGCAGCATCGCCACCAGCGCGCTCGCATAGGGAATGATGGTGAGCAGGCCGACCATGAACGGATCGGCCACGCCCGAGTTGCGGATGATGGTGGGCTGCCAGAAGCCGATCGCGTAGGAGCCCATCACGATCCCGAACAGGATCAGGCACAGCAGCCAGACGCGCACCGAGCCGAATACCGCGCCGACCGAGCCGTGCGTGCGCACCGCCGAATCGCCACCCACCTCGCTCGCGATCACGGCCTTCTCGTCGGCGCTGAGCCAGGTCGCATCCTCGACGCGATCGTCCAGGAAAAAATACACGACGACGCCGAGCACCACCGCCGGCAGCGCCTCCACCACGAACAGCCACTGCCAGCCCGCGTGGCCGGCCGCGCCGTTGAACGCATGCATGATGAAGCCCGACAGCGGGCCGCCGACGATGCCCGACACCGGGTTGCCCGCCATCAGCACGGCCGTCATCTTGCCGCGCCGGTGCGAGGGGAACCAGTAGGTCAGGTAGAGGATCATGCCGGGGAAGAAGCCGGCCTCGGCCACGCCGAGCAGGAAGCGCACCGCGTAGAACATCGCCGGCGTCGACACCCAGGCCGTGGCCAGCGACAGCACCGCCCAGCTGACCATGATCCGCGCGATCCAGCGGCGCGCGCCGAGCCGGTGCAGCAGCAGGTTGCTCGGCACCTCGAAGAAGAAATAGCCGACGAAGAACAACCCCGCGCCGAAGCCGTACACGGCCTCGCTGAAATGCAGGTCGCCCAGCATCTGCAGCTTCGCGAAACCGACGTTCACGCGGTCGAGATAGGCCACCACGTAGCAGATGAACAGCAGCGGCATGAAGCGCCAGGCTGCCCTTCGAAAGGTCGCGTCGGCGGACGGCCGGGCCGCCCCCATCGGTATCGCGGGGTGAGTCGACATTGCGGGTGTCTCCGGTTGGCGGCGCGTCGCGCGGCTCGCGCGCGCCTTGTCGCGAGCACGCCTGCATGGGCGCGCTTCGTCGGCACGGTTGCTTGCGGTCCGCCGGAACGCGGTGGGCGAGGTCGCCCGCTTTCCGGCGTTGGCAGCAGTATTGCAACCTTGGCAGCGCGGAAAAAGCAGGGAACGTGTCGTTCAGACCTCAAAAATTTTTCGGTCCGGGGAGCGGGGGAATGTGGTGCGGGCGCCGGGGTGGCCCGGCGGCGGGAGGCGAGAGGGGAGAAACGGGAGGCGGCTCGAGTCAGCCACCCGGCTGGCGCGCGGTGCCGACGGAGCGAGAAGCATTCGGGCGCCGTTCAGACGGCGCCCGCTTGGGCAAGGCTCAGCGCGTCGTACCGAACGTCATCAGCTCGCCGAGGTCGCGCTCGACCGACCGGCAGCCGCGTTCGCGCCACTGCGCCGCGTCGATCTGGCCCGTCACGGCGCCGATGAACGGCACGCCGGCGGCGGCCGCGGCCTGCTCGTCGGCCGCGTGGTCGCCGATGTACACGGCCTCGTGCGGCGCGACGCCGAGCAGCGCGAGCGCCTTGTGCAGCCCTTCCGGATGCGGCTTGTGATGCGTGACGTCCTCGTTGCCGACGATCGCCGTCACGTAGTGCGCGAGATTCGCATGCCGCAGGATCTGCTCGATCCGGTAGCGGAACTTGGTCGACACGATCGCGACCGGAATCGCCTGCGCCGACAGCGTGAACAGCAGCGAGATCGCTTCCGGGTAGAAGCGCGTCATCTTCACCATCACCTGGTCGCCGTGCGCGACGAAGCGCGTGGCGTAGGTGGCCGCGAGCGCGGCGTCGTCGAGGCCGGTCAGGAACGTGAACGTGGCGGGCAGCGTCAGCCCGATCGACTCGCGGATGCGCGCCGCCGGCGGCGGCGTGATGCCCATGTCGGTCAGCGCCGACTCGGCGCAGAACGTGATGGCGTCGCTCGAATCGGCGAGCGTCAGATCGAAATCGAAGAGATAGGCGCGGCTGGCTGGAAACATGATCGGATCGGTGCGGCTGCCAGCCTGGCCGGGCGGCGGTGCCGGAATCGCAAACGCTCGATCATAGCGGAACGCCCGCGGCCGCGCGCGGTGTTTCGTCAAGCGCGGGCGCTTCGCATGGCTTGCGCGCGGTTCGTGCCGGCCGGCGGCGGCGGCGCGGCCGGTCGCCTACAATGGCGGCGGATGGGTCGGCGCAGACGCGGTATGCCCGCGGTGAATTTTCCGGCGCGCTTTCGCGGGTACGTCGGGCCGCTGTCGCGCCGCCCGGGCTACCGCCCGCATGCCGGCCGTGTCTCGCTCCGATTCCATGCCTCCACGCCTCCATTCGCCAGCCACGCATGACTCAGCCCTCGCCTTCGCCCCTTTCACCGCCTTCGTCCGGCACCGACCCCGCGTTCTTCGCGCTGCTCGCTCACAGTTATCGCCGGCTGCTCGGCAAGCCGCTCGTCCCCGATACCGTGCCGGCCGGCCAGCAGGCGGCCTGGCTCTACGAGGCCGCGCCGTTCGGCATCCTCGCGCACGACACGGCCGCCGATCCGGTGTTCGTCTACGGCAATCGGCGCGCGCAGGCCATCTTCGGCTACGACTGGCACGAACTGACCACGCTGCCCTCGCGCCTGTCGGCCGAGGCGCCCGAGCGCAGCGAGCGGCAGGCATTTCTCGATCAGGTGACGAACCACGGCTACGTCGACGACTATCGCGGCATCCGGATCGCGAAATCGGGCGCGCGGTTCTGGATCGAGAACGTCACCGTCTGGCAGCTGACCGACGCCGACGGTACCTATCGCGGACAGGCGGCACTGCTGCCGAACGTGACGCCGATCGCCCCGGCGCCGTAGGCGCGCTGCGGTTCGGCCCGAACCGCTCGCGCGTGCGCGGCAATTCGACCGCGGCCTACGTGGGATGATCGGGCGGCGCGGGACGAACCGCAGCGCCGCCGATGCAACCTGGACCAGCACCCGCCGCCGCGCCGACGATGCACGGCGGCTCGAAGGGCTGCAACTGCGCGGAACGCTGGCCGCCCGCGCCGATGAAGCCGCCGATCATCACGCTTCGTCCGGTTGCCGAAAACATAGGGACTCCCTAGTAAATCGGATGAAAACGTTGCGCCGGCTGATTGCCGGAACGGCTTCATCGAGGTCGATCCGTCGGCCCCCTTACCGCCACGAGCGTGGCATCGTCACGCCACGGCAGCCGCCGCGCCATGCTCGCGATGCCGGCAGCAAACGGCGATGGCTGACGGCGCTTTTTGTCCCGGCAGTTTCCCGCCCGAACATCCCGGGCCATGCAAGGATCCCGCGAAGCCTCGTCGCACGGCGCGATCCGGCCGACGACACGGTTCAATCCGATCGGGTTCATCCCTATGGGTCGACTATTCAGCAATCGCGTCGCGTCCCCGTTAACTAGGTATCTACCGCCATTGGCGAGACCGCGCTTTGCTGGGAAAGTGAAGTCAGCGGGCAAACGCAAAGTCGACGAGCAAACGATCGACAGAAGATCCAAGCCTGGCCGAATGGTGGAGCACGCATCGCGCGGGGTCGGCGATCGACTCCGGGCATCGGCGGCGCTGACGAACGGATACGGGATACAACAGCGACGGGGTGAAGTCATGCATGTCAACGAAATGAAAATCGAGGCGCGTCCCGGTACCGGGATCATCGGCGCGCTGCTCCTGCTGTGTCTCGCCGTGACGGCCGGGGCCTATCAGGTCTCCCGCGCGTTCGCCGGCACGCATACCATCACGACCGTCCTGCTGCCCGGCGTCGAGACGCTCGACGACATCCAGGCCAACGCCAACCGGGTACGCCGGAACACGCTGCGCCTGACCCTCATCACCGATCCGGCCGCGCGCCGCAGCCAGCTGCACCGGCGCAGCGCCGCGATCGCGGCGCTGAACCGCGACTTCTCGCAATACGAGCAGATGATCGGCTCGCCGCGCGAGCGCGAACGCTACGACCGGATCCACCGGAACTGGACGAAGTATCTGGCGCTGGACCAGCAGACGGTCGACGCCAGCGAACACGGCGAGGCCGGCGGCATCGAGGCGCGCGAGCTGGCGGGCGGCGAGGCGCCCAAGGTCTTCGCGGCCTTGCTGCTCATGATCGAGCAGGGTATCCAGTCGAGCCACCAGGATGCGCTCGCCGAATTCGCCCGGGCGCAGCAGCGCTATCACGAGGCGCTGCTGCTGGCCGGTGTGCTCGGCGTCGCGTCCCTGCTGATGGGCGGCGGTGCCGGCGCCTGGGTGCTGCGCAACGGTGCGGTGCCGGCGGCGCGGCCGCGGGCGGCGCTGCGGGCCGGCGCCGGGCGCCTGCTCAAGGCCGTGGCGCGGCTGATGGACGGCGCGGACGGCATCACGCGCGACCCCGCCGAGCGCGCGGGCAGCATCGTCCCGCGCCATCCGATCGGCATCAGCAGCATCGTCGCCAGGCCGTTGACGTTCGTCGAATTCGCCTCGGCGATCCGCACGCATCTGCCGGTCGCGCCGCGCGCCGCGATGCCCGTGGCGATCGACGCAGGCGCGCCGGCCGGCGCCGCCATGCCGGCCCTCGAGGCAACCAGCGGCCCGGCGCTGCCGGACTACGCGAGCGAGGCCGCGATCGACGACGCCTGCGTGGCCGCGCTGCGCGAGCAGGCCAACGACGAGATGCCCGACCTCGCCCGCGACGTCGTCGCGATCTACCTCTCCAGTTCGGCATCGCAGGTCGCCGCGCTGACCCACGCGCTCGAATACGGCGCCCTGCACTACGCCGCACGGCTCGCGCACACGCTCGAGGCGAGTAGCGCCTACGTCGGCGCGCTGGGCTTCGCGGCCTTGATGAAACAGGTCTCGCGGCAAGTGCGATTGCACGATCTGGACGCCGTCGCGCTCGCCCGGCATATCACCGCGGTGTTCGCGCTGGTGCAGGCGAACCTGTTCGAACGGTTCGCCAAGGCCTAGGGCGCGCGCCCTCGCGCTGGGTGGTCGTGCCCGACGGCCGCTTCACGCGTCGGTCGATGACGCGCGATCTGCCGCCGGTCCGCTTCGATCGCCGCCCTAGCCGCCGTGCTCAGGCGCCGAACGCGGCCTTCGCGAGCAGCCCCACCGCGACCACGCTCAGCACCGCGGCGAAGCCGGCCTGCACGTGGCGCGCCGCGAGCCGATGCGAGGCGAAGCGGCCCGCGATCATGCCGGCCGCCGTGGTCACGCTGAACCAGACGGCGACCTCGACGGGCACCGGCGTGCCGTGCGCGACCGTCGAGGCGATGCCGCCCGCGCCCACCAGCGCGATCACCATCAGCGAGGTGGCCACCACGCCGTGCATCGGCACGTCGGTCAGCTTGCGCAGCATCGGCACGATGATGAAGCCGCCGCCCACGCCGAGCAGCCCGGTCATGAGGCCGGTGACGGCGCCGGTGGCCGCGAGTGCGACGGCGGTACGCGGCGTCCAGGCGAGCCGGCCGGTCGCGGGATCGAGATGGCCGACGCAGAGCGGCGAGGCGTCGGGCTGCCCGGTGCGCCCGGCCCGCACCTGACGCCACAGCCGCAACGCAACCACCAGCATCACCGCCGCGAACAGCGCGAGCAGCAGCCGCTGCGGCAGCGCATGCGCGGCACGCACGCCGAGCGAGGTGGCCGGCACGCCCGCCGCCGCCATCAGCAGCGCGGCGCGATAGCGGACCAGCCGCTGCCGGAACGCCTCCAGCGCGCCGATCGCCGCGCTGCCCGACACCGCGATCAATGCCACCGGCGTGGCCTGCTGCATCGGCCAGCCGAGTCCCACCACCAGCGCCGGCACGGCGAGGATGCCGCCGCCCGCGCCGGTCAGGCCGAGCACCGCGCCCACCAGCGCGCCGAGGATCAGTGCGGTTTCCATTCAGCGGCTCCGGCAGGGGAAGGCCGCGCGCGGCGAGCCGGCCGGCGGCAAGGCGACGGACGACGGATGACAGCGGGCGGCCGCCACGGCGGCATGGGCATCATGGGTCAACGCGGTTTCCTTTTCTTTTCTGTCGGGGGTGGCGCCCTGGGGAGGGCGTGCAACGAAGGCAGCGACTATTAACAAGTCGCATGCCAGCCTGCGACAGGCGCGCCTAAACACTTGATTTTGCTCACAGCACACCCGGCGGAAACGGATGGCGCAAGCCGGCCGCGGCGCGTGCAGCCCATGCCGACGCCGCCATCGGCAGCGATTCGTGGCAGGAAGTGGCAGTGATGGCAGTGGTCGATGCGTCGTCCCGGTCGGCCGGGCGCAAACGCGGCGTGTCGGGAGCCGGCAACGGCGGGAACGGCGCTTGCCCGCGCGGCCGCTGTCCATTCCCGTCGCGCACCGGCCGATCGACGCCGTCGGCGCGTGGTGCCCCGCATCGCGCCTCCCTTGGCAGTCGGCAGTCGGCAGTCGGCAGTCGGCAGTCGGCGCCATGGTGCCTGCGCCCCGAACGCCCCGGGGCCGCCTCGTCCGTCCTCGAACGCCGCGCCTCGCAGCGATTCCCCGCCGCGCATGCATCCCGCTCGTTTCGGCGTCCGTATCTGTCCAGGCCAACCTTCAGCGAAACCGACCATGCCCGCCCACGCGCGACTCGCCTGCCGAATATCCGGCCCTGCAACGGGGGCCGGAGTGCTATATTTCGACAGCCCTGTCCGCTCACGCGCGCCGCGCGTCCCGCCCTCCATGAACGACACGCCCGGCCGTGCCGAGAGTCCCGATCCCGACGACGCCGCCCGCGATGCCGGCGCCGCGCGCCGCGAACGCCTGAACCAGCTGCTGCTGAGCGTGGCGCAGGGCGACCAGCAGGCATTCGCCGAGTTCTACCGCCTGACCTCGTCGCGCGTCTATGGCGTGATCGTGCGGATGCTGCACGACACCGGCGAGGCCGAGGACATCCTGCAGGAGGTCTACACCAGCGCATGGCGCCGCGCCGACAGCTTCGATCCCGCGCGCGCCGGCGCGATGACCTGGCTCGTCACGCTGGCGCGCAACCGCGCGATCGACCGGCTGCGCCAGCACCGCGAAACCCCGCTCGACGATAGCGCCGCGCAGGACCTGCCCGACGACGACACGCCCTCGCCCGCCGCGCTCGCCGAAGCCAGCGAGGAACGGCGCCGCCTGCAGGACTGCCTCGACCAGCTCGGCGCGCCGCAGCGCCATGCCGTGCGCGACGCGTTCTTCAGCGGCGCGACCTACGCGGAACTGGCCGAACGGCTCAGCGTGCCGCTCGGCACCATGAAGAGCTGGATCCGGCGCAGCCTGACGCAGCTGAAGCTGTGCCTCGAACGATGAATACGCCCGCCCACTCCGATCCCGAGCTGCGCTGCGCCGAATACGCGCTCGGCGTGCTCGACGCCGACGCGCGCCGCGCGCTCGAACACGAGGCCGCCGCCGATCCCTCGCTCGCGGCGATGCTGGCGCGCTGGCAGGCGCGCTTCGCGCCGCTGGCCGAGGACGTGCTGCCGATCGTGCCGTCGCCGCGTGTCTGGACCCGGATCCGGCGCGATCTCGGCTTCCTGCCGGCGCGCGATGCAGCCGCCGCGCGCGACGGCCAGCGCGGCGCGGGCGGCTGGTGGAACCACCTCGGCTTCTGGCGCTGGCTCGGCATCGGTGCGAGCCTCGCCACCGTCGCGCTGGTGGCCGTGACGCTGACCACCGCGCGCCACGAAGCCACGGTGCCGGGCACGCAGACCGCCGCCCGGCCGGGCGCCGGCTACATGGTGGCCACCATCGCGCGTCCGGACGGCGTCGCGCACTGGACCGCCACGGTCGACCTGCGGCGCGCGCAGATGCTGGTAGTGCCGGCCGACAAGCCGACCATCGCGGCGAACCGCTCGACCGAGCTCTGGCTGATCCCGCCGAACGCGAAACCGATTCCGCTCGGCGTGTTCGCGGCCGACGCGCCGGCCGCGGTGGCGCTGCCGCCCGAGATCGTCGCGCAGCTGAGCGCGCGCGCGGTGCTGGCGGTGTCGGTCGAACCGGTGGGCGGCTCGCCGACCGGCCAGCCGACCGGGCCGGTGATCGCCACGGGGACGATGCACGAGGCTTGAAGGACGGCGCCTCTCGCGGGCCCCGATCCAGTCCACATTGGGTTTCCGGTGGGCGCCCCCGTATGCCGTCGAGCAGCGTTTTCTCCCGCTGCGTCCCGTCACGGTCGGTATCTTTATTGCTATCCGTCTCCGCCACCGCTGACGCATTTTCCTCGACGGCACGCGTCGCCTGCCTCCCGTCGCGGCCATGAAATTTGGCGCCGGCCAGTGTGCCAGTGCCTGCCGCACCGCCACAAGCCACGCCCGTAAAATCCGCATGCCCCTCCCCCCCGCTTCGCCGCGCGGCGATACCGCGCCGCAGCACGCCAACTGTTACGGATACCCAATCAACCGCCCGATCCACCGATCGCACCCCGAATCAATCGCCGGGCTGTTTCGTCCCCGTCAACGGCGCGGCCGATCCTGCCGCTTTCGGCTGAGCATTCCCCCGTATTGACCTCCGGCTGCACTTAATGAAAATGGAAGCATTCCTTCGCCAGGAGAGGCGATGCGCAGCGTTTTCATTTCACCCGAAGCGAACCGCGCGCCACGCACGCTGACGCCCTGCGCCCCGCATCCGGGCCGGCCCCGGCTCCGTATCTCCCCGTTTTCACCCGCGGGAGTTCGCATGCCCATCGCCGCCACCGTCGCGCTGGCCTTCATCGCCACCAGCGCCGCCTTCACCGCCGTCTGGCTCCACCAGCTGCGCTCGCGCAACGCCGGGCTGATCGATCCCGTCTGGGCCGCGATGCTCGGCGCGGTGGCCGTCTACGTCGCCGTGGCCGGCACCGGCGCGCCGGCCAGCCGCGCGTTCGTGGCGATCGCGGGCGGCCTCTGGGGCCTGCGCCTGGCCGCGCATCTGCTGCGCCGCAACGCGGGCCACGCCGAGGATGCGCGCTACCACGCGCTGCGCGAACAATGGGGCGCTGCCGCGCCCGCGCGCATGTTCGGCTTCTTCCAGTTGCAGGCGGTGGTGTCGATGCTGCTTGCGATCGCATTCCTGGTGCCGGCCTATCGCCCCGAGACGCCAACGCCGGCGGCATTCGTCGCGGCCGTCGCGATCTGGCTCGCGGCGGTGGCCGGCGAAGCCTCGGCCGACCGCCAGCTGCGCCGCTTCGCGGCCGATCCGGCGCACCGCGGCCAGGTGTGCCGCGCCGGCTGGTGGCGCTATTCGCGGCACCCGAACTACTTCTTCGAATGCCTGCACTGGCTCGCCTACACGGCGCTCGCGATCGGGCTGCCATGGGGCTGGCTCACGCTCGCGCCGCCGTGCCTGATGGCGTGGCTGCTGCTGCGCGTGTCCGGCATTCCGATGCTCGAAGCCCACCTGCAACGCTCGCGAGCCGGCTATCGCGACTACATCCGCACGACGAGCGCGCTCATCCCGTGGCCGCCGCGCGCGGCCGACCATAACGACCCACAAGAACGGAGCCCACGATCATGACAGCGACCACCCTCGATTCGAAATCCGCCGCCGACCGCGACAGCTGGCTGATCCGCTACTGCGAGCGCGGTCGCGTGTCCGATTCGGTGATCCGCGGCGGCATCGCGGCGCTGCTGTGGCAGCGGCTGCGTGCCGAGCACGTCGACGACGACGAGGTGCGCGCCAACGCGCTGAACGCGTTCGTCGAGGAGCTGAACCGCAGCCCGATCGCGATCGACACGCAGGCGGCCAACCGCCAGCACTACGAGATGCCGGCCAGCTTCTTCGCGGCCCATCTCGGCCCGCGCCTCAAGTACTCGTGCTGCTACTTCCCGACCGGCGAGGACACGCTCGCGCACGCCGAGGACGCCATGCTCGCGCTCTACGCCGAGCGCGCCGAGCTGGCCGACGGCCAGCGCATCCTCGATCTCGGCTGCGGCTGGGGGGCGCTGTCGCTGTGGCTGGCCGAGCGCTATCCGGGTTCGCAGATCGTCGGGCTGTCGAACTCGCAGAGCCAGCGCGCGTTCATCGAGCAGCGCGCGGCCGAGCGCGGCCTGACGAACCTCAAGATCGTCACCGGCAACATCGTCGATTTCGAATTCGCGGCGGCCGACGCGCGCTTCGACCGCGTGCTGTCGATCGAGATGTTCGAGCACATGAAGAACTACCGCGCGCTGCTGGCGAAGATCTCGCACTGGCTCGACGACGACGGCAAGCTGTTCGTCCACCTGTTCGCGCACCGGCTCGTGGCCTATCACTTCACCGCGCGCGACGGCAGCGATTGGATGTCGCGCCACTTCTTCACCGGCGGCACGATGCCGTCGGCGGACCTGCTGCTGCGCTTCCAGGATCACCTGCACGTGCAGCGGCAATGGTGGCTCGACGGCACCCATTACGCGCGCACCGCGAACCACTGGCTCGCCTCGCTCGACGCCGCGCATGAGCAGATCATGCCCGAGCTGCGCGAGGCGTTCGGCGACGACGCGCCGATCGTGTTCCAGCGCTGGCGCATGTTCTACATGGCCGTGGCGGGGCTGTTCGGGTTCCGGCGCGGCCATGAATGGGGCGTCGCGCACTACCTGTTCGACAAGCGCTCGGCGCTCGGCGCGTGAGCGCGGCCGCTGAATGACGGTGACGGCACGCGCAACCGCCTGCCTGGAGCGGCCATGACGCGCCCGCCGGAGCCGCCGGAGCCGCCGGGAGCGGTGGGAGCACCAGCCGATCCCGCCCGGCGCCGCGCGCTGCTTGCGCTGGCGGCGGCGCCCGCCGTGCTCGGCGCCGCCTGCCACGACGCGCCACCCAATCCGAATCCGCGCGCCGGCCTGCCGCTCGTGCCGGTGCCGGTCGACCTGCCGCGCTACATGGGACGCTGGTACGTGATCGCGCACCTGCCGTACTGGGCCGAGCGCGGCTTCGTGGCGAGCCGCGCCGAGTGGACGCTGCGCCCCGACGGCCGAATCGACGACCGCTTCATCGCGCGGCGCGGCTTCGACGGCCCCGAGCGCCGCTACCACTTCGTCGATACCGCGCTGCCGGGCGGCGGCGAATGGCGCGTGCGGCTGCTCTGGCCGATCCACGTGAGCCAGCTGACGCTGTTCGTCGATCCCGACTATCGCACCACGCTGCTCGGCTATCGCGGCAAGCACCTCGGCTGGGTGTTCGCGCGCGAGCCCGAACTCGACGACGCCACTTACCACGGCCTGCTCGCGCGCTTCGACGCGTTCGGCTACGACACCTCGCGCTTTCTGCGCGTGCCGCAGAAACGCGAGCAGCTCGGGAGGGAGGGCTTCGAGGCGGTTGCCGGCTGACGTCGCGCCGAGCGGCTGCGGCTTGCGCGGATAACGCCCCGCCCCCCGGTATGCCGCGGCCACGCCGCCTGGCGCGAGGCCGGTCCGGCGCCGCCGTGGCCCGCGCCCCGGTAGCAAGCCCGCGCTGGCCTGCCTCGCGCTCCCGGCTCCCCCCGCTCCCCCGAACCCACCGCTCCTGCATCCATCCGGCGCGCGCGCCCGTATATCTCCCGACGCCGGCAATCGTGCCGGCCACCCGCCTCAGGAGATCGCAGCCGATGTCACTCGTGCACGCCCCCGTCCCCGCCGGACAACGGATCGCCGTGGTCGGCGCCGGCATCGCCGGGCTCGCCGCCGCCTATCTGCTCGCGCGCCGCCATCGGGTCACGCTGTTCGAGGCGAACGGGAAGCTGGGCGGGCACACGCATACCGTCGACATCGAGCTGGACGGGCAGCGCCATCCCGTCGACACGGGTTTCCTGGTCTTCAACGAGCGCACCTATCCGAACCTGATCGCGCTGCTCGACGAGCTCGGCGTGGGAACCCACGACACCGACATGTCGTTCTCGGTGTCGATCGGCGACGGCCGCCTCGAATGGGCCGGCACCAACCTCGCCACCGTGTTCGCGCAGCGCCGCAACCTGTTCTCGCCGCCGTTCATCGCAATGCTGCGCGACATCGCCCGCTTCAACCGCACGGCCGACGCCAACCTCGCGCGCGCGAAGCGCGGCGGCCTCACGGTGGGCGAGCTGCTCTCGGCCGGCGGATACGGCGTGCCGTTCCGCGATCACTATCTGCTGCCAATGGCCGCCGCGATCTGGTCGAGCGCGGTCAACGACATCCTGCGCTTCCCGGCCGAGACGTTCCTGCGCTTCTGCCTCAACCACGCGCTGCTGCAGGTGAACGGCCGGCCGAAATGGAAGACCGTGGCGGGCGGCGGGCGCGAGTACGTGGCGCGCATCGCGGTGATGCTCGACGACGTGCGCGCGCGCTCGCCGGTGCGCGCCGTGCGCCGCGACCACGACGGCGTGGTGGTGCATACCGACGCGGTCGGCCCCGAGCGTTTCGACCAGCTCGTGCTGGCCTGCCACGCGCCCACCAGCCTGCGCCTGCTGCAGGACGCGAGCGATGCCGAGCGTACCGTGCTGGGCGCCGTGCGCTACCAGCGCAACGTCGCGCTGCTGCATACCGATGCGGCGCTGCTACCGCGCCGCCGCCGCGTCTGGTCGGCCTGGAACTACCTGGGCCGCGCGGGCGCCGCGCACGAGGCGCGGCCCGTCTGCGTCAGCTACCTGATCAACCGGCTGCAGCCGCTGCCGTTCGACACGCCGGTGGTGGTCACGCTGAACCCGATCGACGATCCGGAGCCCGGCCGCGTACTCGGCTGCTACGAATACGAGCATCCGCTGCTCGATCGCGCGGCCGTGGACGCGCAGCAGCGTCTGCCCGACCTGCAGGGCCGCCGCCGCACCTGGTTCGCCGGCGCCTGGACCGGCTACGGTTTCCACGAGGACGGGCTGCGCTCGGCGCTGCGCGTCGCGCAAGACTTCGGCACGCTGCCGGCCTGGGCGGTGCCGTGAAGCCGGGCCGGCCGCGCGGCACGACGCTCGACGTGCGGCCCCGTGCCGGGCAGGACCGCGCGCGCCCGGCGCCCGACTGCGGCGCGACCACGAACACCACGAGCGCCGCCGACACCGACGCGCGATTGCTGACGGGCCGCGTCGTTCACGAACGCCTGCGCCCGGTGCGCCACGCGTTCCGCTATCCGCTGTTCCAGATCGACTGCGACGTGGCCCGGCTCGACGCGCTGCCGCGCCGCTGGTTCGGCGTCGACCGGCCCGCGCCCGTCGCGCTGTGGCAGCGCGACCATGGCCCGCGCGACGGCAGCCCGCTCGATGCATGGCTGCGCGGCGCGCTGGCCGACGCGGGCATCCCGGCCGACGGCGCGATCCGGCTGCAGGCCATCCCGCGCGTGTTCGGCCATGCGTTCAACCCGGTCGCGTTCTGGTATTGCCACGACCGCGAGGGCCGGCTGCGCGCGCTGTACGCCGAGGTGCGCAACACCTTCGGCGCCCGGCACGGCTATCTGCTCTCGGCGCCCGGTCACGCGCCGATCGGCGACGGCCGCCCGCTCGCCTGCCGCAAGACCTTTCACGTCTCGCCGTTCTGCCGCGTCGAAGGCCACTACGTGTTCCGCGTGCGGCGCGAAGCGGCGCGCAGCGTGGTCGAGATCGACTATCACGACCGCCACGGCCTGCTGATCCGCACCGCGCTCGCGATGCGCGCCGAGCCGCTCACGGCCGCGCGCGTCGCCCGCGCGCTGCTCGGCCAGCCGTTCGGCATGTTCACGGTGCTGGTGCGGATCCACTGGCAGGCGCTGCGGCTCGCGCTCAAGCGCGTGCCGTTCTTCGGCAGCGCGCCGCCCATCGATCCGTCACCCGCATCCACTACGCCCGAAACCACGCCCGCCGCCACGCCGCCGGCGCCGCACCGTCCGTCCCTTTCCGATCCCGAGGCTCGCTCATGAACCTGCTGCGCACCCTGACGTTCCGGTCCCACGTCCCTGTCGCGGGCCGCCTGTTCCTCGCGCTGCTCGCGCGCATCCGGGTCGGGCACCTGACGCTGGAGACGCCCGACGGCGCGCACCACCTGTTCGGCGATCCGCACGCGAGGCCCGCGGCGGCGCTGAAGATGCTGGACTGGCGCGCCTGCCGCGCGATCCTGCGGGCCGGCGACATCGGCTTCGCCGATGCGTGGCGCGCGTCGTGGCTCGATTCGCCGGACCCGGTCGCGCTGCTGCGCCTGGCGATCCGCAACGAGGCCGCGCTCGCGCCGGCCGTCACGGGCGGCCACGCGGCGCGGCTCTGGTATGCGCTGCGCCACCGGCTGCGCGCGAACTCGCGCACCGGCAGCCGCCGCAACATCCATGCGCACTACGACATCGGCAACGCGTTCTACGGGCTGTGGCTCGATCCCACCTGGACCTATTCGGGCGCGCTCTACGACGGCGACGCCACGCGCGCGCTCGACGTCGCGCAGGCCGCCAAGTACCAGCGCATCGTCGACACGCTCGGCCTGCGCGCCGGCATGCACGTGCTCGAGATCGGCTGCGGCTGGGGCGGCTTCGCCGAGCATGCGGCTCGGCTCGGCATCCACGTCCACGCGCTCACCATTTCGGCCGAGCAGCACGCGTTCGCGCAGCGCCGCATCCACGATGCGCGGCTCGGCGCGTTCGCGCGGCTCGAACTGCGCGACTACCGCGACGCGCACGGCCAGTACGATGCGATCGTCTCGATCGAGATGTTCGAGGCGGTGGGCGAGGCTTTCTGGCCCGAGTACTTCGCGACGCTGGACCGCTGCCTCGCGCCCGGCGCGCGTGCGCTGGTGCAGTCGATCACGATCGACGACGCGCATTTCGCGGCCTACCGCGCCTCCAGCGACTTCATCCGCGAGACGATCTTCCCCGGCGGCATGCTGCCGAGTCCCGAGCGCTTCGCCGACGCCGCGCGCGCGGCGGGCCTCGCCGCCGCGCCCACGCTGGCGTTCGGCGCCGACTACGCGCTCACGCTGCGCGCCTGGCGGCAGGCGTTCGACGCGCGCCGCGACGCGGTACGCACGCAGGGCTTCGACGAGTTCTTCATCCGCACCTGGCGGCTGTATTTGATGTATTGCGAGGCGGGCTTCGCCGAGCGCAAGACCGACGTGATGCATTTCGTGGTCGGCCGGCCGGTGTGAGGGGCGCGCGATGTGGCTGGCGGCCGTGCCGCGCTGCGCCGTCGCGAGCCTGCTGCTCGCGGCGCTGGCCGCCGCTCACGCGGCAGGCTGCCGTGACGCGGTGCCGGACGCGCGCACGCTTGGCGCCGGCACGTTCTGCGTACTCGGCTTCTGCCTGTACGACGCGCGGCTCGTGGCGCCGAGCGCGATGCTGTCGTGGGATGCGCCGTTTGCGCTTTCGTTGAGTTATCGGCGGCACTTGAGCGGCGCGCGCATCGCCGATGCCGGCGCGGCCGAGATGCGCCGGCTCGGCGGCAGCGAGCTGCCTCCTGCGACGCTCGATGCGTGGCGCACCGAGCTGCGCGGCGCGATCGGCGACGTGGAGGCCGGCGACACGCTGTGCGGCGTGTTCCTGCCCGGCCACGGTGTCCGCTTCTACGCGAACGACAAGCCGACCGCCGAGATCGCGGACCCGGCGTTCGCGCGCGCGTTCTTCGGCATCTGGCTCGATCCGCGCACGCGGGCGCGCGGGTTGCGGGAGGAACTGCTGGGCGGGCACGACCGCACACGTTAGCCGAGCGGCTGACGCGCTGCATGGGCGAACCAGAGACGATCACCGTGTCGAGTGCGGCACGTGTCGATTCAAAAACCGATCTCACGGCGCGCACATGAATCAATCATCGCTTGATTCGAACGTGGACATCCTCGCCTCGATAAACCGCAAGAGATTTTGCGCGGCATAGGGCAGCGTTCTCTGTGAGTTCACGAGAAGTTGCACGCTTTGCCGGCCCAGCGACGGGTGATCGATTTTCTTGCCGATCAGACGACCGGCGGCGACCTCATCCGTGATGGAATAATCCGTCAAAAACGACAATCCCATACCGGCGAGAGCGAAGCGCCGCAGGATATCCAATGTATTTCCCACCAGGCTCGGCTGGTATCGCACCGTCTCTCCGCGCGCGAGCATCTCGATCGTTCCGCCCAGGCCGTACATCACGGGCATGGTGGCGAACGGATAGGAAATCGCCCGGCCGAACGTGACCGGCCCGGAATGCCCGGCGAGCGGATGATCAGGCCGCATCGCTGCGACGACATGGTGAATGGCGGTGCGGTGGACCGCGATCCCCTCGGAAGACGGCGGATTGTAGGCAATCCCGATGTGCGCCGCGTCCCGCCTGACATCCTCCACGATTTCACCGGTGGCGCGAAGGTTCAGCGTGAACCTGACGTGCGGATGTTGCCGCCTGAAGGCCCAGAGTATCTCCTCGGTCAACGCTGGAATGACGCCTTCGCTGGCGGAAAGAATCACGTGGCCGCTGGTCATCGAACGCAGCGCGTCGAGTTCGCTCCGCAGCGATTCATATGTCGCTTCGCATCCGCGACGATACCGCTCCAGGCAAGCAGCCTGTTCCGTCGGTGCGACTCCCGTCGGACCGCGATCGAACAGGTGCAAGCCGGTTTGCGCTTCCAGGCGCTGAATCTGCCGGCTCACTTCCGATGCTGCAACCTGCATCCTGTCAGCAGCCTTTCGAAAGGATCTTTCGGCAAGCACCACTTCAAAATATTCCAATTGCCTGCTTGTGGGAGCTTCCATCTCTCTTTTTGAATTGATTATGTTATCCATGCCGGGTGTTGCGTGATTGCGCAACACCCAGGCCCGTCAGATGATATGCATCCATCCTCTAATTATCGCTACAGTTGACGCCTGCGTTGCAATCGCAATGCTTGAAAAGCGATTCTGAATATCGAGGGCATGGATGTTCAACGTGTTAGCCGCTGATTCCACGGAAGTCGCCGGTACCTATCGAAAGATCGACCGGCATGTGTTGATGTTCCTTGCCGCGGCTTATGCCGTCGCCTATGTCGATCGGGTCAATATCGGATTCGCGAAACTGCAGATGCAGCAGGCGCTTTCACTTAACGATGCCGCATACGGCTTCGGAGCCGGCGTCTTCTTTCTCGGCTACATGCTGTTCGAGATCCCCAGCAACCAACTCCTGACACGGATCGGCGCCCGCCTGACACTGGGTCGAATCATGGTGCTGTGGGGACTGGCCTCCATGTCGACGCTGCTCGTCACGAATTCGACCGGCTTCTATATCGCCCGCTTCTGCCTTGGCGTATTCGAGGCCGGGTTCGCGCCCGGGATGCTGTTCTATCTCTCGCGCTGGTACCCGCGCGAGCGCCTTGGGCGTGCGATCGCGCTGCTCCTCGGTGCCGCCCCGATCGGTGGGGTGGTTGCGGCACCAGTCTCCGGCTGGCTGCTGGTGCATGCCAACAACGTGGCAAACCTGGCGGGATGGCAGTGGATGTTCCTCGTCGAAGGCATTCCGGCGGTTCTGCTTGGATGTTGCGCGTTGATCTGGTTGAGCGAATCGCCCGACACGGCATCGTGGCTTACGCCATCGGAACGGGAATGGGTACGGGCGCGCCTGAGCGATCGGCAACCCCGCCGCGAAGGCTGGAAGGAGCTGAAGATCGTGCTGACCGATGTTGGCGTGTACCGCCTGGCGCTGATCTACTTCTGCCTGATCTGCGGCGTGTACGTGGTGGGCTTCTGGTTCCCGTCGATCCTGAAAGCCAGCGGCGTCAAGAGTGCGGTGGCGATCGGCTGGTACTCCGCCATTCCCTACATCGGCGCCGTGGCGGGAATGTACTGGCTCGCAAAACGGTCGGACCGGTTGCTCGAACGGCGTCGCCATACCGGCATGGCCGCCGCCGGAGGCGCGATCGCGCTCACGATCGCCGCCTTGTTCGTCAACCGGTTCGAAGCAGCCCTGGTCACGACGACTCTCGCGACGGCATTGGCCTACGCCGCCTACGCGGTTTTCTGGTCGATCCCGGCCGACTATCTCCGGCCATCCGTCGCAGCGAGCGGCACCGCGCTCATCAACTCCATCGGCCTGTTCGGCGGTTTCCTGAGTCCCGTGATCATCGGCGAGCTGAAAGACGCAACCGGCAACACGGCCGCCGGACTGTTCGCCATCGTTGCCCTGCTCGCGCTGGGTGCTCTACTGCTGTTGACCGGCTCCGATCGCCGTTCGGGAGGCGAAACATCATGAAAATCTTCCTCTCCGGATTTCTCCACGAAACCAATACGTTCGTCTCGTCCCGGGCCAGCTATATCGACTTCACGAGCGGTGCCAACGGCCCCATCGTCAGGGGCAACGCGATACTCGCACTGCAGGGCGCCAATCTGGCGATCGGCGGGTTCATCAGCGAATTCGAAGCGTCCACCGACATCCTGATTCCGGGCCTGTGGGCACATGCCACGCCGTCGGGGCCGGTGACCTACGACGCCTACGAGCGAATCGTCGGGGAAATCATCGATGGTCTGCGCGAATCCCGGGCGGACGCGGTGTTTCTCGATCTCCACGGCGCGATGGTCGCGGAGCACGTGGACGACGCCGAAGGCGAACTGCTGCGACGCGTGCGCGACGTAGTCGGACCGGACGTCCCCGTCGTCGCCACGCTCGATCTGCATGCCAACGTTTCCGCGCAGATGTTCGAAAGCGCCAACGCGCTCGTGGCGTACCGAACCTATCCGCATGTCGACATGTTCGATACGGGAGTGCGTGCGGCAAGGCTCCTGATGAAGATCGCCGCGGACCGGAAGCTCTACCATCGCGGCATGCGGCACGGCCCGTTTCTGATCCCGATCGAGGCGATGACGACGTTCGCGCGGCCCGCGGCGGAACTTTACGACGCACTCGCCATGCTCGAATCACGGCACGACGTGGACCTTTCCATCGCGATGGGCTTTCCCGCCGCGGACATCCCGGAGTGCGGCCCGACCATCTGGGGCTACGGGACGGACCACGCGGCGCTCTACTCGGCGTTGAATCAACTGTACCGGCAACTGACCTCCCACGAAGATGATTGGGGTGTCGACTATCTGAGCGCCGACGATGCGGTATTGAAGGCGATTGCACTGGCGGAGCCGGCAAGCCGGCCGGTGGTCATCGCCGACACGCACGACAATCCAGGCGCCGGTGCCGATTCGAACACGACGGAGATGCTGGCGGCGCTGTTGCGGCATGGCGTCGAGCGCACTGCCCTGGGAATTCTCTGCGATCCGTCGGCCGCCGCCGCCGCCCACGCGGCGGGAGTAGGCGCGACGCTCGATTTGACGCTGGCGGCTCGAACGCCACGCGCGTTACGGGCAAGGTTCGTCGTCGAGCATTTGTCCGACGGCATTTGCCGTCTCGAAGGGCCGATGATGCGCAACGCCGAAATGCGTCTCGGCCCCTGTGCATGCCTGAGCGTCGATGGTATCCAGGTGGCGGTCAGCACCGCGAAGACCCAAATGCTCGACCTGAATCTCTATCGGCTGTTCGGCATCGAGCCCGAAACCATGTCGATTCTGGTCAACAAGAGTTCGGTCCATTTCCGTGCCGCCTTCGAGCCCATTGCCGAAGCGATCCTGATCGCCAGAACGGAAGACGGCATCGCGACCGACCCTGCCCGATTGTCCTGGGCCAAACTGGACCGCAGTGTCAGATCCGCCCCGCGTTACAAGCTGAAAAACAAGTCGTAGTCATCCAGCGATATTCAAACAAGTTGCGGCTCGTCCTGTGCATGCCATGTCGAGCCGCGACTTCATTGTCTCTCTCGGCGCGGGGCTCTCTCAGGTCTCTCTCGCGCCCCGCTTGGAAAAATCCGATGCTTCTTCAAGCGGTCTGGTCGTGCGGTGAATCCATACGTCGCACTACCCTTTTTATTCCCGCCTTCATGGCGATTGCATTTGATTTCAACGCAATAAAAATGACCGTTTCGCGATTCGCGGTCAGAGACTCGAATGATGATAAAAACAGCGAGCGCGATATTCGCCGTCTTTAAAATCTCGACGCGCGAATTGGCAATTCCGGCAACGGGAGACTCGCATGTCTTCTTTCGGATGGGTTGAAGCTTATGAAATCGCAGCCGTTCACCTGCCCGACATGATTCAGCTCGTAAGAGAACGCCGGGCAAGCGGAACAGTCAATCAATGAGGTTTCCTGCAATGCATCGAAGCGCTGGCATCCTGGCCGAATATGCGAGATGACATGTCTCCGCCCTCCCCGGATGAAGACATGTCGCTTGTTGCGAGCACCGTCTCCGACGCCGCATTCGACGACTTGATTGTCGACGCATTCGCGCGTGTCCTGAAACAGGAGATCGCAAAAAGCCGTGCAGACGACCGCAGTCGCTTGTGGAGCGCCACCACTGCCGATCTTTCCGCTTTGCTCCACTCCGCCGTTGCGGAAGGCGATCCTCTTCAAATCGCCGCGTTCTCGCTGTTGCATTGGCACCGCGGCGAAACCGTATCGGCTCGGCCTCCCGGGACTATGGAGTTCGCTCTATCCGGCGAGTTGGTCCGGCTGGCACCGGGTTCACGACCGAACTCCGGCGGCGCCCTGACACTGCGTGCTCAGGACCGTGACATCGATATCGACGGTTGGCCCGAGGAACTGCTGCGCGCGTGCAAGCCGCTCCTGTTCGAGTCAGTGGACTTCGTGGTTCGGTCAACGTCCGCTCGATTACCGAATCGCTCTCCCGCTGTCGTCGGCCTCACTCATCCCGCGCCAAAGCGATACTGGATCCCCGCGGGCCGTGCCGCTCATGAGAGCGGGGTGGACCTCGACGTCGTGCGCGAGTGGGCGAAAGCGGAAGAGATCGAGCACCGGGAAGACCAGGGAATGCTCCTGGTAGACCGCGAGTCGATCATCGCGCGCGCGCATCGACACTGGAGAGAGCGCGACGGTGCCACCGGGATGGATCGTCAAGCCGATCCAGTGTGAACCGGCCCTGCCGCCATGCATGGCAGACGTCACGGTCAATGACGAAACCGCGGCGCGAGGGCGGGCGCCTCCCAGCGCGAGCCACCCCAAAAAACATCGCGCGGCGCCAGCATCATCCGCCGGCACCGCGCGCATCAACCACTCGAATCCAGCCCGACCAACCTCAGCGCGTCACTCCCGCCGCGGCGCCAGCGGGCTTCTGCCGCCGACGATAAGCCGTATCACGCGTGGCCAGCCAGTAATAAAGCGGCGAAGTCAGCACCAGCCCGACCAGCCACGACAGATCCGCCCCGTCGAGATGGGCCGGCACCGGGCCGGCGTACATCGGCGTGTTCATGAACGGGATCTGCACCGCGATGCCCACCGCGTAGGCGATCAGCGCCTGCGGGTTGAAACGGCCGTAGATGCCGCCGTCCACGCGGAAGATCGAGTCGATGTCGTAGTCGCCCTTGTGGATCACGTAGAAGTCGATCAGGTTGATCGCCGTCCACGGCACCAGCACCACCAGCAGCGCGAGCACGAGGTCCACGAGGTTCGACACGAAGTTGGTCGACACGCCGATCGCGCCGTAGCAGCAGGCCAGCAGGATCGCGATCGAGAAGCCGGCGCGGGCGCGGGCGGTGGGAATCCAGCGATACGCGAAGGTCTGGATCGAGGTGATCGACGAGAGCACCGCGCCGTACAGGTTCAGCGCGTTGTGGCTGATCACGCTGAGCAGGAACAGCACCAGCATCAGCGAGCCGAACGGGCCGGTGGCCTGCTTGACGGCGTCCATGGTGTCCACGCCCGGCGCGACGGCGAGCGCGGCCACGGCGCCGAACACGAACGCGAGCGACGAACCGATCGAGCAGCCGAGGTAGGTGGCCCAGAACGTCGACGACACCCGCACGTTGGCCGGCAGGTAGCGCGAATAGTCCGACACGTAGGGAGCGAACGCGATCTGCCAGAGCGCCGACAGCGACACGGTGGCGAGCCAGCCGGCGAAGTTGAAGCCGCCGCGCGTGGCGAAATCGGCGGTCTGCACGTGCGTGAAGATGTAGATGAAGCCGATCGCGATGCCGATGCCGAGCACCCAGGTGCCGATCCGGTTCAGGATGTGGATGAATCGATAGCCGATGATGCCGATCAGCCCGGAGCCGACCGCGCCGATCACGATGCCCACCGGCACCGGCACCGCCGAAGTGATGCCGTGCAGCGACTTGCCGGCCAGCACGATGTTCGAGGCGAAGAACGCCACGTACATCACGCCGGCGATCACGGTCACCAGCAGCGCGCCCCACGAGCCGAACTGCGCGCGGCTCTGGATCATCTGCGGGATGCCCATCTGCGGGCCCTGCGCCGAGTGCAGCGCCATCAGCACGCCGCCCACGGCCTGCCCGACCAGGATCGCGACGATCCCCCAGAACAGGTTCAGGTGGAAGATCTGCACGCCGAGCGCGCCGGTCACGATGGGCAGCGGCGCGATGTTGCCGCCGAACCAGAGGGTGAACAGATCGCGCACCTTGCCGTGGCGATCCTCGGGCGGCACATAGCCGATCGTATGTTTTTCAATCAACGGGGACGCGGTGCGATCCGGGGTGGTCACGATGAAGTCTCCTTGCCTGCGCGGGTGACCGCGCGCTGTTACCGGTTCAAGGCTTGCCTGAACCCCTGCATCAATCATCGGCCGGCACGCGGCGCCGCGAGGCCGCCCCGAATCCGTGTCTTGCTTCGAAATCCGAATCAATTGCGAATGCGCGGCGCCCATGGGCGGCGGCACGGTTCGACGGCGTCGTCACGCCTTCGCATGCCGCCCCGCTCGATACCGCCCCGCTTTTCCGGGTGCCTGGCCCGCCCGATGAAGGCCGCTCGACGCCGCTGTCGCGCTCGCCCCTGCGAGTCCGCCACCGCGCCGCCATACTCGCTTCATCCGCCAGCCGTTTGATGTGAAACAAATTTAGCGAAGCCGATAATATTTGAGAAATATCGTTTTAGTGGGTCTTGCAAAGCTTTTTGCTATGTTCGTTTTTGAGACACGGACGGCACAAAAACGGTGCCGGAATGCACCGGAACGGACCTGAAAACGGGCCGCCAGCCTTGTCCGGCGTGGGTTTTCGCGTGACGGAGAGCGTCTCGGGGCGGCCAGCGGCGCGTGCGGCACGAGGCGAGACACGCGGGTTTTCACGATCTTTCGTTTGCGCCCGGGTTTCCCAGGGAGCGCATGGTGCGCGGCGGGCGGAACCGGTACCGCCCGCCGCGCGCGCCGAAGCACATTCGCGGCGGCGATCAAAAATAAAATTTATGCTCGCGCCATATGATAAAAATCGGCCGCCGGCGCGCATCCGGGCGCGCGGCCTGCGGTAAGGTACCAACCGGAACGACGAACGCCGGCCCGGCGCCCCGTGCGCGGCCGGGCAGCAGAGGTGGATGTGGCCTTCTATACATTGCGACAACTGAAATACTTCGTGACCACGGTCGAGGCCGGCAGCGTGGCCGAGGCTTCGCGCCAGCTGTACATCGCGCAGCCCTCGATCTCGAACGCGATCAAGGGCCTGGAGGAAAGCTTCGGCGTGAAGCTGTTCATCCGCCATCACGCGCAGGGCGTGTCGCTCACGCCGAGCGGCACGCGCTTCTACCGCAAGGCGCAGGAACTGCTGCGGATGGCCCACGAGTTCGAGCAGAACGCGCTGGCCGACAACGACGTGGTGACGGGCCAGATCGACATCGGCTGCTTCGAGACGGTGGCGCCGCTCTACCTGCCGCAGCTGATCGCGGGGTTTCGCGAACTCTACCCGGGCGTCCACATCCGGATTCGCGACGGCGACCAGCAGGAACTCGTGCAGGGCCTCACGGCCGGCACCTTCGACGTGGCGTTCCTCTACGACCACGAGCTGGACGGCACGATCGAGACCGAACCGCTGATGCCGCCGCAGCGGCCCTACGTGCTGCTGCCGGAAAACCACCGTTTCGCGGAACAGACGCAGGTGTCGCTGCGCGATCTCTGCGTCGAGCCGATGATCCTGCTCGACGTGCAGCCGAGCCGCACCTACTTCGTGAGCCTGTTCCATGCGCTCGGGCTCACGCCGAACATCGTGTTCGGCTCGCCGTCGATCGAGATGGTGCGCGGCATGGTGGGCCAGGGCTTCGGCTTCTCGCTGCTGGTCACGCGCCCGCATTCCGAATGCACCTACGACGGCAAGAAGGTCGTGACGATCGGCATCGCCGAGCCGGTGGCCACCTCGGGGCTCGTCAGCGCGCGGCTCAAGCGCGGCCAGCTGACGAAACCGGCGCAGCTGTTCGTCGATTTCTGCCGCGAGCGGCTCACCGAGCTGAGCGCGCGCCCGCGCCACGCGGAACCGGACGACGAATGAAACGGGCCGCGCCCGCTTGCGCGGTGCGCGGCCCGATCGAGCAGGCTCAGTCGGCCAAGCTCAGTCAGCCAAGCTCAGTCAGCCGAACTCAACCGGCCGCCGCCAGATGCCCGGCCAGCCGCGCCAGCATCGCGTCGCAGCGTTCGAGCTGCTCGATGCTGACGAACTCGTCGGGCTTGTGCCCCTGGTCCATGCTGCCCGGCCCGCACACCACGGTCGGGATCCCCGAACGCTCGAACAGGCCGCCCTCGGTGCCGAACGCCACCGTGCCGAACTCGCGGGAGCCGGAGAGCAGCGCGAGCAGCTCGGCCGCCTCGCTGTCGGGCGGCGTGGCGAGCGCCGGATAGGCCGACAGCGGCTGGAAGCGGATCCCGGTGTCGGGCTGCACGGCGCGCATCCTCGGCAGCAGTTCCGATTCGGCGTAGTGGCCCAGCTGGTCGGCCACCTGCTGCGCCTCGAAGCCCGGCAGCGCGCGCACCTCGAAATCGAATTCGCATTCGGCCGGCACGATGTTGAGCGCGCGCCCGCCGTGGATCACGCCCGTCTGCACGGTCGAGAACGGCGGATCGAAGCGCGCGTCGTGATGCTCGGGCGCGGCGAGATCGCTGCCGATCTCGCCGAGCCGGCCGATCAGCTTGGCCGCGTATTCGATCGCGTTCACGCCGTAGGGCGCGTAGGCCGAGTGGCAGGCGGCGCCCTTCACGTGGCAGCGCATCGCGAGCTTGCCCTTGTGACCGAGCACCGGCTTCAGCTCGGTCGGCTCGCCGATCAGGCACAGGCGCGGCCGGTGTTCGCGCCGCTCCAGCTCGGCCAGCATCGGCCGCACGCCGAGGCAGCCCACTTCCTCGTCGTAGGAGAACGCCAGATGCACGGGCAGCGTCAGCTCGCGCTCGAGAAAGCGCGGCACCGCTGCCAGCGCCGAGGCCAGGAAACCCTTCATGTCGGCCGTGCCGCGTCCGTACAGGCGCCCGTCGCGCTCGGTCAACCGGAACGGCTCGACGCTCCAGGCCTGGCCGTCCACCGGTACCACGTCGGTATGGCCCGACAGCACGATGCCGCCACGCTCGCGCGGGCCGATCGTCGCGAACAGGTTCGCCTTGGTGCGCTCGGCGTTGTGGAACAGCTCGCTCTCGACGCCGAGCCCGGCCAGGTAGTCGCGCACGAATTCGATCAGCTCGAGGTTCGAATCGCGGCTGACGGTGGCGAAGCCGATCAGCCGCGCGAGCAGTTCGCGGCTGCTCATCGGCCCGGTCGCCGGATGCGCCGCTTCACTCATCGCCGGGCACCCCGTAGCTCGGCGCGACGGTCGGATTGATCGCGCGGGTCAGGTAGTCGGCCATCTGCGGGCGGTAGGCCTGCCACAGCGCGTCGAGTTCGCCGATCGGGTCGGCCTCGGCCCAGTCCACGCGCAGGTCGACGATCGGCCAGGTCACGTCGCCGGCGATCTTCAGCGCGGCCGAGTGGATCGGCCCCGCCTCGCCGCCCGCCGCGACGGCGGCCTGCATCGCCGCGATCAGGCGGTCGGCGAGCGCGCCGGGCGCGTTCTCGAAGGCCGGCACCATCGCCTCGATCACCTTCGGGGCCGACAGCAGGTTGCCGGCGGCCACGCACTGCTCGCCCGCCACCGCGTGATGCAGGCCGAGCGATTCCTTGCCGCTGAACAGCGCGGTGCGGCCCTGGCCGTCGATCACTGTCACCTGCCGGTACTGGCTCCAGCCGTTCGCGCTGAGCGCGCGGTCCAGCGCGGCGGCCGGATCGAGCTGGCCGGCCTCGAGCAGGTCGAGGATCTGCGGGCCGAGCGCGGGCAGCGTGACGTTCTGCGTGGCCACCGCGCCCACTCCGGCGCGCACCCACGGGCAGCGCGCGCCCACCGCGATGCTCGACGAGCTGATCGCGATGCCGAGCTGCCCGGTTTCCTGACACCGTCCGACGATCGAGAAAGTCATGTCCGTCTCCTTATGCCCGCGCGGGCGCCCAGTTGTCCGGGATCACCGCGATCACGTCGATTTCCATCAGCCATTGCGGCTGCCCCAGCGCGCTGACCACCAGCCCCGTCGAGATCGGGAACACGCCCTTGAGCCACTTGCCCGTTTCCTGATAGACGGCCTCGCGATAGCGCGGGTCGATCAGGAACGTGGTGGTCTTGACGATGTGCGAGAGGTCGCTGCCCGATTCCTCCAGCAGCTGCTTGACGTTCTTCATCGCCTGCTCGGCCTGCGCGCGCGCGTCGCCGAGGCCCACCAGGTTGCCGTCGAAATCGGTGCCCACCTGGCCGCGCACGTAGACCGTGTTGCCGGCGCGCACGGCCTGGCACAGGTCGTTGTCGAGCGTCTGGTTCGGATACGTGTCCTTCGTATAGAACATCCGGATGCGGGTGTGCGTCGGTTCGCTCATGAATCCACCTCGTCGATTGCGATTCGATAAAAAGCCGCGCCGCCGCGATCGAAATCCGGCGGCGCCAGTCGGGTCCGGGCCGGTGCCCGGACCTGAGGCCTCAGGCTGCCGCGTCCGGCGTCCAGCCGTCCGGGATCACGGCGATCACGTCGATCTCCATCAGCCATTCCGGCTGGCCCAGCGCCACCACGGTCAGGCCGGTCGAGATCGGATGCACGCCCTTGAGCCACTTGCCCACCTCGCGGTAGACGGGCTCGCGATAGCGCGGGTCGATCAGGTAGGTGGTGGTCTTGACGATGTGCGAAAGGTCGCTGCCGGCTTCCTCCAGCAGCTGCTTGACGTTCTTCATCGCCTGCTCGGCCTGCGCACGCGCGTCGCCAAGGCCCACCAGGTTGCCGTCGAAGTCGGTGCCGATCTGGCCGCGCACGTAGACGGTGTTGCCGGCCCGCACGGCCTGGCACAGGTCGTTGTCGAGCGACTGGTTCGGGTAGGTATCCTTGGTGTTGAACATCCGGATACGGGTATGGGTGGGCATCAGTTCACTCCGATTTCGCTGGGGCTCGACGCTTGCGCGCCGGCGATCGTGGCGCGCGATTCGCTCGCCGCCTGCGCGTGGCGCTCGGCGCCGTCTCGATACGACAGGTATTTGCGCTGGGTGGCGATGTGGTCGGCCACGTGCTTCGCGTCGTGCCACACGCCCCAGATGAAGCTCGAACCGCGCCGCGACTGCCACGGCAGGCCGAGGAAATAGATGCCCGGCTCGCTCGACACGCCGCGCTGGTGCTTCGGCTTGCCCTTCGCGTCGAACGCGTCCACCTGCAGCCAGCGGTAGTCGACGGCGTAGCCGGTGGCCCAGATGATCGAGGTGACGCCGGCGCGCGCCAGGTCGAGTTCGAGCAGCGGCTGCGTGAGGCAGGCCGGATCGGCCGGGATCACGCGCGCCTCGGGTTCCTCGGGCAGGTCCAGGCCGTTGCGCGCGATGTAGGCGTCGGCCTCGTCGAGCAGCGAGAGGTAGTTCTCGTCGCCGCGCGCGATGTTGGCGGCCAGGTCGGCCTCGAAGCTCACGACCTCGCCGTCGAACGCGCGGGTCAGGCCGACCAGATTCACGCCCTGGTTGGCGAGGCGGCGGAAGTCGACGGTGTGGCCGCCGCGCGCGCCGCTGACGGCGATCGTCACGTGCTCGCGGCCCGGCTGCGCGGCCTCGGCGTCCCACTTGCCGAGCACGCCGAGCCACCAGCAGAAGTCACGGTTGCGGTAGGCGCGCGGCGGGCGGTCGTGCGGGCCGACCGACAGGTAGACGTCGCGGCCCGCGCGCTGCAGCTCGTCGGCGATCTGCACGCCCGAGGAGCCCGCGCCCACCACCAGCACGCCGCCCGCGGGCAGCTGCTGCGGGTTGTAATAGCTGGCCGAGTGGAGTTGCGTGAGCGTGGACGTGACCGGCGCGATCGGCGGAATCACCGGGCGCTGGAACGGGCCGGTGGCCACCACCACGCGGCTCGCCTCGATCGTGCCGTCGCTGGTCTCGATCGTGAAGCCGGGGCGGCCCTGGTTGCGCACCACCTTCGTGACCTCGACGCCGGTGCGGACCGGCGCATTGAACTTCTTCGCATAGGCTTCGAAATACTCGGCGACGCGATCCTTCGAGGCGAACGCATCGGGATCGAGATCGTCGAATTCGAGGCCGGGGAAACGGTCGTGCCAGGCCGGGCCGTTCGCCACCAGCGAATCCCAGCGGCCGGTGCGCCAGCGCTCGGCGATCCGGTCGCGCTCGAGCACCAGGTGCGGCACCCCGAGCTTGCCCAGATGTTCGCTCATCGCGACGCCGGCCTGGCCGGCGCCGACGACGAGCGTGTCTACGACTGTGTTCTCGACTGTCATCGCGAATTCCTCTGAAATGCTGTTTCCGTCCACGGCGTCGGCACCGTGGCTCGCATGAATGGAATTCTGTTCAGAGCCGGGGATTCGCGAAATGATGTTTTTTGTGGTCGCTGGCTAGGAAAAAGCTGGAGGCCCGCGCCGGGCCTCGCGCGGCGGCCGGCGCCGCACCGCCGCGGCGCGCCGCGGCGCCGGCACGGGGCATGCCTGCCCGTTTCAGGTGCCGGATCGGCGGCGCGCGACCGCCGTGGCCTCAGAACTGCACGCCCTGCGTGAGGCCGCCGTCCACCAGCAAGTTGGTGCCGGTCGTGAAGCTCGCCGCGCGGCTCGCGAGGAACACCGCCGCGCGCGCCACCTCGTCGGGCCGCGCCATGCGCCCCATCGGGTTGGCCGCGAGGCAGGCCTGGAACGTGCCGGGCTGCTCGCGCTCGATCGTGCCCCACACGCCGTCCTCGAAATAGACGTTGCCCGGCGACACCGTATTAATGCGAATGCCTTCGCGCGCGTGGCGCGCCGACAGCGTCTTGCCGTAGTGGATCAGCGCCGCCTTCAGCACGCCGTAGGGCTCGGCGAAGCGGTCGACCTCGCGGCCCGACACGCTCGAGATCAGCACCACCGAGGCGGCCCGCGACTGCCGCAGGTAGGGCAGCGCCGCGTTGACGAAGCCGACCGTGCCGAGCAGGTCGGTGTCGAACGCGCGCCGCCACGCGGCCAGATCGCCGCCGCCCGCCAGCGCGCTGACGTTCGGCACGATCGCGTCGATCCCGCCCAGGCGCGCCGCGCTCGCGTCCACCCAGGCCGTGACCTGGCGCGGATCGGTAATGTCCACCACCTGCCCGAACGCGGCGCCGCCCAGTTCGGCCTGCGCCGCCTGCACGCCGGCCTCGCCGCGCGCGCAGAACGCCACGCGCGCGCCTTCCGCGAGAAACGCCTCGACGATCGCACGGCCGATGCCGCGCGTGCCGCCGCTGACCAGCACCTTCGCGCCACTCAGTTGAAGATCCATGTTGGTATCCTTGCCGGTTGAGGGAATCGCCGGACGATAGCCGACGCCGCGCGCGGCGCGGCATGCGCGGCGCCGAAAGTCGCGAAAGTTCGGCAGGGCCGAACACGGGCGGGGGCGGGCGATGCGGGCGCGGCATGCATGGCCTGAATCGTGAGCGCGGTGGAGGCGGGCCGCCCGACATGCGCCGCGTGACAGCCCCGGCGCCGTGGCGGGCACGCCGGCTGCGGCCTTGGATCAACGCATTGAAGAGGACCCGCGATGGAGCATGGCAGCAAGGCAATCCAGTCGGTGGAACGCGCGATGGCGGTGCTCGAAACGCTGAGCGCGCATGGCGGCGCCGCGCGGTTGACGGAAGTGGCCGAGGCCACGGGCTTCAGCAAGAGCACCGTCCACGGCGTGCTCGACACGCTGATCGGCATGGGCTACGTCACGCGCGACCAGCACCGCTACGCGCTCGGGCTGCGGCTGGAGATGACGGCCCGGCCGCTCGCGCCGCAGGGCGAGCGGCTGCGCGCGGCGTTCGCGCCGGCGCTGCGGGCCTTCAACGAGCTGTGCGGCGAGGACTGCTTCCTGGCGGTGCCGTGCGGCACCCGTGCCTACCTGACGCTCGACGCGCTCGACGGCGAGGGTCACGGCTTCGCGCATCGCGTCAACGAACGGCGCGACGCGCTGGCGACCTCGGCGATCGGCAAGGTGTTCCTCGCGCACCATCCGTCGCTGCTGCGCCGGCTGCGGCGCGAACGGTCGCTGCCGCGCGCGCTCGATGCCGAGCTGGCCGCGATCGGCGAATGGGGCTTCGCGTTCGACCTGCAGGCCTCGGAGACGAACCTGAACTGCTTCGCGCTGCCGCTGCGCCTGAGCGGACGGACGGTGGCCGCGCTCGGCGCGAGCGGGCCGCCGCAGCGGCTCAATCCGGCGCTGATGCGGCGGCTGGCCTGCCGGACCATGCGCGAGCTGTTCAACCTGATCAAGTGCTGAAGGCGCGGGCCGGATTCCGGCATCTTCACCGGTAGCTCCATGCCCCAACGCCCAGCGCATCGCCGGCTTTTTGACGACCCACGCCCGCAACACAACACCGCTTCGCGGGCGCCGGCCAGGAGCCACACACCCTTCGGGTCAGCGTCGGCGCAGGCCGCGCCATTCAATCGGTACCGGAATCGAACACGATCGTCACCAGGCCGCCGTACTGATGCCCGGCCTGCATCTGCTGCGTCGCGCCGGGTTGAGTCCGGAACGTCAATCGCGCAGGTGCGACGCCGACGGGCTGCCCGGCCAGCGGCGTGAACACGCGCGCGGTCGTCGTCAGCCGGCTGCTGATCGCCGCCCTGCCGCTGTCGTCATTCAGATGGTTGTCGGTCAGCAGCGTATCGACCGCCAGCGGCGCCCCACCGGTCGAATCGACGATACCGCAGGTGTCGCCGGCCGGATTCTGGCATTGCAGCGAGATCCTCACCGGCCCGAGCGTGGCGAAATCGAACGGCACCTCGGCCGTGAGCGTGGGCGGCATCCTGCCCTGCCAGTTGAACCAGCCGCCCGGCGGCGCCAGATCGGCGCTGACCACGCCGCCATGATCGCCGGGAAAGTGAACGTACATGTCGGGCAGCACGGTCAGCACGAAATCGAGCGAGACGTCGTCCACGCTTCCGGAAAAATTCGGCCCGAAATAGAGATCGCGCCCGGACCCGTATCCGTACAGGTAGGTGCCGCGATAGATGCCGGGCGGCCAGGTCCACGGCTTGTCGAGCTTCAGGAGATAACGAAAGCTGACGTCACCCATCGTGACCGTTTGCTGGCCAGGCACGGGAAAGACCCAACAGAGGCTGTAGCCCGGATTCGTTCCGGTCCAGAGCGCATAGGCTCCGCCTTCGCTCGTGCTTCGCCAGCCGATGCCCCGGCAGTTGATGCCGTAGGGCCGCGTATAGGGGGTGTATCCGCCTCCCGACGCCGGATCGTTAAGGAATCCGATCGCATCCACCTTGAGCACGACGGTGCGCGCCATGCCGTGATCGTTATAGACCGGCACCGTGCGGTCGACGGCATCGATCTCCATGTTCACGCTACGGTTCGAGGACACGGTCATGCCGTAGCGGACGGCATAGGTGCCGACGTTCCCGCCTTGATTCCCGGCCCATGGAAACAGGATGCTGAAATAGCCCTGAGGGCACATGCCGGGCAGGTCGACACAAATGCCGCTTTGCGGTGTGGTGTTGGTGAACTGGCCGCCGGTGCTCGTCACGCTGCCCTTGTAGGTCGCCGTGATCGTCAATTCCGAGGCTCGCGCCCACTCATGGGCGAACAGGCACGGCAGGCAGCCGCTCAACAGGAGGGCCCGCGTCCACGGTATGCGAAGCCATGCCCGGCGGACTACCGCGATGAGCCCGGTGACCCACCTCTGCAGATGCGTCGCGCATTGATGCCGGCACAACCGGGACTGCTGGGCGAAAACCGATGGAGCCGATCGCAAAGCCACCTCAACAATTGGCGCCGGCGGTTCGCGCCGGCGGTTCGCGCCGGCGGTTCGCGCCGGCGGTTCGCGCCGGCGGTTCGCGCCGGCGGTTCGCGCCGGCGGTTCGCGCCGGCGGTTCTGCTTTCAACTAGAAAGTTTGAGGCCTCGTTCAATCGGGAGCTTGATTGACGTCATCTTTTATTCAGCATCCCGAACAAACCAACGACAAAACCCGAAAAACGCCGAATCGAAACCGAGGCGAATGAACCGGCCCCGCGCGCGCCGCTCAGCACTGCACCGGCGCCAGGAACCGCTCCACCAGCCGCACGAAATAACTGGCGCCCACCGGCAGCAGCGCGTCGTTGAAGTCGTAGCTCGCGTTGTGCAGCAGGCACGGGCCGCCACCGTGCCCCATCGCGCGATGCTCGCCGGCGCCGTTGCCGATGAACGCGTAGCAGCCGGGCCGCTCGCGCAGCATGAACGAGAAATCCTCGGCGGCCATGGTGGGCTCGGCCGTCGCGTTCACGTGCTCGTCGCCCACCAGCTCGCGCATCACGCCGGCCGCGAACGCGGTCTGCGCGGCGTCGTTGACGGTGGCCGGATACTGGTGCGTGAATTCCACCTCGCTCTCGCACTCGAACGCCGCCGCGGTGGCGGCCACCACCGCGCGCATGCGCCGCTCGATCAGCTCGAGCGTGGCGTCGGAGAAGGTCCGCACGGTGCCGCCGAGCCACGCGTCGGTGGGCACCACGTTCATCGCCTCGCCGGCGTGGATCTGCGTGACCGACAGCACCGCGCCGTCGATCGGATTGCGGTTGCGCGTGACGATGCCCTGCAGCGCGGCCAGCACCTGCCCGGCCGCGAACACGGGGTCGCGGCCCAGATGCGGCATCGCCGCGTGGCAGCCGGCGCCGCGCAGCGTGATGCGGAACAGGCTGGTGGAGGCCATCAGCGGCCCGGGGCGCACGGCGAAATCGCCGGCCGCGATGCCGGGCCAGTTGTGCAGTCCGAACACGGCATCCACCGGAAAGCGCTCGAACAGGCGATCCTCGATCATCGCGCGCGCGCCGCCGCCGGCCTCCTCGGCCGGCTGGAAGAACAGCTGGACGGTGCCGTCGAAGCCGCCCTCGCGCGCCAGATGGCGGGCCGCGCCGAGCAGCATCGCGGTGTGGCCGTCGTGGCCGCACGCATGCATCGCGCCGGCCACCGTCGAGCGGTGCGCGAAGCGGTTCGCCTCCTGCACCGGCAGCGCGTCCATGTCGGCGCGCAGGCCGATCGCGCGCGGGCTGGTGCCGCGCCGCAGCGTGCCCACCACGCCGGTGCGGCCCACATTGCGCGTGACCACGTAGCCCCAGCCCTCCAGCCGCGCGGCGACGAGTTCGGCGGTGCGGAACACGTCGTAGCCGATCTCGGGATGGGCATGGATATCGCGGCGGATCGCCTGCAGTTCGGCCGCGTCGGCCTGGATGGATTCGATCAGTGTCATGCGGGGTCCTCGATGTCTTGTCGCTCGCGGGCGAGCGGGCCGCTCAGATGTGGAACAGCTGGGCGACCAGCGTGGCGCCGATGAAGGTGCCGGCGTTCGCGACGAACGACACCACCACGATGCGCCAGCCGAGCCGGCGGAACGCCGGGATGTCCTTGGCGATCGACAGGCCGGCGAACGCGAGCATCGGCGTGGTCACGCCGAGGAAATCGTTGTGCGAGCTGAACGCGGCGATCTGCGTGGCCCACGGGCACCACGGCGAGGTCAGGAACATCGCCACCACCGACACCCAGCAGACGGCCGGAATCCGGCGCCCCGTCACGCGCGCGAGCGCTTCGCCGATGATGGTGGCGACCACCATGATGGCGATGCCGGGCAGGCCGGCGAGCGGCGCGGTGCCATGGGCGATCCAGTCGCAGACGAGCGCCATCGCGGCCGTCGCGATCCACGCCAGCAGGTAGCCGCCGTAGCCGAGCTTCGGCGCCTCGGTGCGCACCTCGCCGAGCGACGGGCCGGCCGCGGCCGCGGCCTGGCCCGACGCCCGGGTGGTGCGCCCGATCAGCGGTTCGAGCACGCGGTAGCCCCACACCGCGAGCGGCAGCGAGATGAACAGCGTGAAATACGTGCCGATGGTGGTGGTGATCAGGTTGCTGGCCGCCGCGAACGCGAGCACCGATTTGGCGGTTTCGGCGTCCTGCTGCGCGGCGATCGCGCCCGAGGCCGCCGCCATCATGCTGCCCGAGCCGACGCCCGAGCCCATCGCCAGCGCGAGCGGATCGAAGATGCCGAGGCTCGTGACGAAGCCGGCGAAGATCGCGATGAACACGGCGCCGAACACGGTGCCGGTCAGGTATTCGGCCAGCACGCCGCGGCCCTCGGCCGAGTCCATCCCGTACTTCTCGCCGATGATGGCGAGGCTCGGCTCGCGGCCCACCGAAAACGTCGCGCCGATCGCCTCGCGCTTGATGCCGAGCACGAGCGCGAGCGGCAGGCCGAGCAGCAGCGTGCCGACGAAGTGGCCGAACTCCTGGAACGCGAGCGCCCAGCCGGCCGCGGCGAGCTTCGGCAGCGCGCTGCCCACCATCAGGCCGAGCTTCGCGACGAACAGCAGCAGCGCCGGCTGCAGGATCGCGGCGGCGAAGAATTGATCCGACACGTCGAGCCGTGCGCTGCTGCGCCAGCGCGAGCCGGCCAGCCCGACCGCGGCGCCGAGCAGCAGCGCCCAGATCATCGGCAGCAGCACCACCTTGCCCGGCCCGATCCTGAACGCGAACGCGCCGATCCATTCCGCCACCAGCAGGATGCCGGCCGCGTACAGCAATACCTTCGCGCTCTGCGCGCCGCCGAACGCATGGCGTTCCATTCCCAGTGCCTGTGCCATCTTCCGTCTCCCGTTGCGCCCGGCCTTCGTCGCGAGGCCGGACCGTTTTACAGATATCCGAACGCGGTGGGCGGGGCCTCGGCCGTCTCGACCCACACGCTCTTGGTCTGCGTGTATTCGTGGAGCGCCTCGACACCGCTCGAGCGCCCGTAACCGCTCATGCCGTAGCCGCCGAACGGCGACGCGACGTTGATCGTCTTGTAGCCGTTCACCCAGAACGTGCCGGCATTGACCTGCGCGGCCACGCGGTGCGCGCGCGCCACGTCGGTGGTCCACGCCGCGCCGGCCAGGCCGAAGTCGCTGTCGTTGGCGATCGCGATCGCTTCGTCTTCCGAATCGAACGGAATCGCGGCCACCACCGGCCCGAAGATCTCGGTGCGCGCCACCTCCATCGCGTTGCTGGCGCCGGCCAGCACCGTGGGCGTGACGTAGTAGCCGCCGCCCGGCGCGCGCTCGGCCGAACCGGCCGCGAGCGTCGCGCCGGCCTCCACGCCGCGCGCGATCATCGCGAGCACATGATCGTACTGCTTGCGATTGTTGATCGGGCCGACCTCCGTCAACTCATCGAGTGGCGCGCCCACCCGGATCTTGCGCGCGCCGGCCGCCACCATCGTCACGAACTCGTCGTAGACGGCGCGCTGCACCAGCAGCCGCGAGCCCGCCACGCAGCTCTGCCCAGCGCCGGCGAAGATCGCCGCCTGCGCGGTGAGCGCCGCGCGCTTCAGGTCCGCGTCGGCGAACACGATGTTGGCCGACTTGCCGCCCAGTTCGAGCACGCACGGCAGCACGCGGCGCGCGGCCGCCTCGGCGATGCGCGCGCCGGTGGCCGGCGAGCCCACGAACACCACCTTGCTGACCGCGCGGTGCGCGATGGCGGCCTGCCCGACCGTGTGGCCGTAGCCGGCCAGCACGTTGACGAGCCCGCGCGGCAGCCCGGCGCGCTCGCCGAGCCGCGCCACCGCGAGCGAGGTGAACGGCGTCAGTTCGGAGGGCTTGAGCAGCACGGCGTTGCCCATCGCGATGGCCGGCGCGACCTGCCAGCCGCAGGTGAACACCGGCGCGTTCCACGGCGTGATCTGCAGCACCACGCCGGCCGGCTCGCGGCGCGTGTAGTTCAGATGCGAGGTGGGCACCGGGATCACGCTGCCGTAGAACTTGTCGGTCCAGCCCGCGTAATACTCGAACATCTCGGCGACCTTCGCCACCTCGCCGCGGCAGTCGCGGATCGGCTTGCCCGAGCCGAGCGCCTCGAGCCGCGCGATCGCCTCGGTCTCGGCGCGGATCGCACGCGCCACCTCGTGCATCACGCGGCCGCGCGCGGCATGCGTGAGCGCCCACCACTCGCGCTGGGCGCGCTGCGCGGCGCCGGCCGCGTAGTCGATCACGGCGGCGCCGGCGTCGCGGTAGGCGAGCGTCGGCTCGCCGGTGGCCGCGTCGTGCAGCTGCACCGGCTCGCCCTGGCCTTCCACGAAGGCGCCGTCGAGATACGAGCCGATCGTGGTGGCGGCGGGGAAGAAGTGGGCGAACGCGGCGAGAAGCTGGTCTGCGTGCTGGGTCATGGAGTCGGTTCCGGTAGGAGGTTCGAATGCGGTTCGAATAAGAATGCGGGACAGCGCAGCTCAGGCGCGGTCGGGCAGTTCGACGATGCGGTTGAAATCCTCGGCGTCGCCGATCACGGCCTCGCTCGCGGCCCACAGGCGCGCGGCCTCGCGTGCCACCGGCGCGGCGCCGCCCTGCTGGTCGAGCAGGCCCAGCGCGAGCCGCACGTCCTTGCGCATCAGCTTCATCGTGAAGCCCGAATCGAACGCGCCGTTGAAGATCCAGGTCGGGTAGTTGACGAGCGTGGCGCTGTTGCGGCCCGAGCCGCCGTTGAGCGCCTCCACCAGCTTTTCCGGGTCCACGCCCGCCGCGCGCGCGGCGCGCACCGCCTCGCTCGCGGCCAGCAGGTGGATGCCGGTCAGCAGGTTGTTGAGCAGCTTGGTGACGTGCCCGGCGCCCACCGGCCCGACGTGGACGCGCTTCGCGCTGATCGCGGCGAGCACCGGCTCGACCGCGTCGACGTCGGCCTGCGCGCCGCCGAGCACCATCGTCATGGTGGCCGTGGCCGCGCCCTTCGGGCCGCCGCTGACCGGGCCGTCGACGAAGCCGATGCCGCGTTCGGCCAGCGCCGCCGCCACGCGCCGCGTGCTGTCGGGATCGGCGGTGGTGGTGTCCACCACGATCGTGCCGCGCCGCGCATGGGCCAGCACGCCGTCCTCGCCCAGCACCACCGCCTCGACCACCGCCGAGGTCGGCAGCGACAGCAGCAGCAGGTCCGCGTCGCGCGCGATCGCGGCCACCGATTCGCGCGCCTCGATCACGCCCCCGGCGGCCAGCGCGGCCGCCACGCCGGGCGCCGCGTCGTAGCCAAGCACCGCGTGGCCGCCGCGCCGCAGCGAGCCCGCCATGCCGCGCCCCATGTTGCCCAAGCCGATCACGCCGATCGTTTTCATCAGACGAACTCCCGTTATGAAGTGGAACGGGCCGCCTCGTCGAGCCGTGCCGGCACCGCATGTCGATACGATGTTGCGGTGGCCGACTCGTATAATCAATCAACGCCAATATTGAAACTGTTCTGTTTTTTAGAACGCGCGAACGATGACCGATACCCTCACCGACAGCCGCATCGTCTATTTCTACGAGGCCGTGCGCTGCGGCACGATCCGCGCGGCGGCCGACTGGCTCGACGTGGCGCCGTCGGCCGTGAGCCGCCAGATCGGGCTGCTCGAAAAGGAACTCGACGCCACGCTGGTGGAGCGCCACGCGCGCGGCGTCACGCCCACGGCGGCCGGGCATTGCGTGATCGAGTATTTCCGCGAGCAGCTCGCGCATCGCGACGATCTGCTCTCGCAGCTGCAGGAGCTGCGCGGGCTCAAGACCGGGCAGGTCGCCGTGGTGCTCGGCGAGGGCTTCGTCTCGGACCTGCTGGCCGGGCCGATGCAGCAGTTCTGCCGGCAGTACCCGGGCATCCACGTCAATCTCGACGTGGGCAGCACCAACGACGTGATCCGCAAGATCTCGAACGACGAGGGCGAGATCGGCCTCGTCTACAACCCGCCCGACGAGCCGAAGCTGGTGTCGCGCGCCACCCAGCGCCAGCCGATGATGGCGATCGTCGGCCCCGGCTTCCCGCGCCGCACCCACAAGGTGCTCACGGTGCAGCAGCTGGCCGGCTACCCGCTCGCGGCCACGCATCCGTCCTACGACACGCGGCAGATGCTGGAGGCGGTCGAATACGCCGAGCGCGTGCGGCTCGCGCCCGTGGTCACGACTAATTCGTTCGCTATCCTAAAGGATTTCGTGAAGTCGGGGCTCGGCATCGCGGTGATGCCGGCGTTCGCGGTGGCGGCCGAGCTGCAGGCCAGGGAGCTGTTCGCGATCGAGATCGCGCATCCGATCCTCGAGAACGCCGAGGCGCACATGGTCACGCGCGTCGGGCGCAAGCTGTCGGTGGCAGCCAACAAGATGCTGCAGATGATGACGGGGCAGATGCGGGCGTTTCGCTGAGGACGCGGGCTTGCGGCCACGCCACGTGGCATCGATGCTTGCGGCCCGATCGAATCGACACCGGGAACATGATGAAAGGCACGCGCCGGATTCGCTCCGCGGCGGTCAGCGCGAAGCCGGCGCTGACCGCGGCGCCTGTCCCGTGACCGCCTTTTCGAGGGGGCGGCCGATCAAACGCCGCGCGCGAAGCCTGGAATGCCCAGGCAATGCCGGCCGCCGTCGGCCTGTCAGACGAATCCGGGACGGTTCAGGCTTCGCCATCACGGTAGCGTTGACGCGCCAGCCTGATCTCGCCGTGATTTCTCTCGGCCCACGAGATGAATTCGGCAAGCGGCGCGAGCAGCGACTCGCCGAGGGGCGATAGCCTGTACTCGACCGAGGGTGGCTTGGTAGGGAACACCTCGCGAATGACGATCCCGTCTTCCTCGAGGTTGCGCAGTGAATGAGTCAACGAGCGCTTCGAGATATCAGGCACTGCTTTCATCAATTCGGCGAAGCGGCGCGGCTTCTCGGCAAGCGCCATCACGAGCAACGTGGTCCATTTCTCGCCGAGACGATCAAGAACATCGCGCACCGGACAATGTGACTCGATAACGGGCATCGCGACCCAGCGCTTGTAGCTTTCGATCACGACATCATGGGTATCCGACATTGAAGATCTCGATGTGAGGGGCCGCCCGAGATCAGGCTGCGTCGTCGCGGGTCTCGCCAAATGTCAACATGATCTTTCCACCCCGCATGGCGTGCGCGATCGCGTCGCTGACGCGTCCGAGGGGATAGCATGCCGCAACGGGTTGTTCGATTCCGCCCGGCTCCAGGGCGCAGAGCACTGATTCTAGCGTGGGACGGATCCGGGCCACGTTCTCCGGCCGGCCTTCGAAGAATCCATGCACCGAGACGCGCTTGAAAATCAGATGCTGCGCCGATACTTCCATCGGTAGATGACTGGCCGCGCCATAGGCAACCAATGCACCATCGGACACGAGCAAGGCCGCGAGGCGGCCGGCCGACGGGCCACCCACGCCGTCCAGCGCCAGTCGCACCCGCGAACCGTTCAATTCCGCGTCGCCGGTCGGATCCAGCCCGTCATCGAGGCGGACGATCTCGCAGCCCGCCTCACGCACTCGCCCGATATCCGCTGCCGCGCGCACGAACCCGAGAGTGCGCAGACCACGGCGGGACGCAAGGCCCGCAACGCAGTGGCCCAGCCCGGAGTTCGCGGCGTTATAGGCGACCACGTCTCCTGGGGCAAGCGGGACATAGTCGTCCAGCAACATCGCGGCCGTGACCAGGTTGATCGTCGCCATCGCGGCCTGCTGCAACGTGACGTTCGGGGGAATCACCGTCAATTGCCCGGCTTTCACGGTCAGGCGCTCCCGCCAGGTCTGCGCCATGAACGGAAGCACGACGCGCGTGCCCGGGCGCATTCCCTCGACATCCTCTCCGGTGGCGACGATCACGCCGGCGCCCTCGTTCCCGAGCGTGGCGGGAAGCTGCGGGCGCCAATCGTATATTCCGCGCGCGACCATCAGGTCGCTGACATTGACCGGAGCATATCGCATCTGCACCAGCACTTCTCCCGCCCCGGGAGCGGGAGGTTCGGGCACGTCATGCAGCGCGATGCCGGCCAGCGGCTCGCCGTACGATGTCAAACGTGCGGCTTTCATGCGCCCGTCTCCTTCCCCAGAAACCAGTGTTCGTCGAGTTCCGGCGCCAATCGATCGCGCAGGCCCGCGGCGAGTGACAGCACCGCGTCAAGTGGACTGAACGCAATGTGCAGGGCCGTCACCTGCGCGTCGGCATTTCGAACGATCGAAACGAGTCCGGCGGCCGGCTTGCCGTCCTGCAATCGAACGTCATACTCGAAATAGCTACGCTCGCCGACATGGCCAAGAAAGCGCGGCTTCTGCGTTGCATATTGAGCCGCCCCGGCTTTGACGATCCGCAGCACGACGTCCCGGCCCCGCACGGCCTGACGCAATACCGAGGATTCCAATACGACGTCGTCGGCGAGGTCGTCAAGAAAAGGATGGCGCGAGGAAGATTCGTTCATCAATGACTCCCGTTCCGGTGCAGGCATCAGCTACCGGCTGCGCCGGTTTCGACGGATTCGCTCGCGGCACCGATGGCCGGATCGGCGATGACCAGGCTGCCGAGGGAGCGCAAATCGAAGCCCCGCAAATCTTGCAGACGTCCCTCACGAACCTTGTCGGGCCATGCGGGATCAGTCAGCAAGGCGCGGCCGACCGCGACCAGGTCGAACTCGCCGTCGTTGAGGCGCGCACGCAGTTCGTCAAGGCCGCCGGGGCCGGCATTGCCCCCCTTGCCGGTCAGCAAATCGGTGACGTCCGGGCCGTCGAGGCCGACCGAGCCGACGGTGATCGACGGCTTGCCGCTCAAACGTCGCGCCCAACCCGCCAGATTCAACGGCGAAGGCGCAAAGGCCGGCTCCCAGAACCGGCGCTGGGACGCGTGGAACATGTCGACGCCGGCGTCCGACAGGACGTTCAGAATGGTGCCGAACTCATACGGATCGTTCGCGATGCGCGCATCGAACGCCTTCTGCTTGAACTGCGAAATGCGGAACAGCACGGGGAACCTCGGTCCCACGGCCAGGCGAACCGCTCGCACGACCTCGACGGCGAATTGCGTGCGGGCGAGCAGGCTGCCGCCCCACCGATCCGAGCGTGCGTTACGACCGGCCCAGAGGAATTGATCGATCAGGTTGCCGTTCGCGCCATGGATCTCGATCGCGTCGAAGCCGAGCGAACGCGCCGTGGCGGCAGCTTGCGCAAACGCCGCGATCGTGTCCTCGATGTCACCCTGCGTCATGGTGTTCGGCTCGTCATTCGGTACATCGGGTGCCCCCATTTCCCGTGGGTCTCGTAGCGCACCGGCATGATGCAATTGCGCGGCGATGCGGCCGCCCGCTGCATGGACGCCATCGACGACCGCGGACCAGCCCGCTCGCGACTCGGCCGTGTCGAACGTCGGGATCCCGGCCACTTCGGCGGCGGCGGCACGTCGAATCGCCACGGCCTCGGTGATGATCAGGCCGACGCCTCCTTCGGCACGGGCACGGTAATAGGCCGCGACATCGTTGCCCGGCACGCCTCCCGTGCTGAAGCCCCGCGTCATCGCCGACATCACGATGCGGTTCTTCAACGACAACGCGTTGATGGAGAACGGGGTGAAGAGAACGTCTGTCATGGCGAAAAATCCTCGATGAAACAAAAATGCGCGTCGTCGCGTGTGGTTCGACCATCCCGACACCGTGCGGAAACCGGGAGTGCGTGAAGCCGTGGCTAAAGAGACCGCTTGCGGCAAGACGAGTCACCGTGCTGCAAGGTCTCGAATCGTCACCTCGGTCTCAACCTGATACCTCGATAGATTATGGAATCTAACTTTCCGAAACAAGAAGGCAGTTTTTTCTCACCAGGTAACCTTTGTTGATCCTGTTGCCGCAAGGCGAGATAGCCGGCTGCTTGCGTGCGAGAAATTGCGGGTATATGCTCGCTTCCCGATGAAAACTCCGATGCGTGCATACCCGCGGAGGCTGTCAATCGCCGGTCGACGTCGGGTGGCAGCCGCAAGCCATGAGGCAACGGAAGGGACCGTTCTCGTGGAACCTGGCCCGGTGATTCAGGGTCGTCGGGGATGTCGCCCGTCTTGGAACAGTCGGCACACGGCGGATCGAGATCACGCGCGAGATCGGAAGCGAAGCGGGTCCGATCAGGCAGCGAGCTGCTGATCGGCTCGTCGGCCGCGCGTTCATATTGCGAATTTCAATCATCTATTTAATCCGGGCATATACCCTCTTACGAAGGATGACGTCTCATCATGAAATACAAGAATTTCGGCACCACGGGTGTTCGCGTTTCACGCATCGTTCTCGGTACGGCCAACTTCGGCACGCGCTGGGGCCATGGAGCCGACGAAGCGCAAAGCCGGCACATTTTCGAGGCGTACGCGCAGGCCGGCGGCAACTTCATCGACACGGCCGACGTGTATCAGTTCGGTCAGTCGGAGGAGGTTCTGGGCGCTCTGCTGCAGGGGCAACGCGATCACTTCTTTCTCGCGAGCAAGTTCTCGAGCGGCGCCACGCCCACGCCGGACAGGCTCGTGACGGGCAATAGCCGAAAGGCAATGATCGCCTCGGTGGAAGCCAGTCTGACTCGATTGAAGACGGACAGGATCGATTTGCTTTGGGTACATCATCCCGACGCATTCACGCGTTCGGAGGAAATCGTGCGAGGCCTGGATGACCTCGCTCGTGCCGGCAAGATCCTTTACGCGGGCCTCTCCAACTTCCCGGCATGGCGGCTCGTGCGAGCCGCGACGATAGCCGAATACACCCGCGCCACGCCGATTGCCGCCGCGCAATTCGAATACAGCCTGGTTCACCGCGAGCCGGAGGGTGATCTGTTTGTCGCTTGTCGCGCACTGGGGCTGGAGGCCGTCACCTGGTCGCCGCTCGGCGGCGGCATGTTGACCGGCAAATACCGGAAAGGCGAGGCGGGTCGTCTGGAGGCCTTCGGGGGCGCGGTGTTCCAGGCGGAGAATTCACGTCAGCGATCGGACGTCCTCGACGCGGTGCTGGACATCTCCCGCCAGGTCGGCGCCACGCCCGACCAGGTCGCGATCGCGTGGACCGCCAGCCGCGGCGGCTTGCCGGTGATCGGCCCGCGCTCTCCGGAGCAGTTGCTCAGCAACCTCGGCGGCGCCACGCTCTCGTTGTCGATCGAGCATATGGAACGACTCGACGCGGTGAGCGCCCCGCCCGCCAAGGCGGAGACGATCGCGGCGGTGTCTTCCTCCGACACGGATACCGAACTGCCTGCTGCCCCCGTCGCCTGACAAGCGGTTTGACCATCTCGTACATATCACTGGCTGCCGTATGAACGATAAAAATTCTTCCACGCCTGGCGACATGAAAGCGGGTGAGCTGGCGCTATTGGCGGATGCCGATCGGCGCGCGTCCAACTATCTGCGGTCCGTGGAGTCGCGCCGCGTTTTTCCCACGCCGGACGCAATCGCGGCGCTTTCCGCCTTCGAGGAGCCACTACCGGAGCAAGGCACGCCGGCCGCCGAGACACTGGCTTTGCTGGACGACGCCGGCTCGCCGGCGACGGTGACGTCCAACGGCCCGCGTTACTTCGGCTTCGTCGTCGGCGCGTCGCTGCCCGGCGCGGCGGCTGCCGAGAGGCTGATGACGGCATGGGATCAAGGCGCGCCGTTGGCGATGGCCTCGCCGGTCAGCGCGAAAATCGAAGCTGTCGCCGGCAACTGGCTTCTGGACGTGCTCGACCTGCCGAGAGACAGCGCGGTCGGCTTCGGGACATCCGCCACCGCGTGCGGACTGGGCTGTCTGGCCGCGGCGCGGCGGGCATTGCTCAAGCGCGCCGGCTGGGATATCGACACGAACGGATTGAACGGTGCGCCGGAGATCCGGGTCGTCGTGTCGGCGAAAATCCACGTGGTGATACAGAAGGCGCTTCGGGTGCTCGGGTTTGGCGCGGCCCAAATCGTCCAGGCGCCCACCGATCCCTTCGGGCGGGTCGATCCGCAGCGCCTGCCGCCGCTGAATGCGCTCACGATCCTTTGCCTGCAAGCGGGCGAGGTCAACACCGGCGAGTTCGATCCATTCTCGTCCATCATTCCGAAAGCCCATCTGCAGGGCGCCTGGGTGCATGTGGACGGCGCGTTCGGTCTGTGGGCGCGGGCGTCGAAAGCACGGCGGTATCTAACCGACGGCATCGAAGCCGCCGATAGCTGGACCACGGACGGGCACAAGTGGCTCAACACTCCTTACGATTGCGCGGTGTCGATATGTCGAGATCCCGACGCGCTTGCAGAAACGCTGAGCAGCGACGCGGTCTATGCGACGGGATCACGTTTTTCGCAAAAGAATCTGACGCTTGAATTTTCGAGGCGTCCCCGTGGCATTACGATTTGGGCGGCACTGCGCACTCTTGGGCGGCGGGGCGTGGCAGAGATGGTCGATCGGCATTGCGCGCAAGCGACGCGTCTCGCAGACGGCCTGCGCGACGCAGGCTTCGAGATTCTCAATCGGGTGGTCTTGAATCAGGTGCTGGTCCGTGGCAAGGACGACGCCGAAACCGCGTCGATCCGCCAGGGCGTCGAAAGCTCGGGGGAGGCCTGGTTCGGCCCCGCCGTGTGGGACGGGCGGCCGGCGTTCCGGCTGAGCGTCTCGTCGTGGCGAACGGAAGCCCTCGACATCGAGCGGACGATAGATCTGTTGAGGCGAGTTCGCGACGAAAGGGCGGCCGAAGGTCATCAGCGCGGAGGCTGAGGCATCGCCATCGCGCGCGCGGGGGGCGATCAACGACAGTCCGCCGTCGGAATGCCTGCGGCCTCTCGTTGAAAATCGCCCGCCTCCCGATCAGCCGGGCGCCCGGGATGAGAGGTTCCGGGCCTCGACCAGGATCGCGTGCCCGGCTCGAGTCGGGCTCCCGTCGCACTCCGCATCCCGGGTTTCCGGGCGCGAGCGAGGCTCAGCGTTGCGCCGCCGGCAAGGCGGAAGGCGATGCAGAGCGCCGCGACGACGAACGCGTGTGTGATGGCGGCCGGATCGAGCAGCGGGGCGCCGCCCTTGCCGGCGAGCCGGCTCTCGTAGCGCCAGAAGAGCCATGCCAATGCCGGCACCGAGGCCAGGCCAAGGCATGACCACAGCGGCCAGCCCGCTTCACGCCCCTCGATCAGCGGCAGGATCGGCGCGCCCGGCGTCGCCATCGACAGGGCCGTACCGACCAGATCCAATTCGCGGGCGTGTTCCGCACGCGTCTCCTTCAGGAGGGGGATGCCGAACAGCACGACCAGGATCGCCACCGGCAGGTTGACGAGGAAAATCGTGCGCCAGGCCATGCCGGACAGGTTCGGCGAAATCAGGATGCCGCCCGGCGCCTGCCCGATCACCGAGGCCGGGCCGAATACGGCGCCGTAAAGGCTAGGCGCGAGCGGCTTTTCCGCTTCCGGAACGATCACCTGGACCGGGCGAGTGCTTGCGGCGCCATGATGGCGGCCGTCACGCCCTGCAAGGCGCGTCCGATGGTGAGCGTCCAGGGCGACCAGGCGAGGCCGCACGGCAAAGGCGCCGCCGCGCCGGAGCCTGCTCCCCGAGCATGCCTCGCGATTCCCCACCGCCTGGCTCGAGCTGCTCGCCTGCGTCATGCCTCCAGTGACACGGGACGCGCGGCGAAGTCGAGCGATCGGGCCCGCCTCACATGTGGGCCGCGCGCGATCGAGCACTCATGGGCCGGCCGCGCAAGCGTATATCATCGCGGCAGCGCATTCCTTCCTTTCCGCCACTTTCGACCGACGCAGCCCGATGACCACTCCGACCGAAGCCCCCACCCCGCGCCCGCTGCGCGCGCTCACCCCGCTCGAGGCACGCATCGTCGGCGTGCTGATCGAGAAGCAGCACACCGTACCCGACACCTACCCGCTGTCGCTGAACGCGCTCGCGGCCGGCTGCAGCCAGAAGACCGCGCGCTCGCCCGTGATGAGCGTGAGCGAGGCCGAGGTGCTGAACGCGATCGAGGACCTGAAGCAGGTGAGCCTCGTGTTCGAGGGCAGCAGCAGCCGCGTGCCGCGCTTCGAGCACAACCTGAACCGCGTGCTCGGCATCCCGAGCCAGGCCGTGGCGCTCCTGACCGTGCTGCTGCTGCGCGGCGCGCAGACGGGCGCCGAGCTGCGGCTCAATTCGGCACGGCTGCACGGCTTCGCCGACGTCTCGTCGGTGGAGAGCTTCCTCGACGAGCTGGCCGAGCGCACCCCGCCGCTGGTCGTGAAGCTGCCGCGCGCGCCGGGCGAACGCGAGAGCCGCTGGATGCACCTGCTGTGCGGCGAGGTCAACCTCGCCGCCCATGCGCCGGCCGCCGCGCGCGGTGCCGGCGAGGCCGGCGGCGAAGCACTCGCCGGCATCTCGGCGGCCGATTTCGAGGCGCTGCGCGATGATCACGACCGGCTCGCCGGCGAGGTCGCGCGGCTGCGCGTGCTGGTCGAGCGGATGGCGGGCGAACTGGGGATCGACGCCGCCGGGATCGACGCCGACGCGGCGGACTGAACCCGCCGCGCGCGGCACCGTGGTTGCGGAACCTCCCCGCGAGCGCCGCGCCGCCTCAATCGAGCGCGCGGCCCTTCAGTTCAGGGATCAGCACCAGCGTGGCGATCATGTCGATCAGGTACAGCGCCGCCAGCGCCGCGATCGCCACCGGGAACGAGTAGCGCGCGGCCAGCGCACCCACCGCCAGCGGCCCGAGCCCGCCGAGCGCGCGCCCCGCGTTCCACAGCACGTTCTGCGCGGTGGCGCGCGCGGCGGTCGGATAGGCTTCCGACATCAGCGTGCCGTAGCCGCCCACCATCCCGTTCACGAACATCCCCATCAGCGCGCCGGCCCACAGCATCGCGGCCGGGTCCGCGAGCCGCGCGTAGACGAACACCATCACCACCGCACCGGCCTGGTAGATCAGGAAAGTGGGCTTGCGGCCGATGCGGTCGGCGAGCTGGCCGAAGCTCCAGACGCCCGCCATCATCCCGAGCACCGTCACGGCCGTCCACATGCCCGATTTCGTCAGCGAGAAGCCGAGCTGCTTCGAGAGGAAGGTCGGCATCCAGATCATGATCCCGTAGTAGCCGAAGTTCTGCACCGCGCAGAGGATCACGATGCCGAGGCTGGTGCGCGCCGTGCGCGCGTCGGCGAACAGCATCCGGAAACGGTGGCCGAACCCGGGCGCTCCTGCCGCCCCGGCGCCGTCCGGATGCGGCCGGCGCGCGCGCACGAACGGCTCGGGCTCGTGCAGCCGGTTGCGCATCGCCCAGGCCGCGAGCGCCGGCAGCACGCCCACCGCGAACATGCCGCGCCAGCCGATCGCCTGCAGCAGCGCCGGCGTGAGCAGCGCGGCGAGCAGCACGCCCACCTGCCAGCCGAGCGCGACGTAGGACGACACGCGCGCGCGCTTGCTGGCGGGCCACGCCTCGGCGGCCAGCGCCATGCCGATGCCGAACTCGCCGCCCAGCCCGATGCCGGCCACGGTGCGGTACACCAGCAGGTCGGTGAAGCCGCGCGCCAGCGCGCACAGCCCGGTGAACACCGCGAACAGCAGGATCGTCCAGCTCAGCACGCGCACGCGGCCGTAGCGGTCGCTGAGCGCGCCGAAGATCAGCCCGCCCGCCACCGCGCCCACCAGCGTCCAGGTGACGAGCGCGCCGGCCTGCTGCGCGTCGAGCCGCAGCGAGGCCGAGATCGCCGGCAGCATGAAGCCGAGGATCAGCAGGTCGAAGCCGTCCATCGCATAGCCGATCGCCGAGCCGGCGAGCGCCTTCCACGCGTAGCGCGTGACGTGGTCGGGGGAGGATCGGGCGGCGAGGTCGGCGGCGGGGGGAAGCGTGGGCGGCATGTCGGGTCGGCGGATCGGCAAATCAGCGGGCGGGAGCACCGCCGGAAACGGGCGGCGCCGGAAGGATACCGCGTTCGCGCCGCGCGATCGTGGTCGTCCGTCAACGAAGCGTGGACGGCGCCGCGACGCAGCCGCTTCGGAGGCAATCCGGCGCGATCGTCACGCCCCGGCCAGGCGCGCCGAGACGGGGTTCGCACCCCGCCACGCGGGCCGCGCGCGGCCGGAATGAAAAATACTGAAAAAATAATGAGGAAACCTTGGCAAACGGGGTTGACGCCACACGCGCGCGCTTCCTAAAATCCGGCATCTTCATCAACGGGGCAAATGTCTTGGACACTTGCAGTAGTCGATCTTCGATCAACCTTCCCGCCTGAACGACCGACACCCGCCGTCTCCCCGGCCACCGTCAGCCGCTCAGGCCGACGGTGCGCGCAGCAACGTTTTCCGCAGTCCTGCTCCTCACGCACCGCTTTCGCGCCGGAACGCGCGATGCCGTCACGCATCCGCGCTCCGGGTCCGCCGCCATCCGGCGTCCCGCCGCGTTCGCGCGCCCGTGCTTGCGGGCCGTCGCGCGCGGCGCGTCCGGCCACGCGGCCACTCATCCTCGGGATGCCCGAGACAGGAGCCAGCATGACCGACTGTGACAGTCATCCCTTATCCAACGTATGCCGCCTGATCCCCATTCATCCGGGCAGCGGTGACGCTCCGGCCTGCTGACGCGACCCGCTCGCCCCGCCGGAACGGCTCCGCGCCCGATTACGCGGCGAGCGCATCGCGCGCCGCCGCACGGAGCCAACTCATGAACTTCGGCCTTCTGCTTTCGAAACTCCCGCACGTCGCGGAATCGCGCGCCCACTACGACGCCATGCTCTCGCTCGACCCGCGCCAACCGATGCTGATGCACTGGCTGCGCTGGCTGAAGATCGGCGTGCGCCGCGGTCGCTGAGACCGCTGCGGCTACGGAAGCCGCCCGGGCCGGTCACTGCGCCCGGGCGGCTTCAAGGCGGTCGTCGCCCCGCTGGGCGGGGACCGCGTGACCCGGTGCATCGGTCACCACCGGCCACCAGGTAAATCGCCAAACTCACCGGCGCGCACGTCGTCAAGGTGTTCTGCGCACGGTTCGCGGGTGCCCGACGGCGGAGCAATCGGTGAGCGGCGACGCGCCCTCACGTTATCGATACGCAAACGGCGCCCGTCGAGCATCGACGAACGGCGCCTTTGCCCATTCCCTTCGCCCGCTTCCCTTTTGCTGTTCCATTTGGCGCCGTCGCCGGCCGCCTCAGGCATAGGTACGAATCAACCGGTCCAGCCGCCCGCAGGCGTCGGCCAGCCGCGCCTCGCTGGTGGTGGCCACGCCGAGCAGCAGCCCCGAGGTCGCGCCGCCGCCCGTCGCGGCGAACCACGGCGACAGCGGCCCGGGCGCGAGCCCCTCGCGGCCGGCTGCGAGCGCGATCTCGACGTCGCCGGCGCGCGTGCCGTCGGGCAGCCGCAGCAGCATCGCGAGCCCGGCCGGATGCACCTGATAGCCGAGCGCCTCGAGCCGCGTTTGCAGCGCGTGGCCGCGCGCGGCATACACGCGCTTCATGCGGCGCAGGTGGCGCATGTAGTGGCCCTCGCGCATGAACGCCTCGGCGGCCAGCTGCACGGCCACGTCGGGCGCCGGCGCGAAGCACGCGGCGGCCTCGCCGAAGCGCGCCGCGAGCGGCGCCGGCGCCACCAGGAAGCCGAGCCGCAGCGCCGGGCTGATGGTCTTGCTGAACGAGCCGATGTGGATCACGCGCCCCGCCGTGTCGAGCGAGGCCAGCGCCGGGGCCGCGCGGCGCCGCAGCTGCAGCTCGCCGAGATAGTCGTCCTCGATGATCCACGCGCCCGTGTCGCCGGCCCATTCGAGCAGCCGGCGGCGCCGCGCCAGCGACAGCGTCGGGCCGAGCGGCGCCTGCTGGCCCGGCGTGAGCAGCGCGAGCGTCGCGTCGGGCGCGTGCCGCAGGCCGTAATCGACGTCGATGCCGTCCTCGTCGACCGGCACCGGCACTGGCTCGATGCGCGCCAGCGACAACGCGCGGCGGCTCGGCACGAAGCCGGGATCCTCGAACCAGGCGCGCCGGCCCTCGGCGCGCAGCACGCTCAGCGCGAACTGGCGCGCGCCCGAGAAGCCGGCCGTCACGAACACCTGCGACGGCCGGCACTCGATGCCGCGCGCGATCGCCAGATGCGCGGCGATCTCGCGGCGCAGGCCCGGCTCGCCGCGCGGATCGGGATAGACGGCGGGCGCCGTCGCCTCCGCGCGCGCGGCGCGCGAACGCAGCCGCGCGAACAGCGCCGCGGGAAAACAGTCGGAGGCCGGCACGCCGTTCTGGAACACGGTCGGCGCGGACGGGAAGAAATCCCAGAACGGCCCCGGCAATTGCGCCGCGCCGAGCGCGGCGTCCGGCCTCGCGAGCCGCGCCGGGCGCCCGGTCACGCGCGTGCCGCCGGGGCGCGACGCCACCACCAGCTGCGCATCCACCAGCCGCTCGTAGGCGGCCTTGACGGTGCCGCGCGCCACGCCGAGCTGCGCGGCGAGATCGAGCCACGACGGCAGGCGCGCGCCCGGCGCGAGCACGCCGCTGTCGATCGCGGCGGCGATGCCGAGATGGATCTGCTCGGTGAGCGGCAGCGCGGCCGAGCGGTCCAGCGCGAGGTTCAGGGGTTTCGACATGCGGCCATGGTACAAGGAAAAAACAGCTTTTCGGTGCTTTTTCATGGACCGCGAACGGCGCAGAATGGCCGTCTGATCTGTCGAGGAGAACCCCGTGAAACGCGCGCATCGCTACCTGCCGCTGCTGCTGGCCACCGCCGCCGTGCTGAGCCGCCCCGCCATCGCGGACCCGGAAGCCGGCCCCGCCGGCGACAGCGTCAAGCCCAATTTCTCGCACGCGATCCCGACCGTGCCGGGCAAGTCGCTGGTGGCCGTGGAAGTGTCGTATCCGCCGAACGGCGCGTCGCGGCCGCACCATCACGAACAGTCGGCGTTCATCTACGCCTATGTCGTGTCGGGCAGCGTGGCGAGCCAGGTGGAGGGACAGCCCGAGCGCGTCTATCACGCCGGCGAATCGTTCTACGAAATGCCGGGCGCGCATCACGTCGTGAGCCGCAACGCGAGCCGCACCGAACCCGCCAAGCTGCTCGCGGTGTTCGTCGTCGACAGCGATCATCGAGCCCTGACCATCAACGACCAACCGAAGGTGTCGAAATGAGCGAACGCATCAACTATCAACACGCGGCGCCGGCCGGCTACAAGACGCTCGTCGGCGTGTACGGCTACGTCTCGCAGTGCGGGCTCGACGCCGCGCTCGTCGATCTCGTCTATCTGCGCGTGAGCCTGATCAACGGCTGCGCCTATTGCATCGACATGCACACGAGCGACCTGCGCAAGCGCGGCGTGGCGATCGAGAAGATCGTGCTGGTGCCTGTCTGGCACGAGGCGAAGAGCCTGTTCAGCGAGCGCGAGCAGGCCGCGCTGGCCTGGGCCGAATCGGTCACGCGCGTGGCGCAGACCGGCGTGCCCGACAGCGACTATCAGGCCGCCGCCGGCGTGTTCGGCGAGAAGGAACTGGCCGACCTGACGATCGCCATCGGCCTGATGAACACGTTCAACCGGCTCGCGATCAGCTTCCGCAACACGCCGGCGGCGGCACTGGCGGCGCAGGGCTGAACGCGACGCCGGGAATGCGGGTGAGCCAGTGCGCCGCCGGTGCATCGGTGAGCCCGGCGGCGTGTTTGAAAAGCGTCCTGTCCGTGGCAACTCCGCGACTCAGGTCGGTGCGTCCTCGATTTCCATTCCCATCCGTATCCACCGGTCGAAACTTCGCGGGAGCGTCGCGGACTCCGGCTCGACGTGCCCCTTGAATACCTCGAATTGCCTGCCATGGGCCGCGCGCAGGGCGTCAACGATAGACCCGCCGTCGCGCAAGCTTTCGATGCCGGCGATCCGCTTGTCCAGCCGCTCGGCAACACGCATCGGGAAAAAGTCACGCACCATGCGATACCGGTTACCCTTGCTCGCGTTGCAGCTCTTGCACACGGGGATCAGGTTGCCGGCCTCGTTGTTGGTCGCGACGGTCCTGAATTCGGGCTTGGGCTGCGGCCGGATATGATCGATTTCGAACGCTTCTTCGTCGTCGTGCAGCCCCAGGCAGTAGAGGCACAGATACCCTCTCAGGTGCTGTTCAACGGTATGCATCTGGGCATCCTGCAGTTCGTTCCAGCTCTCCGGCGGGGTCTGGGGGATCCACTCGATCATGAAATTGGCGACCACGTTCACGAATTCGCCGATCGTCTGGCGCAATGCCAGGCCGACGCCGCTGGCGGGGCCGGCGCGATGCAGGGTTTGGCTGTAAAGGTTGTACGGAGGCGGGCGCCGCAGGTTCCAGCTATGTTGGCGGACGATGAACGTGTACAGGTGCCGGTTCTGGGTGAAGACCCGCCTCATCTCCATGGAAATCTCGCGCGCCTTCAGCATCTTCTCGCGCACCGGGTTGCCGACAGCGATACGCTCGGCGATTTCCAGAAACTTTTTCGGGCTGTAAAGCTGATCCGACTTCTCGCGGTTGCAGCTCGCGCAGGCCAGCACATGATTCGACAGGTCGGTCGCCTGGGTTTCGAGGAAGGTCCGGATCTTCGTCGTGCCTTTTTTCAGGTACGGGATCAGCGTCTTGCACTGCTTCATCGCCTGATACTTCATGTAGAGATCGCGCGGGATGATGTGGTCCATCTGCATCGCCGCGCGCCCCTTGGCAACGCCGCAATACGGGCAGTCGAACTGTTCGACCTGCAATTTCACGTCGCAGCGGGGGAGCGCCGCCAGCAGCGCGTTCCTGACCTTATCGGTGAAACCTCGCGGTAACTTGTCCGCTTCCTCTCCCGGGAATACCCGCGCGATTTCAAACCTGCCCAACTGTTCGAAAATAGTCATATTCGATTCTTTTCAACCATATCGTGCGTGATGCGCGGCCTGCCGGCCGCCATCACGTCCATGCCGCCCGCGCTCAGCCCGGCATCCGCAGCAGCACCTTCGGCTTGAGGATCTGCGGGCCGTCGCTGTACTCGAGACCGATCGCGGTGACGCGCAGCGTGCTGCCCTCGTTCTCCGCCATGTCCATCCCGATCTCGATGCCGTCGGGCCGCATCACGATCGCGCGGCCGCCGTAGTCGGACGACAGCCCAAACCATCCGCCGCCCCGCGTCAGCCGGTATTCGAGGCCGAGACGGCGGCGCGCTTCGAAGTCGACGTTGAGCCGGATGCTGTGGATCGATTCGGCGGGCAGGATCAGGAAGCGCTCGTCCACGACGGTCCGGTCGCAATCGATGAAGCGCTCCGCATGCGGCCCGTGCTCGCCGTCGAACCTCAGGTCGACTTCGTCCACGCCGCGCGATCGCTCCACCAAGGCCCGCAGGCTCAGCGCAATGCTGCCGTCATCGCGGTGCAGATACGTCAGGCCGATACCGGTCAGGTAGCCGTCGACAACCAGTTCCCGCCCGTCGATGGATTGCAGCGTGCCCGGCTGCATGGTCCGCTCGCCGGGCGCCGTCACCGCGCGATAGCTGATCACGCGCTCGTCGGCGCCGAGCGGCTCGAACCGCCAGTCGCGGCGAACGCCTTCGTACTGGGTGACCGCGGAGCCGGCCGCGCTGGTGGCCGGCCCGTCCGCGCCGTTCACCACCGTATCCATGATCTTGCCGTCAGAGCCGTTGGTGATCAGCCGCGGGTCGCGGTCGTCCCACCGCATCGCCTGCGACAGCAGGTTGGGCGGCTGCGCGACCAGCTTGTTGGTGTTGTCGGCCGTCAGGTAGACGTCCCATTTCGCCGAGGCATCCACGCCCTCGACGGCCGACAGCACCGACATGACCTCTCCGGCGTCGTTGAGGCGCCAGAGCTGGTGACGCCCGCCGATGTCGCGCTGCACGACGATCCGGCGCTGCTCGGAGCGGCTGAACGCGGTCCTGGCCTCGGCTCCTTCGATCGACATCACGAGCCCGCTGGCAATGTGCCGGAACCTGCCCATCGCGGCGCGCCCGGCCAGCTTGCGGTGATCCGAGGCGACGATCGGCGTGATCTGCCACAGCGACGGCTCCTTGACGTTCTGGGCGCCGCGCGCGATCAGCGCCGGCCCGTCCGACTCGAACTGGAGCAAGTGATTCGGCCCGAACGCATGACAGTGGATCTCGCCGTAATCGGTCACGGTCCAGGTTTGGTTCTTCGCGGCGCCGAGCGGCTTCAGCGTGACGGGGTGACAGGGTGTCTGGGTGCCGAGCACGAGCCGGGTCCCTTCCTCCGCGGTCAGGACGAGCGGCGAATTGCTCTGGCGGCCGGCGATGCCTCCCGGCAGCTCGACCATGCTGACGATGTGGCCATCCGGGCTCAGGCGCCAGACGTAACGCAGGTGTTCGCCGAGTTCCCGAATCCTCGCCGGTTCCATGCACAGGTCGGCACGGTTCGGCCGGCGATCGGTGCGGGCCGCGAGGAACATGTTCATGTCGACGTGCCGGATTCCCACCAGGTCCGCCTGCGTGAGGCTGCCCACCCGGCGGTTGTAGTACCCGTAGAACAGGAAGTAGGCGTGGTGTTCATCGATCAGGTGCATCGCGCTGCGCTGGCGCGCATAGCTCGTCAGCGTGTCCCACGCGAGTTCGCGCAGCGGCACCGGCAGCACGTTGATGCTGGGGATCAGCTTCTCGCGCTGCACGGCCGCCCAGCGCCGGTAATCGTAGAGCGACTCGGCCCACCGGCCGGCCTGCTCGGCCACCGCGCCCTCGCCACCCACCGCCTGCACCGTGAACTGCTGCTGCTCGTCGGTGGCGTTATTGCGGGTCTGCGTCTGCCTGCCGTGCTCCGCCGACGCCTCGGCCTCGACGTCCACCGCATAGGTGCTGACGCTCGCCTTGACCTTCGCGGCGAAACGCGTCGTGACGTTGGTGTCGCTCTCCTTGCCGGTGAACGTCTTGGTTTCGGTCGCGAACAGGCGCCCGCCGACCAGCGTCTGGGTGGAAACGAATTGGCCGAAGCTGCCTAGCACGCCGAGCAGCGCCGCGAAGCGCTGATCGAGGTGCCGGTGGTTCAGCGCCGCCTCGCAGGCCTCCAGGAAGTCGTCGCTGGCGCAGGGCTTGAAATCGTCGAACGACAATTCGATCTTCGGCAGGAAATAGTTCGCCGTGGTGTGGATCTGCTTGCCGATATTTCCCGAGTTTTCCTGCTCGGACTGGAAATAGGAGCCGCTGACGCCCACGCCGCCCTTCGCGCCGAAGCCGCCCACCGCGACGCCGATCGACGCCTTGATATCGGTCACACCGTTTTGCTGAAGCTGGTGAAGCGATTCCGAGGTGCTGAAATAGTTTTCGAAATAGCCGGTGAAATTCGGCTTTCGATAGAGCAGCTTCGCCGCCTGGCAATGGCCGCCGTCGGGTTCCTCGCCGACGCTGTCCTGCCGCTTCAGTACCTCGCGAAAGCCGCTTTCGACCGGATTCGACAGGCTGTGGTCGATGACGATGCCCTTGTAGAAGCCCACGCGATCCAGCAGATCCTCGCGCTCGGCGAGATTCAGGTCGAAGAAATCGCGCGAATCCTGCAGCTGCGCGTCGCTCTTCATCAGCCTGACGAGTTCCTTGTCGGCGAACCTGTGGCCGGCGTTGCTGAGCTTCTCGAAGGTCTCGACCAGCGGCTTGCTGATGTCGGGCGCGGCCACGCGCACCGCGCTCAGCAGCTGCGAGCGGCGGTCCGCCGCCTCCTTGCCCCGCTGCTTCGTCTCGCGCTCGCGCTGCTCGAGCTTCGAGGTGAAATCCTGGTCGGTCAGCTTTTCGAGCCGCTCGTTTTCGTCTTCCTTTTTCTTCGTCCGCAAACGTTTCGCGTCGTCACCGGAATCGGAACTGGAATGGGAATCATCCGGCGCGGGCTCGACATTCAGTCCGAGTTTCGCGTATTGCGCCAATGCGTCTTGCTGATCTTCCGCTACGGTCGTAGTGGATTTCCTGACGTCCTGAGGCATGCCTTTCATGGCTCCATGTTGATGAAATTGCGCTGTCGCCGCCGCTTCGACGGCCTCGCCGGAATCCCCGCCGGCGGTTCACCGATTCATGTCGACCGGGCGCGCGCCATACTACTCCCGTCAAATTACGGTCATGCGAATTTTTCACGCCATTTGAATCGCACATTTCAATCATTTCCATTGCCCGGTTGAAACACCGCGATGCTTTTCATGGCATATCTCGCCGGTGAAACGTCGCTGCGCAAGGCAGGCGCGTCATGGCCGCCGGCCGGCCCGTCCGGATTCTCCCCACGCCGCTCGCCACGCCGTAACACGGCGCAAAAATTCGCGAAACACTGCGCTGACGTTCCTTTCGTCTTCCGAACGAATCGCCTTCGCATTCGCCCCGCATCGCCGGCATCGCGCCACGCCACGGCGCGATTTCGCGCGGACCGGCCGCTTCACGGCCCGCTCGCGGCGCGCGAAAAACGCCTGCCTCGCCAGCGCGCGCCGCGTTTTCGCGCCATTCACCTCGCGCGTTACATCCGCCTTCGCGCCGCGCATGCCCCGTCAGCGCGCGGAAAGAAACATGCAGTAATCGGCAGGTAACCCGCCGCTCCGGCCGCGCCGTGATACTCGTTCCCGCTTTCCAACCGGAGCGCGAAGATGGCGCCGCCCCAGGCTTTTTCGATCGACGCGTTGCATGGCTTCGAGCTGACCGAGGACGGCCAGTACCTGATGCTCAACAGCAACCAGCCGGACCGCGTCGCGCTGCACTGCTCGGTCATGCATGAGCTGCTGGCCGCGCTGTCGAACGCGATCGGCTCGTCGGAACGCATCCGCCACAAGCAGCGCAGCGTCAAGTTCGTGATGCCGTGCGAGGCCTGGACGGTGGGTCGCGACGCCGGCGGCGCGCCCGACCTGATCCTGTCGTTCCGCCTGCCCGGCGGCGCCGAGCTGTCGTTCCAGGTGGCCCGCGCACTGGCGGGCCAGATGGCCGACGTGCTCGCGCTCGCCACCGGCCCCGCCTCGGCGCTGCCGCGCGCGGCGGGCTCGCTGCAATAACACGTCACAACACGCCATAGCACGCCGGCCCGCGCCGCCCGCCGCGCGCGCGCCCTTCCACCCTCGCTTTCCCGGCCTCGCGGCCCTTTCGTCATTGCGCATGAACGCCTCGTCCCTGTTGTCCCGCCGCGTGCGGATCCTGACGTTCGCCAGCCTCGGCGCCACGTCCGTCCCCGCGTTCGCGCTCGATCCGTTCACGGTCACAGATATCCGGATCGAAGGGCTGCATCGGATCGAGCCGGGCTCGGTGTTCGCCTACCTGCCCGTCAAGCAGGGCGACACGTTCACCGATGATCTGGCCTCCGAATCAATCCGCAAGCTCTACGCCACCGGCTTCTTCAACGACGTGAAGGTGGCCACCGAGGGCAGCGTGGTGATCGTCCAGGTGCAGGAGCGCCCGGCCATCGCCTCGATCGATTTCGCCGGCATCAAGGAGTTCGACAAGGACAACCTGATCAAGGCGATGACGGCGGTCGGGCTCGCGAACGGCCGCTACTACGACAAGTCGCTGGTGGACAAGGCCGAGCAGGAACTGAAGCGCCAGTACCTGACGCGCGGCTACTACGCGGCCGAGGTCACCACCACCATCACCCCGGTGGACGCGAACCGCGTGGCGATCCTGTTCTCGGTGGCCGAAGGCCCGAGCGCGAAGATCCGCCAGATCAACTTCATCGGCAACCGCACGTTCAAGTCGAGCACGCTGCTCGACGAGATGCAGCTGTCCACGCCGAACTGGTTCTCGTGGTACACGAAGAACGATCTCTACTCGAAGGAAAAGCTCTCGGGCGACCTCGAGAACGTGCGCTCGTACTACCTGAACCGCGGCTACCTGGAGTTCTCGATCGACTCCACGCAGGTATCGATCTCGCCCGACCGCAAGGACATGTACCTGACGCTCACGGTCCATGAGGGCGAGCCGTACACGCTCTCGAGCGTGAAGCTCTCGGGCAACCTGCTCGATCGCGACGCCGAGCTGCGCAAGCTCGTGAAGGTGAAGGCCGGCGAGCGCTTCTCGGCCGAGAAGCTGCAGCAGAGCACCAAGGCGATCGTCGACCGGCTCGGTACCTACGGCTACGCGTTCGCCACCGTCAACGCGCAGCCCGAGATCGACCAGGCCACGCACAAGGTCGGCCTCACGCTGGTGGTCGATCCGGGCCATCGTGTGTACGTGCGCCACATCAACGTGGTCGGCAACTCGCGTACGCGCGACGAGGTGGTGCGCCGCGAGATGCGCCAGATGGAGAGCGCCTGGTTCGATTCGGGCCGGCTCGCGCTGTCGAAGGACCGCATCAACCGCCTCGGCTACTTCACCGACGTGGACGTGACGACGGTGCCGGTGGAAGGCACCACCGACCAGGTGGACGTGAACGTGAAGGTGACCGAGAAGCCGACCGGCTCGATCACGCTTGGTCTCGGCTATGGCTCGGGCGAAGGCCCGATCATCTCGGCCGGCGTCTCGCAGGACAACGTGTTCGGCTCGGGCACGAGCCTCTCGGTCACGCTCAACACGGCCACCACCTACCGCACGCTGGCGGTCGAGCAGGTCGATCCGTACTTCACCGTGGACGGCATCCGCCGCATCACCGACGTCTACTACCGCACCAGCGAGCCGCTCTACTATTCGAGCACGACCGACACCAGCTTCCGCGTGATCACCTACGGCGCGTCGATGAAGTTCGGCATCCCGTTCTCGGAGACCGACACGGTGTTCTTCGGCGCCGGCCTCGAACAGAACCGGCTCGACGTGGATTCGACCACGCCGCAGAGCTACATCGACTACGTGAACTCGTTCGGCCGCGTCTCGAACAACGTGCCGGTAACGGTGGGCTGGTCGCGCGACAACCGCGACAGCTCGCTGATCCCGAGCAAGGGCTATTTCCTGCAGGCCAACGCCGAATACGGCACGCCGATCGCCACCACCACCTATGCGAAGGGCGACCTGCAGGCGCAGTACTACTACTCGTTCGCGCGCGGCTTCATCCTCGGCCTGAACTTCCAGGGCGGCTACGGCAAGGGGCTCGGCGGCAAGCCCTATCCGATCTTCAAGAACTACTACGCGGGCGGCATCGGCTCGGTGCGCGGCTACGAATCGAGTTCGCTCGGCCCGCGCGACGCCACCACCGGCGACCCGGTCGGCGGCTCGAAGATGGTGGTGGGCAACATCGAACTGACGGTGCCGCTGCCCGGCACCGGCTACGACCGCACGCTGCGCGTGTTCACGTTCGTGGACGGCGGCAACGTGTGGGGCTCGGAAGGCAACAGCATCGGCGCGAACGGCCTGCGCTACAGCTACGGCGCCGGCCTCGAATGGATCTCGCCGATCGGCCCGCTCAAGATCGATCTCGGCTTCCCGGTCGTCAAGCACACTGGCGACCAGTACCAGAAATTCCAGTTCCAGATCGGCACGTCGTTCTGAACGAACAATCTGCCCGCGCTGTCTACCGTGTCCCGCGGCGGCAGGTTTCGCGTAGGATAGCCGGCGGTCCGCCCGCGGACCCGCGGCGCCGGCCTGCGCCGCCCATCCCACGGAGACGTATGAATTCCTCGACCGACCGGGCCGCGGCGCTCGGCACGCTGCTGATCGCCGCCCTCACCGCCCTGCCCCTCGGCGCGCTGCCCGCCACCGCCCGGGCCGCGAGCTTCGACTGCGCGAAGGCCGCGACGCCGACCGAAAAGCGCATCTGCGCCGACCCGCGGCTCTCGAAGCAGGACGACGCGCTGCAGGCGCTCTACGCGCAGGTCGGCAATTCGCCCGACTGGCGCGCCGACCAGCGCGCCTGGCTGGCCTCGCGCGACGCCTGCGGCGACGCCGTCTGCCTGCGCAACCTCTATGCCGACCGCCTCGTGGTGCTGCGCCACGCGAGCACGCCGTTCCGCTGGGACACGCGCTGGCAGCGCGTGGACGCGAGCGGCCATGCCGGCGCTCAGCTCGACATCTCGCACGTGGACGCGCAGCACTTCTCGTTCAGCTTCGACGCCGTCACGGGCGCGAACTCGGGCGCGCTGTCCGAGACCGCCACGTTCTCGTCGCCGGACCTCGCGCGCTACGTCGGCAACGCGAAGATGGACACGCGCGGCTGCACGCTGACGTTCCGGCGCGTGCTGAACCGCCTGCACGTGGACCAGCAGGGCGACGCGTTCGCCTGCGGCGCCGGCGTGGGCGTCTACTACAGCGGCGATTACGTGGCTGCCGCGAAGGACCCGAACGCCACGCCCACGCTGCTCTCGCTCGGCGTGGCGCGCAGCGCCGCCGAGGACGAGGCGCTGCACCGGCTGCTCGGCAAGGATTACGCGACGATGGTGGCCACCGCCGGCGCCGTCGATACGCAGGCCGACAACCTCGACGGCAACGGCGCGCGCGTCACCTCGATGTTCGTGCAGGGCATCGCCTGCGATACCAAGTCGGTGCTGATGAGCGACGACCGCGGCCGGCTGTGGGCCGCCGTCTGGGAAGCGGGCGCGCCGCCCGCGCCCGCCGCGATGCGCTACTACACCAACGTCGCGGCCGACAAGCACCGGCTGCCGAAGACGATCGCCGCGGCCAACACCCGGACCTGCCCCGGCGAAACCGTCCGCGTGACGATGATGCCGTAGTCCTGCGTGCCGCCCCGGTGGCGTGCTAGATTGCCTGCACCGCATCCACCGAGGCCGCCATGCCGACTCTCCCCGGCTCCGTCGTTCGCATCGCCCGCATCGCTCGCTTCGCCCGCCATGCCGCCGGCGCCGCCGCGCTCGCGCTGCTCGCCGCCTGCGCGCAGGGCGGCCACCCGACCAGCGGCGCCGCCGCGCCGGCCACCGCGAGCGCGCCCAAGGCACCGGCCACGCCGCTGTCCGGCGCCGCGCCGCTCACGCTCGAACACGCCAACACCGATGCGTTCGTCGCGCAATACGGCATCGATCCCGATTCGCCGAAAGCCGCGATCCTCGCGCACTGGCGCCAGATGATGCTCGACGACCCCGACATCCGCCGCCTGTTCGGCAACGCCGGGCCCAACGAACTCGGCCGCTCGATCGCGATGCAGCGCACCGAGCTGTTCAGCGAGGGCTCGCTGCGCGTCTCGCAGGCCGACCGCTCGACCTTCATCGCGCTCGGCACGCGCGTGCTCGACGCCGCACCCGCCGACTGCGGCGGCCTGAAGAACATGAACGCCGTGGTGCTGCGCTACCTGTCGCTCGCGAACCTCTCCGAGCACGAGATCGACGACTACTTCCGCATCACCTATGAATCGCTGAAGCGCACCGCGCTGAAGACGCCGATCGCCACCATCAACCCCGAGCAGCGCAACCAGGGCAAGCAGGCGCTGTCGGCGGCGATCGCCGCCCAACTGCAGCGCGACCCCGAGGCGATGCGCTCGCTCGCGATCGCCGCCGCCGATCCGGAGAACACGCCGCCCGCCGCCTGGTGCCACAACATGCGCACCATGCAGCACGCCGTGATGGCGATGCCGCAGCCGCAGCGCGACTGGCTGCTCATCTCGATCCAGACCGACGCGATCGCGCGGCTGCACGCCGATGACGCGACGGCCGCGCCGGCCGCACCCTCTTCGTCCTCGCCGTCCGCTTCATCCTCTTCGTCTGCCGTGCCCGCGCCGGGCACGCCGGGTGCGGCCGCCGCGTCGCCCGAGCCCGACGCCGCCACGCCCGCCTATCTCGAGCGCGTGCAGCGCCGGATCGTGCCGCGCATCGCCTGGCACGGCGTGGCCGGTCGTTACGCGGCGGAGCTGGAGATCCGCAGCGCGGCCGACGGCACGCTGCAGTCGGCCGCGATCGTGAAGTCGAGCGGCAACGCCGATTGGGACGACGCCGTGCTGCGCGCCGTGCGCGCGGCCTCGCCGCTGCCGCCCGATACCGGCGGCGGCACGCCGGCCGCGTTCCGGCTGACAATCCGCGCCGGGCAATAACGCGGCGCCGGCCCGATTCGAGTCGGACCGGGGCCGGCGCCGGCGCCGCCGCGATGTTCATCGGCGAATATTTCGAAGACCGGCTCCACTAATCCGGGCGCAAGCGTTTGCGCAATCGATTGCAGAAAGCCGGCAACTGCGAATAACCGTAGGGCGTGGTTATTGGCTGGCGGTCATGGCAGTGGATTTTACAATCGGCCATACTTTTTTTATTCCATTCGTGCGATTATTCCGCCGCGGCGTAGTGGATACGTCGCACGGAAATACCGCCGGCCCGTATTCCGGCGGCATTATCCAGTGCCTTGACGGTCCGCGCCGCGAGCGGCGCGGATCTTTTTCCACTCAGCGACGTTCGCGGCGCGCCTCGGGCAGCGCGCGCGACGGCCTGCGTCCCGAATATTGCACGCTCTCGACGCCGATCCGGTAGGCGCGCCGCGCGTACTCCCGATGCTGCGCCAGCTCGGCCACCAGGCTGCTGCTGTAGACGTCGAGCAGCTTCGCGTGGCCATGGGCGGCCTGCCCGGCGTCGCGCTCGGCGCGCCCGATCATCATGCCGATGCCGCAGTAGCCGTCGATGGTGCCGGCCATCCGCTCGTTCGGGCAGTGCCGGTCGAAATCGGCTTTCAATTTTTTCAAGCGAAAATCCCTGATCGCGTCGCCGATCAGCCACTTAATGAATTTCACCTTGGCCTCGATGTTGTAATTCTGTTCCGATGTCATGCGCGGGCGGCGCCAGCGAGTGACAGCAGATCCCCGTGAAATGCAGAAAACGTGGTTCGCAACGCGCGACGGCGATTCTAAATCAGAATCTTCGGTATCAGACTAAATCGAATTCGATCCGAAACCCGATCGAACGAATTTCATTCGATTTAACTCCTGACAGGAGATAATTGAACGGCGTTTCGGATATTAAGCAATATCGAGGTGGCTTTCCGGATCATGCGGCGCGTATGGCTTTCAATCTGCCTGCCGGCCGGCATCGGCAGCAGGCACACGCGCCGCCGACACCCTCAGCCGCGGCCGACGAACGGCATCCCGCTCGCCATCACCGTCATGTTCAGCACGTTCGCCGAGAGCGGCAGGCTCGCCATGTAGCCCACCGCGTCCGCCACGTGCGCGACGTCGAACATCGGCTCGCTCGCGGTCGTGCCGTTGGCCTGCAGCACGCCGCGCTGCATCCGCTCCGACAATTCGGTCAGCGCGTTGCCGATGTCGATCTGGCCGCAGGCGATGTCGAACGCGCGGCCGTCGAGCGCGATGCTCTTCGTCAGGCCCAGCACTGCGTGCTTGCTCGCCGTGTACGGCGACGTGAACGGCCGCGGCGTGTGCGCGGAGATCGAGCCGTTGTTGATGATCCGGCCGCCGCGCGGCGACTGGCGGCGCATCAGCGCGAACGCGCCGCGCGCGCAGAGGAACACGCCCGTCACGTTGGTGTCGATCACGTCGCGCCATTTCTCGACGCTCAGCTCGTCCATCGGGATCGCCGGCGCGTTGACGCCGGCGTTGTTGAACAGCACGTCGAGCCGGCCGTAGGTCCGCTCGATGGTCGCGTAAAGCGCATCGACGCTGGCCGCGTCGCGCACGTCGACGGGCACGGCCAGCGCCTCGCGGCCGCGCGCCTTCGCCTGTTCGACGAACTCGGCGAGCGGCTCCGGCCGGCGGCCCGCCGCGACCACCGTGAAGCCGTCGTCGAGCAGCCGGTTGGCCGCGGCGCGGCCGATCCCGCTGCCCGCGCCGGTCACGAGCGCGATGCGCGGTGCGGGGCTGGAGGTGGCGGTCGATTCCATGTCGTGAGTCTCCTGTGATGTCGCTGATGAGTGAAAGCGGCGCGCGCCGCCCAGCGCCAGTGTAGGGAAGTCCTCGCGCGGGCGGGTGGCTGGATCACAAAAAGAACGGCGACGGGGCTCGGCAGGGCTGACTGATGGCGGCTGACGGTTCGCGGTTCGCGGCCCGGCGCGTTCGCCCGCCCGCCCGGCCACTTGCCGACAAGCGCCCGATCGGGCCGCGGCGCACCTCAGCCACACACGCCTGGCAGCGGCCCGGCGCCCCGCCCCGCGCGCGCCCCGTCTCGCGGCGGCCACGCGGCGAAGGTGCTAGCATGACACCACCTGCGGCGGCTCGCCGCGGGCTTTCGATACGCTTGCACATCGCAGTAGACCAGGAGGAGATATGTCTTTCGAGCATCGTGGGTTTCGCGTGTCCACGGACGTCTTGCCGGACGATACCGGCACGCAGTGGCATTGCAGCGCGAAGATCCACGGCGTCGACGACGCGCATCGCGACACGACGCTGCCGCCCATCGAGCTGACGATCCCGCGCACCAAGATCGACGTGCTGATGGCGATCAGCATGGTCGAGCAGCGCGCCCGGGATTCGATCGACGAATGGCTCGCGCAGCAGTGAGCGCGTTTCGTGCGCCGCGCACGGCGGCACGGTAAATACCGCCGCCCCGGCATCGCGCTCGCGGTGCCGCCGCGCGCTAGCGGCCGGCCACGGCCGCATCGGAACCCACCGACGCGCAACGCGTGTCGGCCCCGGCCGCCGCCGGTTGCCCGCTTCCCCGCCGCCCTCCCTTCCCCGCGATCGTTTCCCGACTCACTCCACTTCGCCACACATCCTGCTCGCGCGGTTGCGCCGCGAGCCGTTACACGCTACGCTAATTCGGATTAAAAAAGTCGGAGTTGTGATGGCCCACATCAGTTCAGGTGTCGAATACGGATTGCACTGCCTGCTGTACCTGACGGAGCCGCCGTCGGGCGTGCGCGAGGCGAGCGTGCGCGATCTGGCCGAGCTGCAGGGCGTGTCGGTGGATTTTCTGGCGAAGCTGTTCACGAAGCTGCACAAGGCCGGCCTCGTGATCGCCACCGAGGGGGCGAAAGGCGGCTTCGCGCTGGCGCGGCCCGCCGAGCAGATCTCGCTGCTCGACGTGGTCAGCGCGATCGACGGCGACAAGGCGCTGTTCGAATGCCGGGAGATCCGCGAGCGCTGCGCGGTGTTCGAGGGCGCCAAACCGGCCTGGGCCACGAGCGGCGTCTGTGCGATCCATTCGGCCATGCAGCAGGCCGAGAAGCGCATGCGCGAATCGCTGGCCTCGCAGTCGCTCGCGGAAATCGCCGGGCGCTTCTCGTCGAAGGCACCGCGCACGTTCGGCCCGCAGGTCGTGAAGTGGTTCGAGGATCGCGCGGCGGCCCGCCGGCGCTGATCCGATCAACAACGGCGGCGGCCCTCGCCGGTTCGGCAGCGGGCCGCCGGCAAGCGGAACACCGCTGCGGCGCCCGCCAAACCCCGGCGGGTGCCTCGCGTTTCCCTTCCTGCCTCAGGCCACCACGACCCGCATCGGATCCGCGGCGGCCAGCGCCTCGGCGCGATCGGCGCGAGGCGGATAGATCCACTCCGAGTTGATCTGGTGCTTGAGCGCCTTGGCCTCGGCGCCGCGCAGCCGGACCTCGCGCTCCCATCCTTCCGTGTACACGGCGCCCCACGGGCCGAGATCGAGGCAGGTCACGTACTTGGGCTGGCGGTACGGGATCGGCGCCTCGCCGAGCAGGTCGGCCGCCACGTTGTGGCCGGCCGAGCGCCCGAGGCCCATCGCGTGCTGGCACGACATCATCGCGTGATTGCCCGCGTCGTCGGTGGCCGCGTAGGCGCAATCGCCGGTCGCGAACACCGCGTCCACCCCTTCCACCTTCAGGTTGTCATCCACGCGCAGGCGCCCCAGCGCATCGTGCCCGCCCGGAATCTGCGCGGCCAGCACGCTGGCGCGGACACCCGCCGTCCAGACCACGGTGTCGGCCGCGATGCGTTCGCCGTCGGCCAGCGTCACGCCGTGCGCGTCGACCGACGCCACGCCCGCGCCGAGCTTCCAGGTCACGCCCAGTTCGGTCAGCGCCTCCGTGATCACGGGGCGCGGGCCGGGGCCGAGGTCCGGCCCGAGTTCGGCGGCCCGATCGACGAGAATCACCTCGACCGCCGCGTCGGCGCCGAGCGCCTCGCGCAGGCGCGCCGGCAGTTCGGCCGCCGTCTCGATGCCGGTGAAGCCGGCCCCGGCCACCACCACCGTGTTGCGTCCGGCGCTGGCGGGACGCGCGGCCAGGCCACGGATATGCGCTTCGAGTTCGGCCGCGCTGCCTGTCTGGTCGACGTTGAACGCGTGTTGCGCGAGTCCCTCGACGGGCGGCATGGCCAGCCGGCTGCCGGCCGCCAGCACGAGGCGGTCATAACCGAGATCGCGGCTTTCCGCATCGGCACCGATGTCGGCGATGCCGACGCGCCGGTTCGCGGTTTCGATGCGCGTCACGTAGCCGGCCACGAACTTCACCCCCACCGCCTCGAACAGCGCCGACAGCGGCGCCTTCATCGCGCCCGGATTCTTTTCATAGAGGCGCGGGCGCACGTGCAGCACGGGCTCCGGCGCGATCACCACGATTTCCACGTCGGTGCGCGAATGCCCGTCGAGCAGGCGGGCGGCGCCCAGCGCGCTCCACATGCCCGCGAATCCGGCGCCGATCACAACGATGCGTTTTGACACGTTTCTCTCTCCTGGTAGCAAGCCACGGCTTCGAACGATGCGGCGGCACGGCGCCATCAGGGCACCAGCCTCATCCGCCACATCACGTAACTCGGATTGTATTTGTCGTAGTTAGTGATTGCAAGCCGAAAGCCACACAGGTTTTTTGCGCTAGATATCTTTCCAGGATCGACCATGCCATGTCACGCTTGCGACAGTCATAGTCCAAGTTACGATCATCGCCGCAATTTTCATCCGGATGATTTTCGCCGGAACGGTCGGCGTGGCGGCAGCGCCGCGTTCGTCATGCGACAATGATGGCCCACCGATTCCGCACGATTCATCACACCGGACCAGTCCAACAGGCACCCCGATGACCCAACGCGACCGCGACCTGAAGCTCGACATCGACCGGCGCCTGCAGCTGCCCGTCTATCTGCAGATCTGCGAACGCTTCAAGCTCGCGATCCGCGCCGGGCACCTGCGCCCCGGCGATCGCGTGCCGGCCGTGCGCGGCCTCGCCACCGAGCTGAACACGGCGCGCGGCACGATCGAGATGGCCTACCGGATCCTCGTCGACGAGGGCTATCTGCAGGTGCGCGGCGCGGCCGGCACCTATGTCTCGCCGTCGCTGCCGGCGGCGCTGCGCGGTGCCGCGCGCGGCACGCGCGCCGGCGCCGCCGCGCCGAAGGACAAGCCGGCCGCGGCCCATCCCGATCGCCCGCTCGGCGAGCGCGGCAGCGAACCGCTGCCGCTGCAGCCGGGGCTGCCCGCGCTCGACGCGTTCCCGCGCAAGGTCTGGAACCGGCTGGTCGCCTACCGCCTGCGGCGCGCCGAGACGGCCTCGCTCGCCTATCCCGATCCGCGCGGCTACCCGCTGCTGCGCGAGAAGATCGCCACCTATCTCGGCCTGTCGCGCGGCGTGGAATGCACGCCGGACCAGGTGTTCGTGACGGGCGGCTATCGCGCCACGCTCGAGCTGGTGCTGCGCGCGCTCGCCACGCCGGGCGACCGCATGTGGTTCGAGGATCCCGGCTATCTGCTGGCGCGGCGCTTTCTGGTCGATGCGGGCATGGAACTCGTGCCGGTGCCGGTCGATGGCGAGGGGCTGATGGTGGAGCGCGGCGAGGCACTCGCGCCCGAGGCGCGCTTCGCGGTGGTGACGCCGTCGCATCAGAGCCCGCTCGGCGTCACGCTCTCGCTGTCGCGGCGCATCGCGCTGCTGGACTGGGCCTCGCGCGCCGGGAGCTGGGTGATCGAGGACGACTACGACAGCGAGTTCCGCTACGCAGGGCGCCCGCTGCCCGCGCTCAAGAGCCTCGACCGGCACGACCGCGTGATCTATTGCGGCACGTTCAGCAAGGTAATGGTGCCGGGCCTGCGGCTCGCCTACGTGGTGGTGCCCGAGCGCGCCACCGCGCGCCTGCTGCGGATCTGCCAGACCATGAACGCCGCCTCGCCGTACCTGCTGCAGGCCGGCGTGGCCGATTTCATCGCGCAGGGCCACTTCGCGCGGCACCTGAAACGGATGCGCTCGCTGTATGCGGAGCGTCGCGGGCTGATGGTGGAGGCGCTGCGCGACGCGTTCGGCGCGCGGCTGCGTATCGACGTGCCGCCGGGCGGCATGCATCTGGCGCTCGGCTTCGACGGCGCCGCCGCGATCGACGATCTCGGCTTCGCCGCGCGCGCGCGCGAGGCGGGGCTCGGCGTCAGCGCGCTGTCGGAGTGGTATGCGAACAGCCGCGCGAAGCAGACGCGGCGCGGCGCCGTGCTCGGCTTCGCCAACGTGGTCGATCGCGACGCGGCGCAGCGTTATGCGCGCTTGCTGCGGCAGGTCTACGAGGACCAGCCGCGGCCGCGCGGTGACGCGAAGGAAACGGGAAAGAAATGAGCGCGGCTCGCTGCCGGCCGCGCCCGATACCGCGATACCTCGATACCTCGCGGCCTCAGGTGGCGGCGGCCGGCTGCTCGGCGTCGATCGCCGGCAGTTCCGAGAACGGCACGTAGCAGCGCAGCGCGGCGCGTTCGCGCGCGAGTTCGGCCTGCGCCGCCGCCTCGCCCATCACGAGCCCCTGCAGCAGGAAGAAGCGCACGTTGCGAATCCCGATCGTGCCGAGCGCATAGCCGAGGTAGGGCGTGAGGAAATCGGCCTGGCGCGCGTTCGGGCCGCTGTGGATGCCGCCCGAGCCGACGATCACGAAGGTCGGCCGGTCCTGCATCAGCCCGACCTTGCCTTCCGGCGTGCCCTTGAACGTGCGGTTGATCCGCAGCACGTAGTCGATCCAGAGCTTCAGCGCGGCCGGCACCGTGAAGTTGTGCATCGGCGTGGCGATCACGAGGCAGTCGGTTGCCTCGATCTCGCGCACCAGTTCCTCCGACAGCGTGAACTGCCCGGCATCGGGCGTGCGCGAGGTGATCGCGCTCGCGTAGCCGGGCGCGATCGGCGGCAGCGGCGCGGCCACCAGATCGCGCTCGATCAGCGTGAATTCACGGCCACCCGCGGCCTCCTGGCGGTGCAGCGCGTCGACCGTCTCGCGCGCGAGCCCGTAGGCGTGGCTCGCCTCGCCGAACGGGCTCGCATTCAGCAGCAGCAGTTTCATCGTGGTGTCGTCTCCAGGGCGGTCAGCGGCTCGACGAAATGCATGCCTTTCGCGAGCATCCCGTTACGAAAATAGAAGCGTTGCGCGAGCGGCATGTGCAGGCCCGTGTCGAGCACGAAATGCGCGCAGCCGCTCTCGCGTGCAATGGTACGCGTCGCGTCGAGCAGGCGCGCGCCGATCTGGTGGCGCTGCAAGGCCGGATCGACGACGAGATCGTCGACGTAGACGAAGCGGCCGTACAGCAGGTTCGTCTGGTGCCGGTAGCCGGACAGGCCCAGCACGCGCGCGCCGTCCACGGCGGCCAGCAGCCGGTAGCCCTCGGCGCGCTGCCGGTCGAGCTGCGCGACGAACGCGTCCACGCCGCTCAGGTGCGGACGCAGCGCGCGCATCACGTCGTAGGCGGCCGTCAGATCGGCCGGCGTATCGAGATGCCGGATTTCGATTACGGGGTCCATTCTCGCTCCATGATGATTTTGTAAGCGACAAGATAGCCTCGCCACGTCACGGCCGACAGAGCCAGAAAAAATTAAAACGGCTAGGACATCGCGTCAGGCGCGCACGCTGCGAAAGCGCGCAACAAAATCAGCTCACGGCCGCCCGGCATGGCATCGGCACGTTTCATCCGCTTCCTTCGGATTGCCGATCAATCGATACGCGAATCGTGCGAGCCGGGGTTCGTCGCGCCGAAGGCCGCCGTCAGCGCCTTGTCGATTTCGTCGACGAAACGCCGGATCACGGGATGCCGCCCGTGCCGGACCTTCTGCACGATGCCGAGTTCGCGATGGAAGGTGTGCGCGCCGAGGTCGAACGCGATCACGCCCGCGGGCCAGGCGCGCTCGTCGACGTTGCGCGGGATCAGCGCGATGCCGGCGCCGCGCGAGACGAGCTGCGCGATGCAATGGAAATCGACGGCCTCGATCGCGTCGTCCACGCGGATGCCCTCGCGCGCGAGGAACTGATCGACGAGCTGCCCGGCGAACGTATGCCGTGCGCAGCGGATGAACGGCGCGCACGCGAACGCGGCGCGCCACGAAGCGGCGGCGATCCCCTCGGGCGCGAGCAGCACGAACGGCTCGAGCGCGAGCCGCCGCCATTCGATCGCCTCGGACAGCGTGAAGTTGGGCCGGCTCATCACGGCCAGATCGACCTCGCCGGCATCGACCTGGCTCACCAGCGCGAGCCCGCCGCTCGTGAAGATCTCGACGCGCCAGGCCGGAAACGCCGCGCGGAACGCCGTGACCGGCCCCGCGATCAGCATGCCCTGCGCCGACGCGACGGCGCCGATCCGCAGCGTGCCGGTGTTCTCGGCCTCGCTCGGCTCGCGCAGCAGGCGCGCGTGCAGCGCCATCATCTCGGTGGCGAGCGCGAGCGCCTCCTGCCCCGCCTGGGTCAGATGCGGCGTGCGCCCGGAGCGGTCGAACAGCGCCACGCCGAGCTGCTCCTCGATGCGCTGGATCTGCGAGCTGACGGCCGACTGCGTGATGCCGATGCGCGCGGCGGCCGCCGAGAACGTGCCGTGCTTGACCACCGCCAGAAACGTCTTCAGTTCGCGCAGCATCACAATCCATCGAATCCGTCAATATGAGCCATAGAATAGTATCGTTTTACATCGAATATCGATAGCGGTAGGCTCCGAATCGCGCGACCTGCCAGGCATTAACCGATGCGCTTCGAAAACGGATTCCGCGTCATCCCGGATCGCCATATCGGGTTAATCCGGATTCGCCACGATTTTCGGTAAATCATGGCCGGTGTTTTGCGCAGCGCACCAAAAGCACCGCGTGGCATGGCATTTCACGGCATTAAATCCGCGTTACGCGGTATTGATTCGCCATTCGATAACACTCGATTCTGCAAATCGACAGTGGGACCGCGCGCCGGTGCGAAATGGCACCGGCACGCCTCACGAAATAAAAAAAATAATCCGCATCCGCAATTTCGATTAACGTTCCGGCCGCCGCCATTCAGCCTCACCCATCCATCGCAGATGAACCAAGGAGAGACGCAAATGCAAGGGAAAATCGTGAATGGCGCGCTCGCCGCGCTGTGCGCCGGCCTGTTCGCGGCCCATGCCGTAGCCGGCCAGTCGGCCGAGATCCTCGCCGACGATGCCGCCGTGGTGGCGGCCGCCAACCTCAATCCGGCGTCGCCGCCGGGATCGAACTTCAACCTGAAGCCGTGGACGCTGCAACTGCCGATCGGCGCCTCGGGCAGCGTCACGCAAGTGAACGGCGACAGCCTCGCGGCCGGCTATACCAACCCGTACTACTTCTATACCGACAAATCCGACGGGGCGATGGTGATGATGGACCCGACGCGCGGCTGGACCACTTCGGGCTCGCAGCATCCGCGCACGGAGCTGCGCGAGAACGCGATCTGGCCGACCTCGGGCACCAACCGGCTCGACGCGACGCTCACCGTCGTGCAGGTGCCGAAGACCACCACGGTCGGGCAGATCTTCCAGGGCAACGGGCCGAGCAAGCCGCTCTGCGAGCTGCAGGTGACGTCGGGCGGCAACGTGCAGCTGCTGCTCGAGGACACCAACCAGGGCGGCGCCTCGCATACCTACTCGATTGCCGGCGTGACGCTCGGCAAATCGTTCACCTACGAGCTGAGCCTGTCGGGCACGACGATCGGCGTGAAGGTGAACGGCACCTCGAAGTCGTTCACGATGGATTCGAGCTTCGACGGCGAGAGCTTCTACTTCAAGGCCGGCAACTACGACCAGAGCGCCACCTCGGGCACGCCACTGACCACGCCGGGCACCGTCGTCAAGTTCTACACGCTGACGCTCACGCACAGCTGATGCGCGCGTGACGCGCTCACGGTCGCGTGCTTCGTTGCGATGCGCGCGGTCGCGATACTGACTAGAACGCCGGCACTGGGTTGTGCCCGGTCGCCAGCACGTATTTGCCGTCGTGCAGCCGGTACACCGCCGTCTGATGGATCGTGCGCACGGCGGGCTCGTCGCTCGAGCCCGAGGTCTGCGCGCCGTCGAAATGAATCCGCATCTCGCTCGTGCCGTCGGCGGCCGTGGCGAGCGAGAGCTTGCCGTTGATGTCGAAGCACGACGGCGGGCTGCCCGTGCCGGTCGTCGCGATCACGTCGGTCTCGCTCGCGGCGCCGTGCGCCGTGTCGGCCGCCTTCAGCGCCGCGTCGCAATCGCCGCTCGCGCCGAGGTTGTTGCCGTCGGTCGGGATCGTGCTCGCATAGGTGGCGACGTGCCCCGGCTTGATGCCGTAGACCGAGGCCCAGGTTCCGCAGAAGCCCTGCCAGCATCCGCCGCCCGTCACGATCAGGCCGAACTCGTCGGCACCGATGCGCGCGACGCTGGTGTCGCCGAGCGTGCCGGCCACGCCGAGATAGTCCACGCCGTCCATGCGCTGCTCGAGCACCCAGCCCGTCGCGTCGTGGCGGAAGAAGTAGGCGCCAAGCCAGGCGCCCGACGCGTAGCTGTCGTCGCGCACGCCGCCGTCGTCGACGCTGACGCCTTCGGTCAGCATCACCGCGTGCGTGTCGTCGAGGCGGATCACTTCGCGCGGCGCGATCTCGATGCGGGCCGCGGCCGTTTTCGCGGCGCCGGCCGTGCGGCGGATTCTTCCCGAATCGTCGCGCTCGGGTAGCGCGACCTCGACGTCGCGCGCGCCGGGGTCGTTGCCTTCGTGCCAGTGCGGGAACACCGCGTGCATCAGATCGGCGCGCTTGAGGCCCGAGGTGGAGGCCGATGCGGAAGACGCGGCCAACGCGTCGGAGGCGACCGGTGCCGGTTGCGTCGCGGAGGCGGCGGTCGGGGCCGGCGCGCTCACGCTCGCGGCACCGGATGCGGCGGAGGTGCCGGCGTCGTGCGCGCCGTGCCGCTCGCAGGCGCTCAGCAGCACCGACATCGCGCCGAGCAGCGCGAGCGACGCGAGCCGCCGCGCCGGCGGCAGGCCGGCCGGCATCAACGCGGACACCGGCGCGAAGGCGGACGGCCCGAGCGGGCTGGGCAAACGAGACGGGCTGGCGAAAATCATCGGCGGTACGAATCAGGAAAGGGCGAGGCGAAGGCCATCGGTGACGTCACGGCAAGGCTCTCGATCGCGAAGCGCCGGCAACAGGGCCGTTCTCCGCGCACGACGAAAGTCTCCGGTTTTTGTGGGCCATGAATAGTAGGGCGACCGGAGAAACCTGACAATATGGTTTTCGGTTCGACGGCTCGCCGCCCACCCATCGGCGACGCTGCGGGCAAGCCGGCTTCGGGCCGTCCCGGCTGCGCTACGGCGCCTCCATCAGAGCACGCGCGACGGGCAGGTATTTTTCAAGGATCTCGAGCATCGCGGAAGCCTCGGCGAGCGACACCGGCGGAAACGGCGACCGGTATGACGTGCCGTTGCGGCGTTCGTGAGCCTTGGTGACGAATGCAAATTCGCCGGCCGTCACGCCCAGCGACTTGGAAACCAACTGGATGACCATGTTCCGGCCGGCATCCCGGGTGCGGACTTCGTAAAACTCCAGGACGGCCTGGATGATTTGAAATATCCCTCGTAGGCCATCGTGAACTTCTGCAGCGCGAATTCGGGCTTGGACTCGATGCCGTTGGCAATCACGCGATAATTCCCCGCGTCGCGCAGAAAACCCTCGATCGCGTCCGCGGTAGGCGCAACGGCTTCGAGCGCTTTCGTTCTACTGAGATTTTCGTATTCGTCCGGGCGTGGCATCACAGAATTTTCAAGCTTGGGCCATCTGCAATCTGTCTCATGACCGGATCGGAGTCAATCAATGAAGCCCATTCCGCCGGCGCATACAACGAAAAGTTAATCGGGCGCATGAGCCGCTGTTCGGCCAGCTGGAAAACTTCCGACAGCTCGAGCAGCGAGGCACTGCCGATCACGATGAGGTCGATGTCGCTCCGGCCGTGGTCCGTGTTCCTGGCGACGGACCCGAAGACGAATGCCGTGACGATCCGGTCCCGGAACGGTTCAAGCGCCTCCCGCAGCGGCTCCACGACGGCGAACGACTTCCGCGCGATGCCGAGCAGTTCCGGATAGAACACGAACCCGGGGTTGGCGCGAATGCTGCGCTGCCCGCCTTTGCGATCATCCTCCACCAGCACCCCGACCTCGACGAGCCGGTCGATCTGCTTTTGCGCGTTCCCCCGGCCGCTTTCCGAGAGTCGAATCAGTTCCCTCAGCGTGAAACTGCGGTCGGGGTGAGGCAGCGTGGCGCCCAGCACGCGCTGCAGGGCCGGCGTGAACATGAAATCGGCGAGACTCATCGAAACCCTCTAAGGGCGTCCCGATTTGAGGGACGAATGTCCCTATATTAGGGACGACCATGGCATCGCGCAAGCGCCTGCTCCCAATGCGGATAACCGCCCGCCGTCCCCCTCAAAAAATTTCTCCGCCCCAGCGACGGATTTCCCCTCCTCGCTCCGTTCAAGCAGTGTTGGCGCGATCGCGCCGGATCAATCCAGGGAGCCCATCCAATGAAACGACTGTTCCATCCTGCCCGGCTCGCCGCCGCGCTGAGCCTGACGCTCGCCACCAGCGCCTTCGCGCAGGCCGTCATCGTCGCGCCGATCGCGCCGCCCGCGCCGCGCTACGAGGTCGTGCCGCCCGCGCGCGCCGGTTACGTCTGGGATCACGGCCGCTGGCGCTGGGCGCATGGCGCCTATATCTGGCAGCCGGGCCACTGGCAGCCGGTGCGCGTCGGCTACCACTGGGTGCCGGGCCACTGGGTCGCCCACGGTCCGAACTGGCACTGGGTGCCGGGTCACTGGGCCTGAGCGTCGGGACGACGGGCGCCCGAGCGTCGAGGTCATCGCGTTTCACCACGCGCCGCCGCGCCCGTCGTCCCCGCCGCGTTCGCCATGTCCGCTTCGTCAGTCGTGCCGTCCCGCGCCGTGCGCAGTGCCGCCACCCGGCGGCCGAGGCACGCCGGCACGCCGGCACGCCCCATCGTCTTGCCAGGGAGTCCCTCTCGTGAAAATGTTCGCGATCCTCGTGCTCGTCGCGACGACGCTCGCCGGTTGCGTCGTCGTCCCCGCCCGGCCGGTTCATGTGCGGCCGGCCGCCGTCGTCGTATATTGATCGCGTGCGGCGGGCGCCTCGGCGTCGCCGATGCCTGCCCGCCGCCGCCCGTTCGCGATGAACGGATCGACCGCCGCCATGCCCGCGCCTCCGGCCCGCCCCCGCCCGTCCACCACGCGGCAGGCGCGTGACGGCGCGGCCGGGCCGGGCGTCCAAGCCGTTCCGCAGGGAGTCCTGACCCGTGAAGCCAGTCCGGCGCGCGCAGCGGCGCGCCCCACCGCCACCATGGCCGCGCGAGCGGCCGCCGAACCGCGAGCCCGCCACGTGAGCGAACGCGATCCCGACGCGGAACTGCTCGCGCGCGTGGGCGCACGCGATCCCGGCGCCGCGCGCGCGCTGGTCGCGCGCAAGCTGCCGCGCCTGCTCGCGCTCGCCACGCGGCTGCTCGGCGACCGCATGGAAGCCGAGGACGTCGCGCAGGAGGCGTTCATCCGGATCTGGAAACAGGCGCCGCGCTGGAAGACGGGCGAGGCGCGCTTCGACACCTGGCTCCATCGCGTCGCGCTGAACCTCTGCTACGACCGGCTGCGCGGCCGCCGCGAGGAGCCGGCCGACACGCTGCCCGACGAGCCGGACCCGCAGCCGCGCGCCGACGCGCGACTCGAGACGCAGGAGCGCGACGCGCGCGTGCGTGACGCGCTGGCCGCGTTGCCGCCCCGGCAGCGCGAGGCGCTCGTGCTCCATTACTATCAGGAGTTGTCGAACATCGAGGCGGCCGGCCTGATGGGCATCACGGTGGACGCGCTGGAGAGCCTGCTCTCGCGCGCCCGGCGCAATCTGCGCGCGCAACTGGCCGCCCCCGGCCGCAGCGAGGAAATCTGATGACACCCGAACGATTCCGCAACATCGTCGAGGCCTACGGCGCCGATTCGCGCCGCTGGCCCGACGCCGAACGCGATGCCGCGCGCGCCTGGGCCGGCGCGCATCCCGAGGCGGCCGGCCCGCTGCTCGCCGAGGCCGCCGACCTCGACGGCTGGCTCGGCGCCCACCACGTCGCGCCGGCCGGCCACGCGCTCGTCGAGCACATCGTCGCGACGGCACCGGCCGCGCGCCGGCCCTGGACGCGCGGCCGGCTCTGGTGGTCCGGCGCCGCGATGGCCGGCGTGGGCGCGCTCGGCGTGCTGGCCGGCGCGCTCGCGATGTCGTCGGCGCTGCTCGCGGGCGCGCCCGCGGCGATGCACGAGAGCACCTACCTGACCACCAGCTTCGGTGGATCGACCGACGACTGGAGCGGTGAATGAACGGCCGTACCCCCACCCTGCTGCTCGCCGCGTCCGTCGTGCTGAACGTGTTCCTGCTCGGCGCGATCGCGGGCGGCGCCTATCAGTGGTACGCGCGCCAGCACGACGCCGGCGGCGCCCACGCGCCGAAGGTGGCGCTGCGCTTCGCGGCCGAGGCGCTGCCGGCCGAGCGGCAGCACGAGTTCACGGAGGCGCTGAAGGCGGCGCGCCGCGATGCGCGCGTCTACGCACGAGAGGGCCGCGAAGGCCGCCGCGACGTGCTCGACCTGCTCGCCATGCCGCAACTCGACCGCCCCGCGCTCGACGAGGCGCTGGCGCGCACGCGCGAGGCCGACATGCATCTGCGCGCGCAGGTCGAGAGCAGCGTGGCCGATTTCGCGGCGAGCCTGACGCCCGAGGAGCGCCAGCGCTTCGCCGACGGGCTCCGGCACAGCGGCCAGTGGCGCCAGCCCGCCGCCAAGAACGCGCGTGAGAAGAACGCGCACGACGGGAACAAGCCCGACGGCGGCTGAGTCGCGGGCCGTTCACGAAACACGCACGACCGGGCCGCCATCGAACGGCGCGCCCGCTGCCCTTCGTCAAACCCTCATGTGCGCTCGCAACAGCGCCGCCGCCGTCACCATCCCGCCACCCGCGCCGCCCGATGACGGCCGCATGTATCGCGCCGCGAACCGCTCGCGAACGTCGATCGACATGACGTCATCCATCACGCGCGCCACGCCGCCGCTCAGGATGCCTCAGCGTTTCGCCCTTCGATGCAGCGCCGCAAGCGCGTGCCCGCGCGCATCGTTCCGGTCGACATGCGTTGCATTTCCGGATCGTTGCGCCACGTTGCTCGTCGTTTAGTAAATCTAAGAAAATCATTACAGATGTGTTTATTCGATTGACGCGCAAACGTTCCAAATCCTAGTCTTACGACGCAGCAAGATTCACGACGAGCCGGCGGTCGATCGGTCGAGTCGCCGGGACAGGATCGGGAAGAACAACGGAGAGAGACGATCATGAATCGATTCATGACGCTCGCCGCCACACTGGCCGTGGCGTGCGCGTTGAACGGGTGTGGGGGTGACGACGGCGGTGGCGGCGCCGCGTCGATACTGGCGGCACGTCCCGCGGCGGCAGCCGCTGACGCCGCCGACACGACGGACCTCGACCGCGGGCAGACGCTCGCGCTCACGCAGTACGTCGATCCGCTGATCGGCACGCTCGCCAGCAATTCGCCGAACCCGGTGCCGGCCGGGCAGGCGGGCAGCGTGGAGCCGGCCGCGGGCCTGCCCTCGGGCATGGTGCAGTGGGCGCCCGACACCAACACCACGCCGGCACCGAACAGCAGCGCCGAGCCGGGCTCGCCGGCCGGCTACTACTACGACATCAACTCGATCCAGGGCTTCAGCGTCACGCACATGCCGGGCGCGGGCTGCTCCGGCAACAACGGCGAATTCCCGGTGATGCCGACCACCGACCTCACCAAGCTGGCACCAACCTTCAGTCATGCGAACGAAACCGCGAAGGCCGGCTACTACTCGGTGCTGCTCGATTCGCAGATCAAGGTCGAGCTGACCGCCACGCTGCGCACCGGCTTCGGCCGCTTCACCTATCCGGCGGGCCAGCCGGCCCTGCTGGTGCTCGACGCGACGCGCACCAACACCAGGACCTCGACCTCGGGGGCCATCACCCAGGTGTCCGACAGCGCGATCTCGGGCAGCACCGTGGGCGGCGGCTTCTGCGGCAACTCGGTGGGGGTGCCGGTGTATTTCTATGCCGCGTTCGACCGGCCGTTCACGTCGGCCTCGATCTCGCACGGCGTCGCGCAGCTCGGCTTCCGCTCCGGCCTGACCGTGAAGATGAAGATCGGCATCTCCTACGTGAGCGTGGCCAACGCGAAGGCCAACCTCGACGCCGAGAACCGCGGCTGGGACTTCGACGGCGTGCGCGCGCTCGCCGACGCGACCTGGAACGACCGGCTCAACGCGATTCGCGTGGCGGGCGGCACCACCGAGGCGAAGACCAAGTTCTACACGGCGCTCTATCACGCGCTGTGGGCGCCGAGCATCTTCAGCGACGTGAACGGCCAGTACATCGGCTTCGACAGCCAGGTGCACCAGGTCGGCAGCGGCCAGCACGCGCAGTATTCGTCGTTCTCGGGTTGGGACATCTACCGCTCGCTGATCCAGCTGAAGGCGATCCTGAACCCGGCGGAGACCAGCGACATGATCCAGTCGCTCGTCAACGACGCGGACCAGTGCGGCGCGATTCCGCACTGGGTCAACGACAACGTCGAGGACGGCGTGATGCCGGGCGACGCCGGTTCGCTGATCGTCTCGAGCGCCTACGCGTTCGGCGCGCGCGGCTTCGACACGCAGAGCGCGCTGCAGCACATGGTGAAGATGGCGAACATCCCCGGCACCGCCTGCAACGGCGTGACCACCAACGGCGGCCGCGCGAGCTACCTGCAGACCGGCTACATCACCAGCGGCGAGTGGGGCCAGGCATCGTCGACGCTCGAATACGCGAGCAGCGACTTCGCGATCTCGCGCTTCGCCGGCGCGCTCGGCGACGCCGCCACGCAGCGCATGCTGCTGAGCCGCTCGGCCTACTGGCAGAACCTGCTGAACACCTCGCTCACGCCGCCTCTGAACGCGGCGCGGCAGGCCAACGGCGCGTGGATTCCGGAGACCCCGAGCAGCGGCGACAACTACGTGGAGGGCAACGCCGAGCAGTACACCTGGATGGTGCCGTACAACCCGGCGGGCCTGTTCGCGCAGCTGGGCGGCAACACCACGGTGGCGTCGCGGCTCGACACGTTCTTCACGGTGCTCAACGCCGGCCTGAGCCTGCCGAACTTCTACATGGGCAACGAGCCGACCTTCGAGGTGCCGTGGCTCTACAACTGGGCCGCGCAGCCGTCGGGCACGCAGCGCGTGGTGCAACAGATCATGGCCAGCGCGTTCAGCACGGCGCCCGACGGCCTGCCCGGCAACGACGATCTCGGCGCGGTGTCCGGCTGGTACGTGTGGGGCGCGCTCGGCCTGTATCCGGAGATTCCGGGCGTGGCGGGCCTCGCGATCGGCAGCCCGCAGTTCCCCGCGATCGACGTGCGGCTCGGCACCGGCCGGCGCCTGCGGATCCGCGCGGCGGGCGCGCCCGCGTCGAGCTACGTGCAGGCGCTGTCGATCGACGGCCACGCGCAGTCGAGCCCGTGGATCGACTACGCCGCGCTCGCCGACGGCGCGACGCTGCGCTTCTCGATGGGCAGCTCGCCGTCGCAATGGGGCGCCAGCGCGCCACCGCCGTCGTTCGGCGTGCCGGTGGCGATCAACGCGGCCGACAGCTACAACAACCGCGGCTTCAGCGCCGACGGCGCCACCAACACCGATGGCCAGGGCGCGGACTTCGACGGCAGCCTGTTCAGCTACTCGCTGAACGCGCTGGCGGCGGCCGGGGTCCAGCCGGGCAAGCCGTTCCCGGTGGCGGGCGCGGCCGTGGCGGTGGCGGGCGGGCCGCTCACGCTCGACAACACGGTCACCGTCGGCCAGACCGTGATGCTGCCGCCGGGCTCGGTCGGCTCGGGCGTGGTGGTGCTCGGCTCCGCGAACAACGGGCCGTCCAGCGGCGTCGCGCAGCTGAACTTCGCCGACGGCACGAGCCAGGCCGTCACGCTCGCGTTCGACGACTGGACGCTCAACGGCGGCGGCGCGAGCCCGAGTTCGGCGATCGCCGTGACGATGGCCTATCGCAACTCGGGCAACGGCCAGCCGGACAACGTCAAGACCTACCTCTTCGCGCAGAAGATTCCGGTGCCGCTCGGCAAGGTCGTGACGAGCATCACGCTGCCGCGGCAGGTCAGCGCCGGCAAGATGCACGTGTTCGGGGTGGCGATGGCGTCGTGAGGATTCGCTGAGGATTCAGCGACGCTGGCCCGATGCGAGAGCGCCGCGCCGATCCGTGAAAGCGGATCGGCGCGGCGCTTTTTCAATCCAGAGAATGCGGCTGGCGGGAAGACCCTCAGGCGATCCGCGCGAGTCGCGAACGCGCCGCGGCGGCATCCCGTGACATGGTCTCGCGCACGTGATGCGCGAACGCCTCCGCGGCCGGCTGCGCCACCGCGGGCAGGCGCAGGCAGATCGCGAACGGCGGCAGCGCGGGCAGGCCGGCCGCCTGCGGCGCGAGCGTTTCCAGATCGTCGGGCACCGTGGAGGCGAGCCAGGTGGTGATGGCCACGCCCGCGCGCACCATCGACGCGGTCGCCTCGATGTTGCCGCTCTCGAACACGGTGCGCCACGCCACGCCCTGCTCCGCGAGCGCGCCGAGCACCACGGGGCGGAACACGCAGCGCTCGTCCACCATCGACAGCGGCAGCGGCCGCTTCCGCCACGCCTCGCTGCCGCGCCCCGACACCCACACCAGCGGCTCGACGCGAATCACCTCGCCCTTGGCCTCGCTCGCCACGTACTGGATCAGCGAGACATCCACGCGCCCGCTGTCCACGGCCTCGTGCAGGTCGGGCGACGCGCAGCAGACGAGCGAGATGTCCACGCGCGGATGCGCCTCGGCGAACGCCTTCATCGCCGGCGCGAGCGGCCCGACCAGATCGTAGGGCACGCCCACCCGCAGGTTGCCGCTGAGCGGGCCGTCGGCCATGTCGGCCCAGATCTCGTCGTTCAGGCGCAGCAGCTGGCGCGCCTTGACGAGAAACGTCTCGCCCTGGCGCGACAGCGCCAGCCGGCGCGTCTTGCGCACGAACAGCAGGCAGTCGAGCATGTCCTCCAGCCGCCGCACCTGCTGGCTCACGGCGCCTTGCGTCATGTGCAGCAGGGTCGCGGCCACCGTCATGCTGCCGCTGTCGGCCACGGCAACAAAGGTCCGGATCAGGTCGAGGTCGAGGTTTCGGGTCATCGACGCATTATGCCGGCTAATGCATCGCATCAAAATTATTGCCTTTCATGATGCATCGGCCGTCCGTACAGTGCGAACCTCGTTCCTTCGAATCGCCGCCGATGACTTCGCTCCTGCCGCTCCTGCTGTTCGTCGCCGTCGCCACCCTCACGCCCGGCGGCGCCACCACGCTCGCCACCGCGTCGGGCGCGCGCTTCGGCTTTCGCCGCTCGCTGCCGCTCGTGACCGGCATCGCGGCGGCGCTGGCCATGCTGGCCGCCGTGGCCGCGCTCGGGCTCGGCGGGCTGCTGCTCGCCATGCCGTCGCTGCAAATGGCCGTGAAGGCGCTCGGCTCGGCCTACCTGCTCTGGCTGGCGTGGCGCATCGCGCGCAGCGGGCCGCCGGACGCGGGCCAGGGCCCGGCGCGGCCGGTCACGCTCGCCAACGGTTTCCTGCTGCTGTGGCTGAACCCGAAAAGCTGGGCGATGACGGTGGGCGCGGCGGCCTCGTTCGCGCTCGTCGCCAGCAGCCCGCAGCGGCTCGCGCTGCTGCTCGGCGCCGCGTTCGGCGTGGCCGCGGCGCTGTCGCTGACGTTGTGGTGCGCGCTCGGCGTGCTGCTCGCGCGCCTGTTCCGCACGCCGCGCCAGTGGCGCATCCTCAACCTCACGATGGGCCTGCTGCTCGCCGCTTCCATCGTGCCAACCTGGAGATAAGCATGGTTTCCCGTTCGTTTGCCGAATCGTTCGATCTCGACGCGGCGTTCGCCGACATCACCGCGCACTGGTCGCCGAAAGTGGTCGCGCAGGTCAACGACCAGTACGTGAAGGTGGCCAAGGTACTGGGCCAGCTGGTGTGGCACGACCACGCGCACGAGGACGAGCTGTTCTTCGTGGTGCGCGGCCACCTGAAGATCGAGTACGAGGGCGGCCGCGTGGTCGAGCTGCCGGCCGGCTCGATGCACGTCGTGCCGCGCGGCACGCGCCACAATCCGGTCGCCGAGGAGGAGTGCTGGATCATGCTGGTCGAGCCGGTGGAGACGAAGCACACGGGGGACGTGGCGTCGCCGCTGACGAAGACGATCGAGCAGCAGCTGCGCTGAGGCGCTGCTCGCGCCGGCCATCGCCGGCTCGCTCGCCGAGGCTCGTTCCCGGCGGGCGGCGTGCCGCCCGCGCCATCTTCCCGTGCCTCGATGCCGGAAGCCACGCGCCGGCTTCGCCGCCGTTACCGTGATCTCCCGGGCCGCGCGAATCCCCGTCGCGTTCCCCTGCATTCATCGCACCGCACCAACGGCAGTTCTTACCCACGCGCCGCGCGCCCGCCGGGCAGCCCTACCGCCGCCTCGCGCGCCGTCGCCGTCTCCCCGCAGAAACATAAGACCATTGCGGGAAAACACCGATGCTGTAGTCGAACTACATTCCTACTATCTAACACGGTGGAGGCTACCTACATCGCGCTGGCCCCGTCGATTTCTCCATCCCGCCGCCCGGTGCGCACCGGCGCGGCACCCGCGTTTCGCGTTTCACCGCTGTCGCTTCCTGCCTCATCGTCGACAACCAGAATCGAATAACCGGAGAGAGAGACATGCAGGTCAGACTTTGGTCGGCCGCCGCATTGACGGCGTTCGCGTTCGCCAGCGCGCAGGCTGGCACCCCCGACTTCATCAACTTCCCGCCCACCAGCTTCGACGCCGTCGCCTCGGTCACCGCGCGGCTGCGGGCCGATGCGCTGGTGCGCAAGATGACGCTCGACGAAAAGCTGCAGATGATCCATTCGCAGTATGAGATGAGCGCGGTGCCGGGCGGCGGCGCCGGCTACATCCAGGGCGTGCCGCGTCTCGGCATTCCCGACCTGAACATGGCCGATTCGTCCACCGGCTCGGGCAGCACCTCGCAGCCGAGCACGACGTTCCCGGCCACGCTCGCGCTGGCCGCGAGCTGGGACCGCCAGCTGTCGAGCGACTACGGCCGCCAGGTCGCGATCCAGTTGCGCGCGCAAGGGTTCGGCATGGGCCTCGGCGGCGGCACCAACCTCGCGCGCGAGCCGCGCGGCGGGCGCCTGTTCGAATACCTCGGCGAGGATCCGCAGCTCGCGGGCGAGCTGCTCGCCGAACGCACCGACGGCACCCAGCGCGAGCAGGTGATCGCCACCATCAAGCACTACGCCGGCAACGAGCAGGAACACGGCCGGCAGGGCGGCAACACGCAGATCGACGAGCGCACGCTGCGCGAACTGTATCTGCTGCCGTTCGAGATCGCCGCGAAGCGCGCGCGGCCCGGCAGCGTGATGTGCTCGTACAACCGCCTGAACGGCGACTACGCCTGCGAGAACACGTTCCTGCTCTCCACCGTGCTCAAGAACGACTGGGGCTTCGAAGGCCAGGTGCAGTCGGACTGGGGCGCGGCGCACAGCACGGCGCCGTCGATCAACGCCGGGCTCGACGAGGAAGAGGACGTGGGCGCCACCGTCTACCTGACGCCGGACCTGGTGCGCCAGGCGATCGCGAACGGCTCGGTGTCCACCGCGCGGCTCGACGACATGGTGCGCCGCAAGCTCTACACGATGATCCGCCTCGGCGTGCTCGATCACCCGGCCAAGGCCGGCGGCACGATCGACTTCGCGGCCGGCAACGCGTTCGCGCAGGCGGTGGCCGAGCAATCGATGGTACTGCTGAAGAACGACGCCAATCAGCTGCCGCTCGCGGCCGCCGCGCTGCGGCGCATCGCGGTGATCGGCGGCCACGCCGACGCGGCGGTGCTCTCGGGCGGCGGCTCGGGCAACACGCGCGATCCGGTGACGGGCTCGTTCGCCGGCTGCGGCGGCCTGCAGTTCGGCACCGCCACCGGCTGCAGCTGGTGGCGCAATCCGTGGCTCAAGGTGGCGACGCCGATCGTCGCCGCGATCCAGCAGCTCGCGCCGAGCGCACAGGTCGCGTTCGCCGGCAACAGCGACCAGCAGCAGCCGTTCCGCGCCTATACGCAACAGGAGATCGACCAGGCCGCGGCGCTCGCGAAGCAGTCGGACGTGGCGATCGTGGTGGTGGCGCAGCCGGCCGGCGAGGATTTCGGCGACCTGCCAAGCCTCTCGCTCGCGAACCCGACCAACCAGGACGCGCTGGTCGCCGCGGTGGCGCAGGCGAACCCGCGCACGGTGGTGGTGGTCGAGAGCGGCAACCCGGTGCTGATGCCGTGGAAGGACAGCGTCGCGGCGATCGTCGAGGCGTGGTATCCGGGCGAAGGCGGCGGCAAGGCGATCGCGAACCTGCTGTTCGGCAAGGTCAACCCGTCCGGCAAGCTGCCCGTCACGTTCCCGGCACGCGATCAGGACACGCCGACCTGGGGCACCGACGGCACGTTCGCGAACGATCCGGTCTATGCCGAAAAGCTCGAGATGGGCTATCGCTGGTACGACGCGAAGAACATCAAGCCGATGTTCGAGTTCGGCTACGGGCTGTCGTACACGCACTTCGCGTACTCGGGGCTGACCGTGCTGCGCCTGCCGGGCAACCTGCTCGACGTGAGCTTCACGGTGCGCAACGACGGCCGCGTGGCCGGCGCCGAGATCCCGCAGGTCTATCTCGGCGTGCCGTACAAGGACGAGCCGCCGCGCCGGCTGGTGGGCTGGGACAAGATCGGCCTGAACCCGGGCGAGTCGCGGCGCGTGCGCGTGCTGGTCTCGCCGCGCGAGCAGAGCGTGTGGGACGACGCCCAGGGCAAGTGGCGCTACGTGCCGGGCAGCAGTGTTTACGTGGGCGCCTCGTCGCGCGATATTCGGCTGCAGCAGCACTGAGCGCGGCGCCGGCGAGCCGGAAGGCCGGCACGGGCGGGACGATGCGGATCCCGGCGCGGATCGCGGTATCCCCGCGTCCGGGCCGGCCGGATCGGCCCGGTTCCGCGCCGCCGCCAGACGCCCGCGAGCGGCCTCGCGGGCGTGTCTAAATCTCGCCAATCATGGCCGGTATTCGTGAAATTGTGTACGGAGCCTAGTAAGATGGCGCCCTATCGACACTCGCCGACCCACAATGAGCAATAACCTCAACGTTCTCGAAGAGCAACTGCGCGAACTCGACCAGCAAATCGCGCACGCCAAGTCCGAAGGCAAGCAGGCACTGCTCGCGAACCTGCAGGAGCAGGTGCAGCAGTACGGCATCACCGAGGACGAATTGCTGCGTGCCGCCGGGTTCCGTCAGGCACAAAAGGTGCGAAAGGCCGCGCCGGCGAAGTATTACGATCCGTCGTCGGGCCATTCGTGGTCCGGCCGTGGCCCGCGCCCGAAGTGGCTGCAGGGCAAGGAACTGGACGACTACCTGATCGACCGCGCGCCGAAGCCCTGGTGGCCCGGCGAGGACTGATCCGGCGGCGCCGCGTGCGGCGCCCGTGTTTCGCGCCTGTGGTTCCGATACCCCGGCCGCCCATGACGCGGCCCGGCCGCGCGACGGCCCACCCGGCCCGCGCCTGATTCTTTTTTCGCCCGACGCGACGGATTTCGCGGCGTGCTCCGTGTAACGGAGACCATCCACGCCGGCAGGACTCCGTATGAACGCTCCGCCCAACCCGCACGCCGCGGCGATCGCCCTGAACCGCTTCGGCCTCGGCGCCCGCCCCGACGAGCCCGCCCCGGCCGATCCGGCCGGCTGGCTGCTCGACCAGTTCTCCCGCTACGAACCGCGCCCCGCCGCCTGGGCCGACGCCCCCGGCGCGGTCGCGCTCGCCACGCGCTTTAGCGACGAACGCAGCCAGCTGCGCGCCGGAGCTGGCGCTTTGCCTCCCGCCTTGCCTTCCGCCTCGTCCCCTGCGTCGCCCCCGTCGGCGACGCTGCCGGCTGCCGCTTCGGGCCCGGCCGCTGCTTCCGCGCAAGCGATTCGTCAGACTGTCAACCAGACGATCCGCCGCGAAAGCGTGGAGATCTACCGAAGCGCCGTGGACGCCCGCGTCGAGAGCGCGCTCGTCACGCCCGCGCCGTTCGTCGAGCGGCTCGTGCATTTCTGGGCCAACCACTTCGCGGTCTCGGTCGACAAAGGCCAGGTGGCCGGGCTGGCCGGCGCGTTCGAAATGGAAGCGATCCGCCCGCACGTGCTCGGCCGCTTCGAGGATCTGCTGGTGGCCGCCGAACGCCATCCGGCGATGCAGCTGTTCCTCGACCAGACCCGCTCGGTCGGCCCCGACAGCCGCGCCGCGCTGCGCGCCGACGCGCGCGACCCGGCCCGCAAGCGCGGCCTCAACGAAAACCTCGCGCGCGAGATCATGGAACTGCATACGCTCGGCGCGCGCAGCGGCTACGCGCAGGCCGACGTCACCGAGTTCGCGCGCGCGCTCACCGGCTGGAGCGTGGCGGGGGCGCGCGGCCCGCAGCCCGGCAACGCGCCGCCCGGCGCGTTCGTGTTCCGCCCGGCGCTGCACGAGCCCGGCACGCGCACCGTGCTGGGCCGCCGCTACGATCAGGAAGACGAAGCACAGGCGCTGGCGATCCTCCAGGATCTCGCGCGCGCGCCCGCCACCGGCCGCCACCTGGCGTTCCAGCTCGGCCGTCATTTCGTCGCCGACGATCCTCCCGCCGCGCTGACCGAGCGCCTCGCGCGCGCCTTCGAGCAGAGCGGCGGCGACCTGCCCGCCGTCTATCGCGCGCTGGTCGAGTCGCCCGAGGCGTGGGCGCCCTCCGCGACCAAGTTCAAGACGCCGTGGGACTGGGCCGTGTCGTCGCTGCGCGGGCTCGGCTGGACCACGCTCGGCAACCTGCGCGCCGCGCCGCTGCTGACCCAGCTCGGCCAGCCGGTCTGGCGGCCGGGTTCGCCCGCCGGCTACGACGACGTGGCCGCCAGCTGGGCCGCGCCCGATGCGCTGGTGCGGCGCGTCGAGATCGCCCAGCGGCTCGCCGCGCGCACCGGCGAGCGCGCCGATCCGCGCACGCTCGGCACCGCGCTGTTCGCGGGCACGCTGAGCGAGCCCACCGCCACCGCCGTGTCGCGCGCCGAAAGCACCACCACCGCGCTCGCGCTGCTGCTCGTCTCGCCCGACTTCCAACGGAGATAACGCCATGGAGCCCACCCGCCGCCGATTCCTCGGCACCGCCGCCGCGGCCGGCGCGCTGCTCGTCGCGCCGCGCCTCGTGTTCGCCAACGTCGCGAGCGATCGCCGCTTCGTGTTCGTGATCCAGCGCGGCGCCGCCGACGGCCTGAACATCGTCGTGCCGTATGCCGAACCCGCCTATGCGAGCCTGCGCGGCGAACTCGCGATCGACGCCGCGAAGGCGACGCGGCTCGACGGCACGTTCGCGCTGCATCCCTCGCTCACGCAGACGGCCGCGATGTTCGCCGGCGGCCAGGCGCTGTTCGTCCATGCGATCGCGTCGCCGTATCGCGACCGCTCGCATTTCGACGGCCAGAACGTGCTCGAGACGGGCGGCCTCGCGCCGTACCAGGTGAAGGACGGCTGGCTGAACCGGCTCGCGGCGATGCTGCCGGCCACGCGCGAGAACGCGATCGCGCTCGCGCCCACGGTGCCCGCCGCGCTGCGTGGCACCGCGCGCGTCACCTCGTATGCGCCGTCGGGGCTGCCCGACGCGCCCGACGATCTGCTCACGCGCGTCTCCGCGCTCTACGAACGCGACGCGCAGCTCGCGCCGCTGTGGGCCTCGGCGATAGCCGCGCGCGGGCTGGCCGGCGACGCGCACGCGCGCCAGGACCCGGCCGGCGTCGGCAAGCTGGCCGCCGGCTTCCTGGCGAGCGATGACGGCCCGCGCATCGCGATGATCGAGACCGGCGGCTGGGACACGCACAGCGCGCAGAACCCGCGCCTCGCGAACGTGCTGAAGGGGCTCGACGCGATGCTGGCCGCGCTGCGCGACGGGCTCGGCCCGGTCTGGCGCGACACCACCGTGGTGGTGGCCACCGAGTTCGGGCGCACCGCCGCCGCGAACGGCACCGGCGGCACCGATCACGGCCAGGGCTCGGTGGCGATGCTGCTCGGCGGCGCGGTGGCGGGCGGGCGCGTGATCGCCGACTGGCCGGGCCTGCGCGGCGCCGATCTCTACGAAGGGCGCGACCTCAAGCCGACCGCCTCGCTCGACGCGCTGATCGCGGGCGCGGCGGCCGAGACGCTGCGGCTCGATCCGCCGCGCACGGCCGCGACGCTGTTCGGGCCGGCCGGCGCGCGGCGCGCGATGACGGGCCTCGTGCGTGCCTGAGTTTCGAGGCGCGGGTTCGAGGGTTCGCGGGTTCGTGAATCCACGAAGCACTTCATTCATTGCCAACGACGACAGTCCCGGGAGGACACCCCATCATGAAGATCCGATCGACATCCGCCGCCGCGTTCGCCGCCTGCGCCTGCGCGGCCCTGCTTTCCGCCTGCGTCGTGGAGCCGGCGCGCCCGCCGCAGCCAGCGCCGCGCGTCGAGGTGATGCCCGCGCCGCCCGCGCCCGGCTATCGCTGGGTGAAGGGCCACTATCGCTGGGAAGGCAATCACTGGGGCTGGGTGCCGGGCCATTGGGTGGGCGCGTATTGAGGATTTCCAGAGATTCCCGGTCGGATCAAAATCGTTCGGGATACTGATCGAATCGACGGGCGGCGCGCATGACTTCGGTCCTGCGCGCCGTGTCCGTCCCGCGCCTTCGTTTTCACTCGCATCGCGATGCCTCAAGGTGCTTCTTGCCGCCCGCATCGGCTCCCGCTCCACCGCGCTTTCCGCCTCGCTTCTCCCCGCCGTTTTCCGCCCGCGCCTCACGACCGCGCAGCCGGCCCGCCACGCGTTTTCGCCTTGGCATCCCTATCGGGGTTTACACCGCCTGCCCCGCGCCCGGCTTTTCTGCCATAAAGCTGCCGCCGGCCCGTAATGCCGTTCAGTTAAGCAACTGAACGGCATTTTTGTTTTCGGGAAGGAGTGGTTGTAAACGCTGCGCTGAAGTGTTAACTTTTCGGCGCGATGCTGACCGACCACCTGACCTTCATGCT
>NZ_CP045093.1:3077811-3398627 GCF_022870505.1 Burkholderia perseverans
CGATCGGGCCGTCAAGTCCCGTCCTGCTCGTTATGCCGTTCGGTTCCTCAGAAAGAACCTTAACTGAACGGCATTAGCCGCCGGCCCGGCGATTGCGGCGCGCACGTCGTCCGGGCGGGCCGGCAGCGAGACGACAGAAAGGAAAGAATCATGCGGCGGATGCCTTCGCTGATTGCATTGCGTTTTTTCGAGGAGACCGCCCGCCATCTGAGCTTCAACCGCGCCGCCACCTCGCTCTGCGTGACCCAGGGCGCCGTGAGCCGGCAGATCCGCCTGCTGGAGGAAAGCGTCGGCGCGCGCCTGTTCGAGCGCGACCACAAGGGCGTGCGCCTGACGGCCGCCGGCATGCTGCTGCCGTTCATCGAGCAGGCGTTCGACACCATCGAGCGCGGCGTGCTCGAAATCACTGCCGTGCGCCCCGGCAAAAAGCGCCGCCTGATGGTGTCGGTGCCGCCCACCTTCGCCACCCAATGGTTCTCGCCGCGCCTCGGCACGCTGTTCGAGACGCTGCCCGAGGTGGACCTGTCGATCCGCACCGAGCCCGCCGACGATTGCCACTGCCATATCCGCTTCGGCCGCGCGGCGCGCGCCGACATGCTGTCCGAGCGGCTGATGACGGAGCGCCATGCGCTGGTGGGCGCGCCGCGCTACACGGGCGCGCCGCTCGACACGCTGTTCGGCAGGATCCCGTCGCTGCACGTGCTGCACGAGGGCCGGCGGCTGACGCTGTGGGCCGACTGGTGCGAGCAGGCCGGCGTGGCGGTGCAGCGGATCGGCGACGGCATCGAGTTCTCGACGCTCGAACAGGCGATCCACGCGGCGCGCAAGGGCGCCGGGCTCGCCGTGGTCGACCTGAACATGATCGAGGAGGAGATCGCCGAGGGCAGCCTCGTGCCGCTGTCGGCGGTGGAGGCGGCCGGGCCGTTCGGCTACTGGCTCGACGTCGCGCCCGAGCGGCTCGGCGACGACCACGTGGCCGCGTTCATCGCATGGCTGCGCGAACAGGCGGCCGGGCGCGGCTGAGCCGGGGCGGTTCAAGCACGGCTCGAGCAGCACCCCATCGGCAATCCATGCCGTGGCGGCCCGCGCGATGGCCCGCCACCGCTTGCCTCGCCCGCCGCGTCAGAACTTCTCGACCCAGGGCCGCACCTCCAGCTCCCACGACCAGGCGCTGCGATGCTGGCGCAGCAGATCGAGGCAGGCCTGCGCGATCGCGTCGGGATCGAGCGTGCTGTCGGGCGCGTCGGCCGGATCGATGCGGCTCGCCGAGCGCACCCCGCCGTCCACCACGAGGTGGGCGACGTGGATGCCTTGCGGCGCGAGTTCGCGCGCGGCGCTCTGCGCGAGCCCGCGCAACGCGAACTTGCCCATCGCGAACGGCGCCGACAGCGCGAAGCCCTTCACGCCGGCCGTCGCGCCGGTCAGCACGATCGCGCCGTGGCGCGCCGGCAGCATGCGCCGCGCGGCCTGCTGCACCGCATGGAACGCGCCGAACGCCGTCACCGCCACCGCCTGCTCGACCGCCGCCGCGTCGAGTTCGGCGATCGGCCCGCGCAGGCGCCCGCTCGCGTTATAGACCACGATTTCCGGCGCGCCGATGCGCGCCTCGGTCTCGGCGAACAGCCGCTCGACCTGGCCCGCGTCGGCCGCATCGACGGGCAGCGCGATCGCGCCGGTCTGCTCGACGAGCGGCGCGAGCTTGGCCGTGTCGCGCGCGGCGATCACGACCGGCAGCCCGGCCGCGCGCAGCTGCCGCGTGAGCGATGCGCTGATGCCGGGGCCGCCCCCGATGATGAGGGCGTTGCGGTACGGAATCTCGTTCATGGCGTCTCCGGAAGAAAAAAACGGCGGGATCGCGCGTCGGCACGCGCGCACGCGATCGGGCCATGGCGCGAGGGCAGCATGCGCGCCGCGCGCCGGCCCGCTCCGCAGAGCATAGGCGAACGCCGCGGCGCCTGCAGGCGGCCACCGCCGGCGCCGGCAAGCGGCCGATGCACGGCGCATTGCACGCGCCGCGCCCGCTTGTCCGGCGCTCGGGCCGCGCATTGTTCGCGATTCGCGGATTGTGAGTCGCCGCGCCCGGACTTCCGCGCGGCGGCGCGCTTGCGCAGAATCGCGGCAACCCCACCCGGCGCCACCGCGCCCCTTCCTGCAAGGACGCCCATGCAACTCCACAGCTTCCGGCTTTCCGGCCATTCGCACCGGGTCCGCCTGTTCCTGTCGATCCTCGGCCTCGTGCACGAGACGATCGAAGTGGACCTTCCGGCCCGCGCGCAGAAAACGCCCGCGCATCTGCGCCTCGATCCGTTCGGCCAGGTGCCGGTGCTGGTCGACGGCGAGACCGTGATCGCCGATTCCACGGCAATCCTCGTCTATCTCGCCAAACGCTACGCGCCGCCGGGCTGGCTGCCCGACGATCCGGCCGGCGCGGCGCGCGTGCAGCGCTGGCTGTCGGTGGCCTCGGGCGAGGTCGCGCACGGGCTCGCGGCGGCGCGCCAGATCGTGCTCTTCAAGCTGCCGCGCAATCCCGACGAAGCCATCGCCCGCGCGCACGCGACGCTCGCCGTGCTCGACGCGGAGCTGGCGCGGCACGACTGGCTCGCCGGCTGCGCGCCGAGCATCGCCGATCTCGCGCTGTACGCGTATGTGGAGCGGGCGCCGGAGGGCAATGTCGAGCGCTCGGCCTACGCCAACGTGAGCCGCTGGCTGCGCCGCGTGGAGGCACTGCCGGGCTTCGTGCCGTTTATACGCTCTCCCGTCGGGCTCGACGCGCCGGAAAGCGCCGCGAACGAAGTACACGGGCACTGACGCCGGCCCGTTTCCTGGAGAGATCTCATGGAACACCTATCGATTGAACGCGGCTGGGTCGATCTCGACGCGCCGTTGCGGCACGCGGATGGTGTCATCGATTTGAGCGCCCCGCACGACGCACGCTGGACCGGCATCGTCGAGATCGCGCCACGGCATGTCTGGCCGCTCGGCACGGGCCAGCGCCACGACCTGTACCTGTTGGCCGGCGACGCCGGGCTGGACGGCGAACCGCTCGCCACCGGTGACTTCGCGATCCGGTTCGCGCCGGCCGTGGTTCGCGCCGGCGAGCGAGGCGCGCGGCTGCTGGTCTATCGCGAGCCGACCGACGCGGGCGACGCGGCGGACCACGCGAGTCCGCGGCACGACATGCCGCCTACGCAGCGCGCCGCGTCGCGCGTCTGGCGCCCCGGCCGCCATCCGCTGCTGCGAGTGGCGACGCTCGCGGGCGGCGGCCATCACGTGAGCCTGGTCGCGTGGCAGCCCGGCGCGCGCACGCTCGATCACGCGCATGCGGCGGGCGAGGAACTGCTCGTGCTGAGCGGCGAGCTGCGCGACGGCGACGCCCGACACCGGGCCGGCAGCTGGCTGCGCCTGCATCCGGGCGCGAGGCACGCGCCGTTCGCCGGCGCGCCGGCCGTCATCCTGCTGCGTCACGGGCATCTGCGGGCCACGGCCGGACCGCGGATCAACCCGCGCGCGACAGCCGACTCCGGGCCGCCGATCGCGGAGCATCGAGCGTGCATGGCCGGCATCGACACACGGCGTTCGCCCTCCTGCCATGCCCGAGCCGCTGGCGGCACCACCCTGAATTCGTCGGCCATCCGCGTCAGCGACTCCCCGATCGGCGTACTCAGCCCCGAGCACGCAGCGCCGACAGCTCGCCGCCGACCACTCCATGCAAAAAGCCGGCCCAAAGGCCGGCATCGACACCGCCAACGCTGAATCCCGGCTACCCCCGCGCCGCCGGCGGCACCACCCCGAGTTCGTCGGCCATCTGCGTCAGCGACGCCCAGATCGGCGTGCTCAGCTCGATGTGATCGTGATACTTCAGGCGGTTGCGCGCCTCGTACTCGCCCGGGTACTGCACGGGATCGGCGCCGGGCTGCGACGGGCAGGACAGCAGGTATTCGATGAACGCCTCCACCTCCTGCGAGCGCCAGGTGGCCGAGAAATCCACCTGCGGGTTCAGCACGATCGCGAACATGTTGTTGGTCACGGCGCCCTGCCGCGGGTTGCCGGGCTGGATCGTGCCGCCGCCCGACAGCACGCCGGCCAGCAGCTCGGCCACCACGCCGAGCGCGTAGCCCTTGTGGGCGCCGAACGGCAGCAGCGAGCCGGGCGGATCGGCCTGCAGCACGTTCGGATCGTCGGTCGGGTAGCCCCGGCCGTCGATCAGCGAGCCCGGCGGCGCCGTCATGCCGTTGGCCGCCAGCACGCGCGCCTTGTTCACGGCGATCGCGCTGGTGGCCATGTCCACCACCAGCGGCGGCCGGTTGTTCGGCAGCGGCCCGGCGAAGCAGAGCGGATTGGTGGTCAGGCGCGCCTCGGCACCGCCGAACGGCGCCACCATCGGCGCACGGTTGGTGACGTTGGTGAACGCCATGAACACGAGGCCGGCATGCGCGCACATCTCGCCGTACTGGCCCATCCGGCCCAGGTGGTGGCTGTTGCGCAGCGTCAGGATGCAGACGCCGCGGTCGAACGCGCGCGCCATCGCCTGCTCCACCACCACCTTGCCGACGTGCTGGCCGAGCCCGCGGTTGCCCTCGAACAGCAGCAGGCTGCCGTGGTCGGTCAGCACGCTCGGGCGGCCGGCCGGGTCGATCCGGCCGTCCTCGAGCACCTTGCGGTAGGTCGGCAGGATCGACACGCCGTGGCTGGTGTAGCCGACGCGGTCCGATTCGACCAGATGGCGGGCGACGTCGTCGGCGATGTCGTCGGGCACCTTCAGCGCGCCCAGCACCTGCTTGCCGAACGTAATCGCATCGTTGAGGGATATCTGCATGTTGTTAACCTCCTTTTCTGGTTCCATGCGTTACAGCCAGCCGAGCCAGCGCCAGTAGGTGGCGCCGAACACCAGCAGCAGCGCGTAGCCGATCACGCTGATCACGATCCCGACCTTCGCGAACTGCCTGGCCGTGAACGTGTCGGTGCCGAGGCAGACCATGTTCTGCGGCGCGTTGATCGGCAGCACGAAGCCGAAGCTGACCGTGAAGCCGAGCAGCATCGTCATGCCCAGCCGGTTGAAATCGCCGGGCAGCGTCTGCAGCACCGCGATCAGGATCGGCAGCATTGCCGAGGTCAGCGCCGTGGCGCTCGCGAAGCCAAGGTGGATCACGATCAGGAACGCCGCGAGCACGGCGAACACGCCGAGCGGCGAGAGCGAATCGAGGCCGGTGGCGGCCACCACGTGATGGCCGAGCCACTGGCCGGCCTGCGTCGTGAGCAGCGCCGTGCCGAGGCTGATGCCCACCCCGAACACGATCACGGTGCCCCACGGGATGCGCGACTGCACGTCCTTCCAGGTCATCACGCCGAAGCGCGGCAGCATCAGCACGACGAGGCCCGCGTAGGTGACCGAGGTGGTGTCGAAGTGGTGCAGCTTGCCTTCGGTGGCCCAGCACAGCAGCAGCGCCACCGACACGCCGAGCAGCCGCTTCTGCGCGCCCGTCATCGGCCCCATCTCGCGCAGCTGCGCCTCCACGGCCTCCTTGCCGCCGGCGATCGCGTCCGCCTCGGGCGGCATCATCTTCAGCACCAGCACCACCAGCACCGCCGACATCACGAGCGCCCACGGCGCGCCGGCCACGAACCACGAGGCCCAGGTCACGTGCGAGCCGAGCATCTTCTCCATGAAGCCGGCCGTCAGCAGGTTCTGCGCGGCCGAGGTCTGGATCCCGATGTTCCAGATGCTGGTGGCCTGCGCCACGATGATCATGATGCCGGCCGCCACGTTCGAGCGCTTGTCCACGCCGAACGCCGAGACCACGCCCATCATGATCGGCACCACGCAGGCGCTGCGCGCGGTGGCGCTCGGCACCACCAGCGAGAGCAGGATCGTCACGGCGATCGCGCCGATCATCACGCGCCGCGTGCTGGTGCCGATCCGCGAGAGCGTGACGAGCGCGATGCGGCGGTCGAGCCCGGTCAGCGTCATGGCCGCCGCGATGAACAGCGCCGCCGCCACCAGCGCGAGCGCCGAGTTCGAGAAGCCCGCCAGCGCCATGCTGATGGCGCGCGAGGTGCCGTAGGCCACGCCCGGGTCCTGCACGGTGGGCGCGGTACCAACGAGAAACGCCATCAGCGAGGTGACGATGATCGCGCTGGCCTCGTAGGACACGGCCTCGGTGATCCACACCACCACCGCGAACGCGAGGATCGCCAGCATGCGGTGCCCGGCGACGGGCAGGTCGGCCGGGGTGGGCAGCAGCAGCACGGCGATCAGCACCACCACGCCGGCCAGCAGGCTGAGCGGAAACGGCTTTTTCGGGATAGGAGTCGCCGGGGAATGTTCAGATGTGCTCATCGTTAGGGCTCCTGTTTGAGGTGGTATGCCGACGACCGGCGTCTTCCCGGGAACTGGCTTTCCGCTATCCGCAAGGGCAATCCTAGCCGGATTGCACTCGCTCGGGCAATGGGGACGGACGATTGCGTGGCGCGGGAGGCGGGCTGCCGTGGCGAGGGGGCCGCCTTGGCGAGCCGGCCGGATCGCGACGCCCGCCCGCGGCCCGGGTGGGGGATTCGGATCAGGTCCGGGTCCGGTTCCGGGCCTTGCCTGCGGGATGAAGGATGGCCGGGAGCCGATGAAAAACCGATGAAATCTTACCTTTCGATTTCAGTTCGCATCGGGATCTGGCGCAAGACTCGCGTGATCGCATCGTGCCGTTTTTCAGGGGCGGATCGCTCGCGCCGGCGGGTGGCGGCGCGGCTCAGGCGGCGCCGAGATGGGCCTGGAGCCGCTCGATCAGCGCGCGGACCTTCGGCGCCATATGGCGGCCCGGCGGCAGCAGCGCGTGCATGGACATGGTGGCGGTGGCCCAGGCCGGGTACACGCGCACCAGCCGCCGCGCGGCGATGTCGGCCCGCACCGCGAAATCGGGCAGCAGCGCGAGCCCGGCGCCCTCGGCGACGGCCGCGCGGCACGCGTAGACGGTATCGGCGGTGAGCCCCGCGTCGAACTCGAGTTCGCAGGTCTGGCCATTCGTATGATGAAGCCGGCAGCGCGACGGATGCGCCAGCACCGACACCCCGACAAACGGCAGTGCCACCGCCGCGCCGATCTCGGCCGGCGGCGCGTGGCGCGCCAGCAGCGCGGGGCTCGCCACCAGCCACTTCTCGTACTGGCCGACGCGCACCGCGCGATGGCTCGAATCGGCCAGCTGGCCGAGCCGGATCGCCACGTCCACGCCTTCCGCGATCAGGTCGATCAGACGGTCGTTGGACACCATCTCGATGCGCAGCGCCGGGTGCGCGTCGCGCAGCCGGGCCAGCACCGGCGCCAGCACGATCGCGCTGAACTCCACCGAGGCGGCCACCCTCAGCGTGCCGTGCAGCGCGTCCGGCGACGGGCTCGCGGTGGTCACCGCCTCGTCGGCGAGTTGCGCGATGCGGCGCGCCGCGTCGAAGAACGCGGCGCCCGCCTCGGTCACGCCGATGCGCCGCGTGGTGCGCGCGAGCAGCGTCGCGCCCAGTTCGAGTTCGAGCCGCTGGATGCTCTTGCTGACCGCCGTCTTGCCGATGCCGAGCCGCTCGGCCGCGCGCGTGAGCGAGCCGGTCTCGATCACCGCGATGTAGATCAGCAGATGCTCGAAGGTCAGGTTGCGGAGATCGGGCATGGCGCGGGAACCGGTGGGCGGGCGACGGGCGCGGGTCGGACAGCGGATGCGCGCCGCGCCGGCCGGGTGGCTCGGGCCGGCGGCGGCGCGCCTGATGCGGGGATTATATCGACGGCGTTCGCGGCGCGGCGCGCCCGCCGCGCCCTCCCGCTCAGTGGCCTGCCGACGCCTGGTCGAGCGTCAGATGCCTGGTCTCCGGCGCCCACGGGATCGAGACGATCATGCCGACCAGCAGCACGCCGGCCAGCGCGAACATGGTCGCGTGGAAGCCGAGCGTGGCGATCCCGACCGGCAGCAGGAACGTGCCGATCGCCGCGCCGAGCCGGCTGCAGGCGATCGCAAGGCCCACGCCGCAGGCCCGCACCTCGGTCGGGAAGCATTCCGGCGGGAACACGCCCACCAGGTTGCTGAACGCCGACATGGTCAGCGTGAAGATGCCGAACGCGACGATCATCGCGAGCGCCGCCGAATGCGGCAGCACCGCCAGCGCCGCCAGCGAGGCGCAGGTCACCGCGAACGAGCCGATCAGGAAGCCGCGCCGCGACAGGCGGATCGTCAGCCAGATGCCGATCACGGCGCCGAGCACGAGGAAGCCGTTCAGCAGCATGTCGGCGCCGAAGCCCTCGGCGAGGCCGATGGTCTTCAGGATGGTCGGCAGGAACGTGTAGATCGCGAAGTACGGAATCACGAGGCAGACGAAGAACGCGCAGTTGAAGATCGTGCGGCGGATCAGGTCCGGGCGGAACAGCCGCGCGTAGCCCTGGTTCGCGTGCGATTCGCCGCCGCCATCGAGCAGGACATGCGCGCCGAAGTGCTTCGTGACGATCGCGCGCGCCTCGCTCGCGCGGCCCTTGCCGAGCAGCCAGCGCGGCGATTCGGGCGTGCCCAGCCGCGCCAGCAGCACCACGAAGGCCGGCAGCGCGGCCGAGGCGAGCAGCCAGCGCCACGCGTCGGGCGAGGCATTGCCGAAATAGAGGCCGAGCACGTTGGCCACCACGTAGCCCACCGTCCAGATCACGCTGAACGAGCCGAGCAGCGCGCCGCGGTGCCGGCGCGGCGAGAACTCGGCCAGGATCGCGTGGCCCACCGTGAAGTCGCCGCCCATGCCGATGCCGATCACGATGCGCAACAGCGCGAGTTCGGCCGGCGAGCTGACGAAGCACTGCGCGGCGGCGGCCAGCGTGATGATCACGAAGCTGGTGAGGAAGATCTTCTGGCGGCCCATGCGGTCGGACAGCCAGCCGAAGATCAGGCTGCCGAGGAAGATGCCGATCAGCGCCGAGCTGCCGATCACGCCCATCCAGAACGCGTCGAGCGGCATCTGCCGGCCGAGCGCCGCGAGCGCGTAGCCGATCGTGCCGAGCGTGTAGCCCTCGGTGAAGTGCGCGCCGAACGTGAGGCCGGCGATCTTCAGATGGAACGCGTTGAGCGGCACGTCGTCGAGCGCCACCTCGCGCGGCGGCGCGCCGGTGCTGCGCGCGAGCGGCACGGCGCCGGCCACGGCGCCCGTTTGCATGTTGACTTGATTCAAGCTGCCTCCGACATTGTTGTGTTTGTGGCGTGCCGCGCGGCTCGCGCGGTACGCGGACGGCGAGATGCGCCGACGGCTTCGGCGGGCGCGCGCATGCGGGCCGCTCCCGCCGAAGCGAGGCCGCGCTAGCGGCCGAGCCCCGCCATCAGCAGGTATTTCAGCTCGACGTATTCGTCGAGGCCGTACTTCGAGCCTTCGCGGCCGAGCCCCGACTGCTTGACGCCGCCGAACGGCGCCACCTCGGTCGAGAGGATCCCGTCGTTGATGGCCACCATGCCGCTTTCGAGCGCGCCGGCCACGCGCCACGCGCGGCCCAGGTCGCGCGTGTAGCAGTACGCGGAGAGCCCGAATGGCGTGTCGTTGGCCATCGCGATCGCGTCCTCCTCGCCGTGGAAGCGGAAGCACGCGGCCACCGGGCCGAAGGTTTCCTCGTCGGCGAGCAATGCGTCGGCGGCCACGTCCACCAGCACGGTCGGCGCGTAGAAGGTGCCGCCGAGCGGGTGGCGGTGCCCGCCCACCAGTGCCCGCGCGCCGTTCGCGGTGGCGTCGGCCACGTGCCGCTCGACCTTGTCGAGCGCGGCCGCGTTGATGAGCGGCCCCTGGTCGACCTCGCCCGCCAGCGCGTTGCCCACGCGCAGCTGGCGCACCGCGTCGGCGAGCTTGCGCGTGAACGCGTCGTAGACGCCGTCCTGCACCAGGAATCGGTTCACGCAGACGCAGGTCTGCCCGGTGTTGCGGAACTTCGAGGCCATCGCGCCGGCCACCGCCGCGTCGAGGTCGGCGTCGTCGAACACGATGAACGGCGCGTTGCCGCCCAGTTCGAGCGAGAGCTTCTTGAGCGTGTCGGCCGACTGCTTCGCGAGCAGCTTGCCGACGCGCGTGGAGCCCGTGAACGAGAGCTTGCGCACCACCGGCGAGGCCGTCAGCGTCTCGCCGATCGCGAGCGCGTCGCCGCTCACCACGTTGAACACGCCGGCCGGCACGCCCGCGCGCGCGGCCAGCACCGCCAGCGCGAAGGCCGACAGCGGCGTCTCCTCGGACGGCTTGAGGACCATCGTGCAGCCGGCCGCGAGCGCCGGGCCGGCCTTGCGCGTGATCATCGCGAGCGGGAAATTCCACGGCGTGATGGCGGCCACCACGCCCACCGGTTCCTTGGTCACGACGATCCGCGAGTCCGGGCGCGGGCTCGGGATCACGTCGCCGTACATGCGCTTGGCCTCTTCCGCGAACCATTCGAGGAAACTGGCCGCATAGGCCACCTCGCCGCGCGCCTCGGCCAGCGGCTTGCCCTGCTCGCGCGTGAGCAGCTCGGCCAGCGCGTCGCGGTGTTCGAGCATCAGCTCGCCCCAGCGCTTCACGCGCGCGCCGCGCTCCTTCGCCGTCAGCGCGCGCCACGCGGGCCATGCGCGTTCGGCCGCCGGGCCGCCGCGATCGCAAGGCGCGTCTCGTCCGCGCCGCCCTTCGCGACCCGCGCGATGGTCTCGCCGGTGGCCGGGTTCAATACCGCGTAGGTGGGCTGTGCGTCGGTGGGCTGCACGTCGGCGCCGCCCGCTTCATACCATTCGCCGCCGATGTAATGGCCGGTCTTCAGGAATTCGTTCATCGTGTTTCGCTCCGTGCGGGATGCCATGATCGATACCATCGCGTGCTCAGGCCGCTTCCGGCACCGGCGGGAAATCGCCGGCGAACTCGCCGAGCGCCGGGCGTGCCTCGCGCGTGATGCGGCGGCCGGCCGTGTAGTCGTTGATGAGGTCGCACGGCGTGTAGTTGCGGTCGAGTTCGTGCAGTTCCTCGTCGGTCAGGCGCGTGTCGAGCGCGGCCAGCGCGCTGTCGAACTGCTCGACCGAATCGGCGCCCACCAGCATGCTGGCGATGCCGGGGCGGCTCAGCACCCAGGCCTGCGCGATCTGCGCCGGCGCCACGCCGCGACGGCGCGCGACGGCGGCCACCGACCCGGCGATCGCAAGCGAGGCCGCGTCGCCGTACATCTGCGCCGTGAAGAAGTCGGTCTGGTTGCGCGTCGATTGCGGCTCGCAGGTCAGGAGGCCGCGCGCGAGCGGGCTGAACACCGACACGCCGACGCCCTGGTCGATGCAGTACGGCACCATCTCGCGCTCTTCCTCGCGGTAGGCCAGGTTCAGCTGCAGCTGCATGTTGATCGGCTTGTCCCAGCCGTGGCGCTCGCAGGCCTGCATGATCTTCGCGAACTGCCACGTGTACATGGTGGACACGCCGATGTAGCGCGCCTTGCCCGCGCGCACGATGTCGTGCAGCGCGCGCATGGTTTCCTCCACCGGCGTGTTGACGTCGAAGAAATGCAGCATGTAGATGTCGACGTAATCCATGCCGAGCCGCTTGAGCGAGCCGTCGATGCCGTCCAGCACGTGCTTGCGCGAATGGCCGCCCGCGTTCGGGTCGCGGCCCATCTCATAGCCGACCTTGGTGGTCACGACGATTTCCTCGCGGCGCGCGACGCGCTTGAGGATCCGGCCGACCACTTCCTCGCCCACGCCGGTCGAATAGAAATCGGCGAGGTCGATGAAGTTGACGCCGGCCTCCAGCGCGCGGCGCACGATCGGCTCGCTCTGCGCCTCGTCGAAGATCCACGGCTTCCATTGGGGGGTGCCCATGTTCATCGTGCCGAGACAGAGGCGGGAGACCTTCAGGCCGGACTGGCCGAGGCGGACGTATTCCATGTTGACTCCAGGCGCGGCCGCTCGCGGGCCGCTGGCAGATTCGTATCGGTGGCGCCGCGCGGGCGGCTTGGGTGGTGCCGGGGGGTGCCGGGGGTGCCGGGGGGTGCCGGGGGGTGCCCGTGCAGTGGCTCAGCCCTGCTTCGGCGTGTAGAACGGGTTCGATACCGCGCGCGCGGCCGCGAACACCTGATCGCGGCGCGGCAGTCCTTCCATCGCGGCGACGATCGCGTTGCGGCAGGCGCGGTAGTTGTTCTCGAACACGGCGTCGAGGTCGTCGGTCTTCGGGTTGACCCAGTTCGCCGACACCACCACCCAGTCGTTCTCGGCCTCGGGCGGCAGCGTGCCGGCCTCGAGCGCCTCGGCCACCGCCTTCGCGATGCCGGCCTGCGACGCACCCCAGGTGGCGTTGCCGTGGAACTCGCCGTCGATCTGCGCCTTGTTCACGTAGAGCGTGAGCGGCTTGGTCGGCACGCCCGGCTGCGCGATCACCACGAACGGCGCGTGGCCGGCCGAGGGCGTGGCCAGCGCGGTCGCGAACGCCTGCCCGGCCGGGCCGTCGCGCGGGCCGATCAGCACGTTGATGTGCGCCAGGTTCGCGCCGGGGCCTTCGAAGCCTTCGCCGATGTAGAGCGACTTGCGGGGAGATGCGGTCATCACGGTGTCTCGTCGGTCAGGATTGGATTGGGGCGATTATCGGCAGCGCCGTCGCGGCGGCTGAAGCGATGTTTCCTGATCGGGGCTATGAGATCCGGTCATATCCGGGCGATCCCGCACGCGGCGCCTGATGGCGCGCGGGTCGACGCAACGCACGCCCGCGTCACGCAACGCGGCGGGCGCTTCGGGTATAGTCCGCTTACTTGAAACACCGGCCGCGACGCGGCCCACCACACCATGCGCACGATCGTCAGGCTCTGGAAAGCCAACAAGGGCTTCCTCGCGTTTCTGTTTCTGATGGTGATCTTCCGCAGCGCCGTGGCCGACTGGAACGTCGTGCCGAGCGGCTCGATGCTGCCGACCATCCGCATCGGCGACCGGATCCTCGTCGACAAGATGGCCTACGACCTGCGCGTGCCGTTCACGCACATCCGCCTGGCGCGGCTGCACGAGCCGCAGCGCGGCGACATCGTCACGATCGATTCGGCCGCCGCGCATGAGTTGCTGGTGAAGCGGCTGATCGGCCTGCCCGGCGACACCGTGGAGCTGCGCAACAACGTGCTGCTGATCAACGGCGTGCGCGCCGCCTACCGGCCGGTGGGCACCAACCTGCTGCGCAGCGACGCCGACTCGCCCGGCGAATACCTGGCCGAGCGCATCGACGGCAGCGCGCGCACCGTGCGGCTCTCGCCCGACGCGCCGAGCCCGCGCGACTCGTTCGGCCCGATCGTGGTGCCGAAGGGGCAGTACCTGATGCTCGGCGACAACCGCGACAACAGCGCCGACTCGCGCTACTTCGGCTTCTTCCCGCGCGACGAGATCATGGGCCGCGCGCGCCGCGTGGCGTTCTCGCTCGACCCCTCGCACGACTACCTGCCGCGCCTGGACCGTTTCGGACGCCGGCTCGACGCACCGCTCGGCTGAGCGACGCGCCGCCCCGCTCCTTGACTCGACGCCAGCCCGCCCGCGCGGCGCCCGCCTCCATGAAACGGATTTCCCGCGCCGCCGTGGCAGCGCTCGCCTTGGGCGCCGGCAGCGGCGCGTTCGGCGCCTGCGATTCGGCGCCGTCGCGCTGCCCCGGCAACCCGGCGCTGCCCGACGCGATCGTGCAGCTGCTGCCGGCCGGCTATACCGTGCTCGACCAGCTGGCCGGCCCGCTGACCGACGCGGGGCGCACCGACTACCTCGTCGTCGTGGAGCAGGCCGCCGCCGCCGGCGCGCCGGCCTCGCCGCGCCCGCTACTGGTCTTCACGCAGCGCGCCGACGGCGGCTATGCGCTGGCCGCGCGCAACGACCACGTGGTGATGCGCGCCGACGAAGGCGGCGTGTCGGGCGACCCGTACCTCGACCTCGACAGCGACGGGCTCGCGATCCGGCATCGCTACTTCTCGGTGCAGAACGGCGTGGCGGCCGGCCCGAACCACTGGAGCGACAACGTCACGTTCCACTACGATCCGGCGCGGCGCACCTGGCTGTTCCATCAGGAAATCGTCCATAACAGCGAGATGAATCCCGACCCGAGCCCGGATGCCGAGGCGCTGCTGCCCGATCGCGCGACGGTCGAGCGCGCGGACCGGGCCAGGCCGGTGACGTTCGAGGCGTGGCGGCTGAAAAAGTAGACTCGACTTGCATCCCGACGCCTCGATACGGTCGAAGACAACAAGCAGGGCCATCAGAAAAACGGGGAAATCATGTACGAGCTGCTCGAATCGCGCCGTGACATCGCGCTGGCGCACCGCACACTCGATGAAACACTCAAGGCCGCGTTCAAGGGCACCATCTCGCGCGATATCGGCTGGCAAGGCGGCCGGCAGCAAGACGCCACGCTCAATACCAGCGGACGCTACTGGTACTGGTCAAAAGCGTTCCGGCGCAACGCCGCGAACCCACGCCAGCTCAACTGGTTCGGCACCTTCGGTGAAGGCAGCGGCGTGCAGATCGCGGTCGAGATCAACACACCCTATGAAGGACGCAACGGCGCCGTGGCGGGCTTTTTCGCGAGGCATACTCGCACCGGCAAGGTCTACCTGTTCCACTCCGGACGCGTGGGTGGTGGCGCCACAGGCGTGAGCAAGGATGCGTTCCTTGCTTGGGCGGAATGGCCGACCGAAACAATTACCGACACCGCGGGCCGGCAGTTCGAAGGCATCGTCGTGACACCGGTCAGCGGACGAGGCGTGAAAAACGCCGTCATCGCCTACGTGCAGTCCGTCATCGATTTCAAGCAGCACGTCCGCAGCCGCCCGCCGGGTGAGGAAGCGCACGGCAACACGCCACAGCAGGACAACGAGATGCCGACGCCGCCCGCCGGCATCATGGAACAGCGCTTGACCTGGGTGCGCAAACACCACGATCGCTTCCGTGATCCGGTCCGGCGCCACTGGAACTGGCGGTGCGCCGTCTCGGGCGAGACCTGCGAGGGCATGCTGGTCGCGTCGCATATCTTTCCCTGGGCGGAAAGCACCGCAGCCGAGAAGACCGATCCGAACAACGGCCTGCTGCTCTCGGTGCCGCTCGACAAGCTGTTCGACCGCGGCTTGGTTGCCTTCGCGGACGACGGCGAGATGTTGTGCAGTGATCAGCTCGACGAGCGGACGCAGGCACTGTTCGGACTGCCCGCCTCCGGCTATCGCATCGCCGATCCGTCACGGCTGACGAGGAAGATGCGCCAGTTTTTGGCCCGCCATCGCGCGCGCCACGGTTTCGAATGAACACCTCGCGCCGCGCCCTTGCGATGCAGCTTGCCGGATGGCGATAAGATAACGGCTCTCTTAACGCTTCGGATCGACGCGATGCAAGTGCTGGTTGACGCGGACGCCTGCCCGGTGGTGGTCAAGGACATGCTGTTCCGGGCCGCGCGGCGGGTCGGGATAGTCGTCACGCTGGTGGCGAACCAGTACCTGCGCACGCCGCCGTCGCCGTTCATCAAGGCGCTGCAGGTGCCGGCCGGATTCGACGCGGCCGACCGGCGCATCGTCGAACTGGCCAACGCCGGCGACCTCGTGATCACAGCCGACATCCCGCTGGCCGCCGCCGCGCTCGACAAGGGCGCGCATGTGCTGGACCCGCGCGGCAACTGGTTCAGCCGCGAGAACATCCAGGAACGGCTGACGATGCGCGAGGTGATGGACCAGCTGCGCAGCTCGGGCGTCGAGACCGGCGGTCCGGCGCCGTATGGCGCGCACGACAGCAAGGCGTTCGCCTCGCAGTTCGACCGCTTCCTCGCGCGTCACGCACCGAAGCCAGCGCCGAAGCCGGCCACGGACGCCTGACCTCGCATATGACGCGGAACGTCACGCGCGAACCGGTGGCAGCGGCGTCACGCGAAACCGTTGCGCACGCAACAACCCCGCATGCCGCCCGTGCCTCGTTCAGTGCCCGAGCGACTCCACCTGCTCGCCGCTCGCCGCGGCCTCCTGCGGCCGCACGCTCTGCTTGACCAGCAGCGCCACGCACGACACCAGCCCCGCCACCGCGACGGTCGCGAACACGCCCGAGAACGACACGTGCCGCGCCGTCAGTTCGGCCACCAGGAACGAGCCGGCGATCCCGCCGAAGCGGCCGATGCCGAGCATCCAGGCCACGCCGGTGCCGCGCCCCGAGGTCGGGTAGAACGCGGCGGCCAGCGCCGGCAGCGACGACTGCGCCGTATTCATCAGCACGCCGGCCAGGAATACCACCACCACCAGCGCGCCGACGTTGCCGGCCGCCTGCCCGATCGCGTAGACGCTCACCGCCGTCAGCGCGTAGCAGACGGCCACCACGCGGTTCGCGTTGAAGCGGTCCATCAGCACGCCGCTGAGCACCGCGCCCACGCCGCCGAGCGGGAACAGCGCCGAGATCAGCGTGGCCGCCTTCGGCGCGAGCCCGGCGTCCTTGAGCAGGATCGGCATCCAGTTGATCGACGCGTAGAAGATCACCAGCCCCATGAAATAGGCGATCCACAGCATCACCGAGCCCACCCGGTACTGGCGCGACAGCACCACCGCCGTGCCCTTGCCCTCGGTGCGCGGCGCCGTCTCCGTCAGCACGAACGAACCGGCCTCCCGCGCGCGCGCCGACACGCGCGCGAGCGTCGCGCGAATCCGCTCGACGGGCCGGCGCGTGGCCACCATGAAGCGCACCGATTCCGGCATCCGCGCGACCAGCGCCACGGTCAGCACGAGCGGCGCGATGCCGCCCGCCAGCAGCACGCTGCGCCAGCCGAACTGCGGAATCATCCAGGCCGCCAGGAAGCCGCCCAGCGCGGCGCCGAGCGGAAAGCCGCAGAACATCAGGTTGATCACCGTGGCGCGGCGCCGGTCGGGGCAGAACTCGCCCATCATCGTGACCGCGTTCGGCATCGCGGCACCGAGGCCCACGCCCGTCACGAAGCGCAGCGCCGTCAGCGCGCCGATGCTCGACGAGAACGCCGAACCCAGGCACGCCACGCCGAACAGCAGCACCGCGCCGATCAGCAGCAAGCGTCGCCCGAGCCGGTCCGACAGCGGGCCGGAGACGAGCGCGCCGCAGGCGAGCCCGAACAGCGCCGCGCTCAGCACCGGCGCGAGATCGGGCTTGGCCAGATGCCATTCGGACAGCAGCGACGGCGCGATGAAGCCGATCGCCGCCGTGTCGAAGCCGTCGAGCAGCACGATCACGAAACACATCAGGAAGATCAGCCATTGGAACGCGCCGAACGGCTGTTCGTTGATGAACGTCTGCACGTTCACGACGGGGCTGCGATTCATCGCGGGTCTCCTGCGGCGGGCGGATGGATCGCGCCGCGTCTTCAATTCGGGATTCGATGGAAAGAAATTCGTATGTCGAACTTCAGTTCCGGATCAGAACACTCTAGTGTTGCGCCGCAAGATCGGTCAATGCCGGATTACTACCAATGGCAATCGTCAACGGGCCGAAAGGCGGCTGTGAGGCGGGAGGAAGAGGAAGAACAAAAAGAAAGCGGCCCGCATGGGGCCGCCGGAGCGCTCAGAGCGTGGCCTCGCCCACGGCCACGCGGCCGCGCATGCGCTTGCGGAACCAGAACGTCCAGCACAGCAGGCCGCCGAAGATCACGTAGCTGAGGATCGGCGTGATCACCAGCGTGCGCTCGATCGGCCAGGCCCACGCGCACCAGCTGCGCAGCGCGCATTCGATCACGAGGCCGAGCCCCCAGGCCAGCGTGATCAGACGCAACGCGGCGCGCACCGAGGCGCTCTCGTCCCACAGCGTCTCGAAGCGTTCGACGCCGCCCTCGCCTTCGCGCGCCATGGTGGCGCGCGTGAGGTAGTAGGTGATCGGCCGCGCGAACAGCAGCGACACCAGGAACACGATGCCGATCGCGCCCGACACGAACGATTCGCGGATCAGCAGCAGGCGCGGGCTGCCGCCCATCGCCATCATCGCGATCGACAGCGTGATGCCGAGCAGCGCGATCGCCGAGAGCGCATCGACGCGCCGCGTCTTCGCGAACTCGACGATGCCCCACGCGAGCGGCGGCACCGCCGACGCGTACAACGCGCCCGTCTCCCCCCAGTACGGCAGCGAGAGCCGATAGACGACCCACGGCAGCACGAAATTGACGGCAAGCTCGGCAACGAAGGCGGCGCGGATTTTCACGGGCAGGGAACCTCGCGTAGAAACAGGGCGGATTCAGTATAAAGGCGAACGGCCACCGAAGTGGCCGTCATGCCGTCGCCCGCCTCGCGCGACGCCGGTTCATGCTGACGCGGGTCGATGCGCGGTTGGCGCCGGTCGGCGCGTGGTGGCGTGGTGGCGCGTAGCAGCGATGCGGCAGCGCGACCACCGCTGCCGTATCGCGTGCGCCGGATGCTCAGCGCGCCACGGCCGCGCCGCCGCGACGCGGAGCGGGCATCAGGCCGCTGCGTTCGACCAGCGCGCCGAACAGCAGCCCGATCGTGGTCCAGAGGATCGCCTGCATGCCGAGCGCCGCGACGCGGAACTTCCAGAGCACCACGGCCGGGAACGCGGCCGGCACTTCGTTGATGGTCGGCAGCGCGAGCTGCACGGCCGTGATGATCGCGAGGAACACGAGCCCCGCGACGATCGACGCGTTCCACTGGCCCATCCGCGCGGCCAGCGAGCGCCGCAGGTTCAGCGAGAACACCGAGACCGCGATCGAGATCGCGATCATCAGGAAGAACAGCCCGGTGCGATAGCCGATCGTCTCGGGATCGCCGACCGAGGGCGGGTTCGCCGGGTACTTGAGGTTCGGCACGATCACCAGCGCGACGTAGGCGGCCAGCGCGAGGCAGGCCGACAGCGTGCGCGGCCGCGTGCTGCCGATGCGGCCGTAGGCGAACGCGAAGGTCAGCGCGAACAGCCCGCCGAGCGCGGCGCCGTATACCACCACGCCGGTGCCGAGGCCGATGCCGGCCTGCGTCGGGCGGCTGACGAGTTCGGGCTCGGGCGCCTCGCCCCTGGCCGCGTCGAGTTTCTCTTCGAACGAAATGGCCTGATCGACCTGCGGCTCGCCGGCGATGCGGGCGAAACCGAACGTGAGCAGACCGGCGGCGATGCCTGCGAGCATCCCGCGCACCAGCAGTTTTCCGACCATCGAGCGCTCCCGGTCAGTGGCAGGGGAAGCCGAGCAGATGGCGCGCGTCGTGGACGAACTCGTGGACGTACATACCCGGCACGATCGAGGTCGCGCCTTCCTCGGCACCCACGAAGTAGACCGCCAGCAGCATCAGCAGGCCGCCGAACACGATCCACGGCATCAGCTCGCGGACGGGGATGGGCGCCGGCGCGGCGGCCGGCTTCAGGATGGCTTCGGACATGTTTGGTTCTCCAGGGGATTCGCGCCCCGCTCGACGATGAGCGTCAATGGAATGAAAGGATCGCGCGCGTGCGGGTCTGGCTTGCGGGCATGGGAGTGCCCCGCTGACAGTGGCGCGACCGCGCCGGATTCACACCGGCTTCCGCACGACGCAACGGCTGGATTCTACGCGGGATGGGGGGTGGACGGAATTGAATATGGCTCGGAGGCCGGGCCGCGGCTGCACCAGCATGCATCGTCAGATCTTGAATGCGTCACGGTCTTTCCCGCGGATCCAGGTCGGCGACCGGCCACGGCCGCTCCAGGTGTGGCCGCTGACCGGATCACGATATTTCGCCGGAACCGCGCGCCCGACCGTCCTGCCCGCCGGCGCCGGCACCCCACCGAGATCGGCGACGGTAATGCCGTATTTCGCCATCAGCGTCTTGATCTCGTGGAGCGCCTGTTGTCGATGGTGAAGTCGCAGCGTATGGATTTCCGCTTGCAGTCTGGCTTGTTCCGCGAGCAGTGCTTCGAGTGTCTTGGGGTTGTTCATGGTGTGTGACGTTCATGGAAATGGGTACCAACGTCGAACCGGGCGCCGCTCAACGAGACGAGCAGCAGCACCATCGATAGCAGGGAAACAGGTGACGCCGCGCACGGTGGACACCGCGCGCCTCGTCGCGACGGCGAAAGCGCCGGAGCCTTCGGCCGGCTCGTGGTCGGATCGCACGCATTCGTCTATCCCGCCGCGATCACGATCACGCGGACGTCCGCGGCCATGCGTTCGTCGTAGTGCGCGGCCAGCACCGCCTGCGTATTCGCTCGCGTCAGCGCATGCACCTGGTAGAGCGCCGACGCGACTTCCGCCAGCCTGAGCGTTTCCGCGCCACTGACGATCACGAGGACGCCTTCCGCCGCAGACAACGTGCCTTCCCCGATCGCATCGATGGCCGCGTCGGTCGCCAGGAAAATCCGCCCGGCACCTGATGCGAGGCCCATTCCGAGGTCGGCCCGCCTCGTGCCGTCGAACACGGCCCGCAGATCCAGGAACTCGCTGCCGGACGGCATGGCCGCCGCGCCCTGGCCGTTCAGGCCCGCTCCGAACGCGGTCCGATAGGCGCGCACGATGCAATCGAGCAACGATAGGTGAGGATATTCGGGCACCACGACGATCGCGTCGACTTCCGCTGCCAGATGCGCGGTGGCGTGTTGAACCACGGCCCGTTCCGGCTCCGGCGGATGCAGCAACAACACGATGATTCGCTTGCCGGCGGCCCGCTGCGCGGCACTCGCACGCAATCCGGCAGCGAGCGCATCGGGCTCGCGCGCGGCGGTCAGCAGGAAGACCGGAGCGGATCGGATACCGGCTCGACTCGCCTCGCGTTCCGGCCCGTCCGCGAAGTCCGTCGTCGGCGTCTGTATCGGTGCCAGCCCGGCTCGCTGCCGCCCCGGATCGAACGAACCCGGCCATCGATGCATGGCCCGCGCGATCGCCGCACCGATCCGTCCGATCCCGACGACATCGATCATCGACTCGCTGGCCGCGTGATCATGCGGACGATGTGCCGCCGGCAGGACTCGGCACGGTGACTCGGCCGCGCTCTCGTTACATGCTGACATGTTGACTGATCCTCGATGGACTCCGAACGGTCCATTTATTGTTAACCTGTTAATCAATAGAACGCTCGAATGCCGTTCTCCCTGCCTCGTGCCGCATGTTTCTCGCGCATGAAGCTCACCATCTGCTTGCTCGCGCGTCAGCCGGCCATCGCCGCGTCGTCGCTCACACCGGGCAACCTCGATCCTCGATCCTCGAAGCCGATACCCAGATCGTTCGCATGACGAATCAAATGACCGACACCCGTCGCCAATCTTCGGAACGGTCAGGCGAAGCCGGGACGACGCCCTGAATAAAAAATGCGATCGGCGTAACCGCTAATCGCGAAGCCGCCCGCAGCGAGGCACGTGAAAGATTGCAGGCGGATAAAACCGCGGCGCCTCGCACAAGCGCGCCCACGTCGATACCGATGCCGGGAGCCCTCTTCACGACCCAGGGCCTGCCGTGCCGGTCGGCTCACTTCCGAGCCGGTCTGGATACGTCAGGCGCCGAATCACCCATCTGGCTCCGGCAATCGATCCCTATCCAGGCCAAGGCCCACTCATCCTGTCGCGTCCGGGGCAAGCGAGGCACCCCGGACCGCATGCGAATCAACGATCTCACTTCGACTTCAGCATTTCCCAGACCTTGTTTCGCAGCTTGATCGCCTTGACCGAACATGTCTCGTAAGGCTTGAGCCGCGCCTTGAGCGCCTCGGGTGTCGAGAACGCGGGATTCCGCAGCAGCGACTTATCGATGAATTGCTCCGATCCCCGGATCTCGTTGCCGTACATGAACGTATTGGACACGACCGCGATGTTTTCGGGGCGCATCATCCAGTTCACGAAGGTGTAGGCCTGGTCGGGATTACGCGCTTTCGCCGGGATCAACAGGCTGTCCATGAACAGTCGCACGCCCTCGCGGGGATAGACGAACCTGACCGTCGGCAGCGCCTGTTGAGCACGGACCGCCGCGCCATTCCAGATCTGCTGCACGACGACCTGCTTCGAGGCCAGTCGATCCACCGGGCCGTCGTTGCTGTAGAGCTTGACCGCCGGCTTCTGGCGCTCGAGTACCGCCAGGACTCTTTTCGCGTCGTCGGCGTTCTCGGTGCATTCGTCCTGCCCCAGGAACCAGCTCGCCGCCATGTACAACTCTTCCTGCACGTCCAGATCCGCGATCTCGCCGTGCAGCTTGGCCGGCGGATTGAAGAACGGCGCCCATGAATCATCGAGCTTGCCCCCCGGAACCCGGGCGCCGTCGTAGGCGAACCCGGTCAATACGATCGTGTACGGCATCGCGTAGTCACGGTGCGGATCGAACGAAGGATGCTGATATTCCGGCTTGATGTTCGCGACGTTGGGAAGCCGCGTCTTGTCGAGTTTGGTCAGCAGGCCGTCCTTCGCGAGAATCGGCACGTAGTAGTCACCGGCCACCACCACGTCATAAGTGCCGCCGCCGGCCTGCAGTTTGGTCAGAAGGCTCGCATCGCTGTCATAGGTATCGAGCGTGGTCTTGATTCCCGTTTCCTTCTGGAATTTCTCGAGCAGGGATGCGGGGAAGTAATCCGGCCAGTTGCCGATGTGCAATTCCGCGGCGTGCAGCGGGATGGAAACGGCGATCAGGGCCGAAAGCAGGAATCCTTTCACTGCCGGCCTCCCATGACGAAGCCCAGGTTCGCCCGCGGCGCCTTCCTGTTCGGGAGCCGTGCCTCGCGGGGCAGGCCAGGATTCGCGAGCCAGTATCCGGCCGCCGCGACAGCGCATGTCGCGACGGCCAGAAGCGTCGAAACGGCATTGATTTCCGTCGTCATTCCAAGTTTTAGCATGCTGTAGATGTAGGTTGGCAACGTGGTCCCTCCAGCGCCGGAGAGAAAATAGGTGGTGACAAAATCATCGAGCGACGTGATGAAGGAAAGCATCAGGGCCGACGCGATTGCCGGGGTGATGATCGGGACAACGACACGCGTGAGCGTCTGATACGGCGTGGCCCCGAGCCCCTTCGCCGCATCCAGCACGGCGTCGTCGATTTCCGCGACGCTCGCGCGAATCGGGATGAAGGCCACGGGCAGGCAGAACACCACATGAGCAAACAGCACCACCCCGAAACCGAGATCGATCGACAGGACCGCAAAGCCCAGCAACGTCGCAACGGCCATGACGATTTCCGGAACGACCAGCGGCACCTGGATTGCCGCGGCCATGACTCGGGCGCGCGCACCGTTGGTCGCCCTGGACCGGATCGCCCACGCCGCCGACAGGGCCAGGCCGGTGGCCGTCAGGGCGGTCAGCACGGCGAGGCGCAGCGAGTTCCAGGTCGCGCCCTGCAAGGTCGGATCGGATAGCAGCTGCCGATAGGCATGCAGGTCGAACCCGGTCCAGACCAATGCCGACCGGCCGGCGTTGAAGCTCATGACCGCGACCGCGATGACCGGCAGATACAGGAACAGCAGCATGCCGATTCCAACGAGCCGGGTCCCCGGAAACACCGTGGGAAATCCCGAGCCTTCGGCCCGCATCGCATCCCTGCGTCTGGCGCGCGTCGCATAGGCGGTCAGCATCGTGAACACCAGCACGACCACCGCCAGCGCGGCGCCTTTGGGCCAGTCCCGATTCGGACCGAACGCCAGCTGGATCAGGTTGCCGACCATCAGCGACTTCGCGCCGCCCAGTAAATCCGGCACGACGTAGGACCCCAGCGCGGGGATGAACGTCAAACCCATGCCGGCCCGGATGCCCGGCATGGCGGCCGGCAACACCAGCCTTGCCAGCAGATCCCGGGGCGATGCGCCAAGGCTCTTGCCGGCATCGACGGCATCCCAATCGAGCCGGCGCAACACCGAATAAATCGGCAGGACCATGAACGGCAGGAACACGTTCGCCAAGCCCAGCAGCGTCGCCCAGTGGGTGTAGAGCAAACCCAGTTCGCCGCGAATCCCTAGCGCATTCAACCCGCGATTCAGCAGCCCGCCGTCGGCCAGCAGCAGCATCCATCCATAGCAGCGCACGACGAGGCTGACGAGAAACGGCACGATCAGCAGGAGCAGGCAGAGGCGCTGATATCGCTCCCGCAAGCCGACGAACCAGAGCGCGGTCGGAAACGCCACCACCAGGCAAATCGTCGAGGTCAGCAACGCGAGCACGACCGACCGGGCGAACACGCGCGCATATCCCGCCTGCCAGATCCACCGACCATCGAAATCCTGATCGAACAGCACCCGCACATAGGCCGCCCACGAATGGGCATGCCAGTCGATGCCGCCAAAATCGAGTGGCTGGCATGACGACACGAATGCAATGATCGCGATCGGGTACAGCACGCCCGCCCCGAGTACGAGCCAGATACCAATCCTGCCCATGGAAAATCGAATCTCTCCGTTCGATCCACACTGATTACCGCTTTCGGTGTTTCTTTTCGTTATTCGCCCGCAACACCAGGCCGCGGCGCCATTCTTCTCGAACCGTCTTCACACTTCAACCACTCCGGCCGGACAAATCGCGCCACGACCTCGCCGTTTCGCCCGGGCGCGGCGCGGGGCAAGCGTCACGCTCGCCATCAGGCACCGCCTCGAACGGGAAACAATGCCCCGCGGCGACACCCAAATCGATGACGGCAAGCCGGTCAGAATATCGGCTTTCATCAACACTCTCATTTTTTATTCGCCAATCCGAATCGAAAAGCAGGTTGAATAAGATATGCCCCGCTCCACGTCATCGCTTCTCATCCGCGCGCGCCAACACATATTGCGCCACTCGGGATATTATTACCTAGAACAGGCACAATAATATTTAATCAGATCGCCGCTCGAATTAAGGTCATGCTGGCATTTTCTACAGGCAATCCCCCAGGACGCATCGATGACAACCTTCAACTCCGATAATTTCCTGATCCGTCCGATTACCCCGAGCGACATTGGCGACTACTACGACATCCGGTTCTCGGTCGACGAGAATCGCATTCATCCTCACCAGATCCATCTGCTGCATCGAAACGTCGTGCTGGAGAACATCACTTCGTCGGGCGGGGCGATCTGCATCGAACGCAATTCCGGCGTGGCGGTGGGCGCGATGATGGTGCTGCTCACCGCGAAGCCGATGATCTCGGCGCTGTTCGTGCGCCCCGAGTATCACGGTCTCGGCATCGGCAAGGCGTTGCTGGACCAGGCCATCGCGCTCTGCCGGCAGTCCGGTGTGGAGTGGCTTACCCTGGTGACCGATCCGGGATCCCGCGCCGACGGGTTTTATCAACGGCAGGGATGGACGCGCGGCGGGCTGGACGAGTACGGCACTCAGGTCATCTTCACCAAGCGGCTCACGGATGCCGCCGATGCATAACCGGCCCTTGCTCGGCGCGGATCTGGCCAGCGTGCGCCCGGCCCCGCTTCACACCGCGATCATCGCGATCCGGCTGCTGCAGAAACGCGGTGTCCCGGTCGCCGACCTGATTTCGGAAAGCGGCGTCACCGAAGCCGACTTGAGTCGGCCGAACATGATCATTTCCCACGAGCAGGAAATGATCATCTTCGCGAATGCACAGCGGCTGACGGGAACCCACATCACCGGCGCCCTGATCGGCAAGGCCATCCCCATCACCGCCTACGGGGTTCGCGGCCACGCCATGCTGGTGGCGCCGACCTTGCGCGCCGCGCTGAGCCTCGGCTTCTCCCATCCGTTGCTGGCCATTTCGTATTTCAAGGTTTCATTTCACGAAATCGGCAACGAGGCCGTTTTCCTGCTGAACGGCTATGCCTACCGGCAGGACCTCAGGGTATTTTCCTCGTTGATGTGCGTGGGCGCGGTGCAGCGGGAAATACTCGACTCCACGCGTGCGCGCGTGGAGTTCATCCGGGCCGAGTTCGATTTTCCGCGTCCGGATGATCACGAGGAATTGTGCCGAATCCTGGGATGCCCGGTGGTGTTCGACGCGCCGTCCACCTCTCTGTCGATTCTCAGACAGCACCTCGACCTCGAACTGCCGTTTCACCACGAGATCGAATTCGAAATCGCTCGCGGCGAGTGCGCGCGCCAGGAACAAACCATGGCGGCGTGGCAGCCGGATCAGGTTGTCACGAAAGCGCTCCAGACGCTCCATCGTCTCGACGGCCGGCTCGACGCGCATGGTCTCGCGGCCGAGCTGAACATGCCGCTCAGATCGATGCAGCGGGAATTCGGCAAGGCCGGGCTGAGTTTTCGATCGTTGCTCGATCAGGTCCGCCTTGCCCGCGCCCTCGATCCCTTGCTCCAGGCCGGAAAGCATGGAGCCGAGCCGCTGACGAAAATGTTCGGCTATTCGACGAAATTCGCGTTTGAGCGCGCAAAGGACAGATGGACGGCGAAAACGCGAGGGAAATGAAATACCCCCCGGACTGAAAACGGGCACGCATTACAATCCCCCCATGCCCCTCACACTCCACCTGATCGCCCACGCCGCCACCGCCGAACTGCGCGCCGGCACGTTCCCCGCCGACGAAGCGCTCGACGCACGCGGCCTCGCCGACGTGGCCAGCGCCTCCACGCACTGGCGCTGGCCGCGCAACGCGATAGTGGTGAGCGCCCCCACCCTGCGCGCGCGTCAAACAGCCGAGGCACTCGGCCTGAACGCAACCGCAATCGAACCCGCGCTCGCCGATCTCGACGCCGGTCGCTGGCGCGGCCAGCGAATCGTCGCGATCGCGCAGGACGCACCCGAACAGTTGGAAACCTGGATCAACGATCCCGCCGCGGCACCGCACGGCGGCGAATCGTTCGTGGACGTGCTGCAACGCGTCGGCGCGTGGCTCGATGCGCTGCCGCCGGAAGGCGCCGCGATCGTCGCCGTCACGCATGCGGCGGTGCTGCGCGCCGCGCTCGCGCATGCGCTCGGCACGGCGCCCGAGGCGATGCTGCGGATCGACATCGCGCCGCTCACGCGCATCGTGCTGACGCGCTCGCCGCGTGGCTGGACGCTGCGCCTCGACGACGCCCTCGCCCCGACGACCTCGCAACCCGGCTGAACCACGCAGCAAGGCAAAGCGCCCACGGCCCCCTCCGTCACAGCATCATCAGAGAAGCAACAACAGAAACAACCCAGCCCCGCCCTACCGCAACGCCAGCTTGCTCGACGATTTCAACTCGCGCATCGACACCGTGCTCAGCATCTCCTTCACGCCCGGCAGCGTGCGCAGGCGGTCCAGCACGAATTCGGAATAGGTATCGAAATCCTCGACAAGAATCTGCAGCAGGTAGTCGTGCGCGCCGGTGGTGTTGTGGCAGGCCACCACCTCGGGCATCGCCATCACGCCGGCCTCGAACGCGCGGCACACTTTCTGCGTGTGATTGTCGAGCGAGATGCTGACGAACGCGACGACGTTGAAGCCGAGCACGTGCCGGTCGAGTTCGGCCCGGTAGCCGCGGATGATGCCGCTCGATTCGAGCCGCCGCAGCCGCTTCCAGCACGGCGAGGGAGACAGGGAAACCTGCTCGGCCAGCTCGGCGTTGCTGAGCCTGCCGTTGTCCTGCACGATCTGCAGGATCTTCATATCGGTCGCGTCGATCTCGACGCGGCGACTGGCTTTCTTCATCGATGGGCCTGACGGGAAAGATCGTTCCAAAGTATAGGATTTGCGGGAACGAAAAGGAACGAATATTCTGGCCGGGCAACTCTACACTGACTGGCAATGCCGCCGTCGCACGAGGCCGCCGCGCAGCCGCGCGCCCCGCCGCCGGCGCTCCCATCATTCAAGGTCGAGGAGAGAAACATGGCGTATTCCAACTATCACAAGAAGGACCTGAACGGTCGCCCGCTCCATCCCGAAACGCAGATGATGTCCTACGGCTACGACCCGTTCCTCTCCGAGGGCGCGGTCAAGCCGCCGGTGTTCCTCACTTCCACGTTCGCGTTCAAGTCGGCCGAGGACGGCGCCGAGTTCTTCGACATCGTCTCGGGCCGCAAGCCGCTGCCCGAAGGCGAGGCCGCCGGCCTCGTCTACAGCCGCTTCAATCACCCGAACCTGGAGATCGTCGAGGACCGGCTCGCGCTGCTCGACGGCTCGGAGGCGGCCGTCGTCACCTCGAGCGGGATGTCGGCGATCTCCACGGTGTTCCTCGCGTTCCTGCGCCCCGGCGACCAGCTCGTGCAGTCGGTGCCACTCTACGGCGGCACCGAGACGCTGATCTCGAAGATCTTCCCCGATTGGGGGATCGGCTCGCACGCGATCCAGAACGGCCTCGCGCCGGCCTCGATCCGCGACGCGCTCGAAACGGCCGCGCAAAAAGGCCCGGTGCGGCTCGTCTACGTCGAGACGCCGGCGAACCCCACCAATTCGCTGATCGACCTCGACGGCATGGTCGCCGAGATCGACGCGTTCGAGCAGCGCCACGGCTATCGCCCGATCTCGGTCTGCGACAACACATTGCTCGGCCCGATCTTCCAGAAGCCGGCCGCGCACGGCGTCGACCTGTCGATCTATTCGCTGACGAAGTACGTGGGCGGCCACAGCGATCTGGTGGCGGGCGGCGTGACGGGCAGGCGCGCGCTGATGACGAAGGTGCGCTCGATCCGCAGCGCGTTCGGCTCGCAGCTCGATCCGCATTCGTCGTGGATGCTGCTGCGCTCGATGGAAACGGTGGTGCTGCGCATGACGCAGGCCACGCGCACGGCCAGCCAGGTGGCGCGCTGGCTCGCCGGCAATCCGCACCAGGACGTGCAGGTGTTCCATCCGGAATGCATCACCGACGATGCCTATCAGGACGTGTACCGGCGCCATTGCACGGGAGCCGGCTCGACCTTCGCGTTCGTGCTGAACGGCGGGCGCGCGCAGGCGTTCCGCTTCATCAACGCGCTGCACCTGTTCAAGTCGGCGGTCAGCCTCGGCGGCTCGGAATCGCTGATCTGCCATCCGGCCTCGACCACGCACTCGGGCGTGTCGGCAGCACAGCGCGAACGCGACGGCGTGTCCGAAGGATTGATCCGCATCTCGATCGGCCTCGAACACGGCGACGACCTGATCGCCGATCTCGATCACGCGTTCCAGGCGTGCGCGAAGGCCTGAAGCCGGCACGGCGCGAGGTTCCGCGTCGTGCCGTCAAGCCCGCCATCGGGCAGCACACGCTCATCGCTACGGGGCGCGCCGCATCACGGCCGCCCCGTCTTCCTCACTGCATCGCCGCCGGGCGCGGCGTCCAGCCGGCGGCGTCGGCCGAGCCGGTGTCGGCGCTGCCGTCCTCGAGCGAGACGTTGCGCGTCTCGCGGCCGTTCAAGAGCCAGAGCAGCGCGGCAAGCGGCCCCGGCAGCGCGAGCAGCAGCAGCCCGATCAGCGCGGCCGACGGCGTGCCGGTGGCCGCGTACACGTTGGTCAGCATCAGCGGCGCGACCATCGCGCCGACCCGGCCCACCGCCACCGAGACGCCGAGGCCGGTGGCGCGAATCCGCGTGGGCAGCACCTCCGACGACACCACGTAGCCCGAGATGTAGGCCCACGTCACGCCGAACTGGATCAGGCAGTAGCCGGTCACCATGCCGGGCAGCGTATGCATCAGGTAGATCAGCACGATCGCGGCCACCGTGAACGTGTAGCTGACGAGTAGCGAGGCGCGCCGCCCCCACGCCTCGACCAGCACCGAGGCGGTCAGGCCGCCGGCCAGCGCGGCCGCGTTGCCGTACACGTAGTAGAGCGGCATGTCGCCGGCCGGCACCTTCATGTACGGCAGGATCACGAGCGCCATCAGCGACAGCACGCCGTACACCACGGCCGCCTGCGAGAAGTTCAGCGCGCTGGCCAGGCCGCAGCGCAGCCGGTACGCGCCGAACAGCTCGCGCACGTTGCGCCAGAACGCCGGCCGCTGCGGCGTGTAGGCCACCGGCTCGCGGCGCTGGCGCGCCTGCGCGCGATCGGCCTCGCTCACGCGCGGCGACTCGGCGCTGGCCGCGATCAGCGCGACGATTTCCTCGGCCTCGGCCACGCGCCCCTGCTGCAGCAGCCAGCGCGGCGATTCCGGAATCACGCGGCGAATCCAGAAGAACAGCAGCGCCATCGTGGTGCCGAGGCCGAAGCCGACGCGCCAGGCCACGTCGCCGGGCAGGTTGTTCAGCACGAAGTACGAGATCGCGGCCGACAGCAGCGCGCCCACCGGGAAGCCCGACAGGATCAGCGAGTCGGTCTTGCCGCGATGGCGGCGCGGGATGAATTCGCCCATCGTCGCGGTGACGGCTGAGTATTCGCCGCCCACCGCGAGCGCGGTCATGGCGCGGAAGAACAGGAACGACTCGTAGTTCCAGGAGAAGATCGTCAGCACGCTGAAGCAGGCGTACCAGAGCAGCGTGGCGAGGAACAGCCGCTTGCGGCCGAAGCGGTCGGCCAGATAGCCGAACGCGATCGCGCCCACCAGCATCCCGAACACCCAGATCGTCACGGCGAGCGAGCCCTGCGCGGAGCCGAGGTGCCACTGGGTCTTCAGCACGCCGAACACGCTGCCGATGATGTTGGTCTCGAACGAATCGAGCGCCCAGCCGACGCCGAGCGCGGCTACCAGCAAGGTGTGGAACGGCGTCCACGGCATGTTGTCGAGACGCGACAGCGCGTCGGTCCTGACGGTAACGGGCATAGTCATGAAGTTCTCCTGACGATCAGACCGGCGGCGCGGCATGCGCCGCTTCGGCGAAATCGAATTGCGGAAAGCGCGCACGCGCGCCGATGAAATTGCGGCCGCGCGCACCGTCGAACGCGCCCGCGACGATGTCGTGCCATTCCCGCGCGCCGATCCCGTAGGCGGCCGGCTCGCAGGCGATGCCGAGCGCGCCGAGGAACGCCTCGAGCCGCGCCGGGCCGGCCTCGGCGCTGCCGAACACCTCGGCCAGTGCGCGGTCGCAGTCCGGATCGGCGCCGAGCGCGGCGCGCATCACGGCCGGCAGGCAGAACGAGCAGGCGACGCCGTGCGCCACGCCGTGGCGCAGCGTGATCGCATACGAGAGGTTGTGGGCGAGCGCGGTGCGCGTGTTCGAGAACGCGAGGCCCGCGCGCAGCGCGCCGAGCGCCATCGCGGCGCGCGCCGCGAGATCGCCGGGCGCGGCCATCACGCGCGGCAGCGCGTCGAGGATCTCGCGCGCCGCGCTCACGGCGAGGCCGCGCGTGACCGGGTTCGCGTTCACGTTCCAGAGGCTTTCGAGTGCATGCGACAGCGCGTCGAGCCCGCTGGCGAGCGTCGGCGCCGGCGGCAGGCCGACCACCAGGCGCGGATCGACCAGCACCGTCTCCGGATAGAGGTCGTCACGCGCGAGCGAGAGCTTGCGGTCGTGCACGGGGTCCCACACCGTCGCCCACGAGGTCACCTCGCTGCCGGTGCCGGACGTGGTCGGGATCGCCACGATCGGCAGCGCGCGTTCGGCCACGCGCGTCGTGCCGTCGGCGATCCAGGCCAGCACCGGTTCGAGCCGGCCGTGCTCGGCCGCCAGCACCTTGGCCGAATCCATCACCGAGCCGCCGCCGAGCGCCACCAGCACCTCGGGCATCGCCGGCAGCGCGGCCAGCGTCTCGCAGGCGCGGGCCAGCATCGTCACCGACGGGTTCGCCTCCACCGAGTCGATGCGCGCGAGCGCGGGGCCGGCGCTGGCCTCGATCCGCGCGGCGAGCGCGACGAACGCCGGGTCGGGATAGGTGACGAGCGCGTAGCGGCGGCCCGCGAGCACCTCGCCGATCGCGTCGAGCGCGTCGATGCCGAAACGCACCCGCACCGGGTTGTGGAACTGCCAGCCGGCCGCCGTGCTCACGCCGGCTCTCCGGCGGCGAGGCGCTCGCCGATCGCGGCGATCACGCCCGGCAGGTCGGCGATGCTGTCGATCACGTAGTGCGCGCCCGTCTGCGCGAGGCGCTCGCGCGCCGCGCCGACGCGTGCGTCGCGGCTGGCGGCGTCGAGCGCGTGCCATTCCGCCAGCGAGAGCCCCACCTCGTTGCCGCTCGCGGCCACGCCCACCGTCCACATGCCGGCCGCGAGGCCCGATTCGAGGCCGGTCGGGCTGTCGTCCACCACCACGCAGCCGCGCACGTCGGGCGCGCCGAGCGCGAGCGCGTTGGCAAGGCACATGTCCGGGAACGGCCGGCCGCGCGCGACGTCGCTGACCGTGCAGCAGTGGTCCGGGCGATAGCCGAGGCGCGCCGCCAGCGGTGCGAGATGGTTCATCACCTCGCGCGGATAGCCCGTGGTGCTGCCGATCCGGATGCCGTGCGCGCGCAGCGTCGCGATCGTGTCGAGCGCGCCCGGGATCAGGTCGCTGTAGCGCTCGACGTTGCGCTCGTCGGCGATCAGGAACGCGGCGTAGAGCATGTCGATGTCGGCGTCGGTCGAGGCCGCGGCGCGTGCGGCGCGCCAGCGCGCCTGCACAGCGGGGTCCTCGAGGATCAGCTCGATGTGCTCGCGCTTGGCGGCGCCCATCGGCGCGCGCGCCTCGGCCTCGCTGATCGGCACGCCGGCCGCCTCGAACACCTCGCGAAACGCGTGGACCGGCGCGAGGCAGCCGAAATCGAGCACGGTGCCGGCCCAGTCGAAGATCGCGGTGGTCACCGGGCCGCGATAGGCGCGGTTCGGGTGGGCGGCGGGGCACACGTCGAGGGATGCGGATCGTTGCGGCATGCTCGGCTCCGAAGAAAAGTGGATCACGGACGCCAGCATAAATTTGCAACATGACCGGTCCATGATCGAAATACCCGGTGAAAGCCGATCCATCCACCGAAAAATCCGATCGATCCCTGTCGATGACCCTGACCCAGATTCGCGCCTTCCTCGCCGTGGTCCAGCACGGCGGCTTCACCGCCGCGGCCCGCGCGCTCGCCACCAGCCAGACCACCGTCACCTCGCAGATTCAGGGGCTCGAACAGGAACATGGCGTGCAGCTGTTCCACCGGCGCGGGCGGCGCGTGGAGCTGTCGGCTGTCGGGCTCGACTTCCTGCCGCTCGCGCGGCAGATCAACGGCCTCGAGAACGACGCGCGCTCGCTGCTGCACGACAGCGGCGAGCTCACGCGCGGCGTGCTGCGGATCGGCGCCGTGAGCCCGTTCCACGTGACCGAGATCATCGAGGCGTTCCATGCCGCGCATCCGCGCATGCAGCTGGCCGTCACGCTCGGCAACTCGGAGAGCGTGCTGAACGACCTCGACGACTACGCCTGCGACGTCGGCGTGATCGCGCGCTCGTTCAGCGACGCGCGCTACGAGATGGCGCCCTATGCGAGCTATCCGGTGATCGCGTTCGTCGGCGTCGCGCATCCGTTCGCGGCGCGCGGCACGATCACGCTCGCCGAACTCGCCACCGCGCCGCTGTTGATGCGCGAGGCGGGCTCGACCACGCGCCGCGCGCTCGAGGACGCGCTCGCCAAACTCGGCGCGACGCCGCGCGTGGCGATGGAGATCGGCAGCCGCGAGGCGCTGCGCGAGGCGGTGGCGCGCGGGCTGGGGGTGGGGACCGTGTCGCTGTCGGAGTACGTGCCGGACGAGGCGCGGCTGCGGCCGGTGCGGATCGAGGGGGATCCGGTCAGCACGCATATCCATGTGTGCTGTTTGCGTGAGCGACGGGATAGCCGGCTGGTGGCGGCGTTTTTCGAGGCGATGCGGCGGTGTCGGCCGCAGGGGCCCGTGGGTAGCGCGCGACACTGAGCGGGCACGGCTGCCTGGCGGGATCGTGTTCGCGGCAGCGCGAGTGCCGCCGCGAACACGCCGTGCCATTCACGCCACCGCTTGCAGCGCGCGCAGCGTCGGTAGCAGTTCGCTCGGATCGGGGCGGCGCGTGTAGTCGGGATTGACTTCCGCGTAGACGATCGTGCCGTCCTGGCGAATCACGTAGCGCGCCGGCATCGGCAGCGTCCAGCTCGGCTCGCCGTTCACGGCCGGCAGCTCGATGCCGAAACCCTGATAGGCGTGGATCAGCTCGTCCTGCATGCGGAAGCGGATGCCGAACGCGTCGGCCGTGGCGCCGCCCGCATCGACGAGGATCGGGAAGCTCAGCTTGTTGTCGCGTTGCGACTTGAGACTGCTCTCGGCCGTCTGCATCGAGATCGCGACGAGCTGCGCGCCGGTCGCGCGGATCTCGTCCGCGGCGGCCTCGATCGCCTGCAGGTCGAGGTTGCAGTACGGGCACCCGCCGCCGCGATAGAACGTGACCACCAGCGGCCCCTGCGCCAGCAGCTCGGCCAGCGAAACACGCTCGCCGTTGGCGCCCGGCAGCGTGAAGGCCGGTGCCGCGTCGCCGGCCTTCAGCGCGCGCCCGGCCTGCCCCGTCGCGATCAGTTCGTCGGTGGTGCGATGGATCAGCTCGACGACGTGCGGCGGCGCGACCTTCGTTTCGAAATGAGCCTTGAAGGCGTCCAGCTTGTCTTGCAGTTTCATGATCGACTCCGTGTGAGTGCGCCGTGATTGGCGCGTGAAGTCATGGTGATTCATTCAACCGGCTCGCGGTAGAATGCGGCGGCGACTATCAGTTATTTACCCGACAAATGAATGACAAACTGTCCGTGTTGCGGCTGTTCACGCGTGTGGCGCGCACCTCGAGTTTCACGAAAGCCGGCCTCGAACTCGGCATCAGCCAGCCGTCCGTGTCGCGGCAGATCTCGGAGCTGGAAGCCGAGATCGGCACCGCGCTGTTCGTGCGCAGCACGCGCGCCGTGAAGCTGACCGAGGCCGGCGCGGACTATCTGCTGCGCGTCGATGCGATCCTCGAATCGCTGGAGGAAGCGGACCGCATCGCACGCGGCACCGCGGAATTGCGCGGCACGCTGCGCGTCGCGCTCTCGACCAGCTTCGGGATTCGCGAGCTGATCCCGCGCCTCGACCGGCTGATGGCCGCGCATCCGGCCTTGCGCATCGAGCTGCGGATGGCCGACGACCGTCAGGACCTGATCGTCGAGGGCGTGGACGTGGCGATCCGGTTCGGCGTGCTGCGCGATTCGAACGCGACGGCGCGGCTGATCGGCCGCTCGCCGCGCCTGCTGGTTGGCGCGCCGGCCTATCTGGCGCGCGCCGGGCGGCCCGCCGATCCGTCGGAGCTCGCCGGGCACGCGTTCGTCCACGGCCCGTCGAGCGCGGAATCGCTGGGCACCACGTTCCGCAAGGACGGGCGCGAAGTGGTGCTGGATGCCGGGGGACGCTTCACGACCAACGTCAACGAAGGCGCCACGGCGGCGGCGGTGGCCGGCCTCGGCCTGCTGACGATCGGCCTCTGGGGCTGTCGCGACGAACTCGCGAGCGGCCGGCTGGAGGCGCTGCTGACGGACTGGGAACTCGATCCCGTCGAAGTCCACGCGGTGTTCCCGGCGGGGCGCGCGGTGCGGCCGGCGGCGCGGGCGCTGGTGGAGTATCTGGTGGAGGAGTTGCGGGGGATTTCGGTGGACGGGAGCGGGCGCCCAGGCACCAGCGTCGGCGAAGTCAGCCCTTCCCCGGCACGATGAGCACGTCCAGCCGGCCGGCAAGGTCGAGGACCGCGTCATACGCGCCCGTATCGCCCGTCAAGCTGCGCGAGACTTCTTCCTGACGCAATGCACCGTCCGGGATTCGATCACCGAACAGGACCACGGCGCGGGCGGAATCATCCTGCCGCGAAATCCACGACAAACCCTGCGCCTCCGGCAGTTGCTCATGAAGCTTTTGTGCCCATCGGCGGGTGGCCGGATACTGATCCTTCTCCGTGTCGATGAGCTGCCGGCGGGTCACGCCCAGCTTGCGCAACGCAACGCTGGCCAGATCGACGAGCGTCAGGTCTTCGGTCACTTCGACCATCGAGTGAACCTGGCCATCCAGTCTGGATTTGTCGAAGGTCTTCAAGCCGGCTGCATGCGGAACGTCGTGAAAGATCGTTTCAATCATGGCGCAATCCATCGTCGCCCCGCCGTACAGCGTGGGGATGGCCACACTTTGCGCGTCCTGGATCGGGCTGAAGCGGGCATTTCCCTGCGTGCCCGGATTGAATTCGTCGGCTAAATACCGATCGAGATGGACGCGGTGCAACATCGTCCCGGCCTCGATGGTCTTCATGGTGGCGTGCAGGACCTCGGGCGGTGCCGGCGTGGCGGCGTCGGCCTCGGCCGGCTTCGACACCGGCACGGGGTCGGCAATCCGGCCAGGGCGTTTAGCCATGCGCGACTTCCCGCAATTCGTCGCTGGCGGCCGCGATCACCCGGTCCGGCGACGTCGCCAACAAATCCTGCGGTCGCTTGCCCCCCAGGAAGCTGTTGGACGACAGGAACCAGAACGCCATGCCCCAGGCGTCCTTGTGCCCGTCAAATTCCTTGACGATCTCGGCCAGTGCCTTCAACGGCCGAAAGTCGGCATTCCGGTCCAACCCATAGGCAGGGAAGTAATCGACGCCCTTGTGATGAATGGCGAAGATCAGCCCCTGCTTTTTCCACTTGTTCGGTTGCGCGCTGGGGTTGGTGGCGCTCAGGCCGGCCAGCTCGGCCAGTTGGGCCGCCGTCAGCCAATCTCCGCTTTCCAGCACGGCCTTGCGCGCCCGGCTCAGCATCGCCGCCTCCTTGAGAAGCTGCGGAGACGCCGGCTTCGGCGGTACGAAAGCCTCGGCCAGAAGCTCGACGACCCGCCGCTCCTGCCGTTCCAGCAACAGTTCCAGCATCGACGTCGCGACATGGGACATGTTCTCGGCGACGACCGAAAGCAACTGATCGTCGACATGCTCGAACGAGAGTACCAACACCTGATCGGCACGGGACTTCCGGAGGTGGTCCTGAACCTGTTTCGGGGTTCCAACCAGGGTGGAGACGCCAGGATGGTCTTCTGCGGTGCTCATGGTTGTGCTCCCGTCAGGTTATCAAGGTTATTGAACCTTAGCATAGTCCAAATAACCCAGACGCCCGACTCTCACTCCCGGTTCAGGGAAATGAGCGGGGCCCATAAGTCTTCAGGGGGGTATCCACGGCGCTCGCCGCCGCGCCCACGTCCGCGCTCGCCCCCAGCCCACCATCGAATTGCCGCAACAGGGCCCCCGCATGCTCAAACGACGCGTCGGCGTGCCGCCCGATCTCGGCGAGCGGCATGGCGCCATGCTTCGCCGCGATCCCGGCGAACCGATCCTGCCGTTCGATGATGGCGCCGGGACGGTCGGCAGCACTACCAGCACCGGTCGCGTCCCCACGCTCCCGCGGTGCCGGTGGGAAGAAAGCGGAGCCGGCGCCCGGAGGCGGCGTTGGGCAACTGATCGGCAGGCTGGCTAGTTGACGCCGGAATCGAACACGATGGTCACGAGGCCGCCGTACTGATGCCCGGCCTGCATTTGCTGCGTCTCGCCGGGCTGGGTCCGGAACGTCAAGCGCGCCGGCACGACGCCGACGGGCTGCCCGGCCAGCGGCGTAAATACGCGCGCGGTCGTCGTCAGCCGGCTGTCGATCGCCGCCCTGCCGCTGTCATCCCTCAGGTGGTTGTCGGTCAGCAATGCATCGACCGCCAGCGGCGCCCCGCCCACCGGATCGACGATGCCGCAGGTGTCGCCCGCCGGATTCTGGCACTGCAGCGAGATCCTCACCGGCCCGAGCGCGGCGAAGTCGAACGGCACCTCGGCCGTGAGCGCGGGCGGCGTCCTGCCCTGCCAGTTGAACCAGCCGCCCGGCGGCGCCAGATCGGCGCCGACCACGCCGCCATGATCGCCGGGAAAGTGGACGTACATGTCGGGCAGCACGGTCAGTACGAAATTGAGCGAGACGTCGTCCACGCTTCCGGAAAAATTCGGCCCGAAATAGAGATCGCGCCCGGACCCGTACCCGTACAGGTAGGTGCCGCGGTAGACGCCGGGCGGCCAGGTCCACGGCTTGTCGAGCTTCAGGAGATAGCGAAAGCTGACGTAGCCCAGCGTGACCGTTTGCTGGCCACGGGGTGGGCCGATCCAGCAGAGGGTGTAGCCCGGATTCGTTCCGGTCCAGATCGCATAAGCCCCGCCTTCGCTCGTGCTTCGCCAGTTGATGCCCCGGCAGTTGGTGCCATAGGGCCGCGTATAGGCGCTGTATACACTTCCCGATGCCGGATTGTTCAGGAACCCGATCGCATCCACCTTGAGCACGACGGTGCGCGCCATGCCGTGATCGTTATAGACCGGCACCGTGCGGTCGTAGGCGTCGATCTCCATGTTCACGCTATCGTCCCAGGACTGAGACGGCATGCCGTAGTGAATGGCGTAGGCGCCGACGTTCCTGCCTTGATTCCCGGCCCATGGAAACAGGATGCTGAAATAGCCTTTCGGGCACATGCCGGGGCGGTCGACGCAAATGCCGCTTTGCGGCGTGGTGTTGGTGAATTGTCCGCCGGTGCTCGTCAGGCTGCCCTTGTAGGTCGCCGTGACCGTCAACGCCGAGGCATGGGCCTGGCCCTGCGCGAACGGCAGGCCCAGTAAGCCCAGCAGGCCCAGCAGGCAGCAGGCCGACAACATCTTGTGCGTGCCGGCGGCGCGCGTTCGCATCCGGCGCAGGAAGGCGGAGGCCCGGAAAAGCGCATCGCGAGCGTCCTGAATGGACTCGCACCGGCGGGAGAAACAGGATTGAATGAAACCCGACGGAACCAGTCGCAAAATCACCTCGACGATTGCCACCGGCGTTTCGCGCCGGCGTTTCGCGCCGGCGTTTCGCGCCGGCGTTTCGCGCCGGCGTTTCGCGCCGGCGTTTCGCGCCGGCGTTTCTGCTTTCAACTAGAAAGTTTGACCTCCGGATCAACCGGTGCCTTGAGCCACATCAGGCTTCATCGTCTATTTGATCAACCCTCTCGATGTGCGTGCCGCGTCATGCGATCCGCCCGGACGGGATGGCCGCGACATGGCCCATCCCGCCGCCCACGACTCAATCCACGACTCAAGTCGGGCTCAAGCCGCGCAGCGCCGCCGCGCAAACACGCGCCGCGTCAGATCGAACGCCACCAGATTTCCCGCCACCACCAGCACGAGCCCCAGCGCCGCCAGCGGCGACCAGCGGTAGCCTTCGAAGATCGTCGACACCGTCAGCGCCACGAACGGGAACAGCACCGTGCAGTAAGCGGCGCGCTCCGGCCCGATCCGTCCCACCAGCATCAGGTACGACGTGAAGCCGATCACCGAGCCCGGCACCGCCAGATAGGCGAGCGCCCCAAGGTAGCGCGGCGCCATCTCCGGCATGAGCGGCAGCCCGGCCGCGATCGAGCCGAGCGTGAGCACCGAGGCGCCGATCAGCATCGCCCAGCCGTTGGTGGTGAGCGGATGCAGCCCCATCGCCTGCATCCGGCTCGACAGCAGGCTGCCGGTGGAGAAGCACAGCGTGCCGCCCAGCGCGACCACGAGGCCACGCCAGGTGGCGGCGTCGCCGAGATGGCCGGCCATCTGTTGATAGAACAGGCAGCCGATCCCCATCAGCCCCAGCAGCGCGCCGGCGATCGCGGTGGGCTGCAGCGGGCGGCCGAGGAAGATCCGGCCGTTGATCGCGTTCAACAGCGGCGCGATCGAAAACACCACGGCCACCAGCCCGCTCGGCACCACCTGCTCGGCGTAGTAGAAGCACAGAAAGTTCAGACAGAACAGCGCGAGGCCCTGCGCGACGAGGAAACGCCACGCCTCGCGAGGCGGCCGGATCGGCCGGCGCAACACGCGCAGGATCGCGAACAGCACGGCGGCGGCGATCCAGAAGCGCCAGGCGATGGACACGGACGGCGGCACGCCGTCGAGTTGCCATTTGATGGCGATCCACGTGGTGCCCCAGATCAGCACCGTGACGACATAAAGCAGAAGATTCATGAGTAGCGAGCGGCAGTAGCGGTGACGAGAACGGGAAGGCGCCGGGCGCTCCCCAGCCTCGACTGTGCCGCGCCGCGCGCCGCCGGGCTTGTCCGGAATTGCGGTCTTTATGAAATGAGCCGGGCCGGCTCGCGCGCGCGCCTCTATACTGCGCCAATGAAGCCCGCCCGCGCCACGCCGCCGATCCTCCTCACGCCGCCCGCCACCGCCGCCGAACTCGCGAACGCCGCCGACCTGCCGTTCGGCATGCAGTCAGTGTGCCGCACGCTCGCCGAGACGGACGCGACGCTGCACCGCTTCGCCTGGCTCGGCGACCATCTCGCGGTCGCCGAATGGACGCGTCACACCGAGATCGCCGAAACGGCCTACGACCAGCCGGGCCATCACACGCTGTCGTGCTACCTCGCGGGCGGCTACCGCACCGAGCGGCATAAGCTGCCGGGCCGCTACGGCGCGCCGAGCCGGCTCTGCGCACTACCGGGCGACCACGAATCGCGCTGGTGGGTGCGCGGCGAGATGCACTTCATGCATCTGTACTTTCTGCCCGAGCACTTCTCGCGGCGCGCCGTGCGCGAACTCGACCGTGAGCCGCGCGAGCTGGGTCTGGCCGACCGCACCTATTTCGAGGACCCGCGCATCGCCGAGCTGTGCCGCTCGCTGCTGCTGGAATCGTGGGACGACGTGGACGGCCGGCTGCGCGCGAACGAAACCGCACACGACGTCCTGAGCCTGCTGATGCGCGACCAGAGCGCCCTGCGCGCGGGCATGCCGCGCACCGGCGGCCTCTCGCCGGCGGTACGGCGGCGCCTGCGCGACTACATCGAGGCACGGCTCGCGCAGACGATCACGCTCGGCGAGTTGGCCGACCTTGCGGCACTGTCCGAATACCACTTCTCGCGGATGTTCCGCGTCTCGTTCGGCAGCCCGCCGCACGCCTGGATCGCCGAGCAGCGGCTGGCCCGTGCCCGCTCGCTGCTGCGCGGCACGGCGCTGCCGCTCACGCAGGTGGCCGCGCAATGCGGCTACGCGAACGCCGCGCATTTCAGCCACCGGTTTCGTGACGCGCACGGCGTCGCGCCGACGGCGTTCCGGCAGGCGATGCGGCGCGCGTGATGGTGGAAGGCAGGGTTGGTCGGTGAGTCGATGATTCATCACCCGGTATCCGCAAGCCCCGCCCCGGAGAAGGATAAAATCGGCGCCTGTCGGGCCGCGAGCAAAACATTGCGACTCGCAGCTGTCGATAAACACACGAAGCCCATGCCAGGCTGGATCGTGCGCCTGGCCATTGAAACCGGAATGCGTCTGTCAGGAGTAGTTGGGCCGCGGCCGCAGCCATATCGACCTTGAACGCCACGTTGTGCGCCTGACCGACGCCAAAAACAATGCTGCCAAGCTCGCGGCATCAGTCTTGCAAACCGCCTTGCGAACCCAATTTTTCGGGAAACCCAGCCGCGATAGGAAACGACGAGCGTACCAATTCACAAAGGTCTGAAACGCCATCAAAAATCAGACAGTCCTGATCGACTTCCACTTTCACGATCTACGCCACGAAGCGGGCAGTCGGCTCGTGGAGGCGGGTCTGAGCAATCAAGAAGTGGCTTCGATCAGCAAGCACAAGCCGATGCAGATGCTCCTCCGGGACACGCACTTGCGTGCCGAGGGTCTTGTCGGCACGCTTGGTGATCAAAACAGCTTCGCTAACCTAACGGAGTTCACGACCATGCCCGCTAACGAGCAATGGGAACAGCTGCTCACGCCCGCTGTCATGCAAGAAAAGCTCATCTCGGCGTCGCTCTACATCACTGCCTTTGAACTTCTGAGGGAATCAATCATTGGGCGTATTCGCGACTTTTTCAACATCGAAAACATTGGTCTCGAGCCCGGTACGTATCAGCTTAGCGAGGAATATCGCACGAAAGTTCTCGCTCGCAACAAAAGCACTCTGTACGCGTCGCTCGATTGGTTGATCGAGCATGACGCAATCGACCTCGGCGATCTTGAGACCTTCGAACGTATCAAGTCGATCCGAAACAAGTTAGCTCATGAACTGCCGTCTATTGTGATGGGCACGGAGACATTTGACCACGTAGAGATTTTTCAAGATTTGATCACAATTTTAAGAAAAATCGGGATCTGGTGGGTGGTGAACGTTGAAATTCCAGCCAATCCTGATTTTGACGGGCGAGAGATCGATGAGACGGAGATCGTTCCTGGTCCGGTCCTGATGCTTCAAATGATGTTGGAGGTTCTTTCCGGGAACGAAGACCTGTTGGAGCACTATCGCAAGATCGAGGCCGCCAGTGGCAGCGACACTACAATGCCATTCGACCGCACTTGAGCCCGGCCTACCTGACACCGAACGAGTTTAAGCAGCGATACTGTTTACCTGAAGCGACCGAGGCCGTTTTCCAAGATTGGAACGGTCCGAAAAAATCAGACAGGTCACTAGCCTTAACGTTCTACTGTTCATTACGAGGATTAATGCCCGTGAAAGAATCGTCGAGCCGGACTGGTCGACGATCCGCTATCTGACGATGGACGAGTACGTGCTTCATAAAGGCCATCGCTACGCCACAATAGTGGTCGACCCGATCGGCCGGGTGTGCGTCCATCAAGCCAAACAGCTTCGCCATGACCGGCCAGCGCGCAAGGTTCTGAAGTCCATCTGCTGGCTGCTGCGCAATCGCCGCACCCCGAAACCTGAGCAGTCAGTGCATTTGAAGGAATTGCTGGCTACTAATCAGCCGCTGTTGTGCATCTACGTACTGCGCGACACACTGAAACGGCTCTGGTTCTGCCGGAAGCCGGCTTAGGCAGTGTAGTTAGGCCGGCTCGGCAAAGCGGAATCGCCACGCTTCAATTATTCGCTCGGCGTCTGCAAGGCTACTGGCACGGCATCCTGCCCCGTTGCCAGCATCGGCTCAATACCAGCGTCGTCTAGGGCATCAACAACATGATCGAGATCATCAAGCGCCGGGCTTACGGATATCGTGACGAGGAATACTTCTTCCTCAAGATCCGCGCCGCACTCCCCGGAATTCTGCGATGAGCCTAATATTTAGCGGAAGACGGCCCCTGATCGACGTATGTATTGAACGAAGTCGATGCAAGGCACGGCTACCCCGCGCATGGAGCAAACGGACGGTATCTTGCGTTTCGAGTTCACGTCCGGTGGATTGTTTTGTTGAGCCTCATTTGATATCAGCTCTCTCCTATGGACCCGAGCTGTAGCAATAATGAGTAAATCGTTTTCGCCCACGCCCTTCGGATGATAGTTATCGCCCACCACTCCAAGTAGCGCCTTGATGCGCATGGCATCCTGCACAATTTCGTTGGTGACTTCCAATCGCTCAAGACCAGCCGTCACGAGCCAATCACTACAGTCCGGTGTGCCTGCGCATACTTCTCCGTAAGCCACGATAGACATCATGAGTCTCCGTGCATTTATCTCAGCCGCTATCCAGGTCCACAGTCCTGGAAATTGAGCTATGGGATAGTTATCCCAGGCATAAATCATCGAAGATGCGTCAAACGCCTGCATAGAGACGTTCCAATTGATGCAGGTCGTTGATCTTCAAGCCATCGAGATACCGACTCGCCTTTGCCAACGTAATGTATCGGCCATTCAGCGCATCCAATACTGTACGCACGAATCTGTCGCCGAAAATATGCGAGGGCTCCCGATGACGGTACATCCGAGTCCCACCATCTTGCTCGGGCCAAGGCTGGGCAACCCGCCACTGCCGGTAAGCAGCGTATTGCTCCTGTGGCAGTCGCCCCGCATCAAGCAGCCGACGCAATATGACCTCGGTACTGACACCCCACTGACGCCGCAGTGGCTTGAGCCACTCGTCGTACTCAGCGACTTGTCGTGGGCGGCCCAGATCGTCCACCCTAGCCAAGAATGCCGCAGGCACAAGCAAGTGACCGGCAAAAGCGTTCGCGTCCCGCTCGTTACCTCGGTGGGACTGCATGTCATGCTCATCGTCGATCGAACTGCTCCGATGCAGCAGTAGGTGCCCCAGCTCATGCATCAACGTGAAGGATTGCTGGGATTCATAGGTCTGCTTTTTTACAACGATGACAGGACAGTCAGGGCTGTAAATGCTGAAGCCCAGAATCGGGCTCTCTTTGGCAATCTGCCACTTGCCGCTGTATCCGTTGCTACGGAATACCAGCACACCGCGCGCTTCCACCGCCGACCGGTAGCTGTCGAACGTGTTGTCGTCCCCGAGGCCCAACCACTGGCGCGCAATCCTCGCTGCCTCCACGGGGTTGTCGCGGGGAAGATCCGGCTCATCGAACCGAGGCAAATTGGCGTCGTCCAAGTCCTCGCGAAGGCTCAGATATATCTCGCGCTGCCTCTCCACACGCTCTATGAGCATCTTCAGCCTGGCCGTCAACTCCGGCTTTTGGTTTGCCAAGGTCCGGAAAGCCGGTGTATGCACCTGAGCTTCATCGACTGGCCCTGGCTCCAGGAAGAAAAGCGCCCCTCGGCCGAAGAAGCTAGCCATCTTGCTGAGCTGAGGAAACGTCAGGCCCAGCTCCCCCGCCAGAACACGCTCCATCGTCGTCTGCGAGATGCCGACTGCGGACGCGAGTTCGCCTGGCGTCGTGCCGTGATCGGCACAGCACCAAGCTATCCGCTCGGGGTTGATCGACTGTATGCGCTCCATAGCCCTTCATTATACCGGTGGGGTGCCGGCTTGCTGTGCTTCCGCAGCCTCTGCGAAGTGAATGAGCGGTGCATGGCTAATGCTTTTCCAGACCGCCCGAAATGACGGTGGACCAGTGATGCTAAACAACTTTCGATTTCGGTCTCGCCACGTCAGTTCATCACCGCGTTGCCCCGGCCGCGCATCGCCTCATCGTCACGCCGGCGCGCCGGCCGGCGTCGCCACCCCGTCGTCGCCTGTTACCGCCTGCCCCATCGCATCGCGCGCAAGGTTCCGGTTGCAGTTTTCGGACATCTGCCTATCATCGTTACCTCGCGCCTCCACCTGCTTACCGAGATGTTCCCGCCTGTCCTCCCGCTCCGCCCCCGCACGTCCGCGCAGCCGGCCTCCGCCCACGCGGAAACGGCTGCCGCCACGACGGCCCCGCGCCCATGAACGGCCACGTCGCCTACACCGTGCTCGACCTGACGGGCACGTTCGCGTTCGCGATCAGCGGCGCGGTGGCCGCGCGCCAGCGCCGGCTCGATCTGTTCGGCGTGGTGTTCGTCACGTTCATCGTGGCGTGCGGCGGCGGCATCGTGCGCGACATCTGCATCGGCGCCGTGCCGCCGGCGGGCCTCGCGAACTGGAGCTATCTGGCGGTTTCGCTCGGCGCGGCCGCGCTGACCATCGCCGCCTACCAGAAGGTGCGCCGGCTGCGCTATCCGGTGCTGCTGTTCGACGCGATCGGGCTCGGGCTGTTCGCCGTGTCGGGCGCGCAGAAGGCGCTCGCCTACAGCGGCAGCGCCGAGGTGGCGATCCTGCTCGGCATGTTCAGCGCGGTGGGCGGCGGCGTGATCCGCGACGTGCTGCTCTCGCGCGTGCCGGCCATCCTGCAGCGCGAGATCTACGCGCTGGCCGCGCTCGTCGGCGCCACCGTGGAGGTAGTCTCGCTGCGCACCAACTGGCTGCCGGTGTTCGCGCCGTGGCTTGCGATCGGCGCATGCGTGGCGATCCGGCTGTCGTCGCTCTACTTCGGCTGGCGGCTGCCGGTGTTCGGCCGGCGCCAATCGGCCGGCGAGTAGAGGCCGCGCGCGGTTCGTCCCGCGTGCCGCCTTTGCCGGTTTTCATCGGCTGATTTCGAGGCCCTCCGGTTCGAGGAAACGCGGCAAGGCCGGCAGCAAGCGCGCCTTGCCAGCCCGACTCACCGCTTGCCCCGGCCCCCCGTGCGCGGCTGCCGCCGGCAACCCCTCAGCCGAGGCCAAACTCCCGCGCTGCCTGCCCGATCACCGCCGCGAGCCTCAGCGCCGCCTCGTCCATGCGCGCCTCGTCAAACCCGCCAAAGCCCAGCACGAGCCCCGGCCGAGCGGTGCCCGGCGCGTACATCGGCGACACGGGCCGCACCGCCACGCCGGCCTCGCGCGCGAGCGCCACCACGCGCCGATCGTCGAAGCCGGGCGTGAGCCACAGCACCAGATGCATGCCCTGATCGCTCGGCGCGCGCCATGCCAGCGCGGGCGGCAGCGCCGCGTCGAGCGTCGCGATCAATCGCGCGCGGCGCGCCGCGTAGACGCCGCGCACGCGCCGGATGTGGCGGTCAAGATGGCCCTCGGCGATGAATGCGGCCAGCACGTGCTGGTCGGCCTCGGGCGCGTGGCGGTCCATCAGCACGCGTGCGCCGCGAAACGCGGCGGCGAGCGCGCCGGGCACGATCGCGTAGCCGAGCCGCAGCGACGGAAACAGGATCTTGCTGAACGTGCCGAGATAGACGACGCGCTGCGGGTCGAGCCCCTGCATGGCCGGGAACGGATGGCCGGCGTAGCGCAGCTCGCTGTCGTAATCGTCCTCGACGATCCACGCGTCGGCCGCCCGCGCCCAGTCGACGAGCGCGGCACGGCGCGCCACGCTGAGCGGCATGCCGAGCGGATACTGGTGCGAGGGCGTGACGAAGGCCGCGCGCGCGTGGGGCGCGAGGCGCAAGCCGGCCTCGACGTCGAGCCCCTCGGCATCCACCGGCACGCGCACGATCGCGTCGCGGCGGCCGGTACTCTCCAGGATCGCCGTGATGCCGCGATAGGCCGGATTCTCGACCCAGGCGGCATCGCCGGCGCCGAGCAGCACCTGACTCGCGAGAAACAGCCCCTGCTGCGTGCCGCTCGTCACGATCACCTGGTCGGCGTCGCAGCGCACCGAGCGCGAGCGGCGCACGTAGCCGGCGATCGCCTCGCGCAGCGCGGCCACCCCGCGCGGATCGCCATAACCGGACGGCACCGCGGCGCCGCGCGCGCGCAGGCGGTTGCCGAGCCGCCGCCACGCGGCGTCGGGCAGCGTCGGGCCGCCCGGCACCGACACCGCGAACGGCACCGGCGGCAGCGGCTCGAAATCGGCGGCGATCGCCGCGAACGCGGCGGCTGGGCCGGGCAGGCGAGTGGGTGTCGCCGGTTCGCCCCTTGAAGGCGGCAAAGCCAGCGATGCGCCGCCACCAGCCGCTGCCAGCCGCCCGGCGACGTGAATCGACGGCGCGACATATGCCGCCGTATCGCCGAGCCGATCGCCGTCGGCCTCAGTTTCTCCCCCGCCAGCGTGAACCGACTGCGCGACGTATCCCGCCGTGCCGAGCCGATCGCCGCCGACCATCGACTCTCGCCCGGAAGCAAAATCCACCTGGCCGCCCATCCGCCCGCGCCGGGCCGGCCGATGCGGCCCACCATCGGGCGCGCGCGGCACCACCCCCACGCCCGACGCACCGCTCGCCGTCGGCATCACGGCCGCCGCCACCCACGTCCCGGTACGCCCGCGCGCCACCAGAAACCCCTCGGCGATCAACTGCTCGAACGCCTCGGTCACGGTCCCGCGCGCCACGCCGATCGCCTCCGCCAGCGGCCGCGTGGCCGGCAGCGGTTCGCCGGCGCGCAGCTCGCCGCGCCCGATCGCATCGCGCAGGCGCTGCGCGAGCTGGCGGCTCAACTGGCCCGCCGCGCGGTCGAGCGGGCCGAGCGACGGGATTTCAGGTGTCTTGGCGGTGCGTGCCATCGATTCTGGTCTACTGAAATATCAAAAAACTGGCCCTTCATCATAAGCCAGCAGCGGCGCAGAATGCAGCCATTCCCAACCGGGCCACCACCCCTTCCCCACCCGGAGCCGCCATGTATCTGCCTGCCCATTTCGCCGAAGCGCGCCCCGAGGCGCTGCACGCGCTGATCACCGCGCATCCGTTCGGCGCGCTCGTCACGCACGGCCCGGACGGCCTCGACGCGAACCACCTGCCGTTCGAACTCGACGCGCAGGCCGGCCCGCACGGCGTGCTGCACGCGCATGTGGCGCGCGCCAATCCGGTCTGGCAGCAGCTGCGCGACGGCGCCCCGGTGCTCGTGATCTTCCGCGCGATGGACGCCTACGTCTCGCCGAACTGGTATCCGGGCAAGCACGAGGCGCATCGCCAGGTGCCGACCTGGAACTACGCGGTGGTCCACGCCCACGGCCGCCTCACGGTGCGCGACGACCCGCGCTACGTGCGCGGCGTGGTGGCCCGCCTCACGCGCACGCACGAGGCCGCGCAGCCGGTGCCGTGGAGGATGGGCGACGCGCCGGCCGACTATCTGGAGCCGCTGCTCGCGGCGATCGTCGGCATCGAGATCGAGATCACGCGGCTCGAAGGCAAGGCGAAGCTGAGCCAGAACAAGGACGCGCGCGACCGGGAAGGCGCCGCGGCGGGCCTGCACGCGCAGGGCCGGCACGAAATCGCCGCGGCGATGCGCGCGGGCGGCATCGGCACGGCACCCGGGCACCAAACCGGCGACGCATCCGGGCCCCCCTCCCAGCCTCGATCCGGTCGCGAACCGGACGCCGGACCGAGTCCCGACATAACGAAATGAGCCAGCCGCGCGGCCCCGGGGCGAGGCGGGTTCGCAGACCGACCGCGCACACGGCCGCGCCATGCCCAGCCGGGCGCGACCGCCACGCCCCGCGCCCGGCCGGGGCCGGATGAATCGGCCGCAATCGTTCGCGGCGTCGCGGGGCATCCATTACAATGCACGGCGTTTCCGTTCTTCGAACTACGACTTCCCCGCATTCAGAGGCTTTCATGATCATCAAACCGCGCGTGCGTGGCTTCATCTGCGTGACCACTCATCCCGTCGGCTGCGAGGCCAACGTCAAAGAACAGATCGACTACGTGGTCAAGCAAGGCCCGATCGCCAACGGTCCGAAGAAGGTGCTGGTGATCGGCTCGTCGACGGGCTACGGCCTCGCCGCGCGCATCTCGGCGGCGTTCGCGTCGGGCGCGGACACGCTCGGCGTGTGCTTCGAGCGCGCCGGCAGCGACAGCAAGCCGGGCACGGCCGGCTGGTACAACACGGCCGCGTTCGAGAAGTTCGCGAAGGCCGAGGGCCGCTACGGGAAGACGATCAACGGCGACGCGTTTTCCGACGAAGTGAAGCGCGTGACGCTCGAGACCATCAAGGCCGACCTCGGCCAGGTGGACCTGGTGGTCTACAGCCTGGCCTCGCCGCGCCGCACGCATCCGAAGACGGGCGTGGTGCATCAGTCCACGCTGAAGCCGATCGGCAAGACGGTGCAGTTCCGCGGCCTCGACACCGACAAGGAAGTGATCCGCGAGGCAGTGCTGGAGCCGGCCACGCAGGAGGAAATCGACAACACGGTGGCCGTGATGGGCGGCGAGGACTGGAAGATGTGGGTGGACGCGCTGCGCGAGGCCGGCCTGCTGGCCGAAGGCGCGAAGACCACGGCGTTCACCTATCTCGGCGAGCAGATCACGCACGACATCTACTGGAACGGCTCGATCGGCGCGGCCAAGAAGGATCTCGACCGCACCGTGATCGGCCTGCGCGAATCGCTCGCGCCGCTCGGCGGTGATGCGCGCGTGTCGGTGCTGAAGGCGGTGGTCACGCAGGCCAGCTCGGCGATCCCGATGATGCCGCTGTACCTGTCGCTGCTGTTCAAGGTGATGAAGGAAACCGGCACGCACGAAGGCTGCATCGAGCAGGTGTACGGGCTGCTGCACGACACGATGTACGGTAACACCCCGCATGTGGACGAAGACGGCCGCCTGCGTGCCGACTACAAGGAACTTGACCCGCAGGTGCAGGCCAAGGTGGCGGCGCTGTGGGACCACGTCACCAACGAGAACCTCTACGAAGTCACCGATTTCGCCGGCTACAAGCACGAGTTCCTGCGCCTGTTCGGCTTCGAGATCGCCGGCGTGGACTACGACGCCGACGTCAATCCCGACGTCGAGATTCCCGGCGTGATCCAGGTCGGCATCTGAGGCTGCCGTTCGGCAAGCGCGACCTGAATCAAGCGTAGGAAAGCAGCAAAAAGGCGGCGCCGGTTTCCACCGGGCGCCGCTTTTTCGTTAACCCTTTTTCGTTAACACGCGTGGTTCGTCACGCCAGATCGCGCACCTTCGGCTCGCGATCGTAGAAGCGCCGGGCCGCCGCCTTCACGAACGCGTCGCCGAGGTCGGTCACGCCGGCGTCGGGCTGGATGCCGGCCCGCTCCAGCAGCGGCTGCGCGCCCGGCGTGTGGCCGATCGCCTTCAGGTGGGCGAACGCGTCGAGCACGAACGACACGGCCGCCGAATCCTGCGCGAGCTTGCGCGCGGCATCCTCGGTCAGCACCAGCGCGACCGCATCGACCAGCACCGACGGCGAGCCGGCCAGTTGCCCGTCCGCCGTCAGCGTGCCGCCCTTCACCGGCACCCCACCCACCTTCGGCGCGATCAGCATGGCGCGCCCGCCGGCCTTTTCGATCGACGCCACCAGCGCCTCGATCGCGGCCTTGTCCGAACCCTCGTCGAACAGGATGCCGACCTTGCGGCCCTGCAGCGTGTGCTTCGCGTTGGCGACGATCGACAGCGCCGGCGACGGCTTCATGTCGATCGGCTCGCGTGCCGGCGGCGCGGCGTCGGGCAGCGGAATCGCGAGGCCGTCGGCCACGCGCTGCGCGAGCGATTCGTCGACGTTGCGCAGCCGCGAGACCATCCGCGAACGCACGTGTTCGAGCGACACCTTCGACAGCTCGAACACGAACGCCGAGGCCAGATGCGCCTGCTCGATCGGCTCCAGCGAGCGAAACAGCAGCCGCGCCTGGCTGTAGTGGTCGGCGAACAGCTCGGCGCGCACGCGCAGCTTCTCCGACGGATCGTTGCGCTCGGCGTTGGCCTCGAAGGTGGTGAAGCCCTCGGCCGGCGCCTCGCGCGGGCCGCCGTCCTCGCCCGCTTGCGCGAGCGAATTCGGCTCGTAGTTGGCGCGGCCGGTGGGCACCTGGGTCTGCATCATCCCGTCGCGCTGCATGTTGTGGAACGGGCAGCGCGGCGCGTTGATCGGGATCTGGTGGAAGTTGGTGGTGCCGAGCCGCGACTTCTGCGTGTCGAGGTAGCTGAACAGGCGCCCCTGCAGCAGCGGATCGTTGGTGAAGTCGATGCCGGGCACCACGTTCGACGGCAGGAACGCGGCCTGTTCGGTCTCGGCGAAGAAGTTCTTCGCGTTGGCGTTCAGCGTGAGCCGGCCGATCGTCTCGACCGGGATCTCCTCCTCGGGGATCAGCTTGGTGGCATCGAGCACGTCGTAGGGCTGCTTCGCGGCCCACGCCTCGTCGAACACCTGGATGCCGAGATCCCACTCGGGGAAGTCGCCCGCCTCGATCGCCTCGAACAGGTCGCGGCGATGATAGTCGGGATCGGCCCCGGCGATCTTCACGGCCTCGTCCCAGCAGGTGGACTGCACGCCGAGCACCGGCGTCCAGTGGAACTTCACGTAGCGGCCCTCGCCCTTCGCGTTGACGAAGCGGAACGTATGCACGCCAAAGCCCTGCATCATGCGCAGCGAACGCGGGATCGCGCGGTCGGACATCGCCCACATCAGCATGTGGGTGCTTTCGGGCGTCAGGCTCGCGAAATCCCAGAACGTGTCGTGCGCCGAGGCCGCCTGCGGATAGCCGCGATCGGCCTCCATCTTCACGCTGTGGATCAGGTCCGGGAACTTGATCGCGTCCTGGATGAAGAACACCGGGATGTTGTTGCCCACCAGGTCCCAGTTGCCCTCGCGCGTGTAGAACTTCACGGCGAAGCCGCGCACGTCGCGCGGCGTGTCCACCGAGCCCGCGCCGCCCGCCACCGTCGAGAAGCGCACGAACACCTCGGTCTCCTCGCCGGCCTTCTGGAACAGGTTCGCGCGCGTGAGTTCGGGAATCGCGCGCGTACACTTGAACACACCGTGCGCGCCGCTGCCGCGCGCATGCACGATGCGCTCGGGGATCCGCTCGTGGTCGAAGTGGAAGATCTTCTCGCGCAGCACGAAATCCTCGAGCAGCGTCGGACCGCGCTCGCCCGCGCGCAGGCTGTTCTGGTTGTCGGAGATCGGAACGCCGAAGTTGGTCGTCAACACGTCGGGATCCTGCTTGCCGCGACCCGTGTGTTGCTGATGCAGTTCGCCACCGTGGCCGATGACATCGGCATCCTGGGTCGCTTTCGATTTGGCCATGCGATTCCTCCACTTCCGGTTGTGGGGTCAAAAACGGCCGATCGGCACGCGCGTCGCGCGTTCGCTCGCCATGCTGCGGGCGAGCGGACGCGGCAACGCACCGTCGGCGCTCGAATCGGTATCGATCGCGGCGGATGGCAGTGACCGGGCGCCGGTGCGGTGCCGATCTTCCGCAGGCGTGCCTCGGGCCTGCAAAAACTACAAATCCGCCGATCGATATGACGTGCGGCGCGCGTCCAGTGGGGACGGACGCGTGCCGGCCAGGGAATCGCGCAAGATCCGGGCCCGGCGAAACGGCGTGCTGGTGGAAGGTGGCGACGGTGGCGCGGCGAGGGGGTTGTGAGAGGCGCGGACGCAATGCATGCCCGGAGACGGCGGAGCATGGCGCGCTCTCAGGAACCTGCATGGCCGGCGGAGACGAGGCGCGGGCGCATCGACCCAGGCATGCGGGGCCCGTAACCACCACACGCCCCCGCTCGCGAAACATGCGTGGCAGGCAACGGCGAAACGCGTCCATTCGCCGGGACACACGCAGCGGCCGGAGGTCAGACGAGCCGGCTCACGAGAGCGGGCGTGGCAGGCAATCGCGAAACACGCGCATCCGCACGGGCACACGCGGCCGGCGGAAACAAAATGAACCCGCTCGCGGACGCATGCCGGCGGGCACGAAACGAACATGACGCCCGCATCGACAATCGACGCGACAGCCGCAAACGAAACGGCAACCGGCCGGCGGGTCAGCGCCGCAAATGCGCGTCGACGAGCGGCGCGAGCGCGGCCGCATGCGCGTTCGCGAGATCATGGCGCCCGCCGCGCACCACATGCAGCCGCGCATCGGGCAGCGTGCCGAGCAGCCGCTCGCCGACCGCGGGCGGGCTGAACGGATCGTCGTCGCCCCAGATCAGCAAGGTCGGCTGCGTGACGCCGGGCAGCCGGTCCGTCAGGTCGCCGCGATAGGCGACGAACCAGTCGGGCAGCGGCGCGCCGGCCGCCCGGAACGCGGTACGCCAGTCCTCGGCACCGAGCCCCTCGACGTCGACACCGCCCGACGTCACGCACAGCACCAGATGCGTGACGAGTTCGGGGCGCGCCAGCGCGGCGCGTATCGCGAGCACGCCGCCCATCGATTGCGCGATCAGCGCGCTCGGCAGGTCGAGGCGCGCCAGCACGCGGTCGAGCAGATCGTCGAGGTTGCGGATCGACGGATCGGGCGGCTCGGCGCCGAAGCCGGGATACGCGATGACCTCGCGCTCGGCGCCGTGTTCGAGGCGCTGCGCGAGCGGCTGCCAGAACGCGGTATCGCCCGATGCGCCGGGCAGGAACAGCAGCCGGGACGGATGCGGCATGAAGAAGGCTCCTTGATGAGGCGACGCGGCACGGCATGGCACCTCGTGCCGGCCCGGGAGAGCACGGCTGACCCGCGTGCTTCAGGCCGCAATCATGACAGCAGATGGCGCATCGCGACAGCCCGTACGACAGCGGATGCAGCAGCCGGCGCCACGCCAAACCCGTCGCCAAATCCGGCGGCAAGCGCCACGCCAGACGCAGCGGCAAACCTCGCGACGCCGGGTATCATCGGGCTTTACCCGGCCCGCCCTCATGCTCGCGCTCAAGCTCACGCTGGTCCCGTTGTTCCTGCTCGTGGTCTCGATGTCGGGCTCGTGGTGGGGACCGTCGATCGCGGGCTGGCTCGCCGGGCTGCCGGTGGTGGCCGGGCCGATCCTGTTCCTGCTGGTACTCGGCCACGGCCCCGCGTTCGGCGCGCAGGCGGCCGTGCTGTCGCTGGCCGCGATCCTCGCCTCCGAAGCCTTCAATTTCGCCTACGCCTGGACCTGCCGCACCCGCCGCTGGCCGGTGGCGCTCGCCGCCGCGCTGGCGACCTGGCTCGCGGCCGCGCTGCTGCTTGCGCGGCTGCCCGGCTCGCCGCTGCTGGCGGTGAGCGTGGCGATCGCGGCCGTGGCGTTCGGCCAGCGCTTCCTGCCGCGCGCGTCGCATGGCGCCGCCAGCCTGCCGCTCACGCGCCGCGACCTGGCCGGCCGGATGGCCGCAGGCGCGCTGCTGACGCTGGCCGTGACCGCGCTCGCGGGCCGCGCCGGCCCGGCATGGAGCGGGCTGCTGGCCGTGTTCCCGCTGCTCGGCAGCGTGCTGGCGGTGTCCTCGCATCGCGCCCACGGCAGCGACTTCGTGATCGCGCTGCTGCGCGGCATGGTGCTCGGCCGCTTCTCGTTCCTCGGCTTCTGCCTCGTGCTCGCGTTCACGCTCGGCCACGTCTCGACGGCGCTCGCGTTCGCGCTGGCCGCCGCCGTGGCGATGACGGTGCAGTGGACCACGCGCCGCGTCGCGCAGGCCGCCGCGCGGCGCGTGGCGGCCGGTGCATCGATGCCGCCGCGATAACGCGGCACGCCGGCCCGCACGGCGCCGCGCGAGCCGCGGATGCCGGTGCGGACCAACGGCCGGGGCCGGCCGACGCACGATTCACGAACCCATGCACCGAGGCGAACGGAACGCCGGCTCGCCTGCCTCATCCCGTTCTCTGCTTCACACCGATTCGAAAAAGCACCGCGCCCCTCACGCGCAAAGCACATCACGCCCACCCTGATAACCAAAGCGCAAATCGATGGTTTCGCGGGTGCGGGCAGGCTGATTAGATTGCTGCTGATCCGGTCGGCCAGCCGCCGGCCCCGCTGTTTTCCCGACTCCTTCCGCGCCTCGATGATCATTCGCTTCCACGCCCTGCGCTCCCGCTTCGCACCGCTCGCGCCGGCCGCCATGCTCAGCGCCGCCCTCGCCACCGCGCTCGCCCTGTCGCCCACCATCGCCACCGCGCAAGCCACGCACGCCGCCGACACGGCGCCCGTGCCGTCGCTGAAAGGCAAGCGGATCGGCATCACGGCGGCCGGCACCGATCACTACTGGGACCTGAAGGCCTACCAGGGTGCGATCGATGAGGTGAAGCGGCTCGGCGGCACGCCGATCGCGCTCGACGCGGGCCGCAACGACAACCGCCAGATCGCGCAGATCCAGACGCTGATCGCGCAAAAGCCCGACGCGATCGTCGAGCAGCTCGGCACGGCCTCGGTGCTGGAGCCGTGGCTGCAGAAGATCCGCCAGGCCGGCATCCCGCTGTTCACGATCGACACGGCCTCGCCCGCGAGCCTCAACGACACCACCTCCGACAACTTCTTCATCGGCGAACAGCTCGCGCTGAAGCTCGTCAACGACATCCACGGCGAGGGCAACATCCTGGTCTTCAACGGCTTCTACGGCGTGCCCGTCTGCGCGATCCGCTACGACCAGCTGAAGGCCGTGCTCAAGTACTACCCGAAGGTCCACATCGTCGAGCCCGAACTGCGCGACGTAATCCCGAACACCGTGCAGAACGCCTACGCGCAGGTCAGCCAGCTGCTGACCAAATACCCGAAAGGCCAGATCGCGGCGATCTGGTCGGCCTGGGACGTGCCGCAGGTGGGCGCCACGCAGGCCGTGGACGCCGCGCACCGCAACGAGATCCGCACCTACGCGGTGGACGGCAGCCCCGACGTGGTGGCGCTCGTCAAGGATCCGAAGTCGAGCGCGGGCGCGGTGGTGGCCCAGCAGCCGGCGCTGATCGGCAAGACCGCCGTGGACAACGTCGCGCGCTACCTGGCCGGCGACCACACGCTGCCGCCCTACACCTACGTGCCGTCGCTGCTCGTCACCAAGGACAACGCGGGCTCGCTGCAACAGACGCTCGGCCAGACCGGAACGGTTGCGCCCGCATCGAAATGACCGACCCGGCTTCCCCGCCCGCCGCCGCGCCCGCGCTCGAACTGCGCGACATCGTCAAGCGCTTCGACGGCACCGCCGCGCTGCGCGGCGCGTCGCTGGCGGTGCCGCGCGGCACCGTGCATGGCCTGATCGGCCAGAACGGCGCCGGCAAATCGACGCTGATCCGGATTCTCGCCGGGATCCACGCTGCCGACGCCGGCACGATCGCGATCGACGGCATCGCCCAGCCGCGCAACGCGGCCGGCGCCACGCGCGTGACGCCCGGCGCCGCGCTCGGCTTCATCCATCAGGAACGCCTGCTGCCGCCCACGCTGACGGTGGCCGAGGCACTCGCGCTGGGCCGCGAGCCCGCCTTCGGGCCGCGCGCGGCCGGCGTGCTGCGCCTGCTCGACGGGCGGCGCATGCGGCGCGCGGCGCGCGAGGCGCTGGACCGCCACTTCGGCATCACGCTGCCGCCGGACCGGCTGATCGGCGAGCTGAGCGTGGCCGAGCAGCAGCTCGTGCAGATCACGCGCGCGCTCGCCGGCGAGCCGGCGATCCTCGTGTTCGACGAGCCCACCGCCGCGCTGGTGAGCCGCGAGGTGGACCGGCTGCTGCGCACCATCGAGCAATTGCGCGCGCGCGGCCAGACGATCCTCTACGTCTCGCACTACCTGAACGAGATCGCGCAGGTCTGCGACGGCGTGACGGTGCTGCGCGACGGCGCCGACGTGGCCCATCTCGACGCGCGCGCGACGCCGGTGGACGCGCTGGTGGCCGCGATGCTCGGCGACGAGGCGCCGGCCGCCGCACGCCGGGCCGCCCCGGCCGCTGCGCACGCGGACCACGCATCCGGCACGTCCAACCCAGCCAGCGCCGCCGGCGCGCCCGTGCTCGCGGTGCGTGGCCTGAGCGCGCCGGGCCGTTTCGAGGCGGTGTCGTTCGCGCTGCGGCGCGGCGAGATCGTCGGCGTGACGGGCCTGCTCGGCTCGGGCGGCAAGCCGCTGGTGCGCAGCCTGTTCGGGCTTGAACGCGGCGTGACCGGCGCGATCGAGATCGACGGCCGCGCCGCGCCGCTGCGCACACCGCGCGAAGCCGTGCGGCGCGGCCTCGGGTTCGTGCCCGAGGACCGGCGCACGCACGGCGTGGCGCCCGCGCTGTCGGTGCGCGAGAACATCTCGCTCGCGAGCCTCGCGCGCGTGAGCCGGCTGGGCTTCGTCGCGCGCGGTCGCGAGGCCGGCGTGGCAGGCCGGCTGATCGACGCGCTGTCGATCCGCGCGCCCGGCGTCGACGCGCCGGTGCGCCAGCTGTCGGGCGGCAACCAGCAGAAGGTCGCGCTCGCGAAATGGCTGAGCCGCGCCTCGCGCGTCTATCTGCTCGACGAGCCGACGATCGGCGTGGACGTGGGCGCCAAGCACGAGATCTACCGGCTGCTCGACCGGCTCGCGCGCGACGGCGCGGCCGTGCTGCTGTTCTCGAGCGACCTGATCGAGCTGCTCGGCGTGACCGACCGCATCCTCGTGATGGCGCGCGGCCGGCTGGTGCGCGAGGTGGCCACGCGCGACACGGATCGCCACGAGCTGCTGGCCTGGACCACCGGCGCGCGTGCCGACGGTGCGGCGCCGGTGCCTCGCGAGGCCGCCGCATGAGCAAGGTCCTCGATACGCCGCGCGCGGCCGGCACGCGCCTCGCGCGTCTGCACGGCCTGCGCCCGGGGCCGCAGGCCTGGCTGCGCGGCGGCGCGCTGCTCGCGTTCGCGGCCGTGTTCGTCGGCTTCGCGCTCGGCTCGCCGCTGTTCCTCACGCTCGCCAATCTCGCCAACGTGCTGCAGCAGTCGGCCGTGGTCGGGCTGCTCGGCTTCGGCCTCACGGTGGTGCTGATCGGCGGCGGCGCGGATCCGATCCGCGGCGGCCTCGATCTCTCGGTGGCCGCCAATCTCGGCTTCTGCGCGGCCGTCTATGCCGTCACGCTGCGCGACGGCGGCACGCCCGGCGCGGCGCTCGCGCTGACGCTCGCGGCCGGCGCCGCGATCGGCGCGCTCAACGCGTTCGCGGTACTCGTGCTGCGCATCTATCCGCTGCTCGCCACGCTGACCACCATGAACCTCTGCGCCGGCTTCGAACTGGTGCTGACGCAGAACACCTCGGTGCCGGCCGCCACGCCGCTGCTCGCGTTCCTGCTCGGCGACGGCGCGGCCGGCGTGCCGATTCTCGCGCTCGCGCTGCTGGCCGCGGCCGCCGGCTTCACGCTGCTGATCCATCGCACGCCGTTCGGGCTGCGCCTGCACGCGGCGGGCGCGCACCCGGAAGCGGCGCGCGCGGCCGGGGTGCGCGTCGCGCTCGTGATCGCCGCCAGCTACGTGCTGAGCGGGCTGGCCGCGGCGCTCGCCGCGCTCGCCAACCTCGCGCTGCTGAGCGGCAGCTCGCCCGGCGCCGGCGACAGCCTGCTGACCGTGATCGCGGCCGCGCTGCTCGGCGTGGTGTTCTCGCGGCGCCTCACGCCGACCATTCCCGGCACGCTGCTGGCGGTGCTGTTCATCGGCGTGATCGGCAACGGCTTCCAGCTCGACAACGTATCGAGCTACTGGGTAAACGGCGTGGAAGGGCTGCTGATCCTGTTCGTGGTGGCCACCACCGCGATCGTGCGGCGCCGCCACGCGGGGAGCCATGCTCATGACTGAACGCACCGGGCGCCGGCCCCGCTTCCTCTCCGGTTTCGTCGCCGATTGCGTCTCCGGCCTCGATGCCCGCTTCGCGCTGGTGGGCGCGCTCGCCGTGGTGATCGCGTTCTTCGCCGTGTTCGCGCCCGGCTTCGCGCGCGCCGGCAACCTCGCCGACGTGCTGCGCGACAACTTCGCGCTGCTCGCGATCGCCTCGCTCGGCATGACGCTCGCGCTGTCGCTCGGCGCGATCGATCTCTCGCTCGGCACCGCGATCGACGTGGCAAGCCTCGTGTTCGTGCTGCTCAGCGCGCATCAGGTGGCCACGCCCATCGCCGCGCTGGCCGGGCTCGCGGCCGCCGCGGCGGTGGGCGCGTTCAACGGCGTGCTGATCGCGCGGATCGGCATCGCGCCGTTCCTCGCCACGCTCGGCACGCTGTTCATCGGCCAGACCGTCCAGCAGCTCGCCACCGACGGCGGCCAGCCCGTGTACCTGCTCACCCTCGCGCTGCCGCCGCTGTTCAGCGCGCTCGCGCACGGCACGCTGCTCGGGCTGCCGGTGCCGCTGTGGATCGTGGCCGCGCTGGCGCTGGCCGTCCACGCGGCGCTGGCCTGGTCCGGCTTCGGCCGCGCCGCCGCCGCGCTCGGCGCGCAGCCCGGCGTCGCGCGCTACTCGGGCCTGCCGGTGGCGGCCGTGACGTTCGCGGGCTTCGTGGCGGGCGCGCTGATCTACGGCGTGGCGGGCCTGCTGCTGTCGTCGACGGTCAAGGCCTACGTGCCGCTGTCCGGCAACGGCTACCTGCTCAACGCGATCGGCGCGACCTTCATCGGCACCACGTTGTCGCCGGCGCGGCGGCCGAGCGTGCCGGGCACGCTGCTCGGCGTGCTGCTGCTGAGCCTGGTCGCCAACGGCCTGCTGCTGACCGGTTGGAACTTCTACTGGCAGCAGGTGGCGACCGGCGTGCTGATCTTCGCCGTCCTCGCGCTCGGTTTCGCCGGGCGGCGCGACGCCCACGCGTGACGCCGCCCATGTCCGACGCAGGGCCCACGGGCCGGCGCCCCGACGCACCGTTCTCCAACCGCAACCACGAGTTCATCGCATGTCCCAGGATCGCACCACCGCCCTGCCGCCCGACGTCGTGACGAGTGCCGCGTGGGGCGAGCCGCCCCGCGACGCCTACGCGGGCCGGGTCGCCCCGTTCCGGCCGCTGTTCGCGCGGATTCGCGAGCAGGCCGTCGAGCGCGAGATCGAACGCCGCCTGCCGTTCGACGCGATCGGCTGGCTGCGCGACGCCGGGCTCACCGCCGCGCGCGTGCCGCGCGAACACGGTGGCCTCGGTCTCGCGCTGCCCGAGCTGTTCGAGTTGCTGATCGAGCTGTCCGAGGCCGATTCAAATCTGACGCAGGCGCTGCGCGCGCACTTCGGCTTCGTCGAGCATGTGCTCGGCAGCGAGGCCGAGCGCCGCGCACGCTGGCTGCCGAGGCTCGCGAAGGGCGACATCGTGGGCGGCGCATGGTCGGAGACGGGCGACGCCAGGCAGGCGCAGTTCGCCACGCGCCTCACGCGCGCGGCCGACGGCTGGCGCCTGGACGGCACCAAGTTCTACACGACCGGCTCGCTGTTCGCGGACTGGATCCACGTCGGCGCGACCGACCCCGACGACGCCTACGTCAGCGTCACGATCGATCGCCGTGCGGCGGGCGTGGAAGTCGACGACGACTGGGACGGCATGGGCCAGCGGCTGACCGCGAGCGGCACCAGCCGTTTCGCCGGCGTGGCCGTGGACGCGCGCGAGATCGTCACGAGCGCGCCGTTCGCGTATTCGGAGGCGTTCTACCAGCTGGTCCATCTGGCGACGCTGGCCGGCATCGGCCGCGCGGCGGTGAGCGACGCGGCCGCGCAGGTGGCCGCGCGCCGGCGCAGCTACAGCCACGCGGCGGCCGCGCGTCCCGCCGACGATCCGCAACTGCTGCAGGTGATCGGCCGCGCCCGCGCGCAGGCCTGGGCGGCCGGCGCAGCCGTGGCGCAGGCCGCGCGCGCGCTCGAACGCGCGACGCGCGGCGCGGCGGGGCGTGCGGGTGCGGTGGGCTCTGCGGACGCGGCGGACGCCTCCGCGATCGCCGAGGCCGAAGTCGAGATCTGGCAGGCCCAGACGGTGGTCGCGCAACTCATCCTCGATGCAACGGCCGGCGTGTTCGACGCGCTCGGCGCCTCGGCCACGCTGCGCGCCAACGGGCTCGACCGCTACTGGCGCAACGCGCGCACCATCGTCTCGCACAATCCGCGCGTCTACCGCGAGCGCATCGTCGGCGATTTCGCCGTGAACGGGACGCTGCCGCAGGGGCAGTGGCGGATCGGTGTCGTTTGAGGGCACGGCGTGCCCGCGATCTGTCGCCGAAGAAAAACTTGTCGCAGTGTCCGGGACGGGTTGACCACGACATTGCATAGTTCCCCGGTCCGTTAAACCATCACCCTCGCCCTTCTCTCCGTCATCATCCGGCCGCTCACGGTGCCCAACTACTTCTCTCCCATATCCGGCACCCCAAGGCCCCCGCACCCCCACCCTTTCCTGCTATTATGCGAAACAGCTACATTTCGTATATATAGGGCACCATGGGAATCATCAAAATCTCCGAGTCGATGCACGACTCGCTGCGCCGCACGAGCGGCGCGCTGAGCCGCTCGATCAACGCGCAGGCCGAGCACTGGCTGCGCGTGGGCATGCTGGCCGAACTGAACCCGACGCTGGCCTACGGCGACATCTGTCAGCTACTGCTGCGCGCCGAGGCCGGCGCGCCGGCCGAACACGACGGCGCCGCGCTGTCGAAGGTCGCATGATGGCGCGCTCCCAGAAAGTCACGCTGCGCTCGCAGGCGGAGATCGCGCAGGCGCGCGAGGCGGGCAAGCTCGCGGCCGACGTGCTGCGCATGATCGGCGAACACGTCAAGCCCGGCGTCACCACCGATGAACTGGACACGCTGTGCCGCGAGTTCATCGTCGGCGTGCAGCAGGCCACGCCCGCGAACATCGGCTACCACGGCTTCCCGAAGACGATCTGCGCGTCGGTGAACCACGTGGTCTGTCACGGCATCCCGTCCGCGCACGTGCTGGAAGACGGTGACATCATCAACATCGACGTGGCCGTGATCAAGGACGGCTGGTTCGGCGACACCAGCCGCATGTACTTCGTGGGCGAGCCCGATGCAGAGGCGAAGCGCCTGGTGGATACGACCTACGACGCGATGCGCGCCGGCATCCTCGCGGTGCGGCCGGGCGCGACGCTCGGCGACGTCGGCCACGCGATCCAGAGCGTCGCGCATCAGGCCGGCTACAGCGTGGTGCGCGAATACTGCGGGCACGGCATCGGCACCGTCTACCACGACGAGCCGCAGGTGCTGCACTACGGCCGCCCCGGCATCGGCATGAAGCTGGTGCCCGGCATGATCTTCACGATCGAGCCGATGCTGAACGCGGGCAAGGCCGAAACGAAGCAGCTCGCCGACGGCTGGACGGTGGTCACGAAGGACCGCTCGCTGTCCGCGCAGTGGGAGCACATGGTGGTGGTGACCGACGGCGGCTTCGAGGTGCTGACGCCGTGGCCCGAAGGCACCGGCACCTATGCGCCGATCGGGGCGCCGGCGGCCTGAGCCACACGCACGCGCGGGCCTGCCGCCGGACGCAGATGCCGGCGGCGGGCTCGAACAAGGCGCGGCGGATCAATCGATCCCCCACGGCCGGCGCGCCACCCTGCGCGCCGGAATGCGCGCTCAGCCCCGCTCGGCACGCACCGCGTACGCGCCCGGCGGAACCCCGGCCTGCCCGGTGGCGGCATCGGCCGCCTCGTTCACCTTCGGCGCCCACTTGCGCCGCATCAGCACGATGGTCGCGGTCGCGCCCACCAGCAGGAACGTGAAGATCGCCATCATCGGCAGCTTGTAGCTATGGCCGACGTGCAGCAACCAGCCCGACAGGCTTGCCGACACGCCACCGGCCAGGCTGGTGGCCACCTGCTGCAATCCGGTATTCAAGCCCACGGCCTGCTTCGGAATCAGCGTGAGCTTGACCAGCGCCAGGTTGTTGGTGGTGACGAGGCCGACCAGCGTCAGCGACAGCACGTTCCAGAACAGCGCCATGTTGACGCTCGGCGCATAGGCGCCGAACAGCACCGTCATGCCGCCGATGAAGCCCACGATCATGAACGACTTGCGCACGATCACGGCGTCGTGGCCGCGCGCGATCAGCCGGTCCGCGGCCCAGCCGCTCAACGCCGCGGTAACGGCGACGCCGCAGAAACTGAAGGCGGTGTAGAGCCCCGACTGCTTCAGCGACAGGCCGCGCTGCTCGACCAGGTACGCGGGCATCCAGGTCATGCAGTAGAACGCGAAATAGGCATAGCAGAAATTGGTCAGCAGCCCGCCCCACACCACCGGGCTCGCCAGCAAGTTGCGCAGCGGCACCGTCGCGGCGCGGTGCTTGCGGGTGGCCAGTTCGGCGCGATCGGGAAAATCGCTGCGCACCGCCAGCAGCCACGGCAGCAGCCACACCAGTCCCGCCAGGCCGGTGACGATGAACATCCACTTCCACGAGGTGCCAGCGATCAGCCAGGCCGCGGCCGGCGCACCGAGCGCCGGCCCCATCTTGCCGCCGACCGAATAGATGCCGAGCGCGGTGCCCTTCTGCGATTCCTCGAAACGGTTGGCGATGTAGCGATAGGTGGCGGGCACCACCACCGCCTCGGCCGCACCGATCAGCACGCGCACCAGGATCAGCGCGGTGAGCGTGGTGACGATGCCGGTGGCGGCCGCCGCCACGCACCACAGCAGGAAACAGATCGCATAAGGCCACTTCACGCCGTAGCGGTCCACCAGCCAGCCCATCGGCAGCTGCAGCAGCCCGTAGGCCCAGAACACCGACGAACCGAGCCAGCCGCGCTCCACGCTCGACAGCGCGAAATGCTGCACGAAGCGGTGGTCCGCAAGCGCGGCGGACATGCTGGTGCGGTCCATGAACGCGATCATCAGCCCGAAGGCGAGCAGGAACACCACGCCCCACCGGCTCTCCGGCCGTACCGCTTTGCGAATCGTCTCCATCTGTGTCTCCGAATCTCTTGTCGTGTCGATGCACCGGCCAGGCGCGCGTTCGTTGGACGTCGTCGCCTGCGCGGTCGTTCACGGGCCCTACATCACGAGAGGCTCCCGGTCACGTCGTCGAACAGCTCGTCCACGCTCAGCCGCTTCGGGATGATCTTCTGGTCGAGCGCCCAGTCGATCGCGAGCTGTATGCCCTTGCGGTTGGCCTCCAGACCGAACGGCGGGAACGCGGCGGGAACCCCCTCGCCCAGGGCGCGGCTCTCCACGATCATCCGGTACAGCTCGCGCACGACGTCGGGGCGCTGCCGCGTCAGATCCTGATGCACGACGAACATGTGATTGATCGGCACCACGCCCTCGCGCGCGAACCAGTCCTTGGCCGCGGCCTGCGCATCGGGCACCAGGGTGGCGATGCGTGGATCCTTCGGCATGTCGTCACCGGCCAGCACGGCGGCCAGTTCGCCGTCGAGCATCATCTGCCCGATCGAGGCGCCCTTGGGCAGGCGCACGCAATTAGCCGGATCCTCGTACTCGGCCAGATGCCCCTCGCCCACCGTCATCCAGGTGACCTTGTCCAGATCGACACCGTATTCGTGACGCAGGATGCCACGAATCCACAGGCCGGTGGTCTGCGCGTAGGTCCGCACGCCGACGCGTTTTCCTTCGATATCCTTCGGATCGAGATGGCCGAGCTCACGGTTGTAGCCGGCGCAGTGATGCTGAAAACGCCCCGAGATCGGCGCGGGCAGCAGCACGTAGGGCTTGCCATAGGACTTGGCCTGCAGATACGTGACGATCGCCAGCTCGCCGGCGTCGAATGCGTTCTCGCGCAGCATCGGCTTGAAGCCGTCGTGCGCCTTGGCCGGCCCGCAATAGTCGAGCTCGACGACATCGGACTTCACGCGGCCGTCGCGCATCGCGCGCGTGGCCGCGTAGTCGGCCAGATTCACGCGCAGCGTCGGCTGCGCGGTTTGAGTGGTACTCATCGTGTCTTCCTCCGGTTGCTTCGCTTCAGTAACCCGCCGACTCGCGCGTCAGCCCGACCACGCCATAGCTGCGCGTCGGCGCCGACATCAGGAAACGGTAGCCCTCGTCGAGCAGGCGCTGGTAGTTCTTGGTGGTCACGTGCGGGTGGCCGACCGCCACCCCGTGCTTCCCGCAGATCGCGAGGATCCGGCGCATCGCGTCGAGTACCTCGGGATGTTCGTATTGGCGCGGCACGCCGAGCTGCTGGCTCAGGTCGCCCTCGCCGATCAGGATCAGGCCGATGCCGGGCACCTCGGCGAGCATCTCGTCGAGGTTCTCGATCGCCTCGGTGCTCTCGCACATCAGGCCCACCAGGATTTCGCCGTGCGGCGCGAGCGGCCAGACGTCGGCCTTCGCGTAGTACTCGGCGGTATCGACGCCCCAGTAGCGCGCCGCGTTGGCGGGGCCGTCGCCGCGCACGCCTTTCGGCTCATACAGCGGCGCGTTCTTCGGCCGCGCGTAGCGGCACGCGGCCACCGCGTTGCTGGCCTGCTCGACGGTGGCCACGTGCGGCCAGATCACGCCGTAGCAGCCGCGATCTAGCACCTGCTTCGCGAACGACTGGTTCATCTCGACGCCGTTGGCGGGGATCCGCGCGACCGGCGTGACGCGCGGCGCCACGGAGCCGGTCCGGGCGATCTCTGCGCGGTTCAGCATGTACTGCAGCGCGTCGCCGAGTGCGCCGACGTCGTAGGGGTTGTGCTCCATCTCGAAGACGATGCCGTCGTAGGGCGCATCGCTCATCTCGATGGCGGTCTGCTTGTCGAGTTTGGAAAACGCCGACAGTGCCGGCTTGCCGGACTCGAGGGCCCGGATGATCCCGTTCAGGCGTGTGTCGCTCATCGTGTCGTGTCCTGTTGCGTATCGTGTTGCCTTGCCGCCGCGTTCGCGTGCGTGTCTGGCCGGTGGCTCAGGCCAGCGCCGGATACAGCTGCTGCGCGGTCTTGCCGAAGATCCACTCGCGGTCGCTGTCGCTCAGGCAGGCCAGACCGGCCTGGGCGGTGCCGAGGATCTCGGGCAGCGTGCCCTTCGAGCTCGGGAAATTCGAGCCCCAGGCGAGGCGCCGCGCGCCGAACGCCTCGATCAGGCGCGGGAAGAAGGTCTCGGCGCTGGCCTGCCCCTTCTTCATGTCGTCGAAGATGCGCGGCGTGAGTTTCATGTAGATGTTGCTGAACGGCGCCAGTTCGAACAGGCTTTGCGCGTTCGCGTACGGCGCGCCGTCGGTGACGTCGGGACGACCGAGGTGATCGAGGATGATGTCGACGCCGGGAAAGCGCCTGGCCAGATCGGTCACCTGCGGCAGGCCGATCGGGCCGGTCTGGATGCACATCGGCAGCTTCAGCTCGGCACAGGTCTCCCAGGCCGGATAGGCGCGCGCGTCCTCCAGCTCGCTCGGATCGAAATCCTTGGTGCTGCCGCCGGTGAACAGGCGCAGGCCGGCCAGGCCGCGCGCCACGGCCGTGCGAATCGTGGCCGGGGCGTCGGGCAGCGTCACGTCCACCGAGCCGACCGCCACCAGGCGGTCCGGATACTCGGCGCAGGCGTCCAGCACGTAGCTGTTGTCGAAGCCGTAGGTGGTGGACGAATGCACCACCGCGGCCCTGGCCACGCCGGCCTCGTCCATCGCGGCGATCAGCGCCTCGACGGTGGACGGGCGCTCCTTCGACCAGTCCGAGCGCTTGCCGCCCAGCGGCGCGACCGGATAGCGTGCGGTGTCGTCGGAAATGATGTGCGGATGAATATCAACGATCGATGCCATGAATCACTCTGTCGGTTGGGTTGGCGGGCGGGCGGCGGGCCGCCGTCGCCCGCGTGACTGCGTGCGGATTGGCGTGCGTCCGGCGCCGGCTTACTTGCCGGCCGCCTTGAGCCGCGCGTCGAGGCGCGGATACACGCGCCGCGCGTTGCCTTCGTAGATCAGGTGGCGGTCCTCGTCGCTCAGGGCGGTGCAGCCATCGACGTAACGCTTGGTGTCGTCGAAATAATTGCCGGTGGCGGGATCCCTGCCGCGCACCGCGCCGATCATTTCGGAGCCGAACAGCACGTTGCGGGCGGGGATCACCTTGGTCAGCAGTTCGACGCCGGGCTGGTGGTACACGCAGGAATCGAAGAACACGTTGTCGAGCAGGCCTTCGAGCGGACGCTCGCGCATGTCCAGCGACATGCCGCGATAACGGCCCCAGTGATACGGCACGGCGCCCCCGCCGTGCGGAATCACCAGCCGCAGGGTCGGAAAGTCCTTGAACAGGTCGCCCTGCAGCAGCTGCATGAACACCGAGGTGTCGGCGTTCAGGTAATGCGCGCCGGTGCCGTGGAAGCACGGGTTGCACGAGGCGGCCACGTGGATCATGGCGGGCACGTCGAGTTCGACCAGCGCTTCGTAGAGCGGATACCAGGCGCGGTCCGTCATCGGCTTGCCGGTCCAGTAGCCGCCGGTCGGATCGGGATTCAGGTTGCAGCCGACGAAGCCCATCTGCTCGACGCAGCGGCGCAGCTCGGGAACCGAATTGGCGGGCGCGGCGCCCGGCGATTGCGGCAGCTGGCAGACCGGCGCGAAGTTCTCCGGGAACAGTTCGGTGACCCGATGCACCAGGTCGTTCGACAACTCGGCCCATTCGAGGCTGGTGCGCTCGTTGCCGAGGTGATGGCTCATCAGGCCCGCGATCGGCGAGAACAGCGTGAGATCGCTGCCGCGTTCGCGCTGCAGCTTGAGCTGGCCGTTCTCGATGGCGTCGCGGATCTGGTCGTCGCTGATGAAGGCGTCGGCGCGCGACGGCGCGTTGGCCGGATCGTTGGCGGCGGCGACCTGCCTGGCCCGCCAGTCGCGAAACGCGGCGGGGACGGTGGTGAAATGGCCGTGGCAATCGATGATCATGGGGTCTCCTTTCAGCGGGCCAGCGGATCGACGAACAGCTCGTCGATCGACATGCGCCGCGGCGTCAGCGCCTGCTTGAACGCGGTGGCTTCCAGCGCCTCGATGGTCTTGCGGTTCGCCTCGATGCCGTAGGGCAGCGGGTCGTGGCCGACGATCTCCCGCAACGCCAGATACTTCCTGTCGCTCGGATCGGTCGCATCGCCGCTGTCGAGTCTGGCGAGCCACGCCTGCTTGGCCTGGTCGAACGCGTCGTAGAGCGACTTCGCGATCCACGGATGCTCGGCCAGCACCGAATCCTTCACCACGATCGTGCCGTGCATCGGATACACGCCGCTGCGCCGGTAATAGTCGGCCTCGAGCGCGGCCGCGTTCGGCAGCAAGTCGGGATAGTTCGCCTCCACTTCCTGCCAGCCGCCGGTCGGGTTGCCGGTGCGGCCGATGCCGGCGTTCGCCGCGAAGCCGGCCGACAGTTCGCCCGAGGCCATCATGTCGGCCAGCGAGCTGCCCTTCGGCGCATGGATCACATTGGCGGGCAGCGTCATCTGCGTGACGTGTTCCTCGTCGTCCACCACCCAGGTGACCTTCGAGGAATCGAGGCCGAATTCGTCGATCAGCACCTGGCGCGTCCACACGCCGGTGGTGACCGAGTAGGCACGCACGCCGACCTTCCTGCCTTCCAGGTCCTTCGGCGTGGCGATGCCGGCGTCGGGACGGACCAGCAGGCCGCCGTGATGGAAGCGCCGCATCACGAAGATCGGCAGCGCGACGAACGGCGCGCCGTAAGCACGCGCGATGAGGTAGGTGGTCGGCGCCAGTTCGCAGACGTCGAATTCGACGTCGCGCACCATGCGGCGGAACGCGCCGATCTGCGGCTTGACGGTGATGATTTCCGCGTCGACCCCTTCGATGGGAATCGAGCCGTTCCGGATCGCCGAGGTGTGCGGGTAGTCGGCGATCGCGATCTTGAGCGGGACGTTTTTCGTCAACGCTGTCTCCTGGATGAATGCAATGAAAGTCCGCGATCGGCGGCAGTCTTGCCTGCGATGACGAGGCCATCTGCGTGGCGCTTGCGGCGATCCGGTGAGACGATCATCGTGCAGGCCACGGTTTCCGTCTATTGAAAAAACCCGAGGGTGCGTTAACCAAACGGTAAAGGGTCGCTCGACTCGAATCCCATGATTCGGATTGCGAATCATTGACTGCGCAGGCGTGTCGATCCACCAGCCATCCGGTGCTACCCCGCCCGCTTCCCGACCTTCCAGGCAAGGCGCCCCGTCATGCACCGAGCGCGCGCGTCACGTCGCAAAACAGTTCGTCCACGCTCAGGGGGCGCTCGATCAGGCGCTGGCGCCAGCAGTAGTCGATCGCCACCTCGAGATTGCGCCGATTCGCTTCGAGCCCGAACGGCGGCTCCTTCTTGCCGCCCTGCTCCGCCGCCACGCGCCGGCTGCGCTCGAGCAGCGCGAACACTTCGCGCACGGCGTCCGGATGCCGTGCCACCAGGCTCTCGTGCGCCACCACCATGTGATTGATCTGGATCGCTTCGTTGCGGTCGTGCCACGCGGCCGATTCCGCCATCGGCTCGCGAAACAGCGTCCGGATGCGCGGGTCGGCACGGCCGCCGTCGGGCACGATGGCCGCATCGATGTCGCCGTCCAGCAGCATCCGCAGCAGCGTCTTGTCGCCGGACGCGCGGCGCGCATTGGGTGGGTCGGCATACGCGTCGACGTAGGGCGGCTCGAGCGTCACCCATTCCATCGCGGCCGGATCGAGCCCGAAGTCGGCTTGCAACACCCCGCGAATCCACATCGCGGAGGTCTGCGAATAGGCCCGCAGGCCGATGCGCTTGCCGCTCAGGTCGCGCGGCGAAAGCGGCCCGCGTTCGGCGTTGTAGACCAGATACGGATGCTGGAACCGGCCGATGATCACGGCCGGCAGCAGCACCAGCGGCCGGCCCCGCGCGCGCGCCATCAGGAACGGCACGATCGGCAGCTCGGCCAGATCGAACTCGAGGTCCTGCACGGCGCGCCGGAACGCGAGAAGCGGATGCGCCACGTTCGCGAACGCGATCTCGACAAGGTCGGAGCGCAGCGTGCCGTCCACCAGCGCGCGCGTGCTGGGGTAGGTACCGAGCAGCATCTGCAGCGCGACGAGATGGGAAGCGCGATCGAGAACGGACGTCGGCATGGGCTGGATGGATGGTGGTCGGATGGGGCGGCGCGTGCCGTGGCCGGCGCGCGGGATCCGGCAGCGGGCGAATCGCCCCGAACCCGATCCCGGCACGTCTCGTCGCGATGTCGGGTGCGGCGGGCGCGCGTGACAGGCGACATGCCGGCACCGCCCGAAGCGCGAATCTCGACCGGCGCCGGAATCGGCCCGCACTCGCCGGCTTCGATACGCATGTGTCGCCGGCACGGACACCACGCCGCCCCGTGATCGCGCACGGCGGACAGCGGCTTCGCTTCGCGCGGCGCGCGAGGCCATGCGCCCATCTTCGAGCCCGCCCGAATTTCCGTCCATTGAAATAAACCGACGATGGCTTAACCGGCAGGTTAAGTCGCGGCCAGGGCCGGTGGCGCGCTCAGTCGGCGCGCTCCCCCATCATCGTGGCATCGGCGTGGTTGTCGCCCGTCATCGGCGGACAGACCTTTTCGAGGCAACGCAGCAGCAGCGTCGCACTGGGCGCGAGCGGTTTGTCGCCGCGCCACACCACGCCGAGCGGCCGCGTGACCAGATTCAGATCGAGCGGCAGCACGTGAATCGGGCTCGCGTCCGCGTAGGGATACAGCATGTCCACGGTCAGCAGTGCGATGGCGTCGTTGATCTGGATATAGGAGCGAATCAGGTGCGTGGAGAGCGTTTCGATGTAGTTCGACGGCATCGCCAGACCATGACGCGCGAGCGTGTTCTCGATCGGCTCGCGCAGCAACGAGCCCGGCGGCGGCAGGATCCACGGGAAGCCGTCCAGGTCCGACCATTGCACCTTCTTCTTGCCCGCCAGCGGGTGATGCACGCCGGTCACGAGCTTGACGGGCGTGTCGAGCAGCGCACGCTCCTGCAGGCCGACCGTGTCGGATTTGTTGGGCAGGCGGCCCACGATCATGTCGAGATCGCCGCGCCGCAGATCCTGCAGCAGCGCGGTCATGCGGCCTTCGAGAATCGATACGTTGGTATGCGGCGCCTCCTGTTTCAGCAAGGCCAGCGCCTTCGGCATGATGGTGGAGATCAGCGAGGGCAGCGCGCCGACATGCACCTTGCCGGCGCTGCCGATCTGCAGCGCCCTGATCTCCTCGGCGGTCTGGCTCAGGCTGCTCAGCACCGCGCGCGCGTGGCGTACCACGCACTCGCCGTAGACGGTCGGCCGAAGGCCGTTGACGGTGCGCTCGAACAGCTTCACGCCCAGCGCGCTCTCGATCTCGCCGAGCGACTTCGAGACCGCCGGCACCGAGATGTAGGAATTGGAAGCGACCTGCCGCAGATTCCGGAAATCGTAGATGGCGACTACCAACCGCAAGTGCCGCGCCTTGAGATTCACGCTCAAATACCAATCCAGCTGACTCATAGTGTCTCCAGGGCGCAGCCACCACGCACCGGCTCGGTGTGCGGGCGTGCGCTCTTCATTCCGGGTTCGGGGCCAGCCGGCCCGACCGCTCGCACCCGGACGCCGCCGTGCCACGAAGCCGCCGGATGGCGCGCCACGCCCGCCTGTCACAAAAAGGCATCAGGCAGCAGAATAAACGAAACCACAAGACACTGGCGATGAGGGCGACCGGACCCGGGTGCCGGTCGCCCTCCACCTCGATCCAGGCGCGCTCAAAACGCGTGATTGATGCCGACCGTGGCGGCGAGCTGGTGCGGCTGCTGAGTGGCATTCAGCGCCTTGTTGCTGATGTAGGAGCCCGCGAATCTGGTGTAGTCGCATTCCGCATACAGCACGGTTCGCTTCGACAACGAATAGGCAATGCTGACCAGGCCCTGGCTGCGCTTGCCGCTCGAGTTCGGCAGGTCGGTAATGTAGTAGGCCGCGCCGATTCGCGTGTAGGGCGTCAGCGCGTAGGTCGCGCCGCCCCAGTAGTTGAGCGTGCGCACCGCCTGATTCGGCGCACTCGCGTCGAGGTTCTCGTTCATGTAGCCGCCGGCGAGGCGCAGTGCGCCGAACGTCAGCGCCGCGCCGAGCGTGTAGTAATTGTCCGGCTGGTAGGTGGTGCCTGACAGCACCGTGCGGTGAATGTAGGCACCACCGACGTTGACGGCCCCCATCTTGTACTGCAGCCCTACCCCGCGCGACGAGCCGCCGTTGAAATTGCCGGCCACGCCGCCGAACGCATTGTCCACGCGAAGACGGAACGGTCCGTATTTTCCGGTGTATTTCACGTCGTTGTTGAAGCGCGTGCCGTCGGTGGCCGGCGTCAGCGGGATGATGCCGGGATAGGCGAAATTGAACGGGTCGTAGTCGTACACGACATCGTGGGCGATGGTGTATTGCCGGCCGAAATCGAGCGAGCCGAACCAGCCTCCCAGGCCCAGATAGGCGCCGCGGTTGAAGGCGACGTTATTGGTGTTGTCGAATGCGCCGTTGCCGAGGTTGAAGCCGCTCTCGAGCCGGAAATGCGCGTTGTAGCCGCCGCCGAGGTCTTCCTTGCCGATGAAATCGAGCCGGTTCGAGCCGAAGAATCCGTTCGAATTCATCGAGTACTGGCTGCCGAGACCATTGCGCGTATAGCGGATGCCGCCATCCACCACGCCGGCCAGCGTCACCGACGATTGCGCATGTGCCATGCCGGCGAACTGGCATGCCACCAGGACTACTGAAAGTTTTTTGATCATGAGATGTCGTGTTCGAGTCGCGAGGTCAATCTCGCCGCGCCGGCCGGTATCGCATGAGCCGCGATCGGATCGGCCACGCGGGTAAGGCGTGGCGGCATGGCCGCACGGCGCTCGCTACGTTCTCGAAATACGCATCGGGTGGTGATGGGTCTGCATGATTGTCTCCAATATTGGCTTTTTATTTGCATCCAGCTGATTCGCATTGCTTATCGATGGATGCATTGATGCACCGGTTCGATGCGAGCTCGAAACGGCATGGAACAGTACGAAATGGACGGCCCACCGCGACCTGTCGGTGTCAGGGGCGCGACCGGGGTGCGACGCGGGCGTCTACGTCCGTCGTCGAGGCTGGGCCTGAACAGGGTTGGGCGCGGCCGGACATGGCCGCTCATGGCGGGGCATGGCGTCTCCTGGTGCGGTGACGCACGGCGTGCTGCTATCGAATCGACGGAGCCCGGTCATGCCGGCAACGCCTTCGATAAACCGTGTCCGCGTTTCGATGCAGGTATCGTCTCATCCGGTTCCGGCATCGTCCATTGAATAAAAATAGCGATGGCTTAACCGTGCGGTAAAGGTGTGCGGCGCATGCGAAGCGCGCCATGGGCCGTTGCATCGCCTGCCGGCGGCTCGCCGCGAGGCGGCCGACGGGCACGAAAACGTGATGAGCGGCGGCCCGCCGTTCGAGATCGTTTCGTCTGTCGAATCGCGATCGTGTACGACGCGATGGCCGTTGCACCTCTTCAACGGAATCAACGCGCCCGAACCGCCATGCTCAGGCGGCACCCGCTTCCCCGAGCCAGTGATACATCACGAAGCAGTCGACATAACCCAGCGTTCTGTGGCGATAAGCACGCGGCAGCGTGCCCACCACCTCGAATCCCATTTTCTTCCACAGCGCCACGGCCACCTCGTTGGTGGACACCACCGAGTTGAACTGCATCGCGAGGAAACCGGCCTCGCGTGCCACCTGCAGCGAGTGCTCGCACATGCGCTGCGCCACGCCCTTGCCGCGCGCGGCTGGCGCCACCATGTAGCCGCAATTGCAGACATGCGCGCCGGGGCCGGCCGCGTTCGGCTTCAGGTAGTAGGAGCCGAGCAGTTCGCCCTCCTCCTCGGCGAGGAACGTATACGACGGCAGGTCGATCCAGAGCGCGCGGGCCGCTTCTTTCGTCAGCGCGGGATCGTAGGCGTAGGTTTCCTGCGCGGCGGCGACCGCCTGGAAGGTCGGCCAGAAGCGGTCGAAATCGTCGTCGGTCATCGGGCGGATCGTGATCATCGTCGGGCATCGGTGGGTAGCGGTGAAGCCGACGATTCTAGCCCGAGGCGGCGGAAACGCGGTGGAACGGCGACCGACGTCGGCACTATCGATGCGCACGCAACCATTGGCGCGTGCCTACCCTCACTCCCGCGCCGGCACCAGTGCCAGCCGCTTGCAATCGCAGGCACCGATACTGCGCGCGTCAGTAGGAATCGTCACGTAGCGGCCGCTCGCCCACAACGGCATCAGGTCCGCGTACCACGACGAGAAGCGGTTGCCCGACTCGCCCGCCGGCATCGCGAAGCGCGCGGCGCCGGGGTCGGCCATGTCCACCACCATGCGCATCGCGGCGGCCATGCGGGTCTGGTACGGCGCGGCATCGTCGCTGAAGTCGTTGCCGCCCACGTCGATCGTCATCATGTCGCCGCCCACCGGCACGCGCAGATCGAACCAGCGCGCGAGCCACGACACCTGATGGAACGGCCGGTGCGGCGCAACCGCGGCGTGCGCCTCGCCCCAGCGCCACGCCTGCATGTCGCTGCCGTAGCGCTGCCGCAGGTCAAGCAACGCGGCCCGCAGCGCCGCGCTCACCTGCCCCGCGCACGGCTGCGCGGGCCGCGGCCCCGGCGCGGCGCCGGTGCTGCACCAGGCGGCGCCCACGGCCGGATCGCCGAGCGCGTTCAGCAGCGCCTGATGCAGGTTCCGCTGCCCCCAATACTCCTTGAACAGCTCGTGCCCCGAGCGCGGCTCGAAGATCGCCTGCGTGACCGCGCGCTCCCACGCGCTCGCGATCAGCGGCTCGGGCCGGTCCGCGCGCGCGTCGCGATTCCACGCGGTGAGCCACGCCACCGCCTGCGCCGCGTCGGCGTCGCTCTGCGGGCCGGCCTGCGCGAGCAGCAGCGGCAGCAGCGCGTCCTGCGCCGCCGAGTGGACGTCGGTCTGGATCGCCTCGAAGCTGTCCAGCGTATGCCGCGCGCGCGCGTCGAGCAGCGTGGTGATCCGGTGATACCGGTACGGCATCACCCATTCGCCGGTGAGGAAGTAGGGCGAGTCGCGCGGCACGATCCGGTTGTTGGCGGTGACGATGCGCCCGTCGGGCGGATTGAACGCCTGCGGCAGCTGCGCGAACGGCACGAAGCCGTTCCAGTCGTAGCGCGCCTGCCAGCCGGGCGCGGGCACTTCCGTCATCAGGTCGTTATCGGGCGAGCGCAGCGGCACGCGTCCGGGCGCGATGAAGCCGATGTTGCCGTCGCGGTCCGCGTAGACCACGTTCTGCTGCGGCACGCCGAACTTCGCCGCGGCGGCGAGAAACTCGTTCCAGTTGGTCGCGTGATCGAAACCAAAGCCCGCTTCCAGCGTCGTGTCGTCGGGCATCAGCGCGGTCCACTGCAAGGCCAGCACGTAGCGATTGGACCGGCCGGACTGGCCGGACTGGCCGAGCGCGTCGCGCGCCTTCGGCGAGACGTCGCTGACCACCGGCCCGTGGCGCGTCTCGCGCACGTTCAGCACGACATTCGCCTGGCCCTTCACGCGGATCGTCTCGGTGCGCGTGACGAATCTTGCCCAGCCGTCCGGCGTGCGGTATTCGCCGGGCCGCGCCGGGTCGAGCTGTTCGAGGAACAGGTCCTCCACGCTGGTGCCGGTGTTGGTGAGCCCCCATGTGATGTGCGCGTTGTGGCCGATCAGCACCAGCGGCAGGCCCGGCACCGTGCCGCCCACCACGTCGAGGCGATCCGATTTCAGATGCGCCAGATAGAACAGGCCGGGCGTGGACAGCCCCAGATGCGGGTCGTTCGCGAGCATCGGCTTGCCGCTGGCCGAACGGCTGCCGGCCACCACCCAGTTGTTCGAGCCGATGCCCTCGACGTGCCGCGACGGCGCCGCGGCCAGCGCGCCGACGCCCGCCTCGGCCAGCGCCGACAGGTCGCGATAGAGCGGCACGTAGTCGATGGTGGCCATCCGCGTCAGATCCTCGGGCGCGGTCGTGATCAGCTGATGAATCTGTTCGAGCGGCAGCCGGTGCGTGAGGCGCATCCGTTCGATCTGCATCGCCATGTTGCCGCTCAGGTCCCACGCGAGCACCGACAGCCACGCCACCGAGTCGGCCGGCGTCCACGGCGCGGGCGCCGGCGCGCGGGTCAGCAGATACTCGATCGGCAGCGGCCCGCGGCGCGAGCCCAGATAGAAATTGACGCCGGCCGCGTAGCGCTCCAGCACGTGGCGCGCCTCGGGCGACAGGTGGGCGTAGATGCGCTCGGCGTTGCGCCGCACGCCGAGCGTGCGCATGAAGGTGTCCACCGGCAGCGCCGCCGGGCCGAGCACCTCGGCCAGCGTGCCGCTGGCGATGCGCCGGTCGACGTCGAGCTGCCAGAGCCGGTCCTGCGCGTGGACGTAGCCGAGCGCGAAATAGGCGTCGTCGTCGGACGCCGCCACGATGTGCGGAATGCCGTGCGGATCGCGCGCGATCTCCACGCGTGCGCCGACGCCACTCGCGCCACCCGCCACCACGGTGCCGGCGAGCACCGGCAGCGAGGCGCGGCCGTAGATGGCCAGTCCCCCCGTCACGCACACGGCCAGCACGGCCACCCCCAGCAACCACCCGCGCAACAGACGCCACATGCGATAAGGCAAGATGTTCGACTCCATGAAGATGAGGCACGCGCGGGCGGCCCGGCACCGGCCGCCCGCGGCGGGGTCACTGCGTCTCGGCGAGCAGCGGAGGCGCGGCGCCGGCGATGGCCGGCGCCGGCTCGGTGGCTTCGGCCGCCTCGGCCGGCCAGACGTCGGCGCAGGCGGCGCCGAGCTTGGCGAGCAGTTCATCGACCTCGTCGGCCGTGATCGTCAGCGGCGGCAGCATCCGCAGCACGGCGCCGAAGCGGCCGCCCGATTCGACGATCAGGCCGCGCGCGAGGCACGCGCGCTTGAGCCGGCGCGTGGCGTCGCCGTCTGCCGGGCGGCGTCCGGCGCGGTCGGTGGTGCCGGCCGGGTCGACGATCTCCACGCCCCACATCAGGCCGCGCCCGCGCACGTCGCCGAACGCCGCGAAGCGCGCCGCCAGCTCGCGCAGGCCGGCCTCGAGCTGGGCGCCGCGCTCGCCCACGCGCGCCACGATGCGCTCGTCTCGCATCACGTCGAGCAGCGCCGTGCCGGCGGCCATCGCGATCTGGTTGCCGCGGAACGTGCCGGCATGCGCGCCGGCCTTCCAGCGGTCGTAGCGCTCGTGGTACAGCACCGCCGACATCGGGAAGCCGCCGCCGATCGCCTTCGAGATCAGCACCGCGTCGGGCACGATGCCGGCGTGCTCGAACGCGAACATGGTGCCGGTGCGGCCGAAACCGGTCTGGATCTCGTCGATCACGAGCGGGATGCCGAAGCGCTCGGTCAGCTCGCGCAGCCCGCGCAGCCACTCGGCCGGCGCCGGAATCACGCCGCCCTCGCCCTGCACGGCCTCGACGATGATCGCGGCCGGCGCGACGATGCCGCTCTCGGGATCGCCCAGCACGCGCTCGATGTAGGCGAGCGAGAGCGCCGTGGTGTCGCTGCCGTCGGTGCCGAACGGGCAGCGATAGGCATGCGGATAGGGCAGGAAATGCACGTCCGGCATCAGCGAGGCGACTTCGGTCTTGGCCGTCAGGTTGCCGGTCAGCGCGAGCGCGCCGGCCGTCATGCCGTGGTAACCGCCATGGAACGCCAGCACCGAGCGCCGGCCGGTGGCGGTCTTCATCAGCTTGATCGCGGCCTCGGTCGCGTCGGCGCCGGACGGCCCGCAGAACTGGATCCGCGCATGCTCGGCGAACGCCTCGGGCAGCACGCCGAACAGCGCCTCGATGAAGCGGCTCTTGGCCGGCGTGGTGATGTCGAGCGCCTGCAGCAGCGGGTCCGACAGCAGGAACTCGATCACGCGGTCGCGCACGTATGGATGGTTGTGGCCGAGCGCCAGCGTGCCGGCGCACGACAGGCAGTCCAGGTACTCCTGGCCGTCGCTGTCGGCCACGTGCGCGCCGCGCCCCCTCACGAACACGCGGCCCAGCGCGTTCGCGTAGGTGCGCGCGCTCGACTCGCGGCGCCGGACGAATTCGAACATGTCGGCCGATTCGGGTAATTCAACGTGCGGTGTGTTCATTGGCATCATCCCGGAAGAAAGTCGTTCATTCGACGGCCTGGCGCTCCGCCGCGATCCTCGCACTCGCCACCACCACCTGCCCGAGCGCGATGCCGCCGTCGTTGGTCGGCACGTCACGATGCGCATGGACCTGGAAGCCCCGCTGCCGGAGTTCGACCAGCGCATTCACCAGCAAGAATTCGTTCAGGAACACGCCGCCGCTCAGCACCACCGTGTCGAGCCCGTGCCGGCCGCGCAGCCGCTCGCAGAGCGCCGCGATCGCCAGCACCAGGGTGGAGTGGAAGCGCCGGCTGATGACGGCCGGCTCGACGCCGTCGGCCACGTCGGCGAACACCTGCCGCACGATCGGCCGGTAGTCGAGCTCGATCGGCGCGTCGGGCGGCGACTCCAGCAGGTGGGCATACGGCTCGCCCATCGCGGTGTCGCGCCCCAGCAGCCCCTCGAACTCGATCGGGCCGTGCGCCTCGTATTCGGCCCGCGAGCAGACGCCCGCCAGCGCCGCGACACCATCGAACAGCCGCCCCATGCTGGAGGCGCGCGTCACGTTGATGCCCTTGCGCCACATGGTGCCGTAGACGTGCCGGACCTCGTCGCCGAGCGCCGCGAGCGCCGGCACGCGGGCCAGCACGGAGGCGTCGCCATCGAACGATTCGAGCGCCAGCGCGAGCGCGGTGCGTACCGGCTCATGCACGGCCTTGTCGCCGCCGAGCAGCGACAGGTAGCGCAGGTGGCCGGCGCGCTGCACCTCGCGCGCGTCGCCGACGAAGAACTCGCCGCCCCAGATCGTGCCGTCGAGGCCGTAGCCGGCGCCGTCGAGGATCACGCCGATCGCCGGCCCGTCGATGCCGTTGTCGGCAAGGCAGGCGGCCATGTGCGCGTGGTGATGCTGGACCTGCCGGCGCGCGGTATGCGTGTCCGACGCCGCGCGCGTGGAGCGGAACGACGGATGCAGGTCGCAGGCCGTCACGGCGGGCGTGACGCGGTACAGCTCGGCCAGATGCGTGGCGATCGCCTGGTGCGAGCGGAACGTGTCGTCGTTGCCGAGATCGCCGATGTGCTGGCTCACGTAGATGCGCTCGCGATCGGCCAGCGCGACGGTGGTCTTCAGCTCCGCGCCGTAGGCCACCACCGGCGCCAGGGTCCGGCCGGCCTCGATCGCGTAGGGCGCGAAGCCGCGCGCGCGGCGCAGGAAGCTGACCTGCGGCTCGGCGAGCCGCGCGTCGTCGGAGCAGCGGATCACCGAGTCGTCGATCCGGATCGCGATGTCGCGATCGTTGAGCAGCACGCGGTCGCACACCTCGAACAGGCTCGCGAGCGCGTCCTCGTTGCGATAGACGATCGGCGAGCCCGACACGTTGCCGCTCGTCATCACGAGTGCCGGCAGGTCGGGCTCGGACAGCAGCAGGTAATGCAGCGGCGCCGACGGCAGCATCATGCCGAGGTTCGGGTTGCGCGGCGCGACGTTGGCCGCGATATCGCCGCCCTCGTGCTTGCGCAGCAGCACGATCGGCCGGCCCGGCGAGCGCAGCCATTGCGCCTCCAGCTCGCTGCAGGCGGCACGCTCGCGGACCGCGTCGATCGACGCCAGCATCAGCGCGAACGGCTTCGAGTTGCGCCGCTTGCGCTCGCGCAGCCGCGCCACCGCCGCCGCGTTGCGCGCGTCCACCACCAGATGGAAGCCGCCGACGCTCTTCACCGCCACGCACAGCCCCGCGCGCAGCGCATCGAGCGTCGCGCGCAGCGCCGTGTCGCCGCCGGCCACCGGGCCGTCGGCGTCGTGCAGCGCGAGCTGCGGCCCGCACACCGGGCACGCGTTCGGCTGCGCGTGATAGCGGCGGTCCGCCGGATCGCGGTACTCGGTCTCGCAGGCCGGGCACATCGCGAACGCGCGCATCGTGGTGTTGTCGCGATCGTAGGGAATCGCCTCGATCAGCGAGAAGCGCGGCCCGCAGTTGGTGCAGTTGATGAACGGATAGCGGTAGCGCCGGTCGGCCGGGTCCGTCAGCTCGGCGAGGCACGCCTCGCAGACGTGCGAATCGGCCGGCAGCTGCGCGAGATGGCTGCCGCTGCGCTCGCTGTCGCGGATCACGAAGCCCTCGGCCGCGTCATGCAGCGGCTCGACGCCCTGCGAGCGCAGCGCGCTGATGCGCGCGAGCGGGGGCAGCTCCTCGCGCAGCGCCGCCGAGAAATCGGCCAGCGCGGTGGCGCTGCCCTCCACCTCGATCAGCACGCCGTCGGCGTCGTTGAGCACCCAGCCGCGCAGCGCGCGCGCCAGCGCGATGCGATAGACGAACGGCCGGAAGCCGACGCCCTGCACCACGCCGGTGACGCGGATGCGCCGGCGCAGCAGCGCGCCCGCCTCGACGCGTCCGTCCGGCGCGACGGTCCCCGCCTCGGCGCTCAGCATAGACGCGGCAGCTCGGCGCCGACCAGTTCCTCGATCTCGCGCGCCTGCCCGTTGCGGCCCACCATCACCACCGCGCGGCCGCCCGACTCGCGCACCTGGCCGATCTCCACCGCCTGCTTGCCGTAGCGGTGCTCGCGCAGCACGCTCAGCACCTGCTCGGCGTGCTCGGGCGCCACGAACAGGCACAGGCAGCCCTCGTTGGCCATGTTGATCGGGTCGATGCCGAGCATGTCGGCGGCCATCGCCGTCTCCGCCTGGATCGGCAGGTCGGCTTCGCGGATCTCGAGCGTCGCGTCGAGCGCGGACGCATATTCGTGCATCACCGCCGACAGGCCGCCGCGCGTGACGTCGCGCACCGAGCGCACCGCGCCCTCGGGCAGCGCGTCGAACAGCGCCTGCAGCATGCCGTTGAGCGGCGCGCAATCGCTCAGCACGCGGGTCTCGAAGCCTAGCCCCTCGCGGATCGACAGCAGGTGGATGGTGTGATTGCCGATCCAGCCGCTCAGGATCACGCGGTCGCCGGGCCGCACCTGCTTCATGCGCAGCGGCGCGCGCTTGACGATGCCGATGCCCGCCGTGTTGATGAAGATCTGGTCCGCCTCGCCCTTGCCGACCACCTTCGTGTCGCCGGCGACGATCTTCACGTTGGCCTCGCGCGCGGTGTCGCGGATCGATTCCAGCACCCGCACCAGCGTGCTGAACGGCAGCCCCGCCTCCAGGATCAGCGCGAGCGAGAGGAACTTCGGCGTGGCCCCGACCACCGCCAGATCGTTGACGGTGCCGCACACCGCGATCTTGCCGATGTCGCCGTTGCCGAACAGCGGCGGATTGACGACGAACGAGTCGGTCGTCATCGCGAGGCGTCCGCCCTCGATGTCGAGCAGCGCGCTGTCCTCCATTTCGCCGAGATAGGTATCGCCCAGCACCGAGACGATCATTTCCACCAGCTCGCGGCTCAGTTTTGCGCCCGTGCCATGGTCCAGCACGACTTCCGAACGCGACAGATCATTGATGTTCATAGAGTCTTCGACCGAGTTTCTTGGGGTTTCCTGGGATGTGCCGCCGGCCGCGCGCGGGATGCCCGCGGCCGGCGCGCGCCTTACGGCGTCTTGATCGCCTTGCGCGGCAGATGGCCGAGTTCGTCGATGGTGCGCAGCACCTCGGACGAGTCGGTCACGGTCGCGCAATAGCCGTCGAGCCATTCGAGCGCGCGCTTCTTGTCGGCCTCCTGGGCCGACACCACGCAGTCGGACGGCACCCAAATGTTGTAGCCGCGGAAGAACGCGTCGGCGGCCGTGGTCTGCACGCAGATCTGCGTCTGCATGCCGGTCACCACCACCGTGTCGACGCCGCGCGACTGCAGGATGTCGTGCAGGTCGGTCTCGTAGAAGCCGCTGTCCTTGTTCTTCTCGACCACCAGGTCCGAATCGGCGAGGAATTCGGCGATGATCTGCGCGCCCTCGCTGCCCTTCGTCACCGGCAGGTAGCCGTTGTAGCGCTCGGCGTTCGCGTCGTCCTCGCGGTTGATCAGCTGCAGGTGGATGATCTCGCAGCCGCGCTCGCGCATGCCGTCGAGGAACTGGCGGAAGCCCGGCGTGGCGTCAGCCACCGCGCGAATCCGCTCGGGATTCTTGTTGACCAGTTCGTACTGCAAATCGTTAGTCAGGACCGCGATCTTGGTTGCCATGTTCATACCTTCCTGTCGGAGAGTGGGGTGACGGCCGCGGCGTTGCGCAGCGCGGCGTCGTCGGTGGTGGGTGAGCCCGGGTGTTGCCCGATCGGGCCGCGGTCGAGCTTCACGCGGCCGATCGTATAAACGATGCAGTAGACCGTGCCGAGCGAGGCGGCCGGCGCGATGGTGGCGGCGATGTGCGGGGTGCCGGCCAGCCAGTGCGCGAGCACCTGCACGCCGAGCATCCAGCCGATCGCGAGCAGCGCCGTGCGAACGATGCGCACGGCCGGCGGCCCCGAGCGAAAGCGCGCCACCAGCCATTCGATCAGCCGCGTCACGCAGTAGGTCATGCCGAAGCTGCACAACCCCTGCACCACGGCCGAGCGCCCGGCGATCCACGGGCCGGCCGTATGGTTCGCATACGCGGCCCACGCGCCCTGCACGCACATCGCGGCCAGCGAGGCGAGCAGGCTGCGGCGTGCCGCGCTCACGCGTCGCTCCGTTCGCCGGACACGGCGTCGAGTTCGAGTTCGCCGCCCGCGGACCGACCGCGGCGATGCCAGAACGTGCTGGTGCGCTGCTGGTGCGCGATCACCTCGTCCACGTAGGCGCGCAGGAAATAGCCGGTGATCACGCGGCCGTTCACGCGCGCGTAGTCGTCGAGCCGGCCGTACTCGACGAAGCCGAGCCGGCGCCACAGCTGCTCGGCCTTGCCGTCGCTGCGCACGTCGATCACGATGATGTCGCAACCCATCTGCTTGACGCGTTCGAGCGCGAGCCGCCAGCCGTCCAGCACGAAGCGGCCGCGATAGGCCGGCTCGATCACGCAGCGCTTCATCTCGACGATGTGGCGCCGCGCCGGCAGCGACTGGCGCGCCAGGATCAGCATCCCGACGATCCTGCCGTCGGGCGCCTCGCGCGAGATCAGCAGTTGTGCAGCGTTCGCGCGCAGGTCGGCGTCGAGCGCCTCCATCATCGCGAGGCCGGCCGCCGCCGAGATCGGCTCGAAGAAGCCGAGCGTCGTCTCGCGCGTCGACACCGTGTTCATCAGGTCCACCAGCTCGGTCATGTCCTGTCGCGACAGCGACGCCGGCCATTCGAATTTCATCGCAGCCTCACGCAATGCATCTCGGGATAGGGAATCGTGCCGCGCGCCCGCGCGCGCGGCACGGCGAGCCGCATCACGCTCAGGCGAGCGCCTTGCTGGTCTCGGCCGCCACGGTCAGCGCCGCGACCGGCGCGGTCATCGCCGCTTCCAGCGGGTTCGGCGCCGGCACGCGCACGCTGCGCGCCACTTCGACGAAGTAGGAGACGAACAGCGCGTTGATCTTGACCAGGTGCTCGACGAAGCGCGCTTCGTCGGCCGGCCCCTTGATGGTGCGCATGATCATGTTCCAGACCATGTTGACGTGATCGTCCTCGAGATCCTGCGCCAGATGGCGGCGCGCGCCCTTGGTCAGTTCCTTGCCGAGATGCACTTCCATGCTGTCGAGCCAGTCCGGCTGCGTGCGGCCCGCGACGTACTCGAGATAGAAGCCGCTGACCATCGACGCGAGCGGGCCTTCGGTGGCCATCGTGTAGTAGAAATAGCCGTTCAGCAGCTCGGTGGCGAAGGTCGGCCGCGTGGCGTAGATCTCCTCGTCGGTCATCCCCACTTCGTGCAGGTCGCGCGCGAACATGCGGTCGTGGCGGCCTTCCTCGGCGCCGTACAGGCCCCACTCCTTGCACAGCTGCGGGTCGCGCGAGGCCCAGTAGTTGGCGACCAGCGGATCGACCGCGCGCTTCAGCGAGATGCGCAGGATCGTCTCGACGTTGTGCCGCTTGTACATGCCCATGTCGAAGGAGTCGGACTTCAGCATGTCCTCGGCCTTCTCGATCTTTTCGTAGAACGCGGCCTCGAACTGCCCGAGCATCGCATCGATCTTCGCGCGGAATTCCGGGTTCAGCAGGTTGCTGTAGGTATTGAACGACGAGCTGGACGGCATCTGAATCTCTCCTGTGGGGTAGTGGGCTGCTGGGTCGGAAAACATCAAGGCATCGCCGCGTGGCGCGGCAGGTCGTCCTTCACGTCGAACCACGGGATGCGCGCGGCATCGAACCCGTGGAACGTGGGGACCACGTCCGCCGCGTCGTCGAGCGTGCCGAGCAGGATCTCGATCTGGTCGGCGCGCGTGTCGAACGCGAAGAACAGGCTCGATCCGCAGGTGCCGCAGAACTGGCGGATGCCGTGCTGCGACGAGCGGTATTCACGCGGTTCGCCCTCGATAGCGAGCGTCTCGCGCGCCACCAGCGCGGCGGCGAACACCGGCGCGCCGGTGAAGCGGCGGCATTGCGAGCAGTGGCAGTAGCTGACGCGCGACGGGGTTCCCGTGAAGCGGTAGCGCACCGCGCCGCACAAACATTCTCCGGTGAGCATGGCGGCCTCAGCGCGGCGTGGTCTGCGGCGCGGCGGCCGCCGCGCGCCGGCCGAACGGCAGGCCGAACAGGTTGATCAGCAGGCCCGCGATCACGAACACCACGGCCACCACCTTGGTGACCGTGAGCTCCTCGTGGAAGATCACCATCGAACTGAGCATGCCGAAGATCGGCACCAGCAGCGTGAGCGGCGCGACCAGCGAGGTCTTGTACTTGCGCAGCAGGATGTTCCAGATCGAATAGCCGAACAGCGTGGTCGGGTAGACCAGATAGGCCACGGCGCCGGCGCCGCTCCAGCCGATGTTGCGCAGGTCGGCGGCCACGTGCGCGGGGCCGTTCACGGCCAGCGCGACGGCGAACAGCGGCAGCGGCGGCACCAGGCTCGACCACACCATGAAGCCGAGCATGTCGGTGGCGCCCGACTTCTTGACGATGATGTTGGCGACGCCCCACGACGCGGCGGCGCCCACCACCAGCAGCACCGCGAGCAGGTTGCTCGCGCCGCCGCCCACCTTGGCGATGGCGACCACGCCGATGAACGCGAGCACCATGCCGGCCAGCTGCCGGACCTTGACGCGCTCGCGCAGCGCGATCGCGCCGAAGCAGATCGTGAAGAACACCTGCAGCTGCAGCACCACCGAGGCGAGGCCCGCCGTCAGGCCCTCGCGGATCCCGAGGAACAGCAGGCCGAACTGCAGCGCGCCGAGGATCAGGCCGTACCAGAACACGTACTTGAACGGCACGGTGGGACGCTTGAACACCAGCACCCAGGGCAGCGCGCAGAACACGAAGCGCAGCGCGGCGAGCAGGAACGGATCGAACGAGCCGAGGCCGATCTTGATCACCGAAAAATTGATGCCCCACAGCGCGGTTACCAGCAGCGCAAGCGCCAGATCCCTGATCTTCATACCGCCTCCCAGTTATCAAATAATTTAATGCGGCCGTCGGCAGCCGCGTTGTTATCCCGGTGGCGCCGCCCGCCCTCACGGGCGGCGTCCCGCTTCACTGCCTGTCTTCGCTCGCGGATCGATACGAGCCGTGGCTCGACGATCCGCAGGCCATCGCGCGTGGCCGGCACGATCGGGACATCGAGGCGGCCCGCGTTGAACGCGATCGCGTCGTACCCGTCCGGCGCCGCCGGATCGACGACCACGCGCCTCGGCGGCGCACTACCGGAAAATCAGCGCCGCGGATCCGGCACGGCATCGCCTTCGCACCCCGCGCCGCCCGTTGCGAATTGCCTTCGGCGTCGTACTCAGCGCCGCGCGAATTCGCGAAAGCCGTCCTCCCGCATGCCGATGCCGGGCCGGCACGCCAAGCCGTTCGAAGTGTTCTCGCCCGCGGTAAAGCCCAGGCAGGACGCTCGATACAGATTATCGAGCGCGAAATCGGAATGGGGCAGATCGAAGCTATTGGCAATCGTTTTCGCCAGCCTGCTTTTGCGCGCTTGGCTGGCGGATCGATTTGCAACCACCCCTACAATATCTCTCATCACTTTTCCATTTTTTTGATCACAGCCATGGCCCGTTTCAAGTATGGAGCATGTCTAAAAATGCGATAATCCTCGCCTGCGGAACAAAATCTATTCCCCATGCGAACAAATGAAACGATTGGGCGCCTGCCTTTTCTGGCCACCTTCGTGCGGGTAGTCGAATTGCGCAGCTTTTCGGCCGCCGCGCATTCGCTCGGCCAGACCCCGTCGGCCATCAGCCGGCAAATCTCGCGTCTGGAATCGGAATTGGGCGTGCGGCTGCTGGTCAGGACCACCCGCAAACTGCAATTGAGCGAGATCGGCGAGCGCGTCTACCGGGCCTGCGAGGACATGATGTCGGCGGCGGAATCGGTCAGCGACATCACGGGCCGGTTCATCGAGAAGCCGCATGGGCTGGTGCGCGCCAGCGCGCCGCTGAGCTATGGCAAGACCGTGGTCAGCCCGCACGTCACGGCGTTCCTGCGGGAACACCCGGAGGTGAACGTGCAGCTGCGACTGACGGACCAGGAGATCGACCTGATCGACGATGCGGTCGATTTCGTGATCCGCATCGGCGAGGAACCGCCGCCGAACCTAGTCGCCAAGCCGCTGTCGCCGGTGCGCTACCTGCTGTGCGCGTCGGAGGCCTATCTGGCCGGGCGCGGCCGGCCCGCCACGCCGCGCGAGCTGGCCGCGCACGACACGCTGTTCTTCGGCGACCATCACGCGGACCACCGCTGGTGCTTTCGCCGCGATGGCGAGGAACAGCAGGTGACGGTGCGCGGCCGGTTCGTCGTCAATCACAGCGAGGCGATGCTCGACGCGGTGCGGGCCGGCGCCGGCGTGGGTTTTCTGCCCGATTTCACGGCCCGCGCGGCGCTGAAACAAAATGAAGTGGTGCGATTATTTCCCGACTGGCAGTTGATCACGCCATACAGTGGAATAGCATGGTTACTCTATCAACCGAATCGGCATCTTCCCCCGAAAGTCAGGGTTTTTATTGATCACCTGCTTCACGCGATTCCGGAAGCATTTTCCAAATTGCGAATTGACGACATGTAATGCAAACGTAATAACAAAAAGCGATTACACCGAATCGGCTGATTTCCAGGTATCGATTATTCGACGGCGGCTGTATTGTCCATCGGTATTTGAATTGAGCCGCTGCCGATTATGCCGTTGAATGCCTGCCGTGATACGACGCCAATCCGTCATTAAGCGGCACCGGCGCCGCAGGCGCGGCGCGGTCCGTTCAGCACACCGTCGTCAGACGCTGCGCGCAGCAGGCCAGCACCGCTTCGGGCGGCTCGCGCCACCAGCGTTCGCGCGAAAAGATCTCGACCTCGACCATGCCGTCGTAGCCGGCCGCCTCGACGCTGCCGCGAATCGCGCGCAGATCCACCACGCCGTCGCCCATCATCCCGCGGTCGAGCAGCAGGTCGCGCGTGTCGGGCAGCCAGTCCGAGACGTGATAGGCGAGCAGGCGGCGCCGCGCGCCGGCCGCGCGCAGCGAGGCGTCGAGCGCCGGATCCCACCAGCAGTGGTAGATGTCGGCCGCGATGCCGAGCCAGCCGGCGCCGTCCGGCTCGAGCCGCGCGCACAGCGCGAGCGCCTGCGCGAGCGTGTTGATCACCGAGCGGTCGGCCGCGTACATCGGGTGCAGCGGCTCGATCGCGAGCGGCACGCGCAACTCGCGCGCGGTGTCGAGCAGCGCGGCGATGCCGTCCTCCACCTGCGCGCGCGCCGCCGCGAGGTCGCGGCTGCCCGGCACGAGGCCGCCCACCACCAGCACGAAGCAGCGCGCGCCGAGTTCGGCCGCCTGCGCGAGCGCGCGGCGGTTCGCGTCGAGGTTCGCGCGCCGCGCGTCGGCGGTGGCGGCCGGGAAGTAGGTGGAGCGGCAATAGCCGCTGACCGTCAGGCCGAGCGCACGAACCTGCCTCGCCACGGCGGCCAGCCCGGCCGCCTCCACCTCGTGCCGCCACGGCGCGATGCCGCCGAAGCCGGCGCGCGCGATCCGGTCGATCGTCACCGCGAGCGGCTCGCGATGGCCGAGCGTGGCGGTGTTGATCGAACCGCGTTCGAGCGCGAGCGGCGCGAGCGGCTCGGTGGACGATTCGGCGGCCCCCGGCATCCCGACCGCCGCCGCCGCGGCTGGCGTGTCGCGCGGCGCCATCGTCACGCCACCCCGAACGTCGCCATCACGCCGCGCATGCGGCCGACCGCGAGTTCGGGGTCCCTCAGCAGGTTCGCCTCGTCGGCGAGCCGGAACAGCTCGGCCAGGTAGCGCGGCGGCCGCATGCCGTGATGGCCGCCGAGCATGAACGGATGCGGCTGGAAGCCGTTCAGGTAGGCGAGAAACACCACGCCGGTCTTGTAGAACTGCGTCGGCGCGCGAAAGATGTGGCGCGCGAGCGGCACGGTGGGCGCGAGCAGCGCGTGATAGCGGCCGGCATCGTGCGCGGCCAGCGCCGCCAGCGCCTGTGAGGCGGCCGGCGCGATCGCGTCGAAGATGCCGAGCAGCGCATGCGAATGGCCGAGCGCGTCGCCCTCGATCAGCGCCGGATAGTTGAAGTCGTCACCGGTATACATGCGCACCGTGGCCGGCAGCCGGCGGCGCAGCGCGATCTCCTTGTCGGCGTCGAGCAGCGAGATCTTGATGCCGTCGATGCGCGCGGCCTGCGCATCGATGAGGCCGGCGCAGACCTCGGCCGCCTCCGCGAAGCCGGCGTGCCCCCAGTAGCCGGCCAGCTCGGGATCGAACGCGTCGCCGAGCCAGTGCAGGATCACCGGCTGATCGCAGAGCGCGAGTATTTTTTCGTAGACGTAGACGTAATCGTCGGCCGACTTCGCGACGCGCGCGAGCGCGCGGCTCGCCATCAGGATGATGCGTCCGCCCAGCCGCTGCACGGCCTCGACCTGCTCGGCATAGGCGCGCACCACGTCGTCGCGGTCGCGCGCGGCGCCGGGCGCCAGGTGATCGGTGCCCACGCCGCTCGCCACGCGCGCGCCGGGCAGGTCGCGCACGGCGTCGAGCGTGCGGCCGATCAGCTCCAGCGCCTGCGGCCACGCCAGGCCCATGCCGCGCTGCGCGGTATCCATCGCCTCGGCGATGCCGAGGCCCTGCCCGATCAAGTAGCGCCGATAGTCGAGCGTGCGGTCCCAGTCGATCGCGGGCGGCTCGTTCAGCTCGCCGCTCGCGAGCGGATCGGCCACCACGTGCGCGGCCGAATAGGCGATCCGGTTGAACGGCGCGCCGGGCGCCACGACGGGCAGCGGCGTGCCGCGCACGCGCCAGGTTTCGATGCCGCCTGCGCGGCCGGGAAGCTTGATTTCCATGATCGGACTCAGAATTTTTGAACGAGCAGGCCGCCGTCGACGCGGATCGCCTGGCCGGCGCTATAGGGCAAGCCGCCCGTGGCGCAGCTGCGGATCACGCGCGCCACTTCGTCGGGCGTGCCCCAGCGCCGGATCGCGGTGCCGCCGGCCGCCATCAGCGCGTCGTAGCGCGCGGCCGAGGGCGCCGTCATCTCGGTGGCGATCAGGCCAGGCTGGATCTCGTAGACGCCCACGCCGTATTCGGCGAGCCGCAGCGAGAACAGCGTGGTGGCCATCGACAGCCCCGCCTTCGAGACGCAATATTCGCCGCGCTGCACGCTGGCGGCGACGGCGTTCGACGAACTGATCGTGACGATCGTGGCCGGCACCGCGCCCGGCCCGGCCGCCTCGGCCGGGTTGCCCGCGCGCGCCACGAGGCGCCGGCCGAACGCCTGCATCAGGAAGAACGTGCCGCGCGTGTTGACGGCCGCGCAGCGGTCGTAGCTCTCGGGTGTGACGTCGAGCAGGTCGCCGCGCGCCAGCACCGACACGCCGGCGTTGTTGACGAGGCAGCGCGGCGCGCCGAGTTCGGCCTCGACCGCGTCGAGCAGCGCGTCGTGCGTGTCGATCGCGGCAAGGTCCGAGGCCAGCGGGACGGCGCGCGCGCCGCGTTCGCGGATCGCGGTGCAGACCGCGTCGAGTTCCACCGACGCGGCCGCGTCGGTGACGGCCAGGTCGAAGCCGGCCTCGGCCAGCGCGAGCGCCGCGCTGCGGCCGATGCCGCGGCGCGCGCCCGTCACCAGCGCGATGGGACGAGATTCCAAGATTGCGTCTCCGTGAGGGATGAAAGAGGAGGCAAACGCGCCGCGCTCAGGCGCGGGCCGCGTGCGATTCGCCGAGCGGCGCCGAGGCGCGCGAGGGCCGCACGAACTTCATCAGCACCCAGGTCACCACGTAGGCGAGCCCGCACACCATGAACAGCGCGTTGTAGCCCGCGTTGATGTTGCCGAGCGCGCGGAAGTGGTCGAGCAGCACGCCCACGAACAGCGGGAAGATCGAGGCGCCGATCGCGCCGCCCAGGCCGCCGATGCCGGTGACCGAGGCCACCTGCGCCTTCGGGAACATGTCCGAGGCGAGCGTGAACATGTTCGCGGACCAGCCCTGGTGCGCCGCCACCGACAGGCTCAGCAGCCCGACCATCACCCACATGTTGTCGATCCACGGCGCGAACGCCATCGGCACCACCAGCAGTGCGAGGCACAGCATCGCCGTCTGGCGCGCTTTCTGCACCGGCCAGCCGCGCGCGATCAGCGCCGACGAGAGCCAGCCGCCCGCGATGCTGCCGATCGAGGTGGCGACGTAGACGATCACGAGCGGCAGCCCGAGGTTGCGCAGGTCGAGATGGAAGCGCTCGCTGAAGTACGACGGCAGCCAGAACAGCAGGAACCACCAGATCGGATCGGTCAGCCCCTTGCCGATGAACACGGTCCAGGTCTCGCGCAGGCGGAACAGCTCGCGCCAGCCCGGGCGCGGGCCGGCCTCGGCGGGCTCGGGCTCGCCCGGCGCGGCGCGGTTCGCGCCGATCAGCGCGAGCTCGCGCGCCGACACCTTCGGATGCGCGAGCGGCGCGGCATAGCGGAACTGCCAGCAGGCGAGCCAGACGAAGCCGGTCAGCCCGGTCACCACGAACGCCGCCTGCCAGCCATACGACACCGCGAGCCACGGCACCACGGCCGGCGCCGCCACCGCGCCGATGCTGGTGCCGGCCGTGACGATGCCCACCGCGAGCGCCTGCTCGCTGCGCGGAAACCACTCCGAGATCGCCTTCACCGCCGACGGATAGCTGCCCGATTCGGACAGCCCGAGCAGCGCGCGCACCCAGCCGAAGCCGAGCGTCGTGGTGACCAGCGCGTGCGCGCACGACGCCACGCTCCACACCAGCACCGACAGGCCGTAGCCCGCCTTCACACCGATCCGGTCGATCAGCTTGCCGGCCAGCAGCATGCCCGCGCCGTAGCAGAGCGCGAACACCACCACCACGTGGCTGTACTGCGTTTCGCTCCAGTTGAAACGCAGCGCGAGGTCCGGCTTGAGGATGCCGAGCACCTGCCGGTCCAGGTAGTTGATCGTCGTCGCCGTGAACAGCAGCGCGCAGATCCTCCATCGATAACTGACTTCCTTCATGACGTGTCTCCATCGTTCTGGTTTTTGCCGATGTGTTGTGCCGCGGCTTTTGCCGTGGCTCCGGCCGAAGCGTCCGGCGCGCGCCTTCAGCTCGCCGGGGCCGCCGTCTCGCGGGCCGCTTGCAGCGCGGCTTGCGGATGCAGCCCGAGAAACGCGGCGATCGGCTCCACTGCGTTTTCCAGCAGGTGCCGGCCCGCATGCGTGCGCAGCCCGCGCGCCTGCGCGTCGGCAAGCAGCGCGGTGCGCTCCGGCTTCATGATCAGGTCCGCGACGACGGCGCCGGGCGCCGCGTCGGCCAGCGCGATCGGGATCGCGTCGGCCGTGCGCATGCCGGCCGGCGACGCGTTGATCAGCAGCGCGTGGGCCGGCGCCGCAGCCGGCTCGGCCGCGCGAAACGCCACGCGCGGAAAGCGTCGCGCCAGCCGCTCGATCAGCGCCGCGAGCGCGTCGCGCCGCAGATCGTGCAGGTCGAGCCGCACGATGCCGCGCCGCGCCAGCGCGTCGGCCAGCGCGATGCCGGCGCCGCCCGCCGCCCCCACCAGCAGCGCCGTGGCGCCGGCGATCGCGTGGCCCTGCCGGTCGAGGCCGCAGACGAAACCTTCGCCGTCGAAATTGTCGCCCTCCCATTCGCCGTCGGCCGTGCGGCGCAGGCAGTTGATCGAGCCGATCGCCTGCGCGCGCGGGCTCAGGCGCCGCGCGAAACGCAGCGCCTCGATCTTGTGCGGCACCGTGATCACCACGCCGGCCAGATTGCGGATGCGCTTCAGGCCGTCGAGCACCGCGCCGAGATCGGTGCCATGCACGTGCGCGGGCAGCAGCGCCGCCGGCACGCCATGGCTCGCGAAGAACGCGTTGAACAGGCGCGGCGACTGCACCTGCGCGACGGGATCGGCGACGATCGCGACCCAGCGCGTATCGCCGTCGATCGGCGGGAGCGAAGCGGATGAAGTGGATGAAGTGGTCATCGCCGGCTCCGCTCAGGCGAACTGCGCGGCGCGCTTGCCGCGAAACGCGGCGACGCCTTCGAGCGCGTCGGGCGTGGCCTTGCAGGTGGACGCCGCGAGTTCGTGGAGCGCGCCCGCATCGCCCGCACGCAGCAGCCGCTTGGCCACCGACTGCGAGACGCGCGAGCGCGCGCGCAGCGTCGCGCAGACGGCCTGCACGCGCGCCTCCAGCGCCGCGTCGGGCAGCACCTCGTTGAGAATGCCCCACTGCGCGGCACGCGCCGCGTCGATCGCGTCGCCGAGCAGCACCATCTCGCGCGCGCGGCCCGGGCCGGCCAGTTCGGCCAGCCGCGTGCCGCCGAGCCAGCCCGGAATCGCGCCGACCGACGCCTCGGGAAAGCCGACGCGGATCGACGCCGCGCCGTAGCGCAAATCGCAGGCCAGCGCCAGCTCGAAGCCGCCGCCGAGCGCGCTGCCGTTCAGCACCGCGACGGTGGGGATGTCGAGTTCGGCGAGCCGGCGGAACACGCGGTTGCCGGCGCGGATGAAGCGCGAGCCCATCCGCTCGGCGTCGATCTCGCCCCACTCGCGGATGTCGGCGCCGGCCGAGAAGAAGCGCGGGCTCGCCGAGCGGATCAGCAGCACGCGCGCGGCGCCGTTGGCCTCCACCTGCGCCAGCGCGCGATCGATCGCGTCGAGCATGGCGAGCGTGAGCGCGTTGTGCTTCGCGGCGCGATCGAGCGTGAGCGTGGCGACGCGGTCGTCGCCGATCTCGAAGCGGATGTCGTCATCGTATTGCATGGCAGTCCTCATTGTTCAGCGGGTGAATCGACAGCATTGAAACGTTGCCCGGGCGTCGCACCTCAGGCCGACGCGGCCGCGCCGTGGCGAGCCGCCGGCGGGCGCCGCAGCAGCGCGGCGTCGACGAGCGGCATGAAGCCCATCCGGTCGAGCACGTCGGTTTGCACGTCGATGCCGTCGGCCACCTCGATCAGCCGCACGCCGTCGGCCTCGAGCCGGAACACCGCGCGCTCGGTCACGTACAGCACCTCCTTGCCGTCGAGGCGCGCCTGCACGCCGCTGAAGGTCAGATGGCGCACCTGCCGGACCAGCTTCGGCACGCTGCCCGGCGTGATGATCTCGAGGCCGCCCGCGCCGCGCCGCACGTCCAGCCCCTTGGCCTCGAACGCGCCGCAGAACACGATCTTGCGCGCGCCCTGCGTGATGTCCATGAAGCCGCCGGGGCCCACCACCGTCGAGCCGAGCATCGACACGTTCACGTTGCCTTCCGCGTCCATCTCGCCCATCCCGAGGAACGTCACGTCGATGCCGCCGCCGCTGTAGAAGTCGAACTGGTCGACCATCGGCACGATCGCGTCGGCGTTGCGCGCGGCGCCGAACATCGCGCCGTCGAGCATGTCGCCATTGTGGATGCCCTGCTCCACCGAGCCCCAGTAGTCGTGCGCGCGTCCCTGCGCGGCCAGCACCGCCGGGATCGCGCCCGGAAAGCCGAAGCCGAAGTTCACCGACTGGCCGTGGCCCAGCTCGCGCGCCGCGCGCTCGGCCACGATCAGGCGCAGGCCGTCGGGCATCGGCATCGGCGGCGGCGCCACGCGCACCTCGCCGCTGATCGCCGGGTCGTATTCGCTGATCGCGCACTGGCGCTGCGCCGCGATCTCCACCGTCATGTCCACCATGATGCCGGGCACGCGCACCAGCCGCGCCGGCACCGGCGCCGTGTCGCGGCGCTTGACCTGCGCGATCACCTTGCCGCCGGTGTTGTGCGCGGCCAGCGCCACCGCGTAGATGTCGAGGTCGGCCGGCTCGTGGCGCACCGTGAGGTTGCCGCGATCGTCGGCCGACGAGGCCATCACCAGCGCGTAGTCGATCGCGAACGGCCGGAACCGCAGGTATTCCTCGCCGTCGATCTCGATCAGCTCGACCAGCGCCTCGGTGGTGGCGTCGTTCATGCGTCCGCCGCCCAGGCGCGGATCGACGAAAGTGCGCAGCCCCACGCGCGTGATCACGCCCGGGCGCCCCGCGCCGATCTCGCGCAGCAGCGTGGCGATCACGCCGCCGGGAAAGCTGTAGCCCTCGATCTGGCCGGTCTCCGCGAGCCGCTGCATGTCCTTCGACCAGACCCAGTGCCCGCCGATCACGCGCTTCACGAGCCCGGGCCGCGCGAAGCGGCCGAGCCCGCTGCCCCGCCCGTCGCCCACGCCGAGCGCATGCACCACCGTCAGGTCGCGCGGATGCCCGGTCGCCTCGAACCGGCGCAGGATCGCCGAGAACACCACGTCGGCCTCCAGCAGCCCGCCGCCGGAACCCGTGATCGCTACCGTCGCGCCGTCGTGCATGCCGGCGACCGCCTCATCGACGTCTGTCCACTTCGTCACTTCGCGTTCCTCTCCGATTGAATCCATCTGTCGCCTTAAATACCGAACCAGTTCGTTACTTAAGGCGAATGTTGGCGCACGCACCGAATGCGGTCAAGCCGAAAAGCGGGATCGAGGGTTTACGATGAAAAAGCGGATTCGGAGTGCGTGGTGGACGCGTTTTCGCGTCGGCACCGCGGATGGCGCGTGCGGGGAAGTGCGGCTTCGGCCGGACGAGACGTGTTGCCGGCAGGCGTCGGACACGTATCGGACGCGCTCGCGGCGGCCGTCGAACGGATCGCGCCGCCCGCGCGCGCGGCGCCATGCCGGCGGTGACGGCGCCGCGCGCAGCGTCGATAATGGTGGTTTTGCCGAGTGCCCCGACATCCATGCCGACCGAAAAAGCCACGCCCGCGGCGCCCGCCGCGAAGCGCACGCGTGACCCAGCCCAGACCCAGGCACGCATCATCGCGGCCGCGAAGGCCGAGTTCGCGAAGGTCGGGCTAGGCGGCGCGCGGATCGACTCGATCGCCGAGAAGGCCGGCGTCAACAAGCGGATGATCTACGAGTACTTCGAAGGCAAGGAGCAGCTGTTCCTGGTCGTGCTCGAGGATGCCTACACGCAGGTGCGCACGGCCGAGCGCGAGCTCGGCCTCGACGACCTGCCGCCCGTCGAGGCGATCTGCAAGCTGATGCGCTTCACCTGGGATCACTACCTGAAGCACCCCGAGTTCATGTCGCTCGTGAACAGCGAGAACCTGCACCGCGCGCGGCACGTGAAGAAGTCGAAGAAGTTCGCCGCGTTGCACGTCGGCTTCCTCGACATGGTCCAGCGCATCCTCGATCGCGGCGTGGCGAGCGGCGAATTCCGCGCCGGCGTGGACGCGCGCCAGCTCTATCTGTCGATCGCCGCGGTCGGCTACTACTACCTGACGAACCGCTACACGCTCGAAGTGATCTACGGCATGGAGTTCACCTCGAAGGAGGCGCTCCAGGCGCGGCTCGATTTCAACATCGATACGCTGCTGCGGATCCTGCGGCCCGATTGAGCGGCACGGGCCGGCGCCGCCGCATCAGTGGCCCGCCGCCGCGAACTGCTGCGCCATCGCGTCCCGCGCGCGCAGCGCGGCGTCGGCGCCGACCTGTTCGGCCAGCACCTGTGCGAGCTGGCGCAGCTGCACCGCCGTGATCCCCACGTTCATGCCGATCCGCACATGCGCCTGCAGTTGCGGCTCGGCGCCGGGCAACGCCGCCAGCATGCCGAGCGTGGCGATCTCGCGGCTGGGCCAGTCGAGGTTGTCGCGCTCGAAGATGTCGCCGAACAGATGGGTTCGCAGGTATTCGCCGATGGCCGGCGCGAAGTCGAACAGCGGGCCGCCGACCGGGCCGCCCGCCAGCCGCGTCTGATTGGCGGTGCCGGCGGCGAGCAGCGCCTCGCCGGTCGGAATCGGCCGGCCCGGCGCGGCGCCGGCCGCGTCCTCGGTGCCCTGCGCCTGGCGCGCCGCGACCACCTTCATCAAGCCGCCGAGCGCGTTGAGGCTGCGCGGAAAGCCCGCGTAGGCGTACAGCTGCGTCAGCACTTCGCGGATGTCGCCGATGCTGAGGCCGGCGTCGAGGCCCGCGTGCAGGGCCGCGTCGAGCCGGGTCAGGTCGCCCGCCGCGGCGAACGCCGCGATCGGTACGATGGCCTGCTGCGGGGCCGACAGGATGTCCGTGCTGGGGGAAGGGTTCGACATGGGGTTTCGTTCCTGGGGATGCGTTGCGGGGGGTGTGCTGCTGAGTGTCGGCTGCCGGGGGTTCGCTGCCGCGTACCCGATGCGGCCCGGCGGATCGCCGCCGGACCGGGCATCCAGACTTTCAGGCGCTCAAGCATTCAGGCGAGGCGCCCTTCGACCGGATAACCGGGATCGCTGTAGCCCGGCGTCGAGGCATGGCCCGGCGCGACCCGCGCGTCGATGAACGCCTCGTCCTCGGGCGTGAGCGCCACGCCCAGCGCCTCGACGTAGCTGTCCCACTGCGCCTCGGTGCGCGGGCCGGCGATCGCCGCGCTGACCAGCCGGTTCTTCAGCACCCAGGCCAGCGCGAATGCGATCGTCGTGATCCCGCGCGCCTGCGCGCGGGCGCCGATCTCGCGCGCGATCGCCAGCGACTCGGGCCGCCATTCCGTCTGGTGCAGCCGCCGGTCGCCGCGTCCGGCACGGCTCTCGGCCGGCGGCGGCGCATCCACCGCGTACTTGCCCGACAGCACGCCGCGCGCGAGTGGGCTGTAGCTCACCACGCCAAGCCCGTAGTGATGCGCCGCCGGCAGCTGCTCCACCTCGGCGGTGCGGTCCACGATGTTGTAGAGCGGCTGGCTCGCCACCGGCCGGCCGATGCCGAGCTGGTCCGCCACGCGCGCCAGCTCGGCGATGCGCCAGCCGCGAAAATTGGAGGCGCCGAAGTACCGGACCTTGCCGTCGCGAATCAGGTCGCCGATCGCGCGCACGCTTTCCTCCAGCGGCAGGCCGGGGATCGCGCGATGGAAATAGAGCAGGTCGAGGTAGTCGGTACCGAGCCGCCGCAGGCTTGCCTCGACCGACTGGATGATCCACTTGCGCGATTGCCCCTGCTGGTTCGGCAGCGCCGAGGCGGAGGCCGGGAAGCCGAACTTGGTGGCGACCACCCAGCGATCGCGATCTCCGGAGATCGCGCGTCCGACCACTTCCTCCGAGCGCCCCGCGTGGTAGACGTCCGCCGTATCGAGGAAGTTGACGCCCTGCTCCGCCGCCTTCGCGATGATGCGCTGTGAGGTGGGCTCGTCGGTTTCGCCGCCGAACATCATCGTGCCGAGGCACAGCGGCGACACGCGCAGCGCGCTGTTGCCCAGATAGCCGTATTCCATGCATGCCCTCCTTCCGGTTGCGATTCCCCCCGGGCGAGCGCCGTCGGCGCCCGCCGAGACGGGGGCATCACCACTGTAGGGTTTGGCGCAATGGATCGGTAGACCGTAGAATCCGCATGCTTTTGTGTGGAAAACTCACCAATGCCGAAGGAAAGCCTGAACAACCTCCAAGCGTTCGTGACGGTGGCGCGCGAGCGCAACTTCACGCGCGCGGCCGCGCAGCTGGGCGTGTCGCGCTCGGCGCTGAGCCACGCGATGCGGGCGCTGGAAGCGCGTCTCGGGGTGCGCCTGCTGACGCGCACCACGCGCAGCGTCTCGCCCACCGAAGCCGGCCAGCGGCTCTTGAACGCGATCGGCCCGCGCCTCGACGAGATCGAACTGGAACTGGGCGCGCTCAGCGACACGCGCGACAAGCCCGCCGGGACGGTGCGCATCACCACCCACGATCACGCCATCAATACCGTGCTGTGGCCACGGCTGCTGCCCTTGCTGAAGCGCTATCCCGACGTCCACGTCGAGTTCTGCGTGGACTACGGGCTGACCGACATCGCCGCGCAGCGCTTCGATGCCGGCGTGCGCCTCGGCGATCAGGTGGCACAGGACATGATCGCCGTGCGCATCGCGCCCGATTTGCGGATGGCGGTGGCGGGCGCGCCCGACTATCTGGCGGGGCGCCCCATGCCGGCCACGCCCGACGACCTGGCCGGGCACCGCTGCATCAACCTGCGCTTGCCGACCCACGGCGGCCTGTATGCGTGGGAATTCGAGCGCGGCGACCAGAAGCTCAGCGTGCGCGTGGAGGGCCAGGTGACTTTCAACCATGCCGCGCAGATGCTGCGGGCGGCGAACGACGGGCTCGGGCTGACCTATTTGCCGCTCGACGTCCTGCAGCCCGGAATCGACGCCGGGCGCCTGGTGCCCGTGCTCGAGAGCTGGTGGCCCGTGTTCCCCGGCTATCACCTGTACTACCCGAGCCATCGGCAGATCGCGCCGGCGCTGGCGCTCGTGATCGAGGCGCTGCGCTGCCGCCCGGCCTGACGCCGCGGCCTCGCGCGGACAGCGGCCGCCCCGTCAGCGCGACAGGTAGCGCTCCACCAGCCGCGTCCAAAACGCGGCGCCGATCGGCAGGTTGCGATCGTTGAAATCGTAGTGCGGGTTGTGGACCATGCAGCCGTCCTCGCCCACGCCGTTGCCGATCCGCAGGAACGAGCCCGGGCGCTGCTGCAGCAGGTAGGCGAAGTCCTCGCTGCCCATCAGCGGATCGATCTGCTCGGCCACGTTCTGCTCGCCCACCAGTTCCTTCGCCACCTGCGCGGCGAAATCGGTTTCCGCGTCCGAGTTGATCACCACCGGGTAGCCGTGGGTGTACTCGACGTGGGCCTTCGCGCCGTAGCTGGCCGCCTGCCCTTCGGCGATCTCGATGATGCGGCGCTTCAGTTGCGCGCGTACCGTCTCGCTGAACGAGCGCACGCTCAGCGCGAGCTGCGCGCGCTCCGGGATCACGTTGCTCGCGCTGCCCGCGTGGATCGCGCCGATCGTCACCACCGCCTGCTGCGACGGGTCGAGGTTGCGCGAGACGATGGTCTGCAGCGCCATCACGATGCTGGCCGCCACCACCACCACGTCCACCGTCAAGTGCGGGCGCGCCGCGTGGCCGCCCACGCCCTCGATCTCGATCCGGACGCTGTCGGCCGCCGCCATGAACGGGCCGCGCCGGAACATCAACCTGCCCGGTTCCGCGCCCGGATGGTTGTGCATGCCGAACACCGCGTCGCAGGGGAAACGCTCGAACAGGCCGTCGGCGATCATGCGCTGCGCGCCGCTGTTCGCGCCGGTTTCCTCGGCCGGCTGGAAGTAGAGATGAACCGTGCCCGAGAAGCGCCGCGTGCGCGCGAGCTGGCGCGCCGCGCCGAGCAGCATCGTGGTGTGGCCGTCGTGGCCGCACGCGTGCATCTTGCCCGGCGTCGCGCTGGCGTAGGGCAGGCCGGTTGCCTCGACGATCGGCAGCGCGTCCATGTCGGCGCGGATGCCGATCCGGCGCGTGCCGTCGCCCACCGTCAGCGTGCCGACCACGCCCGTCTCGCCGACCCCGCGCGTGACCTGCCAGCCCCATTCCTCGAGCCGCTCGGCCACCAGCGCGGCCGTGGCCACTTCCTCGAACGCGAGTTCGGGGTGGCGGTGGAGATGGTGGCGGATGTCGAGCAGGTCGGGAGTGTCGGCGGCGAGGTCGGCGATCTCGGTGTGGCGGGTGTCGGTCATCGGGGGCTCCGGAGGGGTTGGAATGGGGGGAAGCGCGCCACTATAGCCAGACAACGCTCGCTTCATAAGATGCGGAATTTTTCACCGTGATAAGTGGGGTTTATCACCCGGTGCTGCGTTGGTACGGCGTGCATCGTGACGCTTGCGGCTCAGCACGATGGCAGCGCCAGTTTGTAAAGAGCGTCGTGCCGGGCCAGCACGGCTTCGACGCGGGCGGTGCGCATCCTGAACGTGACATCGGAGTTCTCGACGAACTTGACGGCCACTTTCGATCGCTCGGTATCGATGATTTCCGTAACGAATGTCCGGAAGTCGTTGGATTGCATCAAATCCCACAGCGCCAGGCGCTTCATGAGGGGGACCACGGCCCTCAGAACGATATCCCCGCTCAATGGCCAGGAAAACTGGCTCATCATGTACCTGTCGTCTTGAAACTTGGCCGCTACATACACAATCAGCAGCTCGCGCATTTTTCGAAAATCGTCGTGCCCGGTGCCGTCTTTCAGCAGCTTGTAGAAGCCATTGCCGATGGCGCTCTCTCCCGGATGCCGGAAACCGTAATCGGCCAGCGCCCCGGCGGCCAGCACCGCGATGCGCGCCTCGAGGTATCGCAGCTCATCCCACGCCTGCGCCGCGCCGTTGAGATGAATCGTGCAGTGACCTTCAAGCTCACTTTTTGCGTTCCATCGGCACAACCAGGTGAGTTCGATCGCGCTGGTCCTGATACCGAGTTTGTAGGCAGCAATCCAATGCCCCAGCTCGTGAGCAAACAGGCATTTCACGTCGTCGTCGCCCTTGGCCCCCGGCACGTCCTCCCCCGACGCCACCTCGCTGTCATCCACGCGCACCAGCACGCTCTCACCATCACCAAATCGCACTTCGTTGATGCCCGGCTGATATCCAGCCGCCACACCATCATCGAAGTCGACGCGTCCATTCGGAGGGCGACCGTCCGGATCGAGCCATGTTTGGCAAAAATCGTCCAGAAAACGCAGGAATTCGTCCCGCGTGATCAGCGCCGAGATCGGCTTGAGGCCGAATTCCAATATGAGCTTGTTGAGCTTGTCCGGAAACGCTTCATCGGACCAGGCCTCGGCGCCTTGGCGATCGGCGATCGGGCTTCTCGTCAAATGAACGATGGCCACCTCATGGGCAATCGATTCATCGTCCCCATCTCTCAGACACTGCCAGAACTGATCCGGCGGCGGCGTTTTCCCCTCGGCCTCCGCACTGCGCTGCACGACGAGTGCTTCCGCCCACGCCCGGGCACAGAGCACGAACATCCGCTTGCGCAAGTACGCATCCCGATCACGCTCCCGGATCAACCCGACCCAATCCACGAAATCCGGATTCTCGAGCTTCAGCGAAAAATCGTAGGGATCGGTCGTCACGACGATCTTCTTGCAACGCGCGCCGGCATGGCGCGCGGCAATGACCGTCCCCAGCACGCCCGCCAGGAATCGCTTGCTGTCGTCCACGATTCAACCGCCCCCGAATGTTTTCTTCATGAATGAGCCGGCACCCGCGGCCCGGCGCTACCGATTCCTGTCCGCCTCGCGCGAGCGCTCGGCCAGCCGCACCACGTCCTCGTCCAGCAGCGCGTACTGGCCATCGCAGAACAGCCGGCACAGCCGGTCGACGTCGGCTCGCGTCTCGACCTCGAAGGTCACGACCTCGCGGCTCGTCTTCGGCTTGCCGATGCCGAACAGCCCCTTGGTCTCGTGCATCGACACGGCGCTCAACTGGAAGCTGTCATCGAGCCCGCTGCCGAGCGCGCTGATCCACAGCTCGCGGCGCGCCTCGCCGTCCTGCAACACCAGCGCCGGCAGCGGCCCGCTCTGCTCGTCGTTCCATTGCGCCAGCTGCTCGGCCCACGGAAAACGCGCCAACGCGTGAGTGAAGCCGTCGTAATCGACGCTGCCTTGCGGATCGAGTTGCTCGTAGTCGTAGCCGGTCTTTTGAATGGCATAGGTCAACATGGCGGGATCCCGACGAAGAGGAAGCGAGGGAGCACCAATATACGCCGTGACACACCGTGCCGGCTCGCCGTCATTTTGGCCAGCGCCAGGCCGGCTCGCTCAGGTGCTCGGCGAAATAGTCGGACAGCGCGCTGACCTTCGCGGGCCGTGCGCGCGCCGACGGCGTGACGAAGTAGAGGCCGCCGCGCGTCAGCGACCAGTCGGTGAGGATCGCCTCGAGCCGGCCGTCGGCCAGATACTCGCCTGCGATGAATTCCGGCAGCTCGGCGAGCGCGAGCCCGTCGAGCAGCATCGGCAGCAAGGCATCCGCGTTCGTCACGCGCAGCGGGCCGGTGGGCATCACCGGCTCTTCGTCGCCGGCCTCGTTGGTGAAGCGCCAGACGTCGCTGCGCGCGCGATAGGCATAGGACAGGCAGGCGCGTCCGGCCAGTTCGCGCGGATGCGCGGGGCGCCCCTCGCGGGCAAGATAGCCGGGCGAGGCGACCAGATACTGCGTGACCGCGCACAGGCGCCGCGCGACCAGCGACGAGTCGGGCAACGCGGCGATGCGCAGCGCCGCGTCGAATCCGTCCGCCACCAGGTCCACGGTGGAATCGGCCAGATGCAGATCGACCGACACGTCCGGATACAGGCGAAAGAAGCCCGGCATCAGCGGCGCGACCCAGCGCAGCCCGAACGACATCGGCACCGCGAGCCGCACCAGCCCGCGCGGCTGTACCGACAGCTCGCGCGCCGCGCCCTCGGCCGCCTCGGCCTGCCGGTAGATCTCGCCGGCTTTCTCGCAGAGCGTCCGGCCGAACTCGGTCAGCGCGAGCTGGCGCGAGGTGCGATTGAACAGGCGCGCGCCGAGCCGGTCCTCCAGACGCGCCACGCCGCGCGAAACGGTGGCCACCGACACACCCATCTCGCGCGCCGCCGCGGCGAACGAACCTTCCTCCGCCACCTTGGCGAACATCGCGAGTCCTTCGAAATCAGGCAGCTTCGACATTGGCGCTCATCATTTCAAAAATGCAACGTTGGTTTGCGATGCATTCTATTTCGAAAAGATCAGCGCGTCGATATTCTCCTCACATCGCAGCACACACAGCACGCCGCGATCGCCGCCAACCCGGCGGCATCCACCCAACCGAACGGATCGAAACAGGAGAATCACCATGGCACGCAAGCTCGACAACAAGATCGCCCTCGTCACCGGCGCCACCACCGGCATCGGCCTGGCCACCGCGCAACGCTTCGCCGCCGAAGGCGCGCACGTCTACCTGACCGGCCGCCGCCAGGCCGAACTCGACGCGGCCGTCGCCTCGATCCGCGAAGCGGGCGGCGCCGCCACCGGCCTGCGCGTCGATTCCACGAAGTTCGACCAGCTCGATGCGCTGTATGCGCAGATCCGCGAAGCGCACGGCCGCCTCGACGTGCTGTTCGCCAACGCCGGTGGCGGCTCGATGCTGCCGCTCGGCGAGATCACCGAAGCCCACTTCGACGACACCTTCGACCGCAACGTGAAGGCCGTGCTGTTCACGGTGCAGAAGGCGCTGCCGCTGCTGGCCGACGGCGCGTCGGTGATCCTGACCGGCTCGACGGCCGGCAGCGCGGGCACCGCGGCGTTCAGCGTCTACTCGGCCTCGAAGGCGGCGGTGCGCGCGTTCGCCCGCAGCTGGATTCTCGACCTGAAGCCGCGCCGCATCCGCGTGAACACCATCAGCCCGGGCGCGACGCGCACGCCCGGCCTGCTCGACCTGGCCGGCCAGGACGAAGCGCAACGGCAGGGGCTGGCCGACTATCTGGCCGCGCAGATCCCGCTGGAACGCCTCGGCGAGCCGGAGGAAATCGCGAGCGCGGCGCTGTTCCTGGCCTCGGACGACGCGAGCTTCGTGAACGGCGCGGAACTGTTCGTCGATGGCGGCCAGCAGCAGATCTGAATGCGGGACCGGGCGGCACGGCGCGCGAGTCCGGCGCACCCCGCCCGGCCCTTTCGAGAGCCACGCATCATGATCGAACCTCGCTGCTTCACGTCGCTGGGCTGCCTCTCGCGCGACTGGCTGAACACGCGGCTGCATTTCCGCCACGGCGATCTCGGCGGCGCCGGGCATCATCCGCTCGGCCCGCTGATCGTCTGGAACGACGACGAGATCGCGCCGCACTCGGGCTTCGGCCTGCATCCGCATCGCGACGTCGAGATCGTGACCTGGGTGCGCTCGGGCGCGATCACGCACGAGGACGACGCGGGCAATCGCGCGCGCATCGTCGCCGGCTGCACGCAGGCGATGAGCGCGGGCAGCGGCGTCCATCACGCCGAGCGCAACGCGGAAGGCGTGCCGGCACGGCTGTTCCAGATCTGGCTGCGACCACGCCGGCCCGGCGGCTCGGCACGCTGGGCGACCTGCTGGTGCTCGCACGAGCGGCGCGAAGGCCGCTTCGTGACGGTGGCGAGCGGCGACCCGGCCGACCAGCGGGCGGGCGCACTGCCGATCGACGCCGACGCGCGCGTGCGCGTCGCGACGCTGCGCGAGGGAGCCCGCCTGCGTTGCATGCTGGCCGCGCCGCGCATCGCCTATGTCGTGGCCGACCAGGGCGGCATCGAGATCGGACCGGTGCGGCTCGGGCCGCGCGATGGCGCGGTGGTGACGGACGAGCCGGAGATCACGTTGATCGCGCGCGAGGATACCGACGTGGTGATGGTGGAGTTGCTGAGTCCGGGCGAGTAGTGAATTTGATTGCGCACGCAACCACTTTATCCACTGTCGATTCACCCTTTCGCCTCGCGACGAAGCGACCTTTTTTAAGGGCAATACGTCCTTTAAGCCATCTGCCTCGCGTTCCATAATCTGCCCGTCAATCAGGTCGTGCCAGACGTCGTTTCGCCTGGCGCTCGCGACCTGATCCATCACGAGGCAGGGAACGGAACATGAACATGAGGCTCAGCAACAAGACGGCGTTGATCACGGGCGGCACGAGCGGCATCGGGCTCGCCACCGCGCGACTCTTCATCGCCGAAGGCGCGCGCGTGGCGGTGACCGGCCGCGACGAGGCCGCGTTCGAACGCGTGCAGGCCGAGCTTGGCGAGAACGCGCTCGTGCTGAAGGGCGACGTGCGTTCGATCGACGACATGCGGGCCGTCGCCGCCACGATCAAGGCGCGCTTCGGCGGCCTGGACGTCGTGTTCGCCAACGCGGGCTGGGCGTTCCCGTCCGCGCTCGGCGACATCGACGACACGCTCTACGACGCGATCATGGATGTCAACGTCAAGGGCGTGGTACACACGCTGCAGGCGGTACTGCCCGACCTGCGCGACGGCGCCTCGTTCATCCTCAACACCTCGTTCGTCGCGCAGACCGGCCAGCACGGCATCTCGCTGACGGCCGCGGCCAAGGCCGCCGTGCGCTCGCTCGCCCGCAGCTGGTCCCACGAGTTTCTCGACCGCAGGATCCGCTTCAACGCGATCGCGCCCGGTGCGATCGATACGCCGCTGATCGGCAAGTGGGGCATGCCCGACGCCTGGGTGCGCGACACCAAGGCCGGCCTCGCCCAAGCCATTCCGGTGGGCCATCTGGGCAAGGCCGACGACATCGCCTACGCGGCGCTCTATCTGGCCAGCGACGAATCCTCCTACGTGGTCGGCACCGAACTCGTCGTCGACGGCGGCGCCTCGCAGCTCTAAGCCGCCCGCGCCGATCCGCCGGATCGGCTCTCCTCCATCCCGATCCCCCGATCCTGCCCAACCCGGCCGCGCGCGCCGCCTGGCCGACGCAATAACCGTAAGGAGACCTCATCGTGACCGACCGCAGCAAACCCGCTTCCTCCCCGGCCCCGCTCAGCGGCGCCGGCCATGCCCGCCGCGACCTGCTCAAGTTCGGCGGCGCCGCCACGCTCGGCGCCGTCCTCGGCGGCGCGACGTGGCTGGGCCACGCCACGCCCGCTCATGCCGAGACCGGGAGCGGCGCCGAACTCGCGCCGGGCGATCCGCTCAACATCCTGATCGTCAACTACGACGGCGGCACGCTGCTCGACTTTGCCGGCCCCAGCGAAATCTTCCACCGGCTGCCGAACACGAACGTACGCTACGCGAGCCTCGACGGTGGCAACGTCACGCTCGAATTCGGTGTCGTGTACGGCAGGACCGAACGGCTGGCCGACATCGAGCGCACCGACCTGCTGCTGGTGCCGGGCGGGTCCGATCTGTCGGCACCGATGCGTCCCGCGTATCAGGCGCAGATCCGGCGCCTCGCCGACAGCGCGAAACACGTGACGTCGGTCTGCAACGGCTCGCTCGTGCTGGCCGCCACCGGCGTGCTCAACGGCAAGCGCAGCGCCTGCCATTGGGCCTTCGTCAACAAGCTGGCCGAATACGGCGCGATTCCCGTGCCGGACCGCTTCGTGGAAGACGACCACGGCCGCTTCATGAGCGGCGGCGGCGTGACGGCCGGCATCGACTTCGCGCTGCGCGTCGCGGCGAGGCTGCGGGGCCGGCAAGCCGCCGAATTCACGCAGCTCGCGATCGAATACGATCCCGCGCCGCCGTTCCATTCCGGCCATCCGCGCGACGCGCGGCCGGAAGTGATCGCGATGGTCGACAAGGAACTGCCCGGCGCCTCGAAGGGGCTCGCCCGCATCCCCGGCGTGCGCTGATCGCTCGAAATCCACTCTGAACCGAACCCTGACCGGACATCATCGAATGAAACGGATTCATCTCCATGCCGCGGCGCTGGCCGCCTGCCTGCCTCTTTTCGCGTTGGCGAGCCCGGCCATCGCCGGCGCGCCGGGACCGCAAACCGAAGCGGCCATCAAGGCCGAGAACGCCCGCTGGTCGGATGCGTTCGCGCGCGGCGACTACGCCGCGATCGGGCGCCTCTACACGCGTGACGGCGCGCTCCTGCCGCCCGGGGGCGAACGCGTCGTCGGCGGCGCGGCCATCGCCGAGCATTTCGCCACGAGCTACGCCGGCGCGAAGCCCGATACCGTCTCGTTCAGCCACTACGAGTTCTACGGCAACGACCGCACCGTGACGGAAGTGTCGGACGCCGACATCCACGATCCGGCCGGCGAACTCAAGTATCGCGGCAAGCAGATCCTGGTGTTCGTGAAGCAGGACGGCGCCTGGAAACTGCATCGCGACATCTGGAACGACTACCCGCTCAAGAAGTAGAACGTGCTTCTATCGCGGCAGCAGGTCGGGCCGCGTGAGCCACTGGCCGGACGCACGGCCGGGCAAGCGTCCCGGCCGCATGACGATCGCGATGATCAGCGGCTGCCGGCCAGCCGGCTCTCGCGTCGAATCGATTGCGGCGGATGCCCGAGCAGCTTCACGAAGGCGCGCCGCATCCGCTCCGGATCGATGAATCCCACCGCCAGCGCAATCTGTTCAATGGGCTCGCTGCCGTCCTGCAGGCGCAGCCGCGCTGCTTCCACGCGCAAACGCTCGACCGCGCGCGCGGGCGTCTCCCCCGTTTCGCGGCGGAACGCGCGCCCGAACTGGCGCGGGCTCAGGCGGGCCGCATCGGCGAGCCGCTCGACCGGCAACGCCTCGGCCAGATGCTCGCGGGCGAAGTTCAGCGCGATGCGGATGCGATCCGACTCCGGGTCCATCTGCGACATGGCCGAGAACTGCGACTGGCCTCCCGGCCGCCGGTACGGCACGACCACCAGCCTCGACACGTCGCGCGCGATCTCCACGCCCATGTCGCGCTCGATCATGGCCAGCGCCAGATCGATGCCCGAGGCGATGCCGGCCGAGGTCCAGATGCGGCCGTCCGCGATGTAGATGCTGTCGCCCTCGACCCGCGTGCGGGGAAAGCGCGACTGCAGTTGCGCCGCGTAGCGCCAGTGCGTGGTCGCCCTCAGCTCGTTGAGCAGGCCGGCTTCGGCGAGCAGGAACGCGCCCGTGCAGACGCTCGCCACCCGCGATGCCTTCGCGCTCAGTTTCCTTGCGGCGGCCACGTTGCCCGCCTCCTGCATCGGCTCGATCTCGCCGCCCACGAAGATGACCGTGTCGAACCGGCGCCGGCCGGCCGGCTTCGTCTCGATCGGCAGGCCCGTGTTGCCCGGCATCATCCCGCCCGTCTGCGAGATCACATGCAGTTCATACGGCATGTGGCCGGCGGCGGTGGCCACCTGATTGAAGGTCGAGAGCGGGCCGCCGAGATCGAGCACGTCGTAGCCGCGACAGACGAAGAATCCGATTCGATGCATGAGGATGGGTTAACTCAAGACTCCGAAGCGTCTTATTTTAAGGAAAATATCGGGTTTGGGACGAATGTCCTCAATCGAGGGGAAAACGTCCTTTGCGCCATGTTCGGGCGGGCGTATGAGGGGTCGTCTTGCGGCTTGATGAGGCGCGATGACGATGATGCTCGGGGCGTTCCGGTTCGTCTGCCCGCATCCGGCCAACCGAAAGCATTTCGCAAGAAAATCGCTCCGACACCCGCCCCTGCTGAAATCTTGTCGCCGCCCGTCATTTTATAGATAATAGATAAAATCAATTTTCGGACCACCCCCATGCCTCCCATCGAACTCACCGGCGACACCCTCACGCTCGCCGAGATCGTCGCCATCGCCCGCCATCACGCTCCGGTCCGCCTCGGCGATGCCGCTCGCGCCAATCTCGTCGCCACCCGCGATTACATCAACGACCACTGGCTCGTCGATCACGCGCCGCTGATGTACGCGTTCAACACCGGCGTGGGCGCGCTGAAGAACCAGCGCATCAGCGCGAGCGACATCGCCCGCTTCCAGCGCAACCTGATTCACTCGCACTCGGCCACCACCGGCGAGCCGATGCCGGACGAAGTCGTCCGCGCGATGATGGCGATCCGCGTCAACACGTTCGCGCGCAACCATTCCGGCATCCGCGTCGAGGTGGTCGACCGGCTGATCGCGATGTTGAACGCGGGGATCACGCCCGTGATCCCCGCCAGGGGCAGCGTCGGCGCGAGCGGCGACCTTGCCCCGCTGGCCATGATGAGCGGCGCGCTGCTCGGCCTGGAAGCGTCGAAGGTAAGCTTCCGCGGCGAGGTGATCGGTGCGCGCGCGGCGTTCGAACAGGTCGGGCTCGCGCCGACCTTCGACGTCGAGGCGAAGGACGGCACCGCGCTGATCAACGGCGCCACCGCGTCGCTCGCCTACGCCGTGATCGCGGCCCATGACGCGCGCCAGCTGCTGTCGAGCGCCACGATTTCGCTGGTGCTGTCGCTGGAGGCGATCCGCGCCGAGCGCGCCTGCTTCGACGACCGCGTGATGCTGGCCCGCCCGCACCCCGGCCAGCGTCGCGTGGCGCAGGCGATCCGGCGCCTGCTCGACGGCAGCACGCGCTGCACGAACGAGGCGCGCGCGCTCCCGCCGCCGGGCACCGATGCGGCGGGAGCGGCGGCGCTCGCCCAGCCGCGCATCCAGGACGTCTATTCGTTCCGCTGCTCGCCGCAGGTCTATGGCCCGGTACTCGACGCGCTCGACTACATCGACGGCATCCTGACCACCGAGATGAACAGCGCGACCGACAACCCGCTGATCTTCGGCAACGACGGCGGCAGCTACGACATCGTCTCCGGCGGGCATTTCCACGGCCAGTACGTGGCGCAGGCGATGGACCTGCTCGCGCTGGTCGTGACCGACCTCGGCGCGATCTGCGATCGCCGCAACAACATGATGATCGACCCGGCCGGCAACTACGGCCTGCCGCGCAACCTGATCGCCACCGAGCCCGGCATCAACACCGGCTTCGCCGTGGTGCAGAGCATGGGCACCGGGCTGGTGCTGGAAAACATGGGGCTGTGCAGCCCCGCGAGCGTCATCAGCCTGCCCGCCAAGGGCAACCAGGAAGACCACATCAGCAACTCGTGCTTCGCGGCACGGCGCACGCGCACCGTGGTCGAGAACACGCAGGCCGTGGTCGCCGCCGAAGTGCTGATCGCGGCACAGGCGCTCTCGCTCACGCAGCCGAGCCACGCCGCGTTCCCGATCGGCAAGGGCGCTGCGGCCGCGCTCGCGCGCGTGCGCGCCGAGGTGCCGGCCATGCTCGGCGACGACCGCTGGGTCTACGACGACGTGGAATCGGTAAAATGCCTCGTCCGCGACGGACACTTGATCAGTGCGGTAACGGCGGCCTGCGGCGACATGTGGGCGCCGATGGCTTAAAGGACGAATCGAAAGTGGGTGGTGACAGTTCGGATTCGCTGCCGGCGCGGATTGCCGCCGGCCTGGCGGAGCAGATCATTCGCGGCGAGCTGAAGCCCGGCGACCGCGTTCGCCAGGACACGGTGGCCAGCGATTTCAACGCGAGCCACGTGCCGGTGCGCGAGGCGTTTCGCCGGCTGGAGGCGCGCGGCCTGCTGGTGTCGCGCGAGCGCAAGGGCGTGTACGTGCCGCTGCTCGACCGGGCCTCGATCGTCGAGATCATGCGGATGCGCGTGGTGCTGGAAGGGCTCGCGCTGAAGCATGCGATTCCGAACGTCACTGGCCATGATCTCGATCTGGCGGAGTACGCGATCGCCGAGGCGGCACATTGCAACGACATCGCGAGCTGGGAAGAGGCGAACCGACGTTTTCACTCGAGCCTGTATGCGCCGTGCGGGATGCCCCGGTTGTTGGCGGATATCGAGCGGCTGCATGAAGCACGGCTCAGATACATGTATGCGACGGCGGCGGTGATCGACTGGCACGATAAATCCGAGCAGGAGCATCGTGGTTTGGTGGATGCCGTGCGAAGGGGCGATGTCGAGGCGGCTTGCTCGATATTGGCGCGGCATATCGAGGATGCCGGGGAGATTCTGGTGGCGGCGGTGGCGAGGGTGTCGGGCTGAGGGCGGTCCGTCGACATGCCACCGCGGGCAAGCAGCGGATGCCCTGCCAGTTGCTGCGTGCCGCCCTCGAGCCGGCAGCGGCGGCACCGGGACTGAGGTTCAAAGAAACAGGTCGTGGGCCTGCTCAAACATCTCGGCCAACTCCTCGGCGACGAGCCGGATGGCCGCGTCCTTCCGGTCGCGGCGACGCGTGACCAGATACACATCCCTGTCCGGTGGGCTGGATCCCAGATCGCACATTCGCAATGCCGGATCGCTGCGTCCAATGTAATGGGGAATCAGCGCGAGCCCGATACCCGAACGCGCGGCGATCGATTGGAGAAACTGGTCCTTGGCGCGAAACGCCACGCGCGCAAGGGGGAAATGCTCGGACATCCATCTTGCTGCGGACAGATAGGCGTCCGCTTCGTTGAACCCGATGAAGACCGGATCGCCATTCGCCTCCACGGCTCGACAGGCCTCCTCCGTTCCATAGAATCCGTAACCGACCGTGGTCAGCTGGCGTGCAATGACATCCCCGTCCTTGGGCTTGTCGAACCGGATGGCGATGTCAGCCTCGTGCCGCTCGAGACTGACGGACCGCAGCGCAGGGGATAGGTCGATGTCCAGCTTGGGGTAGCGGATGGTCAGATTCACGAGGCGCGATGTGAGGAAGCCAGCCGACAGGCCCGGCGACGCGCTGATCCGCACCAGGCCGGCGGGCGTGCCGTCAGCCATGCCGCGCCTGAGGAGTTGGGCCGAGTGTTCCATGCCACTTGCCGCTTCAAGCGCGTGAGTTCCGGCACGCGTCAATACATAGCCTTCGGGGCGCCGCTCGACGAGCTTGTCACCGAGGCTTTGTTCAAGAGAGCGAAGCCGACGGGCGATCGTCGCATGGTTGACCGAGAGCATCCGGGCGGCCGCTGACAGGCTGCCGTGCCGCGCCAGTGCCACGAAGGTCCGGACGTCCTCCCAGTCGAAGTCTGTGCGTTTTTGCTCAGCCATTGATTGAGGATGGTGTCTTTTGCAAACCCGAACAATGCCTTAGATTTTGGCCATCGTGCAAGGGTAAAGGAGCCCAAAATGTCAGCGATCAAGAAAGTCGCCATCGTCACCGGCGCGTCCCAAGGAATGGGCGAAGGCATCGTCAATGGATTCCGCGCGCGCGGCTACGGCGTCGTCGCCACGTCGCGCTCGATCCAGCCTTCGACCGATCCGGACCTGATCACCGTCGCAGGCGACATCGGCGATCCGGAGACGGGCAAGCGTCTGGTCGCGGCGGCCCTTGACCGGTTCGGCCGCATCGATACGCTGGTGAACAACGCCGGCATCTTCATCGGCAAGCCGTTCACCGAATATACCGAGGAGGACTATCGGCTGAAGCTGAAGACCAACCTCGACGGCTTCTTCTTCACCACGCAGCGGGTCATCCCGGTGATGCTCAAGCAGGGCAGCGGCCACGTCGTGCAGATCACGGCCTCGACGGCGGAATTCGCCAGCTCGCGTTCTCCAGCCTTCATCGCCATGCTGACGAAGGGAGGGATGAACTCCGCGACCAAGAGCATGGCGATCGAGTACGCCACGCGCGGCATCCGCGTGAACGCCGTGGCACCGGGCGTGATCCGCACGCCCATGCACGATCCCGAGATCGTCGAAAAACTGGCTGCCTTCCATCCCATGAACAAGCTGGGCGAGATCGACGACATCGTTCGCGCGGTGCTCTACCTCGAGGACGCAGCCTTCTCGACCGGTGAAATCCTGCACGTCGATGGCGGCCTCATCGCCGGTCGCTGATCTGCCGGGTCGCTCGACGCACGCCCGTCTTTCTGCTGGAGAATCGTATGCCGATCGTGACCATCCTGGTGACCCGCGAGGGCACCGGCCCGGGTGCGGAACGCACTACCAGGGAGCAAAAAGCCGAGATCTACCGAGGGATCGCCGACCTGCTCTTCCATGTCATGGGCAAGCCGCATGCGGAGACAACCGTCGTCTTACACGAGCATGAGATCGACGACTTCGGACAGGGCGGCCTGCCGCTGTCCGAATATCGCAGGCAGCGCGCGCGGGCTCCCCGGACCGGGGAGCCCGGAAACTAGCGCCGCGTTCGCGTTGTCGCTTCGGGGCCGGCAAGCCGTCGACATCTCCCGAGCGCGAAGCATCCGCCGGGCTGCGTTCGGCGTTGCATGCATCCGCAGCGGCGCCCGCATCGACGCACGTTTCCAGTCGAAAACCCCGAATCCGCGACCTACCCCGCGCCGGCATCCGGAACACACCGTGAGTCCGCTCGGAAACGCGATGACGGTAACTGGGGTGACTGCCGCAATCGTCGCCACCCCGCCACGGCATCAAATCAAACTGTCGCGCGAAAACGCAAAAACTCAGAAGCGCGTAAGCATCCCCACCGCGCCCATCACCTGATTGCCGGTGGACGACGCGCCGCCCGCGTTGTACAGCGCCGCGACGTTCTTGTTGCCGGTGGCGTGCTGGTACATCGCCTCGGCGTACAGCTCGGTGCGCTTGGACAGTGCGTAGCGCGCGATCGCGTTCACCTGGTTCCACTTCGGATCCGCGCCGTAGGCCGTGGCGCCGCTCAGGTGCGCATCGGTGTAGGCATACGAGAGGCCAGCCTTCAGCGCCGGCGTGAGGTTCACCATGCCGTTGACTTCGTAGTTGTCGAAGCGTGCCGAGCCGTTGTTCAGGCCGAGCGCGCTGGTGCCCTGGTACTGGCTGTGCGAATACACGAAGCCGAGCACGGCCGGCCCGAACGCGTAGCTGAGGCCGGCGGCGGCGGTGCGCTGCACGTCGGACGTGAGGTTGCCCTTCACCTCGGCCTGATCGACGGCGCCGCCGGTGTTGGCGAACGCACTGCCGACCTTGGCGGCCGTGCCGTTGGTCTGCAGGTAGCCGGCGGCGGCTGTCAGCGGCCCGAACGTGTAGCTCGCTCCCGCGCTGTAGGCGCGGCTCACGGCGAATGCGGTGCTGTTGCTGAGCGCGTACATGCCGCCGAACTTGAAGCCGGCGTAGTTCAGGCTCGTGAACTTCACGGCGTTGTTGAAGCGCACGCTGTGCTGCAGGTTGTCGTTGTCATACGGGTGCGCGAAGCCCGAATCGCCGAACGTGCCGGCGGTGGCGGACAGCGGCGCGACGAAGTCGACCACGTCGTCATACTGGCGGCCCACCGTGAGCGTGCCGAACGTGCTGCTGCTCAGGCCCACATACGCCTGGCGGCCGAACATGCGGCTGTTCTGGCCCAGCTGCCCGTTGTTCACGCTGAAACCGTTTTCGAGCACGAACACGGCCTTGAGGCCGCCGCCGAGATCCTCGGCGCCACGCAGGCCGAAGCGGCTGCCGCTGATGTTGCCGCTTGCCAGCGCAACGCGGCCGCTACCGCCGACGTTGTTCGTATAGGCAATGCCGGCATCGACGAGACCGTACAACGTGACCGAGCTTTGCGCGTGGGCGGAAGCTGCCGCGAATGCGGTAAGGCAGGCGGCGGCAATCGAGATTTTTTTCACCGGGAGACTCCAGTTCTTTAGAAACGCTGGTTCGAGACGCCGCCGAGTATAAAAAGACCGACCGCGAAAAATGCCCGCTGGATCCCGCACGCACCCTTCCGGGAAATGGAAGAATCGATCAAAAAGCTGAAATATTTGCCGGCATGAGCAGGCGGCCCCCGACAACGACGCACGCCAACCCGGATTGATGCGCGGGATCGGAAACTCCTGTTCGAATCGCCCTCGGCAAGCCGCAGGCCGGCACCGCCCCCCACTCCATAGCCGCCCCGGCGCGCAGCGCGTTGCTGCACCATAGCCCCCGCCCGGCATGGCTTTCGCCGCCCCGGCGCGGCGCCGCAGCATCGCGCGCCGGCCTCTCCCGCCCCACCCGCCTCGTTCCCCGTTCGGCGTTAACCCTATCAAGACACCCCTTCCTGATCCGCCTATGCTTCACCCAACACTCTGGATACAGAGTTCAGAGCACAAACTCAGAGTACGGCGTTCAGCGGTGAACCGCCTGACCGAGCGTCCCTATCAATCACTGGAGGAAAGACATGAGCGTCAAGTCGGAAAAAATGGACGATCAGAAGCGCACGGCCGGCGGCGCCGCGCCGGTGGCGAAGAAGCTGATCCCGTTCGGCGGCTACTACACGAACAAGGTGCCGGAGCACGACCCCGAGCTGACGGAAACCGGCCCCGGCACGCCGATGGGCGAATTCATGCGCCGCTTCTGGCATCCGGTCTGCATGTCGGCGGAGCTGACCGACACGCCGCGCTTCATCAAGATCCTCAACGAAGAGCTGGTGGCGTTCCGCGACAAGAGCGGCGCGGTGGGCGTGCTGCACGCGCACTGCGTGCATCGCGGCGCCTCGCTCGAATACGGCGCGATCCAGGAGCACGGCATCATGTGCTGCTATCACGGCATGGTGTTCGACGTGGACGGCAGCTGCCTGCACGTGCCGTTCCCGAAGGGCGAGGAGAAGGAAGCCGAGCGCTTCGCCTGCTCGATCCGCCAGGGCGCCTACAAGGCGTTCGAGCGCAACGGCCTGGTGTTCGCCTACATGGGGCCGCCCGACGAGGAGCCGCCGTTCCCCGAGTGGGAAGGCGACTTCACGGTGATGGAAGGCGACGAGCTGGTGCCCTACAGCAACTTCCAGCATTGCAACTGGCTGCAGGTGCAGGACAACGCGGCCGACAACTATCACCCCACGGCGCTGCACGCGGGCAAGAACGTGGTGGACGGCCACTATCAGGGCACCACCTTCGACGAGGTCGGCGCGGCGTCGATGGAAGTCGCGCCGGACATGAACTTCGTGCCGGTGCAGAACGGCCGCAGCCTGGCCTGCGCGGGCGCGCGCCGCGTCGACAAGGACAAGCTGTTCGTGCGGGTCCAGCATCAGGTGCTGCCGAACCTGAGCCTGCACGCCTACACCTCCGAGGACGGCTCGCAGAAGAAGCTGTTCAGCCGCTTCCACATCATCCGCTGGACGGTACCGGTGGACGACGAGAACAGCAAGATGATCGGCTGGCGCGTGATGGGGCCGGGCATCGACACGCGCGGCATCGGCCGCAAGGAGCTGGTGGGCTACGAGTCGATCGACTTCCTCGAAGGCCAGGTGGCGATGCGCCGCCCCGAACGCTTCGGCCAGTACAAGCTGGAAGACCTGCCGCCGATCCCGCCGAACCACCGCGAGCGCCCCAACTACAAGGACGCGCAATACGCGCCGGGCGACTACGAGGCGATCATCAGCCAGCGCCCGATCGCGGTCCACGCGCTCGAACATCCGACCCGCTTCGACGCGGGCCTCTACCAGTTCCGCAAGATGCTGCGCGATGCGGTGCGCGGCACCAACGCGCAGGCCTCGGCGGCGGGCTTCGTGCAGTGGTTCCGCGATCTCAACGGCATGCCGAACAGCTTCTGCTCGGGCAATGTGTTCGAGATCGCCGAGGGCGAGACGGTGGAGGAAGAAGTCGCGCGCCGCCGCAAGGTGCTGAAGGCGGTGGTCGAGATCCTCACGCAGAGCGAGCCGATGAAACCGGGCGAGCGCGGCGAGTTCGTGCGCGAGCGGTTCGAGGAACTCGAGCGTTCGCTGAAGGGCTGAGACGCCGACACGCACCGCGCAAACCACGCCGGCGGCCGGTGCAGCGCGCGGCTACCGGCGGACGCATCCGGCAAGCAGTCAGGAAGGGAAGGAGGAACAACACGATGGCGATGGCAATGGACACCGCAACGGAAACGGCGGAAGCCGTTCAGGACACGGAGGCGCCCACGCTCGAGCTGCGCGTGCGGCAGGTGCGATACGAGGGCCAGGGGATCCACTCCTACGAACTGACGAGCCCCACCGGCGAGGCGCTACCGCCGTTCGAGGCGGGCGCGCATATCGACGTCCACCTGCGTGACGGCCTGATCCGCCAGTACTCGCTCTGCAACGCGCCGGCCGAGCGGCACCGCTACGTGATCGCCGTGCTGCGCGACGAAGCCGGCCGCGGCGGCTCGCGCGCGATGCACGAGCACGTGCGGGCCGGCGACCTCGTCACCATCAGCCGGCCGCGCAATCACTTCGCGCTGGCCGGCGACGCGAGCAAGGTGCTGCTGATCGCGGGCGGGATCGGCGTGACGCCGCTCAAGGCGATGGCGCACGAGCTGGAAGCGCACGGCGTGGAGTTCGAGATGCATTACTGCGCGCGCAGCCGCGAGGCGGCGGCGTTCGGCGAGGAACTAGCCGCTCTCCATCGCGCGGGCCGGCTGCATTACCACTTCGACGGCGGCGCGGCCGGCCAGCAGCTCGACCTGCGCGCCCTGCTGGCGCGGCCGGTGCCGGGCACGCACGTCTATTACTGTGGCCCGGCCGGCTTCATGAAGGCCTGCGCCGAGGCAGCCAGCCACTGGCCGAAGGGTACCGTCCACTTCGAGCACTTCAAGGCCCCCGAGCCACCGGCGCGCGCGCCGTCCGACCTGCCGGCGCAGGCCGCCGACGGTTGCGACGTGACGCTCGCCAGCAGCGGCCGGGTGGTGCATGTGGCGCCCGGCCAGAACCTCGCCGAGGCGCTCAACGAGGCCGGAGTGGCCGTGCCCACCTCGTGCTGCGCGGGCCTCTGCGCGACCTGCAAGGTGCGCTACCGCGACGGCGAAGTCGAGCACAACGATTTCATCCTCACCGACGAGGAAAAGCAGGAATACCTGACCACCTGCGTATCGCGGCCGCTCGGCAGCACGCTGGTGCTGGAGCTATGAGCCCCGACACATCGATGCATCGATACGCCGACACCCGTTTCACCCCAACCGCGCCACCGGCGCGCCATTCCGGAAACCGCATGAAAGTTTATTACGACAAGGACGCCGATCTCGCGCTGCTGAAGCAGCGGCGCGTGGCCGTGATCGGCTACGGCTCGCAGGGCCACGCCCACGCACTGAACCTGAAGGACAGCGGCATCGAGGTCAGCGTCGGGCTGCGGCGCGGGCCGTCGTGGGCCAAGGCCGAGCAGGCCGGCCTGCCGGTCAGGACGATCGCCGACGCCGTCAGACAGGCCGACCTGATCATGATGCTGCTGCCCGACGAACACATCGCCGACGTCTATCGCGACGAAGTGGCACCGCACGCGCGGCAGGGCGCCGTGCTCGGCTTCGCGCACGGCTTCAACATCCACTACGGCCAGGTCGAGCCGCGCGCGGACCTCGACGTGATGATGGTCGCGCCGAAGGCGCCGGGCCACACGGTGCGCAGCACCTTCGTGGCGGGCGGAGGCGTGCCGCATCTGATCGCGGTCGCGCAGAACCCGTCGGGTACCGCGCGCGCGATCGCGCTGGCCTACGCGGCGGCGAACGGCGGCGGTCGGGCCGGCATCATCGAGACGAGCTTCCCCGAGGAAACCGAGACCGACCTGTTCGGCGAGCAGGCGGTGCTGTGCGGCGGCCTCGTCGATCTGATCAAGGCCGGCTTCGACACGCTGGTCGAGGCCGGCTACGCGCCCGAGATGGCCTACTTCGAATGCCTGCACGAAGTGAAGCTGATCGTCGACCTGATCTACGAAGGCGGCATCGCGAACATGAACTACGGCATTTCGAACAACGCCGAATTCGGCGAGTACGAGACCGGCCCGCGCATCGTCACCGCGGCCACGCGCGAGGCGATGAAGGCGGTGCTGCACGACATCCGCAGCGGCGACTACGCGAAGCGCTTCATCCTGGAGAGCCGCGCGGGTGCGCCGACGCTGCAGTCGCACCGGCGGCTGACGGCCAACCACCCGATCGAGATCGTCGGCGCGAAGCTGCGCGCGATGATGCCGTGGATCGGACGGGACGCGCTCGTCGATCGTTCGAGAAACTGACCACCCGCAGCAGACGAACGCACGGCGGGCATCGGTGTCGCTACGCCCGCCATGCGTTCGATTCGCAGTACGAATTCATCACCATCCGGCGGTGCAGCCCTACCGCCGACGCTTTTTCCCCATCCGATACGCAGGAGGAATGCCCCATGTCCACCGCCATTGCCGAACCCCGCGCCGAATCGATCGTGAAGCCCGGCAAGGTTTCGATCTACCAGCCCGAGCAGGAAGGGCTGATCTTCCCCGAACTGCCCGAGTTCAAGAGCGCCGCCGCGCAGCGCCAGCACCTGAAGGAACACCTGGTGGCGGCCTGCCGCGCGTTCGCGATCCACGGCTTCGACTACGGCTTCGCGGGCCACCTGACGGTGCGCGATCCCGAGAACCCGGGCCTCTACTGGACCAACCCGATGGCCGTGCATTTCGCGCAGGTGAAGGTGTCGAACCTGATCTGCGCCGATCACCGGGGCACCGTGGTGGAAGGCTCGCATGCCATCAACCGCGCGGGCTTCGTGCTGCACGCGGCGGTCCACGAGCAACACCGCGACATCGTCGCGATGTGCCACGCGCACACCGTGTACGGCACCGCGTTCGCCGCGCTCGGCAAGCCGCTCGCGCCGATCTCGCAGGACGCCGCGGCGTTCTTCGAGGACCACGTGGTGATCGGCGACGAAGCCGGCAAGGTGGCCGTCGAGGTGAAGGGCGGCAACAAGGTCGCCAACGCGTTCGCCGGCGTGAAGGCGGCGATCCACCAGAACCACGGCCTGCTCACGGCCAGCCGCCACAGCGTCGATTCGGCCGCGTTCTGGTTCATCGCGCTCGAACGCTGCTGCCAGCAGCAACTGATGATCGAGGCGGCCGGCATCACGCCGAAGGAAGTCACGCCGGAACGCGCGCGCTACAGCCGCGAGCACGTGGGCAGCGACTACATCGGCTGGCTGCACTTCCAGACCATCTGGAACGACCTGGTGGCGACCCAGCCCGACATGTTCGACTGACAGGCGGCAGCGGCTAAAAAAAACGACAGCACGCAATACACCCGGCAATACCCGGCAACACCCCGACGCCCGCGGCGCGCTTCGCATCGAAGCCGCCGCGGGCGGCCAACGGTGGACATAACAACACGCACCGCCACCGATCATTGCAGGCCCTCAGGAGACAACCATGAGTACCCACAGTCCGGCCGCCTTTCTGGAATCGAGCGAGTCGTCCGCGTTTGCCAAGGCAGCGTGGCGGCTGATTCCGTTCCTGTTCCTCTGTTATCTGTCCGCCTATCTCGACCGCATCAACGTCGCCTTCGCCAAGCTGCAGATGCTGGGCGACCTCGGTTTCAGCGAGGCCGTCTACGGCTTCGGCGCGAGCGTGTTCTTCATCGGCTACCTGATCTTCGAGATCCCGAGCAACCTGATCCTGCTGCGCGTCGGGCCGCGCCGCTGGATCGCCCGCATCATGGTGACCTGGGGCATCGTCTCGGTCGGCATGATGTTCGTGCGCTCGCCGGCCGCGTTCTACGTGATGCGCTTCCTGCTCGGCCTCGCTGAAGCCGGATTCTTCCCCGCCATCGTGCTGTACCTGACCTACTGGTTCCCGTCGTCGCGGCGCTCGAAGGTGACCGCGCTGTTCATGACGGGCATCCCGATGTCGGGCGTGATCGGTGGGCCGCTGTCGGGCTGGCTGATGACCAAGCTCGCGGGCGCGCACGGCATGGCCGGCTGGCAGTGGCTGTTCCTGCTCGAGGGGCTGCCGACCGTGGTGCTCGGCGTGCTGGCCTACTTCTATCTCGACGACAAGGTGCAGGACGCGAAGTGGCTCAGCGAGACGCAGAAGGCCGTGATCGCGCGCAAGCTCGAGGAGGAGCGCCCCGCCGACCTGCTGCACTCGGTGAAGGACGGCCTGCTCAATCCGAAGATCCTGCTGGTCAGCGCGATCTACTTTTTCTACACGATGGGGCTGTATGGCGTGAGTTTCTGGCTGCCCACGCTGATCAAGTCGAGCGGCGTGGCGGACCCGTTCCACGTGGGCCTGCTCACCGCGATCCCGTATGCGGTGGGCGCGGTGGCGATGGTGCTCGTGAGCCGCAGCTCGGACCACCACGGCGAGCGGCGCTGGCACCTGATCGTGCCGGGACTGGCCGGCGCGTTCGGGCTCGCGGCAAGCGTCTGGTGCGCCAATTCGACGGTGCTGGCGATGATCGCGCTGACCATCGGCACGATGGGCGTGATGACCACCATCTCGCAGTTCTGGGTGCTGCCGCCGGCCTTCCTCGGCGGCAGCGCGGCGGCGGCCGGCCTCGCGTTCGCGAACTCGGTGGGCAGCATCTCGGGCGTGGTGAGCCCCTCGCTGATCGGCATCGTCAAGAACGCGAGCGGCTCGGCCGGCGCGGGCGTGCTGACGATGTCGGTGAGCCTCGTGATCGCCGGGCTGCTGGTGCTGCGCGTGCCGCCCGCGCTCGTCAATCGTCGGCGCTAGGCCCGCCAGCTTCGTCCTATGCAATGAAAATCGCCGCCGTGGCGCAAGCCACGGCGGCGATCTCGTTTCCGGAACACCAATGCGATCAGCGCGCCTTGCGCTCGTCGGCGTTGATCCCGGGCAGCGCGCGGCCCATGTTCGTGACCAGGTTCTCGCGCGCGAACTCGGTGTGCTGCAGGCTCAGCTTGCCGGCCAGCTCCTCGTCGCCGCGCGCGATCGCCTCGGCGATCGCGGCGTGCTCGTCCCATACGGTCTTGCGCTGGCCCGCCACCTGATGCACGGCACCCATCACGCGGCGCAGATGCATCCAGTGCAGGCGCGCCGACTCGGCGATCAGCGGGTTGCCCGAAGCCGTGTAGATGGCGGTATGGAACGCCATGTCGGCCTCGATCATGGCGCGGATGTCGTTGCCCTTCGAGAGCTTGCGGCCGGCCGCGACCAGCGCCTTGTCGATGATCACCTTCTTGCGCGCGGCCAGGCGCGCGGCGAGGCTGTCGAGCGCGCCGCGGAATTCGTAGAGATGGCCGATGCGCGCGGCGTCGAGCGGCGTGACCTGCAGGCCGCGGCCCGGCGCATCCTCGACGAGGCCGTCCTTCTTCAACAGGCGGAACGCCTGCAGCACGGGCGAGCGCGAGACCGACAGCTGCTCGGCGATCTCTTCCTGCACGATGCGCGTGCCCGGCGCGATGGAGCCCTCGCTGATGGCGTCGAGCAGGACCCGGTAGACCTCGTCGACGTAATCGGTGCGGGCCTGGATCTTCAGGAGTTTGGCTGGCATGGCGGCGGATGCTGTGGATACTGAATACCGTCAGCTTACCAGCATTGATTCGGGCTGTTGAGCCCGGCGGGGGCGGCGCGGCGGCGCGGCCCACCGTGTCGCGCGGGCGTCACTCCGGGCGTCACTCGGTGGCGGCGAGGCTCGCGAACCACACCGGCACGTCGGCAGCGGCACCGGCGACATCGACGAGCCCGGCGGCATGGAGCCGGTCCGGCTCGACGGCGCCGGCGCAGCCGAACGCCTCGCGCAACGCGGCGCAGCCCGTGGCGGCATCGCGCGCGCCGCCCGCCTGCAGCAGCACCAGCGCGAACGCCGCGCGGTACTGCCGGGCGGCGGCCAGCGCCAGTTGCGTGTCCGCCCGCACCTGCTCGCGCCGGCTGCCGCGCGCATCGCGCACGACGATCGACACGAGCCCCGAGGCGGCCCGCGCCAGCAGCCATTCGGCGGCGGGGTCGTGGCTCGCGTCCGACTCGGTGGCCACACCGATCAGCGCGGTCATGCCGGCGAACTCGGCGCGCGCGCCGAGCACGCGCGCCGCGCCGGCCGGAATGCCACGGCCGCCCATCCACGCGGCCAGCGGATTGGCCGGGCGCTGCCCGCCGCTGAACGAAAAGCCGGTTTCGCCGATCGCGAACCGCCCCGGCTCGTCGTGGGCGGCCGGGCGGGCAATGAGGAAGTCCGGCGCTTTCATGTCGTCTCCATGGGTACCGCGGGAAGGGGGCCGTCAGGCCCGGAGGCGGCGGCAATCGTCGTTTTTATTGGATTGGAATTCCGAACTCTGTATACAGTTAGCGTAAGGGCTGACTCCGGGCGGGCATATCGGGACAAATACCGAGCCATGCCCGCCGCCGCTCCGCGCTTCGTTGCCGACAGGAAACCGTGCCCTCGGCGTCGGCGTGCATGCGCGCGGCGTCGCGATCACATCGGCCCGCGCACCGACATCGTGTCGAGCGGCGACAGGGCGATATCGGTACGTCCACGGCCTCCCCGTGGCGCGCGTCGTCGCCCGCCGGCGGCGTTACGCAACCGGTGACGCGTCGCCGGTTGCGTAACCTCGAGGATCGCAAGCTCGCCGCAGCGTGGCGCCGAAGCCGAGCCACAGCGCGAGCGAGCCGGTGGACACCGCGCCGAGCGTGACGAACGCGGCGGCATAACCGAAGTGTTGCGCGACGCTGCCGCCCAGCGCCGGGCTCAGCGCCGCGCCCACTCCCTGGACCGTCATGACCATGCCCTGCCCCGCGTTGATGCGTCCGGTACCGCTCAACAACCGCACGACGAGCGCCGGCACCGCCACGCCCTGCAGTCCGGCGCCGATGCCGTCGAGCACCTGCACCGGCCAGACGCCCCAGGCAGTGATGAACGTCGCCGCGATCGCGCCGCGCAGCGGCAGCGCGAGAAACGCGAGCAGCATCACGTTCCAGTAGCCGAGGCGCCGGATCAGCGGCGCCGCGATGCAGGCCGTGGCCAGCATCACCAGCTGGGCGACGACGATGGTCTGCGCGGCCAGCGCGCTCGGGTTGCCCGCGTGCGCGGCCGCCACCGCGAGGCCATACAGCGGCAGCATCGCGGCATTGCCGAGATGGAACAGCGCGAGCGCCGCCGCGAGCAGCAGCAGCGACCGGTTGCCGAACAGCATGCGAACGCCGCCGGCCGGAGCATGCGCCGCGCCAAGCCCTCTCGCGCTGTCGTGATCGATCGCCCCATGCGGCACCAGCAGCGTGGCGCCCACCGTCAGCGCGCCGAACACGGCCGCGAGCAGGAACACCGCGCCGAAGCCGAAACGCCAGCCGAGCCAGCCCGACAGCGCCGCGCCGACCACGTTGCCCGCGTGACTGGCCACCTGGTTGCGCCCGAACTGCCGGTCGAAACCGCCTTCGCGCACCATGCCGAGCGTCATGCCGGTCACGGCCGGGCCGAGCACCGCGCCGGCCAGCGCGGTGAACACCTGCGAGGCGGCCACCACCCAGCCGCGCTGCGAGATCCACAGCGCGAGCGAGGCGAGCGTTGTCAGGACAGCCGCCGCGACGATGATGCCGCGCTTGCGGCGGCTGGCGTCGACGAGCACGCCGGCCGGCGAGGTCGCCAGCATCCCGGCGATGCCGCCGAGCGTCATGACCGTGCCGATCGCGTCGGGCCGCCAGCCCTGCGCCTGGAGGAACACACCGAGGAACGGGCCGAGCCCCGCCTGCACGTCGGCCATGAAGAAGTTCAGCCCTTCGAGCGCGTACCGGGCGCGCCCGGGCGATTGAACGGCGGACATGTCAGTCGTTCGCGTCGACCAGTTCGGCGATCTCGTCCACGTCGATCGTCCGGCCGTGCCGGGTGCTGACGCCGCGCCCCCAGGCCTGCACGTGAACCCCGCGCGCGAGGTACGACGCCAGCTCGGCGGCGGCATGCGGCGGCATGCGCAACGACGTGCCGTCGTCGAGCAGCGCGCCCCGCAGTTCGCCCTTCGGACCGTGCAGCGGCAGCACGACTGCGCCGCTCGCCTCCATGGGCTTCGGCTCCACGCGCGGCTTGTCATGCGCGGCGGCGCCATGGCCCGGCCCGTCGTCGACGATCACCTTGCCGCGCGGCGTCGTCAGCGCGACCGCCGTGAGCATCTCCACGCCGCGCGGCTTCACCGCGCGCACGCGCACCTCGTCGCCCACCGCGACGTGGCGCGCGATCAGCGCCGACAGATGAGGCGGTACATGTACCTGGCGCGGCTGCCGCGTGCCGAGCACGAAGCCGTCGAGTTCGCCGTGCGGATTCAGCAGGAAGCGCGCGACCGTGCCGCGCGATTCGGGAAGGCTTTCGGGGTCGATCCAGTGCATGTCGATCATCCTTGCAGGAGGTTGGGAAAAGGTGAGGCGTTCGGCGCGGTGGTCAGGGGGCTGGCGGCGCGACGTCATAGAGCCGGGCCGGATTGTCCGGCGCGCCGAACGCCGTGGCTTGCAGCGCCGTGCCGTATTGGTTGCGTGTGCCGTAGCCTTGCGCCGCGACGTCCGCGCCGGGCTGCACGAGCGCGGCGAACCGCTGCGCGACGGGCGGCGTGAGCTTGACGACGGTGCCGTCGGTCAGCACCACGCCGTCGGGTTCGCCGCGCGGCGCGGTGGTGATGTGCGCCACCCGGCCCCGCACGCTCAGTCGCGACAGCGCGACATCGTGCGATTCGCGCGGCGGGGGCGGCGCGTCCCCCGGCGGCGGCTCGATGAACTGCCGCCCGCTGCCGGCGGCGACGATCCGTTGCGCCATGAGATTGCCGGCGCTGTCGCGCGTCCCGCTCACCTGCACGCGATCGCCGGCCCGCACCTCGGCAGCCAGGCGCGCGCCCAGGCGCGGGGAGAAGCGCACGAGCATGCCGGCGTCGCTGACCAGACCGTCGATGTCGCCATCGGGATTGGTAACGAAGCGCGTCACGGTCGCGTCTACAGTGACGTCCCGCGGCGCGGCCGGTTCGACGCCCGCGAGTGGCGGTGGCGGCGGCACCGCCACGGCGGGCGGCGTCGCGAGGCCGGGTTGCGCGGCGCCGGGGGCCGGCTGCGCGGCACACGCGCCGCTTGCCGCGAGCAGCGCCGCGAGACTTGCCGCTGTGAAGAGGCGGGCGGCGGCGCGCCGGCCCGAGGATATCGATGAGATTGGCATGCTGCGCTCCCTGACGGTGACGCCAGTGGGAACGCAAGCGTCATGCCACCGGCGCGAGCCCCGCCGATCGGGGCTCGCGCACCGCGCGCGGGGGCGCCGGTGTCAAGCAAACCGGACACCTCCGTCCGGATGCTTGACACCGGCATCACGCGTCAGGCGTCCGGCTCGGCGTCGAGCTGCGTGATGCCGAGGCTCGCCAGCCGGGTGTAGAGCGATTGACGGCTGATGCCGAGCCGGCGTGCCGCTTCGGCGCGGTTGCCGTGGCTGGCCGCCAGCGCGCGGATGATCAGCGCGCGCTCGAGTTGCGCCAGCGCCTCGTTGAGCGGCAGTTCGGCGAACTGGCCCGGCATCGTCGCATCGGCAGCCTCGTCGGCGGTCTCGGCAGCGGAATCGAGCAGGAACGCGAAGTCGTCGCGCGTGAGCAGCGCGCCCGGCGCGAGCGCGCCGGCGCGCTCGATCGCATTGGCCAGCTCGCGCACGTTGCCCGGCCAGGGGAAGTTGACGAGCAGACGCTGGGCCTCGACGGACAGCCGCTTGCGCGATGCCGGCGCCAGCGCGGCGAGGAAGTGCTCCGCAAGCGGCAGGATGTCCGCCACGCGCTCGCGCAGCGGCGGGATATGCAGCGGGATCACGTCGAGCCGATATAGCAGGTCCTGGCGGAATGCGCCGGCCGCGACGCGCTCCTGCAGGTCGCGGTGCGTGGCCGCCACCACGCGCACGTCCACCGCCACCGGGCGCGCCGCGCCGAGTGGCGTGACCTGGCGCTCCTGCAGCACGCGCAGCAGCTTGGCCTGCATCGCAACCGGCATGTCGCCGATCTCGTCGAGGAACAGCGTGCCGCCGTGCGCCTGCGCGATGCGGCCCTGCCGTGGCGCGTGAGCGCCCGTGAACGCCCCCTTGTCGTGGCCGAACAGCTCGCTTTCGAGCAGCGCGTCGGGAATCGCCGCGCAGTTGACGGCCACGAACGGGCCGTCGGCGCGCGCCGACGCCCGATGCAGCACGCGGGCCGCCATCTCCTTGCCGGTGCCCGTCTCGCCCGTGATGAGCACGGTCGAATCCGCCGCCGCCGCGCGGCCGAGGCGCTTTTGCACGCCCCGCATGGCCTCGCTGATGCCGAGCAGCTGCGGCTCGTCCGGCTGCGCCTCGTCGAGGAAGGCCGGCGGCGCCTCGGCGGCGGCCGCCTCGCGCTGCCCGGCGAGCACGCGGCCGAGCAACGCGGCAATCTCGGCGCGACCGACCGGCTTGGTCAGGTGTTCGAAGGCGCCCAGCCGCATGGCGCCGATGGTGTTCGCGCTCGTCGCATGCGCGGTCAGCATCACCACCGGCACGCCGTCGGCCTCCTTCATGGCGCGCAGCGCTTCGAGCACCGCCAGCCCGTCCGCGCCCGGCAGCCGGAAGTCGAGGAATATGCAGGCGGGCGCGGTCCCGGCCCGCAACATCGCGAACGCCTCGTCGCCCGAACCGGCCTCGAGCGGAATGTGTCCGAGGTCCTCGATGGTTTCGGCGAGGCCTTCACGAAACGCATCGTCGTCGTCGATGATCAGTATGGTCGCCATGGCAGCTCGATCACGAAGCAGGTAGTAGGGCTCGCGTCGCCGGCGAGCCAGGCGCGGCCGCCATGCGCGGCCGCGACTTCCCGCACCACGGCGAGGCCGAGGCCGGCCCCGTCCGGGCGACCCGTCACGAACGGCTCGAAGATCCGTTCGCGCTCGGCCGCGCTCACGCCCGGCCCGTCGTCGGTCACCTCGAGCCGGAGCCGCTCTCCTTCGGACGAGCGGACGGCGAGCGCGCGCACCGCCACCTGGCCGCCGGGCGGTGCGTGGCGCAGCGCGTTGAGGATCAGATTGTCGAGCGCGCGGGCCAGCTGGGCGGGATCGAACACCGGCCGCGACGCACCGGGCGAGGCCTCGACGCTCAGCGTCACGCCGCGATGCTCGGCGCGCGACTCATGCGTATGCGCGAGGTCGGCGAGCCACGCCGGCAGATCGACCTCGCATGCCTGGACCGTGACTGGCCGCGTCAGGGCGAGCAGGCTGGCAACCTGCGTTTCGATGCGCCCGATCTGCACGATGATGGTCCGCAGCGCCGCCTCGCGGCGCGCCTCGTCGCCCGCGAGCGCGTTCTCCGCCTTGAGGCGCATGGCGCCGGCCGGATTCCGGATCTCGTGCGCGACCTGCGCGGCCAGCTTGCCCAGGGTGCTGAACCGCTGCGCCTGCGCGAGCTGCTCGCCGAGCGCCCGCGTCTCGCGCTGCAGCGTCGCGGCGCGCTCGACATAGCGGTTCAGCGCGTCGACGATCGGGTCGAGATCGCGCTCTCCGAGCGGCTCCAGCCGCTCGCCGCGCTCGAACGCGCCGGCCGGGGCGAGCGACCGCTCCAGTCGCGCCAGGTTGCGCCTCCAGCGCCGCAGGGCCAGTGCCAGGAACACGGCCAGCACGAGAATGATCGCGAGCATCGCCGCCAGCACCTGCGCGGCGCTCTCGCCGCGAGGGCCGAGCGGCGGATGCGCGCGCGTCAGCGTCCAGGCGAACAGCGCGTCGTGATGCGGCACGGGGCAGCCCACGGCGATCACCGCGTCCGCGCCGCTCGATACGACGAGGGACCGCGCCTGGCCCGCGCCAGCCGTGTCCGCCAGCGCGCGCAGGATGAGTGGGGTCTCGGCTTCGGGAATGTCGCGCTTTACGCCGCTGCCCTCGTAGGTCGGAAACGCATAGGCCTGGAAGCCTCCGGCCGCGCCGGACGTGGATGCGCGGCGCCAGAAGCCGCCTTCGATGCCGTCGCTGCGGGTCAGCACGAGATCGAGCACGGCATGCATGAGTTCCACGTTCGCTTCGTCTTCGCGCCGGATCGACAGGTCGTATCGCGAGGCGATCGTCGCGCATGCCGCCGACGCCTGCTGCGTGCCGAACGCCACGCGCTCGCCGAGCGCCGACGACAGCATCAGCCACACCGCTGCCGTGAGCAGGCTGCAGAGGACCGCGACCAGAATCCAGAGCGCGACGATCTGAGTAGAGAACGGCAGTCTCGGCATGAGCGGCCTGTGAAAAGAATCGGTTGGCGAGACCTCGCGGCGGCGGCCGGCGGCCGGATGAGTCGGGGCGCCGCCGGCCACGATCGTACACGGGCGATGAAAGCTTACTGGAAATCGTGGACGCGGGCGGGCGGCTCACACCGACCGGCATGCCGACGCATCCCGGCCGAGGCAACGCGAGCCGCGGTTACCCGCGAGCGACCGCCGGCCAGACGCGCCCCTCAGCTCAGGCCGCGCGATGCGTCTCGAGCCGCTGCCGGTCGCGCGCGGTGGCGCTCGGCAGCGATTCGCGCAGGTACTCCACCCAGGTGCGGATCCGCGCGTCGGTGTAGCGCCGCGACGGATGCAGCGCGTACAGGTTCATCTTCTGCAGCGTATAGGCGGGCAGCACGCGCACGAGGCTGCCGTCGGCGAGCCCTTCGAGCGCGGAATACACGGGCATCACGCCGATCCCCATGCTCGCGCGCGCGGCGGTGCCGATCGCCTCGGGCGTGTTCACCTCCACCGCGCCGGACACCGTCATGGTCTGGCTGTCGGTCTCGCTATCCAGCAGCCATTCGTGGGCCGGAAACGCGGGCGAATGCAGGATCAGGCATTCGTGCTGCGCGAGCTGCCGCGGCGAAGCCGGCATGCCGCGCTCACGCACGTACTCGGGCGAGGCGCACAGCACGCTGAACGAGGCACCGAGCAGATGCGAGACGAGATCGGAATCGGGCAGCGTCGACGAGGTGGCCACCACGGCCACGTCGGTGCTGCCCTCGTAGAGTTCGGGTGTGCGCTGCGACAGCGTGAGTTCGATCGTGACGTCGGGATGGCGCTCGCGATAGGCCTTGATCGCGGGCAGCACGTAGTACTGGCCGATGCCGGCGAAGCTGTGGACGCGCAGCTTGCCGACCGGCCTCGCCTGCGCGTCGCTCGCCTCCTCCTCGGCCAGCTCGACGTCGGCGAGGATCTGCCGGCAGCGCAGCAGGTAGCGTTCGCCGGCCGGCGTCAGCGCGATGCGGCGCGTCGAGCGGTTCAGCAGCCGCGTGCGCAGCCGTTCCTCGAGTTCGGCGATGGCACGCGACATCGCCCCCGGACTCGTGTTGAACGTGTTCGCCGCGGCGGTAAACGTTCCTGATTCGACGATGCGCACGAAAACGCGCATCTGATAAAGCGTATCCACTGTCGACCTCGTTCGTTCCGGTTCGAAGGGCGAGCCGTCGAAAAAAAACGACGGGCCGCCGCGCATGGATACGCATGATGCCGTTCATCGGCGCGCGGATCAAACCTTGGTCGCGGATCGCGGGCCTCGCGCCGTATCACGACGCACGCCGCCGCGTGCCGCCCTCGTTCGGATTCGCGCCCGGCAGCGCGCCGAACATGTGCTGCGAGCACTTCGCCTCGCGCCATGCCGAGCCGAGCCGGTGCCCGGCCAGCAGCCGGCGCGCGAGCGGCAGGATCTGCTCGCCGGCCAGCATCCCGAGCAGGCCGACGAGTGCGATCACGGGCGGCGCCGGCGACGCCACGCCGAGCGCCGCGTACACCACGCCGGCCAGCACGCCGGCCGCCAGCGACAACAGATAAGCCTTCACGGTGTTCCTCCTCGCCTGCCGCCGGCCGCGGAAATCGCACCGGCAAAACGCTGCCAAGCCTAGCCGGTTTGCCGGCGGAAAAAAAGCGCGCGGGCCGCTTTTATGCGGCGGTTTTCGGAATCGGTTCGATTCCGTTTCTTGGATTTCCAAGCGCCGCGATTGCGTATCAAATAAATGGAGCTGGATGCCTCATCCTTGCGGCCCACGCCGCGCCATCTTCCGTTACCAGGACCGACACGCCATGAGCGATGCGAAGCTTGAAGTACTCACCCCGCAGAACAGCCAGTTGATCATCATCGACCAGCAGCCGCAGATGGCCTTCGGCGTGCAGTCGATCGACCGCCAGACGCTGAAGAACAACGTCGTGGCGCTGGCCAAGGCGGCCCGCGTGTTCGAGGTGCCCACCATCGTCACCAGCGTGGAATCGGAGAGCTTCTCGGGCTACACGTATCCCGAGGTGCTCGACGTGTTCCCGGGCCAGAAGGTGCTGGAGCGCAGCTCGATGAACTCGTGGGACGACCAGAAGGTGCGCGACGCGCTGGCCGCGAGCGGCCGCCGGAAGGTGGTGGTGGCGGGCCTCTGGACCGAGGTCTGCAATACCACCTTCGCGCTCTGCGCGATGCTCGAAGGCGGCTACGAGATCTACATGGTGGCCGACGCGTCGGGCGGCACCTCGCAGGCCGCGCACGACTACGCGATGCAGCGCATGATCCAGGCCGGCGTGATCCCCGTGACCTGGCAGCAGGTGATGCTGGAATGGCAGCGCGACTGGGCGCGCCGCGAGACCTACGACGCGGTGATGGCGATCGCGAAGGAACACTCGGGCGCCTACGGGCTCGGCATCGACTACGCCTACACGATGGTCCACAAGGCGCCGCAGCGCACCGCCGCGCCGCACGAGATGCTGGCGCCGGTGCCGGCTCGATAAGCGCGACGAACCCGGCGAGCGAACCCGGCCGGCGCGGCCGCCGGGTTCGCGCTCACTCGCCGCCCAGCGCCCACGGCGCGTGCGCGAGATGCTCCACGAGGAAGTCGAGCAGCACCGTCACGCGCGCGGCGCGCAGCATGCCGGGCGGCGTCACCAGGTTCACGTTGATGTCGGCGATGCGCCAGTCGCACATCACGCGTTCGAGCGCGCCGCGCTTCAGCGCATCCCAGACCAGAAACTCCGGTTGCAGCGCGAGGCCCTGGCCCGACAGCAGTGCCGGCAGCAGCACGTCGGCGTTGTTGGTGCGCATGCGCCCGCGCACCGGCACGGCGAATTCCTCGTCGAGCGTGGCATGGCGAAAGCGCCAGTAGTCGGGCGACGGCAGGTTCGTGTAGATCATGCTCACGTGCTGTTCCAGCTCGCGCGGATGGCTCGGCCGGCCGTGCCGTTCGAGATACTCGGGCGAGGCCACCAGCGGGCGGCGCACCACGCAGAGGCGCCGCGCGCGCAGCGACGAATCGCTGAGGTCGGCGATCCGGATCGCCACGTCGAAGCCGCCCGAGACGATGTCGACGAGGTGATCGGTCAGCACCAGATCGACGTCGACGCCCGGATAGCGTTCGAGAAACGCCGGCAGCAGCGGCGCGAGATGGCGCTGGCCGAACGACATCGGCGCGTTCAGGCGCACGATGCCGTGCGGCTCCAGCGCCTGCGCGGACGCTTCGCTCTCGATCGTCTCGGCGTCGGCGAGCAGGCGGATCGCGCGGTCGCGCAGCAGCTCGCCGGTGGGCGTGAGCGAGAGCTTGCGCGAGGTGCGGTACAGCAGCATCGTGCCGAGCCGCTGCTCCAGGCGCGCGATCGCCTTCGAGACGGTGGGCTGCGAGATGCCGAGCAGGCTGGCGGTTTTCGCGAACGAGCCGGTCTCCACGACGCGCGCGAAGATGGCCCAGGCTTCAAGGTCGGGAAGCGGTTGCATGGGGCAGACAGGGCGATGAAGGTCCGCGCGCCGGATTCGACGTTCAGGACAGTTGAATGATGTTTCGCGCAACACACATCGGGAACGGCGCCGGCGGCTCACGCGGTGCCATGGATTCTAAATCGATCGGGAGGCACCCCGCATGAAATCTTATTGGATATCGCTGGGCGCGGGCGCGCTGATCGGCGTGATCTACAGCGTGCTGAAGGTGCGCTCGCCCGCGCCGCCGCTCGTCGCGCTGGTGGGCCTGCTCGGCATGCTGATCGGCGCGTGGGCGCTGCCCGCGATCCGGCCGCTGCTGGGCTTCTGATCGCCAAGGCAGACGCGCGTGAATGCCGCCGGACCCGGCCGCGATGCCGGCACCGGCATGACCACGCGCATGACACGGCGCCATGCCTGGCGGCACGGCATGGCGGCGTCACCGCCCATGCCGCCGCTCACGTCGGCGCGCACCAGTTCACTCGCGCGCCAGCGGCAGCCGCAGCGTTGCCGCGAACCCACCGCCCGCCAGCAGGCTCAGGTCGAGCCGGCCGCCATGCTGGCGCGCGATGCGCTCGGCGATCGCGAGACCGAGGCCGGTGCCGGCCGGCTTGTCGTGCTGTTCGCCGCGCCGGAACGGTCGCTTGAGCAGCGCGAGCTGGCCCGGCGGCACGCCGGGGCCGGCGTCTTCCACGCTGAGCGCGACGCAATCGGCCTCCACCCAGCTGCGCACTTCCAGCCCGACGCGGCCATGCACCACCGCGTTGTGCATCAGGTTCATCAGCAACCGCTGCATGCCCACCGGCCCGAACGAGACGGGCGGCAGCGGCGCGAGCGACAGCGCGAAGCCGTAGCCGAGCCCGACGTAATCGGCCGCGAGCTGGCCGGCCAGCGCGTTGAGATCGCCGGGTACGGCGGGTTCGCCGTCCCAGCCGCGCGCGAAGTCGATGAACTGCTCGACGATCGCGTCGATCTCGGCCACGAAGCGTTCGGCGCTCGCGGCCGGCGCGTCGAATGCCTCGGGCGCCGCGATCGCCATGCGCAGCTTGGTGAGCGGCGTGCGGATGTCGTGCGAGATGCCGGCCAGCATCTCGGCGCGCGTCGCGTCCATCTCGGCGAGCGAGGCCACCATCCGGTTGAAGGTGTCGGCCACGGTGGCCAGCTCGCGCGGCCCGTCCACCGGCACCGGCTCGGGCCACGCGCCGCGCTCGACCGTCTCGGCCGCGCGCGCGAGGCGCCGCAGCCGGCCCGCCGTGTGCCGCTGGATCAGCCACGCGCCGAGCGCCGGGAACGCGGCCAGCGTCAGCAGCTGCGCGACCAGGCTCCACGGCAACTGCGGGCTCACGCTCGACGACACCGGCAGCATCACCCACGCGGGCTCGTCGCCGAGCCGCAGCTGCACCCAGACGCGGCTCTCGCGCCCGCGCTGCCAACGAAACTGCGTGCCGGGCGGCAGCTCGCGCAGCAGCGCACGCACGAAGCGCCGCGCCTGCACGCCGCGCACGCGCTGCCATGCGTCGGGCGGCGGCGCGGCCTGCGGCGCGCCGTTGATCGCGGCCAGCTCGCGGCGGCGCGCCTCGGGCGGCAGCGAGTTCAGCAACTGCCCGACCAGCCGCGTCTGCGACGCCACCAGCGAGGCGGCCTCGTCGAGGCGCGGGTTCTGTACCAGCGTGAAGAAGATCGTGAAGGTGGACAGTTCGCTGGCGATCACCACCAGCACCAGCAACAACAGGTTGCGCCCGAGCAGCGAGCGCGGCCACGGCATCGTCATGCGTCGTACTCCGCGACCAGCAGGTAACCCACGCCCCAGACGGTACGGATGTGGCGCGGCGCGGCCACGTCGGCCTCGACGATCTGCCGGATCCGCAGCACCTGCACGTCCACGCTGCGCGTGGCCGCGTCGTAGTTAGGCCCGCGCGCGCGTTCGATCAGGTTGGCGCGGCTCACCGGGCGGTTCGGCGTCTGCGCGAGCGCGCAGAGCAGCCGGATCTCGGCATTGCCGATCTCCACGCGCTCGCCGTCGTCGCGGTACAGCGCCTGCTGCCCGACGTCGAGCCGGAACCCGCCGAAGCGCAGCACGCCCGCCTCGCTCTCGTAGGGAATGCCCTCGATCGCGTTGCGCTGGCGCAGCAGGATCTCGCGCCGCCGCAGCATCGCGCGCACGCGCGCGAGCAGCTCGCCCGGCAGGAACGGCTTGGCGAGGTAGTCGTCGGCGCCGAGTTCCAGGCCGATCACGCGGTCGACGGGGTCGCCGCGCGCGGTCAGCATCAGGATCGGCAGCGTCTCGCCGCGCGCGCGCAGCCGCTTGCAGATCGACAGGCCGTCCTCGCCCGGCATCATCACGTCGAGAATCAGCAGATCGTAGGGATGGCGCTCGAGGAATACGTCGAGCTGCGTGCCGTGCTTCGCGGTGCGTACCTCGAAGCCGTGCGAGACGAGGTAGCGCTCCAGCATGTTGCGGATCTCCGCCTCGTCGTCGAGCACCAGGATGCGGCCCGGCTGCGTACCGGCGGCCGGCGTGGCGGACGGCGCGGCGTTCGGGGTCGTCATGGTCGGGCTCCTTTCGTGGTCGGGCTCGGCGCGCCGCTCGGCCGAATTCACTTCCGGCGGCTGGCCGCGAAACGGACGATGTCGTCGACCGTCACGTAGCCCTTGTGATCGGCATCGATCGCGTCGAAATTCTTAGCCACGCGCGGCATGCCGGCCTGGGCCTCGGCCGGCGTGAGCTTGCCGTCGTGGTCGGTGTCGGCGGCGGTGAAGCGCGCCTGCAGTTTTTCCATCATCGCATTCTGCGCGAACGCGGGCGAGACCGCGAACGCGGCGAGCAGCATCAGGCAAAGTCGTTTCATCGAAGGCTCCATGACAACATCGAAAAAAATCCCGGACAACGACGCATGCGGGCCTGCCTCGGCGGCGGCCCCGCCACGGGAAAGCCGTCACTGTAGGCAAGCACGCGCGCCCTGGCTGTTACGAATCGATGTCAAGCGATGTCACCGGCGGCCCGACCGGTGACGGGGCACACGACACGAAATGACATCGTTTGCCGACAGATTGTCATCGGCGCGGCCGCTACGCTTCGGTTCAGGTTCGCAGCCCCGGCTGCGCCTTCTCCCAACCGAGGATCCGCAATGAAACTGCATTCCCTGATCGTTCCCGCCGCCGGCACCGCGCTGGCGCTGCTCGCACCGGCCGCGTTCGCCGGCGTGGTCGTGGGCGTCGGCATTCCCGTCGCGCCGGTGCGCGTCTATGCGCCGCCGCCCGCCGTGGTCGTGACCGCGCCGCCCGTGGTGGCGGTGGCCGCGCCGGTGGCCGTGGTGCCGGCGCCCGTGGTCGTGCCGCGCGCCTACGTGGCACCCGTCTATCCGGCCGTGACGGTGCGCGCCGGCTACTGGCCGCGCGGCGTCGTGGTGGTGCGCTGAGGCGCCTGTTGGATCGAGTGGCGTATCGCGTGGCGTCCGGGCCCGCCCGGCGGTGGTGATCGAGGCGGTGAGCCCCGCACGGGCACTCCGCCGTTTTTTTCGTGGACGCGCCCGCAAGCGGCCTGCGCCGTCGCGACGGCGCACGGGCTAATGCGCCTGGGGCGCCGCCGCGCCCGACTTGCCGAAGTGCCACGCGAGATAGAGCCCCAGCGTGAGCGCGCCGAGCGCCAGCATCAGGCAGTCGAGGTTCGCGCCGAGCGTGACGGGATGGCCCGTGAGCCGCGCGAGCCCGAGCGCGAGATTGGCCGCGCCCCACAGGAAATTGACGGGCGCGGACGAATGGCCGACGCCACGCGGCCTGGCGAACGGCGTCGGAAACGTCCTGCCCTGCAGCCCCGCGACGAGGTGCGGGACGCTGTTGCAAAGCAACGCGCCGGCGAGAAACAGCGTGATGAAAGGCATCGTAGATTGCACGGAGTCCGTGCCCAAGGAGAAAGAAAAATTGCGAACCGCCGGCGCGCCAGTGCACCGGCACGAATCGCTCACACCAGCCGCACCGGCAGGCTGCGCAGCCCGCGGAACGACAGGCTCTCGGTGCGCTGCGCCTGTTGCTCATCCACCTCGATGCCGGGATACCGCGCGGCCAGCGAGGTGAACACGATCTGCGCCTCGATGCGCGCGAGCAGCGCGCCGAGGCAGGTATGCATGCCGTGCCCGAACGACAGCACGCGCGACACGGGCCGCCGCACGTCGAGCGTGTCCGGCGCCGCGAAATGGCGCTCGTCGCGATTCGCGGCGCCGAGCAGCGTGTAGACATAGGCGCCCTTCGGCAGCCGCTGCCCGCCGAGTTCGACGTCCTCCAGCGCGGCGCGCCCCGTCAGCTGCACCGGCGCGTCGAAGCGCAACAGCTCGTTGACGGCGGCCGGCGCGATGGCGGGATCGTCGGCCAGCAGCCGCCATTGCTCACGCTCGCGCGACAGCGCGAGCAAGCCGTTGCCGAGCAGGTGGGTGGTGGTGGCGTGCCCCGCCGCGAGCAGCAGGATCAGGTTCGCGATCAGCTCGGGCTCGTCCAGCCGGTCGCCGGCCTCCTCGGCCGCGAGCAGGTCGCTGAGCATGTCGTCGCCGGGCTCGCGCCGGCGCTCGCGGATCAGTTCAGCGAAATACGCGCCGAACGCGGCGATGCCGGCCTCCGCGCGCGCCGTCTCCGCGTCCGACAGCACCCGGCCGCTGATCACGCTGCCGAACGCGAGCGACCAGTCGTGCAGCTGCGCATGCGCGTCCATCGGCACGCCGAGCACCAGCGCGATCACCATCACCGGCAGCGGCACCGCGAACTCGCTGACGAAGTCGATCGTGCGCCCCGCGTGGGCCGCCAGCATCCGGTGCGCGAGCGCCTCGATGCGCGGCCGGAAGGTGTCGAGCCGGCGCGGCGTGAAGGCCTTCGCGAACAGCTTGCGCAGCCGCGTGTGATCGGCGCCGTCGAGGAACAGCATCTGCTTCGACAGCGTGCGGCGGATCACCTGCTCGGTGCGGCTCTCGTCCTCGATGCCGCCCAGTCGCGCCGCCGAGAAACGCGCGTCGTCGAGCACCGCCACCACGTCGGCGTGACGCGAAACGATCCAGCCGTTGCCGTTCGGGTCCGCGTGGACCGGGCTCTCGTCGCGCAGGCGGCGGTAGAGCGGATAGGGATCGGCGCGCCAGCGCGGCTGGAACAGATCGTAGAGGGAAACCTGCTGAATCTCGGGATCGGACATGGGGGGCTCCGGACTGCCGAAAGAAGGGGTAAGCGAATCGCCGGGCGGGGTTTAGCCGGCGTCGACGATCCTACGCGAGCGGCACGACGGTGTCTCGCGCCGCGTGTTTCAACCTATTTCATATTTCTTTTTACCTAATTCAATTAGGAAAACGACGACATCGCTCTACCGTCCGGCCAGCTGTCCCGCCTCGAACGGCGCCAGCATGCGCAGGAAGCCTTCCACCAGCCAGGCGAAGCTCGCGTCGCGGCTGACCGGGTGGTTCAGCGCGCCCGAGGCCTCCAGCGAGACGAAGCCGTGGACCAGGCTGCGCATGCCGCGCAGCGCATGCACGCCGTCCGGCCCGGACAGGTCGTAGCCCTGCAGCGATGCGATCAGCGTCTGCTTCAGGCGCTCCATCGCGTCGCGCCAGTCGGTGTCGGACTTCGGCGGCGTCGGCACCATCGCGGCGTACAGGCCCGGGTTCTTGCGCGCGAAGCCGCGATAGCCGTTCATCAGGGCGCGCACCGCGTCCGGCCCCGCCTTGCCCGCCGTGAGCCGCGCCACGCCCTGTTCGAGTTCGCGCAGGCCGTGCAGCGCCAGCAGGCGCCGCACGGCGGCAATGCCGTCGACGTGCGCGTAGAGCGAGGGCGGACGAATCCCGAGTGCAGCGGCCAGCTCGTTCATCGAGAGCCCGTCGATCCCGTTGCGGTTCGCGAGCGCCGTGGCCTCGGTGCGGATGCGTTCGATATCGACCTTCATGGTGCCGCCTGCCTGCTAGTAAAATGACGTTCGGATATTACCTAATTGAATTAGGTTTTGGCAATGCCGCGCGTGCTGTCCGCCGTATCCGGCCGCCCACCTTTCCAACACATTCCATTACAAAATTCCCGCGCGAAACGGCCGGCCAGCGTGGAATAAGCGCGGCCGAACCTTGTTCACCCGGCTGTAGTCCCCTCCCCTCGATCCAGGACCGTCAACATGACCCAGCCCGCCGATACGCATCGCCGTTCGTTTCTCTCCGCCGCCACGCGGCTGACCGTGGCCGGCGCCGTCGCGCCGATGGTCGGCCTGCCGGCCACGGCCGCCTCCGCCGCCGATTCACCCGCGCCCGACACGCACGCCGCCCACGACGCCGTGGGCAGCGAATACAACGAAGCCACCGCGCAACGCTCGCTCGACGCGCTCGAAAGCGCCTACGGCGCGCATCCGGGGCAGCGTCGCAACCATACGAAGGGGGTGGGCGTGACGGGCCGCTTCGTCGGCAATCCGGCGGCGGCGGAGTGGTCGCGTTCGCAGCTGTTCAGCGGGGAGACGATCGAGGTGGTGGGCCGCTTCTCGCTCGCGGGCGGCGACCCCGACGCGGCCGACACGGAACGCAGCACGCGCGGCGTGGGCCTGCAGTTCCGCCTGCCCGGCGGCGCGCTGCAGCACATGACGATGCTGCACACGCCGATGTTCTTCGCGACGATGCCGAAGACCTTCATCGACAAGTTCTTCGCGCTGACGCCCGACGCCGCCACCGGCAAGCCGGACCCGGCCGTGTTCAAGGCGTTCCTCGCCTCGCACCGCGATCACGCCGCGCAGGCCCACTTCCTCGGTACCGTCAATCCGCCCTGGAGCTATGCGAGCTGCGCGTTCTACGGCATCCATACGTTCCGCTTCATCGACGGCCGGGACAAGACGACGATGGTGCGCTGGCGCTTCGTGCCGCGTGACGGCGAACGCGCGCTCAGCGACGACGAGATGCAGGCCGCGCCGCACGACTTCCTCGAGGCGCGGCTGACGGAGCGGCTCGCGCGCGGCCCCGCGCAGTGGGACATGATCGTGTCGATCGGCGAACCGGGCGACTCCGTCACGAATCCCACGCTGCTCTGGCCGAGGGAGCGCCGCGAGATCCACGCCGGCACGCTGACGCTGACGCACGCGACGGCGCAGGAGCACGCGCCGAGCTACGGCATCAACTTCGACCCGCTGGTGATGGCCGACGGCATCGAGCCGAGCGACGACCCGATCCTGCTGTTCCGCTCGCCGTCATACGGGCTGTCGTACTCGCGACGCCTGCGCAAAGTCTGAGCCGCGCGCAACGGCGTCACGCCGGCATCACGCCGGGGTCTCGCGATAGTTCGCGAACTTCGACATCTGGCCGATGCCGGGATTGAAGCAGTTGCACGGGTCGAGCGCGCGATAGAAGCCGGCCAGCTCGGGCTTGGCCGGATAGAGATGGCCGACGTTGTGCTCGGCCGGATACTCGGCGCCGCGGCGGTCGAGCAGCGTCCACATGCGGCGCTCGACGTCGAGGCAGTCGTGGCCCTTCCTGACGATGTAGTCCTGGTGGAACACATGGCAGAGGAAGTGGCCGTAGTAGAGCTTGATCGCGATGGTGTCCTCGATCTCGCGCGGCAGCGTCTCCACCCAGTCTCGATCGTTGCGGCGCAGCGCGATGTCGAGCGCGACGATGTCCTCCACCGTGTCGGCGTGGATGGTGCGGTAGCGCACCGCCGCGCCGGCCGCCGCGAAGCGGTGCAGGAACGCCTTGGCGCCTTCCCCGGCGGTGCATTCGAAATAGGCGCCGGACGCCTCGGCGAAGAACGCGGCGAGCCGCGTGCGGGCCTCCTCGGCACCGTCGGCCGACACCTTCAGCATCAGGTGATGCTCGAAGCGGTCGCGAAACGCGTTCATGCGCGGCGGCAGATGGCTCGGGAACAGCCGGCTCGCGGCCTGCAGCACGCGGTCGCTCAGGTGCCGCGGCAGGAAGCCGAAGCGGCCGACCAGCGCGTCGAAGCGGCTCTTCAGCGCGAACAGCGCCGGCAGCCGCGCGGTGCCGAGATGGTGGATCGCGAGGAAGGTGTCCTTGCCGTAGCGCTCGGCCACGTCGTAGGCGTCGCGATGCATGTACTCGCCCGAGATCGGCAGGTGCGTGAATTCACCAAGCGCGATCCGGCGCAGTTCGGTCAGCTCGGCCGGATCGTTGGTGCCGATGTAGAACACCTTGGTATCGCGCTCGGCCGCGAACGTGTCGAGCCGCACCGCGAACACCATCAGCTTGCCGGCCGAGCCCGACGCCTCGTGCAGCCGCTGCGGATCGGCGTTGTAGCGCGCCGGCGTGGCGGCATCGACGCGGCGCACTTCTTCAGCATAGCGATGGTCGGACGCGGCGCCGGCATCGTGGCGCACGTCGGCGTCGGAGAACGCGCGGCGCCCGAGGCGTTCGAGCATCTGCTCCGGCGTGTCGCCGAGTTCGATGCCGAGATGGTTGACGAGCGCGAGCCGGCCCTGCTCGTCCACGCGCGCGAACACGGCCATCTCGGTGTAGGCCGGCCCGCGCCGCACCAGCGCGCCGCCCGAATTGTTGCAGACGCCGCCGAACACCGAGGCGCCGATGCAGCTCGAACCGATCACCGAATGCGGCTCGCGGCCGAGCGGCTTGAGCACCTTCTCGAGCTGGTCGAGCGTGGCGCCGGGCAGGCACACCACCTGGCGGCCCGCGTCGATCACATGCACGGTCTTCATGCGCGTGGTGCTGACGATCACGATGTCGCGATCGTAGGCGTCGCCGTCCGGCGTCGAGCCGCCCGTCAGGCCCGTGTTCGAGGCCTGCGTGATGACGGCCACGCCGGCCGCGACGCAGGCTTCCAGCACGCGCCATTGCTCGACCAGCGTGCCGGGCCGCGCCACCGCCAGCGCGCGGCCGTTGCCGAAGCGGAAGCCGGTGCGATAGCGGCGCGTGGCGGCCTCGCCCGTCAGCAGGTGGCGTGCGCCGACGATGCCGCGCAGCGCCGCCAGCAGCGCCGCGCCACCACGCCCGCCGGTTCCGTTCGCCTGGTTCGTTGGGTTCGTACCGTCCTTGCCTGCCGCCATCGTGCTCTCCGTCTGATCAAGGGTCGCGACGGACGGCCTGCCCCGGCCTGACCACCCGCCGGCGCCGCGCATGTTCGCCCGTCGCATGAACGGCAGCTTAGAATTGCACCGGCCATTAGTCCAATATCTTGAAAACACGATTCGGAGACGAAAACGATATGGAATTTCGTCAGCTGCGTTATTTCCTGGCCGTCGCCGAGCATCTGCACTTCACCGAGGCGGCGGCCGCGCTCGGCATCGCGCAGCCGCCGCTGAGCCAGCAGATCCTCAAGCTCGAACGCGAGATCGGCACGCCGCTGTTCATCCGGCATCCGCGCCGCGTGGAGCTGACCGAGGCGGGCAGGCTGCTGCGCGAGCGCGCGCGACGCATCGTGGACGACGCGCAGCAGGCGCTGCTGGCCACGCGCGACGCGGGGCGCGGCGAGACCGGGCGGCTCTCGCTCGGCTTCGCCGGCTCGACGGTGTTCCATCCGGCGATCGCACAGACCATGCAGCGCTTCCGGCATGCGTACCCGCGCGTGACGGTGGGCTGCGAGGAGAGCAACAGCGTGGCGCTGCTGGAGAAGGTGGGCGCGGGCCGCATCGACGCCGCGCTGGTGCGCATGCCGCTGCAATGCGGCGAGCTGGTGGTGGAGCCGCTGGCGGACGAGGAGATGATCGCGGTGCTGCCGAACCGGCACCGGCTCGGCCGGCGCAAGCAGATCGGCCTGGCCGACCTGGCCGATGATCCGTTCATCGTGTTCCCGCGCGGGATCGGGCCGAACCTCTACGACTCGATCATCGGTGCCTGCCACGCGGCCGGCTTCGCGCCGTCGATCGGCATGGAATCGCCGCAGATCTCGTCGGCCGGCAATCTCGTGTCGGCCGGCTTCGGCGTGGCGATCGTGCCGGCCTCGATGCGGCAGGTGCAGGTGGCCGGCGTGTCGTTCCATGCGCTGCGGGGCCGCCCGCTCGCGACCGGCATCGCGCTGGTCCACCGGCCGCGCGAGAGCGCGCAGACGGTGCGCAACTTCGTGCGGATCCTGCGGCAGCAGCGAAACAGCGCAGGCGCCGCCTGACATCACCGCGGCGCCGTTTCCTCCAGATACACCATGGCGCCGCCCGCCCCTTCCCGCCCTTCCGCCGCCTCGATGCGAACCGCGCCGCGCGCGGCGGCCACGCGCTCGAAATCGGCAGCGCTCAGGCACACCACCGGCACGGCCAGCGCGTACAACTCCGCGGCGACGATCGCGCCGATCGAGATGATGAGGTCGCGCTCGCGCAGGATGATGCCGACCGGGCCGGTGCCGTTGCGGATCGCTTCGGCGAGCACGCTGCTGCTCGAACTCGAACCCTTGGCGTGCGCCATCACCATGATCTTCCCGGCCAGCGTCGCGCCTTGCTGCGGATGCGTGCGGTCGATGATGCGTCCGGGCCCGGCGTCGTAGCCGCCCCAGAAGCTCAAGGGCTTTTCCAGCAGGAGGGTTTCCGCGCGAGCGCTGCCGTGGACGAGCACGTCGCCGGACAAGGCCATGCCGGGTGCCGTGGCGCCGGCCGGTTCGGTGCGGACAATTTTCCGGACTTCATCCATGGAACCGCACCTTCCCTTCGTAGGCCGACCGCACGCACTCGCTCATGCTGCCGTAGGCGACGCTCACGCCGATGTTGGCCGGCGCATACGAGGCCCACTTGCCTGAATTCGTCATGACCAGCCCGCTCAGCTTTTTCATGACCGGCGTGATGTAGGTACAGGTATCGACGACGATCTGGATGCCGCGCGCCGCGAGTTGCTGCGCCAGGCCGATCTGCTCCAGCTCCCACAGGATGAAGCGGCTGGTGTTGACGTAGAAATCGGCGCGCGGCTTGCCTGCGTGCGCGTCGAGCAGGCTCGCGAGCCGCTGGAATTCCGCCAGCGAGAAATGCGGCGTGCCGAGCGACACCGCCACGAGATCGTCGCCGTCGCGCCCGTTGTTCAGCGTGGCGCGGATCGCGTCGAGATCGGCCAGCGAGACGCTCAACTCGCTAAGCGGCGCCTGGTTCTGCAGGGCCGCGTCGAGCGTGGGCGCCTCGGGCGTCACGCCCACGGCATGGAACAGCGCCACCGCGCCGCTCGACGCGGCGGCGGCGCCGAGCGCCTTCAGCTCGTCTTCGCTCGTGTCGTCGGGCAGGCCGACGATGACCGGCACCACGGCGCCGGCGACCTTGCCCACCAGCAGGCCGAGCGCCGCGAAATGGATGTCGCGCGACGGCAGACGGGAAAAATCCGCCACGCGAAACACGATCCGGCCGGCGCGGTTCGCGGTGACGTGCAGGCCCGCATAGGGCGCCCGCCCGGTGATCGCCGCGGCCAGATCGAGGAAGTCGCCGTAGCGGCTGGTCCTCGCGCCCAACACCGAATTGGCGAAGACGATCGCGTTCGATTCGGCCCAGGCGATCTGGTCGCCCTGGCGCGGACGATGCTTGAGCTGGTACGGCGCGCAGGTGAAGCTGGACTCGCATCCGAGCAGCAGGTGCGCGTCCATCAGGCGCCGCGCGTCGCGCTGGATCGCGCGGTCGCCGTGATACAGCTCGGGATGGATCAGGTCCAGCGAGCCGACGTTCAAGGTCGTCGGCACCGCCACCCTCGCGCCGGCGGAGACGAACCGCTCGACGAAGTCGAGGCTGGTCTGGCCGTGATAGAGGCAGCCGTCGATATGCGCGGAGGTGATGTCGATCAGGCTCGGCGCCGACATCACGTCCGCGGTTCGGGCGACGATACGCATCGCCCGGGCCGGGCCGTCACCCAGTTCGCCGCCCAGCATGGCCTTGTCGCGCTCGCTCAACCGCAGCATCCGTTTCCCCCTGTGTCGGTGCGGGCAAGGCCCGTGTTCGATGTAGCGCGAATGTACAACTGGAACGGATTGCTGTCCATGCTGGTTTTTCATGGTCCAATTTTTTGTATGGCCCGTCGAATTTTCTGGATACGAGGCGCCGTCATGGCTCAAGTGGATCGGAATGAAACCAGACTCATTCGTCCCCGGTCTGTGTCTCCAGGTCTTGCCGCCTCACTCCGCCATCGCGAACATGGCGGGACGCAGCGCCTCGCCCGTGGGCGTGACGCGGTATTCGGTCATTGGCGGGATCGTCGGGTATTCAGGCTTGCCCGGCGCGTTCGAGCACTTCCTGCGCCGCGCGTCTCAGCACGTCTTCGGACCATTGATTGATGCTCTCGTTGGCGATGCCTGCCGCGATGCCGACGGCCGCGTGGGTCTCGGGAGCGAGGCGCAGCATCAGCCGGCCGGACGCCGGCTTTCGTGGCGCGCGCTTCGTGCGTGCGCACTCGTCGAGATAGTGATCGACGGCCGCGTGAAAGTCCTGCGTGAGTTCGGCAACCGTTTCGCCGTGGAAGCTGATTTTGTCGTCGACGCCGAGCACATGTCCGACAAAGATATTGTCGCGACCATCGAAATCGACGCGGGCGTAATAGCCCTTGTACGTCATGGCGTTGATCATGGCTTTATTCCCATTTCGTTGAGCCACTCGCGCATGGCTTCGACTTGATAGCGCTTCGCCTCTTTGCCCGGATGAGGGCGATGCAGGTAACGGCGCGTTCCGTTCAGTTCCCGGCGCAATTGCCAGCATGGCCTACGAGACCTCACCCGGCAAGCGCGCCGTGCTGACTTCCCCGACTTCGCCTCACACCCGCTCGCGCCACTGCACGATCCACGCCTCGCCGTTCACCACCACCAGCCCCACGCAGACCAACACCGCCCCCACCATGAACGCGGCGCTCAGCTGCTCGTTCAGCAGCACGACGCCCCACACCACGCCGAACAGCGGCGTCATGAACGACAGCACGCCGAGGCGCGCGGCCAGATACCGGCGCAGCATCGTGAACCAGACCAGGAAACTCACGAAACAGACGAACACGGTCTGAAAAATCAGGCTGGTCCACAGCATCGGCGACGCGTGAAAACGCGTCTGGCCGAGCAGCATGGCGGCCGGCAGCAGGATCACGAACGCGCCGGCCAGCTGGTAGAACAGCGTCTGCGTGGCGGGCGCCTCGCTCATGCGGCTGGTGCGCACCGCCACCGTCGTCATGCCCCAGGCGGCGGCGCCGCCCAGGCCGAGCAGGTCGCCCAGCATCCAGGTGGTTCGCGCCGGCCCGTGGTCGAGCCACGCCGGCACCAGAAACGCGATCGCCACGCCGAGGAAGGCGAGCCCCATCCCGCTCCATTGCAGCAGGCTCATCCGCTCGTCGGGCAGGCGCAGATGCAGGCCAAGCGCCGCGAACAGCGGCGCCGTATAGAGGAACACGACCATGTGCGAGGCGCTGGTCCAGATCAGGCCCTGCGCCACGAACAGGAATTCGAGCGCGAACAGCGAGCCGACCACCACCGCCGCGGGCAGCATGCGCCCCGTCAGCCAGCGGTCGCGCGCCACGACGCGCGCATAGAGGAACACCAGCGCGGCCGCCACGCCGGAACGCAGCGCGAGCTGGAAGATCGGCGCCGCGTCGGCCGCCGACGCCTTGACCGCCACCTGCTGCAGGCTCCACGTCATGCACAGCGCGACCATGACGAGTACTGCCCGACCGTCCACTGCCTTCCTCATCGGTGGGTATCCCGAACGAAACGGAGCACAGTATTGACCGAATCATTTCACACGATATAGTGCAAAACTGACATTCGATCGAGCGAGGAAGCCAGCGCATGAAACGCGGCATACCGGCCCCCACCGCCCACCTGCGGCTGCCGCCGTTCACCGACGCGCTGCCGGCCCCGGTGTTCTTCCGGACCGAGCGCATGCCCGCGCACGCGACCTATCCGGTCCTGCGCCACACCTGGGGGGAGTTCGTCTACTCGTTCAGCGGCGTGACCGAGGTGAAGGCCGGCTCCGCGCACTTCATCGCGCCGCCGCATCTGGGTTTGTGGATCGCGCCGGAGGTCGAGCACACCGGCTTCAATCATCACGAGGCCGTGCATTGCTCGGTCTACATCCGTCGCGATCTGTGCCACGGCATGCCCGACGATTCCTGCGCGGTGATGGTGAGCCCGCTGGTCCGCACGATGCTCGAGCATCTGCGCGATCTGGCCGACACGCCGGAGCAGCGCGCCGCCCGCGCGCGGTTGCTGCGCGTGCTGGTCGATCAACTCTCGACCTGCCGGACCACCGGCAGCTTCGTGCCCCACAGCGACGACGAGGAACTGAACCGGGTCCTGCAGCTGCTGCGCGACGACCCGGCCGACAATCGCACCATCGCCGAACTGGCGGCCGTGGTGAAGCTGGGCGAACGCACGCTGATTCGCCGCTGCCAGGCCGAGCTGGGGATGTCGCTGACGGAATGGCGCCAGCGCTTGCGCTTCGTGGCCGCGCTGCCGATGCTCAGGAGCGGGCGCAGCGTCGAATCGGTCGCCTTCGATCTCGGCTACGCGTCCTCGTCGGCCTTCATCGCGATGTTCCGGCGCCTGACCGGATCGAGCCCGAAGCGCTTCGTCGCGTGACGGGCGTGGCGCCCGGCACGCTCATGGCGCCGGCGCGGCCCCGGCCAGCCACTCGGCGCCGGGTTGCGACGCCGAGTCGAACGCGGGCTTCGCGAACAGATAGCCCTGCATCAGCGACACCCCATGCGCCGCGAAGAAATCGCGCTCGCCGCGCGTCTCGACACCTTCGGCGATCACGCGCACGCCCATCTCGCGACACATCGAGACCACGCCCCGCACGATGCTCTGCCTCGCGGCGTTGGTGTCGACGCCGCGCACCAGATCCATGTCCAGCTTCACCAGATCCGGCTGGAAGTCGGCCAGCAGCGTCAGCCCGGAAAACCCCGCGCCGAAGTCGTCGATGGCGGTCTGGAACCCGAAGCTGCGATACGAACGGAAGATGTTCACCAGATGCGAGCGCCCGAGGATGTTCTCGCCCTCGACCGTCTCGAAGATGATGCGATCGCTCGGGAAATTGAATTTCTCGGCGGCCTCAAGCGTGCTGCGGATGCAGGCCTCCGGCCGGTAGACGGCGTTCGGCATGAAGTTGATCGAGAGGTGCCCGTCGATGTTCAGCGCCGCGGCCTGTTCGATGGCCGAGGTCCGGCAGAGCTGGTCGAAGTGATAGCGATTGGCCTCGTCGACCTTTTCGAGTACCGACGCGGCCGGCTCGCCGTTGGGGCCGCGAACCAGCGCCTCGTGCGCGTAAGTGGTGCCGGTACGGGTGTCGACGATCGGCTGGAACGCGAACCTCAGTTTCCCGAACCGACCGGACGGCGTCCGGCAGCCGGTGCATTGGGCGGATGCTGCACCGTCCTCCGGCTGGATGAGGATGGGTATGTCGTTCATGCAATCTCCGGTGACGCGCAAAACTGGCGTGCTGATCTCCATCTTATCGGCCGGAAACGCAGCAAGCTTGACCGTACCGGTATCGGCGGCCGGACGCGCCGGGCGCCGGACGCCGCGCTCCATCGCGGGCTCCGGTGCAGTGCATAAAACAGTACCTTGCATAAAACAATACTGGCTGCTACATTGCAGCCCATGGTTTTGCCGGGCTCGTCTCAGGCAGCATACGTGTATAGAAAGGTACCGTGTAATACACACTATCGAAAGCGGATTGGAATGAAGACCCAGCTGAAAAAGGGCACGTTGGACATGTGCGTGCTGGCCGTGCTGGCACGCGGCGACAGCTACGCCTACGAACTCGTCTCGACGCTGTCGCAAACCATGGAAATCAGCGAAGGCACGATCTATCCGCTGATGCGCCGCCTGCAGGCGGAGGCCTGGGTGTCCACCTATTTCGTCGAGTCGAGTTCCGGGCCGCCGCGCAAGTACTACTCGCTGACGGCGGCGGGGCGCAACAGCCTCGCGGGCATGGAAAAGGAATGGCGCAGTTTCGTCGATGAAGTCAACGGGGTGCTCGGATCGCCGGGCGCGCCACAGGGAACGGGGGACAAGCAATGACGCAGGACGCATTCATCCAGCAGCTGCGGCATGAGCTGCGCAGCTGGCCGAAGCATCTGGTCGACGAAATCGTCGCCGACTATCGCGAGTACATCGGCGACGCGCTGGCGGCCGGACGCGGCGAGGCCGAGGTGATCGCGGCGCTCGGCGACCCCGTCAAGCTGGCGCGCGAGCTGCGCGCCCAGGCGAGCTTCCGGCAGTGGGAAACGCGCCGCTCGTTCAGCAACCTGCTGCGCGTGATCGTGTCGATCGCGGGCCTCGGGCTCGTGCAGCTGGTGCTGCTGGTGCCTTTCATCCTGTATCTGACGCTGCTGACCTGCGGCTACGTGCTCTCGGCGACGATGCTCGTCACGGGGCTCGCCACCGTGCTGCTGCTCGGCAGCCATCACGCGTTCGGCTGGCCCGCCACGGACCGGATTCCGTTCAGCTTCCAGGGCACGCGCCATGGCGCGGAGGCTTCGAACGCAGAGGACACGGAGGACACCGCCCGGCGCCGCGAGGACGGCGACGCCACCATGTTCAAGCACGTCAACGTCCCGGACTTCCGCATCGACGGCGACCGCTTCGTGCTGGAGCCTCGGCCCGGCACGCACATGTCGGTCGTGACCACCAGCGGCACGCTCGAACTGCGCTACGAGGACGGCAAGCTGCGCGCGACCTCGACGGGTGGCGCGCCCGCCATGTTCGAGGTCAAGGGCGACGTATGGACGGTCCACCGCACCGACGTGGTCGCGCTCGACGTGCGCACCGGCGACGGCGACACGCTGTCGGCGGCGCGCATCGGCAGCGGCGTCGGCGACATGGCGTGGGACGTCAGGAGCGGCGGCGACCACGTGTCGTTCGTCGAGGGCGGCAACGACGGCCCGCGGCTCACGGTACACAGCCGCGGCGACTCGGTGGTGATCGACCGGAGCCGCGTCGCCATCGACAGCGGCGACGATCACGTGCTGATCGTCGGCCCGCATGGCTCGAGCCTCGGCGCGCTGCTGTACGGCGTCGCGATGCTGATCGGCGGCGCGCTCGGCCTGGGGCTGTGCGTCTGGCTCACGCGCTTCACCTGGCGCGGCCTGGTGCGCTACGTGCGCCGCCATGCGGAACGCATCACCGAACGCCTCGAACACGGCGCGCCCTGATCCGCGAGACGCGTTGAGCAATACGCGATACGCGCGCCGGCAACCTCCTCGATCCCGCAGTCACCTTCCCTGAACAGGAACTCGCCATGAATCCGCACTTCCTCTCCGGTGCGGCGCCCGTTGCGCGCGCCGAACCCCGACGTGTTCGCCGTGTGCCCGCCGCGCGCTGGCTCGACTGGCTCGCCCACGGCTTCGCCATCGCCCGCCGGCGGCCGGTGGCGTGGCTCTTCGCGTTGCTCGCCTGCGCCGACCTCGCCACGCTGTTCATGCTGGCGCCGCGCCTGAGCGTGCTCGCGCCGCTCGTCGCGCCGCCGGCGGTGGCGCTGTTCGTCCTGATGCAGGAGCGCGCCAGCAACGCGCGCCCCTGGCGCTTCGGCGAGGCGTGGGGCGCGGTCTACGAGCATCGCGACGCGCTGCTGGCGGTGGGCGTCGCGGCCGCCGCGATCGCCGGTGCCGGCTATCTGGCGGCGAGCCTGCTGGCGCGGACCCACGCGCTGCACGAATCGGCCTGGCTGGTCGCGCTGCCGTTCCACGCCGCCGCGCTCGCGGCGTTCTGGTTCGCGCCCGCGCTGATCGTGCTGCGCAACCGCACGCCGCTCGACGCCATGGCCACCAGCGCGCGCGCCGTCTGGCGCAACCGGCCGGTCGCGCTGATCCATGCCGCGCTGATCGGCGCCGCGGCGTTCACGGCCTCGGCCGTCCCGCTGCTGCTGCACGGCCTGGTCGTGATGCCGGTGGTCGCCGCGCTGCTCGTGGCAGGTGCCTATGCGAGCTATCGCGACCTGCTCGGCGACTGAGTCCGAAACCCGCTGCAATCGGTCGACGCGAGCTGGATATCGCCGGCTCGCCCTCTTCAGGGCCAGGTCACAACCCACGGCGCCCGCCCGTCAAGCGAAAACCAAAGTTATATTTGTGGTACGACATCAGATGTCTTAATTTTCTGATACTGTGCGACAACTACGTAGTTACCCCATTATTTCTATAAGAAAATTACAAAAACGTCATCCATCTCGGAGGAGGAGCCATCTCTCGCAGAGTATTTGAACGTTATGTCATCACACGTCAGCTTACCAAGACGCAAATTCCTCCTCACCTCGCTACTGGCGCTCCCCGCGCTCGGCATCCTGGTCCATGACCTGAGCGCGGCCCAGGCCGCCCAGCTGGCCGCCCCCGAGCTGCACGACTACACGCCGTCGTTCTTTTCCTCCGCCGAGTGGGCGTTCATGCTCGCCGCCTGCGACCGGCTGATTCCGGCCGACGGCCGCGGCCCCGGCGCGCTCGAGACCAACGTGCCGGTGTTCATCGACCAGCAGCTGCACGGTGACCTCGGCCACGAGATCTACCTGCAAGGGCCGTTCGACACGCAGGCGCCGAAGGAACTCGGCTACCAGCTGCCCTACACGCCGCAGCAGATCTACCAGCGCGGCATCGCGCTCAGCAACGCGCATTGCCGCCGGCACTACCAGCGCGATTTCCACCAGCTCGACGCCGGCACGCAGGACACCGTGCTGCAGGCGCTGCAAGCCGACGGAATCCACTTCGCCGAAGCCGGCGAGCCGGCCCTGCGGGCGAGCCAGTTCTTCGCCGGAATGCTGTCCGATGCGAAGAACGGCTACCTCTCGGACCCGATGTACGGCGGCAACAAGGGCATGAAGGCCTGGATCGCGATCGGCTTTCCCGGCGCGCGTGCGAGCTTCCTCGAATGGGTCACGCAGCATGACGTGAAATACCCGCTCGGCCCCGTGAGCCTCGGCGGCCTGCGCGCCTGAGCCCCGCCTCTCGGCGCGCGCGGTCGCGCCTTCGGAATCCGGAATCGACAAGGAACATCGTGGCAAACATCATCAATGACGACGTCGACGTGGTCGTCGTCGGGCTCGGCTGGGCCGGCTCGCTCATGAGCATCGAACTCGCGCAGGCGGGCCTCAAGGTCCGTGCGCTCGAACGCGGCGAGGATCGCAGCAACGCCGACTTCGCCTACCCGAAGCCGGCCGACCAGTACGCCTACGGCGTGCGCAACAAGATCATGGTCACGCCGCGCGACGGCGCGCTCACCGTGCGCCATCGCAGCGGCGACGTGGCGCTGCCCACCCGCAAGTGGGGCGCGTTCGTGCCGGGCACCGGCGTGGGCGGCTCCGGCCTGCACTGGACCGGCGTGCTGATGCGCCCGACGCCCACCGACCTCAAGCTCAAGACCTACGCCGACCGCGCCTACCGCAGCGGGCAGCTGGAAGCCGGCATGCAGGTGCAGGACTTCCCGTTCAGCTGGGACGAGATCGAGCCGTATTACGACTTCTTCGACAAGGTCTGCGGCCTCTCGGCCGCCCCCGGCAACCTGCGCGGCAAGCTCGTCGAGGGCGGCGACCCGTTCGAGGGGCCGCGCTCGAACCCGCCGCCGCTGCCGCCGCTCGAGGACACGCTGAACAACACGATGTTCGCGAACGCGGCGCGCAAGCTCGGCTATCACCCGTTCCCGAACCCGTCCGCGAACGTCTCGCGCGCCTGGACCAATCCCTACGGCAACCAGATCGCGCCGTGCAACTACTGCGGCTTCTGCAGCAAGTACCCGTGCCTGAACTTCTCGAAGGCGTCGCCGCAGACGGCCGTGCTCGACGCGCTCAAGCGCATGGACAACTTCTCGTACCGCGTCAACGCGAACGTGCTGCGCGTCGAGCTGCACGCCGACGGCAAGACCGCGAAGGGCGTGACCTACGCCGACGCGCACGGCAACGAGGTGTTCCAGCCCGCGCGGATCGTCGTGCTGGCGGGCTTCCAGTTCGTCAACGTGCGCCTGATGCTGCTGTCGGGCATCGGCAAGCCGTATGACCCGGTGAGCGGCACGGGCACGGTGGGCAGAAACTATGCATTCCTCAGCAATGGCGGCGCGACGCTGTTCTTCAAGGACAAGCACTTCAACCCGTTCGCCACGGCCGGCGCCACCGGCCAGCTGTTCAACGACGTCTCGCCCGGCAATGTCGACGGCCCCTCGCTCGGCTTCCTCGGCGGCGCGAAGATCCAGAGCGCGCAATCGACCGGCGCGCCGATCGGCACCGCGCTGCCGCACGGCACGCCCGCCTGGGGCAAGGGCTGGAAGGAAGGCATGCAGGACTGGTACGGCCACTCGATGAAGATCGGCATCACCACCAGCTGCATGTCGTACCGCGACCACTACGTCGATCTCGACCCGACCTACAAGGATCCGTGGGGCCAGCCGCTGCTGCGCATCACGTTCGACTGGAAACAGAACGAGCTGAAGCTGCAGCAATACCTGCGCAAGATCGTGCTGGACGTCACGAAGGAGCTGAACCCGGACAGCTACACCGAGAGCTTCCTCGCGCCCGACGCGCACTGGGACATCACCAAGTATGTGTCGACGCACAACGTGGGCGGCGCCGTGATGGGGGATTCCCCCGCCACCAGCGCGCTGAACCGCTACCTGCAGAGCTGGGACGTCCACAACGTGTTCGTGCCCGGCGGCAATGCGTTCCCGCAGAACTTCCAGGCCAACCCGACCGCCACGATCGGTGCCATCACGCTGTTCGCCGCGCGTGCGATCAAGGAACAGTACCTCAAGAACCCCGGCCCCCTCGTGCAGGCATGATCGACATGAAATTCCTCCACACGCTCAAGGTCGCGGCCGTCATGGCGCTGGCCGCATCCGGCCTGTCGACCGCGCACGCGCAGCAGGCCGACGCCGCGCAGGCGGCGCTCGTCAGGCAGGGCGCCTATCTGGCGCGGGCCGGCGACTGCATGGCCTGCCACAGCACCACGGGCCGCCAGCCCTACACGGGCGGCCTGCCGATCGTCAGCGGCATCGGCACGATCTACTCGACCAACATCACGCCGGACCGGCAGGCGGGGATCGGCAACTACACCGAGCCGCAATTCGCGGCCGCGGTGCGCCGCGGGATCCGGGCCGACGGCTCGCACCTGTATCCGGCGATGCCGTATCCGTCCTACGCGAAAATCTCGGACAGCGACATCCACGCGCTCTACACATACTTCATGCACGGCGTCGCGCCGAGCCATGACGCCGCGCCGGCGACGGACCTGAGCTTCCCGTTCAACCAGCGCTGGGGGATGGCACTGTGGAACTGGGCGTTCGCCGATCCGGCGCCGTTCCACGCGCCGGACACCACCGACGCGCAGATCCGCCGCGGCGCGTACCTGGTGGAAAGCCTCGGCCATTGCGGCAGCTGCCACACGCCGCGCGGCGTCGCGATGAACGAGCGCGCGCTCGACGGCAGCAGCGCGCTGTTCCTGTCCGGCGGCAAGCTCAACGACTGGAACGTGCCGTCGTTGCGCGGCCTGCATCACTGGACCCGGCAGGAGATCGTCGACTACCTGCGCACCGGCCGCAACGACCGTGCGGCCGTGGCGGGCGAGATGACCTCGGTGGTTGACAACAGCACCTCGCACCTGAGCGACGCCGACCTCGACGCGATCGCGGCCTACCTGCAGTTCCTGCCGGCGCCGCACGAGGCCACGGCCAGCGCCACCAGCAGCGACGGCGACCGCGCGCGCGCGACCATCGCGAAGCTCACGGCGGCCCGCGACCTGACGCTCGGCGAGCGGCTCTATCTCGATAACTGCAGCGCGTGCCACGCCGTCACCGGCCTGGGGGCGCCGCGCGTGTTCCCGCGCCTGGACGGCGCCACGCTCGTGAACGCCGCCGACCCGTCGGGCCTGATCACGGTGATCCTGCACGGCGCGACCACGCCGTCCACCGCCGCGGCGCCCTCGGCGCTGCCGATGCCGGGCTTCGCCGGCCGCCTGAACGACGACGAGCTCGCGCAGCTGGCGACGTTCGTGCGCGGCAGCTGGACCAACCACGCGGCGCCGGTGAGCGCCGGCCGGGTCGCGAAGCTTCGCGAGACACAGGCCGCCCGGCCGTAACCGGCGGCGCGCGCCGCCCGGATCCCGTCATCGCCTCGTGCTAGCCACGCGGCGATGACGAGGGTTCAGGCGGCCCGCTGCGGCGCATCACGCGGTGAGCCGAAGGCCACCGCGTTTCCATCCTCAAGCCGGCCCCGGAACGTACCGGCGGCTTCGCGCCGCCTATGTGAAATCGATCGACATCCTTTCCCACCTGGAGACTCGACGGATTTCATTCAAACGTTCGTTCCAACGACAACGCAATCCCGCCGCATAGACGTTTTTTGAATGGATGCGGCAATTCGCCACATAAAAATAGCCCTCCCGTATTCATGGATAAATCGCATCGCGATCGAATTCTTATTACGCGATAAAAGCGAACGATCCGCCGAAACGGCATGTGCAGAGGCCGCCGCCGTCATTGCGCCGCATTGCGACCAAAATCGATGCACCGCGTCATTGGCCTTGTCCAAAAAAAATTTAAAGGTTTTGTTTCCGTGCCGTAAACACGCTTAAGAGATAGTGCTCGGGGCCTGTAGTTTCTTCAGCCGCTCGATCCTGTGTCCGTGCCAGGACACCTGTGATCGCGCAACGAGCCGAATTCGCCATCGACGACTGATAAAGACAGGTCGCGATAGTCACGGGTTCGGTCCGTGGAGAAAGGAATGCACTAGTAAAAAAGCATCCTTGACAAGGAAATGCACCATGAAAATTTCCGACCTGAAAATCGGGGTTCGTTTAAGCGCGGCATTCGGAATCGTCGTCGTGCTGTTGATCGGCACGACACTGCTCGGCATCGGCCATATCGAATCGAGCGTGGACCGGATGAACGGCATCGTCGGCCAGCGTTATTCGCTGATCGCCACGAGCACCCAGATCAAGAACAACGGCTACAAGGCCAATGCCATTCTCAGCAACCTGCTGCTGGCCACCGATGCGGATCAGGCGAAAAAATACATGGATGACTATGCCGTCATCCGCAAGCTGAACGCCGACACCTACGCGAAATTCGAAAAGCAGCTGACCGACGAACCCAGCCGCGCGCTGTTCAAGAGCCAGTTCGAGGCACGCAGCGCCTATGGCCAGAGCGTCAAGAAATTCTTCGAGCGGGTGGCCGCCAACGATCACGACGGCGCCCGCGATCTCTACCAGGGCGACATGGCGCGCCTGCAGGACGATTACTACACGCTGGTCGACAAGATGGTGGACTTCCAGGCCGGCGAGATGAACAACGACGTCGCCAAGGCCACGGCCGACGGCCATTGGGCGAAGCTGCAGATGGGCGTGATCGCGCTCTGCGCGCTGCTGGTGTCGGTGCTGACCGCCTGGTTCATCACGCGCAGCATCACGCGGCCGATCAACGGCGCGGTGGCGCTGGCCGAGGCGGTGGCGAGCGGCGACCTCACGCACCGGCTCGACGTGACCGGCCGCGACGAGGTCTCGCGCCTGCTGGCCGCGCTTGGCAGGATGACCGAGAGCCTCAACACCATCGTCGGCAACGTTCGCGGCGGCACCCATGCCATCACGCTGGCCTCGCAGGAAGTGGCGAGCGGCAACATGGATCTGTCCACGCGCACCGAGCAGCAGGCCAGCGCGCTGGAGGAAACCGCCGCCGCGATGGAGCAGCTCACCTCCACCGTCAAGCACAACGCCAGCAACGCGCAGCAGGCCAACCAGATCGCCGGCGAGGCGTCGGCGGTAGCCGTGAAGGGCGGCGAGGCGGTGGACCGCGTGGTGCAGACCATGAACGCGATCGACGCGTCGTCGCGCAAGGTGGTGGAGATCATCAGCGTGATCGAGGGCATCGCGTTCCAGACCAACATCCTGGCGCTGAACGCGGCCGTGGAGGCGGCGCGCGCCGGCGAGAACGGCCGCGGCTTCGCGGTGGTGGCGGGCGAGGTGCGCAGCCTCGCGCAGCGCAGCGCGGTGGCGGCCAAGGAGATCAAGACGCTGATCGACGATTCGGTGAGCCACGTCGGCGTGGGCACCGGCATCGTCGAGCAGGCCGGCGAGACGATCCGGCAGGTGGTCAAGAGCATCACGGCGGTGTCGTCGATCGTCAACGAGATGAGCGCGTCGAGCCAGGAGCAGAGCGACGGCATCGAGCAGATCAACCACGCGATCACGCAGATGGACCAGGTCACGCAGGAGAACGCGGCGCTGGTCGAGGAGAGCGCGGCCGCCGCGCAGGCGCTGCGCAACCAGGCCGACGCGCTGACCGGCACCGTGGCCGCGTTCCGGCTCGATGATGGCGACGCGCGCCGTCCCGGCGCCGCGATGGGCCGCCCTTCACGACAGGCAGCCCCCATGCCCCTGCTCTCTCCGACCTGAGAGCCGATCGATCAATCAGAGGTGACCGGCATCAGAGACGGAGACACGGCCCGCGCACGGGCCGATGACGTATGACGGAGCGTCGTGGCAAAGCAGGGCAGGCGCTCCGGCCGGATCGCCATCCGTTGGTACGCCCATTCCTGTCGGATCGGTTCGGGAATTGTCAGGGAAGGCGCGTGCCGGAGTCCGGATGGCGAGATTCGATTAACCGATTCTGTCCATACAGGCACTCGTCATGTTCAGCCGATATCCCGAATACGCCACACCCGCCGGTTTTGTCCACACCGAGGTGCGAGACGCTTCGCAAAGCGCGAAGCCCTTGCTGATCGGCCGCCTCGTCGATGCGCACCGCCACGCCGGCTATCGCGTGGCCGACATCGATCCGCTCCGGCTCGCCCTCCCTCCCCGGGTCCCCGAACTCGATCCAGGCTTTCACGGGCTCACGCCCGACGAGCCGCTCGACACGCCGCTGGTCGGCTTCGAGACGGCATGCACCGTCGGCGAGCTGGAGCGGCAACTCAAGCATCGGTATTGCGGCGCCCTCGCGCTCGATTGCAGCGGCGTGCGCGATGAAACGCGACGACGCTGGCTGTTCGGCCGGCTCGAGTCCGCCGCGTCGAACCGCGCGCCGGCGCCCGAGCGGCGGCACGCCGTGCTGGCCCGGCTGCTCGCGGCCGAAACCTGGGAGCGCACCGTGGCCGGGCGCTTCCCCGGCGCGAAGCGCTTCTCGCTCGAAGGCTGCGAGAGCCTGATTCCGCTGCTCGACGCCGTGATCGACACCGCCGGCCGCCACGGCGTCAGCCGGCTGTTCCTCGGCATGCCGCATCGCGGCAGGCTCAACGCGCTCGTCAACGTGATGGGCGTGAGCGCGACGGAGATCCTGGCCCGGCTCGATCCCGACTCGGCGCTCGCCGCGACGCAGGCCGACCTGCCCTACCACCTCGGCGGCGTCGCCCGACGGGCCACGCCGCACGGCGAGATCACGGTGCAGTTGGCGCACAACCCGTCGCATCTGCAAAGCGTCTACCCGGTGGTGGTCGGCATGGCGCGCGCCCATCAGGACACGCACGGCGAGGCCGCCTGCCTGCCGGTGGTGGTGCATGGCGACGCCGCGTTCGCCGGCCAGGGCGTCGTGACCGAGACGCTGAATCTGGCGCGCAACGCCGGTTATTCGCCGGCCGGCACCTTGCACGTGATCGTCAACAACCAGATCGGCTTCACCACGCCGAACCGCATGGACGCCGAGGCGCACGCCTATTGCACCGACGTGGCGCGCAGCGTCGACGCGCCGGTGGTGCGCGTCAACGCCGACCGGCCGGACGAGGTGCTGCGCGCCGTGGCGATCGCGTTCGACTACCGGATGACCTTCCACGCCGACATCGTGATCGACCTGATCGGCTATCGCCGCCTCGGCCATTCCGAGCACGACATCCCCGCGCTCACGCAGCCGACGCTGCAGGCCGCGATCGACGCGCATCCGGGCGTGGTCGAGCTGTATCACGCCTCGCTCGACGGCGTGGCGCCGCTCGATGCGCTGCGCGAGGCGGCCAAGCGTGCGCTGCTGCAAGAAGGCGAGGACAAGGCCCCGCCTTTGGCCGATTTCGACGCCGCCGCCACGCGACCGCTGCACGCGCTGACACCCGAGCGGCTGCGCGCGTTGACCGACGCGCTCACGCGCGTGCCGCCCGGCGCGCGCATCCACGAGTTCATCGCGCGGCTGATCGGGCGCTGGCGCGAGACGGCCGCCGGCGAGACGAACCGGGTGGACTGGAGCTTCGCCGAGAACCTGGCCTACGCGTCGCTGCTCGACGACGGCTTCGGGGTCCGGCTCTCGGGCATGGACGTCGGGCGCGGCACCTTCATGCATCGGCAGGCTGTGTGGCATCTGCAGGACGGCGGCGCCGACGCCGGCGAGCTGCACACGCCGCTCACCGCGATCGCCGCGCATCAGGGCCGGTTCGACATCGTCAATTCGCCGCTGACCGAGGAGGCCGTGCTCGGCTTCGAATACGGCTACAGCGTCGCGACGCGCGACGCGCTGACGATCTGGGAGGCGCAGTTCGGCGACTTCGTGAACGGCGCGCAGGTGTTCGTCGATCAGTACATCGCGGCCGGCGAGCAGAAGTGGGGCTACCGATCGCGGCTGACGGTGCTGCTGCCGCACGGGCACGAGGGCGTGGGTCCGGAGCATTCGAACGGCTATCTCGGCCGCTTCCTGCAACTGTGCGCGGACGAGAACCTGCGCGTGGTATGTCCGTCCACCTCGGCGCAGTGGTTCCACCTGCTGCGCGGGCAGGCGGCGGCGCGGCAGCCGAAGCCGCTCGTCGTGATGTCACCGAAATCGCAGCTGTACGGCAACGCGCGCTCGCACTCGAGCGTGGCCGACCTGCTCGACGGCTCGTTCGCCACGGTGATCCAGGATGCGTCGGTGATCGATCCGGCGCGCGTGAGGAAGGTCGTGCTGTCGAGCGGCAAGTTCCATTACGCGCTGCAGGAAGCCCGTGACGCGGCCGGCGATGCGAGCGTCGCGCTGGTGCGCGTCGAGCAGCTCTATCCGTTCCCGCAACTCGAGCTGGCCTGCGCGCTCGCGGCGTTCGGCAACCTGGAGACGGTCGTCTGGGCGCAGGAGGAGGACGTGAACCAGGGCGCGTGGCGGTTCGTGCGCGACGAACTCGAAGCGGTGCTGCCGGCGGGCTGCCGCCTGAGCGCGGTGTGCCGGACGCTGACGGCCGCGGGCGCGCATTCTTCCGTGCGCGCGCATCAGGCCGAGCAGCAGCGGCTGGTGGCGCAGGCGCTCGGGCCTCGCGAGGTGGCGGCCGTCATCGACGCGGCGGCCATCGTGCCTGCCGAGGAAGCCGCCATCCACGATTGACGCGCGCCGCGCGCGTGGTTGGAAGGCTGCCCCGTGACGCGTCATGACCGGTCACGGGGCATCACGCCGCTGGCGGCGCCGGCGCCTCACGGCCCGCGCGCCGCCGCTTCCCTCACTCGTATCGCGCCGCGTGGTCGCGATGCATCAGCGCGACCGAGCGGCTCGTCTGCTTCAGCAGCAGGCGCGGCGCGAGCCGGCTGCCGAGCTTCAGCACGTTCGCGAGGCCGGGCCGGATCTCCAGCACGTCGCGGCGCAGCCCCGCGAGCGCGCGCTCGGCCAGCGTCGCCACCGGCATCGGCGTGACGCCGGCGGTTTCCTCGGCCGAGAAGTCGCCATGGAACAGCGGCGTGTCGGTGCCCGGCGGCGCCAGTTCGAACACCTTGATCGCCGTGTTCGCCAGTTGCGCGCGCAACGACAGCGTGAACGCATGGACCGCCGCCTTGCTCGCGCTGTAGACGGGCGAGATCGGCATCGGCACGAACGCGAGCCCCGACGAGACGTTGACGATCGCCGCGTTCGGCTGCCGCGTCAGGTGCGCGATGAACTGCAGCGACATCCAGATCGTGCCGTTCAGGTTGGTCTGCACCTCGCGCGTCACGTCGGTCAGGTCGAAGCCGGGCCGCTGCAGGTCGATCTTGCGCATGATGCCGGCGCAGTTGATCAACTGGTTGGTGGCCGGGAACGCCTGCAGCACCTGCTCGTGCAGCCGCCGCACTTGCTCGGGGTCGCCGACGTCGGCGCGCAGTGCCGCGAGCCCAGGCAGCCGCTCGCGCAGCGCCGCGAGCGCGGCCTCGTCGCGCCCCGCCACGATCACGCGATTGTCGAGCGCGTGCAGGCGCTCGGCCAGCGCGAGGCCGATGCCCGAGGTGCCGCCCGTGATCAGGATGGTGTTGCCGGAAAGCTTCATGAGAGGGTTCCGTCGGGAAGGTCGCGCATCCGGCTCACAGATACATGCCGCCCGACACCTCGATGCGCTGCGCCGTGATCCAGCGGTTCGCGTCGCCCAGCAGCGCGGCGATCATCGGCCCGATGTCGTCGGGCACGCCGACGCGGCCTAGCGCGGTGGCCGCCGCCACGGCGCGATTCACCTCCGCGTTGTCGCGCACGTGGCCGCCGCCGAAATCGGTTTCGATCGCGCCGGGCGCCACCGTGTTGGCGGTGATCCCGCGCGGCGCGAGTTCCTTCGCCAGATAGCGCGTGAGCACCTCGATGGCGCCCTTCATCGACGCGTAGGCGGCGCTGCCTGGCAGGCTGAAGCGCGCGAGGCCCGACGAGATGTTGACGATGCGCCCGCCGTCGGCCAGCAGCGGCAGCAGCGCCTGCGTGAGGAACAGCACGCCCTTGAAGTGAACGTTGCAGAGCGCGTCGAAATCGGCCTCGGTGATCTGGCCGATCGGCGCGGGATGGTAGCCGCCGGCGTTGTTGACGAGGTAGTCGAAGCGCTCGCGCGACCAGACGCGCCGCAATGCGTCGCCGAGCTGCCGCCCGAACGCCTCGAACGAGCCGATCGCGCCGGTGTCGAGCGCGATCGCCACGGCGCGGCGGCCGAGCGCCTCGATCTCGCGCACGGCGCTGTCGGCCTGCTCGCGGTTCGTGCGATAGGTGATGACGAGATCGGTGCCGGCCGCGGCGAGCGCGAGCGCGGTATTGCGGCCGAGGCCGCGGCTGCCGCCGGTGACGAGCGCGATGCGGGGCGTGGAAGGCTGGGTGGACATGACAGGCTCCGGGTTGGATGGACCCGACCGATTATCCGCAGCGCCCTCATGGCCCGCTTGCCCGAACTGCCGAATTTTTTGCCTGATCCTTCAAATTTGCGGAACGCGCCGCGCGGCCGTGAAAACGCGCGCGAAAGCGGGTATGCTCCGCAAAAACCGCGTCATTCAGAGGAGAACGCCGATGCTGTCTGCGTTGAAAACCGCCTGCGCGCGCGTCATCGAAGCCGGCGGCGGACACGACGGGCTCCACTTCACGCCGCTCGACGGCCTGGTGCTCGTGAAGGCGTCGGGCAAGGCGCTGCCGAGCCGGATGATCTACCGTCCGGCGCTGTGCGTGGTGGTGCAGGGCGAGAAGCAGGTCACGCTCGGCGAGCAGACGTTTCGGTATGCCGAGCAACGCGCGCTGGTGGTGAGCCTGGAGCTGCCGCTGCTGGGCGGCGTCACGCGCGCGAGCCGCAGCGCGCCCTATCTCGGCTTCATCCTCGAATTCGACCTGCGCATCATGCGCCACGTGATCGACACGCTGCGGCTGCCGGTGCCGCGCGGCGGCGAGGCGTCGCTCGGGCTGTTCGTGGACGAGATGGACGACGCGCTGATCGGCTGCCTCACGCGCCTGATCGAGGCGCTGCCGGTGCCGCACGCGGCGCAGCTGCTCTATCCCGGCATCATGACCGAGATCTGCTTCCGGCTGCTCACCGGCCGCAACGCCGAATCGGTCAGCCGTTTCGCGCTGCCGCACGGCCACACGCAGCGCATCGCCGACGCGATCGCCGAACTGCGCACGCACTTCTCGAGCCCGGTGCGCATCGAACAGCTGGCCTCGGTGGCCGGCATGAGCGCGTCGTCGTTCCATCAGCACTTCAAGGCGCTGACCTCGATGACGCCGCTGCAATACCAGAAGCAGCTGCGCCTGCTCGAGGCGCGCAACCTGATGACGGCCGAGGCGCTCAACGTGACCGACGCCGCGCTGCAGGTCGGCTACGAAAGCACCTCGCAGTTCAGCCGCGAATACAAGCGCATGTTCGGCACCACGCCGAAGCGCGACGCGCTGGAGGCACGACAGCCCGCCGCCGTGCGCTGAGCGCGGCGGCCCGTCGGGCCACGAAGGCGCCCCGCGGATCAGGCCGCCGTCAGGCGGCCAGCGCCTTGCGGATCGCCGCCGACAGTTCGGCCGGCGCGAACTTCGTGATGTAGCCGTTGGCGCCGGCATTGCGCGCGTGCGCCTCGTTGGCGTTACCGGTCAGCGACGAGTGGATGATGACGGGAATGTGGCGCAGGCGTTCGTCGGCCTTGATCTTGCGCGTCAGCATGAAGCCGTCCATCTCGGGCATTTCCAGGTCGGTGATGACGAGCGAGACCTTGTCGCGCACCGGTACGTTTTCCTGCGTGGCTTCGTCGGCGAACTTCAGCAGCATGTTCCAGGCCATTTCGCCGTTCGAGGCGATCACGTGCGGCGCCTCCAGCGCCGTGAGCGCCTGATCGATCAGCGCGCGCGCGAAGCCGGAATCGTCGGCCGCCAGGATGCAGCCGCCGGCCGTGCGCACCGCGTCGCCCACGTCCTCGCGCTTGACGTCCTCGTGCTGCTCGGGGAACACGTCGCGCATCACCTGCTCGACGTCGAGCAGTTGAGCCAGCTGGGTCTTGCCGTTGCCGGCGTCGATCCGCGCGATCCCGGTGACGTAGCCGGCCGTGCCGCTGGTTTCCGCGCTCAGCACTTCCTTCCATTCGAGCCGGATGATGTCCTCGACTTCCTCGACGGCGAATGCCTGCGTGCCGCGCGAGAACTCGGTGATCAGCAGGATCGCCGGCACCTTGTCGGAGGTCGAGCCGATCAGCGAGGCCAGGTCGATCACCGGAATGATCTGGCCGCGAATGTCCACCGCGCCCACGAAATGCGCCGGCGAGCCCGCGATCGGCGTGACTTCGGGCATGGAAACGATTTCGCGAATCTTGAACACGTTGATGCCGTACAGCGCGCGCGCGGTACCCGGCCGGGGCTGTCCCAGACGAAACAGAAGGAGTTCCAGACGGTTGTTGCTGGTCAGCGTGGTTCGTTCGTCAACGCTTCGTTCCATCGTTTTCATCATATGCATTCTCGAAAGAAACTTGGCTGCCCGGCGGCCGGGCGGCCCGATTCGCGCCGCCCCCTGGTCCGCACGCGATGGCCAGGCCTCCGCGCCGCACCCCGGCCTCGACGGCGGAGCGGGTCATTCGGGTACCTGATGAAAGGGATATCGGCAGTGACGCCGGGAAGCTTGAATCCGGGTCGTCACGGAGGCGCGCATGCGGCAGTTTTTGCCGGTTTTCGTCACAGCAATGCGAACGATCGTGCCGCGAGCGCGAAACGCGACTGACCGCCGGGGCGCCCTCACTCACCGCGTTGCACAACACCGCGCGCCGAATGCGACGGCAAGAACCGGAGCGCCCGCCGGCGCCGCGCCCGGCATGCTGGTCGACATCCACCACCCACCGGGAGTCAACCATGCATGTCACCGCCCATCCGTCGATCCTCTACTTCGGCACGCCCGTCGCGCTGCTGTCCACCGTCAACGAGGACGGCTCCGCCAATCTCGCGCCGATGTCGTCGGTGTTCTGGCTCGGCTGGCGCTGCTACCTCGGTCTGCAGGGCATCTCGAAGACCACCGGGAATCTGCGTCGTACCGGGCAGCTTGTCATCAATCTGCCATCTTCGGCGCAGGTCGCGGCCGTGGACCGGCTCGCGCGCGTCACCGGCACCGAGCCGGTGCCCGACGACAAGCTCGCGCGCGGCTACCGCTTCGTGAAGGACAAGTTCGGGCTGGCGGGCCTCACGCCCGTCGCCGCCGAGACCGTGCAGGCGCCGCGCGCCGCCGAATGCCCGATCCAGCTGGAGGCCGTGCTCGAGCACGAACACGGCTACGACGCGCACGGCCCGCTGGCCGGCTACATCGCCGTGCTGGAGGCGCGCATCACGCGTGTCCACGTGGACGACTCGCTGCTGATGGACGGCCACCCGAACCGCATCGATCCGGACAAGTGGCGCCCGCTGATCATGAGCTTCCAGCAGTTCTACGGCCTCGGTGAGAAGGTTCACGCCTCGCGGCTCGGCGAGATCGAGGAGCAGCTGTACCGCACGCCCGATTTCGAGCGCGCGATGGCGCAGCAGTCGTAAGGCGGCGGATGACGATCCGGTAATCCGCGTGTCATCGCGGCGTGGCCGTGGCGTGAGCAGAATGGTGCTTGCGCCGTCGGCACGACGCGGCGAACGAGGAACCGGCGATGACGCCAGCGAACCGGACGGCGCGCCGCCGCCGGGCTCGCCGGCAGCATGGGCGGCGCGGGTACGCCGTAGGCCGACGCACTGCCCCGGATAGGTGCATCGGCAACCAATGCATCGTCATGACACGTGCGGACACGCCAACCGCCCGCACGCGCCGCCGCCTCGACCGGCTTCACCCCACGACACGAAACGCCGACACCGCCCGCGTCAGGTGCCGCCCCTGCTCGTCGAGCGCCTTCGACGCGGCCGCCGCCTGCTCGACCAGTGCCGCGTTGTGCTGCGTGACGTCGTCCATCTGCGCGAGCGCGAGGCCGATCTGCCCGATGCCGCGGCTCTGCTCGGCAGACGACGCGGCGATTTCGCCGACGATGCCGCTCACGCGCGCGATCGCCCGCGTGACCTCGTCCATCGCCTGCCCGGCCGCATCGGCCAGCCGCGCGCCGTCGCCGACGCGCCGCGTCGATTCGGCGATCAGCGCGTTGATCTCCTTGGCCGCCTGCGCGCTGCGCTGCGCGAGCGCCCGAACCTCACCCGCCACCACCGCGAAGCCGCGCCCCTGCTCGCCGGCGCGCGCCGCCTCCACGGCCGCGTTCAGCGCGAGGATATTGGTCTGGAACGCGATGCCCTCGATGATGCCGGTGATGTCGGCGATGCGGCGCGAACTCTCGCTGATCTCGCCGATCGTGCGCACCACCTGTCCCACCGTGTCGTTGCCGCGCCGGGCGATGCCCGAGGCGTCGAGCGACAGCGCGTTGGCCTCGCTCGCGTGCCCGGCGTTGTCGCGCACCGCGGCGCTGACCTGCTCCATGCTGGCCGCCGTCTGCTGCAGCGAGGCGGCCTGCCGCTCGGTGCGCGCCGACAGGTCGGCGTTGCCGGCCGCGATCTGCCCCGCGCCGCTGGCGATGCCCTCGGCCGAGGCGCGCACGCTGCCGATCAGCGCGAGCAGCGCCGCGCGCATCGCGGCCATCGAGGCCAGCACGCTGCCGTCGGGCGCGCGCGCCGCGCCGGCCACCTCGCCGAGATCGCCGGCCGCGATCCGCGTGATCGCGGCCGACAGCACCGCCGGCTCGGCGCCGAGCGTGCGCACGATGCTGCGCGAGGCCGCCAGCGTGAGCAGCGTGACCACCGCGCCGAGCGCGAGCAGCGCGGCCAGCGAGCGGCCGAGCAGGCGGTGATAGGCGGCCCGGATGTCGTCCTGATAGGCGCCCGCGATCAGATCCCAGCCCCACGGGCCGAAGCGCTGCACGTAGCCGAGCTTCGGGCTCGGCGCGGTCTCGCCCGGCTTCGGCCACCAGTATTCGAGGAAGCCGCCGCCCGCGGGCGAGGCACCCACGGCGGCGATCGCGCGATACAGCGCGAAGCCGTGCGCGTCGTGCCAGCCCGACATGTCGCGTCCGTCCATGGCCGGCGAGGTCGGATGCATCACCATCACCGAGTCCGCGCCCACGATCGTCACGTAGCCGTTGCCGGCGTAGCGCAGGTCGGCGATCCGCGCAATCGCCTTGCGGCGTGCCGCGTCGGGCGCGAGCCGGCCGGCTTGCGCCTCGCGTTCGAGCCCCTGCGCGATCGAGGCCGCCATCAGCACCACGTTGCGCAGGTCGGCGCGGCGCTCGCCCAGCTGCAGCTCGCGCGCCTGCCACGCGCTCCAGGCCGCCAGCGCCAGCAGGCCCAGCCACGCGAGCGCGAGCGGCAGCCACAGCCGGCCGCGAAGCGTCATCTTGTCCATCGGTAACCCCGCAAACTGATCGGTCGAGGGAGCGACCCGGCCCGGCCGGTCAGAACACCGTGCGCAGGCTCAGGCTCGCGCCGAAGTTGTTGGCCTTGCCGCCGAACGTCAGCGGCCCGTTCGGATCGTTGACCGAGGCGCCCGCCAGATGGCTGTGGTCGACTTCGACATAGACGTCGGTGCGCTTGCTGAGCAGGTAGTCGACGATCCCGTAGGCGGTCTGGATCGTGCCGCTGCGGCCCGGCGCGACGTTGTTGGCGTGGTCGTAGGCATACGAGCCGATCAGGCGCCACTGCGGCGCGAGCTGCCAGGTCGCGCCCACCCGCACGAACACGTCGTCGCGCGCGCTGGTCTGGGCGCCGAACGCGGTGGTGACGTTGCTGATCAGGCTGGTGTTGGCCAGCGCGCCGCCGCTGTTGTTCGCCGCCACGTTGAAGCCGGCGTCGCGGCGCGCGTCGATGCCGTACAGGTAGAGCCCGAGCGGCCCCCATGCGTAGGTGCCGCCGAGCGAGCCGGCCACCAGCTTGTGGCCGCTGCCGTCCTTCGATTCGGAGCCGGCAACGCCGAGCTTGCCGCCGCCGAAGCGGTAGAACAGCGACGCGGTGGTGGTGCTGCCCGACACGGCGCTGCCCGGCTGGCCGCCGAACGCATGCTGCACGCGCAGCGTGAGCGGGCCGAGGCTGTTCTCGTACTGCAGCGTGTTGTCGAAGCGGATGCCGACCAGGAACAGCGACCAGTCGGTGGCGTTGATGTTGCCGCCGCCGATCGGATCGAAGTTGAACGCGTAGAAATCGTAGAGCCCGCCGTACTGGCGGCCGAGCTTCACGGTGCCGAGCCGGTCGTCCTGCAGGCCGACCCAGGCGAAGCGGCCGAACAGCTGCTGTTGCTGGTCCGACTTGCCGTTGGCGATGTTGAAGCCCGCTTCCAGCTGGAAGATCGCGCGCGTGCCGCCGCCCAGTTCCTCCGTGCCCTTGAAGCCGAAGCGGTTGCCGTTCACGGCCCCTTCGTTGACGCCCACCGTATTGCCGGTGGCCGAGGTCTGGAAGCGGATCGCCTCGTCGATCAGGCCGTACATCGTCACGCTCGACTGCGCATGCGCCACGCCGCAGCCGAGCACCAGGCCCGCCATCCCCATCCCGCCGATGATTTTTTTCATTCGTATTCCTGATTGAACCGTTCAGGCCGCGCCGTCGCGTCGATGCTTCCGTCGAGTCGTGCGGCTCTCGCCCGCCAGCCCCGCGAACGCGCATGCGCCCACGCCGGCGGCCCCTGCCCCGCGCCGCTTGCCGCCGGATCATCCGGCCTGCTCGCGACGCACCCCGAGCATGACGGATTTTGTTGCAGCACGCGGAGCAGGTCGAACTTGAAAATTAAATCGGGCGTATAAGAATTTTGAATACCGGGGGCGGGGGGTAGCCCAAACGAAGCAACCAGCCGCCTCCCTGGACGCGACACGTTGATCCTCCTGCTCGGTGTTACCTGCAGCCTGCATGTGACCGGGATTGCCCGTCTCGAAGTCAAATCGGAACAACGTCAGCATCGACGAGCTCTTTATCACGGGCATTTTCCCGGCGCTGGACGCTGCAAGCGCTGCTATTGGAGCGGTTGCTATCGACTCCGGGGTACGCTGCGGCGTTACGCGAAACAACCATCGGCCCAAAGTTGGCAGAGGCGTTGACCCAAGTCGCCTCGACAGTGACCGTAGCGACCGGGGCTCGACAGCTCGACAGCGCCACGGGTGGACATCTGCTGCGGCTGCTCACACAAGCCCGACGTGATGTTCATCGCCTTCATCAACTTCGCGTTGACCGTTGCAGGCTCGCGACCACGCGCCCCCGCCGCTACACAATCACCCGCGCCGCCTCCTCCCCCAACCTCGCCGCATACCGGCGCACCGTCTCGACGGCGATCTCGACCAGCCGCTCGGTCCATTCGGAGCCGGTGCGCCACGCGATCGCGAACGGCAGCGGCGGCGGCACCTCCAGCCCCTCCAGGCGGCGCAGCGTGCCCTGCTCCAGCAGGTCCTGCACCAGCGCGGGCGGCATCGCGGCCACGCCGAAGCCGGCCTGGGTGAGCCGGATCATCGCCGCCAGCGAGTTCACGCAGCTCACGCGTGCCTCGTTGATGCCGTGGGACTGCATCAGCCGCAACACGTCCTGGTGCGGGCGCGAATGGCGCGAATAGGTGATCAGCCGCTCGCCGCCGAGCCGGCGCAGCGCGGCGGTGGCGGTGTCCCCGGGTAGCCGGCCGCTGACGGGCGAGCCGGCCGCCGCGATCCACACCACGGCCAGCTCCAGCACCCCGATGCTGCGGATCGACTCGTCGCGCAGCATGTCGGTCTGGATCACCATGTCGAGCATGCCGCGCCGCAGCTGCTCGTTCAGGTTCAGCGCCGTGTCGGAAGTCACCTCGATGTCGAGGTTCGGGTAGTGCTCCATCACGTCGGTGACGAACTCGACGAACCAGGAGTGGATCGCGCTGTCCATCGCGCCGATGCGGATCGTGCCGTAGGCGAAGGTCTCGCCCTGCAGCGACTCGTAGAGCTGCGTCATCGAGCGGCTGACCTGCTCGGCATGGCGCAGCACGCGCTCGCCCTCGCGCGTGAGCGTCACGCCCTTCGGCTCGCGCTTGAACAGCCGGGCGCCAAGCTCCTGCTCGAGCACCGAGATCCGGCTCGAGATGGCGGCCTGCGTGGAATGCAGCTTTTCGGCGGCAAGGCTGAAGCTGCGCAGCTTCGCCACCCAGATGAAGGTTTCCAGGAACTTCAGGTTCACGCCAGGGTTTCCTCCGATGCAACGCGCGGGCCGGCATCGCCGCGATGCCGGCCCCCGCCTTTTCGCCGGCCGTGCCGGCGCGCTACATCAGCGTATACAACAGGACAATATTGACGGCCAGCATCACGAGCGCGGTGGGCGCCTGCGCGCGGATCACGCCGTATTTGTCGGGCAATTCGAGCAGCGCGGCCGGCACGATGTTGTAGTTGGCCGCCATCGGCGTGAGCAGCGTGCCGCAATAGCCCGAGAACATGCCGATCGCCACCATCGGCGCGGGGTTCGCATGGAACACGCCGACCAGCACCGGCACGCCGATGCCGCCCGTCATCACCGGGAACGCCGCGAAGCCGTTGCCCATGATCACGGTGAACAGCGCCATGCCGATGCAGTAGACGGCCACCGCCACGAAGCGCAGGTCGAGGTTCACGTAGGCGGTGGTGAGATGCGCCACCGCCTTGCCCACGCCGGCGTCGGCGAATACCAGGCCGAGCATGCCGAGCATCTGCGGCAGCACCACCGCCCACGACAGCGCGTCCACCAGCCGCCGCGCCTCGTACACGCCCTGCCGCGCCGAGTCATGCGTGAGCCGGCAGGCGAAGCCGAACGCGATCACGCAGCCGATGCCGAATGCCACCAGCGTGACGTTCTTCGGATCGAGCAGCGCCACGCCGCCGAACACCAGATGCGGCGCGAGCAGCGTGCCGAGCACGGTGACGAGCGGGATCGTCAGCGCGGGCAGGAACAGGCGGTTGCCGAGTCGCGCGGCGCTGGCGCGGCGCACCGGCTCGGCCGGCACGTCGGGCTTGGCGCCCACCACGCCGCCGAACCCGGCCACCAGTGCCATCACCACCACCAGCGCGCCGACCAGCGCGGGCGGCAGGTGGTCGCCGGCCAGGAACACGATGCCGTAGACGGTCCAGAAGCCGCCGGCGAGGAAGCGCTTCGGATGGCCGCGGTCGGCCACGATGATCGCGCCGATCGTGACGAGCAGCAGCCCGAGCAGCCAGAAGAACAGGTTGAGCGAGACGGTCATGCCTGATCTCCCTGCGCGTGGCCCGTGGTGGGCGCGGACGAGGATGAAGACGTCGACGACGACGCGGCGCCCGGCGCGGCCCGCCGCGCGAGCCAGCCGTCGAGCCGCCACAGCCGGAAGCCGTGGACGAGGAACGCCGCCAGTGCGGTGGGCAGGCCGTACAGCGCGACCCGCATCGGCTCGACGGTGATGCCGGCCTCGCGCAGGAACGTGACCATCAGCACGATCGCGCCGAACGCCACGAACACGTCCTCGCCAAAGAACAGCCCGACGTTGTCGGCCGACGCCGCGAACGCGCGCAGCCGCTGGCGCACCGCGTCGCCGAGCTGGCCGAAGCGCGTCTCGGCGGCGCCCTCGGCCATCGGCGCGACCAGCGGGCGGACCATCTGCGGATGGCCGCCCAGGCCGGTCAGCCCGAGCGCGGCGGTCAGCTCGCGCACCAGCAGGTAGGCCAGCAGCAGCCGGCCCGGGGTGGCCGCGCGGATCCCGCCGATCCAGATCTGCGCGCGCTCGCGCAGCCCGTGCCGCTCCAGCAGGCCGATCACCGCGAGCGGCAGCAGGATGATCAGCGGAATGGTGCGCGTCTTCAGGAAGCCGGTGCCGATCGCGGCCAGCACGGACAGCGGCGGGAAATGCGCGGCCAGGCCGGTGGCGATCGCCGCGAGCGTGACGATCAGCATCGGATTGAAGCGCAACGCAAAGCCGGCGACGATCAGCGCCACGCCGATCAGCGGAGTCAGGTTTACGGCGGACTGCATCGGTGGTTCTCCTGGTGGGTCGTGAGCGCCCCGCCGGATCGGCGGAACGGCCTTCGTCGCGCGCGGGCGCATCCCGAACCCGGACGCGTGCCGCGCGCTGCGTTGCTGCTTGATGCGTACTGCTTGATGCGTTGCTGCCTGCTACATCGACGGCGCCGGAGGCGGGCGTCCCACCTCCAACGCACGGATCGTGCCGGCCGCGCGCGGCGGCCGGCACGCCCGTCAGTCCGCCGGGCCGTAGCCGCCGCCGCCCGGCGTCTCGATCACGAACACGTCGCCGGGCGCCATGGTGGCGGTGTGGGTCGCGCCGAAATGGTCGATCGTGCCGCCGGCGCGCTCGATCCAGTTACGCCCCACCGCGCCGGCGGCCCCGCCGGCGAGCCCGAACGGCGGCACGCGGCGGCGATTCGCCAGAATATTCGCGGTCATCGCGCGGGTGAAGCGGATCCGCCGCACCGCGCCGTCGCCGCCCGCCTGGCGCCCCGCGCCGCCGCTGCCGGCGCGGATCGCGTGCTGCTCGACCAGCACCGGAAAGCGCCACTCGATCACCTCGGGATCGGTCATCCGCGAGTTGGTCATGTGGGTCTGCACCGCGGCGGTGCCCGGATGCGCGCGGCCCGCGCCGGAGCCGCCGGCGATGGTTTCGTAGTACTGCTGGGCCGCATCGCCGAACGTGAAGTTGTTCATGGTGCCCTGCGAGCCGGCCATCACGTCGAGCGCGCCGTACAGCGCGTCGGTGATCGACTGCGAGACCTCGACGTTGCCGGCCACCACCGCGGCCGGATAGGCCGGGTTCAGCATCGAGCCGTGCGGGATCACGATCTCGATCGGCCGCAGCACGCCCTCGTTCATCGGGATGTCGGCACTGAGCAGCGTGCGGAACACATAGAGCACGGCGGCCTTGCAGACCGAGCGCGGCGCGTTGAAGTTGCTGCCGCGCTGCTCGCTGGTGCCGGTGAAGTCCACGCGCGCCACGCGCCGCGCGCGGTCGATCGACACCGCCACGCGGATCACGGCGCCGTCGTCCATTTCGTAGGCGAACTCGCCGTCGGCGAGCGTGGCGATCGCCTCGCGCACCGCCTCCTCGGCGCTGGCCTGCACGTGGCCCATGTAGGCCAGCACCACGTCGGCGCCGTAGCGCGCGGTCACGCGCAGCAGCTCGGCGGCGCCGCATTCGCAGGCGGCGATCTGCGCGGTCAGGTCGGCGATGTTCTGGTCGATGTTGCGGCTCGGCCAGGGGCCGGCGGCGAACAGCGCGCGCACTTCGGCTTCGAGGAAGCGGCCGGCCGCGACGATCCGCACGTTGTCGAGCAGCACGCCCTCTTCCTCGATGGTGGTGCTGTCGGGCGGCATCGAGCCCGGCGTGATCCCGCCCACGTCGCCGTGGTGGCCGCGCGCGGCCACGTAGAACAGCAGCTCGCCGGTCTCGCCATGCACCGGCATCACCACCGTGATGTCGGGCAGGTGGGTGCCGCCGTTGTACGGCACGTTCAGCATGAACACGTCGCCGCGCCGCATGGTGGCGCCATGGTCGCGGATCACGCTCTGCACGCTGTCGCTCATCGAGCCGAGGTGCACCGGGATGTGCGGCGCGTTGGCGATCAGGCCGCCCTCGCGGTCGAAGATCGCGCACGAGAAATCGAGGCGCTCCTTCATGTTGACCGAGTACGAGGTCTTCTCGAGCGTCACGCCCATCTGCTGCGCGATCGACATGAACAGGTTGTTGAAGATCTCCAGGTGCACCGGGTCGCGCGCCGTGGTGATGGCCTGCGCGGCGCCGTCGGCGTCGGCGCGGCGCTCCAGGCGCAGCGTGCCGTCGGCCAGCACGCTCGCCTGCCAGCCGGCCAGCAGCACGATGGTGGAGATTTCCTCGGTGATCAGCGCCGGGCCGTCGAGCCGCGCGCCCACCGCGAGGTCGCGGCGCGCATGCAGCGGCACCGTGGCCGCGCGCCCGCCGGCATACAGCGCGGCGCGCGCGTCGGGCGCGGCGGCGGCATTGGCCACGCGCGGTGCGGCGCCCTGCAGCAGCGGCGGCTCGGTCAGGCCGATCGCCTCCACCACCACCGATTCGACCACCAGCGGCTTGTCGGTCATCGCGAAGCCGTAGCGCTTGCGGTGCAGCGTCTCGAACGCGTCCTGCATCGCGGCGGCGGCGGCGAACGGCACCTCCAGCGTGGAATCGGTGTTGCGGTATTTCAGGCGCACCGCGCGCGCGGCCGCCACGCGCTCGCGCGGCACGTGCTGCGCGAGGATCGCCGCGACCGCCTCGGCTTCCAGTTCCTCGAAGCGCGCCTGCAGCGAAGCGGCCACGGCCGCATCGAGTTCGGCCTCCACGGCGCGCTCGCGCAGCACGCGCAGGTCGGCCAGGCCCATGCCGTAGGCCGACAGCACGCCCGCGAACGGATGCAGCACGATGCGGCGCATGCCGAGCGCGTCGGCCACCGCGCAGGCGTGCTGGCCGCCCGCGCCGCCGAACGCACAGAGCGCGTAGTCGCTCACGTCGTGGCCGCGCTCGACCGAAATCGTCTTGATGGCCTGCGCCATGTTGTCGACGGCCACCGCCAGGAAGCCCTCGGCCACCGCCTCGGCGCACATCGCGCGGCCGGTCTCGCGCTCGACCTGCGCGGCGAGTTCGGCGAAGCGGCGGCGCACCACCTCGACGTCGAGCGGCAGGTCGCCGTTCGGCCCGAACACGTGCGGAAAGTGGTCGGCCTGCACACGGCCCAGCATCACGTTGCAGTCGGTCACGGTGAGCGGGCCGCCGTTGCGGTAGCTGGCCGGGCCCGGATACGCGCCGGCCGATTCGGGGCCGACCTTGAAGCGGCCGTTCTCGAACGAACAGATCGAGCCGCCGCCGGCCGCCACGGTATGGATGTCCATCATCGGCGCGCGCACGCGCACGCCGGCCACCCGGGTTTCGAACACGCGCTCGTAGGCGCCGTCGTAATGGGCCACGTCGGTGGACGTGCCGCCCATGTCGAAGCCGATCACGCGGCGCTCGCCGGCCGCCTCGCTGGTGCGCACCGCGCCGACGATGCCGCCGGCCGGCCCGGACAGGATCGCGTCCTTGCCCTGGAAGCGCCCGGCGTCCACCAGTCCGCCGCTCGACTGCATGAACATCAGCCGCACCGCGCCGGTGTGCTCGGTCACGCGGCTCACGTAGTCGCGCAGCACCGGCGAGAGATAGGCGTCCACCACCGTCGTGTCGCCGCGCCCGACCAGCTTCATCAGCGGGCTCACCTGGTGGCTCACCGACACCTGCGTGAAGCCGCATTCGCGCGCCAGCTCGGCCACCCGCAGCTCGTGGGCGGGGAACCGGTAGCCGTGCATCAGCACGATCGCGACCGAATCGATGCCGGCCGCACGGGCGGCGGCCAGCGCCTCGCGCGCGGCGGCCTCGTCGAGCGCGCGCAGCTGGTTGCCGTGCGCGTCGAGGCGTTCGTCGATCTCGACCACGCGTTCGTACATCTGCGCCGGCAGTTCGATGTGGCGCGCGAAGATGTCGGGGCGCTCCTGGTAGCCGATCCGCAACTGGTCGGCGAAGCCGCGCGTGATCGCCAGCAGCGTGCGCGCGCCCTTGCGTTCGAGCAGCGCGTTGGTGGCCACCGTGGTGCCCATCTTCACCACCTCGATGCGCTGCTGCGGCAGCGGCTCGCCGGCGCCCACCCCGATCAGGTCGCGGATACCCTGCACCACCGCGTCGCGGTAGCGCTCGGGGTTCTCCGAGAGCAGCTTGTGGGTGACGAGGCGGCCGTCGGGCCGGCGCGCGACGATGTCGGTGAAGGTGCCGCCGCGATCGACCCAGAACTGCCAGCGGGCGTCGTCCGCGGCGATGTCGGGGGCGGCGGCGCGTTGCGGCTCCCGTGCGTCGGGCTCGTGTTGCTGCGTGACTTCCATTCCATCATCTCCATGGGCCGCCCCGCCGGCCGGCGCCGCCGGGGCGCCGCCAGCGGCACGGCGGGTGTTGTGCTGGGGCGGATTGTCGGCGGGCGGAGGGAATCGCGTCGATGCAGAAAAATAAATCCGGCGCATAACGAAATGCTATTCGGACGCGAGCGGTGCGCGGGCGGCCTCGCGCCGTGGCCAGGCCGCATTGGCCACGGCCCGCTGCGGGGGCAGGCGCGGCGGAATCGGGGAGCCGCCGGGCCCGGATCAGGACCGGCATTGGCGCCCGATTCGCCTCGCTTTGATCCGGTTTCGATCCCCGATTGAAGCGCGGATCACGACGTTATTGCGATCGGCACCGGATTGGGATCGGGTCAGATATTGGCGCCCGAATTGGCCTTCAATTGGCGCCGGATTGCTTCCGGTTTGACTTCGAATTGGCGCCGGATTGATTGCGGACCGGATCCCGATTGGCCGGATTTGCCGCGGAATTGCGCCGATTCGATCGGTGCCGGCATCGGTGCGGGCGGCGTCCTCATCTCGTCCTCCCCCCGCCTGCCGCGGCGCGAAACGCGGCGGACGCCGCGGCGCGATCTTTCATTTCGCCGACCCGCCGCCGACGGCCGCGACCGCGCCGGAGCGGCCGCCGGCGGGCCGGCGAACCGTCCGGCGCGTGGCGTTTCGGGTCGCCAAGGCCGGGAAACGTGGCGCGAAACCCGCAACCGGCTCGCGCCGGGCGTGGGTTTTCGGGCTAAATTTCACGAATTTCCATTTATGTAACAAACTCCGTCGGTTCTTGCGGCAGCATAGGAGACATTGGGCCAGGGACCGACGCGAGACGGCGTGACGCGTGTCGATCGAAGCGGGAAAACGGAGTCGCCCATCGATCCGGAATCGTATGAACGATCGGTCGAGTTTCGTAAGTGTTTTGTCATTTGAAATCGACGCAAACGATGTCATGCGAAAAAATTACCGGACCCACGGGAATGATCGGTAAATTCATTCGATGGAGTTTGCTAATGAATTTGTTGGACGGCATACTTAAAAAATTTGTCGTTTGCACCTGCTAGTTTTTGGAACCGGACCCTGACGTCCGGGTTTCTTCAGATTTATCGAGTGAGCCAGTTTTCCATGCCGACCGCCGTTGATTTCCTGCTCGAACAGAATCTCTCGTCCCAATGGCGTGGTTTCCTGCTCGCCCTGGCCAAGGAGTTCGAGTCCCAGCTCAGCCCCGACGAATTGCGCCACTTAATGTTTCGCGTGGGATGCCGTTATGCCGGAGAGCAGCCGCTGCCGCCCTGCGACTCCACCGCCGAGCTGACGGCGGCGCTGAACGCGCACTGGGCGTCGACGCGCTGGGGCTACGTCGAGCTGTCCGACGAGGGCGACCACCTGCGCATCGTCCACAGCGGCGCGCCGATGTCGGCGTTCGGCAGCGGCGCGCTGGCCTGGATGCCGGCGTTCCTGCAGGGCAGCTACCAGACCTGGCTCGACGCGATGGGCGCGACGCAACTGAGCGTGGTGCAGACCGATACGGAGGAGCACGGCTTCGCCGTCGAGTTCCGCCTGTCGCCCGAAGCCGTCTGACGCGCGATGCCTCTCCTATTCGACACGGCCGGACGCAATCGGCCCTAGCGACTTTCTCGAAACGTATGAATACCTCCCGCGATGTCAAAGCACTCTTCGATCGGTTCGGAGGAGATGCCAGCAGCTACCAGGAAATCCGCATGGAAAACGAGGCGCTCGACGCCCGCCGGCGGTGGCCCCTGCTCGGCATGATCGATCCGCGCCAGACCGAGGTGGCCGCTGCCGCCGCGGGTTCGCCGGCCCCGGCCGCCGAGGGCGACGCGGGCAACCCGGCCCGGCCGACCCCGGCGGGCACGCGCGGCCAGGACGCCTCGCGCAACCGCACGCATGCCGTGCTGCGCAGCACCGCGCCGCTCTTCACGCGCTCGCCGCGCCGCGACGTGCCGCCGGTGATCGTCAAGGAAGCGGCGCCCGCCGCGCCGGAAGGCTCGACCTATCGCTTCTCGCCGCCGCCCGGGGCGCCCGTCGAGGACGCCACGAGCCCGGCGGCCGAGCCGCCGGCGGCACCGGCCGCGGCAGCCCCCGGCACCGAACTCGCGCCGGCGGCCACCGCGCCGATGCTGGCGGCGATCCCGCTACCTGCGATCGCACCGCGCTTCGCGCAACCCGCGCGCGTGACCGAAGTCCCCGACCTGTCGCCCGCCGACGCCGCCGCACTGGCCGCGCCGCGCCAGCCGGTGGTGCGCGAGACCGTGCCGGTGGAGGCCGTCGTGCCCGAGGCCGCGCAGCCGATCACGCCCGCGAGCGCCGCCGACACGTCGTCGGCGTTCGCGCGCCTCGTCTCGCCGGGCCTCGCGCGCGCCGCTTCGAGCGGCATCTTCCCGGCCCCGCTCGGCAACGCGCAGCGGCTGCCCACGCGCCAGCCGCTCGGCGCGGCGCCCGCCAGCGCGGCGCCGATGGCGGCGCCGGCCGCCCCGGCACGCCCCGCGCCGGCACCGGCCGCCGCGCAGTCGCCCCTGCCGTCGCTGAAGAAGCTGGCCGGCGCGCCGGCCGCCCCCGCGCGAACGCGCGAGGCGGCCAGCGCCGCGCGCGGCGAGGAACGCCTCGATTCGCTGTTCTCGCGCCTGCGCCGTGGCGGCGCGGCGCCCTCGCCGCAGATCACCGTGACGCAGCCGGCCGCCGCCCCGAAGGCCGCCGCGCGTCGCCCGTGGTTCCTGCGCGGGGCGGGCCAGTCATGAAGGTAGTCAGCGTCGTATCGGCGAAGGGTGGCGTCGGCAAGACCACGATCGCCGCGAACCTCGCGTCGGTACTGGCCGCGCAGGGCCGCCACGTGGTCGCCATCGATCTCGACCCGCAGAACTCGCTGCGCCTGTATTTCGGCGTGCCGCTCGACAGCGTCGACGGCCTGTCGCGCGCCGCGCTGGCCGGCTCGCTCTGGCAGAGCGCGATCGTGGACGGCGCCGACGGCGTCACGGTGCTCGCGTTCGGCGCGCTCGTCGAGGAAGAGCAGCACCTGTTCGAGCGCCGCCTCGACCACGATCCGACCTGGCTCGCGCGCGGCATCCGCGACCTCCATCTCGGCGAGGACGACATCGTCATCATCGACACCCCGCCCGGCTCGTCGGCCTACACGCGCGCGGCGCTGTCGGCCGCGCATTTCACGGTCAACGTGGTGCTGGCCGACGCCGCGTCGTATGCCGCGATCCCGCAGATGCAGCGGATGATCGACGCCTACGCGGCGCCGCGCCCCGAATTCGTCGGCGAGGGCTACGTGGTGAACCAGATCGATCAATCGCGTCAGCTGAACAAGGACGTGCTGCGGGTGCTGCGCGAGATGCTCGGCGCCCACATGTTCCCCGGCGTGATCCACGACGACGAGGGCGTGAGCGAATCGCTCGCCTGCAACACCACCGTCGTCAACTACGATCCGGTCAGCCAGGTCTCGGCGGACCTGCGCGCCTGCGCCGCCTGGCTGCTCGACGCGCTCGGCGCGCAGCAGCCGGTGGTGCGCGGGAGCGCGGCATGAAGGCCGCCCGCGCGCCGCGCGACGGCAAGACCGAAGCGGCCGGCCAGGGCGTCGACGGCAGGGCCGCCACGCGCCTGCAGCGCTTCGCCGACGCGCCGTTCTGGGGCAGCCTGCCGATCGTCCTGCCGCTCGCGCTGCTGGCCGTCGTCACGCTGTTCTTCGTCTGCACCGTGCCGCTCACCAACACCCAGCAGCTCGCGTTCGCGACCTGCTGCTTCGTGGTGGCGCTGCTGTTCCGCCGCATCGAGGGGCACTACGTCACGCTCGTGATGATCATGCTGTCGCTGATCACCACCGGCCGCTACATGGTCTGGCGCCTCGGCGACACCACCTACTGGTCGCATCCGCTCGACATGGCCTGGGGCGTGCTGCTGGTGTTCGCCGAGGTCTACGCCGCGCTGATCCTGATGCTCGGCTACTTCCAGACCGCCTGGCCGCTCAAGCGCAAGCCGATCCCGCTGCCGGCCTCGCGCGCCGACTGGCCGACCGTGGACGTGTTCATCCCCACCTACAACGAGCCGCTGTCGGTGGTGAAGCCGACCATCTACGCGGCGCTCGCGCTCGACTATCCGCCCGACAAGCTGACCATCCACGTGCTCGACGACGGCCGCCGCGCCGACTTCAAGGCGTTCTGCGAGGAAGTGGGCGTGAACTGGACGATCCGCGCCCACAACCGCCACGCCAAGGCCGGCAACATCAACGAGGCGCTCAAGATCACGCACGGCGAGTTCTTCGCCGTGTTCGACTGCGACCACATCCCGACCCGCTCGTTCCTGCAGATGACGCTCGGCTGGTTCCTGCACGACACGCGGCTGTCGATGCTGCAGACCCCGCACCACTTCTTCTCGGCCGACCCGTTCGAGCGCAACCTCGGCACGTTCCGCAAGGTACCCAACGAGAACGAGCTGTTCTACGGGCTGGTGCAGGACGGCAACGACCTCTGGAACGCGACGTTCTTCTGCGGCTCGTGCGCGGTGCTGCGCCGCACGATGGTGGAGGAGATCGGCGGCATCGCGGTGGAAACCGTGACCGAGGACGCCCACACGGCGCTCAAGCTGCACCGCCTCGGCTACACCACCGCCTACCTGGCGATCCCGCAGGCCGCCGGCCTCGCCACCGAGAGCCTGTCGGGCCACATCGGCCAGCGGATCCGCTGGGCGCGCGGCATGACGCAGATCTTCCGGATCGACAACCCGCTGATGGGCGGCGGCCTCACGATCGGCCAGCGCCTCTGCTACCTGAACGGGATGCTGCACTTCTTCTACGGCATCCCGCGCCTGGTGTTCCTGACCGCGCCGCTGTCGTACCTGTTCTTCGGCGCGCAGGTGATCCACGCCTCGGCCGTGACGATCGCGCTGTTCGCGCTGCCGCACATGCTGCACGCGAACGCCACCAACTCGCGCATGCAGCGCCAGTTCCGCCATTCGTTCTGGGCCGAGGTGTACGAGTCGGTGCTCGCCTCGTACATCACGCCGCCCACGCTGCTCGCGCTGATCAACCCGAAGCTCGGCAAGTTCAACGTGACGGCCAAGGGCGGCATGATCGAGGAGAAGTACTTCGACTGGGCGGTGTCGCGCCCGTATCTGGTCCTGCTGATGCTGAACCTGCTCGGCTTCGTGATCGGGCTCTGGCACATCCACACGCACTGGGCGATCCGCAGCGAGGTCTACACGATCATCCTCAACATCGGCTGGACCACCTACAACATGCTGATCCTCGGCGCGAGCGTGGCCGCGGCCACCGAGCAGAAGCAGGTGCGCGCCGTGCATCGCGTGGCGATGACGATGCCCGTGATGCTGCGCTTCGGCACCGGGCGCACGCTCGCCTGCGAGACCATCGACTACTCGGAGGGCGGCGTGGGCGTCGCGCTGCCGCAGAAGATCTCGGTGCCGCTGCACGAACGGATCACCGTCTCGCTGTTCCGCGGCGACGAGGAATACGCGTTCCGCGCGGTGGTCGCCTCGTCCACGCCGGGCCGCGCCGGCCTGCAGTTCGTCGAGATGACGAAGGACCAGGAATTCGATTTCGTGAAAACGACCTTCGCGCGCGCCGACGCCTGGACCGGCTGGGCCGAGGGCCGCAAGCCCGACGCGCCGCTGCGCGCGCTCGCCACCGTGCTGTCGGCCGGTGCCCGCGGGATCTTCAATCTCTTCGAACACCTGTATGCCGACGCGCGCGCCTGGGGAAAGCGCGCGGGCCGGTAGACCGCACCACGGACAGCGACGGCAGATGAACCAAGGAAGCACCCTGTCACGCCCCTGCCAAGGCAAGGGCGATGCGGACCACACCGGCGACGAGACCGGCCGCGACGCGCCGCGCGCGCCGCGGGCCACGCATCCGGACACGCATCCGGACACGAATTCGGCCACGAACCCGGACACGAATTCGGCCACGAACCCGGCCATGAACCCGGCCATGAAGCGGACCGGCCAGCCGGCCGCCTCGCGCGCAGCGAGCCTGCCGCGCGTGGCGCGCGCGCTCGTCTACGGGCTCGCGCTGCAGTTCGCCATCGCGCCGTTCGCGGCGCTGGCCGCCACCGCCGCGAAGCCGGGCGAGGCCGCCGACACGCCGTCCGCCGCGACGGCGGGCACGGCCATCCCGGCGGCCGCCACGGCAACCCCGGCGGTGCCGGGCGCCTCGGCCCAGTCCGGCGACGGCGCGAAGTCGATCGGCGCCGTGCCGGCGCCGTCGGCCGCGCGCCAGTTCGATGCGCAGGCCGGCGCGCAGCCGGCCGTCGCGCTGGTCGTGCCGCCGCTGCCGCCCGAGCAGCAGAAGCTGCTCGGCATGCGCCCGCCGACCACCGCCAATCCCGGCATGCTGGTGCCGGGCGGACGCCGCCAGACGCTGACCTTCGCCGATCTCGGCGCGCTCGATCCGCTGCAGCTGCGCGGCACCGAAGGCCAGAACGGCGTGCCGTTCTCGGTGCGCAACGACGAGGTGGTGACCGCCGCCACGCTGCACCTGATCTACAGCTATTCGCCGGCGCTGCTGCCCGACATGTCGCAGCTGAAGGTGCTGATCAACGGCGAGGTGGCCGCCACGCTGCCGGTGCCGCAATCGCAGGCCGGCACCACGGTGGCGCGCGACGTGCCGCTCGATCCGCGCTTCATCACCGAATTCAACCACCTGAACGTCGAGCTGGTCGGCCATTACACGCGGCGCTGCGAGGATCCGGCGAACTCCACGCTGTGGGCCACCGTCAGCAACGCCAGCTCGCTCGACCTCAGCTACGCCTCGCTGCCGGCGAAGGCCGATCTCGGCACGCTGCCCGCGCCGTTCTTCGACCGCCGCGACGTGCGCCGGCTCGAACTGCCGGTGGTGTTCGCCGAGAAGCCGGACCCGGCCACGCTCGAGGCCGCCGGCACGCTCACCTCGTGGTTCGGCGCGCTGGCCGGCTACCGCGGCGCGCTGTTCCCGGCCCAGGTCGGCAGCCTGCCGCTGGCCGGCAACGCGGTGGTGTTCGCGCAGGCCGATGCGCATCTGGCCGGCGTGACGCTGCCGGCCGTGACCGGCCCGACCCTCGCGGTGGTGCCGCGCGACGGCAACGCGCGCGGCTCGCTGCTGCTCGTGATGGGCCGCAACGGCGACGAGCTGAAGACCGCCGCCAGCGCGCTCGCGCTGGGCCAGAGCACGCTGAACGGCAGACTCGCCACCATCAACCAGCTGGTCACGCTCAAGCCGCGCGCGCCCTACGACGCACCGAACTGGCTGCCCGCCAATCGCGCCGTCCGCTTCGGCGAACTGGCCGACCCGCGCGCGCTGTCGGTGCAGGGCTACAACGCCGGCCCGATCTCGCTCACGCTGCGCGTGCCGCCCGACCTGTTCATGTGGAACACCCAGGGCGCGCCGCTCGACCTGCGCTACCACTACTCGGTGCGGCCGAAGCCGGACCGCTCGTCGCTGAACGTCAGCGTGAACGGCCGCTTCGTGCAGGCGCTGCAGATCCCGGCCGTCAACCCGTCGCGCTTCAGCATCGCGCGCTTCCTGGGCCGCTTCGGCGCGCAGGCCGGCGACACCGGCAGCGCGCGGCACATCGTGCGGATTCCGCCGCTGATGCTCACGCCGCATTCGCAGCTGGACCTCGCCTACTACTACGACATCCCGAACACCGGCGAATGCTCGGGCGCGCTGCTGCCGAACGTGGCCGGCACCATCGACCCGGATTCGACCATCGACCTGTCGAGCTTCCCGCACTACATGGCGCTGCCCGACCTGGCCGCGTTCGCCAACAGCGGCTTCCCGTTCACGCGGCTGGCCGACCTCTCGCAGACCGCCGCGATCCTGCCCGACGAGCCGACGCCAGGCGACTACAGCCTGTTCCTGCTGGCGATGGGCCGGATGGGCGAATCGACCGGCTACCCGGTGACCGGCGTGACGGTGGGCGGCCCCGGCGACGTCGAGCGCCTCGCCGACAAGGACCTGCTGGTGCTCGGCGGCCCCGGCCGCCAGCCGCTGCTGCAGCGCTGGGCCAAGCAGATGCCGTTCTCGAGCGACGGCGACACCGCCACCTTCACGCTGTCCGACATCGGCCCGCGCATCGCCGACTGGTGGCTCGGCCCGCACGGCGTTGAGCGCGCCCCGGCGCGCGCCGACCTCTCGCTCGTCAGCAACGGCGACAGCGCGCTGATCGCGGGCTTCGAATCGCCGCTGCATGCGGGGCGCAGCGTGGTCGCGCTGATCAGCTCGCCGGGCGAGTCGGAGGCCGACATCACCTCGGCGCTGATCGACGCCGACGTGCTGCCGCAGGTGCAGGGCGCGATGGACGTGATCCACGGCCGCTCGGTGACCGTCGCCTCGAACGGCAACACCTACTATCTCGGCAGGCTCCCGCCGTTCGAGTACGCACGCTGGGCGCTGTCGTCGCATCCGCTGCTGCTCGTGTTCAGCGGCGTCCTCGCGGCGATCGTGATCGCCGCGCTGTTCTATCGCGCGCTGCGCCGCATCGCCGCGCGCCGACTCCAGGATTGACGCGATGCGTTCCCGTTCCCAGCGCGGCTCCGGCCGCCCAGCTCCCGCGCGGCGCCCGCTCGCCGCGCTGGCCGCCGCCGTGGCCGGCCTCGGCGCCTGCCTCGGCCTCGCCGCCGGCCGCGCCGACGCCGCTACCGTGGCGCCGGCCCCGTCCCAACCGCAGCCGGCCGCCGCGCGCTGCGGCGACTGGGGCGCCTACCGCACCTTCGTCGCGCGCACCGTGCAGGCCGACGGCCGCGTGTTCGACGCGTCCACCGCGGTCCAGCAGTCGACCTCGGAAGGCCAGTCGTATGGCCTGTTCTTCGCGCTGGTGGCCAACGACCGCGACAACTTCGAGCGGATCCTCGGCTGGACCCGCGAGAACCTGGCCGGCGGCCATTTCAGCGCGCGCGACCTGCGCCTGCCCGCGTGGCAGTGGGGCCGCAAGGGCGACGCATGGGGCGTGCTCGACCCGAACTCGGCGTCCGACGCGGACCTCTGGATCGCCTACGACCTGCTCGAGGCCGGGCGCCTCTGGCACGTCCCCGACTACACCGCGCTCGGCACCGCGCTCGCCGCGCAGGTCGCGCGCCGCGAGGTGGTCGATCTCGCCGGGCTCGGCCCGATGCTGCTGCCCGGCCCGCAGGGTTTCGTGAACGGCGACGTCACGCGCCTGAACCCGAGCTACCTGCCGCTGCCGGTGTTGCGCGGGCTCGCCACCCAGCTCGGCGGCGGCCCGTGGAGCGCGCTCGCGAAGAACGGCCTGAAGCTGGTGGCCGGCGCCTCGCCGCGCGGCTTCGCGCCCGACTGGGCGGCGTGGCGCGCGGGCCAGGTGGTGGTCGATCCGCAGACCGGTGACCTCGGCAGCTACGACGCGATCCGCGTCTACCTGTGGGCCGGCCTCGCGAATCCGGCCGACCCGCTCGCCAAGCCGTGGCTCGACGCCGTGCGCGGGATGGCCACGCGCGTCGCGCAGACCGGCGTGCCGCCCGAGAAGGTCGCGATCGCCAGCGGCACCGGCAGCGGCGAGGGCCCGCTCAGCTACTGGGGCGCGCTCGCGCCGTATTTCGCCGCGCTCGGCGACACGCGCGGCCTCGCGCTGGCGCGCTCGCGCCTGACCGCGCTCGACGGCGAGGTGCCGGGCCAGGAGCCCGTCTACTACGACCGCGTGCTCGGCCTGTTCGGCTCGGGCGCCGTGGAAGGCCGCTATCGCTTCGACCCGAGCGGCCGGCTGGTGCCGGCCTGGAGCCACGCATGCCGATGAAGCGCGTTCCGCCCGTCCGGCGTGCGCCATCGCGCGCCCCCGCCCTGCTGCTGGCGCTCGCGCTGGCCGCCGGCGCCGTCACCCACGCGCCGCGCGCGATGGCCGCCGATCCCGCGCTGCAGGCGCTGATCGACCAGGGCCGCTACTGGCAGGCCCACGGCCGCGGCGATCTGGCCGAGCAGGCCTGGAAGAAGGTGCTCGGGATCGACGCGAAGCAGCCCGACGCGCTGCTCGGCATGGGCATGGTGATGGCCGACCGCAAGGACGGCGCGCAGGCCGAGTCCTATCTGGAACGGCTGCGCCAGATCGCGCCGAACACGCCCGGCATCGACGAGCTGGGGCGGCGCCTCGGCCAGTCCACGCCGCGCGACCAGACCGTCAACGACGCGCGCCGCCTCGCGCAGTCGGGGCAGAGCGCCTCGGCCGTGCAGCAGTACCAGAAGGCGATGAACGGCGCGCCCGCCACGCCCGAGCTGCGGCTCGAGTATTACCAGGCGCTCTCGGCCACGCCGAACGGCTGGGACGAGGCGCGCAAGGGGCTCGAGGCGCTCGCGCGCGAGAACACCGACGACCCGCGCTACGCGCTCGCCTATGCGCAGCACCTGACCTATCGCGACGTCACGCGCCGCGACGGCATCGCGCGGCTGCAGCAGCTGGCCGGCGACGCCAAGGTCGGCCAGCAGGCGCGCCAGAGCTGGCGCCAGGCGCTGCTGTGGCTGGCCGCGCGGCCGTCCGACCAGCCGATGTTCGACGCCTACCTGAAGCTCGCGCCGAACGATCCGGCCGTGAAGGCACGCTACGACAGCATGGTCACGCAGGAGAAGGCCGCCAGCGAGCGCAGCGCGCAGGACCTGGCCAACGACGCGCGCGGCCGCGCCGTGGCCGAGGGCTTCGCCGCGCTCGACCGCAACGATCTGGCCACCGCGCGCGCGCGCTTCACCGCGATCCTCGGCAGCGCGCCGAACGACGGCGACGCGCTCGGCGGGCTCGGCATCGTCGAGCTGAAACAGGAGCATTTCCGCGAGGCCCGCGACGATCTCGAACGCGCCTCGCGCACCGGCGACCCGGCGCGCTGGCGCGACGCGCTCAAGAGCGCGACCTACTGGGCCTACACGAGCGAGGCGCTCGGCGCGCAGAGCAACGGCGATCCCGCGAAGGCGAAGTCGCTGTTCGAACGCGCGATCGCGCTCGACCCGTCGGAAGTCAGCGGCGAGCTGATGCTCGGCGAACTGCTGCTCGGCAACCACGATCCGCGCGGCGCCGAGCAGGCCTACCGGATGGCGCTGCGCCGCCAGGCCGACAACCCCGACGCGATCCGCGGCCTGGTCGGCGCGCTCGCGGCGCAGGGGCGCGGCGACGAGGCGCTGCAGTTCGCCAACCAGCTGACCACCGAGCAGCAGGCACGCGCGGGCGGCCTCGACAAGCTGCGCGGCACGGCGCTCGCCGCCCAGGCACGCGCGGCCGAGGCGCAGGGCGACCTGGGCCGCGCGCGCAGCCTGTTCGAGGAAGCGCTGGTCGGCGACGCCGACGATCCGTGGCTGCGGCTCGACCTCGCGCGCATCTACGTGCGCCAGGGCGCGGTGGCGTCGGCGCGCAGCATGATGGACGGCCTGCTCGCCGCGCATCCCGACATGGTCGACGCGCAGTACGCGGGCGCGCTGCTCGCCGAGCAGACCCACGACTACGGCAACGGCCTGCGCCTGCTCGAACGGGTGCCCGCCGACAAGCGCACCGCCGCGATGGGCGAGCTGCAGCACCGGCTCTGGCTCGGTCAGCAGGCCGATCTCGCGATGCAGATGATCAAGCACGGCCAGACCGGCCAGGCGATGGCGATGCTGCGCGCGGCCGAGCCGGTCGCGCAGGGCAACCCGGCGATGCTGGGCCAACTCGCGGGCGCCTATCTGGCCGCCGGCGACGCGAGCCGCGCGATGGGGCTGGTGCAGGGCGCGATGGCGTCCGCGCCGGCCGACGTCGGGCTGCGCCTGCAATACGCGAACCTGCTGTTCGCGAGCCATCAGGACGCGCTGCTCGGCGAGGAAATGCAGCGCCTGCACGCCACCCGGCTGAGCGCCGAGCAGCATGCCGAGCTCGACCGCATCGATCTCGCGATCGTGGTGCGCCGCGCCGATCTGGTCCGCACCAGCGGCGATCTGGCGAGCGCCTATTCGGTGATCGCGCCGTGGCTCGCGGCGATGCCCGACAACCCCGACCTGCAGGCCGCGCTCGGCCGGCTCTACACCTCGGCCGGCGACCCCGCCAACGCGCTGACCTGCTACAAGGTCGCGCTGGCGCGCCGCGCCGACGATCACGGCCTGCAGCTGGCCACGCTCTACGCGGCCTCGGGTGCCAAGCAGTGGCGCTATGCCGAGCAGGTCGCGAAGCTCGCGCTGGCCGGCGCGCCCGACGATCCCGGCACGCTCGCCGCGGTGGGCCGCATGTATCGCGCCGAGGGCAACCTGACGCTGGCCGCGCGCTACCTGAAGCAGTCGCTGGTGGCGGGCTCGACGCCGCCCGCCGGGCGCACCGTTGCCGGCCCCGTCGCGCAGGTGCCGCGCGGCTGGGAGGCGCTGAGCCGCCCGCTCGGCGCGAACCCGCTGCCCGGCACCAATCCGTTCGAGGGCCGCACCGCCGTCGACGCCATCGACGATCCGGATTCGGCCGGCGCGACCGCGGCCGCCAATGCCTACGCCCCCGCCGTTCCCTCGTCGTTCACTCCTTCGTCATCCGTACCGATCGTGCCCGCCTATCTGCCTGCCGCGCACCCCGCGCCCTACGTCGCGCCTTACCAGGCGCCCGCCGGCGTCACCCCGGGCAACCGGGCGCCGGCCGCGTCCGTCGGCGCCGCCGGGCCGGTGGACAGCTCCGGCTACGGGCCGGACAGCGCCGCCGGCGGCGAATCGGGCGGCCCGGCCGCGCGACCGCTGCAGCCCTATTCGCAGTACGCGCCCGGCGCGCCGGCGCAGCCCTACGCGCAAGGCTATCCGCAGCAGGGGTATGCGCCGCAGGGCTACCCGCAGCAGCAGGCTTATCCGCAACCGGCCTATCAACAGCCGACGTATCAACAGCCGGCTTACGCGCCGCAGGGCTATCCGCAACAGCAGGCTTATCCGCAGCAAGGCTACCCGCAGCAGGCTTACGCCCCGCAGGGCTACCCGCCGGCCGGCTACGCACAGCAGCCCTATGCGGCGGCGCCGTGGCCGATGTCGCCGGCCGCGCAGGCGGCCCAGCAGGACGCCTACCGCCAGCCCGCCGCCAGGCGCGGCACCGCGCGCAAGCCGGCCCGGACGAATCGCGCCGCACAGCAGCCGGCCTACCCGCAGCAACCGGCTTACGCGCAGGGCGGCTACCCGCAGCAGGGCTATCCGCAGCAAGGCTATGCGCCGTACCCGCAGCAGGGCTACGCGCCGCCGTACCAGCAGGGCGGCTATCCGCAGCAGCAGGGCTACGCGCAAAACGGCTATGCGCCGCAGCCGTACCCGGCGTACAACCCGCAGCCGCCGTATCCGCAGCAGGCCCAGGGACCGGACTACATTCCGCCGCCGCCCGCCGGCTACGCGCAGCCCTACGCGCCGGCCGCGGTCGCCGCGGCCGGCGTGGCCGGCGCGGCGCCGCAGCCGTCGGCGAACCCGCAGACGGTGGGCGTGGCCGACGAACTCGCCGCGATCAACCGCGAGCAGTCGAGTTCGGTGTCGGCCGGCCTGGTGTTCCGCAACCGCGCGGGCGAGGACGGGCTCTCGACGCTCAACGACATCGAAGCGCCGATCGAAGGCCGCATCAAGGCCGGCAACGGCCACCTGGTGATCACGGCCACCCCGGTCACGCTCGATTCGGGCACCGGCGTCGACGACATCCCGACCCACGCGCGGTTCGGCTCGGGCCTCTCGCAGACTGCTTCGCCTGCCGGCGGCTACGGCTCGCAGACGGCCATGGGGGTGGGCGTGTCGCTCGGCTACGAGACCAAGTCGATCAAGGCCGACGTGGGCTCGACGCCGGTGGGCTTCCGCTACCAGACCGCGGTGGGCGGCCTCGAGTACAACGGCGGCTTCAACGACAAGGTGTCGTACTCGCTCGCCGTCACGCGCCGCGCCGTCACCGACAGCCTGCTGTCCTACGCCGGCGCGCGCGACGCGGCCACCGGCGAGGAATGGGGCGGCGTGACCAAGTCGGGCGGGCGCGCCGCGCTCGGCTGGGACGACGGCACCAACGGCCTCTACGTGAACGGCGAGCTGATGTACTACGCCGGCCATCACGTCGCGAACAACATCGGCGGCAAGGCGGGCGGCGGCTTCTACACGCGCCTCTACAAGGACGCGCAGCAGACGCTGACGGCCGGCGTGAACGCCACCTGGATGAGCTTCGACAAGAACCAGTCGTACTTCACCTACGGCCAGGGCGGCTACTTCAGCCCGCAGCAGTACGTGATCCTGAACATTCCGCTCGAATACGCGGGCCGCAGCGGGCCGTTCACCTACGACATCAAGGGCTCGGCCGGCCTGCAGCACTATCGCCAGAACGCGGCGCGCTACTTCCCGCTCGATCCGGGCCTGGACGCCAGCGCCGCCGCCAACCGCGACACCGCGATCGCCGCCAACTCGACGCTGGTGCTCGATTCGAACGCCACCTACCCGGGGCAGAGCAAGACCAGCTTCTCGTACTCGCTGTACGCGAGCGGCGAGTACCAGCTCGCGCCGCAGGTGGCGGTGGGCGCGATGGCCTCGTTCGGCAACGCGTACCAGTACCGCGAGTGGCTCGCGGCCGTCTACCTGCGCTACAGCTTCACGCCGCAGTCGGGCACGCCGCTGTTCCCGCCGCGCAAGTTCAGCTCGCCGTATCTGGCCGATTCGGATTGATGGCGGCGCGGCCGGGCGCGGCCGCGTGATCTGAACGGCCGGCGTGACGCGGCCGGGCCGGCGCAGGCACCGGCCGCCTACCCGCCGCGGATCGGCGGCCGGGCCGGCGCTCGGTCGATCTCCTGTCGAAACTTCGCACGACCGGGCCGGTTTTCCCGCTCCGGGTGCCTGCCACGATCGAGCCGCCCGTCGGCCCGCGCCGCTTCCCGCATTCCCCCATCCCCTCGCCGCTCAAGCCGGCCCGCGCCCGCGGCGTGCCGGTTCCTCGTAGCCGACATGCCGCCACATCCGCCCGGCCATCGGCGCGATCCGTTCGCCGAGCGCCGCGTGCAGGTAGCGCACCGCCGGCGAGAACTGCCGCCGGTGCGGGCAGATCAGGTTCAGCGGCGCGCTCTCGCCGGGCTGCGCCGGCAGCAGCACCTCCAGGCGCCCGCTCGTCACGTCGTCGTGGACGTCGAGCCACGACTTGTAGGCGATGCCGTGCCCGTCCACGGCCCAGCGGCGCGCGACGTCGGCATCGTTGCAGAGCAGCGTGCCGTCCACCGGCACGAGCCGGCGCGCGTCGCCGGCCGGAAACACCCAGCGGTCGTACACGCGGCCTCCCATCACGTAGAGCAGGCACTGGTGCGCCGCGAGCGCGTCGAGCGTGCGCGGCCGCCCGTTGCGCGCCAGATAGGCCGGCGCGGCCACCAGCACGCGCCGGTTGTGCGGCGCCAGCGGCAGCGCGACGTAGCTGGCGTTGTCGGCCAGCCCGTAGCGGATCGCCACGTCCACCGGGTCGCGGAACACGTCGGCCACCTCGTCGGACAGCGACAGCTTCAGCACCAGCCCGGGATGCGCGTCGCGAAACGCGGTCAGCCAGCCCAACAGCGCGTTGCGCCCGAGATCGGACGGCGCCGAGATCCGCAGCGTGCCCTGCAGGTCCTGCCGCTCCCCGTGCAGCCGGTCGCGGCCCGCGCTGAGCGCGGCCAGCACCTCGTGCGCATAGGGCAGGTACTGCTCGCCCTCGGCCGTCAGCTTGAGGCTGCGCGTCGAGCGCGCGAACAGGCGGATGTCGAGTTCGCGTTCGAGCCGCTGGATCGCCGCGCTGACCTGCCCCGGCAGCAGGCCCGCCTCGCGCGCCGCGTTCGAGAAGCTGCCGAGCGCGGCCGTCCGCACAAAAAGGCCAAGGTCGTCGATCCGGATCATTTTCATCGCCATAGTGAAAGTGCTGCCCGATTTTCCCTGTTTTCGACAAGGATTGCGCGACGGACAATCGGTCCGGCGTTCATGACTGGCGCACCGGTTGCATACAGGTTACGCACCGGTTGCGCACACAACCGATTTCGATCGACGACAAGGAGCATCACCGTGTTTCATTCGCATTCGACGACAACGACAACGACAACGACGACGATGACGGCGGGACGGGACGCCGGGCGCCCCGCCCGGCACGGCCTGCGGGCCCTGGCACTGGCCGGCGCGCTGGCGGCCGGCCTGCTCGCGGCGCCGGCCGCCGGCATCGCGGCCACGGCGGCGGCCGCTGCCTCCCCCGCCTCCGATGTCTCCACCGGGCCCGCGCTGGCCGTCGAGCGCCGCTTCGGCACGCTCGAGACCGTGGCCACCTTCGACGGCGCGATGCCCACCGGCGTGACCGTTAGCGAAACCGGCCGGATCTTCGTCAACTTCCCGCGCTGGGGCGACGACGTGCCGTTCACGGTCGGCGAGCTGCGCGACGGCCGCGTCGTGCCGTATCCCGACGCCGAGGTCAATCGCGCCGACGCGCATCGCCCGGCCGAACGCTTCCTCAGCGTGCAGAGCGTGGTGGCCGACGGGCGCGGGCGCCTGTGGGTGCTCGACACCGCCGCGCCGAACTTCTCGAACCCGCTCGCGGGCGGCGCGAAGCTGGTGGCGATCGACCTGCGGACCAACCGGATCGTGAAGACCATCGTGTTTCCCGCCAGCGTGATGCGCGAGCGGACCTACGTGAACGACATGCGCTTCGATTTCCGCGTCGGCCGCGCCGGCGTGGCCTACGTGACGGATTCGTCGCTGTCGGGCGTGGGCGGCATCATCGTGGTCGATCTCGACAGCGGCAGCGCGATCCGCCGGCTCACCGGCGACGCCTCGACCTCGGCCGATCCGGCGTTCTCGCCCGTGTTCGACGGCGAGACGCTGATGGCGCGCGACGCGAGCGGCCACGCCACGCCGCTCACGATCGCCTCCGACGGCATCGCGCTCTCGCCCGACGGCAAGACGCTCTACTACTGCCCGCTGTCGAGCCGGCGCCTCTACGCGGTGCCGACTGCGCTGCTGCGCGACCCGGCCGTCAGCGAGGCGGCACTGTCGAAGGCGGTGCGCGACCTCGGCGAGAAAGGCGCCTCCGACGGGCTGGCCGCCGACGCGAACGGCACGGTCTACGCCGGCGACTACGAACACGATTCGATCCGCAAGCTCGCGCCGGGCGGCCAGTGGACCACGATCGTCCACGACCCGCGCGTGCTGTGGCCCGACACGCTGTCCGTGGGCGGCGACGGCTACCTGTACTTCACCGCGAACCAGCTCGCGCGGCAGGCCGGCTTCCACGGCGGCCAGGACCTGCGCCGAAAGCCCTACGTGCTGTTCCGCACGCCGATCGGCGCGGGGCCGGCGCCCACGCACTGAGGCCCGGGCGGCGCGAGAACGCACGAGGCACGCGGGCGGGGAGCTTCCCTCGCCCGATCGCCAAGGGACGCCACGGCGTCCCTTTTTCACGTCCGCCGCGCGCCGCCGGCACCGAGCGAATCAGGCAAGAGTGGGAGAGAAACGGGCTAACGGGCCACCCGGCCGGCGGCGCACCATGAGTGCATCGAACCCGCGCGGACGCATCGTCTCGCGCGGGCACCGCCCACCCCGGCCGGCACGCCCGCCGCATCGGCGCGCCGGCCCGAACCCCGGAGCACTCAGCATGAAATACAACCGTCTCGGCACCTCGGGCCTGTTCGTGTCGGAACTCAGCCTCGGCGCGATGACGTTCGGCGTCAACGAGAGTTACCCCACGCTCGGCGGCCTCGACCAGCCGCAGGCCACCGAACTCGTCGCGCGTGCGCTCGATGCCGGCGTCAACCTGTTCGACACCGCCGACATCTACGCGCTCGGCCAGTCCGAGCGCCTGCTCGCCGAGGCGCTGCGCGGCCTCGGCGTGCCGCGCGAGCGCTACCTGATCGCCTCGAAGGCGTTCGGCCCGATGGGCGCGGGGCCGAACGAGGCCGGCGCCTCGCGCGCGCACGTTCACGACGCGGTGCGGCAGAGCCTGCGCCGGCTCGGCGTCGATCACATCGACCTCTACCAGATCCACGGCTTCGATCCGGCCACGCCGGTCGAGGAGACGCTGCGCGCGCTCGACGACCTGGTGCGCCAGGGCCACGTGCGCTATGTCGGCGTGTCGAACTGGGCCGCCTGGCAGATCGCGAAGGCGCTCGGCGTCTCGGCGCGGCTCGGCCTCGCGCGCTTCGATTCGCTGCAGGCCTATTACTCGGTGGCTGGACGCGATCTCGAACGCGAACTCGTGCCGCTGCTCGAAAGCGAGGGCGTGGGGCTGCTGGTGTGGAGCCCGCTCGCAGGCGGGCTGCTGAGCGGCAAGCAGGCGCGTGGCGGCGAGGCACCGGCCGGCAGCCGCCGCTCGGCGATAGCGATCCCGCCCGTGGACGAGGCACGCGCCCACGACGCGATCGACGTGATGCGCGGTATCGCCGAGGCGCACGGCGCGTCGGTCGCACAGATCGCGCTGGCGTGGCTGCTGCACCAGAAGGCCGTGTCGAGCGTGATCATCGGCGCGAAACGGATGGACCAGCTCGACGACAACCTCGGCGCCGTGGACGTGGTGCTCGACGCCGGCGAACTCGCCGCGATCGACGCGGCGAGCCGGCTGCCGACCGAATATCCGGGCTGGATGTTCGAACTGTGGAGCGAACGGCGGCGCCAGCAGCTGGCCGGTTCGAAGCGTTGAGTTGAGCTGGATTGGGTTGGGTTGAATTGCGCGCCGGGCACGAAGCTGCGTGCCCGGCGCGCAACGTGAAGCGTCTGGTCGATCACGCCAAGCCGGCCGGCATCAAGTCGACCCAGCCGAGCCGCGCGAGGTAAAGTACCCGTCGCGGCCGGCACTCCCGCACGGGCGCCGGCCGTCATCCGCTCATCCTTGCCCAGACCCGCGAACCCCACCATGACATCGTCCGCCCCGGCCATGCGCACCATCGCGATCGAACCACTCGACGCGGCCCGCTTCGAACCCTATGGCTGGAAGCTCGGCAAGCCGGTGCAGGCCGCCGGCGCGACGCCGGCCTTCGTCAGCCCCGCCTCCGATTTCTGGCGCGAGCATCTGTTCGAGACCGGCGCGGGCGGCGAGCCCGAGGTGCTGTGGGTGGTCTACCGCAACCGCGAGCGGCGCGTGAGTTCGCTCGAACTGCATCGCGTGACGCAGCAGGCGATCGTGCCGCTGACCGCCCCGGTCGTGCACCTGGTGGCGCGCAGCGACGCGAGCGGCGCGCCCGATCCGGCCACGCTGCGCGCGTTCGCGCTGCCGGTGGGCGAAGGCGTCTGCATGCGGCCGGGCATCTGGCACGCGACGCGCGTGAGCGAGCGCGAAGCCACCTGCCTGATGCTGACGCGCGCCTCGACCACGCTCGATCTCGTCGCGCATCTGACGCAAGGGGCGCCGGCCCTGGAGAGCGAGCTTAGGGAGATCGAGGCGGTGTGGGTCGGCCCGTGAGGCCGCTCAACGCATCGTCATGTCAGGTCACGAATAACTGCGGCAAATCACCTAAAGATTGCATGAGCGATGCCGTAACCTGAGGTGAAGCAAAAAATAACCGCAGATGATGGGCCACCCGGACGGGCAGCATGCGCCAACCGGAGACAGACTGACGGATTCAGGACTAATACATGCACGACATCGCGGCAGATACGGCTGGAGCGTATGCCTGCCTTCGTTCCGCCGAGCAGCGCGCTTGCGCGTCACGCCCTCGACCAGAACGGGAACGTAACCAACCCGCTACACGATCCGCGCCCACCGGGACGCGAGCTGATGCTCGTGAGCCGGACGGCGGCATCGGACGAGTGCGCGTCCGGCGGTCGCCATGAACGATCTGCCATCCGGACCGATCCAGGTGAAAGCCGTGGTCCACGAGTGGAAAGACGGCCCCTACGGCACCTGGGCGAACGCCGCCATCGTCACCGACGCCCCAACCAAGGCGGCAACCTTCAGCGTCAAGATACTCGGAACCCAGCCGGAGGCAGGAAAGCCATTTCATTGTGAAATCGCTTTCAGGAAGAATCGATGGAGCATCGTGGCGGTGCTCCTCGATCACCTGCCATCCACGCTTCAAGGGGTAAAGGCGTGTGTCGGCGATCCATTGACGAAAGGCTCGCGCGGATATTCGCTGATACCGCTCGCTCCCGATTCCGACCTCGATGGCGTGGCACTGGTGCTGCCACAAGCCATTCTGGAAAAGGCCGGCATCGCGTTGATACGTGCCGGCACGGAGGTCCATGTGGACGCAGAGCGAAACGGCTCGCGTTTCGAGGCCACCACATTGCACGCGCCACATGCCGGGCAGGCGTTTCCGGCCGACCGCCCCGCAGGCCAGGACCAGACTCCCGTCGTGGCGTTCGCGATAAACGCATGGTCCGAATCGAGCAAAAAACCTGTCCTGTTCGCCACGCATGAAGTCGGCGCGCCGGTATCCGCCCGGATCTGGGTGCCGCACAGCGCACTGCGATCGCTCGGCATCCAGGCCGTGCATCGCGCCACGCTACCGGAAACCGAAACGGACGAGCAAAGCCGGGAACAAATCGACGCGTGGTCGGCGGCCTTGCGAGGCTCGCGCGAACAGCGCGACGCCGTGTCGATCGATCGGATCCTGGTCTGGGTCCAGTCGAGCCGCAATGGCACCCAGTGGGATTTCCTGCGGCTACTGGGGCCTGGGGAGCGTCGCGTGCCCACTCGCGACGGCGAGGTGGTCGATTGGGTTGGCGCGATCGTCGACGAGATCAGTATCCACGTCGCATCCCGATCGCCCACCCCACCGGATCGCGAACCGGGTAGCCAGTTCGACGCGGATTCGCCCCCCGGCGCGGACCACGCATCGGAGGCCGTCGAGCCCCGCATGAAGGTCACCGTTACCTTCTCGGACGAACGGCTCGGACACGGGAAGAGCCGCGCTTTCCTTACCGAGTCGATCACGAAAGGCGCGGGCCTCGCTCCCGGGGTGCCGGTCATCGTGCGTCTCGTGTCGAAGGATCGATACTGGAACGTATCTCACCTGCATCGCGCCACCCCCCACCTTTCTCCGACCGACAATGATCCGGCGCTGGCTCAGTAAATTCCTTCAATCGCTCGCGCAGACAGTCGGCGGCGACGCAACGGCGGCGCCCACGCCCCCCACGGCTAGACCCGGCACCATGCCGACCGCCTCCGCCACGCCGGTGGCGGCGCCATCAGTCGGTCCGATCGATACCGCCCCCGCGCCCCGGCGTATCTACCACCGCTTCCCCGCCCGCGAGCGCGTGCCGGAAATCCCCGTCGACGCGCTCGCGCAGTACTGGCGCACCGCTCTCGATTATGTGTCGTTCAGCGAACTGGGGAAGCAACTCCGGGACGAGGCCGCATCGGAAAAATTCACGCAACTCGCGTCCCAGGCCCATCGCTACGGAGCCAGCCTCGACGAGCACGGACAGCAACCGGGCGGCAAGGATGTCCATGTGGTCCTGGCACTACGGGAAGTCGAGGTCAATCAGGCTCCATCGGCGAAACACCTGACACACATGTTGCTGGCGGTGCCCGCCGTCCTCACCGAAGACGGATTGCTGGCGCCACGCACCGAAGCTCCGCCCGTCTTCAACGAGAAGTATCTTGCTCCGAATGTCGCGTCATACGCGTTCCAGGTTGCTCTCCGGGACGACGCGAACGCGGCGATGACGCAGCAACTCGGCTGCATGGCGACCGATCCGCAGACCACGCCGGGATGGGAGACGTGGTGGTGTACCTCGATGGCCGTGCTGCGCAGCCTGATCGGCGTCGTCGACGACGACGCGCTACTGGCGGAGTTGGTCGCACGCCTGCCGAAGTCGGCCAAAACCGACAAGCGCAGCAGGTACGGCAAGCGCCGCGAGTGGCAGCTCCACGCCGTGGCGCTACCCGCAGACGGTGGTGGGCGCGGTCAGCTGGACGCCGTCTATCAGGCCGCGCTCATCGAACTGACGCGCAGCGGCGGCCGGCTGCCACTGTTCGAGCGGCTGGGCGGCAAGGAAAGCGCGGAGCGGCACGAACACGCGCCAATCTCGATCGGCCGGCTCATGACGGGCCACATCGACGAATACGACGGCGGTAGCGCGCGACGCGCGCTCTTCCCGCTCGACGCCACACAGCGCACCGCGGTCAACGCGATTCTCTCGCTCGTGGATGGCCAGATTCAGGCGGTAAACGGCCCCCCCGGCAGCGGCAAGACCTCGATGCTGCGTGCCGTTGTCGCCAGCCAGTGGATCAATGCAGCGCTACAGCAGGCGCCATGTCCGATCACACTGGCCTGCGGCGCGACCAACCAGTCCGTCACCAACGTGATCGAGGCGTTCGGCAATGCGCCGCATCCGGATGCCACGCTCGCTCATGCCCAACGCTGGATCCCCGATACGAGCAGCTACGGCGCTTACCTCCCCGCCGGCCATCGTCTCGCCGATCCCGCGACCCGCGCGGAAGCGGAGCGATTCGTCTGTCTCCAGGAAACCCGAGGCGGGTTTCTTTATCGCTACTGGAACCGCCGAGACGCGCTCGATCCGCTACATTCGATCGAATACGAAGAGGTCTATCTCGCCCACGCACGACGTACATTGAACGATCCCGCGTTGACGACGCTGGAAGCAGCGATCGAGCGCGTCTGGCGTCGGCTCGACCTCGTGGTGGACGCGCAGGCCGGCTTCGAGCGTGATTTACACAGCGAGGGGCCTTGGCGCCGCCGTGTCGACACGGCGCTCGAAGCGGTCCGTGATCAGTGGACACCGAAGCGTCTCGAAGTCCTGCAGGCGTGCATCGAGCGACTCGACAAGACGCGCGCGGCCGATGCCGCGCAAAGCATCGTCGATCTGCTGTGGCGCGCCGATGCCTTCCACTGGGCGGCCCGCTACTGGGAGGGACGCTTCCTGCTCGCACAACGCGAACGGCTTGTGACGCGCCATCCCGCCAACGTCGAGGAAGCCCTGCGGCGCATCTGCATGCTGACGCCCTGCATCGTCTCCACGTTGCACAGCGCACCCAAGCTGTTTGCCATCGAAGCCGGCCTCGTCGATCCCGCAAGCCAGATCACACATGTGTTCGGCAAAGTCGATCTGCTGGTGATCGACGAAGCCGGACAGGCGCCACCGGAGTTGGCGGCCGCGATCTTCGCGCTGGCGCGTCGTGCCGCCGTGGTCGGCGACCGGAAGCAACTTGCGCCGATCTGGAACAACACGCCGCTGACCGAGCTTGGCATCGCCGCTCAGACCGACACGCTGCCCTACCTCGACGACATCATCCGCTCGCACCGCTCGGTGGCCTCGGGCAGCATGCTCGACATCGCGCGTCTGTTGTCGCGCTGGCGTGAAATGGACGACCTCGGCGTCACGCTGCGCTACCACTATCGCTGCAAACCCGACATCATCCGCTACTGCAACAAGCTGGCCTACGGAAACCAGCTCGAGATCACGACCGAGGAGGACGACAAGGGTCCCGAGCCCACCATCGCGTGGGTATCGGTGAACGCCGCCCCGCTGTCGGCGGGAGGCTCCTGGCGCAATCCACGCGAGGCCGAGGAGATCGTGGCGTGGGTCGTCGAGCGCTGGCCGGCGTGGCAGGCCAACCCCGTGACGGCTGGAAAGCCGTTGCGAGAGATCGTCGCGTTGATCACGCCTTATCGCCCGCAGGCGGAGTTGCTGAAGGAAAAACTCAAGCAGGCATTCGATCACGTCAGAGGATCGCGGGAAATCACATGGCCCGCGCCGGACGATATCGGCAAGGTCGTAATAGGCACCGTCCACAAGCTGCAAGGCGCCGAGCGCCCGATCGTCTGCTTCAGCCTCGTGGAAGGACCGGAGCAGGGTAGCGGCAGCTTCGTCGACGCCGATCTCAGCTTGCTCAACGTTGCCGTTTCGCGCGCCAAGCGCTCGTTTATCGTGTTCGCGAATCCGGCGCGATTGTTCTCCGATGCCGTCACCCGATTCGTGCCGCGCAACGCGGTTGTGGACAAGGCCACGCTCGCCCTGATGTCGCCCGTCGAGCAGCTCGGCGTGCATCTGCGCCATCACAGCACCGCGCGTCCGCTCTACCCGCGGCGCGCCGTCCTGATCGAAGCACCAAACAAGCAGGCGAGCCTCGCCGAGCTGCTCGGCAAGGCGTCGGGCGTGCTCGCGACGGCGGGCACATTGACAAAGCTGCCGCTCGCGGGAGGCGTCGATATCGAAGCCGGCTTCGTGCCGCGCCCCTTGGCCCAGGACCATGCCGCGACGTTCGTGGCAAACGCGACACCGCTCGTCGAGTCAGTCGGCGAAATCGTGATCGCGACCGACGATGATCGCATGGGCGAGTACATCGGCTGGCAAATCCTGCAGCTGCTCCGCGAGCCCCTTGCGGGCAAGCGCATCGTTCGCGCGCGCCTGGGCGCGATCACGCAATCGGCCGTCACATCGGCACTGGTCTCGCCCGGCACACTCGACGAAAACAGGGTGATGGCGGAAATTGTCCGTGAGATCGCCGACAACCTCATCACCGCGCGCTTCCACGCCGTGATGCAGCGGCCGGTCTCCCGCAAGGCCTGCCGCGAGCTCTGCGATGACCTCGCGACGCTGGGCGCGGTGAATCGGGAAGGCTCGTCGAGCCTGGGCGGCCTCATGATCGGTCGCGTGCAAGGCGCCGTGTTGCGCATGCTGCTGGACACTGCACGCGAAACACTCGCGATGGCGGACTCGCAAAGGATCGTTGCGCGCATCGACGTGGGCGGGCTCACGCTGCAAGGTGAAGTCGTGCAGGTGCAGCAGAATCGGGCGACGACGCCCGCCGCCGAAGCACCCACGGCACTGCGCAGGCTGCAACAGCTCCGGCTGATACAGGACGAGCCGCCCACGCTCACGCGTGAGACGACCGATCTGCCCGTGGCCGGCACCATCTCGCTGATGGCACAGGCGTGGCGCCGCTTCGGTTTGCCACCATGGCGAACGATGGATGCACTGCAGGCGCTCTACGACGGAACCTGGGCGACGACCACCGCGGCTGCCGGACGAGCCCTCGATCCGTTGGCGCCAATCGAGCCGGCCAGCCGCGACGGCCACCCTCCCGTGACCCCGCTCGATCGCAGCGCGTCGCCCGCAATGCTCGACGGCGCGTTCGCGCATTCCGACTATCGCGATATCTATCGGCTCGTCTGGGGACACTTTCACGCAGCAGAAGACGGCCCCTATCTGATTCGCTACGCCTCTCTCGACCTGCCGTTCGAATCGGCTCACGCCACGAAAGTACGGGTAAGGATTCGCGCCGCGTCCTGTGATCCGGTATCGGGAGCCACACCGCACCCTGAGGCGACTCCCGCCGCCGATCTGCTGCTGGACGAAAACACCAGAATCAATTCCGTCGATACCCTACTCGACGCGTGGCAGGCCAACCTGTTCGAAACCGCCACGCCGCATTTGTCGTTGGAACCTGCCGCGCAGTGGCACATGCCCGTCGATCGTCTGCTGCTCGACCTCGAACTGGCCGGGATTGGCCGGCCCTCCACACTCGCGCGCTCGCTGCAGAGCCTCGCCGAACGACAGCTGATCGTGATGCCGGTGGCAAGCGGCTCGATCTGCCTGACGCCAAGCGGCGTGCAGGCCGCGCTGACGCTGGAGGAAATTCGCGACGACTCGTCGGCCGACGAGCTGTCGGACCCCGGCTTCACGGCAGCGCTGTCGGATCGCCTCGACGAAATCGAACATGGGCAGGCACGGCCAGCGGACGTGCTGGCGTGGCTCGGGGCATTCTTCATGCCTCGGAGAGCCGTGCACGAGATCGAGCCGAAGATCTGGAACACGCTCGCGGAACTCGAAGCCGCGATGCGCCCGGCCATGGCGCCGCGACCCGCCACCCTCGTCACGTCGATCGCGGATACCCCTCCGCGCACACTGGACCGTGATGTCGATAGCGAGGCCGATGATTGAGCGGCGGCATCACTTCCTACCCGCGCACGAACGGCGGAGGCGGCTCGCCGCTGACAACGATTCGCCAACTGATGGTCCGGCTGAATTCGCCCAGTAAAAGCGCCAACGCCCGCTATGCACGGCAGTTGATTGCTGCGCTCGATGCGTTCGCTCGTGGCCAAGCCACGCAGGGTACGCACGCCGCCATCATTCCGGTGGCCATCGAGGTGCGCGATGCCCTGTTTGCTGCACGCTCGCACAGCAATCTGGCAGCGGAACATCATTCGCGGGCCATGGAAATATGCGCCGCGGCGTTTCGGGTCACGACGCCGTTCGCCAACACCGGTTTCGTCGCGCGCGCCACCGCGGCCTTCAACGGCGTCAACGCGGCCGCAACAGCCACGCAACTGCGAGGCTTCAAGGAGGAGATCGGGCTGGTCGCCTGGCTCTACGAGGCGTCGGCACTGCTCGGCGTCGATCTTTCAGCCGGCCCGGCCGGCAATGCAGCCGTGCTGCATGCGAACTGGGCCGCGCACTATGTCGACCCTCCGCACAACACACAACTCGACTATCTCGAGACCGGCGCCTCCTACAATGTCAACATCGTGATCCGCATCGACATTCCGGGCAGCAAGGGGCCGCTCGTGATGGCGGGCGAAGCAAAGGGTGGGAGCAGCACATACGGTACGGTCAAAGGCCCGGCGTCTCTCTTCAAGAAACTGAAGATCAAATTACCGGTATCGCAGCGATCGCTGATGTATGCGAGAACGAGAGCCGCCTACATGCGGCGGCAAACCGGCGCGAAACCCCATCAGAAGGCCCGCAAACAGGCAGGGGACATGATCGAAAGTGCGGCGGCAGAAAATCGGCTCGTATTCGTCGCGGCCCGCGGTGACACCACGGCCACCGCCATCCCTACCATCAAAATGGACTACCTCGAGTGCCAATAATTCTCGATCCACGGCTCGATGCGCTTGCCCGCCGGGTAAGCCGCGAGGACATGGCAATGTACGCCCGCCTGATTGGCGGCGTGGACGAGGCACGTACAACGGCACTGTCCCTCGACGAAATTGGTCCTGTCATGGAGTGGTACGGCGCACTGGAGTGTTATCTGGGCGGTGCCTATTACCTGCGCAATGCAGCGGCATTCCGCAACGCAGTCACCGCGCACCAGCACCTCGTCGGCTGGATCGTGCACCGTTTCGATCCGGTGCCCGGCGACTTGCTGACCGATTTGTGCCTGTCGCTCATCCATGGCCCGGCGCCGATACGGCGCATGCTCGTCGCGGCGATCCTCACCCACGGTGAAACGATCAACGACGACGACACCTCCGGCCTTCTCGCGCGCATACTCGCGGCGACCAGCGACCTTGACCAGGCGCTCGCCGTTCGCGAAGCAAACCGTCTATTGCGCGCCTGCCTCGATCGCCGATATGCACGGCAGGATACCCGCATATTGATGGCATTCGCCGTGACGGCGCTGCGCCTCAACACGGCCGACGTTGCGCGCCTGCCTGCCGGTTTGACGAAAATGGATGCGGCCCGCCGCGCGCTCGTTGCCTCCGAGCTATCGCGCATGCGGCACGGTAGATCGACCGCGATCAGCGCAACCGACCTGATCGATCTGCCTGGCGCCGCACTCGCGGCGATCGTGAAATCACGCGCCGCCCGGGCGGCACGAGCGCAATTGCCTGATACGGTTTTTCTAGATCATCAGTGGATGGCGGGGGCCGGATGGGTGTGATCATCGAATTTCTGGCTGTCGCGCCCGGTTCGTTCACGGCGCCGCAATCCGTCGATACCCACACTGCCGCCAACGCCGCCGGCGCGGTGCAAGTCGCTGTCATCTCGATCAATTCACACAAGGTTGGCGAAGTGTATGGCGTGCTGGCCGCATCGCCACTGGCGGCGCTGGTCGGCGACGCGAACGCGCCCGAACGCTCAACACTCGTGACCCGCGCAAACTTCGACGTGCTGCGCGCATTCACGGCCGGCCTCAAGGCGGCCCGGATACCCGACGACGCGCTGCGCGATCTCGCCGATGCAATCGATGATGCCGTTGGAGAGGCACGCTGGCGCCGGTGCGACCTGCTGATCGTCGCGACTTGATTTGCCTCGGAGTCGCAGCCTGGAGCGCGGTCAACAGCGCTCCAGAGCGCTCGAGCCTGCCGTCATCGACAAGCTCTCCGTGCGGCGGTTTCGACAACCATCCGTCCGCTACCCTCAACGCCCCTTGCTCTCCCGCTCGCCAAGCCCGATCGCCTTGTAGTCATAGGTCGGATAGAACTCGGTGCGATACGCGCCCCACGCGGTGTCTTCCAGCACGCGGTTCACCTCGCGCACGCGCGAGGCCGGCAGGCGCAGCGTCACCACCTGGCCGATGCCCATCATCACGTACCAGCTCACCACCTCGACGCCGGGCGGCGGAAACGCCTTGTAGAATCCCTGCTTCGCCAGCTGCGCGTTCAGCTCGCTCAACGGCCGCGACTGGTCGTGCTTGAGGAACACCGTCAGCAGCACCGCGTTGTCGGGCGTTGCGCTCGCGCTGCCGACGGCCGGCGTGCCGGCCCCCTGCGCCTGAGCCAAGCCCTGCACCGAGATTGCCGCGGCCGCGACCACCGCCGCGCTCACGGCGAAGCGCCCGATGCGGCGGCGAATTCCTGCGATTGACACCATGTCTCGCTCCCTGGAAAAAGCGGGCCGCGCGGCATGCACGGCCCGTTGCGTTCGAACGCCGGGCGAGATTACACCCGATCCTTGTCATGGAACTGCTGCATCCATTGCGGATACGGCACGCGCGACGCCGATACGCGATCGAGCCGTTCGCGATGCTCTGCCGCGAGGCGCAGCTCGCCCGCGCCGAGGTTCGCCTCGAGTTGCGCCTCCGAGCTGGCGCCGACGATCACGCTGCTCACGCAGTCGCGCTCGAGCAGCCAGGCCAGCGCGACCTGCGCCGGCGTGGCACCGAATTCGTCGGCCACGGCGCGCAGCGCGTGGACGATCGGGTCGACCAGCGCCGGATCGACCGGCGGAAAGTTCAGCGTCGCGCGCCGCCCCTGCGCCGGGCTGCCGTTCAGCGCGGTGTACTTGCCCGCCAGGTAGCCACCCGACAGCGGGCTCCACACCATCAGCGCAACACGATGCTCGCGCGCAACCGGCACGATCTCGTGCTCGACGTCGCGCATGGCGAGCGAATAGTGGACCTGGTTGCTCGTCACCGGCACCCAGTGCGTGCGCGAGGTGATCGCATGGGCGCGTTCGAGTTCGGCCGCGCTGAAGTTGCAGACGCCCACGTGCCGGACCTTGCCCTGCGTGACGAGATCGTCGAGCGCGCGCAGCGTCTCGTCGAGCGGCGTGAGCGCGTCGCGATCGTGCAGTTGCAGCAGGTCGATGTGATCGCGGCCGAGCCGCGCGAGGCTGGTCTCGACGCTGCGCAGGATGTGCGAGCGGCCGAGCCCGACCTGGTTCGGTCCCGGCCCGGTGCGCAGGCGCACCTTGGTCGCCACCAGCATGCGGCTCTCGTCGAGCCCGAGATCGGCCAGCACCTGGCCGACCACCTGCTCCGAGCGGCCCTGCGAATAGGCGTCGGCGGTGTCGATCAGGTTCACGCCACGCTCGGCCGCGAGGCCGACCAGCCGCCCGGCCTGCTGCCGGTCCAGCCCCGCGATCGACGCCCAGATCCCCTCGCCCGCGCCGAACGTCATCGCGCCCAGCGTGAGGCGCGACACGCGCAGCCCCGACCGTCCGAAAACCGTGTAATCCATCCCTGCTCTCCTGATTCGTCGTTGATCCGAACCGAACGATAAGCAAGGCGGCATCGCTCGCCTAGACCGCATAATACGAAGATTTTCTTCGTTCCAAACGAATAACGGCAAGCGCCCGACGTATACGCGCCTGTCCGTACCGGCCCCGCTCGCCCAAGCTGAAATCACGACCGGCAGCGGCCCTGCCCTATCCCGACCCGGCCATCGACATGGACGACCGAACCGCCAGCGCGCTGCCCGCCTGCGACCGACCGGGGACGCCCGACTCCCTCCACGAGCCCGACATGCGCCACGGCATGTTTTCGCGGCCGGCTCCCGGCGGTGGCTTCGAGCCGCTGTCGGCAGCCGCGCACGTGGCCGACGTCGCGGCGTTCGAGCTCGACGCGCGCGTGCCCGAAGCGGTCCGCATCCACTTCGAAACCGCCCGCAACCGCTCGCAACCGCTACGCCTATGCGTGGTTCGTCTACCGCTTCTATCCGGTGGCGCAGCAGCACGCGCTGGCCTCGCTGGAGTTCGCGCTGCGCGAGCGGCTGTCCGGCGACCTGGTGGACACCAGGCGGCGCATGGGCCTGAGCAACGGGTTGCAGTTGGCGAAGCAGCGCGGCGTGATCGCCAACAAGCGCTTCTCATGGCGCGCGGCGCACGCGATGCAGCGCGCGCGGGTACGCGCCGAACTGCAGCTGCTGGACGAGATGCGGCGTGACGGGCTGACCGTGGCGCGGCTCGACCCAATCGACGTCACGCCGCTGCCCGAGGACGCCGATGAGGACTGGCTCGGCACCTTCATCGCCACGCTGCCGCGGATTCGCAACGAACTCGCCCACGGCTCCAGCCATCGCCACGACGCGGTGCTGCGCACCTTCGAAATCGTTCGCGAGCTGATCGACCAGCTGTTCACGCCGCCACGCTAGGGCCAGCGGCGCGTCGCCCGTACAATCCGGTTTATTTTTCGCTCGAACCGAATTCCGCCCGATGAGAGTCGACCAACTGGCCGCGATGCGCCTCTATGTCCGGATTGTCGAGACCGGCTCGTTCGGCAAGGCCGCGCGCGCGCTCGGCATGTCGGCCTCGAACGCGACCGAGCGCATCGCGCGGCTCGAGGCGGCGCTCGGCGTGCGCCTGCTCGCGCGCACCACGCGCGCGCTGGCGCCGACCGAGGCCGGCTCGCGCTACTTCGAGGTGTGCCGCCGCGTGATCGACGAACTCGACGAAGTGGAGGCGTCGCTGTCGGGTTCGCGCGACGCGCTGGCGGGCCGCGTGCGCGTCGACGCGAACGTGTCGATCGCGCGCGCGATCCTGGTGCCGCGCCTGCCGCCATGGTTCGAGCAGTATCCGGGCATCCGCCTCGAACTGAGGATGAGCGACCAGCGCGGCGACTTCGTGCGCGACGGCATCGATTTCGCGATCCGCATCGGCGGCCTGGAGGATCAGGATCTGGTCCACCGGCCGCTCGGCCGGCCGCGTCGCGTGACGGTGGCCTCGCCCGCCTATCTGGCGCGCATGGGCCGCCCCGCCACGCCCGACGACCTGGCGCGACACCGGCTGATCGACTTCCTGCTGCCGCGCCCCGGCGAGTCGCTCGAATGGGAGTTCGACGCCGACGGGCAGCCGGCCGAACACGCGCTGCCGTCGGTGGCCGGCGTCGCCGACGCCGATGCGCGGCTGCAGCTCGCGGTGGCCGGCGCCGGCATCGTGCAGAGCCTCGACTTCATCGCGGCGCCCGAGCTGCGCGCCGGGCGCCTGGAACGGCTGCTGACGCGCTGGGAAACGCCGGCGCCTGAAATCGCGATTCTCTATCCGCGAGATCGTCATATGCCGGCGCGAACGCTGGCGACGATGGATGCGTTCGCCGCGTGGATTCGTGCCGCGCTTGAGGAGTCCGAACGATAGAGGTGCGGGACGTAGCGCGCCGCATCGCTACTTCGCCCGGCGGCGGGCGGCCGATGCAAACCCGCCGGATTCGTCTATCGGCTCGCCCGTTTGCCGGACCGCTTCGGCGTCGTGCTTATCGCACCGCCCGCCGCCCGGCTGTCGGCCCGCTCAGGATCCACCGCCTTCACGAGTTCGGCGAAGCGCGCAACGCAACCGGACGCACCGGGCTCGCGCCACGCCACCGTCTGTTCGATCCGATGCGGCGCCGCGAGCGGCACGTAGGCGACGCCGGGGCGCTGCAGCGCCGCGGTGAAGCTCGGCACGATCGCGATGCCGCGCCCGGCGGCCACCAGCGACACCAGCGTGGTGATCTGCGAGGCGGTGGGGCCGCCGCGCGGCGTGAAGCCGGCGCGCGCGGCCAGCGTGTCGAGCGCCGCGGTCAGCGCGGAGCCGTATTCCGGCACGAACGTGACGAAGGTTTCATCCGCCAGCGTCTCGAATGCAAGCGCGTCCTGTCGAGCATGCGCACCATGCGCCGGCACCACGGCCACCAGCGCCTCGCGCGACACCACGCGCGAACGAATCGGCTCGTCGACCGAATCAACCATATCGACCGAATCGCCCGGCCCGTGCCGCCCTGGCGCCATGGCCCAACCGAAACCGAAATCCAGCGTGCCGTCGGCGATCTGCTGCCGCTGGTGCGTGGTCGGCACCTCGCGAAACACCAGTTCGATCTCGGGCATCGCGTCGCCGGCGTCGCGCACGAGGTGCGAGAACGCGTCCGACATCGGGATCGAACTCGCGTAGCCGATCACGATGCGCCCGATCATGCCCTGCGCGAGCTTGCGCGCGGCGGACTCGGCCTCGCTCGCCGCCTCGATCACGGCGCGCGCGCGCTCGAGAAACAGCGCGCCCTCGCGCGTGAGCTGCACCGCGCGCGTCGAGCGTTCGAACAGGCGAATCCCGAGCTCGCCTTCGAGCGCCGCGATATGGCGCGTGAGCGGCGGCTGCGCGATGCGCAGGCGCAGCGCCGCGCGGCCGAAATGCAGTTCGTCGGCGACGGTGACGAAGTAACGGAGTCGGCGCAGGTCGAGCATTGTTGTGGTTCCGGTATCAACGGCGACGAAAACGGTATTGGCGCGCACCGCGCGCCGTCATCAGACTGTCGGCTGGACCTGACGAGACGTTCCGTTTCCATGAGCGACATGAGCGACAAGACGACGATTCGCGCCGCGTTTTTCCTGTGCGGCTTCGCGGCCTTCCTGAATCTCTATTCGACGCAGGGCATCCTGCGCGAGCTGGCGGCGGCCTTCGCCGTGAGCGCCGAGCGGGCCGGCCAGGGCGTGAGCGCGACCACGCTGGCCGTCGCCATTATCGCTCCGTTCGCCGGCACGCTGAGCGCGCGCTACGCACGCCGCCGCGTGATCGCCTGGGCCGCGATCGCGGTCGCGCTGCCGGCGCTCGGCTGCGCGCATGCGGGCGGCTTCGACGCGTTCCTGATCGCGCGCTTCGCGGCCGGCGCGCTGGTGCCGTTCATCTTCGCGATCTCGATCGCCTACATCGGCGAGCTGTTCAGCGCCGCCACGGCCACCGAGGTCGGCGCGCTGTTCGTGGCCGGCACCACGCTCGGCGGCTTCGCCGGCCGCTTCGTCACGAACTCGCTGACCGCGCTGCTGGGCTGGCGCCACGCGCTCGACGTGGTCGCGCTGCTGTGCCTCGCCGCCGGCCTCGCGATCCGCGCCTGGCTGCCCGCCGCTGCGCCGCCGCCCGCGGCCGGCCCGGCCGCGTCGCGCCCATGGCGGCGCGTCGCGCGGCCTCCGCTGCTCGCCTCGTTCGCGCTCGGCGCCTGCGTGCTGGCCTCGCAGGTCGCCACCTTCACGTTCGTCGGGCTGCGCCTCGCCGGCGCGCCGTTCCGCTTCACGACCTTCGGGATCGGCGCGATCTATGCGGTGTTCCTGGTGGCGGTGGTGGTCACGCCGCTCGCGGGGCGCATGGCCGGCCGCCGCGGGCCGCGCGAACTCGCGCTCGGCGCCGCCGCGCTCGCCATCGCCGGCGCGCTGCTGACGCTGTCCGGCCAGATCGTCGTGATCCTGCTCGGGCTCGCGCTCGGCTCCACCGCCGTGTTCGTCGAGCAGGCCTGCGCCAACGCGTTCATCTCGCAGGCGGCGCCGGCTGCCCGCTCCACCGCGATCGGCCTCTACCTGTCGTGCTACTACCTCGGCGGCAGCCTCGGCTCGCTGCTGCCGATACCGGGCTGGCACCGCTGGGGCTGGGCCGGCTGCGTCGCGTTCGTGGTCGCGACGCAGCTGCTCGTGGCCGTGCTGGCGGCGCGGTTCTGGCGCATGCCGCGAACCGCTGATGCCGGCGCGCCGGCGCGCATCGCGCCTGCCGGCCCCGGGCAGCCTCACGGCAAGGCGCGATGAACGCGACGGCCCGCCGTTCATGAAACGCGACGCGTGACGCGGCGGCCGCCCGATCGCGAGGATCGGCGTCGATGAGGCTGGCTGGGTGGCGAGGCTGCGGCGCCGGCGGGCGCGCGATGCCCGGATCTCCTTTCGTTGCGGCCCGGACCGACAGCGCCGGGACGTGTTGAACCATGCGGCCCGCGCGGCGGCCGGCGCACGAGGCGACGCCGGGCGGGCCGCCCGGACGCGGACGCGCGTCGGCCACGGCGCGAGGCCGCAACCCTTGCGATCCACGGGAAGACATGGAAACTCCGGCGCGCACCGTCATGCCGACTGGCGGGACAGTGGCGGAAGGGAAGCAGCGCGGCGTCGGGCCGGTCAGGCGAAAACGGAGATCGAAGATCGACGACTGCTACGGTCCAAGGTGAGTGACTTTAGCCGCGAATCGGGGCGAATTTTGCTGGGTCGATCCGGCATCGTCAACCGTCTTCGCGCATCGTTTTTCATTACGCCGCTCTTACGCGGCCGCCGCATGTTGCGGGCCGGCCAGCGGCCCACGGCATGCCTCCGGCAACCGCAGCACTGCAAAGCATTTTCCTGTTGCGCGCGGCGTGGATCGGAGCATAGAATCCGCCGTGCCCGACCGCCACGCAGTACGCGAAGCGCCGCCGCGGCCCGTCTCGTTCAACCCTCCGATCCCACTGGAAACCATGCCTGGCAGCGACAGTTGTACGCCGGCCCCGACCGGCGACCTGAACCCCCGCACGCGCTAGCGACCACAGCCTTCTGTCGCCGCTGCCCGTGTGATTCGAGCAGCGCGCTTCTTCCGGACTCGCCCAGGGTCCGTTTCGCAGCCCGCTTCCATCCCGATGTTCGTCGCGCCCGTGGTGCGACGGCAGGATCGCGTTCGTTCGCGATCGCCCGCGCCAACCGGCCGGAGGATTCGATGTATGTGAAGAATTTCCTGTTTGTTTCGCATTCCTATTTGAGCCAGCGCGACGACGTGCTGTGCGGCTGGCCGCCGGCCGAACCACCCGCGCCGCCCGCATCGCCCGCCGCCGAACCCGTGGCGGCCGGGCCAGCCGGCGGCGACGAATCCTGTCATGATCGACAGACCGAGATGCCGGAGCGCGTCGCCGGCCCGGGCTGAACCCGGCCGCGCCGTCCCGAATCCGTCACGACCGGCACCGACACTAGCCGATGCCCGTCGTGACGACCGTCATTCGTCAAACAAAAAAACGCGTTACCCCCACAAGACATGAAAGCACTCGTCCGTCATTTCCAGGCCGCGTTCCCGCCATGCCGGCTCGCGACGCCGCCGGCCGCGCTGCGCCGCATGGCCGTATCGGCCGCGCTCGCGTCGGCCTGCGCCGGCATGCAGGCCACCGCCAGCGCGCAGGACGCTGCCACCACCCCGCCGTCGGCCGACGGCGGCCCGCCCGCCGACGGGCTGTGGCAGCGCGCGACGCTGTTCGGCGACCTCGGCGGCCTGCGCGGCGCGCTCGGCAACCACGGCATCACGTTCACGCTGCAGGAGACCAGCGAGGCCCTGACCAACTTCAGCGGCGGCACGCGCCGGATCGGCGCCTACGACGGCATGACCGAGGCCGCGCTGAGCGTCGACACCAGCAAGCTGTTCGGGCTGACCGGCGGCACCTTCAACGTCAGCGCGCTGCAGATCCACGGCACCAGCCTGAGCTCGCGCGCGCTGTCGGCGCTGCAGAACGCGAGCGGCAACGAGGCGGAAGCGGGCACGCGGCTGTGGGAGCTCTGGTACGGGCAGTCGATTGCCGGCGGCGCGGCCGACGTCCGCGTCGGGCAGCAGAGCGTCGATCAGGAGTTCATGGTCAGCCAGACCGCCAGCACCTTCGTCAACGCGACGTTCGGCTGGCCGGTCCTGCCCTCGGTCGACCTGCCGGGCGGCGGGCCGGCCTATCCGCTGTCGGCGCTCGGCGTGCGTGTGAAGGCGCAGCCGACCAACGCGCTGACGCTGCTGGCCGGCGTGTTCGACGGCTATCCCGGCGGCATCGGCCAGGCCGACGCGCAACGCGCGAACCCGCACGGCACGAACTTCAACCTGCACGACGGCGCGCTCTGGATCGGCGAGCTGCAATACGCGCTCGACGCCCCGCAGCCGGGCACGCCGGACGCGCAGCCCGGCGGCCTGCCGGGCACCTACAAGCTCGGCGTCTGGTACCTGTCCGGCGCGTTCGCCGATCCGCACATCGACACCAGCGGCGCCTCGCTCGCGGCACCCGGCTCGACCGGCATCGCCCGCACGCATCGCGGCAACTACGGCGCCTACGCGATCGCCGACCAGATGGTGTGGCGCTCCGCGGCCAACCCGTCACGCTCGCTCGGTGTGTTCGCGCGCATGACGGGCGCGCCCGACGACCGCAACCCGATCAACTTCTCCGCGCAAGCCGGCGTCTCGCTGAAGGCGCCGTTCGCGGGCCGCGACAACGACACGGCCGGCATCGCGCTCGGCTACACCAACGCGACGCTGAACGTGGACGGCGTGACGAGCGACCTCGCACGGCCGCGCCGTGTGAATGAAACCGTCATCGAGGCGACCTACCAGGTTCAGGTGGCGCCGTGGTGGACGCTGCAGGGTGACCTGCAGTACATCGTGCGGCCGGGCGGCGGCTACGACGCGCCGGCCGGCGGCACGGTCAGGGCGATCGGCAACGAGTTCGTGGCCGGCCTGCGCACCGTGGTCAACTTCTGAACGCGCCGCGCGGCCGCGTGCTCACGCGCTGAACGCGCCGCCGCGGCCGAACACGCGCGCGGCGAAGCGCTCGGCGATCCGGCGATGCGCGGCGCCATCGGGATGCAGCTGGTCGGGCAGCGGCAGTTCGGCGAAGTCGTCGCGGCCATACAGGTCGAGGCCGTCCAGATGAAACAGCCGCGCGTCGCCGGCCGCGCGCTGCTGCACGACCTGGCGCAGCACCTCGCGTATCACGCGCAGCGTCAGCTTGCCGGCCGCGCGTTCGGCCGGATCGCCGGTCGCGCGAAACGACATCTTGCCGGCCGCCAGCGCCGTCAGGTCGAAGGCGCCCGGCCCCGGCACGTCTTCGTGGATCGCGCAATAGATCGGCGACACCACCAGCAGCGGCGTGTCCGGATGGCCGTCGCGAATCGTGTCGAGAAAGCCATGCACGGCCGGCGCGAGCGCGCGCAGCCGCATCAGGTCGGCGTTGACGAGGTTGATGCCGAGCTTCAGGCTGATCAGGTCGGCGCGCGCGTCGCGGATCGTGCGCGCGACGAACGGGTCGAGCAGCGCGCTGCCGCCAAAGCCGAGATTGACGAGCTCGACGCCGCCCGCCGCCGCGGCCAGCGCCGGCCAGATGCCGGTGGGGCTCGCCGCGTTCGAACCCTGGCTGATCGAACTGCCGTGATGGAGCCAGACGCGGCGCGCGCCGTCGTCGTGCGTGTCGGTCGCATCGATTGCCTCGATCGCCGCATCGGCACGCAGCGCGACGAGCCGCGTCGCCTCGTTGTGCGGCAGCCAGATCTCGACGCGCTTGTCATGCGCGGGCAAGCCCGCGAAGCGCAGCGTGGCGGGTTCCCCCGCCTCGCGCGTGGCGGCCCCGCTGCCGGGGTCGATCACCACGCGCTCGCCGCCGTCGGCGCTCGCCTGCGCGAACAGCCGGCCGTCGACGAGCAAATCGTAGACACCGAGCGGCCGCGCGGGCGCGCCGGCATAGCGGTAGCGCGTGGGCAGCGTGTCGAGTTCCAGGCGCGTGGCGCGCGTGCGGAATACGAGCCGCACGCCCGAAGGCTGCGCCTCGACCATCGTCAGTTGCGGATCGGCGCACTGCGCGCGTGCCCAGGCGGGCAGGCGGTGCAGCACGACACCGCGTTCGGTCGGCTCGAGCTCGAACGCGCCGCGCACGAGCGCGTCGCGGATCGGCGCCTCGATCCAGGCGGGCATGGCATTCGTCATGTCGGGGTTCCGCCGCGCGGGCGGTCGAAATAAAAAAACGGCCGATCCGGAGATCGGCCGCCGTGTGGTGCGCGGCCGGGCCAGCCGGCCCGGCGCATCTTACACGCTCATTTCTTCACGTCGTAGCGATCGAGGTTCATCACCTTGGTCCAGGCCGCCACGAAGTCGCGCACGAACTTCTGCTGCGAATCCTCGCTCGCGTAGACCTCGGAGATCGCACGCAGTTGCGCGTGCGAGCCGAACACCAGGTCGACGCGCGTGCCGGTCCAGCGCACGGCGCCCGTCTCGCGGTCGCGGCCCTCGTACTCGTCGTTCGCGTCCGACACCGGCTTCCATTCCGTGCCCATGTCGAGCAGGTTGCGGAAGAAGTCGTTGGTCAGCGCTTCGGGACGATCGGTCAGCACGCCGTGCTTCGCGCCGCCCACGTTCGCGCCGATCACGCGCAGGCCGCCCAGCAGCACCGTCATTTCCGGCGCCGTCAGCGTCAGCAGCTGGGCCTTGTCGACCAGCAGCTTCTCGGCCGGGATCGTGAACCTGCCCTTCAGGTAGTTGCGGAAGCCGTCGGCCGCCGGTTCGAGCACCGCGAACGATTCCACGTCGGTCTGCTCGGCCGTCGCATCGACGCGGCCCGCCGTGAACGGCACCGTGATCACGAAGCCGGCCGTCTTCGCCGCCTGCTCGACGCCCGCATTGCCGGCGATCACGATCAGGTCGGCCAGCGACACCTGCTTGCCGCCCGCGGCCGCGCCGTTGAAGTCGCCCTGGATCTTCGCGAGCACGTCGAGCACCTTGGCGAGCTGTGCCGGCTGGTTCGCTTCCCAGTCCTTCTGCGGCGCGAGGCGGATGCGCGCGCCGTTGGCGCCGCCGCGCTTGTCCGAGCCGCGGAACGTGGAGGCCGAGGCCCAGGCGGTGGACACCAGCTCCGACACCGACAGGCCCGAGGCCAGTACCTTCGCCTTCAGCGCGGTCACGTCCTCGTCGTCGATGAGCGCATGCTCGCGCGCGGGCAGCGGGTCCTGCCACAGCAGCTGCTCGCCCGGCACCTCCGGCCCGAGGTAGCGCGCCACCGGACCCATGTCGCGGTGGGTCAGCTTGAACCAGGCGCGCGCGAACGCGTCGGCGAACTCGTCCGGATTCTCGAAGAAGCGGCGCGAGATCTTTTCATAGCCCGGATCGGCGCGCAGCGCGATGTCGGAAGTCAGCATCGACGGCGCGCGGCGCTTCTCCTTGTCGAACGGGTCCGGCACGCTGTTCGCGCCGGCGCCGCCCTTCGGCTGCCACTGGTGGGCGCCGGCCGGGCTCTTGGTCAGCTCCCAGTCGTAGCCGAACAGGTTCCAGAAGAAGTTGTTGCTCCACTTGGTCGGCGTGGACGTCCAGATCACTTCCAGGCCGCTCGAGATCGCATCGGCGCCCGCGCCGCTGCCGTAGCTGCTCTTCCAGCCGAGGCCCATCTGTTCGAGCGGCGCGGCTTCCGGCTCCGGCCCGACGTGCGAGGCATCGCCCGCGCCGTGGGTCTTGCCGAAGGTATGGCCGCCCGCGATCAGCGCGACCGTTTCCTCGTCGTTCATCGCCATGCGCGCGAACGTCTCGCGGATGTCGCGCGCCGAGGCGAGCGGGTCCGGGTTGCCGTTCGGGCCTTCCGGGTTCACGTAGATGAGGCCCATCTGCACGGCCGCGAGCGGGTTCTCGAGATCGCGGTCGCCGGTATAGCGCTTGTCGCCGAGCCAGGTCGTCTCGGTGCCCCAGTAAATATCTTCGTCCGGTTCCCAGGTGTCTTCACGGCCGCCCGCGAAGCCGAAGGTCTTGAAGCCCATCGATTCGAGCGCGACGTTGCCGGTCAGCACGATCAGGTCGGCCCACGAGATCTTGCGGCCGTACTTTTGCTTGACCGGCCAGATCAGCCGGCGCGCCTTGTCGAGGCTCACGTTGTCGGGCCAGCTGTTGAGCGGGGCGAAACGCTGCTGGCCGCCGCCCGCGCCGCCGCGGCCGTCGGCCGTGCGGTAGGTACCGGCGCTGTGCCAGGCCATGCGGATGAAGAACGGGCCGTAATGGCCGAAGTCGGCCGGCCACCAGCTCTGCGACACGGTCATCAGCGCGCGCAGGTCCTGCTTCACGGCGTTGAGGTCGAGGCTGTTGAAGGCGTCCGCGTAATTGAAGCCCTCGTCCATCGGATCGGACAGGGGCGAATGCTGATGCAGGATCTTCAGGTTGATCTGGTTCGGCCACCAGTCGCGGTTCGACGTGCCGCCACCGGCTGTGTGGTTGAACGGGCACTTCGTCTCAGTCGACATCTGTATTCTCCTTTGATCGCAAACGCTCGACGGCCCGTGGGGGATAGGGAGGCCGGATTGCCCGTGAATACTAATGGCTGCGCTCGCCGAGCGGAAATAGGTTTAATTGATTGCCGGACATCGGAAAAACTAACGCACGCGGCCCTGACGGGGCCGTTGCCGGGCATTCGCGGCGCGTTCCGGACAGGTTCCAGGCAGCTTCCCGACCGATTGCCGATCGGCTCACGACCACTCGCGCGCGGCAACCCCGTTCAGCGTAGCGATCGCGCGTGTCGAAACCGTGAGGCCCGCGCGCGGGCTTCTTGCGTCGCGTCAAACCACGCCCGGCGCACCGCGCCGGCATGAACCTGATACCGTGACGGTCTGGTCGCGCCCGCCGGTCGCGCGCCGGGCGCACTTCGCCCGATCGCGCCCGTCCTCGCCCATCCGCGCTCGCGACGCAATACACCTCCGGACCGTCTCGATGACCCGCATTCGCAATCCCCTGAACCTCGCGCAGCTGCAGGCCTTCGTGGCCGCCGCCCATCACCGCAGCCTGCGCGCCGCCGCGCGCGAACTCGGCGTCACGCAGCCGGCCATCACGCATACGATCCGCGAGATCGAGCATGCGCTGAACGCCGAACTGCTGGTGCGCACCGTGCGCGGCGTCGAGCTGACCGCCTGCGGCCAGGCGCTGCTGCCGCGCGCCGAGCAGTTGCTCGGCGACATGCGGCGCGCGGTGGAGGCGGTGGAGCAGGTGAAGGGCGAGCTGTCGGGACGCGTCGCGGTGGGCGCGATGCCGTCGATCGCGCTGACCGCGCTGCCGCGCGCGGTGCAGAAGTTCCGCGCGACGATGCCCGACGTGCAGCTGCATCTGGCCGAGGTGACGATGCCCGACGCACTCGCGCAGCTGAGCAACGGCGCGCTCGACATCGCCGCGATCCACCATCTGCCCGCGCTCGACCGCGAGTTCACGCAGACGCCGCTGCTGTCCACCGAGTTCGTGATCGTGATGCGCGCCGGGCATCCGCTCGCGAAGGCGCGCAGTCTCGCCGAGCTGCTCGACGCCGAATGGATCGTGACGGTGGACGCCGACGATTTCCCGCACAGCGTGATGATGTCGATGTTCACCGGCCACGGGCTGCCGCTGCCCGGCCGGCTGGTGCGCGCGCCCTCGTCGTTCTCGGTCACGCTCGGACTGGTGTCGCGCTCGGACGTGATCGGCTGTTTCACCAAGCCGCTCGCCGACATGGTCGCGCCGCTCGGCATCCGCATCGCCGCGATCGAGGAGACGCTGCCGGCCTACGAGTTGTCGATCATCTCGCGGCGCGACTTGCTGCCGACGCCGGCCGTGACGCAGTTCGTGGCGTGTCTGAAGCAGGCGGCGGCGGAAGTCGACCTTCTTTAACATCAGAAAATTGCGCGATTCGCAATTACCAGGTAATACCGCGACAAACAGGACTGTTGAAATAATCCAAGTGGCCGATGCACAACCGGTACAAGCAATGTTGGCCGAGACTGGCAAGCTTTGATCAGAAAAGAAGCGGAATACGGAAATTTTGGGTCAACCCGTGACTTACAATCGCTGCTCGATGTTCACCGTCATCCGCCACGGCACACCACACGTCATCTGATATGAATCTCGAGCGTGACATTGCCCTTGTCGACGAGCTGCGTTCGCACACCAACGAGTGTCAGTGGCTCGAATTCAAGAAAAACAATACCGATCACGAGATGATCGGCAAACGGTGCTCGGCATTGTCCAACGCTGCACGCATCGAGGGCAGAGATACGGCGTATATGTTGTGGGGCATCGAGGACGAAACCCACGAGGTGGTGGGCACGTCCTTCAATCCGGAGTCGCAAAAAGTGGGCGGCATGGTGCTCCAGTTATGGCTGGCAAATGCGTTGCAGCCGAGCATTGCTTTTAGTTTCCGAACGGTCGCACACCCTGAAGGGCCGGTAGTTTTGCTGGAAATTCCAGCGGCCACGGGAACACCCGTCAGTTACAACGGTATCCCCTACGTGCGCATCGGCAGTGCCACACCCAAGCTCACCGAATATCCCGAGCGCTACCAAAAGCTCATTGAGCGAATGCAGCCTTATCGTTGGGAGCATGGCGTTGCAGCGCAATACATGGAAGCCGACGATGTCTTGAAGTTGCTCGACTACAGTCACTACTTTCGGCTGACGAAGCAGCCACTTCCCGACAACCGAGCCGGGATCTTCGAAAAGCTGGCGGCGGATCGGTTGATCGTTCCCGATGTCGGCGGCCGATGGAACATAACGAATCTCGGTGCGATTTTGTTCGCCTGTCGGCTTAAAGATTTTGATGCGAGTTTGGCCCGAAAGGCAGTTCGCTGCGTCGCATATAGAGGCAAAAACCGCGCGGCAACGGTCACGCACCGTCTGGGCGAAGAGAAGGAACAGAAAGGCTACGCCGTTGGGTTTGAAGACCTCGTCAGTTATCTGAACGAGTTGGCGCCGAAGAACGAGCATATTGGAGCGCTCCGGGAAGCAGCCATCTTGTTCCCTGAGCTAGCCATCCGTGAGCTGGTCGCGAATGCGTTGATTCATCAGGATATGACGCTCACCGGCGCGGGGCCGCTGATCGAGCTGTTTGAGGATCGCCTGGAGATCAGCAACCCTGGCGAACCGCTAGTGAAACCCGAGCGCATGATTGATCTGCCTCCGCGTTCGCGAAATGAAGCCCTCGCCTCGCTCATGCGCCGGATGGGGATGTGCGAGGAACAGGGTAGTGGTCTCGACAAGGTATTGCAGCTCGTCGAGGTATCGCAGTTGCCACCGCCGCTGTTTCGCTCGGAACAAAACGCGACCTTGGTGACGCTTTACGCCCCTCGGAGTTTCGCCGAAATGACGCCCGATGAGCGTGTCCGTGCTTGCTATTTCCATGCAGTGCTCCGCTTCTTGAGCGGCGACAAGATGAAAAATTCGACGCTGTGTGAGCGCCTTGGAATCGCATCGAAAAATGCGGCACAGGCATCAGCGGTCATCGCCAGGACGTTGGAAGCGGGTCTCATCAGGGTTGCGGACCGGGAACACCCGCGAGCGGGCTATGTCCCCCACTGGGCATGAAGCCCACAAATTTCTTGATCGGGTTTTGATTACATCGCAGCCTGAGCCCGTCTCGGCCAGGCGGATATCGACGCGTCCATATAAAAATCAACGACTTAGCAACTCTCTCAGCGATCCGATTTTCTTGATCGTGTTTTGAGCCGGCTACCAGAACAGGCGCCTCACCCATACCCCGCCATCAATTCCCTCCCCCAGCACATTCCCGCCCCACCCCACCCGCATCATTTCCAAACTCGCAACAAAATGCGCACCGCACCGGTCAACGCCGCGCCATTCGGGCCCGTCGGGCTATCCGGGCTTGTACTAGGAACCCGCACAGCTTTTTGTCTTGGTAATCTTCCGCGAACGCTCGTCCACATCGGGCGAGGGTCCGAGTCAGCCCGGCCGCCGCGGCGGCGGGCGAAGCGCAACGCGGCACGACCGCGCGCAAACCACGTACAACGAGGAGTCATAGTGAAAAAAGTTCTGGCGGCCCTGACGGTTGCCCTGCTTGCCGTGTCGGCAGGCAGCGCCTACGCAAAAGACTGGTCGACGGTCCGCTTCGGCGTCGACGCGAGCTACCCCCCGTTCGAGTCGAAGGGCTCGGATGGCAAGCTGGTCGGCTTCGACATCGACCTGGGCAATGAGATCTGCCGCCGCATCGCCGCGAAGTGCGTCTGGGTCGAGAACGACTTCGACGGGCTGATCCCCGCGCTGAAGGCCCGCAAGTTCGACGGCGTGCTGTCGTCGATGTCGATGACGCCGCAACGCGCCGAACAGATCGCCTTCTCGAACAAGCTGTTCAACACGCCGACGCGCCTCGTCGCCAAGAAGGGCACGAACATCCAGCCGACCGCCGCCTCGCTGAAGGGCAAGACGGTGGGCGTGGAGCAGGGCACGATCCAGGAAACCTACGCGAAGGCCTACTGGGCACCGAAGGGCGTCAACGTCCAGCCGTACCAGAACCAGGACCAGGTCTACGCCGACCTGATCTCGGGCCGCCTCGACGCCACGCTGCAGGATGCGGTGCAGGCCGAGATCGGCTTCCTGAAGACGCCGCGCGGCGCCGGCTACTCGTTCGCCGGCGGCGACATCGACGATCCGAAGACGCTCGGCGAAGGCGCCGGCGTGGGCCTGCGCAAGGAAGACACCGACCTGAAGGCGAAGATCGACGGCGCGATCGTCGCGATGCGCAAGGACGGCACCTACGACAAGCTCGCCAAGAAGTACTTCGATTTCGACGTCTACGGCAAGTAAGCACCGCCTCGACGCTTGATCCGACGGGCCCTGCGGGGCCCGTTGCCATTGGCGCGGGCGCCGTGCCCAAAGACACCACCGGCAATCGCCGGCCGCCGCCGCGCCTCGTGCCCGGGCCGGTCGCGACGGGCGCATGCCCGCGGGCCGGCGCCCGAAATCCACCCGGCGCGCCCGCGCAACGTACAATCGTCGTTCCCTCGTCTCGAACGAACCCCGCGCGGCGCCGCCGCTGCCCGCTCCCCGATCATGCAAACGCAGACCCATCCGCTGATTTCCCCCGCGCTCGGCACCGAACGCCATCTCACCAGCTTCCATTACGGTCCGCGCAGCGGGAAGAAGATCTACATCCAGTCGTCGCTGCATGCCGACGAGCTGCCCGGCATGCTGGTGGCCACGCTGCTGCGCCGCCAGTTCGCCGCGCTCGAGGCGGCCGGCAAGCTGCGCGACGAGATCGTCGTGGTGCCGGTGCCGAACCCGATCGGCCTCGCGCAACACGTGTTCGGCGACCATCTCGGCCGCTTCGAACTCGGCACGATGCAGAACTTCAACCGCAACTTCCACGACCTGGCCGCGCTCGTGATGCCGCGCGTCGAGGGCCGCCTGACGAAGGATCCGGCTCGCAACCTGCTGGCCGTGCGCGAGGCGATGCGCGAGGCGCTCGACGAGCAGAAGCCGCGCACCGAACTCGAATCGCAGCGCCTCGCGCTGCAGCGCCTGTCGTATGACGCCGACGTGGTGCTCGACCTGCATTGCGACAACGACGCGGTCATGCACCTGTATACGAACCCGGACCTGTGGCAGGACGTCGAGCCGCTCGCGCGCTACCTCGAAGCGCAGGCCTCGCTGCTGGCGCTGAACTCGGTCGGCAACCCGTTCGACGAGGTCCACAGCTTCTGCTGGTCGGAGCTGCGCGAGCGCTTCGGCAGCCGCTTCCCGATCCCGAACGGCGCGATCTCGGTCACCGTCGAACTGCGCAGCGAACGCGACGTGAGCTACGAGCTGGCGCAGCACGACGCGCAGGCGATCGTCGATTTCCTGACGCTGCGCGGTTCGATCGACGGCACCGCGGCGCCGCTGCCGCCGCTCGCGCATCCGGCCACGCCGCTGGCCGGCACCGAGCCGCTGGTCGCGCCGGTGTCGGGCGTGCTGGTGTTCCGCACGCCGGTGGGCATCGTGGTCGAGCCGGGCCAGGAGATCGCCGACATCGTCGATCCGCTGACCGATCGCGTCGTCACGCTGAAGGCCAGCGTGCGCGGCGTGCTTTACGCGCGCCAGGTGGTGCGCTTCGCCACCGCCGGCATGGAAGTGGCGCGCATCGCCGGCAACACGCCGTTCCGCAGCGGCTCGCTGCTGTCGGCCTGACGCGGGCCGCAGCCGCCCCTGTCCCCGTCCGCGGCACACGACGCGCTAAATGAATCCGGCCGGCCGCGCGCAAGAAGCGCGGGCCGGCCGTCTCGCCGCCCGGTTGCACGGCCGGCCGCACTTCAGAACGCCGGCACGATCGCGCCGTTGAACTTCGCGTCGATGAACTTGCGCACGTCGTCCGATTCGTAGGCGGCCACCAGCTTCTTCACCCACGGCTTGTCGCGATCCTGCGCGCGCACCGCGATCAGGTTCGCGTAAGGCCCCTTCAGATCCTCGATCGCGATCGCGTCCTTGACGGGCGTGAGCCCGGCCTTCACGGCGTAATCGGTGTTGATCGAGGCCGCGTCGAGGTCGGGCAGCGCGCGCGGCAGCTGCGCGGCGTCCAGCTCCACCAGCCTGATCTTCTTCGGGTTCTCGGCCACGTCGAGCGGCGTGGCGTTCACGCCGTTGCTGCCGGCGCCGGCCTTCAGCTTGATCACGCCGTACTTCTGCAACAGCAGCAGCGCGCGGTTGCCGTTCGACGGATCGTTCTGGATGCCGACCTTCGCGCCCACCGGCAGGTCCTTCAGCGATTTCAGCTGCTTCGAGTAGAAGCCCATCGGCGCCGTGTAGGTGAGCCCGACGCCGACGATCCGATAGCCGCGCTGCTTGATCTGGCTGTCGAGAAACGGCTGGTGCTGGAAGCCGTTCGCGTCGAGATCGCCGGAATCGAGCGCCGCGTTCGGCTGCACGTAGTCGTTGAATTCGATCACCTTGATCGGCAGCCCGTCCTGCGCGGCCACCTTCGCCACCTCGTTCCAGATCTGCGCGTCGGGCCCGCTCATGGTGCCGATCTTCAGCGGCGGCGCGCCGTCCGCCTGCGCTGCGGAAATGACGCAGAACGCCAGCGCGCCGCCGATCGCCCCCCGTCCGACCAAACCCCATAACCCGCTGGAAAAGCGCGCCATTGCAACCTCTCACGTTTTGGAATGCGGCGCATCGTCGCACATCGACGGCGAACGCCCAACCAATCGATCGTCATCAGCATCGATGCGTGAACGCGAAAAGCAAACGCGGAAAAGTCATATTCGTTGCGGGTGCAACCGCTGACCGGAGGCTGTGGCGTGGGCGCGACAGGTCTGAACTATGACAGTGACTGTCATATTCATTTCCCTCCTGTCCCGATAAAGTTCGCCCCGTTCCCTCCAAGACGCCTTCAAGAGCGCGGAACCGCACACCCTTATTTCGCTCGGAGATTGCTTTGAACAAGAAACTGTTGACCACCGCCATCCTGGCCGCGACGGCAAGCGCCGCGCACGCACAAAGCAGCGTCACGCTGTACGGCGTCATCGACGCGGGTATCAGCTACGTCAACCACAGCAAGAACGCTGCCGGCGGCACGGACAAGCTGTTCAAGTACGACGACGGCGTCGCGCAAGGCAGCCGTTGGGGCATCCGCGGCACGGAAGACCTGGGCGGCGGCCTGAAGGCGATCTTCGTGCTCGAAAACGGCTTCAACAGCGGCAACGGCACGCTGGGCCAGGGCGGCGCGATGTTCGGCCGTCAGGCATTCGTCGGCCTGTCGAAGAACAACATGGGCACGGTCACGTTCGGCCGCCAGTACTCGTTCTCGACCGACATCCTCGGTTCGAACTACTCGACCGGTGGCAACACGGTCGTCGGTAACTACGCTTACCACGTCAACGACATCGACCAGCTGACCTCGAGCCGCATCAACAACTCGGTCAAGTTCCAGAGCGCGAACTACTACGGCCTGACGTTCGGCGCGTTGTACGGCTTCTCGAACCAGGCAGGCGCGTTCGCCGGCGCGAACTCGACGACGGCAGGCACGACCACGACGGCCGGCTCGTCGCGCGCGTACAGCTTCGGCGTGAACTACGCGAACGGCCCGGCATCGATCGGCGCGGCCTATACGGACATCAGCTTCCCGGCACAGGCATCGCCGGCCTTCTCGACCTCGATCGCGAACCTCGGCACGGGCACGGTGCGTGACCTGCGCACGTTCGGCGTCGGCGGCCGCTACGTGTTCGGCCCGGCAACGGCATGGGTCCTGTGGACGAACACGCAGTTCGACGCGCTGAATACGAACGGCACGAAGTACAACGCCTACGAAGCCGGCGTGAAGTATGCCCTGACGCCGGCACTGTCGGGCGCACTCGGCTACACGTACTCGAGCGCCACGCAAGGCAACCAGTCGTACCACTGGAACCAGGTGAACGGCACGGTTGACTACGCACTGAGCAAGCGCACCGACGTCTACGGCCTGGTGGTCTACCAACAGGCTTCGGGCAAGGGCGTGCAAGCGCAGATCGGCTCGAGCACCAGCTACTTCAGCACGTCGGGCACGGGTTCGAAGAACCAGATCGCTGCCCGCGTCGGTATCCGCCACAAGTTCTAAGCACCCGCTTCACTCGCGGCAAACTACGGCAGAACGTCCCGCCTCCTGGCGGGACGTTTTTTTTTGCGCTTTAAGTTTCATTTAATTCTGGATTGAGAGGATCCTCTCACCCCCCCTGTTGGCCGCCTGAGCATCGGCGGCGTTTTTTTTGCCCGCGCGCCGGACGGCCCTCGCCACCGGGCGGAACAGGACTGGAGGAAACAATGATCGAAGATATCGTGTTCAACCACCTCCCGACGATACTGACGCGCGAGCATGCGTATCCGGTCCAGAGCTGCCGCGTGTCGGTGGCGATGCAGCGGCCGTGGGGGCGCCCTTATCGTCTCGTCGAATGGACCATGCATCTCGACGCCCCCGCGCGGCGCCGCATCGTCCCGGCCGAAAGCACCGACGTCCAGATCGCCGAAGCCGTCGCCTCGCATGTGCCGGGCCGGCTCTACGAGGACGGCGCCTCGCTGCTCTGACCTGAGCCACCCGACCGCCTGACCACCACATTGGACAAGCGCGGCGAACGGCTTCCCTGATCGCCATCATTCCGCCGCGCCGCGTTTTCGGGCAGATCCGGCAGGAATTCTGCTACGCTCCCCGTTTTCCACCCGGCATGTCATCATGGAAAACGCATTCAACGAACACGGCGTCTCGGTCACTCGCAACGGGCTGTCCTGCGCGGGCCTCGTGTTCGCGCTGCGCGACATTCGCGGCGTCGAGGTCGTGACCATCAACAAGGACTGGATCGTGCCGGCCGCGATTTCGCTGCTCGGCGTGGTCGGGCTCGTCTTCGGCCTGCTCCAGGCGTCGAGCGCCGCGATCGTGGTCGGCGTGATGCTGATCGTGGTCGGCTGGCTGACCTGGTCCTCGCAGGACATCATGCACCGGCTGATGGTCGATACGCCCGACGGCAAGCGCGAAGCCGTGGTCAGCGCCGACCCGGAATTCCTCGGCCGCGTCGCGCAGGTGGTGCGCAACGCGCAGGCCGCACAAACCTCACAAACCGCGCAGGCCTCGGCGGCTTCGCCGGCACCGGCCAAGGTGTGAGCGCGCACGGCGGCGCGCCATGCGCCGCCGTGGACCCGGAATGACTCCGCCGCCGGCCGTTTCATGCGCCGGCGCCCCCTTCCGTCTTCATCACTCCCGCTCCCGTTCGTGCTCCCGTCCCGGCCAGGGCCGGCGGCTCGCGGCAAGCCTTGGCGAAATCGATCGTCAGGCAACCGCCCCGCCGGTGTCGCGGAATCCCGTCGGTCAGACCGTTAGTTGCCGACAAGACCGCGGCCGCTTGCATCATGTCCAGCGGGTCACGTCGCATTGAAACGATAATCGTTCTCACTTAAGATCATCGCTTTCCGATTGCCTTGTTCTCGCCGGCCAGCCGGCCATGGCGACGCAATGCCAGCCAGGTGGACATCTCTCACCGAGCCAGCCGCAAGCTCGACGTTCCAACGGGAGATTCACATGCTTCGACATCCGCTCATGCGCCGGCTGCGCCGCGTCGCCCCCACCGGTGCTTTCGACGTCCCCGCCGCCGCGCCGGCCCCGGACGCCGCCGTCGCGTCCACGCCCCACGTCTCGTCCACCCCGCCCGCGGGCGATCGTCAGGATCTCGATGCATCGCCCGCATGCGCCGGCTCGGGCGATCCGGCCGCGCCGGCGGCCTGATGCCGACCGGCTCGATGATCGCCGGCCCGCGTACCCATCGGCCCGAGCCGACCGCGTCGGGCGGGCGCGCCGTGGCACGGCGGCGCCGGATCGCACACGCGATGCTGGCCGCGCTCGCGGTCGCGCTGCTGCTCGCGATGCTCGCGGCATGCAGCATCGGCGCCTACCGGCTGACGCCCGCGCAGATGCTGGCCGCGCTGCTCTCGCCCGGCGACGCCGCGCAGCAGCAGGCGCGCGCGGTGCTGATCGGGATTCGCGCGCCGCGCGTGGTGCTCGCGGCCCTGGTCGGGCTCGGCTTCGGCAGCGCCGGCGCGGCGATGCAGGCGCTGTTCCGCAATCCGCTCGCGGACCCGGGGCTGGTTGGCGTGTCGAGCGGCGCGGCGCTCGGCGCGAGCGCGCTGATCGTGCTCGGCCCGCTGGTCGCGGCCGGCCCGGTGCCGGCCCTGTCGCTGCCGGTGGCAGCGTTCCTCGGCGCGCTGGTCGTGACCGCGCTCGTCTACCGGCTCGCGGCCACGCGCGGCCGGCTCGCGGTCCCGCTGCTGCTGCTCGCCGGCATCGCCATCAACGCGCTCGCGGGCGCGGCGATCGGCCTGCTTACCTATATCGCCAGCGACGCGCAGCTGCGTTCGCTGACGTTCTGGAGCCTCGGCAGCGTCGGCGGCGCGCAGTGGTCCACACTCGCGGCCGTCGCGCCGTTCGCGCTGGCCGCCACCGCCTGGCTCGCGCGCGAACGCCACGCGCTGAACGCACTGCAGCTCGGCGAAACCGAGGCGCTGCACCTCGGCGTGCCGGTGCAGCGCGTGAAACGCGGCGTGCTGCTCGCCACCGCGCTCGGCATCGGCGCGCTGGTCTCGAGTACCGGCGTGATCGGCTTCATCGGGCTGGTCGCGCCGCATTGCGTGCGGCTCGTGTGCGGCCCGGACCAGCGCGTCGTGATGCCGGGCGCGGCGTTGCTCGGCGCGCTGCTGGTGGTGATCGCCGATCTCGCCGCACGCACCGTGGCCGCGCCGGTCGAGATTCCGCTCGGCATCCTGACCGCGCTGATCGGCGCGCCGTTCTTCCTCGCGCTGCTGCGCAAGAGCCGCGAGGCGTTCGGCGGCTGATGCGCTCGTTCCGGTTTCCATCATGCTGATCGCCCACCATCTGTCCATCGCCCGCGGCCACCACGAGGTGCTGCACGGGCTCTCGCTGCAACTCGCGCCGGGGCGCGTGACCGCCTTGCTGGGTCGCAACGGCGCCGGCAAGAGCACCTTGCTGAAAGCGCTCGCCGGCGAATTCCACGGCGTCGGCGCGCCGCGCCGCGTGCGGATGGGCGGCAGCGTGACGCTGAACGGCACGCCGCTCGACAAGCTCCGCGCCGCGACGCTCGCGCGGCTGCGGGCGGTGCTGCCGCAGGCGGCCCAGCCGGCGTTTCCGTTCATCGCCGACGAACTCGTGCTGCTCGGCCGTTATCCGCACGCGCGGCCGGGCGGCGCCCTTGCCGCGCGCGACCACGAGGTCGCGCAGCGCGCGCTCGCGCTGGCGGGTGCCGCGGCGCTGGCCGGCCGCGACGTGACCACGCTGTCGGGCGGCGAACTCGCGCGCGTGCAGTTCGCGCGCGTGCTCGCGCAGCTCTGGCCCGACGACGACCAGCGCCATCCCGACGATGCGCCGCGCTATCTGCTGCTCGACGAACCGACCGCGGCGCTCGATCTCGCGCACCAGCACCATCTGCTCGCGACGGTGCGCGAGCTCGCGCGCGACTGGCGGCTCGGCGTGCTGACCATCGTCCACGATCCGAACCTCGCCGCGCGCCACGCCGACCGCGTCGCGCTGCTCGCCGACGGCGGCCTGCTCGCCGAGGGCGCGCCCGCCGACGTGATGCGGCCCGCACTGATCGAGCGCTGCTTCGGCTTCACGGTGAAGATGATCGATGCCGGCGACGGTGCGCCGCCGGTGATGGTGCCGGCCTGAACGGTCGGCACGACGAAGGAGGGAGCGGGCCGGGCGGCGTGGGCCGCCCGAGGTCGCGGGCCGGCTGCGCGAACGCGCGGAGCGAACGTGGCGCGTACCTGAATCGCGAGCCGCGGAGCCCGGGGCAGCGCACCGCGCCAGCCGGATCGGCCGGCCGCGGCGCTCGCAGACGTCGACCAGCGGCATCGCGCGAAATCGAGCCGCATGGCGAACCACATCCGCACGGGCTCGAGCGAACCGCGCGCGGGCCGCGCCCGCCGCCCGCTCGAACCATCAAGCCACTCAGGCCGCCCGCGCCTTCTGCGCGAAATACGCGCGCACGGCCTCGACGAACGTATCGATCCCCTCTGCCGACACGTCGCGATGCGTGACGAAGCGCGATGCGTACAACATCTGCGTCAGGATTCCACGCGCTTTCAGCCAGGCTTCGAGCGGCGCGCAGTCGGCGTCGGGGAACTGCGCGAACACCATGTTCGTCGCCTGCGACAGCACCTTCACCTCGTCGATCCGCGCGAGGCCGGCGGCGAGCCGCTCGGCGTTGGCGTGATCGTCGACGAGCCGCTCGACGTGATGGTCGAACGCATAGAGGCACGCTGCCGCGAGCACGCCGGCCTGGCGCATGCCGCCGCCCAGCACCTTGCGCCAGCGGTTCGCCACCTCGATCAGCTCGCGGCTGCCGACCAGCACCGAGCCGACCGGCGCGGCGAGCCCCTTCGAGAAGCAGATCGACACCGAATCGAACGGCGCGCACAGCTCGGCGAGCGGCTTGCCGGTAGCGGCGGCGGCGTTGCAGACGCGCGCGCCGTCGAGATGGGTGGCGAGGCCACGGCTACGCGCGAGCGCGGTCGCCTCGCTGACGTAGCCGGCCGCCAGCACCTTGCCGCCGATCGTGTTCTCGAGCGCGAGCAGGCGCGTGCGAGCAAAGTGATTGTCGATCGGCTTGATCGCGGCGGCGATGCGATCGAGCGGCAGCGAGCCGTCGGCGGCGTTGTCGAGCGGCTGCGGCTGGATGCTGCCGAGCACGGCCGCGCCGCCGCCTTCGAACTTGTAGGTGTGCGCCTGCTGGCCGACGATGTATTCGTCGCCGCGCGCGCAATGCGCCATCAGCGCGGCGAGATTGCTCTGCGTGCCGCTCGGGAAGAACAGGCCCGCCTCCTTGCCGGCCCGTTCGGCGACCGCAGCCTGCAGTCGCGCGACGGTCGGATCGTCGCCCCAGACGTCGTCGCCGACTTCGGCGGCGCTCATCGCGGCCAGCATCGGCTGACTCGGGCGAGTCACGGTATCGCTACGTAGATCGATCATGGAATGCGTCCTCGGGTGTCGCCGGAGGCCGGCAGGCCGGCGCGGCTGACGTTGTGGCGGAAAAAAAACGAGTGTACGCAATCCGGCGCGTCGCCGCGCCCTTTCCAATTTAAATCGGGCACGGACGCGCCGACGGCGCGGCCGCCGGCCGGCAGGCCGCTCACCGTCCGGCCGTTCAGACGTGCGTTTCTTCCACGCAGCAGATGCCGAGGTCGAGGCCGTCGGCCTGGATCACGCGGTCGAGGTTCGTGTTCACGCGCGCGAGCAGCCCGGCCAGTTGCCGGCGCTCGTCGTCGCTGAATCCGTCGAGCGCGATGCGGCTCGCTTCGTCCAGCACCGCCTTGCCCTCGGGCAGCTTGCGGTCGGCGTCCTCGGTCAGCGAAATCAGCCGGCTGCGCTTGTCGGCCGGATCGGCCACGCGGCAGACCAGCCCGTCGCGCTCCATCCGGTTCAGCAGTTGCGCCATGCTCGGCTGCTCGACCTGCATGCGGCGCGCCAGCTCCGCCTGCGACAGCGCCCCCGCCGCCTTCAGCAGACTCAGCACCGGCACCTGGCTCATCGCGAAACCGAGTTCGCGCAGCGGCCTGTCGACGACGCGCGTATAGAGGCGCGTGGTGAGGCCGACCAGCTTCAATGGATGCATCGATGAATCTTCCATCTCGCGAAGGTTCTCTCGGAAATTGGGATTATTAAAACGGGAATCGTGCGGCTGCCGCATCCCTTTGCGCGGCGAACCAGCGGCCGCATCAGGGCTCGTCTCGCGGCGGCGACACGATCGCCTGTCATTCCCCGAGGCACGCTTCGGCCTGGCAACGGGCGGCGCGATACATCGGGAAAATCACCTCGGATCGGCGGACCTGATGACGGCTTGCGATTCCTCCGTCGAATCGCTCCGGACTTCGACGGCGCCGCCTTCCCCACACGATTCGTTACCAACGCGACGCACGGCGCGTACCCGTGAATCGCCAAACGAGATAACGACACAGCTTCGCCACGCTATAGCGCCCAATCAGCAAGGAATTTGAGCAGGATCAAAGTTTGTGAATGACGCCGGCTGGAATCGGCAACACGCATCGCATGCGTGCCGATTCTTCATCGTGCTTTCACGATGGATACGGAGCGATATTCGCGCACGGCGCGGGACGCGGTGCGAATGCGGAAGGAAAGGGAAACGAAACGCGCGGAACTACGCGGACAGCGGTGGAAAGCAGCGCGGACAACGACGTCATTGAGCCGACGAATACGCGATGCGTTTCGGCCGATATATCGATGGTTCGCGGAGGCGGTGATCGTGAGCGATGCGGGTTCGGATCGTCATCATCGCCTAACGCATCGCGTGTGCAACCGCGCGGGATATCCACAGCATGGATCTCCCGGCGCGATGCATGACGCAGGGACCATGCATGACGCGCGGCATGGCACCGCGCGTCATGCATGGCCGGCGCGTCGGCATGCCCGCGCCGGCCCGCAACCGGTCAATCCGGTGGCGGCATGTCGGGCGGCGGCGGCGGCGTGTAGCCGCGATTGCCGCCGTAGCCGCCCGGCGCGGGACCGCCGCCATAGCCGCCACCACCGCCACCACCGCCACCGTAACCACCGCCGTAGCCGCCATCGTCGCGGCTGCGCACGCGGCCCGGCACCGGCACGCGATCGCCGGCCGCATACATGCATTGCATGTAGGCATAGTCGTAGCGACGCTGCACGTCGTAGGCCGAACCCTGCGCGTTGCCCATCCCGACCACGCTGCCGGCCAGCAGCCCGGCGCCCGCGCCCACTGCCGCGCCGCGGCCGCCGTTGAAGGCCGCGCCGGCCGCCGCGCCGAGCGCGGTGCCCACCGCCGCGCTGCCGAGCGCGCTCGCGGTGGCGGCCTGGTTCGACGACACGCCGCCAACCTGATTGGTGGCGAACTGGCGGCAGTTGCCGTCGTCGGCCTGAAACTGGTCGAACGTCTTGCCCGTGCCGGGCAGCGCCATCACGCTGGGGCCGGGCGGCATCACCGCGCAGGCGCTGAGCAGGCCGGCGCCCGCGGCGGCGGCGAGCGCCCAGCGCCCACCGGTGCGGATTTCGAATTTCATCGGTGATCTCGTCATGGTCATTGCGGGCGGGCCGGCACTTCGCGCCAGCCCGACGAACAGGTCTTCACGTAGGGGTAGTAACGCTTCGACGCGTTGCAGTAGTACCAGGCGCCGGGTTCGAGCGGCGGCGCGCCGGCCTCCTCGGGCGGCGGCCCGGGCGGCTGGCCGCCCTGCTCGACGTATTCGGGCGGCGGGCCCGGATCGACCGGCACCGCGACCAGCGGCGGCGGCGCGTAGTAGACGGGCGGCGGCGGATACCAGTAGCCGCCCCAGCCTGGGCCGATGTACACCCCCACCCGCGCCGCATGGGCGGCGCTCGTGGCGGTCACGGCGGCAACCGCCGCGACGCCGAGCACGATCTTCAGTTTGTTCACTTCACGCTCCGGGATACACGGGGCCGCGCCCCGCGTCTTGTCGATACCCGAGACGCTACCCGCCGGCCGCGCGCCGTCAGTTACGAGTCTGCGCAGTGATTTTGCGGACCGTTACATTCGTGACCGTGCCGTGGCAAAACCACGCGGATTGGTCTGCGTTGAATTACCTCGTAATACGCGGAAACAATTGACGAGGCGCGCGGTGCATCGGCCCCGGAACCAGGGGCGACCTCGCTGTAGGCGCCTCGGAAGCAAGCCGACAGCCAGTCGAAACATGGCCGGCCGCGCGCGCGATCGTTCGGAATCCACACGGTGCCGCGCGGCTTCGCGCGAGGCGGCCGCCGAGTGCCGGCGGCCCGCGCCGCGAGCGCCGCCGTCGCCTGCCCGACACAGCGGTTGATTGCCGCAGCTGCGGCAGACAACCGCATTTCAACGCGCGCACTCGATCTCGAACTTTTTTGATGCTTATCAATGCGTTATCTCGATATTGATCAAGAACAGGAAAATCATCAGCGCAAAGTGCGACGAGTTGGCACATTTCAGACGTCGATCTTGCCCGCAATACTGCGCACATCCCCGCTGCCGCTGCATATCGCGCGGCGCCTGGAGGGCCGCCCGGCACCCGCCCGCGGCCGTCGCACGCTTCCGGTCACACGCACATGGATACCGCTCTTTCGGCCTTGGATCTGGCCCGCCTGCAGTTCGCCTTCACCGTCTCGTTCCACATCGTGTTCCCCGCGCTCAGCATCGGCCTCGCGAGCTTCATCGCGGTGCTCGAATACCGCTGGCTGAAAACGGGCCTGCCCCACTACAAAACCCTCTGCCTCTACTGGTCGAAGATCTTCGCGGTCGCGTTCGGCATGGGCGTGGTCTCCGGCGTGGTGATGAGCTACGAGTTCGGCACCAACTGGGGCGGCTTCTCGAGCTTCGCCGGCGCCGTCACCGGCCCGCTGCTGATGTACGAGGTCATGACCGCGTTCTTCCTCGAGGCCGGCTTCCTCGGCATCATGCTGTTCGGCTGGAACCGCGTGAGCCCGCGCGCGCACTTCGGCGCCACGCTGATGGTGGCGATCGGCACGCTGATCTCGACGTTCTGGATCCTCGCCTCGAACAGCTGGATGCAGACGCCGCAGGGCTTCGAGATCGTCGGCGGCCGCGTGGTGCCGACCGACTGGTTCAAGATCGTCTTCAACCCGTCGTTCCCGTACCGGCTCGCCCACATGGCGATCGCGGCGTTCATCGTCGCCGCGCTGGTGGTGGCCGCCACCGGCGCCTGGCATCTGCTGAAGGGCCGCCGCGACAAGAGCGTCACCACCATGTTCTCGATGGCGCTCGGCCTGCTGCTGATCCTCGCGCCGATCCAGGCCGTGGTCGGCGACCAGCACGGCATCAACACGCTCAAGTACCAGCCGGCCAAGATCGCCGCGATCGAGGGGCTGTGGGACACCGAGCAGGGCGGCACCGCGCTGAACCTGTTCGGCATCCCGGACATGCAGGCCGAGACCACGCGCTACGCGCTGAAGGTGCCGCACCTCGGCAGCCTGATCCTCACGCACAGCTGGAACGGCGAGATCCGCGGCCTGAAGAGCTTCGCGCCCGAGGATCGACCGAACTCGACGCTGGTGTTCTGGACCTTCCGCGTGATGGTGGCGCTCGGCTTCGCGATGATCGGCCTCGCGCTGGCGGGCTGGCTGCTGCGCCGGCGCGGCCGCCTGTACGACGCGCGCTGGTTCCACCGGCTCGCGCTGGTGATGGGGCCGACCGGCTTCATCACGCTGCTGGCCGGCTGGATCACGACCGAGGCCGGGCGCCAGCCGTGGGTGGTGTACGGCGTGATGCGCACCGCCAACGCCGCCTCGCCGCTCACCACGCAGCAGGTCGGGCTGTCGCTGATGACGTTCGTGTTCGTCTATTTCCTCGTGTTCGGCACCGGCATCTACTACCTGCTCAAGCTGATCAACGCGGGGCCGTCACTGCCCGACGCGCCACACGGCGGCGGCTCGCACACGGATTCGCACCGCGACTCGCACACCGATGCGCACGGCGAGCAGTCGGGCCGCCGCCCGCTGTCGGCCCCGGACCAGCTGATCGACGCCGCCTGAGCGCCGCCACGACACGAACCGCACAAGGAAGCACAAGGAACTCTCATGGACGTCACCGTCATCTGGGCTGCGATCATCGCCCTCGGCCTTTTCATGTACGTCGTGCTCGACGGCTTCGACCTCGGCATCGGCATCGTCTTCCCCTTCTTTCCCGACGAACGCGAACGCGACCTGATGATGAACACGGTCGCGCCGGTCTGGGACGGCAACGAGACCTGGCTCGTGCTCGGCGGCGCGGGCCTGTTCGCGGCCTTCCCGATCGTCTACGCGACGGTGCTCCCGGCGCTCTACCTGCCGCTGGTGTTCATGCTGGTGTGCCTGATCTTCCGCGGCGTGTCGTTCGAGCTGCGCGCCAAGGCACTCCGCACCAAGCATCTGTGGGATCTCGCGTTCATCGGCGGCTCGGCCGGCGCGACGTTGTTCCAGGGCATCGCGCTCGGTGCCTACCTGCAGGGCATCCCGGTGGCCGACGGCCGCTTCGCCGGCGACCCGTTCGGCTGGCTCACGCCGTTCTCGCTGCTCACCGGCCTCGGCCTCGTCGCCACCTACGCGCTGCTCGGCTGCTGCTGGCTGGTGGCGAAGACCGAGGGCGACCTGCAGCGCCGCCTGCACCGCGTGGTGTGGCCGCTCACCGTGGTGCTGCTCGCGCTGATCGGCATCGTCAGCATCTGGACGCCGCTGCAGGAGCCCGCCGTCGCGCAGCGCTGGTTCGGCTCGGGCCTGTTCGTCTACCTGATGCCGGTGCCGTTCCTGGTGGTGGCCTGCGGCGCGTGGATGTACCGCGCGGTGCGCGCGCGGCGTGATACGCTGCCGTTCGTGCTCGCGCTCGCGATCGTCGCGCTCGGCTACATCGGGCTGCTGGTGAGCCTGTTCCCGTATGCGATCCCGCGCAGCGTCACGCTGTGGGAAGCGGCCGCGCCGCGTTCGAGCCAGATCTTCACGCTGGTCGGCGCCGCGGTGATCCTGCCGATCATCATCGCCTACACCACCATGGGTTACTGGGTATTCCGGGGCAAGATCCGCCATGAAGACCAGCACTACTACCACCACTGAGCCGGCCGCCGGCCGTCCCTCGCGCGAGGCGCGCCGCCCGGGCCGCCTGCCCGGCTGGGCCTGGTTCGTGCTGCTGTGGATCGGCGGCGTGGCCGGCGCCGTCACGCTCGGCTACGCGTTCAAGATCTTCATGAACCTCACGCTGTTCGCGGTCACGAAGTAAATCGCGCGCCGCCTGCGCCGTGCCGCGGCACGTTCAGCGCAGGAACGGCGCGATCTCGACGGCGGCCTCGGCGAAGCGCTGCTCCAGGAAATCGAGCAGCGCCCGCACGCGCGGCGCCATGTACTGATTGCGCTGGAACAGCGCATGCACGGGCAGCTCCGGGCAGCGCCACTCGGGCAGCAGCAGCGCGAGGCGCCCCGCGCGCAGGTCCGCGCCCACATCCCAGATCGATTTCATCACCGCCCCGCGTCCCTCGATCGCCCATTCGCGCGCGAGCGCGCCGTCGTTGGTCTGGCGCGCTCGCTCGGGCGGCACCGTCACGTGGACCGTCTCGCCGTCGCGCTCGAAGCGCCACTGGTTCGCGATGCCGGCCGACGAACCGAGCAGCACGAACGCATGGCCGGCCAGTTCGTCGGGATGCCGCGGCGCGCCGCGCGCCGCGAGATAGGACGGCGCCGCGCACAGCACGCGGCGGTTGTCGGCGAGGCGCCTGGCGATCATCGCGCTGTCGGCCGGCACGCCGAAGCGGATCGCCAGATCGATGTCGTCGTGCAGCAGGTTCGACAGCGAATCGGCCAGCACCAGCGTGAGCGCCACCTGCGGATGCCGGTCGTTGAATTCGTCGAGCCAGCGCCGCAGCACGACGCGGCCGAAATCGGAGGTGGCCGACACGCGCAGCGCGCCGCCGATCGACGCGCGCCCCAGTTGCAGCGCCGCGCGCGCGTCGTCGAGCGTCTGCAGCGCATGCCGGCAGTGCTCGAGGTAGAGCCGCCCCTCGTCGGTCAGCCGCAGCTTGCGCGTGGAGCGTTCGAACAGCTGCGTGCTGAGCGCGCGCTCGAGCTTGACGAGCCGCGCGCTGGCCGCCGCCGGCGACAGGCCGAGCTTGCGGCCGGCGGCGGACAGACTGCCGAGGCTGGCTGCTTCCACGAAGAGTCGAATGTCGCCGAGGTTGTCCATGCGATGCGGGCGGGTGCGGGTCGGGCAGACGGCATGGTAACGCGGCTCGGCGGCGGCTTGCCCAATGGCGCGCGAACGCGAGCCAAGCCGACGTGCCGCGCGCGCATGGCGGTGTTGAGGCGTTGCGGCGTCAGTGCTTCACGACGCCCAGTTGCGTGAGAAACGTCAAGTTATCCTCAAGATGCCAGTTCTCGGCGATCCGGCCGTCGCGAATCCGGTAGATGTCGGTCGCGATGAAATCGACCGGCTGGCCGTGGCCCCGCACGCTGCCGAAGCTTCCCGTGAAATGGCCGCTGAAGTGCAGATGCGCGACCACGCGATCGCCGGCCACGATCATCTGCTCCACCTCGCAGTGGACGTCCGGCACCGCCGCATGGAACGCGCGCGACGCGGCGAGCGGCCCGGCCACGCCCTGCGCGCGCCCAGGCGGCAGCGTGCGGTCGACGAAGTCCGGCGCGAGCGCCGCGCGCGCCTGGGTCTCGTCGCCGGTCGACCAGAACGTGTCGTAGAGCCGGGCCGCGTGGAGCTGCGCGGCAAGCTGCGTGGCCGGCAGGCTGCGATCGGCGATCAGCTGCTTCGGCTGCACCTGGTCGGCGGCCTCGGCCCGGGCCGGTGCGGCCGGCGCCAGCGTGGTGACGACCACCGCCAGCAGCGCGCCGGCCATCGTGGCCGACGCACGCCGGGCGCGATCCATGAGCGAATCGATGAGCATGGGGATCTCCCGGGTTGGGCCCGGCGCGTCAGGCCGTGGCGGTGTCGGGAGTGTCGTGCTCGAGCGCGGGGTAATCGCTGTAGCCGCGCTCGTCGCCGCCGAACAGCGTGCCGCCGTCGAAGTCGGCGAGCGGCAGATCGTGCGCGAGCCGGTACGGCAGGTCCGGGTTCGCGACGAACGGGCGGCCGAACGCGACGAAGTCGGCATAGCCGTTCGACAGCACCCTGTTCGCGCGCGCGACGTCGTACTTGCCGGCCACGATGATCGGCCCCGTGAAGCGCTCGCGGATCTCGCGGCGAAACGTTTCGGTGAATTGCGGGGCGTCGTCCCAGTCGGCCTCGACCAGATGCAGGTAGGCGATGCCGCGCGCCTGCAGCCAGGCGGCCGCCTCGAGCATGGTCGGCAGGATGTCCGGGCACGCCATGCCGCGTGCGGTCAGGAACGGCGCGAGGCGGATCGCGGTGCGCGCCGCGCCGATTTCCCCCGCCACCGCGTCGACCACTTCCGTCAGGAAGCGCAGCCGGTTCTCGCGCGAGCCGCCGTATTCGTCGGTGCGCTGGTTCGAGGTGGTGCGCAGGAACTGGTCGACCAGATAGCCGTTCGCGCCGTGGATCTCGACGCCGTCGAAGCCGGCCGCGATCGCATTGCGGGCCGCCTGCGCGAAGTCGCGGACGATCTGCTTGACCTCGGCGTTCTCGAGCGCGCGCGGAGTCGGGCAATCGACCATCGCGCCCACGCCGGTCGCGGCGTCGACCTTCCAGATCTGGCCGTCGAACGACACGGCGGACGGCGCGACCGGCAGCTCGCCGTGATGGAAATCGGGATGCGACATGCGGCCGACGTGCCACAGCTGCAGGAAGATGCGGCCCCCTCCGGCATGCACGGCGTCGGTCACGAAACGCCAGCCCGCGATCTGCGCCTCGCTGTGGATGCCGGGCGTGAACGAATAACCCTTGCCCTGCGGCGTGATCTGGCTCGCCTCGGTGACGATCAGCGCCGCCGAGGCACGCTGCGCGTAATAGCGCGCGTTCATCGCGTTCGGTACGTCGCCGGGCTGGGTGCTGCGGGCGCGCGTCATCGGCGCCATCACGACGCGGTGTGCGACGTCGCGGCCGGCCAGCGTGGCGGCGGTGAAAAGATTGGCGGTAGGCATGATCGGGTTTCTCCTGTCGGGTGGATGCGGATTCGTTCGGGTGGGTCGGGTGGGTCGGATGAGGGGCGCTCAGGCTGGCGCGCGATGCGACGTGGTGACGAATTCGACGGTCACGCCGGGCGCGATCGGCACGAACAGCTGCAGTTCGTTCGTCAGCGGCACCTCGCCGAGCCGGTATGCGATGCGCCGGCTGGCCAGACGGCCGAGCAGCGCATCCCATTCGGCACGCTCGTCGATGCGCAGCGCGACGTGATCGATCCGCGGCAGGCCGGGCGCCGCCGTGGCAGGCAGCGCCACGCGTATCAGGTGGATCGCCGGGCGGCCGCCGAGATAGAACCAGCGGCCCTCCACCGAGAACGGCGGACGCGGGCCGGCTTCGAGCCCGACGACGTCGGCGAAGAAGCCGCAGAGGGCATCGAGGTCATCGGTAACGAAGGTCGCGTGATCGAGGTACATGTTTCAGCCTGGGTGCAAGGAAACCGGGACCCATTCTGAATACGTAGCCCGGCATTGAGAATTGGGCTGTCGGTTGAATGATTTTCAAAAAAATTGGAATGATGCGGCGGCGGCCCTACGCGGCGCACGCATGCCGCCGCCGCGCGTGCGGCGCGGCGGGACGGGCATCGAGGGGAAAGCGGCGCCGGGCGGAAGCGCCCGGCGGCTGTCATGCGCGGCGCGGGAAGGCCGGCGAAAGGCGGGAGGAAAAACGATTGCGGCTCAGCGGTGCCGCGTCACCGCCGACGCGTCGAGCACGCGCTCGATCTCGCCGATCATCCGGTCGAACCAGCGCCGCAGGCAGCCGTTCGACAGTGAACGCGGGATCGACCACGCAATCACCTTGTACACGTCGTTGCGGCGCACCTTCGACGCATGGCCCGGCGCGAGCCACGCGTCGTTGACCACCAGCAGCCGCAGCGTCATCAGCCCGATCGCGATCGGCCAGATGCAGGCGAGGCGCAGCCGCATCGCGGTGGGCGGGATCGCGAACGTGTAGTCGATCGCCGCGTGGAAGTGCCCGAGCGCGACCCGCACCAGCTCGAGCATCACCGGCCGCGCGAGGCGCGATGCCTCGCTGCCGAGCAGGTCGGCCGGCGCGATGCGCTCGCGCGTGAGACGGTCGGCGGGCAGATAGCAGCGGCCGATCCGCAGGTCCTTGGCCGCGTCGCGCAGCACGTTCGTCAGCTGCAGCGCCTTGCCGAAGCGGATGCCGAGCGCCTTCATGGTGTCGGCGTCGCGCCGCAGCACGCCCGGCTGATGCGCGAGCGTCATGGTGGTCCAGAACTCGCCGACGCAGCCGGCCACCATGTAGGTGTAGTGATCGAGCGCCGCGTCGTCGGGCAGCGCGGCGAGCTGGCCCGAGGTCTCGTCCGGAAACGTCACGAGATCGAACTCCATGCCCTGCGTGAGCGTGGTCACGATGCCACGCACGGCCGCGCGATCGGTCTCGTCAAGCTGCGCCAGAATCGCGAGCGCCGGGCCGAGCGATTCGAGCAGCACCTTCTCGTCGGATTCGGTCTGCTGGCTCGCGACCTCGGCCGCGATCGTGCGCAGCGCCGCCGGGTCGGGCGTCCCGTTGACCTGCTCGCGCAGCGACAGCAGCCATTCGAGGCGCCGCGCCGGCGGCAGCAGCGAGGTGTCGGCGATCGTGTCGGCCGCGCGCGCCAGCAGGTAGGCAAGGCCGATCGGGTCGCGCATGCCGGCGGGCAGCACGGCGAGCGTCAGGTAGAACGAGCGCGAAACCCCTTTCAGCAGGGGGCCGAGCAGGAACGCGCGGGAGGCTTGGGTCATGCGGGATTCGGGTCGTCGTGAAAACGGGCTGCCGCATTGTATCCGGCAATGCGGCAGCCGCCGCCGGCCCCGGCGCGGCCAAGGCAGGGTTTATGCGCAAAAACTTTTATTTTTAGATAGCGCGCCCGCGCAATCGGCAACGCGGGTTGCCCGCAGGGGCACCGCGATGCGTACAATCGCACCCATTTGATTTGGACGAAGGGTGCCGACGATGGCGATGAAGAAGACGGATCTGGAAAAGAACAAGGCACTGAAGCTGACGCAGGCGATGAAGCAGTCGGGCTCCGCGCGTTTCGGCAAGGCCACCGCCGATGCGGCGGCGCTCGACCGGCGCGAACGCCGCCGCATCGAGCAGGCGCAGGGCCTCGTGCCGTTCGCGTGCAAGCTCAACGTCGAGCTGGTGGCGGACCTGCAAAAGCAGGCGGCCGACCATCCGGAAGGGATGACAGGCCTCCTGACCGAGCTGCTGACGGCCGGCCTCGCGCAGCGCGCGCAGTAAGCACGACGTGGGCGAGATCCGGCGGCATCTGCGCCGCCGGCACGCTGCCCGCCTCTCCGCCTCCTCGCGCGGCGCGGCACTCGCCGCCGCCGCGCGCCCTGCCCGGCACTCACTTCACGGCCGGGAAATCCAGCGTCGTATCGTTCGCGCGGTTGATCAGGTTCGTGAACGTGATCGACGTGATCGCGAGGCTCACCTCCACCACCTGCCGTTCCGTGAAACCGGCCGCGATGAAGCGCTCGAACGCGTCGGCGGGCACCGTGCCGCGCGTCGTCACGAGCGTGCGCACGAAGGCCACCAGCGCGTCGCGCTTCGCGTCGCCGGTCGGCTCGCCGGCGCGCACCTGCTGCATCGTCTCGGGCGACAGCCCGGCGAACTTGCCGGCCAGCGTATGCGCGGCGACGCAGTAGTCACAGCCGGCCGCTTCGCTGACCGCGAGCTTGATCGTCTCGATCTCGGCCTTGCCGAGCGTGCCGCCGGCGACGATCGCATCGACGCCGAGCATCGCGGCGAGCGCTTCCGGATGATGCGTGCCGATCGTCGCGTAGGCGTTCGGCACCTTGCCGACGGCCTTGCGGATCTTCGCGAACACTTCCGCGGTGGCACCGGTGGCATCGGCGGGGGCGAGAGTGGAAAGACGGGACATGATGGGCTCCTTGGATCGGTTGGCCGGTTTCGCCGGCTTCGTCACGGCTGTGACGGTGAAGCCAGTTTAGGCCCGCGCCGCGAGCCGATGAATGCTCGAATTTCTCTTATTCATGCTCTTTCGTCTCATCGAGTCCAGCCACGCGTTTTACTCGCCCGGCGGCGTCGCCCGGTGAGTGCGGGGCGAAAATTCCCGTCGCGCCGGTCCGGACCTGTGAGAATGGCCGCCCCACCTCCTGCAAGCGCAGCGATCAAGCACAGCAGGCGCGCCGGCCCCACGACTCGCGATACCGCGAGCATGGAGCCGGCGCGTTTCATTCGGAATCCTGATTCATCCCAGGAAACACCTGCCGCCTGAAATCGAACGGACGGGCGTCAAACCGGCGCGTGCCAGGCGTAGGCGTCGAACGGTGCCGCGAGCGGCGGGCGCGCGACGCTGCCGGTGTAGTTCGTGATGGTCGAGGCGGCCACCGCGGCGATCACTTCGAGCATCTGCGACGAATCGAAACCAGCGTCGAGGAACGCTTGCAGCGCGGCCGGCTGCAGGTGGCCGCGCGTCTCGATCAACGTGCGGGCCAGCGTCGACAGCGCATGCCGGCGCGTGTCCTCGGGCGAGCGGCCGGCGCGCAATGCATCGACCTCGGCCTGCGATACGCCCTGTTGCAGCGCCAGACCGGTGTGAAACGCCACCGCCCACTCGCAGCGGTTGGTCACGGCGTTCGTCAGCAGCAGCGTCTGGATCTCGGCCTCGGAAAAGCTGCCCGAATGCACGTTGGCGAACACGGCGACGAAGCCGTTGAGCAGCACCGGCGAGGCCGCGATCACGCCGGCGATTGCCGGGATCGTGCCGAACGCGGCATGCAGCTGCTCGAGCGCGGCAACCGATTTCTGCGGCGCCGAGGCGATCGAATGAATGGGGAATGACGACATGAGGCGCTCCTTGGTTGAGCGCGCGACGGAGGTGTCGCGCGATGAACCAAGGTTAGGGCCGGGCGCGCGGCCGGCCAATTACACGGCAGGTAATCAAACGGCGGCGGAGCGGAGCAAGACGAAACGAAAATGCGCCGATACCGGACCCGGCAGCCCGGCAGCAAAACTGGAAAACGGCAAGCGGAAAACGAAGCACGCCGCCCGCCTCAAGCCAGCCCCCTCAAGCCGGCACCGCCTGGGGCTCGACGCCGCGGCGCCCGCGCCCCGGCACCGCCTTCGACTGCCGGTAGACCTGCCGCGCCATCTCGAGGAACGCCGTCATCGCGCTCGACACGTAGGCATCCTCGCGCCGCACGAACAGCGTCTCGACATGCGCCAGCTCCTTCGGCACGCGATGGATCGAAACGTCGCCGGCCGTCGCCGCGTCGGCCACCACGCCCTTGGGCAGCAGCGTGATGCCCACGCCGGCCGCCACGCAGTTGATGATCGCGTCGAGCGAGCCGAATTCGAGCGGCTTCGCCACCACGATGCCCATCCCGGCCAGGAACGCATCGAGCCGCTGCCGGTACGAGCAGCCGAACTGGAATACCACCGTCTTCAGGTCCGGCCGGCCGGCCAGTTCCTTCACGGAGCGGATCGCGGGGCTCGTCACCAGTACCAGTTCCTCGGTGAACATCGTCTCGACGTGCAGGGCCGGATGATAGATCGGGCCGGCCACGAACGCGCCGTCGAGCCGGTAGTCGATCACGTCCTGCATCAGCCCCGAGGTGGTGCCCGAATTGACCACCAGCCGCACCTCCGGCCAGGTACGCGCGAAGTCGGTCAAGAGCGGCGAGAGCCGCAGCGCCATGGTGGTCTCCAGCGTGCCGAGCGCGAGCGTGCCGGTGGGCTCGCCGCGATCGGTGGCGGCGGCGCGCGCCTCGTTGACCAGCTGCGCGATGCGGCCGACGAACGGCAGCATGCGCTGCGCGGCCGGCGTGACGGTCACGCCGCGTGCATGACGCTGGAACAGCGCCACGCCGAGTTCGTCCTCCAGCGCGCGAATCCGCGCGGTCACGTTCGACTGCACCGTGTGCAGCTCGGCCGCCGCCTTGTTCATGCTGCCATGGCGCGCTACGGCTTCGAAGGTCTTCAGGTCGGCAAGGTCCATGATCGGAAAAGCGAAACGCTTCGAGGGCTATCGACGCGACGATTGTAGCGAGCCCGACGCCCGGCCGGGAAACGATGAATCGGCATAGCAGTGATCTCCATTCCAGATATCCCCTATCTTGATAATTCAGTTCTATGGATTAGTGATGACGCGTAACCTCAAGCTATCGAATAATCGAATCGAGCCAAGGAACGACGATGCAACGCGCAGCCGACTCCTCCCCCCACGCCACCCGCGCCGCGCGCGGCGTGCAGGTCTGGCGGGCCACCCTGTCCGGATTCAGCGCCAGCCTGGTGGGCATCGGGCTGGCGCGTTTCGCCTACACCCCGCTGCTGCCGGCGATCGTCGACGCGCACTGGTTCGCGCCGTCGCTGGCCGCCTATCTCGGCGCGGCCAACCTCGCCGGCTACCTGCTCGGCGCGCTGACGGGCCGCCAGGCGGCCGCCCGGGCCGGCGTCACGCTCACGCTGCGCGCGATGATGCTGCTCGCGACGGTGGCGTTCGTCGCCTGCGCGTATCCGCTCTCGTTCGCGTGGTTCTTCATCTGGCGCCTGCTCGCCGGGCTGGCCGGCGGCGCGCTGATGGTGCTGGCCGCGCCCACCGTGCTGCAGCACGTGCCGGCCTCGCGGCGCGGCCTGGTGAGCGGCGTGATCTTCATGGGTGTGGGGGTGGGCGTGGTGGCCTCCGGCACGGTCGTGCCGCTGCTGCTGCAACGCGGCCTGCCGGCCACCTGGATCGGCATCGGGCTGCTCTCGCTCGCGCTCACGGCGCTCGCCTGGCACGGCTGGCCGCATGAGGCCGCGCCGCCGGCCACCCCCGCCGCGCCGGCACGGCACCGCCACGCACCCGCGTCGCGTCCGCTGCGCGCGCTCTACGCCGAATACGCGCTGAATGCGGCCGGCTGGGTGCCGCACATGATCTTCCTGGTCGACTACGTCACGCGCGGCCTCGGCCAGAGCCTGCAGGTGGGCGCCGAATACTGGGTGCTGTTCGGCATCGGCGCCACGCTCGGGCCGGTGGTGGCGGGCGCGCTGGCCGACCGGATCGGCTTCGGCAACGCGCTGCGGCTCGCGTTCGTGCTCGAGATCGGCGGCGTGGCGATCCCGGCGCTCGGGCTCGGCACGTTCTGGCTGATGCTGTCGAGCGTGGTGGTGGGCGCGTTCGTCACCGGCACCGTGCCGCTCGTGCTCGGCCGGCTGCACGAGTTGCTCGCGCACCATCCGGCGCGGCGCGATCCGGCCTGGCGCACGGCCACGGTCGGCTTCGCGCTGTGCCAGGCGCTGGCCGCCTACGGGCTGTCCTACGTGTTCTCGCATCACGGCGGCGACTACCGCCTGCTGTTCGCAATCGGCACCGCGTCGATGGTGCTGGCGCTGCTGATCGACCTGGCCGCCGGCCTGTCACGGCGCGACGCGCGAACGTGACGCACGGCATGGCAGCCGCCATGCCGCTCCCCTTCGACGAGCGTAGATGAGGCATCCGATGTCCCACCCGGCCCCAAGCACCGCCCAAGCCATACCCAACGCATCCGCTGCACAGGCCGCTCCGCGCAGCTATGCCGAACGCAACGCGCGCTACTGGAAGCGCAATCTCGCGGTCTGCGTGTTCGGCTCGTTCACGACGCTGGTGAGCCTCAGCATGCTGCTGCCGTTCCTGCCGCTCTACGTCGAGCAGCTCGGCGTGACGGATCCGGCCGGCATCGTGCAATGGTCGGGCGTCGCGTTCGGCGCGACCTTCTTCGGCACGGCGATCACCGCGCCGCTGTGGGGGCGGCTGGCCGACCGCTACGGCCGCAAGCCGATGCTGGTGCGCGCGGCGATCGGCATGGCGGTGGTGATGTCGCTGATCGGCATCGCGCACAGCGTGACCGAGCTGGTGGTGCTGCGGCTGGCCGCCGGGCTGATCGGCGGCTACGCATCGGCCTCAATCGTGATGGTGGGCACCCAGGCGCCGCGCGAGCGGGCCGGCTGGGCGCTCGGCGTGCTCTCCACCGGCGCGCTCGCCGGCAACCTGATCGGCCCGCTGGTGGGCGGCTTCCTGCCGGCGCTGGTCGGCATCCGCGGCACGTTCTTCGTGGGCGGCGCGGTGATCGCGGTGGCCGCCGTGGCCACCATCGCGCTGGTGCGCGAGGATTTCGAGCGCGGCGTGGACAGCCGCGCGCGCCGCGACGCCGCGCCGGGCACCGACGCCACGCGCCCGGCCATCGAGCGCGCCGCGCTCGGCGCGCTGCTCGTCACCGCCATGATGGTGCTGCTCGCCAACATGTCGATCGAGCCGATCATCACCGTCTACATCGGCCAGCTCGGCGTGCCGCACGACCATCTGGCGCGCACCGCCGGCATCGTGATGGCCGCTTCCGCGTTCGGCAGCATGATCACGGCACCGCGTCTGGGCGCGCTCGCCGATCGCGTCGGCGGCTGGCCGGTGATCGTCGGCTGCCTGCTCGTCACCGGCGTGATGCTGCTGCCGCAGGCGTTCGTCACGCAGTGGTGGCAGCTCGCGCTGCTGCGCGGCCTGATGGGGATGTCGATCGCCGGCCTGTTGCCGTCGATCGCCAAGCTGGTGCGGCACGCCGTGGACGAGCATCGCTCGGGCAGCGTGCTCGGCTACCTGCAATCGGCGCAGTTTTCGGGGCAGGTGATCGGGCCGCTGATCGGCGGGCAGATCGGCGCGCACGTCGGGCTGCACGCGGTGTTCTTCGTCACCAGCGCGCTGCTCGTGCTGTGCGCCGCGATGGATGGCTGGGTGCATCGGCGCCAGGCGGCGCGGCGGGCGTGACCCGTTCATGGGTCCGCGTCGTAACCCCTCTCCTTGCCGGATGCAGCGATCGCGCGCCGATGCGGGCGCGCAACGCCGCCGCAAAACTATTTTGTCCGGGTTGGCGAGCGAGTATTGACGTGCGATAACCGGGTTTTCCCTTATCCGGAGCCTGACGATGGCCACGCTCGAAGCGTTCCGCTCCGTGCTCGACGACACGCGCACGCCGGAAATCATCCGCAATCACATCATCGATTCGCTGCAGTACGCGCTGCGCAACTACGGCCAGGTATTCACCGCCAAGGAAGTGGAATGGCTGAGCGCCTGGGACGACGCGCGGATTCCGCTGGCCGCGCGCAAGGAGCTGGCCAGGCGCGAACCGGCGCCGGCCGTCGCGACGGGGCGCTGAGGTATCGGTCGGGCGCGGTCGATAAAGGGACGGGTTGCGCCCGGCGCCGGCTTGCCGTTTCGGGCGATGGCATGTCGATCGACGTGATCACGAGCGCGCCGGCACGGCCGGCCTCGAGTCGGGCACGCGCAGGCGCCCTTCTCGCCGACATCGCGCGCGAAAGCAGGCTGCCGGCTTCCTGAACCACCGAAGCGCCTTCGGCGGCGCCATGATGACGACGACGCCGGTCCCGAACGCGCCCGCCACCCGCGTCGCCTCGCGGCGCGCGCGGGTCACCCGCCTCACTTGAGCCCGAAATCCACGCGCGTGGTCGCGCCCTTGTCCTCGATCCCCTTCGCGTCGAGCTTCGGCGCGACGACGAACATCCGGCTCGCGTCCACCTTCCCGTCCAGATACTCGCGCACCGCCTGCGCGCGCGCCTGGGCCAGGCCGCGCAGGCTCGCCTCGTCCACCGGCGCGTGATCTTCCAGCGCCTGCCGCATCTCGGCGTCGGGCAGTGTCTTCTGCAGGCCGATCAGGTTGCGCGGCTTCTTGAAGTCGGCCGCCTTGTAGGCGCGCGTCAGGTATTGCGTGGCTTCGTCCGGCGCGACCTTCACCGTCATCGGATCGACGCTCTCGCCCTGCCCCACCACGTCCTTGAGCTTCTGCTGGCGCACCAGCCGCTCGACGTAGGCTTCGCGCAGGCCCGGCTCGTCGCGCGCGGGATCGACACGGCCCGTCAGGTCGAGCCGGATCGAGGGCTTCTCGGCCAGCAGCTTCGCGATCGTGTCTAGCTTCTGCTTCGCGGCGTCGGACAGCGTCGCGAGCCCCGGCGCGAATTCCACGTAGCCGAGTTCCTCGCCGCCACCGCCGAACGCGCTCGCGAGCAGCGAGAACGGCGCCGTCACCGCCTTCTTCAGCAGGTTCAGCACCGCATGCCAGATCAGCCCGCCGACGCTGAATTCCGGGTTCGACAGCGAGCCGGACACCGGGATGTTCACGTCGATCTCGCCGCGCGAGTTCTTCAGCAGCGAGATCGCGAGGCGCACCGGCAGCTTGGTCGCCGTGTCGTTATCGACGTGGTCGCCGAACGTCAGCTGGTCGATGAAGATGTGGTTGTTCGCGCTGAGCTGGTCGTCCGCGAGCTGGTAGTGCAGGTCGACGTTGAGCTTGCCCTTCGTGATCGGATAGCCCGCGTACTTGGCCGAATACGGCGTGAGGTTGGTCAACTCGATGCCGTGCGCGGAGGCCGTCAGGTCGAGCGCCGGCTTCGCGATCAGCGGGTTCACCGAGCCCTTGATCGAGATCGGACCGTTGCCTTCGAGGCTCGCGCCGATATCGACGGGCGCGGGAGTCTGCGACTCGGTGCCGAACGCGCCGACGGTGCCCTTGATCGCGACCAGGTCCGCCGTGTAGTTCGGGCGGATGAAGTTGTCGGTGTAGGTCACGCGGCCGTCGCGCAGCACCAGTTCGCCGACGCGCATCCGCACCGGCCGGCTCGGCGCCGGCGCGGCCGTGACGAGCGCGGGGGCCGATGCCGGCACGGCGGCCGCGGCAGTGGTTGCGGACGCAACATCCTGCGAAGGCGTGGCGGCCGAAGCCGGCTGCGCGCTCGCGGCCGCCACCGCGGAGGCGGTCGGCGAGAGCGGCAGCGGCTCCGTGCCATTTGTGCTGCCCGCGCCGCGCGTCAGCGACTGGGCGGGGCCGCTCTGTTTCGCCACCACGTCGTTGAGGTTCAGCCGGCCCTGCGCGTCGAGCAGCACGCGGCCGTAGAAGTTCGCGAACGTCACGCGCGCGGCGTCCACGTCGGTGCCGCGCGCGCTGTCGTAGTTCGCCTTCAGGTTCGACAGCGCGAGCGAGCGCCAGCCCGCGAACGGGTCCGACGAAGCCTTGTCGAGCAGCCGCACGTCGACCAGCGCGAGATCGCCGCGATACGACGCCTTGGTCGCCGCGCCGGCCTGCGACACCGCGAGATCGCCCTTCGCGTCGAGCAGCGCGCTCGCGATCGTCGCGTTGAGCGCGCTGCCGAAATACGGTTCGAACGCGGCCGCGTCAAGGCGCTTGCCGTCGATGCGCAGGCGCGCGTCGAGCGGCGTGGCGCGCACCTCGCCCGCGATCTCGACGCTGCCCTTGCGGTTCAGCGTGGTGCGCAGCGACAGCGGCAGCGGCTTCGACAGGTCGTCGCTGATCGGGCCGAGCGTCAGCGTCAGCGGCGAGAACGCGAGCTTCACCGGGCGCGGTGTCGACAGGTCGGTGACGTTGGCCTTCGCGTCGGTCAGGTTCAGCGCGCCGATGCGGTAGTGCCATGGCGCGGCGGCCTGGGTGGATTCGGCGGCGCGAGCGACATGCTCATGTTCGACGCGGGCGTCGTGCGCCGGCCCGGCCAGCGACGCCAGATCGATCTGGCCGTCCTTCAGCCGCGCCACGTCGGCCGACAGCCCGTCCACGTCGATGCTCGCGAGTTCGGCGGTGCGCGCGCCAAGGTCGATGCGCGTCACGCCGACGCTCGCCTTCGACAGCGCGATCACGGGCGCCTTCGCATACGGCGCGCCGAGCTTCAGCGCGCTCAGCGTCAGCGTGCTCGGGCCGATGTTGGCCGCGAGCGGCGCCTTCGACCAGTCGGCGAACGCGTCGACGCTGGCGCCGAGCCTGCCGTCGAGCAGCTTCGCCCGGCTCGCGCTCGCCAGATACGGCGCGATTGCCGGCAGCGCCAGCGCGTCGATCGTCAGATGGCCGCCCGCCTGCTGCTGCGCGAGGCTGATCGCGCCGGCCGCGCGCAGCGCGCCGCCCTGCGCGAGCGAGGTCGAGATCCAGAACTTCGCGGGCTGGCGGCCCTGCAGCGTGAAGCCGGTGAGCGTGGTCTTCAGGTTCGCGAGCGTGAGCGCGACGGGCGGCGACACCGAGGCGTCGCTGACACGGATCGTGCCGTTGTCGATCGCGAGGCGTGAGACCGTCAGGTCGAGCGGCCGGGGGGACGCCGGCGTGGCAGTGGCCGTGGAGGCGGCCGCGGCCGGCGAAGCGGCGGCGGATGCGCTCGTGGATGCCCCGGACGACGTTGCGGACGAAACGGCTGCCACCGGCGAAGCGGCGCCCGCCCCCGATGCCCCCTGCGCCGCCGCGAGCCGCTGCACGTTCAGCAGACCCGCCGCATCGCGCGTCAGCGTCAGCTCCGGCGCCTCGACGCGGATCTCGTCGAAATGCAGCGCGCGGCGCAGCGGTTCGAGCGACGCGGCGGCCACGTGCAGGCGGCGCGCCGCGAAAAGCGGCCGGCCCTGCGCATCGGTCACGTTCGCGTCGGCCAGCTCGACGCTGCCCGACACGCGCAGCGCGCTCGTGTCGCCGTCGATCGCGAAGCTCACGGCCAGATCGCTCGACAGCCGGCCCGAATTCATCGCCACGGGCAGTCTGGCCGGCGCGTAGGACAGCAGCTTCGGCACGTCGAGCCCGTCGAACTTCAGGTTGATCTGCGACTCGCGCGAGCGCGCGAACGGCTTGGTCCTGCCGTCGATCGCGATCGGGCTGCCGTCGAGCCGCAGGCGCAGCGTCGGCTGCACGAAGATGTCGGTCTTCGACGCCAGCGTCGCGACGAACGGCACGCCGAGCGTCCACTGGTCCACCGTGTGCCGCACGCCGAGCAGGCGGTCGTCGAAATCGATCCGGCCGTTGTTGATCTGGATGTTCGACACCGAGAAGCGCGCCGGCCCCGACGCGGGCTGCGGCGACGGCTTCGAGAATTTCTCGATCAGGTCGGTGAAATTGAAGCGCTGCGCGTCGTAGCGGACGATGTGGAAGCGCGGCGAATCGATCCGCACCTCGTCGACGATCGGCGCGCCGCGCAGCAGCGAGGCCCACGCCGGCCGCACGATCAGCTTCGCGATGTCGATGAACGGGGCGCCGCCGGCCGGCTCGCCCACGTGGATGCCGTCGGCCTCGAGCCGCAGCGTGTAGGGATTCAGCGCGATCCGCGCGATCCTGGCCGGGCGGCCGAGCTGGCGGCTCAGCTGCTGCTCGGCGAGATGGCGGATCAGCGGCGGCGCCGCGAAGAAGCCGAGCAGGCCGAACAGCACGAGGAACGCGACCACGCCGAGCGCGACGCGCCGGGTGCCGCGCGCGCGAACGAGGCCGCCCAGCCATTGCGCGAATCGGGAACGGGGAGCGTCGGACTGCTTTTTCTGGATACTGGCCATGCAGGAGGTGCCGGTGAGGCGACGGCGGCGCCGTCGGCAAAATCGGGGCGGAAGCCTTGGGATTTCCGAAGTATAGGCGGTTGGCCAGGGCGATCGGCGCCGGAAACTTCAGGAATTGTAAGTTTCCGGCAAGGCGGCGGCCCGGAAGGAATAGCTGGCCGCCACTGCGCTATCAGCGGAGCGTGCGCTCACTTTCCATCGAGTCGACGAAAGATTTCTGGCACGGCCGCGAGCCGTTGTCGGCGTGCGGTCAGTGCGCTTCGTCGTAGCGCGCCCGGTTGGCGTCGACCGTCGCCCGATGCGCCCTTGCCCATTCCGCGAGCTGGCGCGCCGGCTCCGCAAACGAGCGCCCCAGCTCGGTCAGCGCATAGTCGACCTGCGGCGGCGAGGTGGCCCGGACGCTGCGCAGGACCAGGCCGTCACGCTCCAGCGCCTTCAAGGTGCGCGTCAGCATCTGCTGCGAAATGCCGGTCACGAGGCGCTTGATTTCATTGAAACGCCGCGGCTCGTCTCGCAGCGTGACGACCACCTGCATGGTCCACTTCTCGCCAATCTGGCCGAATATCTCGCTGACGCCGCGGCAATCCCGGGGCGCGTCGGGCGGCATGGTCATATCGATCTGACTAGGTCCTGAAAATATGCGTTTTCGGCGTGTGGCGAGATCTTCGATACTGGATTCTCGTCCAATCCTCGCGCCACCGCCCGACACTACCATGAAGCTTTTCTACCATCCCGGCGCCTGCAGCCTCGCGGTTCACATCGCGCTGATCGAGGCCGGCCTGCCGTTCGAACTGGTGCGCATCGATCGCGACAAGCGCACCGGGGACGGCCGCGATTTCCTCGATATCAATCCACATGGTTTCGTCCCGACGCTCGAATTCGACGACGGCATGGTGTTGAGCGAAGCGCTCGCCAATCTCTGCTACGTCGCCGAACACGCGACCCACCTGCTGCCGGCGCAGGGGCCTGCCCGCTGGCGCGTGCTCGAGACGCTGTCGTTCATGACGACCGAGCTGCACGGGAACTTCAAGCCACTGTGGAAACGCGCCCCGGACGCCGAGCAGGCCGCGGCGAAGCAGTCGTTGACCCGGCATTTCGCGGCCCTGGGGCGGCAACTCGGCGACGCGGCGCACATCGTGGGGCCCCGGATCACCATCGCGGACCCTTACCTGTTCGTGATGCTGCGATGGGCGAGCGCCCACGGCATCGACGTCCCCACGAATCTCGCCGGCTACCACGACCGCCTGCGGGCGCTGCCGCCCGTCGCCCGCGCGCTTGCCGAAGAGGGCCTGTAGCGAGGCCAGGGGCGGCCCGCGAGTATCGCGTCGGCGTTTCCGCATCGTCATTGACTGATGTCGAAACGCCCCGGCGGAAAATACTCTGTCAAGCAATTGAAAGCCCGCCACGCGCTTGCCTGACGGGACGAGGATGAATTCCCGCAATCTCGCCGCACTGCTCTGTACCGCCCTGGGCACGGCGGCCCGGCCTCCATTGCGGCCTTTGGAACCGCGAGCCGATCTGTCGAAGGACGGCTATGTCCATCTGGCGTTTTGCGTCGCGCGGCCGGCGCTAGTCGGAGGCGTTGCAGGCCCGGCATGCAGGCCGGGTTGCCCGATGCGCCAGCCCTCGCGACGATGCGGTCGATAAGGCCCGGCGATCGTTGCACCGCCGGCGCGACCGGCGCCGACAACACGGGCCGCATGCCGATTGGATGCGGAGCCGGCGTTCGGCGCCCGGCGTGCGCCATGGCGAGGCACGCTTCTCGCCAGGCCATGCCGAACACCATAGCGAGCACTCACTTTCTCAGCGCCGCTCCACCGCCGGCGGCTGCCACGAACCGTCGGTCGCCTCGGCCTTCGGCGCGTACAGGCGCAGCGCCAGCTGGAAATCGGCGCGCGGCGCGGGCAGCCAGTTCGCCGCGTGAGCCCGGCCCGGCGAGGTCGCCGACACGATGATGTCCACCGAGCCATCGCGATTGCGCTGTAGCCGATCGAAGCCGCCGATCGAGCGTCGGCCGCGGCCGACCTCGGGCAGCGCGCCGTCGGCCGTGTACGGCGTCAGCGACCAGAACGCGCGCACCGGCGGCAGCGCGCGCGGCGCGAAATGCAGCACGTAGCGGTTGGCGCCGTCGAGCGGCTTGCCGTCGCCGTCCACCGCCACCACGGCGACGGTTTCGTCTTCGCGCGCGCCGGCGCCGAAGTGCGTGGCCGCCGCGTAGGCGCGCAGCGCGTAATCCTGTCCGTAACGGCCGGCGTCGCCGCCGAGCCAACGCCAGCCGTCGGCCGCGAACAGGTTCGACGGCGGCGTGGCGAGCCGCGCGCGCGCATCCTCGACGCCGCGCGTCGCGGCGGCGAGGCGTTCGTCGGTCCAGTCCACCCCGCTGCCCGCCTTCACGCCGATCTCGTCGAGCACCTGATCGACGTGGGCGTCCGGCTGCACCGGCGGGTTGTCGCGCAGCGCGGTCGCGAAGCGCGAGAAGAACGCCTTCGCGTCGAGCGCCGCGACGCGCGAGGCGGCCGTCGCCGAGGTCGCGGCGGCGTTCGCCGACGCTTCGTCGAGCGCCGCCTGCGCGCGGCCGGCCCGCTCGGCCCGCTCGGGACGCGCCGAAAAAGTCGACAGCGGCACGATCCGGACCGCGCGCTGCCAGCGGCGCGCCTCGTTCAGATCGCGGCCGCCGCCGGTGCGCACGCGCACGCCGATCCAGGCCTCGTGCGACGGCAGGTCGACGCGCTTGACGCCGTCCGGCAGCGAGCCGTGAAAGTCGGGGCCGACGAAGGCAATCGTTTGCTCGCGAACCAGGCCATTGCGCGGATTCGCATCGGCCCCGGTGGACCAGACGACGTTGGTCCACATGTCCAGCACGCGCGCATCGAGATAGCGGCCGTGCGTGTCCGGCAGCGTGACGAGCACCGGCTCGGCGGCCACGTCGAGCCAGCCGCCCGCGTCGAGCGTGTCGACGCCCGGCAGCGGCGGGTTCATCGCGCCGGCCGGCGGCAGCGCGGCGGCGCCGCTCAGCGTGTTGACGGGAACCGGCGCCACGCCGTCGCCGCTCGCGGCGGCTTCGCGCGCGACGTCCATCATCACGAGCGGATAGGCATACAGATAGGAATCGGCCACCTCGCTGCGCATCCAGCCCGTCTTGCGGGCAACGACGTCCGGCTGCTGCGGCGAGGCGCAACCGGCGAGCACGGTGACGAAAGCGACCGCCATCGCGGCGCACGGCCGGACGGCGGAAAACGGGCGAAGAAGTGTCATTGCGATTGGCGCGCGGCGCAGCGTCGGCTGCGCTTGTTGATTGGCGGCCGGCGCTCGCGGTCTCGATCCTCGTAGCGGGTGCGCCGTCCGTTCGCATCCGGAACCCCGGAGCGCGAGAATCGTACCGCGACGCCCAGGGCAAAAACAATGTCCGCGCGTGAAGAAGCTGTTGCCTGTCGGCGATTTAATTCGGAATACGCAACAGTCGAAAAGAATGACGGGGGATTATCGTGCTTCGGCATCGTATGGTGAGTGCTCACTGTTGCGGATATCGTCAGGAATAAATGCAGTCGACACGGCGGCTTGACGATGGCGTGACATCGACACGAGATTGGCGCGACGTCGGGATGACGACGGCGTGACGGTTTTGAGGCGACGGCCGTCGTGCCGCGTTCGCGATTGCCCGGGGACAGGTCCGGTTGACCGTTAGTTGCTGGCCGGTAGTCGCCGATTCGGGCGGCGGCCGGGCCGGAACGAACGCTTTCGGGAAATCGCGGACAATGGACGCTTCATCGCCCCACTTCCCCGATTGCCATCCATGAGTTTTCTCGATCCCGCCGGCATCACGAGCTGGCACGCACACGTCTATTTCGATGCCTCTAGCCGCGACGCCGCGTGGGCGCTGCGCGAGGCGATCGAAACGCATCTCGGCACCCTGGTGCGGATCGGCCGCTTCCACGAGCGGCCGGTCGGCCCGCACCCGATGTGGTCGTACCAACTCGAATTCGACCACGGACAACTCGCGGCGGTGGTCGGCTGGCTGGCCCTGAATCACGGCGCGCTCGACGTATTCGTGCATCCCAATGTCGGCGACGCGCTGCGCGACCACCGCGATTCGGCGCTCTGGATCGGGCAGTCGCATGCGCTGAATCTCGATACGCTGCGCTGAGCGCGGCAACGGGTAGCGGCTCGGTGCCGGGCCGACAGCAAACGGGCGGCCGAGCCGCGTCGCGACCGGCTTCGGCCAGCCCGATAAAAAGCCGCTTGACCTTACCATCGTTGGAAGGTTGATACTGGCTGCATCGTCGGCTTCGGCCGCGCCTGACCGGTTTTCACGATGACTGATCTGTCCACTCCCGCGCCCTCCAAGACAACCGAACTGAGCATCGAAGGCATGACCTGCGGCGGCTGCGCGCGCCGCGTCGAACGCACGCTCGCGGCGATACCCGGCGTCGTGACGGCACAGGTCGATCTCGGCGCCAGGGCGGCGAGCGTCGCCAGCCTGCCGGACGTCGATGCCGAGACGCTCGCCGATGCCGTCACGGCCGCCGGTTATCCGGCGCGCGTCAGGTCTCGGCAGGATTCGACTGGTTTGCCGGTTGATTCGCCGATGGCACCCGACGCCGGGCCGGCGGCGCGTGTCGTTGCCCTGCGCGTCGGCGGGATGACTTGCGGCGGCTGTGCGCGACGCGTCGAAAACGCGCTGGCTGGGGTGGATGGCGTCGAACACGCGAGCGTCGATCTCGGCGCCGCGACGGCCACGGTCGAAGCGGGCCGTGATGTCAGCGCGCAGACGCTGATCGACGCCGTCGTTGCCGCGGGCTATCGCGCCGAGCCGGCGGATGCGGGGAAACCGACGGGGGAGGCGCCGGCACACGAGGTTGTGGCGACGGCCGCGCCGGTCGCCGTGACGTTCGTGCCGATGCCGAAGCCGCGCGCGAAGAAGGCCGTGGACGCGGCGCCGGCGGCTCCCGTCGCGCCAGCCCAAAACGGTGAGTCGGCTTCGCCGACGACGGCGATCGAACTCGACATCGGCGGCATGACTTGCGCGTCGTGCTCGAACCGCGTGGAAAAGGCGCTCGCGCAAGTCCCCGGTGTGTCGCACGCTTCCGTCAATCTCGCCACCGAACGTGCGAGCGTGAGCGGCGATGCTTCCGTTTCTGCCGCGCAACTCATCACCGCGGTCGAGAAAGCCGGCTATCGCGCGACGCCGATCGAAACCGCCGGTGCGACGGCAGCCGAGCCGGCGCTCGCGTCGCAGCCCGCCGAACCGATCGAGCTCGACATCGGCGGCATGACCTGCGCGTCGTGTTCGAACCGCGTGGAAAAGGCGCTCGCGCAAGTCCCCGGTGTGTCGCACGCCTCCGTCAATCTCGCCACCGAACGTGCGAGCGTGAGCGGCGATGCTTCCGTTTCTGCCGCGCAACTCATCGCCGCGGTCGAGAAAGCCGGCTATCGTGCGACCTCCACCTCCACCTCCACCGCCTCTCCCGCCGCCACGCCCCGCACCCGCTCGAGCGCCGAATCACGCAAAACCGCCGAAGCGCGCCGCGACCTGACGCTGCTGATCGGCTCGGCGATCCTGACCATGCCGCTCGTCGCGCCGATGTTCGCGGCGCCGTTCGGTGTCTCGCTGATGCTGCCGACCTGGCTCGAACTCGCGCTCGCGGCAGTCGTGCAGTTCGGTTTCGGCGCGCGCTTCTATCGCGCCGCGTGGCACGCGCTGCGCGCGCGCGCCGGCAACATGGACCTGCTCGTCGCGCTTGGCACCTCGGCCGCGTTCGGCCTGAGCCTCTGGCAGCTGCTGCGCGCGCCGGGCCACACCGAGCATCTGTACTTCGAGGCCGCGGCCGTGATCGTCACGCTGGTGCGCTTCGGCAAATGGCTCGAAGCGCGCGCCAAGCGCCAGACCACCGACGCGATCCGCGCGCTCAACGCGCTGCGCCCCGACCGCGCGCGCGTCGTCGAGCATGGCGTCGAACGCGACGTGCCGCTCGCACAGGTGCGCGTCGGCGCGATCGTGGCGGTGCGCCCCGGCGAGCGCTTCCCGGTGGACGGTACGATCGTCGCCGGCGAGTCGCACGTCGACGAATCGCTGATCACGGGCGAAAGCCTGCCCGTCGCGAAAGCGTCCGGCGACCGCGTGACGGCCGGTGCGATCAACGCGGAAGGCGCGCTGACGGTCGAGACGACCGCGATCGGTGCCGAAACCACGCTCGCGCGCATCATCCGGCTGGTCGAATCGGCGCAAGCCGAGAAGGCGCCGATCCAGCGCCTCGTCGATCGCGTCAGCGCGGTGTTCGTGCCGGCCATCCTCGCGATCGCGCTGGTCACGCTGGCGGGCTGGCTGCTGGCCGGCGCGGGCGCCGAGACGGCGATCCTCAACGCGGTGGCGGTGCTCGTCATCGCCTGCCCCTGCGCGCTCGGCCTGGCCACGCCGGCCGCGATCATGGCTGGCACCGGCGTGGCCGCGCGGCACGGCGTGCTGATCCAGGACGCGCTCGCGCTCGAACTCGCGCAGCGCACCGCCGTGGTCGCCTTCGACAAGACCGGCACGCTGACCGAAGGCAAGCCGGTGGTGACCGCGTTCGACGCGCTCGGCCTCGCGCGCGGCGAGGCGCTCGCGATCGCCGCCGCCGTGCAGCGGCAGAGCGACCATCCGCTCGCGCGCGCGCTCGTGGCTGCGTTCGAACACGAGGCGCCGGCCGGCGCGACCGCGCTGCCGGTCGCCGAGGCGCGCGCGGTGGCGGGGCGCGGCGTCGAGGCCCGCGTCGGCGCCGCGGGCCACGCCACGCGTTATGCGATCGGCAGCGCGCGCTGGCTGGCGGAGCTTGCCATCGAGATGCCGGCCAGCGCCAAGGCCCGCGCGGCCGAACTCGAGGCGGCCGGCAACACGGTATCGTGGCTGATGCGGCTCGACGCGCCGCAGGCGGCGCTCGCGCTGATCGCGTTCGGCGATACGGTGAAGCCCGGCGCGCGCGACGCGATCGGGCAGCTGCACGCGCTCGGCATCCGCACCGCGCTCGTGACCGGCGACAACCGCGGCAGCGCGGCGGCGGTCGCGCGCACGCTCGGTATCGACGAAGTCCATGCGCAGGTGCTGCCCGACGACAAGGCGCGCGTGATCGGCGACCTGAAGGCCGCCAGCCGCGGCGTGGTCGCGATGGTCGGCGACGGCATCAACGACGCGCCGGCGCTGGCCGCCGCCGACATCGGCATGGCCATGGCGACCGGCACCGACGTGGCGATGCAGTCGGCCGGCATCACGCTGATGCGCGGCGACCCGGCGCTCGTCGCAGCCGCGATCGACATCTCGCGCCGCACCTACCGGAAGATCCGGCAGAACCTGTTCTGGGCGTTCGTCTACAACCTGGTCGGGGTGCCGCTGGCGGCGTTCGGGCTGCTCAATCCAATGATCGCCGGCGCAGCCATGGCGTTCTCGAGCGTCAGCGTCGTCACGAACGCCCTGCTGCTGAAAACCTGGAAGGGCAGCACGCGATGATCGCGCGGCGCCGAGAGACCGGGCGCCATTCAGCACAAGGCCCGCGCATCGGAATCGGTGCGCGGGCCTTGTTTTTACGGTGGCCGCGCCAACAACGTCGACGGACCACGAAACGAAATACGGGGAAGCGGGACAGCCGGGCAGATACCGCGCGCTCGGGCCGAAGCCAGACGGCGGACGCCGGTGCGTGGAGCGGGCGCGAAACCAACCCGGAGGAGCCGCTATCGCGCGCGGCACGGCGCGCTCGGCTTGAAATGGCGCCCGGCCGCGCCGGCGCGATGAACACGCGGCGGCAATAGCCGGGGAAATAACGAAACAGCGATAAAACGGCGACGAAGGCGGCGGCGAATGCCGGCCGGCAGCCGATCAGCGACGGATCAGGCCGACGCGCGAGATGTGCGCCTTGCGCTGACGCTCGGCTTCCGCATGGCGGGCGGCGTAGGAGTAGTCGCGGTCGAGCGGCAGATGCGGCGAAACGAACAGATCGTCGATCTTTTGAAGCAGCGCGAAAATGAGGGTCATTTGCAGCTCCCGACAGTAGTGTTGATCAGGGTTATCCCTAAAAACGAATATTAGGGGTTTTCCCTAGTCAACGCTAGTGCAGCGCAACATCCTGTGTCATCGATGCGACGCGACAAGTCGACGCATAAGATGCTGTCCCAATTTCGCTCAGCGCCTGCGACGTTCGCGCCGAACTGTCGTCGGTACGGGTTGCCGTGGTGCGGCAATCGCGACCCGGTTGGTCAGGCGCTGGACCTGCGCACCCAGCTCGTCATTGCGTTGCTGCACAGCAGCAAGATCGGCTTGCTGCGTCTCCTGCAGCGACACCAGGCGGTCGACACGTTGTCGCAGCGCGGCCGCGTCGCCGCGCGCGTTCGACAGCGCCAGCGCCTGGACGACGAGCGCGGCGAGGCAGGCCAGCAAGACCACCGCGAGGGCGAGCAGCAGCCGGTTCACGCGGCGCATCTCGCCATTGGCCGCGCGGCGCAGGTCGATCGTCTCGGTCTGCAGCGCGCGAATCCGGTCGGCCAGCGGACGCAGCTGCGCATCGGGATCGATGGCGAGGGGGGCCGGCTCGGGAGCCGGGATATCGACGCCGGTGGCGTCGAGCGGCACGGGCTCAGCCGGCGCCGGCGCGGTCAAGGCAATCGGCTCCACCGGCGCGACCGCCGGCGAGCGGACTTCGTCGGCGGGCGCGGCCGCCTTGCGCCGCTTGGCCGGCGCGCCGGCCGGCTCCGCGTTGCGCCCGGCATTGCGCCGGCCGCCGCCGGTGCGCGCCGACCGTGCCGGCGCGGCGGCTGCGGCATCGCTCTTCGCGGTCGCGAGGCCGGCAACGGTTTCCTGCACTGCTGCCGCCACTTCGATCACGTCGATCGACGGCGTCGCCTCCGGCGCACTGGCGGCGGGCACCGATGCCGGCATCGCTTCGCCGGACGGGACGCTCCCGTCCGGCGCAACGGCGTCAACGGGCGCGCCGTCAGCGTGCGGCAGCTTCTCATCAGCCACCGTGACCGACGCCTCGGACGAAACGGCGGACGTTCCAATCGTCGCCGGCACGTCCGAATCACGCGCCGCATCGGCAGAAGAAGCACGATCCGGCTCCACCGAGTCCTGCTCGCCGCCCACGATGACAACCGGCTCCGCGGTCGGTGCAATCGGCATCTCATGCCCGGCGGCCGCCGGAACCACCGCCTGCGCGTCCGCCTGCTCGCCATGACTCGCGTCCATGGCAACCTCATCAGGCAGATCAAATCCGGCAAAGCTCCCCTGCCGCGTATCGCGCGCCGCCTGCGGCTCCGCGTTCGCGCCGGCCGCCGTGGCCGGCGCCGCCACACGCGCGGCCACACCCGCCGGCGGGCCGCCGAACAGATCGAGCGTGTGCTCGTCGTGCGGTTCGACGGCCGGATTGGCCTCGTCGTGCGCCGCGCCGTCGCCGTCGGCCCGCGCGATGGTGCGGTCCGGCTGCCCGGCGTTGGCGGCGGCGCCGCGCCGACGGGACGGCCGGCTGGAACGGGGGGAACGGGTACGGGGAGACACGCGGGATTCGATCATGGAGCAATGGCTGCCACATCACATCACGGGGGCTCGGCGCGCGGCGCGCGATGCCCTCGCCCTGGCAACGGACAGGAATGGTCCTCGGGGACGAAAAGGCGGCATTGTCTCATGCCGGACGGCGCGGCCCGGTCGAACCGGCCCAACCGCGCGCGCCGCCGGGCGGCGTCCGGGCCGCCATCAGCAGGCAGGCCGATCCCGATCAAGCCCGCCACGCGCCCGCGCCTCATTCGACGCCCGCCACGCCCTCCTGCTCCTTGAACATCTGCACGCCCGGCAGCTGCCGCAGCCGCGTGCAGATCCGCTCGTATTCGACCGATGACACCCGCGCCAGCGAGATCGTCACGTCGTCGCACTCGGGCTGCTCCTCGCTCTGCTGGACCACGAACTGCTTGACGCGCGCGGCGTCGGTGCCGAGCGCGGCGTGCAGCGAGCTGAACGTCATCGAGCCGCGATCGACCAGCAGCAGCATGTGCCGGCGCTGACGCACGGTGATGTAGCGCCGCTCCAGCGGCTTGATGCCGGCGAGGATCACCAGCACGATCACGGTGGCCGCGACCGCCGCCACGTAGAGCCCGCCACCGACGGCAAGCCCGACCGCCGCGACCGACCACAGGCTCGCGGCCGTGGTCAGCCCGCGCACGATCTCGCCGCGCATCAGGATCGAGCCGGCGCCGAGAAAACCGATGCCGGACACCACCTGCGCGGCGATCCGCGACGGATCGAGCACGACCTGCGGCTTGCCGAGCACGTCGGCGAAACCGAACGCGGACACGATCATGATCAGCGCCGAGCCGACGCAGACGAGCATGTGCGTGCGCAGGCCGGCCGCCCATGACAGGCGCTCCCGTTCGAAGCCGATCACGCTGCCGAGGACGGCCGCGAGCAGCAGCCGCAAGATGAGTTCGACGTTGTTGAGCATGCGCGCTCTCCTTCCTGTTATTGTGTCGGCGCATTGGCGCCACCGGGCCGGACAGCCGCATCCGGCCGGCGGCACGCTGCCGCACTTTGATCGATCAACGAGTTTTGATGATGTCCGCTACCCGTCCCGCTTTCGTCCAGGCTGCCGAACTGCGTCGGCATTTCGCGGAAATCGTGCTGCCGCTGTGGCGCGGCCCCGGTTTCGACACGGCAATCGGGCTGCCGTTCGAAGCGGTGAGCGCCGATACGCATGCGCCGCTGCCCGTCACGCGCTATCGGGCCATGGCCTGCGCGCGGCAACTGTTCGTGTTTGCCGACGCCGGCGATCTCGCGCATGCGCACGCGCTGTACGACGCATTGTGCCGCCATTTCCGCGATCCGCGGCATGGCGGCTGGTTCTACAGTGTCGATGCGCAGGGCGCGCCGCTCGATCGCAGCAAGGATCTGTACACGCACGCGTTCGTCGTGTTCGCCTGCGCGGCCTACTTCGCCGCGTCCGGCAACGGCGACGCGCGCGGCGTGGCCGAGCGCACCGCCGCGCTGATCGAGGACCGCTTCGCGCCGGCCGCCGGCGACGCCTGCCTCGACGCGGCGCGCGCCGAGGATTTCACGCGCCTGGACGGCGGCCCGCTGCAGAACCCGCTGATGCACCTGACCGAAGCGTGGCTCGCGGCCGGCGAGGCGTTCGGCGACGCCGCGTTCGACGCGGCGCTGCTGCGCACGGCGCGTGCCGTCGAGCAGCGCTTCGTCGAGCCGGCCACCGGCTGCGTCGCCGAGCTGCCGCTGGGCACGCCCGGCAACCGCTTCGAGCCGGGCCACCAGTTCGAATGGTTCTACCTCGTCAGCGCGGCGGGCCAGCGGCTCGCGCCGACCGGCCTCGCCGACGCGCTCGAGCGCGCCTACCGGTTCGCCGAGCGGCACGGCGTCGATCCGGCCACGGGCGGCGTGTGCGCGGCCACCGACGCGCACGGCGCCTGCCTCGACGCAACGCAGCGGATCTGGGCGCAGACCGAATATCTGCGTGCGCTCGCCACGCGCGGCGAACGCGCCGGCTCGCCCACGCTCGCCACGCAGACCGAGCGCTTCGCGACGCGCTTCCTGCATCCGCGCGGCTGGTTCGAATGCAAGACCGCGGCCGGCGAGGTCGCGCGCGCCGACATGCCGTCCACCACGCCGTATCACCTCGCGACCGCCTACGCCGCGCTGCCCGCCGGCGCGTGATCGCGCGGCGCGCGGCGCGAGTTTGGCGGCCACGCCGCACGGTCCGCGCAAACCGCATGCCACCTGCGGCACAACGCAGGCCCGCGCTCCGGATTGCGCCATTTACGACCACACGATCGCCCGCCGTTGCGCCAGAGAGCCGACGGGTAACGTGCCGCGCACTCCGCTGAGAAGCCCGTGGGCCCTCGCGCCCAAGGCTCCATGTCACATCGTGCGACGGCTCCCGCCACCCGCGACCCACGCGGCGGCGTCACGCACTTCCCTCGAATCTCCTTGCGTATCGGCCGGTCGCTTCCTAGAGTGGAGCGCAGGCGGCCGGCCCCCGTCGGCCGCGCGGGGCGGCGCCCCATTCAACGAAGGAACGTCGATGACGGATATCGTGGATCACGCGCGCGGCGCGCTGCTCGCCCAGCCGTTCAGCACCTTGCTCGGCACCGAACTGATGACGATGGGCGGCGACGAAGTCGCGCTGTGCCTGCCGATTCGCGACGAACTGAGGCAGCAGCACGGCTTCGTGCATGGCGGCGTGATCAGCTATCTGGCCGACAACGCGCTGACCTTCGCGGGCGCGCTCGCGCTCGGCCCGCGCGTCGTCACCGGCGAATACAAGATCAACTACCTGCGTCCGGCGATGAACGGCCGCCTGATCGCGCGCGCGAAGCTGCTGTACGGCGGCAAGAACCAGGCGACCTGCCAGTGCCACGTGTTCGTGGCGGTCGGCAAGGACGAGCGCCTCGTCGCGGTCGCGCAGGGCACCATCAACCGGCTCGGCGAGGCGCGCGCCGACGAAGTGCAGGAATCGGCGGCCTGAACGGCGCCGGCGCGCGCGGTCATCGTCGGGTCACGTCCGGGTCACCGGGCCTTCACCGCCACGCCATCGCCTCGACATCGCCACAAGATCGCTGCGACACACCAGCCGCCCGGCAGCGGCACGACATTGCGTCACCTCCGCACGGTGCCTCATCCGTCGCTCGCGGTCACCTTGCCGTCGAGCCAGGTGAAACGCGGCGCCACCTTCACCCGCATCGCCCCGTTCGGCGTCAGCGAATGCGTGCCGCGCGCGCGGTTGTGCGGATGCCGCGCGGCGGCCTCGAAGTCGAGCACGGGCGCGACGCACGCGTCCGTATCCGCGAAGCGCTCGCACCAGGCCGCCGCCGGCTCGCTCGCGAAATGCGCGGCGAAGCGCGCCTTCAGCGCGGGCCAGGTCGCGCGCGCGTACTGCGCCTCGGGATCGACGCCGTCGAGCCCGAAGCCCGCCACGAAGCTGCGGTAGAACGCCGGCTCCAGCGCGGCCACGCTGACCCACGCGCCGTCCGCGCAGCGATAGACGGCATAGAACGGCGCGTCGTGGAACAGGCTCGCGCCGCCCGGCCCGTCGAGCTGCCCGCGTTCGCGCGCCCACAGCGCGAGCGCGCCGAGCATCGCGACCACGTCGACGATCGCGCCGTCCACCACGCGCCCGCGCCCGCTCGCGCGCGCGGCCAGCAGCGCGCTGACGATGCCGAACGCGAGGCCGAGCGCGCCGCCCGCGTCGCCGACCACGGTGGGCGGGATCACCGGCATCTCGCCCGGCTTCACGGCCAGCGCGAGCAGCCCCGTCAGCGCGACGTAGTTGAGATCGTGGCCGGCACGCTCGGCAAGCGGCCCGTGCTGGCCCCAGCCCGTCATCCGCGCGTAGACGAGCGACGGCCGCCGCGCCACGCAGGCGTCCGGCCCGAGGCCGAGCCGCTCCATCACGCCGGGCCGATAGCCTTCGATCAGCACGTCGGCGCGCGCGATCCGGTCGAGCATCGCCTCGCGCGCGCCGGCCGCCTTCAGGTCGCACTCGATCACGGTCTTGCCCTCGCGCAGCAGGTCGTCGGCGCGCGCATGCAGGCCGGGCGGCCCGCCCGCGCGGCCGCCGGGACGCGCCACCAGCGTCACGCGCGCGCCCAGCGCGGCCAGCATCCAGCCGGCCAGCGGCGCGGGGCCGAGCCCTTCGAATTCGAGCACTTCGACACCCGCCAGCGGCATCGCCACGTTCATCCCGGCCTCCGGTCGGCGCGCCGCGTCGCGGCCACGCCCGCTGTCACGTCGAGGTCCGAGCGCGCGGGCCTCGCCACCTCAGGACCTCAGAGCGCGTCGCCCGGCACGCGCACCGTGCCTTCCATCAGCACGCGCGCGCTGCGGCTCATGATCGCCTTCGTGACGGTCCACTCGCCGCTCGCGTGGCTGGCCTGCGCGCCCACCCGCAGCGTGCCGGACGGATGCCCGAAGCGCACCGCCTCGCGCTCGCCGCCGCCGGCCGCGAGATTGACGAGCGTGCCGGGAATCGCGGCGGCCGTGCCGATCGCCACGGCGGCGGTGCCCATCATCGCGTGGTGCAGCTTGCCCATCGACATCGCGCGCACCAGCAGGTCGACGTCGTTCGCCGCCACGGTCTTGCCGCTCGACGCGACGTAGTCGGCCGGGCGCGCCACGAACGCGATCTTCGGCGTGTGCTGGCGCGTGGCGATCTCGTCGAGCGTCTGGATCAGGCCCATGCGCAGCGCGCCGTAGCCGCGGATCGCCTCGAAGCGCGCGAGCGCGGCGGGGTCGCCGTTGATCGCGTCCTGCAGTTCGGTGCCGGTGTAGCCGATCGCCTCGGCCTCGACGAAGATGGTCGGAATGCCGGCGTTGATCATGGTCGCCTTCAGCGTGCCGATGCCGGGCACCTCCAGGTCATCGACCAGGTTGCCGGTGGGGAACATCGCGCCGCCAGCGCCGTCCTCGTCGGCGGCCGGGTCCATGAATTCGAGCTGGACCTCGGCGGCCGGGAACGTCACGCCGTCGAGTTCGAAGTCGCCCGTCTCCTGCACCTCGCCGCCCGTGATCGGCACGTGCGCGACGATGGTCTTGCCGATGTTGGCCTGCCAGATCCGCACGGTGGCGATGCCGTCGGCGGGCACGCGCGACGCATCGACGAGGCCCGCCGCGATCGAGAACGGGCCGACCGCGGCCGACAGGTTCCCGCAGTTGCCGGTCCAGTCGATGAACGCCTTGTCGATCGAGACCTGGCCGAACAGGTAGTCGATGTCGTGACCGGGCCGCGTGCTCTTCGAGAGGATCACGGTCTTGCTGGTGCTCGACGTGGCGCCGCCCATCCCGTCGATCTGCTTGCCATACGGGTCGGGGCTGCCGATCACGCGCAGCAGCAGCCGGTCGCGCGCCGCGCCCGGCACGCGCGCGGCTTCCGGCAGGTCGTCGAGCCGGAAGAACACGCCCTTGCTGGTGCCGCCGCGCATGTAGACGGCGGGAATCCGGATCTGGGGAACGTGGGCCATGGTGATGTTCCTGAAATGACGAGGGCGGCCGCGCCGCCCGGGAGCGTCGCGCCGGTCAGGGCGCCACGCCGGTTGATCTGCTTCGAACGCCTCGCGCCGGCGGCAGGCCGGCGCGAGGCACGTATCATGCCGCCTGCGACGATTCGAGGAAATCCTGCGCGAAGCGTTGCAGCACGCCGCCCGCCTCGTAGATCGACACTTCCTCGGCGGTATCGAGCCGGCAGGTCACCGGCACCTCGACGCGCGTGCCGTTGCGGCGCGAGATCACCAGCGTGAGATCGGCGCGCGGGCGACGCTCGCCGATCACGTCGAAGGTCTCGGTGCCGTCGATGCCGAGCGTGAGCCGGTTCGCGTCGGGCTTGAACTCGAGCGGCAGCACGCCCATCCCGATCAGGTTGGTGCGGTGGATCCGCTCGAAGCCCTCGGCCACGATCGCCTCCACGCCCGCCAGCCGCACGCCCTTGGCCGCCCAGTCGCGCGACGAGCCCTGGCCGTAGTCGGCGCCGGCGATCACGATCAGCGGCTGCTTGCGCGCCATGTACGTCTCGATCGCCTCCCACATGCGCACCACCTTGCCTTCCGGCTCGATGCGCGCGAGCGAGCCCTTCTTCACGGCGCCGTCCACCACCGCCATCTCGTTGACGAGCGTGGGGTTCGCGAAGGTCGCGCGCTGCGCGGTCAGGTGATCGCCACGGTGCGTCGCGTAGGAGTTGAAGTCCTCCTCGGGCAGGCCCATCTTCGCGAGGTATTCGCCGGCCGCGCTGTCACGCAGGATCGCGTTGGACGGCGAGAGGTGATCGGTGGTGATGTTGTCGCCGAGCACCGCCAGCGCGCGCATTCCCGCGAGCGTGCGCTCGCCGGCCAGCGCGCCTTCCCAATACGGCGGGCGGCGGATGTAGGTGCTCTGCGCGCGCCAGTCGTAGAGCGGCGGCACGCTCGCGGCGCTCGCCACGCTGCGCGCGAACATCGGCTCGTAGACGCGCCGGTACTGCTCGGGCTTCACGCTCGCGGCGACGATCGCGTCGATTTCGGCGTCGTCGGGCCAGATGTCGGCGAGCGTGACGGGCTGGCCGTCGGCGTCGGTGCCGAGCACGTCGTGCTCGATGTCGAAGCGGATCGTGCCGGCGATCGCATAGGCCACCACCAGCGGCGGCGAGGCGAGGAACGCCTGCTTCGCGTAGGGGTGGATGCGGCCGTCGAAGTTGCGGTTGCCCGACAGCACGGCGGTGGCGTACAGGTCGCGGTCGATGATCTCCTGCTGGATGTCGGGATCGAGCGCGCCCGACATGCCGTTGCAGGTGGTGCAGGCGAACGCCACCACGCCGAAGCCGAGCGCTTCCAGGTCGCCGAGCAGGCCCGCTTCCTTCAGGTACAGCTCGACCGTCTTCGAGCCCGGCGCGAGCGAACTCTTGACCCACGGCTTGCGCGCGAGGCCGCGCGCGTTCGCGTTGCGCGCGAGCAGGCCGGCGGCGATCACGTTGCGCGGGTTGCTGGTGTTGGTGCAGCTGGTGATGGCGGCGATGATCACGGCGCCGTCGGGCATCTGTCCGGCGATGTCCTCGTGCGGCGCGGCGATGCCGCGCGCGGCCAGCTCGCTGGTGGGCAGCCGCTTGTGCGGGTTCGACGGGCCGGCCATGTTGCGCACCACGGTCGAGAGGTCGAACGCGAGCGTGCGCTCGTACTGCGCGCCGGCGAGGCTGTCGGCCCACAGGCCGGCCGTCTTCGCGTAGGTCTCGACCAGCGCGACCTGCTCGTCGCTGCGGCCGGTCAGGCGCAGGTAGTCGAGCGTGCGGCCGTCGATGAAGAACATCGCGGCGGTCGCGCCGTACTCGGGCGCCATGTTCGAGATCGTCGCGCGGTCGCCGAGCGTGAGGCTCGCCGCGCCCGGGCCGCGAAACTCCAGGTAGGCGCCCACCACCTTCTGCTTGCGCAGGAACTCGGTCAGCGCCAGCACGATGTCGGTGGCGGTGATGCCGGGCTGGCGCTCGCCGGTCAGCTCGACGCCGACGATGTCGGGCAGCCGCATCCACGACGCGCGGCCCAGCATCACGTTCTCGGCTTCGAGGCCGCCCACGCCGATCGCGATCACGCCGAGCGCGTCCACGTGCGGCGTGTGGCTGTCGGTGCCGACGCAGGTGTCGGGATAGGCCACGCCCGCGTGCGTGCCGATCACGGGCGACATCTTCTCGAGATTGATCTGATGCATGATGCCGTTGCCGGGCGGGATCACGTCGACGTTCTCGAAGGCCGTCCTGGTCCATTCGATGAAGTGGAAGCGGTCCTCGTTGCGGCGGTCCTCGATCGCGCGGTTCTTCGCGAACGCGTCGGGGTCGAAGCCGCCGCATTCCACGGCGAGCGAGTGATCGACGATCAGCTGCACCGGCACCACCGGGTTGACCTTGGCCGGATCGCCGCCGCCCTGGGCGATCGCGTCGCGCAGGCCGGCCAGATCGACCAGCGCGGTCTGGCCGAGGATGTCGTGGCAGACCACGCGCGCCGGGTACCACGGGAAATCGAGGTCGCGGCGGCGTTCGATCAGCTGGCGCAGCGCGGCGTCGAGCTGCGCCGGTTCGCAGCGGCGCACCAGGTTCTCGGCCAGCACGCGCGAGGTGTAGGGCAGCGCGTCGTAGGCGCCGGGCGCGAGCGCGTCCACGGCGGCACGCGCGTCGAAGTAGTCGAGCCCGGTGCCGGGCAGCGGTTTGCGATTGGCGGTATTCATGTTCGGGGGCATGCGGGGAAATTCAACGGCGGGCGCGGCCCGTCCGGCGGCGGCAGCAAAGCAATGCCGCGAGGCGGGCCGGCGGCGGCGTCGGGTCGATCCCGCCGCCGCCGGCCGCGCCGGTTCGATCAGCGCTTCTCGATCGGCACGAACGCGAGATCTTCCGGCCCGGTGTAGTTCGCGCTCGGGCGGATGATCTTGTTGTCGATGCGCTGCTCGATGATGTGCGCGCTCCAGCCGGAGGTGCGCGCGATCACGAACAGCGGCGTGAACATCGCGGTCGGCACGCCCATCATCCGGTACGACACGGCGCTGAACCAGTCGAGGTTCGGGAACATCTTCTTCGCGTCCCACATCACCGCTTCCAGCCGCTCGGCGATCTCGAACAGCTGCGTGTCGCCGGCCTCCTTCGAGAGCTTGCGCGCGACTTCCTTGATCACCTTGTTGCGCGGGTCCGAGATCGTGTAGACCGGATGGCCGAAGCCGATCACGACTTCCTTGTTCTCGACGCGGCGGCGGATGTCGGCCTCGGCATCGTCGGCGTTGCGGTAGCGGCTCTGGATCTCGAACGCCACCTCGTTCGCGCCGCCGTGCTTCGGCCCGCGCAGCGCGCCGATCGCGCCGGTGATTGCCGAGTAGATGTCGGCGCCGGTGCCCGCGATCACGCGGCCGGTGAACGTCGAGGCGTTGAACTCGTGCTCGGCGTAGAGGATCAGCGAGGTATGCATCGCGTCGACCCACGACTTCGACGGCGCCTTGCCGTGCAGCAGGTGCAGGAAGTGGCCGCCGATCGAGTCGTCGTCGGTTTCCACCTCGATGCGGCGGCCGTTGTGCGACCAGTGATACCAGTACAGCAGCATCGAGCCGAGCGAGGCCATCAGGCGGTCGGCGATGTCGCGCGCGCCGGCCACGTTGTGATCGTCCTTCTCGGGCAGCACGGTGCCGAGCACCGACACGCCGGTGCGCATCACGTCCATCGGATGCGCGGAGGCCGGCACCGCCTCGAGCGCCGTCTTCACGGCTGCGGGCAGCCCGCGCAGCGCGCGCAGCTTGGTCTTGTAGGCGCTCAGTTCGGCCTGGGTGGGCAGCTTCTCGTGGACGAGCAGATAGGCGATCTCCTCGAATTCGCAGGTTTCGGCGAAATCGAGGATGTCGTAACCGCGGTAGTGCAGGTCGTTGCCGGTGCGGCCGACCGTACACAGCGCGGTGTTGCCGGCCGCGACGCCCGACAGCGCAACCGATTTCTTCGGCTTGAAGCCACCGGCCGCGGCCGGTGCCGCGTCTTTCGTCTCGCTCATCGTGATGTTCTCCTGGTCGTTCTTCGGGTTCGGCCGTCTTCGGGTCCGCTTCCGGTCGGCTCCGGCCGTGATTCGGGATTCTGAACCGATCCGCCGCTCAGCGCTTGCCGTGGCTGAACAGTTCGTCGAGCTTGTCCTCGTAGGCGTGATAGCCGAGGAACTCGTAAAGTTCCGCGCGCGTCTGCATGGTCGGCACGGCGGCCTTCTGCGTGCCGTCGCGGCGCACGGTTTCGTAGAAGTTCAGCGCCGCCTTGTTCATCGCACGATACGCGCCGCAGCAGTAGAGCGCGATGTCGACATTCACGCTCTTCAGCTCGTCGGTGGTGAACATCGGCGTCGAACCGAACTCGGTCAGGTTCGCGAGGATCGGCACGTTCACGGCCTCCTTCACGCGCCGGTAATCGTCGAGCGTCTTCATCGCCTCGGGGAAGATCATGTCGGCGCCGGCCTCGACGTAGGCCACCGCGCGCTCGATCGCGGCATCGAGCCCCTCGGCGGCGGCCACGTCGGTGCGCGCCATGATCACGAACTGGTCGTCGGTGCGCGCGTCCACGGCGGCCTTGATGCGGTCGACCATCTCCTCGGCCGGCACGCATTCCTTGCCCGGGCGGTGCCCGCAGCGCTTCTGGCCGACCTGGTCCTCCAGGTGGACGGCGGCCACGCCGGCCTTGATGAACGAGCGGATGGTGCGCGCGATGTTGAACGCGCCGCCCCAGCCGGTATCGATGTCCACCAGCAGCGGCAGGCTGGTGGCGTTGGTGATGCGGTTCGCGTCGATCAGCACGTCTTCCATGGTGCTGATGCCGAGATCGGGCATGCCGAGCGAATTCGCGGCCACCCCGCCGCCCGACAGGTAGACGGCCTTGAAGCCGGTGGCCTCGGCCATCTTGGCCGCGTAGGCGGTGATCGCGCCGACCACCTGCAGCGGCGCCTCGGCCGCGACCGCGGCGCGGAACTTCGCGCCGGCGCTGGAAAGTTGGGAATGGCCCATCGAGAACTTGCCTCCTGACGAATGTCGTTGTCGTCACGCTTACCGCAAGGATCGGGCCAGCCGCGGCGCCCGTCGCTAAGCCGCTGATTCGCAATCGAAACGCGATTCGACATGGGCGCCAACCGGTTTCATCATGGAAATACTCGATTCCATATTTGAAATACCATTGCGATAATGCACACCAATCAAATCGTGCTTCCCCGCCCCCACGCCCTCTCATGACGCCGCCTCCCGCCCCGCCCCTTCGCCCGCGCATCTGGGCGGTCGGCATCAGCCGGCTGCGTGCGCTGTTCCGCGATCTCGCCGACGAATACGACGAGCGCGCCGACCTGCGCATCGTCACGCGCGGCTACGACGAGGCGATCGCCGCGCTGGCCACCTCCGGCGCCGAGCGGCCCGACGCGATCGTGGCGGCCGGCTCGAACGGCATGTACCTGAAGACCCACGTCGAGGTGCCGGTGGTGCTGGTCAGCCCGACCGGCTACGACCTGCTGCATGCGCTGGCGCGCGCGCGGCGCGACGCGGCCTCGCCGGTCGCGCTCGTCAACTACGGCGACACGCCCGCCGAGCTGCGCCGCTTCGCGGCCGCGTTCGGGCTCGACATCGTGTTCGCGTCGTACCAGTCCCGCCAGGAGGCCGAGGCGCGCGTCTACGAGCTGCGCGATCGCGGCATCGACACGGTGGTCGGCCCCGGGCTCGTCACCGACCTCGCCGCGAGCGCCGGCATGAGCGCCGTGTTCCTCTACTCGCACGCCTCGGTGCGCGCGGCGGTGGACACCGCGCTCGAAGTCGCGCACGCCACGCACGCCGAGACGCTGCGCCGCCAGCGCCTCGACAACCTGCTCCAGCATCTGCGCGACGGCGTGGTGGCGCTCGATGCGCTGGGCCGCGTGGAGGCGATCAACGCGCGGCTCGCGCTCGCGCTCGGCGTCGATCCGCAGGCCGCCGTCGGCCGCGCGCTCGACGAACTGACGCCCGAACTTACGGCGCTGCGCGCGGCCGACGGCGACACGCTCGCGACCGTGCGCGGGGTGCGCTACGTCGTGCATCGCGGGCCGCTCGCGGCGAGCGGCGCGGCCACCGGCAGCGTGCTGACGTTCCAGGAATCGCGCGCGGTCGAACGGCTCGACCGCACGCTGCGTTCGCAGCCGCACGCGCAGCGCTTTTCGGCGCGCTACCGGCTCGACGACGTGCTCGGCGAGTCCGCGCCGATGCAGCGCGTGCGCGAGCTGGCGCGCCGCTACGCGAAGTCGGACGCCACCGTGCTGGTGCTCGGCGAGAGCGGCACCGGCAAGGAGATGATCGCGCAGAGCCTGCACGCGCTGAGCGCGCGCAGCCCGTTCCCGTTCGTGGCGATGAACTGCGGCGCGTTTCCGGAGGCGCTGCTGGAAAGCGAGCTGTTCGGCTATGACGACGGCGCGTTCACCGGCGCGCGGCGCGGCGGCAAGGCCGGGCTGTTCGAGGCCGCGCATCGCGGCACGCTGTTCCTCGACGAGATCGGCGAGATGCCGCTGTCGCTGCAAAGCCGCCTGTTGCGCGTGCTGCAGGAGCGCGAGGTGGTGCGGCTCGGCTCGACCGAACCGATCCGCATCGACGTGCGGATCGTGGCGGCCACGCATCGCTCGCTGCTCGCCGCGGTGGAGGCGGGCACTTTCCGCGCCGATCTCTACTACCGCCTGAATATCCTCAACATCGCGCTGCCGCCGCTGCGCGAGCGGCCCGCCGACATCGCCGCGCTGGCGGCCGAACTGCTCGCGCAGGCGGCCCGGCGCGAGCCGCGGCTGGCCGCCCGGCTGCGCGGCGCCGACGACGCGGCGCGCGCCGTCGCGCCGCTGGCCGCCGCGCTCGCGCGGCACCGCTGGCCCGGCAACGTGCGCGAGCTGCAGAACGTGATCGAGCGGCTCGCCGTGGAGCTGGCCGACGGCAACGCCGATCTCGCGCCGACGCCCGAGACGCTGCGCGCGATCGCGCCCGAGGTGTTCGCGGCGCCCGGCGGCGAAGCCGGGAGCGGGGCCGGTGCGACCGGCAGCGAGGCCGCGCGCGGACGGCCTCGGGCCGATGTCGGCGCGCCGCCGTCCGATCCGGCCCAGGCCGCCGCCCCGACGCTCGGCGAGCGCCGCCGGCGCGTGGAGGCCGACGAGATCCGCACCGTGCTCGACGCCTGCGGCGGCGACCGCGAACGTGCCTGCGCCGTGCTCGGCATCAGCAAGACGACGCTGTGGCGCAAGCTCGCCGCCGTCGAGGGCGGCCCACGCCGCGGCCGGCGCTGAGGCGGCATGCGACGCAGTCGCGGCCACCGTGCCGCCCGATCCCGTGACCGGCATTACATTTACCCGACGACAGCGCAAAATCCGCACGCACGCACGCATGCATGCGTGCGACACCTCGTCTCATTGCAGAAAACCATTCCGTCCTATTTTCCCATTTACCTCCCGGCCCTCCTTTAATTCGTCCGTCATCCGCGTCCGGCGCGGGTTTGCGGCCGAAAACCGCGACCGCCGGGAGATATCCGTCCCCATTCTGTTGTAACCAATCGACATGAGAACCATTTTCGAGATGACAATGATTCGCATTTAATTTATAGTCCGGCCATCTTAAAAAAACGCCTTCCCGCTTCGTCCAGCTCGCAGGATCGATCGACGGGATGGCCGGCCCGCCCGGATTCCGAACGACGCCCTGGGACGGAGTTTTCTTTAATCCGTTAGTGCGTCCTATGCGAATCAACGTCTTGCCTGCCACGCCTCGTTCACCGATTTCCCTCGGTTGCCTCACCCTCGTCGCCCTGTGCGCCCTGCCTGCCGCCGCGCTGGCGCAAACCACGCCGTCCGCCACGCAACCGGCTGCACAACCCGCCACGCAACCCGCCGCCAAGTCCGCCACGGCCAGCGGCGGCGCCACCGCGCTGCCGGCCATCGCCGTGCAGGGCAAGGCCGAGGAACTGCCCGGCGATCTCTCGCCCGCCTACGCCGGCGGCCAGGTCGCGCGCGGCGCCAACTACGGCATGCTCGGCAAGCAGCGCAACATCGACGTGCCGTTCAGCATGACGACCTACACCTCGAAGCTGATCGAGGACCAGCAGGCACGCACGCTCGCCGACGTGCTCGACAACGATCCGGGCGTGCGCACCGCCTACGGCTACGGCAACTTCTCGCAGGTGTTCGTGATCCGCGGCTTCGAGCTGAACGGCGACGACGTCTCGCTGAACGGCCTGTACGGCGTGACGCCGCGCCAGCTGGTGGCCACCGACGCGGTCGATCGCGTGGACGTGCTGAAGGGCGCCAACGCGTTCCTGAGCGGCGCCTCGCCGACCGGCTCCGCGGTGGGCGGCGGCATCAACCTGCAGTTGAAGCGCGCCGAGGACAAGCCGCTCACGCGCGTGACGGTGGACGGCGGCACCGGCGGCGAGATCGCCGAGCACATCGACGTGGGCCGCCGCTTCGGCAGCGAAGGGCAGTTCGGGATTCGCGCCAACCAGGCCACCAGCACCGGCGACACCGACGTGGACGGCGAATACCACCGCAGCAGCACGCAGGCGCTGTCGCTCGACTGGCGCGGCGACAAGCTGCGCCTCTACGCCGACTTCCTGCACCAGCGCCAGCGCGTCGACAACGGCCGTCCGGTGGTCTACGTGACCGGCACCTCGGTGCCGGCGCCGCCGTCGGCCACCTACAACTACTCGCAGAACTGGGCCTATTCGGATCTCGAGGACACGGTCGGCATGCTGCGCGCCGAATACGACTTCGCGCCGGGCTGGACCGCCTATGCGGCCGGCGGCGCACGCCACACCGACGAGTGGGGCGAATACTATTCGCCGACCTACGGCGCCAACGGCGCCACCACCGGCTCGCGCCTGGGCGTGCCGCACAAGGAAGACGCGGAATCGGCCGAAGCCGGCGTGCGCGGCCGCTTCGCGACCGGCCCGGTCACCCACATGGTGTCGGTCGGCGCCGCCTACACGCGCCTGAACTCACAGTCGGCCTACACGTTCTCGAGCTCGTTCCCGACCTCGCTCTACAACACCGTGCAGGTGCCGTATCCGGCCACGGTCGGCTCGGGCGGCAATCTCTACGATCCCGGCACGGTGGCGATGACCTGGACGCGCAGCGTCGCCGTGTCCGACACGCTCGGCTTCCTGAACGACCGCGTGCTGTTCACGATCGGCGCACGCCGCCAGTCGATCGCGGTCACCAACTACGCCTACACCGGCAGCCCGACCACCGTCTACGACCAGTCGATCACGACGCCGGTGTTCGGCCTCGTCGTCAAGCCGACCGCGAATCTCGCGTTCTACGCGAACCGCACCGAGGCGCTGACGCAGGGCGACAGCGCGCCGACCACCGCGATCAACTTCGGCCAGGCGCTCGCGCCGTATCGCTCGAAGCAGTATGAAGTCGGCGCCAAGTACGACACCGACAGGTTCGGCGCCGCGTTCGCGCTGTTCCAGATCGAAAAGCCGATGGCCTACACCGATCCGAACACGATGGTGTTCGCCGCCGACGGCACGCAGCGCCATCGCGGCATCGAGGCGTCGATCAACGGCGAACCGCTCAAGGGCCTGCGCCTGATCGCCGGCGCCAGCTACATCGACGCGACGCTGCAGGACACCTCGGGCGGCACCAACGACGGCAACCGCCCGATCGGCGTGCCGAAGTTCACGTTCACCGCGAACGCCGAGTACGACCTGCCGTTCCTGACCGGTGCCACGCTGACGGCGCGCTGGATCCACACCAGTTCGGAATACCTCGACGTGGCCAACACGCTGTCGATCCCGTCGTGGAACCGCTTCGACCTCGGCGCGCGCTACCAGACCGAGCTGTTCAAGAAGCCGACCACCTTCCGCGTGATGGTGCGCAACGTCGCCAACAAGTCGTACTGGGCGTCGGCGGTGGGCGGTTACCTGACGCAGGGCGCGCCGCGCTCGATCTGGCTGTCGATGACGACCGACTTCTAAGTCTCGTCCCGGTTGCGGCGCGCGCCGGCCATCGTTCGCGGGTTCTCCTCCTCTCCTCGCGACGGGCCGGCGCAGCGCGCCGCTTCCCGAGCCGACGGTCTTTGACCGCCGTATTCATGCCGCCGCACTCCGGCGGCATTTTCATGGGCGCGCGCAGCATCGGCCGCTCGGGCCTCGCTCATACTGGCTCATGCCTCATTCACGCCTGGTTCAAAACCCCGTTCACGCCTCGCCGCGCGATGCCTCCGCCGAAGCCGGCTCGGCCAGCGCCTGGCGGATCGCGTCGATCGGCACGAAATCGAGCCCCGAGTCGGCCGCGAGGATCTGCTCGGGCGGCACCGGCCGGCCCACCGCGTAGCCCTGCACATAGTCCACGCCGATCGCGCGCAGCGCCTCGAAGGTCCGGGTGTCCTCGACCCACTCGGCGATGGTGCGCATGCCGAGGTTCTTGGCCAGATCGACGATCGATTCGACGATCGCGATGTCGGCCGGATGCTCGCACATGGTCCGCACGAACTCGCCGTCGATCTTCAGCGCGTCGGCCGACAGCGCCTTCAGGTACTTGAACGAGGTGTGGCCCGCGCCGAAATCGTCGAGCGCGATGCGGATCCCCATGTCGTGCGCGCGCGCCACGAAGTGCTGGCTCGTCTTCAGGTCGTGCAGCGCGACCGTCTCGGTGATCTCCAGGCACAGCAGGTGCGCGATCGAGGCGTGCGCCTCCAGGCGCCGGAACATCTCGGCCACGATGCGCTCGTCGTTCAGCGACGCGCCGCTCAGGTTCACGCAGATGAAGCGCGTCTTGGCCAGCGTCGCCTGGTTGCGCTCGACCCAGTCGAGCACCGACGACAGCACCCACAGATCGATCGCGCCGATGGTGCCGAGCCGCTCGACCGCGTCGATGAAATCGGCCGCGCTGAGGATCGTGCCGTCCTCGCGCTTCAGGCGCAGCAGCACCTCGAAATCGAGCGCCTCGCCCGCGTGCGTGACCGACACGATCGGCTGCATCGCGAGCACCAGCCCCTCGGGGATCGCATCCTCGCTGAGCGTGCCGATCAGCGCGATGTCGCGCATCCGGCGTTCGAAGTCGCGCGAATCGCTGCGGTAGACGATCATCCGGCCGGTGCCGTCGCGCTTCGATTCGCGGCAGGCCAGGTCGGCGTGCGCGATCATGTCGTGGACCGACATCGCGGGCAGGCACTCCACCACGCCGATCGAGGCTCGCACGCGCACGGTGCGGTTGCCGATCTGATAGGGCTGCGCGCTGATCGTCTCGGCGAGCTGCTCGCAGAGCGCGGCGGCCTCGTCCACGTCGATCTCGGCGAACACGCAGACGAACTCGTCGCCGCCGATCCGGCCGATCACGCCGCGCCGCGCGAGGCAGCCCGTCATGCGCGCGACCAGCTGGCAGAGCACCTCGTCGCCGGCCGCGTGGCCGAACATGTCGTTGATCACCTTGAACGGCTCGAGATCGACGTAGGCGACCGACCAGCGCGCACGCGTGCCGGCCAGCGCCTCCAGCCGACGCTCGATGCCGCGCCGGTTCAGCGCGCCCGTCAGCGAATCGTGATCGGCCAGGAAATGCAGCCGCTCCAGCACCTCGGCGCGCTCGGTCACCTCCTCGATCGAGCCTTCGTAGGCGTCCTCGGAAAAGATCGCGCGCACCGAATAGCGGCGCTGCGCGGTGCCGACCGCGGCCGAGCCGTTGATCTCGATCGCGCCCGCGCCGTCCTGCCGCGCGAGTTCGCAGAGGCGCCGCCAGGCGCTCGCGTCGAAGAACTCGGTCCAGTAGCGCGTGCGATAGGCGTCGTGCTCCAGCGACAGCATCGACAGCAGCGCCGGGTTGGCGCGCGTGAAGCGGCCGGCCGGATCGAGCGTGAACAGGCCGATCGGCGTGAGCGCGTAGGTGTTGCGCAGATCGGATTCGGACTTGCGGCGGCGCCGACGGTCGGCGCGCAGCTGCTCGGCGATCGCGAACGCCGCGAGCATGCTCGAGGCAAGCGAGGTGGCCACCGGGTTCAGCCCGCCGAACAGCAGCCGCGTGCCGAGCGCGGCCGCGAACACTTCCGACAGGATCGCGAACAGCACGACGCTCAGCGACGCGGCGTACCAGATCATGGTGCGCGTGCGTGCGCGCCACAGCATCTGCCCGAGCAACAGCAGCAGCACCAGCATGCCCGCGCCGGCCAGCGTCCAGAGCAGCGGGATGAACCAGCGGTACGGCAGCACGAACGCGAGCAGCAGCAGCACGCCGCCGCCGATCTGCACCGCCTTCAGCAGCCATTGCAGCGGCAGCTGCGCCAGCTCGCGCCGGAACAGCCGCACGAACAGCGAGGCCGTGACGACGTAGTAGACCGCGAACGTCACCTGCCGGATCAGGTCGATCCAGGCCGGCGAGAGCAGGTGGTCGAGCCAGACGTCGTCGAAGCCGAGCGCGTTCGCGGCGAGCCGCTGGTTGCCCACCAGCCAGACCGCGAACACGATGTAGGTCCATTCGCGATTGATCAGCGCGATCACGAAGATGAAGATCGCCAGCGTGAGCAGCCCGCCGCTGATCAGCGAGGCGTTGCGCTCGAACTGCAGGCGCGTTTCCACCAGCGCCGCGCGCGACAGCCGGCTCGCCGTCACATAGGCCGGGCCGCCGTACAGGCCCCGGCACAGCACCGGCGCCGGTTCACCCCGGGCGTCCGGCGCGCCGAGCGCGTCGAGCCGCAGCGCGAAGCCGGTGCCGGCCGCGCGCAGCGCGCCGTGCGTCGCGATCCGTTCGGCGTTGCCGAGCGGCGCCAGCGTGCGGGCGTTCCAGCACGACAGCGAGCGGGCGTGCCGCGACGGGAACGCCAGGTAGTCGTGCGGATCGTGTGGATCGTGAAAAGCGGGCGCCGTGCCGCCGGCGGATGCGGCGGCCGGCGGTTGCGCGCCCGGGTCGAGCAGCATCCAGACCGGCTGCTCGGACAGGTGCGTGCCGAAGCGCGTCGTGACGGGCGCGTCGCGCGTGGCCGCCAGCGCGTCGGCCGGCGAGGCCTGGCCGCCGCGGTCGAGCCAGGCGTGAAAGCCGAGCGGCGTCGCGTCGATGATGCCGTCGCTCGATGGCGAGATCGTCAGGAACAGCACGGTCGATATCACCAGCAGCGCGGGCACCAGATGGATCGAGAAAACGTCGAACCAGCGGTCGAAGCGACGTCCGCCAGCCAGCTGTCTGAACCCTGATGCCCATCCTGACAGCCGCATGTCTGTCATCTCCTGTCGCGCGCCGAAACGTTCCCGATTCTAATGGCCTTGCTCCCGATTCGCTGTTATTAATTCTCATCAGGAAGTAATGCAATTTGATCAACGCTTCCGGCTTGATGACCGGAAGCCCGCGACGGGCGCCGCGGCGGCCCGCAATCAGCCTCCTCGCGGCGCCCGCCCCGCCTGTCGTGCGGATCAGGAGGGGCGCGGGGTAACGTCGATGTCCGGATGCTGCGTCTCGAACATGCAGCCGTAGAGCGGATGCTGGACTTCGGCCCAGCGGCGCTGGGCCGAGGCCACGCGCTTGGCCATCAGGCGGTGCGCCTGGCCGTCGAGATGCGTCATCGGAAAGGTTTCGTGCGCGCCGTGGACGTCGTCGAACAGCATCGCCTCGAAATCGCGGTCGAGCGGCGCACGCGCGGCGATCACGACCCAGTCGATCGCGGCCGCCCGGCAGTAGGTCAGGAGCGCCTTGCAGAGCGCCACCTTCACGGCGCGGCCCATCAGGCCGTCGCGCACCGCGAGCTGGGTCGCCTCGGCGAGCCGGCAGCCCGCCATCTCCGGCGGCAGCGCCACCGACGCCTCGAGCGGCAGCGGCCCGTGCGCATTGCTCTGGATGCGCATCGTGCCGACCGGCTCGTGATCGAGCCGCGACTGCGCCAGCAGGACCACCGCGTCGCGGCCACGGTCGCCGGCCTCGGCACGGATCGTGAAAGGCAGCCGCTCGCTGCGCGACGGCAGTTCGGCGGGCGGGGTGAGCGGATTCGCGAGCAGCGATTCGTCTACGAGAAACGACGGATTGGCGCGATCCATGGTGAACTCCGTGGCATGACTTGCGAGTAAAAAGGAACGTCGCGTGAAATATCCTCGATCAGGTCGATCGCGGCTGCCACCCGAATCCCACGGCCATGGTGAATCGGAATGCCACGAAAACCCCCAATAATCGGGATAAGGGATTTTTTAATGAGGAGCTCGATTCTTCACACTACAATGTGCCACACGTCAAAGTAGGGATCGTTCGGCGCCGCAACGACCTCATGCGGGCCTCCCGCGCCATGCATGGCGGGGGCTCGCGGCGCGGTCCGCAGACGATTCTACGCGGTTTCGGATGGTTTTCGCATGACCACGCCGCGCGCAAAAATCGATTTCCGCTTGTTTCCAATATCCGGACAAAATCCCGCTCTTTTATCGCTTTGTTGCCGATAAACCTGATATTTTCTACAGGATGCCTATTTCATGCCGGAGAAATATGGCAATGCCGGTGGAGCACCGGAAGCGGGATGATCACGGCGCGGCGACGAGTGCCGGGCGGGTCGTGCCATTGTTTCGTGGTCTCGCTATCCCGTGGTTCGGGGAGCGGGGAAATCGGGCGCACGCGGTCGGTGCGCGCCGCTGTCTCGCCGCTGTCCGGCGACTGTCCCCGGCCGCGATGACGGCCGGGGCGAAGCGGATCACGCGCGGCGCGCGGCGCCGCACGTGACGACGGCTCAGCCCGCCGCGCGCGTTTGCTGCCGCTGCTCGCCGAGGCCGGCGATGCCGAGCCGCACGGTCTGCCCCGGCTTCAGGTAGACGGGCGACGGCTTCACGCCCATGCCGACGCCGGGCGGCGTGCCGGTGGAGATCACGTCGCCGGGCTGCAGGCTCATGCAGCGCGACAGATAGGCGATCACCTTCGCCACGCTGAAGATCATCGTGCGCGTGTTGCCGTCCTGGTAGCGATGGCCGTCGACCTCGAGCCACAGATCGAGCTGCTGCGGGTCCGCGATCTCGTCGCGCGTGACGAGCCACGGGCCGATCGGGCCGAACGTGTCGAACCCCTTGCCCTTGTCCCACTGGCCGCCGCGCTCGATCTGCCATTCGCGCTCGGACACGTCGTTGATGACGCAATAGCCGGCCACGTAGTCGAGCGCGCTCGCCTCGTCCACATGCTTGCACTCGCGGCCGATCACGACGCCGAGCTCGACCTCCCAGTCGGTCTTCACCGAATCCCGCGGGATCTCGATGCCGTCGTCCGGCCCGCAGACGGCGCTGGTCCATTTCGCGAACACCACCGGCTCGGCCGGCACCGGCAGGCCCGATTCCGCCGCGTGATCGGCGTAGTTGAGACCGATGCAGACGAACTTGCCGATCCCGCCCACGCAGGCGCCGATCCGCGGCTCGCCCGGCACCAGCGGCAGCGAATCCGGATCGAGGCCGCGCAGCCGCGCGAGGCCGGTATCCGACAGCACCTCGCCGGCGACGTCGGCCACCACCGCCGACAGATCGCGAATCCGGCCCCGCGCATCGAGCAGGCCGGGCTTTTCCTGGCCCAGCGGGCCATAACGCAACAGCTTCATGACGAACTTCCCTCCGGTTGAATCGCATCGTGAAATCGGCGACGCCCGATTGTGCCTGCGCCAGCCCCGGCGCGGCGGCCCGCGGCCCGGCTGCATCGAATGTTGCCAAACGACAACAATCGATTTCGCACTGGACATTACGCGGGAGCCGGCCGCAAGCGCGTTTGCGATGACGCACCATTTTTTGGGACGAGCGCAAGCTCAGATCGGCTCACTATTTGATAAAAATGATGCTTACGTTCCACTCCTTTACGTTTACTTTCTCGAAATAAGCAGATCGACTGCTGCGCCAGTCAGTGCCAGCCGACGTTGCCGCAGGGTTTCGCTTATCGATGAACGCATCGGGCCGATGCGCAACTTCCAGAGCCACAACCGGGCACCGCATGCCGTGCGGGCGCCGGGCCATGCCAACACACTACGATGCAGAACCAATACGTCCCCTCCGCGCCATCCGAGGCCGCGCTGAACGACACCGAGGACGCCGGGCGCTATCGAGCGCCGGCGCTCGACAAAGGGCTCGACATTCTCGAGTTGCTCGCCGAGCAGAAAGAAGGTCTGACCCGCACCGAAATCACCAAACGGCTAGGCCGCAATGCCAGCGAGATCTACCGGATGCTCGAACGGCTGGTGGCGCGCCAGTACGTGACGCGGTCGTCGGGCGGCGACCGCTACACGCTGAGCCTCAAGCTGTTCGCGCTCGCGCACCGGCATCCACCGATGAGCCGGCTGATCGCCGAGGCGCTGCCGCCGATGCAGCGCTTCGCCGAGAACGCCGGGCAGTCGTGCCACCTGTCCGTCTACGACCGCGGCGACCTGCTCGTGATCGCCCAGGTCGACGATCCCGGCGCGTGGGGCATTTCGGTGCGGCTCGGCTCGCGCGTCGGCCTCGCCGACTCCGCGTCGGGACACCTGATGCTGGCGTTCCAGACGCCCGGCCAGCGCAGGCTGATGCTCGACGAACACGCGAAACTCGACAGCGCCGCGAGCTTCGACAACGACATGTTCGAGGCGGCCGTCTCCGACGTGCGGCAGCAAGGCGGGATTCGCCGGGAATCGCGGCGTGCCTTTGGTGTTACCGATATCGCCTTTCCCGTGCTGGGGCCGTCGGGACACGCGATCGCGGCACTCACCTGCCCTTACGTGCAACGCATCGATGCGCATGACGCGCCCTCGCCGTGCGCCGTGGCGGCGCTGCTGCAGCGCACGGCCGAGGGGCTGTCGATGGGGGGATTGCGGGCGGCCTAGCCGGACGGCCGCGGGCGCTTCATGCGGCCCGGCCGGGAGCCGGGCGGGAGGCCTGAAGGATGGCGAACGACGGCGAGCCGCGGCGCTGCGGCCGGCTCGCGGGCCGGCTGCACGCGGGCGCGGGCAAGATCTCCGTTAGTAGCGTCGCTGGCCGTGGCTGCGTCACCGCGCAGAGCGTGCCGGCGCATGCATTCGGCATGCCCTGATCACGCGTGCTGGCTCGCATCCGCGCGCGACGCTAAAATGGCGGCCCTTTCGCAAACCGGCGCCGCCGTCCGGACGGTGCCCGCACGATGACCCTCATGGCCAAACTTCTGACCGATCTCGAATTCCAGCGTTTCTCCGAACTTCAGCAGAAGCAGGCAAGCTTCACGATCACGCCCGAGGAGGCGGACGAGCTGCGCGACATCGTCGCCCGCGCGCAGAAGAAACGCGACGACCGCGCCGCCGCGATGCAGGCGATCGAAGCCTACATCTCGCAGTTCGACATTTCGCCGGACGAGCTGTTTTCCCCCGAGCAGATCGGCGACGCCGCGCGCACCTACGGCCTGATCTCGGCCAGCAAGAAGGAGCGCGTGCTGCCGCCGTCGATCACCTTCAACGGCAAGCCGTACCAGTGGACCAAGACGCTGCCCGACGACGTGCGCGCCGCCCTGTTCGAGGCGTTCACGACCGGCGAATCGGTCAAGCGCTTCATCGCGATGCCGAAGGACACCGCGCGTTGCGCGCTGACGATCGCGCGGCTCGAACGCGAGACGGGCGCCGTCTATGCCGAGGCGCTGCTCGAGGAACTCGCGCTGTCACGCGCGCAGATCGACGACGCGTCGAACAAGCTGGCTGTTTGAACCGGCTGGACGGGTGGCGGCTCGAGCTAGCCGCCCGAGCGGGTTGCTTGAGCGAGCAGCCCGGGTGGGTTGCCCGAGCGGGCTGACTACGCCGGAGCGTCGGGCGGTAGTTTGAGCAATCGTCCGAGTGCGCCAGCCCGCTGCCCGCGCAATCCGGACTCGCACCGGGCAGTCCCTACGATGTCGTCGCCCGGCATTACGGCGATTGGCGCTATCCGCCCGGGCCGCTCATCCGCACCGGCTCACCTCGAACGCTCACCGCGCGCCATGGCCTGCATTGGCGGCATCGATACGGCACCCACGCGTCGTATCGCACCGGAGCCGCGCGCGTACCTCCGCGCGCGGCTCCCGTAATCCCTCACCATCGATCCCGTATCGGCTCACCTTCGCGTCAATCGCCGCCGCGCGACTCGCCGGCCTCCGGAGAAGGCATGCGATATCCCCGCGTCTCAACGCGCCACCCGCGCTCACGCTTGCAGCTTCAAACGGAACCCGACGACACCGGGCTCCCCGGTCGAAGCAACGTCAAACCCCGACGCGCGCGCGAGGCCGATCATGGCGCCGTTCTCGCGCAGCGCCTCGCCGACCAGCCACTGCGTGCCGCGCGAGCGCGCATAGTCGATGATGCGCGCCATCAGCAGCCGCCCGAGGCCCTTGCCTTTTTGGTCCGCGCGAATCGCGATCGCGAACTCGGCCGTCTCGTTGTCGGGATCGGCCACGGCCCGCACGACACCAAGCGTCTGCCGCTTGCCTTCGTGATCGTCGACGGTCGCGATCAACGCCATCTCGCGGTCGTAGTCGATCTGCGTCATCCGCGCGACCTGTGAATGATCGAAGCTGCGGATCGCGCCGAAGAAGCGCATGCGCAGATCATCGGGCGTCATCGCACCGAGCAGCGCCGTATGCGCGGCCTCGTCCTCGGGCCGGATCGGCCGCACCGTCATCGTGGTGCCGTGCCAATCGACGTGCTGTTCCAGGCGCCGCGGATACGGCATGATCGCGAGCCGGCTGCGACCCGCCGCGAAGCGCAGGCGCGCATCGCGAACCACGACGCGGCGCGGCAACACGCGCAGCACCAGCGACAGCGAAACGAGCTCCCGCACCTCGCATACCGCCTGCGACAGCGCCGTCAGCACGTCGAGCAGCGGCTCGGGCGCCGCGCGTCGCGCGTAGGGCGAACGCCTCACGACCGCGCGCGCGAGCACGGTGTTGAACGGCGGCAGCCCGTACACGACGAGCGGCGCCGAGATGCCGTCCGCCGCCGGCACCGCGTAGCGGAACACCGGGCCGAAGTTCGGATCGTCGAACATCTCGACCGTCATCTCGACGATCACGCCGCCGCCCGCGTCGACCGGCTCGGCACTGCCCGGCTCCCCGGGCGTGAACGGCTGCAATCCGAAATGCGCGAGCCAGTCCGCCGCGCGCGTTCCATCGAAGCCGGTCGGCCCACGCGCGGCGGCCTCGCGCGCCTCGTCCTGCGCGCGCGTCACCGCGGCGGGCGGCTCGGGCGGCATGCCTTCCGGCGTCTGCATCAGCAGCTCGCGACCGTGCCGGTACTCCACGAGCCGCGCGTAGGCACGCGCGAGCCGCTGCGGCGTGGTATGCACGGGAATGCCCTGCGCATGCAGCGCGTCTCGCGTGGCCGCGTCGACGCCGCCGAAGAAGCAGGCCACGACACGATGCGATGAAGCGCGCTTCGCCTCGATCAGCTCGCGCGCCACCGCCTCGACCGGTGCGTTGTGGGACGTTGCGTGGACAACGAACAGCGTACCGGTGCCGCCGAGCTTGCCGAGCGCGCGCACGACGGCGCCGAAACCTTCGGGCCGCACGTCGTCGCCGAGCAGCAGCGGATTGCCGGCCTCGATGCCGGGCGGCAGCGGCAGCACGGTGGCCAGCGCGGCGGTGGCCGCCGGCGGCCACGGCGCGAGCGTCATGTCGCCGGCGGCGGCGAGCGCATCGACGGCGAGCCTCGCGACGCCCGCATCGCTGGTGACGACGGTGACCGCGTCGCTCGCCGTGATGCGCCCGACGCCGAGCGTTTCGATCTCGTCGAGCAGATCGTCGAGCGTGTCGACGCGCACCATGCCGGCCTGCTGGAACGCCGCCGTGTACAACGCGTCGCCGGCCTCGGCGCGGCCGGTGTGCAGCGCCAGCACCGGCTTGTTGCGCGCCGCCGCGCGTGCGGCCGACATGAACTTGCGCGCCGACCTGATGCTGTCGAGTTCGAGCAGGATCGCGCGCGTGGAGGGATCGCTCGCGAGGTAGTCGAGCACGTCGCCCGCATCGACGTCGGCCTCGTCGCCGAGCGCGACCGCATGCGAGAAACCGAGCCCGCGCGCCTGCGCCCAGCCGAGCGCGGCATTCGTCAGCGCGTTCGACTGCGAGACCCAGGCGACGCCGCCCGCGCTCACGCGACAGGCCGGCGCGCCAAAATGCGCGTTCAGGCGCGGCGTCACGACACCGAGGCTGCCCGGCCCGACGATGCGCAGCAGGTACGGCTTCGCCGCTTCGAGCGCGCGCTCGACCGAGGCGCGCTCGCCGGCCGTGCGCGCCTCGCCGACGAGGATCGCGCAGCGCGCGCCCAATTCGCCGAGCTGGCGGATGATGCCGGGCCAGGTGGCGGGCGGCGTGCAGACGACCGCCACCGACGGCGGCTGCGGCAGCCGCGCCACGCGCGCGAACACCGGGTGTCCGGTCAGTTCGTCGTACTTGGGATTGACGGGCCAGGTCGGCCCGGCAAATCCGCCGTCCAGCACGCGTGCCCAGACGATCGCGCCAAGGCTGCCCGCGCGCCGGGACGCGCCGACCACGGCCACGGATTTCGGCTGAAACAACGCATCGAGATTACGGACGGTCACGGCGGGCTCCTTCGGCATGACGCGTGGAACGCGACAATGAGCCGTAGGATAGGGGAACACCCCAGGCCTGCCTATAGGCCAAACGGCCAGGTGTTCAGCTACGTCAATGCACACGAGGATGAAGGCGCGTTGCAGGGTGCCGGACGCACGGCCCATGGTGTTCGCGGATGCCGCCGGCCCGCGTCGCCGGCCTGCCGCATGATCCGTCGGCGCGTAAAGGTGAGCAGTTTCGGGAGTCGAGGTAAAGGATGACGGGAGCAAAGGTGAGTGAATTCGGGAGGTGCGCACTGCATGTGCCGCCGCCTCACCCCAATCGGTCGAAAACGGTTTGGCGCGGCGTATCAACCAACGAGTCGAAAGCGGCGCCACTTTGCATTGAATCACGACGATATCGCGCGGACGTTCATGATATGTCGTGCGTTCGCCGTGTATTTACCGTGAATTCACGGCGCTTTCGCAGTTTGACGCAATCGGGAAACAAAATGAGTAAATTGTTTCACAAGGAGAGAAACTGGCCGGGACACGGGAAAAACAAAACGGTGCGAACGACTCGAAGTCGATTCGCACCGTTCCATAAGGCGCCAAAGGTGAGTCTTTTCGGGATCAGTCCTTGATCAGGAAGCGGTTCCGGTTCTTGCCAAGCCAGGCCGGCGCGCGGCCCCGGCCGCTCCAGGTTTCGCCGGTCTTCGAATTCAGATATTTCGGAGGTAGCGGCTTTTTGGGCTTCGCTGCGGCAGCGGTGCTCCGGAAACCAAGCTCTTCGGGCGTGATGTCGTATTCCGCAATTTTTGCCTTGATATCGGCGATTGCGTCCGAGATGGCCTTTTCTCGCTCCTTGTCGATTTTTTGCTGCAGCTTTTCGAGCTGGACGGTCAGTTGCCTGTAGGTCGCCATATCGAATCCGACTCCGTGATTGGTTATTTGGACAGTATAGAAATCAATTTACACAGGGTTCGTGTTTTTTCGCATTGCGCGCCGGGCCGTCAACGCCGTCGCTCAATGGGCGGCGCCGACACGGCATGCGAAGAGCAGGGTGCGGGTGCCGCTCTCGACCGACTGGCGAATCGTGTCGAAATTGCCGTCGCAAATGCCGCGGGCATTTTGCAGGCAGGTGTCCCATGGGCCGGCTTCGGGACATTGGACTTGCGCGGTCGAGCGGCCGTCGGGGGTAAACAGCGGGGCACCGCCGCCGCATCCCGCGAGACTCGCGAGCAAAGCGATCGACAATGCCAGTTGCACGGCGGGCTTGCGTGGCGAGGGCAGCTTCGCCAATCGATGTTTCATGGGCGGTTTCCAGTCAATCTACTTTTGGGACGACGCGAGTATGCCATGCCGCAACGGTCGAAAGTCAATTCAAAGTAGCACGAACGCAATCATGCGCGCGATATGTCGCCAGTCGCAAAGATCGTTGCCGCGTCGCGATATGGATTGCGGCCCGCGCGAGCATTTTCGAGATTACAACGCGGCAAACGAATGACATGCGAATCAATGACGAATCCGCAAGCCGCCCACGCTTTCTTTCTTGACGATTTCACGCCGCGGCGGGTCACGCGTCGCGTGCGGGAGCGCGCCGCAAGTTCGCATCGGCGAACCTGCCGTCGGCCGGCGGGCGGCCCGCACCGCAACGGTGTCGGCCGGATTCGGCAGTTCACCGAACGGTTCGCCGCGCGCCGCGTTCCGGCGCCGGCGCCAGAAACGCGGGCATGGCGCACAAGCCAATATCGTTATCGGCATTCATCGGAATTTTTATTAATCGACAGACCGATCGGCATCGGGCCGATTTTCATTTCGGCACTCGCGCATTCCGATTCGCGATTGACGCCGCATTCGTCATGTCACGAGTCCGAGCGCCGCGATCTTTTTGTAAAACGTGGCGCGGCCGATGCCGATCCGCGCGGCGGCTTCCGTGACGCGTCCGTTGCAGGCCACGAGCGCGTCGCTCAAAAAGCCGCGCTCCCACTCGGCGAACGCGTCCGCATACGAAACCGTTGCAGTTGCAACAAATTCGCCGCCCGCATCCGGCACCGTATCCGGCGCCGCGTGCGGACGAGGCGCACCCGGGTTCGCCGGCGCGGCGGCCGTGCCGGCCACCATGCCCGCCGCGCCGGTCCGGTCGGCCGCCGCGACAGCGGCAGACACGGCGGCAGGCGCAACGGACAGCGCAACGAACGGCGCGAGCGCGGCCGCGTCGATCACGGCGCTGTCCGACAGCATCAGCGCGCGCTCGAGCGTGTTGCGCAGCTCGCGCACGTTGCCCGGCCAGCGGTGCATGGCGAGCAACTGCAAGGCGTCCGGCGTCAGCGTGCATTGCGCCGCGCGGCCGTGCTGCGCGGCCAGCTCCTCGAGCGTGGCATAGACCAGCGCCTCGAGGTCGGAACTGCGATCGCGCAGCGGCGGCAGGTTCAGCACCAGCACGTTCAGGCGGTAGTAGAGATCGGCGCGGAAGCGTCCGGTCGCGACCAGCGCCGGCAGGTCGGCCGAGGTCGCCGCGATGATCCGCACGTCCGCGCGCACGATGCGGTTCGAGCCCAACGGCTCGAATTCCTTGTCCTGCAGCACGCGCAGCAGCTTGCCCTGCAACGGCAGCGGCATGTCGCCGATCTCGTCGAGCAGCAGCGTGCCGCCGTCGGCCAGCTCGAACTTGCCGACGCGCCCCTTGCGATCGGCACCGGTGTAGGCGCCGGGCGCCGCGCCGAAGAACTCGGTTTCGAGCAGCGCGTCGGGAATCGCGGCCACGTTGACCGTCACGAGCGGCTTCGAGGCGCGCGCGGAAGCCGCGTGGATCGCATGCGCGAGCAGTTCCTTGCCGGTACCGGTTTCACCGAGCAGCAGCACCGGCGCGTCCACCAGCGCCGCGCGCCGCGCCTGCCGTTTCGTTTCGAGGCTGGCCGCGCTGGTGCCGACGAAACTCGCGAACGTGTATTTGGGCCGGCGCGCCTGCGCGAGCGAGCGCTGCGCGGCGAGCAGTTCCTGCTGAACCTGCAGGTAGCGCGCGAACAGCGGCGTGAGCGTCTTCAGTTCGTCGAACAGCGCGAAGCCGATCGCGCCCACCGTCTCGCCGTGCTCGTCGACGAGCGGCAGGCGCGTGACGACGAGCGGTTCGCGCCCGGTCTCCATGATGTCGAGCAGGATCGGCCGCCCGCTGGCCACCACGTCGCGCATCAGGCTGTGCGGAATCACGGCTTCGCAGTCGAGGCCGATCGCCTGCTGCGGATCGGCGAAGCCGAAACGCGCCGCATAGCGCCGGTTGATCCAGACCACGCGCGCGTCGCGATCGACGATCAGCGTGCCGGCGCTCGAATGCTCGAAGGTGCGGAACAGCGACTCGGCCGCGCGGGCCAGGACGTCGCCGTAACCGGCCGGCAGGTTCGCCCAGTCGTTCATCATGATGTCGTTGTCTCCGGGTATCGTCGGGTCATTGGAATCGTCTCCCGACCGGGACGGATTATCTCATTCGCTGGACTTGCGCCGGAATGGCGTTATCGTGCGCCCGGCAAAGGATTCCGGCTGGTGCCGTCGCGCGGGCCCTATCGCCGGGCATCATCGAATGGCGCCGAACATCGTTTATCGTCTCAAAATCGGGACACTGCCAGTAGAATCGATCGCGGCAGTACCCGCGGTGCGCACGGCGGCCGCCTCGCCGTCAGGCGGCTAGTACACTGGCACGGAACCTGCAATACCCGGGCGCGCCACGGCGCGGGCCACTTGCATGGCGCGGCCCGGCCGCCGCGAAGAAATCAAACAATCAGGAGACTCACTTGTCATTCATCATCGTCCTCGCCGCGCTGGCGTTTCTGATGTTCGCCGCCTATCGCGGCTACAGCGTGATCCTGTTCGCGCCGGTCGCCGCGCTCGGCGCGGTGCTGCTGACCGATCCCGCCGCCGTCGCGCCCGTCTTCTCCGGCATCTTCATGGACAAGATGGTCGGCTTCGTCAAACTGTATTTCCCGGTGTTCCTGCTCGGCGCCGTGTTCGGCAAGGTGATCGAACTGTCCGGCTTCTCGGAGTCAATCGTCGCCGCCGCGATCCGCTACATCGGCCGCTCGCGCGCGAACGCGGTGATCGTCGCGGTCTGCGCGCTGCTCACCTATGGCGGCGTGTCGCTGTTCGTGGTCGTGTTCGCGGTCTATCCGTTCGCGGCCGAACTCTATCGCCAGAGCAACATCCCGAAGCGGCTGATGCCGGGTGCGATCGCGCTCGGCGCGTTCTCGTTCACGATGGACTCGCTGCCGGGCACGCCGCAGATCCAGAACATCATCCCGACCACGTTCTTCAAGACGACGGCCTGGGCCGCGCCGGCGCTCGGCACGATCGGCTCGGTGTTCATCATCGTGGTGGGCCTGACCTACCTCGAATGGCGCCGCCGCGCGGCGATGGCGACCGGCGAGGGCTACGGCACCTCGCTCGTCAACGAGCCGGAGCGCGTCGAGACGCAGACGCTGCCGAACCCGGTACTCGCGGTCGCGCCGCTGCTGCTGGTGGGCGTGGCGAACTTCGTGATGACGAAATGGATTCCGCAGTGGTACGGCGGCGCCACCTACACGGTGCCGCCCGAGGTGCTGCCCGGCCTGCACGCGCCCGTCACCACGCCGATCAAGACGGTGGTGGCGATCTGGTCGGTGGAGGCCGCGCTGCTGCTCGGCATCCTGCTGGTGGTGATCACCGCGTTCCCGCGCGTGAGCACGCGCTTCGCGAGCGGCACCAAGACCGCCGTCGGCGGCGCGCTGCTGGCGGCGATGAACACCGCGTCCGAGTACGGTTTCGGCGGCGTGATCGCGGCGCTGCCGGGCTTCCTGGTGGTGAGCGACGCGCTCAAGAGCATCCCGAACCCGCTCGTCAACGCCGCCGTGTCGGTCAGCGCGCTGGCCGGCATCACCGGCTCGGCCTCGGGCGGCATGAGCATCGCGCTGGCCGCGATGTCGGACGTGTTCATCAAGGGCGCCGAAGCCGCGCACATCCCGATGGAAGTGCTGCACCGCGTGGTCGCGATGGCCAGCGGCGGCATGGACACGCTGCCCCACAACGGCGCGGTGATCACGCTGCTCGCGGTCACGGGTCTCACGCATCGCCAGTCGTATCGCGACGTGTTCGCGGTCACGGTGATCAAGACGCTCGCAGTGTTCTTCGTGATCGCCGTTTATTACGTTACCGGACTGGTTTGAAACGCTGGCGGACGCGCGCCCGGTTCGTCGGGCGCCGTCCACCGCTGCCAGCCGTCATGCCCGTCTCCGGCGGCGGACGCGGGCGGCTGGCGGCAGCTACCGCGCGCGCTCGATCCGCCTCGATTTTCCGTGCCGCGCGGCGCCCCGCCGGTGCCGCCCCATCGCCCGATATGTCATACCAGCCGGGCATCCCGCGCTGCCACGGAATTCGAAATTCTCGTTGCGATTGGCCGGTTCGCGTTACACTGCAACAGAGCAGTTCGCAGCACGACATCTTCCATTGACACGACACGAGGACTTGTTCGATGCGCACTACCGGTGCTTCCGGGGCGATGACCCTGCTGACCGAATTGGATACGGCCGACGGCCGCGAGCTACGCTCGCTGCGGCTCGAAGCCACCGATGACGGTAAAAGCGTGCTGCTGATCGAGGTCGACGAGCGCAAGCCCGGCATCCATCGCGAGGTGCGTTACGAGATCACGCCGGCGGAACTGATCGCCGCGATCCGCTCGCACGGCGCCGAATTGCCCGGCGAATCGCACGGCGCGGCCACGTTCGCCCGCACGCCTTCCTGAGTTGTCTCGCCCAACGGTGAGCGTTCGCCTCCCGCATCGCTCACCGCCCGCCTTCCCGCTCTCCCCCCTGCCGGTTCAGCCGACTCTCCATTGACTTGAAAATGGTCGATAATCGGCCCATCTGATTCGCTCCCGCCGTTTTCGCCGCCGTTTTTGCGTATCGCCCATCGACCATGCTGCATGACCTCATCGCCCGATACGGACCGTTGATCGTGTTCGCCAACGTGCTGGCCGCCGCGCTCGGCTTGCCCGTGCCGGCGATGCCGACGCTCGTCCTGTTCGGCGCGATGGCCACCCTGCATCCCGACATGATCGGCATGCAGCTGGTGCCGGTGCTGCTGCTGTCGGTGGTGGCGGCGCTGATCGGCGACTCGGCCTGGTACGTGGCGGGGCGCCGTTTCGGCGGCAAGACGCTGAAAACGATCTGCCGGCTGTCGCTATCGCGCGACAGTTGCGTGAAAAAAACCGAGCAGTTCTTCGGTCGCTGGGGCGTGCGCGTGCTCGCGATCGCGCGCTTCGTGCCGGGGCTATCGCTGGTGTCGGTGCCGATGGCCGGCGCGCTCGGCACGCGCTATCGCACCTTCATCGGCTACGACGCGCTTGGCGCGCTGCTGTGGGCCGCCGCCGGGCTGCTGATCGGGCTCGTGTTCGCCGAGCAGATCGACTGGCTGTTCGCAGGCGCGAGCCAGCTCGGCCACGTCGCGCTGGTCGCCATCGTGCTGCTGCTCGCGCTTTATGCAAGCGTGCGCTGGATGCGCCGCCGTGCGCTGCTGCGCCAGCTGGCCCACGCGCGCATCGGCGTCGACGAACTCGACCAGCTGCTGCACGCCGAGGCGGCGCGACTGCCCGTCGTGATCGACGTGCGGACCGTCGAGCATCGGCGGCTCGATCCGTTCTCGATTCCCGGCGCGCTGTTCGCCGACGAGCGGCACGTGCGCGACCTGGCCGCCCGCTATCCGCTGTCGCAGAAGTTCGTGATCTATTGCTCGTGCCCGAACGAGGTATCGGCGGCGCTGATGGCGCGACGGCTGTCGGACGCCGGCTTCACCGACGCGCTCGCGCTGCGCGGCGGCCTCGACGCGTGGCGCGACACCGGCCGGCAGCTGACCGGCGTCGTGCTGGTCGAGCCGGTCCCGGCCGCGCCGGCGCCGAAGACGGCCTGAGCACGACAACCTGACCATCAGAGCCCGGGGGCGACGGCCCGGGCATTCCGCTGCGGCCGCAATCTTTACAGCCGGTCTGGCACTGCGCCGCCACCCGCCATTGGCGAACCACCGCGCATCGCGCCCACCATCGCTCAGAACACCGTCACCGGCAGATTGACCACCAGCCGGTATTCCTGGTTCGTGCTGTCCGAGTAGTGCGCCGAGCCCACGTGCCACATCGCGATGAACGTGATCCTGGTGTCCTTGAAGCGCCCGCTCTGGATCGTGTACGAAGGGATGAAGCCGAACTCGTGGTGGCGCCCCTGCACCGGCAGGCCGTCCTTCCAGTAGATGCCCGCATGCGTCGGGTCCTGTGCCGCGCCCACCGAGCCGTCGGCGCCCCACCCCGTCAGCGCCCAGACCATCGCCTTGAAGCCGGGCAGGCCGCCGTCCTTGCCGTAGAACGTGTAGCGCAGCTGCAGCGATTTTTCGTGCGGCGCGTTGTAGTCGACGTCCATCGAATCGACGAGGAAGATGCCGTTCGTTTCGGCCAGGTAATCGAAGAACTGGTTGCCGAGCACCTGCTGGTAGCCGAGCAGCAGTTCGTGCGGCCCGTGCTGGGCGGCGAGCGACAGGCTGTAGGCGTTGTTGTCGATGCCGCCCTGCCGCGCGTCGCCGGTGTCGTGCGTCGAATACACGTTGCCGAAGCCGCTCCACTTGATGCCGGCGGGCGCGCCGAAGCTCTGCCGCACCGACGCGTAATACTGGTTCCAGACGTTCTCGGCCTGGTTCGCGTAGAGCGCCACCGTGCCGCCCGGCATGTAGTCCCAGGTGCCGCCGGCGTAGGTCAGCCGGTCGATGCGCGTGCCGCCGTATTGCGAGGTGAGGCCGATCAGCGTCGTGCGTCCGCGCGCGTCGGTCTTGGTGAAGCTGCCGGCCTCGAGCATCACGTTGCGGAACTCGTTGCTGACGATCGTCGCGCCGAGGAACGTCGGCGGCAGCGAACGGTTGTCGTGCGGTTCCATGAACGGGTTGTCGACGATCTGCAGGCCGTATTTGATCACCGTGTTCGAGATCCGCGCCTTCACGTCGTAGAGGCCGGGATAGGCCCACGCGAGCTGGTTCGAGCCGCCGCCGTCGGCGACGTGCACCATGTTGCCGCCGCCGGCGCCGCCGTCGAGCTTCAGCGCCGCGTATACCGACGCGTCCACGCCGAAGCCGATCAGCCCGGTCGTGTAGCCCGACTCGAAGTTCGCCATCAGCGCCTGGATCCATGAGTGGCGATGCGGGCCGCCCTTGGCGTCGAGCGCGTCCGCGTAGTTGCGGAACATCAATTCGAAGTGGCTGTCGCGAATGAAGCCTTGCGACTTCGCCTGGCTCGACAGGTCCTGGTTCGGCGTGGGCGAGGGCGCCTGGTTCGCCTCGGCGTCGATCACGGCGTTCGGCGTGGTGGCCGGCTGCGAGACGGCGGCGGGAGCGCGGGGCGCATCCGGCGGCTCGTCGGCGAAGGCCGGCGCGGCCGCCATGCCGGCCAGCATCGGCAGGCTATACGCGAAGCGCAGCGCAAGCGATGCGCGCGACAGGTTTCTGGTCTGGATCATCGACACGTTCTCTCTCTCTGATTGGCGTGCGCCATGCGGCGTGCGCGTCACGCGCCCCACCGCCGCGACGCGGACACGGCCGCGCGCGAGCGATCCCCGCGTGGCCTCGGAGCCCACGCGCAGGACAGGATGAAAACGGAAGGGGGAAGCGCGGCGCAGCGCACGGGATGGCGGCTGCGTTGTTGTCGTTATGGCTTGGGGATCGGAGGCGGTCCGTGGGCGCTACCGTTCATGTTAGTTATCCTGAATTGTCTCCGTATGAACCACCCGTTGCATGCAACGGCGGGCAGCCCGATTTTCTAGAACAGGCGCGGCGTGCCGACCCAGACCACCACCGATTCACGCTTGGCGGTGTTGACCCAGCTATGCGGCGTGGTCGACAAGTAATGCGCGCTGTCACCGGCCTGCACGACGAACGTCTTGCCTTCCAGCGTCAGCGAAACTTCCCCTTCGATCACGTACAGGAATTCCTCTCCCGCATGCGTGGTCACTTCCGAACGCTTCTGTCCCGGCGGCATGCGCACGAGGATCGCCTCGAGCTGCCGCCCGGCCGACACGTTGGTCAGCCGTGCGAACAGATTGGCCGAATCGGCAAAACTGAAGAAACGCAACTGCTCGCCCCGACACACCGAACGCTCCTCGCTCGGCGTCTCGACGAAATACTGCACGTTCACGCCGAGCGCCTGGGCGATGCCGGCCAGCGAAGTGATCGACGGCGATGCCAGCCCGCGTTCGACCTGCGACAGGAACGGCTTGGAAATGCCCGCGGCACTCGCGGTTTCATCAAGCGTTCGCTTGAGCCGCTGCCGCAGCGCACGAATCTTGCCGCCCAGCTCAACCGCCGCGTTGCGGGGCTGCGTATTTTCAGTGGAAGCAACCATAACAGGCCGGGATCTTGTCGTCAAAAAAAGTTTGATGGAAAGTAACGAAGTTTGATTGATATGCCGTAATCTTCGTCTTCGTGGCCGGTAACTGCAACGCGGCCCGCGCTCCGGCGCACCGTCGAACTGCTTGTGGCAACGCGTAATCTTGCCAGACTCGACACGGAAATTTGTGCCCGATTCATGGCGCGTTGCAACGAGCCGCCCCGGTGGCGGCGGGTTCAGGTCACCGGTTGCGGGATTACCCGAAGCAACGGACGGGCGTCGCGGCGTAATTCACGCGACGGCCCGGCGGCGCGCGACGAACTCGCGCCCGGTCCGTCGTCATGCCCGGCGCGCGCGGCCCACCGGCTGCTGCCTGCTCCCCTCGTTCACGCGTCCCTATCCGGTCGCCCTTGCTGGTCGTATGACATGAAAGCTGCCGTTCCCCTGCCGCGCGCGCCGCGTGATCGTGCCGCCGCGGCCCACTCCGCAGACCGCGCCGCGTGCGCCCCGCGCCGGCGCCGCCGTCATCACGCAAGCACCGCCCCGCCTTCCGCTCCCCGCCTTCCCGCACGCTGACGCGCCATCCGCGACGGCGCACGATTCCAGACCGGCCGCCTCCGTCCCTCGCGCCGCGGCCCCTCACCCAACAATCGAGGAAAACAATGTCAGACTCAACTCCGGTATCCCAGACCCGCTCGTTCGCGACGGTGTTCCTGATCGAAATGTGGGAGCGCTTCGGCTATTACGGCATGGTCGCGCTGATGGTGCTGTTCATGGTCGAGAAGCTCGGCTTCGACGACAGCTACGCGAACCTGACCTGGGGCGCGTTCGTCGCGTTGATCTACGCGTCGCCGGCGATCGGCGGCTGGATCGGCGACCACGTGCTCGGCACGCGGCGCACCATGATCGTCGGCGCGGTAGTGCTGGCCGCGGGCTATCTGATGCTCGCGCTGCCGAACGACAACCTGCAGTTCCTCTACGCCTCGCTCGGCGTGATGGTGGTGGGCAACGGCCTGTTCAAGGCCAACGCCGCGAACCTCGTGCGCCGCATCTACGAAGGCGACGACGCGCGCCTCGACAGCGCGTTCACGATCTACTACATGGCGGTCAACGTCGGCTCGACCGTGTCGATGCTGGTCACGCCGTGGATCAAGGACCGCTGGGGCTGGCACCCGGCGTTCGCGGTCTGCTGCGCGGGCATGGCGCTCGGCATCCTCAACTACCTGCTGATGCACCGCACGCTTGCCCGGGTCGGCTCGCGTCCCGACGACGCGCCGGTGCGCTGGGGCCGCGCCGCGGGCGTGGTGGCGGGCGGCATCGCGCTCGGCGTCGCCACCATGTTCCTGCTCGGCCACAAGGCGCTCGCGGTGGCGGCAGTGTGGACGGCCGGCGTGATCGCGCTCGCGATCTTCGTCTACATGATCGCGAAGGTGGACCGCGCCGAGCGCTCCGGGCTGATCGCGGCGCTGGTGCTGATCGCGCAAGTGATCCTGTTCTTCATCTTCTACCAGCAGATGTCGACCTCGCTCACGCTGTTCGCGTTCCGCAACGTCGATCCGGGCTTCACGCTGTTCGGCACCACGCTGTTCACCTGGAGCGCGGGCCAGTTCCAGGCGCTCAATCCGATCTGGATCATGCTGCTGAGCCCGCTGCTGGTGCTGATCTACAACGGCCTCGCGAACCGCGGCATCAACGTGCCGGTGGCGGTCAAGTACGCGCTCGGCTTCGCCGTGGTGGCGGCCGGCTTCTTCGTGTTCGCCGCGAGCGGGCGCTTCGCGGTGGACGGGCGCGTCTCGTCGTGGTTCATGGTGGGCGGCTACGGCCTCTACTCGCTCGGCGAGCTGCTGGTGAGCGGCCTCGGCCTCGCGATGATCGCGCGCTACGTGCCGGCGCGCATGAGCGGCTTCATGATGGGCGCCTACTTCGTCGCGACCGGGATTTCGCAGTATCTGGGCAGCGTGGTCGCGAACCTCGCGCAGATGCCGTCGCACGACCTGCCCGCCACCGCCTCGCTGCCGCTCTACGTCCACCTGTTCACGATGCTCGGCTGGGTGGCCGTGGCCGGCACCATCGTGTCGTGCCTGCTGCTGCCGCTGATGAGCCGGCTCTCGCGCGCGCACCACGAGAGCGTGAACGCCGTGCGCGGCGACGCCAACGGCCTGCAGGCCAGCGCCGCGGCTCAGTGAAATCCCTCGGCGCGCGGCGCGCGCGCCACATTCGGCCGGCGAAGCGCGCACGCGCGTCCTACACTGAAGGCAACCCGAGGTCGGGTCATGCCGGAGAGCGAGATGAACAAGAGGACGATGCGGCTGGTGCGCCAGCTGGCCGACATCCGCCGCGCGCAGCATTGCACCGCGCTACGCGCGGCACGCCAGGCGGCCGAGGCCGATGCCGAACTCGCGCGCGCCGCCGACGAGCCGGATGCGGCCGACGAGAGCGGCGACGAACACGACGACACGCCCGCCACGGGCTCCCGTATCCGCTCACCTTCGTAGCTCGCGCGCGGCGCGGGCTGCGTGACTCTCGCGACGTTGCCGCTACGTCCGAGGTCCGGTCACGACCGCGCGTCATCAAAACAAACGGCGCGCCTCACGCGCGCCGTCCGTTCGTTCCCCGGCATGCCGCCCGCGGCGCTAGGCCGGCGCGCGCCGCAGCCGCGCCCACCAGCCGCCCGAACTGGCCAGCATCAGCAGGCCGCCGACCGCGATCGTGTCGGCCGCGAGCCCGATCTCGATCGGCGAGAAGTGCGGGCTCATCGAGGCGCGATGCAGCAGCGAATCGAGCGTCAGCGAGATCGCCGTACCCACCACGTAGCAGACCAGCCCGCGCTGCCCGACGGCCACCACCGGCTGCACCGCGCGCGCGACCCGGCCGACCCAGCCGTGCCGCATCAGGTCCGCCATCAGCCACGCGATCGCGACGAAGCTGACGATGCGCGGCCATGCGAGGTCGCGCTTGAGCACGCCCTCGGGCAGCGGCAGCCCCGAGAACAGCTTGTAGTAGGCGCAGATCGCCACGATGCCGAGCGCGATGCCGGTCAGCACGGCGCCGTGCGGGCGCGACGCGACGCTGCGATAGATCGGCTGGCAGCGCGCCAGCGCGCCGAGCACGAACATCAGCTGCCACGCGAACGGGTTGAAGCTCCACTTGAACGAGGGCGTGTCGAGCAGCTGCGCGCCGAGCCAGCCCGAGGCGAGCCACGAGGCGATGCTCGCCGCGAACAGCCACGCCGGATGCCGGCGCGCGAGCGGCACGATGGCCGGCGTCGCGAGCGCGAACAGCACGTACATCGGCAGCACCGAGGCGAGATAGGGCTGGCGCTGGAACGTCAGCACCTCGACCAGGCCCGTGAGCGGCGTGGCCAGCATCACGCTGACGTCGTCGAGCGCCATGTTCGGCGAATCGATGCCGTAGTGGTCGAGCACGGCCGAGACCACCAGCATCAGCGTGGTGGTGGCGAGGAACGCGCGATAGATCTGCACCGCGCGGCGCATGAAGCGGCGCCGCGCGGCGTCGGCGCCATGCCGCTCGGACATCGCGACGAACGCACTCGCCGCCGCGAAGCCGCCGAGGAACACGAACACCTCGGCCGCGTCGCAAAGCGCGAACGCATGCAGCGTGATCTTCGAGACGATGCTGCCGCCGATGTGATCGACCACGATCATCAGCAGCACGATCCCGCGAAAGAAGTCGATTTCGATCAGACGGCCGGAACGCGGCGGCGCCGATGCGCGCGCGTTCGTTACCGCCATGATGACGCTCCGTGAGAGTGCAGCGACGGGGGTTGCGGTTGGTGCCACGGTTGACGCCGCAGTTCACGCGCAAATGGCGCGACGACCGGACGAGAAACGCGGGAGCAAGCGACGGGGAATACCGGAAACGCGAGCCGCACGGCGATACACGTATGCCTGTATCGCGCGCGCCGAAACGCTGAAGCGAGGACTGGACCGTTCATCTGGAAGCCGCATACGGAAGTTCGACGGTCCGGAAAGTCTAATCGCCGCTAAGGACATACCCTAAGTAACAAAGTGCAACCAATTCTTCCGATCGATGACTGACGGCCTTGTCAGGCAACGGTCAGCGCGTCGTCGGCGGACCGACCACGCACTGACAGGATGGATCGGATAACGAAATGATTCGCGCGGCGCGCATGGAACTTGCAGGGCTTGATGACGGGGCTTTCAAGACACGCCGCGCCCACATTGCGGGACGCGGCGCAGGCGAAGGCATTCAGGCGCGCACGCGGCGCATCAGCAGGTAGCTGTGCCATGCCGTCAGCGCGACGGCGATCCAGATCGGGCCGTAGGTGCCGAGCTGCTGCATGCTCAGCGATTCGCCGAGCAGCAGCACGGCGGCCGCCACGATCAGCACCGGCTCGACGTAGCCGAGGATGCCGAACAGCGCCATCGGCAGCATCCGGCTCGCCTTCAGATAGCAGCCGAGCGCGAGCGTGCTGAGCACGCCGAGCCCCGGCAGCCACAGCGCCCAGAGCACCGGGTGGCCCGTCACCGGCGTGCCAATCGCCGCGAGCGTGAGGAGCGCCACCGGCAGCAGCGCGATCATCTCGACCGCGAACAGCGTGAGCGGCTCGACGTCGATGCGACGGCGCAGCATGAAGTACGGCGGATAACCGAGCGCGACCACCAGCGTCGGCCACGCAAACGCGCGCGTGACCCACACCTCGTGCGCCACGCCGGCCGCCGCGCAGGCGATCGCGCACCACTGCAGCAGCGACAGCGACTCGTGATAGATGAAGCGGCCGACCAGCACCATCGTCAGCGGCAGCAGGAAATAGCCGAGCGACACCTCGAGCATGCGGCCGTGCAGCGGCGCCCACAGGAACAGCCACAGCTGCACGCCGAGCATGGCGGTGCCGGCGCCGACCGCGAGCGCGAGGCGGCGCGTGCCGCACACGCGCCGCACGAAGCCGACCAGCTCGCCGAAGCGGCCGCGCATCGCCACCAGCAGCAGCGCGCCCGGCAGCGTCCAGACGATGCGCCACGCGAAGATGTCGAGGCTGGTGAGCGGCGCGAGCAGCTTCACGTAGACCGACAGCAGCGCAAACAGCATGGACGCGGCAACCGACAGCGTGACGCCGCGCTGCGCCTCCGGGTGATCGTGAATCATCCGCCGCGTCGCCTCAATGTTGCTGGAAGCGCTCGAAGCGCTTGTCGGTCTGCCGCTCCTCGAATTCGACTTCGCTCACGCGCGCGGCCGGCGGCCCGTGCCGCAGCCAGGCCAGCATGCGGTCGATCTGCGGCGCCGGGCCCTGAATCATCGCCTCGACGGAACCGTCCTCGAGATTGGCCACCCAGCCGCGCAGCTTCAGCGCGTGCGCCTCGCGCACGGTCGCGTGCCGGAAGCCCACGCCCTGCACGACGCCGCGCACGCGCACGTAGATCGTTTCGATCCGCTCGTCGAGATCCTTGCCGCTCATTTCCATCCCCATCCGGTTGCCTCAGAGCCCCGCATTGTAGTCGGCCCGCCTGCCCCGCGCCGCGCGGCGCAACGCGCGCGGGCACCGCGAGCGACGCCGGCTGCACGTACAATCGCGCATCACGCACAACCGCCGCGCGCCCGAGCTGCGCGCGCGGCCCCGAGGAATGGCATGACAGATACACAACGCGATCTCGTACTCGTCACCGGCGCGTCCGGCTTCGTCGGCTCCGCCGTGGCACGCATCGCGCAGGCGCAGGGCTATGCGGTGCGCGTGCTGGTGCGCGCCACGAGCCCGCGCACCAACGTCGCCGGCCTCGACGCGGAGGTCGTCACCGGCGACATGCGCGACGAGGCGTCGATGCGCCAGGCACTGCGCGGCGTGCGCTACCTGTTGCACGTGGCCGCCGACTACCGGCTCTGGGCGCCCGATCCGCGCGAGATCGAGCGCGCCAACCTGGAAGGCGCCGTCGCCACGATGCGCGCGGCGCTCGCCGAGGGCGTCGAGCGCATCGTCTATACCAGCAGCGTCGCCACGCTGAAGGTGACCAGCTCCGGCGACTCGACCGACGAAACCTCGCCGCTCGCCGCCGGGCAGGCGATCGGCGTCTACAAGCGCAGCAAGGTGCTGGCCGAGCGCGCCGTGGAGCGCATGATCGCCGAGGACGGCCTGCCTGCCGTGATCGTCAACCCGTCCACGCCGATCGGCCCGCGCGACGTGAAGCCGACGCCGACCGGGCGGATCATCGTCGAGGCCGCCACCGGCAAGATTCCCGCGTTCGTCGACACGGGCCTGAACCTGGTCCACGTCGATGACGTCGCGCACGGCCATTTCCTCGCGCTCGAGAAAGGCCGCATCGGCGAGCGCTACATCCTCGGCGGCGAGAACCTGCCGCTGCAGCAGATGCTGGCCGACATCGCCGCGCTCACGAACCGCAAGCCGCCCACCATCGCGCTGCCGCGCTGGCCGCTCTATCCGCTCGCGGTCGCGGCCGAGGCGGTGGCGAAGTTCACGAAGCGCGAGCCGTTCGTGACCGTCGACGGGCTGAAGATGTCGAAGAACAAGATGTACTTCACGTCGGCGAAGGCCGAGCGCGAACTGGGCTACCGCGCGCGGCCCTACCGCGACGGCCTGCGCGACGCGCTCGACTGGTTCCGCGAGGCGGGTTATCTGACGCGCTGAACGGACGGCGCGGGCGGATGGCGGGCGTGGTCATGCTCGCGCCGGTACGCGCCGGGCGGATGTGAGCGCCCGCTTCGGGTGTTCGGGCGACGCGAATTCCGATACCGCCGCGTCCGCGCGTCAACCGGTTGTCGTACCGAAAGGCAACGCTTCGCACGATCCGACAGCGCATGGGCGCCGATTCCTGCGCCGGGCCAGCACTTTGTTACACGTCAGGCCCGAACCGCGCACGGCGCAACGGGTAGAATCGCGGGTCTTACGTAGAGAAAGCACGCATGAACCTGAACGATCAGATCGACGCGCTCGGTACCGGCATCGATCAGCTCATCCATACCGCACGCACGGTAGCGGGAGCCGCGAAGGCCGCGATCGACAACGCGGCCGCCGATCAGGCCGCCGCCAAGGCCGCCACCGACGAGGCGAACGCCGTACGCACGGCCGCCGAACAGATTGCCGCCGAACGCGCGGCCACCGAAGCCCTTCACGAACAGATGCGCGCGGTGCAGGCCGCGGCCGAGTCGGCTGCCGCCCAGGCCGTGACCGACAAGACCGCCGCCGAAGCGCTCGCGGCCAGCGCCACGGCCGAACGTGCAGCGGCGCAAGCCGCAACGGCGCAGGCGGCAGTGGATCGCGAAGCGGCGGAAGCCGCGATCAAGCAGGCGGCTGCCGATCGTGAAGCCGCCGAGGCTGCGGCGAAGCAAGCTGCCGCCGATCGCGAAGCTGCAGAAGCCGTCATCAAGCAAGCCGCTGCTGATCGTGAAGCCGCCGAGGCTGCAACGAAGCAAGCTGCTGCCGATCGCGAAGTCGCTGAAGCCGTCATCAAGCAAGCCGCTGCTGATCGTGAAGCCGCCGAGGCCGTCGTCAAACAAGCCGCTGCTGATCGCGAGGCCGCTGAAGCCGTCATCAAGCAAGCCGCTGCTGATCGTGAAGCCGCCGAGGCTGCAACGAAGCAAGCCACTGCCGATCGCGAGGCCGCAGAAGCCGCAACAAAGCAAGCCGCTGCCGACCGCGAGGCCGCAGAAGCCGCAACAAAGCAAGCCGCCGCCGACCGCGAAGCCCACGCCGCCCAACGCGGCGCCGAACACGACGCCACCGCGCAGCAGGCCAACGCCGAACTCGCGACGGCTGAAACTGCGGCCCGACAGGCCGCGGCCGACCTCGACGCGGCCGACGCCGCGCGCCGCGAGGCAAACGCCGCGCGCGAGGCCGCCATCGAAGCCGCCGAGCGCGCCGCCCGCGACCGCGAGGCGGCCGATTCGCTGGCCGCGCAGGTCCGCGCCGACCGCGCCGCGCTGGCCGACGCCGCCGAGCAGTTCGAAGCCGAGCGCACGGCAGCCCGCACGGCGGCATCGCTTGCCGCCGCCGACAAGGCCGCGGCCGAGTTGCTCGCCGCCCAGGCCGCTTCCGACAAGGCTGCCGCCGAGGAAGCGCTGCGCGAGGCCATCGAGAAGGAAGCGGCGCTCGAACAGTCCACCGCCTTGGCGAACGCCGTGGCGAACACCGAAGTCAAGCCCGACACCCAACCCGAAACGCCACCCGAAGCGAACACCGCGTCCCGCCTGGTCGTTTCCCGCCCCGCGCAGGACGCGCTGGTGCTGGCGATCGGCGAACGCGAGATTCCGCTGTCGCCGCCGCAGCTGAGCCAGCTGATCGAGGAACTCGCGCACGCGCGCGCCTCGATGACGCTCGAGCAGCCGCACGGCCTGCCGTCCGGCTGGCGCTTCGTCTCGACGCGCAATCCGATGATGGCGGTGCAGAAGCAGTCGAACGGCGACCGCCTGCTGGTCGCGCGTCACACCGGTTACGGCTGGGTGCCGTTCACGTTCTCGCCCGATACCGTGATCCAGATGTACATGCTGCTCACGCAATAACGCGCGCAGCCGCCGAGCCCCGAACGAAAACGTCTGAACAAAAGCGGCAGCGCTCCAAACAAAAACGGCACACGGTGCGCAACCGTGTGCCGTTTTTTCATCCCGCCAGACCGGGCGACGGACGCCCGCCGGCGCTCAGCGCTCCACCGGCGCCTGCACGCGCGCCTTCCACTGGCCGCCCTTGCCGCGCCAGTAGCGCCACGCGGACGCGAACGTCGCGCCGTTGTAGAACAACGCGACGAGCGGCAGCGCGGGCGCCCACAGCAGCGAGCGCCGGTAGTAGGCCAGCATCGGCGCGTAGGACGCGCTCATCGCCGCCCACGCGAGCCAGGCCGGCCACGCGCGCGCGCCGTAGGCCAGCGCGGCCACCGGGGGCAGCAGGTAGATGATCGACATGCCGACCAGCGTGCCGGCCAGCAGCAGCGGCGAATAACGCAGCTGCGTGAACGCGGTGCGCGCGATCATGTTCCAGATGTCGCGCCAGCTGTCATACGGGCGCAGCGACACGCTGCGATCGGCGAGGTCGAGCCGGATCGGATGATGCTGGCCGCCGCGGAACTTGATCTTGGCGGCCAGGCTGCAATCGTCGATCAGCGCGCCGCGGATCGACTCGATCCCGCCCGCCTCTTCCAACGCCGCGCGCCGCACCAGCATGCAGCCGCCGGCCGCGCCGGCGGTCTTGCTGCGCGTGTTGTTGATCCACGAGAACGGGTAGAGCTTCGCGAAGAAGAACACGAAGGCCGGGATCAGCGCCTTTTCCCAGAACGAGTCGCAGCGCAGCCGCACCATCAGCGAGACCAGATCGCGTCCTTCCGCCTGGGCGCGCGTGACGAGCTGGGTCACCGCGTCGGCCGGATGGCCGATGTCCGCGTCGGTCAGCAGCAAGTAGTCGGCCGGCAGCCCGTGCGTGCGCACCGCGGCGATGCCCTGCGACTGCGCCCAGACCTTGCCCGACCAGCCGGACGGCAGCGGCTGCGCGCTCAATACCGTGAGCCGGTCGGCGTGCCGGGCGGCCAGCGCCGCCGCGCGCGCGGCATCGGCCGTGCCGTCGGTGCTGTGGTCGTCCACCACGATCACGTGCAGCGCGCCGGGGTAATCCTGCCGCACCAGCGAGGTGACGGCCTCGCCGATCACGTCCACCTCGTTGCGCGCCGGCACCACCACCGCCACCGCCGGCCAGCCGTCGTCGGCGGCGGCCGCGCCGCGCGCATCGGCCGGCAGCGGGGCGGCCGGGCGCGCACGCCAGAAGCCGCCGCGCGCGAACAGCAGCACGCACCAGATAATCAGGGACAGGCACGACAGGACGAACACGATCGCGAGCGTCATGCGCGCCCCTTCGTGCCCATACCGGCCGGCCGGTCGGCCGCCCGTTCGGCCGCAAAACTCGGGGACATACCAATCAGTTCGACTTCCATCCAGTCCGCCTGTGAGCCGGCGCGAGCCCCATCGGCCGCCGGACGCGTTCAAAACCGCGTAGTGTAGCCGGGTTCCGCGGCAGCAGTCGCGGCGCCCGGCACTGCGCACACAGCAACACATTGGTACTGGGGAAAGCACGAAGGAGCCGATAGCGTTAAAATGCGCGATTAATTTTGGATGCCGGTAAATTCTGATCCGGCATTGATAAACATCAAGTTGGGGCGATCGAGCCAGCTGACCGGCTCTCTCGAACCCCGCGTTGTCGTCGGAGTTCGCCCTTTATGCGAGTCATTCTTGCCCAACCCCGGGGCTTCTGTGCGGGCGTGGTCCGTGCCATCGAGATCGTCGATCGGGCGCTGCAGCAGCATGGCGCGCCCGTCTACGTCCGGCACGAGATCGTCCACAACCGCCACGTGGTGGACAATCTGCGGAACAAGGGGGCGAAATTCGTCGAGGAGCTGCACGAGGTGCCGCACGGCGCCGTGGCGATCTTCAGCGCGCACGGCGTGGCCCAGGCCGTCGAGAAGGACGCCGAGGCCCGCGGCCTCGACGTGCTCGACGCCACCTGCCCGCTCGTCACGAAGGTCCACGTGCAGGGCCGGCAGTACGTCTCGGCCGGGCGCCGCCTGATCCTGATCGGCCACGCCGGCCATCCGGAGGTGGAAGGCACGGTCGGGCAGATCCCGGGCGAAGTGATCCTGGTGCAGAGCGAGGCCGAGGTCGCGACGCTGGCACTGCCGGTGGACACGCCGCTCGCCTACGTGACGCAGACCACGCTGTCGGTGGACGACACGCGCGGCATCATCGAGGCGCTGACGCGCCGCTTCACCGACATCGTCGGCCCCGACACGCGCGACATCTGCTACGCCACCCAGAACCGCCAGGCCGCCGTGCGCGAGCTTAGCAGCCAGGTGGACGTGCTGGTCGTGGTCGGCGCGACGAACAGCTCCAACTCGAACCGCCTGCGCGAGATCGGCACCGAAAGCGGTGTGCCGAGCTACCTCGTCGCCGACGGCTCCGAGATCCGCGCCGAATGGTTCGCCGGCGCACACACGGTCGGCCTCACCGCGGGCGCCTCGGCACCCGAGGAGATGGTCGAGGACGTGATCGGCGCGCTGCGCGCCCTGGGCCCCGTGGAGGTCGTCACGATGGCGGGCCGCGAGGAAAAAGTCGAATTCAAGTTGCCGGCGAAGCTCATGCAAGCTGTCGCCCGCGAAGTTTAAGGAGGACATCTCTTGTCTATTCCGCTGCTCCAGCAAGTCCGTGTGGGCGCATACATCGTGCGCAACCACCTGTCCGGCAACAAACGCTACCCGCTCGCGCTGATGCTCGAGCCGCTGTTCCGTTGCAATCTCGCCTGCAATGGCTGCGGGAAGATCGATTATCCGGACCCGATCCTGAACCAGCGCCTGTCGATCGAGGAATGCCTGCAGGCCGTCGACGAGTGCGGCGCGCCGGTGGTGTCGATCGCCGGCGGCGAGCCGCTGCTGCACCGTGACATGCCGGAAATCGTCAAGGGCATCATGAAGCGCAAGAAGTTCGTGTATCTCTGCACGAACGCGCTGCTGATGGAAAAGAAGATGGACGACTACCAGCCGAGCCCGTACTTCGTCTGGTCGGTCCACCTCGACGGCGACCAGCAGATGCACGACCACTCGGTCTCGCAGGACGGCGTCTACGAGAAGGCGGTCGCGGCCATCAAGGAAGCGAAGCGCCGCGGCTTTCGCGTCAACATCAACTGCACGCTGTTCAACGACGCGATCCCCGAGCGCGTGGCGAGCTTCTTCGACACGCTCAAGCCGATCGGCGTGGACGGCATCACGGTGTCGCCGGGCTATGCCTACGAGCGCGCGCCGGACCAGCAGCACTTCCTGAACCGCGACAAGACCAAGAACCTGTTCCGCGAGATCCTCAAGCGCGGCGAAGGCGGCAAGCGCTGGTCGTTCAGCCAGTCGTCGCTGTTCCTCGACTTCCTGGCCGGCAACCAGAGCTACAAATGCACGCCGTGGGGCAACCCGGCGCGCACGGTGTTCGGCTGGCAGAAGCCGTGCTATCTGGTCGGCGAAGGTTACGTGAAGACCTTCAAGGAACTGATGGAAACCACCGAGTGGGACAACTACGGCGTGGGCAACTACGAGAAGTGCGCGGACTGCATGGTCCACTGCGGCTTCGAGGCCACCGCCGTGATGGACACCATCTCGAACCCGCTCAAGGCGCTGCGCGTGAGCCGCAAGGGCATCAACACGGAAGGCGCGTTCGCTCCGGACATCCCGATCGACAAGCAGCGTCCGGCCGAGTACGTGTTCTCGCGCCACGTCGAGATCAAGCTCGAAGAGATCAAGGTGGCCGGCAAGGGCAAGCTGCAGAAGCCGGCGAAGACCGCCAACGCGGTCTGAGCGAAGACGGGCGGGGCGGGCGCGCGTCGCCTGCCTTGCCGGGTTGACCGGTTTCACTGCCTGCGCGGGATACGACAAGGGCGCCCCGGACTGATGGTCCGGGGCGCCCTTGTGCTTTCTGGCGCGCCGCGCCAGGTTCCTTCAGTCGTTCGTTCAGTCGTTCCCTCAGTGTTCGCCGCGGCCCGCGGTCAGCGCCGCCGCGCGCGCGCCGGGCGCGGCCTGCCGGCTCAGCACCAGCGTCAGCACGGCCGACAGCGCGAGGCTCGCGCCCACCACGTAGAGCCCGGCCGCGTAGCCGCCCGTCACGCCCTTGAGCCAGCCGATCGCGAACGGCCCGACGAAGCCGCCGAGGTTGCCGATCGAGTTGATCATCGCGATCCCGGCCGCCGCGCCGGAGCCCGACAGGAACAGGCTCGGCATCGCCCAGAGCGGCGCCTTGGCGGCGCTGATGCCGATGTTGACGATCACCAGCGCCGCGATCACGCCGACGATGGTGGTCGAGCCGCCCGCGAACACGAAGCCGACGCAGGCCAGCGCGCACGGAATCACCACGTGCCAGGTGCGCTCGCCGGTGCGATCGGAATGGCGCGCCCAGAGGATCATCGCCACCACCGCGAGCACGCTCGGGATCGCGTTCAGCAGGCCCGTCTGCAGCGAGCCGAAGCCGTACTGGCGGATGATCAGCGGCGCCCACAGCCCGAGCGTGTAGAGCCCCGCCGAGGTGCCGAAATAGATCAGCGCCAGCGCCAGCACGCGCGCATCGCGCAGCGCCGCGATCGGCCCGAGGGTGTGGCCGGCGCGCGCGTGGCGCGCGTCCGCTTCGGACTTCAGCTTCGCGATCAGCCAGGCGCGCTCGTCGTCGGCGAGCCAGTGCGCCTGGGCCGGCGTGTCGGTCAGCGCGCGCAGCACGACGAAGCCGAGCAGCACGGCCGGCACCGCCTCGATCACGTACAGCAGCTGCCAGTCGGCCAGCCCGAAGACCGGCGGCAGCTGCATGATCGCGCCCGACAGCGGCGAGCCGAGCGCGGTCGAGATCGGCGCGGCAGCCATGAACCACGCCGCCGCCACGGCGCGCTGGCGGGTGGGGAACCACTGCGCGAGGTAGTAGATGATGCCGGGGAAGAAGCCGGCCTCGGCCACGCCGAGCAGGAAGCGCACGCTGTAGAAGCTGGCCGGCCCGGTCACCAGCGCCGAGGCGGCCGAGACGATGCCCCACGAGATCATCACGCGCGCGATCCAGATGCGCGCGCCGACCTTGCTGAGGATCAGGTTCGACGGCACCTCGAACAGGAAGTAGCCGATGAAGAACAGGCCGCCGCCGAGCCCGAACGCGGTGGGCGTGAGGCCGAGCGAGGCGTTCATGGTCAGCGCGGCGAAGCCGACGTTGACGCGGTCGAGGAAGCTGACGAAGTAGAGCAGCATCACGAACGGAATGATCCGCCACATGAGTTTGCGGGTGACGCGGCTCTCGATATCGGTGGTCATGCGTGTCTCCTGCGGCCGTGCGGCGTCGGGCGCCGCCGGCCGGATGCGTGATCGACGGGCTCTTGGCGGCCCTGATCGACGGTGCGCCGCCCGCGCGTTCGCGCCGCCGGCGGCGGCCGCGACCGCTGGACGGCGCGACTGGGAACTGCGAACTGCCTGCTGCCGGATCCGGTGCGGCCGATGGCGGGTGGCGGATTGCGGGCCCGGCCGGCTTCGCCCCGCACGGTGGTCAACCGGCGTTCGCGGCGAGCCGACGGCAGCGGGCAACCTGACCTGACTTGAACGGCCGGGCGGCCGCGCCGCGAGCCGCCCGGCGCGCCGCCCGGCTCAGGCCGCCACGGCCGCGCGCTGCGCGACGTGCGCGCAGACGGCCTGCGTGACCTGCTCGGTGGTCGCCTGCCCGCCGAGGTCGCCCGTGTGCAGCGCCGGGTCGGCGGTCGCCGCCTCCACGGCGCGCATCACGCGCGCGGCGGCCTCGTGTTCGCCGAGGTGTTCGAGCAGCATCACCACCGACCAGAACGTGCCGACCGGATTGGCCACGCCCTTGCCCATGATGTCGAACGCCGAGCCGTGGATCGGCTCGAACATCGACGGGTAGCGGCGCTCCGGATCGATGTTGCCGGTCGGCGCGATGCCGAGGCTGCCGGCCAGCGCGGCGGCCAGGTCGCTGAGGATGTCGGCGTGCAGGTTGGTGGCGACGATCGTGTCGAGCGAGGCCGGGCGGTTGATCATGCGCGCCGTCGAGGCGTCGACCAGCTCCTTGTCCCAGGTCACGTCCGGGAATTCCCTGGCGATCTGCACCGCGATCTCGTCCCACATCACCATCGCGTGGCGCTGCGCGTTGCTCTTGGTGATCACCGTCAGCAGCTTGCGCGGGCGCGACTGCGCGAGCCGGAACGCGAAGCGCATGATCCGCTCGACGCCGGCGCGCGTCATCATCGACACGTCGGTGGCCGCCTCGATCGGGTGGCCCTGATGCACGCGCCCGCCCACGCCTGCGTATTCGCCTTCCGAGTTCTCGCGCACGATCACCCAGTCGAGGTCGCCCGGGCCGCAGCGCTTGAGCGGTGCATCGATGCCGGGCAGGATCCGCGTGGGCCGCACGTTCGCGTACTGGTCGAAGCCCTGGCAGATCTTCAGGCGCAGGCCCCACAGCGTGACGTGGTCGGGCACGTCCGGGTCGCCGGCCGAGCCGAACAGGATCGCGTCCTTGCCGCGCAGCGCGTCGAGCCCGTCGGCCGGCATCATCACGCCGTGGCGGCGGTAGTAGTCGGCGCCCCAGTCGAAATCCTCGAACTCGAACGCGAAGCCGGCGTCCGCGCCGGCCAGCGCCTCCAGCACGCGGCGGCCGGCGGGAATCACTTCCTTGCCGATGCCGTCGCCGGGAATGGTCGCGATGCGATAGGTCTTCATGCAGGTGTCTCCGGTAGCTGTCTGTCGGTGGCATGACGGTAACGCGGCATGGCGGCGGCGAACTGCTGCTAGACTCAAAGCATCTTTAACTTCTATTCACAAGTGAGCGCCGTGACCGATGCCGTGCAAGCCGCCGATCTCGCGTTCTTCTCGACCCTCGCGGCCTCGGGCAGCCTCAGCGCGGCGGCGCGCGAGCTGGGGCTCACGCCGGCCGCGGTCAGCAAGCGGCTCGCGCAGATGGAGCAGCGCGCCGGCGTGGCGCTCGTGAACCGCACCACGCGGCGCATGGCGCTCACGCCCGAGGGCGACGTGTACCTGGAACGCGCGCGCCGCATCCTCGACGAGATCCAGCAGCTGGGCGACCTGCTGACGAGCGCCAACGACCGGCCGCGCGGCCTGCTGCGCGTGAACGCCACGCTCGGCTTCGGGCGCGGCGCGGTGGGGCCGGCGATCTCGCGCTACGCGCGGCGCTATCCGGAGGTGGACGTGCAGCTGCAGCTGTCGGTCACGCCGCCGCCGCTCACCGACGACACGTTCGACGTCTGCATCCGCTTCGGCGAGCCGCCCGACGCGCGCGTGGTGGCGCGCCGGCTCGCGCCGAACCGGCGCCTGCTGTGCGCGTCGCCGGCCTATCTGGCCGAACACGGCATGCCGCGCAAGCCGGCCGATCTGGCGCGGCACAACTGCATCGGCATCCGCCAGGGCGACGAGGCCTACGGCGTCTGGCGCCTGACCCACGGCCGCGGCGCCGCGCGCACGACCGAGGCGGTGCGGATCGGCGGCAGCCTCACCACCAACGACGGCGAGATCGCCGTGAAATGGGCGCTCGACGGCCACGGCATCCTGATGCGCGCCGAATGGGACCTGCACGACTATCTGGCCGACGGCCGGCTGGTGCTGGTGCTGCCGGGCTGCGAGACGCCCGCCGCCGACATCTACGCCGTCTATCCGCACCGGCTGCAGATGTCGGCGCGCGTGCGCACCTTCGTCGATTTCATCGCGGCCGAATTCGCACAGCCGCGCGAGGCGCGGCCCGAGGGCCGCAAGGCGCGCGGGGCGGCCGCCACCGTGCGCGAGACGCCGCGTCGTAACGCTCGCTAACCGATGCCCACGGGCCGTCGATTGCCGCCGCGTCGGCCGCGATGCTATCGTCGGCCGACGCGCCCGCGCCTGCACCGCGCGCCTTCGTCACCGCCTCCACGGACCCCGATGACCCCGACCTCCCCCGCCCCGCAGCGGCCGACCACGCTCGGCCTGTTCCTGATCTTCGCCCGCATCGGCCTGACCAGCTTCGGCGGCGGCCTGAGTGGCTGGTTCCTGCGCGAGTTCGTCAACGAGCGCCGCTGGCTGTCCGAGGCCGAATTCCTCGACGGCCTCGCGCTGTCGCAGGCGCTGCCCGGCGTGAACGTGAAGAACCTCGCGATCTGGATCGGCTACCGACTGCTCGGCTGGCGCGGCGCGACGGCGGGCTTCTGCGGCATCATCTTCCCGCCCGCGGTCGGCATCGTGCTGCTCGGCGTGCTGTTCTCGTCGATCACGCGCTTTCCGATTGCCCACATCGCGCTGGCGGGCGCGGCCGCGGCGGCGATCGGGCTGTCGCTGTCGATGGCGATCACCGCGGCGCGCCGCCTGCCGCGCCGCGTGGTGCCTTACGCGGTGTTCGCGGCCACCTTCGCGGCCGTCGCCGTGTTCCGGGTGCCGGTGCTGTGGACCGTGCTGACGGCCGGCGTGCTCAACGTCGCCTACGAATACTGGCTGCTCGGGCGCGACCCGACTCGCGCCGACGGCACCGACCACTGAGGAGCCCGACCATGTCCCGCACCCTCGCCGCGCTCGCCGCCCTGTTCGCGCCGCTGTCGGTCGCCACGGTCGGCGGCGGCCAGACCATCATCGCCGACATGCAGCGGCAAGTGGTGGACGTCCACCACTGGATGACGCACACGCAGTTCGTCAACGATTTCGCGATCGCGCGGCTCGCGCCCGGCCCCGGCTCGCTGCTCGCGACGCTGGTGGGCTTCCAGGTGGGCGGCGTGGCGGGCGCGCTGGTGGCCACGCTGGCGCTGTTCGGCCCCACCGCGTTCCTGATGATCGCGATCACGCACATGACCTCGCGGCACCGCGACGCGCCGTGGCAGCGCGCGCTGCAGGCGGGCCTGCGGCCGGTGGCGGCGGGGCTGATCCTGGCGGCCGTCTATACGCTGATCCACGGCCTCGACGGCGGCTGGATCGCGATCGCGACCGCGCTGGTCTCGACGGCACTGGTCATGAAGACGCGCGTGAACGCGCTGCTGCTGATCGCGGCGGGCGCCGCGTGGTTCGCGCTGCTGCGGGCCTGCGGCGTGCTGTGAACGGCGCCGTGAGCGCCGCGTCGAACGCCGACATGCCGCGGCCGTTCCACCGGGAATAAGCGCCCCGCGATGTTCACCGGCCGGCCGATCGGACAGAATGGTCGAAGTCGGTCGCTGACCCCGGGCCGACTGCAGAATCGAGACGATTGTCAGGCCGCTCCCGCGAGCGGCCTTTTTTTGTCGGCGCGCGGCGCATGCATGCGCCGGCCGGCCCTGCCGGCCCAATACCGTCACGCATCACGCGCATCGCGCGGCGCCGGCCCGCGTCACGTTACACGCCCGTAACATCCGTGCCGCGCGCGCCGGATTGCCTCCCGATCCCCTTTGATTCCAAAGGGGATTTTCCTTGGCACCGTTCTTGCATTATTCCCTGCAATCCCGCTATACCACGCACGTGGAGCATCTCATGGACATCGCAGGCGTCGCGCACCCCATGCTGCATTTCACCGCCATCGACGAAATCGACGGCGAGATGCTGATCACCGAATCGCGTGCCGCGGCGCCCGTGCGGACCTACGGCACGCTCGGCATCGACGAGCCGCCGCTGACGCTCTACGGCGCTTACCGGCAGGGCGTGGCCGACTATTTCGCGCGGCGCCCGAACCCGTATCGCAACGGCAGCCGGCTCGCGGAGATCTGGCAGGAAGGCCGCACCGAAGCCGCCTCGCGCAACGCCTGGAAGGCGCGCTGAATCACGCTGGATCCCGCCGTCCTCGCCCGAGCCCGCCGGGCCGCGCTGGCGCGGCCCTTCGGCGCGATCGCCCGGCTCAGGCCGGTGCCGACCAGTCGAACAGCGCCGCCTTCAGGCGCGCCATGTCGTCGTCGCCCATCGACTCGAACGCCAGATGGTGCAGCCAGCCCGCCGCGTCGGGCTGCTCGCGCACCTGACGCACGACGCCCGACACGTTCAGCTGCCGCACCTCGCGTATCTCGCCCGTGCCGCCCGCGCGCAGGCAGGGCAGCTCGACGTGCAGCGTCTCGCCGGTCGTGGCCAGCGCGCGGTCGACCGTGATCGACAGCCCGCTCGGGCTGACGTCGTGTATCACGCCCAGGCCGCGTTCGCCGTCCACGGTCCGGTAGCGCGCCGCGAGCCGCACCGGCACGCGCGTGTCGCGGCGCTCGCGCACGCGCTTCAGGTTGGCCGGCGTGGAGAGGATCACGCAGGTCGCCGGCTCCGACATCACGGCCTCGACGCCGGCGGTGAACCAGTAGACGGCCGAGCGCCCGACCGCCATCGCCTCGATCGCCTCGCCGGGCACCAGTTCGACCGTGCGCGCGAGCGGCCGCACGAACAACGGGCCGTCCGGATGCTCGCCGATCAGCCGGAAGCGCAGCAACTGGCGCGTGGGCGCGGAGCGGCGGCGAATGCCGACGGTCGCGTCGCGCGGCAGCACGAGGCGCGGGGCGAGGCTGCGGCCGTCCGCCTGCGCGGCCGGCGTGGCGCCGCCCTCGCCGGCGACGGGATCACGCACCGGCACGAAACGATCGAGCAGGAAAGCGACGTCGGCCTCGTCGAGCACGGCGCCGGCCGGCATCAACGGCGCGCCGCCCGCATCGAAAATCGGCCACGGCAGCGGCACACCCACCGGCATATCGGTGGCGTCGAGCGACATGACGGCTCGGAAATCGGGCATCAGGGCAAACTCCAGACGTAATGAACTCGTTCCGTAATGTCGGCGGAATGCGTGAAAACCTGAGGGCAGAATCGTGGCGGGCGCGGTGAGCGTCGCGGTAGATGGGCCGGCGGGCCCGCGCGGGGCAATCAGGATGAGGCGCGCGAGGCACCGGAAAGCCCGTCGAGTCACGCAGACCGGAAGGGTACCCGGACGCAGCGAAGTCCGCGGCGGTTTGCACGCCGCCCTCGCCGCGCCACCCGCCTACGCTTCCCCATCGCCGTAAACGACGATCGCGCGGACCTTGCGGCCCGCGCGATCGGGTTGGCGAACATCCTTCCTGGCAGCGGCGGCAGCGGCAACAGCGGCCCGCCGCGCTTCACCTCAGCAGCATTTTCCCGCGCCGCTGCCGTAGCGCGCGGCCTGCCGCTCGCGAAAGAACGCCTCGTAGCTCATCGGCTCGCGATCGGGGTGGGTCTCCCGCATGTGCGCGACATAGGTGTCGTAATCGGGCACCCCCACCATCAGCCGGAACGCCTGCCCGAGATAGCGGCCCGCCGTGCGCAGTTCGTCGCCGAGATCGGTGAACATCGCCGCCGCTCCGCTCAGCGCCCGCTGCCGAGTGCCTGGCCACCGCCCGGCATCGGCTCGTAGGGCGTCTCGCGCGCGCTCGGCTGCGTCGTGCGGCGGGCGCGCAGCACGGCCAGCACGCCGTACACGGCCGTGCTCAGCACCACGAACATGAACAGGCCCGCCAGCGCCGCGTCGATGCGATCGTTGAAGATGATCCGCTGCATCTGCGCGAGCGACTTGGCCGGCGCGAGCACCTTGCCGCCGTCCACGGCCGCCTGCAGCTTCGCCGCGTGCGAGAGGAAGCCGATCTTCGGGTTCGCGTCGAAGATCTTCTGCCAGCCGGCCGTCAGCGTGCAGATCAGCAGCCAGGCGGTGGGCATGATCGTCACCCACGCATAGCGCTCGCGCTTCATCTTGAACAGCACCACGGTGCCGAGCATCAGCGCGATCGCCGCGAGCATCTGGTTCGAGATCCCGAACAGCGGCCAGAGCGTGTTGATGCCGCCGAGCGGATCGACCACGCCCTGATACAGGAAGTAGCCCCAGGCGGCCACGCAGAGCGCGGTGGCGACGAGGTTGGCCGGCAGCGACTCGGTGCGCTTGAGCGCCGGGTGGAAGGTGCCGAGCAGGTCCTGCAGCATGAAGCGGCCCGCGCGCGTGCCGGCGTCCACGGCCGTCAGGATGAACAGCGCCTCGAACAGGATCGCGAAGTGATACCAGAACGCCATCATGGCCTGCCCGCCGATCACCTGGTGCAGGATCTGCGCCATCCCCACCGCGAGCGTGGGCGCGCCGCCGGCACGCGCGATGATGGTGGTCTCGCCCACCGCCTGCGCGGTCTGCGTGAGCATGTCGGGCGTCAGCATGAAGCCCCATTGCGTGACGGTCTGCGCGACCGCCTCGGGCGTCGAGCCGAGCACGGCCGCCGGCGCGTTCATCGCGAAGTAGACGCCCGGCTCGATCACGCAGGCGGCCACCAGCGCCATGATCGCGACGAACGATTCCATCAGCATCGCGCCATAGCCGATGAAGCGCGCATTCTTTTCGTTATCGAGCAGCTTGGGCGTGGTGCCCGACGAGATCAGCGCATGGAAGCCCGACACGGCCCCGCACGCGATCGTGATGAACAGGAACGGGAACAGGTTGCCCGACCACACCGGGCCGCTGCCGTCGACGAACTTCGTCAACGACGGCATCTTCAGTTCCGGCGCCACCACCAGGATGCCGATCGCGAGCCCGACGATGGTGCCGACCTTCAGGAACGTCGACAGGTAATCGCGCGGCGCGAGCAGCAGCCACACCGGCAGCACCGAGGCGATGAAGCCGTAGCCGATCAGGATCCAGGTCAGCTGCGTGCCGTTGAACGTGAACCAGGCGGCCAGCGCCGGCGAATCGTGGACATGCTGGCCGTAGGCGATCGACGCCATCAGCAGCACGAAGCCGATGATCGACACCTCGCCGATGCGACCCGGGCGGATGTAGCGCGTATAGACGCCCATCAGGATCGCGATCGGGATCGTCGCGGCCACCGTGAACGTGCCCCACGGCGAATTGGTCAGCGCCTTCACGACGATCAGCGCGAGCACCGCGAGGATGATCACCATGATCAGGAACGCGCCGAACAGCGCGATCACGCCCGGCACCGTGCCCAGTTCCATCTTCACCAGATCGCCGAGCGAACGGCCGTCGCGGCGCGTCGAGACGAACAGCACGATGAAGTCCTGCACCGCGCCGGCGAACACCACGCCGGCCAGGATCCACAGCATGCCGGGCGTGAAGCCCATCTGCGCGGCGAGCACCGGTCCGACCAGCGGCCCCGCGCCGGCGATCGCGGCGAAGTGATGGCCGAACAGCACGAAGCGGTTGGTCGGCACGTAGTCGAGGCCGTCGTTGTACTTGACCGCGGGCGTCATGCGCAGCCCGTCGAGCTGCACCACGCGGCTCGCGATGAAGCGGCTGTAGAAGCGGTAGGCGATCAGATAGACGCAGACCGCGGCGATCACGATCCACAGCGCGCTGACGCGCTCGCCGTGCGCGAGCGCGATCGTGCCGAACGCGAACGCGCCGAGCAGCGCGACCGCGATCCAGAGCAAGGTTCCGGAAGCCCGATTCATGGTGTCTCCTGGTTATTGTCGATATCGTCGCGGCGGGCGGCCGCGCGAACAGGCTGGGCGTGAATGCGCCGTTTACAGGGGCACAACGCTGCCGCGTATTGTTCGCTTTCGATACCGGCCTTACAAGCGGACAACTACGTATCCATGCTACGTAGCAACGCGTAGGGGTTAGCGAGGGGACGCGTGCCGGCAGCGATGACGCGGCATGCGCCCGCGTGTCGAACCTCGCCCGTTCCCGCCATCGAGATGCCACACGATCTCCCCAGGTGGCCTCCGGACGATAGCCGACTTCACCATAAGGTTGTATGCGCAACGATGCCGCATCGTTGCATGAAAAATCATGCCGGCAGGTGCTTGCGATGCGTCATGCCGCACCGCGCTGCATGATGTTTCAATGGAGTCACGTATCGCGCGGCATGTGGAATCTTCTGCATACCTTACATTTTTATTCGCAACGTGCCCCGTCCGTCCGGGCGGGATCCGCCAGGATCATCGGCACCGCTCGCGACAGCCGCCGATCACCAACCCCACGAGGGTGATGCCGATGCCCGTGCATGCGCCACAAGCGCGTACACGCGCTCACTTGCGCGCCCTTCGACACGATCGACGAGGAAACCATCATGTCCAGATCGCGCCGGACGCTGCTGTCCACGCTGATGCTCTGCGCCGCGACCGCCGGCGGCTCGCTGCCGGCAGTCCGCTCGCTCGCCGCGCAGATCGCTCCGGCTGCGGCCGGGCCGGACTCCGGCGCGTTCGGCACGTTCGGTGCGCTGTCCCCGGCGGGACGGCGCGCGATGCTGGACGTGAGCGTGGCGCGCGGCGACGATACCGCGATCCTGAAGCCCGAGGCCGAACTCGTGCCGTCGCCGGACCTGCGGGCCAGCGCCTCGCTCGTCGCATCGGTGTCGTCCACGGCGCCGGCATCGCATCCCGTTCACGACTTCCACGACGCTCGCGTAATCGCCTGGCTGCCGTATGGCGGCGAGGTAGTGCTGCGCGATGCGCCCGAGGCCGGCGCCATGCACGATCCGCACGATCCATCCGACGCACGCAGGCGCAAGGCGGCCGCGCTGGCCGCCGCGAACGCGGCGCTGAGCGGCGGCCGGCGCGCCGAGGCGCTCCAGTTGCTCGCGCGCGCCGAGGTCGGCGTCGATTGCACGCTCGACATCGTGCCGCTCGACGCCACGGTGCGGCGTATCGGGCAAGCCGATTCGCTGATGCGGGCCGGCAGGTACTACGAAGCGGCGCAGATGCTGCACCGGATCGAGCGCAGCGCGCGCCGCGAGCGCGTCGATTCCGGCGCCGCCGCGCACGCGATCTCCACGCGGCACGCGGGTTGAGCGCCATGAGCGCGCCATCGATTTCGCGATCCCGCGTCCTGCGCGGGCAGCCGGCCCGGCCGATCGCCGCGCTCCCGCCGCCGCATCGCGGATCGGCGCACGACGCAACGCACGGGGCAACCGGCAAGGCCGCCGGCCGACCGCGCCGGCGCCTCGCGCGCGCCGGCTCACGCGATGCGCGTCACCGCGATCGCGGCTACGTTGACGCGGCTCGGCAGGATCGCATCGCGCGCCGCCCGATCCGCGACCTGTTGCAGCGTGGCGATGTCGGCCGCCGTCACGGCGCGCTGCACCAGCGGCGCGCGGCCGGTGATGTCGGTGGCGGCCTCGGCCGGCAGCCGCGTGAGCGTGGCATACACCCGTGCATAGTCGGCCGGATTGGCGAGCGCCCAGCGTCCGGCGCGTTCGAGGCGCGCGAGGACGTCGCCGAGCGCGGCGCGCTTCGCACGGTCGGCGAGCGTCGTGTCGGGCGAGGTCAGGAACGCGAGGCCCGAGTTGATGCCGCTGCCGTCGCGCACCACGCGCGCCCCGCGCCGCACCACGTGCCCGTAGTACGGATCGAAGGTCGCCCAGATGTCGATGCGCTTCGACTCGAACGCCGCGAACGCATCGACGGGCAGCACGAAGCGGACCTCGACGTCGCGCCACGACAGGCCGTTTTCCTCGAGGGCGCCATACAGTTGGTACTGCGAAATGCTGCCGCGCGCCGACGACACCACCACGGTCCTGCCCTTCAGGTCCGCCACCGTGCGCACCGCCGAATCGGGCTGCACGACGATGCCGAGCGAGGCCGGCGAGCCCGCGCGCGTCGCCACGATCCGCAGCGCCGGATCGCCGAGCGCGGCGGTCAGCACCGGCAGGTCGCCGGCCGGCGCGAGGTCGATCGCGCCGGCACGCTGCGCCTCGAACAAGGGCGCGGCGCCCTGGAAATTCGCCCAGCGGAACCGGTAGCGCGTGCCGTCGAGCACGCGGGCCGCCTCGGCCAGTGCGCGCAGGCCGCCCGCCTGATCGCCGAGCACCAGCGTGACGCCCGTCACGTCCACGGCTTCCGCGGCGCCGGCCGGTGCCGCGAGCCCGGCCGCACCAGCCAGCGCGGCGCCGGACAGGCCGGCGAGATCCCGCAGCGCACGCAGGGTGCGGCGGCGGGCGGCGAACGAAGGCGGGCAAGAGCGGCGAAGCATCGGCGGCAACCTCGAAGATGCGCCACGCCCCGATGGCGCGGCTGGCCGCCAAGGTTAAGGAATCGCCGCGCCGCGCCCAACCATCGGATTGCGAAATGCTTATCAGCGCCGCGCGGGTGCCGGGCCGGCCACGCGCGGGGCGGCACGACGCGACGCCCCCCACTCACACGATGAACGCCGCCGCCCGGCGCGAACCGGGCGACGCGCGCATGCCGGGCGGCGGCGCGCAACACGGCACCGAGCCGGGCCGCCGGGCCGCGCGCAGCAAGTTCGCGCGGCTTCCGATCCAAGCAGGTCTCAACAGGGAGAAAATGACATGAAACGTAGTGCCTTGACGATCATCTCGCTCGCGTCGCTCGCGATCACGGGCTCCGCGCATGCGCAGTCGAGCGTGACGCTGTACGGCCTGATCGATACCTCGCTGACGTATCTGAGCCACGGCACGGGCGGGAAGAATGCCTGGCTGGTCGGCAACAACAGCGCCGGCAATCTGGGCGGCTCGCGCTGGGGCATCAAGGGCAGCGAGGATCTCGGCGCCGGCCTGAAGGCGGTCTTCCAGTTGGAAAACGGCTTCGATCCGAGCAACGGCAAGCTCGGCCAGGGCGGCCGCGAATTCGGCCGGCAGGCCTTCGTCGGCCTCGCGCACGAGCGCCTCGGCACCGTCACGCTGGGCCGCCAGTACGATCCGCTGACCGATCTGGTCCAGCCGATCACGGAAGACAGCGTGTTTGGCGCCGCGTTCGCGACGGCCGGCGACGTCGACAACTACGACGACAGCTTCCGCGTCGACCGCTCGGTCAAGTACACCTCGCCCGTGCTCGACGGCGTGCGCTTCGCGGTGATGTATTCGTTCGGCGGCGTGGCGGGCTCGACCGGCGCCGGGCAATCGTACTCGGCGGCGGTGGCCTACAACGGCGGCCCGCTGAGCCTGGCCGGCGGCTACTACCACGCGACCAACTCCGCGAGCGACCTCGGCCCGCGCGACAGCTGGTCGAGCAGCTCCGACGGCACCTTCGACGGCCCGATCAACCTCGGCTACCGCACCGCGCACTCGCTCGGCATCGCGCGCGTGGCGGGCCAGTACGCGTTCGGCAAGTTCACGGTGGGCGCCGGCTACAGCAACGCGCAATATCGGCGCGACGGCGCCTCGCTGTTCGGCGAGAACGAGCACTACGACACCGCGCAGGGCTTCGTGAACTATCAGGCGAGCCCGTCGATCCTGATGGGCGTCGGCTACAGCTACACGAAGTCGGGCGGCGACAGCTCGGCCACCTATCATCAGGTGTCGCTGGGCGGGATCTATTCGCTGTCCAAGCGCACCGCGCTCTACGTGATCGCCGCGTACCAGCACGCGAGCGGCACCACCAGCGACGGCGCGGGCGGCACTGCGGCGGCGCAGGCCTCGATCGGTTCGTATGGCTACGCCGGCACGAACTCGCAGACCATCGTCAACCTCGGCATTCGCCACACGTTCTGAACCCGGCCACGTCGGCCCAACGAAAAGGCTGCCCTCGGGCAGCCTTTTCGTCATGCGCCGGCCGTATCGACATCGTGACGACGCCGCGGCAGCCCCGCTGCCTCAGGAACGGATCGAGCGGATGAAGCCGGCCGCGAGCACGCAGTAGAAGCCGCCGCAGAACAGGCCGAACGCCTTGCGCGTGCGGGCGAACAACGGCCCGGCCGCGCGCGCCGAGAACGCCAGCGCGTAGCCGCCGAACACGCCGGTGCCGAGCAGCGCGCAGCAGCCCACCAGCACGAAGCTGGTCCAGGCGGGCGCGTGCGGCGACAGCCCCAGCGACGTGACGGTCAGCCAGGTGAGGATCGCCTTCGGGTTGGTCAGGTGGATGCCGAGCCCCTGCAGGTAGAACCGGCCGAGACGCTCGCTGCGCGCCGGCCCGGCCGCCGCGAGCGGATCGCGCGACGCATAGGCGCCGCGCACCGCCTTGACGGCAAGCCACAGCAGATAGAGCGCGCCGAGCACCTTGAGGCCGATCAGCCATTGCCGGTAGGTGGCCAGCAGCGCCGACATGCCGGCCGCCGCCGTCACGCCCCAGACGAGCGAGCCGCTCATCACGCCGGCCGCCATCGCGAAGCCGGGCTTGCGGCCGTAGTGCATCGACGCGTTCGCGATCGACAGGTTCGCGGGGCCGGGCGACGCCGTACCGACCAGATAGACGGCAAAGGCGACACCGAGATTCGACAGCGTGGCGACGGACATCGTGGGGTTCCTCGAAGGGCGGGACAACGCACCGGGAGGGAGCGATGATTGATTGTTCGCGGCCGCCGCAGGCGGCGACAGGCACGCCTGCGCGAGCATGCGGGCGGACTGTCATGCCGTTTCGGGCTGACACTTCAGCGAACACTTTGGCGAGCGCCTCGAGCCGGGGCCGGCATAGAGAAGCAGAAAGACACGACACGCATCTCCATCAATTCCGATTAGAATTCGAAACAATGAATTGCGCGAATTGAAACACAGCGGGCGAAAAAGGAGCGGCCGAAGCCGCTCAAGCGTGGACTCGTCTGTCTACCCACCAGAGTGAGGACGAGCGCGGTGACACTAGCATCAATCGGACCCTTCTATTGATCCGATTTGGTTAAATCACCATTGCTTGAATGCAAGCAATCGCCGCGCCCGCGCCTGTTGCTCAAGCTTTGAGCAGCATTGTTTCCGATTTGAAAAAGACAACCGGCTGTCCAACGCCAAACCCCCACCATTTCAATCAAATCCAACAATAATTCAACTCCGGCAACACAGCTTTCGACGTAACCCGCTTGTATTGTTTTGGATACAAGACTGAATTTCATTTTTCCGAATTAAATCTGTCTGGTTAGTCTCCGTGTCATTCCAAAACCACCACACGCAACAGCACTGTTAACAGGAGAGGACAGACATGAAACGCACCGCATTGACGATCGTTTCCCTCGCGTCGCTCGCGGCGATGGGTTCCGCGCACGCACAATCGAGCGTGACGCTGTACGGCTTGATCGATACGTCGCTGACGTACGTCAACCACGCCGACGGCGCGAAGAACTCGTGGCTGCTCGGCAACAGCAGCGCCGGCAATCTGGCCGGTTCGCGCTGGGGCATCAAGGGTACCGAAGACCTCGGCAGCGGCCTGAAGGCGATCTTCCAGTTGGAAAACGGCTTCGATCCGAGCAACGGCAAGCTGGGCCAGGGCAGCCGTGAATTCGGCCGTCAGGCATTCGTCGGCCTGGCCAGCGACCGCCTCGGCACCGTCACGCTGGGCCGCCAGTACGATCCGCTGATCGACCTGATCCAGCCGATCACGGCCGACAACTACTTCGGCAGCGCGTTCGCGACGGCCGGTGACGTCGACAACTACGACAACAGCTTCCGCGTCGACAACGCGGTCAAGTACACCTCGCCGGTGTTCGGCGGCGTGCAGTTCGAAGCGATGTACTCGTTCGGCGGCGTGGCAGGCACGACCAGCGCGGGTCAATCGTACTCGGCGGCGGTGGCGTACAACGGCGGCCCGCTGAGCCTGGCCGGCGGCTACTTCTACGCAGCCAACTCGGCAGCCAGCACCGCCCCGGTGGCCGGCCGCACGGGCTGGAACAGCACCTCGGGCGGCACGTTCGACGGCCCGATCAACCTCGGCTACCAGTCGGCGCACTCGCTCGGCATCGCGCGCGTGGCAGGCCAGTACACGTTCGGCGGCTTCACGTTCGGCGCGGGCTACAGCAACGCGCAATACCGTCGTGACGGCGCCTCGACGTTCGGCCAGAACGAGCGCTACAACACGGGCCAAGGCTTCCTGAACTACCAGGCAACGCCGGCACTGCTGGTGGGCGTGGGCTACAGCTACACGAAGTCGAACGGCGACACCTCGGCCACCTACCACCAGGCTTCGCTGGGCGCGGACTACACGCTGTCCAAGCGCACCGACATCTACATGACGGCCGCTTACCAGCACGCGAGCGGCACGACGGGTGACGGCGCCGGCGGCGCGGTCGCGGCACAGGCATCGATCGGTTCGTATGGCTACGCCGGCACGAACTCGCAGACGATGGTCAACCTGGGTCTGCGTCACCGCTTCTAAGCACGGCGACACCGGCGAGCGCTTGCGCCTCGCCGATCACGCGAAAGAAAAAGGCTGCCCTCGGGCAGTAATGCCGTTCAGTTAAGGTTCTTTCTGAGGAACCGAACGGCATAACGAGCAGGACGGGACTTGACGGCCCGATCGCA
>NZ_CP045093.1:3398637-3474353 GCF_022870505.1 Burkholderia perseverans
ACACTTCAGCGCAGCGTTTACAACCACTCCTTCCCCAAAACAAAAATGCCGTTCAGTTGCTTAACTGAACGGCATTAGCCCTCGGGCAGCCTTTTTTCATGGCGGCGCGCCACGCGCCGCCGTTCCCCTTCGTCAGATCCCGCCGTCCAGGATGCGCAGGTAGAACGCGTGCTCGGCATCGAGCGCATGCGCCTGGTTCGCGGCCTTGCGGAAGCCGTGCCGCTCGTCGGCGTAGTAGTGGACCTCGTTCGGCACGCCGTTCGCCTCGAGCGCGGCAACCATCGTGCGCGTCTGGTCCGGCGTCACCACCGCGTCGAGTTCGCCCTGGAAGAAGATCACCGGCGCACGGATCGCATCGGCATGCACGAGCGGCGTGCGCGCCAGATAGCGCTCGCGGTCGGCCACCGGATCGCCGATCAGCCAGCGCAGGTAGCGCGCCTCGAACTTGTGGGTGTGGACGTCGAGCTGCAGCGGATCGCTGACGCCGTAGAGGCTCGCGCCGCCGCGGAACACGTCGCGGAACGCCAGCGCGCAGAGCACCGTGTAGCCGCCCGCGCTGCCGCCGCGAATGAACGCGCGCCGCGCATCGACGAGGCCCTGCCCGGCCAGATGAGCGATCACGGCGCAGGCGTCGTCGACGTCGGCGATGCCCCAGGTCAGGTGCAGCGCCTGCCGGAACGCGCGGCCGTAGCCGGTGCTGCCGCGATAGTTGAGCAGCACGATCGCGAAGCCGCGCTGCACCCAGTACTCGTGGCGCGGGCTGAACACCGGATACAGCGCCGCCGTCGGCCCGCCGTGCGCGAACACGATCACGGGCGGCGGCTCGCCGGCACCGGTACCGGCCGCCGCGTCGGGCAGGTAAAGGTAGCCGTAGGCGTCGCCGTCGCCGCTCGGGAAGCGCAGCGCGCGCGGCTGCGTGATGCGCGCGGCCGGGATCGACGCGGCCACCTCGCGCAGCACGCTGACGCGATGGTCGCGTCGGTCGATCGCGAGGATCGCGGCCGGGCAGGTCGGCGAGGCGGCCACGCAGTACAGGTGCGTGGCGTCGGCGGCGAGATGGTGGAACAGGTTGTAGTCGGGCGCGAGCGGCGTGAGCGTGCCGTCGGCCGCGTAGACGCCGAGCCGGCCCCAGCCCTCGTCGAACCAGCTGGCGAACACGGCACCGTCGTCGAGCGGCAGCCAGCTGCAGGCGCCGAGCTGCCACGGCGCGGCCGCATGATCGCCGGCCGCGGCCGGCAGCGCCACGAAGCGCTCGCCGTCGAGCCGCCACGGCTGCCAGAAATCGCCGCGATCGCCGAGCCAGACGAGCCGCCCGTCGCGATCGAAGGCCGGCTGCTGCAGCGCCTCGTCGTGCGCCGCGCCGGCCACCACGCGCGGCGCGCCGGGTCGCCCGTCCGGCCCGGTCTCGCGCAGCACGAGCTGGGTGGCCGTCCACGGCTGGTGCGGATGCTGCCACTCGATCCAGGCGAGCCGCGCGCCGTCGGCGCTCTGCACCGGCGACGCGTAGAAATCGGCGCCCTCGGCCAGCAGCTCGCGCGTGCCGTCGTGCAGGCCGACCGACACGAGCCGGTGCGTCTCGCCGTCCTGCTCGACAGCCAGAATCCGCCCGCGCGAGGCGCGCAGGTCGCCGTAGCGCAAGCCCTCGGCGGTCAGCGGCTCGGGCGCGGCGAGGCTGTCGGGCGAGAAGCGGTAGATGCGCTGGTCGCTCTCGTTGACGAACGCGACCACGTCGCCGGCCACGCAGAACGCGCCGCCGCCGTATTCGTAGACGCGTCCGCGCGCGCTGAAGCCGTCCGGGCTCACGCGCTCGATCGAGCCGTGGCGCGCGCGCCAGATCCGGCACATCGCGTCGGCTGGATCGTATTCGGTCCAGTACACGCCGGACGGGCCGGCGGTCAGTTCGACGAAGTCGCGCCCGGCGGCGACGGCGGCTTCGGCCGTGAGCGGCGCGCCGTGGTCATGGACATCACGGGTTGAGTCGGCGGGATTCCCTGGCATTGCGGAAGATCAGCGGATGAGTGGTGGAGGGGGCGGGCGGGGCCTGCACGGCTTCGTCGCGCGCGCGCAGGATCACCGGGTGATAGGGCGACTTGCTGCACACCGGATCGGCGTTCGCCGCGTCGCCGGTCAGCATGTAGGCCTGGCAGCGGCAGCCGCCGAAGTCCTTCGGCTTCTCGTCGCACGAGCGGCACGGCTCGGGCATCCAGCCGTCGCCGCGAAAGCGGTTGAAGCCGAACGAGTCGTACCAGATGTGGCGCAGGTCATGCTCGCGCACGTTCGGAAACGCGATCGGCAGCTGCCGCGCGCCATGGCACGGCAGCGCGGTGCCGTCCGGCGTGACGGTCAGGAAGATGCTGCCCCAGCCGCTCATGCAGGCCTTCGGCCGCTCCTCGTAGTAGTCGGGCGTGACGAAGATCAGCTTGCACGGATGGTTCGCGGCGGCGAGCTGCTCGCGGTATTCGTTGGTGATGCGCTCGGCGCGCGCGAGCTGCTCGCGGGTGGGCAGCAGCGCCTCGCGGTTCAGGAACGCCCAGCCGTAGAACTGGCAGGTAGCCAGCTCGACGAAATCGGCCTCGAGCGCGATGCACAGCTCGATGATGCGGTCGATATGGTCGATGTTGTGGCGATGCGTGACGAAGTTCAGCACCATCGGATAGCCGCGCGCCTTGACCGCGCGCGCCATCGCGAGCTTCTGCGCGAATGCCTTGTCGGAGCCGGCCAGCATGTTGTTGACCTGCTCGTCGCTCGACTGGAAGCTGATCTGAATGTGATCGAGCCCGGCGCGCTCGAACGCGTCGAGCTTCGCCTCGGTCAGCCCGATGCCCGAGGTGATCAGGTTCGTGTAGAAGCCGAGCCGGCGCGCCTCGGCCACGAGTTCGGGCAGGTCCTCGCGCACCAGCGGCTCGCCGCCCGAGAAGCCGATCTGCGCGGCGCCCAGCGCGCGCGCCTCGCCCATCACGCGCACCCAGTCGGCCGTACTCAGCTCCTGGCCCTGGCGTGCGAAATCGAGCGGATTCGAGCAGTACGGGCACTGCAGCGGGCAGCGATAGGTGAGTTCGGCGAGCAGCCAGAGCGGCAGCCCCACGGGCGCGGCCGGGGCCTCGCTCGCGACGGCGCGGGCCTGGGTGGCGAGGGCGTCGGGCATCGGCTCAGCCCAGCTCGATCCAGTGCTTCTCGTGCGCGACGAGCATGAACTGCTCGACGTCGTCGCCGAGCTCCGGCACGCCCGGGAACTGCACGTCGAGCTCGGCGATGATCGCCGCGACGCTGCGCTCGCCGTCGATCAGCGCGCCGATCAGCGCCGCGCTCTCGTTGAGCTTGATCATGCCCTCGGGATAGAGCAGCACGTGCGCGTCCTGCGCCGGTTCGAACTGGAAGCGGTAGCCGCGACGCCACCTCGGCGTCTGTTGTCGATCGAAGCTCATCACGCGATTCCCTTGATTCCCTTGTGCCAGACCCGCTCGGCGGTCACGGTGTGATACGGAGGACGATCCAGTTCGTAGGCCATCGACATCGCGTCGAGCATGCTCCAGAGGATGTCGAGCTTGAACTGCAGGATCTCCAGCATACGCTGCTGGGCCTCGAACGTCGTGTAGTGCGCGAGCGTGATCCGCAGGCCGTGCTCGACGTCGCGGCGCGCCTGGCCGAGCCGCGAGCGGAAGTATTCGTAGCCGCGCGGATCGATCCACGGGTAATGGCGCGGCCAGGTGTCGAGCCGCGACTGGTGGATCTGCGGCGCGAACAGCTCGGTCAGCGAGCTGCTGGCCGCCTCCTGCCAGCTCGCGCGGCGCGCGAAGTTCACGTAGGCGTCGACAGCAAAACGCACGCCCGGCAGCACCAGCTCCTGCGAGCGCAACTGGTCCGGATCGAGCCCCACGGCCTCGCCGAGCCGCAGCCAGGCCTCGATGCCGCCGTCCTCGCCGGGCGCGCCGTCGTGGTCGATCAGGCGCTGGATCCATTCGCGGCGCACCTCGCGGTCGGGACAGTTGGCGAGGATCGCCGCGTCCTTCAGCGGGATGTTGACCTGATAGTAGAAGCGGTTCGCGACCCAGCCCTGGATCTGCTCGCGCGTCGCGCGCCCTTCGTACATCGCCACGTGGAACGGGTGATGGATGTGATAGAAGGCGCCCTTGGCGCGCAGCGCCTGCTCGAACTGCTCGGGGTCGAGGGCGGGTTGGGCGGTCTGGCTCATGTCGGTTTCGTTTCCAGTGAAGTCGGTGGTGGCGGACGACGGATGGCGGGCGGGCGGCCAGCGCTCGGCGCGGGCCGCCCGCGGATCAGAGTTCGATCCGCATGCCGTCGAACGCGACCTCCACCTGCCGGCGCGCGAGTTCGGCGCGTTCCGGCGAGCGTTCGTCGAGGATCGGGTTCGTGTTGTTGATGTGGGTGAGGATCTTGCGCTGCGCCGGGAAGCGTTCGAGCACCTCCAGCATGCCGCCGGGACCGCTCTGCGCGAGGTGGCCCATCTCGCGGCCGGTGCGCGTGCCCACGCCGCGGCGGCGCATCTCGTCGTCGTGCCAGAGCGTGCCGTCCACCAGCAGGCAGTCGGCCACCGCCATGCGCGCGGCGAGCGCATCGTCCACGGCGCCGAGCCCCGGCGCGTAGAACAGCTTGCCGCCGCTGCGCAGGTCCTCCACCACCAGGCCGATGTTGTCGCCCGGATGCGGATCGTGGCGGTGCGGCGAGTACGGCGGCGCCGCGCTCTGCAGCACGAACGGCGAGAAGCGCAGCGCCGGGCACGCGGCGATCGTGAAGTCGCGGCCGGGCGCGATCGGGTTCCAGCGCAGGCCGCCGTTCCAGTGGCCGAGCATCGTGAACAGCGGAAAGCCGGTGCTGAGATCCTCGTGGACCATGTCGGTACACCAGACGTCGAGCGGGCAGCCCTCGCGCAGGCTCAGCAGGCCCGTGGTGTGATCGATCTGGCTGTCCATCAGCACGATCGCGGCGATGCCGGTGTCGCGCAGCGCGCGGCCCGGCTGCAGCGGCGCGAACTGCTGGAGCTGCGCGCGGATGTCGGGCGAGGCGTTGCAGAGCACCCACGAGACGCCGTCGTCGGAGATCGCGAGCGACGACTGGGTGCGTGCGCGCGCCTCGATGGCGCCGCTACGGAAGCCCGCGCAGTTCGCGCAGTTGCAGTTCCATTGCGGAAAGCCGCCGCCCGCCGCGGAGCCCAGGATCTGTATGTGCATGCGTGATGTCGTGAAGGGCCGCCGGGGGCCGCGAGAGCGCGCCGCGAAGGCCGCGCGGCCGGCTCACAAGAAAAACAGCCCCGGCGAACCGAGGCTGGTCATACGGCCTTGCAGGAGGCGCGAATCAACGATTCGAGATGTACATCGTGATTTCGAAACCGAGACGCAGGTCGGTGTAGGCAGGCTTGATCCACTTGGACATGGCGATTCTCCATTGGGGCGATACGGGGGTGCGGGCCGTCCGGCACCGGGCCGGACAAGAACGGAACCGGGAACAGACAACGCGTCCGCGGCGGCTGCCGTGCGATCGCGTTCGCTATCGAACAGGTCCGGTGCCATCGTACCACTTTGTCCGGGATGGTGAATCGAGGCGCCCCGAGGCCCGCCGGACGGGCCTGGGCGGGCGGCCAGGCGCGCCCCCCGCCGCGCCGCGAGCGGGCACCGCAAGCCTGCCGTCAAGCCGCCGCAAGACCGCCGTCAGGCCGCAGTCAGCCGCTTGCCGGCGCGGCATGCTCGCCGCCTCGCCTTGCTCATTCCATCGTCAGGATGATCTTGCCGACGTTCGAGGCCGACTCCATCCGGCGATGCGCGTCGGCCGCGCGTGCCAGCGGGAACGTGCTGTCCACCACCGGCTCGAGGCTCGCGCCGCCCGAGAAGCGCGCGAGCCAGTGCTCGCGGAAGCGCCGCACCATCGCGTGCTTCTCGGCCTGCGGGCGCGACTTCATCACGGTGCCGAGGATCTGCAGGTGCCGGTACAGGATCGTCTCCAGCGCGACGCCCACCTCCGCGCCGCCGCCGAGGATGCCGACCTGCACGAGCCGGCCACCGTCGGCGAGCGAGGCGAGATTGCGCGCGAAGTACGGCGCGCCGATGAAATCGATCACCACGTCCACGCCGCGCCCGCCCGTCTCGCGCGCGACCACCTCAGCGAAATCGTGCGCGCGGTAGTCGATCGCGAGATCGGCGCCGAGCTGCTCGACGCGCTCGCGCTTGCCGGCGTCGGCGGTCGCGAACACCTTCGCGCCGGTCGCGTAGGCGAGCTGCACGGCCGCCGAGCCGACCCCGCCCGCCGCCGCGTGGATCAGCACGCTGTCGCCGCGCCGCAGGCGGCCCAGATGCAGCAGCGCCTCGTGCGCGGTGACGAACACCTCGGGGATCGCCGCCGCGTGGATGTAGTCGAGCGCGGCCGGCACCGGCATCGCCATCCGGTAATCGATGCGCGCGACCTCGGCATAGGCGCCGCCGCCCACCACGCCCATCACGCGGTCGCCCACCGCGAAGCCGGCCGTGTCGCGGCCCGTCTCGATCACCTCGCCGGCGATCTCGAGGCCCATCAGCGTCGAGTCGCCGAAATCGGGCCGGCCGTAGCCGCCACGCCGGTGGGTGAGATCGGCGCGGTTCACGCCGGCCGCGTGGACCCGCACCAGCAGGTCCGTGGGGCGCGTCTCGGGCGCGGGCAGCTCGGCGAGTTCGAGCACGTCGGCATCGCCGAAGCTGGGAAAGACGATGGCTTTCATGATGGGGTTGCCTCGATATGGATGGGGATGGGGATGCGACTCGGATGACATTCGCGGGCCGGCTTCATGCCTGGCTGATGAACTGATTGACCAGATACGGCGCGATGCCTTCGGCGCCGCCCTCCGAGCCGTGGCCGCTCTCCTTGATGCCGCCGAACGGCAGCTCGGTCGCGACGATCCGGTACTGGTTGATGCCGACCATGCCGGCCTCGAGCCCGTCGCCGACCGCGAGCGCGGTGCGCGCGCTGCTCGTGAACGCATAGGCGGCCAGCCCGTAGGGCAGCCGGTTCGCCTCGGCGAGGCCGTCCTCCAGCGTGTCGAAGCGCATCAGCACGGCGATCGGGCCGAACGGCTCCTCGTGCATCACGCGCGCGTCGGCCGGCACCTCGGCCAGCACGGTCGGCTCGAAGAAGAAGCCGTCGCCCGCGATGCGCCGCCCGCCCGTCAGCACGCGCGCGCCGCGCGCCACCGCGTCGGCCACCAGCGCCTCGACCTTGGCCAGCTGCCGCGCGTTGGCGAGCGGCCCCACCTGGGTGCCGGGCCGCAGGCCGTCGCCCACCACCAGCGCGCGCGTGGCGGCCACGAACTGCTCGACGAACGCGTCGTAGGCGCGCCGCTGGATCAGGAAGCGCGTCGCCGAAATGCAGACCTGCCCGGTGCCGCGAAAGCGGTTCGCCGCGCCGCCGCTGGCCGCGTGCGCGAGATCGGCGTCGTCGAACACGAGCACCGGGCCGTGGCCGCCCAGTTCGAGCGTGACCGGCTTGACGCCCTCGGCCGCGCGCGCCGAGAGCAGGCGCCCGACCGGCGCCGAGCCGGTGAACGCCACCTTGCGGATCGCGGGCGAGGCGATCAGCCGGCGCGAGACCTCGTCGGGCACGCCGAACACCACCTGCAGCACGCCCTTGGGCAGGCCCGCGTCGTCGAGCGCGCGGGCCAGCGCGAGCGCCGTGGCCGGGCTTTCCTCGCCGGGCTTGAGGACCACGCTGCAGCCGGCGGCCAGCGCGGCCGACAGCTTGCGCGCCGGCGTGATGGCCGGGAAGTTCCAGGGCGTGAACGCGGCCACCGGGCCGATCGGCAGGCGCCTGACGAGCTGCTGCACGCCGGGGCGGTTCGACGGCACCACGCGGCCGTCGATGCGGCGCGCCTCTTCCGCGAACCATTCGAAATACTCGGCCGCGCGCAGCACCTCGTCACGGCTCTCGGCAAGCGGCTTGCCTTCCTCCAGCGTCAGCAGCGTGGCGATCCGCCCGGCGCGCTGGCGGATCAGCGCCGCCGCGCCCTTCAGCACGCGGGCGCGCTCGGCCGGCACCGTGCGGCGCCATCCGGCGAAGGCCCGCGCCGTGGCATCGAGCGCGCGGTCGAGGTCGGCCGCCGTGGCGAGCGGCACGCGGCCCAGCTCGCGGCCGCTGGCGGGATTGATCACGGGCGCCGTGGCGCGCGCGCCGGCCGGCAGCCATTCGCCGTCGATGAACAGGTGCAGCGCGTCGTAGGCGGGAGCGGGGGCGGCTTCGGTCGCCGCGTCGGGGCGGGAAACAGGATGCGTCATGCGCTTCTCCAATCAGTAATCCGAATCGATTCATGGCGAAGCCGGCACGCGAGGCATCGGGCCGCCGGCGGCTTCGGGAAGGTTGGAGCCGCCTCGCCGGATCGGGCGGTGCGAGGCGTCGAACCATGCCGTGCAGTCTAGGGACGGCCGGCGCGCCGGGTTAGCCGCGCGCGAGGGAAACAATCTTGTCCGCCACAGCAGAATCGGAACGCCGAAACGGCTTGCCGGAACGGCGCGTCGAATTCATCATGCACGCTCGTCATCGGGCCGCGGCCGGCCCGGGCCAGCCGCAATCAGGGAGCACGGATGGACAAGTTCCACAACATGTCGGTGTTCGCGAAGGTGGTCGAGATGGGCAGCTTCACGGCGGTCGCGAATCATCTCGACTCGACCGTCGGCAACATCTCGCGCGCCGTTTCCACGCTGGAGGAAACGCTGAACACGCGGCTGCTGCACCGCTCGACGCGGCGCCTGACCGTCACCGACGCGGGCCGGCGCTTCTACGAGCGCTGCGCCGCGATTCTCGCCGATCTCGACCATGCCGAGGCCGAGGCGCGCGACGCGCTGCTCGAACCGCGCGGCCTGCTGCGCGTCCACAGCGTGCCGGGGCTCGGGCGCGGGCTCGTCACGCGCGCCGTGCTCGCCTACCGCGCCGCGTTCCCGCAGGTCAGCGTCGACCTGCGCCTGTCGCAGCGCATGCCGAACCTGCTCGAGGAGCAGCTCGACGTATCGATCGTGATCGCCCGCGCGCTGCCCGATTCGGCCTACGTCGGCCAGCGCCTCGGCAGCAGCCATTGCGTGCTGGCGGCCTCGCCAGCCTATCTGGCCGCGCATCCGGCGCCGGCGCGGCCCGAGGATCTGGCCGATCACCGCTGCGTGCTGCTGGCCACCGTCGACTACGCGCCCGACGTCTGGCAGCTGCACGGCCCCGACGGCGAGACGACGTTCCGGCCCGCCGGCCCGTATCTCGCCGTCAACGACATGGAGGCGATGGCCACCGCGCTGCGCGAGGGCGCCGGCATCGGGCTGCTCGCCGGCTTCGCGGCGCTCGACGAACTGCGCGCGGGGCGGCTCGTGCGCGTGCTGCCCGGGTTTCATACGCACGAGCGCAACGTTTACGCGGTCTACTCGTCGCGCCAGTTCGTCGATGCGCGCATCAAGCGCTTCGTCGAACTCGCGCGTACTGAGGTGGGCCAGGCGCTCGATGCCGGTGCGCGTGAATTGGGTATCGTGGCGGACGAGGCCGCGGCGGGGCGTTGAATATGCCCTGGCGTCCACCGGGCGCAGGGTTCGCGGGCCGCGCGATGCGCTAAGATCCGCGCTCTCCCCCTTCGCGCGAGGCAAGCGGCATGAGCATCGAACTGACGAAACCGACACGCGACGAAGCCATCGCGTCGCTGCAACGCTACTTCGAACAGCACATGGACGAGCCGATCGGCAACGTCACGGCCGGCGCGCTGCTCGCGTTCTTCCTCGAGGAGATCGGCCCGTCAATCTACAACCAGGCCGTGGCCGACGCGCAGGAACATTTGCAGCGGCGCGTGATGGAACTCGATTTCGAAGTCCACGAGGACGAATTCCCGTACTGGCCGAAGCACGCGCCGAAGACGAAGACGCGGAAGTAAAGGCGCGACTGCGCGTTGCCTTTCCTGAAATCAGGGCGGGCAAATCCGAACCTTCAAGCCGGTATGGTCGCAACGAGTCGCGGTGGGAGTCTTCCTCACATGTACATACGTGTATTTACATGAAACGAGGCATGACCTATAGTACATCCGGCGTACATCCCAAAGGAGCCGAAAATGCACACCACCCGCGTTTTCAAGAATGGCAACTCGCAAGCCGTTCGCATCCCGGCCGACCTCGCGTATGACCGTAACGACGTCGAAGTCGAAATCGAGCGCATTGGCGACGAAATTCGCATTCGTCCGGCGAGGCGACCACTCGCCGGCGTGCTCAAAAAGTTCGCTAAATTCGGGCCGGATTTCATGGCGGAAGTGCGCGGGGAGCAGGAGCAGGCCGAGCGCGAGGGATTGTGATGCCACGTTTCATGCTCGACACGAACATGTGCATCTACTTGATGAAGCACCAGCCGGAAGCAGTCGCGCAGCGATTTGCGCAGTGCTATGTCGGGGATGTGGTGATGTCCGCGATCACTTACGCTGAACTCGAGTATGGCGTGACAGTTTCAGCAAACCGCGCTCGTGAACGCCGCAATCTCATCGCGCTGATCGAGGATATCCCCGTGGCCCCGTTCGATGCCGCCGCAGCGGTGGCATACGGGCCGGTGCGCGAAGCCACGCGCGAGCGCAAGAAGGACGCGCTCGACAAGTTGATCGCCGCGCACGCGATGGCACTCGACGTCATTCTGGTTACCCACAACGAGCGCGATTTCGCCGGCTATCCGGGCATCAAGCTCGAGAACTGGACCAATCCCTAGGAAAACGGCCCGCCGAGGCGCCCGGCCTCACGCGCCCACCTGCCCCAGCAGCCATTCGCGGAACGCCACCACCGGCGCCTCGTTCTCGCGCTCCTTGCGATAGACGAGGTAATAAGCCAGTTCGCAGGTCTGCGCGAGTTCGAACGGGCGCACGAGGCGCCCTTCGGCGATGTCGCGTTCGACCAGCGTGGTGCGCCCGAGCGCGACACCGTTGCCCGAGATCGCGGTCTGGTACGCGGCGGCCGGATCGCAATCGACGTCCTTCAGGTGGCCGGCCTTGCCCAGCCACGAGCGCCAGGTCGGGAACACGCCGAAGTCGCTCATCGAAATGTCGTGCAGCAGCCGGTGATGGCGCAGCTCGGCCGGGCTCGTCAGCGGATGCTCGCCCTGCATCAGCGCGGGGCTGCAGACCGGAAAGAAATCGTCGCGCAACAGGTAGGTCGACACCATCTCGGGCCACGCACCGCGACCGTAGCGGATGCCGGCGTCGATCCGCTTCGTGGTGAAGTCGACCAGCTCGCGGCTCGTGTCGATGCGCAGGTCGTAATACGGATGCTGCGTCTGGAACGACTCGACGCGCCAGAGCAGCCACTTGTCGGCGAACGCGGGCGGCACCGTGACCGTGAACACGATCCGCGACTTGCTCGCGCGCAGCCGCTCGACCGCCGTGGACAGCAGGTCGAAGCCCGCCTGCAGCTCGGGCAGCGCGACGCGCGCGGCGTCGGTCAGCGTCAGGCGCGACGGCCCCGAACTCGCGCGATGGAACAGCTCGACGTCGAGGTAGCTCTCGAGCCCGCGAATCAGTTGCCCGACGGCGGCCGGCGTGACGTTCAGCTCGGCCGCGGCGGCCGGATAGCTCAGGTGCCGCGCCACCGCATCGAAGGCGCGAAGGGCGTTCAGGTTGTTCGGTGCGCGCATGATCGGGGCTCGACGAAAGGCTGGGGGAACGCTCGGGCGTCGAGCGGATTGTCCCAGCGGCCCCGCAGCCGGTCAACCGCGCGGCGGGCGGCCCGTGGAGCTGCCCGCCGGCGCGCGCGCGCGGTTCGCCGCCGCCGGCGCCCGCATCAAGCGCACATCAAGCGCACATCAAGCGCACATCAAGCGCGCGCCAGGCATGCAGCGGCGGTGGCCAGGGTTCAACGACGCGGCACGTTGCGATCGAGGAACTGGTGGATCACCGGCGCGATCTCGGCGACGTGCGTTTCGAGCGCGAAGTGGCCGGTGTCGAAGAAACGCACTTCCGCGTTCGGCACGTCGCGCTTGAACGCCTCCGCGCCCGGCGGCAGGAAGAACGGATCGTTCTTGCCCCATACCGCGAGGATCGGCGGATGGTACTTCCGGAAGTAGGCCTGGAACTCCGGATAGCGCGCGACATTGCTCGCGTAGTCGCGGAACAGGTCGAGCTGGATCTCGTCGTTGCCGGGGCGCGCGACGAACGCGGCGTCGAGCGTGTAGGCCTCGGGCGCGACCGCGTCCGGATCCTTCACGCCATGCGTGTACTGCCACTTGATCGCCTCGGGCTTCAGGAACTCGCGCAGCGCGTTGCGGTTTTCCTCGGAAGGATCCTTCCAGTACTTCTGGATCGGGTTCCAGCCTTCGCTCAGGCCTTCCACATAGGCGTTGCCGTTCTGCGAAATGATCGCCGTCACGCGCTCCGGATGCGCGACCGCGAGGCGCCAGCCGACCGGCGCGCCGTAGTCGAACACCTGCAGCGCGTACTTGTCGAGGTGCAGCGTTTCGGTGAAGTGGTCGATGGTGCTGGCGAGGTGGTCGAACGTGTAGGCGTACTGGCCGCGGTCCGGGCTCTGCGTGAAGCCGAAGCCGGGCAGGTCCGGCGCGATCACGTGGTAGCGGTCGGCCAGGCGCGGAATCAGGTCGCGGTACATGAACGACGAGGTCGGGAAGCCATGCAGCAGCAGCACGGTGGGCGCCGACGGGTTGCCGGCCTCGCGGTAGAACACCTTCACGTCGTCCACCTGTACGAAGTGATGGCTGACCACCGGCACGGCGGCGGCCGGCGCGACGTGCGAGGCGGCCGCCTCGGCGTCGCCGCCCGCGATGCCGCCCACGACGCCGACCGTCATCAGCGCGCCCATCAGCAGCTTGTTGATCTTCATGGCAAACCTCCAGTTCTCGGTAATGAATCGACACGGAAATGTCGTGGACAGGTGTCGTGGTTTTCTTGTAACCATCAACAACGTTTTTGAAGGTTACTTATCCATGCAGTAACCTGTCAACAGAAATTTTATGAGTTACAATCCGTCCATCGACTTTCCCGGGAGGGCAGGATGAGCACCGAAACCTCGACGGGCGCGCAGCCGGTGCTGTTCGTCGGCGACAACCTCGCGCTCGATTTCATCAACACCGCCTATGGCGTCGGCGACGGGCGCTGCGACCACCTCACCAGCGACGCGAGCGTGATCGAGTGGCTGCGCCAGGCCGGCGCGCTGCCCGACGACCATCGCGAAGCCGCGCCGCCGGGCCTGCTGGCCGCCGCGCTCGAGCTGCGCACGGCCGCGCGGCAGCTGGTCGAGAAGCGCCAGGCCGGCAAATGGGGCGATCCGGCCGCGCTGAACCACGTACTCGGGTTCGGCAGCCGGCATCTGGAACTGCAATGGAAGAAGGGCGGGCAGCCCGAGATCGTGTCGCGGCAGACCGCCCTGCACCCGGCCGCCACGCTGCTGCCGGTGGCCGAGGCGCTCGCGCGGCTGCTCGCCGACGTCGATTTCACGCTGGTGCGCAAGTGCGAATGCGAGGACTGCACGCTGATGTTCCATGACCGCACGAAATCGCACCGGCGGCGCTGGTGCAGCATGGCGATGTGCGGCAACCGCATGAAGGTGGCCGCCTATCGCGCGCGGCAGAAGGCCTGAAACGGCGCCGCGCACGACATGAAGCCGGCCCTGGTCCTGATGGAACCGGGGCCGGCTTCGTTGCCGCTTCGGATTCACCAGCCTGAAACCATCAGGCATCCGAATCATTGCGTGGACTATCGCGCGATAACCACCGGCGTTGGATCAGATCTGCGAAAGACCGCCGTCCACCACGAGTTCGGCGCCCGTCACGTATGACGCGTCGTCGCTCGCGAGGAACAGCGCCGCCTTCGACTTCCACCGCCGCGCCGATCCGCTTGAGCGGCACGGCCGCCGCGAGCGCCTCGCCCGACTTCTGCAGGTCCGCGTCGGGGATGCCCATCTTGCTCGCGAACGGCGTGGCGATCGGGCCGGGGCTGACCGCGTTCACGCGGATGCCGCGCGGCGCGAGTTCGGCGCCGAGCGAGCGCACCAGCGAACGCACGGCGGCCTTGGTCGCCGACAGGATCGACAGCCCCGGCGTGCCGACCTCGTTCAGGAACGAGGTGGTCACCACGATGCTGCCGCCGTCCACCAGGTGCGGCGCCGCCTTCTGGATCGTGAAGAACAGGCCCGTCACGTTCAGCGCGAACTGCTCCTCGATCTGCTCGGCGGTCACGTCCGCGAGCGGCGCGGCCTTGCCGGCGCCCGCGTTGGCGAACACCACGTCGATCCGGCCGTGCGTCTCGACCACCTCGGCGATCGCGCGGTCGATCTGCGCCGGGTCGCGCAGGTCGGCCTGCAGCGCCGTGACCTGATCGCCGAGTTCGCGCTCGGCGTCCTTCAGGCGCGCCGCGTTGCTGCCCACCACCACCACCTTCGCGCCTTCGTCGCGAAACAGCTTCGCCGCTTCCAGGCCGATGCCCGAGGTACCGCCCGTGACCACTGCCACCTTGTTTGCCAGCTTCATGATGTTGCTCCTTCGAGTGCGTTGAGAGGGGATGTCGGCGGGTGCCGTGTGTGGCGTCCCGTTGGCTCAACTATCGTCGCCGGCCGCCGCGGCGTCGAACGAGAAGAACTGGCGAGGCCGGATAGAAAAACTATCCGGGTATGAACGGGGCCCGGCCGCGGCGCGGCGGCAGCGGCCGGCACGCGCCGCGCGGCACAGTCCGTTTCGCGACAGGAACTGCCACGGCGGCGCGAGACAGGCGGCGGCGCGGGCGCCACGATGGCGTTCGTCCCCTCTGCGCTCCCCTGGATTCCCGATGATGAAACCACCCGCCTTCCTCCTGCCGCTCGGCGCGATCGTGCTGTGGGCCGGCAACGTCGCCGTCTCGAAGCTGTCCGCGCATACCATCGATCCGTCCGCGATCACGTTCTACCGGCTGGTGGTCGCGATCGCGCTGATGAGCACCTTCACGCTGCGGCCCGCGTGGAGCAACCGCGCGGCGCTCGGCGCGCAGCTGCCGAAACTCTGCGTGCTCGGCGCGCTCGCCATGGCGCTGTTCCAGAGCCTCTCGTATGAGGCCGCGAAGACCACCAGCGCCACCAACATGGCGATCATCACGGCGCTGGTGCCGCTGCTGACGCTGGCGGCCAGCTCGGTGCTGCTCGGCGAGCCGCCCTCGCCGGGCATGGTGGCGGGCGGGCTGGTGTCGCTGGCGGGCGTGGCGGTGCTGATCACGCGCGGGCAGCCGGCCGCGCTGCTCGAGCACGGCGTGCAGCCGGGCGACCTGCTGATGCTCGGCGCGGCCGCCGCCTACGCGCTGTACGGCGTGCTGGTGAAGCGCTGGCGCGTGGACCTGCCGGTCTGGCAGTCCACCTACGTGCAGGCGCTCGCCGCGCTGGCCTGCATGGTGCCGATGCTGCTGCGGCTGCCGGCCGGCGCGGCAGTGCCGACCCGCGCCAGCGTGCCGCTGATCCTCTACGCGGGCCTGTTCGCCTCGGTGGCGCTGCCCGCGCTCTGGCTCGAAGGCGTGCGCCGGCTCGGACCGAACCGCTGCGCGATGTTCATGAACCTGCTGCCGGTGGCGACCGCGCTGCTCGCGATCGGCTGGCTCGGCGAATCGCTGCACGCCTATCACCTGATCGGCGGCGGCATCGCGCTGGCCGGCGTGGTCGCGGCGCAGACGCTGCGCACGCCGCGCGCCGCCGCTGCTATGAGGGCGGCCGGGAAATCGTGAGAAGGTGTCGCGCGGAAACGCGCGGGCGGGTACCGGATGCGCGAGATGCGCGCGGCAGGCGCCGTCAGTCGTCCACCGCGTCGCGCCGCGCGCTCGCGGCGACCGCGTCGGTGGCGGCGGCGGCCAGGTCGAACAGCACCGCCTGCTGCATCGCGCTGAGCCGGCGCGGCTTGGTGTCCATCACGCAGAGCGAGCCGAGCGCGAAGCCGCGCGCGTCGAAGATCGGCGCGCCGGCGTAGAAGCGCAGCCGCGACGGCGCCGCCACGCCGGGGTTGGCGGCGAAGCGCGCGTCCTTCGACAGGTCGGAGACGGCGAACACGCCGCGCTGCAGGATCGTGTAGTTGCAGAACGCCCAGTCGCGCGGCGTGGACGCGAACGGCAGCCCGACGCGCGACTTGAACACCTGCTCGTCGCGCGTGAGCAGCGTGACGAGCGCGAACGGCGTGGCCGCCGCCTGGCTCGCGATCCGCGTCAGGCGATCGAACGCCTCGTCGGGCGGCGAGCCGGCGAGCCCGCTCCGCTCAACGGCCGCAAGCCGCTCGGCCTCGTTGACCGGTACCGGAAACGAGTAGGCCGGCAGGGCCGGTGCAGGCAGCGCCGCCTGTTCGAACCGTTCGCGCAGGCAGGCGGGCAGGTCCTGCGCCGCCGTGGCGAGCGTCAGCCGCCGCACGCGCGCGGCGGGCACGGCGCCGGGCGCCGCCTTGCCGCGCGACGGCCGGTGGATCGAAATCATCGTGGTGTGCGCGAGCCGCGCGTCGGCGAGCAGACCGTGCAGCACCGCGGCCTCGTCGAGGCCCAGCGACTCGGCCGCGACGACGATCGCGAACGGCGGCCGCGCGCCGATCGCGCGCATCGCGGCGAGCGGATCGTGATAGGCGTCGACCACGCATTCGGGCATCGGCGCGAGCGCGGCCACGCAGGCGTCGAGTTCGGGCCGCGCCGCGATCACCACCACCAGCGCCGAGCCGCGGCTCGACGCCTGCCGGCGGATCGCCGCCTCCACCGACGCGCGGCGAACGCGGCGGTGCCCGCCCGGCGTCTTCCACGACGCGAGCGTGCCGCCCTCGACCCACAATTGCACGGTGCGGATCGAGACGCCGAGCAGCTTCGCGGCCTCGGCGGTCGTCAGAATGTCGTCGGTCATGGTGCCCCCTGCGGATCGCGCGATTATGTCATGCGGCGCTCCCGCGCCGGTCCGCAGCCCGCTCCGGAGACCGACGGCGGCCCGCTAACCGTCCTCGCCGACTTCGGACGGATCGGGCAGGTCGGGCAGATGCCGGTCGTCGACCGGACGCGGCTCGGCAGGAATGGTGCCGCCGCGCGACTTGGCCGGGTCCTGGTCGTCCGGTTCCGGCCAGCGCTTCGCTGCATCGTTCATCGTCGTTCTCCCTTGGTTGGGTTCGGACCCGCGGCACGCCCGCGCCGGACGCGCCACCCTCTCGCATCGACACGTTGCCGTCGAGCGATCCCGCTGTGCTGCATATCGCGTACCAGCCGGCCAAGTGGGCCCGCCCGGCCCCGCCCGCGCGGGATCGCGGCCGTCCGCCCGGCGCGCACGCGGCGGCGTCGGCGTGCCGCGTTGCAATCGCCCTGCATATTTTTCAATCGACGGTGTCGCACCCCGGTTCGCCGTCCCGTGCCTGCCCTGAAAAACGCGCCGGTCTTCGTTTGAACCCGCACCCGGCGACACCGCCCGCCCGCGTCGGCGCGAACTTCGATCGCCTCGATGTGAATTGCTGATTGTGGAAAATTTGATAGATTTGATACTATCGCGTCGATCGTGTACTTACGGCCGCCGGCGCTCCGCGGGCCGTGCCAATCAGGAGATGACCATGTCGATCGACGGCGATTTCGCCGCCCGGGCCGCCGCGAATCAGGCGGCGCTGGCCCGCAACCTCAGGCGCCACTACGACTTCGTCGTCTGCGGCAGCGGCAGCGCCGGCTCGGTGGTGGCCGGGCGCCTGGCCGCGAACTCGGCCGTCAGCGTGCTGCTGATCGAGGCCGGCGGCAGCGACGCGGTACCCGACGTGCAGGAGCCCGGCCGCTGGCCGCTCAACCTCGGTAGCGAGCGCGACTGGCGCTTCACGGCCGAACCGAACCCGCACCTGCATGCGCGCCGGCTGCCGATGTCGATGGGCAAGGTGCTCGGCGGCGGCTCGAGCATCAACGTGATGCTGTGGGCGCGCGGGCATCGCGCGGACTGGGATCACGTCGCGGCGCAAACCGGCGACGTGGGCTGGGGCTACGACGCGGTGCGCGAGATCTACCGCCGCGTCGAGCACTGGCACGGCGCGCCCGATCCCGCGTATCGCGGCACGGCCGGGCCGCTACACGTCGAACCGAACCCGGCCGGCCATCCGCTCGCGCTCGCCACGCTGGACGCCGCGGCGGCGGCCGGCATCCCGCGCTACGCCAGCGGCAACGGCGTGATGATGGAGCGCGACTGCGGCGCGGCGCTGACCGAGACCGCCACGCACGCGGGCCGGCGCCATTCGGTGTTTCGCGGCTACGTCCACCCGCTGCTCGACCGGCCGAACCTGACCGTGCTGACCGGCACGGTGGTCACGCGCGTGCTGCTGGAGGGACGCCGCGCGACCGGCGTGGAGATGCTGCGCGACGGCCGCCTGGAGCGCGTGTTCGCGTCCGACGAGGTGGTGCTCTCGGCCGGCGCGCTGCAAACGCCGAAGCTGCTGATGCTGTCGGGCATCGGCGATACACCGGCGCTGCGGGCGCTGTCGATCCCCGTGGCGCGGCACCTTCCCGGAGTGGGCGCGAACCTGCAGGACCACGTCTCGTTCGGCTGCATCTGGGAATATCGCGAGCCGATCGTGCCGCAGGGCACCGGCAATGCCGTCGCGATCTACGGCAAGAGCGACGCGGCACGCGAGACGCCCGACCTGCTGCTCTGCCAGGCCGAGTTTCCGGTGCCGAGCGCCGAGACGGCCGCGCGCGGCATCCCCGAGCACGGCTGGACCATGTTCACGGGGCTCGCGCAGCCGTTGAGCCGCGGCCGCGTGAGCCTCGCCTCGGCGGACCCGTTGGCGCCGCCGCGCATCGAGCACAACGCGCTCTCGCATCCGGCCGACCTCGAGGCCGCGCGCGCCGGCGTGCGGCTGATGCGCGAGATCGGCGCCGCCGCCGCGCTCGCGCCGCTCGTCAAGCGCGAGGTGCTGCCCGGCGGCGGCGACGCCGCGACCATCGACGCGTTCCTGCGCGACGCGGCCGTCACCTACTGGCACCAGAGCTGCACGGCGCGGATGGGCAGCGACGAGATGTCGGTGGTCGATGCGAGGCTGCGCGTGCATGGCATCGAGCATCTGCGGATCGCCGACGCGTCGGTGCTGCCGCGCATCACGACCGGCAACACGATGGCGCCGAGCGTGGTGATCGGCGAGCGCGCGGCCGAGCTGATCGGCCGCGATCACGGGCTCTGAGCATCGCCCCGCACGCGCACGGGCATGGGGCGATGCCGGCGCGTGCTACTGGGAGCGACCGCCCGCGGACGGCGTATCGGGTGTCGGCGTCGGCGATTCGGACGGCGCTTCGGTCGGGAAACCGTTGCCCGTGCCGCCGTCGCTGCCGCTGGTTCCAACCTTGCCGTCGACGCCATGCCCGCCGTTCGCCGGCGCCGCCGGCAGCAGCGGCGGCGCCGACGCGCTGAAGGTATCGACGCCCGACGCCGACGGCGCCCGCCGCGTGTCCGAAGTCCCGGTGGCACTCGTGGCCCCCGCCGCGCCGGACGCGCCGTTCAGGAACGCACCGAGCGGATCGGACGCCGCCTCGGCCGGCGCGGCGGCGCTCGCCGCACTGGCCGCGCTCGCGGCGCTGGCCGCCTGCGCTGCGTCCGGTGCCGGCGCGGGTGCCGGCGCCGGTCCGCGCGGGGCGGCCGGCGCGGCCGGCTTCGCGGATCTGGCCGGGAACAGGTAGGCGATCCAGTCGTCGAGCTTGCCGCGCAGCGTGTCGAAGAAGCCCGGCGGCGTTTCGGTGTCGAACTTCGCATGTGCGTCGATCAGTTTGGCCCGGAACGCACGCTGGTAGAAATCGCCGACCATCGGCAACGCGCTGCGCGCGCCCTGCCCCCAGGTGTCGCCGAGCGTCACGCGTCCGTCGTCGAAGCCCACCCAGGCGCCCGCCACCAGCTGCGGCTGGATCAGGATGAACCAGCCGTCGGTGTTGCCCTGTGTGGTGCCGGTCTTGCCGGCCACGTCGGCGCGGATCCCGAAGCGCGAGCGGATCGCCGCGCCGGTGCCGCGATTGATCACGCCGCGCATGGTTTCCACCAGCGTGCGCGCCGCGTCGGGCGCGAGCGTGCGCTCGGGCGGCGCCGGCGCGAATTCGGCCAGCACCTGGCCGTCGCGGTCCTCGATGCGCGTGACCATGCGCGGTTCGACGTAGCTGCCGAGGTTCGCGATGGTCGCGTAGCCCGACACCATCTCCTTCAACGTGACCGGGCTGGTGCCGAGCGCGAGCGACGGCACCGCCTCCAGCGTGCTGTCGCGCACGCCCATCTCGCGCGCGAGCCGCGCGACCTTGGCCGGCCCGACCTGCTGCATCAGCTGCGCGGTGATGCGGTTGCGCGAGTAAGCGAGCGCGTCGGCCAGCGTCATCGGCTTGCCGGTGGGCGGCTCGACGTCGTCGGGGCGCCAGATCTCGCCGCCCTTCAGCGGAATCTCGACCGGCTGGTCGATGAACGTGTCGGTGGGCTTCGCGCCGTCCGCGAACGCGGCGCCGTAGACGAACGGCTTGAAGGTCGAGCCCGGCTGGCGGCGCGCCTGCTGCACGTGGTCGAACGGCTCGGTGGCGAAGTCGCGGCTGCCCACCCAGGCGCGGATCGCGCCGTCGCGCGGATCGATCGCGACGAAGCCGGCCTGCAGGTCCGCCTTGGCCTTGCAGAGGTTGCGCAGGAACTCGCGATCGCGGCCGAGCGTCTTGAGCGCCGCGTCGTCGTCGGCGCCGCCGTCGCGCGCGGTCTTGTATTCGGGCGATTCGCGCATGAAGGTCCTGAACAACGCGTTGCCCGGCGCGCAGCCGCTGCCGGCGTTCCAGGCGCCGTTGGCGATGCCCTGCAGCTGGTTGGCCTGCAGCTTCAGCGCCTGGGTGGCCATCGCCTGCAGCCGCGAGTCGATCGTGGTGCGCACCACGAGGCCGTCCGAATAGACGTTGTAGTCGTTGCGGTCGGCCCAGCCGATCAGCCATTTCTTCAGCTGCTGCGCGAAATGCGGCGCCGGGCCGGGCGGCTCCTTCTGGCGCTCGAAGTCGATGCGCAGCGGCTTCTTCTGCAGCACCGCGAACTGCGCGGGCGAGAGCTTGCCGTACTTCACCATCTGCCCGAGCACGGTGTTGCGCCGCTGCAGCGCGCGCTCGGGATTGATCACCGGGTTGTAGTAGCTGTTGCCCTTGAGCATGCCCACCAGCGTGGCGGCATCGAGCACGTCGAGCTGGTCGGCCGACTTGTCGAAATAGGTGCGCGCGGCCATCTCCACGCCGTAGGCGTTGTAGAGGAACGGCACCGTGTTCAGGTAGGTCTCGAGGATCTGCTGCTTGTTGTAGACGGCCTCGATCTTCAGCGCCGTGATCGCCTCCTTGAGCTTGCGCGTGAGCGTGGGCGCGCGACCGATCTGGTCGGGATAGAGGTTGCGCGCGAGCTGCTGGGTGATGGTGGAGCCGCCCTGCCGGTCGCCCGAGAACGTGTGCAGCGCGGCGCCGGCGGTGCGCCGCCAGTCGAGGCCGTGATGCTGGTAGAAGCGGTGATCCTCGGTGGCGATCAGCGCGTCCACCATGTGCGGCGAGATATCGGCCAGCGCGACCCATTCGCGGTTCGACGGCTTGAATTCGGCGAGCAGCTTGCCGTCGGCCGACATCACCTGCGCCGGCGCGTCCACGCGCGCCTTGCGGATGTCGCCGATGCTCGGCGTGAACGGGATCAGGACCAGCACGTAGAGCACCAGCAGCGCCGGCGGCACGGCGCACGCGATCAGCACGCCGCGGCGCGTCGGGCGCCGGATCCGCGCCCACAGCGCGGCGAGCGAGCGCGCCACGGGCGGCCGCGCGCGCGCAAGGGCGGCGGCCACGACAGGCTGGACGGCGGCCCGCCACGCGGCGGCACGGGCAAGCAGACGGGACACGAAACGACGATTCACGCGAAACACCCGAGGAGGCGAAAGCGTGCATCGTATCAAAGCCGGTGGAGGTGGCCGGCACGCGACGGGGGCGGGCGGGTGGCGGGCGCCAGGCGCCCGTCGCTCAGGCCGACGTCGCGCCGCCGCCGCGATCGACGTCGGCCGTCTCCGCCGTCCCATGCGCGCGACCCAGCCCGGCCACCAGCCGATAGGCCAGCGGCGCGAACACGAGCCCGAACAGCGTGGCCGCCAGCACGCCGCCGAACGCGCCGGTGCCGATCGAGCGCCGGCTCTCGGCGCCGGCGCCGGTCGCGAGCACGAGCGGCACCACGCCGAGCAGGAACGCCATCGAGGTCATCACGATCGGCCGGAACCGCAGCGCGGCCGCGTCGAGCACCGCTTCGCGCAGCGCGGTGCCGCGCCGGTGCGCGTCGCGCGCGAACTGCACGATCAGGATCGCGTTCTTCGCCGCCAGGCCGATCACGGTGATCAGCCCGACCTTGAAATAGACGTCGTTCGGCAGGTCGCGCGCGAGCGCCGCGGCCAGCGCGCCGGCCGCGCCGAGCGGCAGGATCGTCAGCACCGCGAACGGCACGATCCAGCTCTCGTAGAGCGCGGCCAGCACCATGAACACGGCCAGCACCGACAGGCCGATCAGGAGCGGCGTCTGGCGCGCGGCCACGCGCTGCTCGCGCGCCGCGTCCACCCAGTCGAAATCGATGCCGGCCGGCAGCGCCGCGGCGAGCCGCTCCATCTCCGCCATCGCCGCGCCCGAACTGATGCCCGGCGCGCTGCGGCCGGTCACGTCGAGCGACGGATAGCCGTTGAAGCGCGACAGCGCCACCGGCCCCACGCTCCAGCGCCGCGTGGCGATCGCCGAGAGCGGCACCATCTGGCCGCCGCGGTTCGGCACCATCAGCGCCATCAGCGCGTCGTCGGACATGCGCGCGCCGGCGTCGGCCTCGACGATCACGCGCCGCATCCGGCCGTTGGCCGGAAAGTCGTTGACGTAGTTCGAGCCGAACGTGCCGCCGAGCAGGCTCGACAGCCGCTCGAACGGCACCCCGAGCGCATAGGCCTTGGCACGGTCGATCTCGAGTTCCACGCGCGGGCCGTCGGGCTGGTCCTCGGTGCGGATCGCGGCGAGCCGCGAGTCGGCGCGCGCCGCCGCCACCAGCTGCGCGCGCGCCGCCTTCAGCGCGTCGAGTCCCACCCCGCCGCGGTCCTCGAGCCGCAGCGTGAAGCCGTCGCCGTGGCCGAGGCCCGGCACCGGCGGCGGCAGCGACACGTCGACGTCGGCATCGACGATCTTCGCGAACGCATCGTTGAGCCGGTCGCGCAGCGCCAGCGCGCCGGTGCCGCGGCGCGCCCAGTCCTTCAGCTCGACGAACGCCATCGCCACGTTCTGGCCGCTGCTCGCGAAGCTCCAGCCGATCACGCTCGTCACGTTGGCCACCGCCGGCTCGCGCGCGAGAATCGACTCCACGCGCTCGACCACGGCCAGCGTGCGCGCCTGGGTGGCGCCGGCCGGCAGCTGCAGCATCACCTGCAGCTGCCCGGTGTCCTCGGCGGGCAGGAAGCCGCCCGGGATCATCCAGGCCATCAGCGCGCAGAGCGCGACCAGCGCCGCGTAGACGAGCAGCACCGGCCGCGGCCGGTCGATCGTGAACGCCACCAGCCGGCGGTAGCGCGCGCCGAGCCGGTCGAAGCCGCGCGAGAACGCGTCGGCCGCGCGCGTGGCGAGCGCGAACGCGCGCCGCCGCGCGGCCGGGCCGCCCGCCGCGACCGGCTGGAGCAGGCTCGCGCACAGCGCCGGTGTCAGCGACAGCGCGACGAACGACGACACCGCCATCGACGCGATCATCGCGATCGAGAACTGCCGGTAGATGCCGCCCACCCCGCCGGGGAAGAACGCCATCGGCACGAACACGGCGGTCAGCACCGCCGTCACGCCCACGATCGCGCCGCCGATGCGCCGCATCGCGCGCCGCGTGGCCTCGCGCGGCGGCAGCCCCTCGTCCTCCATGATGCGGTGGACGCTCTCGACCACCACGATCGCGTCGTCCACCAGGATGCCGATCGCGAGCACCAGCCCGAACATCGTGAACACGTTGATCGACAGTCCGAATGCCCACATCGCCACGAACGCGCCCATCAGCGTGACCGGGATCACCACGGCCGGCACCAGCGTGTAGCGCAGCCCGCGCAGGAACACCCACATCACGAGGAACACCAGCACCACGGCCTCGACGAGCGTCAGCACCACCTCGTCGATCGCGAGCCCGACGAAATGCGCGCTGTCGAACGGCACGCGGATCTCGGCGCCGGGCGGCAGGCGCTTCTGCAGCGCGGCGATCCGCGCGCGGATCGCGTTCGAGGTGTCGAGCGCGTTGCCGCGCGGGCCGAGCTGGATGCCGATCGCGGCGGCCGGCTTGCCGTTCAGGCGCGACCAGTACGAGTAGTCGTCGCGGCCGATCTCGATGCGCGCGACGTCGGCCAGACGCACCGCCGAGCCGTCGGGCTGCGCCTTCAGCACGATCCGGCCGAACTCGGCCGGCGTGGCCAGCTGCCCCTTCACGATCACCGACGCGGTCAGCTGCTGGCCGGGCTCGAACGGCGTGTCGCCGATCGCGCCGGCCGTCACGGTGGCGTTCTGCGCGGTCACCGCCGCGATCACGTCGTCGGCGCCGAGCCCGAATTCGCGCAGCTTCATCGGATCGAGCCAGATCCGCAGCGCCACGTCGGCGTCCCACAGCGTGGCGGCGCCCACGCCCGGCACGCGCTTGATCTCGCGCAGCAGGTTGCGGGTCAGGAAATCGCCGAGCGTGGTGGAATCCTGGCCGCCCTCGGTGGACGCCAGCGTGACGAGCATCAGGAACGTGTTGGCCGACTTGAAGACGTCGATGCCCTGCTGCACCACCTGCTGCGGCAGGCGCGCCTCCACCTGCTTGAGGCGGTTCTGCACCTCCACCACGGCGATGTCGGGGTCGGTGCCGGGATCGAACGTCACGTCGATCTCGAGGTTGCCGTGGCTGTCGCTGGTGGTTTCGTAGAACTGCAGGCGGTCGATGCCGTCGAGGCTTTCCTCGATGATGCTGGCCACGTCCTCGTCGACGGTCTCGGGCGCGGCGCCCGGATAGGTCGCCGACACCACCACGCGCGGCGGCGCGAGGCGCGGATACTGCGCGACCGGCAGCTGCGGGATCGCGAGCAGGCCGGCCACCACGATCGCCAGCGCGACGATCCAGGCGAACACCGGGCGGTCGATGAAAAACGACGGCATCGATCAGCCCCGGCGCATGGCCGGCGCAAGCGGCGGCGGCGCGGCGGCGGCGGCAACCGGCCTTTCGCGCATCAGCCGCGCGCCGATCCCGCGCCCGGCATGCGCGTCGTGGACGGCGATGCCGAGGCTGGCCGCGCGCTCGCTCACAGCGTCAGCGCGAAGTGGCGCGCGAGCAGGCCCGGCACGCTCGCGCCGACCGTCTCGCGCTCGTCGTAGGTGCCCTCGCCGAGCAGCAGGCGCGGCGTGGCGCCGAGCCGCTCCAGCTCGCCGCCGAACAGCGAATAGAAGCTGTCGTCGAAGCGCATCGCCTCGACCGGCGCGACGATCCGGCCGTCCTCGACCCAGAACGTCGCGAAGCGCGTCATGCCGGTCATCTGGCAATGGATGCGGTCGGAGAAGTTCAGGTACCAGAGATTGCCGACGTAGAGACCGGTGCCGAGCGCGTCGAGCACGTCGGCATCGGCGAGGTCGCCGCCCGCGATCGCGAGCGACTCCGGCACCTCGCGCGCGGCGGCGCCGTTCGGCGTCAGGCCGTGCTCGCGCGCGGTGCGCGCGCTGACCAGCTGCGCGGTGCCGCGCCCTTCGACCACCAGCGGCACGCTCTCGCGCCGATAGCCGTCGGCGCTGAACGCGGGCGCCACGCCGAGCGAGAGATCCTCGCTGATCGACACGCGCGGATCGAGCGCCGCCTCGCCGTCGTAGAGCCGCTGCAGCGCGCCGCGCGCGCTGCGCTGGGCGCGCGCCGAGAAGCCCGACCAGCCGGCCAGGTCCACCATCTCGCGCACCGCGGCCGGCTCGAACCAGGTGCGGTAGCGGCCCGGCGCGAGCGCCTTCGGCGCGCGGCCGAGCACCGGCAGCCGCGCGGCGGCCTCGTCGAGCTTCGCGGCGAACGTATCGTCCTGCCAGTCGTCGCCCGCGTAGACGGACTTGATGGCGCGCCCGCTCGGGTCGTACAGCGACCAGCTGAAGTTGAAGTTCTCGACCTCGTGCCAGCCGCGGCTGCCGGTGGACGACGCGAAGCCGAGCGCGACCGTGCCGCCCGCGTGGAAGCCGACGAAGTCGAGCCCGCGCGCGCATTCGGCCACGCGCACGGCCAGCGCCTCGGCATCGGGCAGGCGCCCCTGGCGGCAGGTGGTGTGGACCCAGCTGCTGGTATCGAACAGCAGGTGCGGATCGTCGGCGGCGTCGCGCACGGCCTCGCGCAGCCCGGCCAGCGCCTCGGCCAGTTCGGCGCGGTCGGCGGCCCAGTCGCCGCTCAGCGTCTGCATCTGCGCGGCCTGCCGCGCGCCGGCCACGAGCCGCACCGTCAGCCGGCCCTGCAGCACGCGGCCGGTCTGGCGTACGCGCGCCGCGTTGAAGCGCACGAAGTCCGACTGCTCGCCGGCGAACCAGAGCAGGATCGTCTCGCCGGGCAGGCGCTGCGCGTCGGACTCGTCGGCGAGCCGCATGAAGTGGGCGTGCCAGTCGATCGCGCCGGCGCGGTTCGCGGCGCGCACCGCGCTCATCAGCGATTCGCTCATCAGGCGCCTCCGAACACGTCGACGTCGGCGAACACGCAGGCCGGCGAGGCATGCCCGACGCGAACGATCTGCGCCGGCTCGCCCTTGCCGCAATAAGGCGTGCCGTGGACGCCGAAGGTGCTCGCGTCGCCCACGGCGCGCAGGCTGCGCCAGAAGCCGGCCGAGATGCCGCGATAGTTGGGCTTGCGCACCACCTGCGTGAGCCGGCCGTTCTCGATCAGCCGGCCGTATTCGCAGCCGAACTGGAATTTGTTGCGATGATCGTCGATCGACCAGGAGGTGTTGGTGCGCATCAGGATGCCGCGTTCGGTGCCGGCGATCAGCGCGTCGAGCGACGCGTCGCCGGGCTCGATGTTGAGATTCGCCATGCGGTCGATCGGCGGGCGGTTCCAGCTCGAGGCGCGCGTGCTGGCGACGCCGGGCAGCCCGGCGCGCCGCTGCGACAGCGCCCCGCCGAGCGGGCGTTCGAGGATGCCGTCGCGGATCAGGTAGGCGCGCTCGGCGCGCATGCCGTCGTCGTCGTAGCCATACGACGCGGCCTCGCCGGCCACCTCGGGCGCGAACGTGACGTTGAGCAGCGGCGAGCCGTAGTGGTAGCTGCCGAACATGTCGGGCTTCACGAAGCTCGAGCCGGCGAAGTTGCGCTCGTCGCCGAGGATCCGGTCGAGTTCCAGCGGATGGCCGATCGATTCGTGGATCTGCAGCATCATCTGGTCGGGCATCAGCAGCAGGTCGCGCGGGCCGCTCGGGCAGTTCGGCGCGGCCAGCAGTTGCAGCGCCTCGGCCGCCACGCGCGCGCCAGCGCCGTCGAAGCCGGCGCGTGCCAGCAGCTCGGCGCCGCCCTGCGCGAGCAGGCTGCCGCCGCCGAGCGAGCGCATCTCGGTGTCGCCGTCGGCATGCGCGACCACCTGCAGCTCGGGCGCGGCGAACGCGAAGCGCTGCACGATCCGCACGCCGTCGCTGGTCAGGTAGAACTGGTCGGTGTCGATCAGCAGCACGCTGGCGGTGCGCTCGACGATGCGCGCGTCGAGCGCGGCGGCGGCGCATTCGTGCGCGAGCCGGTCGATCCATTCGGCGCGCGTGGGCCGCGCGGCGTCGACGCCGGGCGAGGCGAAGCTGCCGTCCTGCGTGGGGCGCGCGGCGCCGCGATGGTCGATCAGCGACCAGGCCGCGCTGGCCCGCGCGCGCGCGATCGCGACGTCAAGCGCGGCCTGCAGGCCGGCCGGCGACAGGTCGGGCGTGGCCGCGTAGCCGGCGCCCGCGCCGCACCAGGCGGTCAGCATCGCACCGCGGTCGCGGCTGCGCTTGAACGGCTCGGCCACGTCGTTGCGCACCGCGTGTTCGTCGGTCCGTTCGTCGACCACGCGCAGCGACCAGAAATCGGCGTCGCCGCGCAGGTTGCGGGCCGCCTCGGCCCAGCGTGCTTCACTCATTCGCGCTCTCCTCGGCCGCGCGCGGCGCCGCGAGCAGCGACGACGCGAGCAGCGCCCTGGTATAGGCGTGCGACGGCGCGTTCAGCACGTCGAGCGCGTCGCCCGACTCCACCACCCGGCCGCCCTTCATCACGATCACCCGGTGCGCCATCGCGCGCATCACCGCGAGATCGTGGGTGATGAACAGATAGCTGAGCCGGTATTTCTTCTGCAGGTTGGTGAGCAGGTTCAGCACCTGCTTCTGGATCGACACGTCGAGCGCGCTGGTGGGCTCGTCGAGCACCAGCAGTTCGGGCTCGACGGCGAGCGCGCGCGCGATCGCGATGCGCTGCCGCTGGCCGCCCGAGAACTCGTGCGGGTAGCGCAGCATCGCCTCGTGCGGCAGGCCGACTTCCTCCAGCAGCGCGGCGATTCTCGCACGCCGCGCCGGCACCGTCATCCCCGGCCGGTGCAGCGTGAGCCCCTCGCCCACGATCTGCTCGACGGTCATGCGCGGCGACAGCGAGCCGAACGGATCCTGGAACACCACCTGCATGCGCGCGTACAGCTCGCGCTTGCCGCGCGCGCCGCGCACCTCGGCGAGCGGCAGCCCGTCGATCTCGATCGCGCCGGCGGCCGGCCGCTGCAGGCCGAGCACCGCCGAGGCCAGCGTCGACTTGCCCGAACCCGATTCGCCGACGATCCCGACCGTCTCGCCGCGCCGCAGCGTGAAGCCCACCTCGTGGACGGCGCGAAAGGTGGTCTTGCCGAACAGCGAGGCGAGGCCCTTGCCGGCCATGCGGTAATCGACGGCCACCTCGCGCACGTCGAGGATCGGCCGCGCGTCGGGCGCCACCGGCTCGACCGCGCGCACCGGCTCGCTGTCGAGCAGGCGCTGCGTGTACGGATGCCGTGGGTTCGCGAACAGCTCGGCGGTGGCGTTGGTCTCCACCAGCACGCCCTTCTCCATCACCGCTACGCGCTGTGCGAAGCGGCGCACCAGGTTCAGGTCGTGCGTGATCAGCAGCACCGCCATGCCGCGCGCGGCGGCTTCCTGTTCCTGCAGCTCGATCAGCAGATCGACGATCTGCTGGCGCACCGTCACGTCGAGCGCGGTGGTCGGCTCGTCGGCCAGCAGCAGGCGCGGCCGGCAGGCCAGCGCCATCGCGATCATCGCGCGCTGGCGCTGGCCGCCCGAGAGCTGGTGCGGGAAGCTGTCGATGCGCCGCTCCGGCTCGGGAATCCCGGTGCGGCGCAGCAGCTCGATGCCCCGCGCGCGCGCCGCGCCGGGCCGCAGCCCCTCGTGCAGGCGCAGGCTCTCGGCGATCTGCTTGCCGACCGTGTAGAGCGGGTTGAGCGCCGTCATCGGCTCCTGGAACACCATCGCGATGTCGGCGCCGCGGATCCCGCGCATCTGCTGCTCGCTCTTCGCGAGCAGGTCGTCGCCGTCCAGCAGGATGCGCCCCGACAGCTCGGCCTCGCGCACCAGGCGCAGGATCGACAGCGCCGTCACGCTCTTGCCCGAGCCCGATTCGCCCACCAGCGCGACGCGCTCGCCGCGCGCCACGGACAGCGAAAGATCCTGCACGGCGGCACGCCCGCCGAACTTCGCCGAGAAGTTCTCGATCTGCAACAGCGGAGCCGTCATCACTTGCCTCCGCCGAAAGCCGAACCGCGCGTGCGCGTGTCGAGCGCGTTGCGCAGCGCGTCGCCCATGAAGGTCAGCAGCAGCAGCGTGATGACCAGCGCGGCGAACGCCGAGATCGAGATCCACCAGGCGTCGAGATTGCTCTTGCCCTCCTGCAGCAGCTCGCCGAGGCTCGGGGTGGGCGGCGGCACGCCGAGCCCGAGGAAGTCGAGGCTGGTCAGCGAGAGGATCGCCGCGCTCATGCGGAACGGCAGGAACGTAATGACGGGCGTGAGGCTGTTGGGCAGCACGTGGCGCCAGATGATCTGGCCGCTGGTCAGGCCCATGGTGCGCGCGGCCTTCACGTAGTCGAGCGCGCGGTTGCGCAGGAACTCGGCGCGCACGTAGTCGGACAGCACCAGCCAGCCGAACATCGACAGCAGCAGGAACAGCAGCCACAGCGACGGGTTGAAGATCGAGGCGAAGATGATCAGCAGGTAGAGGTCGGGCATCGCGCTCCAGATCTCGATCAGGCGCTGGCCGATCAGGTCGGTGCGCCCGCCGTAGAAGCCCTGCAGCGCGCCCGTCAGCACCCCGATCAGCACGCCCGACAGCGTCAGCGCGAACGCCATCAGCACCGACAGCCGGAACCCGTAGAGCAGTCGCGCGAGCACGTCGCGGCCGAACTGGTCGGTGCCGAGCCAGTTGCTGGCCGAGGGCGGCGCCGGATACGGATGCGCGGCGAAGTAGTCGATCGTGTCGTAGCGGTAGTGGCTCGGCGGATAGACCGCGAAGTTGCCGTGCGTCTCGAGGCGTTCGCGGATGTACGGGTCGAGGTAGTTGGTCTTGGCCGGGAAATCGCCGCCGAACAACGTCTCGGGGTAGTCCTTCACGATCGGGAAGTAGTAGTGCCCGTCGTAGCGCACCAGCAGCGGCCGGTCGTTCGAGAGCACCTCGGCGAACAGGCTCACCACGAACAGCGTGGTGAAGATCACGAAGCTCCAGTAGCCGAGCGGCTGGCCGCGAAACCGCCGCCAGGTGCGCCGCCACGGCGACGGCGAGGCCTGCAGGCCGGCCACCGGATCAGTGGTCCAGGCGGGAGAATTGGATGCGGGGGTCGACGAGGACATAGCAGACGTCAGCGATGAGTTTGGTGATGAGGCCGATCAGCGTGAACAGGAACAGCGAGCCGAGCACGACCGGGTAATCGCGGCGGATCACCGAGTCGTAGGAGAGCTGGCCCATCCCGTCGAGCGAGAACAGCGTCTCGATCAGCAGGTTGCCGTTCAGGAACGCGCCCACGAACGCGGCGGGCAGGCCGGTGACGAGCGGGATCGCCGCGTTGCGCAGCACGTGCTTCCAGAGCACGTCGCGCTCGGGCGCGCCCTTGGCGCGCGCGGTCAGCACGTATTGCCGGCCGATCTCCTCCAGGAACGTGTTCTTGGTCAGGATCGTGACGATCGCGAAGTTGCCGACCACGGCCGCCGTGACCGGCAGCACGATGTGCCAGAGGTAGTCCAGCACCTTGCCGAGCGCCGACAGGTCGGCGAAGTTGTCGGAGGTGATGCCGCGCATCGGGAACACCTGCCAGAACGTGCCGCCGCCGAACAGCATCAGCAGCAGCACGCCGAGCACGAAGCCGGGGATCGCGTAGCCGGCCAGCACCATCACGCTCGTGACGGTGTCGAAGCGCGAGCCGTTGCGCACCGCCTTGGCGATGCCGAGCGGCACCGAGATCAGGTAGGTCAGCAGCACGGTCCAGAGCCCGAGCGTGATCGACACCGGCAGCTTGGAGCGGATCACCGACCACACGCTGCGATGCGCGTAGTACGACTGGCCCAGGTCGAAGCGCACGTAGCTGCCGAGCATCATCAGGTAGCGCGTGAGCGGCGGCTTGTCGAAGCCGAACTGCTTCTTGATCTGCTCGATCTGCTGCGGGTCGACGCCCTGGCTGCCGTGATAGCCGCCCCCGCCGCTGCCGCTCTCGCCGCCGTGCGCGCCGCCGTGGCGCAGCTGCGTGAGCACCTGCTCGACCGGGCCGCCCGGCACGAACTGGGTGACCACGAAGGTGATCGTCACCACGCCGAGGATGGTCGGGATCATCAACAGCAGGCGTCTGAGTATGTAGGCGAGCATCGTGTCACTCCTTGCCGGCGGCGCCCGCGGCGGGACGCTCGTGGTACCAGTAGTCGATCATCCAGTCCTCGTAGTTGTACGAAGCGGGGATCACCTGCGGATGGCCATAGGTGGTCTTGTAGGCGATCCGTGCGTTGGGCAGGTAGTACTGCGGCACCAGGATGTAGAGGTTGATCAGCACGCGATCGAGCGCGTGGGTGGCCGTCTCCAGCTGGTCGAGCGTGTCGGCCGCGAGCACGGCGCGGATCAGCGCATCCACCGCCTTCGACTTCAGGCCCGGATAGTTCTCCGAGCCGACCTGCGAGGCGGCCGCGCTGCCGAAGCGGCGCGTCAGCTCCGCGCCGGGAATCGTCACCGGCGCGTAGATATAGGTCGTCATGTCGTACTCGAAGTTGTCGAGCCGCTTCTGGTAGAGCGCGCTGTCGATCTCGTGCAGCCAGGCGTGGATGCCGAGCAGCGCGAGCGCCTGCGTGTACGGCAGGATCAGGCGGTCCATGCCGGGCTGGTCGTCCATGATCTCGATCGTCATCGGCGTGCCGCTGGCGTCGCGCAGCGCGCCGTCGCGATAGTGCCAGCCGGCCGCCTCCAGCAGCGCGCGCGCCTGCTTGAGGTTGTCGCGCAGCGAGTTCGGCGGCAGCGTGTCGGGCTGCTTCACCATCGGCCCGAACACCTCGGGCGGCAGGTCCTTGCGGAACGGTTCGAGCAGCGCGAGTTCCTTCTCGTCCGGCGTGCCGGTGGCCGCGAACGGGCTCGCTTCCCAGAAGCTGTTGGTGCGCCGGTACTGGCCGTAGAACATCATCCGGTTCATCCAGTCGTAGTCGAACGCCAGCGCGAGCGCGTGGCGCACCCGCACGTCCTGGAACATCGGCCTGCGCAGGTTGATCATGAAGCCCTGCATCTGCGCCGGGCCGTCCGGGAACAGCCCCTTCTTCAGCATGCCGTTGTCGAAGTTCTTGCCGACATAGCGGCGCGCCCACTGCGTCGAGCTGTATTCCATGCGCATGTCGGTGTCGCCGGCCTTGAAGGCCTCCAGCATGGTGTACTGGTCCACGTAGAGCTTGAACGTGACGCGCCGGAAGCGGAACATGCCGCGCCGCGTCGGCAGGTCGGCGGCCCAGTACTGCGGGTTGCGCTCGTAGGCGATCTGCTTGTCGTTGCGGCGCTCGGCGATCCGGTAGGCGCCGCTCGCGATCGGCGGCACGTCCACGATCTGGTCGAACGGCGGGCGCGTGCCGTCGGCGCGCTGCCCCCACTTCGGCGAGAACACCGGCAGGTCGCCCGCGATCAGCGGCGCCGAGCGCTCGGGCCGCTTGAAGTCGAAACGCACCGTGAGGCGGTCCAGCACCGTGGCGCGGCGGATCACCTCGAACTGCGCGTTGAACAGCGGCGAGGCCTGCGGGCTCGTCAGCGTGTCGAACGAATACTTGACGTCGGCGGCCGTGATCGGATCGCCGTTCGAGAAGCGCGCGGCCGGATTGATGTGGAAGGTGGCCGAGCTGCGGTCCGGCGCGACCTCGACGTCGTCGGCGATCAGCGGATATTCGGAGGCCAGCTCGTCCCAGCTGCGCTGCATCAGCGTGTCGAACATCAGGTTCTGGATGTCCGGCGCGGCCGCGCCGCGCACCAGGAACGGATTCAGCGAGTCGTAGCTCTGCAGCTCGTTGTAGTTGTTGAACTGGAGCGCGCCGTCGGTGGGCGCATTCGGGTCCGCGTAATCGAAATGCGTGAAGTTCGGCGGATATTTCGGCGCGTCGTACTGCGCGATCGCCGGCACGGCGAGCGCGGCGCCCGGCTGCGCGAGACAGGCCGCCGCCGCGACGCACGCGAAGGCGGCCGCGCGCGCAAGGCGGGCGGCCAGGGCACGGCTCGCGGCCCGCGGCCGGCGCATCGAGACAGAATTCATCGTCATCCTGCGGTTGACGGCGCGCCGCCGGGCGGCCGGCATGCCGTCGTCAAGAGTTGAGGGAAGCGGGCCGCCGCGCCGGCCCGCGCCAAAGCGGGGGCGAACGCGGCGGCCCGATGGCCGCCCGCACGGGCGGGCGGCCTGGCGCGAGATCAGAACTTGTAGGTCGCGCCGATCTGGGCGAAGCGGCCGATGTAGGTGTAGATCGACTGATCGTAACCGGTCTGGCTCAGCGTGCCGTTCGCGAAGATCGGGTCATACGGCGGCGTGCGGTTGAAGATGTTGTCGATGCCGCCGTAGATCGTCCAGTTCTTGAAGCCCGTGTAGGTCACCATCAGGTTGAACTGGCTGTACGAGCCGACCTTGTCCGGCGCCGGCGCCGGGAACAGGTTCTGCGCATACGGGCCGGTGAACTGCCAGGTGAGCGCGGCATCCCAGCGGTGGTAGCTCCAGTCCAGCGTGGTGTTGCCGCGCCAGCGCGGGAAGCTGCCGCCGAACGGCTGGGTCAGCGTGTAGTTGTTGCCCGCGCCGTCCACCGGTGCCGAACCCGGCGAGCCGATCTTGAAGTTCTTCACGTAGGCCCAGTCACCCGACAGCGTGAACGTGCCCAGGCCCTTGATCGGCACCGCCTGGCGGAACGTCGACTCGAAGCCGTTGGTGTCGAGGTAGCCGAGGTTCTGGTACGGGATCACCTTGTAGATCAGCGCGCCCGTGGTCGGATCGGTCACCACGCTCGACGGGCTGCCCTGGCCGATCACGTTGTCCACGCGGATCTTGTACCAGTCGAGGCTGAAATCGGTGTAGCGGCTCGGCGAGAGCTGGAAGCCGATGTTCAGGTTGCGGGTGTGCTCCGGCGCGATGTTCGGGTTGCCCACCGTGATCGACGTGTAGTTCAGGCCGGTGGCCGGATCGATCTGGCTGCCGATGGTGCGCGAGGAGCTGTCCTCGACGAAGGTCGGCGCGCGGAAGCCGCGGCTGTACGAGGTGTACAGCGTGAGCTGCTGGGCCGGCTGGTAGCGCAGCGCGAAGCGCGGCGAGAACGCGCCGCCGACGTCCGAGTAGTGGTCGTAGCGACCCGACTGGCTGAACGTCAGGTTCTGCAGGATCGGCACGTTGACCTGGTAGTAGACCGCCGCGACGTTGCGCTGGCCGTTCACCGACTGCAGGTTCGGCGAGATCACGGCGCCGTCCACGTAGCCCGAGCCCGGCGCGAGGAACTCGCTCTGGTGCGTGAACTGCGCGCCCAGGCCGAGGCCGACGTCACCCGTGGGCAGGTGGAACAGGTTCGGCGTGGACAGCGTCGCATCCACCGTATCGAGCTTCGAGATGCCGAACGTGCTGGCGTCCTGGTACAGGCCGTTGAACGCGCCCGGCGTGGACGACGGGTTCGCGAAGTTCAGCGCGCCGTTCTGGTAGATGTTGGTCAGCTGGCTGACGTTGAGCTCGTTCGAGAACGAGTTGCTGACCGTGCTCTGCGAATGGCTCAGCGAGGTCGACCAGTCCCAGTCGCCGCCGTACCCGTGCGGCAGCGTGAACGAGCCCTTGACGCCGGTGGACGCGCGCCAGAACGTCGAGTTGGTCTTCTCGGCGATCGCGGCCGGGAACGTGTAGGTCAGCGCCGAGGGCGCACCCGTGGTGTTGTACGGGTTGCTGGTCGGCACCACCGTGTTGAACGGCGTGAGCTGCTGCGTGGCCGGGTCCCAGACCAGCGCCGGCCCCTGCGGGTTGCCCACCGTGTGGGTGCCCTGGTTCGAGGTCGACGAGATGCTGCTGATCATGAAGTCGGCGAACGCGGTGGTCTTGTCGTCCACCTTGAAGTCGCCGTGCAGCTTCGCGTTCAGGCGCTCCGTCATCGGCAGGATCGACATGCTCTGCGCGGTATTGACGCCGCAGATGGTGCCCGGCAGGCCCTGCGTGAGCGAGTTGGTGGCGGCCGGACGCGGCGTGCAGCCGTTCAGCGCCTGGGTCGAGCCGTCCGGCATGTTCCAGTACGACGGCCCGAGCAGCGACAGGCCGCCCGGCAGGCCGGTGTAGTCCTGGCTGCGGGTGGAATCGCGGTCGGCCAGCGTGAAGCCGTTGGACTTGTAGAAGCTGGCCGCGGCGGTGATGTTGAAGCGGTCGGCGTTCAGGTCGCCGAAGCCGGCGAGCACGCCGAACTTGGTGGTGCCGTCGCCGTTGCCGGCGTTGATCGCGCTGCCGAGGCTGCCGTCGAGCTGCAGGCCGCGGAAGTCGTGCTTGGTGATGATGTTGACCACCCCGCCGATCGCGTCCGAGCCGTATTGCGACACGGCGCCGGTCTTGACGATTTCGATGCGGTCGATCGCGTTGACCGGGATCGTGTTCAGGTCGAAGAACGAATCGTCGGCGTTCGAGAAGAACGCGAACGGCGCGACGCGCTGGCCGTCCACCAGCACCAGCGTGTATTTCTCGGGCAGGCCGCGCAGCGCGATGCCGGCCGCGCCGGCCGCGAAGTTGTTGCTCTGGCCTTCGCTCCAGCTATTGGCCGAGTTGGCGGTGGTGTTGCGCAGGAAGTCGGCCGCGGTCACCGCGCCGCTGCTGATGATGTCCTTCTGCGTGACCGTCTGGACCTGGTTGAAGCCAACCTTGTCCGAGCTGCGGATCAGCGACCCGGTCACCTCGAAGCGCTTGATCTGCGCCACCTTCTTGCCGTCCGGCGTCGCCGTCGTGGCCGTCGCTGCGGCGCCCGAAGCCGCGGCGGGCGCCGCGGCCGTGCCCGCCGTGCCCACGCTCGACGGCGTGTCCGCCTGCGTCACCGTCACGGCCGGGCCGTTCGCCACCGCGTCGGCCACCGACGCCGGGCCGGCCGCCGGCTGGCTCTGCGCGAACGCCGGCACGGCCAGCGTGGCCGCCAATGCGATTTCCGCCCAGACGATCTGCCTGACGGCCATCGCCAATACTCTTTGTTTCATCTTGCCCCTCTCGCTGAACAAATAGACCCCCACCCGTCGCGCGCCCGGAATCTCGTGAAATCCGTTTACCGCCTGCGCGGCATCGCGTCCCGGCACCCGTTGTCAAACCCTTGTCTTGCCGATTGCGTACTGCCCCTGCTGCCTGCTGCCATCTCGTTCGCACCGGTACGCGCGGGATCCGCCCGACCTTTCATTTTGTTAGTCATGCGAACGAGTCATTCCGGTCGCTCACCCTTGCCGCGCCGGAATTTTGGTTTACTGCTTTACCGCTTCACGCTCCGGCTACCCACCCCTGCCGGCCGCATCTCCTGCCTTCCTCAAAACAGTCTCGGCGTGCCCACCCAGACCACCCACGCTTCCTCGTCCGCCGCGTTGCGCCACGCATGCGTGAGCGCCGCCTCGTAGTGCGCCGTGTCGCCGGGCTGCAGCGTCAGCGTGCGGCCGTTCAGCGTCAGCGCGATCTCGCCGCGCACCACGTACAGGAACTGCTCGCCCGCGTCCGACGGCATCGCGGAGCCCGGCTCGCGGGCCGGCAGCTTCACCAGCACCGCGTCGAGCTGGCGGCTGCTGCCCGGGTTCGTCATGCGCGCGAACGAGTTCGCCGAATCCGCGAAGCTGAAGAACTGCAGCGTGTCCGCGCGCCTGACCGCCTTCGCCTCGCTCGGCGCCTCGACGAAGTACTGCATCGTCACGCCGAGCGCGCGGGCGATGCCGGCCAGCGAGGTCAGCGACGGCGTGGCACGGCCGCGCTCGACCTGCGACAGGAACGGCTTCGAGATGCCCGCCGCCGCCGCGACTTCGTCGAGCGTGAGCTTCAGCCGCTGGCGCAGCGCACGGATCCGCGCGCCGATCGCGGCCGCGGCCGACATCGGTTCATCGCTGAACGGGGCCATGGTCGTTCGCTGTCCCGTTCGAGGTTCATTTCGCCGCGACGAGGGTCCACAGCCGCGCGAGGTCGGCCGTCCCGTCGTTCCCGTTGACGGCGCGCCAGGCCTGCACCGCGTGGGACTTGTCGCCCGCCACGTAGTACGCCTCGCCGAGGCGCAGCTGTGCGAGATCCGGATGCGCGAGGCCGCCCTTGGCGATCGCCTGGCGGATCTGCGCGAGGCCGTCGGCGGCCTTGCCGGCGAACACCTGGTTGAGCCCCGCGTCGACCGGATCGACCGGATTGGCCGGATCGGGCGGCGCCCCCGCGCGCTTCGCGGCCAGCGCCTGCAGGCGCTTCTCGCGATCGGCCTGCGCGTCGCGGCCGAGCACGCCGGCGGCGAAACCCTGGTCCACCACCTGCTTGCCCTCGGCCGTCGAGCCGGCCACGATCGCGAGCTGGGTCATCTCCATGTAGTCGTCGGCGCTCGCCAGGCCGCCGCTGGCGCGCCGCAGCCGGTACAGGTCGAGATCGAGCGACGACAGATAGCCGGGCCGCGTGCGGATCGCGTCGAACAGCTGGGTCTGGTAAGCCGGATTCGGATGGTGGACCACCAGCGATTCGAGCGCGGCGCGGTAGGTCGCGCCGTCGCCGGCGTGCTGCGCGCAGGTGGCCAGCATCTGCAGCGACGCCTCGTCGGGCACGCGGCCCGCGCGCGTGTCGGCGTCGAGCGCGGGCTTCAACGTGGCCACCACCGGCTTGCAGTCGTTCGACAGGTAGTACGACTGCAGCAGCAGCGTGCGCATGTCGGGATCGCTGCCGCCCGCCTTCTGGTAGCGCTGCGCGGTGCGGATCGCGAGCGGATAGTTCTTCTGCTGGAAATAGAGCCCGGCCAGCGTGGCGGCCGTGCGCTGCTCGTCGGCGGCACTCGCGTGGCCCGAGGCCAGCACGGCCTCGTAGGCCTGCTCCGCGGTACCCGAATCGCCGGCCGCGATCGCCGCGGCGCCGCGCATCTCGTCCACCGTCACCGCCTCGTAGGGCGTCTTGTTCGGCACCGCCTGCGCCAGCGCGATCTTGCCGAGCGCGTCGCGGTACTTGTGGGCGCGATAGAGGTCCTGCGCGGCCGCGAGCGGCTTGGCCACCTCGGGCCGCAGCGTGTCGGCGGCGTGCGCGAGCGGCGCGGCGCAGGCAACAAGCATCCCCAGCGCGGCCGCGAGCGCGGCGCGCGTCATCCGTTGGTCGATCATCGAAGTGCCCGGTTCGTTACTGCATGTACTGTTCGTTGCCGATCAGGCCGATCTTGGTCGCCCCCACGCGCTGCGCGGCGGCCAGCACGCCGGCCACGTCGCGGTACGGCACCAGCTTGTTCGGGCGCAGATGGATCTCGGGCTGCACCGGTTCGGCGGCGGCCTGCTGCAGCTTCGCCTCCAGCGCCGCACGGTCGGGCACCGGCGCGCCGTTCCAGGTGGTGGTGCCGTCGAAGTCGATGTCGATCTGCACGATCTCCGGCGGCGTGGGCGGCGGCGGCGGATTGCCCACCGGCAGGTCCATCTTCACCGAGTGCATCTGGATCGGGATGGTGATGATCAGCATGATCAGCAGCACCAGCATCACGTCGATCAGCGGCGTGGTGTTGATGTCGACCATCACCTCCGGCTCGCCGCCGCTGCGCTTGGACACGTTCATACCCATAGTCGTCTCCCTGGCCTTAACCGCCGCGCGCCGGCGGCTCGGTGATGAAGGACACCTTGACGATGCCCGCCCGCTCGCAGTCGGTGATCAGGCGCCCGATGAACTCATAGCGCGTGTCCTGGTCGCCGCGCACGTGGACGTCCGGCTGCGGCGTCATCTGCGAGACCGCCTTCAGCTTGGCGAGCAGCGTCGGCCCGTCCACCAGCTGCTCGCCCCAGAAGTACTGGCCCTCGCGGTTCACCGCGAGTTCGATGCTCTTGGGCGTGGTCTGCAGCGGCTGCACGGCCTCCTTCGGCAGTTGCAGCGGAATCGTGTGCGTGACGACCGGGATCGTGATCAGGAAGATGATCAGCAGCACCAGCATCACGTCGACGAGCGGCGTGGTGTTGATCGCGGAGATCACCTCGTCGTCGTCTTCCTGCCCGACACTCATGGCCATGGCGTGCCTCCGCTCAGCGGCCGAGCGTGGCGGCCGGCGCGCCGGCCACGCGGGCGCGCTTGCCGCCCGCCAGCACCACGGTGTGCAGTTGCGCGCCGAAGTTGCGCACGCGCTCCATCACGGTCTTGTTGCGGCGGACCAGGAAGTTGTAGCCGAGCACCGCCGGCACCGCCACCGCCAGGCCGATGGCCGTCATGATCAGCGCCTCGCCCACCGGGCCGGCCACCTTGTCGATCGAGGCCTGGCCCGCGATGCCGATCGCGGTCAGCGCGTGATAGATGCCCCAGACGGTGCCGAACAGGCCGACGAACGGCGCCGTGGAACCGACCGTGCCGAGGAACGCGAGGCCGTCCTGCAGGCGGTTCGAGACGTTGGTGATGCCGCGCTCGACCGACGCGTCGATCCAGGTGTTGCGGTCCACCGCCTCCAGCAGCGCCTCCTGGTGATGCTCGCCCGCCTCGATCGCGGTTTCGGTCAGGAAGCGGAACGGCGAGGCCTCGTCGAGCAGCTTGACGCCCTCGCTCAGCGACGGCGCGGTCCACAGCTGTTCGTCGGCATGCTTGGCGCGGCGGTTCGCGCGCACCTGCTCGAGGAACTTGGTGATCATGATGTACCAGCTGCCCATCGACATGATCACCAGCAGCACCAGCACGAAGCGCGCGACGAAGTCGCCGCCCTTCCAGAGCGCGCCGAGCCCGTAGGGGTTGGCGACCGCCTCGGTGGCGGCCGGCATCGGCGGCGGCACCGCGTCGGTGGCGGCGGGCGCGGCCTGCACGGCGGCGGGCGCCGATGCGGCGGCCGCGTCGCTCGACTGCGCGAACGCGCTCTGCGGCGCGAGCAGCACCACCGGGGCCACCGATACGGCCAGGCCGGTGGCGGAAATCATCATGCTTGCCGCGAGCGCGGCGATCGAACGCTTGGCCATACCCAACTCCTATTCTTTCGTTGTACTGACGAAGACCTGTCGTGCTTCGCCGCCTGGCGCCGGCACTGCCGGCGCCCGATCCAGATTGAGGGAATTCAGTTCAGATTGAAGGAGAACGGAACCTGTACGCGCACCGGCTGCCCCTGCGCCACGCACTTGAACTGCTTGACCGCATTGAACGCGGCGCGGTCGAGATCCGAGTCGGCCGACTGCGCGACGCGCTCGTTGGTGATCCTGCCGTCCGCATCGACGGTGAATTCGATCAGCACGTCGCCCGTGATGTTGTTTTCCTGCGCTTCCTTCGGATAGCGGATCGAGCCGCGGATCTGATCCGAATTCGGGCACACCACGCCGACTTCATGGCTCACCGGCTTCGGGGCCGGCGCGGGCGGCGCGACCACCGGCGGCGCCGTGACGGGCGCGGACACCACCGGCGCGGCCTGATGCACGATCGGCGTCTGCGGCGGCGCCTGCACCGGCACCTCGGGCGGCGGCACGAACGGCGGCGGCGGCGGCGCGAACTTCGGCGGCGGCAGCTTGACGGTGGGCATCGGCGGCGGCGGCGGCGGCTTGACCGGCTCGATGATGCGGGTTTCGATGGGGTGCTGGATCACCTGCACGACCTTGGTCGCGAGGCCGTTGAGCAGCGCGTAGATCAGCACCACATGCAGCAGCAGCACGATCGCGATGCCGGCGTAGCGGCGCACCGGCTGCTTGCGTGTTGCCTCGTACTGGCGGGGACGGCCGAGTTGCGCCAGCCCGCTGTTCGACGTGGCGAGGCCCTCTTCAATCTTCATTGTCAAATCTATCCCCCCGGGCGGGATTCACCCGGTAACCGGCCGCCTCCGGATCGGAGGCGGCCGACGTCTCGTAACCGGGACGAGCCGGTACCGCGCGAACCCAACCCGGTTTCCGTTCGGATTCCGAATCGATAGCGCCGCTGCCCGCCGCCCGAATGACCAAATTGCCAGACCGCCATGTTTTTTCGTCCGTCGCGCACCGGTTTCGACGTCTCGACGGAGCGTCGAACGGATCGTCGTCGCGGCGGGTGTTCCGGCGCTGATCGACCTGCCGGAACCTCGCCACCGGTTTGCGGCGTGACTTGGGTGCAGAAGATATCAAGGAAAAAAAACACCCGTCAAACTTTATTTGATGCGCTCACACTAAATTTCGAGGGGTTATTCCAATTTCAAGCGGATTCCTCGCTCCGCCAGCATTTACAAGGGGTTTACGAAATTCACCGGCGTATTTGTAAACTACATTACAAGCCATTTTTTGGTGAAAACGTTATGCACGATAATCGTGCGATGCACCAATTTGAGCTGCATTGCATCAGTGCAATGGGGCTCCGGTCAATAAAGCGATTGGCTTGCCGTTCTGACTTGCTTTGGAATTTGTTTATTCCTGTTGGCAAGGATTCGACATGACGTTTCGGCATGAAGGCGCGGGGTGGTGGGCCGGCGTTCCGGCCGGTCGGCCTCGCTCGCCTCTTCGTTCGTCATCCATATCATTTCGATGAACCATCGTCGTCCGCCATGCCGATCTAATATGCAGAATTCCTAATCAATCGACCCAACCTGAAATCCACCAGCACCGTCGCCGGCCCACCTCGCCGCCGCCCGGCCGCGTCGCGTCGCGCGCCGGGGTCATCCATGCGTCACCGCCCGGTGGCATAATCGGCTGGCCCCGACTCCCCGCTGCGTGTCGCGTGCCCAGGCGCGCCGGCATGCGCCGCCACGATGACCGATCCGATCACGCTCACCGCACCCGACAATCCGCTGCATGTGCTCGTCGTCGACGACATCGGCGCGAGCCGCGCGGAAACCGCCTCGCAGGTCCGCGCCGCCGGCCACCACGTGATCGAGGCCGACAGCGGCCGCGCCGCGCTCGCCGTGGTCGAGACCACCGCCGTCGATCTCGTGCTGCTCGACCTGCTGATGCCCGACATGGACGGCTTCGAGGCCACGCGCCGCCTGCGCGCGAGCCACGAGCGCGCCTGGCTGCCGATCGTCGTGATGTCCTCGCTGCACGGCGCCGAACATTTCGTGCGCGCGGTGGAGGAAGGCGCCGACGACTACCTCGTCAAGCCCGTGGACGGCGCGCTGCTGGCCGCGAAGATCCGCAACATCGGCCACGTGCTCGACCTGCAGTCGCGCGTGGCCAATCTCGCGGCGCACAATCGCGAACTGTTCGACCACGTCGGCGACGCGGTGCTGACGATCGAGGACGGCACGCGCATCTGCGACGCGAACGCGGCCGGCTATGCGCTGCTCGGGCTCGACGCGCTGCCCGACGACGGCGCGCCGCTCGACGCGCTGCTGCCCGCCGAGCTGGCCGAGCGGCTGCGCGCCGACACGCCGCCGGCCGCCTGCCAGGCGCTGGTGCGCGGCCCGTCGGGCGACACCTTCCCGGCCGACATCCGCATCAGCCGCTGGCGCACCAGCGCGCACCCGCGCGTGTCGCTGGTGATCCGCGACCTCACCGAGCAGCGCCGGCTCGACCGCCTCAAGGACGATTTCCTCAGCACCGTCAGCCACGAGCTGCGCACCCCGCTCACCTCGGTGAAGGGCGCCGTGGACCTGCTCGCGGGCGGTGCGGCCGGCGTGCTGCCGGCGCCCGCGCAGAAGCTGGTCGACATCGCGCGGCGCAACGGCGAGCGGCTCGGCCGGCTGATCGACGACGTGCTCGACGTCGCCAAGCTCGAAGCCGACCGCATGACGCTGCAGCGCCGCGCCTGCGCGCTCGACGGGCTCGTCGACGAGGCGCTCGCGGCCAACCTCGACTACGCGCGGCGCGTGGGCGTCCACCTCACGCGCGTCGGCGCGCGCTTCGACTGCGAGGTATGGGTCGATCCCGACCGCTTCCTGCAGGTGATGGCGAACCTGCTGTCGAACGCGATCAAGAACTCGCCGGCCGGCAGCGCCGTGGAAATCCGCGGCACGCGCGACGGCGTGCGCGCGCGCATCGCCGTGCGCGACCACGGCGGCGGCATCCCCGAGGCGTTCCGCGCACGCATCTTCGAAAAATTCTCCCAGGCCGACGAGCGCGACCGCCGCGTCGGCACCGGCACCGGGCTCGGCCTGCACATCACGCAGGTGCTGGTCGAGCGCATGCACGGCATGGTCGGGGTGGTGTCCACGCCGGGCCACGGCGCCGAGTTCCGCGTCGACCTACCGACCGGCGACGCCGCCGCGGTGCTGCCGCCCGCGCGGCCCACCGCGTTCGTGATCGATCCCGACGCGGCGGCGCGCGCGCGGATCGCCGCCGCGCTCGCGCCCCGATTCGCGACGCTCGCCGCGGCCGACCCCGAGGCGCTCGCCGCCGCCGCGATCACCGCGCCGGCGCTGGTGGTGGCCGATCCGTCGCGCGGGCGCGACGCGCCCGAGGCGGTGGCGCGCCGGCTGCGAGAAATCGCCGGCCCCGCGCCGATCCTGCTCTACACTGACGACGTTTCGGCCGCCGCCACGGCGATCGCGGCCGACCGGCTGCCCAAGCGCGGCACCGACGACGATGCGTTGCTGCGTGCCGCGCGGCGCATCGCCCATCCCGACGGAGGACCCCATCGATGAGCACCACGCTGCACCGGGTGCTGTGCGCCGAGGATGACCCGGACATCCGGGCGATCCTCGAATTCAGCCTCGGCATCGTCGGCGGCTACGACGTCCGGCTCTGCCCCGACGGCACCGACGCGCTGGCCGAGGCCGATGCGTTCGCGCCGGACCTGATCCTGCTCGACGTGATGATGCCGACGCTGAGCGGCCCGGACACGATGCGCGCGCTGCGCGAGAAGCCGGCGCTGCGCGACACGCCGATCGTGCTGATGTCGGCGCGCGCGCTGCCCGACGAGATCGAGGCGCTGCTCGAGCACGGCGCCACCGGGGTGATCGTCAAGCCGTTCGATCCGATGACGCTGCCCGAACATCTGAAGATTTACTGGGACTACGCCCGTGATAAACGCGCCGGACTCTCCTCCTGACTTCGAACGCCAGCTCGCGGTGCTGCGCGCGCGTTTCACCGCCGGGCTCGCCGCGCGGCGCGACGAACTCGACGCCGCCTGGACCGAATGGAACGCGCTGGCGGGCAGGCCCGATGCTGACCGGCCGCGCGCGGTGCTGGCCATCGCGCTGCACCGGCTGGCGGGCGCCGCGCTGTCCTACGGCTACGAGACGCTCGGCCAGGAATCGCGCGTGCTGGAGGCCCGCGTGACCGCGGACGGCGCGCAGCCGGGCGGCCTGGCCGCGCCGTTCGCCGCGATCGTCGGCGGCATCAACGAGGCGCTCGCCGCGGCCTCGGGCGCCCGGCCCGAGCCGCCGCTTGCGGCCCAGTAGCCGGCTCGCGCCGCTGACCGGGCGCGCCGCCGGCCCAGGGGGCAACCCCCTCGCCGCGCGCGTCCTTTGAGGACATCCCATGGAACTGCTGACCACCCCCGCGCCCGCCGGCCCGCTGCTCGTCCGCCCGACGGACGCCCACCTCGACGCCGGCAACGTGCAGGCGTTCAAGGACGCGATCGCGCCGCTGCTCGCCCAGGAAGCGCGCATCGTGTTCGACATGTCGTCGCTCACGTTCGTCGACAGCTCGGGCCTCGGCGCGCTGCTCGCCTGCCTGCGCGAAACGCACCGGCGCGGCGGCGACTTCAAGCTCTGCGCGATGACCAAGCCCGTCAACGCGCTGTTCGAGCTGATGCGCATGCACCGCGTGTTCAGCGTCCACCGCAGCCAGGAGGACGCCCTGGCCGCCTTCGCCTGAGTCCCGGCCCGCGCGAGACGGGCCGGGTCACGATCGCGCCATGCTTTTCGCCCCGGCCCGTGCCGCAACCCGGCCGGCGCCGACGCCCGCCGCGCATGCCTCACGCAAGGAACGACACGATGGTCCGCTGGCCCGATCCGCGCAGGTTCACGCACCGGCTGGCCCGCCGGCGCCCGATGGCCGCCCTCCCGTCGGGCGCGCCGGGGCCGGGCCTGGGGCCGCCGTTCGCGCGCTCGCGCGCGGCCGTGCTGCTCTGCCTGCTGCTGGCGGCCGGCTGCGAGGCTGCCCGCGCGGGCAGCGTGCTCGACCGCGTCCACGCCACCCGCACGCTGCGCGTGTGCCTCTCGCTCAATGACGGCGGCATCACCTATCGCGACCCGCGCACCGGCGAGGCGCGCGGCATCGACGTGGACCTGTCGGCGGCGTTCGCCGCCGACCTCGACGCGCAGATCGTCACCGTCGATACCTCGTTCGCCACCTTCACCACCGACCTGCTCGCGGACCGCTGCGACATCGCCATGCTCGCGGTGGCCGCCACCCAGGCAAGACGCGCGACGCTGCGCTTCAGCCGCCCGTACCTGATGAGCGGCATCGTCGGCGTCGCCTCGCGCGGCAGCGAGGTGGTGTCGAACTGGAACGACATCGACCGGCCCGGCGTGCGGATCGGCGTGCAGCGCGGCTCGCAGATCGAGCCGCTGCTGCGCGATACGCTGAAGCACGCTACCGTGGTGGTGCTCGACTCACGGCAGAATCGCGAGGACGAACTGCAGGCGGGGCGCCTGGACGTGCTGCTCGCGGGCCTTCCGTATGCGTATCGCCTGCTGGAGAATGCCGAATGGGCGCGCATCGTCGCGCCGCCGAAGCCGTTTCATCCGATGCCTTACGCGTATGCGGTCCGTCCCGGCGACGATGCGTGGCTTGCCACCGTCGACGCGTTCGTCGCGCGCATCCAGCGCGACGGCCGGCTCGCCGCGGCGGCCCGCCGTCACCACCTGACCGAGGTCATGCTGCTCCAGTGAAACGAATCGAAGCGATCATCGGGCATCACACCGCGCAGCTCCCCGCCTGGCTGAACAGCCGCTCGGTGCTGATCGGCGGGGCTTTCGTCGGCGCGCTGCTGATCGGCGCGGCCGGCACCTTCGCATGGTGGGAGCACCGCGGCGCGATCGACGACGAGCGCGCCAGCGCCACCATGCTGGCGCGCGCCATCGACGACGAAAGCGCGCGCGCGGCCAGCACCGCGAACTCGATCGCGCGCGCGATCGACAGCACGCTGCAGACCAGCGACCTGCGCCACGCCGACTACGCGAACACGCTGCTCGCGCGCTTCGTCGCCGGCGCGCCGGTGGTGCGCAGCCTGTCGCTGGTCGACAGCACCGGGCTGGTGTTCGCGAGCTCGAACGAGGCGAACGTCGGCACCCGCCTCGACCTGGGCCAGCTGCCCGGCCCGCGCGTGCCGTCCACCGACGGCGATCTCGCGATCGGCCATCCGCTCGCCGGGCGCGACCTCGCCGATTCGGCGCTCGCGCGCGGCACGCGCCCCAACGCCGCCCGCGCGCTGCCGCTGCGCTTCCTGCCGCTCGCGCGCGCGGCCGTGACGCCCGATGGCGACGTGATCCGGATCGTGGTCGCGCTCAATCCCGACTACCTGAAGACCACCTTCCAGATGCTGCTGGCCGACGCGCCGCGCTCGGCCGCGCTGGTGGCGCTCGACGGCACGCCGATCGCGGCCACCGGCGCGCCGCTCGCCGCGACCGACGCCTACGCCTCGCATCCGCTGTTCCGCACACTGCTGCCGCACGGCGCCGCCGGCACCTTCGACGCGCTCGAGTTCGGCGGCACGGCGAGCGTGGGCGCCTGGCGCACCGCGCGCCGCTGGCCGTTCGTGACGATCGTGGCCACTCCCGAGGCCGACGCGCTCGCGGGCTGGACCGTGATCGTGCGCTGGGTCGCGTTCGGCACCGGCGTGGTGCTGGTGCTGTGGGGCGTGTTCTGCACCGCGGCCGCGCGCAGCCTGCGCCAGAACGCGCTGACGATCGCCGCGCTCGGCCAGTTGATGCGCGAGATCGCGAGCAGCGAGGCGCGCAACACCGCGGTGCTGACGAGCGCGATGGACGGCATGGTCACGCTCGACGCGCTCGGCCACGTGGTCGAGTTCAACCGCGAGGCCGAACGGATCTTCGGCTACCGCGCCGAGAACCTGATCGGCCAGCCCGGCGAGGCGCTGCTGCCCGACGAGATCCACGAGCTGATGCGCGCCGGCCGCGCGCCCGGCGACGACGACCGGCTCGCCGCGCCGCGCCGCCGGCTCGAACTGAACGCGCGCCGCGCCAACGGCCGCGTGTTCCCGGCCGAGATCTCGGTCGCGCCGGTGGACGTGGACGGCGAGCTCTACTACTTCTGCACCGTGCGCGACCTCTCCGAGGCCAAGCGCGCCGCGCACGAACGCGCGCAGCTGCTGGCGAAATACCGCGATTCGTCGTCGGACCTGCGCGGCCTGAAGAGCGCGCTCGACGAGCACGCGATCGTCAGCATCCTCGCGCCGGACGGCACGATCCTCTACGCCAACACCATGCTCGCCTCGGTCAGCGGCTACCAGAGCGACGAGCTGGTCGGCCAGTCGTACCGGATGCTGCGCCCCGACGACGCCTCGGGCGGGCTCGCGGTGGACGGCCTGCCCGCGCTGATCCGCGAGGGCGCGCCGTGGAGCGGCCAGCTGGTCCACCGGCGCCGCGACGGCTCGTTGTTCTGGACCGCCTCCACGCTGGTGCCGATCATGAACACGTCGCACGACACCAAGCACGCGTTCCTGATCCAGACCGACATCAGCCTGCAGGTGGCCGGCGAACGCGCGCTGAAGGACGCGCATCGCGCCGAGCTCGAACTCGGCGCCGGCATCCAGCGCGGCCTGCTGATCGGCGATCTGCCGCCGGCCGTCCACGACTGCCTGGTCGCGAGCTTCAACGTCGCCTCGCGCGGCATCAACGGCGACTTCTTCGACCTGTTCGAATTCGACGACGGCTGCTTCGACCTGCTGGTCGGCGACGCGATGGGCAAGGGCGTGCCGGCCGCGCTGCTCGGCGCCGCGCTGAAGATGCAGTTCTCGCGCTCGATCGCCGAGCTGGTCGCGCACGGCGGCGCGCAAGGCATCACGCGGCGGCCCTCGCCGGCGCGCATCGTGGCGCATGCGCAGCGCGCGATGCACGCGCGGCTGCAGGCGCTCGACAGCTTCGTCACGCTCTGCTACCTGCGCATCGACCGCGTGCGCGGCACCGCCACCTGGGTGGGCTGCGGGCACGAGGAAACCATGCTGTTTCGCGGCAACGCGCCGCCCGAATTCCTGCGCAACCAGCACCCGCCGCTCGGCGTGATCGAGGAGGCCGAGGTGTTCGAGGACACCGTGCGACTCGGCTCCGGCGACACGCTCGCGCTCTATTCGGACGGCCTCACCGACGCGGTCGATCGTGCCGGCGAGCGCTTCGGGCTCGACCGCCTGGCCGCGACGCTGCGCGCGCTGCTGCCCTCGCACCGCCGCCCCGGCACGATCGTGCGCGGCATGCGCGCGGCCGTCGAGGCGTTCACCAACAGCGCCCGGATCCCCGACGACATGACGATGCTGGTGCTGCAGCTGCCGGACGTCGGCCCGAACGCGCGCCGCGCGCGGCTCGACATGCCGCGCACGCTCTCGCAGCTGCAGCTGCTGCGCAACTTCGTCACGACGCACGCGGCGGCCGGGCTCGGCGATGACGACGCGGCCGCGCTGGCGCTGGCCGCGGTCGAACTCGCGAGCAACATCGTGCGGCACGATTCGCGGCCCGGCGACGGGCCGATCGAGGTGGTCGGCACCACCGGCGCCGGCTTCGCGATGCTCGAATTCGTCTACGACGGGCGGCCGTTCACGCCGCCAGCCGAACTCGCACCGGACTTCTCGGGCGAATCGGAAGGCGGCTTCGGCCTGTTCATCATCCGCGAGAGCTGCGACGAGGTCAGCCACGATCATGCGAACGGCATCAACCGCGTCGTGCTCGTGAAGCGGCGCCGCCTGCTGGCCGGATGAGTCGCGCGGCCGGAGGCCGAAGCGGCGACGAGCCGATGCTGACCCGCCGCCACAGGCGCGCCGAAACGGCTCCGGACCGGTGTGGCCCCGGCGCCACATCGGCGGCCCGGGCCGGACCGGCGATCTGACCGTTCGGGCGGCCTGCGCCACACGTTCCAAGGTCGCTCCGCGGTCGCCCCAGCGCGTCCCGCAGGCCGCCCGAAGCCGCCCCGCGAGCCCTTCCGCCACGCCTCCGACGCGCCTCGCGCGAGCCCGCCGACGCAGGTCGGCCGGCTCCCCTCGCCCGGCCGAATCCCGCGCCGGTCGTGCCATTCCTCATACTTTCAGAATCGTAGGGAATGGCCTGGCCGACGCGGCGACGTTTGCAGTTCTGTCACGATTCCCGCTCCGATTCGCGTTGCAATGGAGCCCATCCACCCAGGAGGGCCCACGCGATGATCGCAATCTCTTTGGACGCACAACAACGCTGCAGCCGTCGCTCCGGCGGCCGGCAGGCCGCGGCTCGTCCGCAGTCGGGACGCGCGCGTCAGCTTCGCCGGGCTCGCGCGTGGCGCATGCAGTCCACCGTCGTGCCGCTGCGCCGCGCGTTCGTGCCGTGCTGGGTCGGCAGCGCGTTCCGCGCGCCGATGGAGGACGAATTTTGAACCCGCATCAGGTCGCCGTGGTCGTCACGGGGCGTGATCGGGACGGCACGCTGGCGCGCTGCCTGCGCAGCGTGCGAGCCGCCGACTGGCGCGAGCTGCCGGTCGAGCTGCTGTACGCGACCGACGACCCGCACGGCGCCGATGCCATGCGCGCCGTCCATCACGGCGCGCGCGTCGTGGCGGTCGAGCCGCGCACGACGATCCGGGCGATCCCGGCGCGCACCTGCGCCGGCCCGGCCGTCACGCGCGCCGCGCTGCGCAACGCCGGCTGGCGCGCGAGCGGCGCCGGCGCCGTGCTGTTCCTCGGCGCCGACACCCTGCTCGACCGCGCGTTTCCGAAGCGCGCGCTGGCCCGCCTCGAAGCGGCCGGCTGCGCGGCCGTGCGCGGCCAGTGCCGCGAGGCGCTGCCGCATCAATCGCCGTATGCGGCCGTGGTGGACCTGGACGGGCTGATGCCGTCCGGCGACGCGCTCGACCGCGCCGGCAACGCCCTGTTTCGCCGCGCCGCGCTCGAGGAAGTCGGCGGCTTCGACGCGAACCTCGCCGACGGCGAGGCGGCCGACCTGTGCCGGCGTCTCGCCGCGCGCCGCTGGTGGGTGGACGAACCGGCAATCCCGATGACGCGCCACGACGACGTGCTCACCGGCTTTCGCGACTACTGGCGCCGCGCGGTGCGGATCGGCACGGCCTACGCGGCCGCCGACGCACGCTGCGCGGGCCGCGCCGCGTTCCCGCACGGCTACGCGCCGCAACGCAACCGCGCCTACGGCAGCGCGCTCGGCGTCGCGGCACTGCTGCTCGCCGTGACGCTCGCGCTCGCGCCGGCCGCCGCCTGGGGCCTCGTCGCGCTGTTCGGCGCGGCGCTGCTGCACACGGCGTGGCGCGCCCGGCCGAGCGCCGGCGACTGGCGCCTCGCGACGCTCTATGCGCTCCACGCGCACCTGCAACAACTGCCGATTCTTTATGGCCAACTCGCTTACCGCCGCCGTCATGCCGCCGCCGCTCGTCCGCGACGCGCACCTCGCCATCTGCCCGGGGGGGTTCGATGACGAGGCAGGCCGGGCGCGATCGGCCCGGCCTGTCGTGAGCGGCTACCACCAGGGCGGCCACGGCGCGGGCCGCGCGCTGCGTCCGTCGCCGCACGAACACGTGCTGGCCCGGCGCGCGCTCTCGATCCTGATCGTCGCGCACGACTGCGTCGAGCATATCGACCGCCAGCTCGCGCTGCTGAGCGTGGCCGCGCGCTATCGCGACTGGCAGGTGATCGTGGTCGACAACGCCTCCACCGACGGCACGCCCGAACTCGTCGAGGCCCATCATCCGTGGGCGCGGCTGATCCGCTCGCCGGTCAACATCGGCTACGCGGCGGCCTGCAACCTCGCCGCGCAGGAAGCGCACGGCGCGTTGCTGCTGCTGATGCATCCGGACACGCACGCGCAGCCGGCGATGATCGCGCGCGCCGCCGCGCGCATGCTCGTCAATCCGCACGTGGGCATCGCCGGCGGCCGGCTGGTGGACGCGGCCGGCAACGAGCTCCCCGCCTCGCACCGCTTCCCGAGCGCGCTCGGCGACGCGTTCGCGTGGCGCGGCCCGCTCGGGCGCGCGGCGGCACGGCGCGCGCCGTTCGACCCGGATCTGCAGCCGCGCCGGCCGGCGCGCGTCGTCGACTGGGTGTCCGATGCGTTCGCGATGGTGCGCCATGACGTGTTCCGCTACCTGAACGGCTTCGACACGCGCTTCTTCATGTACTGCGAGGATATCGACCTGTGCCAGCGCGCCGGCGCGGCGGGGTTCGAGGTGATGTACTGGCCGGACGTGCGCGCGCGCTGCGTGAGCGGCGGCACGGCGGGCGTGGGCGGCGGGATCGGCCACGCGGCCCGCGACGAGGCCCGGCGCGAGCGCTGGCAGATCCGCAGCCGCCTGCTGTACCACCACAAGCACCAGGGCTCCACCAGCGCCTGGATCGCGAGCCGCGTCGAGGCGGCCTGGCTCACGCTGGCGGGTTGGGGTTATCGCTGCGGCGATGCGCTGCAGCCGGACGACGCCGGCGAGGGCGACGCGGCGAGCGGCCATCGCGATGCGCTCGCGCGCCGCGCGCAGGTGGGCGACGCCTGGCGCGCCACCGACGGCGGCCGCGAATCGCCGCCGGGGCCGTGGCGCTGAGCGCGGTGCCCGCTCTCGCCGCGCCGGGGCGCCCGTCGCGCGTTGTTCGGGCCTTATTCGGGAGCGTCGAGCCGCACGCAGCGGTAGCCGTACCCGTAGATCGGAATGACCTTCCAGCCGTTGGAACCGTCGAGATGGAGCTTCTTGCGCAGCCGGCTCACGTGGGTGTCGACGGTGCGCGTGTCGACGTCGGCATGCACGCCCCAGACGCGGTTCAGCAGATGGTCGCGCGACAGCAGCTGGCCCGGGCTCTGGAACATGTAGACGGCGAGGTCGAACTCCTTCTGCGTGAGGTCGACCGAGCTGCCGTTCACGGCGATCCGCACGCGCTGGATGTCGATCTCGTAGGCGCCGAGCGTGAGCGGCGCCTTGCCGCCGATCCCGTAGCGGCGCGCCACCGCCGCGATCCGCGCCAGCATCTCGGCCGCGCGGGCCGGCTTCACCAGATAGTCGTCGGCGCCGGCACGCAGCGCGGTCAGCACCGTCTGCTCGTCGTCGCGCGCGGTCAGCACGATCACGGGCACGTTCCAGCCCACGTGGTCGCGCACCCACTGGATCATCGCGTCGCCCGTGGTGTCGGGCAGCATCCAGTCGATCACGAGCAACTGGAATCGCTCGTTCTTCAGCGCCTCGGTAAACGCGGCGCCCGTTGCAAAACCCTGTACGCGATGCCCGCCATGTTCGAGCCACAACATGATCAGGTCGCGTTGGTCGGCATCGTCTTCCAGCACGGCGGTCAGCATTGCGGGTACTCCATCCAGAAAATGGCCCCATCTTACTCACCCGCCGGGCGATTGGGAAATCGCTTGTGACCGGCGCCGCGCGCCGCGCGCACCGCAATGACGGCCCGATGGGCGGCCGGACGGCGATACGCTGCACCGCACGCCGCACCGCGTGCTGCACCCCGGCAGTCAGGCGCGCGGCCATGTCACAAACTTGCAGCGCGGTCGGCCCGGCCCGCGCGCGGTGCGTCGCGGCGGCCCGAAATCGCGGACAATAGCTGACCCTGGCGCACCGGCGCCTGTCGCGCGGCGGGTGCGCCGCCGCGTGTTTGCGTCGATCGACCATGAAACTCAAGGCGAAGATATTCCTGCTCGCGATCGTGCCGTTCCTGGCCGCGATCGCCGGTATCGGCTTCGGCGTGCGCCAGCAGGCCACCGCGCTCGCGCGCGCGCAGCACGAGACGGTCGAGGCCGCCTACCTGTCGAGCAAGGAGCTCGAGCTCAAGCACTACGTCGAGCTCGCCACCAGCGCCATCGCGCCGCTCTACGATGCGTCGCGCGACGGCGCGCCCGGCAACGACGCGCGCCGCGCGCAGGCGCTCGAAATCCTGCGCAAGATGGACTTCGGCCCCGACGGCTATTTCTTCGTCTACGACATGCAAGGCGACTCGCTGATGCATCCGCGCGAGCCGGAGCGCGTGGGCCGCAACTTCTGGGCGATGCGCGACCCGCAGGGCGCGCCCACCATGCAGCACCTGCTCGCCGCCGCCGCGCACGGCCACGGCTACGTCCGCTATCTGTGGCAGCGGCCCACCACCGGCAAGGTCGAACCGAAGCTCGGCTACGTGGTCGGGCTCGACCGCTGGGGCTGGATGCTCGGCACCGGCATCTATCTCGACGACGTCGATCGCGCGCTCGCGCGCATCGATGCGCGCGCCTCGGCCGAGATCGACGGCACCATGAAGGGGCTCGCTGCGATCGCACTGGCCGGCGCCGCCGCGATCGCGCTGTGCGCGCTGGTACTCAACGTCAGCGAATCGCGGCACGCCGACGCGCGCCTGAAGGCGCTCGCGCAGCGCGTGGTGGCCTCGCAGGAAGACGAGCGCGCGCGCCTGTCGCGCGAGCTGCACGACGGCATCAGCCAGATGATGGTATCGGTGAAATTGATGCTCGAATCGGCGCTCGAGCGCTTCGAGCGCAGCCCGGCGCGCGACGCGGCGGCCGAGGGCGTGCTGGCCAAGAGCGTCGCGCGGCTCGGCGACGTGCTGCGCGAAGTGCGCCGCATTTCGCACGCGCTGCGCCCCGCGATGCTCGACGACCTCGGCCTCGCCGCCGCGCTCGACCAGCTGATCCGCGAGCTGGGCAGCGAGACCGGCGTGGAGCTCGGCTACACGCAGATCGTCCACTCGGGTTCGCGGGCGCTGCCGGCCGCCGTCAACACCGCGCTGTTCCGCATCGCGCAGGAAGCGCTGACCAATCTGATCCGCCACGCGCAGGCCACGCGCGGCGCGGTCTCGCTGGAGATCGCCACGCACACCGTGGCGCTCGCCGTCTCCGACAACGGTCGCGGCTTCGACGTCGAGCGCATCCAGGCCGATCCGCACGGCGGCGTGGGCTTGCGCAACATGCGCGAACGGATCGACGCGCTCGGCGGCACGCTGGTGATCCGCTCGCAGGCGGGCCACACCGCGATCTCCGTGCGCGTGCCGCTGCCCGCCCGCCGCCAGACAGGAACCTGACGATGACCCTTGCCTCTCCCGGCGCCAGCCCGCCCCCGCTGCAACCGGCCCAGCCCGAGCCGGCCGCCCGCCTGCTGCTGGTGGACGACCATCCGCTGGTGCGCGACGGCCTCAAGATGCGCCTCGAGGCCGTGCCCGGCTTCGTGGTGGCGGGCGAGGCCGGCAACGCCGCCGACGCGCTCGCGCTCGCCGAAACGCTCGAACCGGACCTCGCGCTGATGGACGTCGGCATGCAGGGCATGAACGGCATCGCACTCGCCGCCGTGTTCCACGAACGCTTTCCGGCGATCCGGGTGGTGATGCTGTCGATGCACGACAACGTCGAATACGTGACGCAGGCCGTGCGCGCCGGCGCGAGCGGCTACCTGCTGAAGGATTCTCCTGCCAGCGAGATCATTCGCGGCATCGTCGCGGTGCTGGCCGGGCAGACCTTCTTCAGCGAGGGACTGGCCGCGCGGATGATCCAGGCGAGCGCCGGCGCGGGGCCGGTCGAGCGGCTCACGCCGCGCGAGCGCGACATCCTCGATGCGCTTGCCGAGGGGCTGTCGAGCAAGCAGATCGCGCTGCAGAACGGGCTCTCGGTGCGTACCGTCGAGACCCATCGGCTCAACCTGAAGCGCAAGCTCGGCATCGAGGGGCAGGCCGAGCTGATCAAGTTCGCGGTGGAGCACCGGCGGCGCTGAGGGGCGGACGCGGGGTGAGAAGGAGGCGGGCCGCCCTGGTTCATGACGGCGGCGGGCGTCATCGGCGGATCCCGGCCGACGACGGGCCGGTCCGGATATCAAAAAGACATAGCCGGATGCGCCTCCGGACATCGCGCTCCGATCTTCCGCACGGCCGGGCGACGGCAGCCGGCCCGATCGCGGCCGTTGCAGCCATTGCGGCGCTGCCAAGGCATCCATCGCGGCGCTTGCGTGGCTCCGCTTCGTGCCTCGAGCCGGCCGCTACGCGATCATCACACGGCCGCTATCGCGCGAGCCGCGCGATCGCCTGCCTGAATTGCGGAAACGCCAGCGTGAGCGCACCCGGTTCGGCCAACTCGAATTCGGCGAACTCGAAGCCCGGCGCCACCGTGCAGCCGACGAACGCGAACCGGGCCGGATCCGCGCAGGTCGCGCCGAACCAGCGGCCGGCCGGCACCACGACCTGCGGCACCACCGCCTCATGCACGAGCGGATTGCCGAGCCGGTGGATCACCAGGCCGTCGTGCTCGTCGAGTACGTGGACTTCGAGCGGATCGCCCGCGTAGAAATGCCAGACCTCGTCGGAGCGGATCCGGTGCCAGGTGGAAAAGGCGCCGTCGCAGAGCAGGTAGTAGATCGCGGTCGAGGCGCTGCGCCGCGCGCCGTCGAACTCGCGCGCGACGCCGAGCGGCGCGCGGTAGGTTTCGCGGAAATAGCCGCCCTCGGGATGGGCCTCGAGGGCGAAACGCTCGATCAGGTCGGCGGCGGCGTGGCTTGCAGGCATCGGAACGGGCTCGGTCGCGGGGACGGGGACAGGAACGCGCCAGCATAGCGCGACGGCGGCCAGCCGTGAGACGCGGCGGCGCCGGATTCGGCGATCGGCACCGCGCTGGCGCAGAGCAATGCGCATTCCCGAACGGCGGATCGCATCGGGCGGCCAGCGGGCCTTTTTCGCGGCGAAGGCCGGCGTACCGACCGGGCCGACCGGGCCAATCAGCGGCCCGGCCCGGCGCCGTCAGTTCACGCGCGCGTTGTGCTTCTGCAGGAACTGGATCAGGCCGTCGATGCCGCCCTGCGCGAGCTGGGCCTTGAACTGCCCCTGGTAGACCTGGATCAGCCACGCGCCCGACATGTCGATGTCGTAGATCTTCCAGCCGCCACCGTCCTTGCCGAGCCGGTAGCCCACCAACTGCGTGTCGCCCGGCGTGGTCACGGTGGACTGCACCAGCGCGTCGCTGCCGCTCTCGCCGCCGGCCTTGAACGTGAACTTCGCGTCCTGGCCGCCCAGCTGCGCGAGCGAGGCCGCGTAGGTGCGCGTCATCAGGAGCCGAAATTGCTTGTAGAGCTCCTGTTGCTGGGCCGGCGAGGCCTGCCCCCAGGCGCTGCCCACGGCGATCCGCGTGGTGCGCTCGAAGTTGGTGACCGGCAGGAAACGCGTCTCGACGACCTGCGTGATCTTGTTCATGTCACCACCGCGCGCGGCGGGATCCGACTTCATCGCGTTGACGGTGCCTTCCACCGCGGAACGGACGATGTCCACGGGCGCGCTCTGCGCGAAGGCCGACACGGAGACGGCCGCCGCGGCGACGAATGCAATCAGATGACGTTTCATGCGTAGTTCGGACTCTCGAAAAAAAGAAGCCGGGGCCAACAGGCAACAGGAGCAATAGGCGCCGGATCAGGACAGTATAGCCGCGCGGGCCGGCGCCCGCGCCGCGGCAGCCCACGCTGCTACGCTTGTTACGGCGTCGTTACCGGATTGCCGGACGCGCTCACGTCTGTCACCGATCGCTGACATGCTGGCCGCCGCGCCGAGGCCGCGGCCCGGCACGAGTTGACACCCGATTTGACACCATTTCGAGGACGCCCCGACGCGGCCGCGACACGCCGGGAGGGTTGCCGCCCCGGAAACCGCCGCGCCGGTATACTTGGCCACTTTGCCCGATCGCGGGCCACGCCAGCCTGCCCATGCTGAGAACCCTATTCGTCCGACTCGTTGCCTGGTCCGTGCGGCGCCCGCTCCTGGTCGTCGCCCTGTCGCTCGTGATCGCCGCGCTCGGCGGCGTCTACACCGTCCAGCATTTCAAGATCAACACCGACGTCAGCAAGCTGCTCGACAACGAGCCGCAATGGGCCGCGCTCGGCGATGCGATCGACCAGGCGTTCCCGCAGCGCAGCCAGACGATCCTCGCGGTGGTGGAGGCGCCGGCGCCCGAATTCGCGTCGGCGGCGGCCAATGCGCTCGCCGCGGCGCTCGACCGCGACACGCGCGCCGGACGCATCGGCCAGGTCTCGCTGCCGGCCGGCGGCCCGCTGTTCGAACGTGACGCGCTGCTGTTCCTGTCGCCGGCCGAGGTCGCCAGCACCGCCTCGAAGCTGGCCAGCGCGCGCCCGCTCGTCAACACGCTGGCGAAGGATCCCGGCGTGACGGGTCTCGCCACCACGCTGTCGACCACGCTCGGCCAGCCGCTGCTGACGGGCCAGGTCACGCTGCCCGGCATGAAGGCGCTGCTCGGCCGCGCGGCCGCCACCGTCGACGACGTATTGGCCGGCCGCCCGGCCGCGTTCTCGTGGCGCGCGCTGGTGGACAGCGACGCCGCGAAGCAGCCCGCGTTCGCGTTCGTGACGGTCGAGCCGCAGATCAACTACGGCGCGCTGAAGGCGGGCGAGCAGACCGAACAGACGATCCGCGCCACCGCCGCCTCGCTCGGCCTCGACAAGCGCTTCGGCGCGGTGGTGCGGCTGACCGGCGAGCAGCCGCTCGCCGACGAGGAGTTCGCCTCGGTGCAGGACGGCGCGGCCGTGAACGGCATCGGCACGATCGTGGTGGTGCTCGTGATCCTGTGGCTCGCGCTGCGCTCCAAGCGGATGATCGCCGCGGTGCTCGTCACGCTGGTGGTCGGCCTGATCGTGACGGCCGCGCTCGGCCTCGCGATGGTCGGCTCGCTGAACATGATCTCGGTCGCGTTCATGGTGCTGTTCGTCGGGCTCGGCGTCGATTTCGCGATCCAGTACGGCGTGAAGTACCGCGAGGAACGGCACCGCGATCCGAATCTCGATCACGCGCTGCTGGGCGCCGCGCACTCGATGGGCGTGCCGCTGTCGCTCGCCACGGCAGCCGTGGCCGCGAGCTTCTTCTCGTTCCTGCCCACCGCCTACCGCGGCGTGTCGGAGCTGGGCCTGATCGCGGGCGTGGGCATGTTCGTCGCGCTGTTCACCACCATGACGCTGCTGCCCGCGCTGCTCAAGCTGATGCATCCGCCCGGAGAGACCAAGGCGCCCGGCTTCCCGCGCCTCGCGCCGGTGGACGACTACCTCGACCGGCACCGCAAGCCGATCCTGATCGGCACGCTGGTGGTGGTGATCGGCGCGCTGCCGCTGCTCACGCGGCTGCACTTCGACTTCAATCCGCTGCACCTGAAGGATCCGCACAGCGAATCGATGGCCACGCTGATCGCGCTGAAGGATTCGCCCGAGGCCTCGGTCAACGACGTCCACATGCTCGCGCCGTCGCTGGCCGCCGCCGACGCGGCCGCCGCGCGGCTCGCGAAGCTGCCCGAGGTGGGCCGCACCACCACGCTGTCGTCGTTCCTGCCGGCCGACCAGCCGCAGAAGCTCGCGACCATCAAGACCGCCGCCGACGATCTGCTGCCGGCGCTGACCCAGCCCGCCGCGCCGCCCGCCAGCGATGCGCAGCGCGTGGCGGCGCTCAAGCGCGCCTCGGCGCTGCTCGGCTACGCGGTGGAGGATCACCCGGGGCCGGGCGCCGACGAGGCGAAGCATCTCTCGCAGTCGCTCGCCAAGCTCGCCGCCGCGGACGCGGCCACGCGCGACCGCGCCGAGAACGCGTTCTCCACCACGCTGAAGATCGCGCTCGGCCAGCTCGCCTCGCTGCTGCAGCCCTACGAGATCACGCGCGCGAACCTGCCGCCGCAGATGGTGCGCGACTGGGTGGCACCGGACGGCCGCGCGCTCGTGCAGATCTCGCCGAAGGTGCCGCCCGGCGTCGATCCCGGCGACGACGTGATGCTGCGCCACTTCGCGCAGACCGTGAAGCAGGCCGAACCGGCCACCATCGGCGGGCCGATCTCGATCCTGCATTCGGCGAACACCATCATTCGCGCGTTCCTGCAGGCGGCCGGGCTGTCGATCCTGACCATCACGGTGCTGCTCTGGATCACGCTGCGCCGCATCGGCGACGTGCTGCGCACGCTGATTCCGCTGCTCGTGTCGGGCATCGTCACGCTCGAGCTGTGCGTGGTGTTCGGCATGTCGCTGAACTTCGCGAACATCATCGCGCTGCCGCTGATGCTCGGCGTCGGCGTGGCGTTCAAGGTGTATTTCGTGATGGCATGGCGCGCCGGCCAGACCGGCCTGCTGCATTCGAGCCTCACGCATGCGGTGCTGTTCAGCGCCGCGACCACGGCCACCGCGTTCGGCAGCCTGTGGCTATCGCATCACCCGGGTACCGCGAGCATGGGCAAGCTGCTCGCACTGGCCCTGTCCTGTACGCTGATCGGCGCCGTGGTGTTCCAGCCCGTGCTGATGGGCAAACCGCGCGTGCCACGCGCGCCCCAATCCCCAGAAATCAATGACTAAACAGCGAATCATTGCCGGCGCCCTGACCGCCAGCGCCCTGCTGCTCGGCGGTTGCGCGACCGGCCCCAACAAAACGGCCGGCGACCCGCTCGAGCCGATGAACCGCGCCATCTTCACGTTCAACGACACGGTGGACACGCACATCGCCGTGCCGATCGCGCGCGGCTACCAGAAGGTGACGCCCACGCCGGTGCGCACCGCCGTCAGCAGCTTCTTCTCCAACCTCGGCGACCTCGGCAACTTCGCCAACAACCTGCTGCAGCTGCGCGTGACCGACGCCACCGAGGACGTGATGCGCGTCGTGATCAACTCGGTGTTCGGCGTGGCGGGGCTGTTCGACGTGGCGTCGGCCGCCGGCCTGCCGAAGCATCACCAGGATTTCGGGCTGACGCTGGCGCGCTGGGGCGTGCCGTCCGGCCCGTACCTGGTGCTGCCGGTGTTCGGCCCGAGCTCGTTCCGCGACGGCGTGGGCCGCGCCGTGGACGTGCGCTTCAACCTGCTCAACTACATCGAGCCGGCCGTGCGCAACCCGATGTACATCGCGCAGTTCATCAGCGCGCGGGCCGACCTGCTCGGCGCCTCGGACCTGCTGCAGCAGGCCGCGCTCGACAAGTACTCGTTCGTGCGCGACGCCTACACGCAGCAGCGGCGCTCGGCCACCTATCACGGCGCGCTGATCGGCGGCGCCGGCGCGGCGGGCGGTGCTTCGGACTCGCTGCCGGGCGGCCTGCCGAACTACGACGATCCGGGCGCGCAGACGGGCGGAGCGAGCGGTGCCGGCGGCACGAACAGCGAGCCGCAGGGGCTGCCGAACTACGCGGACCCGGGCCAGGACGCGGCGCCCGCCGCGGCTTCGGGCGCGGCAGCGGCGGGGGCCGCCTCGGGCGCCGGTGCCACCGTGGCGCCGTCGTCGCCGCTCGCGCCGGCGGTGCCCGCCGTCACGCCGGCCGCCCCGGCCAGCGCGCCGGCCGCTCACTGAGCGCAAGACGCCGCCAGCGAGCCGCGACGCATCGCGTCGGGTCGCCGGCGGCGCTTCACGTCACCGGCCGGCACGGCTCCCGCGTCCGCGCCGCGTTCCCGCCTTTCCTCCGCCATCAGCCGGCACGGGCGTTACCGCCCGCGCCGCGCTTCACGCGCCGATGCGCGCTTCAATGCGTTCGTCACCCGGACTCCGGCAAAGCTCGGGCTCACTCCGCGAACGGCAGCGTCTGCTGGCCGTTCGCGCGCATCCCGAACACGTTCAGCGTCATCGCCACCAGCGCGTAATAGCCGAGCAGCCCGACCAGGTTGATCACGACCGGATGGCCGAAACGCGCGCGCGCCGCCTCGAACGTCGGGTCGGACACGCGCTGCGTCTCGTAGAGTTCGGTCGCGAAGCGATGGACCAGCGCATCGTCGCTGTCGGCGCCGCCGTCGAACGCCGGCGCGTCGCCGCGGCGGATCGCTTCGGCCACCGCCGCCGGCACGCCGGCCTGCAGCGCGATCGGATGATGGATGTGCCACTCGGCCTGCGAACGCCAGCGCGCGGCCGTGGTCAGGATCGCGAGTTCGGACAGCCGCAGCGGCAGCCCGGTCTCGTAGCGGCAGAACGCGCCGAGCCGCTGCGCGTGCTGCGCCAGCGCCGGGCTGTGGATCCAGCCGAGGAACGGGCCGTCGAGGTTGCCGCGCGGGCCGCTGAGGATCTCGTCGAGCACCGCGCGCTGCGCGTCGGTGGCGGTGCTGCGATCGAAGGAGGGAAGGCGGGAGGTCATGTCGTGAGTCCAGGTTTGGAAGGCGGGCGGGCCGGCGCCGAAACGGCGAGCGCCAAGGGGCCGCGTCGATCGTAACGCGCGCCGCGGGCTTCATGAAGGCGGCCGGCACGGCGCGGCGCGCGGGTATCAGGTGTCGGGCGTCAGGCGGCCGGCCGGGCGCCGCTCGATGCGAGCGCGGCGTCGAGCGACAGCGCGAGGCGTTCGACGATCGTCTCGATCTGCGCGGCCGTGCAGATGAACGGCGGCGCGAGCAGCACGTGGTCGCCGCGCCGTCCGTCGATCGTGCCGCCCATCGGGTAGACCATCAGCCCGCGCGCCATCGCCTCGCGCCGCAGCGCCGCGTGCAGGCGATGCGACGGATCGAACGGCGCCTTGCTCTCGCGATCGGCGACGAACTCGACGCCGACGAACAGGCCGCGCCCGCGCACGTCGCCGACGGCCGGATGATCGGCGAAGCGCTCACGTAGTTGCGCGCGCAACTGTTCGCCGCGCACGCGCACGTTGTCGAGCAGGTGCTCCTCGGCGATCACGCGCTGCACCTCGAGCGCGGCCGCGCAGGCGATCGCGTGGCCGAGGTAGGTGTGGCCGTGCTGGAAGAAGCCGGTGCCGCCGACGATCGCGTCGTAGATGCGCTCGCTCGCCAGCATCGCGCCGATCGGCTGGTAGCCGGCGCCGAGGCCCTTCGCGATCGTCACGATGTCGGGCGCGACGCCGTCTTCCTCGCAGGCGAACAGGTAGCCGGTGCGGCCCATGCCCGACATGATCTCGTCGAGGATCAGCAGCACGCCGTACCGGTCGCAGACCGCGCGGATCTTGCGGAAATACTCGCGCACCGGCGGCACCGCGCCGGCCGTCGCGCCCACCACCGTCTCCGCCACGAACGCGGCCACCGTCTGCGGGCCGAGTTCGAGAATCTTCGCCTCGAGTTCGTCGGCGAGCCGCTGCGCGAACGCCTCCTCGCTCTCGTCCGCGCGCTGCTCGCGATACGCGTAGCAGGCGCCCACATGATGCGATTCGATCAGCAGCGGCAGGAACGGCTCGCGCCGCCACGCGTTGCCGCCGATCGCGAGCGCGCCGAGCGTGTTGCCGTGATAGCTCTGCCGGCGCGCGATGACGTGCCGCCGCGCCGGCTGGCCGATCTCGACGAAGTACTGGCGCGCGAGCTTCAGCGCGGCCTCGATCGCCTCCGAGCCGCCCGACACGAAATAGACGTGGCCGAGCCCGTCCGGCGCCGCCGCGACGAGCCGGTCGGCCAGTTCCTCGGCCACCTGCGTCGTGAAGAACGAGGTGTGCGCGTAGGGCAGCTGCCGCGCCTGCCGTTCGATCGCCGCGATCACGCGCGCGTGGCTGTGGCCGAGGCACGAGACGGCCGCGCCGCCGCAGGCGTCGAGATAGCGTTTGCCGTCGGCGTCGATCAGCTCGATGCCGTCGCCCGCCACCGCGACGGGCAGGCTCGCGCGCGGGGCGCGGTGAAATACCGTGGTCATGGGTTGGTTCCTGGTGCTGGAAGAGGGGCCGCTTCGATGCGAAGCGCGAGGTTCGCAGGGTTCGTTTGGATCGATTGGAGCGTGCGGATCACGGCTCGCGCGCCACGCGCATCGCGAAGCCGCGCTGCCCGTCGCGCCGGATCACGACATCGACACCATGCGCGTCGATCTCGAACGACGCGGTGGCGAGCGTGTTCTCGTCGTCGGGATCGGCCGGGTCGTCGCGAAAGATCGGCAGGCCGGGGCCGCCGCGATCGGCCAGCACGCCCGCGAGCGCGTCGACGCCCGGCTCGTCGAGCGCGGGCAGCAGCGCGGCGAGCCGGGCCTGCCGGTCGCGCGAGGACGTCGTCACGATCTGCGCGTCGGCGTCGACGCACGGCCCCGGATGGACGAGATGGTTCGCGTGGCCGTAGACGCCCTCGACCGTCAGCACCGAGGTGCGCGCCACGCTCGCCTCGACGCTGTGGACGCGCGCCTCGCCGGCACGGCCGAGCATGTGGTGAAAGCCGCTCGCGCGCGGCGGCTCGCGCAGGATCGCGAGCGCCGCGTCGAGCGAGGTCGCCGCGAGCACCGCGCGTGCCAGCACCATGCGCGGCACACCCGGCGCCGGCGCCGTGATCCGCACGTTGTTGATGGTCTGCACCAGGCCCGCGCGATTGACCGCGAACGTGTGGCCCGGCAGCGAGCCCGGATAGTAGAAGCTCACGAAGCCGGGGCCGTGCTCGGGCCGCACGTCCAGCAGCAGGCAGCGGTCGAGCAGGAACGGATCGCCGTCCTCGTTGTGGACGATGCGCTGCGCATGCGGCGTGCTGGCGGCCACCGTGGTGCAGCCGTCGCCGCTGCGGTTCAGCAGCTCGCCGCGGCAGTTCCAGGCGAACAGGTCGGCGGCGTCCAGGCCGAGCCCGGCGGCCATGCCGTCGATCTCGGCGACGAACTCGGGGAACGCGGCCTCGGCTTCGCGCCGCAGCGCGGCCAGCAGCGGGCCGCCGCGGCGCGCCATCACCGCCCGCCACGCGCCGCTCTGCGCCGTGTACGCGGCCATCACGGGACGCGCGAGTTCGCCGAGCCGGTGCCCGATCTCGTGCGCGGAGCCGGCGACGACCACGGGTTGAAGTGCTTTCATCGGGAATCCTGTTTCACAACATACGATTCTCTAATTATATTCACAACAACATTTGTTGTCATGGCGAACATGACGACATCACCGCGGCGGGTGGGGTGGACCGATGAAAAAACGGGGGAGAGGGACATCGCGCTGGACGGCGGTGCCGCGGTCGCGCCCCCGGCGGCATCAGCAGGCGATCGTCGTGCTGCCGCGCGCGACACGTCGGCGAAACGACGGGCCGCCTCGGGCTCGCGCGCGAACTGCTCGGCTGCGTGCGGCGAGAGCGGGTGATGCTCGCCGTAATCGACGAGCCGGTTCGCCGCCGGAATCGACCGGGAGGGGCGGCCCGACACCATGTCGATGCCGAGCGCATAGCGACCGGCGCGGGACACGACGCTGTCGCGGAAACGCATGCGGCCTCCGGTCGGGCGGGAAGCGGAATCAGGCGGAATCAGGCGGGATCCAGCGGGAATCAGCGGGAATCAGGCGGATGGGCGCCGAGCCGCGAACCCGACGGCGGCGCTGCTGGTCGCCGCGCGCCGCCGCGAAGGCACGGCGCGCGCGCGACTCGAAAGATAGACGGCCGCGGCCCGTCGGCGACGGCTCACAGGCCGCGCCAGGCGCCTTCGCGTTCGAACGCGTGGCGCGCCTGGATCAGCGTCGCCCTCGCGGCGCGCGCGTCGCCGGCCAGCTTCAGCAGCGCGCCGAGCTGCGACGGCTGCTTCGCGAGTTCGCGCAGGATCGGCACGATCGCGGTGCTGCCGTCGTCGCGCAGGCCGGCCGTGGCGGCCGGCGGCAGCGTGCGCCACGACGGATCGACGATCGCGCGGCAGACGGCGAACGGCACGCCGCGCGCCGCCGCGAAGGCCGCCGCGATGTGCGATTCCATGTCGACCGCGAGCGCGCCGTGGCGCGCATGCAGCACCGCTTTCTGCTGCGCGTCGACGACCGGCGCGCCGACCGCCGCGAGCCGGCCGCGCCGCATGCTCGCGGCGAGCGGCGTGCCGCGCAGCGCGGCGACCAGCCGGCGGTTCCAGGCCGCATCGGTCACGACCTCGCCGAACGGGCCATCGATCGCGTCGGCGACGATCAGCGTGCCCGGCGCGAGATCGGGCGCGAGGCCGCCCGCCGTGCCGAAGCTGACGATGCCGGCGCAGCCGCGCGCCACCGCTTCGGACAGCGCGCGTTCGAGCCGGTCCGCGCGCGCGGCGAACACGGTTTCGACACCGTCGCCGGCCGCGATCTTCGCCTCGAACGCCATGCCGCTGACGGCGATCACGGGCGAGCGCGTGGTGGTGGTGGCCATCAGCATTTACATCCCCACCGTCACGCGCCGCGTGCCGCTGCGCCGCAGGTTGCGGTAGCGCGCGAGCGCCCACAGCGGGAAGAACTTGCGATAGCCGTGGTAGCGCAGATAGAACACGCGCGGGAAACCGGTGGCGGTGAAGCGCGTCTCGTCCCAGAGGCCGTGCTCGCGCTGTTCGGCCGCGAGCCAGGCGATGCCGCGCGCCACCGCCGGATGCTCGACCTCGCCCGCCGCCATCAGGCCGAGCAGCGCCCAGGCCGTCTGCGACGCGGTGCTGGTCGCGCGCTCGTAGCCGCGATAGTCGAGCTTGTAGCTGTTGCCGTCCTCGCCCCAGCCGCCATCCGGGTTCTGGATCGACAGCAGCCACTGCGCGGCGCGCTTCACGCGCGGATCGTCGAACGGCAGGCCGGCCGCGTTCAGCGCGCCGAGCGCGCTCCAGGTGCCGTAGATGTAGTTCATGCCCCAGCGGCCGTACCAGCTGCCGTCCGGCTCCTGCTCGGCGAGCAGGTAGTCGAGCGCGTAGCGGGCCGGCGGGCTGTTGCCGGTGGTCTCGCCGAGCTGCGCGAGCATCGACAGGCAGCGGCCCGACACGTCGGCGGTGGGCGGATCGAGCAGCGCGCCGTGATCGGAGAACGGGATGCTGTTCAGGTAATGGTGCGTGTTCTCGGGCTCGAACGCGCCCCAGCCGCCGTCGCTGCTCTGCATGCCCACCACCCATTCGCGCGCGCGCGCGATCGCGTCGCGGTAGACGTCGGTGTTCTCGAGCTTCGCCACGCGATCCATCGCGAGTGCGACCACGGCCGTGTCGTCCACGTCGGGGTAGTGCGGGTTCGCGTACTGGAACGCCCAGCCGCCGGGCCGCACGTCGGGGCGGCGCGAGATCCAGTCGCCGCGCACGTCGAGGATCTGCAGCGGGCGCAGCCAGTCGAGGCCGCGGATCGCGGCCGCCTCGGCGCGCGGCTCGCCCGTCTCGAGCAGCGCGTGGGCCGCCAGCGAGGTGTCCCAGACCGGCGACAGGCACGGCTGGCAATAGGCCTCGTCGGTCTCGTCGTCGTGGATCACCAGCAGCTTTTCGAGCGAGCGGCGCGCGATCGCGCGGTTCGGATGATCCTCGGGATAGCCGAGCGCGGCGTACATCATCACCGAGTTCGCCATCGCTGGATAGATCGCGCCGAGGCCGTCCTCGCCGTTCAGGCGTTCATCGACGAACTGCACGGCCTGGCGGATCGCGCGTTCGCGCGTGTAGCGCGGGAACAGGCCGTCGGTCAGGCGCAGCAGGCCGTCGAGCACGCGGAAGCAGGCGAACCAGGCGGGGCTCTGGTGGCCCGCGCGCGGCAGCAGGCCCGCGTTCACGGGCGGGGCGACGAACAGCTCGTCCACGCGCACGCCGCGCGGATTCTTCGCGAGCGGACGCTTCGCGTTCAGCACCAGCAGCGGCACGGTCACCGTGCGCGCCCAGTACGACACCTTCGAGAGGTGGAACGGGAACCACTGCGGCAGCAGCATGATCTCGACCGGCATCATCGGCACCGCGAACCACGGCACCACGCCGAACAGCGCGAGCTGGATGCGCGTGAACACGTTCGACATCTCCGCGCCGCCCATCGCGTGGATCGCGTTGCGCGCGCGGACCATGTGCTCGGCGTCGGCGTCGTCGCCGATCATCTTCAGCGCGAAGTAGGCCTTCACGCTCGCACTGACGTCGGGCGCGCCGTCGGTGAACAGCGGCCAGCCGCCGCCCGGCAGCTGCACGCGGCGCAGGTAGCGCGCGATCTTGCGTTCGAGCTCGAGGTTCGGCGTCTCGCCGAGGTAATGGACCAGCAGCACGTATTCGGCCGGGATCGTCGAATCGGCTTCCAGCTCGTAGACCCAGTGGCCGTCCGGTTGCTGCGCGGCGAGCAGCGCGTCGGTCGCGCGCGCGACGGCCGCGTCGAGGTCGGCGGGCGCGAGGGTGGGCGCATCGGTCGGTGCCGTGCCGGACGGTGTCGGTGCGACGGCGGCGCCGGTAGTGGACGCGGTGTCGGCCGAGGTCGCCGCTGCTGCGGCGGCGGCGGCCGTCGCGCCGACGACGACCGCGTCGATCGATGCCGCGCCGGACGAGGTCGACGTGGCGGACGCGCCAACGGCCGGCGCCTCGGTCGGTACCGCGCCGGCCTCGGTCGGTACGGCAGATGCGCCGGCGGCAGGCGTCGCGCCGGCCAGCTCCGCCGCCACGGAAGCGCCAGTAGCGGCAGCCGCGTCGATCGGTGCCGCACCGGCCGAGACCGGCGTAACGGATGCATCGACGGCGGGCGTCGCGGCCGCGGACGCGCGGCCGGCTGCGGGTGTATCGACAGTCGATGCCGTTTCAACATCGGCGGAAAGCGCGGCGGGCGGCGTCGCATTTACGGCGCCGGTATCCGCAGCATCCGCCGCGACACCAGACGTCTGCCCGGCAACCGGTTCGGCGGCACGCGCCGGCGCGATCGAGCCGGCCGCCGCTTCCACGGGCGTGGCCCCGGCAGCGGGCGGCGTCGCGTCGTCCGGCGCGCTCGAATTGGTGAGATCGTTCATCGGTCCCTCTCTTGTCATGCGGCGCGTGCGGTATCGCTCAGCGGCACGCCCCGTCGATCGACGCGGGCAGGGCGGCGGCCCCGTTGCCCGCGCACAGCGGATCCGGTCCGCGGGCAGGCGCGGCCGGGCGTTTCGAGTGCCGGCGGCCCGCCACGGACACGTCCGCGCGAACCCCGGCCGGCAGATCGGAGCCACGCATCGCCCCATACGAGCAATACGGCATCCGGCCGAAGCGTGTACTCACGTCGAAGTACCTCGCCTGAGCGCGGTCGGGCCGGCAACCCAACGGCGCGACGGGCGATCCGCCGATCGCCCGGTCGATGGTCCACATCGAATCAGAAAAACGCGTAGCGCAACGCGATCAGCAGCATGCGCAGGCGCGGCTTGCGCAGCGGCTGGCGCGGCGCCGCGAAGCCACGGGCCAGCGCCGCCTCGAGGATGCAGCGGTAAGCGCCCGACATGATGCGCGGTGCGCGCACCTGGGCGCGTGCCGCGCCGTCCATCACGCGGTCGGCCTGCGCGAAATGCGCGAGCGCGCGCTCGGCGAGCGTCGCGCACACGCGCGGCAGCGCCGGATGCCGAGCGATCGCATGCGGATCGCCGAGCGGGATGCCTTCGCGCTCGAGCAGCTCGCGCGGCAGGTAGCAGCGCCGGATGTCGGCGTCTTCGTCGATGTCGCGCAGGATGTTGGTCAATTGCAGCGCGCGGCCGAGATGGTGCGCCAGCTCGACGCCGGGCGCCTCCGGCATCCCGAAAATCCTCACCGACAGCCGCCCGGCCGAACTCGCGACGCGATCGCAATACCGATCGAGCGTGGCTTCGTCGGGCGCGCAGATATCCTCGGCCGCATCCATCGCCATGCCGTCGATCATGTCGTGGAAATCCTCGCGCTTCAGGCCGAACTGACGGATTTCCCGCGTCAGCGGCACGAGCGAGGCGCGCGGCTGGCCGGCGAAGCAGGCGTCGATGTCGGCGCGCCAGCGGTCGAGCCCCGCCGCGCGTTCCTCGCGCGTGCCGCCCTCGTCGGCGATGTCGTCGACGGCGCGGCAGAACGCATACACCTGGAACATGGCCTCGCGCTGCGGGGCCGGCAGGATCCGCATCGCGTGATAGAACGAGCTGCCCGAGGTAGCGGCAGCGGCATCGGTTTGGGTTTCGTCCACGACGGGATGAGAAACGGTCAAGACGAGCTCCGCTAAGACGCCCTCGCGGGCGATGGAAGTAGCCATGCCCGGCGGGGGATGGAATTGCGTGCAGGATGCGCGAACGATGCGCGCAGACAGGCTTGATTGACCGGGGGATGGCCGGAAATGGGCCGAAGTATAGCAATGTTTGCCGGCGATTGCCGCCGCCCGGCCCCGCAGAACCGGCAACTTACGCGAATACGACGTCGCGTTGCAGATCGAGCGCAATCAGGCCCAGCGCGCGCGCCAGCTGCAGTACCTGGCGGCGCTCCAGGCGCGAGCCCATGAAGCTCGTGACGTGGCCGTCGCTCTCGACGGTGAGATGAAAACTCGCCACGCCCTCACCGAACCAGGCGCCGGGCACGTCCTCCGATTCGCGCCAGGCGAGATCGGCGATCACGCGGCCGATCGCATCGCGAATCTCGTCGCCGGGCGCGATCGACGGCGCGACCTCGCCGAGGTCGTCGAGCGAATAGGGGCCGGGCGTCGGTGGGCGGCGATAGAACAGATAGTCGGAATTCATGAGGCGCGGTCATGAGGGGCGAATATCGAAAATTAGCGCGAGAACCCGGCTGAATGGAATAGGGAAGACGGCATGCTGTGGCGCGCCCGTAACAGTTTCGCCGCGACGGGCCCGTCAGCTTGGCGCCACGGCGGCGGCGCGGGCGGCTCCGGGTTCGCCGTGGACCGATCGTCGCGGCATGGCATCAGCGCTTGCCGATCGCGAAGAAATCGTGGCCACGCGCGCCATGGAACGCGCGGCATGCGCCGGGTAGCACCGCTTCGTCCTGCATTGTTTGATAGTGGGGGCTCACACTGCCTGGGATTCCCCGGATTTGCCGTGGCCCGATGCGCTCTGGCACCATCGGGGCACCGGACCCGCCGCACGCGGCGGCGAGGTCCGCCCATTATTCAATCTGGAGAGACACCGTGGCCCGTTCCGAGACCGAAGCGCCTGCCCGTCACGCCCACGCCCCGGCCGTGCGCCTGCCGTTCGTGCTCGTGCATGGCGCCTGGCACGGCGCCTGGGCCTACCAGCGGCTCGGCGCGGCGCTGGCCACGCGCGGCCATCCAAGCCTCGCGCGCGACCTGCCCGCGCACGGGCTCGACGCCCGCTATCCGGCGGCGTTCGGCGACCCGGCGCACGCCACGGCGCTGGCCCATGAGCCGTCGCCCGTCTCCGCGACAACGCTCGACGACTACACCGACAGCGTGCTGCGCACGATCGACGAGGCGCGCGCCCTTGGCCACGAGCGCGTGGTGCTGGTGGGCCACAGCATGGGCGGCCTCGCGATCACCGCGGCGGCCGAGCGCGCGCCGGAGCGGATCGCGAAGCTCGTCTATCTCGCCGCGTTCATGCCGGCCTCCGGCGCGGCCGGCCTCGATTACGTGCGAGCGCCGGAGAATCAGGGCGAGGCGCTGGCCGCGCTGATGTGCGCGAGCCCGCGCGCCGTCGGCGCGCTGCGCATCAACCCCGCCAGCCGCGACGCCGGCTATCTCGCGATGCTGAGGCAGGCGCTGTTCGAGGATGTGGACGACGCGACGTTCCGGGCCGCGATCCGCCTGATGTCGTCGGACCTGCCGCCGGCGCCGTTCGCCGCGCCGATCGCGATCACGCCGCAGCGCTGGGGATCGATCGAGCGGCACTACGTGGCGTGCACGAACGACCGTGTGCTGCTGCCCGCGCTGCAGCGGCGCTTCATCGCCGAGGCCGACGCGTTCGTGCCGCAGCGGCCGACCCGCGTGCATCGGCTCGAGAGCAGCCATTCGCCCTACCTGTCGCAACCGGAGGCGCTGGCCGAGCAACTCGTCGCGATCGCGCGCGCCTCCGGCGAACCGGCAGTGAGCCTCGAATGAACCGCGCATGAACCGTCGCCTTGCGGTCTCGCCTGCGGCGCGCGCGGCGCGGCGGCGGCGCCAATCGGCAGACGATCCGTGGGCGACCCGCCGATAATCCGCCGATAATCCGCCGACGAGATGCCCGTGACGCGCGAATGATGCGCAAACGCGCGCGAGGCGGGAGGTGGCGCCTCGCGAGTCGTTTATGATGACGATCAAGCAACGCCACCACCACACGCAGTCTCGCATCTTCACCATGAAGTCTGACCGGCCTGACGCATCACGCCCCTCGTCCGCCTCCGCGGACTGGCAGGACGACGACGACGCGCCGTTTGCGTCGGGCGCGCCCGAACACGACTTCGCGGTCCGCCGGATCACGCTGATCGTGCTGCTTGCCGCCGCGATCGTGCTGCCCTGCGTCTACGTCGCCGTGATGGCCTACAACGACCTGCGCGCGCGCGAGGCCACCGCGCGCGACGTGACGATGCGCACCGTGCGCGTGGCCGAGGAACATGCGCTGAAGGTGTTCGACCTGACCGAGACGCTCGACGCGCGCATCGTCGACCTGGTCCAGGACCTCGACGATCAGGCCGTGCGCAACGCGGAAGCCGACATCCACGACACGCTGAACACGATCGGCGGCGGCTATCCGCAGGTGGCGGCGGTGTCGATCTTCGGCGCGAGCGGGATGCTGCTCGCCAACAGCCTCTATTACCCGGCGCCCTACGCATCGATCGCGAACCGCGACGACTTCATCGGCATCCGCGACGACAAGGTGATCGAGCACATCTCGCGGCCGATGCGCGGCCCGCTGCGCTCGACCACGCCGAGCCTCGTGTTCAACACCGGCGTCGCGCGCCGGCACAGCGACGGCAGCTTCGCCGGGATGGTGTCGATCGCGCTGAAATCCTCGTACTTCAACGCGTTCTACCGCGAGCTGCTCGGCGGCGAGCGCTCGCCGATGACGATGGCGCTCACGCGCAGCGACGGCGCCGTGCTGGCCGCCTACCCGCCGCCGCCCGACAGTGGCGACGAGAAGCTCGACGAGCGCGTCGCGCCGTTCGTCAACGCGCGTGCCTCGAATTCACACGCCGGCATCTCGCGCGTCCAGCATGACGGCATGACCGAGATCGTCGCGTACCGGCAGGTCGGCTCGTATCCCGTGTACGTCACCTGCGCGTATCGCGCGTCCGCGATCTGGCAGGCCTGGTACGAGCACCTGAGCGTGCTGTTCGTGTCGATGTTCGCACCGTCGTTCGCGCTCTGGTGCGTGATCTGGCTGTCGCTGAAGCGGCTGCGCGTGGAAGAGGAAGCCTGGGACCGCTGGCAGGCCGAGGCCTCGATGCGCCGCTCGATCGAATCCGCCTACCGGCAGTCGCGCAAAATGGAAGCGCTCGGCAACCTGGTGGGCAGCGTCGCGCACGATTTCAACAACCTGCTGATGATCATCTCGAGCAACATCCAGATCGTCCGCCGGCGCGGCGCCGAGCATCTCGACACCGAGCTGACCGCCGTCGAGCGCGCGCTGAAGAACGGCCAGTCGCTGACGCGCCAGCTGCTCGGCGTGGCGCGCAAGCAGCCGCTGCGCAGCGAGACGATCGACGTGCCGCAATGGCTCGGTTCGTCGTGCCGCGAATTGCTGAAGACGTCGCTGAGTTCGAAGTCGTCGCTCGTCATCGAGATGCCGCCCGACATCTGGCCGATCCGCGTCGACATCGCCGAACTCGAGCTGGCCGTGATCAACCTGTCGGTGAACGCGCGCGACGCGATGCCGACCGGCGGGCGCTTCACGATCGACGCGCAGAACATCACGTTCCGCCGCGAGGATGGCTTTCCGCTGACGGGCGACTACGTCTGCATCACGCTGTCGGACACCGGCAGCGGCATGCCGCCGGAGGTGCTCGCGCACGCGTTCGAGCCGCTCTTCACCACCAAGCCGAAGGGCATGGGCACGGGCCTCGGGCTGCCGCAGGTGTTCGCGTTCTGCGAGCGCTCGGGCGGCATCGCGACGATCGACAGCGTGGAAGGGGAGGGAACCACGGTACGGCTCTATCTGCCGCGCGCGAAGGCGACCGACCCGGCGCCGTCACCGCCGGCCGTGCCGCGCAGCAAGGCGCCGGAAACGGACGTCCCCCAGGAAGGGCTGCGCATTTTGCTGGTGGAGGACAACGGCGACGTGGCCGCCGGCACCGAGGCGCTGCTCGCGCTGCTCGGCCATCGCGTCACCTACGCGGCCAACGCCGACGACGCGCTCGCACTGCTGAACGCGCCCGTCGCGCCCGACGACGAGATGCGCCCCTACGACCTCGTGATTTCCGACATCCACATGCCGGGCAAGCTGAACGGCATCGACCTGGCCGAGACGATCGAGTGCCGCCCCGGCGCGCTGCTGCCCGTGATTCTCGTCACCGGTTACGCGGAGGAGCTCGACCGCACGCGGCGCGTGAACGCGCGCGTGCTGTCGAAGCCGTTCGACATCGGTCTGCTTGACGAGATGCTGCATGCGATCCGCGAGGCGCGTGACGTGCGCCGGACCACGCGGACTTGAGATCGGGGGGCCGCCGCCGGCGGGCCGGGGCGTCACGCGCGCCGTGCGTGACTCACGGCGCCCCCGTGGCGTGGCGGGTGTGAACGCTCAGGCCGCGGCCGATGCGTGGCGACGCACCCAGTCCGCGTAGCGATCGACGAACGACTGCAGGAACTTGCGCGTGTCGTCGCTGACGATCTTGCCTTCCGCGTCGATGCGGCCTTCGTCGTGCTTGATGAAGATTTCCGGCTGCGCGAGCGTCGCGACGTCGAGATAGGACAGCACGTTGCGCAGATGCTGCTGGGCCAGCGCAGTGCCGATGGCGCCCACCGAGGTGCCGATCACGGCGCCCGGCTTGCCGCCCCACGAATTGCTGCCCCACGGGCGCGAGGCCCAGTCCAGCGCGTTCTTCAGCACGCCCGGCATCGAGCGGTTGTATTCCGGCGTGACGAACAGCAGGCCCTGCGCTGCCTCGATCTGCTTCTTGAAGGCACTCGCCTCGGCGGGGAACGCCGAATCGTAGTCCTGGCTATACAGCGGGAGCGCGCCGATCTCGGCGAACTCGAACGCGAAATCTTCGGGGGCCAGCGACATCACGGCCTTGGCCAGGGCACGGTTGAACGACTCGCGTCGCAGACTGCCGACGACCACGGCAATGCGGTATGTCATCACATTCTCCTTCCGCTCGATTGGGAATGAGGCCGCATTCGTTCACGGACGAACGGCAACGGCCCATTTGCGGGCAGGCCAGTGCAAGTCCTGCCATACGGGCGATCCGGGCAGACTTTCCACAAGGTTTTCCACAGAAACTGTGGATAACTTTGCGTTTCGCGCGGGCCGGGGGATAACCCAAAGTGGGCCGGCATCGAATCGACGGACCGCCGCGCGCCCGGACAGCATAGCGCACAAGCCTGACTGGAGAACGTGACAAAGGTGGCGCCGTGCGCGGGGTTTCGCGTTTTCTGTCGGCCGTGTGGTGGGGTGAGGCGTGAGCGGCTGGGGGTAAAACAATGAAAGCGTCGACGGCAGCGATGCCATCGGCGATTTTCATTTAATTTTATTCGAAAAATAACAGTTATATCGGTTACTCAAACAGCACGCTGACTGCCTCCGGCGGACGACCGATCGCCGCCTTGCCACCGCGGACGACGATCGGCCGTTGCAACAGAATCGGGTGCGCGACTATGGCCTCGTAGAGCGCCTCGTCGTCGACGTCTGCGCCGCCGAGGCCCAGTTCCTTGAACGGTGCTTCGTTGTCACGAATCATGTCGCGCAACGGGCGATCGAGCTGGTGATGCAGCGCCTTCAGTTCGGTGACTGTCAGCGGCGTCTTCAGGTATTCGACGACCTGCACTGGCTCGCCGGCAGTATTCAACGAATCAAGCAATGCCAGTGTTTCGCGAGACTTCGAGCAACGGGGATTGTGGTAGATCGTGATCATTCGGGATGTGGGGCGTCTTGGTGGATAGGGGAGGTTGGTTATTGTAGCGATGGGTCGCGATTGCGTCGTGCGGGACGGGCTGGGGAGATGTCGTGCTTTGTGCCAGCTACTTGCTTGGTGGCGAGAAGCGAACAGGCGGCGATCCGTGAGAATGAAGAGGGAGAGACGACGGCAGGGGAGAGGAAGCGCGTCCACGAGAGCTGTATGGCGTACCCCAGTGCGGTTTGTTCGCCTTGATCAGAGCGCTCATGAGACATCCATGCCGCCGAGCTGCGCCCTTGGATAACGAAGGGCGGACGCGCGGGTAGCGGGTAGCGGGTAGCGGGTAGCGGGTAGCGGGTAGCGGGTAGCGGGTAGCGGGTAGCGGGTAGCGGGTAGCGGGGGCAGTTTATGCGCATAAACCGGCGGCGCCCCATCGTAAGTGGCGCGTCGTTCGAGGGCACTGAGCAACAGAGTCCTGCCAACTTTAGGCCGCAGCGAAGGCCGATCGCACACGACCGTATCTCGATATACCTCGCTTCGGAAGAGATATGTCGTCTGTATCTCCCTCGGCTCCAACCAGGGACCGGCATCCACTGATGCGCACAAAATCGCCACCACGATTTCAGTCTCGCGCACTGCCGAATAGCCACCCACCCGCTTTATGCGCATAAAC